>NZ_JACEOG010000001.1:0-2430107 GCF_013868155.1 Aeromicrobium phoceense
ACCCGGGTCGGTCACGATGCGCGCTACGTTTTCCCGCGGCCAGTTTCCGGACCTCCCAGAGGAAGTTCCTGGCGTTAACCGCTTCGGTCTGCGCTCCGCTGCGCTGTTCGGCGCAACAAGAAGAACATTACACGCACGTTTCCCGAGGATGCAAACCGCCCCCCGCGTCGCCTGGGTCACACCTGCAATTCCAAGGATTTTCACGCGGAGGGCGGCTCGCCGGCCCTCAGACGACGCGGACGCCGGACACCGATCGCTTGCCCTTGCGCAGGACGACCCACCCACCAGGCAGCTGGTGGCCGTCCTCGAGCACGAGGTCCGGGTCGTCCGCACGCTCGTTGTTGACGTACGCGCCGCCATCGCCGATCGCACGCCGTGCCGCGGACTTCGAGTCGGCCAGGCCGGAGGAGATCAACGCATCGACGAGGGTCGTGCCACGGGGAACCTCCACGGCGCCCGCCTCCCGCAGTGCAGCCCCCAGCGTGGACTCGGGAAGGTCGCCGAGCTCCCCACGCCCGAACAGCGCACCCGAGGCGAGCTCGGCCGCCTTCGTCTCCGCCTCACCGTGCACGAGGGTGGTCAGCTCGGCGGCGAGCCGGCGCTGGGCCGCGCGGGCACCGGGCCGCTCGTCGTGCTCGGCCATCAGCGCCTCCACCTCCTCGACCGGCAGGAACGTGAACTGCTTGAGGTACTCCCCCACCTTGGAGTCCTCGGCCTGGATCCAGGACTGGTAGAAGGCGTACGGGCTCATCAGCTCGGGATCGAGCCAGATCGTGCCGCTCTCGGTCTTGCCGAACTTGGTGCCGTCGGCCTTCGTGATGAGCGGCGTCGCGAGGGCGTGGACCTTCGCACCCTCGGCGCGCCGGATCAGCTCGACCCCGCCGGTGAGGTTGCCCCACTGGTCGCTGCCACCGGTCTGGAGCACCGCCCCGTGCCGACGGAAGAGCTCGAGGTAGTCCATCGACTGCAGGAGGACGTAGCTGAACTCGGCGTAGCTGATTCCCGCCTCGAGCCGGCTGGCGACCACGTCGCGGGCCAGCATCCGGTTGACCGGGAAGTGCTTGCCGATGTCGCGCAGGAAGTCGACCACCGACATGGGCTGGGTCCAGTCGAGGTTGTTGACCACGGTGGCGCCGTCGTCACCGCCGAACTCGACGAAGCGGGAGACCTGGTCGCGGATGCGCTCCACCCACTCGGCCACGGTCTCCTTGGAGTTCATGACCCGCTCCCCCGACTCCTTCGGGTCGCCGATCAGGCCGGTAGAGCCGCCCACGAGGATCAGCGGGCGGTGTCCGGCCAGCTGGAGTCGTCGCGCGGTGAGCAGCTGGAGCAGGTTGCCGACGTGCAGGCTCGGGGCGGTCGGATCGAAGCCGACGTAGTACGTGATCGGCCCCTCGTCGATCTCGGCGCGGAGGGCGTCGAGGTCGGTGGAGTGCGCGATCAGGCCGCGCGCCTGGAGGTCGTCGATCACGTGGTCGGTCATGGCCCGAGGCTATCGAGCCTCGACGACCGGCCTGCGGGCCCGTCTCCCGTCAGGGCTTGACGGCGATGACGGGCATCGGCGCGTCGAGGAGGATCATCTGGGTGACGCGACCCATGAGCATCTTGCCGACGGGCGTGCGCTTGCGGATGCCGATCACGAGGCGCTCGGCGCCGGCGTCGACCGCCTCGTCGATGACGACGTCGGAGACCGACAGCGACGCTGCCCGTCTGATCTCGTAGTCGAGCCCGTCGAGGTCGAAGCGCTCGGTGAACTCCGAGAGGTCGATCTCCTCGGGCGGGTCGAACTCCGGGTCGATCTCGCTGACCGTGATCAGGACGAGCTTCTCCTTGTTCGCCTCGGCCTCGGCCGCTGCCCAGCGCACCGCGGCGCGCCCATAGTCGTCGGGTCGGTAAGCGACGGCGATGGTCATGCTCCGAGCGTATCGCGCAGGGACGCCGGGAATGACCGGACGGCCCGTGGGCGTTGTCACCGACGTGAACGACAACGCTGCCCGTCCCGTCAAGGTCGACATCTGGTCCGACATCGCCTGCCCCTGGTGCTTCGTCGGCAAGCGCCGCTTCGAGCGCGCCGTGGCCGAGTGGGACGGTGACGTCGAGGTCGAGTTCCACAGCTTCGAGCTGGCGCCCGACACCCCCGTGGACTTCGAGGGCAGCGAGGTCGACTTCCTGGCCCACCACAAGGGCATGGACCCGGCGCAGGTCGAGCAGATGCTGGGCCAGATGAAGGCGCTCGCCGCCGACGAGGGCCTGTCCTACGACTTCGACGCGCTGCGGCACACCAAGACCCTGCTGGCGCACCAGGCGCTCCACTTCGCGAAGTCCCACGGCCTCCAGGGTGAGCTCAAGGAGCGCCTGCTCTCGGCGTACTTCGAGCAGGGCCGCCACGTCGGTCGGGTCGACGAGCTGGTCGCCCTCGGCTCGGAGGTGGGCCTCGACGGGACCGCCCTCCGTGAGGCGCTCGAGTCCGGGACGTATGCGACGGACGTCGACGCGGACATCGCGCAGGCCCGCGCCTACGGCATCAACGGCGTCCCGTTCTTCGTGTTCGACGGACGCCTCGGCGTGTCCGGCGCCCAGGCTCCCGAGACCTTCCGCGAGGTGCTCGACCGCGTCGCGACGGAGGCGTCGGCATGACCGGCCCGTTCGAGATCGTCGGCGACGAGGACGCGCCCACCTGCGTGGACGGCGTCTGCGCGATCGAGCCCGCCGCGGCCGGGGCGGACGAGGAGCAGGAGCCGGACGGCATCTAAGGTGCCGCCATGAGCACCACGGCGAGCACGACCACCACCGCGCGCCGGTACGAGCTGGACCACCTGCGCGTCCTGGCGACGTTCGGCGTCATCCTCCTGCACACCGGGGTCATCCCGGTCGTCCTCTGGCGCGACTCCGTGCCCGAGCTGGTCTCGGCCTTCAACGTCGGCAACGCCGCCAACTCGCTCGGTCGCTTCGCCGTCAACTGCTTCTTCATGACCTCCGGAGCCCTGCTCCTGGACCCCGTGCGGCGCTTCGTGCTGCGCCCGCAGTTCCTGCGCGTGGCGCTGCCGACGCTGACCTGGATAATGATCTACGCCGTCGCGAACGCGCTGTTCCGCCAGCAGGAGCTGCGTGGGGTCAAGGGCGGCCTCAGCGACCCGGCCGAGCTCGGACTCGGCGACCTCGTCCGGGCGCTGGTGTCGGGCCCTGCGGTCTACCACCTGTGGTTCGTCTACGTCCTGCTCGGGATCTACCTGACGGTGCCGCTGCTGCGCGCGCTGACGGACCGTCCCGAACCCCAGCGACTCCGGCTGCTGGCATGGTTCCTCGTGCTGTGGTTCATCGCCGACCTCCTGCCGCGGTGGGGCACGTGGCTGTTCGAGGACCGGTTCCCGGCGGCCTACCCCGCGCCGCTCGCCGCCCTGCCGACCGGCTACATCGGGCTCTTCGTCCTCGGCTTCGTGCTGAGCCACTATCGCGACCGGCTGCGCGTGCCGTCGCTCGCCTGGCTCGCCATCGCCGCCGTGGGGCTCGTCTGGACCTTCGTGGGGGTCTGGCAGGCGGCCAGCCACGGGGACCCCGACGTCTACGCGGCGTACGACAACCTCAAGCCGCCCGTGCTGATGTACTCGGTGGGCGTCTTCGCGTTCTTCGCCACGCGCAGCTGGGGTCCCGGCCCGGCGTGGCCACTGGTGAAGCGGCTCTCCGAGCTCAGCTTCCGCATCTACCTCGTCCACGTGCTGGTCCTGCACACGCTGCGGTACACCACCGAGCTCGGCCCGCTCGTGGAGGACCGGCCGGTGGTGGGGCTGCCGCTGATCTACGTCGCCACGGTGGCGCTCTCGGTGCTGGTCGCCTGGGCGCTGGACTTCATCAAGCCGTTGCGCCGCTGGATCTGACGACCCGGTCGGAGTCCGGCCGGACGGTCAGATGCCGTCGGACTCCTCGTCCGGCTTGACCGCCAGGACCGGGCACGTCGCGTCGAGGATCACGCGCTGCGCGACGCTGCCCAGCAGCGCCTTGCCCACCGGGCTGCGATGCCGGACGCCGACCACGATGAGGCTCGCGCCGGTCTCGGTGGCCGCCTTGACGACGCCCTCGGCGACGTCGCGCACCACCTCCTGCCGGACCTCCGCGGTGAGTCCGAGGGTCTCCAGCCGGCCCCTGACCCGTGCGACCTCCTCCTCGTGGGCGAACCGGTCGTCCACGAGGGCGTCGCCGCGCGTGTCGTTGACGACGAGCAGGTGCTCGCCGCGCAGCGTCGCCTCGGCGGCTCCGTGGGCCAGCGCCGCCCGTCCGTACCTGTCGGGGCTGTAGGCCACCACGATCGTCATGTCGCCGTCCTCTCAGATGTCGTGCGTGTCGGTGGCCGCGGCCCGGTCGAGGACGCGGTCGATCTCGTCGGGCTCCTGACCGCGCCGGCGCCATGCCATGACGGCCATCACGATCCCGATCGCGGCCATCAGGACGTAGACCAGGACGGCGACCGGCTCGCTCCACAGGGTGCTCACATCGCCCTGCGAGATGGCCAGCGCGGTGGTCAGCTGCTCCTCGAGGCGCGGTCCGAGGATCACGCCGATGATGAGCGGCAGGACCGGCAGCCCGAAGCGCCGCATCGCGAAGCCGAGCAGGCCCAGCACCAGCAGGAGGGCCAGGTCGAAGGCCTGGAAGTTGACGCTGTAGGCGCCGAGCCCGGCGAAGAACAGGATGCCCGCGTACAGGTACGGCCTCGGGATCCGCAGCAGCTTCGCCCAGACCGGGGCCAGCGGCAGGTTGAGGACGAGCAGCAGCACGTTGGCGATGAACAGGCTGGCCAGCAGGGCCCAGACGAGCTCGGGCTCGGTGTCCATCAGCTGCGGACCCGGCTGGATGCCGTAGCTCTGGATCGCCAGCAGCATGACCGCCGCCGTCGCCGTGGTCGGCAGGCCGATCGCCAGCAGCGGCACGAGGGTGCCGGCGGCGGAGGCGTTGTTGGCCGCCTCGGGTCCGGCCACGCCCTCGATCGCGCCCTTGCCGAACTCCTCGGGGTGCTTCGTGAAGCGTCGCTCCGTGACGTAGGACAGGAAGGTGGGGACCTCGGCGCCGCCCGCGGGGAGGGCGCCGAACGGGAACCCGTAGGCCGTACCGCGCAGCCACGGCTTCCACGACCGGCCCCAGTCGGCCTTGCTCATCCAGGGCTGCCCGACAGGGATGATCTCCAGCGGGCGGCGGCGCAGGTGCGCGGAGACCCAGAGCGCCTCGCCGATCGCGAAGATCGCGACCGCGACCACCACGACGTCGATGCCGTCGGCCAGCTCGGGGCGGCCGAAGGTCATCCGTGCCTGGCCGGTCTGCGAGCCGACCAGGGCGAGCGTCAGGCCGAGGAAGAGCGAGATGAACCCGCGCAGCTTCGACGAGCCCAGGACCGCCGTGACGGTGAAGAGCGCGAACAGCATGATCGCGAAGTACGACGGCGCACCGAGCTCGACCACGATGTCGGCGATGCGCGGCATCAGCAGGACGAGCAGGACCGAGCCGATCGTGCCGGCGACGAACGAGCCGATCGCCGCGGTGGCCAGGGCCTGGGCCGCGCGTCCGCCCTTGGCCATCTTGTTGCCCTCGAGGGCCGTGACGACCGACGAGGACTCACCCGGGGTGTTCAGCAGGATCGACGTCGTGGAGCCGCCGTACATCCCGCCGTAGTAGATCCCGGCGAACATGATGAGCGCGCCGGCGGGCTCGACGTTGTAGGTGATCGGCAGCAGCAGGGCCACCGTCATGGCCGGGCCGATGCCCGGCAGCACGCCCACGGCCGTGCCCAGCAGCACGCCGATGACGGCGTACATGAGGTTCTCGGGCGTGAGGGCGTTGGCGAAGCCGTCCAGGAGCAGTTCCATCAGAGCACCCCGTCCAGGACGCCGGCCGGGATCGGGATCCCGAGGCCGACGTAGAAGCCGTACCAGGTCACGAGCGACAAGATCACGCCCACGCCGATGTCGAGCAGGAGCCGGCGGCTGCCGAGGATCCGGGCCGACGCCGCGAACAGGAACGCGCCCATGATCGCCCAGCCGAGCCAGTTGATCAGGGCCACGACGACCACGATCACGGCGACGAGCTGCAGCAGCGTGGGCCAGTCCATGCCTCCGCTCAGGTCGACGTCCTCGCCCTCCTCGGGCTGGGCGACGTCACCGCGCCAGGTGGCGACGGCCAGCAGGATGCCGAGGACGACCAGGACGGAGCCGATCGCGTAGGAGAAGGCGTAGGGCTGGACCGGCTGGTCGGCGAAGCCGGGGTCGAGGCCGAGGCCGTCGACCAGCACGACGATCCCGACGATGGCCACGAAGGCGGCCAGTCCGTACTGCGGGGTGTCCACCGTGCGTGACGGCGTGGTGCCGGTGGTGTTCATGCGAGTCCCAGCTCCTCGAGGGTCGAGGCGACGCGCTCGTTCTGCTCCTCCAGGAAGGTGCCGAACTCGTCGCCGGTGGTGAAGTCGTCGATCCAGCCGTTGCGCTCCAGCGCCTCGCGCCACTCGGGCGTGTCGTGCATCTGCGTCAACAGCTCGATGTACTCGTCGCGCGTGGCGTCTGAGATGCCCGGCGGGGCCAGCACGCCGCGCCAGTTGATGAAGCTGAAGTCGACGCCCTCCTCCATGAGCGTGGGCGCGTCGACGGTGTCGAGCCGCTCCTCGCCCGAGACCGCGAGAACGCGCAGCGAACCGTCGTCGATCTGGCCCTCGAACTCGCCCAGGCCGGACATGCCGACCTCGATCTTGGAGCCGAGCAGGGCCGTCGTCAGGGGTCCGCCACCGTCGTAGGTGATGTAGTTGACGTCCCTCGCGTCGATGCCGAGCTCCTGCGCGAGCTGCATCGGGAACAGGTGGTCGGGGCCGCCGGGCGACGAGCCGCCTCCGATCGTCACGCTGCCCGGGTCCTTCTTCCAGGCGTCCACGAAGTCCTGGACGTTCTCGAACGGGGAGTCCTCGGGGACGAGGATGCCCTCGGGCTCGGAGACCAGCTGCGCGATGGGCGTGGCCTTGTCGACCGTGGCGTCGGAGCCGTTCGTGAAGACCGAGCCGACCACGCCCAGGCCCATCGTCATCATCAGGTCGTCGGCACCGCGCTCGTTCATGAGCCGTTGCATCGCGACCGTGCCGCCGGCGCCGATGACGTTGGTGACCTCGAAGCGTCCGGTGAGCTCGTTCTCCTCCATCGCCCGGACCCCGGCCCGGCCGGTCAGGTCGTAGCCGCCGCCGGGGCTGTTCGGGATCATCATGCGCAGTCGCCGATTCGCGGGATCGTCGTCCTCGGCCCGCGTCACGCCGCACCCGGCCAGCATCGCCAGCACCAACGCCGCCACGATCCCGATCCCGAGACTGCGGCGGCGGTGGTCGTTCCTTGCCCACGTGGTCATGGATACTCCTCGTCGTCCCCCTGATCATGCGTCCGGATGTGGCGTGGGTCACGATTGCGGAACCAAAGGAGATTGTGGTCATTGTGGTCAAGCGCAAGGGCGTGCTGCCGGGCGACGGCCCGTCGAGCGGGCGGCGGCTGACGCTCGCGGGGCAGGTCCTGCTGCTGCAGCTGGCGGTCGTCGCCGGCGTGCTGCTCGTCGTCGCGGTCATCTCCTTCCGCCAGAGCACGGCCGCCTTCACCGACGAGCGCGGCAGCGCGATGCGATCGGTGGCGGAGTACCTCGCCGGCGGGGAGGTCGTGCGCACCGGGGTCGACGACACGACGGCGACCCGAACGCTGGCGCCCTTCGTGGAGCGGGCCGTGGCCCTGTCGGGAGCCACCGACGTGCTGGTCACCGACCCGGACGGCGTCGTGATCGCCGCGGCCGAGCCGTCGCGCGTGGGGACCACCGTCGACCTCGGGGAGAGTCGCGTGCGCGAAGGCCGCGGATGGAGCGGCGACGTCGTCCGGGACGGCGGTCGGTACGTCACCGCGCACGCTCCGGTGCTCGCCGACGACGGCACGCTCGTGGGGATCGCCGTCGCCGAGCAGTCGTACCCCTCGTGGTGGGACCGCGTGGTCGACTCGTCGAGCGACCTCGCTCTGTACCTCGGCCTCGGCGCGCTCCTGGGCGGGCTGGGCACGTGGGCCGTGGCGCACCTGCTCAAGCGGCGGACCCGCGGACTGGGTGGCGAGGAGATCGCGACGCTCGCGGACCACCGGTACGCCCTGCTCCACAGCATCCGCGAGGGCGTGGTGGCGGTGGACAACGCCGGCACGGTGACCGTCATGAACGACGCAGCCCGGAGGCTGCTGGGCGTCTCGGACGATCCCGTCGGGCGACCGATCAGCACCGTGGGGCTCGATCCGGAGCTGACGGCCCTGATCGCGGGCGACGCCGAGGCCCGGGACGCTGTGGTGCTCACCGGCGACCGGGTGCTCGTGGTGAACCGCCGGGCCGCCTCGAGCCGCGGCCTCGGCATCGGCAGCGTCACGACGATGCGCGACCGCACCGACGTGGTCGAGGTCGAGCAGCAGCTCAGCTCCAACCTCTCGATCAGCGACGCCCTCCGCGCGCAGACCCATGAGTTCGCCAACCGGCTGCACACGATCTCGGGCCTCGTCGAGCTCGGCGAGTACGACGAGCTGGCGAGCCTGCTGGGCACCCTCACGCGCGAGCGCGCCGTCCTGGACGCGAGCCTGCGCGAGGCCGTGCAGGATCCGGCCGTCGCGGCGCTGCTGGCGGCGAAGGCGAGCCAGGCGGGCGAGGCCGGGCTGCGGCTGAGGATCGACGAGTCGTCCCGCCTGCCGACACTGGACCCCGATCTGGCCGCCGACCTCACCACCGTGCTGGGCAACCTCGTCGACAACGCGCTCGACGCCTGCCGGGGAGGCGCCGGGAGCGAGGTCGTGGTCCGGGTGGGCGACGTCGATGGCACGATCGAGGTCGTGGTGAGCGACGACGGACCCGGCGTGCCCGACGAGATCGCCGCGTCGATCTTCTCGCGGGGGTACTCGACCAAGCCCGAGGTCCTCGGAGGACGTGGCATCGGCCTGCCGCTCGTGCGCCTCATCGCCACACGTCGCGGGGGCTCGGCCACCCTCGACGGCAGCGGCCCGGGTGCGACGTTCCACGTCCGGCTGCCCCGCGTCGGTGATGCCGCATGATCCGCGTCCTCGTGGTGGACGACGACTTCATGGTGGCGCGGATCCACGAGCGCTTCGTGGAGCGCACCGAGGGCTTCTCGATCGTCGGCACCGCGGGCACGGGTGCCGAGGCGCTGAGCGCCGTCGCCGAGCTCTCACCCGACCTCGTGCTGCTGGACGTGCACCTGCCCGACATGGACGGCATCGAGGTGCTGCGCTCGCTGCGCGCGGCGGGCCACGGCGTGGGCGTCATCATGGTGACCGCGGAGCGGGACGCCGAAGTGGTGCGGGCCGCCCTGCTCGGAGGCGCCCAGCAGTACCTGGTGAAGCCCTTCGAGTACCCCGAGCTCGCCGAGCGACTGAGGGCGGTCGCCCGGTCGCTCACGGTCCTGCGGAACGAGTCCGAGCCCGACCAGACGGCGATCGACCGCGCCTTCGGTGGCAGCACCCCCGGCGGCTCGCCCCTGCCGAAGGGCCTGAGCACCGAGACCGCCGCATCGTTGCTCCGGGCGCTCGAGAACGCCGGCGAGGTGTCGGCGGCCGAGGCGGCCGAGCTCGTCGGGCTCTCCCGGGTCAGCGCGCGCCGCTACCTCGAGCACTTCGTCCACGCGGGCCACGCGACGGTTCGGCTCCGGTACGGCGCGGCGGGCCGCCCGGAGCGGCGGTACCTGCTCGGCTGAGGCACCTCCCTGACCCCCGAATTCGGGGGTCCGCGAACGTCCGCGTCCGGTGGTAGCGTCACCGTGACGTGCGTCACATCCGTAGTCCTGAGGAGTCCCCCGTGAGAACCCTTCGTCGCCCCGCGGCCCTGGCCGCAGTCCTGACCCTGACGGCCGGGCTGGTGGCCGCCCTGCCCGCCTCGGCGGCCGACCGCTCCCCCTCGTGGCACCACCCCTCCTCCGGCGAGCGCTACGTGGCCCTGGGCGACTCGTTCGTCGCGGGACCCGGCATCCCCACGCAGCAGCCGGGCGGCTGTGCGCGCAGCGACCACAACTTCCCCAGCCTGGTCGCCGCCGAGATCGGCGCGAAGTCGTTCACCGACGCCAGCTGCAGCGCGGCGCGGACCACGCACTACTGGAACCCGCAGACGATCGGCGGAGAGACCGTCCCGCCGCAGCTCGACGCACTGAACCGCAAGACCACCCTCGTCACGCTGGGAACCATGGGCGGCAACGACGTCGGACTGGTCGGGCTGGCGCAGACGTGCCTCGTCCAGGGGTGCAGCACGCTGCCGACGCAGCCGTTCCACGACGCGATCGACGCCCTCGCGCCCGTGTACGAGCGCCTGATCGCGGACGTGCGCGAGCGCTCGCCGCGCGCCACCATCGTGGCCGTCGGCTACGGCACCTACGTCCCGCGCGAGACCTGCGCGGCGCTCGTCAACGCCACGAGCGCCGACCTTGCGTACCTCCAGTCGATGATCGACCGGCTGAGCGACACGATCGGCGAGGTCGCGGCCGACGAGGGCGTCGCCTTCGTGGACATGCGCGACATCGAGGGCTGGCAGGAGCACTCCGGGTGCGCCGCGCCCGAGGAGCAGTGGGTCCGGGCCCTGAACCCCTACGGCGACGGCGCACCGCTGCACCCCTCGACCGCCGGCATGGAGCAGATGGCCGACCAGGCGCTCAAGGTGATCGAGCCGCTGGTGCGGGCCCGCCGGGCATCTGCCTGGCGCGTCGCGGCCGCGGCCCACACGGTGCGTCTGCACGCGGTGTGCCACGGCCCTTCGCGACGGTCCGACGTCACGCTGCGCGTCACCGGCGGGAAGGGTCTGGCCACCGCGGCCCTCTTCCACATCGGCGATACGACCGTCGGCGCGGACACGCGAGCACCGTTCGCCCTCACCCGCTCGGCGCGCTCCCTGCGCGACCTGCGCGGCTCGGTGCACGCCAAGGTCACGCTGAAGCACGGCACGGTGTCCCACACGACGTCCGTCCGGACCAGCCGGCCGAAGTGCCTGCGCTGAGCTGAGGAGCGGGCCGATCAGGCCCGCGGGTGGCGGCGGTACGCCGAGACGGTCGGATCGTCCGCCACCCAGAAGCGCCACGGGAGGTCGGCGTTGAGTCGCACCCCGACCCGGGGACCGGCGACGATCTCGGGCGTCTCCACGCGCTCGCCGAGGGACACCGGCTCGGGATCGAGCAGGTCGGTGCCGAGGTCCAGGCTCGTGATGCCGAGCGCCTTCGTGAGGTTGCCCGGCCCGCGAGCCAACGCCTGGTCCGCGACGGGTCCGCGACGCTCGCGCGCCACGTCGATCCCCTCGACGATCTCGCCGGCACGGATCAGCACGGCCGCCGCGCGATCGGTCGGGCCCGTGACGACGTTCGCGGCGTGGTGGCCGTGGATCCGGTAGACGTACAGGCGCCACGGCGGGCCGTACATGATCTCCGAGCGCGGGGTCCGGACGAACGCGTGCGAGGCGGGATCGTCGATGCCGCCGTACGCCTCGACCTCGGTGATCCGGGCGACCACTCCGTGACCGTGGAGCAGGCGACCCAGCAGGTCGCGGGCGCGCTGGGTGACGTCGGTCATGATTCTCGGTCTTTCCCTCTCTTCACAGCAGTCACAGGGGTAACGTGAGTTCCCAGTAGTGCACTCGGGGAGGACTTCGTGACCACGTCACGTCATCGTATGCTCGCCGCCGTCACCGCTCTCGCGCTGGCGGTGGGGCTCGCGCACGCCACCCCGGCGGCCGCGGACGAGTCCGCCAGGCCCGCCGGTGAGCACTACGTCGCCCTCGGCGACTCCTACGTGGCGGGCCCGGGGATCGAGGGTCAGGTGCACCCGGGATGCGGCCGCAGCGACCGGAACTACCCGAGCCTGGTCGCCTCCGCCCTGGGTACGGCCTCCTTCACCGACGCCAGCTGCAGCGCCGCCACCACGAAGCACCTGTGGACTCCCCAGTCGACCTACGGCGAGATGAACCCCGCCCAGCTGGACGCCCTGCGCCCGACCACGACGCTGGTCACCCTCGGCACGATCGGCGGGAACGACATCGACATCGCGGGCATCGCCGGCGTGTGCATCCTGAGCGGGTGCGCCGAGCCGGCGGTCGAGGAGCACCGCGCCGCGATCGACGCGCTGGAGCCGGTCTACCGCGGCCTGATCGCCGAGATCCGCCGACGGTCGCCGCTCGCCCGAATCGTGACGGTCGGGTACGGGACGGCGATGCCGTCGACGGCGTGCGAGGCGCTCGGCACCGCCACCGAGACCGATCTTCGCTACGTGCAGGGCCTGGTCGACCGGTTGAGTGACACCCTGCGCCGCGTGGCCTCCGAGGAAGCCGTGTCGTTCGTCGAGATGCGCGACCTGCCGGGCTGGCAGGAGCACTCGGCGTGCGCCGCGCCCGAGGCGCAGTGGATTCGCGGCCTCGAGACCCACGGCGACGGTGTTCAGCTGCACCCCTCGGCGCTGGGCATGGTGGCGATGGCGGGTCACGTGCTGAAGACCATCACCGCCGCGCGACCCGCGCCGCCGGCGGAGTCGCAGCCGTTGCCGAGTGCACCGCCCGTGACCAGCCCGAAGCCCGTCCCTTCGCCGGCTCCGACGGCGAAGCCGGTGCCGACCTCGGCCCAGCGACTCGGCGCGGCGGTCAGCACGCTGCGGCTGCGGGCCGTGTGCTCCGGCCCGCGTGCCTCGCGTCGGGTGACGCTGCGCATCTCGGGAGGCCACGGGCTCGTCCGTGGATCGACCTTCCGGCTCGGTCGCTCCGTGATCGCACGCGACACCCGGGCTCCGTTCACGCTGACGCGCAGCAGCTCGGCCCTGAAGCGGACGAAGTTCCGCGGCGCGGCGAGCGCCCGGGTGGTGCTGCGCCACGGGACGGCCTCGCGCGCGGTCATGCTGAGGGCCCCGCGGCCCGGCTGCCTGCGCTGACCCCGCGCACTTTTGGAACGGGATCCACGTACTTCGAGCACATCGGCGTTGATCCCGCTCCACAAGTGGAGTGGGTGGCCTGAGGTCGGGCAGACGGAGGTCAGGCGGCGCGAACGAGGGGCGCGGCGAGCTGGGCCAGCGCCGGGGCCATCTGGATGCCGTAGCCGGCCTGGCCGAGGTAGTGGAAGTACCCCTCCGCCTTGGCGTCCCAGCGAGCGACGGGGTTGCCGTCGGGGGCGAAGGTGCGCAGCCCGGCCCAGGCGGTGCGCACGCTGCGCAGTCCCAACGTCGTGACGGCGTTGACCGCCTCGATGGCGCGGGCGATCTCCAGCTCGTCGGGCTTGGGGTCGCCGGGCTCGTGCAGCGAGGCGTCCTGGGGCGAGCACAGGACCGCACCGCCCTCGGACTTGAAGTAGAAGCCGTCGTCGATGCCGGCGGTGAAGGGCACGCCCGCGAGCGAGACCGTCGTGGACGACTGGAAGATCGTGCGACGGCGCGGCTCGAGGCGCAGTCGCTCGGCCCCGAAGAGCGCCCCCACCACGTCGCCCCAGGCGCCGGACGCGTTGACGACCACGTCGGCACGGAAGACGTCCCCGGAGGTGGTCGTGACGACCCACTCCGATCCGTCGCGCAGCGCCGAGGCCACGCGCGACGAGGTGGCGATCGTGCCGCCGCGGGCACGGAAGGCTCGGGCGTACGCGTGGTGCAGGCCCATCACGTCGAGGTCGAGAGCCGTCTCGTCCCACGCCGCCACCGCGATCTCGCCCGGGCGAAGGACCGGACAGAGCCGTTCGGCCTCGGCACCGTCGATCAGCTGGGCGTGCGTGTCCTCGGCCAGCCGGTGCACGTCGGCGTCGCGCCCGTTGACGCCGAGCCACAGGCACGACATCGGTGAGGCGACAGGCCCGTCAACGTCGAAGGGCGGGTCGACCAGGAAGTCGCGGCTCGCCGTCGTGAGCTCGCGCACGACCGGCGGGCCGTAGCTGCCGATCCACGTGGCGGCGGAGCGGCCGGTGGTGTGCACCGCCAGCGACTTCTCGGCCTCGAGCACGAGGACCTCACGGTCGGCGGCCAGCTCGTAGGCGATGGCGACCCCGGAGATCCCACCGCCGATGACGATGACGTCCATCGACCCATCATGGCCGAGACCTCCGGGAAAGGCCGACGAACGGCTCAGGCCACCTCGGGCTTCGCCGCCGGCAGGTCCTCGCGGCGCACCCAGATCATGTCCTCGTCGAGGTCGGTGTGCCGCGCGTCCCAGCTGTCGAGGAACCAGTTCTGGCGCACCTTCCACGGCGTCCGGGCACCCGACCGCGGCAGCAGCTCGTCGGCGCGTGCGATGTAGCCGGACGACAGGTCGAGCAGCCGTGCGTCGTGCCCGAAGTCGGAGTCCGGGTCGGGGATGCCGTAGGCGTAGCCGTGGGCGTCGAGGTGGTTGAGGTAGTCGGCGACGTACTTCCACGTGAGGTCGGCACGCAGCGTCCAGGACGCGTTGGTGTACCCGACGCACCAGGCGAGGTTGGGCACGCCGCTGAACATCTGGCCCTTGTAGGTGTAGAGCTCGTGCGGGTCCACCTTGACGCCGTCGATGCTGACGTCGATCTGACCCAGGGCCACGAGCTTGAGGCCGGTGGCGGTCACGACGATGTCCGCATCGAGGTGCTCGCCCGAGGCGAGGGCGACGCCCTTCGGGGTGAACTCGGTGATCACGTCGGTGACGATCGCGGCGCTGCCGTCGCGCACCGCCTTGTAGAGGTCGCCCCCGGGGACGACGCACAGCCGCTGGTCCCACGGCTTGTACGGCGGCGTGAGGCTGGTGCGGTCGACGCCGGGCATGGACTTGCCCGTGAGCCCGAGCAGGATCGAGCGGGAGGCCTTCGGGAAGGCGCGGCAGAACATGTAGAAGCCGACGGTCATCACCGCGTAGCGCAGGCGTGCGACCTTGTGCACGAGCGAGGCGGGCAGCACCTTGCGGGCGAGGTTCGCCACGGGGTCGCTGCCGGGCTGGCTGAGCACGTAGGTGGGGGTGCGCTGCAGCATCGTCACCTTGGCCGCGTCCTTGGCCATCGACGGCAGCAGCGTGACCGCGGTGGCGCCCGAGCCGATCACGACGACCTGCTTGCCGGCGTGGTCGAGGTCCTCGGGCCAGAACTGGGGGTGGACGACCTGCCCCTCGAAGTCCTCCAGGCCGGGGAAGTCGGGCGTGTAGCCCTCGTCGTAGCTGTAGTAGCCGCTGCACAGGTAGAGGAACGAGGCGGTGACGACCTCGGTGGAGCCGTCCTTGACCGTGCTGGTGACGGTCCACACGGCGTCCTCGCTCGACCACTCCGCGGTCGTGACGCGACGACCGAACCGGATGCGGTCGGTGATGCCGTGCTTGGCGGCGGTCGTCTCGAGGTAGTGGCGGATGTCGTCACCGTCGGCGATGGCCTTGGGGTGCGTCCACGGCTCGAAGGGGAAGCTGAGCGTGTACATGTCGGAGTCGGAGCGCACGCCGGGGTACCGGAAGAGGTCCCACGTGCCGCCGATCGCGTCGCGCTGCTCGAGGACGGCGTAGGTCCGGCCCGGGGCCCGCTCCTGGAGGCGGTACGCCGCGCCGATGCCCGACAGGCCGGCTCCGACGATGAGGACGTCGACGTGATCGGTCATTTGCACACTCCTATGTGACATTGGTGATGTCACATTAACAGCACTTGTGGTCCTCGTCACGGCCTTGGACCGCTCGGGTCCCTGCGACGCCGGGATCGGTGACCGCCGCCCGTCTAGGATCTGGACCATGACCGCCGTTGCCTCCGACGCTCCAGCGCCGGCACCCGCCGAAGACGATGCCCACCGCTCCGACCGCGGACTCGGGATCTTCCTGGTCGTCTCCGGAGCGATCGCGCTCTGGTCGTCCCTGATCCTGACCTACGACAAGATCTCGCTGCTGAAGGCCCAGGCCTCCGGTACCGCGAAGGAGCTGAACTGCGACATCTCGGCATTCGTCAGCTGCAGCAGCGTCATCTCGTCCGACCAGTCCGAGGCGTTCGGCTTCCCGAACACCTTCATGGGCGTCGTGGGCTTCAGCGTGGTGGTCACGCTGGGTGTCCTGCTGGCCTCCGGGGTCGTGTTCCCCCGCTGGATCTGGGTCGGTCTCGGACTCGGCACCCTGTTCGGCATCGGCTTCGTGACGTGGCTGCAGTACCAGGCGATCTGGGAGATCGGCAAGCTCTGCCCCTGGTGCATGGTGGTCTGGGCGATGATGATCCCGATGTTCGTCGCGGTCACCGCGCGCGTCACCGGCAGCCGCTTCCTCAAGAACTGGACGGTCCTAATCTCGGCCCTGTGGATCATCGCGATCGTGGCGACCATCTGGTTCGAGTTCGGCGAGACCCTCTGGGCGTGAGCCCCTCCCCCGCATCGACAACGACGAAGGCCCGGCTGGGGAACCAGCCGGGCCTTCGTCGTGGGTGCTACTTCTTCGAGATCTTCTTGTAGGAGGAGTACCGAGCGACAGTTCGGTAGCCCGACTTCGTCGCCGTCACGCGGACACGGATCTTCTTGCTCCGGTACTTCTTGGGGACCTTGTAGGTCGACTTGGTCGCGCGGGAGATCTTCTTCGACCCGACGTACCACTGGTAGCGATAGGAGATCGGCGTCGGCGTCCACCGAGCCGAGACCATCAGGCGCTTTCCAGGCCGCGCCGTTCCAGAGATCCGGGGCGTCGTCGACCTGATAGTGCCGGCCGCGACCGCGCGGGTCGAACCACTCGTGATCGTGATCGGCGCATAGCCACTCCGCTCGCCGATCACCTGGACATGGACCGGCTTCCCCACAGCGATGGCGGGGACGGTGAAGTTCGTCGACGCACCCTTCTGGAGGACGCGGGCACCGACCTTCCACACGAAGGTCCGCTTCGACGGCGCCGCAGGAGCCCATCCGTCGGCTGTGGCTACCAGTCGTTGACCCACCTGCGCCGTACCGCTGACCACGACACGGCCCGAGGTGAAGCTCGCACCCGTGATCATGATCTTCGAGCTGGGACGGGAGACCGGGTTGTACCCGCTCCTAATGCCTTTCACGACCGCGTGGACTTCCTGGCCGATCATTGCCGTGGTGGGAGTGAGCGTTGCGCGGACCTGGCTCGGGATTCGGACGTTGTCCGCGTACCACTCGTACTCGAACTTTTCAGTGACGGGAGTCCACGTGCCAGGTACGGCCGTCAGCTGCTTTCCTTGAACTCCCGTGCCGGAGACGGTCGGAACCGGCGTGGACGTGAAGTCGAGGTTCGTGACCGGCACGGTCTGCGAACTCTGGATCCACATGTCGTCGAAGTTGAGTCGACGCGCTGTGACACGCACGCTGATGGGTTCACCTGCTTGAGCGGCTGTGACCTTGAACGTCTGACCGCTCTCACCCGAGATCGGGAGCTTGTCTGCGTACCACTGATAGCTGTAGGAGTCCGGTCGCGGCGTGAACGACCCGTTGGTAGCCGTGAGCGTGTCGTTGACTCGGATGTCCGTGCGGGGCGCCGAGATGGTCGGAACCGCCAGGTTGGTGAAGACGCCATCCTGAATGTTCAACGTGGGCGTGAAGTCGCGATCCGCCGGGCTGGGAAAGGTCTCCAGACGATACCCATCCTTCTTGCCGGTGACGAGCACCATCAGGCATCGGCCCTTCTCGTTGATCGTGGGCGCGAACGACTGGCGGTCGGCATCATTGATGGCCTCCCAGTTGGCCAGCGCGCCATCGTTGCAAAGAGTCGAGGTGGACTTGTAGCGGTACCAGCGGAATCGCAGATCGACCCCACTCGGGAACCAGCCGTTGTTCGAGGCGTCGAACCGCTCGATCTGAGGCGTTCCTGGCACGAGGTCCACCGTGAGGATGTTCTGAACGCCACGGTGGCCCGCAACGACGGCCGGATTCTGCGGAAACAGACCTGTCTCAGCCGATTGGTCGGACGAGCAGTTGTCGGCCAATCGAACTCGATCGACCAACGCGACCGAGTCCAGCGACGCGTTGTTCGCGTCCGTGATCGACAACGTGACGTCGGATCCGGCGCTGACAGGGACCTCGAACGTCTCAACCGACGTGAAGTGGTCGAAGGGAGTCACCGCCGGCAGAAGCGGAGCCGCGTGATCGTCAGGCTGGCGCTCGAACTCCTGATCAATCCCGTGCCAGTACTGGATCGCGTTCACCGTCATCATCGCCGGAGTCGGCGTGACGACATCCCGTGGAGCCTCGGCCGTCTGCCCGGTGTAGTGCGGTCCGGCGTTGAGCGCGTACTCCATGTTCTCATCGTCGGACAGCTTCAAGGACATCGTGTCGGAGGGCGTCCCGATGGAGTACGTGTGCACCCGCTCCTCGGTGCCCATCGCGACATCCATCAGCAGACATGATCCGGAAGCCGTCGAATCGACGCTGAACGTCATCGACACGCGGTCGTCCCCATCGAGGTTGGTCGACGGCTGGAGGCCCGCAACGCCCATGTTGTACAGGTCGGACGCCTTGCCCGTGGACATGACGGCGTACTGGCCGTTCCCGAACCGCCGCGGAAAGTCGTTGAAGACGCGGGCCTCGACGCCGAAGGCGCGTGCGTCGCCAGCTTGCGTCACCGCGACCCCCGCCGGGAGATCGAGCGCCGTCGACAATGCCGCGTCCGTGGTTTCGGCGTGGGCGACGGTTCCGGCCGTCGCAGCAAGCAGGCCCCCGAGGAGCGTGCCGGCGATGACCGGACTGATGAACTTACGCATGGAAATCCCCTCTGATTCCGAACGACCGATGCCGATGCAACCTCGGCTCGGATCACGCACCCTTGAACTGCCCGATCGCGCTGATGATGGCGGGACCGATGACGATGATGAAAAGCACCGGCAGGATCGTGCCCATGAGGGGCAGCAGCATCTTGACGGGGATCTGGTTGGCTACGCCCTCCGCGCGCAGTCGTCGACCGACGCGCATCTCCTGGGCCTGCTCACGGACGATGTCCGAGACCGGTACGCCGAATTCCTCGCCCTGCAGGATCGAGCGCACGAACTTGCGCAGCTCGTCCACGTCGGTACGCGCGACGAGGGATTCGTAGGCTTCGCGGCGCGGCAGACCGAGACCGATGTCCTGAACCGTACGGACGATCTCCTCGGCGAGCGGCCCCTTGCCGGTCTGGCCGGTACGGGCGAGCGCGTTCTCGAAGCTTGTACCGGACTCGATCGAGATCGTGATCTGGTCGAGGAGGTCAGGCAGCGCGTACTGGATCTCCTCCTGGCGGCGCACGGCCTTGCCGTTGAGGATGATGTCGGGCGCGAAATACCCCAGCAAGGGCGCACCGACCAGCATCATCACGCCCAACAACCCGCCTTTGCTGGAGTAGACCATGATGCCCAAGCCAAGTCCCACGGCCCCGAAGATGACCTTCTGCATGAGGATCTTCGCGACGCTCGAGCCATCGGGACGACCCGCCAACATGTAGTTGCGTTCCGCCTTGTCGACGATGCCGCGAGGCGTCAACCGGTAACCCAAGCCGCCCTTTGATGCCTGGTGCAGATCCTTGGCAGACCCGGCGACGACGACCTCGGACTCCGTGAGTTCACGAAGCCGAGCAGCGGCGACTGACTCCTGTTTCCCGAAGACGCCCAAGGCTTTGAACAGCAGACCGAGCGATGCGAAGATCGCCACTATCCCGATGAGCAGCATTACAGTTTCACCTTCGTGATCGAGCGGAGCCAAATCCCGCCGAGGGTGTAGAAGACGAGGCTCACAACCATCAAGATCTTGCCGGCGCCGGTGTTGAACAACGGCATCATGTACTCCCGATTGATCACCAGGAAGAGCAGCCCGACACCAACGGGCAGGCCCATGAGGATGACCGCGGACGCCTTGCCCTCCGCCGCGAGAGACTCGACCTTCATGCGCAGCTCGTTGCGCTGGGAGATCGTCTCGGTGACGCGGTCGAGGATCTCGCTCAACCGACCGCCAGACTCGCGCTGGATGGCGACCGCCTCGGTCACCCACATGAAGTCGGCGCTCTGCATGCGCTCGGCCGTGTCCTTCATGCCGTCGATCAGGTCACGTCCCAGCCGCGTCTCGTTCACGATCCGGGCGAGCTCCTCGCCCATGGGCTCGTCCATCTCCGCGGCGACGCTGCCCAGCGCATTCGGCACGTTCATGCCGGACTTCAGCGCCGAACTGAACTGAGTCATCGTCTCCGACATCTGGCGGCCGAACTTTTCTCGGCGCCTCGACGTCTTCACACCGACGTACATCTTGACCAGGAAGGGAGCGGCCAGGAGCAGGATGAACGCGAAGAAGAAGGAACTCGTCAAGGCCAGTCCTCCCGCGAAGGCGATGAAGGCGACCAGCAAGGTCGTGGCGACCACCGACGTCACACTGGACTTGATGCCAGCCAAGGAGAGCTCGTCCTCCGAGAATGGCCTCAGCCCGAAGGTGGAGAGCAACTTGTCGATGAGGTCGTAAACGGGCGTGGACTGGCTGACGCGACGCCCTTCGCCGACGGTCTCGGCCTTCATCTGCTCCGAGCGCAGGGTCGCCAGGTCGGGCTGCAACATGGCGTAGCCGAACGCAGCCACGGCCACAAGGATCAATACGACACCGATCGCCAACAGACTGGTCACGAAGCGGACTCCTTGCGGGCGTTGAGCAGATGGGGCGGCACGTGGATGCCGCGCTCCTCGAGCAGGTCGACGAGGTGGGCGCCGTCGCCGACGGCCTTGACCGTGCCGCGGGGGTGTCCGTCCTCGTCGTAGCCGGCACCGAAGTCGAAGCGGTAGAGGTCGTTGAGCACGGGCTCGTCGTCCTTGATCCCCGTGAGCTCGGTGACGTAGGTGATGCGACGCGAGCCGTCGCGCAGGCGCGAGATCTGCACGATCATGTCGACGGCCGAGCCGATCTGCTCGCGGATCGCACGCAGCGGCAGGTCCATGCCGGCCATCAGCACGAGCGTCTCAAGACGGGCGATGCAGTCGCGCGGCGAGTTGGCGTGCAGGGTTGAGATCGAGCCGTCGTGACCGGTGTTCATCGCCTGCAGCATGTCGAGCGCCTCGCCCGAGCGGCACTCGCCGATGACGACGCGGTCCGGGCGCATACGCAGCGAGTTCTTGACCAGGTCGCGGATCGTGACCTCGCCGCGGCCCTCGATGTTGGCCGGGCGCGCCTCGAGCTGCACGACGTGGGCCTGCTGCAGCTTGAGCTCGATCGCGTCCTCGATCGTGACGATGCGCTCGTCCTCGGGGATGAACGACGACAGCACGTTCAGCAGCGTCGTCTTGCCGGTGCCGGTACCGCCCGAGACGAGGATGTTGAGGCGGCCGCGGACGCACAGCTCGAGCAGCTCGGCCAGGTCGGGACTCATCGAGCCGTAGTTGATGAGGTCCTGGATGCTGAGCGCCTTCTTGGCGAACTTGCGGATCGTCAGCGAGGAGCCGCGCACCGCGAGCGGCGGGATGACGGCGTTGACGCGCGATCCGTCGGTGAGGCGCGCGTCGACCAGCGGGGACGACTCGTCGATGCGACGGCCGACCTTGCCGACGATGCGCTCGATGACGCGGCGCAGCTGGTCCTCGGAGCTGAACGACTCGTCGGCGAGCGTGAGCTTGCCCTTGCGCTCGACGAAGATCTGCGAGGGGTGGTTGACCATGATCTCGCTGATGTCGTCGTCGTCGAGCAGACGCTGGATCGGACCGAGGCCGAGCGCGTCGTCCTCGATCTCGCGCATGAGCTGGGCGCGCTCGGCGCTGCCGAGCTGGACGTGCTCCTCCTGCAGGATGAGCTCGAGCTCGGAGCGGACGAAGTCGCGCAGCTGCAGGTCGGTGAGCGAGGCGTCGTTGATGCGGGTGCCGATGCGGCGGAACAGCGACTCGACGGAGCGACGCTTGAGCTCGTCGAGCACCGCGGAGCGCTGCAGGACGGTGGTGGGACGGCTGCCGGTCTCGATGTGCTTCTCGGCTGCCAGCAGCCGGTCGGTGATGCTCATTCGTCCCTCCTGAACAGTCCGCCCCGGCGGCGAGCGGTCTCGCCACGGAGCTTGGCCACCATGGCGTCGACCGCGCCGGAGAGCTCGGCCGAGCGCTTCGCCTGGGCCAGCGGCTTGCCGGTGTTGACCGAGAGCGCGATGTCGACCGAGCGGGCGACGGAGACGTCGACGGGCATTTTCAGCGCGGCCGAGATGTCGTCGAGCTCGAGGCCGGTGCCCGACTCGGTCATGTTCACGACCAGGTGGCGGTTCCGCGGCAGCAGGTCGATGGTGTCGAGCAGGTCGACGGCCCGGCGCAGGGCCTTGACGCTCGAGACGTCCATCGTCGTCACCATGATCACGTCGGTCGCGACCTCCAGCGCCGCCAGTGTCTCGTCGGTCAGGCCCGAGCCGGTGTCGATGACGACGTAGGCGTAGTCCTTCGAGAGCTGGCGGAGCAGGTCGCTCTCCTGCTGGGGCGTGAACTTCTCGAGCGCGGCGGGCGACTCCGACGCGGCGAGCACGAGCAACTTCTCGTCGAACGCGTTGAGCAGGCCCTTGACCACGAGCGGCGGCTGGACGCCGTCCTGCGTGAACGCGTTCTCCAGCGTGTGCTGCGCGTTGATGTTCAGGACGCTGCCGACGTCGCCGAACTGCGAGTCGAAGTCGACGATCACGGTGTCCAGCGGGGCACGGCGCGACAGGGCGATGGCGAGGTTGGTCGAGATGGTCGTCTTCCCGACGCCGCCCTTGGGCGACAGCACCACGACCACGCGGTGCTCCTCGGGGTCGATCTTCACGACCGGGGCGGCGGGCACGGCCGGCGCCTCGCGCTGGCGATCTCGCTCGGGGGCGGCGCCGGGCATCGTCGCGCCGGCGTGCCGGGCGAGCAGGCGTTCGATCTCGAGGTCGGAGGAGATCGCCGGGACCGACTCGACCACGCCGAACTGGCGCTGCTCGGCCGAGAGCGGCTCGGGCGACTCGCGTACCAGGACGACCGGCACGTCGAGCTGGTGGTCGTGGACGATGTCGGCCATCTCCATGGACTGCTCGTCATCAACGTCCTCGCAGATCACCACGAGGTCGATGGCCCGCATCGTGCCCAGCATCGAGTTGAGCGCGTGCTCGGAGAAGGTGGGTCGCAGACCCACCACCTGCCGGTCGGCGACGCGGCGCAACCGTCCCGCGAACGGGCTGGACTCGGTGATGACGATGATGCTCACTTGACGAGTGTCCCCACATCCACGGCCGAGGCACCGTCACGGTTGGTCTTGTCATTCTGGACCGTCAGGCGAACCTGTCCGAACTGCGCAGCGGCGGCCACCTCTGTGGCCTGCGAGGTGTTCACGGCGAGCGTGACCACCATGGTGTTGTCCTCGTTGGACTTGACGTTCGTGACCAGGACGTTCTGCGCGATCATGCGACTGCGCTTGTCCTTGTCCTGCTCCACGGTGGCGATGACGCCCACCCGAACCCCTTCGTCGATGCGCTCGCCGACACCGGCGGCCGCATCGAGCGACACGGACATCTCCTGCAGGCCGTCAGGCACGTTGGCCTTCGCGGCGGCCTTCGCGCCCTCCTTGGCGAAGCGCGAGTCCAACAGCTGCTCACCCTGGACGAGCGGCACGGTGGTCTTGAGACCCTCGATGGTCTTCAGGTCGCTGACCGCGCCCTTGGCGACCGAGGCGTTCGGCAGGCTGACGAGCTCGACGTTGTCGCCCACGGTCGCGGAGTCCGCGTTGGCCGACAGGTCGTTGACCACCCGGTAGACCTTCACCAGCTCCGCACCCTCGAACGCGCGGTTCTTGGCGCTGGCCGCGTACGCGACGACGGCACCGATGCCCACGATCGCCAGCACGGCGGCGGCGATGGCGGCGATGACGCGAGAGTTCATGTGCGGAGTCCTTCGGGTTGATCAGGGAGGTGTTACTTGACGAGCTTGACGTTGGTGAGACCGAGGTTGGGAGCGTCGCCGCTCAGCCCCGAGCCGGTGTTGTTGTAGAACGACCCGTACTGGGTGAAGCCGTTGAACAGCGCCCCCTCGGAGGAGCGGACGAACTGCCCGCGGACACCAGTACAACCGCCGCCGATGGTGGCGAAGTTGAACTTCATGTCGCAGTTGTTGGTGTAGCTCAGCGCAGAGAAGCTGGGCTGCACACCGAAGTAGAGGAAGGGGTAGTTGACCCACTTGTCGACCTTGAAGGGAGCGAAGCCGAGGATGACCAGGCGGCTGGTGTAGCTGACGGAACCCCAGAAGATCGATTTCTTCTCGACCGCGTAGATCGGCATCATCACGACCGAGCCGGGACCGACGCCGGCCAACTTGCTCTCCATGCAGGTATCGACCGTGATGAGGGCCCAGTCGTCCAGCGTGTTGCGGTAGACGTCCCACAGGTTGGCGCTGAAGTCGCAGTTCGTGTTGACGCCGGGGAAGATCGAGCGCGTGAAGTACATCGCCTGACCGACCGCTCCATAGCCGGAGGCCGTCCCGCGCTTGGAGTACACCGTCGCAGCCGTCGCTCCGGTGCCGGGGCAGCTGGCCTCGCCGGTGCTGTACCGGGCCCACAGGTAGGTCCTCATGGCGCCCGGGGACGTGGCCGATCCGGGCTGCGCGGCCAGCCAGTCGCAATAGGGCAGGCCCATCGGGATCAGCTTCGTGCCCACGAGCGGCACGGTGTTCCACGTCGCGGTCGCCTCCGACCGCACGGTGCTGGAGGAGTCGCCAAGCACCTTGGCGAAGGTGTGGTTGACGTTCTTGGAGACCCGCACCGTCACCTTGCCGTCGTCGAAGGTCGGGCTCTTCACGACGCCGTCCTTCAGCACCTGGGCCGACGCCGAGGCACCGGCGTTCTGCTGCGCGTACCAAGTAGCGGTGCTGGGCAGGCAGCTGGGCTTCTTCAGCGAGCAGTCGTTGGCCAGCGCGAGCACGGCCTGGTCGGCGGCGCCCTGCACCGAGGCCTTCTCGCTGGAGGCGACCGCGAAGTCGACCGAGACCGCGGCCATGCCGAGGAGGGCGACCATGGACAGGGTCACCAGGACGATCGTGGCGCCCTTCTCCTTCTTGCGGAGGCCGAAGCGGCGGCGCGCGGAGGTCAGCTGCACTGGGCCACGCCCTTTCCGCGGTAGGTGAAGCTGGCCCCGAAGAGACCGGTGTAGGTGGGTCGCACGACCGTGGAGGTCACCGTGACGGCGGAGCCGACCGTGGTGGCCGTGCAGTCGATCGACTTGGTGACGGTCGCGGCGGGGGCCAGGCCCGTCACGTTCGCACGGGCGGTGCCCCAGTTGCGGTCGATCGCGTAGCTCCGGGCGGCGATCTGCGTCGCGTTGTTCAGCTGGGTCCGGTAGTTGAAGGCCATGCCGAACTCGACGATCCCGATGACGATCGTCATGAGGATGGGGACGACGAGTGCGAACTCCACGGCCGCGACACCGCGCTCGCGCTCGCGGCGCGAACGTCGTGTCCAGGTCGTGAAGTGCAGCATCACGTCTCCTCCCTCAAGGACTCGTGGGTTGGGGCTCCGTCGCCCCGGGACGGGTGTGCCGCGCCGCGAGACGCGACGCGGCACACCCAGGGTCGGTTCGTGCGAACCGCTCGGATCAGATGCCGAGCTGGCCGCCGAGGCCGTTCCAGAAGTCGGTGAGCGCCTCGCCGAAGACGCCGATGGCGGCGACGATGGCGACGGCGATGCCGGCGATGATGAGCGCGTACTCGGTCGCGGTCGCGCCCTTCTCGTCGCGCTCGGCGGTGAAGGCGGCCAGGAAGTTCAGAATCTGCAGCATGGGTTTTCTCCTCTGTGTCGTGGT
Organism: Aeromicrobium phoceense; assembly: GCF_013868155.1. Classification (NCBI taxonomy): domain Bacteria; kingdom Bacillati; phylum Actinomycetota; class Actinomycetes; order Propionibacteriales; family Nocardioidaceae; genus Aeromicrobium; species Aeromicrobium phoceense. Next base: position 25,678 of record NZ_JACEOG010000001.1, read on the forward strand.
GAACTCGCATACTGCGAAGTCCCAAAACGAACGCTAATGGGGCTGTATCGCACTGGTGTCGCTTTCTGTGAAACAAACACGCCCAAGCGAGAAAAATAGCTCTTAGGTACTACTGGGACTGGTGTGACTGATGGGATCAGGCGTCCGATACGCGAAAGCACTGGGCGCGAAGATTCAGCGCGGTCCGCTTCACGCCTCAGAAGATGGCTGCGAAGCCACCCAGGCTCGCTGCCAAGGAATCGCCGAACATGACGATGACGCCCACGAGGACCACGGCGACGCCGGAGATCAGCAGGGCGTACTCCGTGGCGCTCGCTCCACGCTCTCCGCCGAAGGCGGGCTGCTGCTGGTCCATGTCTTCTCCTGGGGCCGTGTCGTCAGCCCGTCCCCGAGACGGGACCATGTGACGCTTGGGGCTGAAGGTAGTGCACGCGCGAACGGCCCCGGGGCGATTCGCCCAAGAATCCCGCGCCTTTTCGCCCGCGCCCGCGGCGGAACGGGCAGACAATCGAAGGATGACCTTCGAGACCCTCGCGCTGATCTGCGCGATCGGGTTGCTCGGCCCGCTGCTCGCGGTGCCGTCGACCTGGCGGATCCCGGTGGTCGTGGGCGAGCTGCTGGGTGGGCTCGCCGTCGGCGCGAGCGGCGCCGGGTGGCTCGACCCGGGCGACGAGACCTTCAGCTTCCTGGCCGAGCTGGGCTTCGCGATGACGATGTTCGTCGTCGGCACGCGGGTGCCGATCCCGGAGCACGGACTGAAGTCGGCGCTGGCCGTCGGAGCCGGACGCGCGGCGCTCGTGGGAGTGGCCGCCGCCGTCGGCGGGATCGTCCTGGCGGACGTGTTCGATGCGTCTCACCCGGCCGTCTTCGCCGTCCTGATGGCCTCCTCCTCGGCCGCGCTGGCGATGCCGGTACTCGAGGACGAGGGCTTCGAGGGGCCCCACCTCGTGCCGCTGCTGACGCAGATCGCGGTCGCCGACGTGGTGTGCATCCTCGTCCTGCCGCTGGCGATCGCGCCGGACCGAGCGGCCGAGGCGGCGCTGGGCTCGGTCATCGTCGTGGCGGCGGGCGTCGTGCTGTTCCTGGTCCTGCGTGCCCTCGAGGCCCGCGGGATCTGGGAGGCCGTGCACGAGGAGAGCAAGGAGCGACGGTTCGCCATCGAGCTGCGGATCAGCCTGATCGTGCTGACGGCGGTGGCCGCCCTCGCGGTCGCGACCCACGTGACGGTGATGCTCGCGGGATTCGTGTGCGGGCTGGCCATCGCGGCCGTCGGCCCACCGCGCCGGCTCGCTCGCCAACTGTTCGCCCTCGCCGACGGCTTCCTCGGCCCCGTGTTCTTCGTGTGGCTCGGCGCCTCGCTGGACCTGAGCGCCCTCGTCGACGAGCCCGGACTCATCGCGCTCGGCGTGTGCCTGGGCCTCGGCGCCATCGTGACCCACCTCGTCGTCCGACTGACCGGGCTGCCGGTCCCCCTGACCGTGCTCACCGCGGGGCAGGTCGGCGTGCCCGTCGCGGCCGCCACCATTGGCACCCAGACCGGCGAGCTCGAGGGAGGACTGCCCGCGGCTCTCATCCTCGGGGCGCTGATCACCGTCGCCGCGGTGTCCGTCGCGGCGCGCTTCCTGCCCGCGCCACCCACCGCGACCGGGGCGGAGAACGACGCGACGGGCAGACTGGACCCATGACCTCCCCGAGCGACTCCGCCGTCGCCGTCTACCTGGACTTCGACAACATCGTCATCTCGCGCTACGACCAGGTGCACGGCAAGCAGTCCTTCTGGCGTGACCGCGACGCCGGCTTCGACGAGGCCAGGCTCCAGGCCGCCGAGGTCGACGTCCACGCGATCCTCGACTACGCCTCCTCCTTCGGCCGGCTCGCCCTGACGCGGGCGTACGCCGACTGGTCGATGCCGTTCAACGTGCGCTACAAGAAGCAGCTGGTCGACCGCGCCATCGACCTCGTGCAGCTGTTCCCGGCCTCGGGCTCCAAGAACGGCGCCGACATCCGGCTGGCCGTCGACGCCCTCGAGGACATGGGCCGCATGCCGCAGGTCGGGACGGTCGTGCTGGCCGCCGGCGACTCCGACTACATCCCGCTGGCCCAGCGGCTGAAGCGCATGGGCCGCTACGTCGTGGCGGTGGGTGTGGCCGGAGCCACCAGCCGCTCCCTCGCCGCCGCGTGCGACGAGCTCCTCACGTACGACAACCTCCCGGGCCTGGCCGATCGCGGTGACGAGGCCGAGGTCGAGAAGGCCTCTCCCCCGCCGCGCAGGACGGCGAAGAAGTCCTCGCGCCGGTCGTCCGGGGGGAAGGCCGCCGCCGAGCCCGAGCAGGAGGCCGAGGTGTCGGAGTCCCCGGCGGACACCGCGCCCGTGCTGAAGCCCGTGTTCGTCCCCGCGGGCGGCGCGGTCGACGACGAGGATGACGAGCTCGCGCTGACCCGCCAGGCCACGCGGCTGCTGCTGCGCGCCCTGCGCCTGCTGGGCGAGAAGGACTCCGAGGACGAGTGGATCCACTCGGGCACGGTCAAGAGCCAGATGAAGCGGATGGACTCGTCCTTCAACGAGAAGGACCTCGGCTTCAAGACATTCACGGACTTCCTGAAGTCGCGGAACTCCGTCGTGGAGGTCGACGAGGCCAACCAGCGGCGCAAGGTGCGACTTCGTCCGGGGCACTGATTGGCCCGGCGGGGGTCCATGCACTAGGCTGGAGTCAGTTGCATGGCATGACTCGGCAGATTGATGGTCGAGCCTCGTTGAGGCTTTTCGGTTTTCTCTTTGGTTCGAAGTGACGCGTGACAACAAGACGTACGCGATTCACGAGTGCGCACAACCTCCCAAGGAGACAACATGGCTACCGGAACTGTGAAGTGGTTCAACTCTGAAAAGGGCTTCGGCTTCATCGCGCCCGACGACGGCGGCGAGGACCTGTTCGCGCACTTCAGCGAGATCCAGGGCTCGGGCTACCGTTCGCTCGAGGACAACCAGAAGGTCGAGTTCGAGGTGACGCAGGGCCAGAAGGGCCTGCAGGCCGCCAAGATCCGCGCGATCTGAGCTTTCGCAACGCGAGAACTCCACGGAAAGCCCCCGCTTCGGCGGGGGCTTTCCTCTTTCCCTGGCGCCGGACCCCGGTGGGCAGCGTTACCGATCTCCAGCGCCGAGGCGCTGTCCGTCGCGGCCGGCCTCGGCGCCGATGGCACGCAGCTGGTCCTCCAGCTCAGGAGAGTTGTGGTGGCTGAGGTGCACGGCCACCACTCGGGTCGCGTCGTCCACCAGCCCCTCCGCACGCAGTGCCGCCACCGACCGGGCGAAGGTCGTCAGGCCGAGGTGCCGTTGTCCCGCAAGGTCGAGCCGGTCGCCGAATGTCTGCTCCATCAGCACGACGTCGAGCCGCCGCTCGCCGATCAGCTCCAGAGCCCCCTCGGCCCACGGGCCGGTGTCGCAGGCGTACAACAGGGACCGCTCCGCGTCGATCCGGTAGAGCACCGCCTCGCCGAGCGCCTCGTGGGCCGCCGGGACGACCGTGATCCGGTACTCCCCCGCGGCGAACCCGTCGCCCGCCGTCACCTCGACGAGCCGCACCGCGGTCTGGTCGGGCGCGAGCCAGTCGCGGCACCGCTCGATCGCCGGCGCCGGTCCGTACACGGTCAGCGGCCGGTCGGTGACCCAGCCCCGGTGCAGCAGGAAGGCGGGATCGAGGTGGTCGGAGTGGGCGTGCGAGACGAGCACCGTGTGCACGTCGACGAGGTCGACTCCCGCGCGCAGGGCCTGGCGCGCGGCCTCCGGCCCCGGGTCGATCCACACCTGCCCGTCGAGCAGGACACTCGTGGGGGTCCGCAGCTCACCGCGCTCGCGCATCGTCGTGCACGAGTCGCACCGGCAGAACGGCGACGGCCACCCGTCGGCCGAGCCCGTCCCCATCAGCAGTACGTCCACGATGTCCGCGTCAGTCGTGCGCCGGCGCCTCGCCGCGCAGCCCCGGCGAGCACATGACCTTCTCGGGCGTGATCGCGATGACGACGCGACGCGGGTTCTCCTTGGGCTGGCGGTAGCGCTGGGCGTAGAGGTTCTCGGCCAGCGTGATCGACTCGCGGTCGCGCAGGATCTCGGCCGTGCCGGCGATGCTGAGCCACTGGGGTCCGGCCACCTGGGCCACCGTGGCGCGCGGGTCGCGCTCGACGTTGCGGACCTTCTGGCTGCCGTCCATCGTCGTGATCCGCACGACTCCCTCGTGCACCGTGAAGCCGACCGCGACCACGTGGATGCGGCCACCCGGTCCGATCGTCGACAGGGTCGCCAGGTGGCGGTCGGTCAGGAAGTCACCCTCGGGCAGCCAGACGTCGGTCATGGGCTCCATCATCGCGGGCCCGCCTCGGCCGCTCGGCCCGGGTGCCGGATCGTAGGCTGAAGGGCGTGTCGATCTCTCCCGTCTCCCCTGCCGCGACCTTGCCACTGCCTCACGGCCCCGCGTGGCGGAACCGCTGGACGCTGGCTCCCCTCACGAACAAGCAGAGCCACGTCGACGGGACCTTGTCCGACGACGAGTACGCGTGGCTGGTCGCGCGGGCGCACGGCGGATTCGGCCTCGTGATGACCTGCGCGGCGTACGTGTCGCCCGAGGGACAGGCCTGGAGGGGACAGCTCGGCATCAGCGACGACCGGCACGACGCGGGCCTGCGGCGACTGGCCGACGGGATCCGCGAGCTCGGGGCCGTCTCGTCGATCCAGCTGCACCACGGCGGGATGCGCGCCGACGCGACGGTGACGGGACGCCCCACGGTCGCACCGTGGGCCGATCCCGAGCGCGGAGTCGAGGCGCTCTCGACGAGCGACGTGCAGCGGGTGATCGACGACTTCGTGCGCGCGGCGGTGCGGGCCGAGGACGCCGGCTTCGACGGGGTGGAGATCCACGGCGCCCACGGCTACGTGCTGTGCCAGTTCCTCGACGCGCGCAAGAACCACCGCACCGACGGGTACGGCGGATCGCTCGACGGACGGAGCCGGCCGCTGCGCGAGGTGCTGAGTGGGATCCGCGCCGCGACCGGGCCCGACTTCCAGGTGGGCGTGCGCGTGTCGCCCGAGGGCTACGGGATCACGGTGGCCGACTCGCGCGCCCTGGTCGAGCAGCTGCTCGTCTCGGGTGACGCCGACTACGTCGACCTCTCGCTCTGGGACGTGGCCAAGGCGCCCCGCGAGCCCGACGTGGACGGCCTGCTGATCGACCAGTACCTCGACCTGCCGCGCCACGGCACCCGTCTCGGGGTCGCCGGGAAGATCCTCTCGGCGCAGGACGCCGACTGGTGCCTCGCGCGCGGAGCCGACTTCGTCACGGTGGGCACGGCCGCGATCATCCACCACGACCTGCCGCGGCTCGTGGCGCAGTCGCCGGACTTCGTGAGCGACCCGCAGCCGTTCAGCCGCGACCGCCTGCGGCAGGAGCACCTCAGCCCGACGTTCATCGACTACCTCGCCGAGGGCTGGGACGACTTCGTCGCCTGAGGGCCACACAACGCACTGAGGCCGCCCCCGATGGGGGCGGCCTCAGTCTGCATGACACTCACGAGGAGCAAGGGTGGAGCTGCCGGGAATCGAACCCGGGTCCTCTGGCGCTGAAACAGGTCTTCTCCGGGTGCAGTTCGTCTGACGCTTTTCTCAGCCCCGGTGCTCGGACGAACGCGTCACCGACAGGCTCAGTAGCGAAAAAGTCCCGATCTGGCCGCGCTACACGATCAGATCAGCAAGTCCTCTAGATGAGATGGACGATCCGGGACGAGGACGCTCCCGGGTCCACCCTCCGCAAGTCGCTGTCAGGCAGCGAGGGCGAAGTCAGTGCGCTTGGAATCGGCACTTATGGGTTTGCAACGAACGTTAAAGAGATGACGTTGCCTTCTCTACCCGCTTCTCCTGGATTCGAACGACCACAGTCGAAACCGATCAGCCCCTCTGAAATTGTCAATACACCCATACTAACCGCCCCACCGCGCGATTTGTTCCGTCTCGTTCACGAGGGGCCTAGCGTGGACCCGAGACATCCTCGAGGAGTGCCGATGGACGTGCTGGAGTTCGCCGATGCCGGTGCGTGGGACGACTGGCTGGAGCAGCACCACGCCACCGCGCCCGAGGCGTGGCTGAGGATCCGGCGCAAGAACGCCGACGTCGCCCTGCTGACCATCGGCGACGCACTCGACGGTGCCCTGTGCCACGGCTGGATCGACGGCCTGCGGCGGTCGCTCGACGCGGTCTCGTTCCTGCAGCGCTCCTCGCCGCGGCGGGCCCGGAGTCCGTGGTCGCAGGTGAACGTCGCCAAGGTCGAGGCGCTGGAAGCGGCCGGCCGGATGCGTCCGGGTGGCCTCGAGCAGGTGGCCGCGGCACGGGCGGACGGCCGGTGGGACGCGGCGTACGTGCGCCAGGCGGAGGCGCAGGTGCCACCCGACCTGGCCGCCGCGCTGACCGCGGCTCCCCTCGCGGCGGAGGCGTTCGAGGGACTGGGGCTCACCGCGCGCTACGCCATCGTGCTGCCGGTGCTCAAGGCCAGGACGCCCGCGGCACGGGCGCGCCTCGTCCAGCGGTCGGTCGCGCAGCTGTCCGCCCGCCCCGGCGACTGACCCTTCCGCCGGGTGGCGCAGACGGGGGTCGCGAGTGGCGGGCGGGTCAGGCCGAGCCGGTGCCGAACAGGTCGGCGCCGTTGTGCCAGAGGACGGCGCGCATCCAGTCGTCGCCGAGGCCGAGCCGGTCGAGGGCCTCGACCTGGTGGGCGTACGGGTACGGGATGTTCGGGAAGTCGCTGCCGAACACGATCTTGTCCTGCAGGGCCAGCAGGCGCTGCGGGTCGGCCGGCGGCGGGTCGGGGAAGAAGTCGACGAACGTCATGGTGGTGTCGAGGCGCACGTTCTCGAAGCGCTCGGCCAGGTCGCAGAACGCGTCGACCTCGGGCATCCCCAGGTGCGCGATCACCAGCGGCAGCCGCGGGAAGCGCTCCAGCACGGCGGCCACCCCTCGCGGACCCGTGTGGGGGCCGGGCATGGGACCCGATCCGGCGTGCAGGACCACCGGCACCTGTGCCTGCTCGATCGCCGCCCAGACCGGGTCGAGCAGCGGGTCGTCGGCGGCGAACTCCCCCACCTGCAGGTGGGCCTTGAACGCGCCGACACCCTCGGCGATCACCGCGGGCACGTACTCGGCCGCCTCGGGCTCGGGGAAGAAGGTGGCGGACCGCACCGAGTCAGGGACCCGCTCCGCGAAGCCCGCGAGCCAGTCGTTCATGAAGCCCGCGATGCCCGGCTTGTGCGCGTACGACAGCGCGGTGAACCGCTTCACGCCGAGCGCCCGCAGCGTCTCGACGCGCTCCTCGTCGCTGGTGCGGTAGTGGATCGGCCACGGCCGGCCGAGCTTCGGCCCGGCGGCGTCGAAGTACGCCCACACCTTCGCCAGCACCGGCGGGGCCATGAAGTGCACGTGCACGTCGACGATCCCCGGCACCCCCAGCCGCTCCAGGTACGCGGTGAGGTCGGCGTCCTGCCAGGTCATATGCCCTTGAGGCGGCGACCCACCTCGCGCTCGGCGTCGCGCGACGCCTGACGCTCGGCGATGGCGTGGCGCTTGTCGAACGACTTCTTGCCGCGGGCCAGCGCGATCTCGACCTTCGCCCGGCCGTCCTTGAAGTACAGGCTCAGCGGGATGATCGTGAGGCCCTTGGACTGCGTGCGGTGATCGATCTTCTCGATCTCGTGGCGGTTGAGCAGCATCTTGCGGCGGCGGCGGGTCTCGTGGTTGGTCCACGTGCCGTTGTCGTACTGCGGGATGTGCACCTGCAGCAGCCAAGCCTCGCCCCGGTCGATCTCACCGAAGCCGTCGACGAGCGAGGCACGGCCCTGGCGCAACGACTTCACCTCCGTGCCGGTCAGGACCAGACCGGCCTCGAAGGTGTCCTCGATGTGATAGTCGTGCCGCGCCTTCTTGTTCTGCGCGATCATCTTGCGACCGGTTTCCTTGGCCATCTGATCATTGTGTCAGGTGGGGCGAGTGTCAGGTCGGGGCGAGTGTCAGGTCAGCGCCGGTGACACGTCAGAACCAGTTCATCGGGTTCGTGGTCGAGCCATTGGCCAGCACCATGAAGTGCAGGTGGCACCCCGTGGAGTAGCCGGTGGTGCCCACGTAGCCGATGACCTCGCCACGCCTGACCTTCGAGCCGCTGCTGCGGGCGAACCGCGACAGGTGGTTGTAGGTCGTGATGACGCTCTTGCCACGCTTCACGCCGTTGTTGAGGATGACGCGGTTGCCGTAGGCGCTGTTGTAGTACTGCGACACGATCGTGCCGCCCGCGGGCGCGCGGATCGGGACACCGCAGCCCACGCCGAAGTCGGTCCCGTCGTGCAGCTTGTAGACGCCGGTGATCGGGTGGCGACGCATCCCGTAGGGCGAGGTGATCGGGCCGTTGACCGGGCGGCTCAGGGTGCCACCGGAGTCACCGGTGGTGCCGCCGCCGTTGTCACCGCCACCGCCGCCACCGCCGCCGCGGCGCTTCTTGCGGGCGCGCTCGGCGGCCTCGAGCTCCTTGCGGACGATCTCGGCCATCTGGCTCTCCAGGCGGAGGCGGTCGGCCTCGAGCTCCTGCTGGAGCCGCAGGTCCTCCGCGAGGGTGGCATCGGCGTTGCGCTTGGCGCCGGCGCGGGCCGACACGAGCTTCGCGACGGACGCGGCCTGGGCCTGGGCCTGGACCGTCAGTGCCTCCATCTGCACCACGACGGCCTCTGCCTGCTGCTTCTGGTCGGCGACCTGGTCGCGCAGGCGCTCGACCTGGTCGCGCTCGATGCCGAGCATGACCTCGGACGCGGCCAGCTCCTGCATGACCGCGACCTGGGCGTCGCCGATCGACGTCTTGGCGCTCATCTGCTCGGAGAACAGGCCGGGGTCGTTGCCGCGCAGCAGGTCACCGAAGGCCTTCAGCCCGGCGTCGCCGGCCATGACGGACTCCACGGCGAAGGACTCCACCGCTCCGCGCGACTGCTTGAGCTCGCGCTCGGCCTTCTCCAGGCGAGCTTCAGCGGCCGACAGCTGGGCCTCGGCCTTGTCGAGCTCGGCGCGCAGCCGGGCGTCCTCGGCCTGGGCGACCGCGAGCTTCCCGCGGGTCCGGCCGAGCTCGGACTCGGCGGCCGAAAGCTTCGTGTTGGCGTTGATGAGGGCGAGCTTCGCGTCACGCGCGGCCTTGGTGGACTCCTGGACCTCGTCCTTGGCGTCCTTCAGCTTCTTGTTGTTCTGGCGCTGCTCGCGCTTGATGTCGTCCTTCTCGCCGCCGAAGGTGGGCGCGCTGAAGCCGGCCACCAGCATGGCGCTGAGGGCGAGGGCGAGCAGCGGCTTGCGCAATCTCGTCATGTGCCTCGAATCCGGGGAAGTGTCCGTCAGGACGGAATCGTGCGATGTGACGCGAGTGACTCTACGCCTCAGGTTGAGAGTTTGGCGTGAGCCCGGGGCTCGCGCGTGTCACCGCGTCAGACGTCGAGGTACTTGCGCGTCATGACGAACGTGGGCACGAGCGCCAGCAGCAGGGCGAGGACCGTGGTCATGCCCATGACGAGGAAGGCGTCCTCCCAGCGGACCCACGTGGTGATCCTCCCGAGTGTGTCGCGCAGGTAGCCGTAGACGACGAAGTGCATGAACGCCGCCAGCCCGGCCGCCGCGAGGGCAGCAGAGATGAACGCCGCCACCAGCGACTCGAGCACGAACGGAGCCTGGATGTGCCAGCTCGAGGCGCCCACCAGGCGCATGATCCCGATCTCGCGGCGGCGGGCGAACGCCGTCATGCGGATCGTGTTCGAGACCTGCAGGATCGCCGCGATGATGAGCAGGCCGGCCGTGGCCAGCGCCGCCCACTGCATCTTGTCGAGCATCTCGAACAGCGGGCCCAGCAGGTCGCGCAGGGAGTTGACGTTGCCCACGCCGTCCATGCCCGAGACCTCGCTGACCACGCCGTCGAACTGCTGCGGGTCCTTCAGGGTGACGAAGTAGGACTCGGGGAACGAGTCGACGCCGAGGGTCTCCAGCTGCTTGCGGCCCGTGTCGGTCTGGCCGAGGAGCTCGCGCGCCTGGGCGTAGTTCTCCTGGGGGCTGCGGACCGTGTAGTCGCGGACCTCGGGGTTGTCGGTCAGCGCGGTCTGGACGGCCTGCTTCTGCTCGTCCGTGGCCGCGCCGCCGACGCACGTGGCCGCCGGGGAGTTCTTGGTGCACAGGTTGACCTGCAGCTGCAGCCGGTCGCCGAAGTACTGCTCGGTGCGCTCGGCCTGGGCCTGGATCAGCAGGCCGAGGGAGGCCAGCAGCAGCGACACGCTCATCGTGACGATCAGGGAGATCGTCATGGACGTGTTGCGGGTCAGGCTGGCGCGCAGCTCGTTGAGGATCGCTCGCATGGGTCTCAGTTCTCGTAGCCGTAGATGCCGCGGGCCTCGTCGCGCACGACGCGCCCCTCGTCGAGCTCGATGACGCGCTTGCGCATCTGGTCGACGATCGAGGAGTCGTGGGTGGCCATCAGGACCGTGGTGTCCTCGCGGTTGATCCGGTCGAGCAGCTTCATGATGCCGACACTGGTGCTGGGATCGAGGTTGCCGGTGGGCTCGTCGGCGATGAGGATCATCGGCCGGTTGACGTAGGCGCGCGCGATCGCGACACGCTGCTGCTCACCGCCGGACAGCTCGTCGGGACGGCGGTGACCCTTGCCGTCGAGGCCGACCAGGTCGAGCGTCTCGGGCACGAGCTTCTTGATCTCGTCGCGCGGCTTGCCGATGACCTCGAGGGCGTAGGCCACGTTCTCGAAGACGGTCTTGTTCGGCAGCAGGCGGAAGTCCTGGAACACCGTGCCGAGCTGGCGGCGCAGCTTGGGCACCTTCCAGCTGGACAGCTTGTTGATCTCCTTGCCCGCGACGTACACGTGGCCCGACGTGGGCCGCGCCTCACGCAGGATCAGGCGCAGGAAGGTCGACTTGCCCGAGCCGGACGCGCCGACGAGGAAGACGAACTCGCCCTTGGTGATCTCCAGGTCGAGTCGGTCGAGGGCTGCGCGCTTCTGGCCGGGGTAGGTCTTGGTGCCCTTGTCGAAGCGAATCCCCCGACCGAGTGTAGGTGTGGCACCTGAGGATTCGGGGACCCCGCCGCGCCGGTTCGCTGTGAAGGACGCCTCACCGGGCCGCCCCCGCCGAGCGGCGGGGCCGTGGCTCCGGCGGTTAGGGTGAAAGCCAGTCAGCACGCCGGGAGTTCAGATGAGTCTGCATGCGATCGAGGCCACCGCCTCGATGCTCGAGGCTCGTGGCACCGACCTCGACGACCTCGTCCGCGAGGCCGGCCGCGTCCGCGACGAAGGGCTCGCGAGGGCCGGTCGGCCGGGCGTCATCACGTGGTCGCGCAAGGTGTTCGTGCCGGTCACCACCCTGTGCCGCGACCGCTGCCACTACTGCGTCTTCGTCGACACCCCCGGCAAGCTCGAGCGCAAGGGCATCGCGCCGTACATGTCCGAGGAGCACGTGCTGGCCGTCGCCCACCAGGGCGCCGCGCTGGGCTGCAAGGAGGCGCTGCTGACCCTCGGCGACCGGCCCGAGGACCGCTGGGACGTCGCCCGCGAGTGGCTCGACGACCACGGCTTCGCCTCCACGCTGGAGTACATCGGGCACCTCGCCCGGCGGATCACCGCCGAGACCGGCCTGCTGGCGCACCTCAACCCCGGGGTGATGACGGCCGACGAGCTGCGCGCCCTGCGCCCCACCGCCCCGTCGATGGGCATGATGCTCGAGACCACCAGCCACCGGCTGTTCGCCGAGCCCGGGCAGGCGCACTTCGGCTCGCCCGACAAGGACCCCGCCCTGCGCCTGCAGGTGCTGGAGGATGCCGGACGCCAGCGGATCCCGTTCACCACGGGCCTGCTGGTGGGCATCGGCGAGACCCTGGAGGAGCGCTTCGACACGATCCTCGCGCTGCGCGGTCTGTCGGAGCGGCACGGCAACGTGCAGGAGGTGATCGTCCAGAACTTCCGCGCCAAGCCCGCCACCGCGATGCAGGGCGTCGCCGACGCCGAGACCGACGCCTACATCGCCGCCGTGGCCACCGCCCGGATCGTGCTCGGGCCCGACGCCCGCATCCAGGCGCCGCCGAACCTGTCCCACCCCGGCGAGCTCGCACGGCTCGTCGCGGCGGGCATCGACGACTGGGGCGGCGTCAGCCCGCTCACGGCCGACCACGTGAACCCCGAGCGCCCCTGGCCCCAGGTGGACCAGCTGGCCGAGCTCACTCGCGCCGCCGGCTACGAGCTGCGCGAGCGGCTCACGGTGCACCCGCACTACATCCGCGACCGCGACACCTGGATCGACCCGGCGCTCCACGCCCCCGTGCTCGCGCTCGCCGACGCCGACGGCATGGCGGCAGGGCGCGGCCCGGCACATTCTCGTGATCTCGATACACCCCCTCGTTCCTCGGGGGCACTCGATCGCCGCTCCCTGCTGGCGCGCGCCGCGAACGACCCGTCGGGGCTGAGCGACGACGAGTACGTCCGCCTCATGACCTCCACGGGCGGCGACCTCGACCGGCTCGCCGGCCTCGCCGACGAGCTGCGGCGCTCGGTGACCGGGGCCACCGTGTCGCTCGTGCAGAACCGCAACCTCGGGTCCGACCGGGTGACCGACCCCGACCTCGTGGCGCGGGTGGCCGCCGACGCGGTCGACCTCGGCGCCACCGAGCTGTGCATCCAGGGCACGGCGCCGGCCGACGCTCCCGCCGACGTCTACGAGCAGCTGCTGCGGGCCGCGCGCGCCGCCGCGCCGGGCCTGCACCTGCACACGTTCCGGCCCGCCGACGTCATCGACGGAGCGCGCCGCACCGGGCGCACCGTCACCGAGCAGTACGCCGCGCTCGCCGCGGCCGGGGCCGACACGGTGCCCGGCACAGGCGTCAAGGTGCTCGACGAGGCCCATCGCGCCCAGCACTTCGCTGCCGACCTCCCGGTCGACGAGTGGGAGCAGGCGATCCGCGCCGCCCACGGCCTGGGCCTGCACTCCACGTCGGTGCTGTTCTACGGACACGGCGAGACGCCGCTGCAGCGCGTGCGCCACTTGCGCCGCCTGCGGGAGATCCAGGCCGACACGGGCGGGTTCAACGAGCTCGTGCCGATGGCGTTCCCGGGCGGCGACCACTCCCCCGACCAGCACCGCGCCGTGCACGCCCTCGCCCGTCTCGTGCTGCACGGCAGCATCAGCCACGTGCAGGCCGCATGGACCCGTCTGGGCGTCGAGGGCGCCACCGAGGTGCTGCGCTCGGGCGCGGACGACCTCGGCGGCACGCTGTACGACGGACGCGTCGCGCCCGAGGCCGGCGTCGAGTACGGCCAGGAGCTCACCGTGCCGGCGGCGGAGCGCATCGCCCGCAGCCTCGGACGTCAGCTGCGGCTGCGCACCACGACGTACGGCGTGGCGTCATGACGCGCGTGCGCGTCGCGGTCGTCGGCGCGGGCTTCGCCGGGGTCGCGATGGCCCGCCGGCTCGCGGCGGCGGGTGAGTCCTTCGTCGTGCTCGAGCGACGACCCGGGATCGGCGGCACGTGGCACGACAACCGCTACCCGGGCGTGGCCTGCGACGTCCCCGCGCACCTCTACGGCTACTCCGACATCGCCCATCCGGGCTTCAGCCGCGTCTTCGCCCCGGGCGCCGAGATTCGCGAGTACCTCGAGGAGGCCGCCGCCCCCGTCGGTGACCGCATCATGCTGTCCACTCGCCTGGAGTCCGCCGCGTGGGACGGCGAGGGCTGGCGGCTCACCACCTCACGCGGCCCGGTGCAGGCCGAGGTCCTGGTCATGGCGGCGGGCCGGCTCACCGAGCCGCGGCTGCCCGAGGTGCCGGGAGCGTTCGACGGGCCGATCGTCCACACCGCCCGCTGGGACGACGACCTCGACCTCGAGGGCAAGCGGGTCGCCGTCGTCGGCACCGGCGCCTCGGGCATCCAGGTGATCCCGGAGCTGGCCCGGCAGGCCGAGTCCGTGGTGGTGCTCCAGCGCAGCGCGCCCTACATCCTGCCCAAGGGCGACCGGGCCTACGCCGACGCCGAGATCGCACTGTTCGAGCAGCAGCCCGAACGACTCGCCGACCTGCGCGGCGATCTCATGCGCGAGACCGAGGAGGTCTTCGATCAGCGCGCCGGCGACGGTCGCGCGCAGGCCCGCGCCCGCGCGCTCGACCACCTCGCCGGCCAGGTCCCCGACCCGGTCCTGCGCGACGCGCTGACGCCCGACCACGAGTTCGGCTGCAAGCGCGTCCTGTTCAGCGACGACTACTTCACCACCCTGCGGCTGCCCCACGTGAGGCTCGTCCCGAGCGCGCTCACCGCCTACGAGCCCGGCGCGGTCGTGGCGGCCGACGGGTCGCGCCACGATGTCGACGTGGTCGTGGCGGCCACCGGCTTCCACTCCACGCGCCAGCCCTACGCCGAGCTCGTCACGGGGCGCGACGGGATCTCGCTCGACCAGTACTGGTCCCAGGGCATGCGCGCGTACGCGTCCACCGTGGTGCACGGCTTCCCGAACCTGTTCGTCCTCGACGGCCCGAACGCGACGCTCGCCCACAACTCGGCCGTGCTGATGATCGAGGCGCAGGCCGACTACGCCGCCTCCGCGCTCCCCTGGACCAGCCACGGCCCGCTGGAGGTCTCGGTCGACGCCGAGCAGGACTACATCGATGAGATCCAGGAGCGCAGCGGCGTGTGGACCTCGGGCTGCAGCAACTGGTACGTCGACGAGCGCTCCGGGCGGCAGGTGCTGCTGTGGCCCGGCAAGGCGCAGGAGTTCCGCGACCGGTTCGGTTGGTTCGATCCCGCACCCTTCGGAATGGCCCACCAGGAGCCCTCGGAGTCCGCCGGTGCGTGACCGGCGTCGCCGGGCCTGGACCGTCGTCGTCCCGGTCAAGCCCGCCCACCTGGGCAAGTCGCGCCTCGACCTGCCGGGCGTCGACCGGATCGCCCTGGCGCGCGCCATCGCGCTCGACACGATCGAGGCGGCCGCGGCGGTGGCCCGCGTCGTGGTGGTCACCGCCGATCCCCACCTCGGGGCGCCCGACGTGGAGGTCGTGCTGGAGCCCGAGCCGCGGGGCATCGCCGCCGCGATCTCCGACGGGCTCCACGTCGCGCCGGCCGGCCATCGCGCCGTGCTGCTCGGGGACCTGCCCGGCCTGAGGCCCGGCGACCTCGCGGAGGCGCTCGAGCTGGCCGAGGACACCCGGCTCGGGGCCGTGCCCGACGAGGAGCGTCAGGGCACCACTTTGGTCACGGCACGCGAGGGCGACCTGCCCTCGGCATTCGGGCCGGGATCGTGGCAGCTCCACCGGGCGGCCGGCTTCGTCGAGCTGCCCGTGCCGGTGTCGTCCACGCTGCGTCGCGACGTCGACCACGCCGACCACCTCGTCGGCACGCTCGGTCCGCGCACGACGGCCGTGCTCGGCCGCGTGCTGTGACGCTCACTTCCGGCTGAAGACCGGGCCCGTCCCGGTCGGGACGAGCAGACCACGCTCCACCGTCAGCGCATCGGCCAGCTCCAGCGGCGGGTCCTCGTCGCCTCCGCACAGCACGACACCGCTTTCGTCGGGTGTGAGCAGCACCTGGTCGCCCCGCAGGTCCCAGCGGCCCGGAGCCTGTGAGCACGTGTCGGTGACGACGTACCGGTTGTCGTCCGTGAGCGTCAGGATCAGTCGGCGGCCCGTCTCCGGGACCGGCTCGGAGACCCAGGCACCGAGCACGGGCAGGGTGTCCCCCGGCTCGCCGACCCCGGTGGAGCCTGTCTGCCCCGGGTAGGGCTCAGGTGACTGGAGCCCGCATCCGCCCAGCAACGCTCCCACCAGGACGAGGACCGCGAGGGAGCGCATGGGCCCCAGTTAACGGCCGGAACGAGTCACGGTCAGCGGCTCGAACGGACCATCTTTTTCATTGGAATGCGAGCAACTTTCACACCAGTCGCAGCGGCACCTCAGGCCCGGGTGAACGTGGGCCCGGCGCCCTCGGGCACCAGCGTGTCCCCGTCGACCGTGAGCGCGGGCGGCAGCTCCACGGCCGCGTCACCGCCGCACTGCTGACCTGCGCCCTGGTCGGGAGTCAGCACGACCTGACCGCCGGCCAGCTCCCACCGGCCCGTCAGCTCGAGGCACTCGTTCTCCGCGACGTAGGTGTTGTCGTCGGACAGCGTGAGCATGACGGTGCGCCCGGACTCCAGCGGCTCGGACTCCCACAGGCCCAGCACCGGGAGCGTGTCCTCGGGCTCCTCGATCTCGGACGTCTCCGTGGTGGCGAGCGGATCGCTGTCGTCCGCGCACCCGGTCAGCAGGGTCAGGGCCAGCAGCAGGGCGGCGAGGAGGCGCATGCGTCCACGCTAACCGCCGTCCCGTGCTCCGTGGCACCAGCACCTGATCTCGATACAGCGTCTCGCTGCGCTCGCCGCCACTCGATCACCGGTGGCGAAACGCCGTCGCGCTGTGCTCGATCACCGGTGGTCGAGTGCCGCGAGGAACGAGCGGTGTATCGAGACCGCGATCAGGACCCCGGTGGTCGAGTGCCGCGAGGAACGAGCGGTGTATCGAGACCGGAGTCAGGGGGTGATGGCGGCGCGGGCCAGGGCCGCGGAGGTCGCGGGGTCGCTCATCCAGAGCGGCTGGACGCGCACGTCCCAGCCCTCGGCCGCGAGGGCGGGAGCCAGCGCGGCGTCCTCCTCGGCGACGAGCCACGTGTCGAGCACGCCCCCCGCGGCGCGACGGCCGTAGAGGCGGGCGACGGCGTCGGCCGACGTCTCGACCCCGATCGCGGCCAGGCACGCGTCGGCCATGCCGCGCACCACCTTCCCGCCGATGATCGGCGAGATCCCCACGACCCGGCGCGCGTCGCCCAAGGCCACGCGGATGCCGGGCACCTGCAGGATCGGGCCGATCGACACGACGGGGTTCGACGGCGCCAGCACGACGACATCGGCGCCGGTGATCGCCTCGACGACGCCGGCTCCCGGCGTGGCCGCCTCGATCCCGGGGTTCGCGAACGCCACGGCGCGCAGCGAGGCGCGGTGGCGCGTCCACCACTCCTGGAAGTGCAGGCGGTCGCCGCCCTCGACGACGACGTGGGTGTCGACCTCGGCGTCGGTCATCGGCAGCAGGCGCGCACCGATCGGCCAGCGGGCGCTCAGCCGCTCGGCCACCTGGGAGGGGGTCAGACCCTCGCGCAGCCACCCCGTGCGCGCCAGGTGCGTGCCGAGGTCGAGGTCGCCGAGGGTGAACCACGGCCAGCCCGCGCCCCACGCCCGCAGCTCGGCGCTGACGCGCTCGGTCTCGTCGGCGCGGCCCCAGCCACGCTCGGTGTCGTTGACCCCCGCCAACGCGTACAGGATCGAGTCGATGTCGGGCTGCAGCCGCACGCCCGAGAGCCACAGGTCGTCGCCGGTGTTGACGACCACGGTGATCTCGTCATCGGCGCCGAGCGCACCCCGGAGGCCCGTGACGAATCGTGCTCCGCCGACGCCGCCGGCGAGCACCGTGACGCGCATCAGCCGCCCGTCCGGAAGAGGTCGTCCTCGAGCGGGCGGATGATGCTGCGCGCTCCGGGGAGCGCGAGGTCGCCCACGAGGTCGCCACGGCCGCGCACGACGGCGACGGGCACGTGGCCGTCCTTGGGCTTGACCAGCTCGGCGGCGCCGCAGAGCTCGTCGGCCACGCACGGCATCGTCACGGCGAGGGGGCGCCCGTCGGCGTCACGCCCGGGCTGCTCGAACAGGCGCACCCCGGCCGCGCCGATCGCGACGTCGGTCTGGCCGAGTCGCCACGGGCGACCCAGGGTGTCGGAGACGAGGACGCCCACGTGAGCGACCTCGCGGAGGCCCTCGGCGATCCGGCGGGCCGACGCGTCGGGGTCCTCGGGCAGCAGCAGGACCTGGCCCTCGGGCACGTTGCTCGCGTCGATCCCGGCGGCCGCAGCCACGATGCCGAGACGGTTCTCCACGATGCGGACCGCGCCGCGCTCGGCCACGACGCGCACGGTCTCGGCCTCGATCGCCGCCTCACGGTCGGCGGCCGGGACGAACCGGCCCTCGGCCTTGCTGACGATCTTCGAGGTCACCACGACGATGTCGCCGTCGGCCAGCGAGGCGTGCGTGCGGATCAGCGCGGCGAGGTCGTCCCCGGGACGGATCTCGGGCAGGCCGGCGATCCCGAGAAGGGTCAGCATCGGTGGGTCAGGCCGCGTCGGTCTGGTTCCGGCGCCAGCGGATGCCGGCCTCGATGAACTCGTCGATCTCGCCGTCGAGGACCGCCTGGGTGTTGCCGGTCTCGAACTCGGTGCGCAGGTCCTTGACCAGCTGGTACGGGTTCAGCACGTAGTTGCGCATCTGGTCGCCCCAGGAGGCCTGGACGTCGCCGCGCAGCTCGTCGAGGTGGGCGCGCTCCTCGGCCTTCTTCAGCGCGAGCAGCTTGGCCTTGAGGATCACCATCGCGCTGGCCTTGTTCTGCAGCTGGCTCTTCTCGTTCTGGCAACTGACGACCACGCCCGTGGGGATGTGGGTCAGGCGCACGGCCGAGTCGGTGGTGTTGACGCTCTGGCCGCCCGGACCGCTGGAGCGGTAGACGTCGACGCGCACCTCGTCCTCGGGGATGTCGATGTTGTCGGTCTCCTCGAGCACCGGCACCACCTCGACCGCGGCGAACGAGGTCTGGCGGCGGCCCTGGTTGTCGAACGGGCTGATCCGCACGAGGCGGTGGGTGCCCGCCTCGACCGACAGGGTGCCGTAGGCGTAGGGCGCGCGGATCGCGAAGGTGGTGGACTTCAGCCCCGCCTCCTCGGCGTAGCTGGTGTCGTAGATCTCGACGGGGTACTTGTGGCGCTCGGACCAGCGGATGTACATGCGCTGGAGCATCTGGGCGAAGTCGGCGGCGTCGACGCCACCGGCGCCGGAGCGGATCGTCACGAGGGCCTCGCGCTCGTCGTACTCGCCCGAGAGCAGGGTGCGCACCTCGAGGCTGTCGATGGAGTTCGCCAGGCGGTTGATCTCGGACTCGGCCTCGGCCAGGGAATCGGCGTCGCCCTCCTCGGCACTGAGCTCGAGCAGGACACCCACGTCCTCGAGGCGCTGGCGCAGGTTGGCGACCCGCTCGGTCTCGGCCTGGAGCACCGAGAGCCGCCCGGTGACGCGCTGGGCGTTCGCCTGGTCGTCCCACAGGTCCGGCGCGCCGACCTGCTCCTGGAGGTCGGCGATCTCGACCTGCATCTTCGGCACGTCGAGCACGCGCTCGATCGACGTCAGGGTCGTGTCGAGCTGTTTGATCCGGTCGTTCAGGTCCGTGGTGGCCACCTGTCGAGGTTACCGCTGCGGGCCTTGCCGGGTGCTGTCGACCGCCCGGCGGGACGGCCGATTCAGAAACCCTCGGTATCTGGAGTGATTCACGTCCCATCGGCCCCGCCCGTTCGGCATGATCCCAGCGGGGGAATCGATCATCGAACCGGAGTCGACATGACGAACGAACGCATCGCCGCCACCGCTGCCGGCGTCGAGCTGGGCCTCCTGGTGTTCCTGCTCGTGCCGCATGCGGCAGCGCTGGGCACCGCACTCACGTTCGCCCTGGCCGTCGCGTCCACCCTCGTGGTGGCCGTGACCGCGCGCGTCGTCATCGCCCGGTTCGGGGCGGACGACCCGTGGCGCGACCTCGGCCTGGACCCGGCCTGGGACCTGTCGCTGAGCGAGCTGTCCGCCTGACATGCCAACGGCGGGCCGTCTCGAGGGGGACGGCCCGCCGTATCTCCGCCATGCTTCCCCAGCCGCAACGCATCGCGGATGGTGAAGAAGACGTCCGTCTGGTCGGTCAGACCCACGACGTTCGCGGCCCGCGGCCCGTACGCCGCGATCCTCAGCTGCGAGCCGGTGTGCTGCTGCGAGCCGGCCGCGGCGCTGGTGGCGTAGTTGATCGTCATCGGCTGGCCGTCCTGCGTCAGCAGGTTCACCGTGGCGCCGGGGGTGACCGACCCCGCCTCGACGATCTGGCTGGTGTGCGCGTGGTCGGCGGTCACGATGACCGTCGTGTTCTTGTCCTTCTTCGCGTAGTCGAGCGCGACCTTCACGGACTCGTCGAGGTCGAGCGTCTCGCCGATCTGGCCGCAGGCGTCCGAGGAGTGGTTCCGCTTGTCGATGCTGGCTCCCTCGACCTGGAGGAAGAAGCCCTTGCGGCTCCGCTGGTCCAGCAGCTCGATCGACTTCTTCGTCAGGTCGGCCAGGCCGGGCAGCGAGTCGGTGCGGGCCGGGTTCTCGGTGCACGCGACGGGCGCCTTCTTCCCACCGTCGGCCGTGGCAGCGGGACCGGTCCAGCGCACCGGGAAGTTGCCCGGTGCGAACAGGCCCAGCAGCGGCTGGTCCTGGTCGGCCCTCTTCACCTTCGACAGCGACGCGAGGTCGTCGACGAGGCGGTAGCCCCGCTGCTGCGCCTGCTCGCGCAGCGTCCTGCCCTGCCAGCGTCCGGCCGTCGCGGTCTCGGCGAACGTGGCCGCGCCACCACCGAGGGTGACGTCGGGACGCGTGTCGAGGAGCTGCTCCGTGATGCTGCCGGCGCCGCCATTCTCCTTGGCGTTCGTGGGGCAGGTCTTCGTGGTCGCCGCGGGTCCGTAGCAGCTGCGGGCCGTCACGTGTGCGACCTGCACGGCCGGCGTCGCGTCCTGGATCTCCGCCGTGGAGACGTTGCCGGTCTTGTAGCCGGCCCGCTTCGCCAGCTCGAGCAGCGTCTTCTGCGGCTTCCCGGCGATGTCGACGCTGACCGCGTTGTCGTAGGTCTTGGTACCGGTGGCCCAGGCCGAGCCGGTGGCCGCGGAGTCGGGGACGTAGTCCGGCTTGCCCTCCTTGGTGAGCGAGTACGTCGTGTACTGGCCGGTCAGCGGGAGGCGGTCCAGGCCGGGGAACGTTCCCGCCGCGCCGTGGACGTAGTTGCGGGCGCTGGTGATCTCGGAGTCGCCCATCCCGTCACCGATGATGAGGATGACGTTCTCGGGGCGGCTGCCGTCGATGGCCTTCTTGACGGCTTTGGTCTGGTCGCCCGAGAGACGGGCGGCGCCGCCGTGGCGGCTGAGGTCGCGCTCGGCGGTGGCCACGGAGCCGACCACTGCTCCCCCGAGGAGCAGTGAGGCGGTGCCGAGGACGACCACGCTGCGGGTGCTGGTGCGTAGGTTCATGCCGTCAGCCCACCGTGGCCGGGTGACGCCCGGGTGAACCGCGGCCGAAGTCGGGCGGTCCACTTCGGGCACGCCGCCTAGCGCGCGGCCTCCACGAGGCGGGTGGGGAGCTCGGGGGCCGGGTCGCCGTCGGCGACCTGCCCGATGACCGCGAGGGTCGTGAAGTACGCCGCGCACGAGAGCACGAGCGCGGTGCGCCGGATCTGCTGCCACGTGTATCGGTTCATGTCTCCAGCGCAACCGACGCAGGTGAACCCCTCGCCAACGAGGATCGACGAACGCACGGACATCGGTCGTCGGCCGCGGGCCCGCCGGGGGGCATGATGGTGGCCATGGACGCTCCCAGGCCGATCACCCCGCCCGGTTGGTACGACGACGGGCATGGCCAGCTGCGCTGGTTCGACGGATCGGAGTGGACGCAGCACACCGCTCCCCTGAGCCGGCCCGCGGCGCCCCAGCCCCCGGCGCGGCCCGCGGTCCAGCCGCGCGCCCAGGTGCGAACCGAGGACCTCGTCCCCGTGAAGCGCTCGAAGCTGGTCTGGATCCTGCCGATCGTGTTCGTGGTGGCCGCCCTCGTCGGCGCCCTGCCGGCGATCGCGCTGTGGAGCTCGGGCGCATTCGACTCCGAGCCCCTCGAACGCACGTACGCCGACTTCAGCCGGGCGGAGGCGAGCCAGGACTGTGCGGCACTCGTGGCCGTCACGACGCAGAGCTTCCGCGACGACCTGTACGACGAGCCGTTCACGTGCGCCTCCCTGGCCGCCCGTCCCCCGGTCTCTCGCGAGGGAGACCCGATGTGGGGCGTGCGGTTCGGGCCGATCGGGATTCTCGTGGTCGAGGAGACCGGCGCTGACGACGTCGATGACTACGACGACTTCTCCAGCTCCGAGACCTACACGTTCATCCGCGAGGACGGCCGCTGGAAGCTGGACAGCAGCGACTGATCCCCACTTGCCACGGCGCGCGATCGGGGTGATCGTGGAGTCATGGTGTGGGGGCACCTCCGAACGAGGATCGCGCTGGTCGCGGCGGCCGTGGTGGGCGCCGGCGTGCTGGTCTCCGCCTCCGCACCGGCCCACGAGCCTGCGAGGAAGCCCCTAGCCGTGGCCCCGCTCGCCACCGCGGTCGTCGCTCCGCAGGTCGTCCAGGCCGCTGCCACCGCGCGGCCCCGCTGCTTCGGTGCCGCGTCGATGGCCAAGAAGCGGTGCCACAACCCCGCGCTCAAGGGCAAGCTGATCCAGCGCCCGGGCATCGCCAAGCGCGAGACCGCGCAGTACCCCGGCAAGCAGTGCTACCAGAGCGGCGTCCAGCAGATCCGCCTCAACCGGGGCTGCACCTTCGGCACCCGGGCCGCCGGCCGTCCGCACGTGATCCTCGTGGGCGACTCCCATGCACGCGCGATCATGCCCGCCTTCGTCGAGATGGCCCGGGCCGGGCGCATCTCGCTGGAGGTGCAGGTGCGCGGCTCGTGCTCCTGGACGACGTCACGGGTGAACCACCCCGACAAGTCCCGCGTCCGGCCGTGCACGCTCTACCGCAAGAACCTCCAGCGCTGGTTGCTGAAGCAGGCGCCGCGCACCGACGTGGTCGTGACGACCGGGTACGCGCGTCAGGTGTCGGGCAGCGCGAAGTCGCAGGTCATCAAGATGCGCGCGCTCTGGCGGCCGGTGATCCGCAAGGGCGTGCGGATCGTGGCCATCAGCGACAACCCGCGCCTCAAGGGCGAGCCGCAGAAGTGCCTCGTGAAGTACGGCGCCATCCGCGGTGCGAGGAAGTGCGGCGTCTCGACGAAGGCGGGCCTCTCGCGCGACCCGTTCCTGCTGACCGCGAAGAAGACCCGCGGCGCCACGGCCCTCGACCTGCGGCCCCGCTTCTGCAAGAAGGGCTTCTGCCCCGCGGTGATCGGCGGCGCCAACGTGTACCGCGACCACACGCACATCACGGTGACCTACGCCGAGACGCTCGCGCCCGTCCTGACCGGCAAGTTCCGCGCCATGCGGATCATTCGCTGAGCCCTGACGATCACGGCGCGGCGTCGAAGGCGTCCAGGACCTCCTTCTTGATCCGGCCGCGCTCACTCACCTCGTAGCCGTTCTCCTTCGCCCACGTCCGCACGTGGGCGAGCTCCTCCGGGCTGCGACCCGATCCGGATCCGGCGCTGCCGCTGCGGCGCGCGGAGGTACCGCGCGACGGTGCCTTGCGCGCGGCCTTGACGTAGGTCTCGAGCGAGGCGCGGAGGGCATCGGCCTCCTTCTTCGTCAGGTCGATCTCATAGCTGGTGCCATCGAGGGCGAACGAGACGGTCTCTCCCTTGCCGTCCTGGATCTCCTCGCCCGAGATGTCGCTGGAAAGAATGGTGATCACGCGCTGCGCCATGATTTCTCCCTTTTCGGCATGAATTCTTCGACGAAAGGCGAATATCGCCCACTCATCATCAATTCACCTTAGCGAGATCACCCTTCTTCTTTGTGGACTAAACAAAGGCAAGGATTCGGAAAAGTGAAAGAAGTCATCCCGATTCGCTCATTGGCAGTCCTTCGCAGAGGTCGGGCGATCTCGGCGGCGGCGTGCAGCCGTACGGCAGGTGCACCACCGCGGCGGCATCGAGCCCGGTGGTGCGGAAGACGTCGTTTTCACCCGGTCCGGGCGCGACCTCGATGCGGCCACGCTCGCCGTCGGCCGTGCTGTAGGTGAGCTCGAGCCTCCACGAGCACGCACACGCGGTGGCCCGCGCGAGCACGTCGACGAACTCCAGGTCCGACCGGGTCACCTCGAGCGACCTCGGCTGGCTCTCCCGGCCGGTCACGGGATCGAGCCACACGACCTTCTCTTCGTCGAGCGACACTGCGAGGTACGAGACGTCGGCCGCCCCACCCTTGTCCCCGGTGAACCAGTAGCCGGCGAGCGGCGGCTGTCGGTCCTGCATCTTCACCGCGAACTGATGGATGGTCACCGGCTCGTCGGTGGCTGCGCGCAGCTGGAGGCGGAACAGCGTGGTGGCCGCGTCATAGACGACTGGCGCGCCGACCGCCTCCATCGCCGCCTCACCGCCGCGCGCCGCGATGTGGGCCGCCGCGTGCGTCTTCACCTCCGGGGCTTCGGGGGGCCAGACGTGCTCGCCGCGGTGGTCGGCCTCGACCATCGAGTCGAACTCGTCGGACTGCAGCACGGTGACCTGCAGCGGATCGCGGCCGGCGACCTCCTGGGCCTGCGACCAGATCCCGGGACCGAAGTAGGACACCGCCCACGCGGCGACGATCGAGGCGAGCCCGGCCGCGATCACCTTCACCCGGCGCGTGAGGCCGAGCGAGGATCCGGCCTCCTCGTCGGAGCGCGACGGTGCTCGGCCCGACCGACTCCTGCGCCGCCTCGCCATGTCGCCCCCGACCGTGGCAGTTCCACCTGTCGCTCCAGCATGCGACCCGGAGCGGGCGACTGACAAGCGCGAGGGCGGCTAGTGCTTGAAGTGGCCCGTGGCGCGGGCGAGGAGGTGCTGCACCTCGCGGCGGTCAGCGGCTTCGAGGCGCGGGATGAGCCGCTCGGCGGCCCGGCCGGACACCGTGGTGACCGTGCGGCCCTGCCACGAGACGAGGACCTTGCCGTCCTTCGTCACGCGGTGGGTGAAGACGTCCTCGGCGAACCGGTTCCGGGCGTCCTCAACCATGGATCAGTGCTTCGGGGTGCCCTCGGCGGCGGGCAGCGGCATGCGCTGCGTGGCCTCGATGTCGTGATCCGCCTGGGGGGTCGCGGGCGGGATCTCCGGGACGAAGTGCGTGCTCTTGGCGTTGACCGCGGCGGCGAGGACCCAGATGACGACGTAGACGAGCGCCGTGCCGCCGATGAACAGGCCGATCCACTCGATGGTGGACAGGGCCGCCTCGTCCACGGGCCAGGACTCGGGGGCGGTGCTGGCCGAGGCCGGGGTCGCGGCAGCGACGACGGCGAGCAGGGCGGCGGTGACGGCGGTGATCACTCGGGCGGGGCTCATGGGTCCATCGTATCCACCGGCATCTGGGCGTGAACCCTCACCCGTAGGGTTGAGGGGTGGATTGGACATGGACGCCGGAGGACCTCGCCGGCTGGCTGCTGGACGTGCCCGGACGGGCCCTGCTCATCGTGCTCATCGCGATCGTGCTGCGCTGGCTCGCCCACCGGTTCATCAACCGCCTCACGGGGCGGGCCGCGAAGGGAGCGGTCCCGGGGATCCTCGCCCAGTCCAAGGCCGGCGTGTTCCTGGCCGACCTGCGCACCGGCTCGAGCGAGCGCCGCCGTCAGCGCGCCGAGACGATGGGATCGCTGCTGCGCAGCATCGCCTCGGGCGTCATCTGGAGCATCGCGTTCGTCATGGTGCTCGGCGTCTTCGGGCTGCCGATCGCCCCGCTGCTGACCGGTGCCGGAGTGGCCGGCGTCGCGCTGGGCTTCGGTGCCCAGACCCTCGTGAAGGACTTCCTCTCGGGGATCTTCATGATCCTCGAGGACCAGTACGGCGTGGGCGACGCCGTCGACGTCGGCGAGGCCGTCGGCACCGTCGAGGCCGTCGGCCTGCGCGTCACGCGGCTGCGCGACGTCAACGGCACCGTCTGGTACGTCCGGAACGGCGAGATCCTGCGCGTCGGCAACCACAGCCAGGAGTGGGCGCGCACCGTGCTCGACGTGACCGTCGCCTACGACTCCGACCTCGAGCTGGTCCAGCGGATCCTGCGCGAGGAGGCCCACGCGCTCGCCACCGACTCCACGCTCTCGGCCGTCATCATCGAGGAGCCCGAGGTGTGGGGCGTCGAGCGCTTCGACAAGGACGGCGCCGTCGTGCGCACCGTGCTCAAGACCGCTCCCCTGCACCAGGCCGACGTGGGCCGCGCCCTGCGCAGCCGCGTGCTGCGCCGGTTCGACGAGGCCGGCGTCCGCATCCCCTCCACCACACTTCCGCCCTCGGGAGGCACCGCATGACCGAACAGCCGCAGCAGGAGACGTTCTACGAGGCGATCGGCGGACGCGCGACGATCGAGCTGATCGTCGACGTCTTCTACCAGGGCGTCGCGCAGGACGAGGTGCTCCGGCCGATGTACCCCGAGGAGGACCTCGGACCCGCGGCCGAGCGCCTGACGATGTTCCTCGAGCAGTACTGGGGCGGCCCGACCGAGTACTCGCAGCGCCGCGGGCACCCGCGGCTGCGGATGCGGCACGCGCCCTACGCCGTCACCGAGGACGGTCGCGACCGCTGGCTCAAGCACTTCCGCGAGGGCCTCGACGCGGCGAAGCTCGACCCCGAGCACGACGCCCAGTTCTGGGCGTACGCGCAGCACGCCGCGAACTTCATGATCAACTCGCCGAGCTGATCAGCCCATCGCCGCGGCGAGCGTCTCGCGCTCGGCGTCGGTGAACGTCCGCGAGGACTGCGTGGCGGCGTCGAAGCCCACCAGCACCGCGAGGGACGAGGCGAACGCCTGACCGTCGGAGCCCAGCTGGGCCTCGATGGTGAAGGACGCGTTGCCGACCCGGCCGACACGCGCCGTCGACTCGAGCCGGTCCTGCGGCGTGATGGGGCGGTGGTAGCGCGCCTCCACGCTCGCGACGACGAAGTTGCCCGGGGTGGCCCGCGTCAGCACGCCGTTGATGAACGGGACGCGCGTCTCCTGGAAGAGCTCGAACACCTGCGCCTCGTTGACGACGCCGGTGGCGTCGAGATCGGTGCGACGCAGCGCGATCGCCCCCGGCTGGGCCGCCTCGTGGAGCGGACCCCCGGCGGCCAGGCCGCCGTAGGTGACCTCGACGGTGGCGAACACGGCGTCCGAGTCGGCCAGGCCGATCGACTGCAGGACCCGGTTCTCCTCGATGCTGCTGGTGACCACGACGGGACGCCGGCCCAGCAGCAACGGGCGCTTGAACTGGATGGACATCTCGCCGATCGGGCCCTCGGGCAGCCGCGGGATCGCGGCTCGCGCGTTCTCCGCGTACTTGAGGTAGACGACATTGTTGACGTGGTTCAACGAGTCCAGGTCGGCCCAGCGCATCGGGATCTCGTGGCGGTACTCGGTCACTCGGGCATCCTGCCACGCGGCCTTCGCGCGGCCGGGCCGTGGTGACCGATAACCGTCAGGCGCCGAGCGTGTCGTCGATCTCGACGACCGGGTCACCCTCCTGGACGATCTGGCCCTCGGTGACCAGGATCGTCGCCACGTGCCCATGAGCCGGAGCGGTGACCGGGATCTCCATCTTCATCGACTCGAGGATGACCAGCGGGTCGCCGGGACCCACCTGGTCGCCCTCGCGGGCGAGGATCTTCCAGACGTTGCCGACGATCTCGGCCTTCGCGTCGATCATCGGTGCTCCAGCAGGCGCAGCGAGGCGACGAGGCGGTCGCGCGTCTCCTCGGGGTGGATGACGTCCTCGATGATCCCGGCCTCGGCCGCCACGTAGGGGCGGGCGACGTTCTCGCGGTACTCCGCGGCGAGCTCGTCGCGCAGCGCGGCGGGGTCCTCGGCGGCGGCCAGCGCGCGACGGTGCAGCAGGCCCACGGCTCCGCCGGGGCCCATCACGGCGATCTCGGCGTTGGACCAGGCCCACGCGTGGTCGGCGCCCAGCGAGGTGGAGCCCATCGCGATGTAAGCACCGCCGTAGGCCTTGCGGACCACCACGGTCAGGCGCATCGACTTCTTCGCCTCGACGTAGGCCTTGAGCACCTTGGCGCCCTGCGTGATGATGCCGCGGCCCTCCTCGACCGTGCCGGGCAGGAAGCCGGGCACGTCGACGAGGGTGATGATCGGGATGCCGAAGCGGCCGCAGAACTCCACGAAGCGGGCGATCTTGACCGAGTTCTTGGAGTCGAGGATGCCGCCGCGGACGGCGGGCTGGTTGGCGACGACGCCCACGGGGCGCCCCTCCACGCGGCCGAACAGCGTCAGGGCGCTGCCGGCGTACTCGGGCGAGAGCTCGAGGCGGGCTCCGTTGTCGAGCACGCCGTCGATGACCTGGTGCATGTCGAAGATGACGCTGGCCTTCTCGGGCACGACCTCGGGCAGCGCCTCGGCGGCGGTCTGGTTGACCGGCACGGGGGCGGTCACGGGCAGCACGCCGTCGGCGTTCGAGGGCAGGTACGACAGCAGGTGGCGGACCGACTGCAGCGCGTCGAGCTCGGTCTCGACCTCGAGGTGCGCCACGCCGCTCGTGCGCGTGTGCATGCCGGAGCCGCCGATCTCGTCGGCCGTGGCGTCCTCGCCGGTGGCGGCGCGCACGATGTCGGGGCCGGTCAGGAACATGTGGCCGTGGCCCTTGACCATGACGGTCCAGTCCGTCAGCGCGGGCGAGTAGGCCGCGGCGCCGGCGCACGGGCCGAGGATCACCGAGATCTGCGGGATGCGCTGCTGCGCCTCCACGTTGAGCGCGAAGATCTCGCCGCAGCCGTGCAGGGCGAGGATGCCGTCGGGCACCCGGGCTCCGCCGGAGTCGTTGACGTAGACGATCGGGAAGCCGCGCTCGATCGCGAAGCGCTGGGCGCGGCAGATGGCCTCGGCCATGACCGCACCGATCGCGCCGGAGGCGATGGCGGCGTCGTGGCAGGCCACGACGACGGGACGGCCGTCCACCAGGCCCCAGCCGGTGATGACGCCGCTGCCCGCGCCGGGGGTGGCCGCGCGGAGCGGGGCGAGCTCGACGAAGGTGCCTTCGTCCATGAGCAGCTCGGCGCGCTCGCGGGCGGTGTGCACCCGGGCGCCGCGCGGCTCGACGCGAGCGAACCGCTCCCGTCGACGGGACTCCAGTCCCGCGCGCGGGACCGCTCCCGCGGTGGTCGTCTGCGTCGTCAGCCGGTCGTCAGAAACATGAGGCATTCCTCGACTATAGCCGAAACGTGAGGATTCCCTCATATTCATCCACGGTGTTTTCGATGTGACCTTTCGCACCTGAGGTGCGTGCGATACGGTGACTAAGCAAGCGCTTAGACACCCAAGGAGACCGCACGTGTCCGAACCCCGTACCGCCATCATCACCGGAGCCGCCCGTGGCATCGGCGCCGGAATCGCCAAGCGATTCGCCGCCGACGGCTTCAAGGTCGCCGTCCTCGACCTCGACGAGTCCGCCTGCCAGACCGTCGTCGACGAGATCGTCGCGGCCGGCGGCCAGGCCCTCGCCGTCGGCGCCAACGTCGCCGACGCCGACGCCGTCGAGGCGGCCGTTTCGAAGGTCGCCGAGGAGCTCGGCGCGCCGACCGTGCTGGTCAACAACGCCGGCGTGATCCGCGACAACCTGCTGTTCAAGATGACCACCGACGACTGGGACCTGGTCATGGACGTGCACCTCAAGGGCTCGTTCCTCATGACGAAGGCCGTCCAGAAGCACATGACCGAGGCCAAGTACGGCCGCGTCGTGAACCTCTCCAGCACCTCGGCGCTGGGTAACCGCGGCCAGGCCAACTACTCCGCCGCCAAGGCCGGTCTGCAGGGCTTCACCAAGACCCTCGCGATCGAGCTGGGCAAGTACGGCGTCACCGCCAACGCGATCGCCCCGGGCTTCATCCAGACCGACATGACCGCCGCGACGGCCGAGCGCATCGGCGTACCGTTCGACGACTTCATCGAGTACGCCTCGAAGGAGATCCCCGTGCAGCGCGTCGGCCAGCCCGAGGACATCGCGCACACCGCCGCCTTCCTGTGCAGCGAGGGTGCCGGCTTCGTCTCCGGCCAGGTCATCTACGTCGCCGGCGGACCGAAGGACTGACGTGACCGCTCCTGACGTCGTCCAGGGACTCGACCTCGAGGCCCTGCGCACGTGGCTCGACGCTGAGGCCCCCGGGGAGCTCCCGGGGGCGCTCAGCGCGTCGCTCATCACCGGTGGCAAGTCCAACCTGACGTACGCCGTCACCAACGGCGAGCGCGACGTCATCGTGCGCCGCCCGCCGCTGGGACACGTGCTCGCCACCGCCCACGACATGGGTCGTGAGCACCGCGTGATGGCGGCGCTGGCCGGCACCGCCGTCCCCGTGCCGCGCATGATCGCGGAGTGCACCGACGAGTCGGTCATCGGCGCGAAGTTCTACGTCATGGAGCGCATGTCGGGCACCGCCTTCCAGCGCGCCAAGGACCTCGAGGTCATCGGGGCGGAGCGCACGCGCGCCGTCACCGAGCGCCTCGTGGACACCCTCGCCGACCTGCACGCCGTGGACTACGAGGCCGTCGGCCTGGGCGACTTCGGTCGCCCCGACGGCTACCTCACGCGCCAGGTCGCCCGCTGGAAGAAGCAGCTGGACTCCTCGCGCTCGCGCGAGATCGAGGGCATCGACGAGCTGGCCGAGCGGCTGACGAGCTCGGTGCCCGCGACGAGCGAGAGCACGATCGTGCACGGCGACTACCGTCTCGACAACGTGCTCGTCGACACCGAGGACGGCGACCGCATCACCACCGTCCTGGACTGGGAGATGAGCACGCTCGGCGACCCGCTCACCGACGTGGCCGTCATGCTGGCCTACCAGCACCTGGCCCTGAGCGCCGGGCCGTCGAGCGGTCAGGTCACCGACGCGCCGCAGGCGCCCGGGTACCTCTCCCCCGACGAGGTCGTCGACCGGTACGCCGCGCGATCGGGACGGGACGTCAGCGAGCTGGGCTTCCACCTGGGGCTGGCGTACTTCAAGCTCGCGGTCATCCTGGAGGGCATCTACTTCCGCCACGCGGCCGGTCAGACGGTGGGTTCGGGCTTCGACGGGATCGGCGCCATGATCGATCCCCTCGTCCAGCACGGACTTCACGCTACTTCCAAGTAATTCACGGGTAGTCTGGCGCGCGTGATGGCCGCCCAGATCCTCGAACCTCGCCGACGTCCCACGCAGGAGCGCAGCAAGGTCAAGTTCGACAGCCTGCTCCAGGCGTCGCGCGACGTGCTCCTCGACGTGGGCTTCGAGTCGTTCACGTGCGAGGAGGTCGCGCAGCGCGCCGGACTACCCATCGGGACCCTCTACCAGTTCTTCGCGAACAAGTACGTCATCGTGTGCGAGCTGGACCGGCTGAACGCCGTGGCGATCCAGTCCGAGCTCGACAAGCTGGCCGCCGAGCTGCCCACGCTCGACTGGCTCGTGCTGCTGGACCGGCTGGTCGACCACATGAGCCAGCTGTGGATCAACGATCCCTCCCGCAGCGCCGTCTGGTACGCCGTGCAGTCCACGCCGATCACCCGCGCCACGGCCGAGGTCACCGAGCAGCAGCTGGCCGCCCGGGTGGCGCACGTCCTGGCGCCCCTCACGCCGGGCACCCCGCGTGACCGCCGCAAGATCATGGCCGAGGTCCTGGTGCACATGTCGTACTCGATGCTCAACTTCTCGGTGCGCGACCTGCAGGAGCACGACGAGGCCATCATCGAGCTCAAGCGCCTGCTCGGCACCTACCTGCTGGCTGCGGAGGCCGGAGCCACCTGAGCGGCGTCAGAGCTCGGCCAGGACGCGGCGCTCCTCGTCGTCGGTGAGGCCGCAGCGGCGGGGCTGGGTGCGGGTCGCCTCCCAGGCCAGGACGTCGGCCAGTGTCTCCTCGAGCGGGCGCGTCGTCAGGCCATGCGCCCGCGCACGGCCGGTGTCCATCGTGGCGAAGCCGCGCCACGCGGGGTCGTCGATCCACAGCGGCAGCGTGGCCGGACCCATCCAGTCGCCGACGCCCAATTCACGCAGGCGCTCGATCGGCACGGGCCGTGGTCGCGCCGTCGACGCCGCGACCCGGGCGGCCACCTGCAGGACGCTCTGGAGGTCGGTCGTGGGGCCGGTGGCGTTGAACGTTCCCTCGACCCGTCGCTCGGCGAGGCCGACGATCCAGGCCGCGAGGTCGCGGACGTCGACCATGGCGCACGGGAAGTGCAGGTCGTCCGGGACCACCACCTCCGGGCCCACGGGGTGCGCGAAGCGCCACGGCCAGTAGCCGCTGCGGCCCGACCAGTCCCCCGGCCCGGCGATGAGCCCGGACCTCACGACGGCGGCCGGCCCGGCGGCCAGCACCGCCTGCTCGCAGGCCACCTTGGCGGCGCCGTAGTCGTCGTCCGAGGACATCGTGTCGGCCGCGAGCGGCGCCAGGGTGGCGGCGTCCTCGGACTGCTCGAGCGAGGAGAAGTCGGCGTACGCGTTGCCGCTGGAGACGAAGACCCGGTGATCCGCGGTCAGGTCGCGCACGGCGCGTCGCACGTGGCCCGGCTGCCGCGCGACGTCGATGACGACGTCCCACCGCCCGCCCGCGAGAGGCGCGAGACCGTCGTCCTGGTCGCGGTCGATCCGCACGAAGGCGGCCCCGGCGGGCGGCTCGGCCGACCCGCGCGCGGCACACGTCACGCGGTGCCCCCGCGCGAGCGCCGACCGGGCGATCTCATGGCCGAGGAAGGCGGTGCCGCCGAGGACGAGGAGCTCCATCGCCCCAGCCAACCGCCGTCTTCGCCTCGGGGGAAGGCCTGTTCACCAACAGCGCAAGCCACCGAGGGCGCAAGAGCTCGGGTCAGGCGGAGAGGGTCACCATCGCGATGGCGGCGGGACCGTCGTGACTGAGGCTGACGTGCACCGTGACGTCCTCGAGGTGCTTCGCGACGTCGCCGTGCAGGCGGATGCGGGGACGGCCCCACGCGTCGCGGATGACCTCGATCTGGTCGTGCACGTGCTCGCCGAGGGGCGGCGGGGTCCCCCACAGCGACTCCGACCAGGCCTTGATGAACGCCTCCTTGACCGCCCAGCGGGCGGCGAGGGACGCCATCTCCTGATCGGGGGTGCGACGCCCGGAGCCAGAAGGAGAACTCCGGGCGTCGCGGCGCTCGGCAGCTGTGAAGGCACTGCCGGCGCGGGTGCCCGGTCGCCGATGCTGCTCGGCGAATCCGGGCACGTCCACCAGGTCGATCCCGGTGCCGATCACCGGCACGCGTAGACCCCGTCCTCGCCCAGGCGGCCGCTCGCGTCGAGCAGCAGGGCCGCCTCACGCTCGCGCACGCCCGAGTCGCCCAGGCGACGGTCGGCCGGACGCCGGTACAGCGCGTCGCCGCCGTACATGGCGTCCACGAGGCGCATGCGACCGTCGATCCGGCGACGCTCCGCCGCCTCGAGGTACGCGTCGCGCTCGTCGGCGGGGAGCGACTCCACGAACGCCTGCGAGTGCACCACGGCGATCAGGCCGGCCACGTGACCGAAGCCGAGGCTGGTCAGCAGTCCTGCCTTCAGCGGCCCGGTCGCCAGCGGCTCGCGCAGCCACACGAGGTGCTCGTGCTCGGCCAGGTCGTCCATGACGCAGTCCAGGCTCCGGTTCGGCGGCAGGACGCCGCCCTCCAGTACTTGGCACAGCCCGATCAGCTGGAAGGCGGCCGCGCCGCCCTTGCTGTGACCGGTCAGCGCCTTCTGGCTCATGACGTACAGCGGGTTGCCCTCGCTGCGGCCCAGGGCCGCCGCCAGCCGCTCGTGCAGCTCGGACTCGTTGCGCTCGTTGACGCCGGTCGACGTGTCGTGCTTGGACAGCACGCCGATGTCGTCCGCGCCCACGCCGAGAGCCGAGAGGGAGCGCGCCAGCTGCGACTCGCGACCACCACGGCCTGCCGCCAGGGCACCGAGGCCCGGCGCCGGGATCGACGTGTGAACGCCGTCGGCGAACGAGGCCGCGTAGGCCACGACACCGAGCACCGGCAGGCCCATCCGCGCCGCCAGGTCACCGCGGGCCAGCAGGATCGTGCCGCCGCCCTGCGACTCCACGAACCCGCCGTAGCGACGGTCGTTGGCCCGGCTGAAGTAGCGGTCCTCGAGACCCTTGGCGGCCATCGCCGCGGAGTCCGCGGTGGCCGACATGTCGCCGAAGCCCACGATGCCCTCGACCGAGAGGTCGTCGAAGCCACCCGCCACGACGAACTCGGCCTTGTTGAGGCGGATCTTGTCCACGCCCTCCTCGACCGACACCGCGGTCGTGGCGCACGCGGCCACCGGGTGCACCATCGCGCCGTAGCTGCCCACGTAGGACTGGACCACGTGCGCGGCGATGACGTTCGGCAGCGCCTCCTGCAGGATGTCGTTCGGCTTCGCCTCGCCCAGCAGGGTGTCGATGTACAGCGAGTGCATCGACGTCATGCCGCCCATGCCGGTGCCCTGCGTGTTCGCCACGAGGGTCGGGTGGGTCCAGCGCATCAGCTCGGACGGGGTGAAGCCGGAGGACAGGAACGCGTCCACGGTGCAGATGAGGTTCCACAGCGCCACGCGGTCGACCGCCTCGACCATCTCGGCCGGGACGCCCCAGACCGTCGGGTCGAAGCCCGTCGGGATCTGGCCGCCGACCGTGCGGGTCAGCTTCATCTTCCGCGGCACGCGGACCTGCGTGCCCGCCTTGCGGGTCACCGTCCACTCGCCCTCGCCGTCCTGGCTGATCACCGTGTGCTCGGGATCGGCGTCGCGCATCGCCTGCGCCTCCGCCTGGCCCGAGACCGTGAAGGTCAGGTCCTGGTCGAGGTACACCGACGCCAGCAGCGGCGCGGTGTTGTCGACCATGTCGCCGTCGTCGGCGTACCGGCGGACGCCGATGCGCTCACGGACCGCGTCCTCGTAGCGGTCGGCGATCTCGTGCTCGGCGACGACCTCGCCGGACTCGGTGTCGAACCAGCCGCGGTTGGTCGCGTCCCAGCTGAGCAGCCCGGTGGACCACGCCAGCTCGAGCACGCCGGCGGCGGACAGGCGGTCCTCGACCTCCATCTCGAAGCGCGTGCGCGACGAGCCGTACGGGCCCAGCTCGCCGGCGCCCACGATGACCACGAGGTCCTCGGGACGGGCGGTGACGCCGGCCCACTCGGGCGTCTCGACGCGGTCGAGGCGCGACGGGGGCGCGGGGAGCGCGGGGATCGTCGAGTTCTCGTCCGTGATCTCGATACGCCGCTCGCTGCGCTCGCGTGCTACTCGATCACCGAGTGCCTTCATGTCGAGGTCGGCCTCGCCGAGGCCTCCCGTGAGGTCGAGGGTCAGCGGACCCTCGGTCGCCTGCTGACGGGCCTGCGGGGTGCAGGCCTCGAGCAGCGCGGCGGCCATCTCGTCGGGCGACCAGGTGCGGACGCCGGCGGCCTCGACGGCCTCGACCAGCGGGTCGTTGGCGCCCATGAGGCCCGTGCCGCGGACCCAGCCGATGATGGCGTGAGCCAGCGTGACCTTGTCGGCCCAGCGCTTCTCCGAGCCCCACTTGGTGACGAGGGCGTCGAGCGCGGCCTTGGCCTCGCCGTACGCGCCGTCTCCGCCGAACATGCCGCGGTTGGGCGAGCCCGGCAGCAGCACGTGCAGGCGGGCGTCGAGGTTGCGGTCGGTGACCGACGACGACAGGGCGCCGACCAGTCGCTCGACCGACCAGAGCAGGATGCGCATCTCGAGCTCGGCGCGAGGGCCGGCCTCGGTCGCGTCGCCCATGACCCGGCCGGCCGCGAACGGCACCAGCAGCGTCGGGGTCAGCGAGGGCTTCGACACCGTCGTGACGCCGGCGGCGGTGCGGGACTGCTCGGCCCCGATCCACTCGACCAGCGCGTCCACGTCGGCGAACGACGCCAGGTTCGCGGGCACGACCCACAGGACCGCGCCGGCGCGAGCGTTGCGTCGGTACAGGTCCTTGAAGAAGCGCAGCTTCTTCGGCGCGAGCGAGGACGTGGTGGCCACGACCGTGGCACCACCCGCGAGCAGCTCGCCCACGACGGAACCGGCGATCGAGCCGTCGGCCGCACCAGTCACGACCGCGACCTCGCCGGCGAAGGTGCCGACGGACGTGTCGCGTGCTTCCCCGGCGATGCGGGCGAACCGCTCGTCACCGGTCCTGGCGAGCCAGTGCTCGGCCTGCTTCGCCACGACCTCGCCGGTCCCGGTGAAGGAGCCGACGACCTCGTCGCCGTGCGCCAGGCGCGCGAGGTCCTCGCGTGCCGACGCCCAACGGTCGTCCAGGACGACCGCGTGCTCGGCGTCGAAGACGCCCTCGGTGGCCTTGATCCAGTCGGTGCCCAGCTCGGCCTCGACCCGCGCGACGACCGCGGCCGCCTGCTCGTCGGGCTCGGCCGTCTCGGGCACGTCGACCAGGTCGAGGTGCTCCAGCACGAGTCGCGCCGCCGAGGCGAGCACGCCGTCGCGGCCGGTGATGGCCGCGGTGAACTCGCCGAGCGCCTCCGCGTCGATCGTGGCGCCGTCGCCACCGCCCGCGGACGGCATCTGCACCGTCACGCCGTGGCGCGAGGCGACCGCCTGGACCGCGGCGTCGATGGCCGCGTCGACGTCGCCCGCCGAGGCGATCGACGCCTCGCCGAACGCGCCGCCGCGGACGCTCTGGCCCTCGCGGGTCACCATGGCCAGCTCGGCCAGGACGTGCGAGGCCCAGCCCGAGCCGAGCTGCCACGCACCGGTGACGCGCTCGGCGACGGCCGACTGCTTGCGACCCGTCGGGCCGAGCACCTTCTTGAGGTGGTCACCGAAGGCCTCGGCCAGGACCGGGCCGAACGGCTTGTAGGTGCGCGCGAGGGCGTCGACCTGACCGCCCAGCGTGACGATGTCCGCCTCCGCGGCGCCGTCGATCGCGCCCAGCGACAGCTCGCCGCCGAGGTCGATCAGCAGCTGGTTGCGGCGGCTGGACGCGCCGTCGGTCAGCGACTCGATCGTGTCGGCCGCACCGAGCTGGTCCAGGTGCAGCTTCGTCCACCACGCGATGAGGACCTTCGTGGCATCGGCTGCCGAGAAGGGCAGGTCGGCGGCCGTCTGCGTGGCGGGTCCGCCGGCAGGAGCAGCCGCGGGGGCGGCGGCCTGCTGCGGCGCGCTGGTCTCGACGGTCGACTCGGGGGCCTCGTCCTCCACCGGCGCCGGGTCCTCGTCGGTCCCGTACACGGCAGCCGCGTCGCGCTCGACGTTCAGCACCTCGACGCTCGGGTAGCCGGGCAGCTTCAGCGTGCCGGCCGCCAGGTTGGCCACGGTCGGGGCCGAGCCGACGCCGACCTCGACGAAGCGCTCGACGCCCAGGCCACCCTCCTCGACGGGGGTGAACATGAGGTCCTGCGTCTCGATCCAGCGCACGGGGCTGGCGAACTGCCAGGCCAGCAGCTCGATCAGCAGGTCGCGGCACAGCATCCCCGGGTCCTCCGACCGCGGGACGGTGGTGCCGACGTACTCCTCGACCTCGCGGATGAAGTCCTCGTCCAGGCTGAACGGCTTCGGCACGAGGTTGGGGACGTAACGGCCCTCGAGGATCGACGGGTCGATCGAGGGCGGCAGCAGCTCCTGCAGCTTGTGACGGAAGTCCGGCACGCCGCCGTGCAGCACGCGGCTGTGGAACGGCACGTCGATGCCGGGCACGAGGATGAACGCGGCCTTGCCGCCGAACCGGTCGCGGCGCTCGGCCACGTCCTTCTCCAGGACCTCGAGGCCCCGGACGGTGCCGGCGATCGCGTACTGCGAGCCCCGCATGTTGTAGTTGACGATCTGCAGGAACTCGCCCGACGCCTCACCGAGGCCCTCGACGTAGTCCTTCACCTCGTCGTCGGCCAGGCCGATCTGCGAGGGACGGATCGCCGCGAGGCGGTAGTCGCTGCGGCCCTTCTCGTCACGCGGCACGAGCGTGTGCATGACCGAGCCGCGCTGGAACACGACCTCGACGACGGCCTCGAGGCTGATGACGCCCGAGACCGCGGCGAGCGCGTTGTACTCGCCGACCGAGTGGCCGGCCAGGACCGCGCCGTCCACGAACGCGCCGCCCTCACGGAGCTCGGCCATCTGGGCGGCGCCCAGCACGGCCATCGCGACCTGCGTGAACTGCGTCAGGTAGAGCACGCCGTCGGGGTGGTGGTGCGTGACGCCGCGGACGGTGAGATCGGTCGGGTTGTCGCGGACGACGGTCAGGATCGAGAAGCCGAGCGCGGAGCGGGTGTGCTTGTCGGCACGGTCCCAGACCTCGCGCGCGGCGGGGCAGCGCTGGTAGCCGGCCATGCCCATGCCGGGGCTCTGGATGCCCTGACCGGGGAAGGCGTAGGCGGTGCGGGGCGCGTCCAGCACGGCCGAGGCGGCCATGACGATCTCGCCCTCGGCACGCACGGTGACGTCCAGCACCTCGCGGCCGTGGGACAGGCCGACGCGGTCGGCGCGGACCTCCACCTCGGCACCCGGAGCGACCGGGGCCATGAAGCGCGTGGTCCAGCCGGCGATGCGGCGTCCGGTCTCGTCGGAGACCGCGTGCTGCGCGGCGGCGGAGGTCCACATCCCGTGCACGATGGGCGCGCCGAGCCCGGCCAGGCGGGCGGCGGCGACGCTCGTGTGGATCGGGTTGTGGTCGCCGGTGACCGAGGCGAACGCGCCGAGGTCGGACGGGGCGGTCACGGTCACGCGGGCGCGGGTCCGGCGCGGGGTGTCCTTGACCTCGTCGTCGCCCAGGACGTCACCCGCACGAGCGGGGTCGGCCAGCGAGGCGGCGCCCGTGCGGCCGCGGATCGCGAACCGCTCGCGCATCGTGGCGACGTCGCCGACGGTGACGTCGACGGTGACGACGCGGCCGTACTGCGACTCCTCCACCCCCGTCAGGGCGGCGCGGATCCCGAGCGAGGTGCGCTCCGTCGGCAGCGCCTGGGCGGTGATCGCGTGATCGAGATGGACCAGGTCGAGCATGCCCTCGACGACGGGGACGCCCTCGGCGTTCCGGGCGTCGCCGATCACGGCGAAGACCGCGGGCCAGGCCAGTCCGACGAGCACGTCCGGCACGCGGTGGCGGCCGAGCACGAGCGGCCCGGCGCTGACGGCGGCGTGGTCGGCGGCCAGGTCCGGGTCCCAGTCGACGTCGAGGTGCGCGACGCCGTCGGAGACCTCCGGCAGGCTGCCGGCGACGGCACCGCTGACGATCTGGGCCATGGCGGACACGGCGGCGTCGGTGGTGACCACCGGGGCGTGGCCGCGCGCGGCGCCGGACGGCACCTCGATGCGCAGCGTCAGCTCGCGGCCGTGACCGAGCGGCACGGTGAGGTCGGCGGCGGAGTCGCCCGAGGCGACGAGACGGGCGCCGGTGGCGGCCTGCTCGGCGGAGTCGGTGTCGGTCAGCACCCACTCGGCACCGAGGCGGTGCACGGGGTTGGTGACGGTGCGGCCCGCCCAGACCACGTCGGGGGCGGCCAGGACCACGGCGAGCGGGGCGGCGAGACGGCTGTCGCCCTCACGGCGGCGAGCCGGCACGCGCTGCGGGGCGCGGCCCGAGGCGAGCAGGGCGTCGACCGCGGCGTCCTCGAAGCGCTGCAGCAGCTCGGCGACGGGCTCGTCGACGCGGGTGATGCCCCCGACGCTGGCCGTGCCGGGGATGATGCAGACCTCGTCGGCCCCGTAGCGCGGGTCGTGCGCCTGCCACAGGGAGTCCGAGCGCCACCAGCGACGCACGTCGGCGTCGACGACCGGCACGAAGTTCACGGGCTTGCCGGCCCGGCGGCAGACCTCGACGAAGAACGCCTCGTCGGCCGGGTGCAGGGTCACGGAGGAGGCGTCGGGGTACGCCGCGAGCAGGCGGTCGAGGGCGGCCGGGCCGTCCTCGACGTCGGTCGGCTCGGCGAAGAGCGTGGCGATCTCGCCACGGTCCTGCTCGGCGAGGCGGGCCTCGGCGCGCTGCGCCAGGGC
Source organism: Aeromicrobium phoceense (assembly GCF_013868155.1). NCBI lineage: Bacteria > Bacillati > Actinomycetota > Actinomycetes > Propionibacteriales > Nocardioidaceae > Aeromicrobium > Aeromicrobium phoceense. The sequence goes on from NZ_JACEOG010000001.1 coordinate 65,448, forward strand.
GTGGAACCGGTCGCGCAGCGACACGTCGAGCCACTGGGCCGAGCCGTCGGCAGCGGTGCCGGAGAGCTCGACGAAGCGGCCGAGCCAGCGGGCGTAGGTCATCGCGGCGACGTCGCCGAAGTACGGCTTGGCGGTGCGGTCGAGGGCCTCGACGATCTCGTCGCGGCGACGGGCGACCGCGTCGGCGTCGCCGGCGACCTCGTCGAGGAGGCGGCCGGTGCGCGAGGCGGGGTTGTCGATCTCGTGGATGTCGGCGCCGAGCTGGCTGCGGCCCGAGGCCATGCCGTTCTTGGCGGTGCCGGCGCCGACCCAGGCGCCGGTGCCGCGGGTCTCGACGAGCATCTGCTTGACCTCGGGGGCCGTCGTGGCCTCGAGCGTCGCCATGGCGGCGGTGCCGACGAGGATGCCGTCGACGGGCATGTCGGGGAAGCCGTGGCGCTGGGCCCACGTGCCGGTCAGCCACGCGGCCGCGGCGTCGGAGGTGCCGATGCCGCCGCCGACGCACAGCACGACGTTCGACTGGGCGCGCAGCTCGCCGTAGGTGGCCAGGATCAGGTCGTCCAGGTCCTCCCACGAGTGGTGGCCACCGGCGCGGCCTCCCTCGACCTGCACGATGACGGTGCGGTCGACCTTCTTGGCGATCGCGAGGACCTCGCGGATCTGGCGCACCGTGCCGGGCTTGAACACGACGTGCTCGATGCCGGCCTCGGTCAGCTCGTCAACGAGGGCGACGGCCTCGTCGAGCTCGGGGATGCCGGCCGTCACGATGACGGCGTCGATCGGGGCGCCGGCGGCGCGCGCGCGCTGGACGAGCCGGTTCTGGCCCAGCTGCAGGCGCCACAGGTAGGGATCGAGGAAGAGCGAGTTGAACTGGTAGGTCGCGCCCTCGTCGAGCAGCGAGTCCAGCTCGGCGATGCGGGCGTCGAAGATCTCCTCGGTCACCTGGCCGCCACCGGCGAGCTCGGACCAGAAGCCGGCGTTGGCCGCGGCGGCCACGATCGGCGCGTCCACGGTGGTGGGCGTCATGCCCGCGAGCAGGATCGGCGACTTGCCGGTGGCGCGGGTGAACGCGGTCTCGACCGAGGTGGAGCCGTCGGGCAGCGTCACGAGGCGCGGCGCGAAGGTGGACCACGCGACCGGGACGGCGGGGCGAGCGCCGGTGATCGTCAGCTCGCGGTGGCCACGACGCGGCGTGGGGGCCACCAGGCCGACGCCGCGCGAGCGGGTCTCGGCGGCGGTGAGGCGCGAGGCGAGGTCGCCGGGCCCGAGGTCGAGGACCCACTCGGCTCCGGCGTCCAGTGCGGCGGTGACGTCGACGACCCAGTCGACCGGGTCGATGATGGCGCGCTGCGTCGCGTGGCGGGCGTGCTCGGCGTCGATGCCGATGCGGGCCGCCCACTCGGCCACGAGGTCGGCCGTCTCGGCGAGGTCGGGGTGGTGGAACGCGAGGGCGGACTCGACCGGCTCGATCACCGGGGAGAACGGCGCACCGCCGGTGACCTTGCGCTCGCGCTCGTCCTTCTCGTCGGCGGCCACCTGCTCGAGGCGGGCGGTGGCGGCGGCGAGGGCCGCGGACGGACCGGACAGCACCACGGAGCGGCGCCCGTTGCGGATGTGGCAGACGGCGCCGGTGCCCTCGACGATGGCGGCGACGCGCTCGGGGACGACTCCCGAGACGGCCAGCATCGTCTGTCCGAGCAGCCCGCGGCGGCGGCCGACGACCTGCGCGGCGGCACCGACCAGGCGGGCCAGCGCGAGCACCTCGACGTCCGGGACGCCGGCGAGCGCCTCAGCGGCGAGGACGCCCTGCGAGTGGCCGGCCACGGCGACGGGCGGGTGGGCGGCGACGTCGAGACCCTGGCGCGTCAGCGCGCGCAGACCGGCGAGCTGCGCGAGGGTGATGCCGGGGACCGAGGCGGCCGGGGCCGTGACGTCGGCACCGGCGGGCAGGCCCGGGGCGTCGTCGTCCTCGGCGGACTCGCCGACGGCGAGCACGTCCACCCACGCCACGGGGTCGAAGGCGACGCCCGCACGGGCGAGCTCGGTGGCCACGGGCGCCAGCATGCGGTCCGAGCGGCGCACGAGGTCGGCGACGTCGGCGTCCAGCGCGAAGTCGCGGACGAGGTCGGCCAGCGGGCCGAGCCAGTCCCCGCCCTGTCCGCCGAAGACCAGGGCCCACGGCGTGCCTGAGCGCAGGTCGTCGAGCAGGCTGTCGGTGCGGCGGTCGCGGGAGGTCGGGGCGTGGAACACAGAGGTGTCGAGCGTCGTCATGTCATCCATCGTGACACAAACGTGAGGCTTTCCTCATCTTTGGACTGAGGTTTTCCTCATGTTTTGGATCACACCGAGCCGGCGCGCCGTGGCAGGTGTGACTGGTGGGGCGCTGCTCAAGTTGTAACTGATAGTTGCACACAGGATTGTTCACATGTGGGGACAACCTTTCCCCCAGTTCGTCATCTCACGGGACTTCTGTGCACGATTCAGCAGAAGAATGGCGAAGGCCCCGGGACCGAGGTCCCGGGGCCCTTCGTCGCAGTGAGTGGTCAGACGCCGCCGGTCAGCAGCAGCCCTCCATCGACGGTGAGGCACTGGCCGGTCATCCAGGCCGCGTCCTGCGAGAGCAGGAAGGTGGTGACGCCCGCGATGTCCTCGGGCTCGCCGAGACGCTTCAGCGGGTAGGCCGAGGCGACCTCCTCCTCGCGTCCCTCGTACAGCGCGCCGGCGAACCGGGTCTTCACGACGGCCGGGGCCACGGCGTTCACGCGCACCGAGGGAGCCAGCTCGAGCGAGAGCTCCTTCGTGATGTGGATGACCGCGGCCTTCGACGCTCCGTACATGCCGATCATCGGGGCCGGCTTGAGACCGGCGACCGACGCGATGTTCACGATCGCACCGCCGTTGTCCTTGAGCGAGGCGTTGTAGGCCTTCTGCGCCCACGACACCGCGGCCAGCACGTTGACCTCGAAGATCTTGCGGCCCGCGTTCAGGTCCATCTCGATCATCGGGCCGTACGTCGGGTTGATCCCGGTGTTGTTCACCAGGAAGTCCAGCCCGCCGAAGTGCTCGACGGCCTTCGCGACCGTCTCGTCCTGGTGGGCGGCGTCGTCGGCCGGACCCGCCACGTACGCGGCGTTGTCCGGGCCGAGCTCGGCCACCGCGGCCTCGAGGGCCTCGGTCTTGCGCGCCGTGATGACCACCTTCGCGCCGTCGTCGACGAGGCGCTGCGCGACACCGAGACCGATGCCCCGCGACGCGCCCGTGACGATCGCGACCTTGCCGGCGAAACGACCTTCCGTCACGAGAGGCGCTCCAGCACCATGGCCATGCCCATGCCGCCGCCGACGCACATGGACTCGACGCCGAACTGCTTGTCGTGCCACTGCAGCGAGTTGATCAGCGTGGAGGTGATGCGCGCGCCGGTCATGCCGAACGGGTGGCCCACCGCGATGGCGCCGCCGTTGACGTTGAGCTTGTCCATCGGGATGCCGAGCTCGCGGGCGGAGCCCCAGGCCTGGACCGCGAAGGCCTCGTTGATCTCGTACAGGTCGATGTCGTCGATGCCCATGCCGGCGTGCTTGAGCGCGGCGGGGATCGCCTCGACCGGGCCGAGTCCCATGATCTCGGGCGACAGGCCGGTGACGGCCGTCGACACGATGCGCGCGAGCGGGGTCAGGCCCAGCTCCTTGGCGCGGGTGTCGCTCATGATCACCACGGCGGCTGCGCCGTCGTTGAGCGGGCAGGCGTTGCCGGCGGTGACGGTGCCGTCGGGGCGGAACACCGGCTTGAGGCTGGAGACGGCCTCCATCGTGGTGCCGGCGCGCGGGCCGTCGTCCTTGCTCACGGTCGTGCCGTCGGGCAGCGTGACGGGCGTGATGTCCTTGGCCCAGAAGCCCTCCTCGATGCGCTGCTCGACGAGGTTCTGGCTGCGGACGGCGAACTCGTCCTGCTCCTGGCGGCTCATGCCCAGGTGCTGCGCGACGTTCTCGGCCGTCTGTCCCATCGCGATGTAGAGGTCGGGCAGCTCGCTGTTGCCGCGGGGGTCGACCCACGTCTCGGCGCCACCCTCGGCGCGCTTGGCGGTGCGGGCGATCGCGTCGGCGAAGAGCGGGTTCTCGGTGCCGGGCAGGTCGGCGAAGCCGTTGCCGAACCGGCTCACGGTCTCCACACCCGCGGAGATGAAGGCGTCACCCTCGCCGGCCTTGATCGCGTGGAACGCCATCCGGGTGGTCTGCAGTGAGGAGGAGCAGTAGCGGTTGACCGTCACGCCCGGCAGGTGGTCCATGCCCGACAGCACGGCCACGGCGCGCGCCAGGTTGTGGCCCGCCTCGCCGGCCGGCTGGCCGACGCCGAGGTGCAGGTCGGTGAACTCCTTGCGGTCGACGCCGGGCACCTTCGCCAGCGCGGCCTCGATCATCTGGACGGTGAGGTCATCAGGACGCATGTCCTTGAGCGAACCCTTGCCCGCGCGGCCGATCGGCGAGCGTGCGGTGGAGACGATGACTGCTTCGGGCATGTTGTTGCCTTTCGGTGTGCCGGCGGCGAACCGCCAATGACTAAGCGCTTGCTTAGTCTGTCATTCCTGCGTCATGCTGTCCACCATGACCACCGACTCGGCGACCGGTCGCGACCGCTCCGCCTCGACGCGCGAGCGCCTGCTGGATGCGGCCGTCGAGGCCTTCGCCACCTCCGGATTCGCCGGCACGACGACCCGCGACATCGCCTCGCGCGCGGGGATGAGCCCCGCGGCCGTCTACGTGCACCACGCGACCAAGGAGGATCTGCTGTTCGAGATCTCCCGGCGGGGGCACCGCTCGGCGGTCCAGATCATCGAGAAGGCCTCCCAGTCCTCCCCCGACCCGGTCGAGCAGGTCCGGAACATGGTGGCCGAGTTCAGCCGGTGGCACGCCGTGAACAGCCGCGTCGGTCGCATCGTGCAGTACGAGTTCGACGCGCTGACGCCCGAGCACCGGGCCGAGATCGCGGAGTACCGTCGGGCGATCGAGGCGCTCATGCGCGATGCGCTGGAGGCCGGCGTCGAGGCCGGCACCATGACGGTCTCGGACGCGAAGGGCACCGCACTGGCGCTGCTGTCGCTCAGCATCGACCTCGTGCGCTGGTACCACCCGAGCGGCGCCACGACCCCCGACGAGATCGCCTCGCTCCACGGCGACCTGGCCCTGCGGATGGTCGGCGCCGCGGCCTGACCGTTGCGCGGGAGCGTCAACGACGCTCGATGGCCGTCAAGGGGGCCCGGCAGGCGAGCGCCACGACGGAGGCCAGACCCAGGACGGCCGCGCAGACCACGATGTTCCCGCGGCTGCTGATCACGTCGGCGAGGAATCCGCCCGTGGCCGTCCCGAGCGCCACCCCCGCCAGCCCCCCGGTGGATCCCCAGGCGAAGACCTCGGTGACCCGGCCCTCCGGAGCCGCCCTCCCCAGGAGCTCGTAGAACGCGGCGAACATCGGTGCCGCCGGGAGGCCCGCGAGCACGAGAGCCAGGCCCAGGGTGAGTGGAGTGGTCGCCGCCGCGACGACCAGGTGCGTGAGCGCCAATGCGGCCAGGAACAGCGTCAGGCGCCGGGTGAGACGGCTCCCTCCCCCGGCACGCAGGTTGATGAGCCCGCCGGCGAGGCTCCCCGCGGACCACAGCCCGTAGAAGACACCGATCAGGTGCGAGGCGTCGAGTTGCGCGGAACGGCGCACCACCGCGACCTCGAGGATCCCGATCGCGATCCCCACCGTGAACGTCACGGCGACGAGGATCCACACCGTCGCCGGGAACCGGCTCGGGGTTCCCATCACCGGGCGGCTGGACCGCCGAGAGGCCGCACGGGACTCCGGGGTCAGGGCGAACACCGCGGTGAGCACCAGGATCAGGCCGGCCGCCAGGATCAGGGCCTCGTCCGTCCCTCGCACCGTCGCCCAGGTCACCACCGTCAAGGGTCCGAGGATGTAGGTGATCTCCTGCAGCGAGGCGTCCAGGGACAGCATCCGGCTCAGGTCCACCGGCCCCAGGCGCTCATTCCAGATCGCCCGAGCGCAGACGGCCAGAGGTGGCTGGGCCAGGCCGGTGGCCGCCGCCAGGGCCACCGGCACCGCGGGACCGCTGCCGTGCGGCAGGGCGGCCAGCCCGATCATCATCGTCACGGCCATCACGCTGACCATCGACAGCGGCACGGGCTGGCCCCACCGGTCGATGCTTCGACCGACGACCGGCGCCCCCACCGCCATCCCGAGCGCGAACGCGGCCGCCATCAGCCCGCTCACCGTGTAGCTGAGGCCCAGGCTGAGGCCGTGCAGCACGATCACCAGTCCGAGCGCACCGGCCGGAACCCTGGCCAGGAAGCCGAGGACCAGCGTCCGAACGGCGGCAGCCGGTAGTCCGAGAATCTGGGCGGTCGCCGGGCCACGCACCTCGGTCATGACGACCTCGGTCGTCCGGTGCATCTCCCGAGGAGCGCGGGTGACCGCATGATCGTCACCTGGCACTCCTCCTGGACGCATCGTTTCCACGACCGGGTGAGCCACGTCACCCGTCGGTCGGGATCACCATACTTGAGTTCCGTTTCAACTTGGACGTCTCCGGGCGCGAAGAAAGGGCCCGCGACGCCGGGGGGATGCGTCGCGGGCCCTTTCGGACTGGGTGCAGGTCAGGCCTGCAGGACCGCCTCGGCGTTGATCTGCAGCGAGATCTTGTCGCCGATCATGACCTTGTCGCCCTCGAGCGGGATGTTGAAGTCGATGCCGAACTCCTTGCGGCTGATCTGACCGGTGGCCTCGACGCCGATGCGCGTGCCGCCCCACGGATCCTTGCCCTCGCCGAGGAACTCGACCGCGAGCTCGACGGGCTTGGTGACGTCCTTGATGGTCAGGTCGCCGGTGACGACGAAGTCGGTATCGCCCTTGCGCACGACGCCGGTGGACACGAACGTCATCGTCGGGGTGCTCTCGACGTTGAAGAAGTCACCCGAGCGCAGGTGGTTGTCACGGTCGGCGGTGCCGGTGTTGATCGAGGAGAGATCGATCGTCGCGGTCGCGGTGGACGCGGTGACGTCCTCGCCGGTGACGATGGTGCCCTCGAACTTCTCGAACTTGCCGCGCACCTTGCTCATGATGTGGCGCACGGTGAAGCCGATCTCCGTGTGCGTGGGGTCCAGCTGCCAGGTGCCCGTGGTGATGTCGCTCATGAATTCTCCTGAAGTCTGTGGGTTCGATCATGCTGTTGATCGTTCAACAAGTTTGACTCTACAGCATGATTGAACTTTCAATCAAGTCGTTGAAGATGTAAACTAGTTCACATGAGTGATCTGCCCATCGCCACCGTCAACGACACGCGCTGGCTCGACGAGACCCAACAGAGCGCGTGGCGCTCGTTCCTGGGCGGCACGACCGTGCTGATGGACCGCCTCGACCGCGACCTGCGCACCGAGCACGGCCTCTCGATGTCGGAGTACGAGATCCTCGTGCGGCTCTCCGAGGCACCCGACCGGTCGATCCGGATGGCCGACCTCGCCGCGGCGCTGTCGCACTCGCGCAGCCGCATCACCCACACGATCAGCCGGCTCGAGCGCGACGGCATCGTCCTGCGCATCCAGTGCGGCACCGACGGCCGCGGCGTCACCGCCGTGCTCACCGACAAGGGGTTCGAGCTGCTCGCCACCGCGGCCCACACCCATGTGCGTGGCGTACGCGAGTACCTGATCGACCAGTGCTCCGACGAGGACCTCGCGGCCACCAAGCGCGTGATGGACGCGATCCAGGACGCGATCGGCGGCCGCGTCTTCTAGGTCGCGGGACCGGCTCCTCGCATCCTGACGAGGTTTCGAGGCTTCGGGCGCGAAGCGCCCTCGCACCTCAACCACCTCGAGCGGTCGCCCGCAGAGCGAGCTCGGCCCTCGGTCAGTCGCGGGTCAGGCGGCGGTGCGTGACGCGGTGCGGGCGGGCCGCCTCCTCGCCGAGGCGCTCGATCTTGTTGGCCTCGTAGGATGCGAAGTTGCCCTCGAACCAGAACCAGTGGCCCGGGTTCTCCTCGGTGCCCTCCCACGCCAGGATGTGCGTGGCGATGCGGTCGAGGAACCAGCGATCGTGCGAGGTGACCACGGCGCAGCCGGGGAAGTCCAGCAGCGCGTCCTCGAGGGACGACAGGGTCTCGACGTCGAGGTCGTTGGTGGGCTCGTCGAGCAGCAGCATGTTGCCGCCCTGCTTGAGCGTCAGCGCCAGGTTCAGGCGGTTGCGCTCACCACCGGAGAGCACGCCGGCCTTCTTCTGCTGGTCCGAGCCCTTGAAGCCGAACGACGCCACGTAAGCGCGGCTGTTCATCTCGAAGTTCGCGACCTTGATGAAGTCCAGGCCCTCCGAGACGACCTCCCAGACGTTCTTGTTCGGGTCGATGTTCGAGCGGTTCTGGTCGACGTAGCTGATCTTGACGGTCTTGCCGACCTCGAGCTCGCCCGAGTCGGGCTCCTCGTTGCCGGTGATCATCCGGAACAGCGTGGTCTTGCCGACGCCGTTGGGGCCGACGACGCCCACGATGCCGGCGCGCGGCAGCGTGAAGCTGATGTCGTCCCACAGGATCCGGTCCTCGAAGCCCTTGGTCAGGTCCCGCGCGTCCAGCACCACGTCGCCCAGGCGCGGACCCGCCGGGATGTTGATGTCGGTGGTGTCGATCTTGCGCGCCTTCTCCGCCTCGGCGGCGAGCTCCTCGTAGCGGGCCAGACGCGACTTGCTCTTCGTCTGGCGGCCCTTGGCGTTCGAGCGGACCCACTCGAGCTCGCGCTCGAGCATCTTGGCGCGCTTCGCGTCCTTCTGGCCCTCGATCTTGAGGCGGTCCTTCTTCGTCTCGAGGTAGGTCGAGTAGTTGCCCTCGTAGCCGTGGATCTGGCCGCGGTCGACCTCGGCGATCCACTCGGCGACGTTGTCGAGGAAGTACCGGTCGTGGGTGACGGCCAGCACGGCGCCCGGGTAGCTCTTCAGGTGACCCTCGAGCCACTGCACGCTCTCGGCGTCCAGGTGGTTGGTGGGCTCGTCGAGCAGCAGCAGGTCGGGCTGCTGGAGCAGCAGCTTGCACAGTGCGACGCGGCGGCGCTCACCACCGGAGAGGTTGTCGACGATCGCGTCGGTGGGCGGGCAGCGCAGCGCGTCCATGGCCTGCTCGAGGCGGCTGTCGATGTCCCACGCGTTCGTGTTGTCCAGGTACGTCTGCAGGTCGCCGGTCTCGGCCATGAGGGCGTCGTAGTCGGCGTCGGGCTCGCCCATCTCGGCGTACGCCTCCTCGAGGCGCTTCATCTTGCCCTTGATGTCGGACACGGCCTCCTCGACGTTCTCGAGGACGGTCTTGCCCTCGGTGAGCGGCGGCTCCTGCTGGAGCATGCCGACCGAGGCGTCGGGGTCGCGCACGAGGTCGCCGTTGTTGGGCTGGTCGAGGCCGGCCATCAGCTTGAGCAGGGTGGACTTGCCCATGCCGTTGGGGCCCACGACACCGATCTTCGCCCCGTGGAGGAACGAGAGGGTGACGTCGTCGAGGACGACCTTGTCGCCGTGGGCCTTGCGGACGTTGCGCAGAGAGAGAACGTAGTCAGCCATGATGTCCCCCAGCCTAGCGAGAACACCGGCACCCCGGCCGACCGGCAGCGGTCAGCGGCCGGCGGTGGCCAGGCCGTTGCGCCAGCGGTCGTACCGGTCGAGTTCGCTGCGCAGCCGCGCGACGACGATGCGCTCGGTGGTGCGGTTGATCGCCTCGGTGAGCTTCTTCTCGGCCCGCGCACCGGCCCGGCGCGCGCCCACACCGCCCAGCCAGCGCGAGACCAGCGTCAGGATCACCCCGAACAGCAGTCCCCCGGCTACTAGCAGCAGCGGCAGGCTCAGGCCGAGGGGGCGCGGCGCACCCTCCCACGGGTCGGGCTCCACCAGGCCGAAGATCGAGGCCACGGCCCAGCCCGCTCCGGCGATGACGGCGAGGAACGTGAACCACTGGAGGGCGCCGACGGCGGTCCACCACAGCGGCTGGCGCTTGATGCCCAGGTCGACCCCGGCCACCGCCTCGTCGAGCTCGTCGATCACGTCGCGGGCACCCTCGCCCACGATCGCGTCGATCACCGAGGCGCGCCAGGGGCGCGACATGCCCTCGGTGGCCACCTCGGTGGCCTCACGCAGGGCCAGGTCGGCGCGGGCGCGCTGCACCGAGGGCGAGATGGGCATGGTGTCGGCGACCGCGTCGCGTGCCGAGCGGCCGAAGCCGAGCTCGCGCAGCGGGTCGTGGCGCAGCCGTCCCACCCAGCCGATCAGCGGCCAGTCGGTGGCGACGACGGCACGGCGGGCCATCGAGTCCTCCACGGCGTCGGCGATCTGCGGCACGCCGGCACAGGCGACGAACGTCTCGACCAGGGAGTCGCGGACGGGGCGCTCGAGACCGGGCACCGGCTCGACTCCCCCGGCCTCGGCCAGCCGCCGGGCGACCTGCCGGACGTCGCCGACGAGGCGCGCCTGCGAGGCCCGCTTGGACTTGATGCGCCGGCCGATCTCGGCCCGCAGCTCGGGCAGACCGGCGCCGGTGACGGCACTCGTGGCGATGACGGGAACGCCCGCGAAGCCCTCGCGCTCGAGGATCAGCTCGAGGTCGTCCATGGCCATCTTCAGGTCGGTCTCGTTCAGCCGGTCGGCTTGGTTCAGCACCACCAGCGACGCGTCCGCGTGCGTGGCCAGCGGCGTGATGTAGCGCGCGTGGATCGCGGAGTCGGCGTACTTCTGCGGATCGAGGACCCACACGAACAGGTCGGCGTAGCGCGCGACGTGGTCGACGACCTCCTGGTTGGACGTGACGACCGAGTCGTGGTCGGGCAGGTCGAGCAGGACGAGCCCCTCGAAGGCGTCGTCGCGCGGGGCATCGAGCACGCTGCGACGGGTGATCTGGTCACGGCGGGCGACGCCGATCCAGTCGAGCAGCTCGGTGGCGCCGGCCGGCCCCCACGCGCAGGCCAGGGGGGTGGAGGTGGTGGGCCGCAGGTAGCCGACCTCGGCCAGCTCGAGCCCCGCCAGGCGGTTGAACAGCGAGGACTTGCCCGAGCCGGTGGAGCCCGCGAGCACGACGACCGTGTGCTGGGTCGACAGGTCGAGACGCTCCTGGGCGTGCGTGAACGTGGCCTCGGCCGGACCCGCGAGGGCGGGATCGATCACGTCACCGGCGGCCTCGATGGCCGACTTCAGCGCAGTGACCCGCTCGTCCAACGCGCTCATCGCGCCACCGCCTCGGAAAGTGCAGGGTAGGCCGGTGTCGCGATTCGTGATTCGGAATGGTTCGCTCGCTGGCGCTCACTCATCGAACCCTCCTCCCCCGGGGTGCGTCGACCGAGTCGACCGCCGACTGGAGGCGCCAGTGCGCGGCCTCGAGGGCGTCGGGGTCGGGCAGCAGGTCGAGGTAGCGCTCGGCCTCGGACTCCAAGAGGTCCTCCAGTCGACGGGAGAGGTCGCGCCCGGCCTGCTCGGCCAGCGCACGGACGGCCTGGTCGCCGAAGACAGCGTTGAGCACGGCCTGTCCGGCCGCGGCGGTGCCGCCCGCGATGCCGATCTCGGCGCCGGTGAGCCCAGCGGTGCCGGCGAAGACCACGACCATGAGCGTGACGCCCGTGGCGTTGACGCCGAGCGACAGCGCGCGGGCCTTGGACTTCTTGTCGGCACCCTGCTCGGCCACGAGCTCGAACACCGCCTCGCGCCACTCGCGCGCGATGCGCTCGGCACGGACCCGCACGTCGCGGGACGCCCGGTCGAGGCCGCGCTGGCTGTCGAGCAGGACGTGCCCGGCCTCGGAGGCGTCCCACGCCCGCGCGACCTCCTCGGCCGCACGCTCGGCGCGGTCGAGGATCAGCAGGTGCAGGCCCGAGACGGCGGCCTCCTCGACCTCCTCCGGCGTGGTGGGCTTGCGCCGGAAGATCCGGTCGCGCCACGTGCCGACGGTGCGCTCGAGCTTGCGGAAGATCTCGCCGGAGCCGACGAAGTCCTGCCAGCGGGCCAGCACCTCGCCCCGCAGCATCGAGCCGTCGGTGGCGGCGGTCATCAGGTCGGCGTGCGACGCCAAGTACACCGACTCGACGTCCTTGCGCAGCTGCGCGGCCGCGTCGACCTGGCGCGTGAGGGCCGTCTCGAGCAGGCGGGACGACTCGATGTCGTGCAGGATCGCGCCCTGCAGGGTCTTGAGGACGATCTCGCGGCGCTGGGCCTCGTCGTCGGCGAGCGCGCGCAGCCACGAGACGACCGGGGCGACGTCATCGGGCGGCAGGACGCCCTCGGCGTCGGGCGTGGACTCGGGCACCGAGAACAGCGCGACGTCGGCCAGGCCGTGCTCGCTGAGCATCCGCGCGAGGTGACGGCGCACCTCGACGAGCGCCTCCGGCGACGTGCGGTCCAGCACCACGGCGATCGAGGCGCTCCGGTCGGCGGCCCGGCGCAGGTAGTCCCACGGGACCTGGTCGGCGTAGCGCGCCGCCGACGTGACGAAGAGCCACAGGTCGGCGGCACCCAGCAGCTGCTCGGCCATGTCGCGGTTGGTCTCGTCGATCGAGTCGAAGTCGGGGGCGTCGAGCACGGCCACGCCGGGCCACAGGGTGGAGCTGGCGATCTGGCGGATCGTGTTGGCGCGACGGCTGTTCGAGCCGGTGCGGACGACCTCGGGAAGGATGCGACCCGACCGGAACCACTCGGTGTCGGCGGGGTGGTGGACCAGCACCGGGGTGCGGGTGGTGGGGCGCAGGACGCCCGTCGCGGAGACGCGCCGGCCGACGATGGAGTTGACCAGGGTGGACTTGCCGGCACCGGTCGAACCGCCCACGACGACCAGCAGCGGCGCACCGATGTGCTCGAGCCGGGGTACGACGTAGTCGCCGAGTTGCTCGGCGATCTCTCGTTGCAGTGCCCGGTCGCGCTCGACGCCGGGCACCTCGAGTTCCAAGGGCATGGAGACAACGGCCGACGCCAGCGCCGACAGGCCCTGGAGCAAACCGTTCTCGACCATGGCCTCGCGCTGGGGAATTGCGGTCGGCTCAGTCATCTCAGATCACTACGAATGGTAGTCGAGTCGACGCCCCCGGGCGTCCCATTCGACACTTGCGACACAGATCAGGAGACGTCGAGCGGACGCGCCTCGTCGACCAGCATGACCGGGACGTCGCGGCGAACCGGGTACGCGAGGGCGCATCCGTTGCACACGAGCTCGTCGGCCTGCGCGTCCACGAACAGGCCGGAGCGGCACTGCGGGCACACCAGGATCTCGACGAGGGCTGGATCGAGGTTCACGGGACCACCGTAGCCGAGTCGTCGCGCACCAGCCGCAGCACGGGCGAGGCCTCGTCGGGGGTGTGCTCGGGGGCCGGGCGGCCGGCCTCGCGGACGGCCTCGGCGAGTGCGACCAGATCGTCGTGCGTGGGCTCGGGCTCGGTGAACTCCGGAGCCAGCCGCACGACGCTCCACCCCTGCGGCGCGGAGAGACGCTCGGCGTGTCGCGAGCACAGGTCGTACGCATGGGGCTCGGCATAGGTCGCCAGCGGACCGAGCACGGCCACCGAGTCGGCGTACACGTACGTCAAGGTGGCCACCGCGGAGTTCGGGCAGCCTGCGCGCGAGCATCGACGTTGCAGTCCCACGAGGGCGAGGTTAACCCGCCGGCCCAGCCGCCCGCAGTAGGCTCACCGGATGGCCAGCGAACCCGGACCCGCACCCGAGGTCCACGGCCCCCGCCCCGGCCGGGCGCGCGACCGTCGCGGCCGCGGTCCGCGGGGCGTGATGTCGCTGCCCGGCCCGCTCTCGCCGCGCGGGGCGCCGGCCCACCGCAACCCCCGCGAGGCCTTCGACGACCTCGTCGCCGAGGTGCTCACCCGGCTCGACCACCACTTCGCGCGCGAGCCCGACCACGTCGAGGTCGTCGTCGAGGAGGCTCCGCTGCTGCCGCCCGGCTGGGACGAGCCGGTGCCGCGCAGCATCGTGAACACGGCCCCCGGCGGCTTCCGCATCGTGATCTACCGGCTGCCCGTGGTCGGCCGATCCCGCACCGCCGCCGATCTCGAGGAGATGGTCTGGACCGTCCTGCTGACGCGGCTCGGCGAGGTCTGGCACCACGACCCCGAGGACCTCGACCCGCGCCTCTGAGCGGCGCTCAGCGCACCGAGACGCCCGGGGCGACCACCGAGACGGGCGCCGGGCGCACCGGCGTGGCGGCCACGCGGTCGCCGTCGGCCTGCCACGCCCCGGCCATCACCTGCTGCCCCTTCTTGGGCGTCAGCACGAGGTAGGCCGGTCGGCCCTCGGGCGCCGGGACGAGCGCCGAGGCGCCGGCCTGGAGCACCACCTGGCTCGTGCCGAGTGACTCCATCGAGGCCGAGAACGCCTCCACCTCGACCTCGGCCGCCTCCTTGCTCGTCAGCACGGTGCGCACTGCGGTGCCTCCGAGCCGGACGGGCACGATCGCGGGCCCGGCGAGCGAGGGAGCCGGCGCGATCCGCGCGACGTCGCCGTCGGTCTCGACCGTCGCCGAGGCCACCACCGGGAGGTCGGACGAGATCGCCAGCGAGGCGCGGTCGAGGTCGACCGAACCGGGGATCGCCACCACCCGCGTCGACTCGGGCTCGACCGCCACGTCCTCCAGCCCCTGGGCCGCGAAGGATCCCTCCGGGCCGCGCACCGCGACCGCGACGTGGGCCGTGGAGGTGCCGGGATTGACCAGGGCGAGGCGCGTGCCGTCGCCCTCGGGCAGACCGGCCAGCACCTGCTCGGTGGCGGGACCGGGTGCCGGCGTGAGGAGGTCGGCACCGCCCGGACCCGCGTCGAGGGCCATGGCCGTGAGCGAACCGCGCCGGCGGGACACGTGCGCCGCAACGGCTCCCTCGCCCGCGGCGACCTGGTCGACCTCGATCTCCCGTCGCTCCCCCGCCTCGACGACGAGACCCGAGGTGTCGAGCGACTGGATCGGGCCGTTCGTGCCCCACCACGTCAGGTCGGCGACGGCACGGTTCTCGCCGAGGTTGACCAGCGTGATCGTCGCGCCGGACCGTCCTCGGTCGCCGAGTCCGGTGAACCAGGCCTCGTCGACCACCGGCGGGCACGAGCCGAGCACGGCGTCGCCCCGCGTGGTTCCGGCGACGTAGCCGACCGAGCCGGAGCCCTCGCCGGATTGCTCGAGCACGAGGGCGTCACCGCCCGGCTCGGCCGTGCGCCAACGGTCGGCCTGCGCCCACACGGGGTCGGCGGCCGCCTCCTTCGGGATGGGCCGGGCCACGGCCTCGGTGCCGGGCGCGACCTGGCCGGCGGCCACGGTCCAGCCCGATTGCACGGGGCAGGCCCAGACGGTCTGGCGCACCTCCACGGTCTGGCTGCCCCCGGCGACGACGGGCGGCTCCGGCTCGGGCACGAACCAGACCGCTCCGACGAGCAGGAGCGCGATCACGGGAAGGATGTAGCGCACGGGGAATCGCGTGGTCATGCGTCGTCCTCCTCGTCGGGCGAGGCCACGGTGCGGCGCACCGGCAGGGCACCCACGAACGCGCCGAGCCACGCCAGGACCCACAGCCCCGCGAGCCACGGGCGGGCGGGACCTGCCTCGGGTGCGGGCTCAGCCTCCACGTCGGAGGTCACCGACCACACCCGCGAGTCGGGCGAGTCGCTGCCCTTCGGGGCCAGTCCGGGGGCAGCGTCGATGCGGCGCGCGAGGTCCAGGTCCACGTCCGGGGCGTAGATGCTGTCGACCCCGAGCCGGGCCAGCTCGTCGACGTCGTCGCGCGTGGGCGTCGTGACGAGCGAGACGACCGTGTCGTGCAGCCGCTCCTCGCGCTCCGCGGTGGTGCGCAGTGCCTCCGCGCCGAGGTAGGGGCCGGGGCCGACGACCGCGTCGGCGACGATGCCGGACTCGGAGTCGCCGGTGAGGACGACCGTGGTGCCGGGACGGGCCGCCAGGAAGGCCGGCACCACCCGGGCGTCGCCGGACTCGAGCGGGTCGTCGATCCCCCGGACGACGAGCCAGCTGCCGGCCAGGATCGGGAACGCGGCGAGCAGGGCGATCGCGGGGCGCCGCCAGCGGCGGTGGCGTCGGGTGCGCAGGACGGGCCACGCGAAGAGCACGGCGGTGAGCAGGCCGCCCAGCCACAGCCCGGCACCCAGCCCGGCCCAGGCCCGCACCGCGGGTGCGCCGGGGAAGGGCACGTAGGTCGAGACGGACGCGAGCAGTCCGGCGGCCAGGCCGACGACCGCGACGATCCAGGCGCCGGTGACCGAACGACGGGTGGCCTCGGGCACGAGCGCGGCGACGGCCAGCACCAGCAGCGGCACCGCGATCCACCACGGCGCGGCCCCGGGTCCGCCGCCCGTCCCGGTGACGACGTCCCACGCGGAGGCGGGCGCGTCGACGGGGTTGCCGGCCTCCCACCAGATGCGCCCCGAGAGGACGCGGTCGAGGAGCCACGGTCCGAGCAGCGCGGTGCCCACGACGGCGCTGAGCGCGAGGTACCGCGCGGCGGGACGCACCAGCAGGGCGCTGACCACGAGCGCCACGATCCCGAGCGCCCACGCGACGGGCGCGAACGCGGCGACGAGTGCGATCCACAGCCCGACGAGCACCGCTCGGGTCCACGTCGGCTCGAGCACGAGCCGCAGCAGGACGTTGGCGAACAGCGGAGCCACCACGAGCACGATCACCGTGCCGAGACGGCCGCCGGAGACCGCGCCGGTGACGGCGACGACGAGGCCGTAGGAGACGGCCCACGTCATGCGCACCCCGCGGTCGTCGCTGACGAGACGGCCGAAGCGGTGGGCCGTCAGGGCCGCGAACGGCACCGCCAGGACGGTGAGGATCCACGGGATCGCTCCGGGAGCGAACCACGCGAGCAGACCGACCGCGGCGAGCGGGACCACGTAGGCGGGCGCGACGTCGGCGCTGCCGAGGCCGACCGCGTGCGAGCGCTCGAACAGCAGGCCCCACCACGCCGTGACCGAGTCAGGGGAGGCGGGGAGGACCGGGCTGAACAGCTGGCCGGCGGCGACGGACCGAGCGGCGACGAGCGAGCCGACGAGGAGCACGATGACCCAGGTCAGCCACGGACGGCGGCGCCACCACGGCGGCTGGTCGACGACGACCGGATCCTCCTCGTCGTCCTCCGGGACGCCGATCGTGCGCAGCCCGAGCGACTCGACGGACTCGGGCCGCACGACCGCCTGCATCGTGGAGGCGGCGAGGTCGAGGCCGTGCTGGTAGGGCATCCAGAAGGGTGCGAACAGGTCGCCGAGCTCGCGGTTGGAGCGCCGGACCAGCGGCTTGCGGCGGCGGCGGGCGGCGATCATGGGACCCGGGTTCGCGAACACCGTGACCATCGCCATGATCTCGCCGCGCGCCGACCGCAGGTCCTTGCCGACGACGAAGCCGAGGAACCGCAGCAGTGAGCCGAGGAACAGGCGGATGCTCATGGGGAGGAACCGCAGCGCGTCGCTGTTGGCCAGCATCGTGTGCAGCGCGGCGGCGCGGCGCTCGCCCGCGTGCTCGCGGACGCCCTTGCGCCGGACGCGCCGCTTGTTGCTGCTGGCCTCGGCGTGGAACACGATCGCTCGCGGCGCGGTGCGTACGCGGTAGCCGGCGCGGTTCGCGCGCCAGCCGAAGTCGATGTCGTCGAAGAACAGCGGGAGCCGGGGGTCGGTGCCGCCGAGGCTCTCCCAGACGTCGCGGCGCACGAGCATGCCGGCCGAGCCCACCGCGAGGACGTCGCGCGGGCGGTCGTGCTGACCCGCGTCGGGCTCGCCGGACTCGAGCATGGTCTCGCGCTGGCCGGTGCCGGTGACGGTGAGACCCACCTCGAGCAGGCGCTTCAGCGAGGGCCACTCCCGCACCTTGGGGCCGACGACGCCGATGTCGGGATCGGCGGTGGCCTCGTCGAGGAGTCCGGAGAGGGCGTCGGGATCGCAGATCTGGTCGTCATGCAGCAACCAGATCCAGTCGTAGGCCTCGGTCTCGGCCTCGAGCGCGGCGGCGACCTGCCCGCCGAAGCCGAGCCGCGGCGGTGCCTGGACGATCCGGCTCGCGCCGGCGTGGCCGGTCAGGAGATCGCGGGTGGCGGGGTCACTGTCGTCATGGACCAGCACGAGGTGGTCGGGACGGTGGTGGAGCCGGTCGAGCGAGGCCAAGGTCTGGGGCAGCCACCGCGAGCCGCGGTGGGCGACGAGGACGGCGACGACGGTCGGGGGGCGCGAACGCCACGCCGCGACCGGCTCGTCCAGGGGCTCGTCGTCGTGCATGATCGCCACCCTAGGCGGTTGCCTCGAACCACCAGGTGTCGAAGGAGCGCTCTCGATCAGGCGCGCTTCTTGAGCTTGCGACGCTCTCGCTCGGACAGTCCACCCCAGATGCCGAAGCGCTCGTCGTGGGCCAGTGCGTACTCCAGGCACTCACCCTTGACGTCGCAGCTCAGGCACACACGCTTGGCCTCCCGCGTGGAGCCGCCCTTCTCGGGGAAGAACGACTCGGGGTCGGTCTGAGCGCACAGCGCGCGCTCCTGCCACATGAGCTCGGGGTCGTCGCCCTCGATCCAACCGACTAATGACATGTCTGTAATTACAGACGTCTGCCTGCCAAACGTCAAGCCGAATAGCAAATGTCAGGCATTCCTCGGCGTGTCGCGACTCCAGGGACCGCGCTAGCGTCGAGGCGTGACCACGACTCTCGCCACCGTACTTCGCCCCACCCCCACCCCCGTGGTGACGTACTACGACGTCGGCACGGGCGAGCGCGTGGAGCTCAGCGGGGTGACGCTGGCCAACTGGGTCGCCAAGGTCGCCAACTTCCTCGTCGACGAGCTCGACGCCGGACGCGGCACCCGGATCCGGATCGGCCTGCCGAGTCACTGGCTGCGCTACGTGTGGATCCTGGGCGCCTGGCGGGTCGGCGCGGTCGTGACCGACGAGGCCGCCGACATCGGCCTGGCCGGACCCGACCTCGAGGCCGCCGAGCCCGTGCGGCTCGCCGCCTCCCTGCGTCCCCTCGGGGGCCGGTTCCCCACCGAGCCGGACGGCTTCCTCGACGTCGCGGTCCACGTCCCGTCGAGCCCCGACGTCTTCATCGACCTCGACCCACCGGCGCCGGACGACCTCGCGCTCGACCTCGGCGCGCGCACGGCGACGCACGCCGGGCTGCTCGCCGGTCCGGCTCTCGCCGACCGGATCGTGCGCGAGCCGCAGCCGGTCGCCGACGACGCCGCCGACCTCGCGGCGGCGCTCGCGGGAGGCGGCTCGCTGGTGATGGTCGCCGGCGGCGGACCCGACGACCTCGCGCGCATCGCGGCGCAGGAGCACGCGCGGCTCGGCGAGGAGGGACGGTGACCCGGACGGCGATGGTCGGTGCCCTAGACTCGACGGGGCATCCGGGCCGCCCGCCGATGCCCGCGACTCATCACGACAGGAACCACGCATGACCCCAACGGTCGACGACCCGCAGGCCCACGGCCTGACCCGGGTGGGCGGCCGACCCCC
This sequence comes from Aeromicrobium phoceense, assembly GCF_013868155.1. Taxonomy (NCBI): domain Bacteria; kingdom Bacillati; phylum Actinomycetota; class Actinomycetes; order Propionibacteriales; family Nocardioidaceae; genus Aeromicrobium; species Aeromicrobium phoceense. The sequence continues at coordinate 84,936 of NZ_JACEOG010000001.1, forward strand.
GCTGTCGGAATATCTGCGGGGCGTCGCGCAACGCAAGGACTTCATCGTCTCCCTGGCGAAGTTCCGCATCGAGGCCGAGAACCAGCGCCAGCGCCTGGGCATGCTGTGGATCGTCCTCAAGCCGATCCTCAACGCCGCGGTCTTCGGCATCGTCTTCGGCATCCTGATGGCCAGCACGAAGTCCGTCCCGGACTTCGTGGCGTTCCTGATCATCGGCGTGTTCATGTTCGAGTTCTTCTCCGCCTGCATGGGCAGCGGATCGAAGTCGATCACGTCGAACCAGGCGCTCGTGCAGAGCCTCGCGTTCCCCCGGATGGCACTGCCGATCTCGGTGGTCGTGCAGAAGTTCCTCCAGCTGGTGCCCACGATCGGGCTGCTGATGATCTTCCTGGTCGTCATGGGTCACCTGCCCACGTGGAACTGGCTGCTGATGCTTCCGCTGACGGCCCTGTACTTCTTGTTCTGCCTCGGCGTCGCCCTCATCACCGCGCGGCTCACCGTGCACCTGCCGGACCTGTCGAACCTGCTCCCGTTCATCACGCGGTTCTTCTTCTACACGACCGGCATCTTCTTCAGCTTCGACATCCGCTTCGAGGGCAACCCCTGGCTGCTGGACGTCGTCCAGTACCAGCCGCTCTACGCCTTCCTGAGCCTCTCGCGTGAGCTGCTGCTGGACTCGGACCCGCTGTACGACGTGCGGATGCAGTTCTGGCCCATCATCGCCGTCTGGTCGATCGGCCTGCTCGTGATCGGCACGGTCTTCTTCTGGGCCGCGGAGGAGCGCTATGGTCGCGTCGACTGAGTCCCACGAGACCTCCGGCACCGACGAGGAGCGTCGCCCCGTCGTCGTCGTGCAGGACCTGCACGTCGAGTACCGCGTCTTCGCCACCGGCAAGCGCGCCACCGATGCCGACCGCGGCGGGCTGCTGCGCCGCGCCAAGCGGACCCGCACCGTGCACGCCCTCAAGGGCATCTCGTTCACCGCGTACGAGAACGACAGCATCGGCGTGATCGGCTCCAACGGCTCGGGCAAGTCCACCCTGATGCGCGCCATCACCGGACTCACCCCCGCCACGCGCGGCGCCATCTACGCCAGCTCGCGCCCGAGCATGCTCGGCGTGGGCGCGGCCCTCATCAAGCCCCTGTCCGGGCAGCGCAACGTCATCCTGGGCGGCCTGGCCCTGGGCTTCTCCAAGGCCGAGATCGAGGAGCGCTACGAGGAGATCGTCGACTTCGCCGGCATCCGCCCGTTCATCGACCTGCCCATGCGCACGTACTCCTCGGGCATGACCGCCCGCCTGAAGTTCGCGATCGCCACGATCCGCAACCACGAGATCCTCATCGTCGACGAGGCGCTGGCCGTGGGCGACCGGAAATTCCGCAAGCGCAGCGAGCAGCGCATCCGCGAGATCCGCGACAACGCGGGCACGGTGTTCCTGGTGAGCCACTCGATGCAGTCGATCCGCGACACGTGCAACCGCGTGATCTGGATCGAGAAGGGCGAGCTGATGATGGACGGCGACCCCGACGAGGTCATCGCCGCCTACGAAGAGACGCGCTGACCCCAGCCCCCGCGCACTCACCGCGAGTGCGTCAGCAGGACGCGGCGAGGTCCTCGGTGTTGTTGGCCTCGGTCGGCGACTTCGTGGTCGGCTCGGTGGTCGGAGCCTCCGTCGTCGCCTCGGTGGTCGGCGTGGCCGTCGTCGGCGACGACTGCTGGGCCTGCTTCTTCTGCTGGCGCTCGCTCTTGGCCACCAGCTTCGCCACGTCGGCGCGGATCTGCTCGAAGTTCGGCGTGACCGTGGAGTACTCCGGCGGCACCACCGAGAGGGTGGCGATCTGGCGGTCCTTGGCCTTGAGGGCCAGGTCGCCGAACGCCCCCAGCTCCGAGGCGGGGATGTCGGTGCTGAGCATCTGGGCCGAGCTCGTGGCGATCTTGCCCGCGTTGAGCACGACCTGCTCGGGACTCAGCTGCTCGAGCATCGCCTGCATGAGGCACTTCTGGCGGCCCATGCGTGTGTAGTCGTCGGACTGCACGCGGCTGCGCCCGTACCAGAGCGCCTCCTTGCCGTTGAGCTTCTGCTTGCCGGGCTGGATGTACACCTGCTTCCAGGCGTCGTCCTTGCCGAACATCGCGATGGGCTCCTTGATGTCCATCGTCACGCCGCCGGTGGCGTCCACGAGGCTGGAGAAGCCCTTCATGTTCACGAGCACGTAGTAGTTGACCTTGAGCCCGGTGACGCCCTCGACGGCCTCGAGCGTGGCGTCCAGGCCCGGGTCCTTGCTCTTGGGGTAGAGGTCGGGACGGCCGGATGCGGCCGTGTGCACGGCGTTCAGCAGGCACTCGGAACCGCAGTTGTAGCCGTAGGGGTAGACCGCCCGCATCGGGGAGTCCTCGGGGAACGGCACGTTCTGAAGGTTGCGCGGCAGCGACACCATCACGGGCACGCCGGTCTCGGCGTCGATGCTGACGAGGTTGATCGAGTCGGGGCGCAGGCCGGTGCGGTCGTCGCCGGAGTCGGCGCCGAGCAGCAGGATGTTGTAGCGGCCCTGGAGGGGCGACTTCACCTCGGTCTCGTGGAAGACCTGCTCGACGACGTCCTTCGACGCGGTCACGGTGTTCCACCCCAGGTAGGTGGTCGAGGTGACCAGCGCGACGATCGTGACGTTGATGACCGAGATCACCCCGAGGCGCCACCAGCCGAGGCTGCGGACGAGCGCGAGGCGCCACGCGTCGACGAACAGGAACATCCACCCGATCGCCAGGACGAGGCCGGCGACGCGGGCCACCTGCAGCACCGACGGATCGGTGAGCCAGTCGATGACCTGCGCGCGGTCGGGGCGGAACCGGAACCACATCACGAGCCCGGCGGTGATCGCGGCGACCCACAGGATCATCACGACCGCGCCCAGGCGGCGGGCGCCGGCGAGGAACTGGGCGATGCCCGGCCACACCACGGTGCCCAGGATCAGCAGCAGCGCACGGCGCAGCCCACCCCGCTGCGCGACCCGGGTGGGTCGTGTTCCCAGAGCGCTCACGCCGTTCCCTCTCCTGCCGACCGGTCGCCTGCGTGCGACCGACGCCCCATTAAACCCTCCGGTTCCCAATGCCGGGACATCGTGGGGTGGGGTCAGCAGCTCGCGTCGAGATCGGCGCTGCGGTTCGCCTTGCGCGGGTCCTTCTTCGTCGCCTCGCCGCCGACCTCGATCGGGGGCAGCTTCGCCGTGACGAGGGCCGACTTCTGGACCTCCTCGCGGGCCTCGGAGCTGCCCACGGCGTCCGAGACGAGGCGGCGGACCTTGTCGTAGTCGGGGTTGCCCGTGTAGATCACCGGCGGGACCAGCGAGACCGACGAGATCGGCTGGGACTTCGTCTTGAGCGCGAGATCCATGAAGACGCTGAGGTCCTGGCGCGGGATGCTCGTGTGCAGCATCGCCGAGCTGGAGGTGGCGATGTCCTGCATGTTCGTGATGACCTTCTGCGGGTTGAGCTGGCGCACCATCGCGTTCATGACGCACTTCTGGCGGCCCATCCGCGACCAGTCGTCGTTCTCCACGCGGGAGCGGGCGTACCAGAGGGCCTTGTCGCCCGACAGCTTCTGCTCCCCCGCCTCGATGTATCCGCGGATCGGCGAGCCGATGCCGCCGATGGCGGTGCGCTCGCGCACGTTGATCTCCACGCCGCCGACCGCGTCGATGAGCTTGGAGAAGCCCTTCATGTTCACCAGCGCGTAGTAGTTGAGCTTCAGGCCCGTGATCGTCTCGACGGCGTCCATCGTGGCGTCGATGCCCGGCTCCTTCGAGTCGAACAGGTCGGCGTGGTCGTTGGCCCACGTGTTCACGGCGTTGAGGTAGCAGCCGTCGCAGTCGAACCCGTTCGGGAACTCCTGGCGCATCGGCGAGCCCTTCGGGAAGGGGACGTTCTCCAGGTTGCGCGGCAGACCGATGAGCACGGCCTTGCCCGTCTCGGCGTCGATGCTGGCGACGTTGATCGAGTCGGGGCGCATCCCGGAGCGGTCCTTGCCCGAGTCGGTGCCCATGAGCAGCACGTTGTAGCGGCCGTCGTGCGGCTTGGAGACGGTGTTGGAGGCGAAGACGGTGTCGGTGAAGCCGTTCATCACCGACACGGTGTGCGACGCGAAGAACAGCACGGCGGCCGTGCCGACGACGAGCGCGGCGTGGAACGCCGTGGAGATCGCCAGGTGCTGGCGCGCGAGCTCGCGGGGGCGACCCAGTCGCCACGCGTCGACGATCAGCGCGACCCAGCCGATCGCGAGTGCCACGAGCAGCCAGCGACCCAGGCTCAGCAGCGCGGCGTTGGTGGCCAGCGAGAAGACGAACTGGCGGTCCATCATCGCGAGCGCGAGGCCGATCACGAGGACGGCCAGCACCGCGAGCCAGATCCGGATCGCGATCCGGCCGACGCGCTTGTTGCCCTGGACGAGCTGGGCAGAGCCGGGCATCACCAGGGTCATCGCGGCGAGGGTCAGGGCGCGCCGGAATCGGATCCTGGCGGTGGCGCTCGCCGGGTCGGCATAGGTGCCGCCCAGGGCGCTCGTGCGGTCGTGGTGCATCGGTGTCCTCACGGTGGGGAAGAGTCCGTAGGTTTCCTCAGTATCAAGCGCGCCCGGGCGATCCCCGGGAGGACGCGCCGATGCCCGGCCGAGGGAATCGCCACGTGGCGCCACGCGGTACCTTCACCCCATGCCCCCCTCAGGTCCCAAGGATCCGGACGGATACGACTGGCTGTACCAGGACGAGTCCGGTCGACCCGCGTCGCGCCCGTCGGCCTCGGGCTCCGCGGTGCCTCCGCCGAACCTGCCCCCGCCCGGGTCCGGCAAGCGCGGGGCCAAGCCCCCGAAGGAGCCCAAGCCTCGCGGCCGCCTGCGCCTGCTGTGGCTGATCCTGGTGGCCTGGATCGCCTTCCTGGTGATCGTCCCGCTGGTCGCGTGGTCGAAGGTCACCAAGGTCGACGCCACCCCCGACGGCGAGCGCCCGCAGGACGAGGCCACCACGTGGCTGCTGGCCGGCACCGACAAGCGCCCCAAGGACAAGTCCCGTGGTCGCACCGACACGATCCTGCTGCTGACCTACGGCGGTGGCGGACCGTCCGTGCTGACCTCGATCCCCCGCGACTCGATCGTGGACATCCCCGGGCACGGCCGCACGAAGATCAACGCGGCCTATGCGTTCGGCGGCCCGCCGCTGCTCGTCGAGACCATCGAGAGCGAGACCGGCCTGCGGGTCGACGGGTACACCGAGATCGGCTTCACGGGCCTCGAGGACGTCGTCGACGCCCTGGGCGGCATCGAGGTCTGCCCGAAGGACGACATCAAGGACAAGGACGCGAAGCTCGACATCGAGAAGGGCTGCCAGGAGGTCGACGGCAAGACCGCCCTGGCGTACTCCCGCTCCCGCAAGGCGTTCGCGAGCGGCGACATCGCCCGTGGCCAGAACCAGCGCGAGGTGATCGGCGCGATCGGCGACGCGGCCCTGTCCCCCGCCACCGTGCTGAACCCCTGGACGTTCACCCGGGTGGCCACCACCACGGCCGAGTCGATCGCCGTGGGCGACGACGTGTCGATGTTCTCGTTCGCCCGCTTCGCGTGGAAGCTCGGCAAGGCCATGGGCGGCGACGGGCGCAGCTGCACCGTGCCCATCGCGGACATGTCGGTGCAGTGGGACCGCGAGCGAGCCGTGGAGTACTTCGGTCACCTCAAGAACGGCACCACCGACGAGCTGGGCGACCTGTGCACCAAGGACGGCCTGCGGAGTTGAGGCTCAGCCCGCGAACGCCGTCTCGGTGAACGCGGCGACGTGCTTGGCCGAGCGGTCGATCACGTCGGTGTGCTCGGCTCCGCGGTACCTGCGGTAGGTCAGGTCGAGCCCGCGTGCGCGGTAGGCCTTGGCCAGGGAGTCGGTCAGGACCTGCGGCACGACGCTGTCGGCCGTGCCCTGGATCACCAGGATCGGCCCACGGATCTCGGGGAAGCTGGGGTCGTTCGCGTCGAGCTGGCCCCGGATGAGATCGGCATCGGCGTTCCTGGCAGCGAACCTCGTCATGGGCGCGACGCCGAAGCGGTCCGCGGCGAGCAGGTCGACGAGGCAGTCCTTGCTCACGCGGGGGTAGAGGGCGACGCCCTTGTCGTTCAGCAGCTTGCCGACCGGGATCTGGCCGGGGTAGGCCACCTCGAGCCCGCGCAGGATCATCGCGACGAGCGCGGCCGGCACGGCGACCTCACCGGACAGGCCCACCTCCGCGGCCAGCGACATGTGCGACGGCGGCGCGAAGGCCAGCGTGCCCACCACGTCGAGCTCGCGGGCGTAGTGCGGCGCCATCGAGCTGGCCCACAGGGCAGCATGGCCTCCCTGCGAGTGGCCGGCCGTCATGACGCGCTCGCTGACGTCGGAATCCAGCTGACGGGCGGCGCGCACGATGTCGAGCACGGCGCGGCCTTGGGAGGCGCCGATCAGGTACGGGTGGTCGCCGGGGGTGCCGAGACCCTCGTAGTCGGTGGCCACGACCACGTGGCCGGTGTCGATCCAGCGCTGGAGCCGGGTGGTCGAGGTGCCGATTGCGGCGGGGTCGGCGATGGAGGAGTCGGCGCGCGTGGGGGCGCACTGGTCGGCGATGCCCGTGGTGCCGTGGGCCCACGTGACGACGGGCCTGCCACCCTTCGGGGCGGGTCCCTCGGGGATCGCGACGAAGCCCGAGGTGGCCACGGTGTCGCCCTCCACCCCCTGCTGCGCGTAGAGGACCAGCTGGACGTCGGCCTGCTCCAGTCCCATCGCGCCCTCGAGCTCGCGCGACCAGATGAGGTCGCCGTGCGTGTACGAGGAGAGGTCGGTGGGCGGGGTGTAGAACGCCGCGTCGGCCGGCGCCGCGAGCGGCTCCTCCTCGCTCGTGCACGCCGCGGCCGACAGGAGCAGGGCGGCACCGGCGAGGACCGAGCCGAATCGACGAATCACGCCGTCATCGTACGGGCGCGAGCCGCACCCGCGGGCCCGATCGAGGGGACCACCCCGCGGGCGGGCCGGTGCCAACTCCCGACACCGTCCCGCCCACGAGGCGCCTCGCTCACGGGGCGTCGGCCCGTCGCGCTCGCACGGCCCGCGCCACGATCTCCCACGTCACGGCCGCAGCCACCAGCACGACCGCCACCGGGACGAAGTCCCTGACGTTCGAGTCCGGGGACTCGGCTCCCTGGTTGAGTCCCATCCAGTACAGGCCGAGGGCGAAGACCAGCGCGACGGAAGTCCTCATCAATCCTCCTCCCTCACTCGGCTCACCCTGCCCGGGCGACGGAGGCTCACGTCGACTTCCTCGCCTTGCGGCGTCGCAACGCACCGAACAGCAGGTCGCCGATGCCGACGCCGACCAGGCAGGCGAACGCGAGGCTCCAGTCGGCCGCCTCCCGTTCGGTGAAGAGGAGAACGGAGGCGCCCAGAGCGGCCGCGATGACCAGGTATCCGCCAAGGATCTTCAGCACGAGACCACCTTGGCAGTGACGAGGGCCGGACCGATGACGCGGAACTTCGCCTCGGCGCACTTCTTCGCCTTCGCGGCCTTCTTGAAGGCGCTGCGCAGCTTGTTGAAGTACAGGTTGACGGCCACGGCGCACACGGCGCGCGCCGCCAGGCCCGGCGGGCTCGAAGCAGGCACCTTCCCGCACAGCGTGCTGATGCCGGCGCCGATCGAGGAGCTCATGGCCTTGGCGATCCTCGCCGTGTCCTTCTTGCCGAACTTCACGCAGACTGCGGTGCCCAGACTGCAGAACTTCACCTTCGGGTCGGCGACCACCGGGTACGCGACGTCGCGGGTGCGGTGCTCGACGACCTGGCGGACGGTGCTGCCGCGCAGCTCGTAGCGCGTGGGGACGTGACGCCCCCTCGCGTCGACGGCCCACGGACGCTCGACCTGCGCCACCACGACCCCGTCCTTGCCGATGAGGTCGATCCCGCCGTCGGGCGCCGGCCGCGGGGAGACGTCGCCGCGGAGCCCGAAGTCGTAGGTGGCCGGAGCGGCCGCCGAGTCGATCCCGATCAGCACTTGGGTGCCCGTGGCCGTGGGCGCGACCGCGAGGCTCGCGTCGCGGGACGCGGACAGGTGGAAGCGACCGTCGACCCTGGTCGCCGTGCCGGAGGCCGGCAGCTGCAGCGCGACGGACGCACCACCCGCTGTCTCGATCGGCACCCGGCCCCGCCTCACCGCCCCTGTGGGCGACTCCGCGAGCGGGACGGCGTCCTCGACCAGGGCGATCTGGCCGAGGCGGTCCTCGACGGTGGCGCGCTCACCGGCCTGTGTCGGTGGCAGGGCTGAGAGTGTGAGAGCGGCCGTGGTGGCCACGACCGCGAAGGTCCGACTGACGATGTGCATGAATCCCCCGATTCGATGATGGGCAAGCCCGGTTGAACGATCGAAGCACAACTTATTGTGCTCGATGGGCCGCGTCAAGCACCGATCCACAGGCACCGATTCGCACGGGCCGGGGACAGGACGAGCTCAGGTCACGCGCTGCAGCCAGCGCACCCGCGACACCCCGGGCCCGGGGAAGAGCCGCAGCGCGCCGAGCAGGATCACGCCGGCGATGATGCCGTCCATGAACCAGTGGTTCGCGGTGACCGTGACCACCACGATGGTGATCACGGCGTGCCAGATCGCCAACTGCCGCACCGGCCCGCCGGCCGTGCGCGCCACGACCACGGCGATCAGCACGGCCCATCCCACGTGGAGGCTCGGCATCGCCGCGAACTGGTTCGCCACCGCGCCGCTCGCGCCGTCGTAGGCGGACGGGCCGTAGACCGTCATCGTGTCGGTATAACCCAGCGCGGGGAACATCCGCGGCGGCGCCAGGGGGAACGCGATGTGCAGCACGACGGCGACCGCGGTCTGCAGGATGATCAGGTTGCGCGCCCAGCGGTACTCCACCTCCGGCCGACGCAGGAAGCCCCAGACGAGGAAGGCCACCGTCACGGGGAAGTGCACCGCGACGTAGTACGTGTTGGCCAGCTGGAGCAGGTCCACCGTCGGCACGAGGTCCTGGATCCACGCCTCACTCGGCAGCCGGAGCGCGCGCTCCACCCCGTTCACCGCGTGGGCGTTCGCCAGCGCGGTCGCCTCGGCGTCCATCGACAGCAGTCGTCCCGTGCGGTAGAGGAGGTACACCGCTGCTAGCAGGACCAGCTCGAAGGCGGCCATGAGGGACCAGTCGCGCACGCGCACGACCACCTCGGAACGCCGGGAGAGGGCCATTGACCCAGACTCTCAAACCACACCCGGTAGGAACACCCCTAGACGCCCCGGGGATCACCCTGATCCAGAGGAGCCGATCAGAGCGTGGACTGGATGCCGGCCAGTAGCTGGCGCGCCATCACGATGCGCTGCACCTGGTTCGTGCCCTCGTAGATCTGGGTGATCTTCGCGTCGCGCATCATCCGCTCGACCGGGTAGTCGCGCGTGAACCCGTAGCCGCCGAGCAGCTGGACGGCGTCGGTGGTCACCTGCATCGCTGTGTCGGAGGCGAAGGCCTTCGCCGCAGCGCCGAAGAACGTGAGGTCCTTGTCGCCGCGCTCGGACCGACCGGCGGCCGCGTACGTGAGCTGTCGCGCGGCCTCGATCTTCATGCCCATGTCGGCGACCATGAACTGCAGGCCCTGGAAGTCGGCGATCGGCGTGCCGAACTGCTTGCGCTCCTGGATGTAGCCCAGCGCGTAGTCGAGCGCGCCCTGCGCCACGCCCACGGCCTGCGCGGCGATCGTGACGCGGGTGTGGTCGAGCGTCTTCATGGCGATCGCGAAGCCCTCGCCGACCTCGCCGATGATCCGGTCGCCGGGGATCCGCACGTTGTCGAAGTAGACCTCGCGGGTGGGCGAGCCCTTGATGCCGAGCTTCTTCTCCGGCGCGCCGAACGAGACGCCCTCGTCGGACTTCTCCACGACGAACGCGGTGATGCCCTTCGTGCGCTTGGACGGATCGGTCTGCGTCAGGACGGTGTAGTACTCGGACTCGCCCGCGTTGGTGATCCAGCGCTTCGTGCCGTTGATGATCCAGTCGTCGCCGTCGCGCTTGGCCGTGGTCTTCTGGTTGGCCGCGTCAGAGCCGGCCTCCGGCTCGGACAGGCAATAGCTGAAGAGGCCCTCGCCGCGCGCGAGCTTGCCCAGGTACTTGGCCTTGATCTCCTCGTTGCCGCCGATCTGCACCGGAAGCGATCCGAGCTTGTTGACCGCGGGGATCAGCGAGCTGGAGACGCACACGCGGGCGACCTCCTCGATGACCAGGACGGTGGCCAGCGCGTCGGCACCGGCGCCGCCGTACTGCTCGGGCACGTGCGGCGCGTGGAAGTCGGCCGCGATGAGGGCCGCGTTCGCCTCGCTCGGGAAGCGCGGCGCCTCGTCGACGTCGGCGGCGTGGGGGGCGATCTTCGCCTCGGCCACGGCGCGCACCGCCTCGCGGATCGCCTGGTGCTCCTCGGACAACGCGAAGAAATCGGACACGCTCAACTCCCGGACATCGAAAAGGTAGGAACTCCGCGCATCCTACGCCGGGCCCTCGGTGCCTCCGGGCCCCGGGGAAGTCAGTGCCGTTCCAGCGCCTCCACGATGAGCCGGCCGAGCTCGACGGGCTTGGTGAACTGCGGCCAGTGACCCGTGGGCAGGTCGACGTACTCGACGTCGCGCACCCGGGCGAGCTCGCCGACCCACGGCTCGCCGGCCTCGATCGCGTCGCGCAGCACCTGCGAGGGGAACTCGCAGCAGATGACCGTGGCCGGGACCTCGAGTCGCCGCTCGTCGGTGAGGGTGATGCCCTCGGTGGCGACGCCCTTCGGCTGGGGAATCGCCCGTGCGATGAAGTCGGCGCGGAGCTGCTCGTCGAGGTCGACCAGGTCCATCTCCATGAACTCGTCCCACGGCGGCAGCGGGATGTCGTCGCCGTCGGCCGGGAGCTCCTCGTTGATCGCCTGGCCCTCGGCCGGCGGACCTGAGTCGACGTAGACGTTCCGCGCGAGCCGGTCGGGGCGGACGTCGGCCACGCCGTGGATCACGGCGCCACCGCCGGAGTGCCCGACGAGCACCACGTCACCGTCGAGCGCGTCGACCTGCGCGGCGACGAAGTCGATGTGGTCGCGCAGGCCGATACCGGCGCGAGGCGCGTCCCGGGACTCCAGCCCGGGAAGCGTCAGCGGGTGGACGCGGTGGCCGGCCTCGACGAGCTGGGGCGTGACCGCGTCCCACGAGGAGGCATCGAGCCAGAACCCCGGAACGAGAACGATGTCCATGCTCGGACCATACGCGCTCGTCCGGACGAACTCAGTGGCCGCGGACGGCGGCGCCCTTGGCGCGTGCGGCGTCGGCCAGCGACGCCTGGAAGTCGACCATCTTCGCGGTCAGCTCCGGGTCTCCGGCGGCGAGGATGCGGATGGCCAGCAGCCCCGCGTTCCGGGCGTTGCCGATCGCGACGGTGGCCACGGGGACGCCCGCGGGCATCTGCACGATCGAAAGCAGCGAGTCCATGCCGTCGAGGTACTTCAGCGGGACCGGTACGCCGATCACAGGCAGTGGCGTCACCGCGGCGAGCATGCCCGGCAGGTGGGCCGCTCCCCCGGCGCCCGCGATGATGACCTCGAGCCCGCGCTCGTGGGCCGTGCGGCCGTACTCGAGCATCTCGTCGGGCATCCGGTGCGCCGAGACGACGTCGGCCTCGTACTCCACGCCGAACTCGGCCACGGCGGTGGCGGCGGCCTCCATCGTCGGCCAGTCCGAGTCGGACCCCATCACGATCCCCACGCGCTTCGTCATGCCTGGACTCCGTCCGTCAGCAGTGCAGCGCTGTGCCGGGCCCGGCGCAGCACGTCCTCGAGCTCCTCGCCCACGGCGGTGACGTGGCCGACCTTGCGGCCGGGCTTGACCGCCTTGCCGTAGAGGTGGACCTTCACGTCGGGCTCCGCCGCGAGCGCCACCTCGCGCTGGGCGGCCAGGTCCTGCACCGCACCACCGAGGATGTTGACCATGACCGACCACGGCTGCCGCGGCGTGGTGGAGCCGAGTGGCAGGCCGGTGACGGCACGCAGGTGATTCTCGAACTGGCTCGTCACCGCGCCGTCGATCGACCAGTGCCCCGTGTTGTGCGGGCGCATGGCCAGCTCGTTCACCAGCACGCGGTCGTCGTCGGTCTCGAACAGCTCGACCGCCAGCATCCCGACGACGTCGAGCTCCTCGGCGATCGTGCGGGCGATGTGGCGCGCCCGGGCCTCGAGCGCGGGGTCGAGGTTCGGCGCGGGGGCGATCACCTCGGAGCAGACGCCGTCGACCTGACGCGACTCGACGACCGGGTAGTCCACGATCTCGCCCGTGGCGCTGCGGGCGACCTGGGCCGAGAGCTCGCGCCGGAACGGCACCAGCTCCTCGACCAGCAGCTCACCCGGCGCACCGAAGGGCTCGTCGAGATCGGCGGCCGACGCGACCTTCCAGACGCCCTTGCCGTCGTACCCGCCCCGAGCGGTCTTGACGATGGCGGGGAAGCCGAAGTCCTCGACGTCGGCGGGCTGCTCGACCGCGGCCCACCGCGGGCACGGCACGCCCAGCTCGGTGAGGCGGCGCCGCATGACGAGCTTGTCCTGGGCGTGGATAAGCGCGTCCGGGCCGGGACGGCACTGGTGCCCCTCCTGCGCGAGCGCCCGGAGGTGCTCAGGTGGGACGTGCTCGTGGTCGAAGGTCACGACGGGCGCGTCCTGCACGGCGGCGCGGAGGTCGTCGAGGTCGGTGTGCGACCCGACGCGGTGGTCTCCGATCACTTGGGCCGCCGACACGTCGGGACCCTCGGCGAGCAGGCACAGCCGCAGCCCCAGCGCGATCGCGGGCGGTTGCATCATCCGGGCCAGCTGGCCTCCGCCGATCACGGCGACGTCGCGGCCGGGAGCTTCGTGCGTCACGGCGCCAGCCTAGAGCGCTCCCGGCGCGCACGGTGGCGGAGGGCGCTCAGCGCGACCGGAAGGTGCGTCGCTCGGTGACCGTGATGGGCGAGAGGTGCCCGAAGCCCTTGATCGGGCGCGGCGGCAGGGCGCGGGTGTCGAACTGGTCGCCGAGCGTGTCGGCCGTCTGCTGGTCGACGAGCACGCGGTTCGCGCGGGCCACCTGCGAGAGGCGGGCGGCGAGGTTGACCGGCGGCCCGAAGACGTCACCCAGGCGACTCAGCACCGAACCCGTGGCCAGGCCCACCCGGACGTCGGGCAGCTTCGCGCGGGCGCCGATCGCGGTGATGATGTCGAGCGAGATCCGCGTGGCCTTGACCGGGTCGGGGTGCACGAACAGCATCGCGTCGCCGAGCGTCTTGATGACGCGGGCGCCGGCCGCGGTGATGAGGTCGCCGCAGCGGGTCTCGAAGTCCTCCACCACCGACGCGAGGGAGGCCTCGTCGAGCCGGTTCGACAGCGCGGTGAAGCGCGTCATGTCGGCGAAGCCCACGGTCATGTCGGTGGAGAGCAGGGCCTGGTCGTTCTCGCCGAGGGCGGTGAGCCGGGCGGCCGCGGCCGCGAGGTGACGTCGCCAGACGTGCACCATGAGTCGCTCGAAGCCCGGCACCGAGCTCTGCGCCAGCTCGAGCGCCGCGTCGGCGCGGCTGTCGGACTTGCCGCGCACGATGTCGGCCTCGAGCTGGTCGACCAGGATCGTGACCTGCCAGTCCGCCAGCCGCGACATCGTCTGCCCCAGGGCCCGGGTCAGCCGGAAGACGGTCTCCTCGTCGAGGATCTGGTGCTCCATCGCGGTGGCGACGATCGCCACGGCGCTGACGTCGGCATCGCCGAACGCCATCTCCGAGCCCGGGTCGGGGAAGCCCAGGTTCCGCCACAGCCGGGCGGCCTGCTCGGGGGTGAGGCCGCCGCGCTCGGCGGTCTCCGCGTTCGTGTAGTGCAGCTGCTCCGCCAGGATGACGTCGACCAGCTGCTGGTCGTCAGGACTGCTCATCGCGGCGCGCCTCGGGTGCGTGGGACTCCAGCACGAGCCGCGAGATGCGGCGGTGGAAGTCCTCGATGTGGGGGATGTCGTGCAGGTGCAGGCCCTCCTGCTGGCTGGCGTCGTGGATGATCAGCGTGCCGCAGCGCAGCACACGGTCGATCACGCCCTTCTCGTAGGCCACGTCGTTGATCCGCGCGAGCGGGATGATCCGGCCGCTGCGCGTCAGGATGCCCTTCTGCTCGATCAGCCGCCGGTTCGTGAGGGTGTAGGTCCACGTGAGCCAGCGCAGGAACGGCAGCAGCGTGCCCCAGACGAACAGCACCGCCAGCACCACGATCCCGGCCAGGCGCGGGGTGCCGCCACCGGAGTCGCCGACCGCCCCGGCGAAGTACCCGCCGACGAGCATGATGGCCAGGCCGACGAGGAACGGCACGATGAGCACCTTCAGGTGCGTGCGGGTGTCGGCCTCGACCGTCTCGTCGTCGAGCAGGAGCTTCTCGGACAGCATGCGGCCATGATCCCACGCCGCGCCCCCGGCCCGGGTCACACCGGGCGCAGGTGCGTCACGTCGCCGGCCGACCACGGGACGCCGTCGACGACGAGGCACCCCGACGGGTCGATCCCGGTCGCCTGGCCCACCACGTCGCTGCCGTCGGCGCGCTCGATGCGCACCTGCCGGCCGATCGTCGAGCAGGTCGCGAGGTAGTCCGCGGTGAGCTGCTCGGCGCCCGCCGGGTCTCGCCACAGCTCGAGGCGCTCGCGCAGCCGGTGCAGCAGCGCCACGAGGACCTCGTTCCGGTCGGTCGTGGTCGCGCCCTCCAGCAGCAGGGAGGTCGCCCGCTCCACCGGCAGGTCCTCGGCGGCCATCGCGACGTTGAGCCCGATGCCCACGATCGCGGCGGCCCCGGTGGGCGTCTCGACGCGCTCGACGAGAATCCCGCAGAGCTTGCGCCGGTCGTCCACGAGGACGTCGTTGGGCCACTTGAGCGCGGCCTCCACGCCCAGGTCGCGCACGGTGTCGACGACGGCCAGCCCGGCGACGAGCGGGACCCACGGCCACCGGGTCGGCGGAACCTCGACGGGCCGCACGAGCGTCGAGACGGCGATCCCGGTGTATCGCGGCATCGTGAAGGTGCGGTCGAGCCGGCCCCGGCCCGCGGCCTGGTGGTCGGTGGTGTGGACCGTCCACTCCGGCGCGCCCGCGTGGGCGGCCTGCGCGAGGTCGGCGTTGGTGCTGGCGGTCTCGTCGGTGACGTGGACGTCGAACCCGTCGGCCTCCGCCCGCAGGCGATCGCGGTCGAGCGGGGCGAGGCGAGGTGGCTGCACGGCCCCACCTTGGCACAGCGCGGCCGGACGCGACTCCGGCGCTACTGCGGCCCGAGCACCGCGTCGACCGCCGCCTCCGCCGGAGTGGGATCGACCCCGGGCTCCTTGAGTTCGACGAAGATGACGTGCGTCGCGGTCTCGCCGATGTTCTTCGCGTGGTGCTCCTGCGCCGGCAGCCACATGACGGTGTTGGCCTCGAGCTCCACCTCCATCTGGAAGTCCCCCGACATGAGGCGCCGCTTGAACGAGCTGAGGGTGTACATGACGCTGTCGGGGTGCTCGTGCGGCGTGGTCTCGTCGCCGGGGACGTCCGTGTACTCCAGCACGCGGACCTTCTCGTTCTCCAGGATCACTCGGTAGTGCGCGGGATTCGTCACCGTCGGATCGAGACTCATCCTTCGAGCATGGCACCGGTGCGCTCCCGGCGACAGGGGCTGGCACACCTGCCTTGATGCGAGGCCGGAATCCGCCCCGGTTAGGGTGTTCGCCATGACCGACGCCCTGCCCGACACCCCGCTGGAGGAGCACCCCGAGCTCCACACCACCGCCGGAAAGCTCGCTGACTACGAGCGGCGCCACCACGAGGCGACCGTCGAGGTGGCCGACCGTGCCGCCGAGAAGCAGCACGCACGCGACCGCAAGAGCGCCCGCGAGCGGATCGAGCTGCTGCTCGACGAGGGCTCGTTCGTCGAGCTCGACGCGCTCGCCCGCCACCGCGCGACCTCGTTCGGCCTCGACAAGAACCGGCCGCTGGGCGACGGCGTGATCACCGGCTACGGCACCATCGACGGCCGCCAGGTGTGCGTCTTCAGCCAGGACTTCAGCATCTTCGGCGGCAGCCTCGGCGAGGTCTACGGCGAGAAGATCACCAAGGTCATGGACCTGGCGATCAAGTCCGGCTGCCCCATCATCGGCATCAACGAGGGCGCCGGCGCCCGCATCCAGGAGGGCGTCGTCTCGCTCGGCCTGTACGGCGAAATCTTCCGCCGCAACGTGCACGCCTCGGGCGTCATCCCGCAGATCAGCCTCATCATGGGCAACTGCGCCGGCGGCCACGTCTACTCGCCCGCGGTCACCGACTTCACGGTCATGGTCGACGGCACCTCGGGCATGTTCATCACCGGACCGGACATCATCAAGACGGTCACCGGGGAGGACGTCACGATGGAGGAGCTCGGTGGCGGTCGCACGCACAACACCAAGAGCGGCAACTCCCACTACCTGGCCTCCGACGAGGACGACGCGCTCGAGTACGTCAAGGCGCTGATCTCCTACCTGCCGCAGAACAACATGGAGGAGCCCGAGGCCTACGGTGACGTTGCCGACCTCGAGCCGTCCGACCTCGACATCGCGCTCGACACCCTCATCCCGGACTCGGCGAACCAGCCCTACGACATCCGCACCGTCATCGAGACCGTGCTGGACGACCAGGACTTCCTCGAGGTGCAGGCGCTCTTCGCGCCGAACATCGTGATCGGCTTCGGCCGGGTCGAGGGCAAGAGCGTCGGCGTCGTGGCCAACCAGCCGATGCAGTTCGCCGGCTGCCTGGACATCGACGCCTCCGAGAAGGCCGCTCGCTTCGTGCGCACCTGCGACGCGTTCAACATCCCGGTCCTGACCTTCGTCGACGTGCCCGGCTTCCTGCCCGGCACCGACCAGGAGTGGAACGGCATCATCCGCCGCGGCGCGAAGCTGATCTACGCCTACGCCGAGGCCACCGTCCCGCTCGTCACGATCATCACGCGCAAGGCGTACGGCGGCGCGTACGACGTCATGGGCTCCAAGCACCTCGGCGCCGACATCAACCTGTCGTGGCCCACCGGCCAGATCGCCGTCGTCGGCGCATCCGGCGCGGTCAACATCCTCTACCGCCGCGACATCGCCGCGGCCGAGGATCCCGAGGCCCTGCGGGCCGAGCTGATGACCGAGTACGAGGACACGCTCTGCAACCCCTACGTGGCGGCCGAGCGCGGATACATCGACGGCGTCATCAAGCCCAGCCAGACCCGCACCGAGGTCGCCAAGGCGCTGCGCCTGCTGGCGACCAAGCGCGAGACGCTGCCGCCCAAGAAGCACGGGAACATCCCGCTGTGAGCGAGAACGAGGCCACCGAGACCCCGGAGCGCAAGCCCGTGCTCCGGGTCGTCAAGGGCGACCCGACCCCCGAGGAACTGGCGGCGCTCGTCGCGGTCGTGGCCGCGCGCAACGCCGCGGCAGCGGCCGCCGCTGCGGACGCCGAGCCGAGGCAGCGCAGCCAGTGGGGCCACCCGGTGCGCCAGCACCGCACACCGCACCGCTTCGGCCCCGGCCAGTGGCGCGCCTCCGCGCTCTGAGTTCGCACTGACGGTCGCGCCGGAGCGTGTGGAACGATCGGGGCATGAGCCTGCGCCACGAGCCCGACGTCTCGCACGCCGACTGGTTCGTCCGGTCGGAGGCCGACTGGACCGTCCTCGCCACCCAGGGGCCGCCCGGCTTCGAGGCCTACGCGACCGTCCGCTTCGACGACGGCGAGTCCGTCTCGTACCGCAGCGACGACGAGGTCATGGCGCACGTCGTCCGGCTGGCCACCGCGCGCACCCGCACCCCCGAGGACGTGTTCTTCGGCCTCTGGGACGGCTGGGGCGAGCTGACCGACGCCGGCCGCGCCTACACGACCCTGCGCGGGAACTGGCTGCGCGACCTGTGGTTCCGGCCCACTCCCCCGCGGATCCGCCCCGCGTTCGACGACGACGTCCTGGAGGCGCCGAAGGTCGACCTCCACGGCGAGCGTGCCTACCTGCTGTTCCGCGGCGCGGCCACGAGTGTCGGCGACTGGGGAGCACGCCCCTACGACACCGACGTCGTCCGCACCCTGCCGCCCGCGTCGCTCACGTGGCCCGCCGACCGGGCCTGGTTCATCGCGGCCGACGTCGATCCGTCCTGGATGGTCGTGGGCGGCACGCAGGCCCTCGTCGACGCGATCCTGGCCGAGCCGGATCTCGACGCGGCGCCGGCCACGCACGGCGTCGTCCCCACCCTCACCCCCGAGGAGGACCGATGAGGTTCGTCCTGGCGTCGGCCTCGCCCGCCCGCCTCAGCACCCTGCAGCGCGCCGGCGTCGACCCCGAGGTCGTCGTGTCGGGCGTCGACGAGGACGGCGTCTCCGCGACGACGCCGGCGGAGCTGTCGACCGAGCTGGCGCGCCTGAAGTGCCGCGCCGTCGCCACCGACCACCCCGACGCCCTCGTGCTGGGCTGCGACTCCGTGCTGGAGTTCGACGGCCAGGTCCTGGGCAAGCCCCACGATCCCGACATCGCCCGCCACCGGTGGTACGCGATGCGCGGCAACGTGGGCGTGCTGCACACGGGTCACTGCCTGCGCCTGGGCTCCGACGAGGTCGTCCGCCACGCGGCCACCCGCGTGCACTTCGCGAACGTCACCGACGACGAGATCGACGCCTACGTCGCCAGCGGCGAGCCGCTCCAGGTCGCCGGGGCCTTCACCATCGACGGCCTCGGCGCCGCGTTCGTGACCCGCATCGAGGGCGACCACCACAACGTGGTCGGCGTCAGCGTCCCCGCGGTGAGGGAGATGGCCCGCGACCTCGGCGTCGAGTGGACCTCCCTCTGGCGCTGACGTGGCAGCATGACCCCCGACGCATCGTCACTCGTCTCGGGGAGAGCACGTTGAAGAAGACCCTGTCCGTCGTCGGCTCGATCCTGCTGGCGGCCACCGCACTGAGCTGGCCCGCCGCCTCCGCACAGGAGGATCCCGCCGCCGACACCGCGATGATGCTGGTGATGGACGCCTCGGGCTCGATGGCCGAGCGCACCGGCGGCGGCTCCACCCGCATCCAGGCGGCGAAGGACGGCCTCGACGCGGTGATCGACGGCCTCCCCGACGAGCAGCGCGTCGGCTTCCGCGTCTACGGGGCGAGCGACGTCGCCGAGGACGACCCGGCGGCGTGCACCGACTCCGAGCGCATCGTCGACCTCGACACGGACAACCGCGACGCGCTCCGCCAGGCCGTCGCCGACTACGAGCCCGTCGGCTGGACCCCCACGAGCCACGCCCTGCGCGAGGCGGCGAAGGACCTCGGCGACTCCGGCCAGCGCACGATCGTCCTGGTCTCCGACGGCGAGCCGACGTGCGACCCCGATCCCTGCGTCGTCGCCCGGGAGATCGCGAAGGACGGCATCGACATCCGCATCGACGTCGTCGGGTTCGACGTCTCCGGCGGCGCGAGGAAGACGCTGCAGTGCGTCGCCGACGAGGGCAACGGCACGTACTACGACGCGGACGACGCCGAGAGCCTGACCGACAGCCTGCGCGTCTCCTCGGTGCGCGCCTCGCGACCGTTCGACCTCACCGGCACCCCGGTGAAGGGCACGCCCACGGAGGACGGGGCTCCCCTGCTGGCGCCGGGTCAGTACACCGACACGGTCGCCGTCGGCGGGCCGTCGAACTACCGCGTCGCGCGGACGGCGCCCGACTCGACCGTCCACGTCGGCGCCGTGATCAGTGGCGTCAGCGGCGACCTCGGGGCATCCGCGACCCTGCGGACCAAGCGCATCGGCGGCCTCATGTGCTCGGGCTCCACCACGTACGGCCTCGACATGTCCAGCCGGTCGCCGGTCTACTACGGCGGCGTCTCCAGCTGGGTGCGGGACGCCGACTCCGAGTGCCGCACCGACGACGAGCTCGGGGTGCAGGTGGAGCGCAGCGTCGGGCAGATCGAGGGCCGTCCGATCGAGCTGGCCGTCTACGAGGAGCCGCCCATCACCTCCGAACTCGCGCCCGGTGCCGCCGGAGGCGAGCCCGAGTGGGTCGCGCCGACGCCCGGCACGGCCACCGAGGCCGTCCCCGGCACGAGCATCGCCAGCGCGCCCGAGGTGGGGCCGGGCACCTACCAGTTGGACATCAGCGCCGGCGAGACGCAGGTCCTCGCGGTCCCGGTCGACTGGGGCGAGCAGGTGCGGGCCCAGGTCGACGCGAAGCTCAACGACGAGGTCCGCGACGCCGCGGCCATCGGTAGCGGGCTGGACGTCTCGGTCATCAACCCGTTGCGGCGCGACGTGACCATCAGCCTCTACGGGAACTGGCCCCAGGACTGGACCCGTGACCCGTGGGCGAACCTGCGCGAGAACATCGCGTTCCGCACCGGCGCGATGTCGTGGCCGCTGCACCCCGCGAACCGCGCGCAGAACGACACCACCCGCGAGGGAGCCTCGCTGGCGGGGATGCACTACGTCGTCGTCAGCCTCAAGCTGCGCGGCGACGAGACCAACCTGCCCTACACGCTGACGCTCGACCGCGAGAACGTGCTGGGCGACGTCGCCCCCACGTACGCCGACGTCGACGGGCTGACAGCGCCGGTGGCCGACTCGCGCCTCGTCGACTCCCCCGTCACGGCCGCGGCGGAGAAGACCGACGACGCCGACACCCGGGCGGCTGCCGGCGCCGAGGACTCCGCCTCGCTGCTGCCGTGGGTGGTCGGCGGGGCGGTGGCCGCCCTGGTCCTCGCGGCCGGGATCGTCATGGTGCTCCGGCGCCGCCGCTGATCAGCGGTCGGCCTCGGCCTTCCCCACCTGCGGCAGGACCACCGAGGTGCCGGCGCCGCCGGGCCAGCAGGAGAACCCGATCGGGACCTCCTGGCCGGCCTTGACCATCTCCTCGAGGGAGTCGAGGCACTTCGAGACGAGCACGTTCGGGTCGCGGGACACCGAGCCGGCCAGGTTCTTGTTGGCGAGGGCCTGTGCCTTCGCGGTGGCCTCGCGCTGCTGGGCGATCCGCGTGTTGGCGACCTCGGCCTGGTAGGCGTTGATCTTCTCCTGCGTCTGCTTGTCGAAGCGGATGATCGGCAGGATCACGCTGAGCACCTCGACGTCCTCGCCGACGCGCTCGGACAGCGCCTCGTGCACCTGGGCCGAGTAGGCGTTCAGGTCCACGCCCGCCGAGGTGGTGGCGCCGTCGGAGCCGATCCCGGCCTTGACCGACTCCAGGGGGTCGTAGTCACCCAGCACCTCGTTCAGCGCGGCCTTGAGCTCGCGCGTGACGAGGGAGTCGCGGATGTTCTCCATCTGGCGATAGTCCTGGTAGAGCTCCTTGCCCGCCTCGAGGCGGATGCGCCAGCGGATCGTCGCGTCGACGCCCGAGGTGGAGCCGTTGCCGATGCGGATGTCGATCGCGCGGTCGGCGCCGGTGAAGTTGTCGGTCTGGATCGTGCCGTCGAGCTTGTTGACCTTCTGCCATGGCGCCTTCACGTGCAGGCCGTTCGACCACACGGCGACGGGTCGGCCGAACGACGTGACGACACCGATCTCCCGCGTCGGCACGATGGCGGTCATCGAGACCACCGCGACGATCACCGCGAGCAGGCCCAGCGCGACCGCGGTTGCGGTCGCCGGCGCGGACGGCTTGGACTGCGCCCGCAGGTGCCGACCCACCAGCACCGCGCCGACGACTCCTGCGACCAGACCGACCAAAACGAACAGGGTGAACACCGCTGTACCTCCCGAGAAATGTGCGACCGAACCGCTGAACCCTATCGGCCCGGAATGCGGATTCGGCCCCTATCCGTCTCAGGGAACGAAGAATTGGTCCACCATTCAGGCTCGACGTGGGATCATGGAAGAACGATGGCCACCTCACAGCGTCCGCGACGCCACCTCGCGAGCAGCCCTTTCCCGAAGAAGCCCGACGTGGCTGACGAGGTCTACGAAGTGGGCGCGCGCGTGTCCCACGACTCGTTCGGCCTCGGTCGCGTCCTCAGCGTCCAGGGCAAGAACTCGGCGCAGGTCGACTTCGGCAACGGAGCGGTGCACGTACCGCTTCCGTGCCGTTCGATGACCGCGCTCTGATCCGAACTACTCGACCGGCAGGCCGAGCGAGCGTGCGATGAGCATGCGTTGCACCTCGCTCGTGCCCTCGCCGATCTCGAGGATCTTCGCGTCGCGGTAGAACCGCGCCACGGGGTACTCCTCCATGAATCCGTAGCCGCCGAACACCTGTGTCGCCACGCGCGTCGCCGTCACGGCGGCCTCCGAGCTGTAGAGCTTCGCCACCGACGCCGCCTGCTTGAAGCGCTGGCCGGTGATCCCCGCGTCCTTCATCGCCGCCGCCTGGTAGGTCAGCGCGCGGGCCGCGTCCGCCATCACCTTGAGATCGGCGATCTGGAACGCCACGCCCTGCTTGCGCCCGATGGGGCCGCCGAACGTCTGGCGCTCCCCCGCGTACCGCACGCACTCCTCGAGGCAGGCCTCGATCAGGCCGACGGCCAGTGCGGCGATCGCGACGCGGCCGTCGTCGAGGGTCGCCAGGAACTGCGCGTAGCCGCGTCCCCGCTCGCCCAGCAGGTGGTCCTCGGGCACGCGAACGCCGCTGAAGCTGAGCGCGTGCGTGTCGCTGATGTGCCAGCCGAGCTTGTCGTAGGGGGCCTCGGCCACGAACCCGGGCGTACCCGCCGGGATGACGATCGCCGAGATCTCCGGGCGCCCAGCGTCGCGGGTGCCCGTGCGCGCCGTGACCGTGACGAGTGACGTGATCTCGCTGCCGGAGTTGGTGATGAACTGCTTCGCGCCGTCGACCACCCACGAGTCCCCGTCGAGCACGGCCTTGGTGGCGGTGGCTCCCGCGTCCGAGCCGGCGCCCGGCTCCGTGAGGCCGAAGCCCGCCAGCGCCCGGCCGGCGACGAGGTCGGGCAGCCAGCGCTCCTTCTGCTCGGGCGTGCCGAACGTCTGGATCGGGTTGATGCCCAGTCCGACGCCCGCCTCGAGGGTGATGCCGATCGACTGGTCCACCCGGCCGAGCTCCTCGATGGCCAGGCACAGGCTGGTGAAGTCCGCGCCCGAGCCGCCGAACTCCTCCGGGGCGGTCAGGCCGAACAGCCCGAGGTCGCCCATCGCGCGCACGACGTCGACCGGGAAGTGGTGCTCCCTGTCCCACTGCGCCACGTGGGGCGCGATCCGCTCGGCGGCGAAGTCACGGACGACCCGCCGGAAGTCCTCGTGCTCACGAGACAGTTCGAAGTCCATGGACGAAGGTTAACAGGCGTTAACCTTCGCCACCGGGCCTAGTCCAAAAGGACCATCTTGGGATCGTCTCGCAGCAAAACGGACAATCTGTCCCACTTATTTCACTAGTCTCTCAGCGTAATTTAAGGCTGCATTACCAATCGAGGGACTTCATGAGCACCACCCCGCCGTTCGACCCCAACACCAACCCCAAGGCTGCTGCCAAGGCCGCGAAGGCCTACGCCAAGGCCACGCGCCCCTGGTTCAAGAAGAAGCGCTTCATTATCCCGATCGCCTTCGTCGCGCTGGCGATCGCTGGAAGCGCCTTGAGCGGCGGAGAGACTGAGCCCACTGACGAGAAGCCTGTCGCTGCCGCAGCCGAAACGACGACTGCCGCCAAGACCGAGAAGAAGCCCGCTGCGAAGAAGCCTGCCGCCAAGCCCAAGTGGAGGAAGGTCGCGGAACTCTCAGGG
Organism: Aeromicrobium phoceense; assembly: GCF_013868155.1. NCBI lineage: Bacteria > Bacillati > Actinomycetota > Actinomycetes > Propionibacteriales > Nocardioidaceae > Aeromicrobium > Aeromicrobium phoceense. The sequence goes on from NZ_JACEOG010000001.1 coordinate 108,679, forward strand.
AGTGCTGACAAGCAGTCCGACACCATCAAGCTCACGGGCGAAAAGGTCCGGCTCTCGTACGAGTTCAAGGACACGTCCGGGATGGACATGGTCGTCGGCGGCATCTACCTCCTCGACGAAGGCACCGATCTCATGTCGGACGGCGGAATCCCCGAGGTCATGATCTCCGAGGCTGGCAAGGACAGCACCATCCTGAGGAAGGACAAGGGCGAGTACTTCCTGAAGGTGACCGCGGCCAACGTGGAATACAAGGTGGTCCTGGAGGAGCTCAAGTAAACCTGATCACTCGATTGCAAGGTGGCCCTTGTCCTACGGGACGGGGCCACCTTCGCCGTTCCAGACCCTGCGCCATAGACTCGCCACTGCCGTTCAGACGCGAGGAGTATTCGTGAGCAAGCCCCTGCAGAAGGTCCTGGTCGCCAACCGTGGCGAGATCGCGGTCCGCGTGATCCGCGCCGCGAAGGATTCCGGAATCGCCAGCGTGGCGGTCTACGCCGAGCCCGACCGTGACGCGCTGTTCGTGCGCCTCGCCGACGAGGCCTATTCGCTCGAGGGCTCGACCCCCGGCGACTCCTACCTGTCGATCGAGAAGATCATCGCGGTCGCCCAGCGCTCCGGCGCCGACAGCGTGCACCCCGGCTACGGCTTCCTGGCCGAGAACGCCGACTTCGCCCAGGCCGTCATCGACGCCGGGCTGATCTGGATCGGCCCGCCGCCGGCCGCGATCGAGAGCCTCGGCGACAAGGCCAAGGCCAAGCACATCGCGCAGATCGCCGACGCGCCGCTGGCGCCCGGCACCAAGGACCCGGTCAAGGACGCCGACGAGGTCGTCGCGTTCGCGCAGGAGCACGGCCTGCCGGTCGCCATCAAGGCGGTCTTCGGTGGCGGTGGCCGCGGCCTCAAGGTCGCCAAGACGATCGAGGAGATCCCCGAGGCCTACGAGTCCGCCGTCCGCGAGGCCGTCAGCGCCTTCGGCCGCGGCGAGTGCCTCGTGGAGAAGTTCCTCGACAAGCCCCGTCACGTCGAGACCCAGTGCCTGGCCGACAGCCACGGCAACGTCGTGGTCGTGTCTACCCGCGACTGCTCGCTGCAGCGTCGCCACCAGAAGCTCGTCGAGGAGGCCCCGGCACCGTTCCTGTCCGAGGACCAGCTCGAGCGCCTCTACGCCTCCTCCAAGGCGATCCTCAAGGAGGCCGGCTACGTCGGCGCCGGAACCTGCGAGTTCCTCGTCGCCCGCGACGGCACCATCAGCTTCCTCGAGGTCAACACCCGCCTGCAGGTGGAGCACCCGGTCTCCGAGGAGGTCACCGGCATCGACCTCGTCCGCGAGATGTTCCGGATCGCCGCCGGCGAGGAGCTCGGCTACGACGACCCCGAGATCATCGGGCACTCGATCGAGTTCCGCATCAACGCCGAGGACGGCGGCCGCGGCTTCCTGCCCGCCCCCGGCACCCTGACCAAGTGGGCGCCCCCGTCGGGCCCCGGCGTCCGCCTCGACGCCGGCTACGAGGAGGGCGAGACCGTCCCGGGCGCGTTCGACTCCCTCGTCGCCAAGCTGATCGTCACGGGCCGCACGCGTGAGCAGGCCATCGAGCGCTCGCGTCGCGCGCTGGACGAGTTCGTCGTCGAGGGCATGCCCACGGTGATCCCGTTCCACCGCGACGTGCTCGACGACGCCGCCTACAACGCGTCCGAGGGATCGTTCGACGTCTACACGACGTGGATCGAGACCGACTACGACAACCAGCTCGAGCCCTACTCGGGCCCGTCCGAGACCGACGAGCCGGGCGAGCGCGAGCGCGTCACGGTCGAGGTCGGCGGCAAGCGCGTGGAGGTCGTCCTGCCGGGCGGCCTGGGCGCGAGCGCGGCTGCGACGGGCACCAAGAAGGCCAAGCGCAAGGCCGGCAAGTCGGCAGGTGCGGCCGCCAGCGGCGACTCGCTGACCTCGCCCATGCAGGGCACCGTCGTCAAGCTCGCCGTCGAGGAGGGCCAGGAGGTCGCCGAGGGCGACCTGGTCCTGGTCATCGAGGCGATGAAGATGGAGCAGCCGATCAACGCCCACAAGGCGGGCACCGTCACCGGCCTGTCCGCCGCCATCGGCGAGACCGTCGGCGCCGGCGCGGTCATCTGCGACCTCAAGGACGCCTGAGCCACACCGCACCACCCCGCGACGCCCCGGTCCTCGACCGGGGCGTCGTCGCGTTCGGGTCAGCGCCCCAGGATCCGGCTCAGCCACCCTCCCTGGACGCTGTCCTCGTGGCCGCCGCACCACTGGCCCGGCGGGGTCGCGGCCCTGACGGCCGCCACGTGCTGCCCGCAACCGGCCCAGGTCGTCTTGCCGCACGTCCGGCATCGCGTGGGACGACACATCAGGACGCCCCCTCCCCCGCCTCGAGCGCGTCCGCGAAGTCGCACACGGCGCTGTAGGCGCGCGCGCCGTGGATCGTCGCCGGGCCCCCGTGCATGAGGAACGTGACGCCGATGGCCTCGGCCGCCTCCTCGCGGGTGGCACCGGCGCGTACGGCCGCCTGGGCGTGCGAGGCGATGCAGCCGTCGCACCCCTCGACCACGCCGATCGCGAGGGCGATCAGCTCCTTGGTCCTGCGGTCCATCGCGCCGTCGGCGAAGGCGGCACCGGAGAGCTCGGCGAAGCCGCGGTAGACGTCCGGGATCGCGCGACGCAGCTGGCGGTGCAGCGGCGACAGGTCCTTCAGGACGGCCGGTCCGTGCTGTCCGGACTCAGGGGCGGAGTGACTCATTCGACACCTCTCGTTGCGGGTTGGCTGTATCCCCCCAGGGGGTTAAGATAGAGCCTACCGACGACCCCCCAGGGGGATCAAGAGAAGGGATGCACCATGACGGACTTCACTCTCAGCGCGACCGTGCCCCAGCCCTACGAGCAGACGCTGGAGCGCGTCCGAGCGCTCCTGGTCGATGCGGGCTTCGGCGTGCTGACCGAGATCGATCTCCGGGCCACACTGCGCGCGAAGCTGGGTGTCGAGACCCCGCCCCGCGTGATCCTCGGCGCCTGCCGTCCCGAGCTCGCGCACCGCGCCCTGGCCACCGACCCGCGCATCGCGACGCTGCTGCCGTGCAACGTGGTCGTGACCGCGAGCGGCGACGGCAGCCGGGTCGACGTCCTGGACCCCGCCGTCATGACCGAGCTGGGTTCGTCCGCCGAGCTCGACGAGGTGGCCGCCGAGGCACGTCGCCGGCTCACCGGCATGATGGACGCACTGGTCCACCACGAGGAGGTCGACGATGCAGCTCGAGCCTGACGAGGTCAAGGCGATCGCCACCCGGCTGAAGCGGGCGAACGGCCACCTCGCATCCGTGATCCGGATGCTCGAGGAGGGCACCGAGTGCGAGGACGCGCTCACCCAGCTCGCCGCGGTCAACAAGGCGATCGCGCGGAGCGGCTACGCGCTCGTGTCGACCGGACTGCAGAAGTGCCTGGTCGAGGAGGGCCCCGACAGCGTCGACAGCAAGAAGCTGGAGAAGCTCTTCCTGGCGCTGGCCTGAGGCGGGCTCAGGAGGCGCGTCGGTCGCCCTCGCGCACGGCGGCGCGGATGTCGGGCGAGACGCCGGGCGTGGAGGCCGGGGCGTGGTGGTCGACCTCGCCGAAGGCCACGCCGGTGGCCCAGACGATCAGGGTGGCGAAGGCCCAGGTGCCCCAGCCGTCGATGTCGAAGCCCGGGCTCGGCACGATCGCATCGGTGAGCACGAGTGCGAGCGCCGTGACGGCCAGTCCGCCGGCGATCGTGTAGACGCGGAGCCAGCCCGGACCGAGGAGGCGCAGCGCGAGGGTGCGCAGCACGACGCTCAGGACCGTGAACAGCACGACGGCCGCCACCCACCAGCCCAGCGTCAGCGTGAAGCCGTCGAGCACCCACGCGGCGACACCAAGGGAGACGGCATTGGCCACGGCGGCCGTGACGATCGTGATCCAGAGTCGCGCGCTCAGCATGGGACGATCATCCCATCCGTGACCCTCAGAAGCCGAACCAGTCCGACTTCAGCCCGAACGCCCAGCGCGCGTCGACGCCCGTGATGGTGCGGCTCGCCTTGGAGCCCTGCAGCTTCAGCGAGACCACGCGGCCGCCCAGCGAGCCGTGACCGTTGCGCTTCGTCACCGTGATCGACGTCAGCTTCCCGATCGTCGGGTACTTCTTCTGGATCGCCGAGGCGCTCACCGCGTGGCTCCACGCGTGGTTTCGGTTGCCCGACCAGTTGTCCCACGGGTCACTGACCGCCTTGAGGTACGGCGTCGAGCCCTGGTTGGTGAAGCCGCCCGACGAGCTCGAGAACTGCGTCAGCGCCGGCGCACCCTGGTAGGTCAGGATCTTGCCCTTGGTCCCGAGGATCGCGTCGTTGGTGCGCTTCGTCTCGTCGGCGTACCCGCCGTAGACCTGGCACGAGACGGTGTCGCAGATGTCGTAGTGCCGCGACGACCCGAGGTAGCGCGAGCCGAAGGTGCGCGCGGCGACCGACTGCGCCTTGAGCGCCTCCATGCTCCAGCTCGACGGCATCTCGCGAGCCACGACGCCGCGGACGTAGGCCTCGAGGCTCAGGACGTTCACCGTGTCGCGCGTGGTCTTCGTCGGCTTTGCGGAGCGGAGCGCGCCCCGGTAGGCGCGGGTGCTGCCGTTCGGCATCACCAACCGGATGGTCGCCGGGCCCTCGAATTGGGCGTCGGACTTGAACGTGCGGAACGCGTACCAGGCCGAGCCGGACTTGTAGGAGACCGTGTTCAGGCCGCGGTTGCTCGGGGCGGTGTCGATCGTCCAGTCCGAGACCGTCCGCGAACCCACCTTGGCGGGCAACGCCTGGACGGCGTTGTTGGCCAGCGTGCGCAGCTTCAGCCCGCTCTGGTGCTTCACCTGGACCGAGTTCGTGGTGTCGGCCGAGACCTGCACGCGGATCGTGGCGGACTTGAACGTCAGCTTCGTGCCCGGGTAGTACTTCTTGAGGATCGCGTCGTACTTCTGGCCGGCGCGGGCGCCGCCCTCGGCGCCGTACTGGCTCATCCCGATGCCGTGCCCGTAGCCGTGGCCCTTGAACGTCACCTTGCCGCCTGACGGCTTGACGACGTTGCGCGCCGAGGGGGCGGGCGCGGGGGCCGGCTTCGGTGCGGGCTTCGGCGCCGTGCTCGTCGCGCCCAGCGTGGCGCCGGCGGGGTAGGGCTTGGCCGAGTAGGCGCTCACGCGCTCCCCCGTGCCGGGCGAGAAGACCGAGACGCGCACCTGGTACTTGCCGCCCCGCTTCAGATTCTTGATAGCGACGGCGTTCTTGTAGGCCGTGACGTAGCGCTTCTTCGTCGTGCCGGTCTCCCAGTACATGACGCGGTAGGCCGGAGCGCCCGCCTGCGCCTTCCAGGCGAACCGCAGGCCCGTCGAGGTCCTCGTGGTCAGCTTGACGCCCGTGGGGGCCGTGAAGGCCCGCGTACGCGCCGTGGGCATGGGCTTGGCCGTGTAGGGGCTCACGCGCTTCTTGGCCGTCGGGTTCCACACCGACACCCGGAACACGTAGGTGCGGCGCGAGTACAGGCCGGTGATCGTCGCGGACGTGGCGCCGACGTTGTAGTACTTCGCGCCGGCCGAGCTGCCCGTCGGCGAGACCATCACCCGGTAGCCCGGAGCACCCGCGACGGCCGCCCAGGAGACCTTCGCCGACGTCGTCGACGCGGACACCTTGACCCCCTTGGGCGTCGCGTAGGTCTTGATCGGGGCCGGGGCCGCCGTCGGGGCGCCCGCGGCCGAGGTGGCCTTGGAGACGTACGTGCTGGTGCGGTCGCGCAGGCCGCCGACGGCGCCGATCCACGCGTACCCGTACTTGCCGGGGCATCCGGTCGACGTCACGTTGCGGTGGCCGTTGATGACCGAGTACCGCTTTCCGCCGGTCGCGTAGGTGCCCTTCGGGTTCGCACCGAAGAACTTCAGCCGCCAGCCGGCGAGCCGCACGACCGCGGACTGCATCGCGGCGCTGGGCTTCACGTAGTCGAAGTGGCCCATCATCGAGATGCCCGTGGCGTACTGGTTCACCGCGTCGACGCCCGAGTGCGCGGCACGCACCTGCTTGGTCATGCCGCCCTTGCGGCCCTCGAAGATCTGGCCGAAGCGATCGACGAGGAAGTTGTAGCCGATGTCGCACCAACCACGGCCCTTGACGTGGTACGTCTGGTAGCTGCGCACGAGGCCCGCGGACTCGGACTTCGTGTAGGTGTTGGAGCCCGCCGTGTGGTGGATGACCACACCGAGGGCCTTGGGGCGGGTGACCGGGGCGCTGCAACTGGTGCCCGCGCCGGCCTTCCACTGCGCCCGCGTGATGATCGAGGGCATCGGCACGACCTTGGGGGTGCCGTCCGCGGCCACCGCCTCGGTGGTGCCTTCCTCCTCCTCGGAGAGGCTGTAGGACGCCGGGGTGACCGGCGTGACGACCTCGGGCTTGCCCGGGTCGATCGTCGTGACCTTGACGTCCTGGGCCGTGCCGGAGGCGGCCTTGACCTCGACGGCGACGCCATCGGCGGGAGCCTCGGTCCACAGCGGCGACGTCCCCGGGCGACCGCCGTCCGTGCTGTCCTCGACGTCGAGACGCTGCCAGTCGCTCCACGCGCCGTTCGTCCGCACCTGGACGCGCACCGTGACGTCGGCGGCGTCGGAGTCCGCGCCCCACGTGACGCCGACCATCCGGAACGGGTCCACGGTGGCGCGCTCGACGGCGTCACCGTCGGCAGCGGGGTCGGGCTCGACGGCGGTCTGCTCGACCTCGACGGCCTCGGAGACCGGAGCGGTCGTGGTGGCCTCGGTGGGTGCCGTGGCGGCAGGGCGCGACACGACGATGTCGGTTCCGGCGGCCTGCGCGGGGGCAGGCAGCATCAAGCAGGCGCCGGCGACGGCGATCGTGGTCAGACCAATGCTGCAGCGGGTCAGCCAGGAATGCATGGGGGAAGTCCATTCTGTGGCGGGTACAACTGTTGCTCATGTTGCAGGAGGAGCACCCGCATCAGACCACACTTTGAAAGGCCGTTCCACCAGTTCGGGTCTGACCTGCGAAACAACACGCGTGTGATTACACGCGTGGGGAGCCCAGATTCAAGTCACGCTTCAGACTTGGCGGTGCAGGCGGCGGGCCACCTCGCCGACGGTGCCGGACATCGACGGGTAGACGCTGAAGGCGTCGGCCACGTGGTCGACGGTGAGCGACGCCGACACCGCGACCGAGATCGTGTGGATCAGCTCGCTGGCCCGGGGGCTCACCACGACGCCGCCGATCAGCGCGCCGATGCCCTGGCGCGCGTAGAGCTTGACGAAGCCGTCGTGGATGCCCTGCATCTTCGCCCGGGGGTTCGCCGCGATCGGCAGGATGGCCGTGTCGACCAGCAGGCCCTGCTCGTCGATCTCGCGCTGGCCGACGCCCACGGTGGCGATCTCGGGCGAGGTGAAGATGTTGCTGGAGACCTTGCGCAGGTCGAGCGGGTGCACGGCGTCGCCGAGCAGGTGGGCCATCGCGATGCGCCCCTGCTGCGCCGCGACCGAGGCGAGCATGAAGACGCCGGTGCAGTCGCCGGCCGCGTAGACGCCCGGGATGTTCGTGCGCGAGACCTTGTCCACCGCGATGAAGCCGCCGTCGTCGGTGTCGATGCCGACCTCGTCGAGGCCGAGGTCGGCCGTGTTCGGGATGGAGCCGAGGGCCAGCAGGCAGTGCGATCCGGTGACCGTGCGGCCGTCGGTCAGCGTGACGACGACCTGGTCGCCCTCCCGGCGGGTGGAGGCCATGCGGGACTTCCCGAGCACGTTCATGCCACGGCGGGTGAAGACGTCCTCGATGAGGTTGGCGGCGTCGGGGTCCTCCCCCGGCAGCACCCGGTCGCGGCTGGACACGAGGGTGACCTCGGCGCCGAGGCCGTTGTAGGCGCTGGCGAACTCCGCCCCCGTGACGCCGGAGCCGACCACGATCATGTGCTCGGGGAGCTCGCGCAGCGCGTACACCTGTTCCCACGTGAGGATGCGCTCGCCGTCGGGCTGCGCGTCGGCGCTGACCCGCGGGTGCGCGCCGGTGGCGATGAGGATGCCGTCGGCCGCGAGCCGGACTTCGCCGTCGGGCGTCGAGGCGATCACGGTGCGAGCGTCGGCGACGCGGGCGACGCCCGACAGGACGGTGACGCCGGCGGAGACCACGCGCTCGGCGATGTCGTCGGACTGGGCCGAGGCCAGGCGCAGGACACGGTCGTTGACGGAGGCCAGGTCGGCGCGCGGCGCCTTGGGCACCTCGACGCCGAGCTCGGCGGAGCGACTGACCTCGTGCAGGAGGTCGGACGTCGCGATGAGGGTCTTGCTGGGCACGCAGTCGGTCAGCACCGTGGAGCCGCCCAGGCCGTCGCGCTCGACGAGCGTGACCTCGGCACCCAGCCGCCTGGCGACCAGCGCCGCCTCGTAGCCGCCGGGTCCGCCACCGATGATCACGACATGGGTCATGTCCCGATTGTCCCGCATGGCGGCGTCACCGCCCGCGGCGAGGGTCAGCGGGCGAAGCGCGGCAGCTGGGTGGAGAGCTCCGCGAAGAGCGCACCGTTGAGACCGAAGACCACCTTGACCTCCTCGACGACCCGCTGCTGGTCGCGGGCGGTCAGCGGGAGGGAGTCCAGGCTGGCGCGGTAGGCGTCCTTGTAGGGCTTCGGCTTGGGGACGGCCTCGAACTGGTAGAAGGCGATGCCCTGACCCTCGGGCAGGTCGAACGTGCGCGCGAGGATGCGGCCGATCGCCTGTCCACCCGACAGGTCGCCGAGGTAGCGCGTGTAGTGGTGCGCGACGAAAAGCGCGGGATCGGCGGCCGAGGCCTCGATGCGCGCGACGTAGCGGTCGACGGCGGCGCTGTGCACCTGCGGCACGCCGGCACCACCGGACCAGAACGCGAGGTCGGCATCGATCGCGGCGAGGCGGTTGATCGCGGGATCGATCACGGCGCCGGCGATGGGGTCGTCGGCCAGGCCGGCACCCACGGACTCGAGCGCGGCGTAGATCGGGCGCAGCATCGCCAGGTACTCGGTGTAGCCGGTCTCGTTCACCCGGCCGTCGAGCAGGCACGACATGAAGCTCGAGCCCTCGGCGTCCTTGTGCTCGGCCTGGGAGCCGTCGCGCATCTGCACGGACAGTCCGGTCTCGGTCGGCAGCACGGTCATGGTCGCGCCTCTCTGTGGGGGTGTGGCTCCATGATATGACACGTTGTCAGATCAAGATGACACTGTGTCCGAAAGACCACGATGTGGGATGACGATCAGGTGACCGTCGGGAGCGGGCAGCACGTGCACGGCGATGCCGTACACCGACTCGACGCGCTCGGGCGTGAGCACCTCGGCCGGCGTCCCCGCGCTGACGAGGCGTCCGCCGTCGATCATCGCGATGCGATCGGCACGGGCCGCCGCCAGCGACAGGTCGTGCAGGACCACGACGACGGCACGGCCGGCCGCGGCGAGAGACCGCGCGACGACCATGACCTCCTCCTGGTGGCGCAGGTCGAGGGCCGCGGTGGGCTCGTCGAGGAGCACCACGCCGGTGCGCTGCGCCAGCACGCGAGCCAGGGAAGCGCGGGCCTTCTCGCCGCCCGAGAGGGCCGTGAACGGCCGCTCCAGGAGGTGGGCGATGTCCGTGCGCTCGATGGCCTCGGCGATCGCCTCGTCGTCCTGCGCCGCCGTGGCGTGGCCGACCCAGGGATTGCGCCCCATCTCCACGACCTCGCGGACGGTGAACGGGAAGCTGACCTGGTTGGCCTGCAGGAGCACCGCACGGGTGCGCGCGAGCTCGCGCGCCGACCACTGCGCCAGGGGGCGGCCGTCGAGGCGCACGTCGCCCTCGGCGATCGGGACGTCACCGGTCAGGGCGCCCAGCAGGGTCGACTTGCCGGCACCGTTGGGGCCCACGAGCGCCAGCACCTCCCCGTGGACGACGTCGAGGTCGCCCCCGCGGACGATGTCGCGCCCGCCGAGGCGGCACACCAGGCCTCGGACCTCGTACGCCGCGGTCATGCCCATCCCCCGGCCTTCGAGCGCGTCGCCCGGACGAGGTAGAAGAAGAACGGTCCGCCGATCAGCGAGGTCAGCAGGCCGATCGGCAGGTCGGAGCCCGGGACGATCGTGCGCGCGAGCAGGTCGGCCCACACGAGCAGCGCCGCGCCACCGATCACGCTCGCGATCAGGAGCGTGCGGTGCGAGGGGCCCAGCAGCATGCGCACGAGGTGCGGCACGACCAAGCCGACGAACGCGATGATGCCGGCGAACGCGACCGCCACGCCGGTCAGCAGCGCGACCAGCAGGATCGAGCCGATGCGCAGGCGCTCGACCCGCAGCCCGAGGTGGGCCGCCGTGCGCTCCCCCAGCGCCAGCAGGTCGTAACGGCGCGCCAGCAGGCACGCGACCACGACGGCGGGCAGGCCCACCGCGGCGACGATGAGGACCTCGCCCCAGCGCGAGCCGTTCATCGAGCCGAGCTGCCAGAAGACGATCTGCTCGCGCGAGCCGGTGTCGGAGGCGAACATCACCAGCGCGAGGCCGGCGCCGGCGAAGGCGTTCACGGCGATGCCGGTGAGCAGCAGGGTGACCACCTCGGTGCGACCGCCGACCCGGGCGGTGGCGTAGACCAGCACGGTGGCCGCGAAGCCGCCGGCGAACGCCAACACGGCGACGCCCCAGCCGCCCAGCGCGACGAACCCGAAGGACAGCGCGATGGCCGCGCCGAGGGCGGCACCCGCCGAGACCCCGACCACGCCGGGCTCGGCGAGCGGGTTGCCGAAGATCGCCTGCATGACCGCACCGGCCACGGCGAGGGTGGCGCCGACGAGCAGGCTCATCGCCACGCGCGGAAAGCGGATCTGCAGCAGCGTCTGCTCGACGATCATGTCGTCCGGGCGCCACGAGGTGTCGATGCCGATGCCGTGCATCATCGCGCCGACGACGTCGCGAGGGCCGACGGGGAGCTGGCCCACCGAGGCCGACACGAACGTGCCGACGACCAGGAGGACGGCGAACCCGGCCAGCACCGTGGTGCGCCGGCCGGCGCTCACCACCGCGTCACTTCTGGGCCTCGGGCACGTAGATCGCGCGGGCCAGCGCCTCGACGACGCCCGCGGAGCGGGGACCGAAGGACAGGACGTCGCCGTCGGACATGTCGACGAAGCGCTTGTTCTGGCCGGCGGGCGTCAGTGCGATCGCGGGCTTCTCGGCCAGCAGGCCGTCGACGCCTCCGGTGGACTCGAGGCCGTTCGTCATCACGAGGATGAGGTCGGGCTTCGCCTTGACCAGCGCCTCGTCGGTGAGCGGCTGCATGCCCTTCCAGCCCATCTCGTTCGCGACGTTCACGCCGCCGAGCGCGCCCACGAGGTCGCCCACGCCGGAGTCGTCGGCGAAGAGGTAGTAGACGCCGGAGTTGCCGCGCAGGTAGAGGAACACCATCCGCAGGCGGTCGGACTCCTGCTGCGGGACGAAGCGCTCCACCTCGGCCTTGGCCGTCTCGACGTCGGCCTCGATGCGGTCGGCGAGGGCCTGGCCGGACTCGGGCAGGCCGACGGCGGCGCCGACGTCGCGAGCCAGCTGGGCGGCCCCCTCGAAGCTGGCGTCGTTGTCGAGGAAGATCACCGGCACGCCGGTGTCGGCGAGCTGCTCGACCACGTCGCGCGGGCCCATCGACCCGTCCGTGATGATCACGGTGGGCTTCTGCGCCATGACGGACTCCGCGTTGACCGCGTGTCCCTCGGCGGTGATGAGGGGGAGGTCCTCCGCGCCCGGGAAGTCGGTGGAGACGTCGCGCGCCACGAGCTGGTCGCCCAGGCCGAGGCCCCACAGCGAGGCCGCGATCGAGCCGGCCATGTCGAAGGCGACGATGCGCGAGGTGTCGGTGACGGTGACCTTGGTGTCGCCCGAGCGCACGTGGGAGACCACCGCCGCCGGCAGCTGCGGCTTCTCGTCCGTGGCGATCGGCTCGATGTGACGATCACGGAGCAGCGCGGTGCTGGGTCCGGTAATCTCCTTGGCCGGCTGCGACGCCTCGAGCTCGGACAGCGCCGGCAGGTCGGCACCGGCACCGGGGTCGCTGCCCGCCTCGTCGGGACCACAGGCCGTGAGCAGCAGCATCGACACAGCGGTCAGCAGCGCGGCGGCCGCGCGCACGGGCCGCGTCACGCGTCCACCCCGGGGGTCCGGCGGCGCATGACGAGCACCGTTCCAGCGATCGCCGCGAGCATCAGCAGGACCGTGGCGCCGATCCACACCAGCCAGTCGCGGGAGGCGGTCGGGGCCAGCGGGGCGATGGCGACGGCCGCCGCGTCGTCGGTGCCGGCGGCGGGCTGCGCCGCGACGGTGGCGCAGTCCTTCGCCACCGTGTACGTCAGCGTCACGGGATCGAGTGCCGCGCCGGTCTCGTAGTTCGGGAAGGCCGCGCTGCCGGCACTCGTGAGCGTGGCGGGGATGCCCGAGATCGTGACGGTCTGGCCGTTCTCGGAGACCGCGCCCGCGCCGAGGTCGAGGTCGGCGAACGGGACGGCGGCGATCGTCCGGCGATCGTCCTTCCCGGCCATCGCCGCGTCCATCGTGCCGCCGGTGTAGTCGACTGAGAGCGTGGCGGACTTCGCGTCGGTCATGGTCACGGCGGGGTTCGCGATCGTGGTGTCGAGAGCTCCGTCGTGGCCCGTGAAGACGACGGTTCCGCCGAACTCCAGCTCGCCCGCGCGCGTCGTCTCGTCGAGCACTCCCTCGCCCTTCGACCAGGTGAACTCGGGCGTCTCGTACGAGGCGTCGCCCTGCGTGGTCCAGTCGCCGTTCGCGATCGAGCCGGACACGTACGCACGGAACGACTCCTTGAAGCCCCAGTCGAGGCGGGCGTCGGAGAGCTCGCAGCCGACGATCCTCTCGGCCTCGGCGACGTCGATCACGATGCCGCGGTCGACCGAGCCCTGAAACGTCAGCGTGTGCTTCCCGGGCTCGAGCGTGGCCGGGATCGTGCCCTTCCACGTGGCGCGGCCCGCGGCGTCGGCGGTGACGTTCTCGGCCAGCACGATGGGTGCCGAGTAGAGCACCACCTTGATGCCGGTCTCGCCCGGAAGGAAGCCCGAGCCCGACGCGGTGACCTGGTCGCCGGCCCTCACCTCGTCCTGCTCGAGGGTGAGACCGGTGGTGGCGGGCGGGCTCGCCGGCGGCGTCCAGTCGTCGCTCGTGGTGGCCGCGACGACCGCGTTGGCCGCGCCACCGGAGGAGACCGATCCGACCGAGAAGGTCACGGGATCGAGCAGCGATCCAGGGGCGTAGAAGGCGCGGCCCTGGTAGGAGAACATCCCGGCGCCGGCAGCGGTGAGACGCGCCGGGGCACCGGCGTACCGGACCCAGCCGGACTCGGTCGAGCGCTGCGCGGCCGCGAGGTCGAGCGTGGCCAGGTCGACGCGACCACGGCCCGTGAGGCTCGCGCTGAGCGTGGCCGAGGTTCCCGACGTGACGCGGACGGAGGGCTGCGAGATCGTCAGGTCGAGCGTTCCGTGGTGTCCGTGGAACTTCACGGCGCCCCGGTAGGACGTGGAGCCCTGGGCGCTCGGCGGCGTCGCCGTGGTGGAGGACTGTCCGAAGCGGTAGCCCGACCCGGTGGACGACGCGCCACCCGAGACCGACACCGAGCCCTTCGCGATGGGGCCGGTGATGTACGAGCGGAAGCTGGCCTTGACGCCCCACGTCAGCTCGCCGGCGCGACCGCCGCGGCTCCGGTCACCCTTCGACTGGGTGGCCTTGCCCGGCTGGGCGACGGGTGCCGTCTTCGGCGGAGCCGTGGCGCCCTTGACGGTGATGGTGCCGTTCAGCGGATCGAGCGCGGTCCCCGCGCCGTACATCGGCGAGCCGCTGTAGTCGAACATCGCCTCCCCGGCCCGGGTGAGGGTGACCGGCGCTCCCGCGATCGTGACGGCGTTGCGTGCGACCTTGGCGCGGCCCCGGAGATCGACCGTCGCGAACGCGAGGTTCCTCAGGTCGTTGCCCTCGCTGTCGCGGACGTCCGCGCGGAGCTCCGAGCGCTGGCCGTCGACGACGAGGCGCAGGTTGCGCACGGTGAAGTCCAGGACACCGTGGTGGCCCGTGAACCGCACGCCGCCGCTCGTGCGGACGTCGACGACCTTGGAGCTCCACGTGCCCGAGGCCGAGGTGAAGGTGGTGCGCGTGCCGTCGTCGGTGGCGGGCGCGAGCGCCTCGGCGGCTCCGGCGACGAAGTCCATCTTCAAGTAGTTGCGGAAGGACTGCTTGAGGCCCCAGGCGAGCGAGCCGCCCGTGACCTTCGCGTCGTTGGCCGGCGGAGTCGTGGGAGCGGGCTCGGTGGGCTCGGTGGGACCCGGCTCGGTCGGCTCGGGGTCGGTGGGCTCCACGACCGTCGCGAGCGTGAGCTGCGCGGACACCGGATCGAGCTCCGTGCCGGCCTCGTACATGGGCGAGCCCTCGTAGGAGAAGAGAGCCGCACCGGCCTGCGTGAGCACGGCGGGAGCGGCGGCGACGGTGACCTTGGCGCCGGAGGAGGTGACCCTGCCGGCGAGGTCCACGTCGGCGATCGCGATCCCGGAGCGGCTGTCGCCGTTGACCACGGCGTCGACCTCGAGCCGCGCGGAGTCGCCCGACGTCACGAGACGCGGCCGGGAGATCGTGAGGTCGAGGACGCCGTCGTGCCCCTCGAAGCGGACTGAGCCCTGAGCGGCGACATCGCTCGCGTCGCCCCACGTGCCCGTGGCCGCGGGGAACGTGAATCCGTCGGGCGCCGCGGTGGCCGGCGCACCGGTGGTGACCTCGCCGCGCGCGATCGGGCCGGTGATGTAGTTCCGGAAGGACGTCTTCAGGCCCCACGAGATCGTCCCGGTGGTGACTTTTGTTCCAGCCTCGGCAGCATCCGCGCGGACGGCGGGAGCCGCCGCGACGGCCAGGACGGCGGCCAGCAGGACGCCCAGAACTCGCACGTGCATGGGCCGGTCGGCGCGTTCGAGCACGGTCACTCCCGTCGGATGGCGGTCAGGATGCAGACCCGGTCAGGTCACCCTTACCTCATCACTATAAGGTGTGCCTTACCTACAGCGGCCGCCGGGTTGGGCGGCTTCCTTTCCGAAAGGATCTGCATGTCTCCCCACACCTTGGTTCGCGGGCGTCGCCTGCTCGCCGGGACGACCGTCGCGGCACTGACCGCCGGCGTCCTCGCGCTCACTCCCGCCACGGCCCAGGCCGCCGAGTCGCAGACGATCGAGGACGGCTCGATCTCGTGGGGCCTGAAGGCGTCGTTCAGGAACTACCTGACCAGCCCGATCGCCCACGGCACGATCACGCCCACCGCCCCTGCCACGGACACCGGCACCCAGACGGTCTTCCCGCAGGCCTCGGGCTCGTGGGCCGCCGGTGAGGCCTCGGTCGGCGCCAAGGGTGCCGTCAGGTTCTACGGTCACGACGGCGCGCTCGACCTCACCATCTCCGACCCGCGCATCGTCGTGGCCGGATCGGGTGCCCAGCTCGTCGTCGACGCCGTCGACAGCGAGGACGTCGCGCACGAGGACGTCGCGTTCGCCGACATCCAGCTGGCCGGTGCCGTGAGCTCCAGCCCCGTCGCCGTGACGATCACCGACGCGCCGACCACGATCACCGCCGCCGGCTCCGGTCTGCTCTCCAACCAGGGCTCGGCCTTCTACGCCCCGGGCACGGCCCTGGATCCCATCAGCGCGCAGCTCGAGGTCGCCTCGAAGCCGGCCGTCACCGTCTCCAAGGTGACGTTCGCTCCCGACGAGACCGCCACGGTCACCGTGAACGGCTCGGGCTTCGACCCGCAGGACGTCATCGGGACACGGCCGCCCTTCGCCGGCCGGTCCGGCGGCGCGTACGTGGTCATCGGGTACTTCTCGGAGACGTGGCGTCCGTCCGCGGGCGCCCCCTCGTCGGCACGCAAGGTCGTCCAGCAGAAGTGGGCGCTCCCGGCGGGTCAGTTCGAGGACCTCTCCAGCGGTGGCGCGTTCGAGCTGAACGCCGACGGCACGTTCGAGACCTCGTTCGAGATCAGCAAGGCGCTCCTGGACACCGTCCGGCAGGCCAACCCCGAGATGAGCGGCAGCTTCGGCATCTACACGTACCCCGGCAGCGGTGCCGCGAACCCGGCCTTCGAGACCTACACGCCCATCTCCTTCGTCCCCGCCGTCCCGGTGACGAAGAGCCTGTCCACCGCGTACGGCAGGGGTGGCACCGTGGGCGTCACCGCTCCGGTCGCCGGAACCGTCACCGTCGCCGGGCTCGGCAGCAAGGTCGTCGCCGCCGGTGGCACGGCCGCGTTCGCGGTCCCCAGGACGCAGACCGCGGGCACGAAGTCGTACCGCGTGACGTTCGCCCCCACCGACGCGAGCCTCACCGCTCCGGCGGCCACGACCGTCACCGTCAAGATCGCCAGGACCGCCGCCTCGAAGGGCAAGGTCAAGGTCACCCGCAAGCCCACGTCGAAGAAGAAGGGCCTGGCCGTCGTGTCGGTCAAGGGCGCCTCGGGCGCGGCCGCCCCGACCGGCAAGGTCAAGATCAAGCTGACCAAGGGCAAGAAGAGCAAGTACGTCACGGCCAACCTGTCGAGCGGCAAGCGCCTGGTGAAGCTGCCGAAGCTCGCCAAGGGCAAGTGGGTCGTCCGCGTCGCCTACTACGGCAACGCGAACTACACGCCGCGCGGCTACGTGAAGGCGGGCTCCTTCAAGGTCGCCAAGTGACCTGAGTCCCCACCCTCCGAAGGCCCTCGTCCGTCGACGGGGGCCTTCGGCGTTCCCGGGGGCCTGCCCCTCACCGCCACACTCCCCCGTCGCCGAGTGGCGCAAACCGGGGTCGCGAGTGGCGCAGAAACGCCCGCCACTCGGTGAGTGGCGGGCGACTTTGCGCCACTCGGCGTTCAGGCGCGGCGGGTCAGGTGGCGGAGACGGCCGCGAGGACGAACCGCGTGGTGGTGTCGGCCGACGCGTGCCGGGCCGAGAGGGTGGCGTGCAGCAGCGAGACCGTGGCGTCGACGTCGTCCACGACGAACTCCCCCTGGGCCACGCCGTCGACGAGGATCTGGCGCAGCACCTGCTCGACCGCGACGACGTGCTCGCGCATCGCCATGACCGACTCGGGCGAGAGCATCGCCCGCAGCTCGGGGCCGAGGCCGATGTGGAAGTCCTTCGACGTGTCGACGTGGTGGCGCACGTACGTCTCGAGGCGCTCGGTCGGGGAGGTCCGGCTGGCGAGCGACTCGTTCAGCTCGGCGAGGTAGCGGGAGGTCTCGTCGGTCGCGAAGGCGACGACGACGGCCTCCTTGTCCTTGAAGTGGTTGTACAGCGACGACCGCCCGACCTCGGCGTGCGCCGCCAGGTCGGCCATCGTGATCAGGTCGAAGGGCCGGTCGCGCAGCAGCTCCACGAGGGCGGCGAAGACCCGCCGGCGCATGGCGGCGCGGTGCTCCTCCAGGGAGTCCCCGATGATCTTCGGCACGTCCGTAGAGTACGCGCCCCGGCGCCGACGTGCGTCCCGCGGCGGACCCGCCACCGAGGTCGCCGAATCGCAACCGTTTCGTCATCGTGAGGGCCGTCCCGAGCCGGATCGCCGTCGGTAGGGTGACTCGGGTGAACGCCTACGACCTCGCCAGCGAAGCCGCCACCGCCCTGCGTGACCGCACCGGAGGCGGCGACCACGACGTCGCCCTCGTGATGGGCTCCGGCTGGCTGCCGGCCGCCGACGCTCTCGGCGAGCCCGAGTTCGAGGTGCCCACCGAGGAGCTGCCGGGCTTCAGCAAGCCGGCCGTCGCCGGCCACGGCGGCTCCATCCGCTCGGTGCGCGTGGGTGATCTTCGGGCGCTGGTGTTCCTGGGCCGCACCCACTTCTACGAGGGCAAGGGCGTCAACGCCGTCGTGCACGGCGTGCGCACGGCCGCGGCGGCCGGGGTCCGCACGATGGTGCTGACGAACGGCTGCGGCGGGCTCAACCCCGCGTGGACGCCCGGCACGCCCGTGTTGATCCGCGACCACATCAACCTGACCGCCACGTCGCCGATCGTCGGCGCGAACTTCGTCGACCTCACCGACCTCTACGCGCAGCGCCTGCGCGACCTCGTCCGCGACGTCGACCCGTCCATCGACGAGGGCGTCTACGTGCAGTTCCCCGGACCGCACTACGAGACCCCGGCCGAGGTGAAGATGGCCGGCATCCTCGGCGGCGACCTGGTCGGCATGTCCACGACGCTCGAGGCCATCGCCGCACGCGAGGCGGGCATGGAGGTGCTGGGCATCTCGCTCGTCACCAACCTCGCCGCGGGGATCTCGGACGCGCCGCTGAACCACGAGGAGGTCCTCGAGGCCGGGAAGTCCGCCGCCACCCGCATGGGCGCCCTGCTCGCCGACCTGCTGCCGCGCGTCTGACGGAGGCCGACGATCGGCGGTCGCCTCCCGCTACCGTGGTCGGATGGACCCGATCGACGCTGCCCGGGACTGGATCTCGCAGGATCCCGACCCGCAGACCCGTGACGAGCTGACCGCCCTGATCGACGCCGGTGACGAGGCCGAGATCGCAGCGCGGTTCGCCGGCCGGCTGCAGTTCGGCACCGCCGGGCTCCGGGGCGAGCTCGGCGCCGGGCCGATGCGGATGAACCGGGTCACCGTGGCGCGGGCGGCCGCCGGGCTGGCGCAGCACCTCCTGGCCACCGAGGCCACACCGAGCGTGGTCGTGGGCTACGACGCGCGAACCAACTCCGACATCTTCGCCCGCGACACCGCCGAGATCATGCAGGCCGCCGGTGTGCGCGCGATGCTGCTGCCCGACCACCTGCCGACCCCGGTGCTGGCGTTCGCGATCGGCCACCTCGGCGCGTCGGCGGGCGTCATGGTCACCGCCTCGCACAACCCGCCCCGCGACAACGGCTACAAGGTCTACCTCGCCGACACGAGCCAGATCGTGCCTCCCGCCGATGCCGAGATCGCCGCCGCCATCGACGCCGTCGGACGGGTCGACGAGCTGCCCCGTGACGACGGCTACGCCGTCCTGGGGGCCGACGTGGCCCAGGCCTACCTCGACGCCGTGGCCGCCCTCGTCCCCGATGGACCGCGCGAGCTCGTCGTGGCCTACACGCCCATGCACGGGGTCGGCGGGCGGCTGCTCGCCGCCGCGACCGAGCGTGCCGGCTTCCCGGCGCCTCACACCGTGGTCGAGCAGCAACAGCCGGACCCGGCGTTCCCCACCGTCGCGTTCCCGAACCCCGAGGAGCCCGGCGCGATGGACCTCGCGCTCGCGCTGGCGGCCTCGATCGACGCCGACGTCGTCATCGCGAACGACCCCGACGCCGACCGGTGCGCCGTGGGCGTGCGCACCGCCGACGGTCACCGGATGCTCACCGGCGACCAGGTGGGCGCGCTGCTGGCCGAGTCCCTGCTGACCCGCGGGGTCGAGGGGACCTACGCCTGCTCGATCGTCTCGTCCGACCTCCTCGGCCGGCAGGCCGCGGCGCACGGTCAGCCGTGGCAGCAGACGCTCACCGGGTTCAAGTGGATCGGGAAGGTCGACGGGCTCGTCTTCGGCTACGAGGAGGCCCTCGGCTACTGCGTCGCGCCGCACATCGCCCGGGACAAGGACGGCATCTCCGCGTCGCTGCTGATCATGTCGCTCGCCGCATCGCTGAAGGCGCAGGGGCGCACGCTGCTCGACCTGCTCGACGACATCTACCGCCAGCACGGCTGGCACGCCACCGGCCAGCTCGCCGTGCGGGTCGACGATCTCGCGATCATCGCGGCGGCGATGGATCGCCTGCGCACCGATCCACCCACCACGCTCGCCGGTGTGCCCGTGACGTCGGTCGACGACCTCGCCGCCGGCTACCAGGGACTGCCGCCCACCGACGGGATCCGCCTCGCACTCGCCGGGGGCAGCCGCATCATCTGTCGTCCGTCCGGCACGGAGCCGAAGCTCAAGTGCTACGTGGAGGCCGTCCTCGCGGTGGAGGGCTCCGTGGACGACGCGCGCGACACGGCGGCCGCGACGGTCGAGGCGATCATCGCCGACTTGAAGGCGTACCTGCGGCTGGCCTGAGCAGAGAGGAACCGCCGTCGGGGCGTCGGAGTCTGCGGCAGAGGAGCCGAGGGAGTGCGACTTTGCCGCGCTCACGACGAGGGAGTTCCCCGACGGCGGCGTCCTCGGACGGGCCACACAGCCCGCCGCGGCGAACGACGTCGCCTTGCTTCAAGCCTCAGCGCCACCGGCGTGCCTGTCAATTTTTAGCCGGTGACGGCAGGTGGACCCACCGGCCCTCGGCCGCGCTCAGCCGGGCCGCGTCGAAGATCTCGGCCACGTGCACCGCGTCCGACGCGGGCACGGGCACCTCGGATCCGGCGCGGATCGCCGCGGCCACGGCCGGGTAGAAGGTGTCCCACCGGCCGCGGGCCAAGGGGCGGCGCTGCGCGCCGTCGGCCCCCTCGAACAGCAGCGTGCGGCCCGGATCGTCCTCGCCCCAGCGTGCCCCCGCCGTGCGAGGGCTCTCGCCCGCGAACAGCTGGTCCTCCTGAGGGTCGAACCCCTCGATGCGCAGGCCACCGTGTGTGCCCGAGACTCGGAACCGTGGGCCCTCCGCCGCCGCGTGCACCGACGCCACGATGGTCGAGCGGGCTCCACCCTCGTGCCGCAGCATGACGATCGCGTCGTCCTCGCTCACCCGGTCCTCACCGAGCGTGGCGAGATCGGCGAAGACCTGCCGTACCGGCCCCAGCAGGTGGACCGCCTGGTCGATCAGATGCGGGCCGAGATCCACCAGCACGCCCCCGCCGGCCTCCGACGTGTGGTCGCGGGTCCACCGCGGAAGGTCGGGCCGGAAACGCTCGATCCTGGACTCGAGGCGATCGACCCGGCCGAGCTCACCGTCGCGCACCAGCTGCTCGATCGTGAGGAAGTCCCCGTCCCACCTGCGGTTCTGGTAGACGGTCAGCACCGTGTCGCTTGAGGCGGCGGCGACGATGCGCCGCGCGTCGTCGGCCGTGGTCGCGAAGGGCTTGTCCACGACGACGTGGAGTCCCAGGCCGAGCGCCTCGACCGCGAGATCGGCGTGGGTGCCGGCCGGGGTCGTGATCGTCACGCCCTCGACGCCCGCTTCACGCAGGGCCGCGAGATCCTCCACCACCTCGAGTCCGTCCGCGCGGGCTTCGCGGCCGCGCTCGGGATTGGTCGACACCACCGCGACGAGGTCCAGGCCGTCGGCCGAGCGGATCAGCGGCGCGTGGAACACCCGCCCGCCGACGCCCCATCCCGCGACGGCCCACCGCACGGGCTCGAAGCCCGTCACCGGTCGAGCTCCGCCACGAAGCGGGCGTAACGCTCCTCCAGCGGCCCCGGCTCCCCCGGGCTGACCGTGGACCCCGTGCGCTCCCGCACGGCCGGGAGCGCGAGTCCGGCCGCGCCGAAGGCCAGCCGGGCGGCGCCGACGGCCGTGGCGTCCTCGAGGTCGACGCGACACAGGTCGCGGCCGAGCACGTCCGCCAGCAGCTGGGCGAACACGGGCGACCGGGTGCCGCCACCCGCCACGTCGATCAGCGGGTCGGCGACCGCCGGCATGGACTCGATGCCGCGACGGATCGTGAAGCAGAGGCCCTCGAGCGCGGCGGCGAACAGGTCGGCACGCTCGGTCTCCAGACCGAGCCCGAACCAGCGGCCCGACCCGGCGGGGACCGACGTCGGCAGCCGCTCGCCCGACAGGAACGGCACGAAGCCCGGAACGGGCCGGCTGCGGTCGTAGTCGCCGTACAGGTCGTCCCAGGTCCCCCCGAGCAGGGAGACCACCCGCGTGAGCGCGATGCCGGCGTTCATCACCGCCACCATCGCGTAGGCGCCGCCGTCCGCCGCTCGATACGTGTGGTGGGTGATCTCGCCGTCGAACGACGGCGTGATGCCCGGTAGGACGACCTGGGCGCCCGACCCGACGGTCACGATGAGGCGGCCCGGGGTCGAGGTGGAGCCGACGAGCGTCGCTGCGGCGTCGGCGCACCCGGCGACGACCGGGATGCCGGGCGGCAGTCTCCAGCTCGACGCCTCCGGGGCGGCCAGCTGCCCCACGACCGCATCCGAGGGAACGACCTCGGGGAGCAGGTCGGGCCGGATGCCCGTCGCCTCCAGGACCGCGCCGCTCCACTCGTCGAGCTCCAGGTCCCAGGCGAGGGTCGCGGACGCGTCCGAGGGATCCGTGACGAACACCCCCGGGACCAGGCGCGTGCGCAGCCAGTCTTTCGGCAGCAGGACCCGGTGGGCCCGTGCCACGACGTCCGGCTCGTGACGGGTGAGCCAGGCCAGGACCGGCCCGGTCATGCCCGGCGCGAGCGGGCTCGCGAGGGCACGGCGCCGCGCCGCGGGGAGGTCCTGCCACTGCGCCAGCTCGGCGGTGGCGCGACCGTCCGGCCACAGGACGGCGGGCCGCACGGGCTCCCCCTCGGAGTCGACCAGGACGGTCCCGTGCATCTGCCCGTCGATCCCGACGGCCAGGACCTCGACGTCCACCGACGCCAGAACGGCACTCACCGCGTCACGCGCCGCGGCCTCCCACCGGTCCGGGTCCGTCTCGGCCCAGTGCGGGTGCGGCGAGTCGACGGCGTAGCCGCGCTCCGCCCGGGCCAGGACGGAGCCGTCCTCCCCCACCAGCACGGCCTTGACGCCGCTCGTGCCCAGATCCAGGCCCAGGACGCACGGTCGGCTCATGACCGCGCCGTCACGCGTCGATCGAGGCCGACGCCGCGAGGTGCGTGTCGATGAAGGCGTGCGCCCGGCGAGCCAGGTCGTCGCCGTCGGTCCACAGCGACCGCCAGACGGCGAGGTCGTTGGACAGGGTCGGGCTGACGACCGCCGAGGAGAAGCTCTCGAACGTGATCGGCCCGGTGAAGCCCACCCGCGACAGCGCGTGGAAGAACGCCGGGAAGTCGATCGATCCGGACCCCAGGTACCCGCGGTGGTTCTCGCCGATGTGCACGTAGCCGAGGCGGTCGGCGACGTCGAGCACGGGCGTCACGAAGTCCGACTCCTCGATGTTCATGTGGTAAGTGTCGAGGTGGATGAAGACGTTGTCCTCGCCGATGTCGTCGGCCAGCCGCAGCGCGTCCCGCGCCGTGTTGATCACGTTGGTCTCGTAGCGGTTGCAAATCTCCAGGCCCAGGCGCACGCCGCGCCCGGCGGCCTCCTGCGCGAGGGAGCGCAGCACCGAGACGACGTTCGCCCGGCCGGCGTCGGACAGCGGGCGGCCGTACTTGCCGAGGGCGCTGTAGAGGGCGCCGGTGAGGATGGAGCCGCCCAGTCCGGCCACGACGTCGAGCGACTCGTGCAGGATCTTCTCGCCACGGGCGACCACCTCGGGGTCGTCGCTGGAGACGTCGGCGTCGAACGCCAGGCCCCGCGAGCAGGCGACGGCCAGGCCGGCCTCCTCGACGGCACGACGGGTGTCCTCGACGTCGAGCACGTCCATCTCGTGCAGGGACAGCTCGAGCAGGTCGTACCCCGCCGCCTTCGTCCGCTGCACGGCCTCGGCGATCTCGTCGGGGCGCGTGCCACCGACCCAGACGAGGGCGTGCACGCCGATGGGGTTGCGCTGGTTCACGGTGGTGGTCTCCTGGTGGTCGGTGGTGGTCATTGCGAGATCGCCCCCGTGATGAGGCCGACGATCTCCTCGCCGGTGGTCTCGGCGGTCCGGCGTCCGGCGACGCAGCGCCCGGCGCGCATCACCCAGACCTGGTCCGACAGCCGCACGACCTGGTCGAAGTTGTGGCTGATGAGCAGGACCGCGTGGCCCTCGTCGCGCAGTCGCAGGATGAGCTCCTCGACGCGCGCCGTCTCCTGGACGCCCAGGGCCGCCGTGGGCTCGTCCATGATGACGAGCTTCGAGCTGAACCCGGCGGCGCGGCAGATCGCCACGGCCTGCCGCTGGCCGCCCGACAGCCGGCGCACCGTGGACGTCACGGCCGGCACGTTCACGGCCAGCTTCGACACCATCTCCTGGGCACCGGCACGCATCGTGCGCTTCTTCAGGTAGGTGAACGGCCCGAAGCCGCCCGTGACCTCGCGGTTGAGGTACAGGTTCTGCCACACCGTGAGGTCCTCGACCAGCGCGAGGTTCTGGTGCACGGTCTCGATCCCAGCGTTGCGGGCCTGATCGGGCGCGTGGAACGCGACGACCTCGCCGTCGAACCGGATGGTCCCCTCGTCCGCGGTGTGCACGCCCGCGATGCAGCGGACGAGCGTCGACTTGCCCGCGCCGTTGTCGCCGACGAGCGCCGTGATCTCTCCGGCCCGGACCTGGACCGACACGTCGGCCAGCGCGCGGACGGAGCCGAAGGACAGGGAGACGCCCTCGGCCTCCAGCAGGACGTCGCCCTTGGGCCGGACCTGCTGCTCGGTGCTGGTGGTCGTCATTTCTCGAACCTCGTCAGGAAGGCCGCGCCGACGACGACGATGCCGACGGCGAGCGGTTGGTAGAACTGGGACACGCCGAGCAGCGTGAGCCCGTTGGCCAGGGCGGTGAGCAGCAGCGCGCCGAACACCGGCCCCTTGATCGAGCCCTTGCCGCCGAAGAGGCTGACCCCGCCCAGGACGACCGCCGCGACGGAGTTCAGCAGGAAGGTCGTGTTCGCTGCGGGCTCGGCCGAGCCGACCCGCGCCACGAGCAGGATCGCGGCGAGCCCGGCCAGGACGCCGGCGATCAGGTAGACGGCCATCTTGACCCGCGCGGTGCGGACGCCCGTGGCCTGCGCCGCGTCGACCGAACCGCCGGTCGCCAGCACGTGCGTGCCGAACGGCGTGGAGAACAGCACCAGGTGGGCGAGGACGGCGACGCCGATCGCGATGAGGAAGGTGTAGGGAATCATCCCGAAGCCGCCGGCAGAGAGCTTGAACAGCGGCGCGCTGATGACCGTGATCGGGCGGCCGTCGGACAGGATGAGCGCCAGTCCGGAGGCGGCCGAGAGGGCGCCCAGCGTGACGATGAAGTCGGTGATGCCGCCCTTGGCGATCAGGAAGCCGTTCACCAGGCCGACGGCGGCGCCGGCCAGGACCGCGACGAGGCACGACAGGAACAGGCCCTTGCCGCTCGTCATCGCCATCCCGAACGCGACGGCGGCGAGGGTCATGGTCGAGGCGATCGACAGGTCGATGCCCGCCGTGAGGATGACGAAGGACTGGCCGACGGCCAGGATCGTCAGGATCGCCGAGGCCAGCAGCATCGCCTTGATGTTGCCCGAGCTGAGGAATCGGGAGTCGAGGGCGGTGAAGATCGCCACGAGGACGACGAGTCCGAGGACGGACGCCCATTCGACCCAGAACGAGGGTTGGCGCAGGCGCTCGACGGCGGCCGTGCCGCGCGATGCCGGGGGTGCCGTGGTGGTGGTCATGTGTGGTCTCCGGGTTCTCGACGGACGGTGCGGGCGGGAGGCGGACTCCCGCCCGCACCGGTCACGTCAGCGGCCGAGCAGGTCCGCGAAGGGGTTGTCGTACTCGTTCGGGGGCTCCGGGAACGCGTCCTGGGCTTCCTTGGCGTTGTCCGGCGTGATGAGGGCGATCGGGGTGTCGACCTTCTCCGGCAGCTCCTCACCGAGGGCTGCGGCCTCACAGGCCTGGAGGCCCATCTTGCCCACGACGAAGGGGTACTGGGCCACGGCGGCGTCGATGTCGCCCGAGGCGACCCCGTCGATGCCGTCGACCGAGACGACGAGGGTCTTGCCCTTCTTGTCGGCGGCGGCCACGGCACGCGCCACGCCCATCGCCATGTCGTCGTTGGCCACGAAGAACGCAGCGAGGTCGGGGTTGGCCTGCAGGATCGTCTCGGCCTGCGTCTGGGCCTCCTGGCGGTCCCAGTTCGCGGCGACCTCCTGGACGACCTCGAAGTTGTCGGCCAGACCCTCCTTGAAGCCGTCGATCCGCTGGGCGCTGGTCACGTCGCCCGCGATGCCGCCGACCGTGGCGACGTCGCCGCCGTCGGAGTCGAGCGTGGCCAGCTGGTCGGCGACCATCTTGCCGGCCGCGACGTTGTCGGTGCCGATGTAGGTGGCGATCTCGGCGCTGGCGGCTTCGGCGGCCTTGGCCTCGACCGGGTTGTCGATGTTGACGATCGGCGTGCCCTTGGCGGCGATCTGGGCGATGCCCTGGATCAGGTTCGTGCCGCTGATCGGGTTGACCAGGTAGCAGTCGAACTCCTGGTTCGCCAGGTTCGTGAGCTTGTCGGCCTGGCCGGCGGTGTCGGTGATCGAGGCGGCGGCCTGGATCTCGATGTCGGCGCCCGACTCCTTCTGCTCGGCGTTGATGCCGTCCTCCATGTGCTGGAAGAACGGGTTGTCCAAGCCCTTGATGACGATGCCGATGTTGGTGTCGCCGGCGTCCTTGCTGTCACCGGAGTCGCTGCCGGAGTCGTCGGACGAGCCGCACGCCGCCAGCAGCAGTCCCGCGCTCACGGCGACGACGCCGAGCGAGACCCGCATCCTCTTCCTCGTCTGGAAGATGCTCATGTTGATTCCTCTCACCATCGCGCGCCGGCTGACGCGGCTTTTGATCTTGAGTGTTGTTAATACGACACTTTCTGTTGTGTAATGTACGACACACAGTGGAAGACGCGCAAGCAACAACTGAAATCAGCGCCCGACCAGCCGCGAGAACGCCAGAATGGGGAGTCATGGCCACCTTCGACGAGGGAATCAGCGAGACGCTCTCCCTCCTGCGACGCAAGGGCGGCATGACGCGCGCGGAGATCGTGGCCGAGACGGGGCTGTCCCGCAGTGCCGTCAACCTGCGGATCGATGCGCTCCTGCAGGCACGACTCGTCTCGGGCTCGGCCCGCGAGACGGTGATGAAGGGCCGGCCCGCCGAGGTCTTCTCCTTCAACAGCGAGCGCGGCAAGCTGCTGGCGGCCGACGTCGGCGCGACGAAGTTCCGCGCGGGCCTGTGCAACCTCGGTGGCGACGTCGAGTCCGAGATCGAGCTGCCGTCCGACGTCACGGCCGGACCCGAGGTCCTGCTGACCTCGATCCTGAAGTGCTTCGAGACGTTTCTGGCCGACACCGGGACCAGCGCCGACGAGATCCTCGGGATCGGCCTGAGCCTGCCCGCGCCAGTGAAGCGCGGCTCCGGCATGTCGGTGAATCCGCCGATCATGCCGCTGTGGAACCGCTTCGACGTCCCGGCCTGGTTCGGCGAGCGATTCGCCTCCCCCGTGTTCCTCGAGAAGGACGCGAACGCCATGGCCTACGGCGAGGCCCGGTTCTCCCACCCGGAGGCCGACGACCTCCTCCTGGTCAAGATCGGCACCGGCATCGGCAGTGGCGTGATCCGCGAGGGCCGGCTGTACCGAGGCGCCGACGGTGCGGCCGGGGACCTCGGCCACATCCCCATGTCGCTGCCGGGCGACGACGAGGGACCGCTGTGCAAGTGCGGCAACCACGGCTGCCTCGAGGCGCGGGCCGGCGGCTGGGCGATCCTGCGCGACCTGCGGGAGTCGGGCGCCGACGTGAGCTCGCAGGACGACCTGATCGCAGCCCTGGCCGCGGGCGACCCGGCCGCCGTCCAGCTGGCTCGCCGGGCCGGGCAGGCGATCGGCACCGCCGTCGCCACGGCGGTCAACCTCCTCAATCCCCGGGTGGTCGTGCTGGCCGGGCATCTCGTGGCGGCGGGCGGCGACCACCTGCTGCCGGCGATCCGCGAGCGCGTCTACAGCCGCTCCCTCCCCCTCGCGACAGCGGACCTGACCATCGTGGCCAGCAGCCTGCACCCACGCGAGGGACTCGTCGGACTCGCGCACCTGGTCAGCGACGGGATCCTCGAGCCCGCGCAGATCGGGCGCCTGGTCGAACGCGAGCCCACCGACTGACGTACTACGGTGTCCGCCAGGGATCACGCGGTGTGACGAGAGGTGGAGCAGTGTCCGGTTTCGGCGAGGCGCTCGCACTGTTCCGCCGGCACGGACCCCTGACCCGGGCGCAGGTGGTGGAGCTCTCCGGCCTCTCGCGCGCCACCGCCACCCACCGACTCGACGGTCTGGTCCGCGCCGGACTGATCCGCCCGCGGGCCGACGACCGCAGCACCGGCGGACGTCCCGCCGGCGTCTTCGACCTCGCTGCGGCCCGTGGCAGCCTCCTCGTGGCCGACATCGGCAGCAGCCATGCGCGCTACGGTCTCGCCGACCTCAGCGGACGCGTCCTCGAGGCGCTGGACGAGGACATCACGATCGACGACGGGCCCGACGTGGTGCTCCGCGGCGTCACCCGCGCCTTCGACCGCCTCGTCACCGACAGCACGCCCCCGGTGCTGGGCGCCGCCATCGGCGTGCCCGGACCCGTCGACCAGCGCACGGGCCGCCTCGTCAGCCCGCCCACGATGAGCGGCTGGGACGGCGTCGACGTCGCCGACCGCATGGCCGCCCACGTGGGCGCACCGACCGTGGTCGACAAGGACGCCAACCTCGTGGCGCTGGGCGTCCACCGGGCCCTGCGCGCCGACGCCGTCCCCGGCGCCGACGACCTGCTCGTGGTGAAGGTCGGCATGGGCATCGGCGCCGGCATCATCTCGCGCGGTCTCGTGCTGCACGGCGCCCGTGGCGGTGCCGGCGACCTCGGGCACATCCCCCACGACGACGGTCCACGCTGCCGCTGCGGGCAGCAGGGCTGCGCCGAGGCGTCGGCCGGCGCGTGGGCCATCGCCGCGCGGCTGCGCGAGCTCGGCCACCCCGTCCGCACGTCGGCCGACGTCGTCGCGCTGGCGGCGAACGGCGACCGCGACGCCACCGCGGCCCTGCGTGCAGCGGGCCGGCGGATCGGCGACGTCGTCGTCGAGGCCGTCGGGGTGCTGAACCCCGCGATGGTCGTGGTGGGAGGCGACCTGGCGGAGGCCGGCGACCTGCTCGTCGACGGGGTCCGCGAGCGGGTCTTCGAGCGCTCGCACCCGCTCGCCACCACCGACCTGACCGTCGTCGCGTCCCCGCTGGGCGCCGACGCCGGCCTGCTCGGCGCTGCCCAGATGGCCGCCGACGCGGCGCTCGCCCCCGCCCGGGTGGACGTCCTCGTCGGCGCCTGACGGCCGCCACCGCCGGGGCTTTTGCGCAGCGTTAGACAAAAGGGGTCACGGACGCCTACGGTTGACCCGTGGCGAACACCGACATCTCCCCCAACGGCTGGCGCGATCCCCTCGACCTCGAGGCGGTGCGCCACGCGCGCATCCTGCCCCTCGACGTCGTCCAGGCGAAGGGCAACGGGCACGCCGGCACCGCCGTCAGCCTGACTCCGGCGCTGTACGTCCTGTTCCAGGAGTACCTGCGCCACGACCCGGCGCACCCCGACTGGGAGGGCCGCGACCGGTTCGTCCTCTCGGCCGGCCACACGAGCCTGTCGCTGTACCTGCAGCACTACCTGAGCGGCTACGGCCTCGAGCTCGACGACCTCAAGAAGGCGCGGGCGCTCGGCAGCCTCACCCCGGGGCACCCGGAGTGGGGTCACACCCCCGGCGTCGAGACGACCACCGGCCCGCTCGGCCAGGGCGTCGGCAACGCCGTCGGCCTGGCGATGTCGGCGCGCCGCGTGCACGCCCTGCTGGAGCCGGACGTCGAGCCCGATGCCGGCCTGTTCCGGTACCGCACCTGGTGCGTCGCCGGTGACGGCTGCCTCTCCGAGGGCGTCTCGCAGGAGGCCTCCTCGCTCGCCGGCACGCTCGGCCTCGACGGCCTGATCCTCGTCTGGGACGACAACCGGATCTCCATCGAGGGCGACACCGCGATCGCCTTCACCGAGGACGTCGTGGGGCGCTACCGCTCCTACGGCTGGGCCGTCGTCGAGATCGAGGACGCCGAGGACCCCGCCGCGATCCGCGCCGGCTACGACGCCGCCCTCGCCGTGACCGACCGTCCGGTCTTCATCCGCCTGCGCACTCGCATCGGCCACCCGATGCCGACCGTCGGCGGCACCGCCGGCGCCCACTCCGGAGCCCCCGGCGAGGACGAGGTCGCGGCCACGAAGGTCGCCCTCGGACTCGACCCCGAGCAGTTCTTCGCGATGCCGCAGGAGGCGCTCGACCACGCCCGCCGTGTGCGCGAGCGCGGTGCCGCCGCCCGCGAGGAGTGGCAGGGACGCTACGACGCGTGGCGCGCCGCCCACCCCGAGCAGGCCGCCCTGCACGACCGGATGCGCCATCGCGACGTCACCCCCGCGGCCCGTGAGGGGCTCGCCGCCCTGCGCGCCCAGCCGCAGAAGGCCGCCACCCGCATCGCCAGCGGCGCGGTCCTCAATGGGATCTCCGCCGAGCTGCCGTGGCTCTGGGGCGGCTCCGCCGACCTCGCCGAGACCAACAACGTCGCGATCAAGGACGCCCGCAGCTTCACGCCCACCGGCTACGCGGGGGACGAGTGGCCCGGCGGCCCCGACGGCACGCTCGTCCACTTCGGCATCCGCGAGCACGCGATGGGAGCGGTCCTCAACGGCATCGCCCTCGCCGGGTACTCGCACCCGTTCGGCGCGACGTTCTTCGTCTTCTCCGACTACATGAAGCCCTCCGTGCGCCTCGCCGCCCTGATGGGCCTGCCCGTCACCTACGTCTGGACGCACGACTCGGTCGGCGTCGGCGAGGACGGCCCGACGCACCAGCCGGTGGAGCACCTGTGGGCGCACCGCGCGATCCCCGGCCTCGACGTGGTCCGCCCCGCCGACTGGGTCGAGACCGTCGACGCGTGGTCGCGCGCCCTGGGCAGCGACCGCCCCACCGCGCTGGTGCTGAGCCGCCAGGGCGTCCCGGTCGTCGGCGACGCCGTTCCCGCCGGCGAGGGCGCCGTGCGCGGCGCCTACGTACTGGCCGACGCCACCACCACGCCCGACGCGATCATCGTCGCCACGGGCTCGGAGGTCGGCCTGGCCCTGCAGGCCCGCGACACCCTCGCGAGCGAGGGCATCGGCGTCCGCGTGGTCTCGGCCCCGTGCCTCGAGTGGTTCGAGGAGCAGGACCTCGCCTACCGCGAGTCCGTCCTGCCCCGCGCCGTCACGGCCCGCGTCAGCGTCGAGGCCGGCACCGGCACCGGTTGGCACCGCTACGTCGGCACGAACGGTGAGATAGTGAGTGTCGAGGAGTTCGGTGCGAGCGGAGCCGGTGATCTCGTGCTCGCCGAGCGCGGCATCACCGCCGAGGCCGTCGTGGCTGCGGTGCACCGCAGCATCGCCTCGGTCCGCTCGGACGAGAAGGAGAGGAACGCCCGATGACGAAGACCCTGACCGCGGGACTGGACCGCATGCCCGGCGTCGACCAGGTCGGCCTCGAGGCGCGCGCCGCCCAGCTGGCCACCCGCTCCATCAAGACGACGTCCAAGCAGTGGGCGATCGACCTCGCGATCTCGATGGTCGACCTCACCACGCTCGAGGGCGCCGACAGCCCCGGCAAGGTGCGGGCGCTGGCCACCAAGGCGCTGCGCCCCGACCCCACGGATCCGTCGTGCCCTGCCGCGGCCGCCGTATGCGTCTACCCCGACATGGTGCCGTTCGTCCGTGAGGTCGTCGGCGACCGGCTGCACGTCGCTGCCGTCGCCACCGCATTCCCCTCGGGCCGCGCTCCGCTGGAGGTCAAGCTGGCCGACACCGCCGCCGCGGTTGCTGCGGGCGCCGACGAGATCGACATGGTCATCGACCGTGGCGCGTTCCTCTCGGGCGACCTCGCGAAGGTGCACGAGCAGATCGTCGCCGTGAAGGAGGCCGCCGGCAGCGCCCACCTCAAGGTGATCCTCGAGACCGGCGAGCTGCAGACGTACGACAACATCCGCCGTGCCTCGTGGCTGGCGATGGACGCCGGCGCCGACTTCATCAAGACCAGCACCGGCAAGGTCCAGCCCGCCGCGACGCTGCCCACGACGCTGCTCATGCTCGAGGCCGTCCGCGACTACCGGATCGCCACCGGCCGCCAGGTGGGCGTCAAGCCCGCGGGTGGCATCCGCACCTCCAAGGACGCGATCAAGTACCTCGTCGTCGTCAATGAGGTCGCCGGCGAGGACTGGCTCGACCCGGACTGGTTCCGCTTCGGGGCGTCGTCGCTGCTCAACGACCTGCTCATGCAACGCCAGAAGATGCTCACCGGCCGCTACTCCGGCCCCGACTACGTGACCCTGGACTGATCCGACATGCCCAAGTTCGAATACGCCCCCGCGCCGGAGTCGCGCTCCATCGTCGACCTCGCCGCCAGCTACGGCCTGTTCATCGACGGTGAGTTCACCGACGGCGGCGGCACCGCTTTCAAGACCGTCAACCCCGCCACCGAGGAGGTCCTCGCCGAGGTCGCCGAGGCCGACGAGGCCGACGTCGACCGCGCCGTCCGTGCCGCGCGCCGGGCCCACGACCGCGTGTGGGGCCCGATGCCCGGCCGCGAGCGCGCCAAGTACCTGTTCCGCATCGCGCGGATCCTGGCCGAGCGCAGCCGTGAGTTCGCGGTCCTGGAGACGCTCGACAACGGCAAGCCGATCAAGGAGTCGCGCGACGTCGACGTGCCCCTGGTCTCGCAGTGGTTCTTCTACAACGCGGGCTGGGCCGACAAGCTCGACCACGCCGGACTCGGGCCCAACCCCCGCTCCCTCGGCGTGGCCGCCCAGGTCATCCCGTGGAACTTCCCGCTGCTCATGCTCGCGTGGAAGGTCGCGCCCGCGCTGGCCGCCGGCAACACGGTGGTGCTGAAGCCCGCCGAGACCACGCCGCTGTCGGCGCTGCTGTTCGCCGACGTGTGCCGCCAGGCCGAGCTGCCCCCGGGCGTCGTCAACATCGTCACCGGCGCCGGCGAGACCGGACGCCTGCTGGTCGCGCACCCCGACGTGAACAAGGTGGCCTTCACCGGTTCCACGCCCGTCGGTCGCGAGATCGCCCGCACGGTGGCCGGCACCGACAAGCGGCTCACGCTCGAGCTCGGCGGCAAGGCCGCCAACATCGTGTTCG
This sequence comes from Aeromicrobium phoceense, assembly GCF_013868155.1. Lineage (NCBI taxonomy): Bacteria > Bacillati > Actinomycetota > Actinomycetes > Propionibacteriales > Nocardioidaceae > Aeromicrobium > Aeromicrobium phoceense. Next base: position 141,610 of record NZ_JACEOG010000001.1, read on the forward strand.
AGGATGCGCCGATGGACCAGGCCATCGAGGGCATCGTCCGCGGCATCTTCTTCAACCAGGGTCACGTGTGCTGCGCCGGCTCGCGCCTGCTCGTGCAGGAGAGCGTCGCCGAGGAGGTCCTCGACCGGCTCAAGGCCCGCATGGCCACGCTGCGCTTGGGCGATCCGCTCGACAAGAACACCGACGTGGGCGCGATCAACTCCGCCGAGCAGCTGGGCCGCATCCGTGACCTGGCAGCCACCGGCGACGACGAGGGCGCCGCCCGCTGGAGCGCTCCGTGCGAGCTGCCCGAGCGCGGGTTCTGGTACGCGCCGACGATCTTCACCGGCGTCACGCAGGCCCACCGGATCGCGCGCGAGGAGATCTTCGGCCCCGTCCTGTCGGTGCTGACCTTCCGCACGCCCGCCGAGGCGGTCGAGAAGGCCAACAACACGCCCTACGGCCTGTCCGCCGGCGTGTGGACCGAGAAGGGCTCGCGGATCCTCGCGATGGCCGACCAGCTGCGCGCCGGCGTGGTGTGGGCCAACACGTTCAACCAGTTCGATCCCGCCTCTCCGTTCGGCGGGTACAAGGAGTCCGGCTACGGCCGCGAGGGTGGCCGCCACGGGCTGGCCTCCTACCTGGAGGGTGCACGATGACCGAGCGACTCGACGTCCGGAAGACGTACAAGCTGTTCATCGGCGGGGCGTTCCCCCGCTCGGAGTCCGGCCGCACCTACGAGGTGAGCTCGTCGCGCGGCAAGTTCCTGGCGAACGCCTCGAAGGCCTCGCGCAAGGACGCCCGCGACGCCGTGGGCGCCGCCCGCAAGGCGTTCGGCGGCTGGTCGAAGCGCACGCCGTACAACCGCGGCCAGATCCTCTACCGCGTGGCCGAGGTGCTGGAGGGCCGCCGCGACCAGCTGGTCGCCGAGGTCCGTGCCGCGGAGGGCGTGAACGAGCGTCGCGCCACCGCGATCGTCGACGCCGCCGTGGACACGTGGGTCTGGTACGCCGGCTGGGCCGACAAGCTCTCGCAGGTCACCGGCAACGCCAACCAGGTCAACGGACCGTTCTTCAACCTGACGTCGCCCGAGCCCACGGGCGTCGTGGCGATCGCGGCGCCGCAGGACTCCTCGCTGCTCGGTCTCGTCGAGGTGCTCGCCCCCGTCCTGCTCTCGGGCAACACCGCCGTCGTCGTCTCGTCGTACGAGCGTCCCCTGCCGGCGATCACGCTGTCGGAGATCCTCTCGACCTCCGACGTGCCCGGTGGCGTCGTGAACATCCTGACCGGCGACATCGCCGAGGTCGGGCCGTGGATCGCCGCCCACCTCGACGTCAACGCCCTCGACCTCACGGGCGTCGTCGACCCCGACGTGGCGCGCGACCTCGAGGCCGAGGCCGCGGTGAACCTCAAGCGCGTCCTGCGTCCGGGCACGCCGACGGCCCAGTCGCTCGCGCGGATCACCCCGTTCCTGGAGCACAAGACGGTCTGGCACCCGATCGGCGTCTGACCTCGTCTCGATACGCTCGAGCCCATGCCGCACGTCGTGATCCTGGCCGGCCCGTCCGGTGCGGGGAAGTCCCACCTGTCCGAGCGACTCGGGTGGACGGTGCTGCGGCTCGACGACTTCTACCACCCGGTGGACCACCCGCGCCTGCCCCTGAGCACGCTCGGGATCCCCGACTGGGACGACGTGCGGTCGTGGGACCTCGACGCCGCGATGGCGGCCATCGAGGAGCTGTGCCGTGAGGGCCGCACGCAGGTGCCGGTCTACGACATCTCGGTCAGCCGAGCGGTGGGCACGCGCGAGGTGGTGCTCACGGGCGACCGCTTCATCGCCGAGGGCCTGTTCGCCCCCGACATGGTGGCGCCGTGCCGCGAGGCCGGCGTGCTCGACGCGGCGATCTGCCTCACGCGGCCGCGCCCCGTGGTGTTCGCGCTCCGTCTCGTCCGCGCCCTGCGCGAGTCGCGCAAGCCGCCGATGACGCTGGTGCGTCGCGGCTGGCGGCTCATGAAGGACCAGCCGCGCATCATCGCCGCGGCCGTGGCCGCCGGCTGCACGCCCATGCACCCGCGCCGCGCCTACCGCTTCCTCACCGCCCGCTGAAGGGCCTGCCTGATCTCGATACGACGTCTCGCTCCGCTCGCCGTCACTCGATCACCGGGCGCTGTCCACCGGTGATCGAGATCTGTCCGGGTGCCCACCGTCGGTGATCGAGTAGCACGCGAGCGCTAGCGAGCGGCGTATCGAGATCAGCCTGCAGGCGGACTCAGTTCCCCAGCGCCGCGTACCCGGGCTTGATGACGTCGTTGATCAGCACGAGGCGCTCGTCGAACGGGAGGAAGGCGCTCTTCATCGCGTTGACGGTGAACCAGCGCAGGTCGCCGAGGCTGTAGCCGAAGGCGTCGGTCAGCAGGTTCATCTCGCGGCCGATCGAGGTGCCGCTCATCAGCCGGTTGTCGCTGTTGATCGTGACCCGGAAGCCCAGCTCGGCCAGCGGGCCGATGGGGTGGTCGGCGATCGACTCCATCCCCGCGACGGCGCCCGTCTGCAGGTTCGACGAGGGGCACATCTCCAGCGGGATGCGGCGGTCGCGGATGTACGCCGCGAGCCGTCCCAGCGAGGGCGTGCCGGAGAAGTCGATGTCGTCGACGATCCGCACGCCGTGCCCCAGCCGGTCGGCGCCGCAGCGCTGCACGGCCTGCCAGATCGAGGGCAGCCCGAACGCCTCCCCCGCGTGGATCGTGAAGTGCATGTTCTCGCGCCGCAGGTACTCGAACGCCTCGAGGTGCAGGATCGGCGGGAAGCCATCCTCCGCCCCGGCGATGTCGAAGCCGAGCACGCCACGGTCGCGGTAGTCGACGGTGACCTTGGCGATCTCCATGCCGCGCGAGGCGTGCCGCATCGCGGTGAGCAGCTGGCCCACCACCATCGCGCGCCCACCGGCCTGGACCTGCGCGACGCCCTCGTCGATGCCGGCCTGCACCGCCTCGACGGCCTCCTCGATGGAGAGCCCGGCGTTCTGGTGCTGCTCGGGGGCCCAGCGCAGCTCGGCGTAGACGACGCCGTCGGCCGCGAGGTCGAGTACGGCCTCGCGCGCGACGCGGGCCAGGTCCTCGGGGCGCTGCATGACACCGACGGTGTGCTGGAAGGTCTCGAGGTAGCGCACGAGCGAGCCCGACGACGACGCCTCCTCGAACCAGGCCCCGAGGTCCTCCGGCGCGGCCGGCAGGTCGTGGCCGATCTCGAGAGCGATCTCGGCGACCGTCTCGGGGCGCACTCCCCCGTCGAGGTGCTCGTGGAGCGCGACCTTGGGGGCGGCGGCGATCTGCTCCGGCGTGGCCCTCACGTCAGGCGTCCATCAGCAGCGTGACGGTCTCGGCGATGCACGCCGGCTTCTCGTTGCCCTCGATCTCGACGGTGTGCTGCAGGGTCACCTGCTGGCCCTTCTCGATGTCGCGCACCTCCAGCACCTCGACCCGGTTGCGGACCTTGGAGCCCACGAGGACCGGCGCCATGAAGCGCACGCGGTTGAGGCCGTAGTTGACGCGTGCGCGGTCGCCGGCGAAGGCGTAGACCTGCGCGCCAAGGAACGGCAGCAGCGAGAGGGTGAGGTAGCCGTGCGCGATCGTCGCGCCGAACGGCCCCTCGGCCGCACGCTCGGGATCGACGTGGATCCACTGCCGGTCGCCCGTCGCGTCGGCGAACATGTCGATGCGGTCCTGGTGGATCTCGGTCCACGAGCTGACTCCCAGCTCCGTCCCGGAGGACGCGGCGATCTCGGCTCTGTCATTCAGGATGCGCATGCTTCCGAACCTATCGTGTCCAACTGGGACACCTCCTGACCCACACCTCAGGTGGGATCGTCGTGAAGCGCCCTCAGCCGCCGATGCGGTCGAGGACGATGGGGGACGGCTGGGGAGCGGTCTCGCCGATGGCCCAGGCGCCTTCGAGCGCCTCGTGGGCCCGGCCGAATCGCTCGGGCGTGTCGGTGTGCAGGGTCAGCAGCGGCTGACCGGCGCGCACCGTGTCGCCGGGCTTGGCGTGGAGCTCCACGCCGGCGCCGGCCTGGACCGACTCGCCCGGGCGGGAGCGGCCGGCGCCGAGGCGCCACGCCGCCACGCCCACCGCGTACGCGTCGAGCGAGGTGAGCACGCCGTCGGACGTGGCCGTGACGACCTCGGTCTCGCGGGCGGTCGGCAGCGCGGCGTCGGGATCGCCGTCCTGGGCCCGGATCATGGCCTTCCAGGAGTCCATCGCGCGGCCGTCGGCCAGCGCGTCGGCGGGGTCGACGTCATGGACGCCCGCGGCCTGCAGCATCTCGCGGGCGAGGGCGACCGTGAGCTCGACGACGTCAGCGGGGCCGCCGCCGGCGAGGACCTCCACCGACTCGCGCACCTCGAGGGCGTTGCCCGCCGTGAGGCCCAGCGGGACCGACATGTCGGTCAGCAGCGCCACCGTGTTCACGCCGGCGTCCGTGCCGAGCGCGACCATCGTCTCGGCGAGCTCGCGCGCATCGCTCTCCGTTTTCATGAAGGCGCCCGAGCCGACCTTGACGTCCAGCACGAGCGCGCCCGTGCCCTCGGCGATCTTCTTGCTCATGATCGAGCTGGCGATCAGCGGGATCGCCTCCACGGTGCCCGTGATGTCGCGCAGGGCGTAGAGCTTCTTATCGGCCGGCGCCAGTCCCGAGCCCGCGGCGCAGATGACCGCACCGAGGTCCTCGAGCTGGGTCATCATCTCGTCGTTCGAGAGCGCCGCCCGCCAGCCCGGAATGGACTCGAGCTTGTCGAGGGTGCCGCCGGTGTGGCCCAGTCCGCGACCCGAGAGCTGGGGCACGGCCACGCCGCACGCCGCCACGAGCGGGGCCAGCGGCAGGGTGATCTTGTCGCCCACGCCGCCGGTGCTGTGCTTGTCGGCCGTGGGGCGCGACAGCGACGAGAAGTCCATCCGCTCGCCCGTGGCGATCATCGCTGCGGTCCAGCGCGCGATCTCACGGCGGTTCATGCCGTTGAGCAGGATCGCCATCGCGAGCGCCGACATCTGCTCGGACGCCACGATGCCGCGCGTGTAGGCGTCGACGACCCAGTCGATCTGGTCGTCCGTCAGCTCGTGACCGTCGCGCTTCGCGACGATGATCTCGGTGGGGGCGAACTTCTCCGTCATGCAGACACCTGGATGCTCTCGTAGCCGCGCAGGACCCACGTGGGGCGGCGGGGGGACTCGCCCACGAGGGCGAGGTCGGGGAAACGGTCGAGCAGCGCCCGCAGGGTGATGCTCAGCTCGAGGCGCGCCAGCGGGGCGCCGAGGCAGAAGTGGATGCCCAGGCCGAACCCGACGTGCGGGTTCGGGTCGCGGCCGACGTCGAACGTGTCGGCGTCGGCGAAGACCTCGGCGTCGCGGTTGGCCGAGCCCATGAGGCAGGCGACCTTCTGGCCCGCCGTGACGAGCTGCCCGGCGACCTCGACGTCCTTCGTGGCGGTGCGCTCGAACAGCTGCAGCGGCGCGTCGAACCGGATGAGCTCCTCGAGGGCGATCTCGATCGGCACCTCGCCGCTCGTGACGCGCGCGAGCTGGTCGCGGTGGGTCAGCAGCGCGTGCAAGCCGTTGCCGAACGTGTTGACGCTGGCCTCGTGGCCGGCGTTGAGCAGCAGCACCACCGTGGCGACGAGCTCGTCGTCGGAGAAGCCCTTGCCCGCATCGGTCTCGGCGATGAGGTCGCTGACGAGGTCCTCACCCGGCTCTGCGCGGCGCATCGCGATGACCTCGCGCACGTAGTCGGAGAAGGCGGTGCTGGCCTCGATGGCCTCGGCCTTGGTGGCCTCGTCGATGTCCTTCTCGTACATGTGCACGATCGCCTGGCTCCAGCGGCGAAGGTCCTCGTGGTCCTCGCGCGGCACGCCCAGCAGTTCACAGATGACGTAGACGGGCATCGGCTCGGCGTAGTCGGCGAGCACGTCGAACTGCTCGGGCAGCGCGGCGATCATCTCGGCGGCGAGCGACTCGATGCGCGGGCGCATCCGCTCGACGTGGCCGCGCCCGAAGGCACCGGTGAGCAGGCGCCGCATCCGCGTGTGGGCGGGCGGCTCGTTCTCCATCAGCTGGTTGCGGTGGAGCGCGTTGAACGGCTCCATCTCCTCGACCGGCTCCCAGTCGTGCCACAGCCGGCCGAAGGCGCGATTCTTCAGCACCGCGCCCACGGTGGCGTGATCGGTGGCCAGCCACGTCGACCACGGCTCGTGCCACACGAGCGGTCCGCGCCGCCGCAGCTCGGCCAGGGCCGGGTAGGGATCGCGCAGGAAGTCGGCGTCGGTGGGGTCGAAGGTGGTCAGCGTGCTCATGTGTCGTTCAGGTCCGTCACGTCGAAGGCGTCGGGGAGCACCTCGGTCATGGGCTTCACGCCCGAGGGGGTCAACAGCTGGCACTCGGGGCCACCGTTCTCCCACAGCAATTGTCGGCACCGGCCGCACGGCATGACCGGGCGCCCCTGCCCGTCGACGCAGACGACCGCACGCAGCTTGCCGCCTCCGGTGGAGTGCAGCGCCGAGACCATGCCGCACTCCGCACACAGCGCGACACCGTAGGCCGCGTTCTCGACGTTGCAGCCCAGCACCACGCGGCCGTCGTCGACGAGGCCGGCCGCGCCGACCTTGTACTTCGAGTACGGCGCGTAGGCACGGTTCATGACCTCGACCGCGTACTTGGTGAGGGCGTCCCAGTCGACGGGAGCCTCGGGCGGGGTGAAGCCGAAGCCGGTCATCCGACACTGCCCTTCCGGTAGATCTTGCCGTCGGCCGCCGGCATCCTCAGGTTCTGGCTGAAGACGGCGAGGACGAGCAGCGTGGTGACGTACGGGGTCATGGTGGCGAGCTCGTTGGGGATCTCGTCACTGGCGAAGAAGATGCCGGCCACGATGACGCCCAGGATGGCGGCGATCAGCGCGGAGCGGCGGCCGTGCTGGCGCCACTGCCAGATCGCCAGCATCACCAGGAACACGGCCACGAGCAGCAGCAGCGCGTGGACGGTCTCGCCGCCACCGCGCAGGCGCAGCGTGTCGGTGTAGCCGAACAGCGTGGCGCCGGCGAACAGGCCGCCGGGGCGCCAGTTGCCGAAGATCATGGCCGCCAGGCCGATGTAGCCGCGGCCTCCGGTCTGGCCGTCGCGGAAGGCGTTGGCCGCGACGAGCGCCAGGAAGCCGCCCGCGAGTCCGGCCAGGCCGCCGGAGGCGATCACGGCGATGAACTTGTAGCGGTAGACGTTCACGCCGAGCGACTCGGCGGCCCCGGGCGACTCGCCGACCGAGCGCAGGCGCAGGCCGAACGCGGTGCGCCACAGCACCCACCACGTGAGCACGAACAGGCCGATCGCGATGACCGTCAGGGACGACATGTTGGTGACGAACGCTCGCAGCACGGCAGCGAACTCGGAGACGAAGAACCAGTTCTCCTGCTCGATCTCGCCCAGCGGTTCGGAGAGGCCGGAGATCGTGATGCTCGGCAGCCGGTCGATCGGCGGGGACTGGGTCTGGCCGCCGCCGGGGACGCCGGAGAAGGCCATTCCCGCGAGGTACTGGACCGCGCCCGCGGCGATGATGTTGATCGAGACGCCCGAGACGATGTGGTCGACACCGAAGTAGACGGTGGCCACCGCGTGCAGCAGACCACCGGCAGCACCCAGCAGGATGGCGCCGACGACGCCCTGCCACGGACCATAGAAGTAGCCGAAGTAGCCTGCACCGAAGGTGCCGAGGATCATCATGCCCTCGAGGCCGATGTTGACCACGCCCGCGCGCTCCGACCACAGGCCGCCGAGACCGGCCAGGCCGATCGGGACGGCGGCGATCAGGGTGGCGCGGATCGTGCCCGAGGAGCTGAGGTCGTCGACGCCGGTGATGATCCGCAGCAGCGACATGATCACCAGGACGCCGGCGATGCCGATCAGCAGCCAGGGCCAGGTCAGACGGTTCCGCCCCTGGGGCGTGCCGTGGACGTTGGTCACGGGATCGGTCGCGACACTCATGCCGACGCTCCTTCCTGCTGGAACTGCGGGTCCAGGGCGGCCGCCACCTGACGCTGCTCGAGGCGGACGCCGTAGCGACGGACGACCTCGTAGGCGATGACCACGGTCAGCACGATGACGCCCTGGGTGACCTTGACGATGTCGGGTGAGACGTCGAGCAGGATCTGCAGCGGGTTCGACTGCTGGTCGAGGAACGCGAACAACAGTGCGCCGATCGCGATGCCGACCGGGTGGTTGCGACCCAGCAGCGCGATCGCGATGCCGGCGAAGCCCAGGCCCGACTGGAACGTGGAGCCGTAGGCGTAGTCCTGGCCGAACAGCAGCGGCATGCCGACCAGGCCCGCGATGGCGCCCGAGAGCAGCATCGTCACCAGGATCATCTTCTTGACGTTGATGCCGGAGGCGACCGCGGCGCTCTCGGACTGGCCGGCCGCACGCAGGTCGAAGCCGAAGCGGGTGCGGTTGATCAGCACCCAGTAGACGATGCCGACGATGACTGCCACGACGATGAAGCCGTAGACCTCGCCGCCGAGGAACGGGATGCCGGGGATCCGGCTGCTCTCGGGCAGCGGCTTCGTGGAGATGATGTTGCTGCCCTCCTCGCGCACGGCGACCTTGCGCAGCAGGTAGGCGACCACGGCCGTGGCGATGGCGTTCAGCATGATCGTCGAGATGACCTCGGAGACGCCGCGAGTGACGCGCAGCAGGCCCGCGATGCCGGCCCACATGGCACCCACGAACATGCCCGCGACGATCGCCAGCGCGATGTTGAGGAAGCCCGGCAGCCACGCCTCGCCGGCGACCCAGGCAGCCGCGAAGGACGCGATGCGGTACTGGCCGTCGACGCCGATGTTGAACAGGTTCATGCGGAAGCCGATGGCCACCGCGACCGCCGACAGGTAGTACACCGTGGCGGAGTTCAGGATGTTCACCATCGTGCGGTTGTTGGGCCAGCTGAGGATCTGGCTCCAGACCCCGAGCCAGTCGTCACCGGCCAGGATCAGCACGAGGCTCGTGATGAGGAAGGCGGTGACCAGCGCCAGGATCGGCGCCGCCAGCGCGAGCCCGACCTTCGTCAGTCGCGACTCTGTCATGCCGTCTCCTCCTCGTCGGTGGCACCGGTCATGGCCGAGCCGAGTTGCTGGGGGGTGACGTCGCCGGGATCGAACGTGCCGACGATGCGACCGCGCAGCAGCACCGCGATCGTGTCGGACAGGCCGATCAGCTCGTCGAGGTCGGCCGAGATCAGCAGCACCGCCAGGCCGTTGCGGCGGGCGCGCTTGATGTGGTCCCAGATCGCGGCCTGCGCGCCGACGTCGACGCCGCGGGTGGGGTGCGCCGCGATCAGCAGGCTCGGCTCGCTGCTCATCTCGCGGCCGACGATCAGCTTCTGCTGGTTGCCGCCGGACAGCGCGCGGGCGAGGGTGTCGATGCCGGGCGTGCGCACGTCGTACTCCTCGACGATGCGGTCGGTGTCCTTGCGGGCACCGCGCCGGTCGATGAAGGGGCCGGAGACGTTCGGCTCACGCGTCTGGTGGCCGAGCACGCGGTTCTCCCACAGGGGGGCGTCCAGCAGCAGTCCCTGGCGGTGGCGGTCCTCGGGGATGTACCCGATGCCGGCCTCGCGCCGTCGCCGGGTGGACCAGTCGGCGATGTCGGCGTCGTCGAGCTCGACGTGCCCGCTCGTCTCCTGGCGCATGCCCATGATGGCCTCGACGAGCTCGGCCTGGCCGTTGCCCTCGACGCCCGCGATGCCCAGGATCTCGCCGCGGTGGATCTTGAAGGAGATGCCGTCCAGCAGGGGGCGGCCGCCGCGCGGGTCGGGCAGGCCGAGGTCGACGACCTCGAGCACCTCGACGTCGGTGACGGTGGAGAGTTCCGTGCTCGGGCTGGGCAGCTCCGAGCCGACCATCAGCTCGGCCAGCTGGCGCGCGGTGACGCTGGCGGCGGGGACGGAGTCGACGGTGGTGCCACGGCGGATCACGGTGACCGTGTCGGCGACCGACAGCACCTCGTCGAGCTTGTGGGAGATGAAGATGACGGCCAGGCCCTCGGACTTGAGCTCGCGCAGGTTGTCGAACAGCTCGTCGACCTCCTGGGGCACCAGGACCGCGGTGGGCTCGTCGAGGATGATGATCCGCGCGCCGCGGTAGAGCACCTTGAGGATCTCGATGCGCTGGCGGGCGCCCACGCCGAGGTCGTCGACGAGGTCGTCGGGGTGGATCCCGAGGCCGTACGTGTCGGAGAGCTCGCGGATCGCCTCTCGCGCGCGGTCGCCGATGCCGTGCAGCTTCTCGGCGCCGAGGACGACGTTCTCGAGCACGGTGAGGTTGTCCGCGAGCATGAAGTGCTGGAACACCATGCCGACGCCCTGCCCGATCGCGTCGGACGGCGACGAGAACGACACCGCTTTCCCGTCGAGCTCGATGGTGCCCGAGTCGGGCTTCTGCACCCCGTACAGGATCTTCATCAGCGTGGACTTGCCCGCGCCGTTCTCGCCCACGATCGCGTGGATCGTGCCACGACGGACGTCGATGTCGATGTCGTGGTTGGCGATGACGCCGGGGAAGGTCTTGCCGATGCCCCGCAGCCGGACGACGACGTCGGACGAGGTGCTGGCGTCGGTGCCGGATTCGGACGGTGTGATGCTCACGGTGTCACCTTTCGGTGGTTCAGCGGGCCCAAAGATGCGGCCCGGCCCCACGCTATCGCGCAGGGCCGGGCCTCAGGCCTCAGTACGTCGAGAAGGTTCTCACTGAGGAAGCGTGCTCACTTTGAGGGCACCGTGATGGTGCCGTCGATGATCTGCTGCTTGTACTCGTCCAGCTTCTCCTTGATGTCATCGACGTGACCGCCGGTCGTGGAGTAGCCGACGCCGTCGACCTTGAGGTCGTAGACCTGCGGGCCGGTCTTGATGTCGCCCGCCTCGACGCCCTTGAGGAAGTCGTACACGGCGACGTCGATGTTCTTGGTCATCGAGGTCAGGATGCTGTCGCGCACCGACTCGTCGGCCGTCTTGGCCTGGTCGGAGTCGACGCCGATGGCCCACTTCTCGGCGTCGGTGGCCGCCTGGAAGACGCCACCGCCCGAGCCGCCGGCCGCGTGGTAGACCACGTCGGCTTCCTTCTCGAACATGCCGGTGGCGGCCGTGTTGCCCTTGGCCGGGTCACCGAAGCCGCTGAAGTCCGGCGGGGTGGACAGGTAGACCGACTGGACCTTGACGTCCGGGTTGGCGGCCTTGGCGCCGGCCTTGTAGCCAGCCTCGAACTTGTGGATCAGCTCGGTGTCGACACCGCCGACGAAGCCGATCGTGCCGGTCTCGGACTTGAGCGCGGCAGCGGCGCCGACCAGGAACGAGCCCTGCTCCTCGGCGAACAGCAGGTTCGTGACGTTGTCGGCCTCGACCGCGTCGTCGACGATCGCGAAGTTCACGTCGGGGTTCGCCGCGGAGATCTTGGCGACGGAGGCGGAGTAGGCGAAGCCCACGGCCACGACCGGGTTGTAGCCGGCGTCGACGAGCTGCTGGAGGCGCTCCTCGCGAGCCGACTCGGGCTCGCCGTCCTGGGCCTCGGCGTCCTTGACCTCGAAGCCGAGCTCGCACGCGGCCTTGTCGAGGCCCTTGGCGGCGGAGTCGTTGAAGGACTGGTCGCCACGACCGCCCACGTCGAAGGCCATGCCGACCTTGACGTCACCCTTCTCGACGCAGTCCTCGCCGGAGGCGCTCTCCTCGTCGCTGCTCTTCTTCGAACAACCGGCTCCGGCAAAGACCAGAGCGGTCACGGCGGCCGCTGCGGTCAGCTTGTTCACTCGACGCACTTTTCCTCCTCGGGGTTGCGCCCGGAACGAGGGCGCACGCGATGTCAGCACGACATTAGGCGCAGAATGGCCTGCCACGGACCGAGTCGGCCGCCCACGCGGCAACTGTCACCGAACCGTAATCAAAAGGGGTCCTAGGATCAGGACATGCCCTTCTCCGGACCCATCGTCGTCGGCCACGACGGCTCTTCCTTCGCCGATCACGCCCTGCGCTGGGCCCTCACCCTGGCCGAGCGCGCCCACATGCCCGTCACCATCGTCCGCGCCTGGACGATGCGGACGGCGCCCAAGCCGAAGACCCACGAGTTCGGCTACGTCCCCCCGGCCTCGGACTACGCCGACGCGGTGCGCGAACGCCTCGAGGACGGCACCCGCGACATCCTCGCCGAGCACCCCGGCGTCGAGGTGACGCTGCAGGTCGAGCGCGGCCAGCCCGCCACCGTCGTGGTCGAGGCCGCCCACGGCGCCTCGCTGCTCGTGGTCGGCCCGCGCGGCCTCGGCGGCTTCAAGGGGCTCATGCTGGGCTCGGTGAGCGAGCACGCCGTCGGCAGCGCCCCGTGCCCCGTCGTGGTGGTGCGCGGCGACGACGACCCGGCGCAGTCCGAGCCGGAGGCCTGACTCAGCCCTCGCGCGGGTCCCAGTCGACCCAGACGATCGACCACTCCTGGGCAGGGCTCGCCTCGAGCGACCACGCCTCCACGTCCGTGTCCAGCACGTACCGAAGACCCGTGACGACGCGGTTGCAGGGGATCTGAGCCGGGCGCTCGCCCGACGCCAAGGAGGTCACCCGCAGGGTGCCCCCGCCGTCGCACACGGCGCGGAAGGCGTGGTGGCCGTCGGTCGCGAACTCCGCCTCCATCGACCCGCCCCGGCCCGAGGCCTCGGCCAGCACGGTCCCGGGCTCCAGCGAGATCTCCCCGATCAGCTCCTCCAGGGGCGTCTCTCGGTCGATCGTCTCCTCGAGGGAGACCGGCGGTGACAGCTCGGTTTCGTCGTCCGCCTTCTCGTCGTCGCAGGCTCCGAGGCCCACCATCAGCAGCAGGACGGGCCCGAGCCGAGCCAGCCGCCGTCTCCCGTGGACTTGCATGCGCGGACGCTAGCAGTCCCCCGCGGCGTCGATGACGGTGGCGCTCAGGCGATCGCGGCGTTGGCGAGCACGAGCGAGCCCACCGCGATGGCGCGCTCGTCGACGCGCAGGTTGCCCTGGTGGAGGTCGTACGTGGGGCCACCCGGCGTGCGGGTGCCGAGGCGGGCCATCGTGCCCGGCAGCGTCTCGACGTACCAGGCGAAGTCCTCGCCTCCGAGGCTCTGCGAGGTGCTGGCCACGCCCTCGGGTCCGAGGGCGCTGGCGACCGCCTGGCGCAGCCGCTCGGTGACGGCGAAGTCGTTCACGACAGGCGGCACGCCGCGCGTGTAGGTGAGGTCGACGCCGACGCCGAACGGCTCGACGATGTCGGCGATGATCCCCCGCACGAGGTGCTCGGCGTCGTGCCAGGCGGCCGCGTCGAGCATCCGCAGCGTGCCCTTCAGCTCCCCGACCGCGGGAATGACGTTGGCCGCGTTGCCCGCGCTGACCTGGCCCCAGACGAGGCTGGCGCCGGCACGCGGGTCGAAGCGGCGCGAGAGCACGGCGGGCAGCTGGGTGATGAGGCTGCCGAGGGCGAACGTGAGGTCCTCGGTGAGGTGCGGGCGCGAGGTGTGACCGCCGCGGCCGTTCAGGACGACGTGGATCTGGTCAGAGGCGCCGGTGATGGCACCCTCGCGGATGCCCACGCGACCGACGTCGAGCGAGGGGTCGCAGTGCAGCGCGAAGATGCGGCTGACGCCGGCGAGCACGCCGTCGGACAGCAGGCGCAGGGCGCCGCCGGGCATGACCTCCTCGGCCGGCTGGAAGATGAGCCGCACGCGGTACGGCAGGCCGACCTCGCGATCGGCGGCGGCCAGCGCGGTGGCCGCACCGATGAGCGCCGAGATGTGCACGTCGTGACCGCAGGCATGGGCGACCCCGGGGTTCTTCGAGCGCCAAGGGTCCTGCGTGGTGTCGAGGATGGGCAGCGCGTCGAGGTCGGCACGCAGGGCCACGATGGGGCCGCCGGAGGGGCCGAGGTCGACCGAGAGTCCGGTGCCGTCGAAGCGCTGGGGGCTCAGCCCGAGCTTGTCCATCCAGGCGTACACGAGATCGGTGGTGCGCTCCTCCTGCCACGACAGCTCGGGGAAGGCGTGGAGGTCACGCCTCAGCTCGATGAGGTCGGGGGTCACCGTCTCCACGGCGCGCGCAATCGTTTCTCGAAGGTTCATGACCTGTCCACTCTACGCCGGTCGTCCCGCGCAGGGCGGTCATCTCAGATCGGGGACGGCGCGTCACCGAGCGGGGCTTCCTTCACCCCTGGCGCGCGCGGTAGGCGGCCTGGGCCTCCCGGTTGCCGCAGGTCGTGCTGCAGAACTTGCGCGAGCGGTTGCGCGAGAAGTCCACGACGACGTCCTCGCAGTCGGACGCCGCGCACGTGCCGAGGCGGTCCATCTCGTCGGCGCGGATCACGTCGATCATCGCCATCGCGGTCTCGACCAGGACGCGCTCGTGCACCGGGCGGTCCTCGTCGATGGCGTGCACGTGCCAGTCGAGGTGCCCGTGGCGGACCAGCTGCGGCACGGCCTGCTGCTCGACGAGGATCGCGTTGACCAGCTGCACGGCGCCGCCGCGGTCGGCGGTGAGCAGCTCACGCAGGCGCGGCCGCACGTCGCGCAGGGCGTCGAGGTCGGCCCGCGTCCGCGGGCGTGAGCCGGTGTAGCCCCACCGGTCGAAGAACTCGGTCAGGTCGGACAGCGCCTCGAGCGTGTCGGGGTCGCCGGCCGAGTTCGCCAGCTCGGCGGCCGCGCCGAGCGCATCGCTCACGTCAGGAGTGAAGACCATGTTGACACCTTATGTCATGAGGTCTAGCGTCAGGACCCATGAGCGTTGACACTCCTGACGCGACCTTCGTCCGCCACACCCCCACCGGCCTCGTGCTCGCCCTGGCCTCCGCCCTGTCGTTCGGCACCTCGGGCACGATGGCGCGCGGCCTCATGGACGCCGGCTGGTCGCCGGGCGCCGCCTTCGCCGTCCGGGTCAGCATCGCCGCGCTCGTGCTCGTGATCCCGGGCCTGCTGGCGATCCGCGGCCGCTACCGTCTGCTGCTCACCCACGCCCGCACCATCGTGCTCTACGGCCTGTCCGCCGTGGTCTGCGCGCAGCTGCTCTACTTCATGGCCGTCCAGCGGCTCGACGTCGGCATAGCGCTGCTCATCGAGTACACCGCGCCGGTCGCGGTGGTCCTGTGGATGTGGCTCGCGCACGGCCAGCGGCCGGGCCGGTTCACCTTCGTCGGCGCGGCGGTGGCCGCCGGGGGCCTCGTGCTCCTGCTCGACGTCTTCGGCGGCACGGAGCTCGATCTCATCGGCGTCCTGCTCGCCCTCGGCGCGATGACCGGCGCCGCGGCGTACTTCGTCATGTCCGCCGACGACACGAGCGGCCTTCCGCCCCTCACCCTGGCCGCGGGCGGCCTCGTGGTCGCCTCGGTGACGTTCTGGATCGTGGCGGCGACGGGGCTGCTCCCCTTCACCGCGACCACCGAGGACGTGGTCTTCTCGACCGGTTCGGTCCCCTGGTGGGTGCCCGTGCTCGTCCTGGGCTTCGTCGCGGCCGCGATCGCCTACGGCACCGGCATCGCCGCGGCGCGCCACCTCGGCGGTCGGCTCGCGTCGTTCGTGGCGCTCACCGAGGTCGCGGCGGGCCTGGGCTTCGCCTGGCTCCTGCTCGACCAGGTGCCCGAGCCGCTGCAGCTGGTGGGTGCCCTGCTCGTGCTCGCCGGCATCGTCGTGGTGAAGCTCGGCGAGCGCGAGGTGACGTCAGTCGGCTCGGGCCAGGACCTGCTGGTCGAAGCGCTGCCGCCGGAGCATTCGGCGCACGAGCGGTGACAGCTCGGGCGTGTCGAGATCGTGGCGTCGCGCGTACAGCAGCGTGGCGATGCTGATCCCGAGCCCGGCGATGAGGCCGCTGGCCACCAAGGCCTCGCGAGCCCCGACGTGCTCGCCGATCCAGCCGATGACGGGCGCACCGAAGGGCGTGCTCCCGACGAAGACCATCAGGTAGAGCGACACCACGCGCCCCCGCATCTCGGGGATCGTCGTCAGTTGGATGACCGCGTTCGCCGTGGTGGCGGTGGTCAGCACGCTGATGCCGATGAGCGGCAGCACGGCGGCGTAGGCCCAGTACGTCGGCATCAGGCCGGACAGCACCTGCGCGACCGAGAACAGCAGGGCCGCGCCGATGATGAAGCGCAGTCGCGGCTTCGGGCGCCGGGCCGCCAGCAGCGCGCCGGCGAGCGATCCGATCGCCAGGATCGACCCGAGGACGCCGAACTCGCCGGCACCCTTGCCGAAGACGTCCGTGGCCATCAGGGCGCTGGTGATCTGGAAGTTCATCCCGAACGCGCCGAGGAAGAACACCGTCACGAAGAGCAGCATCAGGTCAGGACGCGACGCCACGTACCGAGCGCCGTCGAGGACCGATCGCTTGCCGGGGGCGGAGATCGGCGCGGGGGCCAGCGCGGAGCGATCCATCAGCAGCAGCGCGCCGACGACGAACCAGAAGCTGATCGCGTTGAGCACGATGACCCAGCCGGTGGCGACGACGCCGGACCCGAGGGCGGCGATCAGCAGGCCGGCCAGCCCCGGACCGATGAGGCGCCCGGAGTTGAACGAGGCGGAGTTGAGCGCGACGGCGTTCGTGAGCCGGTCGGCGTCGACCATCTCGCTGACGAACGACTGGCGCGCCGGCGCCTCGAAGGCCTTGCCGATGCCGAGCACGAACGTCAGCACGTAGACGTGCCACGGCTCGACGTGGCCGAGGATCGCGAACACGCCGAGGAAGCCGGCCGGCACCGACATCGCGACCTGCATCCACAGCAGCAGGGAGCGCTTCGGCACGCGGTCGGCCACCGCGCCGGCGATCGGCGAGAACAGCAGCGTGGGCAGCAGGTAGAGCGCGACGGTGGCACCGAGCGCGGCGCCACTGCCGGTGAGCTCGAGCACGAGCCAGGCCAGGGCGGTCTGCTGGAGCCACGTGCCGATGTTGGAGACGATCGAGCCGGCGAAGTAGATCCGGTAGTTGCGGATCGAGAGGCTGCGGAAGGTGGGGCTCACGCGTCGTCCTCCGCGAGCCTGACCAACAGGTCGGTGGCATCCCGGAGACGTGCGCGTTCGTCGGTGGACAGCGTGGCGAGTCGGCGGTCGAGCCACAGGTCGCGGCGCTGCCGCTCCTCGGCCAGGACCTTCTCGCCGAGGTCGGACATCGAGATCAGGACCTGGCGGCCGTCGTCGGGATGGGGATTCTTGATGACGTAGGAGTCCTCGAGCAGGCACTTGAGCGTCCGGGCGACCGACGGCTGGGAGACGCGCTCGCGCGCGGCGATCTGGCTGGGCGTCGCGGATCCGAGGACGCGCACGGAGCCCAGCACGGAGAGCTGGGTGGCGGTCAGGTCGGACTGGCGCTCCTGGCGCAGACGTCGGTTGAGTCGGGCCACCGCCTGCGCGAGACGCTGGGATTCGGTGGGCATGTCCTTAGCATAGTTCATTAACCATGCTAATCAAAGAGATGCGGCTCACCCTCGGGCACGACGAAGGGGCCCACCGGGACGGCGGGCCCCTCCGATCAGGTTCAGCGGATCGCGATCTTCATCGACCGCTCCGACGGAGTGGTCAGCCAGTTGCCGGAGAAGCGCACCGTGTACGTGCGCTTGCCCTTCTTCTGCTTCGCGATCTTGATCGTGGCCTTGCCGCCCCGGACGTTGACCGTCTTGATCCGCTTGCCCTTGGCGTAGATCGAGGCCTTGCCGTTGATCTTGGACTGCGGGACCGCGAGCGCCTTCACGGTGACCGAGACGGTGGCCGTGCGCTTTCCGGCCTTCGCCCTCAGCCCGATCCGGCTCGTGCCCTTGATGCGGGCGCCGGCCCGCGAGATCGGCGCCTCGTACCCGAGCCGCGTCGGCACGACGGTGACGGTGACGCCCCACCCCGAGTACGAGCTGGGCACCCGGAAGGTCCGGCCCGTCCCGACCACGCGGCGTTGGCCGGTGCCGTCGATGGGCCCCGCCTCCCAGCGGTAGTCCACGTTCGTCGGCGCGGTCGAGTAGGTCCCCGGGGAGGCGGTCAGTACCTGGCCGGGCCACGGGTTGCCGGTGATCCGCGCCTTCGACGTCACGCTGAGCTGCGGAGCAGTGCGGACGGTGATGTCCCTGTCGGTCACGGAGCCGCCGGACACGTCGACGTCGACAGCGTCCTCGACCGTCAACGCGCCGGCCGGGGTGCCGTCCCAGTACGTCGTCAACACCTGCGGCGCCGCGCCCGCGACACAGGCGTGCGCGAACTCGGGGCAGTGCGGCTGCGAGAAGCGGAGTCGCGCGGACGTGTGCGGGTACGGGACCGCGAGGGTGAACGTGCCGTCGGGACGGATCTTCAGGCGAGGGCTGCCGAAGGTGCGGCGGGCGACCGTGGCGACCACGGTCCAGCTGCCGCCGCTGTTCGCGAGCGCCTCGACCCGGAAGGGCTGCTGCGCGTTCGGCGCGTCGAGGTTGAAGCCGTCCGTGGAGATCGTGCCCGAGATCGTCGGGTCGGCCTCGAACAGGAAGTCCACACCCGTGATCGTCTGCCCCTGGGCGACCGTGACGACCGGGTCGGCCGCGCGCACGGAGACGCCCCACCCCTCGACCTCGGCGTGGACGCGGTACGTCCCGGCCGAGGCGACCGGCACGACGAAGGCTCCACCCATCGGCTCGTCGAAGGACGCCTCCTTCACGAAGCTCCCGCCGGCGACTCGCCTGCTGAGGGTGATCCGCGCGTCCACCGTGTCGGGGATGCCGGCCGTGTTGGTCACGCTGCCGGAGATCCGGCCTGCGGGCGCGGCGGCAGGAAGCTGGACGGCGCCGGCGGGCGCCACCAGCACGCTCGCGACCAGACCGAGTACCGCGACCATGGCGGCGCGCATCAAAGACCTCATGCTGTCGTCCTTTCCCTCACCGGATGGCGATCTTGAGGGACTTCGACGACGACGTGATCATCCAGTTGCCCGAGTAGCGCACCGTGTACGTGCGCTTGCCCTTCTTCTGCTTGGCGATCTTGATCGTGGCCTTGCCGTTCTTGACGTTGACGGTCTTGATCCGCTTGCCCTTGGCGTAGATCGACGCCTTGCCGTTCATCCGCGACTTCGCGGCGCCCGGAGCCTTGACCGCGATCGTCACCGTCGCCGTGCGCTTCCCCGCCTTGGCCTTCACCGCGAGCGCACTGCGGGCCCTGACGATCAGGTACGGGGTCTGCAGGATCGGCGACTCGTAGCCGAAGACGTTCGGCTCCGCCCGCAGGGCGATCGAGGCGCCCACGTGAGCGGTCGTGACCCGGAACGTCCGGCCCGTTCCCGCCGGCATGTCGTACTCGCCCAGGGTGGAGCCCGATCCGATCATCCAGGTCAGGTCGACGGACGAGGCAGCCGGCACCCAGGTGCCCGGCTGCGCCGCCAGCACCTGTCCGGGCAGGGCAGCTCCCACCACGGCCGGGCGCACGGTCGCCCTGACCTTCTTCGATCGCGTGAGCGTGATGTTCCGATTGCTGACATCCCCCTCGGAGACGTCGATCGGGGTCGCATCCTCCACCCCGGGCGTGCCGAGCGGGCTGCCGTCCCAGTACGTCGTCTGGACCAAGGGTGCCGGGATGTCGACCCCGCCACCGACCTCGTCACAGGCGTGCCCGAAGTCGTCATGGCAGCGGCCCTGGTGGAACTTGAGCCGCACGGACCCGATCTCCTGGTCCACGGTCACGTTGAACGTCCCCTCGGGCTCGGCCGGTGCGGGGAACTCGGGAAACCGCACGACGCCACTCCCGACCTGCTCCCACCGGCCGCCCACGAGCGCGAGCGCATCCACCCGAATCTGCTGGATGGACGCGAACGTCGCCAGGTCGAAGTCCCCGCCCGTGACGTTTCCGGAGATGGTCACGGGAGCCGCGGCGGCCCGCATCGGGGCAGCCACGGCGGGAGCCATCAGCAGGCTCGCCACGAGACCGAGGACCGCGACGAGTGCGGCGCGAGCTGAGTTCTTCATGCTGGGTCCTTCCCGCGGTCAGCGGATGGCGATCTTGAGTGACTTGGTCGACGACGTGATCACCCGGTTGCCCGAGTAGCGCACCGTGTACGTCCGCTTGCCCTTCTTCTGCTTCGCGATCTTGATGGTGGCCTTGCCGTTCTTCACGTTCACGGTCTTGATCCGCTTGCCCTTGGCATAGATCGACGCCTTGCCGTGGATCCGCGACGTGGCCACACCGGGCGCCTTGATCGCGATCGTGACCGTCGCCTTGCGCTGGCCCGCCTTGGCCTTCACCGCGAACCTGCTGCGGCTCTTGACCCTGACGTTCGATGCCTTGAGGAGCGGCGCCTCGTGACCCGCCCGGCTGGGGAGCACGTGGACGGTGAGCTCCTCCCCGAGCAAGCCGGGCGTCACGGTGAACGTGCGTCCGGTCCCGACGGCTCGGCCCTCGTCGCCCGTGTAGGCGATCCACGTGTACGTCGCACCGGTCGCAACGGGCGCAAGGGTGCCCGGAGCGGCGGTCAGCACCCGGCCCGGCGAGGGGTCGCCGCTGATGGTCGGCTGCGCCACCACGCGGAGCTGGGGAGCAGCCTGCAGCGTGATGTCCTTGTCGACGACCGAGCCGGAGGCGACGTCCAGGTCCGCGGCCTCGGCGAGCGTCGCGGCGCCGTCCGCCGTGCCGTCCCAGAACGCGCGGAGAGCGACCGGTGCCGCTCCGAACGGCTCGCAGTCGATCGGGTCGTTGCAGTGGGGTTGGTAGAACTGCAGGCGCACGGCGTCGTAGTAGCCGGGAACCGGAACGGTGTACGCGCCCCCGGTGCGGACGTCGACCCACGGACCGTAGTACGCGCCGCCCAGATCGGTGCTGCCGTAGCGCTCCCACTGGCCGTCGATCAGTCCCCAGACAGCCGCGCGGAGGCCGAGCCTGCCCTCATTGGGGTCGAGCTGCAGCTCCTCCAGGCCGAAGCCGCTGGTCGTGATCGTGCCGGCCACGGTGGGGTTGGGCACCAGCGCCAGGTCGACGCCGGTGACCTTGGCGCCCTTCGACACCGTGATCCTGCGGCTGGGCGCAGCGGCATGGGTGAAGTCGTAGTCGGTCTTGGCCCTCACCTGGTAGGTCCCGGTCGCCGTCACACCCAGGGCGTACGCGCCGGCGGCGCTCGAGCGGACGCTCGCCACTTCGGTCCATCGGCCCTCAGCGGACAGGCGATGCAGCGTGACGGTGCCGGCGCCGGGCGGTCCTCCCGTCACCCTCCCGGAGATCGTCCCGACCGGGGCCGGAGCCGCGGTGGCGATGCCCGTCGGGGCGAGGAGCAGGCTCGCCACCAGCGCGAGGACCGCGACGAGTGCGGCGCGAGTCATCTTCTTCATGGTGCTGTCCTCCCCGCGGTCAGCGGATGGCGATCTTGAGTGACTTGGACGAGGACGTGATCACCCGGTTGCCCGAGTAGCGCACCGTGTAGGTCCGCTTGCCCTTCTTCTGCTTGGCGATCTTGATCGTGGCCTTGCCGTTCTTCACGTTCACGGTCTTGATCCGCTTGCCCTTGGCGTAGATCGACGCCTTGCCGTGGATCCGGGACTTCGTGACACCGGGCGCCTTGATCGCGATGGTCACCGTCGCCTTGCGCTTGCCTGCCTTGGCCTTCACCGCGAACTTGCTGCGGCTCTTCACCGTGACGAACTGCGAGTGGAAGACCGGCGACTCCCAACCGCGGACCGAGGGCTCGGCCGTCACGGCGATCCGGAGGCCGAGGTCGGCCGAGGTCAGCCGCCGGTACGCGCGACCCGTGCCGTCGGGCACGTCGTACAGGTCGTACACGTCGGACGACCAGTACCAGCGCAGCGCGAGCGACTCCGCGGCCGGCGCGTAGGTGCCGGGGAACGCGGTGAGCACCTGGCCCGGCGACGGATCGCCGACGATCCTCGGACGGGCGGTGGCCCGCACCTTCTTGGACCGCTTGAGGGTGATGTTCCGGTCGGTGACCGAGCCGGACGCCACGGAGATGTCAGCGGCGGCGTTCACGTCCAGCGCGCCGTGGGTGGTGCCGTCCCAGAAGACCGACTGCACGTCGGCGGCCGGCTTGTCGGGACGAACCGACAGGTCGCACATCCCGAGGCTGTCGTCGGCGCACCGGACCTGTCCGAACGTGAGCCTGACCTGGGTGTGGGGAGCGGGGACCTGGACGCGGTAGGACCCGTCGGGGTTGATCCGCAGCTCCGGGTCGACGAAGGGGGCCGATCCGGTGCCACCGACCTGCGTCCACTTCCCGTCGACCCGCGCCAGCACGCCCACCCGCAGGTACGGCTCGCTCTCCGCATAGGCCTCGAAGTCGAAGTCCTCGGCGGTGATCCGGCCCGAGATGGTCACGGGATCGGCGGCCTCGGTCGGCAGCGCGGACGCCGTTCCTGCCGGTGCGATCAGCAGGCTCGCAGTCAGCGCCAGCAGCGCGATGAGGACGCGTCGGACCATGGTGTTCATCGGTTCCCCCCGAAATTCAGAAACTTGTACCGTTTAGCGAACCATACGTCACACCGGAGGCGTTCGGGAACCGCGAAAGGGGCCCACCTCGCGGTGGACCCCTTCGACTGGTGACTGCGTCAGCTCACGCCTTGGTGAGGGCGTTGCGCATGTCGCGGTACAGGTGGCTGATGACGTCGAGCGGGATGCCCTTGGGGCACGCCGCGGCGCACTCGCCGATGTTGGTGCAGCCGCCGAAGCCCTCGTAGTCCATCTGCTCGACCATGCCCAGCACGCGCGAGTCACGCTCGGGCTGACCCTGCGGGAGCAGGCCCAGGTGCGTGATCTTCGCGGCCGTGAACAGCATCGCGGAGCCGTTGGGGCACGCCGCCACGCAGGCGCCGCAGCCGATGCACGTGGCCGCCTCGAACGCGTGGTCGGCGTCCTCCTTCGGCACGGCCAGGTTGTTGGCCTCGGGCGCCGAGCCGGTGGGCGCGGTGATGTAGCCGCCGGCCTGGATGATGCGGTCGAACGAGCCACGGTCGACGACGAGGTCCTTGACGACCGGGAAGGCCCCGGCGCGCCACGGCTCGATGTCGATGACGTCGCCGTCGTGGAACGTGCGCATGTGCAGCTGGCACGTGGTGGTGACCTCGGGGCCGTGCGGGATGCCGTTGATCACGACCCCGCACGTGCCGCAGATGCCCTCGCGACAGTCGGAGTCGAACGCCACCGGCTCCTCGCCCTCGAGCGTGAGCTGCTCGTTGAGGACGTCGAGCATCTCGAGGAACGACATGTGCTCGCTGACGTCCTCGAGCCCGTAGGTGACCATCTGGCCCTTGGAGTCGGCGTTCTTCTGACGCCAGATCCGAACGGTGATCTTCACTTGTAGCTCCTGGCCTTCATCTCGACGTACTCGTACTCCAGCGGCTCCTTGTGCAGGATGGGCTGGTTGTCGGCGAACTCCCACGCGGCGACGTAAGCGAACTCGTCGTCGTGGCGCAGGGCCTCGCCGTCCTCGGTCTGGCTCTCGCCGCGGAAGTGGCCGCCACAGGACTCGCGACGGTTCAGCGCGTCGATGCACATGAGCTCACCGAGCTCGAAGAAGTCGCCCACGCGGTTGGCCCGCTCGAGCGTCTGGTTGAGCTCCTCGGCCTCGCCGGTGACCTTGACGTTGCTCCAGAAGTCGGCCTTGAGGTCGCGGATCATCTGGATGGCCTTGATCAGGCCCTCCTCGGTGCGCTCCATGCCGCAGTAGTCCCACATGATCTGGCCGAGCTCCTTGTGGAAGGAGTCGACCGTGCGCGTGCCGTTGATCGAGAGCAACTTCTGCACCCGCTCCTCGACGGCCTGCTGGGCCTCGACGACCCGCGGGTGGTCCTCGGGGACCTTCTCGTACGGGGCGTGCGACAGGTAGTTCGCCAGCGTGTACGGCAGCACGAAGTAGCCGTCGGCCAGACCCTGCATCAGCGCCGAGGCACCGAGGCGGTTGGCGCCGTGGTCGGAGAAGTTCGCCTCACCGGCGACGAACAGACCGGTCAGGTTGCTCTGCAGGTCGTAGTCGACCCACAGTCCGCCCATCGTGTAGTGCACGGCCGGGTAGATGCGCATCGGCTGCGTGTACGGGTCCTCGCCGGTGATCCGGGCGTACATGTCGAAGAGGTTGCCGTACTTGGCCTCGACGGCCGGGCGCCCGAGGCGCTCGATGGCCTCGGCGAAGTCGAGGTAGACGCCGAGTCCGCCCGGGCCGACGCCCTTGCCCGCGTCGCACTGGTACTTGGCCGCGCGCGAGGCGATGTCGCGCGGGACCAGGTTGCCGAACGCCGGGTAGATGCGCTCCAGGTAGTAGTCGCGCTCGTCCTCGGGGATGTCCGAGGCCAGGCGGTCGTCGCCGGCCTTCTTCGGCACCCAGATGCGACCGTCGTTGCGCAGCGACTCGCTCATCAGCGTGAGCTTGCTCTGGTAGTCGCCCGAGACGGGGATGCAGGTCGGGTGGATCTGCGTGTAGCAGGGGTTCGCGAAGTAGGCGCCCTTGCGGTGCGCGCGCCACGTGGCCGTGACGTTGCTGCCCATGGCGTTCGTCGACAGGAAGAAGACGTTGCCGTAGCCGCCGGTCGCGAGGACGACCGCGTCGGCCAGGTGGGTCTCGATGGCGCCGGTGACCATGTCGCGCACGATGATGCCGCGCGCACGCTCGGTGCCGTCGGCGTCGGGCACCATGATCAGCTCGAGCATCTCGTGGCGGGTGTTCATCTCGACCGTGCCGAGGCCGATCTGGCGCTCGAGGGCCTGGTAGGCGCCGATCAGCAACTGCTGGCCGGTCTGGCCGCGGGCGTAGAACGTGCGCGAGACCTGGACGCCGCCGAAGGAGCGGTTGTCCAGCAGGCCGCCGTACTCACGGGCGAACGGGACGCCCTGCGCGACGCACTGGTCGATGATGTTCACCGAGACCTGCGCGAGGCGGTAGACGTTCGACTCGCGGGCGCGGAAGTCGCCGCCCTTGACCGTGTCGTAGAAGAGGCGGTAGATCGAGTCGCCGTCGTTGCGGTAGTTCTTCGCCGCGTTGATGCCGCCCTGGGCGGCGATCGAGTGGGCGCGGCGCGGGCTGTCCTGGTAGCAGAACGCCTTGACGTGGTAGCCGGCCTCGCCGAGCGTGGCCGCGGCGGACGCGCCGGCCAGGCCGGTGCCCACCATGATCACGCTGAGCTTGCGGCGGTTGGCCGGGTTGACCAGGTTCATGTGCGCCCGGTGCTCGTCCCAGCGCTTCTCGATGGGGCCCGCCGGCGCGGCGGTGTCGCGGATCTCGTCGCCGACGACGTGAAAGTCCAAAGCCATGTTCATGTCTCTCTCAGTCGACGATCCCGAGCAGGATCGCCCAGGGCGGAATCAGGAAGCCGATGGTGATGATGCCCGCGACGATCCACGACAGCGGGGTCAGGCGCGAGCCCACCCGGGTGCCGCTGTGGTTGGCGCCGAGCGTGGTGAGGGCGCTCCAGACGCCGTGCCACAGGTGCAGGCCCACCGCGAGCAGGGCGATCGTGTAGGACAGGACGACCCACCAGATCTCGAAGCCGTTGACGACCCGCTCGTAGGGGCTGTCGCTCGCGCCGCCGGGGTGGATCTGGTTCCCGGTCAGGTGGAGCAGGTGGTAGATCACGAACAGCAGGATCACGACGCCGCCCCAGCGCAGCGTGAAGGACGCGTAGGAGCGCTGGATGCCGCGCGAGCCGCGGGGCGAGTGGTAGCGCTTGCCTCCGACGAACCCGGCCGCCTTGCGGTTGCGGCGCCACAGCGCCACCGCCGCGTACGCGTGCCCGACGATCGACGCCAGCAGGACGACGCGGATGATCCACAGCAGTCCGCCGAACGGCAGGTACGGCTGGAACAGCGTGCGCAGGTGGTGCGAGTAGTCGTCGAACGCCTCCTGGCCCGCGAAGACCTTGAGGTTGCCGTACATGTGCAGGAGCAGGTAGCCGACCATGATCAGGCCGGTCACCGCCATCAGGAACTTCAGCGCCACCGTTGACCGCTGAGCGGGCAGGCGCGTCATCTGGGAAGTGGCCACGGCCACAGGTTAGGCGCGTTCCTCGATTCACGCTAAGTCGAAGTAAGCCCGTCTTTCATAGACAACGGCTATGATGGGCCCGTGCAATTGCGCCACCTCGCCTACTTCGTCACCGTCGCGGACGAGCGCAGCTTCACCCGCGCGGCCGACATCCTCGGCGTCTCGCAGCCCACGCTGTCCAAGCAGATCCGTGCACTGGAGAACTCCCTGGGCACACGTCTGCTCGACCGCGACCGCGCGGGCATCGAGCTGACCAGCGCCGGCGAGGCCCTCCTCCCCCACGCTCGGCGGATCCTCATCGAGGTCGACAACGCCACCCGCTCGGTGCACGAGGTCGCCTCGCTGCGACGCGGCCGGGTGCGGATGGGCGCCACGCCGTCGATGGTCGAGGGACTGCTCGCTCCCGTGCTCGGCCGGTTCCGCGCCGAGTACCCGGAGATCGACCTGGAGGTGCACGAGGCCGGCTCGCGCGACCTCACCGCCGAGCTCTCGGCCGGGCGCATCGACCTGGCCCTGCTGATCGTGCCGCTCGCCTCGCAGATCCCCGACCTGGAGACCTCGATCGTCTACACCGAGCGGCTCGTGCTGGCGAGCCCCGCCGACACGGACATGCCCGAGACGATGGACGTCGCCGACCTGGCCGGGCTGCCGCTCGTGATGTTCCGCGAGGGGTACGACCTGCGCGACGTCACGCTCGGCGCGTGCGCGCGGGCCGGCTTCGAGCCGCGACTGTCGGTGGAGGGCGGTGAGATGGGGTCGGTGCTGCGGTTCGTGGAGTCCGGGCTCGGTCATGCCGTCGTGCCCGACATCGTCATGGGCACCCGCACCGGCCTGCGTCGCACCCAGCTGGAGAACCCGCCGCTGGCGCGCAGCATCGCCGTGGCGCACCGGCCGCTCGACACCCTCCCCCTCGCGGCCCGCGCGTTCCGCGCCGTCCTGGTGGAGGCGCTCGAGGGCTGACTCAGCCCAGCCTCGTCAGCCGAGCGGGAAGGTCGAGGTGGGCAGCCAGCCCTGCTCGGGGTCGTCGACGTAGAGGTGGATCGCGTCGACCTCGAAGCTGCAGCGGAAGTCGATCAGGTCGTTCAGGGCCGCGTCGAGCGCCTCGTCGGGCACGTTGTGCGCGATCGTCACGTGCGGGTGGAACGGAAACTCGGGATCGGGCGCGCCGATGGCCTTGCGCACGCCCTCGGCTAGGGTCTCGATCTGGGCGATGCCCTCGCTCACCGCCACGAACACGACGGGCGAGATCGGGCGGAACGTGCCGGTGCCGAGCAGGCTCACCCGGAACGAGCTGAAGACCTCGGTCAGCTCGCGCAGGTCCTCGGCGAGCGACGCGATCCCGTCGTCGTCCACCTCCAGCGGCGGAGCCAGGGTGATGTGGCTGGGGATCCGGTCGGCCATCTCGTCACCGAAGGACCGCCGCTTGTCGCGCAGGTCCTCGCCGTACGGCTCGGGGATGGCGATCGAGACGCCGACGGTGATCGTCACGGGCGGCCGCCCAGCGGCTTGGCGAAGCCGGAGCGCTCGTAGACCAGGTCGAGGGTGGGCGCGGCCACCTCGCGGGCGCGGGCCGCACCCGCGGCCAGGATGCGGTCGAGCTCGCCGCGGTCGTCGAGCAGCTCGCGCGTGCGGGCCCCGAACGTGCCCACGAGCTCGCCGACGATCTCGGCCAGGTCGACCTTGAGGTGTCCGTACTGCTTCCCCTCGTAGGCCTTGACGAGGTCGTCGATCGTGCGGCCGGTGAGCACCGAGTAGATCGTGAGCAGGTTCGAGACGCCGGGCTTGGCCTGCACGTCGAAGCGGATCTCGGTCTCGGAGTCGGTGACCGCGGACTTGATCTTCTTGGCGGCCTGCTTCGGGGTGTCGGTGAGGTCGATGACACCCGTGTGCACGGGGTTCGACCCGCTCATCTTGTTCGTCGGCTCCTGCAGGTCGTAGATCTTCGCGGTCTCCTTGACGATGTACGCCTCGGGGACGGTGAAGGTCTCGCCGAACCGGTGGTTGAACCGCTGGGCGAGGTTGCGGGTGAGCTCGACGTGCTGGCGCTGGTCCTCGCCCACCGGGACCTTGTCGGCCTGGTAGACGAGGATGTCGGCGGCCATGAGGATCGGGTAGGTGAACAGGCCCACGCTGGCGAACTCGGTGCCGGCCTTGGCGCTCTTGTCCTTGAACTGGGTCATCCGGCTGGCCTCGCCGAAGCCCGTGACGCCGTTCAGGATCCAGGCCAGCTGGGCGTGCTCGGGCACGTGGCTCTGCACGAACAGGGCGCTGCGCTCGGGGTCGACGCCGGCGGCGAGCATCTGCGCCGCGGCCACGTAGGTGCGCTCCGCGAGCTGCGCGGGGTCGTAGTCCACCGTGATCGCGTGCATGTCCGGGATGAAGTAGAACGCCTCGAAGTCGTCCTGGAGCGCTACCCAGTTCATGAACGCGCCGATGTAGTTGCCGAGGTGGTACGAATCGGCCGTCGGCTGGGCGCCGGACAACGCACGAGGGAGGCGTGACATGGGGTCGATTCTGCCAGTCGTCCGATGAGTAGGGTGAACGGCGTGGATGACGTGCGCCGTTGGCGGGTTCCCGGACGGGTGAACCTCATCGGTGAGCACCTGGACCACAACGGCGGGTCCGCGGTGCCCATCGCGATCGACCGCTCCCTCCTGCTGAAGGCCCGCCGCCGCGACGACGGCGCCGTCAACCTGTGGAGCCGCGGCGAGCGCGCCTCCTTCGGCCTCGACGTGGCGCCCGGCGACGTCTCGGGCTGGGCCGCCTATCCCGCCGGCGTGGTGTGGGCGCTGCGGTCGGCCGGGGTTCCGGTCACCGGCGCCGACCTCGTGCTCGAGTCCACCCTGCCCGTCGGCGCGGGCCTGTCCTCTTCGGCGGCGCTGACCTGCGGTGTGGCCCTCGCGCTCGACGATCTCGCCGGGGCCGGCCGCTCTCGCGAGCAGCTGGCGGTGATCGCGCAGCGCGCGGAGAACGACTTCGTCGGCGTCCCCACCGGGCTGATGGACCAGTACGCGGTGCTGTTCGCCGAGGCCGGACATGCGGTGCACCTCGACTTCGGCACCGAACCGCCCACCACCGAGCCCGTGCCGGCCGACTGGGTCGACGCCGGGCTGGTCCTCGCCGTGATCGACACGGGCGTCCACCACGAGCTCGCGGCCGGCGAGTACGCGGAGCGCCGGCGGGAGTGCGCCGAGGCGGCTGCCTCGGCCGGCCTCGAGTCGCTGGCCGCGATCGGCCTCGACGGTCTGCTGTCGCTCACCGACGACACGCTGAAGGCGCGCGCCCGTCACGTGCTCACCGAGACCACCCGCGTCCGCGGCGCCGTCACCGCGCTGCGCCGCCGCGACTGGGCGCAGTTCGGCGCGATGCTGACCTCGTCGCACGAGTCGTTGCGCGACGACTTCGCCGTCTCGTGCGAGGAGCTCGACGTGGCGGTCGACGCCGCCCTCGCCTCCGGCGCGCTGGGCGCCCGGATGACCGGCGGCGGCTTCGGCGGCAGCGCCATCGCGCTCCTCCCCCCGGAGAACGTCGACCCCCTCCGCGCCCGCGTCGAGGCCGCCTTCGCCGCCCGCTCCTGGGCCGCCCCTCACGTCTTCGTCGTCCAGCCCGCCCCCGCGGCCGCCCGGGAGGACGAAGGATGATGCATTCCGCCCACTGACGGGATGAAGGATGATGCATTGGGGTACCGGAGCGGGGCGAAATGCATCATCGTTCGTCCTCCACAGGCGGAACCGGGAGCGAGTGGCCGTCCACAGCCCTGCGGACGGCGCTGGCCGTGAGTGAGACACGAGCGGGAGCCTCGGGCGCATGCTCGACGTCCTCACCACCGCCCGCGCCGTCGCTCTCCACGGCAGGTCAGTCGTCCGGCAGCGGATCCGGTCGGGCGCGTGGCAGCAACCGATGCGTGGGGTGGTCGTCACCCACAACGGGCCTCTCACGTCCGACCAGCTCGAGCGCGCCTGGCTGGCCGCCAGCCCGAGCCGGAGTGCCCTGGCCGGGCTCACGGCAGCGCGCCGCTGGGGGCTGAAGGGGTTCGACCCGGAGCGCATCTCGATCGTCCTGCCCGAGGGAGGGCGACAACCGCACGGAGACCTCGAGCTGCACTGGAGCACCCAGCTGGACGGGGTCGACATTCCCCCGAACGAGCCGCGGCGCACCACGCTCGAGCGCAGCATCGTCGACGCGGCCAGCTGGGCGGCCACGCCACGGCGCGCCCGCGCTCTCGTGATCGCGGCGTTCCAACAACGGCTCACGAGTGTCGCCCGGATGCGCCGGGTCCTCGAGCGCCGCGGCAACTGCCGCCACAAGTCGCTGATCATCCAGTCGGTCCTCGACGCACGTGGCGGGATCCAGTCACTGCCCGAAAGGGACTTCGACGCGCTGCGCCTTGCCGCACGACTGCCCCGGCCCACCCGCCAGGCTCGGGCGAAGGGCCGTGACGGCCGGTACTACCTCGATGCGTGGTGGGAACGGTTCAACCTCGCCGTCGAGATCCATGGCATCCCGCACCTGGCGATCGACCAGTGGAGCGATGACCTGCACCGGTCCAACGAGCTGGTCATCGACGGCCGGCGGGTGCTCGCGTTCTCCTCGTTCTCCATCCGCCACGAGCCAGACCGGGTGATCGACCAACTCCTGCGGGCCACCGCGCGTCCGGCCGCATGAGGACGAACGATGATGCATCCCGCCCCGCTGCGGTACCCCAATGCATCATCGTTCGTCCCCGGAGCGTCCCCACGGCGTCGGGCCCGACGAAGGGCGGGCATACGCTGGCCCCGTGACGCGCATTGCCTACCAGGGGGAGCCCGGCTCGAACTCCCACCTGGTCATCGACCTGCACCACCCCGACGCGGAGGCGGTGCCGTGCGCCTCCTTCGAGGACGCCTTCGCGGCCGTCAGCTCGGGGCACTGCGACCTCGCGATGATCCCGATCGACAACTCGCTGGCCGGGCGCGTCGCGGACATCCACCACTTCCTGCCCACGAGCGGGCTGCACATCGTCGGCGAGCACTTCCTGCCGATCAAGTTCGCCCTCATGGGTACGCCGGGCACCACGCTGGAGTCCATCAAGACCGTGCACAGCCACGTGCACGCGCTGGGGCAGTGCCGCCGGATCATCCGCGAGCACGGCTGGACCCCGTTGATCTCGGGCGACACCGCCGGCGCCGCGCGCGAGATCGCGGAGGCGAACGACGTGACCGCCGCGGCCATCGCGCCTCCCCTGGCCGCCGGGATCTACGGGCTCGACCTGCTCGCCGCCGACATCGAGGACGAGGAGCACAACACCACGCGCTTCGTCCTGCTGTCGCGCGAGGACCAGCGCGCGCCCGCGGGCAACGGCCCGGTCGTCACGAGCTTCATCTTCAACGTGCGCAACCTGCCCGCAGCGCTCTACAAGGCGCTCGGCGGCTTCGCGACCAACGGCATCAACATGACCAAGCTCGAGAGCTACATGGTCGATGGTGAGTTCACCGCCACGATGTTTCTCGCGGAGGTCGACGGTCACCCCGACGAGATCGGCCTCGCCCGCGCCCTGGAGGAGCTCCGCTTCTTCACCACCGAGATCAAGATCCTCGGCGTCTACCCGGCCAGCCCGTTCCGCGACGCGCACCGGTGAGCGGACCCCTCTGGCCCCTGAACGTCCCCGTCCTCACCGACGGGCTCGTCACGCTGCGCGCCCACACCCCGTCAGACATCGACCGTGCCCTGCAGATGGCCCAGGATCACGGCATGGTGCGCTGGACCGCGGTCCCCACGCCGCACTCGCGCGCCATGAGCGAGCAGTTCGCGCTGCAGATCGTCCCGAAGAACTGGAACGAAGGCACCGCGATGTGCTGGGCCATCGAGTTCGAGGGCCGCTACGCCGGCAACGTGGACATCCGCGGCAAGGAGGCGCTCGCCGACGTCGGCTTCGCGCTGCACCCCGACTGCCGCGGGCAGGGCGTCATGACCGCCGCGGTCCGCCTGGCGGTGGACCACGCGTTCGTCGAGGCGGGCAAGGAGGCCATCCAGTGGACGGCCCACGTCGGCAACGTCGGCAGCCTCCGCGTCGCCCACTCCGTCGGCTTCCGTCTCCACGGGACCGAGCCCGACCGCCTGTTCGAGCGCGGGCGGATCCTCGACGCCTGGACCGGGTCGATCCGCTTCGGCGACGCACCCGCTGCCCGCACGGCGTGGCTCGAGTCGACGCTCGCCACCGAGCGGCTGCGCCTGCGGCCGCTGGTGGAGTCCGACGTCCCCCGCATCATCGAGGCGTGCGGCGACCCCAGCACGCGCCTGTACCTCTCGCACATGCCCGAGCCCTACACGGTCGACGACGCCCGCCGGTTCCTGTACGCGGCGTGGTGGAACGCCGCGATCGACAAGCGCCAGACGTGGGCGATCACTGAGCCCGGGGTCGACCGGCTGCTCGGCACCATCTCGGTGATGGACCTCGACGGCCCGGCCGAGCGCAACGGCGAGCTCGGCTACTGGATGCACCCCGATGCGCGCGAACGCGGCTTCATGACCGAGGCGGCGCGAACCGTCGTGGAGCACGCGTTCGACCCCGAGGAGCTCGACCTCGAGCGGCTCTCGATCGTCGCCGCGGAGGGCAACACCCCCAGCCTGCGCATCGCCGAGTCGCTGGGCTTCTCGCGCTACGGCACGGAGCACCGCACGGCGCATCTCTCCGACGGCACCGTCACCGACCACCACCTGTACGAGCGGCTTCGCTGACGCAGGCGTAGATTCCCCGGGTGAGTTCCACCGCCCCCGCCCGGACCCTGCCGGAGAACCCGTGGCCCGCCCTGTGGGCCATGGTCATCGGCTTCTTCATGATCCTGGTCGACTCGACGATCGTCTCCGTGGCGACGCCGGTCATCCGCGACGACCTGCAGACGGACTACAACTCGGTCATCTGGGTCACCAGCGCCTACCTGCTGGCCTACGCCGTGCCGCTGCTGATCACCGGCCGCCTCGGCGACCGCTTCGGACCGAAGCGGGTCTACCTCGTGGGCCTGACCGTCTTCACCCTCTCCTCGTTGTGGTGCGGCCTGACCGGCTCGGTCGAGGGACTCATCGTCGCCCGCGTGTTCCAGGGCCTCGGCGCGTCGATGATGACGCCGCAGACGATGGCCGTCATCACGCGCACGTTCCCCGCGGACAGCCGCGGTCGCGCGATGGCCCTGTGGGGCGCCACCGCCGGCGTCGCGACGCTCGTCGGCCCCGTCCTCGGCGGCATCCTCGTCGACACGGCCGGCTGGGAGTGGATCTTCTTCATCAACGTCCCGGTGGGCATCGTGGGCTTCGTGCTCGCGCTGCGCCTCGTGCCGAGCCTGGAGACCCACACGCACAGCTTCGACTGGATCGGCGTGGCGCTGAGCGCCGTCGCGATGTTCCTCATCGTGTTCGGCATCCAGGAGGGCGAGGAGTACGACTGGGGCACGATCGAGGGATGGGTCTCGGTCCCGCTGCTGATCGCGGCCGGCCTGCTCGTGCTCGCGGTGTTCGTCTGGTGGCAGGCCCGGAACCGGCGCGAGCCGCTCGTGCCGCTCAGCCTCTTCCGCGACCGGAACTTCTCGGTGTCCAACATGGCCATCTCCACCGTCTCGTTCTCGGTGACGGCGATGGCCTTCCCGTTCATGCTCTGGACCCAGACCGTCCTCGGCTACGACGCCACCCAGTCCGGCCTGCTCTTCGTGCCGATGGCGGTCGTCACCGCGGCCATGGCCCCGGTCGTGGGCCGGATGAGCGACCGGCTGCCGCCGCGCCGGCTCGCCTCGGTGGGCTTCGGCACCTCGGCGCTCGCGATGCTGGGGACCGCGTGGGTCATCGCCCCCGACACTCCCCTGTGGCAGCTGCTCGTCCTCAACGCCGTGCTCGGCTTCGGCAACGCGTTCCTGTGGGCGCCGCTGGCCTCCACCGCCACGCGCAACCTGCCGATGTCGTCGGCCGGCGCCGGGTCGGGCGTCTACAACGCCACCCGCCAGGTCGGCGCGGTCCTGGGCTCGGCGGCGATCGCCGCCGCGATCACGAGCCGGCTCGCCGTGCACCTGCCCGAGGCGGGAGAGACCGCCGCCCGCGGCACGGGCGGCCAGAGCCTGCCCGAGCAGCTGGCCGGACCCTTCTCCGAGGCCATGGCCGAGTCGCTCCTGGTGCCGGCCCTGGCGTTCGCCCTCGGACTCGCCGTCGTGCAGTTCTTCGCGCCCTCGAGCCACGCGCGCACGTCGCAGCGCTGACCTCCACACGAACGACAGCGGCGGCCGGGATCACCCGGCCGCCGCTGTCGTGTGAGCAGGCTCAGAAGGAGGCGAGCGCCTCGTTGAACGTCGTGCTCGGTCGCATGATCTTCGCGGCCTTCTGCGGGTCGGGCTGGTAGTAGCCGCCGAGGTCGGCCGGCTGGCCCTGCACCGCGAGCAGCTCGTCGACGATCGTCTGCTCGTCGCCGGCCAGCTTCTGCGCCAGCGGCGCGAAGACCTCAGCGAGCTCGGTGTCCTCGGACTGCTGCGCCAGCTCCTGCGCCCAGTAGAGGGCCAGGTAGAAGTGGCTGCCGCGGTTGTCGATCGTGCCGAGCTTGCGGCCCGGCGAGCGGTCGTGCTCGAGGAAGCTGGCCGTGGCGCGGTCGAGGGCGTCGGCGAGGACCTGCGCCTTGGCGTTGCCCGTGGCCGTGGCGTACTGCTCGAGGCTGGGGACCAGCGCGAAGAACTCGCCGAGCGAGTCCCAGCGCAGGTAGTTCTCCTTGACGAGCTGCTGCACGTGCTTGGGAGCCGAGCCGCCGGCGCCGGTCTCGAACAGGCCGCCGCCGTTGATCAGCGGGACCACCGACAGCATCTTGGCGCTGGTGCCCAGCTCGAGGATCGGGAACAGGTCGGTGTTGTAGTCGCGCAGGACGTTGCCCGTGACGCTGATGGTGTCCTGACCCTGACGGAGGCGCTCGACCGACAGCTGCGTGGCCTCGACCGGCGACATGATCCGGATGTCCAGGCCCTCGGTGTCGTGGTCGCCGAGGTACTGCTGCACCTTGGCGATCAGCTGCGCGTCGTGGGCGCGTTCGGCGTCGAGCCAGAACACGGCCGGGTCGCCGGTGGCGCGGGCGCGGTTGACGGCCAGCTTGACCCAGTCCCGGATCGGCACGTCCTTGGTCTGGCAGGCGCGCCAGATGTCGCCCTGGGCCACCGTGTGCTCGAGGAGCACGTCGCCGGCGGAGTTCAGGACGCGCACGGTGCCCGTGGCGGGGATCTCGAACGTCTTGTCGTGCGAGCCGTACTCCTCGGCCTTCTGGGCCATCAGGCCGACGTTCGGCACCGAGCCCATCGTGGACGGGTCGAACGCGCCGTTGGCCTTGCAGTCGTCGATGACGACCTGGTAGACGCCGGCGTAGGAGCTGTCGGGGATCACCGCGAGGGTGTCGGCCTCCTGGCCGTCCGGGCCCCACATGTGGCCCGAGGTGCGGATCATGGCCGGCATCGACGCGTCGACGATGACGTCGCTCGGGACGTGCAGGTTGGTGATGCCCTTGTCGGAGTCGACCATCGCCAGCGCCGGGCCGTCGGCCAGCTCGGCGTCGAACGAGGCCTTGATCTCGGCGGCGTTCGGCAGCGACTCCAGGCCGGCGAGGATGCCGCCGAGGCCGTCGTTGGGGCTCAGTCCCGCGGCGGCGAGGTCGGCGCCGTACTGGGCGAACGTCTTCGGGAAGAAGGCGCGGACCACGTGGCCGAAGATGATCGGGTCGGAGACCTTCATCATCGTGGCCTTGAGGTGCACCGAGAAGAGGACGTCGTCGGCCTTGGCCTGGGCGATCTGCGCCGTCAGGAACTCGCGCAGCGCGGCGACGTTGATGTTCGTCGCGTCGACGATCTCGCCGGCCAGGACCGGGATCGACTCGCGGAGCACGGTGGTGGAGCCGTCGTCGCCGACCAGCTCGACGCGCAGGGTGTCGTCGGCCTCGAGGGTCACCGACTTCTCGTTGGAGCGGAAGTCGTCGACGCCCATCGTGGCGACGTTCGTCTTGGAGTCGCTGCTCCAGGCGCCCATCGAGTGCGGGTGGCTCTTGGCGTAGTTCTTCACTGACGCGGGCGCGCGGCGATCGGAGTTGCCCTCGCGCAGGACCGGGTTGACCGCGGAGCCCTTGACCTTGTCGTAGCGGGCGCGGACGTCGCGCTCCTCGTCGGTCTGCGGGTCCTCGGGGTAGTCGGGCAGGTCGTAGCCCTGGTCGCGCAGCTCGGCGATGGCCGCCTTGAGCTGCGGCACCGACGCCGAGACGTTGGGCAGCTTGATGATGTTGGCCTCGGGCCGCTTCGCGAGCTCGCCCAGCTCGGCGAGGGCGTCCGCCGCGCGCTGGTCCTCGGGGAGCAGGTCGCTGACCGCCGCGATGATGCGGCCGGCGAGCGAGATGTCCCGGGTCTCGACCTCCACACCGGCCTTCGAGGCGTACGCCTCGATGATCGGGAGGAAGGAGTAGGTCGCGAGGGCGGGAGCCTCGTCGGTGTGCGTGTAGATGATCGTCGAGTCCGTCACGCCCCCCAAACTACCGGGTCCGCCGGTCACCGCTGCGGTCGCCCGGCCTTCTCCCCCCAGTAGCGGAGCGCTCATTGTCGAGTTAATCAGTCCAGAATATGAACATGGTCCACAACGGGGCGCGTCTGACCTACGTTGACTGCTCGAGCCCCCCGCAACGAGCGGCGGACCGATCGAGAGGAACTCCCATGGCACATCGCTTGCGCCCCATCGCGGCCGCGGCCCTGCTGCTGACCGCCGCCACCGCCCTCACGGCCTGCGGCTCGGAGGCCGCCGAGAGCGGCGAGCAGATCTCGATCGTCGGGTTCGCCGTGCCGGAGGCCGCCAACAAGAACATCCAGAAGGAGTTCGTCAAGACCGACGCCGGCGAGGGCACGAGCTTCAAGACGTCGTACGGCGCCTCGGGCGACCAGAGCCGCGCCGTGGTCGAGGGGCTCGACGCCGACTACGTCCACCTCTCGGTGGCCACCGACGTCGACCGCCTGGTCGAGGCCGGCCTGGTCGAGGAGACCTGGGACGACGCCGACAACAAGGGCATCGTGTCGAACTCGATCGTCGTCCTGGGCGTCCGCGACGGGAACCCCAAGGACATCAAGGGCTGGGACGACCTGGTGAAGCCCGGCGTCGAGATCGTCACGGCCAACCCCGCGTCCTCGGGCGCCGCGCGCTGGAACGCCCTCGCCGCGTGGGGTCACGTCACCGAGAACGGCGGCACCGAGGCCGAGGCCACCGAGTTCGTGAACGACCTCTTCGCGAACGTCGTGTCGCTGACCAACAGCGGCCGCGACGCCACCCAGAGCTTCCTCGGCGGCGCCGGCGACGTGCTGCTCGCCTACGAGAACGAGGCGATCCTGGCCGCCCAGAACGGCAACGGCTTCGAGTACGTCATCCCCGACACGACCCTGCTGATCGAGAACCCCGGCGCCATCCTCAAGGACTCCAGCGCCGTCTCGCAGGACTGGCTGGACTTCGTCCTCGGCACGGAAGGCCAGCGCCAGTTCGCGCTGACCGGCTTCCGTCCGCTCAACCTCGAGAACCCCGGCACGCCCGACCTGGCAGCGGTCGATCTGGAGCCCGGCGACATCAAGGGCGCTCCCGACTCCTCCGATCCCTACCCGGCCGTGAACAACCTGCTCACGCTGGAGAAGAACTTCGGAGGTCCGGGCTGGGGCGAGGTCAAGGACAAGCTGTTCGGCGACGGCAAGGACGGCAACCCCGTCGGCATCGTGACCGAGGCGATCGCGAAGTCGGGCAAGGCGGCCTCGTGACCTCTGCGGACGTCGTCACGCGCGCGGGCCGGCCGGGGAGCACCCGGCCGGCCGGCGCGCTGAACCGCGCCTCCGCCATCGGCCTGGGGGTGACCATGACGTGGTTCAGCCTCCTGGTGCTCATCCCCCTGTCGGCGGTCGTGGCCACCGCGGCCGGCGGCGGGATCGGTGCGTTCTGGGACGCGGTGACGAACGAGCAGACCGCCGACGCGATCCGGCTCACCGTCACGTCCGCCCTGCTCGTCACCGTCGTGAACGTGTTCGTGGGCACCGCCATCGCGTGGGTCCTGGTCCGCGACAGCTTTCCCGGGAAGGCCCTGCTCGAGGTCCTCATCGACATCCCGTTCGCGCTGCCCACGATCGTGGCCGGCCTCGTGCTGCTGTCGCTCTACGGCAACGACGAGAGTCCCTCGGGCATCAACGTGGCCAACACCGAGGCCTCCGTCTTCCTGGCGTTCCTGTTCGTGACCCTGCCCTTCGTCGTGCGCACGGTCCAGCCGGTGCTGGAGGAGATCGACGTGGAGATCGAGGAGGCCGCGGCCTCGCTCGGGGCCAGCCGGTTCACCACCTTCACGCGCATCATCCTGCCCACGCTGACGCCCGCGATCGCCGCCGGCGCCACCCTGTCGTTCGCCCGCGGCGTCGGCGAGTACGGCTCGCTCGTGCTGCTCTCGGGCAACCTGCCCTTCACGTCCGAGGTAGCCTCCGTGCGCATCCTGGGCGCGATCGAGAACGACAACCCGGCGGCCGCGGCGTCCATCGCCACGCTGCTGCTCATCGTCTCCCTGACCGTGATCCTGCTCCTGGACCTCCTGCAGCGGAGGGTGGCCCGCCGTGGCTGACATCCAGCGCATCCGCACGCGCAAGGGCCCGGTCACGTACGTCGTGCGCCTCGCAGTGATCGCCTACCTGTTCCTGCTGGTGGCGTGGCCCGTCTCGCTCGTCGTGACGAACACCTTCGAGAACGGCTTCGACGCCCTCCGCACGGTCTTCGCCGACGCCGACACCGTGGCCGCCCTGCGACTCACCGCGTTCGCGGCCGTCGTCGCCACCGTGATCAACACGGTCTTCGGCGTCACGATCTCGCTGCTGTTGGTCCGCAACGAGTTCCGCGGCAAACGCCTGCTGGGCTCGTTCATCGACCTGCCGCTGGCCATCTCACCGATCGTCGTGGGTCTGTCCCTCGTGCTGGTCTACGGCGGCCGCGGCGGCTGGTTCGGTCCGGGGCTGGAGAGCGCCGGCATCCAGATCATCTATGCCACCCCGGGCATCATCATGGCCACCGCGTTCGTGGCGCTGCCCCTCGTCGTCCGCGAGGTGGTCCCGGTGCTGGAGGAGATCGGCACCGAGCAGGAGCAGGCCGCGCGCTCGCTCGGCGCGAGCAGCTGGCAGACCTTCTGGCGAGTGACCCTCCCGGGCATCAAGTGGGCCGTCATCTACGGCGTCGTGCTGACCCTGGCCCGGTCTCTCGGCGAGTTCGGCGCGGTCAAGGTCGTCTCGGGCAACATCCTCGGCGAGACGCGCACCGCCACGCTCGCCGTCGAGGAGAAGTACCTCAACTGGGAGCAGGAGTCGGCGTACGCCATCGCCTTCCTGCTGGCCAGCGTCTCCGTCCTGTGCATCATCGTCGTGTCCCTCCTGCGTTCGCGCACCGAGCGGCACTGAAGCGAAAGGCCGCCATGAGCATCGAGATCTCCCAGGTGAACAAGAACTTCGGCGACTTCGTCGCGCTGGAGGGCATCGACCTGTCCATCCCCACCGGGCAGCTGACCGCGCTCCTGGGACCCAGCGGCGGCGGCAAGTCCACGCTGCTGCGCATCATCGCCGGCCTCGAGGAGGCCGACTCCGGTCGCGTCGAGATCGAGGGCGTCGACGCCACCCGGCTGCCGGCGCAGAAGCGCAACGTCGGCTTCGTGTTCCAGCACTACGCCGCGTTCAAGCACATGACCGTGGCGAGGAACATCGCGTTCGGCCTCGAGATCCGCAAGCGGCCCAAGGCCGAGATCGCGGCCAAGGTCGACGAGATGCTCGAGCTCGTGCACCTGGGCCAGTTCCGCGACCGGCTGCCCTCGCAGCTCTCGGGCGGCCAGCGCCAGCGCATGGCCCTGGCCCGCGCCCTGGCCATCGAGCCCACCGTGCTGCTGCTCGACGAGCCGTTCGGAGCCCTCGACGCGAAGGTCCGCAAGGAGCTGCGCGACTGGCTGCGCCGACTGCACGACGAGGTGCACGTGACCACGGTCTTCGTCACCCACGACCAGGAGGAGGCGCTCGAGGTCGCCGACTCGATCGTGGTCATCAACGACGGCCGCATCGAGCAGGTCGGGTCGCCCGACGAGCTCTACGACGCTCCCGCCACCGACTTCGTGCTGAGTTTCCTCGGCCCGGTCACCCGGCTCGGCGACCTGCAGATCCGTCCCCACGACATCGAGGTCTCGGTGACCCCGCGACCGGACGCCGTGCGCGGCCGCATCACGCGCTGGACGCGGATCGGCTTCGAGGTCCGTCTCGACGTCACGCCGAGCGAGGGGCAGCAGCCGCCCGTGCAGGTCACGGTGACCCGTGCCGAGGCCCGGAACCTCGGCCTCCAGCACGGCGACGAGCTCTGGCTGACCCCCGCGGCGGGCGCCCAGGCGATCCGTGCCACGAACGATCCGCTCACGCTCTCGACGCAGTCGCAACTCGGGGTTACAGTGTGACCCACGTCTCAGTGCGCTGAGCCGCGAGATCCACACGCCGTTCGCCGGGCACCGCCCTGCGACCGCACACTCCACGGGACGGTGGAGTACGAGGGCGGCCGGGCCGGGAGGCCCGGTCGCCCTCAACGTGCGTCAGGCGTGCACGGGGGTCCGCACGGGCGCGACCCTGAGCCCCACGAGGAACGCCACGAGTCCCGCGACGGCGAGCGCGACGCCCACCAGCGCCGGAGCGGCGTAGCCGGCGCCCGCGGCGATCACGAGACCGCCGAGCCAGGCACCCAGTCCGTTCGCGATGTTGAGGCTGGCGTGGTTGAGCGCGGCGCCGAGCATCTGGGCATCGCCGGCCGCGGCCATCAGCCGGATCTGCAGGCCGATCGCGACGATGCTGCCGAGCGCCCCGACGAGGAACACGCACAGCAGGGCCGCGGGCGCGAACGAGGCCAGCTCGTAGAAGGCCAGCAGCACGACGACCGTGGCGCCCAGGCCACCGATGACCTGGCGGACGTTGTCCCAGTCGGCCAGACGCCCGGCGAGCAGGGTGCCGCCGACGGAGCCGAGACCGAAGACCAGCAGGAACACCGGGATCACCGAGGACGGCAGGTCGACCACGTCGGTGACGATGGGCGCGATGTAGCTGTACATCGCGAAGATGCCGCCGAACCCGACGACGCCGGTGAGGAAGGCAGCGATGACCGCCGGCTCGCGCAGGGCCACGAGCTCACCGCGGATCGTGGCCGACGGGTCGCCGGGGAGGTGGGGGACGAAGGTGAGCACGAGGACCGCGGCGACCACGGCGATCACCACGACCAGCGCGTAGGCGGCGCGCCACGTGAGCGCCTGCCCGAGCCACGCGCTGGCGGGGACGCCGGCGACCGTGGCCGCCGAGAGGCCCATCATCACCATGGCCACGGCGCGACCCCGGCGCCCGGCCGGGACGAGGGACGCGGCCACGAGCGACGCGACGCCGAAGTAGGCGCCGTGCGGCAGCCCGGCGACGAAGCGAGCGAGCAGGACGGGGACGTATCCGCTCGCCACGGCCGTGAGGGCGTTGCCCAGGCCCAGGCCGGCCAGCAGCCACAGCAGCAGCGTGCGCTTCGGCATCCGCGCGGCGAGCGACACGATCAGGGGCGCTCCCACGACGACGCCGAGGGCGTACGCGGAGATGATGTGACCCGTCGTGGGGATGTCGCGGTCGATGCTCTCGGCGACGTCGGGCAGCAGGCCCATCGTCACGAACTCGGTGGTGCCGATCGCGAAGCCACCGAGGGCCAGGGCCAGCAGGGCCAGGCCGACGTGGCGGGCGCGCGTCGGTTCGGTTGGTGTCGAGGTCACAGCAGGTACAAGGCCCTCATCGCCGCTTCGATTCCGTTCCGGCGGTGCGAGCCGGGTCACTGCTTGCCGCAGGCCGCTCGTTCGCGCGACGATCGGGTGTGACCCGATTCGTCTTCAACACCGCCGCCACGCTCGACGGATTCCTGGCCGACACCGACCACAGCCTCAGCTGGCTCTTCGCCGTCGAGGGCGGCACCCCCGACGCCCCCGAGCACGCCGACCCGTTCACCGCGTTCCTCGCCTCGGTCGGCGTGACCGTCCTGGGCTCCTCGACGTACGAGTGGCTGCTGCGCGAGACCGGCGCGCTGGAGAAGCCCGAGGCCTGGCCCGACGCGATGTCGGGCAAGCCGGCCTTCCTGTTCACGTCGCGCGACCTGCCGGTGCCCGCCGGCGCCGACCTGACCGTCGTCTCGGGCGACGTCCGCGACCACCTCGACGCCATCGGCTCACGCGCGGGTGACCTCGACGTGTGGCTCATGGGCGGAGGTGACCTCGTGGGCCAGTTCGACGACGCGAACGCCCTCGACGAGGTGCAGGTGAGCGTCGCGCCGGCCACCCTCGGCGCGGGCCAGCCCCTCCTCCCCCGCCGGCTCGGGCCGGACCGCCTCCGGCTCACCGACGTCGACCGCCGCGGCCAGTTCGCCCACCTGACCTACGCGGTCGCGCGGCCCACCTGATAACTGCGGCCCACGCCCCTACGCTGAGCGAGTGACCAGCGTTGCGATCGCCGCCCCGAACACCGCCGCGGCGGAGGCGGGCGAGGCGATCGTCAAGGCCGGGGGCAACGCGATCGACGCGGCGCTGGCGGCCGCGTTCGTCGCGATGGTGAATGAGGTTGGCCTCGTGTCAGCGAGCGCGGGCGGGTTCCTGACGATCCAGCCGCCCGACGGCTCGAAGCCCGTGACGATCGACGGCTGGATGGACATGCCGGGGCGCGACTGCCCCGACCGGCGAGGCGAGGGCACGTGGGACGTCCTCACCGAGTACGGCGGCGGCGTCACGATCACCGTCGGCCCGGGCTCGGTCGCCACGCACGGCGCGATCGCGGCGTTCGGCGAGGCCCACCGCCGCTGGGGCCATCTGCCCTGGTCCGAGCTGCTCGCCCCGGCGATCGACGTGGCCCGCGGCGGGTTCCGGCTCAGCGCCGCCTCGCGCTACTACCTCTCCTACGTGCACGACACGATCTTCGGCTGGGACGAGGCGAGCCGTGCCGCCGTGCACGACGCGCAGGGCCGTGTCGCGGAGGACCACCTCGTGGTGCCGCACCTCGCGGACTCGTTCGAGCGCATCGCGCGCCACGGCCCGGCAGAGCTCTACACCGGCGAGCTCGGCCGTGCGGTCGCCGAGGACGTGCTGGCCCGTGGCGGCCTCCTCGGCCCCGACGACCTCGCGGCCTACGCGCCCGTCGTGCGCCCCGCACTCACCGCGCGCATGGAGGGCTGGACGCTCGGCACCAACCCGCCGCCGGCCGTGGGAGGCGTGAGCGTGGCCGCGATGCTGCGTCTCATGGCGGGGCACGGCCTGACCGACACCGAGCACCTCCTGCGCGTCCAGCGCCGGGTGCTGGGCGAGCGGCTGCGGACCTTCGACCACACCGACGACCTCGACCGCGACGCCGCCGCGTTCCTCGACCTGATCGACCGCGACGGGATCGCCGCCCTCGAGTCCGGCTCCACGGCGCACGTCTCCACCGCCGACGAGGAGGGCACGGCCTGCTCGGTGACGATCTCGTCGGGCTACAGCTCCGGGATGATCGCCCACGAGACCGGGATCTGGCTCAACAACTGCCTCGGCGAGCAGGAGCTGAACCCGCGCGGCCTGCACGGCCTGCCGCCCGGGTCGCGCCTGCTGTCCAACATGGCGCCCACCGTCGGCCGTCACGTCGACGGCGGCGTCCTGTCCATCGGCTCGCCCGGCGCCGACCGCATCACGACCGCGATCCTGCAGGCGCTGACCGGGCTCGTCGAGGACGGGCTGTCCCTGCAGGAGGCCATCGACCACCCGCGTCTGCACGTGCACCGCGCCGCGACGGAGGACGAGGAGATCAAGGTCGAGGACCCCGACCACCTGTCGATGTACTTCGGCGGCGTCTCGGGAGCCATGTCCACCGCCGACGGCACGCTCGTCGCAGCCGCGGACCCGCGTCGCGACGGTGCCACCCGGGTCGTCGGTCGCCTACGCTGACCCGATGACCGCCTCGCTCGTCCCAGAGCCCGTCGTCATCGCCCACCGCGGCGTCCCGGGATCGCGCCTCGAGCACACCCGGCCGTCCTACCTGCTCGGGATCGAGCAGGGTGCCGACTACATCGAGC
Organism: Aeromicrobium phoceense; assembly: GCF_013868155.1. NCBI lineage: Bacteria > Bacillati > Actinomycetota > Actinomycetes > Propionibacteriales > Nocardioidaceae > Aeromicrobium > Aeromicrobium phoceense. Next base: position 185,664 of record NZ_JACEOG010000001.1, read on the forward strand.
CCGACGTCGTGGCCACGAAGGACGGCGTCCTCGTCGTCCGTCACGAGAACGAGATCGGCGGCACCACCGACGTCGCGGGTCGCGCCGAGTTCGCGCACCTGCGCACGACGAAGTTCATCGACGGGATGCCGCTGACGGGCTGGTTCACGGAGGACTTCACCCTCGAGGAGATCAAGACGCTGACCACCCGCGAGCGCCTGCCCCAGCTGCGCCCGCAGAACCTGCCCCTCCAGGGCACCGAGCCGATCCTGACCCTCGACGAGGTGATCGACATCGCCGAGGCGGAGAACGCGCGCCGCGGACCGGACGTCGCACCGATCGGCGTCTACATCGAGACCAAGCACCCCACGTACTTCCGGTCGATCGGGCTGGACCTCAACGACCGGCTGCTCGAGGTGCTCGACCGGCGCGGGCTCAACCACGAGGGCGCGAAGGTCGTCATCCAGTCGATGGAGACGGCGAACCTCAAGGACCTGAGCCGCCGGACGCCCCTGCCGCTCGTGCAGCTCATGGAGCGCCTGGGCGCCCCCTACGACCTCGCGTCCACCTACGACCCGCGCGACTACGCCGCGCTCACCGCCCCGGCCGAGCTCGCGAGGATCGCGGAGTACGCCCAGGGCATCGGCCCGAACAAGAGCCTGGTCATCGCGCGCGCCCGCGACCACACGCTGCTCGACGAGACCGGCCTCGTGCGAGATGCGCACGAGGCCGGTCTGTTCGTCCACATCTGGACGATGCGCAACGAGAACAACTTCCTGCCGAAGCAGATGCGCACCGGCGGGACGAAGGCCGACTCCGGTGACGCGACGGCCGAGCTGCTGGCCTTCTACGCCGCCGGGGTCGACGGGGTGTTCTCGGACTTCACGCAGACGGCGGTGGCGGCGCGGTCGGCCCATCGGTCGTCGGCGGGCCCCACACCTGGGTGACCTGCGCCTGCGGCATCAGCAGCCAGGCGGCGAGGTAGACCAGGACCGTCGTGCCGATGCCGACGACGATGAGCACCACGGTGATGACGCGAATCAGCGTGGCGTCGACGCCGGTGTACTCGGCCAGTCCGCCGCACACGCCGCCGAGCCACTTGTCGGTGGCGCTGCGGGTGAGCTTCTTGGGCGCGGGGGTGGGGTTCATGACTTCCTCCTGAGGGTCAGGGCGATGCCGGCGACTCCGGCAAGGATGAGGGTGACGAGTCCGGCGACGGCCAGGCCGTCGGCGCTCGCGAGGTCGTAGTGGAGCAGCGCCCACCCCACGAGCGTGAGGGTGAACAGGACGCCGAAGACCAGCGCGTCCCAGCGCATCGGATGGGTGTTCATCGACGAACCACCTGGATCTCGCCCGCCGTGCCGTTGATCTCGATGCGGTAGGCCCCGGGGGCGTCGGAGGGCCTGTCGAGTGAGGGGTTCTGCCCGTCGGCGACGCGGTCGAAGACCTCGATGCGTCCTCCGGCGGAGAGGCGGGCCTCGACCGCGACGTCCAGGCCCTCGGGCACCACCACGAGGGTCTCGCCGACGCCGTTGTCGATCTCGAGCGTCCGCCCGGTGAGCGTCTGCGGGTCCTGGATGGAGGTCAGGTCCACCTGGACCCGGCCGAAGCCCTGCTCGATGGGCTCGGCGATCGCGGCGGCCGTGGTGGGCCGCAGGTCGATGTCACCGGCCGAGAGGTTGGGTGCCACGGAGGCGACCGCCAGGACGGGGATCGCGAGCACGCCGAGCGGCACGAGAGCACCCGGGTGACCGATCCTCGTGCCGACGAACAGGCCGGCGGCGACGATGCCCAGCGCGACGGCCGGGTAGATCGCGGCGTCGAGCGGCTCCTGGACGATCGACCAGAGGCCGAGGGCGCCCATCGCGGCGATGATCGCCGACAGGGTCAGGAGCAGGAGGGCCGGCGACCAGCGCTGGCGAGGACGGGCGGGCGGCATCACCGGGGTGGGCGGCGGGCCCGGGGGCTGCCCGGGAGGGCCCGGCTCGTGCAGCACGGCGGTGTGCTCGCCCGGGCGCTCGTCGGTGTCCGACGCGTCGGGCATGAGGGGGGTGGTCATCTCGTCGTCTCCTGTCAGGGACGTGGTGGTCGGCTCGTCGGAGCCGGCGAAGGCCTGGGCGGACTGCCCCGGCTGGTACGGCGGGGGCGGTGCGAACTGCGGCGGGGGACCCTGCTGGCGCGACCGGGTCACGAGTCGCCACACGAGGACGACGATGGCGACCGGGACGGCGAGCCACACCAGGGCCCAGACCGGCCACCAGAACCAGCCGCCGAGGCCCCACGCGGTGTCTCCGAGGATCGCGGCGAGGGCGATGATGCCGGCGACGATCAGTCCGACGGACCGCAGCTGCGAGTCGGACTTGAGGTCGAAGGCCTCCCCCAGCACGCTGCGCTCGGAGCCCTCGGCGGGGATGAGCAGCCAGCAGGCCGCGTAGAGGATCGGTCCGGCGAACCCGGCGACGGTCAGGACCACGAAGCCGATCCGCACGATGACGGGGTCGATGTTGAGGGCTCGCGCGACGCCGCCCGAGACGCCGCCGAGCAGCTTGTCGCCGGTCGAGCGTCGCAGGGCATCCAGCTGCGAGCCGTGGGTGGGAGAACTCATGGCACCAGCCTGCCGACCGGGGGCGACGTGCACCATCGGGTGATCCCCTGGTCCTCCCCCGAGACGGGTCGGCACCGAACCGGGGTCGCACCTGATGGCGTCCACGCGCGCCCGCGTGTGAGGGTGGGGTCATGACGACCGCCGCCTCCGACGCCGCCGGCACCGGCCGGCGCCCGGGTGACGGCTACCGCCGGGCGTACCGCCCCGCGGACGCGCGCATCGTGGCGGGCGTCAGCGCGGGCCTGGCCGAGCACCTCGGCCTGCCCGTGGTGTGGGTGCGCGTCGGCTTCGTCGTGGCGACGTTCGTCCACGGTACGGGCCTGCTGGCCTACCTGCTGCTGTGGTGGTTCCTGCCCCTCCAGGCCCCCGTGGACGACTCCCCCGGCCTGGCCTCGGCCCGGCGGCGCGGACTGCGGGGCGCGGCGGGCGGGCCGTCACGGCGCGAGGTCGTCCAGAGCGTCGCGATCGGTGCGGTCGGGCTCGGCATCCTCGGCCTGATGGCGCTGGCCGGCGGGTGGCTCCAGGGCTGGATGCTGCCGCTGCTGCTGGTCGTCACGGGGGTCGCGCTGGTCTGGCGGATCTTCGACGACGCCACCTGGAACTCCTGGCTCCGGCAGACGCGCGGCCCGGCGTTCGCCGTGCGCCTGCTCGTGGGCGTGTCGCTCATCGGCCTGGGCGCGATCTACGTCCTCACCGTGAACCGCGGCTGGTCGGCGGCCGTCGACTTCGCCGCCGCGCTGGCGATCGCGGTGGTCGGCCTCGTGCTGATCCTGGGGCCGTGGATCCTCGGCCTCTGGACCGATCTCGGCGAGGAGCGACGCGAGCGCATCCGCTCGCAGGAGCGGGCCGACGTCGCCGCCCACCTGCACGACTCCGTGCTCCAGACGCTCGCCCTGCTCCAGAAGAACGCCGACGACCCGGCCGCGGTCGCCACCCTCGCGCGACGGCAGGAGCGCGAGCTGCGCGACTGGCTGTACGGACGCCAGGACGAGACCGCCACCTTCGCCACCGCCCTGCGCGACCTCGCCGCCGAGGTCGAGACGAACCACCGGATCCCCGTGGAGGTCGTCACGGTGGGCGACGCGCTGCCCGACGATGCCCTGCGGGCCCTGCTCGCCGCCACCGGCGAGGCGGTCGTCAACGCCGCCAAGCACTCGGGCGCCGACCGGGTCGACGTCTACGCCGAGCGCGTCACCGGCGAGCACGGCGACCTCATCGAGGTGTTCGTCCGCGACCGCGGCACGGGCTTCGACCCCGCCGCGGTGCCCGACGACCGGCTCGGCGTGCGCGGCTCGATCATCGGCCGTGCGGAGCGCCACGGTGGCACCGCGCGCGTCCGCAGCTCCCCCGAGACCGGCACCGAGGTCGCGCTGACCATGCCGGTCTCGAACGGCGACAAGGAGAAGTCATGAGTGTCCTGTCCGTGCTGGTCGTCGACGACCACGCGATGTTCCGCACCGGCGTCCGCGCCGAGCTGGAGCGGCTCGGCAGCGGCCGTGTGGAGGTCGTCGGCGAGGCCGAGGACGTCGACACCGCCGTCGCCGCCATCTCTGCCCTGCGCCCCGACGTGGTGCTCCTCGACGTGCACCTGCCCGGGGGCGGCGGCCCGGAGGTCATCCGTCGCGCGGGCGCGACCGTGACGTTCCTGGCCCTCTCCGTCAGCGACGCCGCCGAGGACGTCATCGGGGTCATCCGCGCCGGCGCCCGCGGCTACGTCACCAAGAACATCTCGGCGCCCGAGCTGCTCGACGCGATCGACCGGGTGGCCGGCGGCGACGCCGTGTTCAGCCCCCGTCTGGCGGGCTTCGTGCTCGACGCGTTCGCCGGGACCATCGCGGTGGCCCAGGTCGACGAGGACCTCGACCGGCTCACCGAGCGCGAGCGCGAGGTCATGCGCCTGATCGCGCGCGGCTACGCCTACAAGGAGGTCGCGAAGGAGCTGTTCATCTCGGTCAAGACCGTGGAGACCCACGTCTCCAGCGTCCTGCGCAAGCTCCAGCTCTCGAGCCGCCACGAGCTCACCCGCTGGGCGAACGACCGCCGGCTGATCTGAGCCGCGCCCCTCCTCCACTTTTGGAACGGGATGCACCCCCGCCGGCGCGCATCGCGTGCATCCCGTTCCAAAAGTGGGACGAGGCGGCCCTCTCGACCGTAGGGTGACCGGACGTCCCCCACGCAAGGAGTCCTGGTGCGCAAGATCCTGGTCGCCGTCCTGATGACGAGCTCTCTCGTGCTGGCGTCCGCGCCGGCCGAGGCCGCCACGAAGTTCAAGAACTGCACGGCGCTCAACAAGAAGTACCCGCACGGCGTGGGCATGCCCGGCGCCAAGGACAAGACGTCGGGCAAGCCCGTCACGAGCTTCAAGCGCAGCAAGGCCCTCTACAAGGCCAACAAGACCAAGGACCGCGACAAGGACAGGATCGCCTGCGAGAAGCGGTGAGCCTTCCCCGCTCAGCCGGCGGCGAGCGCCGGGTGCGGGTACTCCTCGGCGCGGTGCTGGAACGACAGGATCGCCGGGTTCACCACGACGCCGTCGCGGATCTCGATCGCCCGCGAGACGACCGTCGCGGCGTCCCAGCCTGCGGGGCCCGCCATGACCGTCTCCAGGTGGGGCAGCAGCGCCGCGCTGATCTCCCACGTGGCGGAGTCCCACAGCAGCGAGGGGCTGTGGTCGACGGCGTAGTAGAGGACGTTGTCGCCGACGACGAACGTCGGCTCGTCGAACGTGGTGGGCCTGGCCCAGCTGAAGCCCATCGCCTCGTCGCACGACACGTCGACCACGATCGTTCCGGACGCGATCGAGGCGAGGTCTCCCTCGTCGAGGAAGGTCAGCGGCGCGTCGGGGTTCTGCAGGACGCAGTTCACGATGATGTCGTTGTCGGCCAGGAACTCGGCCACCGGCACCATGCCGTCCGGCGTCTGGGCCCAGAGGTCCTCCGGGTCGTCACCCTCGCCCCCGCGCTCGAGCTGCACGATCTGCGTGCCGTGGATCGGCGAGCCGACCGCGGCGACGTCACGGTTCGTCAGCACGTGGACCTCGCTGATGCCGTGCGCGTTGAGGGCCGTGACGGCACCACGCGCCGTGGCACCGAAGCCGATGACCGTGGCCTTCATCCGGCGCCCGTAGTCGCCCGTGCGGCCGGCGAGCTGCAGCGCGTGCAGCACCGAGCAGTAGCCGGCCAGCTCGTTGTTCTTGTGGAAGACGTGCAGCGCGAAGCGGCCGTCCTCGGTCCAGTGGTTCATGGCCTCGAAGGCGATGAGCGTCAGCCGCCGGTCGATGGCCACCTGTGTCAGCGCGGCGTCCTGCACGCAGTGCGGCCAGCCCCAGACGATCTGCCCCTCGCGCATCTGCGCCAGGTCCTCGGCCTGGACCTTCGGGAGCACGATGACGTCGCAGTCGGCGATCAGCTCCTCGCGGGAGGCGATCCGCCCGACGAGGGGCGCCAGCTCCGCGTCGGTGAGCCCGAAGTCCTTCCCGTACCCCTGCTCGAGCCGCACGAACCGGCGCAGCTCCGGAGCGATGTCCTCCAGGTGTCGTGGATGGACCGGGAGCCGGTGCTCGTTCTCCTTTCGGGACCGGGCCAGGAGACCGATGAGGAGGGGCGTGGTGGGCGTGCGGGGCGATGCGGCGGCCGAATCGGCCATAGGGGTTCCCTTGCTGGAGGACCTGAGAGGTCCCGACCCCTCACGGTAAGCCCTGCGGGACCGGCCGCGAACCACGCGACCTCCCGGGTCAGGGCAGGTCGATCCTCAGGAACTCCGGGCGGTAGAGGCTCGGGTCGGCCTGGACGTCGCCGTCCTTCGTGTTGCGGCTGACCGACACCACCATCGTGCCCTGCTGCGGGAACAGCTCGGGGTGCGCGAGCGGCATGTAGCGCAGCTCCGACGCGGTCGACGGGATCTTCGCGACCGGCGGGGCCGCCACGAACGGCCCGGTCGGGCCGGGAGCCGTCCAGACCACCAGGTCGGTGCCGACGAAGTCCGCGCGCTTGCTCAGCGCGTACCAGCGCTTGCCCTCGCGGAAGACCGAGAACGTCTGGGAGACCCCGTTGTCCTGCTCGATCACGGTGGCCGCGCCGTCGGCGTCGCGCTGCCACTTCTTCCCGTCCCAGTACCGCCACTTCGACTGGTCGGTGACGTCGGCCAGCTTCGCGCGGGCCACCGACACGGCCCAGCCGAACCCGGCGTCGCTCGTGCGGCTCGTGCCGTAGAGGTAGACCGAGTCGCCGACGACCGTCGCGGCGGCGCCCCACGTGGGCCGGGAGGTGTCGGGGTCGTCCTCGCCCAGGTCGACCACCCGCTGCAGCACGGGCGCGCGTCCCGGCTCGACCCGGAAGATCGCCACCGCGGGCCCCAGGTTCTCGAAGCCGAACAGCTCGTCGCCCGTCTGCCGCACGCGCTGCGCCATGACGCCCACGAGGTCGCGACCGAGGTCGACGGCGGCGACCGACATGGGCCAGTAGCCCACCCCGTCCGCGCGGTCGGGGATCACGGCGCTGCGGTCCTTCCGCTGCACGAGTCCGACGCAGGTGTCGTCGAAGATCAGCATCGAGTTCCGCACCATCGTCTGGCTGGCGTAGTCCGGTCGTCGGATGGTGTCGCCGAACACGAACAGCCCGCGACCGTCGGCCAGCTGCGTGCTGGCGCCGACGTCCCCTCCCACGAACCCCTCCACGTCGCTGACCGTCTCGATCCGCTCGTTGAGCTCCTTGACGCTGGTCGGCGGGCTGACCTTCTTGCACGTCAGCGTGACCGGAGGGTCCAGGTCGGTGGTGGTGAAGGCGGGCACCGCGGGGGTCACGACGAGGAGGCCGGTCATCACGAGCGCACCGGCCGTGGCGGCGACGGGATGCCGGCGCAGCGACGGATGGAGGTCACGCCGGGCCTGTCGCGGCTCGGCCGCCGTGGCCGCGACGGTGGCCGCGGTGAGCCCGAGCAGGGTCCACAGCGCCATCATCACCACGACCTGCTCGGCCCCCTGGCCGTCGAAGTAGGCCAGGCCGCGCACCGCCGACGTCGCCGCCCCCGGCGGCAGCCAGGCCAGCAGCGTGGGCCACACGACCGGCATCGGCGTCAGTGGCCACGCGCCGATGGCGCCGGGGATCCCGAGCACCAGCCCGAGGACGGCGAGCCCGAGCCCCAGGCGACCGAACCAGGCGATCAGCGCCAGCGTCACCGAGCCCACTCCCAGCACGACGATCGCTCCGAGACCCGCGAGCGCGAGGAACGGCGCGTCGAGGCGCCGGATGACGACCTCGCTCAGGAAGGCGCCGCCGAGACCGGCCACGACCGCCCCGGCCGCGAGGCCGGCGAACCTCAGCACGACGAGCGATGCCGACGGCGACCTGGCGCCGAACACCAGCCCGAGCAGGGCGGCGAAGGCCACGCCGAGGATCGCCCACGCGATGCCGAGCCGGAACGGCCCAACGCCCTCGGGATCGCGCTCGGCCGTGGGGATCCTGTCCTCCACCCTCACGCTCTGCCCGCTGGCGGCCAGGGTGCTCGAGACGACCTCGCGGACCTTCGCGGCCTCGGCCGTCCCGTCGGCGCTGGCCACCCAGAGAACGTGCTCGTCCTTCTTCCCCATCACCACGACGCCGCTCACGGACCGTCTCGCGAGGCTCCTCTGGGCCGCCTCCTTCGACGGGCTGACGCGGGCGGCGACCTCGTGCTCGCTCGGTCCGTTGAGGGCGTCGCGCATCGTCGAGGCGTCGGGATCGGGACCGACGACCGCGACCGGGATCTCGCGCGGGGCGGCCTGGTTCAGGCCGGGCAGCTCGGACGCCGGGTCGAGCCACACCAGGACCGCGGTGAGGAGCATCGCGACGACGAACCCCGCCGCCGTCAGCCCCACTCCGCGCTGGCGCATGACGTTCACCGTAGCGGGGCGTTCGGAGCTCCCCTGGTGACCGGCCTCTGGCGCCGGGCTGTCGGAGATCGCGACTACGCTGGATCCTGCGATGACCCTGCCATTCCCCGTGCCCTCCGCCCGCCCGTCCGCTCCCGGCCCGGCCGATGCCGTCGCACCCCCGGCGAAGCGCCGCACCGCGCGGTCCGACGAGCTGCTCGAAGGACTCAACGACGCCCAGCGGACCGCCGTCTCGCACACCGGTGGCCCTCTGCTGGTGGTGGCCGGCGCCGGCTCGGGCAAGACCCGGGTGCTCACCCGCCGCATCGCCTGGCTGATCGCCGCCCGCGGCGCCCATCCCGGCTCGATCCTGGCGATCACCTTCACCAACAAGGCCGCGGCCGAGATGCGCGAGCGGGTCGCCGATCTCGTGGGCGGCCGCGCGCGGATGATGTGGGTCTCCACGTTCCACTCCGCCTGCGTGCGGATCCTGCGCCGCGAGGCCGACAAGTTCAGCTACACGTCGTCGTTCAGCATCTACGACGCCGCCGACTCGCGCCGCCTGATGACGCTCGTCGTCAAGGACCTCGACCTGGACCCCAAGAAGGTCAACCCGCGCGCGGTCCTCAACTGGGTGTCGAACCACAAGAACGAGCTGGTCGACCACGAGGAGGCCGGGCGCCGCGCGTCCAACGGCACCGACGAGACCTACGCGCAGTGCTACGCGGAGTACCAGCGCCGGCTCCGCGCGGCGAACGCCATGGACTTCGACGACATCATCATGAACACCGTCCACCTGTTCCAGGCGTTCCCCGAGGTCCGCGACACCTACCGTCGCCGGTTCCGCCACGTGCTCGTCGACGAGTACCAGGACACGAACCACGCCCAGTACACGCTGATCAAGGAGCTGTGCGACGAGGAGTCCGACCTGATGGTCGTGGGCGACTCCGACCAGTCGATCTACGCCTTCCGCGGCGCCACGATCCGCAACATCCTCGAGTTCGAGGACGACTACCCCGACGCCGACACCGTGCTGCTGGAGCAGAACTACCGCTCCACGCAGAACATCCTCGCCGCGGCCAACGGGGTCATCTCGCGCAACTCCGGCCGCCAGGACAAGAAGCTGTGGTCCGCCGAGGGCGACGGCGAGATGCTGGTCGGCTACGTCGGCGACGACGAGCGCGACGAGGCGCAGTTCATCGCCGACGAGATCGACCGGCTCTCCGACGCCGGCATCGCCGCCGCCCGCGACGTGGCGGTGTTCTACCGCACCAACGCGCAGAGCCGTGTGTTCGAGGAGGTGTTCATCCGCGTGGGGCTGCCCTACCGGGTCGTCGGCGGTGTCCGCTTCTACGAGCGCAAGGAGGTCAAGGACGCCCTGGCCTACCTGCGCGTCCTGGTGAACCCCCGCGACGCCGTCTCGATGCGCCGGGTGCTCAACGAGCCCAAGCGCGGCATCGGCGACCGGGCCGAGGGCGCGCTCGAGCGCTTCGCCTCCCGCCACGACGTCAGCTTCTGGGAGGCCATGACCCGCGTCGACGAGATCGACGAGCTCGCCACCCGCTCCCGCTCGGCCGTGTCCGCGTTCGCCACGACGATGTCCGAGCTGATGGACCTGGCCGCCTCCGGCGCCCCGGCCGACGCCGTGCTGGAGGCGGCGCTGACGAAGTCGGGCTACCTCACCGTGCTCGAGAACAGCACTGATCCGCAGGACGAGACCCGCGTGGAGAACCTCGCCGAGCTCGTCGCGGTCGCCCGCGAGTTCGTCGCCTCCGCCGCCACCCTCGAGGAGGGCGAGGAGCCCGACCCCGACGTCACCCTGGCCGCCGGTTCCCTCGACGCGTTCCTCGAGCAGGTGGCGCTCGTGGCCGACGCCGACTCGCTGCCCGACGCGAAGGACGGCGTCGTCACCCTCATGACCCTGCACACGGCCAAGGGCCTGGAGTTCCCGGTGGTGTTCCTCACCGGCCTCGAGGACGGCGTGTTCCCGCACCTGCGTTCGCTCGGCGACCCGGCCGAGCTGCAGGAGGAGCGCCGACTGGCGTACGTGGGCATCACCCGGGCGCGCGAGCGGCTCTACCTCACCCGCGCCACCGTGCGCTCGGCCTGGGGCGCCCCGTCGTACAACCCGGCGTCGCGGTTCCTCGACGAGATCCCGGCCACCCTGATCGACTGGAAGCGCGAGGCCAGCGCCCCCACCCAGTGGGCCCCACGCACGCCCGCGGCGTCGTTCCGGTCGTCCACCGTGGCCGCGCGCTCGAAGAAGAAGACCTCGGGCGAGGTCATGTCCCTGTCACCCGGCGATCGCGTCACGCACGACAGCTTCGGCCTCGGCACGGTCGTCACGGTGGAGGGCACGGGCCAGAACTCGGTCGCCAGCGTCGACTTCGGCTCGGCCGGGGTCAAGCGGCTCTTGCTGCGCTACGCCCCGCTCGAGAAGCTCTGAGCCGCGCGGCGATCAGGGGGTGACGCCGTGCGCGGCGAGAGCCGCGTACGGGTCGACCGGGTCGCCGCCGCCGGGGCGCACCTCGAGGTGCAGGTGCGGGCCGGTCACGTTGCCGGTGGCTCCCGTGGCACCGATGACGTCACCGGGCGCGACCTGCTGGCCCACGCTGACCGAGATCGAGCTCTGGTGGCAGTACCAGATCTCCGTGCCGTCGGCGAGGGTGACGATCGTGCGGTTGCCGTAGGCCCCCTCGTAGCCCGCCGAGGTGACGGTGCCGGCCGCCATCGAGACGATCGTCGAGCCCGACGGGCCGGCGAAGTCCAGGCCGGTGTGGCGACCGCTGCTCCAGTAGCCGCCGCCCTGGCCGAAGCGCGCCGTGAGTCGGTAGCCGACCACGGGGATGACCCACTGGTTGCGGATGATCTCGTCCTGGCGCTTCTCGGCGGCCTTCTCGTAGCCGGCCTTCTGCTGCGCGAGGGCCTTCTGGACCTGCTGCGCCTGCAGCGGCTTCTGGATCGCGAGCTCGCGGTCGTAGCTGCGGGAGACGTCCACCGCGTTGGTGGCGTTCGCGCCGACGTAGTTCTTGGCCAGCGCAGCGTCGGCGCCGGCGAGCAGGCCGGGCGAGGTGACGCTGATCGAGCCGACGGCCGCGATCACGACGGCGGCGACACCGGCGAGGAGCCGGGTGCGGCCGGTGGCGGCGGCGGCGCGGCGCGCACGGCGGGCGCCGGGGATGCGGCCCTCGGGGATCGAGCCGATCGCGGGGAAGGTGAGGGTGTCCTCGGCCGGCACGGTGGCCACGGGCTCGGGAAGCGCGGTGGCGGGCTCGGCCGCGACGGGGGCGTGCGCGCGGCGGGAGCCGGCCACCGGAGTGGGCTGCTTGGCGCGACGGCCGACGCTGTAGGTCTGGGTGGTCGACTGAGGGCTCAGGGCCTTCATGACGACGGTCGAGTCGGAGTCCTGCTCGACGGGGCGCGAGGCGCGCCGCGAGCCGACGTTCCGGGGTGCTTCGTTGGCATCCGGGGTCGACCGACCGCTCGCTCGGGAGCGATCGAATTCGGCCATACGGGAGCCTCCGGGGGGTCAGGCAAACGGACTCGCCGAGTCTAGGGGACCCGGCGCCGCGAATTCCAACCCTTTGTCGAAGTGACCCACCGTTAGGACACGAATAGCAGAGGAAAGTCGAAGCCGCACGTCCACGAAGTGGGACGGTGTCTCAACTCACGTTTACAAACCCACGGGGAAACGTCCGGTGAACGACGGGTAGAGTCGCGAGGGCTTCGGCGACGTCGCGTCCACGGCGCCCGCCGAACCACAGCGAATCCCACCATTAAGGACGTCACCGTGGATCTGATGGAGTATCAGGCGAAGGAGCTCTTCGCCAAGCACAACGTTGCGACGACCCTCGGCACCGTGGTCACCACGGCCGAGGAGGCCAAGGCCGCCGCCGAGCAGATGGGTGGCGTCACCGTCATCAAGGCGCAGGTCAAGGCCGGCGGCCGCGGCAAGGCCGGCGGCGTCAAGATCGCCAAGACCGCCGATGAGGCCTTCGAGCACGCCTCGAACATCCTCGGCATGGAGATCAAGGGCCTCACGGTCAACCGCGTGCTCGTCACGCCGGCCACGCCCCCCGTCGAGGAGTACTACTTCTCGTTCCTGCTCGACCGCGCGAACCGCAGCTACCTCTGCATCGCCAGCGTCGAGGGCGGCGTCGAGATCGAGGAGGTCGCCAAGACCAACCCCGAGGCCGTGCGCCAGATCCCCGTGGACGCCGGCACCGGCGTCGACGAGGCCAAGGCCCGTGAGATCGTCGCCGACGCCAAGTTCCCGGCCGAGCTGGCCGAGCAGGCCGTCGAGATGATCCAGTCCCTGTGGAAGGTCTTCGTCGAGGAGGACGCCACGCTGGTCGAGGTCAACCCCTTGGCGCGCCTGGAGGGCGACAAGCTGGAGGCCCTCGACGGCAAGGTCTCGCTCGACGAGAACGCCGACTTCCGCCACCCCGAGCACGAGGCGTTCGTGGACAACGACGCCACCGACCCGCTCGAGGTCAAGGCCAAGTCGAAGGGCCTGAACTACGTCAAGCTCGACGGCCAGGTCGGCATCATCGGCAACGGCGCCGGGCTCGTCATGAGCACGCTCGACGTCGTCGCGTACGCCGGTGAGGCCCACGGCGGCGTCAAGCCCGCCAACTTCCTGGACATCGGCGGCGGCGCCTCGGCGCAGGTCATGGCCGACGGCCTGGACGTCATCCTTCACGACGAGCAGGTCAAGAGCGTGTTCGTGAACGTCTTCGGCGGCATCACCTCGTGTGACGCGGTCGCGAACGGCATCAAGGGCGCGCTGGAGATCCTCGGTGACGAGGCCAAGAAGCCGCTCGTCGTGCGCCTCGACGGCAACAAGGTCGAGGAAGGCCGGGCGATCCTGAACGAACTGAACCACCCGCTGGTCACCCTCGTCGACACCATGGACGGTGCCGCCGACAAGGCCGCCGAGCTCGCGAACGCATAAGGACGAAACATGGCGATCTATCTCACCTCTGAATCCAAGGTCATCGTCCAGGGCATCACCGGCGGCGAGGGCACCAAGCACACCGCACTGATGCTGAAGTCCGGCACGAACGTCGTCGGCGGCGTCAACGCGCGCAAGGCCGGCACCACGGTCAAGCACGTCGACGCCGACGGCAACGACGTCGAGCTGCCCGTCTTCGCCTCGGTCGCCGAGGCGATCGAGAAGACCGGCGCCGACGTGTCGGTCGCGTTCGTCCCGCCGGCGTTCACGAAGGACGCCGTCGTCGAGGCGATCGACGCGGAGATCGGCCTGCTCGTGGTCATCACCGAGGGCGTGCCGGTCCAGGACACCGCGGAGTTCTGGGCCTACGCCCAGGGCAAGAAGACCCGCATCATCGGCCCGAACTGCCCGGGCATCATCAGCCCCGGGCAGGCGCTCGCCGGCATCACGCCGGCGACCATCGCGGGCCCCGGCCCGGTCGGCCTCGTGTCCAAGTCGGGCACGCTGACGTACCAGATGATGTTCGAGCTGCGTGACTTCGGCTTCACCACCGCCATCGGCATCGGCGGCGACCCGGTCATCGGCACGACGCACATCGACGCGCTCGAGGCGTTCGAGAACGACCCCGAGACCAAGGCGATCGTGATGATCGGCGAGATCGGCGGCGACGCCGAGGAGCGTGCGGCCGAGTACATCAAGGCGCACGTCACCAAGCCGGTCGTCGGCTACGTGGCGGGCTTCACCGCCCCCGAGGGCAAGACCATGGGCCACGCCGGCGCCATCGTGTCGGGCTCGTCGGGCACCGCCCAGGCGAAGAAGGAGGCCCTCGAGGCCGCCGGGGTCAAGGTCGGCAAGACGCCGTCCGAGACCGCCGCCCTGATGCGGGAGATCCTCAAGGATCTCTGAGCCAGTTCAGCACGAAGCCCCCGCGACCTCACGGTCGCGGGGGCTTCGTCGTTCCTGGGCGGGCTCGCCGTCAGGCGAGGAGTCCGTCACTCCGGCGCGTGCGCGAGGCGCTCGCCCGCGCGCTTGAGGACGGCGCGGAACTCACCACCGGAGATCGCGTACTTGCCGGCGGGCGGGAAGAGGACCTGGGTGACGTCGGACCCGCGGCGCACGATGCCCATGCGGTAGTTGACGACCTTGTCCTTGCCGACCTCGAGGCCGACACGCCACGAGGTGCCGGTGAAGTCCTCGCCACGGACGCGCTTGACGTCGCTGACCTCGGCGGGGAGGTCCCCGTCGGCGCACTCCTCGAGGCGCTTGGTGACGCCGTCGACGAGCTTCTTGGCGTCCTTGGGCGACTTCAGCCGCGCCACGGTCTGGGTGAGCGCGAACTGGTCGGGCAGCTTCGTTGCCTCGGGGATCGCGAAGACCCGCGACTGGGCCGACACGACGGACGGATCGGTGAACTTCGTGTCGTCGCAGACCGTGGCAGTGGGGTTCTGGTCGGTGACCGGCATGGGCGCGCTGGCGCTCCAGACGCTGTCGATCGTCCGGACCGGCGGCAGGTCGACGACGCCGAGGAACTCGGGGTTCTTGCCCACGGCGGGCGGCACCGTGGGCGTCACGGTGAAGCGGGTGGAGCAGTCGCCACCGGAGTCGGCGCAGACGCGGCTGATGGACTCGTTCAGGACGCGCGCGAACTGGCGGACGTCGGTGCGCTTCGTGCCGGGCGACTCGTGCACGAGCGTGCTGGTCAGGGTGCCCGACTGCGCGAGGCCCACCGTGATGAACCGGCTCGGCGAGCGGTACGACTGCAGGCGGAGGATCTGGAAGTCGCCGAACGGCCGCTCGACGCGGTAGGCGTCGACGAGGCGGGTGCGCGGGTGCTCACAGCCGGCGTAGAAGGACACGAGGCGGTCGAACGCGGCCTCGGAGGCCTCCGGCGAGCGGGAGACCTCGATGGCCTGGGCCACGCGGTCGTCGGTGTCGTCGGTGAAGGCGCGGACGAACACCTTGAGCGGGTCGGGATCGGCGAAGCGCGTGGTGGGGCACGTCGCGTAGGGGGTCTGGTTGGCCGGGTCGGTGTCGGTCGCCTCGACCGTCCACGACGAGTCGGGACGCAGGGCCGCGACCTCGCCCGACGACAGCAGGTCGTCGGTGCCGATGTTGTGGGAGTCCAGCACGACGTCGCGCGACTCCGCGCCGATCTTCTCGCGGTCGGGCAGGGCCGACTGGCGGGCCGTGGCATCGCCCTGGGCGACGAACGCGCCGCCGAACAGCACGAGCGCGAGCGCGGCGGCCACCAGGAGCACGGCGTTGCGGCGAGCGCCCCGGGTGGCGGAACGGCGCACCTCGGCAGCCGTGGGCAGGTCGAGGCCGGCGGTGACGACCGCCAGGGCCCGCATCCGCTCGACGACCTCGTCGATGGTCGCGCCGAGTCCCTCCTCGATCCGGCTGAAGCCGCGGGAGGCCAGTTCCAAGGCGGCCTCGTCGTCGACGCCCACCTCGCGCGCGGCCTCGTCGAGGTCGACGTCGGCGATCGTCATCAGGCTGATGAGCCGGCGCGACGGCTGGTCGAGGTCGGCCAACTGGGCCAGCAGCGCCGTGTCGGTGTCGTGGGTGCGCTTACGGCGCCACGGGTGGGTGCCGCGACTGAGGGCCGTGCCCTTCCAGGCCTCGGCCCGAGCGAACGACGCAGGATCGCCGGACGACACGCGCGACCACTGGCGCCAGGCATGGCGGTACGCCTCGATCGTCGCCTCGCGAGCGACCTCCCGATCACCGCACTTCGCGTACGTGGTGACGAGGGTCACGCGCTGCGTCGAGGAGTAGAAGGCATCGAACTCGTCGACCCGAGTCATCTACCTTCCTCCTTCGATCGGCCCCGGCGTGTGCTGTCGGAATCGTCCCCACGATACCGGTTGGATGGTGAGGTGCCCGAGTCCCGTGCTGCCGATCAGTGGCGCCCGGCGATCCTCACGGCCGTCGGAACGGCGGTCCTCAGTGTCCTGATCGCCGGTGCCGCGGCCTCGTCGACGGCGGTCGCCGGCTCCACGGCCGACCTCGTCCGGTCCGCGATCCGCACGTGGCTGGTCTCGGTGGGTGCCACGCTCACCGCGGGCGAGCAGCGGCTCGATCTGGTGCCGATCGGTGCCACGATCGTCGTGATCGTGCTCGTGCTCGTGCTCACCCGCCTGTGCCTGCGGAGCCCCGTGGCCGACCCCGGTGCCTTCGGGGCGATGACCGGTGGCGTGGCCGGTGTCCTCGCCGGCATCTGCTCGGCCGCCACCACCACCGACGCGACCAGCACGTCGTTCGTCCGCGCCGCGTTCGGCGCGTTCGTCGTCGTCGGGCTGCCCGCGGCGTGGGGCGCCTCGCGCCAGGCGGGCGTCGCGTGGCTCGGGCTGGCACCACGCTGGGTCCCGGTCGCCGACGGTGCCGTCACCGGCGTGATCGGCCTGCTCGGCGGAGCCACCGTGCTCACCTTCGTCATGCTCGTGCTGCACCTCGACCGGGCCTCCGACCTGTGGGCCACGCTCGATCCCGGTGGCCCGGTGCTGCTGGGCGTCCTGTGCCTGCTGGCGCTGCCCACGCTCGTGCTGTGGACCGCCTCGGTCCTGCTCGGCCCCGGCTTCACGCTGGGACCGGACACCTCGGTCGACCTCGCCGGCTCGTCGCTCGGCGCCGTGCCCGGCTTCCCGCCCCTGGCGGCGCTGCCGGACCCCGGTCCCTTCGGCGGCTGGGTCGTCGTGCTGACCCTGATCCCCCTCGCGGCGGGTGTGGCGGCCGGGCTCGTCGCCCACACCCGCATGCCCGCGAAGGAGAGCACGTGGGGCCGGGCCGCCGGCGACGGCGCCCTGGCCGGAGCGGTGGCCGGCGCCGTGATCGGGCTCCTCGTCGAGACGGCGCGCGGGGGCATGGGCCCGGGTCTGCTGCAGTCCGCCGGTCCGCCGGCCTGGCAGAGCCTGCTCGTCGCGGTTCCGCTGCTCGCGGCGGGCGGCGCCCTCGGCGCGATCGGCGCCCACTATCGTTCTTCACGTGACCGAGCCTCGTCCTGAGCCCTCCCGGCTCGTGGTGCTGGTCTCCGGAGCCGGCACCAACCTGCAGGCCCTGATCGACGCCTCCGCCGACCCGGCGTACGGCGCCCGGATCGTCGCGGTCGGCGCCGATCGCGACGGCATCGAGGGTCTCGCGCGGGCGCAGCGGCACGGCATCCCCACCTTCGTCGACCGCGTGTCCGACCACCCCGACCGCGCGGCGTGGGACGCGTCCCTCGCCGAGACGGTGGCGGCGTACGAGCCGGACCTCGTGGTCCTGGCCGGCTTCATGAAGCTCACGGGCCCGGCGTTCCTCGACCGCTTCGGCGGCCGCACCGTCAACACCCACCCCGCCCTGTCGCCGTCGTTCCCGGGCATGCACGGCCCGCGCGACGCACTCGCCCACGGCGTCAAGGTCACCGGGGCCACGCTCTTCGTGGTGGACGCCGGCGTCGACACTGGTCCGATCGTGGCCCAGGTGGCCGTCCCGGTCGAGGACGACGACGACGTCGAGTCCCTGCACGAGCGCATCAAGACCTCCGAGCGAGCCATGCTGGTGGAGTGGGTCGGGCGCCTCGCCCGCGAGCCCCACTCGATCGACGGCCGACGCATCCGCTTCCACCCGAAGGAACAGTCATGACTGACACCCGTCCCATCACGCGCGCCCTCGTCTCGGTCTACGACAAGACCGGGCTGGCCGAGCTGGCCACCGCCCTGCACGCCGCGGGCGTCTCGATCGTGTCCACGGGGTCCACCGCGAAGACCATCGAGGCCGCAGGCGTCCCCGTGACCCCGGTCGAGGAGCTCACCGGCTTCCCCGAGTGCCTCGACGGCCGGGTCAAGACCCTGCACCCGCGCGTCCACGCCGGGATCCTCGCCGACCTGCGCCTGCCCGACCACGAGCGCCAGCTGCGCGAGCTCGAGATCGAGCCCTTCGACCTCGTCGTGGTGAACCTCTACCCGTTCCGCGAGACCGTCGCCTCGGGTGCGACGCCCGACGAGGTCGTCGAGCAGATCGACATCGGCGGTCCGTCCATGGTCCGCGCCGCGGCGAAGAACCACCCCTCCGTCGCGGTGGTCGTCTCCCCCGCCGCCTACGGCGAGGTCACCGACGCGGTCTCCGCGGGCGGCTTCACCCTGGACCAGCGCAAGCGCCTCGCGGCGCAGGCGTTCGCGCACACGGCGGCCTACGACGTCGCCGTCGCCTCGTGGTTCTCCTCGTCCTACGCACCCGCCGACGACGAGCAGTTCCCGGCGTTCCTCGGCGCCACGTGGGAGCGCTCGGCGGTGCTGCGCTACGGCGAGAACCCCCACCAGCCGGCCGCGCTCTACACCGGCGACCAGCCCGGCCTCGCCGGTGCCGAGCAGCTGCACGGCAAGGAGATGTCGTTCAACAACTACCTCGACACCGACGCCGCGCGCCGCGCCGCCTTCACGCACGACAAGCCCGCCGTGGCGATCATCAAGCACGCCAACCCCTGCGGCATCGCCGTGGGTACCGACGTCGCCCAGGCCCACGCCCGCGCGCACGCCTGCGACCCGGTCTCCGCGTTCGGCGGCGTGATCGCCGCCAACCGTCCGGTCACGGTCGCGATGGCCCAGCAGGTGGCCGAGGTGTTCACCGAGGTCATCGTCGCCCCCGACTACGAGGACGGCGCCGTCGAGGTGCTGCAGGGCAAGAAGAACATTCGCATCCTGCGCTGCCCGGCTCCCACCCACGAGATCCCGGTCGAGTTCCGGCCCGTCAGCGGCGGCCTGCTCCTGCAGGAGCGCGACCGCGTCGACGCCCAGGGCGACGACCCGACGACGTGGACCCTCGCCGCGGGCGAGCCGGCCGACGCCGACACCTTCGCCGACCTCGTCTTCGCGTGGCGCGCGTGCAAGGCCGTGAAGTCCAACGCGATCCTGTTGGCCAAGGACGGGGCCTCGGTGGGCGTCGGCATGGGCCAGGTCAACCGGGTCGACTCGTGCCGCCTCGCGGTGGAGCGGGCCGGCGAGGAGCGGGCGCGGGGCGCGGTCGCCGCGTCGGACGCCTTCTTCCCGTTCTCCGACGGACCTCAGATCCTCATCGACGCGGGTGTTCGCGCGATCGTGCAGCCGGGCGGTTCGGTGCGTGACGCCGAGACCGTGGCCGCGGCCGCGGCCGCCGGCGTCACGATGTACGTCACGGGGACGCGTCACTTCTTCCACTGAGGCCGCGGTCGCGCAGGTCCTGCAGCATCTGCGTGCCGGTCTCGTCCTCGACGAGGTGGCCGATGATGAGGTTGCGCAGCGCCCGGACGACCTTGGCGGGCTCCTCGGTCTCGGGATTGACGCCGGCCGACCGGCGCAGTGCGATCCCGGCGATGAGGGCGACCATGTCCTCGGCCAGACCCTCGGCATCGGCGATCCCGGCCTTGTGGAGGAAGTCCTCGAGCAGGTGCTGCCCGGTGGTCAACGCCCTCACGGCCGCCTCGCGCAGCTGGGGGTCGCGAGCGGCACCCAGGATGACCGCGAGCTCGCGGGTGGAGTTCGCGGGCGTGCGCTTGGCCAGGACGGTGGAGGCGAACTCCACCGACGTGTCGCGGGTGATGAGGGACATCAGCCCGGCGACGTCGAGGTCGGCGAGCTTTCCGACCGTCTCCAGCCAGCGCTCGATGTGGTGGTTCAAGGCCTCGCGCAGCAGGTCGTCGATCGTGGCGAAGTAGTAGGTCGTGGTGGCTGCCGGCAGCCCGGCCGCCGCGGCCACCGCCCGATGCGTGACAGCGCGTGAACCGCCCTCCACGAAGAGGTCGACCGCGGCCTCCAGCAGGGCCTCTCGACGCTGCCGACTCCGCTCCTGCGACAGTTGGGCCCTGGGTGCCATTCACGCAGTCTAGGGCCGATGTGACGGCCAGGATGGCCGACTCGGGCAGTCAGGCCCACCAGGTGTCGGCGTCGAGCAGCCAGTGGTGCCGCATCGACAGGGCGCGCTCGACGATCGCGGCGACCGCGAGCGTGAGCACCGTCGCTCCCGTCCCGCCGAGCTCGACCGGCGAGTCGAAGCTCCAGCCCAGCCACTCGGCCACCTCGGCCCCGTGCGTGACGGTGTCCAGCAGGCTCATCGCGGCGACCACGAGCCCCACGACCAGGACCACCACGGCCGCCCGGGCCATGAGCGCGCTCAGCACGGGTCGTCGCTGGGCGAGGCGCTGCCGCCAGGCCTCGGCCATCTTCGGGTGCGGGCTCAGCGGCAGCTCGGCGCCGGTCGCGAGCACGAGGTGCGCGCGCTTCACCCCGTAGAACGTGGTGGCGAACTCGATGCGGCCGCCGGGCACGGGGAACGCCGCCGGCGCCTTCGCCACGGCCGTCCGGCGGCCGTCGGCATAGAGCGAGACCTTGTCGTCCCAGTCGAAGAAGTCGTAGTCGACGGCGTACGTGTGACCGGCGTGGGTGAGACCCAGCAGGCTGCGGTTCACGACCTGGAGCCGCGAGTACGGCGGCAGCGCCCGGTCGTCCCCCGGCTCGTTCGCGCGCTTGCGTCCCATGTCGGCGTCCCCCTCACGTCGGCGTCACCCCAGTATGTCCGGCACCGCTCCCGCACAGGGGGCGCCCGTCGCGACGGCGGCGCATGAAAGACTCGGGTCCGTGACCGCCCAGACCCTCGACGGCAAGGCCGTCGCCGCCACCATCAAGTCCGAGCTCCGCGAGCGGGTCGACGCGCTGCGTGCGCGCGGCATCACCCCCGGGCTCGGGACGATCCTCGTCGGCGACGACCCGGCCAGCCGCTGGTACGTCGGCGCCAAGCACAAGGACTGCGCCGAGATCGGGATCGAGTCGATCCGCATCGACCTGCCCGCCGACGCCAGCCAGGCCGAGGTCGAGGCGGCCGTCGACCAGCTCAACGACGACCCGGCCTGCACCCTCTACATCGTGCAGCTGCCCCTGCCGAAGGGCCTCGACGAGAACGCCGTCATCGGCCGCATCGACCCCGCGAAGGATGCCGACGGCCTGCACCCGACCAACCTCGGCTGGCTCGTGCTCGGCAAGCCCGCGCCGCTGCCCTGCACGCCGCGCGGCATCCTCGAGCTGCTGCGCCGTCACGACGTCGAGATCGCCGGCCGGCACGCAGTCGTCGTCGGCCGCGGCATCACCGTGGGCCGGCCGATGGGCCTGCTGCTGACCCGTCGCAGCGAGAACGCCACCGTCACGCTGTGCCACACCGGCACGCAGGACCTGGCCGCGGAGGTGCGCCGCGCCGACATCGTCATCGCCGCCGCCGGCGTGCCGGGCATCATCACCGGCGACATGGTCAAGCCGGGCGCCGCCCTGCTGGACGTCGGCGTCAGCCGCGACGAGGCCGGCAAGATCGTGGGCGACCTCGCCCCGGACGTGTGGGAGACCGCCGGCTGGGTCACGCCCAACCCCGGCGGCGTCGGACCGATGACCCGCGCGATGCTGCTCAGCAACGTGGTCGACTTCAGCGAGGCCGTCGCCGAGGACGCGGGGTGAAGCTCCCCCGCAGCTACGGGTCGCGGATCTACCTGCTGCACCTCGTGGCGGTGGCCGTGGGCCTGGGCCTCATCGCGGTGGGTCCGTGGCGCCTCGGCGTCGTGGTGATCGGCGTCTCGTTCTTGGTCGCGGCGGCCTTCCGGATGGTGGTGCCGCTCGACCACACCGGCATGCTGCGCGTCCGCGGCAAGCTGTTCGACGTGCTGTGGATGGGCTTCCTCGGCACCTCGCTCGTGCTGCTGGCGCTCATCGTCCCCAGCTGATCGAGCGCCGAACGACGAAGCAGGGCCGCCCCGGTGGGGCGGCCCTGCTGTCGTGGTGCGGTGGATCAGATGAGGCCCAGCTGCGTGACGGCGTCGCGCTCCTCGGCGAGCTCGGCCACGCTGGCGTCGATGCGCGCCCGGCTGAACTCGTCGATCTCCAGGCCCTGGACGATCTCCCAGTCACCGTTGTTCGTGGTGACCGGGAACGAGCTGATGAGGCCCTCGGGCACGCCGTAGGAGCCGTCGGAGGCCACGGCCATCGAGACCCAGTCGTTCTCGGCCGAGCCGCGCAGCCAGTCGCGGGCCGCGTCGATCGTGGCCGAGGCGGCCGAGGCAGCGCTGGACGCGCCGCGGGCCTCGATGATGGCCGCGCCGCGCTTGGCGACGGTGGGGATGAAGTCGTTCTCGATCCAGCCCTGGTCGCCCACGACCTCGGCGGCGTTCCGGCCGGCGATCTCGGCGTGGAAGATGTCGGGGTACTGGGTGGCCGAGTGGTTGCCCCAGATCGTCATCTTGCTGATGTCCGCGACCTTGGCGCCGGTCTTCGCGGCCAGCTGGCTGATCGCGCGGTTGTGGTCGAGGCGGGTCAGCGCGGTGAAGCGCTCGGCCGGGATGTTCGGCGCGTTCTTCATCGCGATGAGCGCGTTGGTGTTCGCCGGGTTGCCGGTGACGCCGATGCGCACGTCGTCGGCGGCGACCTCGTTGAGGGCCTTGCCCTGCGCGGTGAAGATCGCGCCGTTGGCCTCGAGCAGGTCGCCACGCTCCATGCCCTTGGTGCGCGGGCGCGCACCGACGAGCAGGGCGAGATTGACGCCGTCGAAGATGTGGTTCGGGTCGTCACCGATCTCGACCGAGTCCAGCGTGGGGAACGCGCAGTCGTCGAGCTCCATCACGACACCCTCGAGCGCCTTGAGCGCCGGGGTGATCTCGAGGAGTCGGAGCTGAATCGGGGTGTCCGGGCCGAGCAGCGAGCCGCTCGCGAGACGGAAGAGAAGGCTGTAGCCGATCTGGCCGGCGGCGCCGGTGACGGCCACCTTGACAGGAGAGGTGCTCACGTCGATGTGCTCCTTGTGTGGGGTGTCTGCCTCGAAACTAGCGCAGGACGATTCCGGCCCCATCACCGCCCGGTCAGAGGTCGTCGATCTCGTTGTCGAGCGAGATCCAGTCCTTGGAGTCCTGCACGCGCGTCTGTCCGCCCTGCGTCACGTGCAGCGAGCCGTCGACCGCGTGCAGCTCGTAGCGGGTGCCGTCACCCTCGGCCACGTAGACGTCGTTGCGCCAGTCGTAGCTGCCGGACAGGTCGAGCGTGTCGCCGCCGTCGGGACGGATCACGACACGGAACCGGTCGCCGACGGCGTCCTTGCCGCACACGGAGGTCTTGGCGCCCGACGTGGTCGACTTGTAGAGGATCACGGGGTAGTCGCCGCCGCAGGCCAGGGACAGACCGTCGGTCGCCTGCTGCTCCTTGCTGACCGGGGTCTGGCCGCAGTCGGGCAGCAGGCTGTCGCCCTGGGTGCCGTCGGCGTTGAACCGGGTGTTGTCGTCCTCGCACTCGCCCGCGGTGGGTGCCGTGGTCGGCTCGGTGGTGGGAGCCGGAGCCGGGGCCTCGCGGCTGGGATCGACCGACAGGACGGGCGCGGTGGGCGTGGGCGTGGTGGCCGGACCCTTCGCCTCGTCGTCGGAGCCGCCGGAGGACAGCAGCGACCACCCGAACGCGCCGAGGGTGGCCACGACGGCCAGCACCAGCAGGACAGGACGTGCACCTCGCCAACTCATCGGTCCAGCCTAACTGCTGGTCCCCTGCGCCTCGGCCCGCGCCCGCAGCAGCGCGCGCTCGCGGTCGTTCGAGGCGAGACCGGCCGCGCGGCGGAACTCGGTCGCCGCCTCGTCGTGACGCCCGAGCTGCTCCAGCAGGTCGCCCCGCACGCTGGGCAGCAGGTGGTACCGCGCCAGAGCGGGAGCCGTCATGAGGTCGTCGACCACCGCGAGCCCGGCCTCGGGGCCTCGCGCCCGGGCCAGCGCGACCGCGCGGTTCAGCTCCACGACGAGGGAGCCCGTCGCCCGCGCCAGCCGGGCGTAGAGCCCCGCGATCCGCTCCCAGTCGGTGGTCTCGACCGACGCGGCGCGGGCGTGCTCCGCCGCGATCGCCGCCTGGAGGACGTACGGGCCGTCGCCGCCGAGCCGTACCGCGACGTCGAGCGCCGCCATCCCTCGGGAGATCGCGTCGGCGTCCCAGCGCGACCGGTCCTGGTCGGCCAGCAGCACCGGCTCGCCGTTCGGGCCGACGCGTGCCGCGAGCCGTGACGACTGCAGCTCCAGCAGCGCCAGCAGCGCGTGCGCCTCGGGCTCGGACGGCGTGACGGACGCCAGGATCGCCGCGAGCCGGACCGCCTCCCGGCACAGGTCGGGACGCGTCCAGTCCTCGCCCTCGGTGGCGGTGTGGCCCTCGTTGAAGACCAGGTACACGGCGGCCATCACCGAGTCGAGCCGCTCGGCGCGCTCCTGGCCCACCGGCTCCTCCATCGGGGCACGCGCTTCGGCGAGGGTGCGCTTGGCCCGCGAGATGCGCGAGGCGACGGTGGACTCCGACGACAGGTAGGCGCGCGCGATCTCGCGGGTGCTGAGACCGGCGACGAGCCTCAGGGTCAGCACCGTGCGGCTCTCGGGCGTGAGTGCCGGGTGGCAGCAGGTGAACATGAGCCGCAGGACGTCGTCGCGCACGTGCTCGTCGGCCAGCGCCTGGTCGAACTCCGCCTCGTACGCCTCGCGAGTGCCGGCGCCGACCTCGGCGTAGGCACGGAGCTGACGCTCCCCCGCCCGGAACTGGTCGATCGCCCGGCGCTTGGCCGTGCTCATCAGCCACGCCGCCGGGTTGTCCGGGACCCCCGTGCGGGGCCAGGACTCCAGCGCCTGCGCCAGGGCCTCCTGCGCCAGGTCCTCGGCCCGGTCGACGCTGCGGGTGATGCGCAGCAACGCGCCGAGCAGGCGTGACGACTCCTGCCGCCACACCTGCTCGATCACACGTGCCTCGTCCATGGCGTCAGGCCGGGGGCGCCTCGAAGATCGTGCGCACCTCGACCCAGCCCTCCCAGCCCGGCCAGGCATCGAGGTGGACCTGCAGGAAGCCCTGGGCCCGCTCGACAGCCGTGTCGAGGTCGGGCAGCTCGTAGACGGCGTAGCCGCCGACGAGCTCCTTCACCTCCACGTAGGGGCCGTCCGTCGTGGTGACCGAGCCGCCACTGAGGGTGACGATCGCTCCGTGCGTCTCGATCGGGGCCAGGCCGCCGGCCTGGACGAACGTGCCCTCGGCCGTGGCCTTGGCCTGCAGGGCGCCGATGGCGGCGAACAGCTCCATCGGCGGCTGGTCGGTCGGGCGGTGGGTCTCGTGGACCATGGTCATGAACTTCATGGGGTGCTCCTTGTTTCGGGTGTGATCGTTCCGGATGAGGTGGGGTCGGGCAAGGGTCAGGCGCCCAGCAGGGCGCGCAGGCGGGCGTCCCGCGGCCAGGCGCCCGCCCACACGAGGACGGCGGCGAGGATCGCGAAGACCGTGTTGAGCGTGGGCTGCTCGGCGATGAGGTTCACCGCGACCGCGCCACCGAGGTACGCCGTGATGAGGACGACGGCCATCGCTCGGGTGGCCGGGATCAGGTAGCCGACGACGAGGGCGCCGAGGACGGCGCCGCAGATCACGATGACGTGATCGGGGATGCCCAGCTCGGCGCTCGCCTCGCGCACCTGCTCGACCTGGAGCAGGTGGGTGACGGCGTCGAAGCCGAGGAACGCCGTGACGAGTGCAGTCACGACCCAGCCGGCGCGCTGCGCCTGCGGGCCGAGCGCGGTGCCGGGGGTGGGGCCGGTGGCGGGTCGGGTCTGGGTGGTCATGTCGGTCTCCGTTCGCTGGGGTGAGGTGGTCTCTCACCCGTACGTCGCGCGAACGGTGACGTTCTTGACATGGACTCCGGAACTTTCTTCCGGAGGTTCGGATCAGGCGGGTGCGCCCGGCCCGGTCACTCCCACTCGATGGTTCCCGGCGGCTTGCTGGTGACGTCGAGGACGACGCGGTTGACCTCGTCGACCTCGTTCGTGATGCGGGTGGAGATCCGCTCGAGCAGCTCGTACGGCAGGCGGCTCCAGTCGGCGGTCATCGCGTCCTCGCTGGAGACGGGACGCAGCACGATCGGGTGGCCGTAGGTGCGGCCGTCGCCCTGGACGCCGACCGAGCGGACGTCGGCCAGCAGGACCACCGGGAACTGCCAGATCTCGGTGTCGAGACCCGCGGCCGTGGTCTCCTCGCGGACGATCGCGTCGGCCCGGCGCAGGATCTCGAGGCGCTCCTCGCTGACCGCGCCGACGATGCGGATCGCCAGGCCGGGGCCCGGGAACGGGTGGCGCGAGACGATCGCCTCGGGGATGCCTAGCTGGCGGCCGACCTGGCGCACCTCGTCCTTGAACAGCGTGCGCAGCGGCTCGATGAGCGAGAACTCCAGGTCCTCGGGCAGGCCGCCCACGTTGTGGTGGCTCTTGATGTTGGCCGCGCCCTCGCCGCCGCCGGACTCGACGACGTCGGGGTAGAGCGTGCCCTGCACCAGGAACTTGACCGGGGCGCCCGGAGTCGCGAGCACCTCGCGCTCGGCGGCCTCGAACGTGCGGATGAACTCGCGGCCGATGATCTTGCGCTTCTCCTCGGGGTCGGTGACGCCCTCGAGGAAGCCCAGGAACTGGTCCTTCGCGTCGACGACCTTCAGGTCGACGCCGGTCGCGGCGACGTAGTCCTGCCGGACCTGCTCGGCCTCGCCCTGGCGCAGCAGGCCGTGGTCGACGAAGACGGCGGTCAGCTGGTCGCCGATCGCCTTCTGCACGAGCGCGGTGGAGACGGCCGAGTCGACGCCGCCCGAGAGCGCCGAGATGACGCGCGCGTCGCCGACCTGCTGGCGGATGAGCTCGACCTGCTCCTCGACGATGTTCGCGCTGGTCCACGTGGGCGAGCACCCGGCGATGCCGAAGAGGAAGTGCTCGAGGATCTTCTGGCCGAACTCGGAGTGCATGACCTCGGGGTGCCACTGCACGCCCGCGAGCCGGCGGTCGATGTTCTCGAACGCCGCCACCGTGGCGCGGTCGCTCCTGGCGCTGAGGGTGAAGCCCTCGGGCTCGCGCACGACCTCGTCGCCGTGGGACATCCAGCTGACGAGCGAGGTCGGCAGGCCGTCGAGCAGCGTGCCCGGCTCGAGCACCGAGACGTTCGTGCGGCCGTACTCGCGCTGGCCCGTGCGGGCGACCTGGCCACCGAGCGCCTGCGCCATCGCCATGAAGCCGTAGCAGATGCCGAAGACGGCGGTGCCCGAGTCGACCAGGCCGGCGGGCAGCTGCGGCGCACCCTCCTCGTACACCGACGACGGCCCGCCCGAGAGGATCACGGCCTTGGGGTTCTTGGCCAGGATCTCCTCGGACGTCGCGGTGTGCGGCATGATCTCGGAGAAGACCTTCGCCTCACGCACGCGCCGCGCGATCAACTGGGCGTACTGCGCGCCGAAGTCGACGACGATGACGGTGTCGTGGTTGGTCTCGGCTACGGATTCGGGGGTCTCGGGGGCCACGGACCAATCCTAGGGCCGTCCGCCGACCCCGCCGCGAGCGGTGCGGGCAGCGCTGGGCGTGACGTTCGGGGGGTCGAACACGGCGTGTCGACCCCCGGAACGTCACTGCCAGCGTTCCGGGGGATTCAGACCTGCTCGCGGATCTCGCCGACGAGCTCCTCCAGGACGTCCTCGAGCATGACCACGCCGATGACGACGCCGCTCGCGTCGGCCACGCGCGCCATGTGCGAGCCCTTCGCCTGCATGGTGCGCAGCGCGTCGTACAGGCCGCTGCCGACCGCCACGGTAGACAGGGGCCGGAGCCACTTGTCCGCGATCGGGCGCACGCGCGAGGTGTCGTCGGTCTCCAGCACGTCCTTGATGTGCAGGTAGCCCGTCAGCTCGCCGTCCTCCCGGGCCACCGGGAACCGCGAGTAGCCGGTGCGGGCGCACGCGTCCTCGACGTCGACCGGGGTCGACCCCGGGGCGATCGTCACCAGGCCGTCGCGCGGCAGCAGCACCTGCGCGACGGTGCCCTCGTGGAAGTCCAAGGCACCGCTCACGAGGCCGTACTCGTCCTCGTCGAGCAGGCCCTCACGGCGCGACTCCTCCACCAGCCCGGCGACCTCGTCGTGGGTGAAGGTGGAGGCGACCTCGTCCTTGGGCTCGATGCCCACGAGCCGCACCGCCGCGTTGGCGATCGCGTTCAGCGTGACCACCAGCGGCTTGAGGACGGCGATCACCGCGAGCATGAACGGACCGAGGATGAGCGCGGCGCGGTCGGGTGCCGCCAGCGCGATGTTCTTCGGCACCATCTCGCCGTAGACGACGTGCAGGAACACCACGAGCGTCAGCGCGATCGCGAACGAGATCGGGTGGACGAACCCGTGCGGCACCCCCATGTACTCGAAGAGGGGCTCCAGCAGGTGGGCGATCGCGGGCTCGCTGATGGCACCGAGGCCCAGCGAGCAGATCGTGATGCCGAGCTGCGCCGCGGCCATCGCGAGCGTGACGTTCTCCATCGCCTTCAGCGCCAGCTTGGCCGAGCGCTTGCCGGCCTGGGCCTCCGGCTCGAGCTGCGTGCGACGGGCCGAGATCAGGGCGAACTCGGCCGCCACGAACAGGGCGTTGAGGATCAGCAGCAGCAGGGTGAGTGCCAGCGCGGGCCATCCGCTCATCGGTCGGCCTCCTCGGTGTCGGAGTCGATCGTGAGGGCGAGGCGGTCGATCCGTCGGCCCTCCAGCCGCTCGACCGTGAGGTGGACCGTCAGCGGCTCCGCGTCGTCCTCGTCGTTCTCGGGGGTGGAGTCGACCTCGAGGGTCACGACGTCGCCGCGCACCGCGAGCCGGCCGAGGCGCTCCAGCACGAGGCCGGCGATCGTCTCGTAGTCCTCGTGCTCGGGCAGCATCACCCCGGTCTGCTCGAAGACCTCGTCGGGACGCAGCAGACCCGATAGCGACCACGTGCCGTCGCGGCGGTGGCGGCTGCGCTCGGAGAGCCGGTCGTGCTCGTCTGCGATGTCGCCCACGATCTCCTCGACCAGGTCCTCCAGCGTGACGATGCCGTCGGTGCCGCCGTACTCGTCGACCACGATCGCCATCTGGTTGTTCTGGTCGCGCAGCTGGACCAGCAGCGGATCGAGCTCGAGCGTGTCGGGCACCGTGGCGGCCGCCTCGGCGATCTCGGACAGCCGCACCGAGCGGCGCCGGTCGGGATCGACCGCGACGGCCTGCTTCACGTGCACGACGCCGACGACGTCGTCGGCCGAGCGGCCGATCACGGGGAACTTCGAGTGGCCGGTCTGGCGCGCGGCCTCGATGAGGTCCATCGCGGTGTCGCGCTCCTCGAGGAAGTGCACCCGGACGCGCGGCGTGCGGACGTCGGCGGCGGTGCGGTCGCCGAAGGCGATGCTGCGCGCGACGAGCTCGGCCGTCTCGTCGTCGATGGCACCCTCCTGCGCCGAGCGCAGGACGAGGGACCGCAGCTCCAGCGGCGAGCGCGCCGAGCGCAGCTCCTCCTGGGGCTCGACCCCGAGCCACTCCAGGGTGCGGTTGGCCATCGCGTTGAGGCCGCGGATGGGCCACGCCATCGCGTGCGTGAACGCGCGCTGGGGCCACTGCGTCGCCGCGGCGGTGCGCTGCGGCAGCGAGAGGGCCAGGTTCTTCGGGATCAGCTCACCGACCAGCATCGTGACGATGGTGCTGAGCACCAGCGCGATGCCGTAGGAGGCGACGCTCAGCCCACCACCGGACAGACCGATGGCGGTCAGCGGGTCGTGCAGGAGCCGGCCGATCGCGGGCTCGGCCAGGAAGCCGATCGCCAGGTTCGTGATGGTGATGCCCAGCTGGGCACCGCTCAGCTGCGTGGAGAGGGTGCGCAGCGCCTTGAGGGTCCCCTCGGCACCGCGGTCGCCGGCCGCTGCGTCGCGCTCGATCGTGGCGCGGTCGACGGTGACGAAGGAGAACTCGGCGGCGACGAAGACACCGCAGGCGAGCATCAGCAGGAACGACGTGAACAGCAGAAGCCATTCGGTCACAGTGGGTGGGTCCTCAGGTCGGGAACGTGGATGCTCAACGATAGCGGTGGGAGGTGAACGGTATCCTTCTCGTCGTGCCCACCTACCAGTACCGTTGCGCCGACTGTGCCGAAGAGCTCGAGATCAAGCAGAGCTTCTCCGACGCCGCCCTGACGACGTGCCCCTCCTGCGGTGGAGACCTCCGCAAGGTGTTCGGGGCCGCGGGCGTGGTGTTCAAGGGCTCGGGCTTCTACCGCACCGACAGCCGCTCGGGTGGCGGCTCCTCGTCCGGCTCCTCGTCGTCGTCCTCCTCCTCCAGCTCCGGCTCGTCCTCCTCGAGCTCGTCGAGCGGCTCCACCGGGTCCGGCGCCGCCTGACCCTCCCTCGCCGAGGCTGTGGACGGCTCTCCCCGGCACCGCGCGATCCTGTCTAGCCTCGCCGCATGGAATCGGCCGCACGCTTCGTCCTGATCCACCGGCGGGTGCTCGCCGCCACCCTGGCCGGGCTGGCCGTGTGGGCGGCCATCGGCGCCGTCACCCGCTCCCCCGACACCCGCGAGGTGCTCGTCGCCGCCCGCGACCTGGCCGGCGGATCCGCCGTCGGCCCTGCCGACCTGCGGACCCAGCGCCTCCCGCTCGACGCCGTCCCCGCGGGCTCGATCGACCGGCCCGCCGCGATCGGCCGCGCACTCGCGGGCCCCATGCGCGCGGGCGAGGTCCTCACCGACCGGCGCGTCGTCGACCCGCGCGACCTCGGCGAGGGCCGGGTCCTGGCCACTGTCGAGGTGCCCTCCGCCACCGGGAACCTGCTCAGGTCCGGCGACGCGGTCGACCTGCTCGCCGTGGGCGACGAGGGGCGCGCCGTCCCGGTGGCCGAGGCGGTCGAGGTGATCACGGTGCGGTCGGATCCCGACCGCGAGACGGCCGTGTTGGGCGTGGCGGCACCGCCTCGCGTGGCGACGGAGGTCGCGCGGGCCTCGGGGACGTCGCGCCTCACCGCCGTGGTGGTGGGTCGTCAGCGGAAGCGCTGACGCCCTAGTGTCGGAGGAGACCACTCCACCGACCCATGAGGAGAGCCATGCTCCAGGGCTTCAAGGACTTCCTGTTCCGCGGCAACATCGTCGACCTCGCCGTCGCGGTCGTCATCGGCACCGCGTTCACCGCGCTGGTGGCCACCTTCACCGGCGCCATCATCGAGCCGATCATCAACTCCCTCGGCGGCACCAGCGTCAAGGGGCTCTCGTACCAGATCGTCGACGGCAACCCGAAGACGATCATCGACCTGGCCGCGCTCATCAACGCGATCATCACGTTCATCATCACCGCCGCGGTCGTCTACTTCGTCTTCGTCGTGCCGTCCAAGCACCTGATGGAGCGCCTGGCGAAGGGCGAGGAGGAGGAGCCGGCGGGTCCCAGCGAGGACATCCTGCTGCTGCGCGAGATCCGCGACGCGCTCGGTGGCGGCACCTTCCAGCGCCAGCCCGGTGGGGACCCGACGCTCTAGGACTCAGTCCTTGCCGTGGTGAGGGGGCACGTCGCGCAGCAGCTCGTCATCGCGCGACGTGCCCTTCGCGTCGTCGCCCCAGCCCTCGGGGCTCTCGTCCCGTGTGGTCGAGGGCATGAGGTCCCCGAGCAGGCGGGCCGCACGCTCGATCCGGACGCGCCGCTCGGCCTCGGTCTCGGAGCGCTCAGCCACGGAACCACTCCGGGGTCAGGACGGGACGCACGGGCTTCCACCCGGCCAGGTCCATGAAGCGCTGCGAGGTCACCCGCTGCGAGCGGGCCAGCAGCTCGAGCTTGTCGGCGGTGACGCTGAACAGCCAGCGGCGGAAGAACCGGCCCTCGCTGTGGCCCGCCGCGCGAGCGATCGCGTTGACGTAGTCCACGCGCTTGAGCGGCTCGGCCCCGACGTTGTAGGCGCCGCTGGGCGCTCCGAGCGCGGCGACGGCGGAGGTGCCGACGTCGAGCGGGTGCACGACGTGCATCCAGGAGTCGGGATCGCCCAGGCCGATGGGACGCCGCTTGCGCGCCCTCCGCACGAGGAACTGGGAGTTGGGGTCGTCGCCGCAGATCAGCCCGTAGCGCAGGCGCACCGTGACTCCCCCGGCCTGCTCCACGCGCTGCGCGTGCTGCTCGGCCACGGTGAGCGGCTCGGTGACCATCGTGACGTCGATCGGTGTGGACTCGTCGATCCACTCGTCCCCGCGGGCCACGTAGATGTGGCTGAGGCTCTGCTGGACCATCAGCCCGACGCCGGACTCGATCGCGGTGTCGGCCACGAGGCCGGCTCCCACCGTGCGGATCCGGTTGATGCGGGTCAGCGAGCCCGGGAGCATCGCCTTGACGCCCACCGGGACCTGCGTGGCGAAGTTGATCACCCCGTCGCAGCCGCGCATCGCCTTCATCAGGGAGTCACGGTCGAGCACGTCGCCGTGGATCGCCGTGGCCCCGGCCGACTGCACGAGGCGAGCGGCGGACGGTGAACGCACGAGCCCGACGACCTGGTGTCCGGCATTCTGAAGTGCCGGGATCGTCGCTCGTCCCATGACGCCGTTGGCGCCGGTCAGCAGGATCCGCACCCACCGAGTCTACGGCGGCGATCCGCATCGTGAGACGGGTATGGGTGCCCCGTGCGCCACAGGGGCCGTGAGCGGACCCGCACGACGCATCCGTCTCCTGACTCGTGGAAAGATGGACCGGTGCGCCCCCGTAGCTCAGGGGATAGAGCAACGGTTTCCTAAACCGCAGGTCGGAGGTTCGAATCCTCTCGGGGGCACCACCAGGATCAGACGGCCGCGTCCTCGGCCTCGTAGCGGCGCAGCAGCTCCTTCTCGGCCTCGTGGCGCGGGAACGCGAGGAAGACGAGCGCGGCCCCGATCAGCACCGCGCACGCACCGGCCGCATAGGCCCAGTCGTCACCCTGCAGGAACGCCGTTCTCGCCGCAGCCGTGATCTGGTCGGCGTAGGTCGGGTGCTGCTGCGCGATCTGCTCGGCACTCGCGAAGGACTTCGTGAGCTCGGACTGCACGTCGGACGAGGCCTGCTTCCCCGAAGGAGACGCCGCGATGGCCTGACTGAAGGAGCTCGCGTATCCCGCGGTCAGCAGAGCGCCGAAGAGCGACTGCATGATCGCGCCCCCGAGGTCGCGCTGCAGGTCGGCGGTCCCGGAGGCCATGCCCGCTCGGTGGACCGGCACGGAACCGGTCAGCGAGTGGGACGCAGGGGTCCCGGCCAGTCCGACGCCGATCCCCAGGCAGGCGTAGGCGAGGGCGATCTGCCAGTAGGGGGTGTTCTCCTCCCACAGCAGCAGCATGGACACGAAGCCGAGGAACAGGAAGACGTAGCCCGTGAGCAGGGTCGTCCGCGCCCCGCGCGCCTCCACGAGCTTCGCCGATCGTGGCGCGACCAGGACCATGAAGACGACGGCCGGGAGGAAGGCCGCACCCGCCTCCACGGTGTCGTAGCCGACGACGTTCTGCAGGTACTGCTGGCTGATGAACATCGCACCCATGAGCGACCCGAAGACGATGATCCCCGCGCACGCGGCGACCCAGAAGACACGCCTACTCGCGATGTCCAGGTCGTAGAGGGGATTGGCTGCGCGGCGCTGCCGCCACACGAACGCCACCGTCGCCGCGACGGCGATCAGCCCGAGGCCAGCGACGAGGGCGCCCTTGCCGGGTACCGGCGCGAAGTTGATCGACAGCACCAGGGCGGCGACGAGAACGACCGACAGGATCCCCCCGAGGTTGTCGACGGGCTCGCTCGACTCGTTGACGTGGGAGGGAACCAGCACCCAGGCCATCACCAGCGCCACGACCGCGAGCGGCAGGGTGATCAGGAAGACCGAGCCCCACCAGAAGTGCTGGAGCAGCCAGCCGGCGACGAGCGGGCCCAGGGCGGCGATGGCCCCGCCCAGCGCCGACCACAGGGCGATGGACCTGGTGCGTCCGGGCCCGAACCACAGCGCGGCGATGAGAGCCAGCGTCGTGGGGTAGGCCATGCCGGCGGAGAGCCCGCCCAGGATCCGGGCCACCACCAGCACCCAGTCGTCCCACGCGAAGGCCGCGAGGAGGCAGGCCGGGACCGACAGCACGATGCCGAGCAGGAGCATCAGTTTCCGGCCGTACCTGTCACCCACCGCTCCCAGGTAGAGCACGGAGGCGGCGAGGCCGAGGGAGTAGCCGACGGCGACCAGGTTCAGCGTCGTCTGAGAGCTGTCGAAGGCCTTGCCGATGGACGGGAGGGCGACGTTGGCCACGGAGAGGTTCAGGTTGGCCACGCCAGCGACCACGATCAGGGCGGCGAGCACCAGGGGCGCTCGCTCGGGGGAGTCCCGACGCGCCATCGGGGCTTCGGACATCGTTGCCTCCGAGGTCGTCCTGGTCACCGGCCTCCCCCACGCTAGGCACCACGCGGCCGTCGGGACTCACCCTCGTGGGATGACTCGCCTAGCCGGCGAGCCCGAGAAGACCGTCGAGCACCAGGAGGGTCCCGAGCAGCAGCGCTGCGACGGCGAACACGACCGGCCCGGAGGCGATCGCTCGGCTGCGAAGCCGGTTCAGGTACGCCTCGGCCTCGACGGGGCGCCGGGCGTAGTAGACGTACATCAGGCCCACGCTGGCAGTGGACGCCACCGTGAAGCACGCGAAGGCGATGAGGGTGACGAGGGCCTGCGTGTGGTGGTGGACGACGAACACGGCCGCGGCCGTCGTGATCGCCCACGGCTGCTTGAGCACCCCGAGCAGCAGCGCGCCGCCCGGCCGGAGGTCGCGGAGGCGACCGAGCATCTTCTGCGAGCCCGCGGTGGGAACGGCACGGGAGACCACCCCTCGACGCCGCCACTGGCGGGCGCTCACCACGAGCAGCGCGCATCCCACCAGGACCTGGAAGACCATCACGCCGGTCCGGCCGCCGCCGTGCTGGACGCTCCGCGACGAGCCGACGAGGTAGCTGAGCGTGAAGACGACGGTCAGCGAGGTCGCCCAGCCCAGGAGGAACCCCGCAGCGTTGGCCCGGGGCCTGGCCGTGCCGAGCACCACGATGAACACCACGATGGTGGCCGGGGACAGGCTCGCCATCAGGCCCAGCATCAAGATCGAGAGGATCAGTCCCATGTCGGCGTCCCGGGCCCCGTCTGGTCGGGCAGCGACCCGCCACCTGCGTACGCAGGGGACACGAGCCGGTGCGTTCTGCCCAACATGGCGTTCCGCCGCAGGCAAGGCATCACCCCAGCCGGATGAGGCACCCTCCCCCGATGTCCCGCACATCGTGCCGCGCTGTCCCTGTCGCGCGGGACTCCTCGCCCTCCACGGTGGTTCCATCACCCCCCTGGAAGGAATCACGATGACCACCCACATCCCCACCGAGCAGCGAGTCCGGGACGCCCTCCCGCAGGACGCCGCCCCCCGCCCCGGCCGCGCCTGGGCCCTCTCGGGCGTCGCCGCCGGCATCGGCGGGGTCGCGACGACGATGCTCAGCGCGGGGGCCGGCGCCGCCCACGTCGACGGGAAGGTGCAGGAGGCCGATGGCGTCATCGCCTCGCTGAACGGCCACGTCCCGCAGCTGATCACGTTCCACGTCGTGGCGACGCTCACCGTCCTGGCGCTCGTGCCGTTCGGTCTCGGCCTGCACCGGCGGCTGCGTGCCGGGCTCGGCCGCGAGACCCTCGTGCCGGGAACGGCCTCGTTCGGCATCCTCGGGACGGCAATCGTCGTGCTGATGGGCACCGTGCTCAACACGGAGTTCATCTTCGGGGTCGCTGGGGACACGCCCCTGGCCGTGGCCGAGGCCGCCACCGTGTACAACCACTGGATCGCCACCGTGCCGTGGGTCTGGGGGCTCACCGGCCTGACGGGCTGGGCCCTGTTCCGGGCCTGGCGTCAGGGCACCGTCCGCGCCTGGATGGGCATCGCGGCCGGCATCCTGGGCACGCTCTCGCTGCTGCTGACCGTCGCGCCCCTGCAGTACATGGCGGGCTGGACCGGCTCGGTCATGGTCGTCCTCGTCGCCCTCGGGTTCGCCTTCGGGGACCGCGGCAACCGGTGACGTCGCTCCTCGATCGCCAAGGCGGCGGTTCGCTCCCCTCGGACGCGAACCGCCGCCATGATCTACGCATGAGGTCCACGCAGGTCCCGGTCGGCGGGCTCGCCGCACTCGGCGTCGGCACGGCGCTCTTCGCCGGCGCCGTCGCGCTGGACCTGCGTGTCGGCGACGCCCCGATCCCGGAGTGGACCGAGGAGCCCGGCTGGACGTTCGCCGCGATGGGGCTCATCCAGGTCGGACTCGGCGTCGTCGTGCTGTGGCACCGTCGCCACCACCCCATCGGCTGGGCCCTGGTGGGCCTCGGCTTCCTGTGGATCCTCGACGGACTGGCGCAGTCCTACGTGAGGCTC
Source organism: Aeromicrobium phoceense (assembly GCF_013868155.1). NCBI lineage: Bacteria > Bacillati > Actinomycetota > Actinomycetes > Propionibacteriales > Nocardioidaceae > Aeromicrobium > Aeromicrobium phoceense. Next base: position 222,251 of record NZ_JACEOG010000001.1, read on the forward strand.
GCGGTCCACGAGCAGGAGGCGCTGCCGGGCCTGACCTGGGTGCTGTGGTTCCTCTTCCGGTTCACCGCCGTGCTGCCCATGAACGCCGCGGCCGTCCTGCTGCTGTTCCCCGACGGCCTTCCGCGGGGCCGCTGGCGCGCCGCGGGCTGGGCGAGCCTGGCCCTCATGGGAGCCGGCCTGGTCCTGTTCGTCGTCGTGCCCAGCACCCAGGGCGAGATCGACGCGTCACTGGCGGCGCTCGTTCCCGGGGTCGACACCGACCCCACGTCCATCGAGGCGCTGCGGCCCGTGGCGGAGCAGGTCGTGACCGTCTCGTGGGTCCTCGGCAGCGTCGGATTCGTGCTCGCCCTGGTCACCGTGATGGCGCGGTACCGCGCCTCCCGCGATGCCGAGCGCGAGCGGATGCGGTGGCTCGCGTGGGCCGTCCTGGTGATGGTCCTGCTGATCGCCACGAGCCTGCTCGTGGACGTCACGGTGCTCAACTCGTTCTTCCTCGGCGCCGCGCTGCTGGTGGGGCCGGTCGCCATGGTCATCGCGATCGTGCGACCCGACATCGTCTCGGTGGAGAACCTGCTGGTCCGCACCCTCGTCTACGGCGGCATCAGCGTCGTCATCGTGCTGGTGGACCTGCTCGCGCTGGCGATCATCTCGGCCACCCTCGGGGACGCCTTCGGCGAGCGACAGGTCGTCCTGCTCGTGCTGCTGCTCGCGGCGATCCTCTACGGCCCGATGCGCCTGCGGATCGAGGGCTGGGTCCGGCGAGCCGTGCTGGGCGACCGACGCGACCCGTACGCCGTCGTCTCGAGCCTCGCGTCGACGCTCGAGCGCTCCGACGACGACGGCGCCCAGCTGGGCGCGGTCGTCGAGGCGGTCTCCACGGCGTTCGGCCTGTCGTTCGTGCAGGTCGAGGTCGACCGCTCGGCCGGCGAGCGCCTCGTCGCGTCGCGGGGCGAGCGCCCCGACCACGTGCGGTCGTTCCCCATCGCCTACCGGTCGCGCACGATCGGACGGCTCACCCTGCCGGCACACGGCGTGCGCAACCACCTCACGGCGCGCGACGAGGTCCTGCTGGCCGACGTCGTCCGCCAGGCGGCGGCCGCCATCCGCTCCAGCCAGCTCAGCGACGAGCTGCAGCGCAGTCGTGAGGGACTCGTCCTCGCCCGCGAGGAGGAGCGGCGCAGGATCCGGCGCGACCTCCACGACGGTCTCGGCCCCTCGCTCTCGGCCGTGGTCTTCCGGCTGGAGTCGGCGCGGCTGACGGTGGCGTCCGACCCGGCATCCGCCGACGAGCAGCTGGCCGAGACCCGCGATGTCGTGCAGGAGATCATCAAGGACGTCCGACGGCTCGTGCACGACCTGCGCCCGCCCGCGCTCGACGACCGGGGTCTCGTGGGAGCCCTGACCCAGCTGGCCGAGCACGCCGACGCGGCCGTCGACGTGCGCGTGACGGCCTCGATCGACGGCGGGCTGCCGGCCGCCGTGGAGGTGGCGGCCTTCCGGATCGCCTCGGAGGCCATGAACAACACCCTGCGGCACGCGCACGCCCGGACCTGCTCGGTCTCGCTCAGCGCCGACCCCCACGAGCTCGTGGTGGAGGTGGCCGACGACGGCGTCGGCATCGCGACCGATGCCCGCCCCGGGATCGGCCTGGTCTCCCTGCGGGAGCGGGCGGCCGAGCTCGGCGGCAGCGTGGAGCTGCGCTGCCCCGACTCCGGGGGCACGATCGTCACCGCGCGACTGCCCCTGCACGGAAGGATGGAGCCATGAGTGAGCCGGTGCGCGTGGTGGTCGTGGACGACCACCGCATCCTGCGCGAGGGACTGGTCGCCCTGCTCGGCGCGATCGACGGGATCGCCGTCACGGGCACCGCCGGCGACGGTCGCGAGGCCATCCACGTGGTCGACGCCGACCCGCCGGACGTCGTGGTGATGGACATCCAGATGCCCGTGCTCGACGGGATCGAGGCGACGCGCCACATCACCGGCCGGCACGACGGCGTCCGCGTGCTGATGCTGACGATGAACGAGGACGACGACACGATCCTGAGCTCGCTGCGCGCCGGTGCCTCGGGGTACCTGCTGAAGGGCGCCGACGCGGCCGAGGTCCATCGCGCGATCCTGGCCACCGCCGGCGGCGGGATGGTGTTCGGTGCGTCGGTCGCGGCCCGGGTCGCGGGGCTCTTCGCCGGACGCACTCGGCACCGCCCGGAGCACCCGTTCCCCGACCTGTCCGAGCGGGAGCGAGCCGTGCTCGACCTGCTGGCCGCGGGACGCAGCAACGACGCGATCGCGGCCGAGCTGTTCGTCTCCAACAAGACCGTGCGGAACGCGGTCTCCTCGATCTACGCCAAGCTGCACGCCGCCGACCGGGCCGAGGCGATCATCCGGGCGCGCGAGGCGGGACTCGGGCGCGACCAGCCCTGAAGGGGAATGCCGCGCCGGAGCGCCCATGGGGAACGGGACCTCCGGCGCGGCACCTGCACGCCGAGTTTGGGGGAAGAATCGGCGTGGTCCGGGTGCAGACACACCCCCCGTGCGCCCGACCCACCGGCCCCTGGGAAGAAGTGGGGCCGACCGGACGTCACGACGCCTCAACAGTCACACGAGTCCCATCTTCAACACAAGTAGGGCACGCGTCGTGTTGCCCACAATCCCGTTCGGCGAGTCACCCCTGATGGATGACCCGGCGGGACTCGCGTCCGGCCATGATGAGGGCGTGACGACAGTCGTCACAGGGGCCGTGGGCCCGGGAGAGCGAAGGACACACCTCAATGGACAGCTTCTGGGACTTCTTGTGGTTGACGATCTCGGTGTTCTTCTTCATGGCGTACCTGATGGTCCTGTTCAACGTCATCGCCGACCTCTTCAGCGATCGCGAGGCCTCGGGTTGGACGAAGGCCATCTGGGTCTTCTTCCTGATCTTCGTGCCGGCCCTGACCGCGCTGGTCTACCTCATCGCGCGGGGCGGGGGCATGGCCGACCGCCAGCGCGCCAAGATGACGGCGCTGCGCGAGCAGAACGACGCCTACATCCGCGACGTCGCCGGCGCCGCGCCGGCCGACCAGATCGCCTCGGCGAAGTCGCTGCTGGACTCCGGCGCCATCTCCGCCGCGGAGTACGAGCAGCTCAAGGCGAAGGCGCTGGCCTGACGGTCAGACCTCGTCGCCCGTGCGGCGGAGCTCGATGCTGATCTGATCGGCATCGAGCTTCGCCAGCATCCGGGTGAGGACCTCGCTGCTGAACGTGCCCTCGGCCCGCTCGTGGAGCAGCACCTCGCGCTGCCGCTCGATGATCTCCAGCCGCACGTCGCTCAGAGCGCCCGGGTCGTAGGCGTCGTCGTCGAGCGTCCGGGTGAACCTCTCGCGCAGCCCCGACAGCTCGGGCGGCAGCTCGGCGTCGTCCAGCACGTCACGCGCGGCCTCGCGCATGCGGCCGTCGAGTCGCGTCCACTCCTGCTCGGCACCGTGCGCCCTCCCGGCCAGGCCGAGGCGCCGGACGAACCAGCCCAGCGTGCCGCCCTGCACGACGAGCGAGGTCAGCGCGACGAAGAAGGCGACGAGCACGAGCAGCGAGCGGTTCTCGGTGTCGGTGGGCAGCGTCTGGGCCGCCGCGAGCGTGACCGCGCCGCGCATGCCCGCCCAGACGAGGATGAAGCCCTCGCGCCGGCCGAACCGGGCCGCGTCGTAGAAGTCGATGTCGTGCGACGCGCGCCGCAGTCGCCGGCGGAACCGGTCGGCCCGCGGGTGCTCGCTGTGCTCGACCTTCGTGGCCCACTCGTCGATCGCCTCGCGCAGCTGGGGCGTCCGTCGCATCCGGCGGCGCTCCATCAGCACGATCGAGAGCGTGTAGAACGCCCGGATCCCGAGCGCGACGACGAGTCCGATGCCCGCCAGCACGGCGGCACGAGCGACGCCGCCCTCCGTCGTGTCCTCGACGTCGCGCACCAGCGCCGAGACCTCCAGGCCCATGATGAGGAAGACCAGCCCTTCGAGCAGCACCTCGATCGTGCGCCAGTTCTGGTGGTCCGAGAGGCGCTGCTTCGGCCCGAGGTGCCTCGCCTGGCCGTGGCCCGTGACGAGCCCCGCCGTGACAGCGGCGACGAGACCGGACGCCTCCAGGTGCTCGGCCGGCAGGAACGCGACGAACGGCACCGTGAAGGAGATCGCGGTGCTGACGGCCTCGTCCTCGATCCGGGCCCGGAGGCGCAGCACCACCGTGCCGACGACCCACCCGATCGCGACGGCCCCGACGACCGCCCACACGAACTCGACGAGGATCGCGCCGAAGCTCACGCCCGCGGCCGTGGCCGCCACCGCCGTGCGCAGCAGCACGAGCGCGGTCGCGTCGTTGAGCAGGCTCTCGCCCTCCAGCACCGTGATCACGCGCGACGGGACGCCGAGCCGCTTCGCGATCGACGTGGCCACCGCGTCGGTCGGGCTGACGATCGCACCCAGCGCCACGGCGAGCGCGAAGTCGATGCCGGGGATGAGCAGCGTGAAGACCACGCCCAGCCCGAGGGCGCTCACGACGACCAGCAGCACGGACAGGCCGCTGATGGTGCGGAAGTCCCGCCGGAAGTCCATCGTCGGCATGTTGACCGCGGCCGAGTAGAGCAGGGGCGGCAGCAGCCCCGCGAGGATCAGCTCGGGATCGATGACGAACTCCGGCGTGAACGGCAGCAGGCTCACGACCAGGCCGATGCCGAGCAGGACCAAGGGGGCGGCGGTGCCGATCCGCGGCGCCACCACGGAGGCGGCCACGATGGCCGCCACGACGAGCACGGCGATCAGGATCGACTCCATGGCCGCCAGCGTAGAGGCAGGCGTCAGGCGAGCATGTCGCGCACGAGCGGCGCAACCCGGGTGCCGTACAGCTCGATGCAGCGCATCAGCTGGTGGTGGGGCATCGCGCCGTTCGCGTACTTGAGGTCGAACCGGCTGATCCCCAGCGCCTTGAGGTTCGTGGCGATCTTGCGCGCCACCGTCTCGGGCGATCCGACGTGCAGGGCGCCCTCGGGGCTGGCGTCGCGCTCGAACTGGATCCGGGTGGTGGGCGGCCAGCCGCGCTCGCGCCCGATGCGGTCGCGCTGCGCCTGGAAGTAGGTGAAGAGCTCGTCGCGGGCCTGCTCGTCGGTGTCGGCGACGTAGCCGGGCGAGTGCATCCCGACCGGCAGCGGATCGACCCCGTCTGCGGCGAGCAGCTCGCGGTAGTAGTTCGCGAACGGCACGAACTGCGCCGGCGGGCCGCCGATGATCGCGAGCATGAGCGGCAGCCGGTAGTGCGCGGCGCGCACGACCGACTGCGGGGTGCCGCCCACGCCGATCCAGACCTTGAGGCGACCCGACTCGGTGGGCGGGTAGATGACCTGGTCGGTGAGCGGGGGCCGGATCGATCCCGACCACGTCACCGGCTCCTCGGTGAGGATCTGCGCGAACAGGTCGAGCTTCTCGGAGAAGAGCCGCTCGTAGTCCTCCAGCTCGAAGCCGAACAGCGGGAAGGACTCGGTGAAGGAGCCGCGGCCCAGGATGACCTCGGCGCGACCGTTCGAGAGCGCGTCGAGGGTGGAGAAGCGCTCGAACACGCGGATGGGGTCGTCGGAGCTGAGCACCGTCACCGCCGAGCCGAGGCGGATCCGCTCGGTGCGCGAGGCGATCGCGGCCAACACGACGTCGGGGGCGGTGATCGCGAAGTCGTCGCGGTGGTGCTCGCCCAGGCCGATGAAGCTCAGCCCCACCTGGTCGGCCAGCACGGCCTGGTCGACGACGTTCCGCAGCACGACGGCGTGGTGCTCGGGGGTGCCGTCCTCGCCGAGGCTGACGTCCCCGAACGTGTCCAGGCCCAGCTCGACGGTGGCGGGATCGATCGCACTCATGGCCCCACCGTAGACGGGGCCGACGACCTCAGCGCCAGCGCCGGATGCTGTAGACGAGCAGCACGATGGCGATCAGGTCGGAGATCCAGATCCCGATCGCGCCCACCAGGCCCGCGGCGGGCAGCTCGGGGCCGAAGCCGACGCCGAGGATCTCGAACTCGGGGATCGTCGGCGAGAGGAACCAGACCAGGCCCACGCCGGCGACCCAGAGGATGCCCAGAACGCTGAGAATGATGCGCGGGATCGTGGCGACGCCGTACTTCGCGGCCTCGATCGCCTTCTCCTCCAGCGGTTCGACGAGCCGGTCGGCCCACGTGTAGTGGCGAGCCAGCAGCGCGATGCCGGCGAACATGCCCAGCAGGCCCGGCCCGGGCATCACCAGCATGACGATGCCCAGCACGACGAGGGTCCAGCCGAGCGCCTCGGAGCCCGTGCGTTGGAACCAGCCACGCACGCGCGCACCGAAGGTCATGGGAACATCCTGCCAGCCCCGTGCCAACCTCTCGCCGACGTCGGGTCGGGCGGCACGGACGGCTCAGCGCGAGACGAAGATGTGGGCGGCTGCCTCGGCGTCGATCTCGGCGGTCTCGGACTGGCGCGCGACGACGAGTCCGTCGTGGCCGCGCGAGGCGAGGACGTCGTTGCCCGGGAGCGCACCCACGCGCCGCAGGACCGACATGACCTCGGTGTCCTTCTGGAGCTCCTCGGCGATGCGGCGCACGACCACGCGCACGGGCTCGGTGCCGACCGCGGCGGTCAGCAGCGACTCGACGCCGTCGAGGAACTCGGCCGGGCGGACGACCTCGCCGAGCTCGCCGAGTCCGGGGATCGGGTTGCCGTAGGGCGACTCGGTGGGGTGGCCCAGCAGCGCGACGAGACGGCGCTCGACCTGCTCGGACATGACGTGCTCCCAGCGGCAGGCCTCTTCGTGCACGTACTCGATCTCGAGGCCGATGACGTCGGTCAGCAGGCGCTCGGCCAGGCGGTGCTTGCGCATGACGCGGGTGGCCAGCGAGCGGCCGCGCTCGGACAGCTCGAGGTGACGGTCGCCCTCGACCGTGAGCAGCCCGTCGCGCTCCATGCGCGCCACCGTCTGGCTCACCGTCGGGCCACTCTGGTGGAGGCGCTCGGCGATCCGGGCCCGCAGCGGGATGATCCCCTCCTCCTCCAGCTCGAAGATGGTCCTCAGGTACATCTCGGTGGTGTCGATCAGCTCGCTCACGCGGCCATTGTTCCATGTGACGCCGCGGGTCAGGCCCGGTGCGTCGATCGGCCGCCCTCCCGCCGTCGGCGGATCGGCCCGGGTGCGGACCAAGCTCGCTCAGGGGACGATGCCGAGGTGACCGTCTCCGTGATGTGGTTCCGCGCCGACCTGCGCCTGCACGACCACGGCGCGCTGAGGTCGGCGGTCGAGGCGGGGCCCGACGGCGTGGTCCCGCTGTTCGTCCTCGACGACCACTTCCCGGCCGAGAACATGCCGGTGCGGGCGGCGTACCTGACCCGGCTGCTGGCCGACTTCGACGAGCGCATCGAAGGGCTGCACCTGGTGCGGGGCCGGCCCGAGGTGGAGGTGCCGCGCGTGGTCGAGCAGGCGGGCGCGAGCAGCGTCCACGTGACCGCCGGGCACACCCCCTACGCCCTCCGCCGGGACGCGCGGGTCGGCGAGGCGCTCGGCGACGTGCCGCTCGTGGCCGCGGACTCGCCGTACGCCGTCGCGCCGGGATCGGTGCGCAAGGGCGACGGGTCGGCCTACAAGGTGTTCACCCCGTGGTTCCGCGCGTGGCAGTCGCAGGGTGCCCACCCGCCGGTGACGGCGGTGCGCTCGCACGCGGTGCCGTGGGTCCGGCCGGGCGGATCGGTGGCCCTGCCCGACGTGCGCGAGGCCGACGGGGTCGACCTCCCCGCGGCGGGCGAGCAGGCCGCCCGGGCGCACTGGCGGCGGTGGCTCGACGAGCACGTCGACGACTACGACAGCGAGCGCGACCGCCCCGACCTCGACACGACCTCGCGGATGTCGGTGCACCTGAAGTGGGGCACGATCCACCCGCGCACCCTGCTGGCCGACCTCGCCGAGCGGTCGTCGGCCGGCGCCCGCGCCTACGAGCGCCAGCTGGCGTTCCGCGAGTTCTACGCCGACGTCCTCCACGAGTGGCCGGGCTCGGCGTTCGGCTACTACAACCGCGACTACGAGCGGATGCAGTACGACGAGCCGGCCGGCGACTTCGAGGCGTGGAAGGAGGGGCGCACCGGCTTCCCCTTCATCGACGCGGGGATGCGCCAGCTGCTCGCGCAGGGTTGGATGCACAACCGGGTGCGGATGGCGGTCGCCAGCTTCCTCGTGAAGGACCTGCACCTGGAGTGGACCCACGGGGCGCGCTGGTTCCGCGAGCGGCTCGTCGACGCCGACCTCGCGAACAACCAGCACGGCTGGCAGTGGGTGGCCGGGTGCGGCACCGACGCCGCCCCCTACTTCCGCGTCTTCAACCCCGTGGGCCAGGGCCGTCGCTTCGACCCCGACGGCGCCTACATCCGGCGCTGGGTGCCGGAGCTGCGCGGGGTGGAAGGCCGCGGCGTGCACGAGCCCTGGACCCTCCCTGACCCGCCGGCCGACTACCCGCCACCGCTGGTCGACCACGCGCAGGAGCGGCTGGAGACCCTGCGCCGCCACGACGCGCTCGGAGGATAGCGTCGGGGCATGGTCACGATCCCTCGTCAGTTCAACGGCCCGCCCGACTCCGGCAACGGTGGCTGGGTGTGCGGCCTGGTCGCCCAGGAGCGGCTCGCGCAGGACCACACCGGCCCCGTCACGTCGCGACTGCGGATGCCGCCGCCGCTCGACACCCCGCTGGCCTGGGAGCACGACACCGACGAGACCCGGCTCGTGACCCACGGAGGAGCGCTCGTCGGCACCGTCGGCCCGGGCGCCTTCACCCGGGAGCCGCCGCCCTTCCTGGACGCGTCCGTCGTCGAGGCCGGACTGGCCGCCTACCCGGGCTTCACGACGCACCCGTTCGACCAGTGCTTCACGTGCGGCACCGCGCGCGGTGAGGGTGACGGGCTCCGCATCTTCAGCGGCCCCGTCGGCGACGACCTCACGGCCGCCCCGTGGACCGTGCATCCCTCGTTCGCCGAGGCGGACGGCACGGTGGGCCTGCCCGTCGCGTGGGCAGCCCTGGACTGCCCCGGCGGGTGGGCGGCTGACTTCTCGGTGCAGCCGATGGTGCTCGGCACGATGACCGCCGAGGTGCTCTCCGCCCCCGTGGCCGGCGAGACGTATCACGCGGTGGGCCAGCTGGCTGCGCGCGAGGGCCGCAAGTTCTTCACCGGCACGGCGCTCTACACGCCGGCCGGCGAGCTGGTCGGCCGCGCCGAGCAGGTCTGGATCGAGATCGACATCGCCACCTTCGGCAGCTGACCGCTAGGGGGTCGGGTGGCGGCCGTCGTAAGCCAGGAAGCGGCGGCGCAGGGCCACCGAGGTGAGCACGCCGGCGATGCACAGCCCGCCGCCGATGACCATCGCCCACGGCTCGCCGACGAGTGAGGCGACCGAGCCGATCACGAAGTCGCCCAGGCGCGGCCCGCCCGCGACGACGACGATGAACAGGCCCTGCATGCGCCCGCGCATCTCGTCCGGCGCGGCCGACTGCAGGATCGTCGAGCGGTAGGCGGCACTGATCATGTCGGAGGCGCCGGACAGCGCCAGGAACGTGACGGCCAGCCACAGCAGGCCCGGCAGCCCGATCGCCGAGAAGCCCACCGCCGCGACGCTCGCACCGTAGGCGACGATCGCCACGACGATCGCGACACCGTGCCGGTGCACCCGGCTGACCCAGCCCGACACCACGAACGCCAGCAGCGAGCCGATCGCCGGCGACGCCTGGAGCAGGCCCAGCGAGGAGGCGCCCGCGTCGCCGCCGCCCGACGTGGCGTAGACGGTGGCCGCCAGCGCGGGGAACAGCGCGCGCGGCTGGGCGAAGACCATCGCGCACAGGTCGACGACGAACGACATCGCGATGTTGGGCGCGGTCCGCAGGAACCTCAGCCCGTCGATGACGGACCTGATGCCCGGCACCGGCATCTTCGTGGCGGGAGGGAGGGCCGGGAGTCGCACCACCGAGTACAGCGCCGCCACGTAGAGCAGCACGTCCACCACGTAGGCCGCCTCCACGCCCCGCCACGCGATCAGCGCACCTCCGACGAGCGGACCCACCGTGAACGACAGGTTCGTCGAGGCCATGCCGAGAGCGTTCGCCGCCGGCAGCAGGTGCCCGGGCAGCAGCTGAGGCAGCATCGCCGCGCGGGCCGGGTTGTTGACGGCGAAGAACAGCGCCTGCACCGCGACGACGCCGTAGAGGAAGCCGACGGACTCCACGTCGGCCACGCTGTGCGCGACCAGCGCCATGGCCGACACCCACAGGCCGATCGCCGACGCCAGCGCCACGGTGCGACGGTCGAACGCGTCGACGAGCGCGCCTCCGTACAGGCCGCCCACGATGAGCGGCAGCAGCCCCGCGAGGCCGACCAGGCCGACCGAGAACGACGACTCGGTGAGGGTCCAGACCTCCCAGGCGACCGCGACCACCGACATCTGCTGGCCGAAGCCCGAGACGGCCTGCCCGATCCACAGCCTGCGGTAGGCCGGGGACACCCGCAGGGGGCGGACGTCGGTGAGGAGCTTTCGCACCGGAGCAGCCTAGGCGCGGGTCTCGGCGCCGGTGACCGCGCCGTCGGTCAGGGCGCGAGCCGGTCGCGCGTCCAGTCGTCCCCGCGGCGCGTGAACCGGATGCGGTCGTGGAGGCGGTTCTCGCGGCCGTGCCAGAACTCCAGGACCTCGGGCGCGATGCGGTAGCCACCCCATCCCTCGGGACGCCGCTCGGCGGCCCCGTGATTCTCGGCCTCGTGCCAGCGGCGCTCGAGCTCCTCGCGGCCGGCGACGACCTGCGACTGCGGCGACGAGGCCGCGCTGATCCGCGCTCCCTCCGGCCGGGCGAGGAAGTAGGCGTCCGACTCGTGCGGGTCGAGACGGGTCACCCCGCCCTCGATCCGCAGCTGGCGGTGCAGCGGGTGCCACAGCAGCACGGCCGCCGCGCGGGGATTCTGCTCCAGCTCGCGACCCTTCCGCGAGTCGTAGTTCGTGAAGAAGTCGGCGCCGGTCGCGTCGAAGCCCTTCAGCAGCACGATGCGCACCGAGGGCTCGCCGTCGCGGGTGGCGGTGGCCAGCGCCATCGCGTTCGGCTCGTGCACGCCCGCGGCGATCGCCTCGGCGATCCAGGCCTGCGCGAGCCCGATCGGGTCGTCCCCCGCGGTGGCCTCGTCCAGGCCGGCCTTCGCGTACTCGGTCCGCATCCGGGCCAGGTCGTCGCTCATGGCGCCACGGTATCCGGGCTGACGACCGTACCTCGCGAAGCAGCCGGGAATCGACCGTGCTGCTCGTCGTAGAACGGCCACAGGGCACTATTGAGGCATGACTCAAGTACACCACGGACTGGAAGGCGTCGTAGCGTTCGAGAGCGAGATCGCCGAGCCCGACAAGGAAGGCTCCGCGCTCCGGTACCGCGGCGTCGACATCGATGACCTCGTCGGCCGCGTGCCGTTCGAGAAGATCTGGGGCCTGCTGGTCGACGGCTCCTACGACCCGGGCCTGCCTCCGGCCGAGCCGTACCCGATCCCCGTGCACTCCGGCGACATCCGCGCCGACGTCCAGAGCGCGATCGCCCAGATGGCTCCCGTGTGGGGCCTGCGTCAGCTCTACGACATCGAGACCCCCGAAGAGGTGCGCGACGACCTCGCCCGCACCGCGGTGATGGTGCTGTCGTACGTCGCCCAGGCCGCCCGCGGCCTCGGCAAGCCGATGGTCCCCCAGAGCGAGATCGACAAGTGCGACACGATCGTCGAGCGGATGCTGACCCGCTGGCGCGGTGAGGTCAACCCGGACCACGCCAAGGCCATCGACGCCTACCTGGTCTCCGCCGCCGAGCACGGCATGAACGCCTCCACGTTCACCGCTCGCGTCATCTCCTCCACCGGCGCCGACGTGGCCGCCGCCCTCTCCGGCGCGGTCGGCGCGATGTCGGGCCCGCTGCACGGCGGCGCCCCCTCGCGCGTGCTCCACATGATCGAGCAGGTCGAGAAGACCGGCGACGCCGAGGCGTACGTCAAGAACCTCCTCGACTCCGGTGAGCGCCTCATGGGCTTCGGTCACCGCGTCTACCGCGCCGAGGACCCCCGCGCCCGCACGCTGCGTCGCACGGCCAAGGAGCTCGCCGCCCCGCGCGCCGAGGTCGCCGAGGCACTCGAGCAGGCCGCCCTGAAGGAGCTGCGCGAGCGCCGCCCCGACCGCGTCCTGGAGACGAACGTCGAGTTCTGGGCCGCGATCGTGCTGGACTTCGCGGAGATCCCCGCGAACATGTTCACCGCGATGTTCACGTCGGCGCGTACCGCCGGCTGGAGCGCCCACATCCTCGAGCAGTACAAGACCGGCCGCCTGATCCGCCCCTCGGCGATCTACACCGGTCCGGCCTCGCGCACCGCCGACGAGGTTCCCGGCTGGAACCCGGCCTGGGCCGAGACCAAGGCCTGAGCCACCGCACGACCCGCACGGGGTGTCGCCACGATCGTGGCGGCGCCCCGTTCTGCTTCCTTACTCCTCGCACTCATCCCTTGTCTTGTTGGGGCCCATGGATGATCTCGATACACCGCCTCGCAAGCTCGGCGGCACTCGATCACCGCGGGACCCGCTGAACAACGCGGCACTTCGATCGACGACGAGTCAGCTCGGCGGCACTCGTTCAACGGCGGGACCCGCTGAACACAGCGGCACTTCGATCGACGACGAGTCAGTTCGGGGCGGCGCCGCGCTCGGACTCGTTGAAGACGGCGTCGATGACGCGGTCGGAGGCGTGCCCGTCCTCCAGCCCGCCGAAGCGCTCGCGGAACGCGGCCAGGCGGTCGGCGTACTGGACCTCGACCTCGCCGAGTCGGGCGACGGCGTCGATGACCTCGTCGCTCGTGCGCACCACGGGACCGGGCGCGATCTCCTCGAGGTCGACGTAGAAGCCGCGCAGGGCGTCGCGGTAGTGCTCGAGGTCGTAGACGTAGGAGATGATCGGCCGGCCGCGCTGGGCGTAGTCGAACATGATCGACGAGTAGTCCGTGATCAGCGCGTCGGCCACCAGCAGCAGGTCCTGCGTGTCCGGGTACTTCGAGACGTTGGCGATGCTCGCGTCGAGGTCCTTCGGCCAGGTGAACTTCACCAGCGGGTGCAGGCGCACGAGCAGGGTCACGTTCTCGCCGAGGCGCTCGGCGAAGCGGCCGAGGTCGAGGGCCATGTCGTGGGCCCACGCGCCCTTCGCGCCGGCCGCGCGGCCGTCGTCGCGGAACGTGGGCGCGTAGAGCACCACCGTGCGGTCCTCGGGCAGGCCCAGCCGCAGTCGGGTCTCGCGTGCCCGCTGCCGGCCCACCTCGGTGTGGAACACGTCGTTGCCGGGGTACCCGGACTCGATGATCGGGCCGGTGAAGCCGAAGGCGCTGCGGAAGGCCGCGGTCGCGTACGGGCTCGGGGAGACCAGGCTCGACCACCGATCCACCAGCTCCTGCGCCTTCTGGTGGTAGTCGTCGGCGCGCCCGTGCATGACCGGCACGTCGTTCTGCATCCGCTTGAGCGGGGTGCCGTGCCACGTCTGCAGGTAGTGGGTGCCCCGCGGGCGGCGGCACAGGTCGTGCACGTTCTGGTTGAACACCCAGTAGCGCGCCCGCGACATCGTCCAGAAGTAGCGCGGCGTCAGGCGGAACACCTTGTGCGCGTCCGGCGGCACCCGCAGCGTGGAGTTGTTGACGTACCAGAGGTCCAGTGAGGTCCCCCGCTCGTGGAGGCGCTCGAACAGGGCCCGCGGGCTGCCGCCGTAGGCACTGCCGCGGTCGCTCTCGAAGACGGCGATGTCGCGGCGCGGCAACAGGCTGCCGAAGCGGAACATCAGCGACATCACGCGGTAGTAGTGCGGCCCGGCGCGGAAGCGCTTGAAGGCGTCGCGCACGGCGCGCACGTTGCGCAGCCGCAGCAGCCGCGTGGAGAGGCCGTCGGCGGTGCGCACCATCTCGTAGTTGCGCTCCCCGTAGCCCGATGTCGGGAGCTCGAGGAAGGCGGCGGCGCGACGCGCGTACTCGTCGTCCATCGCGAAGCCCGAGCCGGCCGACCGGGCCACCTCACCGGCCAGGTCGGCCGCGCGGTGCGCGATCGGCCCGGGCAGGGCGGTGGCGGCGTCGATGAACGGCGTGCGGGCACCGGTGAGCACCGCGTCGTCGAAGCGGAAGAAGAACACCGGTCGCCGCAGGAACGCCGCGTCCCACGCGACGCTGGAGTAGTCGGTCACGAGGGCGGCGCTGGTGCGGATGAGCTCCTGCACGTCGGCGTCGCGGGGGGCGATCGAGATCCCCTCGAGCGGCAGGTCGTCCACCAGCGCCCGCAGGTTCGGGTGCATCACCATGAGGATCTCGACGCCGTCGCGCTGCAGCGCCTGCAGCTGGGGGTCGTTGAGGAAGTCCAGCCAGTTGGCCAGGTAGGTGCTGGTGAGCACGCTCTCGCGGCTGGTCAGCCAGTCGCGCCAGGTGGGCATCACGAGGAGCCGGCGCTGCACCTGCGGCTCGCCCTCGAAGAGCGAGTCGTACCGCGCGAAGCCGGTCACCTCGACCTGCGAGGGGAAGAAGTCGAGGTCCTCGATGAAGATCTGGCGCTCGGCGGCCGAGTTCACGACCACCCGGTCCGGCGGCATCTCCTGCATGTGCAGGCGGCCGTAGTTGAGCCGCACGTTCTTCATGCCGGTGACGCCGTGCTGGAGGAACACGCGCAGGCCGCGCGCGTGCCGGGCCAGCCGGGGCGACCGCGAGGCGTGCAGGTACTCCGCGTGGTGGCTGCCGACGAAGCGCGACGCCAGGGCCGTGTAGCGGATGTGCTCGCGCGAGCGGGCCGTGACGACGTTCCCGAACGGCTCGACCTTGTCGCGGTCGGGCGAGTCGGCGTCGATCACGTAGTAGGCGCGACGGTCAGGGTGGTTGCGGCGGATCCAGCGGAACAGCGCGAAGCCGTTGTCCTGCGCCTTGTAGGGCACCTCCCCCACGAGCCAGATGCCCGAGAACGGGCGCAGCGGTGCGAGCAGCCACGCCCACCGCTCGATCCGGCGCAGGTACCGGTGGTTCTCGACGGTGAAGCGCTCCGACCAGAACGCGAGCCGCTTGGCACGGAAGGTCAGGTAGGGCACCCACTGGTCGACGTGGGCACCACCCTGCGTCGGCACCGGCAGGTCGCGCAGCCTGAAGTGGGAGAAGCTCTTCTCCGCGAACGGCACCCGCACCGGCAGCTCGAACCCGTCGAGCTCCATGATCAGGTGCGGGTCGATGATGCCCTCGCGCTCGGCGTCGTCCACGGCGTCGGGCGTGATGTCGAAGCTGATCCGGTAGTCGTACAGGCCGTGCGCGGCGGTGGCGTCGAGCGACTCGACGCGCACGGGGATCTCCTGGGTGGTCCCGGAGAACCGCCACTGCAGCGACAGCCGGATGTCGCTCGCCGGACGCGAGAACGTCTTGAGGACGAGGTCCGCGGCGATCCCGCGCGGGCCGACGTCGAGCCGCTTGCCCTCCACCTCGAAGCGACGGATCGGCTCGGCGGCGTAGCGCACCGAGACGTTGCCCTGGTCGGTGACGTGGGTCCAGGCGTGCACCTGCTCGCCGAATGGGGACGCGGCGCCCTCGATCTCGATGAACGCCATCGCCGCCGAGGTGTCGGTGTGGTCGAAGCGGCCCAGGCGCTGCTCGGTGCGCTTCTTTCCCATCCCCTCGACCTCGACGAACAGGTCGAAGCGTCCGGCGGCCCGGCCGCCGAGCTCCCAGAGCCGCACGGGATCGAGGGCGAACGCGAACGTGGCGGACGGGGCCTGCTCGAGGCGGAGGCTGACCTGGCCGAGCCGGCTGGCGGGACGAACCACCAGGGCGACCACGCGCACCGGGTCGCGGAACTCGCCGGCGTAGTGGACGAGGCCGGCCTCGTGGCGCACCACGAGGGAGGCGTGGGGCCGGGGCGCGGGACCCTTGCCGAGGGCACGGCGCAGGCGGTCCTTCGCGCGCTCGGGCACCATCGCGACGACCCGACGCCGTACTCGACCCACGTCAGGCATGCTCTCCTCGGTTCCCGTCGACTTCACGGCGGGACGCCCCCACCACGCGATTCTCGATTCTAGAGGGGGACGCCGCGTCCCGACCGGTCGCCCGCGGGCCGCGGTGGGCGCGATGGGGACCGCCCTCGTATCGTGGTGCGGTGCCCGCCAGTCCTCCCAGCGACCGATTCAGGGCCGAGATCTCGGCCCTGCGCGCCTGTGCCGTGCTGCTCGTGGTCATCTACCACCTCTGGCCGGGGCGCCTTCCGGGCGGCTACATCGGCGTCGACGTCTTCTTCGTCATCTCCGGCTTCCTGATCACCGGGCACCTGCTGCGCGAGTCCGCCGACACCGGGAAGGTCGACCTGGCCCGGTTCTGGGCGCGCCGCGCCCGGCGCCTGCTGCCGGCGGCGTACCTCGTGCTGGCCGTGTCCGCGCTCGCCGTCTGGCTCTGGATGCCGCTGGTCACCTGGAGCCAGAACTTCAAGGAGATCGTCGCCTCGGCGCTGTACGTGCAGAACTGGGCCCTGGCGGCCGACTCGGTGAACTACCTCGCCGCCGAGAACGACCCGACGACCGTGCAGCACTACTGGACGCTCTCGATCGAGGAGCAGTTCTACCTCGTGTGGCCGCTGCTGGTGATCCTGGCCACCGTCCTGGCGGTGCGGACGGGTCGGTCACGCAAGCTCATGGTCGCCCTCGTGCTCGGCACCGCGACCGTCGCGAGCCTGGCGTACTCGCTGTGGATCACCCAGGCGAACCCGCCGGCCGCCTACTTCGTCACCCCGGCGCGGGCGTGGCAGTTCGGCGCCGGCGCCCTGCTGGCGCTCGCGATGGGCAGCGCCACGGTGCGCCGCGGAGCACCCACCGCCCTGCTGTCGTGGGCGGGCTTCCTGACGCTGGCATGGTGCGGCCTGACGTACGACGACTCCACGCCGTTCCCGGGCACCGCCGCGATCGTCCCCGTGGTGGCCACCCTCGCGGTGATCTGGGCGGGCGAGCCCCGGGGCGTCCTCTCCCCCACGCCCGTCATGCGGTGGCGCCCCACCCACACCCTCGGCGAGATCTCCTACTCGATGTACCTGTGGCACTGGCCGCCGATCGTGATCCTGCCGTTCGTGCTGGGCCACGAGTTGGGGCTCGGCCCGCGCGTCGGGATCCTCGTGTTCACGATCGTCGCCGCCTGGGCCACCAAGCGCTGGGTCGAGGACCCCATCCGCTTCACGCACCGCTTCGGTCTGCGCCGGCCGGCCATCACGGGACTGGCCACTCTGGTCGGCGCGGCCGCGCTCGTCGGGGCGTCGCTGGCCGGGCACCAGACCGCCGCCGCGGCCCAGGAGCGCGCCGTCGCCGTCGCCGAGAAGCTGGTCGAAGACGCCCCCGCCTGCTTCGGCGCGGCCTCGCGCGATCCCGAGAACCCGTGCCACAACCCCGAGCTCGACGACCAGCTGATCCCGTCGCCCGAGGCCGTGGTCAACGACTACGAGAAGGAGTACCCGGACTGCTTCGGGGGTGTGCACGACACCGAGCTCAACGACTGCACCTTCGGCGACCTCGACGACGACTCGCTGCCGCACGTGACCCTCGTGGGCGACTCCCACGCCCGGTCGTTCCTGCCCACGCTGGTCCGGATGGCCGACCAGAAGCTCATCACGCTCTCCGCCCAGCTGAGGAGCAGCTGCTCGTGGACCCGTGACGAACCCGACCACGACGACCCGCTGCGCGTCAGCACCTGCCAGGAGTTCAAGGCGAACCTCCAGGAGTGGCTGCTCGATCGCACCGACTCCACCGACCTGGTCCTGACCACCGGCTACGCCCGGATGCTCAGCGGGTCGAACGAGGAGCGCGTCGAGAGCATGGAGGCCGTGTGGCGTCCGGTGCTGGACCGGGGCGTGCGGGTGGTCGCGATCCGCGACAACCCCCGCCTGCCGCGCGCCCCGCAGAAGTGCCTCGCCCAGCTGGAGAGCATCACGCCGGACGCGTGCGCATTCAGCCGCGAGGAGGCCTTGTCGCACTTCGACGCCTTCGCGACCGCCGGCCGCCAGGTCGAGGGCGCGCAGACGCTGGACCTGAGCGACCTCTACTGCGACGACGAGACCTGCCCGTCGATCATCGGCGGCGTGAACGTGTACCGCGACATCACCCACCTGAGCGTCACGTACGTGCGCACGATGACGCCGTACGTGTACCGGCGACTGGTGGACATGAACGCCCTGCCGCGTCCCTCGTGAGGGCCCCTGACATGACGATGCCGCGGCGCCGTATCACCCCCCCGAGGTGATGCGACGACGCGGCGGTCGCTGAGGGAAGACTAACCCATCCGCTAGTTCTTTGTAACTAGTCCGCTGGTTCTTTTCGGCGTGTCACTGCGAGTTCATCTCTCGGTTCAGCCGAGCGCGACGAGCTCGGTCACGTCGTCGCGCGGCAGCTCGTCCACGACCGCCGTGACGTTGATGCTGTTGAGGTTCACGGCGGCGTGGTGCTGCGACAGGAAGGCCGTCTCGGAGGCGTCCATGCCGGTGGCGATGCGGACCATCGTCTCGCGCGGGGCCAGCGCGGTGGCGTCCACGACGTGCCACTCACCGTCGACGTAGGCCTCGGCGACCGCGTGGAAGTCCATCGGCTGCAGCCCCGGGGCGTAGACCGAGACGAGGCGCGCGGGAACGTCGTGCGCGCGCAGCAGGGCGATGACCAGGTGCGCGTAGTCGCGGCACACCCCCTGGCGCTTCAGCATCGTCTGCACGGCGCCGTCGGTGGGCCGGCTGCTGCCGGGCACGTAGGACAGGTGGGTGCCGACCCAGGACGTCACGGCGTCGAGCAGGTCCTTGCCGGACAGGCCCTTGAACTCGGCCTTAGCGATCGCGAAGAGCGAGTCTGACGGCGCGTACCGGCTGGGACGCCGGTACTCGATGATGTCGAGCTCCTCCGTGGCGATCGGCCGGGCATGACCGTCGACGACCGCCTCGTAGTCGATCGTGATGGGGCCCGCGGGGGCGTCGACCCGGTGCAGCCTGGTCTCGTGGCGGCCGGCGATCTCGCGGGCCTCGAGCTCGGCACCGTTCTGGACCACCCGCAACGACTCGCTCGAGGTGGCCACGTTCGCCGCGACGGCGATCGACAGGACGAGGTCGGCGCGGTCGAACGCGTGCAGTTCGAGGTGGGCCGTGACGGTGCGCTTCACCGCACCATGCTGGCACGGGCACCCCGACGCCGCGATCCGGCGCGGTCAGGCGTCGAAGGCGCCGAGGATCTCGTCGGCGGCGGCGGCCGGCGAGAGCGTGCCGGCGAGGACCTCCTCGCGCACCCGCTCGCGGACCTGGGCCACCGACGCGTCGGTGGCGAGGCGCTGCTCGATCTCGTCGCGCACGAGCGCCCACGTGAAGTCGAGCTGCTGCTGCGCGCGCTTCTCGGCGACGCCGCGGTGGCCCATGAACTCACGGTGGCGCAGCACGCGGCTCCAGACGGTGTCGATGCCGGTCCCCTCCAGCGCCGAGCAGGTGAGGACGGGCGGCACCCAGTCCTGCGTGCCGGCGTAGACCAGGCGCAGCGCGCCGGCCAGCTCGCGCGCGGTGCCCTCGGCCTCCCGGGCCCGCTCGCCGTCTGCCTTGTTGACCGTGATCACATCGGCGATCTCGAGGATGCCCTTCTTGATGCCCTGCAGCTGGTCGCCCGTGCGCGCGAGCGTGAGGAACAGGAACGTGTCGACCATGCCGGCCACGGTGATCTCGGACTGGCCGACGCCGACCGTCTCGACGAGCACAACGTCGTAGCCGCCCGCTTCCAGCACCGTCAGCGCCTGGCTGGTGGCGCGGGCGACGCCACCGAGGCTGCCCGCGCTCGGCGAGGGGCGGATGTAGGCGTTCGGGTCGGTGGAGAGGCGCACCATGCGGGTCTTGTCGCCGAGCACCGAGCCGCGGGTGCGCACGCTCGAGGGGTCCACGGCGAGGACGCCGACCCGGTGGCCGCGCTCGGTGAGGTGGACGCCGAGGGCCTCGATGAAGGTGGACTTGCCCACGCCCGGAACGCCGGAGATGCCGACGCGGACCGCTCCCCCGACCTTCGAGTCGGGCGCCGCCGCCAGCTCGGCCAGCACCTCGCGCGCGGCCGCCCGGTGGTCGGCTCGGCGCGACTCGACCAGCGTGATCGCACGTGAGATCTCCGCCCGCCGGCCCGCGCGGACGCCCTGCACCACCCTGTCGACGTCAACCACGCGTGCGAGTCTAGGGCGTGGCCTCCACCGACCCGGCCGCCAGCACGACGACGCCGGGCGGGGCCGTCACCACGGCAGGGGCGGGCCGAGACCGAACTCGGCGATGACGTCGTGCACGATCGCGAGCAGCGCCTCGTCCGAGTTGTCCGCGCCGGGGCGGAACGCCACCGCGTTGATGACGACGCGACCGCCCGAGAAGGTGACGCCCAGGAACCCCTGCCCACCCATCCGGGCCAGCTCGGCCGTGGGCCGGCCGGGCTCGTTGAACTGACCCCAGGCGTACTGGCACGGCCGCCCGTCGATCAACTCGACGGGCCCGGTCACGCGCCCGAGGTTGGAGCAGCCGACGGCATTGACGTCGGCCCCCAGGGCGAACCGCTCGAGGCGGCGCAGCAGCCACACCGGCACGAAGGGGACGAGCGGCAGGGCCGCCAGCAGCGGGAGCTGGTTCGCGTCCCGGGCGCTCAGCGCGGCCTTCATCGCCGCACGCGCGGGGCGCAGGTCGTGCGTCACCTCGGCCGGGTCGAGGGTGACGACGACGGAGGACAGGGCGTTGCCCCGCAGGTCGTCGTCGCCCTCACGCACGCTGACCGGGATCGTCAGGTTGACCGTCCCGTTCCGCTGCACCCGACCGAGGTGGAGCCCGAGCCGCGCAGCGAGCGCCGAGGCCAGCACGTTCGAGGTGCCACCGAGCCGTTCCGCGCACGCGTCCCACGACGCCTCGGACACGAAGGTCACGACGCGGGCGGCCCCGTCGCGGACCGGCGGATCTGGCGCGGTGAACTCCGCGACGGGTGTCGCCACGGGCAGCGCCGCCGTCGAGGCCCGGTGCGGCAGGCTCCGCTCGGCACGCATCTGACGCACGACCGCACGGAGGGCCCGCACCTTCTCGGGGAGCGACCCGATGACCTCACGCCAGTGGGACAGGCGGCTCCGGGCTCGCTCGCCGCGGCGCGGATACGCCAGCCCGAGGTCGAGTCCTTCGACGGCCTCACGCAGTCCCAGGAGCACCCCCACGCCGTCGGTGACCGTGTGCGACACGACGATCGCGACCGCGCTGCCGCCGTCGTCGAGCCGGAGGACGCCGAAGCGCCACGGCGGTCCCTCGCCCGGATCGATGGGCCGCCGCGAGACCTCGACCGACCACTGCTCGATCTGCGACCGGGGCCGCATGGCGGGCTCGACCTCGATCGGCACGGGCGCGTCGGGGCGGACCCAGCGGGGCCGCCCGCCCCACCCCGGTGCCGCCTCGACGACGCGGGCGAACCGCCCCTGGTGGAGCCGGTCGGACAGGCGGCGCAGCGCGTCGAGATCGACCGCCCGGTCGTAGACCCACGTGTAGTGCAGCGTCGGGTGATGACCGAGGGCACGGAACGCCAGGTACGAGGCGTGGTCCATGTAGTCGAGACGAGCGTCCAGGCGAGTGTCCAGCCGGGTGTCCGAGCGGGTGTCCACCGCCACAGACTAGTGCAACTGGGAGTTGCAGCCCAGCGTCGACAGCCGTCGTCGGGTCGCCCGAGGGATCAGCCCTGCGCGCGCAGCTTCTCCAGCAGGTCGAGTGCCGAGTCGGCGATGACCGTGCCCGGCAGGAAGACCTCGGCCGCACCCATCTCCTTGAGCGTGGGCACGTCGTCGGGCGGGATCACGCCACCGATCACGACCATGATGTCGGGACGGCCCTGCTCCTCCAGCGCCGCCTTCAGCGCGGGCAGCAGGGTGAGGTGACCCGCCGCGAGGGACGAGACCCCCACGACGTGGACGTCGGCGTCGACCGCCTGCTGGGCGACCTCCTCCGGCGTGGAGAACAGCGGGCCCACGTCGACGTCGAAGCCCATGTCGGCGAACGCCGTGACGATGACCTTCTGGCCGCGGTCGTGTCCGTCCTGGCCCATCTTGGCCACGAGGATGCGGGGGCGGCGGCCCTCGGCGCGCTCGAACTCGTCGGTGGCCTCGATGACCCGGGCGATGTTGCCCGACTGGCCGGCCTCGCTGCGGTACACACCCGAGATCGTACGGATCACGGCCTGGTGGCGCCCGTAGACCTTCTCCAGCGCGTCGCTGATCTCGCCCACCGTGGCCTTCGCGCGGGCGGCGTTCACGGCCAGGTCGAGCAGGTTGCCCTCGAGCGAGCCGTCACGACGCGCGCCGCGCTCGGCCGAGTTCGTCAGCGCGTCGAGCGCGGACTGCACGTCGTCGTCGTTGCGCTCGGCGCGCAGGCGCTCGAGCTTGGCGATCTGCGACGAGAGCACGGCCTTGTTGTCGACCTTGAGCACGTCGAACGGCTCCTCGTCGGGCACGCGGTACGTGTTCACGCCCACCACGACCTGCTGGCCCGAGTCGATGCGGGCCTGCGTGCGGGCCGCGGCCTCCTCGATGCGCATCTTCGGGATGCCCTCGTCGATGGCCTTGGCCATGCCGCCGGCCGCCTCGACCTCCTGGATGTGCGCCCAGGCGCGGTTCGCGAGGTCGTGCGTCAGCTTCTCGACGTAGTACGAGCCGGCCCACGGGTCGATCGTCTGCGTGGTGCCCGACTCCTGCTGCAGCAGCAGCTGGGTGTTGCGCGCGATGCGGGCACTGAAGTCGGTGGGCAGCGCGATGGCCTCGTCGAGGGCGTTGGTGTGCAGGCTCTGGGTGTGGCCCTGCGTGGCCGCCATCGCCTCGATCGCGGTGCGCTGCACGTTGTTGTAGACGTCCTGCGCCGTGAGGCTCCAGCCCGAGGTCTGCGAGTGGGTGCGCAGGCTCAGCGACTTGGGGTTCTTCGGGTCGAAGTCGCTGACGAGCCGGGCCCACAGGGCGCGGGCGGCGCGAAGCTTGGCGACCTCCATGAAGAAGTTCATGCCGATCGCCCAGAAGAAGCTCAGGCGCGGCGCGAAGGCGTCGATGTCCAGGCCCACGTCGAGGCCCGAGCGGATGTACTCGACGCCGTCGGCCAGCGTGTAGGCCAGCTCGAGGTCGTTCGTCGCCCCGGCCTCCTGGATGTGGTAGCCGGAGATCGAGATCGAGTTGAACCGCGGCATCCGCGCCGCCGTGTACGCGAAGATGTCGGAGATGATCCGCATCGAGGGCGCCGGCGGGTAGATGTACGTGTTCCGGACCATGAACTCCTTGAGGATGTCGTTCTGGATGGTCCCGGCCAGCTGCTCGGGCTTCACGCCCTGCTCCTCGGCCGCCACGATGTAGAGCGCCAGCACCGGCAGCACGGCACCGTTCATGGTCATCGAGACGCTCATCTGGTCGAGCGGGATACCGTCGAACAGCGTGCGCGTGTCGTAGATCGAGTCGATCGCCACGCCGGCCATGCCGACGTCGCCCACCACGCGCGGGTTGTCGGAGTCGTAGCCGCGGTGGGTCGCCAGGTCGAACGCGACGGACAGGCCCTTCTGGCCCGCCGCCAGGTTGCGGCGGTAGAACGCGTTGGACTCCTCGGCGGTGGAGAAGCCCGCGTACTGGCGGATCGTCCACGGCTGGGTGGTGTACATCGCCGGGTACGGACCGCGCAGGAACGGCGTCATTCCCGGGTAGGTGTCGAGGGCGTCGAGGCCCTCGAGGTCGGCGGGCGTGTAGAGCCGCTTGACGGGGATCCCCTCAGGGCTCTGCCACGGCTCGCCGGCGAAGGACTTCGGTGTGGTCATGCGAGCACCTCACGCATCTGTCGCAGGAAGGCCAGCGCGTCGAGGCCCATGGCGGCCGACGCGTCCTGGCCGAGGTCGGTCTTGCCGGCGACCACGACGTACGAGGCACCGTTCTCGCGCAGCGCGGCGACCAGTTCGGCACCCCACTCGCCGTAGACGGCATCGGTGCCGGCGAGGCAGACCACGGGAGGCGCTCCGGCCTCGAGGTACTTGTCGACGGCCTCGTCGACCCCGGCGGTGGCACCCGCGGCGCCGATACCGATGCCGCCGGCGGCCAGCAGGTTGATGGCGAACGTGGCCCGGGCGGTGTGGGCGGAGATCGGGCCCATCGTGGCCAGGAAGACCGGCTGCGCCACGGGCTCGTCGCGCATCTGCTCGAACTCGCCGGCGTACCGGAACACGTCGGGAGCGACCGGGTAGGGCCGGCGCTCGGGGAGGGTCTCGGCGGAGTTCGGGAACTCACTGATGCCCGTGATCGGGCGCTCGCGGCGCGCGATCTGCAGGGCGCGGTCGTCGCGCACGGCCTGCACCAGCGGCACGAGGCGGTCGGCGGCGGCGTCGAGGTCGGCGACGCCCTCCAGCTCGTCGAGGCCGTCGAGCTCGGCGAAGAGCTCCCACGCGGCCATCGCGAGGTCGTCGGTGAACTTCTCCACGGCGTACGCGCCGCCGGCGGGATCGGCCACCTTGGCCACGTGCGACTCGTGGATGAGCAGGCTCGAGGTGTTGCGCGCGATGCGGCGGCTGAACGGGGTGGGCAGGCCGAGCGGCTCGTCGAACGGCAGCACCGTGACCGCGTCAGCACCGCCCACGCCGGCGGCGAAGCCGGCGACGGTGGTGCGCAGCATGTTCGTGTAGGAGTCGTAGCGCGCCATCATCGGACGCGACGTGACCGCGTGCTGGCGCTGGGCGCGGGCCGCCTCGCCGATGCCGCTCAGCTCGCCGACCCGGTTCCACAGGGTGCGTGCGGCACGGAGCTTGGCGATGGTCGGGAACTGCTCGTCGGTGGCCGCGTAGCGGAACTCGAGCTGGGCGGCGGCCTCGTCGGTGGTGAACCCGGCGGCCTCGAGGGCGCGCAGGTACGTGACCGCGACCATCATCGACCAGGCGAGCTCCTGGACCTCGGACGCGCCCTGGTCGTGCAGGGCACTGGCGTCGACGACGACGCCGCGGACGCCCGCCTCCTTCGCCAGCGTGGCCACGCGGACGAGGACGTCGAGATCGTGGCCGCCACCGCCGAGGTTCGTCAGCGGGTGCGGCTGGACGCCCTTGTCGCGGCAGACCGCCACGAAGGCCTCGGCCGCGGCGACCGGGTCCTCGGGGGCGTCGAGCACGACGGGGGCCAGGTCGAGGAAGACCGGCTCGAGCAGCTCGGCGAGGCGGGCGGCGGCGATGCCGCGCTGCCCCACCGTGAGCCACAGCGAGTTGCCGCCGTTCTCCAGCTCGGTGGTGAGGTGGTCGGCGGTGGTGTCGGGGTCGGTGAACCAGCCGCGCACGTCCCAGCCCTCGAGCTCGGGATCGGCGGTGCCGGAGCCGCGCGTGTAGGGCGCCTCGCCCGGGAGACCGGTCTCGGGGACGTCGGCGACGAGGTCGCGCGTGCCCAGCGGGGTGATGCTGAGCCCGTCGAGGGTCGTGGTGGTCAGCGCCTCCCACACGTCGGTGTCGGGGGCGTCCTCGGCGAGGCGACGCGTCTTGCGCAGGACGGCCGCGGTGGCCTTCTCCCACTCCGACAGGTCGTGCTCGATGCCCTCGGCCAGGGGCACCACGGGCTGGTCTGCTGCCATGCGTCGCATGGTAGCCGCCTGCTTCGGGCGACCGTTCAACGCATCGTCCCGCGGACTCCTGCGAGAATGGCGCCGTGCAGATCCCCGACGAACTCCTGCCCCGCGACGGGCGCTTCGGCTCCGGTCCCTCGAAGGTGCGACCCGAGGCGCTCGCCGCCCTGGCCGCGAGCGGGGACACGCTGCTGGGCACGTCCCACCGCGCCGCGCCGGTGAAGTCGCTCGTGGGCAGCATCCGCTCCGGCCTCGCCGACCTGTTCTCGCTGCCCGACGGGTACGAGGTCGTGCTCGGCGTGGGCGGCTCGCACGCGTTCTTCGACGCCGCGACGTTCGGGCTCGTCGAGCGACGCAGCCAGCACCTCGTGCACGGCGAGTTCACGACCAAGTTCGCCCGGGCGGTCGCCGCGGCACCCTTCCTCGACGACCCCGAGATCATCGAGTCGGACTTCTCGACCCACCCCGAGCCGCACGCCACCGCCGGCGTCGACACGTACGCGTGGGCGCACAACGAGACCTCGACCGGAGTCATGACCTCGGTGCGCCGCCCCGACGGCATCGACGAGGGCGCGCTGGTCCTCGTCGACGCCACGTCGGGCGCCGCCGGCCTGCCGGTGGACGTGGCCGAGTCCGACGTCTACTACTTCGCGCCGCAGAAGGGGTTCGCGTCCGACGGCGGACTGTGGATCGCGCTCATGTCCCCCGCCGCGATCGAGCGCGCCCGCCGCATCAAGGCGTCGGGGCGCCACATCCCCGGCTTCGTCGACCTGCCCGTCGCGATCGACAATTCGCTCAAGGACCAGACCTACAACACCCCCGCCGTCGCCACCCTCTTCCTCATGGACCAGCAGGTGCAGTGGCTCAACGCGAACGGCGGCCTCGACTGGGCGGTCTCGCGCACGACCGACTCGTCCCAGCGGCTCTACGCCTGGGCCGAGGCGAGCTCGTACGCGACCCCGTTCGTCCCCGACCCGGCAGACCGTTCACTCGTCGTGGGCACGATCGACCTCGAGGGCGTCGCCGCCGCCGACGTGGTGGCGGCCCTGCGCGAGAACGGCATCGTCGACGTCGCCGGCTACCGCGGCCTGGGCCGCAACCAGCTGCGCATCGCGATGTTCCCCGCCATCGACCCCGACGACGTCACCGCCCTCACGCGGTGCATCGACCACGTGGTCGAGCGGCTCGCGGCGGGCTGACGGTCAGCCTCAGTCGACGACGGTGGCGCCGCGGTGCAGCTCGCGGTGCTCTTCGTAGATCGAGGCGTTGAGGTGCAGGGTGGCGACCTCGTCGTCGGTGAGCTCGCGGCGCACCTTGCCGGGGACGCCGGCCACCAGCGAGCGCGGCGGGATGACGGCGCCCTGGGGCACGAGGGCGTTCGCGGCGATCAGGCACTCGTCGCCGATCTCGGCGCCGTTGAGGATCGTGGCGCCCATGCCCACCAGCACGTGGTCGCCGACGGTGGCGCCGTGGATGATCGCGCCGTGGCCCACCGAGACGCCCTCGCCGAGCGTCAGCGGCTTGCCCTGGTCGACGTGGAAGACGCAGTTGTCCTGGACGTTGCTGCCGCGACCGATCGTGATCGGCTCGTTGTCGGCGCGCAGGACAGCGCCGTACCAGACGCTGGAGCCCTCCTCGAGGACGACCGAGCCCACCAGGGTGGCGTTCGGGGCGACGAACGCCGACTCGTGAACCTGCGGTGACCTGTCTCCGAGAGCGATCTTCATGCGCTCACCGTATCGCCCGGCGTGCGCCTCCCGACGAGCCCCGGCGCAGTGCCACCACCACCAGCAGGACGGCCAGCGCGGCGACCCCGAGACCGCCGAGCGCGACGGTGCGGGTGTCCACCGCGACGCCCGTGCTGCTCGCCGCGGCGACCTCGGCCGACGCGGGCGACACCGACGGATCGGGGACCGAGGTGGCCACGGTCGCGGGTCCACCGGCCGAGGCCGAGCCGACCGGCAGGTCCAGGCGGTACAGCGGCGAGTCGGCTCCCTCGGTGCCCACGAGCACGGCGTCGTCGTCGACGAACGCGACCGTCTCGGCCTGCTCGAGCGGAGGGAGCGGCGCGCGGCCGAGGATGGACCAGTCGGCGGGATCGATCGTCCACAGCGAGCCGTAGGACACCAGGGCCACCCGGCTCCCGTCGGGCGAGAACGCGCCGTCGGTGACCAGCGCGGGCAGGCCCGAGGCGGTGGCCTCGAACTCGGTGGTCGACCTCGGGTCGAGGTCGCCCGTGTCGAGCGTCATCACCGTCGCATCACCGAGCGCCTTGGTGACGACGTGGAGGCGGTCCGAGTCCGGCGGCGCCAGGAGCGCCTCCACGTCGGCGGGGCCTCCGGCCAGCGCGACCGGGTACCGCTTCGCAGCGACCGTGGCGCTCGCGCGACCGGGCTCGTCGATCGCGTACAGGGCGAGGTCGTCGCGCTCGGCGCGGTTGTCGCCCACGTCGCCGATCCACAGCGTGCCGTCGCGCAGGGCCAGCGCCTCCACGTCGCGGAAGTCGGCGCGGAGGGTGGTCACGCCGACCACGTCACCGCTCGAGAGGTCGACGGCGAACACCTCGGGGGCGTTGCCGGAGTCGTTGACGGTGTAGGCCAGCCCCTCGTGGGCCGAGCTGACCGCGAGGCCGCTGGACTCGGTGATGCGGGCGTCGGCCAGCACCGCGACGGGCTCGTCGGTGGCGGCGTCGGCACGGTCGATCAAGGAGGTCACGACGACCACCACGATCAGCGCCACGAGCAGCCCCGGGATCAGCAGCCGGCGGCGACGGGGGTTCACAGGGCCTCCTGCGGCTGGACGGCTCGCGTTATCGTGGAGTCATGGCCCGTGAGAAGCGTTCCCGCATCCCCGACCTGGGCCGTCCCGAGGTCACGGAGCTGGAGTTCGGCAAAACGACGCACCGTGTCGCCGAGGTCGAGCCCATGGACGTCGACGGCGTCCGCACCATGACCATCGGCACGATCGCCTGGGGTGTCGTGGCGCTCGCGCTGCTGCCGTTCTGGGGCAACCTGCAGGACCAGGGCCGCACGTGGTGGCTGTGGACCGCGTTCGCCGGACTCGGTCTGGGCCTCATGGGCATCGAGTTCTGCAAGCGCCGTCGCGACGCCCTCGCCGAGCGCGCGGCGACCGCCCCGCTGCAGACCGTGATCCCCGTCGACGAGCTCCCCGAGGAGATCGTGTCCGACGCTGCACCGGCGGAGCCGCAGGCCGCACCGGCCGCGACCACGGACCCTGCCCAGGAGCGCCCCACCGGACGCCGTCGCCGGAGCTGAGGCCGTCCGGCCTCGCATCACACCCCGCACGACGGGCTCAGAACTCCTCGAGCTCGGCCCGGGTCGAGTCCAGCACCGGGTCGGGCAGCTTGGACGCCGACGCCGATCGCTTGGGGCGCGTGCCCGAGTGGGCACCGCAGCCGTGCGTGAGCGCGACGACCCGGCCGTCGGCGTTGGCCATCTTGTTCGCGCACACGCCGAAGCGGTCGGAGAGGTCGCCGGCCAGCGAGACCAGGAAGCCGCACGTCCCGCACACGCCGGGCGCCTGCTTGGCGATCGGGGTGTCCGGACCGGACTCGCCCTCGTACCAGCGCTCCGCGGCATCCTCGCGGCCCTCGATCGAGAGCACCCACTCGCGGCCGAGGCCGATCTCACGGGCGAAGTGGCGGTCGACGACACCGGTCTCGTCACCGTCGCCGGCGGACCACGCCGGCACGAGCCGGATGTCGTCCTCCTCGGGCGGCAGCACGTCGCCGGGGCCGAGGTCGCCGGGACGGACGCGCTCGCGGTAGGGGGTCCACGCCGGAGCGACGATGGCCTCGTCACCGGGCAGCAGCACGATGTCGTTGATGGTCACCTGGTCGTCCAGCACCGAGGCGCTGACC
The DNA here is from genome assembly GCF_013868155.1 of Aeromicrobium phoceense. Lineage (NCBI taxonomy): Bacteria > Bacillati > Actinomycetota > Actinomycetes > Propionibacteriales > Nocardioidaceae > Aeromicrobium > Aeromicrobium phoceense. Next base: position 251,761 of record NZ_JACEOG010000001.1, read on the forward strand.
GCCCAGTACCAGCCGCGGTAGCCGGGCAGCAGGCAGGCGAATCGCTCGGTCACCAGACCGGGCGCCTCCTCGGTGCTGCCGAGGTGGTCGCCGACCGTGCCGTCGTCGACACTGTCGTCGAGGGCCGCGCGTGCAGGAGAGGTCGCCGTGCTCATGGTCCGATTGTCCCCCACCGCGCCACACCCGACCAACCCGGTCGTGCCGCGCGCGCCCGTGTCCGCCTCAGGGGACCAGGACCGCCGCCAGCAGGACCATCACGGGCAGGGAGACCACCGTCGTGATGACGACGCTGTCGCGGGCCAGCACCTCGCCGCGACCGAACTGCGCGGCGTAGACGAAGACGCTCTGGGCCGTCGGCAGGGCCGCCATCACGGTGACGCCGGCGACCTCGTAGGCGTCCAGGCCCAGTCCGTACCTGGCCACGAGATACGTGACGAGAGGCTGCCAGAGGATCTTCAGGACCGTCACCAAGGCGACCTCGCTCCGGTTGCCGTGACCGATCCTGGGACCGAACCGCAGCGCCACGCCGAACGCCAGGACCGCGGACGGGATCGCCATGGCGCCCAGCAGCGAGATGGGCTCGTCGACGAACCGCGGCAGGTCGACGTGGGCGAGCGACAGGGCGACGCCCAGGATCGCCGCGATCGAGACGGGGTTGCTCAGGCCCGCTCGCACGAACCCCCACGGGGTCGCCCGGCGCCCCTCCTCCATGCTGAGGAGCGTGACCGCCACGGGCGTCATGACCATGAGCTGCAGCATGATCGTGGGCAGCGCGAAGGCCACGTCACCGGCGACGTACGCCGCGATCGGCAGGCCCAGGTAGCCCGAGTTCGCGAACGAGGAGGCGAGACCGCCCACCACGACGTGCTTGCCGGAATGGCCCCGCCACCGCGCCCACGGCACGTAGACCAGCAGCACCGCCACCACGCCGATCGCGGCCACGAGGAACCACGGCCCGAAGACGGTGGCCAGGTCCGTGGAGCCGAGGATCTCGATCAGCAGGGCGGGCGTGGCGACGTAGTAGACGAGTCGCGCGAGCACCACCTGGCTGGACTCGTCGAGCACCCGCGTCGCGGCGAGGAGGTATCCCACACCGATCAACGCGCCGATGACCGCGAAGCCCTCGAGAGCTCCGGTCACGCGTCAGGCGTCGAGGTCCGCGGCGAGGCGGCGCAGCAGCTGCGCGACCTGGTGGGCACGCTTGCCCTCGGGGTGGCGGCCGTGACGGTAGCCCTCACCGAGTCCGTCGAGCAGGTTCACGAGGTCCTCGACGATGACGACCATCTCCTCGGGCGACTTGCGTCGCGCGTGGGCCTGCGCCTGCGAGACCGAGGGGGTGGGATCGAGCACGCGCACCTGGAGGGCCTGGTCGCCGCGGCGGCCGGCGGCGATGCCGAACTCCACGCGCGTGCCGGCCTTCAGCGTGGTCACGCCTTCGGGCAGCGCGTCGGAGCGGACGTAGACGTCCTCACCTTCCTCGCGGCTGAGGAAACCGAACCCCTTCTCGGGGTCGTACCACTTGACCTTGCCGGTGGGCATGACCGTTCCTTTGCGTTCTCGGAGTGCGACCCCTGCAGTCTAGTCGGCTGGCGCCGCCGCGGTGCTCGCGCCGCTCAGGCCTCATCGTCGAAGTCGACCGAGATGGTCTGGAAGCCCTTGTGCCGCTGCATCCGGGCGTACTGCGCGTAGGCGCGGCGGTCGCCCGCCGTCAGGACGACGTTGTCGGTGAACGGCGTCAGCAGGGCTCGCGGGTACAGGTGACGGCGGCGCACGACGTTGATCTGCAGGCCGAGCACGATCGTGGAGGTCAGCAGGAACAGCAGCGCGATGAGGCCGAGGACGAGGGCGAAGGTCTGGTTCATCGAGGTCGCCCGGGCGATGACGCCCTGCACGTAGGCGTCACCGACGTACTGCAGGACCTGCCAGCCGAGGGCGCAGAACAGGGACCCCGGCAGCACCGACCGCCAGGAGGCGCGGCGCAGGCTCACCAGCTTGAACACCGTGATGAAGATGCCCCACGAGACGAGGAAGCCGACCACGCGCATGACCAGGCCGAGGTCGGGCAGGTGGTCGATCCCGACGACCTCCGGGTTGTCCACGATCGACTGCAGGATCGCGACGACGGCGATGCCCAGGCCGCCGATGCCGAGCACGACGAAGCTGCGCAGCCGCATCATGATCGGGTTCGGCCGGCTGTTGCGCGGCACGCCCCACGCCACGTTGGCCGCGTTCTGGGTGGACTGGCCCACGCCGAGCGCCCCGTAGAGCGCGGCGAGCGAGCCGACGACGATCGCCGAGGTGCTGCCGGTGAGCCCACCGGGGCGACCGAGCTCGTCGCCGACGATCGGGAACTGGGCGAGCGCCGTGTCGAGCAGGCGCTGCTGGAGGTCGGGGTCGTCCTGGAGCACGAAGCCCAGCACCGACGAGGCGATGAGCAGCAGCGGGAAGAGCGCGATGAACGAGTAGTACGTCATGATCGCCGCCAGGTACGGGCCCTGGTCGTCGAAGAACTTGTAGATCACCGCGATCGGGAACCCGAGGACCGGGTGCTGCCGCTGGAAGCGGTCGATCCCGGCGACGATGTTCATGGCAGGTATTGTCGCGCAGCTCCCAACACGCGCTCGTACACCTCGCGGGGAAGCACCGCTCCTTCTCGCCGGACGTCCTGCTCACGGACCTGGATGAGCCGGTTCAGCCGCACCTCGCTGGGGCGTCGCTGCGCGTCCCAGGGGCCCGATCCGATGTCCATCCAGAAGCGGCCCGCACGCGCCTCCTGCGGCGCGTCGCGGTCGTGGTCCCGCGAGGTCAGCTGGAGGGCGACGAGGGTGGCGTCGGGGTGTCGCCCGATGAGCAGGACAGGGCGGTCCTTGCCCTGGCTCGGGTCGTCCTCGTACGGCACCCAGGTCCAGACGATCTCACCCGGATCGGGGCGACCGTCGTGGTTGCCGGACCACGTCGTGTCGAGGCCGGCCGGGGCACGCGAGGTGCCCGCGGCCGGCGACGACGAGGACGAGACGGAACGGCCGATCGCCGCCAGCCGTCGCAGGACGGCGGGGAGCCTCGGTCGCGCCACGGGTCAGGCGGTGGTCTCGAAGGCGGGCAGCTGCCGCTTCATGACCTTGCCCGTGGGGTTGCGCGGCAGGGTGTCGAGGAACATGACACCGCGCGGCACGGCGGAGCGGGCGACGTTGTCCTTGGCGAACTCGACCAGCTCGTCGGCGCTGACGTCGCTGCCCTCCTTGCGCACCACGTAGGCGGCCAGGCGCTGACCCCACTCGGGGTCGGCGATGCCGGTGACGACCACGTCGGCCACCTCGGGGTGCTCGACGAGGCAGTCCTCGAGCTCGCGCGGGAAGACGTTCTCACCGCCGGAGATGATCATGTCGTCGTCGCGGCCGGCGACGAAGAGGCGACCCTCCTCGTCGAAGTAGCCGAGGTCGCCCGAGTCCATCAGGCCCGAGTGGAACGACTTGTTGCGGCCGTCGGTGTAGCCGCCGAACGGCATGTCGTTGACCACGTGGATGACGCCGATGTCGCCCTGGGGCACCTCGTTGCCGTCGTGGTCGAGGATCTTGACCGTCGTGCGCCACGGGACCCGGCCCGCGGTGCCCGGCGCGGCGCGCAGGTCCTTCGGGTCGGCGATCGTGATCCAGCTGGTCTCGGTGGCACCGTAGAAGTTGTAGATCGAGTCGGTGTACATGTCCATGAAGTGCAGCGCCAGGTCGCCGGCCAGGGCCGAGCCGCTGGAGGCGGTGATCTGCAGGCTGGACACGTCGGTCTCCTTGACCACCCGCGGGTCGGCCTTGACCATGCGCTGGAGCATGAGGGGCACCACCACGAGGACGCGGACCTTGTACTTCTCGATGTCGCGCAGGGTCTGCTCGGGGATGAACTTGCGGCGCAGCACGAACGTGGGGCACGTCGACAGGCCGAAGCCCAGGTTGATCAGGCCCCACGAGTGGAACAGCGGCGCGGCGATCGAGACGACCGAGTTGCTCTGGTACGGGATCGCGCCGAAGTACGCCAGCAGCGGCTTGAGGTCCTCGGGCTCCTTGCGCTTCGCGCCCTTGGGCAGGCCCGTCGTGCCGGAGGTGAAGATGATCATCTCGCCGTGCCGCGAGGGGACGGGCTGGTCGCCGGACGGCTTGCCGACCGTGGAGGACTCGATCGAGGGCAGGTCCGAGGGTGCGTCGGCATCGGCCCAGGCCAGCATGAGGCGGCTGCGCCGGACGTCCTCGACGAGCGGCAGGAACTCCTGGTCGAGGATGAGCAGCTCGGCGCCCTCGCGCTCGGCCAGGTCGGTCAGCTGCGCGCGGCTGGACATCGTGTTGAGCAGCAGGACGCGGCCGCCCAGCTGCACGACGGCGATGAGGGCGATGACGAGGTAGCGGTGGTTGCGCGACAGGACCGCGACCGAGTCACCGGGCTCGATGCCGCGCTCGCGCAGCACCTCGGTGAACTGGTTGACCTGCGTGACGAGGTCCTCGTAGGTGATCTCGCCGGCGTCGTCGATGATCGCGATCTGCTTGGGGTAGCGCTTGGCCGCGGCGTTGATGCCGGACGGCAGCCCCGGACCCCACTTCTTGAGCACGCGCGCGGCACCGATCAGCTTGTGCGGCGGCAGCGCCTTGATGACGCCAATGCGGCGCAGAACCTTCAGTTTGTAACCCAAGTCACCCATGCGGGAGAGCGTAACAGTCAGATTCCGTGCATCTGAGGGTTTCCTCATGCTCTCGTCGTGGGAGCGGTGTGCCCCGTGGGGCCAGTGGGGAAGATGCCTCGAACGGGTGGTCGTTCATGGTCCCGTCGGGTCCCCCGAGAGCGCTGGTGTCAGGCCGTCGCATCACCTCGGACCACCGGCACCATCCGGGACGTCTCGCCCTCGGTGAATACCCGTGACCGGATGATGAAGCGGTGCCCCGTCGGCCCCTCGATCGAGAAGCCGGCACCGCGGCCGGGAACGACGTCGATCGTGATGTGGGTGTGCGACCAGTAGGCGAACTGCGCCGCCGAGATCCACACCGGGATCGGCTCGGGCGTGCCCGCGTCCAGCTCGCCCAGGAGCACGTCGGCACCACCGATCAGCAGCGTGCCCTGGGTGTAGCACATCGGCGCCGACCCGTCGCAGCAGCCGCCGGACTGGTGGAACATCAACGGCTGGTCGTGATCGGCCCGGAGGCGGCGGAGCAGCTCCGCCGCCTCCGGGGTCACGGCCACCCGGGCCGTCGGGAGGGAGGACCCGACGGGCTCGGGTGACATCTCGGTCTCCATGGGGATCAGAAGAAGCCGAGAGCGTTGGGCGAGTAGCTGACGAGGAGGCTCTTCGTCTGCTGGTAGTGGTCGAGCATCTGGCGGTGGTTCTCGCGCCCGATCCCGGAGTTCTTGTAGCCGCCGAACGCCGCGTGCGCGGGGTACTGGTGGTAGCAGTTCGTCCAGACGCGGCCGGCCTCGATCGTCCGGCCCGCGCGGTAGGCGGTGCTGGTGTCGCGGCTCCACACGCCGGCGCCGAGACCGTAGAGCGTGTCGTTGGCGATGCCCATCGCGTCGTCGAAGTCGTCGAAGCCGGTCACCGAGACGACCGGGCCGAAGATCTCCTCCTGGAAGATGCGCATCTTGTTGTGGCCCTGGAAGATCGTCGGCGCCACGTAGTAGCCGCCCGACAGGTCGCCGCCGAGGTCGACGCGCTCGCCGCCGGTGATGATGCGGGCTCCCTCCTCCACGCCGATCTGGATATAGGACAGGATCTTCTCGAGCTGGTCGTTGCTCGCCTGCGCGCCGATCATCGTCTCGGTGTCCAGCGGGTTGCCCTGCTTGATCGCCTTGGTGCGCTCGGTCGCTGCGGGCAGGAACTGCTCGAGGATCGAGTTCTGGACGAGCGCGCGGCTGGGGCACGTGCAGACCTCGCCCTGGTTGAGGGCGAACATCGTGAATCCCTCGAGCGCCTTGTCGTAGAACGCGTCGTCCGCGCTCGCGACGTCCTCGAAGAAGATGTTCGGGCTCTTGCCGCCCAGCTCGAGGGTGACGGGGATGAGGTTCTGCGCCGCGTTCTGCATGATGAGCCGGCCCGTGGTCGTCTCGCCGGTGAACGCGATCTTGCGGATGCGGCTGCTGGCCGCCAGCGGGGCGCCGGCCTCGGCACCGAAGCCGTTGACCACGTTGAGGACGCCCGGGGGAAGCAGGTCGGCGATCAGCTCCATCAGCAGCATGATGGACGCCGGCGTCTGCTCGGCGGGCTTGAGGACGATCGCGTTGCCGGCCGCGAGCGCCGGAGCGAGCTTCCACACGGCCATCAGCAGCGGGAAGTTCCACGGGATGATCTGGCCGACGACGCCGAGCGGCTCGTGGAAGTGGTACGCGACCGTGTCCTCGTCGATCTGGCTGATCGAGCCCTCCTGGGCGCGGATGCAGCCGGCGAAGTACCGGAAGTGGTCCACCGCGAGCGGCAGGTCGGCGGCCATCGTCTCGCGGACGGGCTTGCCGTTGTCCCAGGTCTCGCCGACGGCCAGCATCTCGAGGTTCTCCTCGATGCGGTCGGCGATCTTGTTGAGGATGATCGCCCGCTCGGTCGTGGACGTCTTGCCCCATGCCGGCGCGGCCGCGTGGGCGGCGTCCAGCGCGGCCTCGATGTCCTCGGCGGTTCCTCGGGCGACCTCGCAGAACACCTGGCCGTTGACCGGGGAGACGTTCTCGAAGTACTGGCCCTTGGCAGGGGCGACGTACTCGCCGCCGATCCAGTGGTCGTAGCGCGGCTTGTAGGAGACGACGCTGCCCTCGGTGCCGGGCGCTGCGTAGACGGCCATAGTGCTGACTCCTTCGTCGGGGGACGGATGTGAGGGGGCTCACACCGCATGGCCCGACGGTAGGCAGCGCAACGTTGCGTGAACGTACGTCCGGTCAGCCGAGCTCGGCGTCGAGCCGCTCGAGGTGGTCGGCGACCTGCGCGAAACGGGGTGAGGACTCGGGCAGGACGCGGGCGATGCGCTCCCAGACCTCGAAGTCGTCACGGCCGTGCCCGGTGTCGGCGAACGGGAGCAGCGCGTCGGGGTCGTCGCAGACGAGCAGGTGCGAGCGCACCAGCTGGTGCAGGTCGTCGCGGGCCGCCACCACCGCGGGCGCCTGCGAGTCGGGCAGGATCGGCCCGCGGTAGCGCGCGACGGCCTGGCGCAGCCGACCGGCGGCGAGGTCGTCGCGGATCCGCTGGGCATCGGTGTCCACCGCCCCGGCGAACCGGTACGGCCGCGACTCCAGGCGCACGCCGCCGAGGACCTGACGCAGCCGGGACAGCTCGGCGCGGATCGTCACCTCGGGCAGCTCGTCGTCGCTGAGCGCGACCGCCAGCTCGGCGGTGGTCAGGCCGCGGTCGGCCGCGGCCACGAGCAGCGCGATCTCACTGTGACGGGCGCTGAGCCGGGTGGTGGTCGTCCCGTGGTGCAGCAGCGCCCCACGGACGCCCAGCACGTCGATCCGCGGGCGCCTCACTCCGGGGCTGGGACTCGTGCGCGACGCCGCCGCACCGCGGACGCGCTCCAGGCGCAGCTCGGCCTCGACCGCCGCCGCCGTGGCGCGGACCAGTCCCAGGCTCGTCGCGCTCGCGACCTCGGCGCCCCCCGTGAGGTCGATGACCCCGAGGACGGCCCCCGTGTCGGGGTCGTGCACCGGCGCGGCCGAGCAGCTCCAGGGCGTCACCTGACGGGCGAGGTGCTCGGGCCCCAGCAGCGACACGGCGCGATCGAGCGCCAGTGCGGTGCCCGGCGCGTTGGTGCCGGCACTGGCCTCGCTCCAGTCGGCGCCCGGCACGAAGTTCATCTCCTCGGCCATGCGGCGCAACTGCGCGGCCCCTTCGACCCACAGCAGCTGGCCCGCGGCGTCGCTCACGGCGACCAGCAGGCCGGCGTCGGCCGCACTCTCGACGAGCAGCCGCCGCACGACGGGCATCCCGGCGGCCAGCGGGTGGTCGCGACGGATCTCCTCCAGCCGGGAGGAGTCCAGCGTGATCGCCGCGAGGGCGCGCTCGGGGTCGAGCCCGCCGAGCAGGCTGCGCCGCCACGACTCGCTGACCACCGACCGGACAGGGCCGTCGACGGCTCCCGTGGACAGGAAGGAGTCGTGGGCGTCGTGCAGCGCCCGCGCCAACGCGTCGGGATCGACTCCCGGCGGTACGGCGAAGGGCGATTCGGTGGGCCCCGGCGGCATGGGGTGAATCCTAGCGGGGAGTGTGAACCAGGTCACACGGAGCGGCCGCCACCCCCGTCACGACCCGGCGACGACGCCTCGCTCCCGCAACAGGCCTACCACGGCCTCGACGCACTCCCCCACCCCCATGAGCGACGTGTCGATCGTGAGGTCTGCGTCGTGGGGGCGCTCGTACGGCGAGTCGATCCCGGTGAAGTCGCGGATGAGGCCGGCGCGCGCCTTGGCGTAGAGGCCCTTGCGATCGCGGGCCTCGGCGACGACCAGCGGCGTGGCCACGTGGACGACCAGGAACTGCGAGCGCGGCTCGACGCGCTCGCGCATCGCCCGACGCACCGAGGCGAAGGGAGCGATGGGAGCGCACACGGCCAGGCCGCCGGCCTCGGCGACCCGGGCACCGACCCACGCGATCCGGGTCAGGTTCCTGGCGCGGTCCTCCCGGCTGTACCCGAGCCCGTCGGACAGCTCACGGCGCACGTCGTCGCCGTCGAGCAGGACCGCGTGTGCCAGGCCGCGGGCGATGACCGCCTCCACCACGGCACGCCCCACGGTCGACTTGCCGGCGCCGGAGAGCCCCGTGAGCAGCAGCACGGCACCGCGGGCCTCCCGCACGCCGGGCCTGCGGAAGTCGAGCGGGTCCCGGACCCCGAGGGAGCGCAGGGCGATCGCGAGCACCTCCTGCGAGGTCGTGGTCTCGCTGACGGCGGGGGCCGGGAGGTACCAGGCCGCGGCGTTCGGCACCTGCTCGGCACAGCGGCGCAGCTCCTCCATGAGGGCCATGTCGCCGGCCCAGGCGTCGTCGCCGACGCCGACCAGGGCGAGCGGGCGGCCCGCCGCGAGGTCCACGGCGCGCAGGACGTCGGCAGCGCCGACCCGACCACCGAAGAGCGCCACGACGTGGTCGCCGAGGTTCACCGGCACGACGAGGCGGGACCCACGGGCCGGAGGGTGCTCGGCGGCCCGCACGGCCCGCAGCCGGCCCGCCAGCCACGTGGTGCCGTCGTCGTTGGGGCGGGTGTCGGTCAGCACGAGCACGGCCAGCGGCGTGTTGTCGGGATCGGTCAGCGTCAGCGACCCCTGGGCCACCGCCTCACGGGCCGCGTCGGCCGGGACCGCGAGGTTGGCCTCCAGCGGCCAGTCCGCCGGGACCCGTCCGGGCAGGCAGTAGCCGTCGACCGCGTCGAGGAACCCGCCCAGGATCAGCTCGAGCCCGTCGAGCTGGTGGCCGCGCAGCACCGCGTCGGCGCTCACCCGGGGCCCGCACTGTCCACGAAGTGGTCGCGTCCGGGGAGCCACGGGTCCATGGGCGACGATTGTGGCACAGCCGATGCCTGCTGTCGGCCGCACGAGAATGCCCAGCGGCCGCGTCCCCGCAGCACCGCTCGACCCCATGGGGAGGAACACGTCGATGACCGACACGCGTGAGTCGCGTCGCTACGGCATGAGCCAGCTCGACCATCTCGAGGCCGAGGCGATCTACATCATCCGCGAGCTCGTCGCGGAGAACGAGCGGCCCGCCCTGCTGTTCTCCGGCGGCAAGGACTCGGTCGTGATGCTCAACCTCGCGGTGCGCGCCTTCGCGCCCGGCCCGATTCCGTTCCCGGTGGTGCACATCGACACCGGGCACAACTTCGACGAGGTCCTCGAGTTCCGCGACCGCGTGGTGGAGCAGCTCGGCGTCCGGCTGATCGTCGGCTCGGTCCAGGACGCGATCGACGAGGGCTTCGTGCGCGAGGAGCCGAACGGCTCGCGCAACCGCATCCAGACGCCCGTCCTGATCCGCACCACCGAGCAGCACGGCCTCAGCGCCCTGTTCGGCGGCGCCCGGCGCGACGAGGAGAAGGCCCGCGCCAAGGAGCGCGTGTTCTCCTTCCGCGACGACTTCGGGCAGTGGGACCCCAAGAACCAGCGCCCCGAGCTGTGGTCGCTCTACAACGGCCGCATCCATCCGGGCGAGAGCATCCGCTGCTTCCCGCTGTCGAACTGGACCGAGCTGGACATCTGGCAGTACATCGCCCGCGAGGACATCGAGCTGCCCGACATCTACTACGCCCAGAAGCGCGAGGTCTTCCTGCGCGGCGGCATGTACTTCACGATCAACCAGCACTGCCAGCCGCGCGACGACGAGGAGGTGTTCGTCGAGTCGGTCCGCTACCGCACCGTCGGCGACGCCACCCTGACCGCGGCGGTCCCCTCGACCGCCACCACGCCGGACGAGGTAGTGGCCGAGGTCGCCGCCACGCGCATCACCGAGCGCGGCGCCACCCGCGGCGACGACAAGGTCAGTGAGGCTGCGATGGAGGATCGCAAGAAGGAGGGCTACTTCTGATGGACATCCTGCGATTCGCCACGGCCGGCTCGGTCGACGACGGCAAGAGCACCCTCATCGGCCGGCTGCTGTTCGACAGCAAGTCGATCTTCACCGACCAGCTCGAGGCCGTGGAGGCCACGAGCGCCCAGCGTGGCGACGAGTACACCGACCTGGCGCTGCTCACCGACGGCCTGCGCGCCGAGCGCGAGCAGGGCATCACGATCGACGTGGCCTACCGCTACTTCTCGACGCCGAAGCGCAAGTTCATCATCGCGGACACGCCCGGGCACATCCAGTACACGCGCAACATGGTGACGGGCGCCTCCACCGCCGACCTCGCGATCATCCTCGTGGACGCCCGCAAGGGCCTGCAGGAGCAGAGCCGCCGCCACGCCACGCTCGTGTCGCTGCTGCGCGTGCCGCACGTCGTGCTGGCGATCAACAAGATGGACCTCGTCGACTGGTCCGAGGACGTCTACAAGCGCATCAGCGACGAGTTCGTCGACTTCGCCGCGCGCCTGGAGTTCACCGACGTCACGACGATCCCGCTCTCGGCGCTCACGGGCGACAACGTCGTCTCGCGCTCGGCCGAGATGGACTGGTTCGAGGGGCCGTCGCTGCTGCACCACCTGGAGAACGTCTACATCGCGAGCGACCGCAACCTCGTCGACGTGCGGTTCCCCGTGCAGTACGTCATCCGTCCCCAGAACGGCCAGGGCGACTACCGCGCGTTCGCGGGCCAGGTCGTCAGCGGCGTCATGCGCCCCGGCGACGAGGTGCTGGTGCTGCCCAGCGGGCTGCCCAGCCGGATCAAGGCGATCGACACCGCGCAGGGCGAGCTGGCCGAGGCGTTCGCGCCGATGTCGGTCACCGTGCGCCTCGAGGACGAGGTCGACGTGTCGCGCGGCGACATGATCGTGCGCCCCAACAACCAGCCGGTCGTCACCCAGGATCTCGACGCGATGGTCTGCTGGATGGACAGCGACGCCATGACCGTCGGCGGCAAGTACGCGATCAAGCACACCACCCGGTCGGCCCGCGCGCTGGTCAAGGAGATCAAGTACGAGCTCGACGTGAACACCCTGCACCGCAACCAGGCGCCGGGCAGCCTCGGGCTCAACGCGATCGGTCGCGTGGTGCTGCGTACCACGCAGCCGCTGATGGTCGATCCCTACCAGCGGAACCGGCAGTCGGGGTCGTTCATCCTCATCGACGAGGCCACGAACCGCACGGTCGGCGCGGGCACCATCACCGAGCACTGACCGGCGCTCCCGCCACACGCACAAGAACGGCCGTCGCCCCGAGGGGCGGCGGCCGTTCTGCCGGGGGGCTCGTGTCCTACCAGGCGCCCTTGCGACCGAGGACCACGCCGACGGTCTTGAGCAGGATCGTCAGGTCCATCCGCAGGTTCCAGTTGTTGACGTACATCAGGTCGAGTCGGATCGACTCGTCCCACGAGAGGTTCGAGCGGCCGCTGACCTGCCACAGGCCGGTCATGCCGGGCTTGACGTGCAGCCGGCGCCACACCCACTGGCTGTACTGCGACGTCTCGCTCTCGATGGCCGGGCGGGGGCCCACCAGCGCCATGTCGCCCAGCAGCACGTTGAACAGCTGGGGCAGCTCGTCGAGCGACGTCTGGCGCAGCATCCGGCCGACCCGGGTGACCCGGGGGTCCTGGGCCATCTTGAACAGCGGGCCCGCACCCTCGTTGAGCTCGCGCAGGTCCTCGACCCGCTGGTCGGCGTCGACCACCATCGTGCGGAACTTGAAGATCGTGAACGGCACGCCGTCCTTGCCCGTGCGCTCCTGCCGGTAGATGATCGGCCCCCGCGTGTCCAGGCGGATGCCCAGCGCGATGAGCGCCATCAGCGGCGCGCCGAACATGATCGCCAGCACCGCGAACGCACGGTCGAAGAAGGCCTTGATCGCCTGGCCCACGAGGTGGCTGTTCGGCGGGTCCAGGGCCAGCGCCAGCTGGTCGCCGACCCGGGTGGGCCGCACGAACTCGACGTAGTCGTTCATGTCGGTCAGCACGAGGCACTCGATCTCGGCCCGCTGCAGGCCCCACGCGAGGTGACGCAGCGACGGGTCGCCCAGGGCCTGGTCGGCCGTGATGACCACCCGCGCCCCGTGGACGGTGCGCAGCAGCTTCGGGACGTCGCGGACCACGGAGTTCACCGTGGCGCTGCCCAGCGGCTGCGTGGAGTCCCACGTGCAGCGCCCGACGACGACGAGGTCGTGACGGTCCTCCCAGCGGGCCGCGAGCCGGTTGACCGCGTCGGCGGGACCCACCAGCAGCGTGGGCACCCGGCGCAGCGCCGTGCGGTGCACGAGCGCGGAGGCCACGATCAGCGAGGCGGTCACGCTCAGGACGACCACGGCGGCGCGCAGCTCGGCCGAGACGACGTCGGACAGGACGAGGGTGGCCAGCGCACCGAGCGCGAGGACCGCGATCAGTCGCTTGGCCGGACGCAGCGAACCCGCCCGCTCGTAGGCCGGCAGCGCGGCGAGGCTGAAGCCGAGCCACAGGACGACGCCGGCGGACAGGGCCGTGAGGGCCCCGGGCGCCATGCCGACGACGAGGCCGGCGACGATCGTTCCCGCGAGCACGACGAGGTGCCCGACGAGTCCCTGGCGGACGAGTGCTTCCAGTGACGAACGCCCCGTGGGCATCGCCGTGAGTTCCCGGTGGACCGAAGGTGATCCGGTGCCGGGGTCGCTGGTGATGGGCTCCACCAGGCGCAGCGGAAGGACGGTTTCATCGCGCCCGTCGATCGCTGAAGTCATGCCAACTCCCCAATGCGCACCTGCGGTGACGTGCTGCGGACCCCTCCGCCTCACCGCGGCACACGTGCCGTCGTGTCTGCGTACTCAGCCAAGAGCGTCGTTGAGTGGTGCCGATACAAGCCCGTAGGCCAGCCCCCCGGCCCGGTTCCCCCGCACCCGATGTCTCCCTCCGCCGGATTCCCCCTCCGACGGCCACCGAATGACGTGATGCCCCTGTCTTTCCCCTCGAAAGTAGGCCATGCCGGGACGTGTGTCAGGGCATTCTGCAAATTCCCGCATGTAGCGCACGTCACATTTCCCCAGACTGCGGTTTGTCGCGATCCGTGCAGGCGAACGCATCGATTCGCGCACAAGCCTCAGGGGTAACTTGAAGTTTCCAGCATCAGAGGCGATTTCTTGGGCTCATGGGGCGTCGTCGAACGACCACGTGGTTCCCTCACGCACCACACGTCCCGGTGACCCCGCCACCACCACGTTCGGAGGCACTTTCTGACCCCGCACGACGGCCCTCAGACCGACGCAGACGTGGTCGCCGATCTCGACGTGGCCCGAGACGACCGACTCACGGCACAGCCACACGTGGTGACCGATGCGGATCGTGGCGCCGAAGGGGTTGATCCGCTCCCCCGTGACCGCGTCCTCGAGCCGGTGCATGTCGTCGGTGGCGATGTAGACCCCGGCCGCCCACAGCTGGTCGCCCGCGGCCACGACACGGCCGCCGTTGCGCGCGTCGACGACGGGCGACCGGGTGGCCACGAGGGGCCCGTGCAGGACGATCGAGGAGCCCGGACCGCAGTACAGCTCCCCCGCCGTGAGCACGACGCGCTCGTCGAGGAAGACGGTCGCCTCGTTCCCGCCGACGAGCAGCGACGTCAGGTGGTCCATCGGCGCACCGACCACGATCAGCGCGTCCTGGAAGTAGAAGGTGGTCAGCGCCGCGACGACGTGGTCGGGCAGCCGCGCCCCGGGCGCCGCGTACAGCGCGTTGCCGAGGTCGTTCCACCAGGAGGGCAGCGGCCCGTCCATCCGCCGCCAGTCGAGCGCGTCGAGACGGGCAGGGTCCACGCCGGCGGCCACGAGCCGGTCCCGGTGATCGGGCGTCATCGCGTCGTCGGTCCGGGACAGGTCGAGCCAGGAGGTCACGCCGGACATCCTCGCACCCCCGGACGCACGGAACCCCGGCACCTGTGAGGTGCCGGGGTCCCGTGGAACAGCTGGGATCAGAAGCCCATGCCGCCCATGCCACCCATGTCGCCCATGTCGGGCGCGCCGGCCGCGCCCGCGGGCTCCGGCTTGTCGGCCACGACGGCCTCGGTGGTCAGGAACAGCGCGGCGATCGACGCGGCGTTCTGCAGCGCCGAGCGCGTGACCTTGGCCGGATCGATGATGCCGGTCGCGATCATGTCGACGTACTCGCCGGTGGCCGCGTTGAGGCCCTGGCCCTGCTCGAGGTTGGCGACCTTCTCCGCCACGACGCCGCCCTCGAGGCCGGCGTTGATGGCGATCTGCTTCAGCGGGGCCGAGGTGGCGACGCGGACGATGTTCGCGCCGGTGGCCTCGTCACCCTCGAGCTCGAGCTTCTCGAACGCGGCCTTGCTGGCCTGGACGAGCGCGACACCGCCGCCGGGGACGATGCCCTCCTCGACGGCCGCCTTGGCGTTGCGGACGGCGTCCTCGATGCGGTGCTTGCGCTCCTTGAGCTCGACCTCGGTGGCCGCGCCGACCTTGATGACGGCCACGCCGCCGGCCAGCTTGGCGAGGCGCTCCTGGAGCTTCTCGCGGTCGTAGTCCGAGTCGCTGTTCTCGATCTCGGCCTTGATCTGCGCCACACGGCCCTGGATCTGGGCCTCGTCGCCGCCACCCTCGACGATGGTGGTCTCGTCCTTGGTCGTGACGACCTTGCGCGCGGTGCCGAGCAGCGTCAGGTCGGCGTTCTCGAGCTTGAGGCCGACCTCCTCGCTGATGACCTCGCCACCGGTGAGGATCGCGATGTCGGTCAGCATCGCCTTGCGACGGTCACCGAAGCCGGGCGCCTTGATGGCGACGGACTTGAAGGTGCCCTTCAGCTTGTTGACGATGAGGGTGGCCAGCGCCTCGCCCTCGACGTCCTCGGCGATGATGGCCAGCGGCTTGCCGGTCTGCATGACCTTCTCCAGCACCGGGACCATGTCCTTGACGGTGGTGATCTTGCTGTTGACGATCAGGATGTACGGATCCTCGAGCACGGTCTCCATGCGCTCGGGGTCGGTGACCATGTAGCCCGACAGGTGACCCTTGTCGAAGCGCATGCCCTCGGTCAGCTCGAGGTCGAGGCCGAACGTGTTCGACTCCTCGACGGTGATGACGCCTTCCTTGCCGACCTTGTCCATCGCCTCGGCGATGATCTCGCCGACCGTGGTGTCAGCGGCGGAGATGGAGGCGGTGGAGGCGATCTGCTCCTTGGTCTCGACGTCCTTCGCCATGGCGAGCAGCTGCTCGCTGATGGCCTCGACGGCGATCTCGATGCCCTTCTTCAGGCCCATCGGGTTGGCGCCGGCGGCGACGTTGCGCAGACCCTCGCGCACGAGCGCCTGGGCCAGGACGGTGGCGGTGGTGGTGCCGTCACCCGCGACGTCGTCGGTCTTCTTGGCGACCTCCTTGACGAGCTCGGCACCGATCTTCTCGTAGGGATCCTCGAGCTCGATCTCCTTGGCGATGGAGACGCCGTCGTTCGTGATCGTGGGGGCTCCCCACTTCTTCTCCAGGACGACGTTCCGGCCCTTGGGGCCGAGGGTGACCTTGACGGCGTCGGCGAGCTGGTTCATGCCCCGCTCGAGCCCGCGCCGGGCTTCTTCGTTGAATGCGATGGACTTGGCCATGGGTGCGTGTCTCCGACATAAGTAGAAGTGGAACTAGCACTCTCACTATACGAGTGCTAATCCCCACCGATCAAGCGACCCCGCACCCGAGGTCGCCCGAAGCGCTAGTGCAGGGGCTGCACGTTCTCGGCCTCACGTCCCTTGGGGCCGTCGACGACCTCCAGCTCGACGTTCTGGCCGTCCTCGAGGGTCTTGAACCCGTTGATCGCGATCTTGGACCAGTGGACGAAGACGTCGTCCTGGCCCTCGACGGCGATGAAGCCGTAACCCTTGTCGGAGTTGAACCACTTGACGGTGCCATGCACCATGAGACCACCTTGTTCTGCGCGGAAAGGCCCGCGGCCGGACCAGAGCCAGCGTATCGGCAGCAGCCCCGATCCTCCTACGCGGGATTGCCGTGGAGGGACTCAGCAGCCGCCAGCGACGGCCGGGATGACCGAGATCTGGGTGCCGTCGGGGGTCCGGGTGTCGAGGCCGTCGGCGAAGCGGACATCCTCCTCCGCCACGTAGACGTTGACGAAGCGGCGCAGCTTGCCGTCCTCGTCGACGATGCGCGCCCGGATGCCGGGGTAGGTCGTCTCGAGCGACTCCAGCACGTCGCTGAGGCGGTCGCCCTCGGCGCTGACCTGGGACTCGTCGTTCGTGTAGCTGCGCAGGATCGTGGGGATGCGGACGGACACGGCCATGGGGGTCTCCTCGGGTGGTTCGGTCGGACGGCTCAGGCGATGCCGGCCGCGGTGAAGGCGTCGTAGGTGGGGGCGATGGTGGCGCGGGCGCCGACGGATCCGGCGACGGCGTCGAGCGTCTTGAGGCCGTGACCGGTGTTGATCACCACGGTCTCCAGCTCGGGGTCGAGCTGACCGGTCTCGACGAGCTTCTTCAGCACGGCGACGGTCGTGCCGCCCGCGGTCTCGGTGAAGATGCCCTCGGTGCGCGCCAGCAGCACGATGCCGTCGCGGATCTGGTCGTCGTCGACCTCCTCGACGCCGCCGCCGGTGGAGCGGGCGATGTCGAGCACGTAGATGCCGTCGGCCGGGTTGCCGATCGCGAGCGACTTGGCGATCGTGTCGGGCCGCACGGGCCGGATCGCGTCGACGCCGTCCTTGTACGCCGTGGCGACGGGGTTGCAGCCCGTGGCCTGCGCGCCGAACACCCGGTAGGGCTTGTCCTCGACCAGGCCGAGCGCGATGAGCTCGCCGAACGCCTTGTGCACCTTGGTCAGCTGCGAGCCGGAGGCGACGGGGATGACGATCTGGTCGGGCAGGCGCCAGCCGAGCTGCTCGGCGATCTCGTACCCGAGCGTCTTGGAGCCCTCGGCGTAGAAGGGGCGCACGTTCACGTTGACGAACGCCCAGCCGTCCTCCTCGCCGGCGATCTCGCTGGCCAGCTTGTTGACGTCGTCGTAGTTGCCGTCGACCGCGACGAGGTTCTCGGTGAAGATCGCCGAGTTCACCTGCTTGGGCGTCTCGAGGTTGCTCGGGATGAACACGACCGTGCGGATGCCGGCCCGCGCGCCGGCCGCGGCGACCGCGTTGGCGAGGTTGCCGGTGGAGGGGCACGCGAACACCTTGCTGCCGAACTCGCGGGCCGCGCTCAGCGCGCACGCGACGACGCGGTCCTTGAAGGAGTTGGTGGGGTTGGTGCTGTCGTCCTTCACCCACAGCTTCGCCAGGCCGAGCTCGGCGGCGAGGTTGCGGGCGTCGAGCAGGCGGGTGAAGCCGGGCTCGAGGTTCGGGCTGCTCTCGATGTCGTCGGGGACCGGCAGCAGGGCCTTGTAGCGCCAGATGTTGGCCGGGCCCGCCTCGATCTGCTCGCGCGTCACCGTGCCGAAGTCGTAGGCGATCTCCAGCGGACCGAAGCACTCGTAACAGGCGTAGTGGGGACCGAGCTCGCGCGTGGCGCCGCACTCGCGGCACTTCAGGGCGGTGGCGGGGCCGAAGGCACCCTCGCGGAGGGTGGTGGTCTCGGGGGTCGTGACGCTCACGAAGACTCCATTCATCTCTCCGGGTCGACGTTCGACCGCGGACGGAATTAGCACCTGGCCGGTGATCGGCTGGTTGCTGGGGCTTCGTCGGGCCGTGTCCCTCTGCCCCTCGGGATGAGTGGCTTCAGACTAAATGGCCGTCTCACGATACGTCCACTCCGTCCGGATGACGAGACGGCAAACGGAGGGTCAGGCGGGCGCGAACCGGTCGGCGAGATCGCCGAGCCACGCGGCCACGGCGTCGGGGCCGTCGAGCACCACGTCGGCCAGCGCGAGCAGCGCGTCCTGCTCGTCGGAGGCCGAGCACACGAGCGTGACGTCCATCCCCTGCTCGCGCAGGGCGATGCCCTCCTCGAAGGCCGGCAGGTCGCCGAGGTCGTCGCCGGCGTAGATCACGGCACCGGGCTCGACGCGGCCGACCACGCGACGCAGGGTCTGACCCTTGTCGGTGCCGGCGGAGCGCAGCTCGATCACCTGGCGGCCCGGCTCGAGGTGCAGTCCGACCTCGGCCGCCAGCGCCTCGATCTGGGGACGCAGCTCGTCCAGCAGGCCCGGCGCGACGCCGCGCGTGTGCAGCGCGATCGCGAGCCCCTTGTCCTCGATCCGGATCCGGGACGCGTCGTGCTCCTCGAGCCACTGCGGCAGCCGCGCGGCGAGGTCGGAGACCGCCTGGGGGCGGTGCGGCTGGCGCACCTCGCCGCTCGCGGCGTCCCAGCGCTCGGCCCCGTACTGACCGCACACGACCATGCGGTCGAGCCCCGGCCCGTCCTCGAAGCGGCCGAGCCGCCGCACTTGGTCCACGGGGCGTCCGGTGATGATCGTCAACTCACGGAGCACCGGACCCAGCCGGCGCAGGGCGGCCAGCGAGCCCGGATGGATCCAGGCCGAGGCGGGATCCTGGACGATGGGTGCGAGCGTGCCGTCGAAGTCGAGCGCGAGCAGCGTGCGCCCCGGGTCGGTCATGGGAAAAGTATGGCGCGGGGGCACGGGGACTCAGCGGGGGCTGGCCAGCACGACCGTGAGGTTGGTTCCGGACATGCCCGCGGTGGCGGGCATGAGACGGGAGATCGCCAGGTCGGCGCCGAGCAGCGCCGCCTCGCCCTGGCGGCCCGCCGGGAAGTAGATCGTGTCCTGCGGCACGTTGCCGCGCCAGTCGGCGATCGCCCCGATCGTCCACCCGGCCGCCTGCGCCTGGCCGGCCACACGCCCCGCGAGACCGCCGATGCCGATCTGGTTGTAGACCGAGACGCCGATCGAGCGCGTCGCCGTGGGCTCGGTGGTGGGCTCCGTCGTCGGCTCCGTCTTAGGCGTCGCCGACTTCTTCGGCTTCGGCTTGGCCGACTTCTTCGCCGTGGCCTTCGCGGTGGGCGTGGGGCCGGTCGTGGTGCGCTCGGCGGACCGCGCGGGCGCCTCGTCGTCGCGGACGGCCTCGATGATGGCCCACCCGCCGGCGACGCCCAGGACGAGCCACACCGCGGGCAGCACGATCACGGTCCAGGCCGCGCCGCGCCGTTCGGGGTCACGCCGGTCGTCACGCGGTTCGAGGGGAGGCTGGTCCACTTCAGCGATCGGAGCCGGTGCGTCGCGCCTGGCGCTGACGCTGGCGCTGCGAGCGGAGGCGGCGCAGGCGCTTGACCAGCAGTGGGTCGTGCGCGAGGGCGTCCTCGGAGTCGATCAGCGCGTTGAGGATCTGGTAGTACCGCGTCGAGGTCATGTCGAACTTGTCGCGGATCGCCTGCTCCTTGGCCCCGGCGTACTTCCACCACAGGCGTTCGAGCTCGAGCATCTCGCGGTCGCGGTCGGACAATGCGCCCGCGCTGACCACCTGGTCGTGACTCTCCACCGCTGCCATGCCCCTGATCGTACCGGCGGAATCACACGGTTGTCATTCCCCCGCGAGAATCGGGCGGACCCGGACGCCCGCTCCGGGGCGGGGGCACCCGTTCTCCCCTATGGTGGCCCCATGGCGCCGGAGCAAGCTGACTTCCTCGTGATCGCCAACCGGCTGCCGGTGGACCGCCTGATCGACGCCGAAGGCGAGATCTCTTGGCGCACGTCGCCCGGCGGACTGGTCACCGCGCTCGAGCCCGTCATGAAGCTGCGCGGCGGCGCGTGGATCGGCTGGCACGGCGCCGCCGAGGAGGACCTCGACGAGTTCGAGCACGACGGACTGCGCCTCGTGCCCGTGCCGCTGTCGGAGGCGGAGGTCGAGGAGTACTACGAGGGCTTCTCCAACGGCACCCTCTGGCCGCTCTACCACGACGTCGTCGTCACCCCGGAGTACCACCGCGAGTGGTGGGACTCCTACGTCACGGTGAACCGCCGCTTCGCCGAGAAGGCCGCCACGCTGGCCGCGCCGGGCGCCGTGGTGTGGGTGCAGGACTACCAGCTCCAGCTGGTGCCGCAGATGCTGCGCGAGCTGCGTCCCGACCTGCTCATCGGGTTCTTCCTCCACATCCCCTTCCCACCCACCGAGCTGTTCCAGCAGCTGCCGTGGCGGCGCCAGATCCTCGAGGGCCTGCTCGGCGCCGACCTCGTCGGCTTCCAGATGCCCGGTGGCGCGCAGAACTTCGCCCGTCTCGTCCGCCAGCGCGTCGGCCACCGCACGGTGCGCGACACGGTGTTCCTGCCCGACGGGCGCAAGGTGCTCGCCCGGGCCTACCCGATCTCGATCGACGCCCGCGGCTTCGAGCAGCTCTCGCGCACCCCCGAGGTCACCGCCCGCGCCCAGGAGATCCGCGACAGCCTGGGCAACCCGCGCCACGTGCTCATCGGCATCGACCGCCTCGACTACACCAAGGGACTGCCGCAACGGCTCCGCGCCTTCGGCGAGCTCGTCAGCGACGGCGTCATCGACGTGGACGACGCCGTGTTCGTCCAGGTGGCCACCCCGTCGCGCGAGCGCGTGCACCAGTACCGGGTCCTGCGCGACGACATCAACCGCCTCGTCGGGCGCATCAACGGCGACATGGGGCGCATCGGCCAGCAGCCGGTGCAGTACCTGCACGCGTCGTTCCCGCGTGAGGAGATGGCCGCGATGTACCGGGCGGCCGACGTCATGGTGGTCACTCCGCTTCGCGACGGCATGAACCTCGTGGCGAAGGAGTACATCGCCACGCGCTGGGACGACCGCGGTGCGCTCGTGCTCAGCGAGTTCGCCGGAGCCGCGGGCGAGCTCAAGCAGGCCTTCCAGGTCAACCCCCACGACATCAACGGGATGAAGGACGCGCTGCTCGGCGCGATGCAGGCCAACCCGGTCGACCTGCGCAAGCGGATGCGCGCCCTGCGCAAGCAAGTCATGGAGAACGACATCGAGCGCTGGGCCAACACCTTCCTGGCCGAGCTCGCGGCCGTGCGCGACATCGGGCCGTCCGACGGTGACGGCTGAGCTTCCCGCCCGGGTCCGCCGCGGGTACGCGCTCGGCAGCGTCGCGACCGGGACGTTCGGCACCGTCCCCGGGCTCCTGCTGCTGCCCTACCTGACCGACGAGATCGGCATCGGCGCGGCACTGGCCGGAGTCCTGGTCTTCGCGCCGAAGGCGTGGGACGTGGTCCTCAACCCGATCGCGGGACGCATCAGCGACCGCTCGACCCATCCCTCGGGTCGCCGCCGGCCCTTCCTCGTCCGGGCGGGCCTCACGCTCGCGGTCCTGTTCGCCGTGATGTTCGCCGGCCCCTCCGAGCCGAGCGCGCTCGCCTCCGCGTGGGTGGCCGTGGCGTTCCTGGGCTGCGCGAGCGCGTACGCGTTCTTCCAGGTCCCCTACGTCGCGATGCCGGCCGAGCTGACGCTGGACTACGCCGAGCGCACCCGCCTCATGACGTGGCGCGTGGTGGTGCTGGCACTGGCGATCCTGCTGTCGGGCGCCACCGCGCCGATCGTGGCCGACCAGCTCGGCCACGCCGCGATGGGCGTCTACGTGGGGGTGCTCATCGCACTCGGCGTGCTCGGGTCGTGGTGGGGCACCCGTGGCGCGCCCGAGCATCCCACCCAGACCGCCGCCGGCACCCTGGCCGACCAGCTGCGGCTCGTGGCCGCCAACCCCGACTTCCGGGCGGTCCTGCTGACCTTCGTCGTGCAGGCGGCGGCCATCGGCACGGTGCTCGCGGGTGTCGCCTACGTCGCCGACGACCTGCTCGACAGCGCCGCCGCCAACACGTTCCTCTTCGTGGCCTTCGTGGGTCCGGCGCTGCTCGTCACGCCGCTGTGGGAGCGCTACGCCGCCACGCGGGGCAAGCGGTCGGGGTACGGCCTGGCCACCGGATTCCTCGTGGTCGGCATGGCCGCCCTGCTGACGGCCCACGCCGGGTGGACGGGCCTGACCTACGTCGCGGCCGCCCTCGTGGGCATCGGCTACGCCGGCGCCCAGGTGTTCCCCATGGCGATGCTGCCCGACGTCGCCGCCGACGACGCGCAGCGCAGCGGCTCGAACCGCATCGGCGTCTTCACGGGTGTGTGGACCGCCGGCGAGACGCTGGGCCTGGCACTCGGGCCCGGGATCTTCGCGCTCGTGCTCACCGCCGGCGGCTACGTGTCCTCCACCGGCGACGTCACGGTGGCCCAGCCCGACAGCGCGCGCCTCGCGATCGCCCTCGGGTTCTCGGTGCTGCCCGCCGCCCTGGCCGCCCTCAGCCTCGTGCTGCTGCGCGGCTACCGCCTCGACGACCGCCTCAGGAGCCTCGATGTCACCTGACCAGATCCTCGCCGAGCTCGCCGCCCGACGGCAGGGCGACCTGCCCACGCACGGCGGCAGGACCCTGGCCTACGTCTACGACTCCGGGCTCGAGGAGGCCGACGAGGTCGCCCGGCAGGCCATCGCGATGTACGCCGCCACGAACGGTCTCGACCCGACGGCGTTCCCGAGCCTGCTCTCGATGGAGTCCGACCTCGTCGCCTTCGCCCGGTCGGCCCTGCACGGCGGTGACGAGGTGGTCGGCACCGTCACGTCGGGCGGCACCGAGTCGATCCTGCTGGCCGTGCAGACCGCCCGCGACGCGGCCGGGGTCGAGCGCCCGGCCCTGGTGGTGCCCACCACGATCCACGCCGCGTTCGCGAAGGCGGCGCACTACTTCGGCGTCGAGCTCGTGACCGTGCCCGTGGGCCCGGGCCATCGCGCCGACGTCGCCGCGATGGCCGGGACGATCGACCGGCTCGGCGACCGCGTCGTGCTGGTGGCGGCCTCCACCCCGTCGTACGCCCACGGCGTGATCGACCCCGTCGAGGACCTCGCCGCAGTCACCCGCGAGCGCGGCCTGCGGTTCCACGTGGACGCGTGCATCGGCGGCTGGATCCTGCCGTGGACGCCGGGCGCTCCCGCGTGGGACTTCGCCGTGCCCGGTGTCACCAGCATCTCGGTGGACCTGCACAAGTACGCCTACACGCCGAAGGGGGTGTCGCTGCTGCTGCACGCCGACGCCGCCCTGCGCCGCCCCCAGTTCTTCGCGCACGCCGACTGGCCGGGCTACACGATGCTGAACTCGACGACCCAGTCCACGAAGTCGGGCGGGCCCCTCGCGGCCGCGTGGGCCGTGGTGCAGCTGATTGGCGACGACGGCTACCGCGACCTCGTCCGGCGCACGCTCGACGGCACGCGGCGGCTAGCCGAGGGCATCGAGGCGATCGACCACCTGCACCTCGTGGAGCGTCCCGACACCTCGCTCGTCGTGGTGGGCACCGACGACGCCGTCGACGTGTTCACGATCAGCGACCTGATGCTCGACCGTGGCTGGTTCGTCCAGCCGCAGATGCGCTTCGGCGACGAGCCCGCGAACCTGCACCTGACGATCTCGGCGGCCACCGCCGCATCCGTGTCCGAGTTCCTGGAGGCGCTGCGCGAGTCCGTCGCAGCCGCGGCCGCCTCCGGCCCGATCCGGATCGACCCGCTGCTGGCCGAGGCCGCGGCCGGCCTGGACCCGGACACGCTCGACGACGAGGCGTTCGACGGCCTGCTCGCCCTGGCGGGTCTCGCCGGTGAGGGCGGTCAGGTGGCGGTCCCCGAGCGCCTCGGCCCCGTCAACGCACTGGTCGACGTCGCTCCCCCGCGCGTCCGCGAGGCGCTGATGATCGCCTTCCTCGACCGGCTGACCCGCTGATGACCGATTCCTGGAGGACGCCCGTCACGCTGAGCGGCACGCTGGTGCGCCTTGAGCCGCTCGGTCCCGAGCACGCCGCCGGCCTCGCCGGGGCCGGCGACGACCCCGCCGTCTTCGAGCACCTGCGCGGGTGGGACGTCATGACGCCCGAGGTGGCCGCCGCGCGGATCGAGCGCACCCTGGCCAACCCGTCGCTGGTCCCGTGGGCGCAGGTCGACCTGCGCAGCGGCGAGGTGGCCGGGATGACGTGCTTCTACGACGTCGACGACGAGCTGCGCACGGTGGCGATCGGCCACACCTGGATCGGTCGCCGCTTCTGGCGCAACGGCCTGAACACCGAGGCGAAGCTGCTGCTGCTCACCCGCGCCTTCGACGACCTCGGCTGCGTCCGCGTCGTGTGGCACACCGACATCCGCAACGAGCGCTCGCAGGCGGCGATCACCCGCCTCGGGGCCCAGCGCGAGGGCGTGCTGCGCAAGCACAAGCCGCGCGACGACGGGTCGTGGCGCGACACCGTGACGTTCTCGATGCTCGACGACGAGTGGCCGCAGGCCCGCGACCGGCTGACCGCCGCGCTGCGGCGCTGACTCAGGAGACGATGCGGGCGTTGCGCAGGATGCGCTGGGTGGCGACCGAGACCACGAACGCCACGACCATCGCGCCGATCGTGACGGCGAAGGCCGGCGTGGGCCCCGACGGACCGAACGCACCGTCGGCGGCACGTCCCGCGAGCGACGCGCCGGTGGCGTAGCCCAGTCCGGTGGCGCCGGCCATGAAGGTCATGGCCGTGCCGATCCGCGCGGGTGGCACGATGAGGCCGGCCAGCGCGAACGCGCTGATCAGGTAGGGCGCCACCGCGAAGCCCAGCACGGCGATCACGGCGACGACCTGCGGGATCGTCTGCACGAGCAGCAGCGGCAGGGAGAGCGCGACCATCGCGCCGGACGCCCACAGCATGCGGGTGGCGTAGAGGACGCTGACCGGGACGGCCGCGAGCGACAGCGCCGCGATCATGCTGCCGACGCCGAGGACCGCGTGGATAAGGCCGGCCACGTCAGGATGACCCTGCTGGGTGGCCAGGACCGTGGAGCCGGCCTGGATGCTGCCGAAGAACGTGCCCATGAGGTAGACGGCGAACGCCAGCACGATGAACGCGGCGGTCCACAGCTTCACACCGTGCGTGGGCGCGTGCTCGCTCCCGCGGGGCACGAGCGCCGCGGTGCGGTGCACGGCGAACCACGAGCCGAAGACGAGGAGCAGCACGGCGGCGGCCAGCAGCGCTCCGTCGGCCCCGACCAGCACGCCGAGGATGCCGACGAGCGCCGGGCCGAGCACGAAGGACGCCTCGTCCCCCGCGCCCTCGTAGGAGAAGGCCAGGTCGACGAAGCGGTTCACCTCGGACTGGCGGATGCGACCCTCGTCGACCCGCTTGGCCAGCACCGGACGCCACCGTACGCGGGCCAGCGGCCCGACCTGCGGCATCACGAGGCCGGTGACTGCCGCGACCGCGATGAGGGCGCCCGAGGAGACGCCCCGGTCGGAGCAGACGACGATCGCGACGAGACCGATCGACCCGAGGATCGACTGCGTGAGCACCACGGGGCGCTGGCCGACGCGGTCGGCGGCGGCACCGAAGAACGGCGAGCCGATCGCGCTGGCGACAGCGAGCGCGCCCGCGGTGGCACCGGCGATGCCGTACTTGCCGGTGGACTGGGCCACGAGCAGCAGTACGCCCATCTGGCTCATCGCGAGCGGGATGCGCCCCAGGAACGCCACCGCGACGAAGGAGAATCCAGCTGCGCCCCAGAGGCGGCGGTAGTCGGCGATGGCAGAAGACACAACCCGCCCATGCTACCGGTCGGCCCCACCGGAGCCCTCCTACACTCGTGCCGTGGTGGAAGCGACGATCGGGCGGGCACGCGTGGCCACGTCCACCCTCCTGTTCTCCAACGGCTTCCTGCTCGGGGCCTGGATCGTGCACATCCCCGTGGTCATGGACCGGACCGGGATCTCAGCCGCCACCCTCGGCACGCTGCTGCTGTGGATGGGCGCCTGCGCGTGGCTGGGCATGCAGGCCGCCGGCTTCTTCGTCGACCGCACCGGCAGCGCGCGCGCCGTCACGGTCGCCCTGGTGCTCATGTGCCTGTCCCTGCCGCTGCCGGGGCTCGCGACCGACGTGTGGACGCTGGCCGCCGCGCTGGGCCTCCTCGGTGCCACCAACGGTGTCGTCGACGTGGCCCAGAACGCCCAGGCGGTCACCGTCGAGCGGGCGTACGGCCGGCCCGTGATGTCCTCGTTCCACGCCTGGTTCTCGGCAGGCGGCTTCATCGCCTCGGCCCTCGGCGGCACGATGCTGGCGCTGGGGTGGCCCGTGCCCCTGGACTTCCTGGTGTTCGCGGTGCTCGGACTCGTGCTCGTCGCCCTCGTGCGGCCGCACCTGCTCGACCACGACGTGCAGGACCGCGAGGAGGGTCTCGCGCGGCCGCCGTGGACCGCCCGGATCGTGCTCCTCGGCGCGCTCGCGTTCGCGCTGATGCTCGCCGAGGGCGTGGCCTACGACTGGAGCACCGTCCACCTGCGCGACGAGCTCGGCACGACCGAGGCCGTGGCCGCGGTGGCCTACGGCGCCTTCAGCGCGACGATGTTCGTGACCCGGCTCCTGGTGGACCGCATCGTCGTCGTCACGGGGCCGGGCCCGTTCGTGCGCTGGGCGTCGATCCTCGGGGCGGTCGGCCTCGGCATCGCGATCGTGGCGCCCACGCCGGCGGTCGCCATCCTCGGCTGGGCCGTGGTGGGCATCGGCCTCGCCGGGTGCGTGCCCCAGTTCTTCAGCGCGGCGGGCAACGTGGATCCTCGCCACGGCGCGGCGATCATCGCCCGGGTCACCGGCATGGGCTACGTGGCCCTGCTCAGCGGACCCTCGATCATCGGGCTGCTGACCCACTGGGTCCCGCTCACCACGGCCTTCCTGGTTCCCCTCGCGCTGTGCCTGGTCGCCAGTGCGCTCGCCCCCACCGCCCTCAGGAAGCCCGAGTGAGCCTCGAGCACCTGATGGCCCCGGACTGGGCCGAGGCGATGGAGCCCGTCGCGCCCCAGATCGCGGAGATGGGCGACTTCCTGCGCGCCGAGATCGCCGCCGGCCGCTCCTACCTGCCCGAGCCGGACGCGATCTTCCGCGCCTTCCGCACCCCCCTGGCGCAGGTGCGGGTGCTCGTCACGGGTCAGGACCCCTACCCCACTCCGGGCCATCCGATGGGCCTGTCGTTCTCGGTCCGTCCGGACGTGCGACCGCTGCCGCGGAGCCTGGTCAACATCTACCGCGAGCTCGAGGCCGACCTCGGCATCGCGCCCGCACCGCACGGCGACCTGTCGGCGTGGGCCGACCGGGGCGTCATGCTGCTCAACCGCTGCCTCACCGTGCGACCCGGCGAGGCGGCCAGCCACCGCGGCCGCGGGTGGGAGGCGGTCACCGACCGCGCGATCGCCGCCCTCGTCGAGCGCGGTGGCCCGCTCGTCGCGATCCTGTGGGGCCGCGACGCCCAGTCGCTGGCGCCGCGCCTCGCCGACGTGCCCCGGATCGAGTCCGCCCATCCCAGTCCGCTGTCGGCGTCGCGGGGGTTCTTCGGCTCGCGCCCCTTCAGCCGGGCCGACGCGGCCCTGGTCGCCCAGGGCGCGGAGCCGGTGGATTGGGAACTGCACGGATAGGGTTGTGGAGTGACAGAGACACGCATCCGCGACCGCGCCGTGATGATCGACCAGGGCTTCGTCGTGCTCCAGCGCTGGGGCCTGCGCATCATCGTCGTCGCGGCCGCGCTGTACGTGCTCGGCTGGGGCGTCGGCCGCACCTGGATGATCTGGTTCCCGGTGTCGCTGGCGATCCTGTTCGCCACCGTGCTCGGCCCGCCGACCAAGCGCCTGCGTGACCAGGGTGTCCCCGCGGCCGCCGCGGCCGGCGTGGTGATGCTCGCGTTCCTCGCGGCGCTCGGCTTCCTGTTCTCGATCCTCATCCCCCAGCTGGTGGAGGAGGCGCCCGAGATCGCCGATCGTGCGGCCAAGGGCGTCGGCGAGGTCCAGGACTGGCTCGTCAACGGGCCGCTGCCCATCGAGGCGGGACAGATCTCGAACGCCCTCAACTCGGTCGAGGACTGGCTGCGCAACAGCGCCGGCGACATCAGCAGCGGCGTGCTGTCCACGATCGGCGTGGCCACCAACGTGGTCCTCAACACGGTGCTCGTGCTGATCCTGACCTTCCTGTTCATCAAGGACGGCCACCGCTTCCTGCCGTGGGTCGAGCGCCTCGGCGGCCACCGCGTCGGCGGCCACCTGCGCGAGATGCTCTACCGGGCCTGGAACACCCTCGGCGGCTTCATCCGCACGCAGGCGCTCGTGTCGTTCATCGACGCCGTGCTGATCGGCGCCGCGCTGGCGATCGTGGGCCAGCCGCTGTGGGTGCCGCTCGCCGTCATCACCTTCATCGGCGGGTTCATCCCGATCGTCGGTGCGTTCGCCAGTGGCGCGATCGCGGTACTCGTGACCCTGGTGACCAACTCCCCCCGGGACGCCCTCATCATCCTGGCCGTGATCGTCGCCGTGCAGCAGCTCGAGGGCAACGTGCTCTCGCCGATGCTGCAGGGCAAGAGCATGAACCTGCACCCGGCCGTCGTGCTGATGGCCGTCACCGCCGGTGGCTCGATCTTCGGGATCACGGGCGCGTTCCTCGCGGTGCCCGTCACGGCCACGATCGCCGAGATCCTGCGCTACGCCAACGAGCGGATCGACGCGTCGCTGACCGCCGGGGGTGATCCCGTGGCGGCGCTCACGGCACCCACCGTCGCGGACGTCGACGCCGACGCGTCGGCGGCACAGGGCCGCGACACCTGACCGGGGCCGGCCCCCCGACCGCTCTCAGTCGAAGACGACCGTCTTCATGCCGTTCAGCAGCACCCGGTGCTCGGCGTGGGCGCGCACCGCGCTCACCAGCGCGCGGGCCTCGAGGTCCTGGCCCATGGCCGCCAGCTCGGCCGCCGACGAGCGGTGGTCGACGCGGCGGAAGTCCTGCTCGATGATCGGCCCCTCGTCGAGGTCGGCCGTCACGTAGTGCGCCGTGGCGCCGATGACCTTGACGCCGTGACGGTGGGCCTGCTCGTAGGGGCGAGCGCCCTTGAAGCTGGGCAGCAGCGAGTGGTGGATGTTGATGGCGCGGCCGTGCACGTCGCGGCACATCTGGTCGGTGAGGATCTGCATGTAGCGCGCGAGGATGAGCGCCTCGGCGCCGCGGCTCTCCATCAGGTCGATCACGAACTGCTCGGTGTCGCGCTTGGTCTCGGGGGTCACCCGGATCTGGTGGAACTCGATGCCGTGCCACTCCACGATGTCGCGCCAGTCGGGGTGGTTCGACACGACCGCGACGATCTCGACGGGCAGCTGACCCTGGCGCACGTGGAAGAGCAGGCTGTTCAGGACGTGGCCCTGCTTGGACACCATCACCACGACGCGCAGGGGCGCGGTGGCGTCGTGCAGGTCCCAGTCCATGTCGAACGGCTCGAGCACCGGCGCGAGCGCCGCGCGCATGTCCTCGAGCTCGACCTCGCGGTCGGCGGCGAAGCGCACGCGCATGAAGAAGTGCAGCGTGTCGGGGTCGGCGTACTGCTGGCTCTCGGTGATCGTCCAGCCGTCCTGCGCCAGCGTGGACGCGATCGCCGCCACGATGCCGACCCGGTCGGGGCAGGCGAAGGTCAGGATGAAGTCGCTGTGCGGCCGGGGGCTCTCCATGGACGCATCGTCTCAGGTACGCGTCGTGAGCAGGACGCCCAGGTGGAGTAGCTCAGGACTCCTCGAGCCGGTCGCGCAGCAGGATCGCGTGGTTGTGCTCCTCGTCCTTGGCGGCGAACAGCAGGGTGACCACCTCGTGCTCGTCGACGAGCTCGAGCAGCCGGTCGAGCGCCGGGTTCGTGTCGAGCTCCGCGGCGTACCGGTCGCGGAAGGCCACGAAGTCGAAGTCCCCACCGTGGAAGGCGCGGCGCAGTTCGGTGCTGGGAGCGACCTCCTTGAGCCACACGTCGACCGCGGCGCGCTCCTTCGTCATGCCGCGCGGCCAGAGCCGGTCCACCAGCACCCGCAGTCCGTCGTCGGGCGACGGGTCGTCGTGGACGCGGCGGACCCGGATCATCGGCTCCCGTCGACCACGGTGGTCAGCAGCACCGCGGCGTCGTCGATCGCGAGGAGGTCGTGGCGGCGGTCCGGGATCACCAGCAGCTCGCCCGGCCCGCCCTCCCAGGCGTCGTCCCCGGCCGCGAGGCGCACGCGCCCCGAGAGCACGAAGAGCGTCGCCTCCGCGGGCGCGTCGTGCTCGTCGAGGCGGTGGTCGGCCGCCAGGGCGATGAGCGTCTGCCGCAGCCGGTGGTGGCGCCCGGGGTGCAGGGCCACCGCGCTGCGCCCGCTCGGCGCCGATGTGGCCATCTCGATGTGGTCGTGAGCGAGGGTCGCCAGGTCGGTGGATTCCATGCCCCGACCGTAGCCCGAAGCGGGTGCGCGACGGCGGCTCGCGTGGGAGAGTCTCGACCCATGCGCATGAAGCTCGGCCGACCTGACCTGTCGACGTACGACGCCCTGTTCGACCTGCCGCTGGCCGCCCCGGACGCCTCGTCGGTCACCTTCGCCGGCGTGTCGACGCTGTCGTTCGAGTGCGGCGGCTCGGCCCTGCTGGTCGACGGCTTCTTCTCCCGCCCGTCCCTCGCCCAGGTGGGTCTGCGCCGGATCGCGCCGGTTCCCGAGCGGATCGGCGACGGTCTCCGGCGACTGGGCCTCCTCGGCGCCGGGGCATCGCGTGTCGAGGCCGTCCTGCCCGTGCACAGCCACTTCGACCACGCCATGGACTCGGCCGAGGTCGCGCGGCGGACCGGGGCGCTGCTGGCCGGCGGGACGTCCACGCTCAACGTCGGCCGCGGTGCCGGGCTCCCGGACGCCCAGTGCCGTCCTCTCGAGCCGGGAGTCCCGACCGCGTTCGGTCCGTGGACCGTCACCGCCGTGGCATCCGAGCACTGCCCACCCGACCGGTATCCCGGCACGATCGACGCGCCACTGCGGACGCCGGCGCGGGCGAGCGCCTACCGCTGCGGCGAGGCGTGGTCGCTGCAGGTCGAGCACCCGGCCGCCGGTGCCACGCTCGTCCAGGGCAGCGCCGGTTTCCGACCCGGAGCGCTGGACGGACTGCGGGCTGATGCGGTGTACCTCGGGATCGGGCAGCTCGGGCTCCTCGGCGCGGAGTACGTCGAGGACTACTGGACCCACACCGTCTCGGCGGTCGGTGCACGTCGGGTGGTGGTGACGCACTGGGACGACTTCTTCCGGCCGCTCGCCCGTCCGCTGCGCGCCCTGCCGTACGCGGGCGACGACCTCGACGTGACGATGCGCGAGCTGCGCTACCTGGCGGGCCGGGACGGGGTGTCGCTGCACTTCCCGACGCTGTGGCGGCGCGAGGACCCGTGGACGGCCTGACGCCTCGTGGAGCCCCCGACAGGATTCGAACCCGCGACATCTTCTTTACAAGAGAAGCGCTCTACCGACTGAGCTACAGGGGCGCGGCGGTGTGGCCGCCCGCCTCATCCTAACGACGGTCAGACCCGCCCAGCCTCGCACGCTTCCGCGAAGTCCTCGTCGACCTGCTCCTCCTCGGGGAGGGCCGGGGTGATCGCCTCGTCGCCGTTGCCGATCTCGGCGAACCGGGTCAGGTCCGTGACCTGGTCGTCGGCATCGCCGCCCGGGGTGAGGAACCCGTCGAGCACGATCGCGCAGTCGGCGGCGCCGAACTCCTGCCAGCCCGTGACGGTGCCCCACTCGTCGGTCCCCTCGCCGGCGACGACCCCCTGGGTGCGCAGGACACCGATGACGCGCACGAGGCCGTCCTCGGTCGTGACCTCGTGCGCGGTGCGGGTCTGCAGCGACACGTTGACCGCCCCGTCGGCGTCCGAGACCTGCCAGACCGCCGTCATCCGGGTGTCGCGCGGGGCGAGGGCCGGATCCAGCGCCGTCGCCCTGGCCAGGCCCGGCTCGGTCTGGGCGTCGGCGGCGTCCTCGATCGCGGACGCGAGGGACGTCGGCAGGCCGTTCCCGACGGCCCCGGGATCGGTGGCGGCCTGCAGGGCCCACGTGCGGACCGCGGTCACCATCTCGTCGTACTCCGACGCCGAGACGCCACCGGGGCGCCGAGGCGGCGCGGGGACGGCTCCGGCGGGCGTCGGCCAGCCGGCGATGCCGAGGTCGTCGAGGGAGATCTGCTGGGTGGGTGCTGGCTGGGGGTCGGGCGTGGCCGGCGGCTCGGGATCCCCGGAGCCGCCCGTGCAACCGGCCAGCATGAACGTCACCAACACGAGCAGCAGGACGGGACGACGCATCCGTCCAGTATGCATACTGACCCCGTGGCCCCTCCCAACCCGACGCCCCCGTACCGCCTCCTGCGCGCGACGAGCCTGCTCGACACGCCCTTCGCGCTGATCGACGAGGAGGCGCTGTGGGCCAATGCCGGCGACCTCGTCCGACGGGCCGGTGGCGTGCCGATCCGCCTGGCCACCAAGTCGATTCGCGTGCGCTCGATCATCAAGAACGCACTCACCCTCGACGGGTTCCGCGGCGTCATGACCTACTCGCTGTCCGAGTCGGTCTGGCTGGCCGACCAGGGCGTCGACGACATCCTGCTGGCGTACCCCAGCGTCGAGCGCGAGGCCTACGCGGAGCTCGTCGCCGACGAGCGCCGGCTCGCGTCGATCACGGTGATGGTCGACTCGCTGGAGGCACTGGACTTCATCGACTCCGTCGTCGGGAAGGACCATCCCCCGATCCGGGTGTGCCTCGACGTCGACTCGTCCCTGCGCGTGCTCGGGGCGCACCTGGGCGCCCACCGCTCCCCCGTCCACACCGGACGCGAAACCAAGCGGGTCGCGGCCGCGATCGCCGCCCGCCCGGGCTTCGACCTCGTCGGCCTGATGTTCTACGACGCGCAGATCGCCGGCCTGCCCGACGGTGGGCCGGCCATCGCGCTGGTCAAGCGCCGCTCCGCTGCCGAGCTGCGCCGCCGCCGGCGCAAGATCGTCAAGGCCGTCCGGAGCATGACCGACCTGCAGATCGTGAACGCCGGCGGCACGGGCAGCCTCGACGTCTGGCGCGACGACCCGTCGGTGACCGAGATGGCCGCCGGCTCGGGCCTCTTCGTCCCCACGCTCTTCGACGACTACCGCGCCTTCACGCCGCGGCCCGCGGCGTTCTTCGCGCTGTCGGTGGTGCGCAAGCCCTCCCGCGACGCCGCCACGTGCTTCGGTGGCGGCTACATCGCCTCCGGGCCGGCCGGGAAGTCGCGCGTGCCCACGCCCGTGTGGCCCGAGGGGCTCGAGTACTACCCGTCCGAGGGCGCCGGCGAGGTCCAGTCGCCCCTGCGTGGCAAGGTCGCGCGCACCCTCTCCATCGGCGACCGCGTGCTCTTCCGGCACGCCAAGGCCGGCGAGATGTGCGAGCGGTTCGACCGGGTGGCCCTCGTCGACGCCGCCGGGCACGCCTCACTCACCCCCACCTACCGGGGCGAAGGGAAGAACTTCGGATGACCACGTGGAGCAACTGGGCCGGCAACGTCACGGCCAGCCCCGACGCGATCGAGCACCCGGCCTCCACCGACGAGGTGGTCGCGCTCGTGCTCGCCCACCCGCGGGTCAAGGCGGTCGGGGCCGGGCACTCGTTCACCCCCATCGCGGCCCCCGAGGGCGTGCAGCTGCGGCTCGACCGGATGAACCGCGTCCTGCACGCCGACACCGTGAGCGGCCTCGTGCGCGTGCAGGCGGGCATCTCGCTGCACGACCTGAACCGCCGGCTCGACGCGTTGGGCTTGGCGCTGCCGAACCTCGGCGACGTCGACCCGCAGTCGGTCGCCGGCGCCACGTCGACCGGCACCCACGGCACCGGGGCACGGCTCTTCGGCATCGCGCGCGCGGTGGCCGCGCTGCAGCTGGTCACCGCCGACGGGCAGGTGCTCGAGATCGATGCGGGCCACGACCTGTTCGACGCTGCCCGCGTGGGCCTGGGAGCCCTCGGGATCGTCACCGAGGTGACGCTGCAGTGCGTCCCGGCGTTCCTGCTGCACGCCCGCGAGGAGCCGATGCCGCTGTCGGCCGTGGTGGCCGACCTCGACGCCCTCGTCGACGGCAACGACCACTTCGAGTTCTACTTCTTCCCCCACACCGACAAGGCGCTGACGAAGCGCAACAACCGGGTCGCCGACGGCACCGAGCCCGCGCCCCTGTCGCGCTGGCGGCACGCGCTCGACGACGAGTTCCTCTCGAACACGGTCTACGAGCAGGTGCAGCGCCTCTCCACGCGCCGGCCCGCGCTGATCCCCCGGATCAACACCCTGTCGGGATCGCTGCTCGGCGCGCGTGAGTACACCGACGCCTCGCACGAGGTCTTCATCTCGCCGCGCCGCGTCCGCTTCCGCGAGTCGGAGTTCGCCCTGCCCCGCGCCGCGGCGGCCGAGGCGATCGCCGAGATGCAGCGCTGGTACGCCCGCACCGACCAGTACGTCTCGTTCCCAGTGGAGGTCCGCTTCACCGCGGCAGACGACATCTGGATGTCGACGGGGCACGAGCGCGACAACGTCTACATCGCGGTGCACCAGTACCACCGCACCGACCCCACGGCGTACTTCGCCGCGATGCAGGACATCTTCACCGCGCACGAGGGCCGGCCGCACTGGGGCAAGATGCACACCCTCGGGGCCGAGCACTTCCGCAAGGTCTACCCGCGGTTCGACGACTTCGTCGCCGTGCGCGACCGCCTCGACCCCGAGCGCAAGTTCACCAACGCCTACCTGCGGCAGGTGCTGGGCGGCTGAGGAAGCGCTGGGAGTGACGTTTGAGGGGTGCGTCACGGCGTGTCGACCCCGCGAACGTCACCGCCAGCGGTTCAGGTCCTCAGGCGCGCGTCTGGCTGATCGCGTAGAGCGTGATGCCGGCGGCGACGCCCGCGTTGAGCGACTCGAGCGTCGACGACATCGGGATCGACACCAGCTGGTCGACGGTCTCGCCGACGAGCCGGGACAGGCCCTTGCCCTCGCTGCCGATGACGACCACCAGCGGGTCGTTGCCGAGGTCCATGTCGGGCAGCGCCACGTCGCCGTCGGCGGCCAGGCCGATGACCATGAGTCCAGCCTCCTGGTACGCCTTGATCTGGCGCGTCAGGTTGGTGGCCCGGGCGACCGGCACCCGTGCGGCCGCACCGGCGGAGGTCTTCCACGCCGCCGCGGTCATCTGCGCCGCGCGCCGCTCGGGGATCACGACGCCGTGCACGCCGAAGCCCGCTGCCGAGCGCACGATCGCGCCCAGGTTCCGCGGGTCGGTGATGCTGTCGAGCATGACGATCAGCGGCTTCTCGCCGCGCTCGGCCGCGAGCTCGAGCAGCTCGTCGGGGTCGGCGTACTCGTAGGCCTCGAGCTTGGCCGCGATGCCCTGGTGGACCGCACCCGACGTGATGCGGTCGAGCTCGACGCGCGCCACCTCGAGCAGCGGCACGTGGTGGTCGGCGGCGAGCTGGAAGATCTCGCGCACGCGGTCGTCGCGGTCGATGCCCTCGGCCACCTGCAGCGACAGCACGGGCACGTTCGCCCGCAGCAGCTCGACCACCGAGTTGCGACCGACGACGAGCTCGGGGCCGTCGTCGTTGCGGCGCTTCGGCCGGCCGGACTGGCGCTTGTCGGCCGCCTTGGCCATCTTGTACTTCTTGTGGTTCGGACGGTCCTCGGCGCGGGGCGTGGGGCCCTTGCCCTCGAGTCCCTGCCGGCGCCGACCGCCGGAGCCGGCGGTGGGATTGCCCTTGCCGGTCTTCTTGATCGCGCCCTTGCGCTTGCTGTTGCCGGCCATCAGTGGCCACCCTTCAGGTTCCAGCGGGTCCCCGAGGGCGTGTCCTCGAGTTCGATCCCCGCAGCAGTCAGTTGGTCGCGGAGCTCGTCGGCGCGAGCCCAGTCCTTCGTCGCCTTCGCCTCGGCGCGCGCCGCGACGAGCGCGTCGACGAGCTGGCCGAGCGCCTCGGTGGCCGCCCCCGACTCGCGCTGGGAGCCCCACGTGAGCGGGTCGAGCCCCAGGACGTCGAGCATGGCGCGCACGGACGCCAGCGTCTCGGCGAGCCGGACGGTGTCGCCGTCGGTGAGCTGGCGGTTGCCCTCGCCGATCGTGGCCTGCAGTACCGCGAGGGCGGCGGGCACCGAGAGGTCGTCGTCCATCGCCTCGGCGAACGCCTCCGGCACCGAGCCGGGCTCACCGGCGCCCACCAGCTCGGCCGCGCGGGCGCAGAACCCCTCGATGCGCTCGAACGCCGTGGCCGCCTCGGCGAGCGACTGCTCGCTGAACTCGATGATCGAGCGGTAGTGGGCGGCGACGAGGTAGTAGCGCAGCGCGATCGCCGGGACGCGCTTGACGACCTCGCTGACCGAGAGGGTGTTGCCGACGCTCTTGCTCATCTTGGAGTTGCCCAGGTTGAGCATCGCGTTGTGCATCCACACCCGGGCGAACGCCTGGCCGGCCGCGCGCGACTGGGCCAGCTCGTTCTCGTGGTGCGGGAAGCGCAGGTCGAGGCCGCCGCCGTGGATGTCGAACTCGTGGCCGAGGTACTTGGCGGCCATCGCCGAGCACTCGAGGTGCCAGCCCGGGCGACCACGGCCCCACGGCGTGGGCCACGAGGCGGACTCGGGCTCGTCGGCCTTGCGACCCTTCCACAGCGCGAAGTCGCGGGGATCGCGCTTGCCCTCCGGCGGCGCGTCGGAGGCGTCCTGCATGTCGTCGATCCGCTGGTTGGAGAGCTGGCCGTAGTCGGGCCACGAGCGCACGTCGAAGTAGACGTCGCCGGATCCGTCGGTGGCCGGGTAGGCGTGGCCGCGCTCGATCAGCGTCTCGATCATCTCGATCATCTCCGGCACGTGGCCGGTGGCGCGGGGCTCGTACGTGGGCGGGCGGCAGCCGAGGACCTCGTAGGCCGCGTGCAGCGCGCGCTCGTTCTCGTAGGCGACGTCGAACCACGGACGACCCTGCTCGATCCCCTTCGCGAGGATCTTGTCGTCGATGTCGGTGACGTTGGCGATGATCGTGACCTCGAGGCCCGACCGCTCGAGCCAGCGGCGCAGCACGTCGAAGACCAGCTCCTTGCGGATGTGGCCGATGTGCGGCGGGCCCTGCACGGTCAGTCCGCAGTGGTAGATGCCGACCTGGCCGGGCACGACGGGGTCGAGCGGCCGCAGCTCGCGGCTGGCGGAGTCGTAGAGGCGCATCGTCACCTGCCCAGCCTATCGGCCGCAGCCCCCTCCCCAGACCGCGCCGAACCCGGGGTTGCACGTCACTTCGCTACCACCGGCCTCAGATTTCACTTACCCTGAGGCGGTGATCCGCCGACTCTTCCCCGTCGCGGCAGCGCTCACCGCCCTGCTGGCGTCCGTCATGATCGCCCCCGGCCTGGCCACCGCGCCCGCCGAGGCCGCATCCCACCCGCGTCCCCAGCTCACCCGCTGGACGCCGAAGCTCGTCATTCCCGCGGGCTCCAAGGCCAAGAGCTGGCGCTCCGGCTGGGTCTCGACCCCGCAGGCCAGCACGGCGCTCATCCCGTCGTGGAACGTCACGCGGATGCCGAACGGCACGTGGCTCAAGGTCAAGGTGCGGGTCGCGAGCGGCTCGAAGGCCTCGTCGTGGAAGACCGTCGCGCAGTGGCGCCACGGTCTCGCCGGCGGCGTTCGCCGGACCTACGGGGCCCAGGCCGACGCCCTCGCCCGGGTCGACACCGATGTCGTGCGCGCGGCCACCGGACGCACGTTCACGAAGTGGCAGATCCAGGTCTCGGCGGGGCGCACGACCACGAGGACGAAGTCGCCGATCGTCCGGACCGTCTCGGGTGTCTCGTCGACGTACGTCACGAAGTCGGCCGCCACCTCCCGGACGACGATGACGAAGACCGTCGACCTCAAGGTGCCGATGTCGTCGCAGATGATCCACACCGGTCACTACCCGCAGTACGGCGGTGGCGGCGAGGCCTGGTGCTCGCCCACCTCGACCTCGATGGTCCTGCGCTACTTCGGCCTCGGCCCGAAGCCCGCCGACTACGCGTGGGCCTCCGGCGCCGACCGCTGGGTCGACCACGCCGCCCGCTACACCTACGACTCTTCGTACAAGGGCACGGGCACGTGGCCCTTCAACACCGCGTACGCGTCGATGTACAGCACCGACGCGGTGGTGCACCGCCTCGTGAACCTGCGCGAGATCGAGGCGTACATCACGAAGGGCGTGCCCGTCGTGGCGTCGGTCGCCTTCGGTCGCGGTCAGCTCAGCGGCTCGCCGATCAGCTCGACGCCCGGCCACCTCATGGTCGTGCGCGGCTTCGAGAAGGACGGCGACGTCATCGTGAACGATCCGGCCGGTCGCACGAACGCGCAGGTCCGCCGGGTCTACGACCGTGCCCAGTTCGAGCGCGCGTGGCTCAAGGGCAGCGGCGGCGTCACGTACGTCATCGCGCCCCGCAACAAGCGGCTCGCGTTCTGATCCCGACTAGGGTTCAGGCGTGAGCGCTCCCCGGATCGGCATCGGCACCGACGTCCACCAGCTCGTCGCCGGCCGGCCGCTGTGGGTGGCGGGCCTGCACTGGCCCGACGCGCCGCGTGGCCTCGAGGGCCACTCCGACGGCGACTGCGTCGCGCACGCCATGGTCGACGCCGTGCTGACGGCGGCGGGCCTGGGCGACATCGGGAGCCAGTTCGGCACCGCCGACCCGCGCTACGCGGGCGCCTCGGGACTCGAGTTCCTGCGCGGCACCGCCGAGCTCGTCCGGGAGGCCGGGCTCACGGTGGGCAACGTCAGCGTGCAGCTCATCGGCAACGAGCCGCGCCTCTCGGGTCGCCGCGACGAGGCGACGCAGGTGCTCTCCGAGGCCATCGGTGCGGCCGTGTCGCTCTCGGGCACCACCACCGACGGCCTCGGCCTCACCGGCCGCGGCGAGGGCATCGCCGCGATCGCGGTGGCCCTGGTCCACTAGCGAGCGGCGTCCGCCGGAGGCCCGGTCAGTCGGTGCCAGCGGTCGAGCTGGCCTTGGGCCGCGTCGGCGTGGGCTTCGGCGTCGGCTTCTTCGTGGGTGCCGTGGTGGCCTTGGTCTCGGGCGTCTCCGGCGCGCGGCGCGCGAGCTTGAACGTGACCTCGCCGGGCTCGCCGCCGTAGGTGCCGATCTTCAACGTGTAGCTGCCCGGGGGCGCGAAGCCCTCGCTACTGCCGCAGCCGGAGCCCGATCCGCGACCGTTCCACTCGACGGGAGCGACGGTGCTCCAGCCGGCGGGCACGGCGACGGCCTCGTCGAAGAAGGCGGTCCGGCACACCGACGAGTCGTAGATCGGCGCGCGCTGGGTGTCGACCACGGCGAGCAGCTCGCTGGCACTGGGGCGGAAGGTGCAGGCGGTGCCGTCGAGCGCCGTCAGCATCAGGTCGATCCTGACCGGGCCACCGGCGAACTGGCCGGCGGGGACCGACGGGACGATCCTCACGTTGTCGGGCTCGCACGGCTTGGCGTCGGTCTCGATCGCCACGGCCACCTGGTCGGTGGGGGCGGCCGTCGCCGGTGCGGTGCTCGCGGTCGGGGTGGGTGTTGGCTCGGTGGCCGCGGTCTGCTTCGCGACGTCGCCACGGGTGAGGCCGACGAGCTGGACGACGCCCCACGCGATCGCGAGGAGAGCGGCGAGGACGAGCAGCCTCCGCCGCCAGTAGACGTCGCGTCCGACCGGCCCGTTGCTCACCGCTCCACGTTATCCGCACGGTGCCGCGTGAAAGGATCGACGCGCCATGCCTGCGACCACTCCCCCGCCCGCCGAGCTGCACCGGCGCGTCATCGACTGGTACGGCGCGCATCGCCGCACGCTGCCGTGGCGCGAGGATCCTGATCCCTGGCGCGTCATGGTCTCGGAGTTCATGCTGCAGCAGACCCCCGTCGTGCGGGTGCTTCCCGTCTTCGAGGCGTGGCTCGAGCGGTGGCCCACGCCGGCCGATCTGGCGGCGTCCCCGGCGGGCGAGGCGGTGCGGGCCTGGGGCCGGCTCGGCTACCCGCGCCGGGCGCTGCGCCTGCACGCGGCCGCGACGGCGATCGTCGAGAGCCACGGTGGCGCGGTTCCCGGCACCTACGACGAGCTGCTGACGCTCCCGGGCGTCGGCGACTACACCGCCGCCGCGATCGCGTCGTTCGCCTACGGACGGCGGGCCGTGGTGCTCGACACCAACGTGCGACGCGTGTTCGCCCGCGTCGTGTCCGGCGTGCAGTACCCGTCCCAGGGCGTGCTGAGGGCCGAGCGCGACCTGGCGACCTCGCTGCTGCCGGAGGACGATGCGGTCGCCGCCGCCTGGGCCGCCTCGACGATGGAGCTCGGCGCGGTCGTCTGCACGGCGCGGGCCCCCCGCTGCGAGGCGTGCCCGATCGCCGACGCGTGCCGGTGGCGCGCGGTCGGGTATCCCCCGCACGACGGACCGCCCCGGCGCGGCCAGCCGTGGCACGGCACCGACCGCCAGTGCCGCGGCGCGCTCATGGCCGTGGTCCGCGACGCGGCCGGGCCCGTCGCGCCCGAGCTCGTCGCCGCGGCCTGGTCCGACGCCGCCCAGCGGGAGCGCTGCCTGGACTCACTCCTCGACGACGGCCTGCTCGACCTCGCCGCCGACGGCCGCCTCACCCTGCCCGGTTGAGCCCACCGTCCGTCACGGCGAGTGGCGCGAATTCGCCGTCAGGATCCGGAGGTGCCCTCGTAGCGCGCCAGTCCGAGCGCGTTGGCCCACAGCTCGGTGACGACGTCGAGCAGCTGGTCGAGATCGATGTCGGACTTCAGGGCGATCGCGCGATGGGCCATCCGGCTGACCATGGCGTTCAGCGCCAGGGCGATGAGATAGGGGTCCAGGTCGGGATTCACCAGTCCGCGATCCTGGAACTCCCGGATCCGGCGGGCGTTGCGCTGGCCGAAGAGGTCGCCTCGCACGGCGCGCATCTCGGCGAAGTGAGGGTCGACGGTCGAGGCCTGCTCGAAGGCGACCATCAGGCCCGCGTTGCGCTTGTAGGACTCGAAGTACGCCTGGTGGGCGGCGCGGATGGTGCTGATCGGGTCGGTCTCGACGTCGCGCAGCCGTCCGACGCCCGGGCGCATCATGTCGGCGAGGACGTCGTTGACGACCGCCGCCATGACCTCTTCCTTGCCGGTGAAGTAGGTGTAGAACGTGCCGGTCGAGCAGCCGGCCTCGACGGTGATGTCGGTGAGCCGCGCGCCGATGTAACCGTCGCGCGCGAAGACGATCTTGGCGCCGGCGATCAGGGAGTCGCGGGTGCGTCGACCGCGCACGGTCGTCGGAACCTCCTTGACCACCGACGGGTGCTTGAGCAGCGGCTCGTCGGGAGCGTTGGCGGCGGGCCCGGACCCGTCTCCAAGGACACCGGCGTCCTCGTCCATGGAGACCTCCCCGTCACAGGTT
Source organism: Aeromicrobium phoceense (assembly GCF_013868155.1). Lineage (NCBI taxonomy): Bacteria > Bacillati > Actinomycetota > Actinomycetes > Propionibacteriales > Nocardioidaceae > Aeromicrobium > Aeromicrobium phoceense. Next base: position 293,482 of record NZ_JACEOG010000001.1, read on the forward strand.
GGCGCGCGAAATGTCCTCACATCCTACGAGTCCGGCCCCGGGGATCGACGTCAGGCTCGACCGACGACCCGTCGGGATCACCCGACGCGCCGGGACTACGAGCGCAGCCGTGAACCGGACGCGAGCTCGACCTGCTCGCCGGCCGGGTCCAGGACCACGACGTCGGGGCCCGACAGCAGCGAGCCCTTCAACGCGCGCCCGAGCGTGCGCAGCGCCGGATTCGCACCGTGCGCCTCGACGGCGTCCTCGGACGCGTACGCCTCCAGCAGGACGTAGTCGACGTCCGAGCCACGCACGCGCTGCAGGTCGTAGCGCAGGCAGCCCTCGTCCGCGAGGAACGCGTCGCGAGCCTGCGCGAACGCCGCCTCGAACTGCGCGTTGGTGCCGGCATGGATCGTGAAGCCGACCGTGGCGTTGATCGTCATCGGGCGGGTGTGCCGGCGCGCGGCACGATGACGAACCGGACGCCGCAGAACTCGAACTCCGATTCCGCGACCTCGTGGCCGGCGGCGCGCGCACGCTCGAGGACCTGCTCCGGGTCCGACGCCTCGATGAACACCCGGGTGAAGGCGTTGGCCGCCCCGGCGACGAAGCGGTCGACCGCCCCACCGTCGAGGTTGATGACCGCATGGCCGTCCTCGTTCTCGACCGGCTTGTCCATGAGGGTCGCCCACGTCGTGGCCATCGCGTCGGGATCGGTGCTGGTGCACTCCGCCGCGACGATCTTGGGCAGGTCGTCGCCCTGCACCAGCTCCTGCCAGCGGGTCCCGGCCGGGGCGTAGGCACCGAAGTAGTCCTCGTTGCCGTCCGTCTGGTTGAACTCCATCAGGGTTCCGCCGACGGAGCGAGGATCGAGCTGCACGTGCCGGAACGAGTCGTAGCCGTAGTCGGCCTGGTTGTTCTCGGCGCCACGCAGCTCGGGGGTGCTCTCGAAGGCGACCCGGACGCCCTGCGCGTCGATCCGTTCGCGGATCTTCTCGTACTCGTCCGTGTCGTGGATGACCATGTACCCGCCGCCGCCGGGGTGCTTCGCCAGGAAGCGGGTCGCCGTGGTGCCGTCCTTCAACGGCGCGATGAACTCGACGAAGGTCCCGCCGAAGCCCAGGAGCGCGTTCTCCAGACCGAACTCGATGATCAGTGGGTCGCGGTAGGCGACGTTGACGCCGAAGATCTCGGCGAGCTCGTCGGCGTCCGTGATCTGGGGAGAGGCGATGCACACTTGCCGCAGTCGAATCATGGTCGAATCCTTCGGTGCTGGGGGCTGGGTCGGTGGGGGGCTCAGGAGCCGGTGAAGTGGGGTTCCCGGCGCTCGAGGAACGCGTTCGCGGCCTCGACCAGATCGGTGGTGCGCGAGCAGTCGACGTGCCGCTGGGCCTCGATCGCGCTCGCCTCGGCGAACGTCAGGTTCGCCGCGTCGATGAAGTTCTGCTTGAGTCCGGCCAGGGCGCGTGGCGCCTTCCTCGACAGGGTGGACGCGAGGGCGCTCACCTCGTCCTCGAAGACCTCCGGGGCGTGCACCGCGGACACCAGGCCCCACTCCCGTGCGGTCTCGGGCGTGACCTTCTCGTTGAGGAAGGCCATCTGCTTGGCGCGGGACTCGCCGATCAGCCGCGTGAGCAGCCAGGTCCCGCCGAAGTCGCCCGACAGGGCCGCGTCGACGAAGGCCGAGCGGAAGACTGCGGCCGAGGAGCTGACGCGGAGGTCGCAGGCGGCGGCCAGGGACAGCCCGGCGCCCGCGCAGGCACCGTTCACCGCGGCGACGGACACCGCGTGCGACGACCTCAGCAGCTCCGAGGCGCGCATGTGGCGGTGCAGCTTCTCGATCGAGGCGCCCCGCGTGACGGGCTCGGCGTCACCGGACTCGCTGAAGGCGTCGAGGTCTCCCCCGACGCAGAACCCGCGGCCGGCGCCGGTCAGCACGATGACCCGAACATCCTCGTCGGCGGTGACGTCCGCAACCAGCTCGACGAACAGATCGAGCATCGCGTCGCTCATCGCATTGAGCCGATCGGGACGATTCAGCGTCAACCGGGCGACGCCGTCTCCGCGCTCGATAATGACCGGATCCTCAGTCTTTTCGACTCCCACGGGCGGCGCTCCTCACAGTGATTTCCAACAGTGCGGCTTGCCGGAAGTCAAGACCCAGGTGAAACGGAAGTCAAGTTCAATTTCAAAGTTGACGTCAAACTCAATTCGGAGTTAACGTGATCTCGATCACGCCGTCGGGCCGTTCGCTCGCCCCGTCGCGGCTGACCCCGACAGACCCGACCTGAAAGGCGCAGACATGGAGTTCTCCTTCAGCAGGGAGCAAGAAGACCTTCGCAGCTCGGTGAAAGACTTCCTCTCCCGCCGCTCAGGGAGCGAGGCCCGCAACAAGCTCCTGAAGTCCGGCTACGAGTTCGACCGCGAGCTGTGGACGACCATGGCCCGGCAGCTGGGTCTGCAGGGCCTGGCCCTGCCGGAGTCGGTCGACGGCAGCGGCGCCGGCTTCATCGAGACGTCGATCGTCCTCGAGGAGCTGGGCCGGGACTCGTACGCCGGCCCCTACTTCTCCACGATCGCCGCGAGCTGGGTGCTGGAGCAGGGTGGCGACGAGGCCGCGGAGTCCCTGCGGGGCATCGCCGACGGCTCGCGCGTCTTCACCCTCGCCATCGCCGACGAGAGCGGCACGTGGTCCGCACCAGGACACGCCACGAAGGCGTTCGAGGTCGGCGACGACTACCGGCTCACGGGCCTGAAGGTCAACGTCACCGACGCGGACGCCGCCGACGAGTTCGTCGTCATCGCCTCGCTGCCCGAGGGCCCGGCGTGGTTCCGGGTCGCCGCCGACGCACCCGGTGTCACGGTCGACCTGCGCGAGAGCCTCGACCTCACCCGCCCCATCGGCCGGCTCGTGCTGCGCGACGTGAAGGCCGACCTCGTGGTGGGCCCGCAGACCGCGGGACAAGTCCTGGCCGAGGTCAACGACAAGGCCGCCGCCGCGCTCGCGGCCGAGATGGTCGGCGGCGCGAAGGCCGCGCTCGACCAGTCGGTGTCGTGGAGCCTGGAGCGGACGCAGTTCGGCCGGCCGATCGGCTCCTTCCAGGCCATCAAGCACATGTGCGCCGACGCACTCGTCGAGGTCGAGACGGCTCGCCTCCTGGCCGAGTACGCCGCCTGGGCCATCCAGGAGGGCGCTCCGGACGCCAGCGTCGTGGCCTCCATGGCCAAGCAGGCCGCGTCCGACGCGTTCAGCCTGGCCGCGGGCAACAACATCCAGATCCACGGCGGCATCGGCTTCACCTGGGAGCACTCGGCTCATCTGTACTTCCGCCGCGCCAAGGCGTCGTCGGCGCTGTTCGGCACGCCGCACCGCCACCGCGCCCGCATCGCCGACCTCCTCGCCGTCTGAACCGACGCTCACCACAGATTGGAACGACGCCGCATGAACCCCACTTTCTCCCCTGACGTCCAGGCGTTCCAGAAGGAATTCGCCATCGTGCTGCGCGATCTCGTGCCGACCGACTGGGCCGGCGCCGGGACCCTGCCGCGCGAGGAGTACGATCCCTTCGCCGAGCGCATCCGCAAGGAGCTGTACGAGCGCGGCTACATCGGCATCTCGTGGCCGAAGGAGTACGGCGGCCGCGGGCTGAGCGCCGAGTACCAAGTGGCCATCACCGAGGAGCTCACGCGCCACAAGCTCCCCCAAGCCGCCATGAGCGACGTCTTCAGCATCCAGATGTTCGGCAGCACCCTGCTCGCCTTCGGCACCGAGGAGCAGAAGCAGAAGTTCCTGCCGCGCATCCTCAGTGGCGAGGACAAGTGGTGCCAGGGCTACTCCGAGCCGCAGTCGGGCTCCGACCTCGCGAGTGCCGCCACGAACGCCGTCCTCGAGGACGGTCAGTGGCGCATCAACGGACAGAAGATCTGGACGTCGACCGCGCACCTGGCCGACTGGATCTTCGTCCTCGTCCGCACCGACTCCGAGGCCGCCAAGCACCGCGGGCTCACGCTGCTCGCGTGCCCCATGGACCAGGCCGGTGTCGAGGTCCGCCAGATCAAGCAGATCTCGGGCGAGGCCGACTTCAACGAGGTCTTCTTCACCGACGCCGTCACCTCGGCCGAGAACACGATCGGCCCGGTCAACGACGGCTGGCGCGTGGCCACGGCACTGCTCGAGCACGAGCGCGGTGGCGCTGCTGCGGTGCTGGCCATCCGCTTCGCCGAGGAGCTCGACCGCCTGGAGGAGCTGGCCCGCGAGCACGGCCGCAACCACGAGGAGGGCATCCGCCAACGCATCGCGTGGTGCCGGGCGCGCGTTCTCGCGATGCGACTCATGGGCTACCGGGCGCTGACCCGGTCGCTGTCCGGTCAGGGCATCGGCCCCGAAGGCGCCATGAACAAGTTCTTCTGGTCCGAGTACCACCGGGTCCTGACCGAGCTGTCCATGGACATCCTCGGCGAGAACGTCCTGACGCTGGAGGGACGCCGTCCCGCCATCCCCGACGGCCCGGACGCCCCGGGGGCACCGACCGACAGCGCGGGCTGGATCACCGGCTTCCTCAACGCCAAGGCGAGCACGATCTTCGCCGGGACATCCCAGGTCCAGCGCAACCTGCTGTCCGAGAAGATCCTGGGCATGCCGCGCGAGCCCAAGGTGGAGACCAACCGGAGCCGCTGAGCCGCAGTCCGCCTCCTCCACCTGCCTCCACGCCCGAAAGGCCTCCGATGGTGAACGCAGCCCAGCCGATCTGGACGAACGCCCAGAGCCAGCCCGATGCCGTCGCCCTGCGCATCGACGGTGTCGAGTGGTCGTTCCGCGACCTGCGGGACGCGTCCGCGGCCTGGGGCGCGCGGCTGGCCGGAGCGGGGGTCGCACCGGGCGAGCGGGTCCTGCTCGCCGCCGGCACCCAGGCCGAGTGGGTCTTCGCCTACCACGGGATCCTGGCGATCGGCGCCATCGCGGTCACGGTGAATCCCGGATCTACGCGGGGCGAGCTGCGGTACTTCCTCGAGGACTCCGGGGCGGTCCTCGCCCTGGCCGGCGACAGCACGCAGGCCCACCTCGAGGAGGCCGGCGAGGAGCTCGGAGTTCCGGTCTGGAACCTGAACGAGTCGGCCGCGCCGGTCACGGAGAGCGATCTGCCGCGCTCCGTCGAGCCCGGTGACGGCGCCTGCATCATGTACACCTCGGGGACGACAGGTCAGCCGAAGGGCGCCCAGCTCACCCACCACGGCATCCGGGGAAGTGCCAGGTCGATCAGCGAGGCGCTCGGCCTGACGTCCGACGACCACTTCGGCAGCGCGCTGCCGCTCTTCCACGTCTTCGGGCAGGTGACGATCATCCGCACGGCGTACGAGCTGGGCATTCCCGTCACCCTGATGACGAAGTTCGACGCGGCCGCCCTGCTGGAGACCGCGGCCCGGCACGGAGTCACCCTGCTGGCCGGCGTTCCGACGATGTGGAACGCCATGTCCAACGTCGGGCCCGAGGTCGACTCGCTCGACCTCTCGCGGCTGCGGCTCGCCATCTCCGGCGGCGCCGGCCTGCCCACCGAGGTCGCCAGCCGGTTCGAGGAGCGGTACGGCTGCGAGGTCCTGGCCGGCTATGGCCTCACGGAGACGGCGGGGGTGGGCGCCTGCCCGCCCCTCGACGCCCCGCACAAGCCCCAGAGCGCCGGCATCGCCTGGCCCGGTGCCGAGCTGGCCATCCTCGACACCGAGCACCGGCAGCTCCCGCCGGGCAGCATCGGCGAGATCGCGGTCCGCTCGGACATGTGCTTCAAGAACTACTGGAATCGGCCGGAGGCCACCGCCAAGGCGTGGCACGAGGACTGGTTCCTCACCGGTGACCTCGGGCGCATGGACGACGAGGGCCACCTGTGGGTCGTCGACCGGATCAAGGACCTGATCATCCGCGGCGGGTACAACGTGTACCCCAAGGAGCTCGAGGAGATCCTCTACTCGCACCCGGACGTGCTGGAGGCCGCCGTCGTGGGCGTCCCCGACGAGCGTCTCGGCGAGGAGATCGCGGCCGTGGTCGTCCTGCGCGAGGGCCGTGACTTCGACGTCGCCGGGATGCAGGCGTGGATGTCCGAGCGGGTCGCCGCCTACAAGACCCCGCGGATCTACCAAGTCGTCGCCGAGCTCCCGCGGGGCTCGACGGGCAAGATCCTCAAGCGCGAGATCGACCGGTCGGTCGTCGACGCCGAAGGCCTCCGCACCGCCAGGACCTCGAAGCCGGTCCCGACCACCTGAAACCACGCCAGGGAGAACCATGATCCTTCATCGTCCAGAGCAGATCGAAGAGTTCACCGCTGCCGGGCTGTGGTCCACCGACCACACGCTCCTCGACGATCTGGACACCGGGGCCCGCACCTTCCCCGACCGCGTTGCCTACTCCGACCCGCCCAACCGGCGCGACCTGATCGGATCGGACCCCACGGCCCTGACCTGGTCGCAGCTGAAGGACGCGGCCGAGGGCGTGGCCACGAGCCTGGTGGACCTGGGCCTGGAGAAGGACGACGTGGTCATCGTCCAGTCCCCCAACGTCGTGGAGCTGCCCCTGCTGTACCTCGCGATCTGCGCCGCTGGCGGGATCATCTCGCCCGTGCCGATGCAGTGGCGCTCCAAGGACATCGGCTACGTGGCCGAGCTGACCGGCTCGCGCTTCCTGATCGCCCCCGAGACGTTCAAGAGCCACCGGCCGCTCGACGACGCGCGCGGCTGGCAGGACGGCTCGACGATCGAGCACCTCATCGACCTCGCGGACATCATGACGATGGCCGAGACGAAGCCCCGGCCCGACGTCCTGGCCGAGCGGCGACCCAGCCCCTACGAGATCTTCACGCTGTGCTGGACCTCGGGCACCGAGAGCCAACCGAAGGGCTGCCCGCTCAGCCACAACAACTGGAACTACGGCGGCCAGGCGCTGGTCAAGAGCCTGAGCCTGCGCGAGGGCAGCCACCGCCAGGTCGCGGCCGCGCCCGTCACGAACATGCTCGGCGTGTGCCTGACGATCACCGTGAATCTCAAGCTCTCCGGTTCGGTCGCCCTCCACCACCCGCTCGACCTCGACCTGCTGATCCAGCAGATCAACGACCACGAGACCCAGTTCCTGATCCTCCCGCCGGCGATCCTGCGTCAATTGCTGAACGCACCCGACTCGGCCCTGGACCTGACCTCGGTGGACTCGATCATGACCGGCGGCTCCCCGCCCTCGGGCTCCCTCATCGAGGGGTACAAGGAGCGGTGGGGCGTCGAGATCGTCAACGGCTGGGGAATGAACGAAGGCGCCGGCCTGTGGGCCGGCCCCGAGGACGTGCCCGCGGCCGACATGCGGTCGACGCACCTGCCCTGGTACGGACTGCCCGGCTACTCCTGGCCCTCGGGCATCAGCGGGATGCAGTACCGGGTCGTCGACGAGAACGACCACTCGACGACCACCGCTGGTGACACCGGCGAGCTGCGCGTCCGCGGCCCCCTCGTCTTCCCCGGGTACTTCAACCGCCCCGACCTGGCGGAGCGGGCCTTCGACGACCAGGGCTACCTCCGCACCGGTGACCTGTTCCTCATCAAGGGAGACGGGTTCCTGTCGTACTTCGACCGGCAGAAGGACATCATCATTCGCGGCGGCTTCAACATCAGCGCCGCCGAGGTCGAGAACCTCGTCGTCGGGGCGCCCGGCGTGGCGGACTGCGCGGCCGTCGGCGTCCCCGACGAGGAGCTGGGCGAGCGCGTCTGCGTCGTCGTCGTGCCCCGGGACGAGTCGGCTCCGCCGACGCTGGCCGACATCCTCTCCCACCTGCGCGACGCGGGCCTGGCGGTCTACAAGCTCCCCGAGCTCATCGAGTACATGGACGAGCTCCCCCGCAATCCCGTGGGCAAGCTCCTCAAGCGCGACATCCGGACCTCGGTCAGGGAGAGCGTCAGGTCCACCCTCTGATTTTCGGCAGCACCACACCTCCCCGGAAGGGAATGCGACACACCATGGCAGCAACGGACAATGATGTGATCCTCGTCGACGTCGAGGACGGGGTCGCCACGATCACCCTCAATCGACCCGACGTCTACAACGCGTGGAACAGCGAGGTCCAGACCAAGCTGTTCGGGCTCTTCGACACGATGGCCCACGACGACGACGTGCGCGTCGTCATCATCACGGGAGCCGGCAAGGCCTTCTCGGCCGGCGCCGACATGGAGATCCTCTCCGAGGAGGACGGCGGCACCGGAGCCGGCAGCCGACCGCTGCTGGCCCCGATGTGGTTCCCCAAGCCGGTCATCGCGGCGATCAACGGAGCCTGCGCCGGCATCGGCCTTCAGCTGGCCCTGATGTGCGACGTGCGCATCGCATCGCAGGACGCGAAGTTCACCACGGCGTTCGCCCGCCGCGGGCTCATCGCGGAGCACGGCCTCAGCTGGCTCTTCTCCCGCCTGACGTCGCTGGCGACGGCCTCCGAGCTGCTCCTGTCGGCGCGCGTCTTCAAGGGCGACGAGGCCGAGCGACTCGGTGTCGTCCACTTCGCCGTGCCGCGCGACGAGGTCCTGGACCGGGCCAACGCCTACGCCCGGGACCTGGCCGACAACGTGTCGCCCACCGCGATGGCCGTCATCAAGTGGCAGATGTACAACCACTACGACCGCCCGCTGATCGAGTCCATGGACCACTCGGACGAGCTGATGCGCGCCTCGGCGGCCCGGCCGGACCTGGCCGAGGGCGTGGCGAGCTTCCTGGAGCGCCGCCAGCCCAAGTTCGCGCCGCTCGACCACTCGGCCGTCCCGCCGACGACCTTCGCGGCGAAGCAGTGACCGTCGCGTCACCTCGGTGACGCCACGACGAAGGGGCCCGGTCCATTCGGACCGGGCCCCTTCGTCGTCGCAGGATCAGCCGACGTGCAGCGCGACGCGGATCGCGTCGCCGATGCGGCTGATCGAGAAGGCCGCCAGCACGATCACCAGGCCGGGGACGACCGTCGCGAACGGTGCCTGCGTGAAGAACAGGTACGCGTCCGCCAGGTCCCCGCCCCAGGACGGGTGCGGCGGGTTCACGCCGAGGCCGAGGAAGCCCAGCGCCGCCTGGACGATCATGGCGATGCTCGCCAGGCTGCACGCCTGGACCAGCACCGGCGCGAAGGCGTTCGGCAGCACGTGGCGGATGGCGGCGCGCGTGTTGCTGACTCCCAGCGAACGCGCGACCAGCAGGTAGTCCGCCCGCCGGATGGGCAGGATGTTCGACCTCAGCAGCATCGCGATGCTCGGCGCGAAGATGAACCCGAGCGCCACCATCGACATGTTGAGGCCGGAGCCAACGACTCCGGTGATCGCGACGGCCAGCACCAGGCCCGGGATGGACAGGATGGCGTCCGCGAGCCGCATGCTGACCTCGTCCAGCGGGCCACCGATGTATCCCGCGGCCAGGCCCCACGGAACACCGATGAGGAGGAAGACCGCGACGGCGATGGCCGTGCCCTGGAAGGCCGCGGCGGCGCCGTACATCAGCCGGCTCAGGACGTCGCGTCCGGCCTGGTCGGTGCCCAGCCAGTGCGACGCCGACGGGTTCGCGAACGTGTTGTCCGCGTCGGTCGTCAGTGGATCGTACGGCGCGATGAGGGGAGCCAGCAGGCCGACCAGGATCAGGGTGGCGACCACCGCGATGGCGAAGATCACCGTCGGGGTGAAGACCACGTCGGACCGGTTGCGCCTGCCGGCGGTCGCGGCCCGGCCGGGCACGAGGTTCTGGGCGATGCTCATGCGAGCTCCTTCCTGCGACGGGGATCGATCGCCGTCAGCACCAGATCGGCGATCAGGGACAGCATCACGACCGCGAACGCCAGCATCAGCACGATCGCCTGGAGTGCGGCGAAGTCACGGAAGTGGACGGCGTCGATGATCGAGGCCCCCAGCCCCGGCAGCACGAAGACGACGTCGATGATGACGAGCTCGCCGACGAGGGTCGAGGCCAGGAACGGGATGAACGTGATGATCGGTCCCACGGCGTTGCGCAGCGCGAGATCGAAGTTGATCCGTGCCGGGCTGACGCCCATCGCGCGGGCGGCGCGGATGTAAGGGCTGTCCAGGGCCGCCACCATGGCACTGCGGACGTGGCGGATCGTGAAGGCCGTGGGCGGTACGGCGATCAGCAGCACCGGCATGAGGATGGACTCGAGGTGCGGGATCACGCCCTCCGACCACGGCGTGTAGCCGTTGACCGGCAGCCAGCCCAGGCTGGCGCCGAAGATGCCCACGCACATCGTGGAGATCCAGAAGACCGGGACCGAGACGCCCAGGCCGGAGACGGCGAAGACCGTGCGGCCCAGCTTCGTCTCGCGCTTGATGGCGGCGAAGATGCCGATGCCACCACCGGCGACGAGCGCGACGAGCATGCCGAGTCCGACGATCTCCAGCGTCGACACCATGCGGGGCGCCAGGACGTCCACGACCGGGAGGCCGGTGGCGTAGGAGATGCCGAAGTCGCCCTGGAGGACGCCGCCGAGCCAGCTGAAGTACTGCTGCCACAGCGGCTGGTCGAGGCCGTACCTCTCGTTGATCATCTTGATGGTGTCGGGGTTGTCCGAGCCGCCCAGCAGGGCCTCGGCCGGACCACCGGGGATGATCACGCGCAGCATGAACGACAGCAGCGTGATCAGCAGGAGGGTCGGGATGACCACCCTCAGGCGGCGTAGGAATAGACGGGTCACGCGACACCTTCCCTCGCTGGGTGATGGAGCGGCTCGAACTCCTCGAAGTCGAGCTGGGGCATCTCGATGAACTCGTTGTGCGCCCCGTGGATCCTGGGGATGCTGCTGATGAGCGCCTGCGTGTAGGGGTGTCCGGGGTCGGCGATCACCGCGGACGAGGGGCCGGTCTCCACGACCCGGCCGCGGTACATCACGGCCAGCTGGTCGGACACCTCGTCGAGGACGCCGATGTCGTGGGAGATCAGCATGACGGCCAGCTCCCGCTCGTCGGTCACCTTGCGGATGATGTCCATGACCTCGCGCTGGACCGTCACGTCGAGCGCCGTGGTGGGCTCGTCGGCGAACAGGATGTCCGCGCCGCACACCAGCGCCATCGCGATCATGACGCGCTGGCACATGCCCCCGGACAGCTCGTACGGGTAGCTGTGGAGCACCCGCTCGACGTCACGGAGCTGGACGTCGTTCAGCGCCTCGACGATGCGCTCCCTGGCCTGGGCCTTCGAGCACTCGACGTTCGCCCGGAGCGCGAGCTCCATCTGTCGTTCGATCTGCACCACGGGATTGAGGGCCGTCACGGTCTCCTGGAAGATCATCGTCATCCCGGAGCCGCGGACCTTCGCCCGCTCGGACTCGCTCGCGCCGATGAGCTCCTTGCCCTTGAAGCGGATCGAGCCGTTGATGTGCGCGTTCGTCGGGGCCAGCCCGAGGGCGGCAAGGGCCGTGAGGCTCTTGCCGCTCCCGGACTGTCCGGCCACTCCCAGAATCTCCCCCGGGAACAGATCCAAGGAGACGTCGACGACTGCCTTCTGGGGTCCGCCGAAGTCCACCTCGAGCTGGCGGACCGACAGGATCGGCTCGCGACGCTGGTCGTCGGACACCTGGGTTGCGCTACTGGGATGTGGCATGGGCCCTCCTTACTCGGCCGGCTTCAGCGCGGCCATGTCGATGTCGAACTCGAGCAGGTTGGGCTCGTGCGGCTCGACGTTCGTCCGGTGCGCGTAGGCCTTCGGCTTCGTGTACATGTTCGCCATGTTCGGGTTGTTCGCGGCCTCGACCTGGATCGCTTGGGCCTTGGTCACCCGCTCGTCGGGATCGAGAGTCGTCTCGAAGTCGGCGAGCATCTCCCACGGAACGACCTCGGCGTGGCCGACGTTGTAGATCGACTTGCCGTACTCCGCGTTGAACGTGTCACGCGGGGTGGGCTGGCTGGGCCAGCTGGTGAAGTTGCAGTCGGGCGCCTTGGCGGCCGCTGCCATGTCGCCACCCTTGTAGAAGTTGGCCATCACCTCGGTCAGCTCGCTGATCTCCAGGTCGACCTTGATGCCCACGGCCTCGAGCTGCTCGAGGATGTAGGGCGACGAGGTCTCGTAGCCCGAACCGGTGTACGTGCTGCACTTGAGCTCGATGCCGTCGGCGAAGCCCGCGTCGGCCAGCAGCTGCTTGGCCTTGGCCGGGTCGTAGGTGTACAGCGACTGCGTCTCGTCGCTGCTGTACTCCGACGACGACGGGTACATGCTCTGCGTCGGCTCGCCGTAGCCGCCGGTGGCGGCCTTGGCCAGCGCCTCGCGGTCCAGCGCGAAGTTGAACGCGTCGCGGACGCGCTTGTCCTCGAGCTTGGGGCTCGCCATGTTGAACTGCACGTGGTAGTGCGCCAGCGACGGGTCGACCTCGACCTCGATGCCGTCGGCCTTCTTCAGGGTGTCGATGTCGGTGAGGGCCGTCCGGGCCGCCACGTCGATCTGCCCCGACTGCAGCGCCTGGTTCATCGAGACCGGGGTCTTGAAGAACTTCAGGTCGATGGACTCGTAGAAGCCACGGTCGTCGTTCCAGTAGTCGTCGTTCTTCTCGAACACGATCTGCGAGCCCGACACGTTCGTCTTGATGACGTAGGGGCCCGAGCCGATCGGGTTGCCCGAGACGTCGTCGCCGGAGGCCTCGAACGCCTTCGGGGACACCATGTAGCCCGAGTTGTGCGCCAGCTGCTCGGCCAGCCAGGCGCTGTCCTCACCGAGGGTGAGCTTCAGCTCGGTCGGCGAGACGACCTCGACCGAGTCGACCGACGTGATGAGGCCGAGCTTGGTCAGCTTGAAGTTGCGGTCGAGGTTCGCCTTCACGGCCTCGGCGTCCACCGGCGTGCCGTCGGAGAACTTCACGCCCTCGCGCAGCTTCAGGGTGAACGTCTTCTTGTCCTCGGAGTAGCCCCACTCGGTGGCGAGGCCCTCCTTGACCTGGCCGGTCTCGGCGTCGACCTCGAGGAGACGGTCGTAGATGAGCCGCAGGAAGGTCATGTCGTGCCCGCCGGTGACGTTGACCGGATCCAGGCTGCTCGGCTGCAGCAGCGAGCCGGCCTTGAGCATCGACGCATCGCCCTCGGCGCCGCCGTCCGACCCGGTACAGGCCGACATGACGCCGACGAGGGCCGCAATGGCGACCCATCGCGCTGGTCCAAAGATTCGCTTCACGAGGTCTCCTCTTTCATGGAAGTGAACTGCTGATTCGGATGGGTGCTGACGGTGGTCCGCTCCAGACGCGGGATGGCGTTCAGGAGCTTCTGCGTGTAGGCGTGCTGGGGGCGATCGATGACGTCGCGGACCGGGCCGACCTCGACGACCTTCCCCTGCTGCATCACGACGACGCGGTCGACCAGCTGGCTCACGACGGCGAGATCGTGCGAGATGAACAGGATCGCGATGCCCTCGTCCCGGCGGATCTGGACGAGGAGGTTCAGGATGCGCGCCCGGACGGACACGTCCAGCGCCGAGACGGATTCGTCGCAGACCAGCAGGCCGGGCCGTGCGGCCAGCGCACGGGCGATCGCCACGCGCTGCTTCTGGCCGCCGGAGAGCTCGCGGGGCTTCCGGTTCACCAGGGCGGGGTCGAGGCCGACGCGCTCGATGTACGCGACGCTCTGCTGGATGTGGCTCTTGGTGATCCGGCCGCCCTTGGCGATGGCCTCGGCGATGATGCTGCCGACGCTGCGGCGCGGGTTCACCGCGGTCGAGGAGTCCTGGAAGATCATCTGGACCCCGGCGCGGCCCGAGTTCGACACCTGGCCCCACTCCTGGGTCGTCGTCCCGTCGAAGTGCAGGCGGCCGTCGGTCGCGTTGAGGAAGCCGGCCACGACCATCCCGACGCTGGACTTGCCGCTTCCGGACTCGCCGACGATTCCGACGATCTCGGACTCGCCGACGTCGAAGCTGACCCCGTCGACGGCACGCACCACGCCACCGCGGGCGAGGCGGTACTCGATGACCAGGTCCTCGACGGAGAGCGCGGGCTTCGTGGCCGTCGTCGGGCCCTCGCGAGTCAAGTTCTCCATGCATCCCTCCCAGGTGGGTTTTGTGTAGGCTAGATCACATTGAACCTGACATCAAGTTTATTTCTTGATCTCTGGGATCGCGGTTCGTCGGCCTTGCGCCACACCTTCGGGCATGGCGAATCCGCTGGGAGGACAGGGGAAATCGCGGGCCGACCGAGGCCCGCCGAGCGGTCGCGCCCGGCCACTGGTCAGGGCGCCGGTTCGCCTGCCCGGCTGCGGCTCACCGACTCATCACGGGCGGCTTCGGGAGCACGCCGGGACGCACGAAGGGCCCGGGTCGATGACCCGGGCCCTGCGTGGTGGTGCTGCTGGTGGTGCTCAGTCGTCGCTGCTGGCGCCGGCCTCGACGGCCGGGGGAACCTCAGGCAGCTCCAGATCGGCCTTCGACGTGCCGGTGAAGGTGAACTCACCGTCCACGACGTCGACCACGACGATCTGGCCGGCGTGGAGCTCTCCGTAGAGAAGCTTCTCGGCCAGGACGTCCTCGACCTCGCGCTGCACCGTGCGCCGCAGCGGCCGCGCACCGAGCACGGGGTCGAAGCCGTCGGCGGACAGCTTGATCTTCGCCGCGGTGGTGAGCTCGATGTCGATGTCCTTCTCGGCCAGACGGGCCTCGAGGGAACCGACCATCATGTCGACCATCCGCAGGATCTCCTCCTGCGTCAGCGGCGGGAACACGATGACCTCGTCGACGCGGTTCAGGAACTCCGGACGGAAGTGCTGCTTGAGCTCCGTGCCGACGCGCTCCTTCATCTTCTCGTAGGTCCCCGCGACGTCGCCGGCCTGGGAGAAGCCCAGGTTGACGCCCTTGGAGATCTCACGCGCACCGAGGTTGGTGGTCATGATGATCACGGCGTTCTTGAAGTTGACGACGCGACCCTGACCATCGGTGAGGTGACCCTCCTCGAGGATCTGCAGGAGCGAGTTGAAGATGTCCGGGTGGGCCTTCTCGATCTCGTCGAACAGGACCACGCTGAACGGCTTGCGCCGCACCTTCTCGGTGAGCTGGCCACCCTCCTCGTACCCGACGTAGCCCGGAGGCGAGCCGAACAGGCGCGAGACGGTGTGCTTCTCGCTGTACTCGCTCATGTCGAGCTGGATGAGCGCCTCGTCGTCGCCGAAGAGGAAGTTCGCCAGCGCCTTGGAGAGCCACGTCTTGCCGACGCCCGAGGGCCCGGCGAAGATGAACGATCCACCGGGACGACGGGGATCCTTCAGGCCGGCACGGCCACGACGGATCGCCCGGGACAGGGCCTTGATGGCCTCGTCCTGACCGATGACGCGCTTGTGCAGCTCGTCCTCCATGTGCAGGAGCCGGCTGGACTCCTCCTCGCTGAGCTGGCCGACCGGGATGCCGGTCGCCTTGGCCAGGACCTCGGCGATGAGGTGCTCGTCGACGACCGCGACCTGGTCGAGGTCGCCGGACTTCCAGGCGCGCTCACGCTCGTGCTTGGCGGCGATGAGCTTCTTCTCCTCGTCGCGAAGGCTCGCGGCGAGCTCGAAGTCCTGGGCGTCGATGGCGCCCTCCTTGCGGCGGCGGACGTCGGCGATCTGCTCGTCGAACTCCTTGAACTCCGGCGGCGCCGCGGCGCGACGGATGCGCAGGCGCGCACCGGCCTCGTCGATCAGGTCGATCGCCTTGTCCGGCAGGAACCGGTCGCTCACGTAGCGGTCGGCCATCGTGGCGGCGGCCACGAGAGCGTCGTCGGTGATCGAGACGCGGTGGTGCGCCTCGTAGCGGTCGCGGAGCCCCTTGAGGATCTCGACCGAGTCGGCGACGGACGGCTCGTTGACGAGCACCGGCTGGAAGCGACGGTTGAGCGCCGCGTCCTTCTCGAAGTGCTTGCGGTACTCGTCGAGCGTGGTGGCGCCGATGGTCTGCAGCTCACCGCGAGCCAGCATCGGCTTGAGGATGCTGGCGGCATCGATCGCGCCCTCGGCGGCACCCGCACCCACCAGGGTGTGGATCTCGTCGATGAACAAGATGATGTCGCCGCGGGTGCGGATCTCCTTGAGCACCTTCTTGAGGCGCTCCTCGAAGTCGCCGCGGTAGCGGGAGCCCGCCACCAGCGCGCCGAGGTCGAGCGTGTAAATCTGCTTGTCCTTGAGCGTCTCGGGCACGTCGCCGCGCACGATGTCCTGCGCCAGCGACTCGACGACGGCGGTCTTGCCGACGCCCGGCTCGCCCACGAGGACAGGGTTGTTCTTCGTGCGGCGGCTCAGCGTCTGCATGACGCGCTCGGCCTCGTCGGCCCGGCCGATCACCGGGTCGAGCTTGCCCTCGCGGGCGGCCTGGGTCAGGTTGCGGCCGAACTGGTCCAGCACGGCGCTGGACGCGGCGGCGGGAGCCTCGGTGCCGGCGCCCGTGGTCTCGGACTCCTTGCCCTGGAAGCCGCTCACCAGCTGGATGACCTGCTGGCGGACGCGGTTGAGATCGGCGCCCAGCTTCACGAGGACCTGGGCGGCGACGCCCTCGCCCTCGCGGATCAGGCCGAGCAGGATGTGCTCGGTGCCGATGTACGTGTGTCCCAGCTGCAACGCCTCGCGCAGGCTCAGCTCGAGCACCTTCTTGGCGCGCGGGGTGAACGGGATGTGCCCGCTGGGTGCCTGCTGGCCCTGGCCGATGATGTCCTCGACCTGGCCGCGGACGGCTTCGAGCGAGATGTCAAGGCTTTCCAGTGCCTTCGCGGCGACGCCCTCACCCTCGTGGATGAGGCCCAGCAGGATGTGTTCGGTGCCGATGTAGTTGTGGCTGAGCATGCGCGCTTCCTCCTGCGCAAGCACCACGACTCGTCGGGCCCGGTCGGTGAATCTTTCGAACATGTCGGTCCCCTCTGCTGGACTGGTCTTTTCAGCATAGACGGGTCTTGGTGACCCGACTCGCCCTGTCCAGTTGCTTAACTCAACCGTCATGCACGGGCGTGGCTTCCACTGTTCGCTGTCGGCGGAATCGGCTCACCGCGTGAGGGCCTCGCGGGCCGGAGGCGCGGCCGCCCGCGCCGCTCCCGTGGCCGGTTTGCCCACGAGCGCCGACTCGATCGTGAGGGTGCCCGACGCGGTCCGCTCCCCCACCACCTTCACGGGGTTGGCGTAGGGCGCCACCGAGCCGGTGACGGAGAACCGGGCGCGGTCGTCGCCCACCTCCAGACGACCCACGTGGACCACGCGACCACTCGGGCGCACGAGCCACAGGTACGGGCGGGTGCCGCCGGTGGCGTCGCGGTCGTCGCTGAGCACGTAGCAGTCGAGCGAGTACCGCTCGGAGCAGACGCGCTCGCGCACCATCACGCCGAGCATCTGCGGCACCGACAGGTCGACCTCGCCGACGTCCTCCGCGAGGGCCACGGCACCTGCCGCCCCCGAGCACGTGAACGTCAGCAGCTCACGCGAGGCGAACGCCAGGGCCGGGACCTCGGCGCGCACGGCGGCCAGCACGGTCGCCTTCGCCACCTTGGCCCGACCGCCGAAGGCGATCTCCTCGCCGCGACGCCGGCCGAACTCGGTGATCTCGGCCGTGACCGGCACGAGCAGCTCGGGCTGGTGGGCGCGGTAGCCGATCAGCAGCCGCGCCGTCAGCACGGCGCGCCCCGCCGGCGTGGCCTCGGACGGCTGCGACCGCGCGAGGTCGGGAAGGACCGACGCGTCTCCCACGCGGGCGAGCGACTGCGCGGCCCGCCGCACGACGGTGGGATCGGCGTCGGCGAGGGCCCGCGTGAGGGCGGCCGGCGCGTCGGGATCCTGCGTGCGACCCAGGGTGACCGCCGCGAGCGACCTCACCCGCGGCTCGGCGTGCGCGGTCAGCAGCTCGACGGCCACGGGGGTGGCGCGGTCGGAGTCACGCCGCACGAGGGCGACGAGGGACTCCTTCGCGATGTCGCCGCGCGAGCGGTGCGCGAGCTCGACGAGCTCGTCGTCGCCGCGCTGTTCGAAGGGGGTGGTGTCAGGCATGATGCGTCCTTTCGCGTGCGGGTCTCACTGGCCCGCACGGGTCTGGCAGCGGCCGCGCACGGTGCTGCCCTGGCCCGAGGTCAACAGGACCGAGCTGCGGACGCTCACCGCGCACCGCGTCTGGGCCATGAGGTTCTCCCGCGCCGACGTGGCCGTCGGGCAGTCGTCCCCGTGGTTGTGGGAGAGGTCGAGGAAGTGGCCGAGCTCGTGCGCCGCCGTGCGGGAGAAGGCCTCCGCCGCGCGCCCGACCTCACCGCCGATGAGGCCGTCGGACTTCCCGCCCTTGGTGCAGTCACCGGGCACCGGGGAGATCCCCACGAAGTCGTCGCTGATGTTCGCGACGAGGAACATGTCGATCCCGTCGTTCGGGACACCCCAGTCGTCGGACAGGTCGTCGGCCTCGGACTCGCTGCCGAGGTCCTCGTACCCGTTCGCCGTGGGCACGTCGATCCAGAAGTACTGGACCCGGCCGAGTCCGAGCGACGCGTCGGCGTAGATCCGGCGAATGCGGTGCACGGCGTAGTCCACCCGCTCGTCGGCCGCGGCCAGGGTCACCGAGGCGGCGTCGAAGCCGACCTCGACCAGGTTGAGGTGCACGTGCTTGCGCTCGAGGGCGGTGAAGGCCTCGCCGAGCGTGACCTGCACCGGTGACCCCGTGCTGGGGTCCGGGGGCGGCGTGGCGCGCCAGAATCCGAGCACGTCGCGCATCACCGAGAGGTTCCCCGTGCCACCGAGGCCCATCGCGGACATGGCCTGGCGCACCGACCGCACGCTCATGTCGTGACCTCCGACTCCAGCGCCGTCACGCGGGCCGTGAGGTCGGCGATCGCCGCCGTGGCCGCGGTGAGCTGCGTGGTCAGCGACGTCACCTGACCGGCGAGGGTCGTGAGGGTCGCGGCCACGTCCTGACCGGCGACGACCGCGCCGTCGGGCATGGTCACGCGGCCGTTGACGACGACGCCGCCGGTGTAGTCGCGGTCCCAGTTCAGGACCAGCTGGTCGCCGGGACCGTGCACCAGTGCGCGCCGGAAGGGGTTGCGGCGCAGCGAGGTCGAGAGTCGCCCGCGCCGGTCCGGGCCGCCGTCGAGCATGAAGTCGGTGCCGAACTGCTGCATGATCCGGCTGCGGACGATCAGCCAGTCCCGGTTGTTGAAGCCCAGGATCTGCTTGCAGCTGTTGACGCTGACCCCGCCGGGGTAGTCGCTGTCCCAGTTGAGGGTCAGGCCGTCGTCGAAGTCGTGGACCAGCGCCCGCCGGAACGGGGTGTTGGTCCTGCGGCGCGCGGTGGCGTCGAGCATGAGGTCGTTCGCCGTGGCACGCACGACGAGGCCCTCGAGGTGGATGAAGTCGCCGTCGAAGCGGATGTCGGTCATCTCGGTGGTCCTGTCAGGAGGGGTGGGAGTGGTTTCAGCTCGGCATGACCGAGTAGCCGGCGGGTGACGGGACGGGAGCGTCCTCGACCTTCGCGAGCGTGTTGATGCTGACGTGGGGCCACTTGATCCGGCCCGGGCCGCCGTCGAAGCGGTCGAAGAAGTCCAGCTGGACGACCTGTACGTATTGCAGGCGCAGGCCGATGGTGCCGTCCTCGCGCCGGACCTCCTGGATCCAGAAGGTCGACTTCATCTCCGAGGCGTTCGCCTGCCGCACGATGAAGGGGATGTTCGAGATGCCGCCGGTGGCGACGGTGCTGTCGAACTCGAGCTTCGTCGTGCGCACGATGTCGACGCCCTCGTTCGCGGCCTTCAGCAGCGCCGTCGAGTCGAGCGGGTCGAACAGTCCACGGAAGAGGTTGTCGTGGAAGTGCTTGTAGGGCGCCAGGTAGGGGTTCTTCTCGATGTCCTGGTTGACGCCGAGCGGCAGGGCGTTGATGGGCGGGATCGACGGCGGTCCGTCGGAGATCGACGCCGTGCCCAGGCCCAGCACGGAGTCACCGTGCGGGACGGTGGCGAGCCGCGCGATGTCGACGACGTCCTCGTTCAGCGGGTCGGACATGTTGAGGAACAGGCCGGGCTCGTGGTGGATCGCCCCACCGGGGTCGCCCTGCAGGCCCGAAGCGGGGAAGTCCTCGCCGACGAGCTGGTTGATGCCCTGCTCGTAGTCCAGGGCGACCAGCAGCTGGTCGGCGTGCGGGGTGACGCCGCCGTTGGCCGGCGCGATCCCGCGGTTGGGGACGGCCTTGTCGACGAGGCTGAAGGTCAGCTTCTCGTTGTACTGGTGGAGCAGCAGCCGGTACGCGGGCCGGAAGGTCGCGCCCTGGGGCGGACCGAAGGGCAGCGCGATCATGTTCCAGCCGCGGCCGGCGAGGTCGGGCTCGTTCGTCCAGACGCCGGGCAGCAGCTTGAAGGGACCGAGGTCCTCGTCGCCGGTGACCGCCGGGGCGACCTCGCGTACTTGGCCCCGCAGGGCGTCGAGCTGTTCGGAAGCGGTTCTCATGGGGGGACACCTCTGGGGTATCGAAGGTTCCGCCTCCGACGCCCCGAGCGCGTCCCTGCGGACTGATGTCGATGACGAGATCAGTCGCGCGACCGGTGATACCTACTCGCGGCGCTGCACCGGGAAGAGGATGGCCTCCCGGATGCCGATGCCCTGCAGCAGCATGACGAGCCGGTCGACGCCGAGACCGATGCCGCCGGCGGGCGGCATGCCGAACTCGAGCGCCCGCAGGAAGTCCTCGTCGACGTCCATCGCCTCGGGGTCGCCGGCCGCCGCGAGGCGGGCCTGCTCCTCGAGCCGCTCGCGCTGGATGACGGGATCGTTGAGCTCGGAGTACGCGGGCGCCAGCTCGACACCGTTGATGATGAGGTCCCACGCCTCGACCAGGCCGGGGGTGGTGCGGTGCTTCTTCGCCAGCGGGCGCACGGCCTCGGGGTAGTCGCACACGAACGTGGGCTGGATGAGGGTGTGCTCGACGAGCTTCTCGAAGAGCTCGAGCACGACCTCGCCCGCGCCCCAGCCGTCCTGCAGCGAGACGCCGTGGTCGCGAGCGACCTCGCGCACCTGCTCCTCGGGGGTGTGCACGTCGATGGCCGCACCGGTGGCCTCGGCGACGAGCTCGTGGATGGTGGCGCGGCGCCACGGCGCCTCGAGGTCGATCGTGGTGCCGTCGCGACCCGTGACGACCGTCTTGCCGACGGCGCGCGCGGCGTCGACGACCAAGTCCTGCACGAGCTCGGCCATCGTGTCGTAGGAGCCGTAGGCCTCGTACGCCTCGAGCATCATGAACTCGGGGTTGTGGGTGTTGTCGACGCCCTCGTTGCGGAACGTCTTGCCGATCTCGTAGACCTTGTCGATGCCGCCGACGAGGGAGCGCTTGAGGTGCAGCTCCAGCGCGATGCGCAGCAGCTGCGGCTCGTCGAAGGCGTTGAGGTGCGTGTGGAACGGGCGTGCCGCCGCGCCGCCGTTGGTGTGCTGCAGGACGGGAGTCTCGACCTCGATGTACCCGTGGCGGTCCAGCGTGGAGCGCAGCGACTTCAGCACGGCGGCCTTGACGCGCACGTTCTGGCGGGCCTCCTCGCGGACCACGAGGTCGAGGTAGCGCATCCGGGTGCGGGCCTCGTCGGAGAGCGGCTTGTGCTCGACCGGCATCGGCCGCAGCGTCTTGGCCGCGATCCGCCAGGCCGTGGCCATGACCGACAGCTCGCCGCGGCGGCTCGTGATGACCTCGCCGGTGACGCCGAGGTGGTCGCCCAGGTCGACGAGCGCCTTGAAGTCGGCCAGCGACTCCTCCCCCACCTCGGCGAGGGAGAGCATCGCCTGGACCTCACTGCCGTCGCCCTCGCGCAGGCGGACGAAGCACAGCTTGCCGGTGTTGCGCAGGAAGATGACGCGGCCGGTGATCGAGACGGTCAGGCCGGTGTGGGCGTCGGGACCCAGCTGCTCGGGGTCGTGCGACTCGACGATCTCGCGGATCGTGTGGGTGCGGTCGACGAGCAGTGGGTACGGATCGACGCCGGCGTCCAGCATCCGCTGGCGCTTCTCCCGGCGCACCCGCATCTGCTCGGGCAGGTCGTCCTCGGGAAGCTCAGGCGTCTCGGTCACGAGGCACGA
The DNA here is from genome assembly GCF_013868155.1 of Aeromicrobium phoceense. Lineage (NCBI taxonomy): Bacteria > Bacillati > Actinomycetota > Actinomycetes > Propionibacteriales > Nocardioidaceae > Aeromicrobium > Aeromicrobium phoceense. The sequence continues at coordinate 315,472 of NZ_JACEOG010000001.1, forward strand.
GTCTAGTCCGCGCCGCTGCGCGCACCGACGCTCCCCGCCCCAGCCCCGACTTTTGTGACGGCGTTCGCCGTCCTGGTCCGATCTCGCCCGAACCGTGTCACAAAAGTCGGGCGGCGGCGGCTCGGGAGCAGCCCCCGGTCACTCGGCCGGGCGGTCCTCCTCGGCGAGGCGTGGCTCGACGCGACGCTCGGGGCGGACACCGGCCTTGTCGGCGAAGAAGGCCCGGATGACGTCCATGTCGGCGCGGACATCGCCCGTGAGGCGGAACGTCGGGCCGAGGCCGGCGGTCATGGTGGTGCGGTCGCAGTAGCCGAGCGTGACGGGCAGGTCGGCCTCGCGCGCCAGCCGGTAGAAGCCCGACTTCCAGCGCTTGACGTTGCCGCGGGTCCCCTCGGGGGTGATGACGAGTTGAAAGTTGTCGCCCGACCGCGCGTGCTCGATGAGCTCGTCGATGAGGCCCGCCGGGTTCTTGCGGTCGACCTCGATGCCGCCGAGCGCGCGCATGAACGGACCGGCGGGGCCGCGGAAGAGCTCCTTCTTGCCCAGGAAGTGGGGTCGGAAGCCACACTTCCACGCGATGGCCAGCATGAGGACGAAGTCCCAGTTCGACGTGTGCGGTCCCGCCAGCAGGATCGTGGGACCCTTCGGTGCCGGCTCCGACCGGAAGCTCCACCGGCTGACGGTCCAGAACACGTCGGCGACCAGGCGCAAGATCCTCATCCCCGGAGGCTAGCGCGCCCCGGGGCGGTCGGCCGGACGGGTCGACCGCCCCGCGGCAGGCGTCGGACGTTCGGCGGATCCACAGCCTGCGTTCATCTCACGGTCAGGTGCGCGGGGCACCGTGGAGGCATGACGACAGCTCCGCGGATCACCGCACACCGGGGCCAGAGCGCGACGCACCCCGAGAACACCATTCCTGCGCTCCGCGAAGCGGTGCGCCTGGGGGCCGACGCCCTCGAGTTCGACGTCCAGCCCACCGCGGACGGCTCGATCGTGCTGATGCACGACCGCTCGCCCCTGCGCACGACGAACATCCGTCACGTCCAGACCTCGAAGGTCGGCCTGTCGGTGCAGCGCTTCACCCTGGCCGAGCTGGCGCAGCTCGATGCCGGCAGCTGGAAGTCGCCGGCCTTCGCCGGCACGCCGGTGCCCACCCTGCGCGACGTCGTGCACGCGCTGCGCGGCACCGAGGTGCGGCTGGTCGTCGAGATGAAGTCGGCGCCCGTAGACCCCCGCTCCTACGTCCGTGCCGTCCTCGACGAGCTCGGCGGACACAGCCGCGTCACGCTGATGAGCTTCGACCGCGACGTCGCCGAGGCCGCCCTGCCCGTGCACCACGCCGTGGGCCTGGTGAGCCGCGGCCGGCCGAACGCCGCCGACATCGATCGCTTCGACGAGTTCCACGTGAGCGCGCGCCGTGTCGACCGCGCCCTGGTCGACCGCGTGCACGCCGGTGGCGGCACCCTCACCGCCTGGACGGTGGACGACCCGCGCCAGGTGGAGCGGCTCGCCGCCCTCGGCGTGGACGGCATCACCACCAACGACGTCTCGGCGGCACGACCCGCGCTGGTCTGACTCAGCGGTTCTTGGCGGCGACGAGCCGCAGGCCTTGGAGGGTGAGCTTCGCGTCGCGGGCGGTGATCGTCTCGCACTCGGTGAGCACGACGGCTGCGTGGCTGCCGGTGGCGATGACCGAGACGTCGTCGGGATCCTCGCCGAGGGACTCGATCATCCGCTCGACGATCGCGTCGATGAGGCCGGCGAAGCCGAACACCACACCCGACTGCAACGCCTCGACCGTGTTCTTGCCGATCACGTCGCGGGGCGTCGTGATCTCGACGCTGCGAAGCTGGGCGCTGTTGCGCACGATCGCGTCGAGCGAGACCTCGACGCCCGGCGCGATCGCGCCACCGAGGTAGCGGCCCTCGGCGTCGATCGCGTCGACCACGGTGGCCGTGCCGGTGAGGTCCACGACGATCGCGGGCCCGCCGTAGAGCTCCTTCGCCGCGAGCGCGTTGACGATGCGGTCGGTGCCGACCTCACGGGGATTGTCGGTGTGGATGGGCACGCCGGTCTTCACGCCCGGCCCGACGACCCACGCGGGGATGTTCTCGTAGTAGCGCAGGTACGTGCGCCGCAGCGCGACCAGCAGCGCCGGCACGGTGCAGCACATGGCGATCTCGTCGACCTCCGGCAGGCCCGAGCGGCGCAGGAAGCCCTCCACCACCAGGAACCACTCGTCGGAGGTGCGGCGCTCGTCGGAGGCGACGACGAAGTCGGCGACCAGCTCGTCGCCGTCGAACAGCCCGATGCTGGTCTCGGCGTTGCCCGCGTCGATCGCCAGCAGCGTCATACCGGCGCCCTCGTCGAAGAGCAAAGGTACGAGGTCGCCGGAATGACCGATCCCACGGTCAATCGCTGGCGCTCGCTCATACCGAAACCAGGTCGCCCCGCTTGAGGCCGGAGTCGGCCGGGACCTCGGCGGCGTCGTGGCCGAGCGTGACGATCGAGTTGTCGGCGTCGACGAACACGACGCTGGGCTCGAGCCGGCGCGCCTCGGCGTCGTCGACCTGCGCGTAGGCGATGAGAATCACGATGTCACCGGGGTGCACGAGGTGCGCGGCGGCGCCGTTGATCCCGATGACGCCCGAGCCGCGAGGGCCGGCGATCGTGTAGGTCTCGAGGCGGGCACCGTTGGTGACGTCGACGATGTGCACGAGCTCGCCGGGCAGGATGTCGGACGCGTCGAGCAGGTCCTCGTCGACGGTGACCGAGCCGACGTAGTGCAGGTCGGCCTGGGTCACTGTGGCGCGGTGGATCTTGGACTTCATCATGGTGCGCAGCATCGGGTCACTTCCCTCGGTTCTTCGCGTCGGTCCCGAGAGGGACCGCGCAGTTGTCGAGCAGGCGCGGTCGGCCCACCCGGGCGGCCACCAGCAGACGAGACTCCCGGCCGGACTCCGCCGGTCCGAGGTCGGGGCTGGTGAGCACGAGATAGTCCGGGTCGATGCCGGCGTCGGCCAGCACCTTCCCGGCAGCGTGGAGGACGGACTCGGGGCCGTCGGGACCGGCGTCGACACCGGCACGGAGCGCGGACGAGATGGCGGCGGCGCGCTCACGCTCGGACGCGGTCAGGTAGCGGTTGCGCGAGCTCATCGCCAGGCCGTCGGCCTCGCGCACGGTGGGGCAGCCGACGACGTCGACGCCCAGGCACAGCTCCTGCGCCATCAGCCGGATCAGCGTGAGCTGCTGGTAGTCCTTCTCGCCGAACACGGCCACGTCGGGGCGCACGAGGCCGAACAGCTTCGCGACGACGGTGAGCACGCCGCGGAAGTGGGTGGGCCGCTCGGCCCCCTCGAGGATCGACGCGAGCGGGCCGGGGTCGACCATGATCGTGCCGTCGAGCCCGTGCGGGTACATCTCGTCGACGGTGGGCGCGAAGACCACGTCCACGCCGGCGGCGTCGCAGCGCTCGAGGTCGGCGTCGAAGGTGCGCGGGTAGGCGTCGAGGTCCTCCCCCGGCGCGAACTGCGTGGGGTTGACGAAGATCGAGACGACGAGGGTCTCGGCGAGCGGCCGCGCGTGCTCCATCAGGCTCTGGTGACCCTCGTGCAGCGCGCCCATCGTGGGCACGAGGGCGACGGTGCCGGACGTGGCGGCGCGCAGCTCGGCCGCGGTGCGGACGACGAGTGGCATCAGCGGACCTTCTCGCGGATCACGGCGGTGCGGACGGCGTCGGCCGTGTCGGTGTCGATGCGGCCGGTGGACTCGGCGCGATCGGCGGTGGCGGTGGCCAGCGCGGCGTAGGTGCGCCGCACGGACGGGTCGTGCAGGTGCGCGACGTGGGCGCGGACCGTGTCGACGTCGCCACGGGCGACGGGGCCGGTGAGCGCGGCGTCGCCGTAGGCGAGCGTGTTGTCGAGCGCAGCGGCAAGCAGCGGTCGGAGCACGGCGGCCGGGTCGTCGGCGCCGATCTCGCGCAACAGGTCCATCGCCTGGGTGACGATCGTGGTCAGGTGGTTGGCGCCGTGGGCCAGCGACGCGTGGTAGGTGGCGCGGTCGGCCTCCTCGACCCACATGACCGAGCCGCCGAGGTCGGCGACGAGGGTCTCGGCGACGTCGCGGTCGGCGGGCTCGGCGGTGACGCCGAAGACGCAGCCGCGGTCGATGTCGACCTCGGTGCCGGTGAAGGTCATCGCGGGGTGCATCGCGATCGCGCGGGCGCCGGCGTGGACGAACGGCGCGAGGACGGCCAGCCCGTGGCGGCCGCTGGTGTGCGCGAAGAGCCGGCCAGGGCCGGCGAGGGGCGCGAGCTCGGCGACGACGTCGGCCAGCGCGTCGTCGGGCACCGCGAGGATGACGATCTCGGCTCGGCGGACGACCTCGGCGCGGTCGAGCACGGGGATGTCGGCGAGCAGCGTCTGGACGCGCAGGTGCGAGGCGTCCGAGCGTCCGCTGACGCCGACGATGTGGTGGCCGGCTCGCTGGAGCCGGGCGGCGAGGACAGCACCGACACGGCCGGCGCCGACCACACCCACGCGAGGGTGCGACATGTGTGTTGCCTTTCGTTCCAGTCCCGGAGCGGGTACCAGACAAAGTGACGTCGTCAGTCTACGTCGCCGCACCGGCGGACGGGAGATGAGGTGACGAGGGTCACACGCACGCGAGCGCGGTCCGCTCTGCCACACTGACGCCATGGCTCGGATCCTGATCCGCGCGGGCAAGGACCCGTTCACGGCAGTCGTACCCGAGACGACGCTGACGCAGGACGTCTTCAACTCCAACAGCGGGAACTTCCTGTTCCAGCACTCGGTGTGGAAGGCGCTCGACGTGGCCCCGCATGAGCTGGTCGCGAACTCCACGCTGAGCGAGCGTCGCGTCGCCTCCGCCGAGGACGCCGCCCGCATCAACGAGGAGTTCGACCACTTCGTCGTGCCGATGGCGAACTCGTTCCGCGCCGACTTCGCGGAGAAGCTCGACCACCTGGCCGCGCTCATCGAGCAGCTGACGATCCCCACCACCGTGATCGGCATCGGCGCGCAAGCCCCGGCCGACCGCTCGTTCGACGCCCTCGCGGGCGTCCGCGACGTGAGCCGTCGCTTCGTGTCGGCGGTGCTGGAGCGCTCCCCCTCGATCGGTGTGCGTGGTGAGTTCACTCGCGACTTCCTCGTCGACCTCGGTTTCCCCGGCGACGCGATCGATGTCATCGGCTGCCCGTCGCTGTTCCTGCAGGGCCCCGACCTGAGGGTGCGCGAGCCCGGCGCCCTGGGCGTCGACGCGAGCCTCGGGCTGAACCTGACGCCCGAGGTGCCGGGGATCGGCGCGTTCGCCACCGAGCAGGCCGCGCGGCACCCGAACCTCACCTACGTCGGCCAGGACCAGCACGACCTGCGGCTGCTGCTGTGGGGTGTCCCGCACCCCCACGTCACGGATCCGCTCGTTCCCACCCATCTGCGACACCCGCTGTACCAGCAGGACCGCATGCGGCTCTTCGTCGACACCTGGACCTGGTACGACTTCCTCGCCCAGCAGGACTTCGTCTACGGCACGCGCTTCCACGGGAACGTCGCGGCGCTGCTGGCCGGCACGCCCGCGCTCATGCTGGCGCACGACTCGCGCACGCTCGAGCTGGCCGAGTACCACCAGATGCCGCACCGGCTCCAGCCCCACTTCGACGAGCCGATCCGCGTGGAGGACCTGGCCGAGGCCACCGACCTCGCGCCCTTCCACGCCGCCATGCCCGAGCGGTTCGGCCGCTACACGGCGTTCCTCGAGCGCAACGGCCTGGAGCACCGCTGGCAGGACGGCCGCGACGGCGCGCAGTTCGACGAGCGACTGGCGCAGGCCTCGCTCCCGCCGGCGGTGCACACCCTGGCGGCTCCCGACCTGTCCGAGGTGGCCTCGCGGCTCGAGTGGCTGCGGCACGCGATGGTCATCGACCTCACCCGGCACCCGCAGCGCTACGAGTACCCGTTCAACACGCCCACCTACCAGGGCGCCGGCTCGCGCCACGCCCGCCTGGCCGAGCAGCGCGACGCGAAGCTCAGGAGCCAGCAGCAGCGCATCAACGAGCTGACGACGCGGATCGACCGCATCGAGCGCGTCACGCCCGGTGGGCTCGTCGTCCGGCTCGTGCGCAAGATGCGCGCGATGCTGCGCCGGGGCTGAGCCATCCCCGTACCGGCTGGCACACTGGTCCCTGCGCCACCGGCGCGGGCCTCTAGCTCAATTGGCAGAGCAGCGGACTTTTAATCCGCGGGTTGTGGGTTCGAGTCCCACGGGGCCCACCACCGCACCCCTCCCCGCCCGCACGACATGACGAACCACGCCACCGAGTGGCGCGACGGTCAAGCGGTCGGGTCCTCGCGCAGGCGCACGATCGCCTTGCCCGTGTTGGCGCCGGTGAGCAGGCCCGCGAACGCCTCGGGCATGGCGTCCAGGCCGTTCCACGTGGTCTCGCGGTAGGCGAGGTCGCCGTCGCGCAGCCACTGGCCCACCTTCTGCTCGAACTCCGGGCGCAGGCTCTCGTGGTCGCTCACGATGAAGCCGCGCAGCGTGAGGCGCTTGCCCACGGCCTTGAACATGTTGCGCGGACCGCTGGCGTTCGGGTCGTTGTATCCCGAGATCGAGCCGCACAGCGCCATCCGGCCCCGCTCGTTGATGTGCTCGAGCGCCGCCTCCAGGTGGTCGCCGCCCACGTTGTCGAAGTAGACGTCGAAGCCGTCGGGGAACGCGGCGCCGACCTGGCCCATCACGTCGCCCTCGCGGTAGTTGATGCCGGCGTCGAACTTCAGCTCGTCCACCAGCAGCGCGACCTTCTCGGCCGAGCCGGCGCTGCCGACCACGCGATCGGCTCCGGCGAGACGGGCGAACTGGCCGACGAGGCTGCCCACGGCGCCGGCCGCGGCCGACACGAACACCGAGTCGCCGGGCTGGAACGCCGCGACGTCGAACAGGCCGGCGTAGGCGGTCATGCCGGGCATCCCCAGCACGCCGAGGAAGTAGGAGGACGGGAGGCCGTTGAGCTCGACCTTCGTCGCGTACTGGTCGGCCAGCACGGCGTGCTCACGCCAGCCCAGGCCGTGGCGCACGATGCTGCCGACGGGCAGCGCGTCGGAGCGCGACTCGACGACGACGCCGATGGCCCCGCCGTCGAGGGGGTGGTCGAGCTTGAACGGCGGGACGTAGGACTTCACGTCATTCATGCGGGGGCGCATGTACGGGTCGACGGTGAGCACGATGTTCTCCACCAGCACGTCGCCGTCGCGCAGGTCGCGCAGCTCGCGCTCGACGAACCGGTAGGTCTCGGCTCCCGGCAGACCGGTGGGGCGCTGGGCCAGATGGATCTCGCGGGTCGTGGTGGTCATGCTCGTCCTCCCGTTCGGGTCGCCGCTGCGCGGCGGTGGTCCGGGCTCGCGTCGACGCGGTCCACCCGGCTCCGGCCATCGTAGGGACCCACCCCGACGCGTGCCCTCAGCCGGGCGGGCGACCGCCGCCCATCCCTCCTCCCGACGGTGGGCCTCCACGCCCGCCGCCCGTGAGCGAGCGGGTGCTCGCCTCGTCACTGCTCGGGAGCGCGGCCTCGAGATCCGCGACCACGACCTGCTCGCCCTTGTCGACACCCTCGGTGACGGCGGCGGAGGTGGCCCCCATCGTCCCCAGCGTGACCTGCCGCCGCTCGACCTCGCCGTCGGCCAGCACCAGGACGCTGCCCTGGGTCGCCGTCCGGCGGGTCACCGCCGAGGCAGGCACGGTGACGACGTCCGACGCCGTCCCCGTGACGATCGCGACGACTGCCGCCGAGCCCTCGGGCGCCGCGAGGTCGTCGTCGAGCGTGACCGTGACGCTGTACGTGGTCGTGGACGCCTGCTCGTCCGACGCCTCCGGCACCAGGCCGACGGCCGAGACCGTGCCGCGCGCGGCGGTGGCCGATCCTGGCGTGACGGTGGCGGCCTGCCCGACCTCGATCGCGGCGAGGTCGTCGACGGGAACGCTGACGGTCGCCGTGGTGTCGCCCTCGCCGATCAGTACGAGAGCGGCGTCAGACGTGGAGACCTCGTCACCGGCAGCGATGCCGACGGACATGACCGTGCCGTCGAACGGGGCGGTCAGGGTCGCCGCCGCGAGGTCGGTCTTGGCGGAGGTCAGCGCGGCCTCGGCCGTGTCGACATCGGCCTGCGCCGAGGCGAGGTCCGCGGCGGTCGCGGTGGTGCCCGACGAGCTCCCCGACCCGGAGCCGGAGCCTGAGCTCCCCGCGTCGGGCTGGGCGCCCTGACCCGGCGTCTGGCCGGTGGTGCCGCCGGAGTCCCGGTCCTGGCCCGCGGCCTTCCCGGAGTCCTGCTCCTTCGTCTCGTCCTTCGTGTCAGCGCTGCCTCCGGAGGCATCGGCCGAGCCGGCGTCCTTCTCCAGTTGCTTCACGGCGTCACCCAAGGTCGAGCCGAGGGCCTCCAGCGCGGACTGCAGCGCATCCTGTTGCTCCGCGACGACGTCCTGCGCCTCCTGCACGGCGGTGAGCGCGTCCTGGCACTCCTGCGAGATCGCCGTCGCGGTCGCGGGGTCCTCCTCCTCGCAGGCGGCCTGCTGCGCCGCGAGTGCCGCCTTCGCCGCGGTGATGGCATCGGTGGCGGCGCTCTGGGCCGACTTCACCGTCTCCTGCTCAGCGGCCAGCTCGGCGAGCGCGTCCTTCAGCCTGTCGCTGGTCGAGGCGAAGGTCATGGGCGACGAGGACGACTCCGTGTAGAGCGCCGGGGTCACCGTGCCGGCGTCCGTGGCCGACGACTCCGTCGCGCTCCCGCCCCCGCCGGATGCCCGGGTGACCGTGTCGATCTGGCCGTCCTCGACGTCGTCCAGGTAGGCCTCGGCGTCGGCCAGGTCGGCCCGCGCCTCGATGACGGCCGCATTCAGGTCGCTCGCGTCGAGCGTGGCGAGCACGTCGCCCGCCTCGACCTCGTCGCCGACCTCCACCGCCACCTTCCTCACCGTGCCGTCGGTCGCGAACACGAGATCGGACCGCTGCGACGCGGCGATCGTGCCGTCGTACGACACGATCTGCTCGACGTCGCCGCGCGTGGCCGCGACGGTCCGGTAGCGGTCCTCCCCTGCGGTCGAGGAGGCAGCGAACAGCCCCACGCCCACGACCGTGGCGGCCGCGACCGCGGCGACGCCCAGGCGCCTGCTGACGTGGATCACGCCGCCTCGCCCTCGTCCTGCTGCGTCGAGTCGTCAGCAGGCGCGTCACCGCGCCGGCCGGAGCCGCGCGTCACGCACTCGCCGTCGGCGGCCGCGCTGATCTGGATCGAGGTCGCTTTCACGGCTCCGGTGGAGTCGGTCTCGCCCCGGGTCTGGAGGCACACGCCGACCTTCACGTCATCGGCGTCGGCCTTCGCCGTGGTCGTGTAGGTCGTGTCGTCGCCGACGGTGATCTTCACGTCGCTGGTCTCGTCGGACCCGGGCGTGCTCGACGCGACCGTGAACCCGCTACCGGAGACCGCGGTGACCTCACCGGCCGTCATGCCGCCGCCAGGTGCGCCACCGGGGCGCTCACCCTGCGGTGCCGACGGCGGCTCTTGCCCCTCGGGGGCACCGCTGGGCCGGTCGGTCGGTCGCTCGCCGCCCCCGGGGCCGCCGCCCCCGAAGCCGTCGGCACACTCGCCGTCGGCCTGCTGGGTGACCCGGACCGACGTCGCGGTCACCGCGTCGCCCGATCCCCCGCCCGTCACGACGACGCACGAGCCCTTCGTGACGTCCTCGAGGGACCCGCTCACCTGACGCGTGAACGTCGTCGAGTCCGTCCAGGTGACGGCGGTCTGGCTGGAGGAGCCCTGGACCTGGGCGGTCGAGCCGTCGACGGCGGCGACCTTCCCCGATCCGGGCTGACCTCCGGCGCGGGCACCGCCGCCCGCCTGCTGGGACTGCTGCTGCTCGGACGAGGCCGCCTGCGTGTCGGAGTCCTCGTCACCACAGGCGGCGAGCGAGAACGCGAGGGTCAAGGCTGTGGCGGTCAGGGCGAAGGTGCGCTTCATGGTTGCTCCAGTCATGGTGGGGTTCATTCGCTTCGGAGGGCTTCGATGGGGGTGAGCCGGGCGGCGCGGCTGGCGGGGTAGACCCCGAAGCCGAGGCCGAGGGCCAGGGAGGTCGCGAGCGCCAGCGCCGTGGCGACCGCGGAGACGGACACGGGCTGGTCGATCAGCGGAGGCAGGGCCCACGCGCCGACCAGGCCCAGGGCGACGCCGGCGAGGCCGCCCGCGAGGCCGAGGATGGAAGCCTCGACGAGGAACTGGCGACCGATCACCGACGGCGTCGCGCCGAGGGCCTTGCGCAGGCCGATCTCGCGGATCCGCTCGGTCACCGAGACGAGCATGATGTTCATGACGCCGATGCCGCCGACGAGCAGCGAGATGGCCGCGACGCCGCCGAGCAGGACTGTCAGGGTCCGATTCGTCGAGTTCGCCGTCTCCAGCAGTGCCGCCTGGCTCGTGATCGTGAAGTCGGCCTCGTCGTCGCCGGTGATGCCGTGCAGGTTCGTCATCAGCGCCTCGATCTCCTGGTAGGCCGCCGAGAGCCGGTCCGCGGACGCGGCCTCCACGTAGACCGAGGAGAGCGTCGTGCCGGTAGATCCGGTCGCGGCGGCGGCGGCCGCCAGGGGCACCACCGCGGTGTCGTCCTGGCTCGTCTCGGAGGAGGAGCCGCCCGAAGACTCCAGCACCCCGATCACGGTGAACGCCGACCCGTTGACCGTCACCTTCTGGCCGACGGGCGACCCGACGGCGAAGAGCTCGGTGGCCGTGTCGGGCCCGATGACCATGACTTTGGCGCCGGACTCCGCCTCGGCCGCGGTGAAGAAGCGGCCGGACGCGATCTCGCGGTTGCGCACCGACGCCCACGACGGCGTCGTGCCCACCAGCGAGGTCGTCCAGTTGGTCGTGCCGTTGACGAGAGACACCGACGAGGAGGTGGCGGGCGCCACGGCCCGGACGTCGGGCACGACCGTCTCGTCGGCGATCGCGACCGCGTCGGAGAGCGTCAGCGTCGTCGCCGACCCGAAGCCGCCCCGCTGCCCCTCGCTGGTGGAGCTGCCGGGCGCGACCACCAGCAGGTTGCTGCCGAGCGAGTCGATCTGCTCGGCGACCTCGTCCTGCGCCCCCTGGCCCAGGCCGACGGTCAGGATCACCGACGAGACGCCGATGATGATGCCGAGCATCGTCAGCGCCGATCGCAGGGCGTGGGCGCGGACGGCCTCGAGGCCGGTGCGGAACGTCTCGGCCCAGTTCATGCGAGGCTCCGGACCGAGGACTCGACCACGCGGCCGTCCCGCACGACGACCTGACGGTCGGCGCGCTCGGCCACGTCGTGCTCGTGCGTGATGAGGACGATCGTGCGGCCCATTCCCGACAGCTCGTCGAGGAGCGCCAGGACGTCCGCCGTGGACCTCGAGTCGAGGTTGCCCGTGGGCTCGTCAGCCAGCACCATCGCCGGGTCGGTCACCAGCGCCCGCGCCACGGCGACGCGTTGCTGCTGGCCGCCGGAGAGCTCGCCCGGGCGGTGGTCGGCGCGGTCGCCCAGCCCGACGCGGGCCAGCGCGGCGACCGAGCGCTCGCGGCGCTCGTCGCGGCCGACCCCGGCATAGACGAGCGGAAGCTCCACGTTGCGCCACGCGGGCAGGCTCGGCAGCAGGTTGAACTGCTGGAACACGAAGCCGATGAGGCGGTTGCGGACGTCCGCCAGGCGGACCTCGTCCAGCGTAGAGACGTCCTCGCCGGCGAGCCGGTAGGACCCGTGGGTGGGCACGTCGAGGCAGCCGAGGATGTTCATGAGCGTCGACTTGCCCGAGCCGGATGGCCCGACGATCGCGACGTACTCCCCCTCCTCGATGTCGAGCGTCACGCCGTCCAACGCGGCCACCTCGAGAGCGCCAGTGGCGTACACCTTGCGCACGTCGCGCAAGGAGAGCAGCGCGCTCACTGGTCGCCTCCGGGCATGGCCGGGGCAGCGCCGCCGGGCATCCCGCCACCGGGGAAGCCCCCGGTGCCGCCGCCGGGCATCCCGCCCTGGCCTGCGCTGCCGCCGCCGGGCCGGCGGGTCGTCTGCTCGTACCGGACGGTGTCGCCCTCACTGAGCCCGGAGACGATCTCGGTGGTCATGCCGAAGGTGTCGCCGATCTCGACCTCGGTCCTGGTCGCCGTGCCGTCGGCCACCTTCGTGACGTACGTCGTGTCGCCCTCGGTGGTGACCGCGGCGGTCGGGACGGTCAGGACGTCGTCGCGGGACTCCACGATGATCGAGACGTCGGCCGAGGTTCCCGCGTAGAGGTCCTCCTGCTCGCCCGTCAGCGCGACGGTGACGGGGAACGTCGCCGTGCCGTCGGTGCCGGTCTGGGCGACCCGGCCCACGCTCTGCACCGTGCCGAAGACCGGGGCGGTCGCGCCCGTCGGGGTGATCTCGGCCTGCATGCCCTTCGCGATGCGCTCGACGTCGCTGGCCGAGACGTCGGCGGTCAGGACGAAGCGCCGCGGCGTGATCACGGTGATGCCCGAGGTGTCGGCGGAGGTCGTGGCCGCGCCTGTCGCGCCCGAGGCGGAACCGCCACCGGACGAGCCCACCCGGTCGCCCTTCTCGTAGCCGACCGAGGCGACCAGGCCCGAGAAGGGAGCCGTCAGCGTCGCCGCGTCCAGTGCGTCCTGCGCCTCGGCGACGTCGGCCGTCGCGCTGTCCACCCGCGCCGCGTTCGCGGCCTGCTGGGCCAAGGTCTCGCTGCCGTCGTTCGCGGCAGTCGTCTCAGCCGCCGTCAACTGGGCCCGGGCCGAGGCCAGGGCCGCCTCCAGCGCCGACGTGTCGATCGACGCGAGCATCTCGCCCCGGCGGACCGTGTCGCCCTCGGCGACCGCGACCTTCGTGACGCTCCCGGCCGACCCGAACGTCAGCGTGGAGGAGCGGCGCGCGGCGAGAGTGCCTGACCCGGTCACGGTGTCCTGCACGGTCGAGACGGTCGCTTCGGTGGTCGCGGTCGTGCCGGTCGCCCCGTCGGCGTCCGAGCGCCCGACGTACCAAGCCGCCGCCGCGACCACCACGACGACGGTCACCGCCATGAGCCGCCGGCGGCGGGTTCCCAGCACTCTCGCGATCGTTCCCATGCAGTCCTCCGTGTCGGTGTCGAGCACCACCGTGGACGGCCGAGATGTGACGTCGCTTCCACCCGCCTGTGACGAGCCTGTGGGGCTCGGGTGTGGCGCGTCTCACCGGCCGGAAAAGCCCGTCTCACCCCTCGATCCGGACAGCCCCGCGTGGGACACTGGCCAGACCATGTCGGGGGATCACAGCACCGGGTCCGGATCGGCCACCGCTCGCGCCCGCGGTGTTGCCGATCTGCTGCGCCATGCCCAGGAGGTGGCCCTCGAGCTGGAGGCCTCCGCGGCCGCCGAGGCCGAGCGCATCACCACCGAGGCCAGGCGCCTGCAGGCCGAGGCCCACCTGCTCTACGACGACGCCCGCCACGTGCGCGACGCCGCCCAGGCCCAGCTGGTCAACGTCACCGAGCAGCTCGACCGCGCGTCCGAGGACGCGGCCACGATCGTCGCCGACGCGAGCGAGCAGGCCACGATGCTGGTCCGCGACGCCGAGGAGCGCCGCGAGGCCGCCGAGCGCGACGCCGAGTCGGCGCTCGCGGAGGCGCGCGAGCGCACCGACGCGATGCTCACCGAGGCCGCGGTCGAGGCCGGCCGTCTCCTCTCCGACGCTCGCGAGAAGGCCGACGAGATCACCCGCCGGGCCGAGGAGCGCGCCGCCACCGTGGTGGGCACCGCCGAGGCCGACGCCGAGCGCCGCACCACCGAGGCCGAGGAGTACGTCGAGCGCATCGTCAACGAGGCCGAGCAGCACACCCTCGAGATCTCGCAGGCCGCCACGCGCAACGCCGAGATGGTCGTGGAGTCCGCGATCGACGAGGCCGACCGCGCCCGCTCGGAGTCCGAACGGCTGCTGAGCCACGCACGCGAGCAGGCCGAGAGCAGCATCGAGCACGCCCGGGCCGAGTCCGAGCGCACCATCGCGGCCGCCCGGGCCGAGCTCGACGACACCCGCACCACGATCGACCTCCTGGTCGGCAACGGCCGGCTCGAGGCCGAGCGGATGCGCCAGCAGGGCCACCGCGACGCCGCCAAGGTCCTGCGCCGCACGCACCTCGTGGCCGGTGGGCTCGCCGGCCGGATCCGCCAGCGGCTCTCCGCCCAGCTGGCCGAGGCCGAGGCTGCCGCAGCCGACCTGGCCGGGGCCGCCGACGACGTCCTCTCCGACGCCCAGGAGCGCGCCGAGCGGATCCTGATCGAGGCCGGCCTGGAGGCCACGCGACTGCGCTCGCAGGCCCAGGCCATGGCCGACGCCACGCAGGAACGCGCCTCCCGCCGCCTGGGGGAGGCCGAGTCGAGTGCCCGCCTGCTGCGCAGCCGGGTCAGCGACGAGGTCCTCACCACCCAGCGCGACGCGCTGCGCGAGAGCAAGGCCCGCCGCGACGAGGCCACTGCCCTGCTCGCCGAGGCGCGCGAGCGCCTGGCGCAGGCCAAGGAGGAGGCCGGCGTCCTCGTGGAGCGGGCCCGCAACGAGGCCGACGCCCTGCTGGTCGCGCGCGACCGCGCGGCCGACGAGCTGGCGCGCCTCTCCGACGTCATCACGGTTCTCTCGGGCCCTGACACCCATCACCCCGGCAACGAGGAGCACCCATCCGCATGACCGAATCCACCGCCGACTTCCGCATCGTGCTGCGCGGTTTCGACCCCGCCCAGGTCCAGGCCCGCGTCAACGAGCTGGAGGGCGAGATCGAGCACCTCCGCGAACGTCCCGACAGCGCTCCGGCGCCGGAGGAGCGCCCGCAGGAGCCCGCGTCGTTCGAGCACCTCGGCGAGCGGATGGTCCAGGTCCTGGCCCTCGCCCGCGAGGAGGCCGCCGAGCTGCGCGGGTCTGCCGAGGCGGAGGTGCAGGCCGCGCGCGCGGCCGCCCACGAGGAGATCGCCCGCCTCCGCGAGGAGGCGCAGGTCCATGCCGAGGCCACCCGGGCCGACGCCGAGGCCGAGGCGACCCGCACCGTGGAGGACGCCAGGAGCACCGCCGCCGACCTGCTCGACACCGCCGAGCGCGAGGTCGCCACCCGGCGCCACGAGGCCGAGACCCTCGTCGAACGCCAGCGCGCGAAGGCCGCCGCGGCGAACGCCGACTTCGAGGTGGCCATGGCGGCCCGGCGTGACGCCGCGGAGCAGCAGTTCAACGACGCCGAGGCCGAGCACCGGTCCCGGCTCGACGAGATCGAGCGCCGGGTCAGCGAGCAGCGCGCCGCCGCCGAGGCCGAGCGGGCCGACGCCGAGCGCGAGGCCCGACGCCTGATCGAGGACGCCCAGGCCCGCGCGAACGGCCTCGTCCACGACGCGAAGTCCACGGCCGACCGCATCCGGGCCGAGTCGGAACGAGAAGTTGCCGCCGCGATGCAACGACGCGACAGCATCAACGACCAGCTGGCCAACCTGCGCCAGATGCTGAGCACCCTCACCGGGGGCCCGGCGACCTCCAGGGACGACGCCACGACGTGAGGCGGGACACCCGTCCCGCGTCCCGACGGCCTGCGGCGTGCTTGTCCCCTCTGAGATGATGGTGACACCATGAGCAGCCCCACTTCCTCCTTCCGGACCGTCATGCGCGGGTACGATCCCGCCGAGGTCGACGCCCACATCGCCACGCTCAAGGAGCACGCGAAAGCCCTGCGCCAGCAGATCGCCGAGGTCGAGGAGCGGCTGGCCTCGGTCACCGAGCCCAACTTCTCCCACCTGGGCGCGCGCGTGGGCCAGATCCTGAGCCTCGCCGAGGAGGAGTCGGCCACGCTGCGCAAGGCCACGGCCAAGGAGATCGAGAAGCAGCGCACCGACGCCGCCGACGCCGTGCGCCGGCTCCGCAAGGAGGCCGACGCCTACGACGTCGCCACGCGCCGCGAGGCCGACGAGTACGCCGGCGCCACCCGCCGTGAGGCCGACGACTACGCCGAGGCCACCCGCGCCGAGGCGCAGGCCGAGGCCGACCAGGTGCGCAAGCAGGCCCTCGACGAGGCCGCGAAGGTCACGCAGGCCGCGCAGGCCGAGCTCGACCGGATCACGGCCGAGCACCAGCGCGCCGTCGCCGACTTCGAGAAGGACCTCGCTGCTCGCCGGGCCGACGCCGAGGCCAAGCGGGTCGAGGCCGAGCGCACCGAGCGCGAGCGCACCGACGAGGCCCACCGCCAGGCGATCTCCATCGTCGAGAAGGCCAAGGCCGAGGCTGAGCGCGTCCGCCTCGAGTCCGAGCGCGAGGTCGCCGAGATCGAGCGCCGCCGCGAGAGCATCAACGCTCAGCTCACCAACGTGCGTCGTGCGCTGGCCGGTCTGACCGGCGAGGAGGCGCAGGGCGAGCAGGGCGCGCTCTTCGAGGCCTCGAACGACCGCGCCTGATCCACCGCACGAAATCGTGGCCCGCCCCTCGGGGCGGGCCATTTTCGTGCTCGAACGGCTGTCATTTCCGCGCGCAATGAGTCATCATCATCCCCATGGATCACATCCGCCACATCGGCGCCGCGGCGGCCGTGGCCGTCGTCGTGACGGCGCTCGCCGGGGGCGCCGTGGTCGTGGCCCAGGAGCGCGACGGCGTCCGCAACCGCTCGGAGAGCACCGTGGTCGCGCCGGCCGCGGCCAAGCCGGCACTGCGGCTGAGCGCCACGCCCCGCACCGTCGACGCCGGCAAGGTCATCACCTTCCGCGTCCGGACGTCCACGAAGCACCCGCGATCCGTGCGCCTGCAGCGCTGGGACGCGCGGCGCAAGGTTTGGCGCAATGCCGCCAAGCGGACCGTGCGCGCCAGTGCAACCATCCGGCTCAAGCCCGCGACCGGCAGCGTCCGCTACCGCGCCGTCGCGCCACGCGTGAAGCACCGCTCCGGGGGTCGCACCCACGTCCACGCCACCGCGCGCACGAAGACCCTCGTCGTCACCGCGCGGGCGGTGAAGCGGACCGTGCCCTCGCGCCCCGCCACGCTGACCGCCGACGAGAAGACCCTGCTGACGGCAGTGCGGTCGGCCAGGACGACCTACGCACGCCCCGGGATCCAGGGTGCCGCGGATCGCGGCGCCGAGGCCTGTCTCACCGCGTCCGCACGCCGCCACTCCGCCTGGATGGCGTCGCTCGGCCGCGCCGTCGATCCCGGGTCCGCCGAGCACCGAGCGGCCGCGCGGCCCCTGCCGGTGGCCGACTGTCCCGGACGCACCGTCACCACCGTCACGCGCGCCGTCGGCGGGTCCACCGCGGCCGCCGCCGTCCAGGGCTCTGTCGACGCCTGGCTGTCGTCCCCCTACGGCGAGACCGGCCGCCTGCTGTCGGCCTGCCACGACGCCCCCGGCTTCGAGTACGGCATCGCCGCGCCCGTGGTCGGCGACACCCGGTGGCTCACCGTCCTGGTCGCCTCGGACACCAGCGCGACCACCGGCTCGGGAGCGTGCTGATGGTCGCCCTGCCCGGGACGCAGCCGCGCCTTTCGGAGTACGCCCAGCACGTGGTCCGACGCTTCACGTACGGCCACAACGGCCGGCTCGAGGCCGACGTCCTGCGCCACCGTGACGTCGATGCCTGGTTCGAGGCCCAGCTGTCCCCCGGACGCGACCCGGAGGCCGACGCCACCCTGGCCTGGTTCCCGCACCTCAAGGACTCGCCCGCGGTCGCGTGGCAGAACGCGCGGGACGGGGTCTACGGCGGCTGGCAGTACGGCAACGACCTCGTCCGCCACTCCCTCTGCCGGCGCGTCGTAGCCGTGAACCAGGTGCACGAGGTGATGGTCGACTTCTGGTCCAACCTGCTGCACATCCCGGCGGGCGAGGACTCGAGCTTCCCGTGGCGCATGCACTACGACACCACCGCCATCCGCCCGCACGCGCTCGGGACGTACCGCGCACTGCTGCGCGCCGCCGTGACCCACCCGTCGATGTCGGGCTACCTGTCGAACCACCGCAACACCAAGGCCCAGATCAACGAGAACCTGGGTCGCGAGCTGCTCGAGCTCTACACCGTCGGGCGAGCCGCCGGGTACACCGAGGACGACGTCAAGAGCTCGGCCCGGCTGCTCACGGGGTTCACCGTGGCCGTCGGCAAGGACTACGCCGCCGGGTACGACCCGAGCCGTCACCACGTCGGGGCCGTCACCGTCCTGGGCCAGCGGTTCGAGAACGCCGACGCGGACGGCCGGGCCCAGCTGAATGCCTACCTCGACTGGCTGGCCGGGCGGCCCGAGACCGCCGCTCGCGTCGCTCGCCGGCTGTGCGTGCGGTTCATCAGCGACGACCCGCCCTCCAGCGCGGTCGACGCCGTGGCCGCCACCTACCTCGACTCGGGCACCGACATCGGGGCATGCCTGCGCACCCTCGTGCGCCACCCCGGCTTCCGTGCCGCCGCGTTCCGGAAGGCGCGCACCCCCGTCGAGGACGTCCTTGCGACGCAGCGCGCGTGCGACATCGTGCCCACGGGCGCCGGCTCGGGCAGTCACGTCGACTCGTTCAGCTGGCAGTGCAGCTGGACCGGACAGGCACCGTTCTCGTGGCCGCGGCCCGACGGCTCGCCCGAGCAGTCCGACACCTACCTCTCCCCCGCCCGCATGCTGCGCACGTGGACGGCGCACTCCTGGATGGCCAGCACCAACAGCTCGCTGAAGCAGGCGAGGCGCCCCCTCGTGCGGGACCTCATCCCGCCGGTGTGGCCGCTGCCGCTGGAGGACCTCGTGCACCACCAGGCCGTGATGATGACCGGCCGCCGCGCCACCCGCGAGACGGTGAACGGCACCGCGACGCTGATCGACAAGCCCGCCACCCACGTGTTCTCGAAGTCGTGGGAGCGCGAGACCGACTACCTCGCCTGGATGCTGACGCTGATCCGGACGGCGATCCTCAACGCGCCGGAGGCGATGCTGCGATGACCGACGGCCACGACGACGCCTGCGCCGACTACGGCGTCACCCGTCGCAACCTGCTCAAGTCCGCCGGTCTCATCGGCATGGCCGGCGTCTCCACGGCGATGTTCGGCGACGTGCTGACGTCCACGGCCTACGGCGCCACGAACGGCAACATCCTCGTCGTGCTGTCGCTGCGCGGCGGGGCCGACGGCATGTCGATGATGGTGCCCCACGCCGAGCCGGCCTACTACGCGGCGCGGCCGTCCATCGCGGTCAAGAAGGGCGAGCTGTTCCGGCCCGACGCGAGCTTCGGCCTGCACCCGTCGTTCGCGCCGCTGGCGGGCCTGTGGGACAGCGGGAGGATGGCCGCCATCCACGCGGTCGGGCTCCCGACGCCGAACCGCTCGCACTTCGAGGCGATGGAGCTCGTGGAGGACGCCGACCCCGGCTCGTCGGAGCGCATCGGCTGGCTCAACCGCGTGATCGGGTGCTTCACCTCCAATGACGTGTTCGACGGCATCCAGGTGGGCTCCACCGTCATGCCGACGGCGCTGATCGGCCCGGAGCCCTCGTTCGCGACCTCGGACTTCACCTCGCTCTCCGCGCCCTGGGCCGACCACGCGACCCTCGGCCCCCGGATGCGCTCGGTCCTGTCCGACATGTACCGCGACGCCGGGACCGTCATCGGCCGGGCGGGCCAGGAGGCCATCGCGCTCGACCGGCGGACCGGGACGATCGCCGCCGAGGAGAAGAAGGGCCCGCAGAACGGGGCCGTCTACCCGCAGCACAACGAGCTCGGGAAGGCCCTGGCGAGCTCGGCCGCGCTGATCCGCTCCGGCGTCGGGGTGCGTGCGATCGCCGTGGACTTCGGCGGCTGGGACCACCACGTCGACATCTCGTGGCGGATCAGCCGCCAGATCGAGCAGATGTCGCAGTCCATCGCGGCGTTCCTGACCGACCTGGGCCCGCACGCCTCGCGGGTGACGATCGTGACGCTCAGCGAGTTCGGCCGTCGGCTGGGCCAGAACGGAGCGGCCGGGCTCGACCACGGATACGGGAACGCGGTCTTCGCGTTCGGCGCCGGCGTCAGGGGCGGCTACTACGCGAACTGGCCCACGCTCGCGAACGGCAAGCAGGTCGACGGCGACCTCGCCGTGACCACGGACTACCGCAACGTGCTGGGCGAGATCCTGCAGGCGCGCTTCCCCGAGGTGGGCGTCGGGACCGTCTTTCCGGGCCTAAGCCGGACGACCCTGGGCTTCATGTCGCCCCACTGACCGCGGGGCTCAGCGATCAGTTCGGGAACTGGCGCACGCGCCGGCCGCCGATGTCCTCGACGGTGATCGCGATGTGCGTGGACTCGCCCGTCGCGCCCGCCCACGAGCTCGGCAGTCGCGTGCCGAACGACTCCAGCTGCTCGGCCGTCGCCTCCTGCGCGGTTCCGCGCACGATCACGCTCCACCCGGTCTGGTAGGTGTCGTCGTGGTGATCCGCCTCGAGGACGAACCGGCGATCGACGATCGTCGCGAGCCCGGAGGTGCGGCTCGTGCTGATCAGGATCGTGCCGTCGTCGTACGCGTAGTTGACGGGCAGCAGCTCCAGGCGCTCGCCGGTGTCGAACGCGATCCGCGCGAACCTGCCGACCTTCAGCAGCTCACGGCACTCGTCCTGGTCCAACTCCTGGATCGTTCCGGTGCTCATGAATCCATTGTGCACGTGTGAGCCACGTTACGGTGAGCCCATGAACTCGCTCCGGAGCCCCTGGCTCGCCGCCTTCGGCATCGCCGTCGTGGTGCACCTGGCCCTCGTGCTCGCCGAGGCACAGCCCTGGGACAGCATCACCAAGTGCCTCATCGCCCCCCTCCTCGTGGCCTGGGTCATCGAGCAGCACGGTCCGCGACTCCTCGCGATCGCGCTGGTCCTGTGCCTGTTCGGTGACCTCTTCCTCGAGATCGACGGCCTCTTCATCGCCGGCATGGCGTCCTTCGCCGCGGCGCACGTGTGCTTCGTGACCTTCTTCGTCCGTCGCGGCGCGCTCGACGTGCTGCGCCGCACCGTCTGGATCCCGCTCGCCCTCGCGGCCGGGGCGGTCCTGCTGCTGGCCTGGGTCTGGTCGGGCCTCGAGCCGGGGCTGCGCGGCCCGGTCGTCGTCTACGCCCTGCTGCTCGCCTCGACGGCCGCCACGGCGCTCGCGGTGGATCTTCGGGCCGGGATCGGCGCGTTGTTGTTCCTCTTCAGCGACGGCCTCATCGCGGCGCGCATCGCCGACCGGGTCCCCGAGGACTCCGCCTTCGGCGGCTTCGTCGTCATGCTGACCTACTCGCTCGCCCTGTTCCTCCTCGCGACGGCGATCGTCCAGAAGGAGGCGCGCAGCCGCGCCGCCGGAGGGTTCGATGCGACGCGGGCCACGGACTGCTGGCCGAAGCTCCCGGCGGGGGCGCTGTGAGTACCGTGGAGGCCGCGGGCCTCACCTTCGACCTCGACCTGTTCGGCCCTGAGGACGGCACGCCGGTGGTCCTCCTGCACGGCTGGCCCCAGGACCGTCGCTCGTGGCGCGGTGTCGCCGAGCGTCTCGCCGCCGAGGGACTGCGGGTCGTCGTCCCCGACCAGCGCGGCTACAGCCCGGGAGCGCGTCCCGAGGGGGTCGAGCACTACCGCGCCGAGATCCTCGCCGACGACGTCGTCGCGATCATGGCGGCGCTCGGGCACGAGCGGTTCCACCTCGTCGGGCACGACTGGGGCGCTGCCGTCTCGTGGGTGGTGGCCACGCGCCACGCCGACCGAGTGCTGACGCTGACGGCCGTGTCCGTTCCGCACCTGGCCGCCTACAACGAGGCGCTGGCCGGCGACCCCGACCAGCAGCAGCGCGGCGCGTACATCGGGCTGCTGCGCCGACCGGGCAAGGCCGAGGAGGTCCTGCTCGAGGACGACGGCGCCCGCCTGCGCGCGATGTACGGCGGTGACGTCGAGCCCGAGGACGAGGCCGCCTACGTCGACAAGCTGGCCGAGCCGGGCGCCCTCACGGCCACCCTGAACTGGTACCGCGCGATGGGCCCCGAGCTCTCGGCGACGCCCGAGGTCACCGTGCCCACCACGTTCGTCTGGGGCGCCACCGACCTCGCGATCGGCCGCTACGGCGCCGAGCGCTGCGGCGACCACGTCAGCGGCGACTACCGCTTCGTCGAGGTCGACAGCGGCCACTGGCTCCCCGACACCCACCCGGACCTGCTCGCCTCCGAGATTCTCGAGCGGGTGCGAAGCGCCGGAAACGGCATGATGGACGCATGACGGATCGCGCAGGACAGCCGGCCGCGGCGGAGGACCTCGTCGACCTGGCCCATCTGGTGACGGCCTACTACACGTTGCGACCCGACCCCGACGTGGTCGAGCAGCGCGTGGCGTTCGGCACGAGTGGCCACCGTGGGTCGAGCCTGAACACCGCGTTCAACGAGGCCCACATCGCGGCGACGACCCAGGCGATCTGCGACTACCGCGCCCACCAGGGCATCGACGGGCCGCTGTTCATCGGACGCGACACCCACGCCCTCTCCGAGCCGGCGTGGGCCACGGCGATCGAAGTGCTGGTCGGCAACGACGTCGACGTGCTGGTGGACGACCGCGACGGGTACACGCCCACGCCTGCGGTGTCGCACGCGATCCTGCGAGCCAATCGCGGCAGGACCACCGGCCTGGCCGACGGGATCGTCGTGACGCCGTCGCACAACCCGCCCGCCGACGGCGGCTTCAAGTACAACCCGCCCCACGGTGGTCCCGCCGACAGCGACGCCACGTCCGTCATCGCGGCCCGGGCGAACGAGCTCATCGCCGCGGGCCTCTCGGGCGTGCGCCGCGTCCCCTTCTCCCGCGCCCGCGCCGCCTGCCGCCCCTACGACTTCCTCGGGACGTACGTCGACGACCTCCCGAACGTCGTCGACCTCGAGGCCATCGCGGGTGCCGGCGTGCGGATCGGCGCCGACCCCCTCGGCGGCGCGAGCGTGGCGTACTGGGGTGAGATCGCCGACCGGCACGGGCTCGACCTCACCGTGGTCAACCCGCTCGTGGACGGCACGTTCCGCTTCATGACCCTCGACTGGGACGGCAAGATCCGGATGGACTGCTCGTCGCCCGCCGCCATGGCCTCGCTCATCGAGCAGCGCGACCGGTTCGACGTGGCCACCGGCAACGACGCCGACTCCGACCGGCACGGCATCGTCACCCCCGACGCCGGCCTGATGAACCCCAACCACTTCCTCGCGGTCGCGATCGCCCACCTCTTCGGCGGCAGCCGCCCCGACTGGCCCGCCGGGGCGCGGATCGGCAAGACGCTGGTGTCGTCCTCGATGATCGACCGCGTCGCGCAGCAGATCGGTCGTCCGCTCGTGGAGGTCCCCGTCGGCTTCAAGTGGTTCGTGCCCGGGCTCATCGACGGATCGTTCGGCTTCGGTGGGGAGGAGTCGGCCGGGGCGTCGTTCCTGCGGCGCGACGGCGGCGTCTGGACCACCGACAAGGACGGCATCATCGCGGCGCTGCTGGCCTCGGAGATCATCGCCACCACCGGGAAGACGCCGAGCCTGCTCTACGGCGAGCTGGTCGAGCGGCACGGCGATCCGGCCTACGCCCGCGTGGACGCCCCCGCCGACCGCGACCAGAAGGCCCGGCTCGGGAACCTGAGCCGCGCCGACGTCACGGCCACCGAGCTGGCCGGCGAGCCGATCACGGCGGTGCTGACGGAGGCCCCGGGCAACGGGGCGGCCATCGGCGGCCTGAAGGTCACGACGGAGTCGGCGTGGTTCGCCGCACGCCCGTCGGGCACCGAGGACGTCTACAAGATCTACGCCGAGTCGTTCCGCGGCGCCGACCACCTGGCCGAGGTGCAGGCCGCGGCGAAGTCGGTGGTCGACGCGGCACTGGCCTCGGACTGACTCAGGCGAACGGCCAGTTGCGGTCGGGGATCGTCAGCCCGCGGCCCAGCTCGTGGGCGCGCTTGTTCCAGTCCATCGTGCGCGCCGCGATCCAGTAGCGCTGCTGCGCCATGAGC
This sequence comes from Aeromicrobium phoceense, assembly GCF_013868155.1. Taxonomy (NCBI): domain Bacteria; kingdom Bacillati; phylum Actinomycetota; class Actinomycetes; order Propionibacteriales; family Nocardioidaceae; genus Aeromicrobium; species Aeromicrobium phoceense. Next base: position 339,449 of record NZ_JACEOG010000001.1, read on the forward strand.
ATCGTCAGGCTCGAGCCGATGGCCTTCTCGAAGCCCTGGCCCATCGTGATCGCGATCTCGCGCGCCGCGCGGGCGTCGTGGGCCGCGTCGTGCGCCTTGTCGAGCCGGACGCCGTAGTGCGCGGCGACGTCGGCCAGCCGGCGCTGGCCCTCACGCTCGCGGTCGATGCCCCAGTCGATGACGAACGGGTCGACGACGAGCAGCCGGTCCCAGTCGGGCTGGTCGAGATCGTGGCGGATCGCCTCGGCGCGCAGCAGCGTGAGGTCGAACGAGGCGTTGTAGACGACCAGGCCGATCCGGCGCTCGATCACGTCGTGGACCCAGGCCAGCACGGGCCGCAGCGCCTGCGCCGACATCGGCGCCCGCGCGAGGTCGGAGGCCGTGATGCCGTGGATGTCGGCCGAGGACTCGGGGATCGGCACGCCGGGGTTGACCATGCCCATGAGGTCCCCGCCGACGTCCGACAGCGCGGCGAAGCTCAGGATCCGGTCCTTGTGGGGATCGATTCCCGTGGTCTCGAAGTCGAGGGACGCGAGCGGCTGGCGGTACCAGGCGTTCGGGTCCTCGCGCGGGGGCAGGACGTTCTTGGCGCGCCGTCCCCCGCCGGGACGACCCGGCTCGGACGTGGGACGGGCGGACGCTTCAGGCATGCGGCGGTTCCTCTCGGTGCTCGGTGTTCGACTCTGCCGTCCCCGCCCGCGTCGCCGCGTCCCGTTCCGCCAGCTGACCCTCGAGTCGCGAGACCTGCCCCTTGCGGCGCCGTGCGGCGGTGATCGTGGCGATCAGGGCGAACGACGCCAGCACGCCCACGAGGGCGCCGAAGAAGGTCGCCCACTGGAAGCCGGGCGCCTCGTTCACCAGCGTGATCCATCCGGCGTCCGACGCACTGTTGTCGCCGAGGCTGATCGACAGTGTGAGCCAGTTCGGCGCCGCCAGCAGCAAGGCCACCAGAAAGACACCGATCTTCCACGGCCACTTCAGGAACGGGCGTCGTACCTGCCACACGACGAGCACCGGGAGGAAGCTGAAGATGAAACCGTAGAACACACCCCAGAAGATGCCGACGGTCATGCGTCCGTCGACCTGGTTCCCGACGCGTTGGGCCCACCAGCGCGGCAGAGCCGCGGCCAGCAGTCCGTAGACGACGAGAGCCGCCACCACGAGCACGAGCACGACGACGATCCGTCGTACCCAGATCTCGGCCCCGGTCCGAGTCCCGGGACCTTCTGACGGCAGACCTGCGGAACGGGTGTTCGCGGGGTCGGCCATGGCGTCCATTCTCGCACTCCTGCCGGACAGTTCACAGGGGGCCACCCGCTAGGGTTGGGCCGAGCCCATGGTCTTCCTCGTCGCGCTGCACTTTCTCGTTGCAGCGGTCGCCCCTGCTCTCGTCCGCATGCTGGATAGACGGGCTTTCCTGGTCCTCGCGCTCGTCCCGGCGGCCTCATTCGTGTGGCTCCTGGGGCCCGTCGCGCGGGCCACCGACGGCGATCCGACGTACGAGCACCGGGCGTGGATTCCCCAGATCGGGCTCGACCTGGACTTCGCCGTGAACTCCCTCAGCGGGATCGTGGCCCTGCTCGTCACGGGCGTCGGCGCCCTCGTGCTCGTCTACTGCGCCTGGTACTTCCGGCCCAAGGACACCGAGATCTGGCGCTTCTCCGGTGTCCTGACCGCCTTCGCCGGCGCGATGCTCGGCCTGGTGCTCGCCGACAACGTCTACGTGCTCTACGTGTTCTGGGAGCTCACGACCGTCCTGTCGTTCCTGCTGATCGGCCACAACCCCGAGCGCCGCGCCAACCGTCGCGCCGCACTCAACGCGCTCATCGTGACCACATTCGGCGGCCTGGCGATGCTGGTGGGCCTGGTCGGGCTGCACCTGCTGAGCGGCACGGCGCGGCTGAGCGAGATCCTCGCCGACCCGCCCGAGCCGAGCACCGCGGTGACCGCCTCGATCGCGCTGGTCCTGGTGGGCGCGCTCTCCAAGTCGGCCCTGCTGCCGTTCCACTTCTGGCTCCCGGGCGCGATGGCCGCTCCCACCCCCGTCAGCGCCTACCTGCACGCCGCGGCCATGGTCAAGGCCGGCATCTACCTCGTCGCGCTGCTGGCCCCCGCCTTCGCCGAGACGCCGGGGTGGCGCCCCGTACTGATCGGTCTCGGCGTCGCCACGATGATCCTCGGCGGACTGCGCGCGCTGCGGCAGTACGACGTGAAGCTGCTGCTGGCCTACGGCACGGTCAGCCAGCTGGGCTTCCTCATGGCGGTGGTCGGCGCGGGCACGCGGTCGGCCGCGTTCGCCGGGCTCGCCCTGGTGTGCGCCCACGGACTGTTCAAGTCGGCCCTCTTCCTGGTTGTCGGCGTGATCGACCGCTCGGTCGGCACGCGCGACCTGCGCGAGCTGTCGGGCCTGCGGCAGGCCCGGCCCCTGCTGTTCGTCACCACGGTCGTCGCCGCGGCGTCCATGGCCGGCCTGCCCGTGCTGTTCGGCTTCACCGCGAAGGAGGCGGCCTTCGCGGCCTTCGTCGACCTGGGCCACGACCTCGGCCACCCGGCCTGGGGCCTGGTCGCCCTCGCGGGCATCGTGCTCGGCTCCGTGCTCACCGTGGCGTACAGCGCCCGCTTCGTCTGGGGCACGTTCGCCGACAAGCCCGGCGTCGAGCCGTGCAGGCCGCGCGACTTCTCCCCCTGGTTCGCGGCCGTGCCCGCCGTGCTGGCGGTCCTCAGCCTCGTCGCCGGCCTCGCCGGGCCGTTCCTGACCCCGCGGCTGGCCACCTACTCCGACCAGTTCCCGGTCGGCTCGCACGAGGCGGTGCTGACCCTGTGGCACGGCTTCACGCCGGCCCTGTGGCTGTCGGTCCTCGCCGTCGCGGCCGGCATCGCCCTGTTCGTGTGGCGCCGCCCCGTGGCGGCCGCCCAGCACGCGATCGTCGACCGGCTCCCGTTCCCCGACGCCGAGCGCGCCTACCAGGCCGTCATGCGCGGGGTCGATCGTCTCGCCGTCGAGGTCACCGGCCGCACGCAGCGGGGCTCGCTGCCGGTCTACCTCGGCATCATCCTGGTGACGCTCGTGGTCGTGCCGGGCACCGCGCTGGTGCGCGCGTGGGAGCGACCCGACGTCCGGCTCTCCGACAACCCGCTGCAGATCGTCGTCGGCATCGTGATGATCGCGGCGGCCGTGCTCACCGTCCGGTCGCGACGCCGCCTGCGCGCGGTGCTCCTGCTCGGCGTCACGGGCTACGGCACCTCGATTCTGTTCGTCGCCCACGGCGCCCCCGACCTCGCGCTCACGCAGGTGCTCGTCGAGACGTTCCTGCTCGTCACGTTCGTGCTCGTGCTGCGCCGCCTCCCCCCGTTCTTCAGCGACCGGCCGTTCAACATCGCCCGCTGGTGGCGCGTCGGCGTCGGCACGGCCGTGGGTCTGTCGGTGGCCGGCTTCGCGTTCGTCGCCACCAACGCCCGCACCGCCACCCCCATCTCCGCGGGCTGGGCCGAGCCGGCCTACGAGTACGGCGGGGGCAAGAACATCGTCAACGTGGCCCTGGTCGACATCCGGGCCTGGGACACCATCGGCGAGTTGAGCGTCCTCGTGGTCGCCGCGACGGGCATCGCCAGCCTGATCTTCCTGCTGACCGATCGCGCCGGACGCCAGGTGCGCCCGCGCCGCGTGGTCACCACCGACTCCAACGCCTGGCTCGCGGCCAACCTCCACGACCAGCGCCGCTCGATCGTGTTCGAGATCGTCACCCGGCTGGTCTTCCACACGGTGATCGTGTTCTCGGTCTACCTGATGATCTCGGGCCACAACTCCCCCGGCGGCGGCTTCGCCGGTGGTCTCATCGCCGGGCTCGCGCTGATGATCCGCTACCTCGCCGGCGGTCGCGAGGAGCTCGACAACGCCGCGCCCGTCGACGCCGGATTCGTGCTGGGCCTCGGCCTCGCGGTCGCCGCCCTCTCCGGACTGCTGCCCACGTTGCTCGGCGGCGGCGTCCTGCAGAGCGCCATCATCGACGTCCCGATCCCTGTGCTCGGCGAGCTGCACCTGGTCACCTCGGTCTTCTTCGACATCGGCGTGTACCTCGTCGTCGTCGGCCTCGCCCTCGACGTCCTGCGCAGCCTCGGCAGTGGCATCGACGCCCACATGGAGGACGAGGACGCCGGCCCGCCCGACCCCCGGAAGGACCAGGTGCCGGCGTGACAGCGAACCTGATGCTCATCGTCGTCGTCGGCGTCCTCGTGGGCAGCGGCGTCACGCTCGTGCTCGAGCGCAGCCTGACCCGCATCCTCGTGGGCTTCGTCCTCATCGGCAACGGCCTCAACGTGCTGTTCCTCGTGGTCTCCGGACCCGCCGGGGCGGCGCCCATCCTCGGCCTGTCCGGCGACCCGATGGCCGATCCACTGCCGCAGGTGATGGCGCTGACGGCGATCGTGATCACCCTCGGCACCACCGCGTTCGGGCTGGCCCTGGCCTACCGGGCCTGGCAGCTGACCGGCACCGACGACGTGCAGGACGACGTCGAGGACGACCTGATCCGACGCCGCGCCGAGCGCGACGAGGTCTCGGCCACCTTCGACGAGGCCGACTCCGAGCTTCCCGACGAGGGCTACGCGGGCGACTCCACGCTCGCGCCCGAGGACGAGGTGACGGCATGAGCGAGAGCCTGCTGGACCAGCTGGTCCTCGCCCCCGTGATCCTGCCCCTCCTGGGTGCCGGACTCTGCCTCGCGTTCGGCCGGTTCGCCGGGGCCCAGCGCGTCATCAGCATTCTCACGCTGCTGGCCGTCGTGGCCTCGGCCACCGTGCTCCTGGTCCGCGCCGACCAGCACGGCCCGCAGTCGTTCAACGTGGGCGGCTGGCCCGCCGAGATCGGCATCAGCCTCGTCGCCGACCGACTCAGCTCCCTGCTGCTGCTGATCTCGACGATCGTCACCCTGTGCGTGCTGCTGTACTCGATCGGCCAGGGCATCGTGGAGTTCGGGCGCGACACGCCCCTCTCGGTCTTCTACCCCACGTTCCTGGTACTGAGCGCCGGAGTCTCCAACGCCTTCCTCTCGGCCGACCTGTTCAACCTGTTCGTCGGCTTCGAGATCCTGCTGGCGTCGTCGTACGTGCTCATCACGCTCGGCGGCACCGAGGCCCGCGTGCGCTCGGGAACGATCTACATCATCGTGAGCCTGGCGTCGTCGGCGTTGTTCCTCATCGCGATCGCGTGCGTCTACGCCGCCACCGGCACGGTCAACTTCGCCCAGCTCGCCCTGCGCCTGCCGGACCTGCCCGACAGCACCGCCACGATGCTTCAGCTGCTGCTCCTGCTGACCTTCGCGGTCAAGGCGGCCGTGTTCCCACTGTCGGCGTGGCTGCCCGACTCCTATCCGACCGCCCCGGCGCCCGTCACGGCCGTGTTCGCGGGCCTGCTGACCAAGGTCGGCGTCTACGCGATGCTGCGCACCCAGACGCTGATGTTCCCGACGCACGAGCTGCGCACGATCCTGCTGTGGGCCTCGGTGCTGACGATGGTGGTGGGCATCATGGGCGCGGTCGCCCAGTCAGACATCAAGCGTGTGCTGTCGTTCACCCTGGTCAGCCACATCGGCTACATGCTCTTCGGCATCGCCCTGGGCAGCGAGCTCGGCGTGGCCGGCGCGATCTTCTACATCATCCACCACATCACGGTGCAGACCACGCTCTTCCTGGTCGCCGGGCTGGTGGAGTACCGGTCCGGGACGACGAACCTCGACCGGCTCGGCGGGCTGGCCCGCTACGCGCCGGTGCTGTCCGTCATGTTCTTCGTCCCGGCGATGAACCTGGCCGGCATCCCGCCGTTCTCGGGCTTCCTGGGCAAGCTCGCGCTGCTCGAGGCAGGCGCGGAGGCGGGCGACTGGCTCGCGCTGCTCGGCGTCGGGGCCGCGGTGGCCACGAGCCTGCTCACGCTGTACGCCGTCGCGAAGATCTGGAACCGCGCCTTCTGGCAGCCGCTCGCCGACCCCGAGGACGACACCCCGGTGCCGTTCGGCCCGGCCGGCCTCGGTGGCTCGCTGCACGGCCGCAGCGGCGTCTCCACCGCCACCCAGCGCGAGACCACCTGGAAGACCGACACCGAGGGCGAGCGACTGCCCGCCCGCATGGCGCTCCCCACGATCGCGCTCGGCGTGGTCACCGTCGCCCTGACGGTGTTCGCCGGCCCGCTCTTCGCGATGACCGAGCGCGCCGCCGATGAGCTGCACGAGCGCACCCCCTACATCGAGGCGGTGCTCGGCGATGGCTGACCGCACGCGAGGCCTGCACCCCTGGCACGTCCCGGTGATCCTGTGGCTCACGGTCGTGTGGCTGCTGCTGTGGGGCGAGCTCACCCCCATCAACCTGATCGGCGGGCTGCTCGTCAGCGCGATCATCGTCGTGGTCTTCCCGTTCCCGCGTGTGTCGGTGGACGGCACGATCCGGCCGTGGGCCTCCGTGGTGCTGGTGTCGCGATTCCTCGCCGACCTGAGCGTCGCGAGCTTCAACGTGGCCTGGCTCGCCGTCCGTCCGAAGGCGCCGCCGCCCAGCGCAGTGCTGCGGATCGACCTCGTCAGCCACTCCGAGCTGCGGCAGACCCTCACCGGCGAGCTGGTCTCCCTGGTTCCGGGCTCGCTGCTCATCGAGCTCGACTCCGAGGGTCGGCGGATGTGGCTGCACGTGCTGGACGCCGGCAGCCCGGAGCGCATCGAGACCGCCCGCCGCAAGGCCCGGCTGCAGGAGCACCGCCTGCTCAAGGCCATCGGCACCGAGGCCGAGATCAGCGAGAGCGAACGCCGACTCCTCGAGGAGCACGCATGAACTTCGTCGGAATCGTCTGTGCCGTCCTGCTGGGCCTCACGGGCCTGCTGTGCCTGGTCCGCATCGTCCGCGGCCCCACCATGCTCGACCGCACCGTCGCGTCGGACGTGTTCGTGGCGGCGTGCGTCGGCGCGATCGGCGTCGAGGCGGCGATCGGGCGCCACAACACCACCCTGCCGATCCTCGTGGCCCTGGCCCTCGTGGCGTTCCTCGGCTCGGTCAGCATCGCGCGCTACGCCGCGCAGGCGTCGGGCGGGGGGCAGTGATGGACTGGACCCTCGTCGCCGACGTCCTCTCCGGCACGTTCCTGATCCTGGGCGCCTCGTTCGCGCTGGTCGCCGCCATCGGCGTGGTGCGCTTCCCCGACGTGCTCACCCGCATGCACGCGGCCACGAAGCCCCAGACCTTCGGGCTGCTGCTCATCCTGGCCGGGCTGGCCCTGCGGATCGAGAGTCTGGGCGATCTCACCCTCGTCGCGGTCGTGGCGCTGTTCCAGCTGCTGACCGCCCCGGTGTCGGCGCACATGGTCGGACGTGCCGCCTTCCGGGCCGATCAGGTCGACCGCGAGGCCCTGGTCGTCGACGAGGGCGATTGACGCTGGGCAGCGGCCCTTCCGACCCCTAGAGTGCGGGCATGATCCGATTGCTCATCCGCGCGGCCATCAACCTCGTTTCCGCTGCCGTCGGCGTGCTGGTCGCCAATGCCGTGCTGGACGACCTCGAGGTCACCGCCTCGGGCTTCATCATCACCGTCGTGATCTTCGCCCTGGCCCAGGCGATCCTGTCGCCGTTCATCCTCGTCGTCGTGAAGCGCAATGCCGAGGCCTTCCTCGGCGGCGTGGGCATCGTCTCCACGCTCGTGGCGCTGTGGATCGCCAGCCTCTTCGGCGACGCCCTCACCATCTCGGGCCTCAGCACCTGGCTCATCGCCGCTGTGATCGTGTGGCTCGCCGCCGCGCTGGCGTCGTTCCTGCTGCCGTTCATCCTGCTCAAGGCCGGGGTGGAGAACGCCCGCGACCGCAGGGCCTGAGGCTCAGTCGGCGAGGTCGACCACGACGGGTGCGTGATCGCTGGCGCCCTTGCCCTTGCGCTCCTCGCGGTCGATGAACGCACCCTCAACGCGCGCGGCCAGGGCCGGCGACCCGAGCACGAAGTCGATCCGCATGCCCTTCTTCTTCGGGAAGCTCAGCTGCGTGTAGTCCCAGTACGTGTAGACGCCCGGGCCGGGGGTGTGCGGCCGGACCACGTCGGCATAGCCGGTGTCGACGATCGCCGCGAACGCGGCGCGCTCGGCGGGCGACACGTGGGTGCGCCCCTCGAAGACGGCCATGTCCCACACGTCGTCGTCCTGCGGCGCGATGTTCCAGTCGCCCGTCAGCGCGATCTGGGCGTCGGGGTCCTTGGCCAGCCACGCCTCGCCGGAGGCGCGCAGCCGCGCCAGCCAGTCGAGCTTGTAGGCGTAGTGGGCGTGGTCGAGGTCGCGCCCGTTGGGCACGTACAGGCTCCACATCCGCACGCCACCGCACGTGGCGCCGATGGCGCGCGGCTCGAGCAGGTCCTCGAACATCGGCTGGTCGACGCCGAACGAGCGCTCGACGTCCTCCAGGCCGACGCGCGAGATGATCGCGACGCCGTTCCACTGGTTGACGCCGACGTGCGCGTACTCGTAGCCCAGCGCACTCAGCTCGAGGGCCGGGAACTGGTCCTCACGGCACTTCGTCTCCTGGATCGCCAGGACGTCGACGTCATGGCGTTCGAGCCAGCTGACGACGCGACCGATGCGGCTGCGGACGGAGTTGACGTTCCACGTCGCGATCCGCATCAGAAGTCGACTCGCAGGGGGTAGGAGGAGTTTCCGTCGGCGGGGGTGTTCACGCCCAGGACGTGGGTCAACTGGATCTCGTTCCTCTCGAAGGCCAACCTCGATCCTGCCATGTAGAGACCCCACACCTTGGCCCGGCCCGGGGTGACCTCGTCGAGCGCCTCGTCCCAGTGATCCACCAGGTTCTGGCACCACGCCTTGAGCGTCAGCGCGTAGTGGTCGCGCAGGTCCTCCAGGTGGCGCACCTCGAATCCGGCGTCCTGCATCGCCGTGACGATGGTGCCCGCTCCCGTCAGCTCGCCGTCGGGGAACACGTACCGGTCGATGAACTGCCCCGCGTTGGCCGGGCCCGTGTTGTCGCGGCGCGTGATGCAGTGGTTGAGCATGCGGCCGTCGACCTTGACCCTGCTGCGGGCGAAGTCGAAGTAGGCGGCGTAGTTCCTCACGCCGATGTGCTCGGTGAGGCCGATCGAGCTGATGGCGTCGAACCCGGTCTCGGTGACGTCGCGGTAGTCGCTGTGGCGCACCTCGGCCAGGCCGGACAGGCCCTCGCGCTCGATCGCGGCCCCCGCCCAGGCGGCCTGCTCGCGCGAGAGCGTGACGCCGAGCGCGCGGACGCCGTAGTGCTGGGCGGCGTGGCGGACCATGCCGCCCCAGCCGCAGCCCAGGTCGAGCAGGCGGTCGCCGGCCTTGAGGTCGAGCTTGCGGCAGATCAGGTCGTACTTCTCGCTCTGGGCCTCCTCCAGACTGGCATCGGCCTTCGGGAACACCGCGCACGTGTAGGTCATCGACGGACCGAGCACCAGCTCGTAGAAGCGGTTCGAGACGTCGTAGTGGTGCTCGATGGCCTCGGCGTCGCGCGTCTTGGAGTGCCGCAGCCCCTCGAGGGCCCGGCGCCACTTCGGCAGGTGCTCCTCCGTGGGCGGCGTGGGCGGCTTGAGGTTCCCCAGGCCGAGGCTGCGGACGATCCGCACCATCTCCGGTGCGCTCGGCACCCGGAACCGCAGGCGGCTCATGAGCGCGACCATGATGTCGTAGGGATCGCCGGGATGGACGCCGTCGATCTCGAGGTCACCCGAGACGTAGGCGCGGGCGAACCCGAGGTCGCCCGGGGCGGTCATGAGGTAGGCCAGCCCTCGCTCGTTCAGCAGGCGCAGGCGCAGGAGGGAGTCCTCGGGGCCCAGCGAGCTGCCGTCGAACGCCTCGAACCGGATCGGCATGCCATCACGCAGCAGCCGGTCGAATGCCTGAGCGATCGTGAGTCGCGTCTCGGATGCGATGCTCATGAGTTCCTCACCGCCTTGTCGTACAGAGTGTGGAGTCGGGCCTGCGGGTCGTACTGGTCGCGCACGCGGTCGAGGCCCGCGGTGTCGTAGAGGGAGTCGAAGGTCTGCCGGTCGTAGAACGCCTCGGAGTACAGCGACTTGTGGCCGCCGAGCCGGTGCACCTCGGCCTCGACGCGGCGGTTGACCGTGCCGGGCGCGGTGCCGGCCGGGACGACGACCGTGCCCCAGAAGCCGACGTTCACGTAGACCTCGCCGGGCGCCAGCGGGTAGGTGGGCCAGGCGCGGCGGGTGCGCAGCGGGCACAGCCAGACGGGACGCATCCCGACCTCGCGGTCGAACCACGTCAGGAAGTCGTCGAGCCGCTCGAGCGGGACCTCGATGTCCTGGATGACGCGCTCGCGGCCGGGGACGGCCCTGACCTTGTCGAGCAGTCGGCTGATGCCCACCTTCGAGTCGAGCCCGACGATGCGGTGGTAGACGTCGCTGCGGCGCCAGCGGCGCGGCCAGACCCGGCGGACGAGCGGGTGCTGCGCACCGAACGCGCCCGAGCACCAGAACCAGTCGGTGTCCCAGCGCCACAGGTAGTCGTGGATCGTGAGGACGTCGTCGGCGCGCTCGCGGATCGAGCGGTAGAAGACGTCCTGGCCGGTGTAGTCACTGGTGGCCCCGGCGCCGTCGGTGAACTGCGCCAGCGTCAGGTAGACCTCGTCGGGCGTGAACGCGGTGCCGTCGACCGCATCGACCGCCACGCCGTCCCACGTGCCCGCGTCGGCGATCTCGGCGATGGCCTTGGCGGCGTCGACGACGGACGCGAACCGGACGTGCCGCAGCCGCACCTGGGCGGGGGCGGGCTCCAGGGCGATCCGCAGCCGCACCGCGTAGCCGAGGCTGCCGTAGGAGTTGGGGAACGCGGCGAACAGCTCTGCGTGCTCGTTGTCGGGCGTGGCCGTGACGATCTCGCCCGAGCCGGTGAGGACGTCCATCTCGAGCACCGCCTCGTGGGGCAGGCCCAGCCGCAGCGACGTGGACTCGATGCCCAGCCCGGTGACCGCTCCGCCGAGGGTGATGGTGCGCAGCTGTGGCACCACCGTGGGCATCAGGCCGTGGGCCAGCGTCTCGTCGACGAGGCGCTCGTAGGTGCACATGCCCTGGACGTCGACGGTGTGGGCCACCGGGTCGATCGCGATGACGCCGTCGAGGCCCGACACGTCGAGGCCCGGACCGTCGGGACGCGAGCGCGGCCGGAAGAGGTTCGACGTGCGCTTCGCGAGGCGGACCGGCTGGTCGGGCGGGATCGCGTCCCACGAGGCGCGGAGTGCGGCGACGGCGTTCGCGTGCTTCGTCCACCCTCGCATGCAAGCAGGCTAGCGCTGCGGACCGACGAGCCGCCAGACCAAGATCTCGGCGCCCTCCCCGGCGAGTCGGAGCGTCGTCGCGCCGTCGACACGCAGCTCGTCACCGGACTCGAGGAGGGTGCCGTCGACCGTGGCCGGGCCACGGGCGACGTGCAGCAGCGCGCCGTCGGCGACGACGACCTCGATCGGGTCCTCGGCGGGACGCGCCACGAGCAGCCGGGCGTCGGCGTGGACGGGCACGGTCTCGTGCAGTCCCGGGCCGTCGGGGACCTGCACCTGCGCATACTCGGGAGCGTCCCAGTTGCGGCTGCGCAGCATCATCTGGACGAACCGCAGCGGCGCGGAGTCGCTCGCGTTGCGCTCGGCATGGGTGACGCCCGAGCCCGCGCTGAGCCGCTGGGCCAGGCCCGGGGCGACCTCGCCGCGCTGTCCCGTGGAGTCCTCGTGGGCGAGCACCCCGTCGAGGACCCACGTGACGATGTCGGCGTCGGCGTGGTGGTGCTCGTCGTAGCCGGCGCCCGGCGCGAGCCGCTCCTCGTTGATCGCGACGATCGGGCCGAAGGCGACGTTCGCGGCGTCGTAGTGCCTGCCGTAGGAGAACGAGTGGAGCGTCTCGGTGCCGTCGGCGACGGTGCGGTAGCGCTCGGCGGCCCGCCGGACGACGCGCTCAGGCATAGCCGAGCTCGTGCAGGCGGGCGTCGTCGATGCCGAAGAAGTGCGCGATCTCGTGGACCACGGTGATGCGGACCTCCTCGACCACGTCCTCCTCCGTGTCGCAGATCGCGAGCGTGGGGTGGCGGTAGACGAAGATGCGGTCGGGAACGACGCCCGCGTACGTGGAGTCGCGCTCGGTCAGCGGGATGCCGTCGTAGAGGCCCAGCAGGTGGGGGTCGTGCGGCGGCGCGTCGTCCTCGATGAACAGCACCACGTTGTCGAGCAGGTCGGCCAGCTCGGCCGGCACCTCGGCCAGCGCGGCGGTCACCAGCTGCTCGAACCGGTCCGCGTCGAGGTCGATCACGCCCCGAGTCTAGGGGCGCCCCCGCAGCGCTGGCAGTGACGTTCGCGGGGGCGACACGCCGGTGTGAGCCCCTGAAACGTCACGCCCACCGCGTCGGACCGGGGCGACGGGTTGCCCTATGCTGGTCTGGTTGTCCGGCCCCCTTCGTCTAGCGGCCTAGGACGCCGCCCTTTCAAGGCGGTAGCGCGGGTTCGAATCCCGTAGGGGGTACTTCCGACGCACCGTCCCCGACCCGATCTGCCGCCATGCCTTCACGCACCTTGCCTCCCGCTGCGCCCGCGGAAGAGGAGTCCCCCCGCCTGCACTGGGCCGCCATGACCTTCACGATCCTCGTGATGATCGGCGCCGCCGTCGTCGGGCTCACCGCGGACGACCACTTCACCCGGCTGACGATGGCCGCGAGCGTCGTCGGGTGCATCGCCCTGTGGCAGACCTTGCGCGACCCGGTGGTGCTGACGGGCCTCACGATCGTGATCCTGGGTGCCGTCCTGGGCTGGGGCCTGGACTTCTACGACCGCATCTGGTGGTACGACGACTTCGCGCACTTCACCTTCTCGCTCGTGAGCACGATGGGGATCGCCCGGCTCGTCCTGCACCGCTACCGTGCCGACACGGCCGCGCTGCTGCTGGTCGCGCTGTGGCTGTCGTGGCTCGGCATCGGCTCGCTGTGGGAGATCGGCGAGTGGGCCTCGGACCAGCTGCAGTCGACCCACCACTCGCGCGGCTACGCCGACACGATGCTCGACATGATCCTCAACTCCACCGGGTCGGCGCTCGGCATCGCGATCTACTGGCGCTGGCTGCGCACCCCGGCCGACGTCGTGAGCGTCACCGCCCCGGAGCCCCAGCCGCGCTAGGTTCGAGGGGACCCGACCTGCGGAAGGCCCGACCATGAGCTTCGACACTCCCCGCGGAACCCGCGGCAGGAAGAGCACGAGCAACCCCGTCGTCCGTTTGGTCAACCGGTTCATGGTGCGCCGGGCTCGGCGATCGGGGTCCGCGAAGCTCGGCCCGATGAGGATCCTTGCGCTGACCACGGTCGGCGCGAAGAGCGGCGAGAGGCGCGAGGTGCCCGTCGCGTGGTTCCCGGGTGGCGACGGCTCGTGGCTCGTCGTGGCCTCGGCGAACGGTGCCGCCAGGAACCCCGCGTGGTACCACAACATCGCCGCGCACCCGGATGACGTGACGATCGAGATCGGCGACCGGCGGATCGCGGTCGCGGCCGAGCAGCTGCACGGGCAGGACCGCGCCGACGCCCTGGCCTCGATCATCTCCTCGGCGCCGAACTTCGCCTCGTACAACGACAAGACGGATCGCGAGATCCCCGTCATCCGGCTCACCGAGCGCCCCGCCCGGCAGGACTGAGGCGCTCGGCGAGGCGTCAGGCGCCGGCGGCGTCGATCACGTAGCGGCCGCGCACCTGGCCCGCGAGGATCTTCTCGCTGAGCTCGGGCAGGTCGGTGAACGCGGCGTCGACGGCCACCTCACGCAGGTCGTCCGCCGTGAAGAGCTCGTCGAGGCGCGCCCAGGCCTGGGCCCGAGCCTCCGGCGTGGCGTGGACGCTGTCGACGCCCAGCAGCGCGACGTTGCGCAGGATGAACGGCATCACCGTGGCGGGCAGCCCGTGACCGCCGGCCAGGCCGCACGCGGCCACCGACCCGCCGTACGAGATCTGCGACAGCACGTTCGCCAGCGTCGTGCCGCCGACGCTGTCGACCGCGGCGGCCCAGCGCTCCTTCGCGAGCGGGCGCGGCTCGCCCGAGAGCTCGTCGCGCGCGATGATCTGCGCGGCGCCCAGGCTCGTCAGGTACGGGTGCTCGCTGTCCTTGCCGGTGGCCGCGTGGACCTCGTACCCGAGGCGGGACAGGATCGACACCGCGAAGCTGCCGACGCCGCCGGTCGCGCCGGTGACCAGAACCGGACCGTCCTCGGGCTTCACGCCGGCCGCCTCGAGCCGCAGCACGCACAGCATGGCCGTCAGGCCGCCCGTGCCGACGGCCATCGCGCCCCACGGCCCGAGCCGCTCGGGCGCCGCCACGACCGACTCCGCCTCGACGCGCTGGTACTGCGAGTAGCCGCCCGGGCGGGTCTCTGACAGCTCGGCGCCGGTCAGCACGACCTGGTCGCCCTCGGCGAATCCACCGCCGGCCTCGACGACCTCGCCGGCCAGGTCGATGCCGCACGTCAGCGGAAACGTCCGGACGACGCCCGGCTTGCCGAGCATCGCCAGGCCGTCCTTGTAGTTGAGCGACGAGTGGGTGACCCGCACGAGCAGGTCGCCCTCGCCGAGGTCGTCCCGGCTCAGCGTCACGAGCTCGGCGGGCTGCTTCGGCGCGGTGACCTGGTAGGCCTGGAAGGTGGTCTCGGGCATCGGGATGTCTCCTGGGGCGAACGACGGCGTGGACGGTGAGGACGGAACTGCTTCCCGTCCCACACTGGCAGGCTCGCGGCGTCCTCGCGCAGTGGGCTCGGTTCCTGGCCGCCGCCGGTCCATGATGAGTGCACGCTGCTCGGGCGCAGCGCTCACCGACGGAGGTCCCCATGGAGCAGGAGGCAGCGACTTCGCTGTTCTGGATCAGCCTCGCGATGGTCGCCGCGCCGCTGCTGGCCCGGCTCGTCCGCGGTCGCCTGGTGCCCGAGGTCGTCCTGCTGCTGGGCCTGGGACTGGTGATCGGCCCCTTCGCCCTGGACCTGGCCGGGATGGACCCGGCGATCGGCATGCTGCGCGAGCTCGGCCTGGCGATGCTGTTCCTGCTCGCCGGCTACGAGATCGACATCGCGGAGCTCACCGGTGGCGCAGGTCGCCGCGCCATGCTCACGTGGTGCCTCTGCCTGGCCCTGGCCTTCGGCGCCGTGGCACTGCTGCTCGGCAATCGCGGCTCCGGGGAGAAAGACATTGCGCTGGCGATCGCCCTCACGTCGACGGCCCTGGGCACGCTGCTGCCGATCCTGCGTGACGGGGGGATGCTCTCGACCCCGGTCGGCGCGTCGGTGCTGCGTCACGGCGCGTTCGGCGAGCTGGGTCCGATCGTCGCCATCGCGCTGGCGCTCGGTGCCCGCGGCTCGGTGGCGTCGCTCGTGGTCCTCACCGTGTTCGTGGCCATCGTGGGCTTGCTGGCGGTCGTCGTGCGGCGACTGCGCGTCGGCGAGAGCCGTCTGCGCGCAGCGCTCCAGGAGGGCGCCGAGACCACGTCCCAGCTGCCGATCCGCCTGACAATGCTGCTGCTCGTGTCGCTGGGGGCCGTAGCCGTCGCGTTCGAGCTCGACATCGTCCTGGCCGCCTTCGCCGCCGGCTTCCTGCTGCGCTTCGCGATCCCGGAGGGGTGGGAGCTCATCGAGCACAAGCTCGACGGGATCGCGTACGGATTCCTCATCCCGATCTTCTTCGTCACCTCCGGGATGGCGATCGACCCGGGTGCGATCGTGGCGGCTCCCGCGACGTTCGCGACGGTGATCGCGCTGATCCTGCTCGTCCGCGGCGTTCCCGTCTTCCTCGCCTCGCGGTTCACGGGTCCCGCCGACGAGCGCTTCGGGAACCGCGACGCGCTCTCGATCGGCTTCTACGCCGCCACCGGCCTGCCCATCATCGTGGCCGTGACCTCGGTGGCGGTCGATCGGGACCTCATGTCCACGGCCGACGCCTCGCTGCTGGTCGCTGCCGGTGCCGTCACCGTCCTGGTCTGCCCGTTGCTCGCCCGGCTCGTCGGTGCACCGCGCGTGACCGCCCCCGAGGAGCCGGGTCGCTAGGGTCGGATCGTGCCCGCCGGACGCTTCGCACCCTCGCCTTCGGGCGACCTGCACCTGGGGAACCTGCGCACGGCGATCCTCGCGTGGTGGTTCGCCCGGTCGACCGGCCGGCCGTTCCTGGTGCGCGTCGAGGACCTCGACCGGCAGCGCTCACGTCCGGAGTTCGAGGCCAGCCAGCTGGCAGACCTCGCGGCGCTGGGCCTCGCGTGGGAGGAGCCGGTCGTGCGGCAGTCCGAGCGCGACCCGCTGTACGCCGCGGCGCTCGAGCGGCTGACCGCGGAGGGCCTGACCTTCGAATGCTTCTGCACCCGGCGCGAGATCGCGGAGGCCGTCAGCGCCCCGCACGCGCCACCCGGCTCCTACCCCGGGACGTGCCGCGACCTCGACGAGGCCGAGCGTGCAGCGCGCCGCGCGGAGCGCGCGCCGGCCCTGCGGCTGCGCGCCCGCGAGCGCGCGTGGACGATCCGGGACGCGCTCCACGGCGACGTCACCGGGCACGTGGACGACCTCGTGCTGCGCCGTGGCGACGGCGCCCATGCCTACAACCTCGCGGTGGTCGTCGACGACGCGGACCAGGGCGTCGACCAGGTCGTGCGCGGCGACGACCTGCTGCACGCCGCCCCGGCGCAGGCGTACCTCACCCACGAGCTGGGAGTCGCGCCGCCCACCTACGCGCACGTGTCCCTCGCCCTCAACGCCGAGGGCCGGCGGCTGGCGAAGCGCGACGGCCCCGTGACCCTGCGCGACCTCTCCCCCGAGCGGGCGTGGGACCTCATCGGCGCCTCCCTCGGGGTCGGTGCGACGTCGCCCGAGGCGCTGCTCGACGAGCTCGACCTCGCATCCCTGCCGCGGGAGCCGTGGGTCGTCTCGCTGTGAGGGACCCCGTTTTGGAGACTCGAAGAACCGTCGGGTAGGCTTGCGGTCGCGGTTCAACCGCACAGCATGAGGCCCCGTGGCGCAGTTGGTTAGCGCGCCGCCCTGTCACGGCGGAGGTCGCGGGTTCGAGTCCCGTCGGGGTCGCCAGTGCTGAGAGCCCCGCCCGAATGGGCGGGGCGCTCGTCATTCCCGCACCCGTGCTCAGCCGGGCTGACCGAACACCTCGGCCTCCAGCGCGGCGAACTTCCGGCGCGAGAGCGCGTGGACGACGCGCAGCGGCGGACCGCCCAGGTTCAGCACCCGGTGCTCTGCGTGTGCCGGCAGGCTCTTGAGCGCCCACGGCACGAAGAAGCGCGCCTCCGCAAGGCTCTGCTTCGAGCGGAAGCGGGTGCGCTCGAGCTCCTCCCACTCGTCACCGCCGAGGTATCGCTGCAGGATCGCGACCGCCGCCGACTCCTCGTGGGCCAGGTGGAACCCCAGCACCTCGACGAGGTCCCCGAGGGTGTCGCACAGCAGGTCGTGGGCGCGCTGGTCGGCCGCCTGCGACAGCCGCTCCAGCTCGGTGGTCGCCGCCGTGAGCAGCGGGTCGAGCACGGCGTGCTCGGCCTCCATCTCCTGAAGGACCCGCTCCGCCGCCGCGTCGGAGGCCGCGCGCACGCGCTCGAGCAGCAGCGGCCACAGGATCTCGTCCTCCTTGGCGTGGTGCTGGTGCAGCTCGTGCGTGAAGCGCTGCCAGCGCTGCGCCAGCAGGGTCCACCGCGCAGCGTCGCCCGTCGCCGTCGTCGCGGCCGCGCGGTCGAAGTCGCGCAGGTCGCGGCGGAACGCGTGGTGCAGGACGTACATCATCGTCATGTCGGCAGGCCCTTCCGGAGCGGCGGCCTGGCCTGGGAGCAACAAGGGAGCGGGGGTCATGGTTCTTCTCTCGTCTCGGGTACGGCGACCGGTGGCACGGCTGTCGTCCGTGCGAGCCGGTACGCAGGGAGGGAGACGCGACCGCCGCCGCTGATACGTCCGGCCGATTTCTGCGCGTCCCGGCGGGTGCGGTAGGGTGAACGTCGCTCGTCAGAGCACGGCCAGGTAGCTCAGTTGGTACGAGCGTCCGCCTGAAAAGCGGAAGGTCGCCGGTTCGACCCCGGCCCTGGCCACCACCTCGAGATCCCCGGTCGCCGACCGGGGATTCTCTCGTTCGTCGCAAATCCGTTGGAGGAGCGGCCGCCTCCGCTTAGGCTGGAACGATGCGCTCCCGCCTCGTCCCGATCGCCCGCCGCCTGGGCGTGGTGCTCGGACTCCTCCTCGTCGCCTCGATGCTGGCGGCCCCCGCCCACGCGGCGAAGCCCAGCTCGCCGAAGCGCTTCGGCGGCTACGCGTTCGACACCTGCGTGTCCCCCTCGAACGAGGTCATGGACGCATGGAACGTGGCGTCGCCGTACACCGTCGTCGGCATCTACACCTCGGGCAACTCCCGGTACTGCGACGAGTCGAAGCAGCCGCATCTCAGCCCCGCGTGGGTCCAGCGCCAGGCGTCCCGCGGCTGGCTGTTCCTGCCGATCCACGTCGGCTACCAGGCGCCCTGCTTCGACTCGAAGTCCTCGAAGGAGCGCATGTCGTACGACCTGACCAGGGCCCGCGCCCAGGCCCGCGCCGACGCCGATGAGGCGGTGCGCAGCGCCGCACGCTACGGCTTCGCGAAGGGGAACGCGGTCTACCTCGACATCGAGTGGTACGACCGCACCAACGCGCGGTGCAGCGCCTCCGTGATGACCTTCATCGACGCCTTCGTCCAGCGCGTCCACCAGCGCGGCTACAAGGTGGGCCTCTACTCCAGCGCCTCCGCCGCGATCCAGGCCGTCGACGAGGCGCGCCACGCGAAGCGCAGCGGCTTCGACTTCCCCGACCAGATGTGGTTCGCCTGGACGAACAAGAAGGCCAACACCGACGGCCGGCCGTACCTCTCCCACACGTTCTGGAGGCGCGACCGGCTGCACCAGTACCACAACAACGTGGCGGTCTCCTACGGCGGACGCAAGGTCACGATCGACAAGAACGTCCTCACCGTGGGTGGCGGCTCCAGGGCCAAGAAGGAGCAGAAGGTCTGCGGCATCACGCCCACGCTGAAGCGCTACCGCAGTCTCAAGGCGGGCTCGCGCGGCGGCGACGTGAAGCTGCTGCAGTGCCTGCTCAAGCGCGCCGGCCACAGGGCCACCGTCACCGGCCGCTGGAACGCGCGGACCACGAAGGCCGTCAACTCCTACCGTGCCTCGCTCGGCTGGAAGCAGACCTCGTCGGTGTCGCGTCCGCTGTGGACCGCCCTGCTGTCGCGCGGCAAGACGCCGATCGCGCTCAAGCGGGGCAAGGTGGGCGAGCCCGTGCACCGGCTCCAGCGCACGCTGCGCGCCGCGGGCCACTCGGTCTCGGTGACGGGCATCTACGACGCCCGCACCGCCGGTGCGGTGCGCGCGTACCGCAGGAACGTGGGGCTGCCGGGCTACCAGACGGCCGACCGTCGCGTGTGGGCCTCGCTGCAGGCCGGACGCCGCTGACGGCTCAGGTGCGCGGCGCGGTCAGCATGATCCCGCCGA
This sequence comes from Aeromicrobium phoceense, assembly GCF_013868155.1. Taxonomy (NCBI): domain Bacteria; kingdom Bacillati; phylum Actinomycetota; class Actinomycetes; order Propionibacteriales; family Nocardioidaceae; genus Aeromicrobium; species Aeromicrobium phoceense. Next base: position 358,944 of record NZ_JACEOG010000001.1, read on the forward strand.
GCCCCACGAGCATCGCCCCACCGGTGCGCCGCACGGCGGTGAGCCGGCGGGGCGAACGCACGAACCAGGCGCGCGCCGTGCCCGCCAGCAGCGCCCAGCCCGAGTCGCACACGATCGCGATGAGCAGGAAGAGCACGCCGAGCACGAGCATCTGCGCACCGATGGCCCCGGCCCCGAAGTCCACGAACTGCGGCAGCACGGCCACGAAGAAGACGATCGTCTTGGGGTTGGTGACGCCGACGACGAAGCCCTCGGCGAGGCTGCGCCACGGCGAGTCGGTGGTGCCGCCGTCCTCGGCGGCCGCCAGATCGATCCTCCCGTGACGGAGGGCCTGGATCCCCAGATGGATGAGGTAGGCGGCGCCCAGCACCTTCACGACGGTGAACACCACGGCCGAGCCGGCGACGATCGCGCCGAGCCCGAGGGCCACGGCCACGACGAGCGGCAGGCCCCCCAGGCCGTTGCCCACGACACTGAGGATCCCTGCGCGGCGTCCGTGCGCCAGCGACCGGCCGATGACGAACAGGACGCTCGGGCCGGGCACGAGGATCAGGACCAGCGACGCGAGGGAGAACGCCAGCAGGGTCTCGGGACTGGGCATGGATGAACAGTAGTCCTGCACGCGGGCACCCCGGGGACGACGAACGGCCCACCCGGAGTCCGGGTGGGCCGTTCGCGTGTTCGGTCGATCAGTGCATGACGACCGGGGGCTGGCCCTGGTCGTCGAGCAGCCGGACCGGCTCGCTCTTGCGGGGCAGGAACGCGACCGGGATCAGCGTCACCAGGAGCACCGCGAAGGCCACCCAGTAGGACTGCTCGAACGCGTGGGCCAGATCGTTGAACCCGGCCTGCAGCTGGTCGGGCGTGACGCCCAGCAGCGAGACGAGCTCCGCGCCACGGTCGGTGTGCGAACCGGCCGCCAGCTGCGCGGGCGTGAGGCCCTCCTCGACGCCCGGGATCTTCTCCGAGCCGGGGATGATCGAGCCCTTCTGCATGCCGTTGGTCAGCACGACCGAGATGACCGCGATGCCCGAGGCGCTGGCGACCTGCTGCACGACGTTCAGCAACGTCGAGCCGCGCGCCACCTCGTGGGAGGTGAGGGTCTTGAGCGCCGAGGTGAAGATCGGCATCATCGTGGCGCCCATGCCCAGTCCCATGACGAACAACCACAGGATGATCTGCCAGTACGGGGTGCTGGGCTCGGTGCTCATCGCCACGCCGAACATGCCGACGAGGATGCCGATGAAGCCGAACGGGACGATCCGCCCGACCGGGATCCGGTCGACGAGCGCGCCGGCGATCGGCATCGTCAGCATCGCGCCGATGCCCTGCGGGGCCACCAGGATGCCGGCCATCATGACCGACTCCCCGTGCACCTGCTGGAAGTACGTGGGCACCAGCAGCAGCGCGCCGAAGAAGGCGCTGGCGAACAGGAACATCACGATGAGCGACACGCGCAGGTTGCGGTTGCCGAGCAGCCGCAGGTCGAGCAGCGGGTGCTTGGGCTTGAACGACCAGACGACGAACGCACCGATCAGCATCAGGCCGATGACGGTCGGGACGATCACCTTGCTGGCGAGCGCCGTGCCCTCGCCGGGGATGGACGAGATGCCGTACAGCAGCAGCGCCAGGCCGGGCGACATCAGCAGCATGCCGACGACGTCGAGCGACTCGCTCGGCTCGGGGGCGTCCTTCGGCAGCACGCGGGCGGCGTAGACCAGGCCGATCGCGCCGATCGGCAGGTTGATGAGGAACACCCAGTGCCAGGACGCGGCGTCGATGAGGATGCCGCCGATGATCGGGCCGAGGATGGGGCCGAGCAGCATCGGGATGCCCAGGATCGCCATGAGGCGACCCATGCGGTGCGGGCCGGCGGCCCGGGTCATGATCGTCATGCCCAGCGGCATCAGCATGCCGCCGCCGAGGCCCTGGAGCACACGGAAGGCGATGAGCGACTCGATGTTCCACGCCGCGGCGCACAGGACGGAGCCGAGCGTGAACAGCGCGATCGCCGTCATGTAGAGGCGCTTGGTGCCGAAGCGGTCGGCGGCCCAGCCGGTGAGCGGGATGACGGCCGCGAGCGCCAGCATGTACGCGGTGGCCGTCCAGGCGACGGTCGCGTACGCGAGCGGCTCGCCGTCGGTGGACAGCTCGGTCTGGAACGTGGGCAGCGCGACGTTCACGACCGTGACGTCCAGGATGGACATGATCGCGCCGAGCACCACCACCCCGGCGACCTTGAGGATCTCCGGGGTGATCTTGTCGTCGTCGTCGATGACGACGTCTTCAGGAGGACTGGCTGACATCTGGTTCTTCCTTCGAAAGTGGCTTGAGGGCCTCGACGAGAGCGAGGCACTGTGCGGTGTCGAGGTCGTCGAGCAGCGTGCGCACGGCGTCCTCCTTCGACTTGAGGTGGCTCTGCGCCAGACTCCGACCGCGATCGGTGACGGCGACGAGCTTGACCCTTCGGTCCTCCGGGTTCTCGGTGCGCACGAGAAGCTTCTTGCGCACCAGCTGCTCGACGTTGCGACCCGCCGAGGCCGCCGACAACCCCACCGCCTCGGCGAGGTCGCCGATGGCGACCGGATGGTCGTGATGGGCGAGCGCGAAGACCAGTCTGGCCTGCGTGAAGGACAGTTTCAGGCCCGCGACCGTCTCCAGTGACTCACCCTCGGCCGTCGTGAAGACCTGCCCGAGGAATCCTCGGACGGCGTCGAACGCGCAGGCGTGGGGTGAGTCGTTCATGGCTCGAGAATACTAACGCACGTGCAACTATTGCGAGGGCGTGACCTTCGTTACGCCCTGCGTGGACCGGGAGTTTCAGAACCTGCCGTAGAATTGCGCGAGTGCCTACACGCTCTGATCTGCGCAATGTCGCCATCGTCGCCCACGTCGACCATGGCAAGACCACTCTCGTCGACGCGATGCTGCAACAGCAGGGCGCGTACTCCGACCACCAGGAAGTGACCGATCGGGTCATGGACTCGGGTGATCTCGAGCGCGAGAAGGGCATCACGATCCTCGCGAAGAACACCGCGGTCAAGTACTACGGACCCGGCACCGAGGACATCCCCGGCAACGCCGTCACGATCAACATCATCGACACCCCCGGCCACGCCGACTTCGGTGGCGAGGTCGAGCGCGGCCTGTCGATGGTCGACGCCGTCGTGCTGCTGGTCGACGCCTCCGAGGGCCCGCTGCCCCAGACCCGCTTCGTGCTGCGCAAGGCGCTGCTGGCGAAGATGCCCGTCATCCTGGTCGTGAACAAGGTCGACCGTCCCGACGCCCGCATCGCCGAGGTCGTCGACGAGACGTACGACCTCTTCATGGACCTGCTGCCCGAGGACGCCGCCGACGACGCGCTCGACTTCCCCGTCGTCTACGCCTCGGGCAAGGCCGGCATCGCCTCGCTGGAGAAGCCCGAGGACGGCACACTGCCCGCCGGCGAGAACCTCATCCCGCTGTTCCAGACGATCATGGAGCACGTCCCGGCCCCCGAGTACACCGAGGGCGCGCCGCTGCAGGCGCACGTCACCAACCTCGACTCCTCCCCCTTCCTGGGCCGCCTGGCGCTCGTGCGCGTCGAGGAGGGCGAGCTCAAGAAGGGCCAGCAGGTCGCGTGGATGAAGCGCGACGGCTCGGTCGACCGCGTCAAGATCACCGAGCTGCTCATCACCGAGGCCCTCGACCGCAAGCCGGGCGAGAAGGCCGGCCCCGGCGACATCGTCGCCATCGCGGGCATCAGCGACATCAACATCGGTGAGACCCTGGCCGACCCCGAGAACCCGGTCGCGCTGCCGCTCATCCACGTCGACGAGCCCGCGATCTCGATGACCATCGGCACCAACACCTCGCCGCTGGCCGGTCGCGAGAAGGGCACGAAGGTCACCGCCCGCCTCGTCAAGGACCGCCTGGAGTCCGAGCTGATCGGCAACGTCTCGATCCGCGTGCTGCCCACCGAGCGTCCCGACGCGTGGGAGGTCCAGGGCCGCGGCGAGCTGGCGCTGGCCATCCTCGTCGAGCAGATGCGTCGCGAGGGCTACGAGCTGACCGTCGGCAAGCCGCAGGTGGTCACGCGCGAGATCAACGGCAAGCTGCACGAGCCCGTCGAGCGCCTCACGATCGACGCGCCCGAGGAGTACCTCGGCACGATCACCCAGCTGCTGGCCGTCCGCAAGGGCCGCATGGAGCAGATGGTCAACCACGGCACCGGCTGGGTCCGCATGGAGTTCCTGGTCCCGGCGCGCGGCCTGATCGGCTTCCGCACCGAGTTCCTCACCGACACCCGCGGCACCGGCATCGCCCACCACATCTCCGAGGGCTACGAGCCCTGGTTCGGCGAGATCTCCACGCGCCCCTCGGGCTCGCTGGTGGCCGACCGCGCCGGCGCCGTCACCTCGTTCGCCATGACCAACCTCCAGGAGCGCGGCACGCTGTTCGTCGAGCCCGCCACCGAGGTCTACGAGGGCATGATCGTCGGCGAGAACTCCCGCGATGACGACATGGACGTCAACATCACCAAGGAGAAGAAGCAGACCAACATCCGCTCGGCCACCTCGGACAACTTCGAGAAGGTCATTCCGCCGAAGAAGCTCTCGCTCGAGCAGTGCCTGGAGTTCTGCCGCGAGGACGAGTGCGTCGAGGTCACCCCGGCCAACGTGCGCATCCGCAAGGTGGTCCTGGACGCCGGCGAGCGCTCCCGCACCGCCCGCAAGCGCAAGTGAGCTGACCCCCGCTCCTCCCGAACCCCTCCCCGGCCTCGCCGGGGAGGGGTTCGTCGTTTCCCCACCGTGAAACAACCTGTGCGTCTTGCGCATAGTGTGTGACACACACTATGGTGTGACGCATGGACGAGTTGACCCAGCAACACCTGCAGGAGCTGCGCCGCGGCACCGTCGTGCTCGCGTCACTGCTGAGCCTGCGCGAGCCGGGGTACGGCTACGGCCTGCTCGAGTCGCTGGCCGCGGCGGGCATCGCCGTGGACGGCAACACGCTCTACCCCCTGCTGCGACGCCTCGAGAAGCAGGGACTGCTCACCAGCGAGTGGAACACCGACGAGGCACGGCCGCGGAAGTTCTACCGCACGAGCGAAGCCGGGGAGCGCCTCACCGAGGCCCTGCTGGCCGACTGGCACGAGATCGACACCGCCCTGGGGCGGCTCACCTCCGGAGGAAGCTGATGACCACCACCCTGACCGACCGGTACGTCCACGCAGCCACCCGCTGGCTGCCGGGCAGCACCCGCACCGAGGTCGCCGCCGAGCTGCGCGAGCGGATCGGCGACACCGTCGCCGCCCGTGGCGGCACGCCCGACGCGGAGCGCGAGGCCCTCGAGGAGCTCGGCGACCCGCTGCGCGTGGCCGTCGACTACACGGGGCGCGAGCCCGTGCTCATCGGTCCTCGGCTGTTCTTCCCGTGGCTGCGTCTCACGACGATCCTCGTCGCGGTCGTGGCACCGATCGTCACCGCGGTCGTCGTCATCGTCGACGCATTCGACGGCGACCCGATCGGGTCGATCATCGGCGGCGGCGTGTGGATGATGCTCGAGATGATCGTGCACCTGGTCTTCTGGACGACCCTCGTGTTCGTGGTCCTGGAGTGGACGGGGACGAAGGCCGAGGTCGAGACCTGGTCGGTCGACCAGCTGCCCGAGACCGACGCGGGCGCCGGCACCGCCGACCTCGTCGCCGGGCTGGTCTTCCTGCCGATCTTCGCGGTTCTGATCGTGTGGCAGCACTTCGGCTCGCCGTTCTTCGCCGACGGCGAGCGGATCCCGATGGCCGACCCGGACCTGTGGTCCTGGTACCTGCCGCTCGTGCTGCTGACCCTGGCGCTCGAGCTGGGTCACCTGCTGTGGATCCACCGCACCGGCTGGACCTGGCCGGCGGCGTGGGCGAACCTCGGGCTCACCCTGATGTTCGCCGTGCCCACGATCGTGCTGCTGCTCGACGGGGCCATCGTGAACCCCGACCTCGTCACCCACCTGGGGTGGGACGCCGACGTCACGCAGAAGGCGATGAACGGGATCGCGGTGGGCGTGGGCCTGGTCAGCCTGTGGGAGGCGTTCGACGGCTTCCGCAAGGCGTACGCCCGCAGCCGCGGGTGAGCGTGCGCGGGGCGAGGGTCAGTAGCCCGAGCCCCGCGTCTGCGCGAGGTAGACCAGCGCGGCGACGGTGCCCAGCAGCGGCAGGATGCTGATCGGCTGGCGCACGACGATGTCGACGAAGATCGACAGCGGCAGGATCACCAGCCAGATGTTCTTGGGCAGCGTGCCGGCCATCTCGAAGTCGTACGGCTTGCGGCGGACGCAGTCGACCAGGGCGAAGACCTTGGTGCACATCAAGACCCACCAGATCAGTCCGGTCACGAAACCCATGGGGGGAAGACTACGGTGGGCACCACCCTGAGGTGGTGCCCACCGTGGATTCTCTGCGGGACGAGGTCAGGCCGAGGTGCTCGGCGCACCCGTGGACGACGTGGTCGTCGACGAGGTCGAGGCCTTCTTCGCCGGCGCCTTCTTCGCGGCGGCGGACTTCGTCGCCGTGGCCTTCTTGGCCGGCGTCGTCTTCTTGGCCGCGGAGGTCTTCTTGGCGGTCGCGGTGGAAGCGGACTTCGTGGCCGGCGCCTTCTTGGCCGTCGTGGACTTCGCGGTCGAGGCCTTCTTGGCGGTGGTGGACTTCGCCGCCGTCGACTTCTTCGCCGCGGTGGACTTCGCCGTCGACTTCTTGGCGGCGGTCTTCTTCGCCGCCGACTCCTTCTTCGCAGCGGTCGCGGCCGAGGTGCTCGACTTCTTGGCCGGCGTGGCCTTCTTCGTGCCGGTCGGCGCCGTGGCCTTGCGGATGCGGGCCGAGCTGGCGAACGACGCGGCAGCCGCGCCGGCGCTCTCGGTGGCGTCCTCGACGGCCTCGGCGGCCTTGCCGGTCAGGTCCTCGGCCTTGGCGGTGAGCTCGTCGATGATCTCCTCGGCCTTGCCCTTGAGGTCGTCGACCAGGTCGTCGGCCTTCTCACGGAAGTCGTCGACGGCGCTCTTGAGGTCGTCGACCTTGACGTCCTCGACCTTGCCGCGCAGCTCGGCGACGAAGGCCTCGGCGCGGGCCGAGAAGTCCTCGGCGGCCGTGCGGACGTCGTCGACGGTCAGGCTCTTGGCCAGGACGCGGAAAACGTCGCTCTTCTTCACGAGGTCGGAGTAGGCGGCCGTGGCCGAGCCGAGAGCGGTCTGCGCGAGGGTCTCGGCCTTCTTCTGCAGGGTGCTCACGTCGAAGCCCTTGACCGTGGACGGCAGGGCGGCGATGTCGTCCAGGATGGACTTGATCTGGGCGTTGATGGTGTCGGTGATGCTCATGGGTTCTCCTCGAGGTCTGCGGTTCCGACGAACGAACGGTAGATGTCCCGCAGCGCCGTCTTCTGGCGTGCGGTCAACCGCGGATCGCGGTCAATGGCGTCCTCGACCAGGGGCGCTCCCGACTGCTCGGCATCGAGGATGCCGGCGCGGACGTAGAGCGACTCGGCCGAGATCCTCAGTGCCTTCGCGATCTGCTGCAGCACCTCGGCGGACGGTTTGCGCAGACCTCGCTCGATCTGGCTGAGGTACGGATTCGAGACGTCCGCGAGCTCGGCCAGCTGTCGCAGCGACATCTGCGCCTGGGTGCGCTGGTCGCGCAGGTACTCGCCGAGCGACCCCACGGCCGACCCGACGCTTCCCGACACGTTCAGCTTTCCCATGTCTCCAGCGTGCTTGCAAAAGTTAGCATTTGCAAGCAAGTGTGATGCAACGGACACGACGGGGCGAAAAGACGTGAAACGGGTGGGGCTCGCGTTAGCCTGTGGTGGCCGATGTGCTCTCGGGCGGCCGCACCTTCGACCCAGCCCGCTTCTCCATGACCTCCTTGCTCCACCGGGCCCTGCTCGCGTTCGCCCTCACCGGCACCCTCCTCATCGCCCCCGCCGCCGCTGCGGACGCCGCCCCGAAGAAGCCCGCCAAGGTCACGAAGATCCGAGCGAAGACCAGCACGTCGACCCTCACGATCCACTGGGCGCGTCCCGCCCGCGCCAAGAAAGTCGCGATCTGCGTCAAGACCGCTCCGCGCGCGAGGTCCTGCATCCGCAAGGTCAAGACGCGCCGGAACTCCATCACGTTCCGGGCGCTGCGGCCCAACTCCGGCACCGACTTCTACTACCGCCTCACGTCCTACCGCGGGAAGTACAAGGCCGCCACGCGCTGGAAGAAGGCGAACCTGCGCGTCGGCAAGGGCACCGCGAACCGCGTCGTGGGCGGCCGTGGACACTACCTGTCGTACCACTGGTCGAAGGTCAGGAGCGCCTCGAGCTACGAGATCCAGCTGTCGACCAACCACCGCTTCAGCGGCCGGGTCGTCCAGGCGGGCCGCAAGGGCCTCGGCGCCAAGATCGACGGCCTCAACGGCGGCATGACCTACCACGCCCGGGTCCGTGGCGTGAACGGGAAGGTCAAGGGCGCGTGGGGTCCCGTCACGCGCACCAAGCTGGCCGCCGTCCCCTCGCGGGTCACCGTCGCGACGTACAACCTGTGCGGCGAGGACAGGTGCCGCAGTGCCGACAGCGGCGCGTGGTTCCTGCGCAACGTGCCGACGTGGGCCGTGCGCAAGCCGCTGGCCGGCGCGGTCGTCCGGTCGGGCTCCCCCGACGTCGTGGTGACGCAGGAGTCGGCGACCCGGACCGCCTTCCACACGCAACTGCCCGGCTTCACCCGCGGCGCCTACAAGAGCGCCAAGACGATCTACTTCCGGTCGTCGCGGTTCACCGCACTCGGCGGTGGCGGCCTCACGCTGGACTCCGCCACGGGCCGGTACGCCACGTGGAACCTGTTGCGCGACCGGAAGACCGGGACCGCCTTCATCGTCACCAACGCCCACCTCGAGCCGCACAAGGGCGCCGCTCGTGACGAGCTCCGCCTCAAGCAGACCGCGCGGCTGATCTCCAAGGTCAACGCCCTCAACCCGCACCGCCTCCCGGTGGTGTGGGGCGGGGACTTCAACTCGAACGAGTCGAACGCGAACCAGGACAACTACCCCGGTGGCTTCGACGCCCCCACCCAGCGCTTCGCGCGCCACGGCATCGTGAACTCGCTCGGCCTCGCCGGCTCGGCGATCAACGCCGAGTTGAACAGCGCGAACGCGGGTGTGCCGGTGCCGAAGTCGAACGGTCACCACGTCGACGCGATCTTCGTCCCGAGCTCGGGAATCACGGTCGAGGCGTGGTCCATGCCGGCGAACTTCATCCAGACCGAGACCGGCCGCGAGTACTCCACGCCGTTCCCGTCCGACCACAATCCCGTCGTCGCGAGGCTGGTCGTCGCGACCCCGTAGGATGCCCACGTGGCCGGTCTTTTTCGCTCCGTGTGCCTGGTGGGCGCGGGCGTCGCGCTGACCGGGTTCGCTGGCCTGCTGGCCGCCACCACCGACTCCGAGGGCCGCGGCCCGGTCGTCGAGCTGGCGGGGCTCGAGGAGCCGTACCTCAAGGTCACCTCGGTCGACGTCGATCCCCGCGAGGTGTCGCTGGCGTGGGCCGGCAACGGCAGCGAGTACCGGGTCAGCCTCGGCGAGGACCTGACCAAGCCCACGCGCACCCTCATCACCACCCAGCCGCAGGCGGTCCTGCCCGCGCCGGACGCCGCCGACCCCAAGGGCCGCGTGAGCTACCGCGTCGAGGCCGTCGACGAGGGAGACACCGAGATGGCGGTCGAGGGCACCGTCACGCTGCTGCCCCATGTGCCGGCGAAGCCGAAGGTGAAGCTCACGGCGCCCGACGGCGCGGTGCTGAAGTGGAAGCGCGCCGCCTACGCCACCACCTACGACGTCGCGGTGTCCCACTCCAAGCGCGAGCTGCCGCGCAAGGTCCGGCGCCTGAAGGAGGGCGGCACCGCCTTCGCCACCACCTCGCTCAAGCCCGAGAAGACCTACTACGTGCGCGTCCGTGCCGTCGGCGAGGCCGGCGTCAGCGAGTTCGGGCCGCCGATCAAGGTCACCACTCCCCCCGAGGCGTCGGAGTTCACGATCGGCTCGTGGAACATCTGCGCCGAGGCGTGCTCGGGCTTCGGCGGCCGCCGCGGCCCGCAGGCCGCGCAGGTCCACGCGGCCGAGGTCGACATCATGGCCGTCCAGGAGGCGGGCGGGAAGCGGGTCGGCCCCACCACGAACGCGGCCTTCAGCGGAGGCCCGCGCGGGCTCGTGATGGCCCAGGGCGGCGGCAACTCGCGCTACCTCTTCTACTCGCCGGAGAAGTTCAAGCAGCTCGCCGGCGGGCGCTGGTCCCTGGGCCACGGCCGCTGGGCCACGTGGGCGCGTCTGGAGGACAGGGAGACCGAGCGGCCGTTCGTCGTCGTCAGCGTCCACCTGCTCAGCGGCCACAACAAGACCGGCCAGCGCGCCTCCGAGATGCGCACCCTGATGGGTGGCCTCGCCTCGGTCAATCCCGCGGGCGATCCCGTCGTGCTGGCCGGCGACTTCAACTCGGGAACGCACCGCAACGGCGACACCGTCGGCCCGATCGTGCGCGCGAACGGGTACCGCGACTCCGTCGAGGTCGCCGAGGAGACCGAGAACGCCCAGGTCAACACCGGCAGCCGCCGCGGCGACTCGGCGATCATGTCCGCCGACCACGTCGACCACATCTACGTGTCCGACCAGTGGGCCGTCCCGGCGTGGAAGCAGTGGGCGAGCCTGAGCGGCACCACCTACGTCGGACCGTGGCTGTCCGACCACAACATGATCGGCGCCACCGTGGCCCTCGAGCGCGACGACGAGGAGCTCGTGAAGGAGCCCAGCGAGGTCGTCACCGTGCCCGCGGAGATCGACGAGGACGTCGCGCCGGGCACGCTCAACTGACGCTCGGCCCTGTCCTCATGGCGAAAACGATGTGACTGAAGTGACATCCGGCGGTTAGGCTCTCGACCATGCGTCTTCGCCTGCTCGCCTGTTCCGTGATCGCCGTCCTCACCGCGGCCACGCTCGGCACGCCCGCGGAGGCGGCCTCCAAGACGCCCGGCGGGGTCGGCCTGGTGTCGGTCACCGGCGCCGCCACGTACGAGTCCGGGGGCAAGAAGTACGCCAAGGTCTCGATCACCTGGCCGAAGGCCACGCGAGCCAAGAAGTACCAGGTCTTCGCCGCGGGCTCCCGCGCCGGAGTCCTGAAGGCCAAGAAGGCCCGCGTCACCACGAAGTCCCGGCGGGCGACGATCACGAAGCTGCGCCGCAACCGCACCGTCTGGATCCAAGTGCGTGCCGTGAACGGCTCCAAGGCCGGCAAGCGGTCGGCCCGCATCGCCCGCGTGACCCCCGCCGCATCGAAGTCCCTCAGCACCAAGCGGTACCCCGCCTACAAGCTGATGAGCTACAACGTCTGCTCGAACGCGTGCAGCCGCTGGAGCTCGCGGATGCCCCTCGTGGTCCGGGAGGTCCAGCGGATCAGGCCCGACGTCCTGGCCGTCCAGGAGGCCAGCCAGTGGAAGGGCGCCCAGATCCCCGGCTACACCGAGACCCTCGGTGGCAAGGACAACCGCATCTTCTACCGCACCGCCGCCTTCGAGCAGGTGACGCAGCGACTGTCGGCCACCCAGCAGTCGTCCGAGTGCGAGACCACGTGGGACCCGGTCGCGAGGAAGGACGTGCGGGTCGAGCCGTGCGTCCTGCCGCTCGACGGCGTCGCCGAGCCCGAGGGCAAGGACGCGCCCTGGACGGTCCTGCGCCACCGGGCCAGCGGCCAGGCCGCGGTCTTCGTGGGCGTGCACCTCAAGGTCGACGAGGCCCGCTCGAACGCCGGAGTCCGCGCCTCCCAGACCTCGAAGATCTTCTCCGACCTCAACGGCCAGCTCGCCTGGTGGGGCAAGCGGATGCACAACCTGCCCGTCGTCCTGATCGGTGACTTCAACACGAACCGCAGTCGCGCCGGCAACAGCCGGCTCGAGTCCGTGATGCACGCGAACGGCTTCTACGACGCCTACGAGCAGGCCCGCTCGGTGTCGCGCCAGCACTTCAACACCGCCAACCCGCGCTGGTCCACCCAGCCCGTCGTCGGTGTGACGTGGGGCGACCACGTGGACAAGGTCTGGGTGCGCCCCGGCCGGTCGCGCGTGGTGCAGTGGGCCAACGTGGGCCTGATGTCCGGCGGCCGCTTCGTGGCCCCGCTGCCCTCGGACCACCACCCGCTGCTGGTGCGCGCCCAGATCTCCTGACCCGGGCGCGCCGGCCTCAGCCCTTCTTGTGGCGGGGCTTCTTGTCCTTCGCGTCGGGCTTGGAGTACGGCTTGCCCGCGCCCTTGGCGTAGGGCTTCGACGGCGGACGCTTGCGGTCGCCGCCGGGACGGCCCGCGTCGGGCTGGATGTCGATCTTGCGGCCCGAGATGCGGGTGCCGGCCAGCTGGTCGAACACCGCGTCGGGCAGGTCGGCCGGCAGCTCCACGATCGTGTGCTCGAGCCCGATCGTGATCTTGCCGAAGTCCGAGCGCTTCAGGCCGCCCTCGTTCGCGAGCGCGCCGACGACCATCGCGGGCCGGATCTTGTGGCGCTTGCCGACCGCCAGACGGTAGGAGGCCATGCCGTCGGAGGTGGGACGCGGGGCGCGCTCACTGCGCTCGCGCGGGGCCCGCTTCTCCTGCGGCGGGTCGGGACGCAGGAAGAACTCCTTGTCGTCCTGGCCCATCACCGCGAGCGCGGCCGCGATGTCGGTCATGTCGACGTCGTGCTCCTGCGCGTACTGCTCGACGAGGCCGCGGTAGACGCTGAACTGCGGATCGCCCATGGCGTTCGTGATCGAGCTGGCGAACCGGTCGGCGCGGCGGGCATTGACCTCGTCGGGCGTCGGCACCGGCATCTGCTCCACCGGACGGCCCGAGACGCGCTCGAGGGACTCCAGCATCCGGCGCTCGCGCGGGGTGACGAACACGATGGCGTCGCCCGAGCGGCCGGCGCGGCCCGTGCGGCCGATGCGGTGCACGTAGGCCTCGGGGTCGTGCGGGATGTCGTAGTTGACGACGTGCGTGATGCGGTCGACGTCGAGGCCGCGGGCGGCCACGTCGGTGGCCACCACGATGTCGATCGCGCCGCTCTTGAGCTGGCCGACGGTGCGCTCGCGCTGCGCCTGGGCGAGGTCGCCGTTCAGCGCTGCCACGGTGTAGCCGCGGCTGCGGAGCTTCTCGGCGAGCTCCTCGGTGGCCGACTTCGTGCGCACGAAGATCAGCATCGCGTCGCCCTGCTCGACCTCGAGCACCCGCGTCAGCGCATCGAGCTTGTTGTGGTGCGAGACCGGCATCCACCGCTGGCGCACGCTCGTGGTGCTGCGCTTGGCCTCGGGCGTCGAGATGTCCTGCGGGTCGTGCAGGTAGCGCTTCGCGAGCCGGCGGATGCCCGGGGGCATCGTCGCGGAGAACAGCGCGACCTGCTTGTACTCGGGGGTGTCGGCCAGGATGCGCTCGACGTCCTCGGCGAAGCCCATGTTGAGCATCTCGTCGGCCTCGTCGAGGACGAGCATCTCCAGGTGCGACAGGTCGAGCGAGCCCCGGTCGAGGTGGTCGATCACGCGACCGGGCGTGCCGACGACGACCTGCGCGCCGCGCTTGAGGCCCTGCAGCTGGGCGCCGTAGCTCTGGCCGCCGTAGACCGGCAGCACCTTCAGGCCCGTGCCGGCGGAGTAGCTCTGGATCGCCTCGCTCACCTGCAGCGCGAGCTCGCGGGTGGGCGCCAGGACGAGCGCCTGCGTGCGCGGCGAGCCGGGGTCGAGGCGCTGGACCATGGGCAGCGCGAACGCGGCGGTCTTGCCGGTGCCGGTCTGGGCCAGGCCCACGACGTCGCCGCCCTTGAGCAGCGCGGGGATCGCCTGCGCCTGGATCGGGCTGGGCGTCTCGTAGCCGAGCCCGCGCACCACGGCGACGAGCGAGTCGTCCAGACCGAGGTCGTCGAAAGAGGTCTCTTCGGTCATCACAGGTTCAATCCGGCCCGCACGTGCAGGCCTGCGTCGGGGTCGACGATCGGTTCCTGCGCGGCGGCGACGCCGTCGGCGAGGAGCGTGGCGTCGACCGGGGTGTTCCGCTTGATCAGCGCGAGCGCGATGGGCCCGAGCTCGTGGTGGCGTGCGGCGCTACCGACCTGCCCGACGACCTTGTCGCCGAGGAGGACGTCGGCACCGTGCGCCGGGAGGTGGTCGACGGAGCCGTCGACGTGGAGCAGGGTCAGCCGGCGGGGCGGGCGACCGAGGTTGTAGACGCGGGCCACCGTCTCCTGGCCCCGGTAGCAGCCCTTGTCGAGGTGGACGGCCGAGCCGAGCAGCCCGACCTCGTTGGGGATCGTGCGCTCGTCGGTGTCGAGGCCGAAGCGGGGCCGTCCCGCCTCGATCCGCAGCGCCTCCCAGGCCAGCACGCCCACGGGCGTGCCCGGCACGGAGGTCAGGTCGTCGGTGAGCTCGGTGACGAGGCCGTCGGCGTACCGGCCGACGACGAAGCGGTCGTCGACCGCCGCGACCTCGACGCGCGACATGAAGCGCATCCGGTCGAGGAACTGCACCAGCGCCGCGCCCGCACCGGGCTCGGTGTGGGCCCAGAAGGTCTCGCCGTCGTCGACACCGCTGAAGTCGTGCTCGATGCGGCCCTGGGGCGAGAGCAGCAGGACGTCGGTCCAGCGACCGGCGGCCAGGCCCTCGAGGTACTGCGTGGTGAGCGAGTGCAGCCAGGTCAGCCGGTCGGGACCGGTGATCCGCAGGACGTCGCGGTTGGAGAGGTCGACGAAGCCCTCGCCCGACAGCAGCGAGCGCTGCTCGGCGGCGAAGGTGGAGCCGTAGTGCGCCGCGACGCCCGCGTCGAGACCCTTGGAGTCGACGGCGCCCTGGCGGTCCAGCAGCGGGCTACGCACGCTCGAGCTTTCCCCAGAGGTGCGACTGCATGGGCTGCCCCTCGGCGGCCATGTCGTGGGCGTACATCAGCGCGCCCTCGACGAGTCCGTACATCCGCTGTCCCGCGGTGTACTCCTTGGCGGTCACGGTGCGGGCCACGACGTCGGTGGCCAGGGTGATCCGGGCACCGTCCACCTCGCCGTACCAGATCTCGGCGTACCCGGTCGGGTGCGCCAGGACCAGCTCGACCCTGCCCTCCTCCGAGGGACGCAGGAAGCCGGTCTCGAGGGCACCGGGGCGCACGCGCTCCCCCGCCTCGTCGGTGATCCAGGTGCGGCTGAAGTAGTGCAGGAACGGCCGGCCGTCATGGGCGAAGGCCACCTCCTGCTCGTAGCCGAACGCCTCGATGGTGGGGTAGTCGCCGCGGCCGTTGCCGTGCCAGGTCCCGAGGAGCCACGCCACGGGCATCAGCTCGGGGTGCAGGTCGGTGGGAATCTGGAAGGCCATGGGTTCCATGCTATCGGCCGCCGGAGAAGGCGCCGCTACGCTCCTGCCATGCGTGCGGTGGTGCAGCGGGTGAGCCGGGCCGAAGTCCGTGTCGACGGCGAGGCCGTGGGCCGTCTCGACGGGCCGGGGCTCGTGGTGCTGCTGGGCGTCACCCACGAGGACACCGCCGAGGACGCACGGCAGCTGGCCGCCAAGATCGCCCGGCTCCGCATCATGGCCGGAGAGCGGTCGGTCGACGAGATCGGCGGCGGCGTCCTGGCGATCAGCCAGTTCACGCTGTACGCCGACACCCGCAAGGGACGCCGGCCCTCGTGGGGCGCAGCGGCTCCGGGCCCCGTGGCCGAGCCGCTCTACGACGCGTTCTGTGCCGCCGTCGAGAGCGCCGGCGTGCCCGTGGAGCGCGGCGTCTTCGGCGCCGACATGGCGGTCGAGCTGGTCAATGACGGCCCCGTGACGATCGTGTTGGATTCCTGAAAACTCCTCTCAGCAACGGCCGTCATACTGGAAAGGTTGTGACAACCATGAGGAGTGAGCGGTGACAGACGCACCCGAAGCGGTCCGGCGACCCGGATCGCGCGCGTCGAACCGTCGTTCCTTCCGCCAGCGCCACCCCGCCGTCGTCTGGGCGGCCGTGCTGATCGTGCTGCTGCCGCTCGTGGGAGGTTCGGCCTACGCCTGGAACCTCAAGCGCAAGCTCGACGACGTCGACAAGGTCAAGGTCATCGAGGAGCAGCCCGACCCCGACGAGGGCCGCGCACTCAACATCCTGCTGCTGGGCTCCGACAAGGGCGAGCCCCAGGAGGGCCAGCCGAAGAAGACCACCATCGCCGAGGACGCCGCCTCGGGCGACTGGCCCACCGGCAAGTACCGCAGCGACACGCTCATGGTGGTGCACATCCCGGCGGACCGGAAGAAGGTCTACCTCGTCTCGCTGCCCCGCGACTCGTTCGTCCCGATCTACGACGAGAAGGGCGAGACCGACCACTCCGAGAAGATCAACGCCGCGTTCAGCGCCGGCGGCCCGCGCGCGGCGATCAACACCGTGGAGAACCTCACCGGCCTGAAGATGGACCACCTGACGATCATCGACTGGGAGGGATTCAAGGACCTGTCGTCCGCCGTCGGCGGCGTCGAGGTGACGATCCCGGAGTCGTTCTACGACCCCCAGCAGAAGATCCAGTGGGACGCAGGCACGCAGACCCTGGAGGGCAAGAAGGCGCTCGACTACGTCCGCACGCGGTACGGGCTCGCCGGTGGCGACTTCGACCGGATCAAGCGCCAGCAGAACTTCATGCGCTCCCTCATGGGCAAGATGCTCAGCTCGGGCGTCACCACGAATCCGACGAAGCTCACCAAGACGGTCTCGGCGCTGACCAAGAACCTCACGGTCGACGAGGGCTGGTCGGGCACGGCGATGGCCAAGCTCGCGCTGTCGCTGCGCGGCATCCGCACCGACGACGTCACGTTCATGACGGCCCCGGTGCAGGGCACCCAGACCGACCCCACCTACGGGAGCGTCGTGGTGCTCCAGCCGGACAAGATGGAGGAGCTGTTCACCGCGCTGAGCAAGGACCGCATGGCGGAGTACCTGCAGAAGTACCCCGACGACGTCCTGCCCGACGCCGAAGAGGTCTCCTGACCTAGGCGCTCCGGCGGTTCCACTCGATCGCCGGGCACGTGTCCATCACCATGGCCAGACCGGCGTCGATCGTGCGCTCGAAGGCGGCCTCGTCGATGACCCCCAGCTGGAACCAGACCGCCTGCGCGCCGATCTCCACGGCCTGGTCGGCGAACGGCCCGGCCTCCTCGGAGCGGCGGAAGACGTCGACGACGTCGATCGGGAACGGCACGTCGGCCAGCGTCGCGTAGCCCTGCTCCCCCAGCACCACCGGCGCGTCGGGGTGGATGGGCACGATGCGCTTGCCGCGCCGCTGGAGCAGCTGCGCGATCGAGTAGGCGGTGCGCGAGGTGTTGTTCGACAACCCCACGACGGCCCACGTGTCGAGGTCGTCGAGCATGAGGGAAACGGCGGCGGGATCCTGCCAGTCGGTCATGCTCCGACCGTAACCTCGACCGCCCGTGCGCGCCGGTCGGGAGGGCCCCCGCCCCGTCCGTATCCTGAACGCGTGACGACCGTCCTGACCTACGGAACCTTCGACCTCTTCCACATCGGCCACCTGCGCCTGCTGGAGCGCCTGTCCTCGATGGGCGACCGGCTCGTCGTCGGGGTCTCCACCGACGACTTCAACGCCGGGAAGGGCAAGAGCACGGTGGTCCCCTACGCCGATCGCGCCGCGATCGTGGGCGCCATCAAGGGCGTCGACCTGGTCCTGCCGGAGGAGTCGTGGGAGCAGAAGCGCCGCGACATCGTCGAGCAGGAGGTCGACGTGTTCGTCATGGGCGACGACTGGACGGGCAAGTTCGACGACCTCTCCGACCTGTGCCGCGTGGAGTACCTCCCCCGCACGAAGGGCATCTCCACCACGGGACTCAAGGAGATGCTGCGCGTGCTGGACCCGGCACACATCGAGGAGATGCAGGACGCGCTGGGCGTCCTCTCACGCCTGCTCGACCACTACCGCGACCTCACCTGACTCGCCGAGGCCCGGCAGCAGCAGCCGGAAGGTGGTGTGCTCGGCCCCGACGAGCTCGAGGTAGCCGCCCATCGTGCTCGCGAGGTCGGCGGCGATCGTCAGTCCGAGACCGCCCACGTCGCCCTGCTTGCGGCTGGCGCCGCGGTTGAAGATCTCGTTCCCGAAGGTACGGCGCCCGCGGTCGGCCACCACGATCTCCACGTAGGAGCCGGTGTCCCTGGCCTCGACGGTGACCGGGCTGACGCCGTGGCTCGACGCATTCTCGATGAGCACGTCGAGGATCTGCACCACCGGCCCCGGGACGACGCGAGCGAAGACCTGGCCCCGCTCGATCTGGTGCACCATGTAGTTGTCGGGTGCGACGATCGGCTTCCAGCGAGCGACCACGTCACTCACCAGCTCGCTCAGGTCGACGTCGGAGGCGTCGCCCAGTCGTTGACCCCGGGCCAGACCCAGCAGCTCGTCGATCGCACTGCTCAGCCGGTCGAGCTCAGGCAGGTAGCGATTGAGCTCCTCGGCGACCTCGGGCGGCGTCTGCGGCCACATCGAGAGGTCCTCCAGCTCGAGGCGCAGCGCCGTGATCGGCGTCCGCAGCTGGTGCGAGGCGTTGGCCGCGAACTCGCGCTCCCGACGCACGAGCTCGCCCAGCCGGGCGGAGCTCGTCCGCAGAGCGGCGCCGATCGCCTCGGCCTCGGGGATCGAGTAGTGCGGGGGATCCACGTCGAAGCGTCCGAGGCCCAACCGGTCGGCCGCCTCGGCGAGCTCGTCGAAGGGCCGCGACAGCCGCCGCGCCAGGACGTAGCCGAAGGCCGCGGCGATCGCCACGAGGCTGAGGCCGATGAGGATCAGCGGCACGAGCGCGTCGGAGATCCGCTCCTCGATGAGGTCGCGCGACCGCGACAGCGTGAGCGTCCCGCCGTCCTCCAGGTCGCGCTTCGCCACGATGTCGTCCGCGGGGTCGACCTCGGGCCCGGCGACGACGGGAGACCCGGTCTCGGGCTCGTAGGTCAGTGTCTCGGCCTCGCTGAGGAAGCCGCTGAGGAACTCCACGTCCACCGCGGAGTCGTTCTTGCGCCGCTCGTCGACGACGGCGGCCAGCTGGTCGGCGGCCCGCTCGATCTTGCGCTCCTCGTACGAGGTGACGAGGTCGGCGAGCATGTAGGCGCGCGGGATGCCGTAGAGGGCGAGCATCGCCGCGGTCATGCCCACGAGGGCCACGACCAGCCGCTCACGCATCGGCCTGGTCCTCCAGCCGGAAGCCCACGCCGCGGACGTTCGTGATCTGCACCGGCGCACCGGCGTCCTCGAGCTTCTGACGCAGGCGGCCCACCGTGGCGTCGACCATCTTCGTCGAGCCGAACCAGTTCTCGTCCCAGACGTCGCTGGTCAGGCGCTCGCGGGTGACCACCGCTCCCCGCACCTCGTCGAGCAGGACGAGGACGTCGAACTCCTTCGACGTCACGGCCACCTCGGCGTCGTTCACCCAGATGCGGCGCGAGGCCGGGTCCACGCGCAGGCCGGACGCGCCCGGCGCCGCGGGAGCGGGCGCGGCCGGCTCCACCGGCGCGCTGCGGCGCAGCAGGGCGCGCGCCCGGGCGAGGAGCTCGGCCAGGGCGAAGGGCTTGGACAGGTAGTCGTCGGCGCCGACGTCGAGGCCCACCACGCGATCGAGCTCGCCGTCGCGAGCGGTCAGGATGATGATGCCGCCGCGGTAGCCGCCCTCGCGAGCCCGGCGGCACACCTCGAGCCCGTCGATGTCGGGCAGGCCGAGATCCAGGAGCACCAGGTCGAGGTCGCCCAGCGCGATCCGCTCGACCGCCGTGATGCCCTCGGCCACCCACTCGACGACATAGCCCTCACGCTCGAGCGTGCGGACCAGGGGCGGGGCGATCTTGTCGTCGTCCTCGACGACGAGCACTTGGGTGGCCACGATCACCGAGCATAGGGCCGACGCGTGTGACGAGCGTGCTCCCGTCGCACGCGCCCGTCCTGCACCAGCAGACACACGACCCCCACGCTGAGCAGGATCAGCACCAAGCGGGTGGCCGAGAGGTCGCCCCCACCGTCGCCGGGGAGTCCCACCGTCATGGCCAGCAGGCTGCTGCCCGCCGTCGCGGCCACGAGCGCGCCGGCGCCCAGGTGCGACTCGAAGCAGTTGTGCATCCACATCTTCACGGCGGTGAGACCGGCGACCGCGGCGATCACGATCTCCATCACGACGTAGACGCGTGACGGTGCCGCCGGGATCAGCGTGAGGTAGACCAGACCGATCGCCAGACAGGCGGCCGCGGCCCAGCGAGAGGCGGTCGTGCGCAGGCGTCGCATCAGAAGTCCTTGTCGGCGGTGCCGGATTCGGTGACGTTGGCGGTGGAGGAGCGGATGCCCGAGAGGTCGGTGGCCGCGTTGCTCGGGGTCCACACCATCGCGGCGGCGGTGGTGTTCGTCCGTAGGTCGCTCGCCTTGCCACTGGCGAAGGTGCCCAGCTTCAGCGTCACGACCGTGCGCTCCAGGCCGTTCACCGTCGTGGTGTTGGCGGTCATCGTCGCGTTGAGGCTCACGGTGCGCAGCAGGCGGACGTAGTCGCCCTTGAGGTTGACCGAGCCCAGGCCCAGCACGGTGCTGCCGTTGAGGACGTCGAGCGTGTCGCCCTTGCTGCCGCGGAGCAGCGCCGGCAGGTTGCCGTCGCGGAGCCGGACCTGCACGTTCGTGGCCGACCCGTTCCAGCCCGCCATGACCGAGGCCGGGTTGACCTGCGCGGTGTACGTGAAGGTGATCGTGTCGTTCGCACCCGGCAGGCCGGCGGTGCTGCCCGAGCCGTTGGTGGTCTGGACGTCGGCTCCCGCGAGGGGGCTGTTGTCCACCGGCACCGTCTCGAGAGCGGAGATCGTCGTCCGTCCGGAGCCGTCGAGCAGGACTGCGCGCAGGTCGTACACGGCGCTGGCGACCTTCGTGGTGTCCCACGAGCAGGTGTAGGGCGACGTGGTGTCGGTGCAGACATCGGTCCAGGTGGAGCCGCCGGTCGGGGCGTACTGGATCCGCACCGAGGTGACGCCGGCGGTGGAGCTGGCGACGGCGGTGAGCGTGGCCGTGCGGCTCAGCAGCGCGCCGGGGTCGTCGAGCGACACCGAGGACACCGTGTTGTCGACGACGCGGTTCGCCACGGCGGCCGAGGTCGTCGTGTTGCCGGCCTCGTCGGTGGCGACCGCGCGGAACGAGTAGGTGCCGCTCGTCAGCGCAGTGGTGGCGACGCGGCAGGACCACGGCTCGGCCTCGATCGTGCACAGCGACTTCCACGTGGTGGTGCCGGAAGCCGCGTACTGGAGCTCGACGGTGGCGACGCCGGAGTGGGCGTCGGCGGCCGTCGCGGCGAAGGTGCGCGTGCCGCTCAGCGGCGTGCCGGGGTCGGTCATCGTGACGGTCGGGGCGACGTTGTCGACGGTGACGTCGGTGACGACCTCCGACGTGGTGGTGGTCGAGCCGGCCGTGAGCTGGGCGCGGAACTCGTAGTCACCGGACGCGACGGCGGCCGAGTTCCACGAGCACGTGTAGGGAGAGACGAGGTTCGAGCAGGCGGTCGACCAAGTGGAGGCGCCCACCAGTCGGTACTGCAGGCGCACCGTGTGGCTGAGCGTGCCCGTGTTGAAGACGCCCGCCGAGAGCTGCACCGTGCCGCGGACCGTGTCGCCCGGGTCGTTCATCACGACGAGCAGCTTGTTCGCGACGGCCGTGCGGACGGAGTCGGACGTGGTCTCGTACCCGGCGAGGTCGGTCGCGCGGGCCCGGAGGTCGTAGCGGCCGTCGGCGAGTGCGGTGGTGGTCCACGCGCAGGAGTACGGGGCGGTCGCGTCGGTGCACAGCGCGGTCCAGGTGCCGGATCCGGCGGGGCTGTACTCGACCGTGACGTCCTTGACGCCGAGCCCGGAGTCGGAGGCCTGCGCCTCGATCGTCACCGCGCCCTGGACCGCCGTGCCGGGGGACGTCACGGCGACGGTCGGAGGCGTCCAGTCCGCGGCGGCGCGCACGGTGGCGGTGCCCTGCGTGGTGGAGGTGAAGGTCGCGGACGAGAAGCCCGGGGAGATGAAGGCGGCCACCGCGAGCAGGGCCAGAACGGCCAGCAGGGTCAGGGAACGACGCGCGGAGTCGATGCGCACGGGTCCACCTGCCTTCTGGTTCCGGTTCATGGGGTCAACGCTACGGAGCAGCGCTCCACGGGCGATCCACACGAGATCCTCGGGAGTTCCACACTTCGCTGCAGGGCGCGGTGACGACTCAGGTGAGCGCGTGGCGGCCGACGACGGCCACGGGGATGGCCCGAGCGCCGGCCTTCTTCGCCGGGGCGCCGGCGGTGGGGGTCAGCGGCGCGGGGGCGTCGTCGTCCTCGGGGCGACGCAGGGCGCGGCCGAGATCGACCAGGGCGATCAGCGCGATGAGCCCGGCCGGCACGCCGGTGACGAGCATCCGGGTCTCGCGGTCGGCCAGGGCCATGAAGGCGTACCCGACGTACGGGACGGTCTGCTCCACGACCGGCTGGGTGCCCGAGAGGAGGCTGAACTCCCACGGGTCGGGGTCGGGATTGGCGTCGCCCTGGGTCGTGAAGAGGCGGGCGCCGCTCTCGCCGGGCTCGATCTGCGTGATGCGGTGCGTCACGAGCGTCGAGACGCCGCTGTCCGCCGGGGGGAGGTAGGTGATGACGTCGCCGACGGCGAGGTCGGCCACGGGCACGGGGCGCTCGAAGGCGATCGAGCCCTTCTCGAACGTGCCGGACATCGAGCCGCCCGTGATGACGTAACGCTCGAAGCCGAACAGGCTGGGGGCGATGTAGGCCACGCTGGCGACGGTGACGACGAGCAGGAGCAGCGTCGTGACGCCACGGCCGAGCAGGCGGGCTGCTCGCGTGAGGTGCTTCATCTGGGACTCCTTCGTCGATCGGTTCTGGTGGGTCGGTGTGCTCCGGGCTGGGTGGCAGGGCGCCCGAACGACGCCCTGCCGTCAACCCAGTTCCCCGGAGCGGGGCGTCACTGGTTGGTGGTGGTCCCGTCCAGCTGGACGGCGTCCCACGTGTACGTGGCGGTCGCGGCCTTGCCCTGCTGCGTGTTGGACGCGGCCTGGTCGAGGGTGACCGTGAAGGTGTAGTCGTTCGCCTCGCCGGCGGCCCACGTGCCGAGCGTGTTCTTGGTGCCGTCGGCCAGGCCGCCGAAGGTGCCCGAGTAGACGGTCGTGTTCTTCGTCGTGTTCTTGATGACGAGCTTGAGGTTCTCGCCGTCGAAGCCGTTGGTGGAGGCGACCTCGGTCAGCGAGAAGTTCGCGGGCAGCGTGCCGGTGTTGGTCAGCTTGAGCGAGCCGTTGAGGACGTCGCCCGGCTTGAGGTTGTCGAGGTTGAAGACCGCCTGGCCGGCCTTGGAGTTGCTCTGCGTCAGCGTGCCGGAGGTGGCGGCGCTGATGGTGTTGCCTGTGGTCGAGCTGAAGGTCGCACCCGAGCCCACGGCGATGACGCCGGCGGCCAGCAGCGTGGCGAGGGGGACGAGGACCTTGGTGGAACGGCTGGTGCGCATGTGCTTCTCCTGTGTTCGGGTGCCGGCCGCGCTCTGCGGCCTGGCTGGGTTGACAAGAAGAACGCTACGGAGGCCAGATCCACACGATGTCCACGTGGAATCCACCGCCGGTCCCCACTTCGGCACCGTTTGTCCACCGCTGCGCCACCAGGTCCACACGCATGACGAAGGGCCCCGGGAGATCACTCCCGGGGCCCTACGGTGCTGCTGGGTCAGATGGCGACGGCCACGTCCGCGACCGAGCCCTTGGCGGCGACCACCTGCGAGTCGACCACCTCCGCGCGCGGCGCCAGCGTGCGCAGCGTCCAGGTGCCGGGCGCGGCGAAGAACCGGAACTGGCCCGTCGCCGACGTCGGCACCTCGGCGGTGAACTCACCGTTGCGGTCGAGCAGGCGCACGTAGGCGTTGCCCACCGGCTGCTCGTCGCGCAGCACGACTCCCTGGATCACGGCCTGGTTCGTCACGTCGACGCCCTCGAGGCTCGGTCCGCCCTTGATCGCTCCGCACATGGTCAGGCCTTTCCGGGCTCGTCGCCGAGGGCGACCGGCACGCCGCGCAGCGAGCCGTACTCGCTCCACGAGCCGTCGTAGTTCTTGACGTTGGGGTAGCCGAGGATCTCGCTCAGCACGAACCACGTGTGCGAGCTGCGCTCGCCGATGCGGCAGTACGCGATGGTGTCCTTGCCCTCGTCGAGGCCGGCGCCTGCGTACAGCGCCGAGAGCTCCTCGTCCTTGCGGAACGTGCCGTCGTCGTTCGCGGCCTTGCTCCACGGCACGTTGCCGGCGGTGGGGATGTGGCCACCGATCTGCGCGGCCTCCTGGGGCAGGTGCGCCGGGGCGAGCAGGCGACCGGCGAACTCGTCGGGGCTGCGCACGTCGATGAGGTTCTTGGTGCCGATGGCCTCGACGACCTCCTCGCGGTAGGCGCGGATGTCCTCGTTGGGCTCCTGCGCCGTGTAGGTGGTGGCCGGGCGCGTGGTGACCTCGTCGGTCAGCTCACGGCTGTCGAGCTCCCACTTCTTGCGGCCGCCGTCGAGCAGGCGCAGGTCGGTGTGGCCGTAGTACTTGAGGTACCAGTAGGCGTAGGCCGCGAACCAGTTGTTGTTGCCGCCGTAGAAGACGACCGTGTCGTCGTTCGACACGCCCTTCTCGCTCAGCAGGGCCTCGAGGCGGTCCTTGCTGATGAAGTCGTGGCGGACGCCGTCCTGCAGGTCCTTCTTCCAGTCCAGCTTGATGGCGCCGGGGATGTGGCCCTTGTCGTAGGCCTCGACGTCCTCGTCGACCTCGATGAGGACGACGTTCTCGTCGTTCAGGTGTTCCTCGACCCAGTCGGCGGTGACGAGTGCGGTCTCGCGGCTCATGGTGGTTCCTTTTCCTCTGCGGAGTGGTGGTTGCGACGTGCGGTTCAGGCGCTCATGCCAGTGGCCTGGCGAGGCGGCGGGTGGTCAGGTAGAGCTCGCAGCCCAGGCAGAAGCCCGTGGTGGCGTTGAGCAGGGCGGCGACGAGGGCGAAGCCCACGGCGACGAGGCCGACGGCGGTCAGGCCGGTCGCGAGGGCGACGAGGCCGATCAGGGTGAAGGCCAGGCCGACCGCCTGCGCGAAGCGCGGGGGGCGGGAGTCCTCGGTCCGGGCGGGAGACCCGATCCGCGGCCGGACGGCGGTGCGGAACAGCCACGCCCACGGCGACGCCGACAGCGACACGAACACCCCGAGCGCGAAGACGACGGCCTGGACGGCCAGCAGCGCCTCGCGCCACGGCGACGGCAGCACGAGCACCAGCGCCAGGACGGCGGCGGTGATCGCGGCGGTGAAGCGGAGCGCGCGCGGATCGACGACGGAGGTGTCGTGAGGCATGGAGGTTCTCCGAACAGGAGGGAGGGCTGACGAACGTACGGGCGGAGGTGTCAGCGCAGACGACACAGCGCCGAACGCGTGCGGCAGTTGTCCACTGCGCGGCGTCGGGTGAGGTGTGTCGTGAACATGCGCCCACAGTAGGCGGTAGGGCACACCCGACCTCCGCTGAATCTCATCCAGCGAGACGAACGTCCGTCAGATGAGACACCTCAGGCGAGGGCGCGGTCCAGCGCCACCAGCACCTGGTCGCGCGTCGGAGCTCCCGAGGCGCGCTCCACGATGCGGCCCGAGGCATCGAGCACCAGCACCGTGGGCGTTCGCAGCACGCCCACCCGACGGACGAGATCGAGCTCGGACTCCGCGTCGATCTCCACGGCGGAAATGCCCGGGACGAGCGCGGTCACCTGCCCCAGCACCTGCCGGGTGGCACGGCACGGGGCGCAGAAGGCACTGGAGAACTGGACCAGCGTGGCCCGCCCCCCCAGCGGCACGCCGAGGTCGTCGGGGCTCAGTCGCCCGTCCTCGTCGTCGCCCGACGATCCGGCGAACCGCCGTTCTTCCACTGCATCGCGGCGGCCAGGACCACCGCCACGACGACGGCCACCAGGAGCACCTCGACTCCGTCCACCGGCTCTCCTCCTCGGTTCGTTCCCCGTGTGACATCGGTGTGACGTGGTTCTCACTGATGGAGCGCCGCTCGTCACAGCCCCGTGACATGAAGTATGGTCGACGAGGCAATGAGGCTTCGATGAACACGGTGCGTTCGTCGGGGCCTCGACGTGTATAGGAGGCCAATCACGTGTCCCACCTGTTGCTGCTGACCAAGAGCTCGCAGTCCTCGGTCGAGGTCCTGCCCTCGCTCGCGCTGCTCCCCCACCACGTCAAGATCCTGCCCGCGGAGGCCAGCGCCCTCATCGACGCGCCCCCGTGCGACGCCGTCCTGGTCGACGGCCGCCACGACCTGGCGCAGGTCCGCAGCCTCACCCGCGTGATCCGCACGACCGGCATCGAGTGCCCGCTCGTGCTCATCCTCACCGAGGGCGGCCTCACCGTCGCCGCCGCCGACTGGGGCATGGACGACGTCATCCTCACCACCGCCGGTCCTGCCGAGCTGGAGGCCCGCCTGCGGCTGGCCATGGGCCGCGTCGCCGCCGACGGCGACAAGTCCGAGGACGACAGCCACATCATCAGCGCCAGCGGCCTCGTGGTCGACGACGTCACCTACACCGCCAAGCTCGACGGTCGCGTCCTGGACCTGACGTTCAAGGAGTTCGAGCTCCTCAAGTTCCTGGCCCAGCACCCGGGCCGCGTGTTCACCCGTCAGCAGCTGCTGCAGGAGGTGTGGGGCTACGACTACTTCGGCGGCACCCGCACCGTCGACGTCCACGTCCGCCGCCTGCGCGCCAAGCTGGGCCCCGAGAACGAGACGCTCATCGGCACCGTCCGCAACGTGGGCTACCGGTTCGTCTCACGCCGCGAGTCCGGCGAGGTCGCGGCCGAGCGCGCCGCCGAGCGCCAGGAGTCCGCGCGCCGTCAGGTCGCGGGCCGCGCCTGATCCGCGCCCCGGCGAGTGAGCGTGGCTCAGCCCAGCGTGGGGATGAGCTCGTCGAGGTACTCCACCGTGTCGGGCCAGCCCTCGACCGCGTGGCACGGGACGCCGAGCGCCAGCACCGGGTAGTCGTTGCCCTCGGGGTCGAGCCGGTCGCCGACGAACAGCATGTCGTCGAGGCTGATGCCGGTGGCGTCCGCCAGCTGCTTCATCCCGTAGGCCTTGTCGATCCCGCGGTGGGTGATGTCGACCGAGGTGGAGCCGCCCGAGCGCACCTCGAGATCGGGCAGCACGGCGGCGACGGCGTCGCGCAGTGCGCCCTTCTTCCTCCCGTCGGGGTCCCACGCCATCTTCGCCTCGATCGGCGCCTTCTGACCGAGCGCGGAGAAGGTGATCTGCGAGCCGCGGTCCTCCAGGATGTCGCCCCAGGTCTGCGACTCCCACAGGCCGAGGCGCTTCGCCTCCTGTTCGACCGCGGCGAGCGCGCGATCGCGCTCGTCCTCGGTCAGGGCGTGCGCGTAGACCGTGACGATCTCGTCGCCGCGCAGCCGGTAGTACTGGGTGCCGCACGTGGGCAGCAGGTGGATCCGCTCCAGTACCTCGGCGGGAGCGGGCGGCAGCTGCTCCACGACCTGTTTGCGGAACTGCTCCAGCTGGCCACCGGAGATGATCGCCACCTCGACGCGTTCGGCGAGCCGGACGAGCTGGTCGCCGATGGCCTCGGGGATCGCGCACTTCGACGGGGCGAGCGTGTCGTCGAGATCGAAGGCGACGAGTCGGGGTCCGGACACGCGAGGGAGTCTACTGTTGAGTACATGCGCCGTCTGCACAACATGACCCAGGCGTACGACTGGGGCTCCACGAGTGACATTCCTCGATTCCTGGGGCGCACGGGATCGGGGGAACCGGTCGCCGAGATGTGGCTGGGCACCCATCCCCTGGCCCCCTCGCAGGTCGAGACGCCCGAGGGCCTGCGCCCGCTGTCCGACGTGGCCGGCGAGATCCCCTTCATGCTCAAGATCCTCGCGGCCGAGCAGCCGCTGTCGATCCAGGTGCACCCCGGCCAGGCCGAGGCCCGCGAGGGATTCGCGCGCGAGGAGGCGGCCGGCGTGCCGCTGGACTCGCCACAGCGCGTGTTCAAGGACCCGAACCACAAGCCCGAGATGGTCTACGCGCTCAGCACCTTCGACACCCTCGTGGGCTTCCGCCCCACCGCCGAGATCCTGCGCGTCTTCTCCCAGCTCGACACCCCCACGATCAACGCCGCGTCCGCCACCCTGCGCGCGAAGACGGGCTTCAAGGGCATCGTCCGCGTCCTGGAGAACCTGCTGATCGCGCCCCCGCCGCCGGCCGAGATCGCCCAGGTCGTCATCCAGTGCAAGGCGCTCGTGCACGACGGCGTCGACATCAAGCGCGCCTACAGCACCGCGGCGATGATCGCCCGGCACCATCCCGACGACGTGGGCATCGTGGTCTCGCTGCTGCTCAACCGCTTCACGCTCCAGCCGGGCGAGGCGATGTTCCTGGGCACGGGCGTCATCCACGCGCACCTGTCGGGCCTGTGCCTGGAGGCCATGGTCAACTCCGACAACGTCATGCGCGCCGGACTCACCCGCAAGGCGCTCGACCCCGAGGGCCTCATCCGCTGCCTCGAGGCCGGCATGGCCCGCGTCGCTCGGGTCGAGCCGGGGTACCCCTCGTTCTCCACGGAGGTCTACCACCCGGAGGTCGAGGAGTTCGCGCTCGCGGTCACCCAGGTGTCCCCCGCCGACCCCGACGGCGTCTCGATCATCGCCGCCGCGCACTCGATCGTCATGTGCATCGGCGGTGCCGTGCAGCTGCTGAACTCGCGCGGCGAGAAGGTTCCGCTGAGCCGCGGCGAGACGGTCTACACCGATGCCGAGGACGGCGACCTCACCTTGGTGGGCACGGGCGAGATCGCCCAGATCTACCTGCCCGGTCCCGGCACGCCCGACTCCGAGCTCAAGGACCTGGTGGGCCACCGGCCCGTACGCGCGATCCCCTGAGGATCAGAGCAGGTCGGCGCGGTCGAGCCCGGGCAGTTGCGCCACGATCTCCTTGACCCGCTGCGACTGGGCGAGGTCGAGCACCAGCACGGCGTCGTCGGTCTGCACGACGGCCACGTTGCGCAGGCCCAGCACGGCGATCTGCACGCCCTCCTGCCCCCGGGCCACGCCGTCGGCGTCCACCCAGAGCACGTCGGGCGACGAGCCGAGCGGAGCGATGGAGGCGAAGTCGCCGAGGTCGTCCCACCCGAAGGTGGCCGGGACGACCGCCATGCCGCCCTCCGCGGCCACCGGCTCGGCGACGGCGTGGTCGATGGCGATCTTCTCCAGCGTCGGCCAGGTGCGACCGAGCTCGGCCACGAAGGCGGGGGTGCCCCACGCGGCCGCGACCGCCCGGAGGCCGGCGGCGAGCTCGGGCCGGAAGCGTGCTAGCGAGTCGAGCAGGACCGACGCGCGGGCCACGAACATCCCGGCGTTCCACACGTGGTCGCCCGAGGCCAGGTAGCCGCGCGCGGTCTCCTCGTCGGGCTTCTCCACGAAGCTGCGCACCGCCCGGGCCGAGCCGAACCCCTCGAGCGGGTCGCCCGACGCGATGTAGCCGAACGCGGTGGACGGCTCGGTGGGCTCGATCCCGATCGTGACGATGTAGCCCTGCTCGGCCACGGCGATCGCCTCGCGCACGGCGTCGGCGAAGCGGTCGGGGTCGGGGATGCGGTGGTCGGCGGCGAACGAGCCCACGACGGCGTCGGGGTCGGCGCGCTCGATGATCGCGGCGGCGAGACCGATCGCCGGCATCGACTCGCGCGGCGACGGCTCGAGCAGCAGGTTCACGAGCTCGGGCAGCTGCGCGGCGATCGCGCTGCCGTGCGCCGCGCCGGACACCACGTGGATGTGCTCGACCGACGCGAGCGGCAGCATCCGGTCCCACGTCTGCTGGATCAGCGTGCGGCCGGTGCCCTCGAGATCGAGCAGGAACTTCGGCCGGGCCTTCCGCGACAGCGGCCACAGGCGGGTTCCGGCGCCGCCGGCCGGGATGATGGCGTGGAACGTGGACACGGCGGTCACTGTAGTGGTCCACGAGGGACGGCGTAACGGGTCGACAGCGCGCGGGCCAGCCATACTGGGTGCCGTGTCCCGCCTCACCGCCCGTGAACTGATCGACCTCGTCCTCGACCCCGGATCCTGGGAGTCGTGGGACGAGCCGGTCGACCACACCGTGCACCCCGAGCCCTACCGCACCGACCTGCTGGCCGCGGCCGAGCGCGCGGGCACCGACGAGTCGATCATCACCGGTCGCGCCCTGATGCGAGGCCGGCCGGTGGCCGTCTTGGTGAACGAGTTCAAGTTCCTCGCCGGATCGATCGGGCAGGTGGCGGCCGAGCGCATCGTGCGCGCCGTGCGACGCGCCACCGCCGAGGGGATCCCCGTGCTGGCCACCACCGCCTCGGGCGGCACGCGCATGCAGGAGGGCACGCCCGCGTTCGTCCGCATGGTCGACATCTCCCGCGCGCTGATGGACCACAAGGCGGCCGGCCTGCCCTACCTCATCTACCTGCGCCACCCCACCACCGGCGGCGTCTTCGCCTCGTGGGGATCGCTCGGCCACATCACGATCGCCGAGCCCGGCGCCCTCATCGGCTTCCTCGGCCCGAAGGTCTACGAGCTGCTCAACGGCGCTCCCTTCCCGCCCGGCATCCAGACCTCGGACAACCTCGCGAACCGCGGCATCATCGATGCCGTCGTGATGCCCGAGGAGCTGCCGTTCATGGTGGACACGGCGCTGTCGATCCTCATCGACCCGCCGAGGGAGTCCACCCGGGCCCGGCGTCCGGGCGCGACGGAGCGCCGCCACGAGACGTGGGACTCGGTGCTGCTCACCCGCACCCCCGACCGCCCCGGCGTCCGTGAGGTGCTGCGCTGGGGCTGCGACGAGATCATCCGCCTGCAGGGCACCGAGCGCGGCGAGCGCGACGCCGCGATGATCGTCGCGCTGGCCCGGATCGACGGCGAGCCCTGCGTCGTGATCGGTCAGGACCGCACGACCCAGAGCCGGATCAAGCCGATGGGCCCCGCGGCGCTGCGTGAGGCCCGGCGCGGCATGAAGCTTGCGAACGAGCTCGGCCTACCGCTCGTGTCGTTCATCGACACCCCGGGGGCCGAGCTGTCCCCCGATGCCGAGCAGGGCGCCATCGCGGGCGAGATCGCCCGCTGCATCAGCTCGATGTCGACGATGCGCGTCCCCTCCGTCTCGGTGCTGCTGGGCCAGGGCTGCGGGGGCGGCGCGCTGGCGCTGCTGCCGGCCTCCCGCACGATCGCGGCCGAGAACTCGTGGCTCTCGCCACTGCCGCCCGAGGGCGCCAGTGCCATCGTCTTCGGCGACGTCGACCACGCCGCCCAGCTGTCCGCCGAGCAGCGCATCAGCGCCTTCGACCTCCACGAGTCCGGCGCGGTGCACCACCTCGTGCCCGAGCCGGACGACGACGACCCCGAGTCCTTCGCCCGGGCGATGGCGGCCGAGGTGGCCCATCACCTGCGTGAGCTGAGGGGGCAGGCATGACGCTCCTCGACCTGGCCGAGGCCGTCCTCGAGGCCGACGGCGTCGCTCCGTTCAACGAGGCCACCACCATCGCGCTGCGCGACGGCACTGCCCTGCGCCTGGAGCGGTACGACGAGGTCGTGGGTGCCGTCGCGGTCGGCGACGCCCCCGTCGAGTTCGTCGTCCACCCGCGCTACCGCCGCCAGGGCCGAGGCCGCGCGCTCGTCGACGACCTGGTCGCCCGCGGTGAGACCCGGTTCTGGGCCCACGGCGACCTGCCGGGCGCCCAGGCCCTCGCCGCGGCCGCCGGGCTGCGCGCCGTGCGCACGCTGCTCGTGCTGACCACCACCGACCGTGAGGTCGAGGAGCCCCGGCTGCCCGCGGGTGTCTCGATCCGGCCCTTCGAGGAGGCCGACGCCGACGCCGTCGTCGCGGTGAACGCCCGCGCGTTCGCGCACCACCCGGAGCAGGGTGCGATGGACCGCGCCGACTTCGACCGGCGCCGCGCCCAGGCGTGGTTCGACCCCGCCGGCCTGTTCGTCGCCGAGCGCGACGGCGCGGTGGTCGGATTCCACTGGACCAAGGTCGAGGACGGCGTCGGCGAGGTCTACGTGGTGGGCGTCGATCCGTCCGCCCACGGCGGCGGGCTGGGCACCGCCCTCACCGCCGTCGGGCTGCGCCACCTGTGGTCGCAGGACGTCGCGGAGATCGACCTGTACGTCGAGGGGGACAACGACCCGGCGCTGGCGGTGTACCGGCGCCTCGGGTTCACCGAGAAGGCACGCGACGTCCTCTACGCCACGCAGGACTGAGTCAGACCAGGCCGCGCTGCAGCTCGGCGGCGATCCTGCGCACGGCGGCCGGCGCGGCCGTGCCGAACCCGACCATCGTCGCGAAGCCGTGGATCAGCCCTTCCTCACGCTGGGCGGTCACCGGGACCCCGGCCTCGCGCAGCGCCTCGGCGTAGGCCTCGCCCTCGTCGCGCAGCGGATCGAAGGCCGCGGTGACGACGTGCGCGGGCGGCAGGTCGTGCAGGTCGCCCCGGATCGGGGAGATCCGTGGGTCCGAGCGGTCCTCGCCGCGGGCGAGGTACGCACCGGAGAACTCGTCCATGAGGTCCTCGGTCAGGAAGTACCCGTGGCCGAACTCGCGCCGGCTGCGCGTGATCGTGGTGAAGTCCGTGACCGGGTAGACCAGCAGCTGGAAGCGCGGCACCGGCCCGCCGGAACGGACCATCTCCTGGGCCACGACGGTGGCCAGGTTGCCCCCGGCGCTGTCACCGCCGACCGCGATCCGGTCGGGGTCGAGCGCCAGGCCCGACGCGTTCTCGCAGACCCAGATCCACGCCGCGAGGCAGTCGTCCACGGCTGCGGGGAACGGGTGCTCGGGAGCGAGCCGGTAGTCCACCGCGACGACGCGCACCATCGCCTGCTCCGCCAGGTAGCGGCACACCGCGTCGTGGCTGTCCAGGTCACCGAGGGTGAAGCCGCCGCCGTGGAACCACACGAGCGCGGGCGAGGGCCCGCGCAGGTCCCGCGGCGTGTAGAACCGGAGCCGGAGCGGGCCGGCGGGACCGGCGATCTGCCGCTCGGTGACGGCGCCGATGGGCTGGGCGCCACCGAGCAGCCGATCGGCGCGGACCAGGTCGCGTCGCTGACGGCTGATCGGGGTGGCGGCGGGGTCGGGATTCTCGAGTCGCAGGAGCGCCAGCAGGGCCTGCATGTCGGGGTGCAGCACCTGGTCGCCGTGCCGGACCGGCCGGCCGAAGGCGACCCGTTTCAGCGGCCTGGGAGCCGCGCCGACGGCGGCGACAGCGGCCCTCCGGGCCCGTCCTGAGACGCTCATGGGGGCGAACGTAGCAGCACCATCCGTCACCCCAGTCACGCCGATCCGACCATTGGCGCGCTTTTTCTTGGGACATGGCGCATCATGAAGGGGACGACACCACGTCTCGTAGGCGACGAGAGGACAAGTCGATGGGCACTGCCAAAGCACTCAAGGTCGACCAGAGGGACCCGCAGCCCAGCTTGGCCGCGCCCTTGGGCGAGACTCCGGTGGCCCGCCCCGGCTTCCGCCGCTCCATGCTCTTCCTCGTCCTGCTCTCGGTCCCGCTGTGGGCCGCGATCGCCGGCGGCGCCTACCTCATGGTCCAGGCGCTCGGCTGAGTTCACCGTCCCGTCACCTTCCCGTGTCATCGTGAGCCCATGGAGACCACCGACCTGACGGTCCCCGAGCCGCTCGCGTCCTCCCCCGACGAGTTCGACGTCGATCCGCCCTACGACGCGCACGACGGCGGGCTGCCCGACGACCGCTTCCTCGACCGCGAGCTGTCGTGGATCGCGTTCAACGCACGCGTGCTGGAGCTGGCCGAGCTCGAGTCCCTCCCGCTGCTGGAGCGCACGCGCTTCTTGGCGATCTTCGGCAGCAACCTCGACGAGTTCTTCATGGTGCGGATCGCCGGCCTCAAGCGGCGCATCGCCGCCGGCGTGGCCGTCCCCTCCGCGAGCGGACTGAACCCCCGCGACGTCCTGTCGTCCAGCCTCCAGGCAAGCCGCGTGCTGATGGAGCGCCAGGCGCGCCTGCTGCACGACTCGATCATGCCGGCGCTCGCCGAGGAGCAGATCCACCTGCTGCGCTGGCACGAGCTCACCGACGAGGAGCGCGGCCGGATCACGGAGTTCTATCACCACCGCGTCTTCCCGGTGCTGACGCCGCTGGCGGTCGACCCGGCCCACCCGTTCCCCTACATCTCGGGCCTGTCGCTCAACATCGCGCTCGTGATGCGCAACCCCCGCACCGGCAAGGAGCACTTCGCCAGGGTCAAGGTGCCCCCGGTGATCCAGCGGTGGACCAAGGCCTCCGACGGCCGCTACGTCGCCCTCGAGGACGTCATCGCCGCCAACCTCGACAGCCTCTTCCCGGGCATGGAGATCATCGACCACCACACGTTCCGCGTCACGCGCAACGAGGACCTGGAGGTCGAGGAGGACGACGCGGAGAACCTGCTGAAGGCGCTCGAGAAGGAGCTGCTGCGCCGTCGCTTCGGCCCGCCGGTGCGGCTCGAGGTCGACGAGAACATGTCCGACGCCGTCCTGGAGCTGCTCGTCAGCGAGCTGGGCGTCTCGGACGAGGAGGTCTTCCGCCTGAGCGGCCCGCTCGACCTGCGCAGCCTCAACGAGATCGCCGACAACGACCGTCCCGACCTGAAGTTCCCGCCGTTCGTGCCGGGCACGCACGAGCACCTCGCCGAGGTGGAGACCTCGAGCCCGGCCGACATGTTCAGCGCGCTGCGCAAGCGCGACGTGCTGGTGCACCACCCCTACGACTCGTTCGCCACGAGCGTGCAGCGGTTCATCGAGCAGGCCGCTGCCGACCCGCACGTGCTGGCGATCAAGCAGACGCTCTACCGCACCTCGGGTGACTCCCCGATCATCGACTCGCTGGTCGACGCCGCCCGCTCGGGCAAGCAGGTGCTGGTGCTGGTGGAGATCAAGGCGCGTTTCGACGAGCAGGCCAACATCCGCTGGGCCCGCAAGCTGGAGCGCGCCGGCTGCCACGTGGTCTACGGGCTCGTCGGCCTCAAGACGCACTGCAAGCTCGCCCTGGTGATCCGCGACGAGCCCGACGGCCTGCGCCGCTACGCCCACATCGGCACCGGCAACTACAACCCCAAGACCGCCCGCCACTACGAGGACTTCGGCCTGCTGACCTCGAACCGCGAGATCACCCACGACCTCACCGAGCTGTTCAACAGCCTCTCCGGATTCGCGATGACCAGCGACTACGACTCCCTGCTCGTCGCCCCGCGCGAGCTGCGGTCGGGCCTGGTCGACCGCATCGACCGCGAGATCCGGCGGCACCGCGAGGGCAAGCCCGCGCACATCGCGTTCAAGCTCAACTCCCTCGTCGACGAGGCGATCATCGACAAGCTCTACGAGGCGTCCCGCGCCGGCGTCGGCGTCGATCTCATCATCCGCGGGATCTGCGCCCTACGCCCCGGCGTGCCGGGCCTGTCCGAGCGCATCCGCGTGCGCAGCGTCCTGGGGCGCTTCCTCGAGCACAGCCGCGTGTTCGTCTTCGGCGTGGGCGACGACCGCGAGGTGTGGATCGGCTCGTCCGACCTCATGCACCGCAACCTCGACCGCCGCGTCGAGGTGCTCGTGCGGGTGCCGTCGCAGGCCCACGTCGACCAGCTGGCCGGCCTGCTGGAGACGATGGTGTCGGACGAGACCCTCGCGTGGCACCTGGGACCGGACGGGGCATGGACCCGCGTCGTCGGCGCGAACGTCCAGGAGCTCCTCATCGAGCGGGCACGCTCTCGCCGGTCACGGGCCTGAGAGCGCACACTGTCACCATGGCGAGCAAGGTCATCCCCGCCGCGGGCGGCATCGTCTGGCGCAAGGCCGGTCCGAGCGGGTCCGGCGGCATCGAGGTGCTGCTCGTGCACCGGCCGGGATACGACGACTGGACCTTCCCCAAGGGCAAGGCCGACCCGGAGGAGCCGCTGCCCGTCACGGCCGTCCGCGAGATTCTCGAGGAGACCGGCTACCGCGTGCGGCTGGTCCATCCCCTGCCCGAGGTGACGTACCGCGTCCGCGGCGGCCTCAAGCAGGTCGCCTACTGGGTCGCCCGCCCGCTGGACGACCAGAGCGACTTCCGCCCCAACCGCGAGGTCGACGACGTGAGGTGGTTCGCGCCCCGCGCGGCCCGCAAGAAGCTCACCTACGAGCACGACCGCCGGCTGCTGGAGTCCTTCGAGGACCTCGTGGCGAGGAAGTCGCACAAGGCGCGCACGCTCGTGGTCCTGCGCCACGCCAAGGCGGTCCCCCGCGACGCGTTCGACGGTGGCGACCGCGACCGCCCCCTCGCCGCGGCAGGTCACGACCGCGCGAAGGAGCTCGTGCCGCTGCTCAGTGCCTTCGGCGTGCGGCGCATCGTCAGCAGCCCGGCCACCCGCACGGTGCAGACCGTGGACCCCTACGTCGCCCTCACCGACGAGCTGCTCGAGCTCGACGACCGGCTGGTCGAGGGCGCCTCTGCGGCCAAGGTCGAGCGGGCCGTCGAGGCCCTGCTGGGCACCAAGCGACCCACCGTGGCCTGCACGCACCGGCCCACGCTGCGCGACGTCTACGCCGCGCTCGGCGTCAGCGGACCCGTGCTCGCCCCCGGCCACGCCCTGGTGATCCACCACCGCAAGGGCAAGGTGCTGGCCTCCGAGCTGGTCTGATTCCCCGGATTCCCGGCATCGATCTCCCAGCCTTCCGCCAGGGTTCACCTTCCGTTCACCCTCGTCGCGAGTTCCCTACACCTGCGGTTCCTAGCGTGGCGGTGTTCGAGGCAGTCGCCTCACACACGCTCCAGAGAGGGAACACACGTGAACCGCAAGTCCATGCGCACCCTGGCCGCCACCGCGGCGGGTTCCGCGCTGCTGTTCGGCCTGTCGGCCTGTGGTGCCGCCAACGAGTCCGCCAACGCGGACGATTCCTCCGACAGCTCGCTCAGCGGCACGCTCAACGGCGCCGGCGCCAGCTCGCAGCAGTCGGCAGTCGACGCCTGGAAGCAGGGCTTCCAGACCGCCAACGCCGATGTCACGGTCAACTACGACGCCATCGGCTCCGGCGGCGGTCGTGAGCAGTTCATCGCCGGTGGCGTCTCGTTCGCCGGCTCCGACGCCTACCTCGACGACGCGGAGGTCACCTCCGCGAAGGAGCGCTGCGGCTCCGACGTCGTGACCGTCCCCGTCTACGTCAGCCCCGTCGCCGTGGTCTACAACCTCGACGGTGTCGACGGCCTCCAGCTCTCGCCGGAGACCATCGGCGCGATCTTCGCCGGCGACGTCACGAAGTGGAACGACGACGCGATCGCCGAGGACAACCCGGACGCCGAGCTGCCCGACTCCACGATCACGCCCGTCCACCGCGGCGACGCCTCGGGCACCACCGAGAACTTCACCGCCTACCTCGACGCCGCCTCGGGTGGCTCGTGGACGCACGGTGAGGTCGAGGAGTGGCCGGTCAAGGGTGGCGAGGCCGCCCAGCAGACCTCCGGCGTGATCCAGGCCGTCTCCGGCGGCCAGGGCACGATCGGCTACGCCGACGCCAGCCAGGCCGGCGAGCTGAGCACCGTCGCGGTCAAGGTCGGCGAGGAGTTCGTCGCGCCGACCCCCGAGGCCGCCGCCAAGGTCCTCGACGCCGCCACGCAGGTGGAGGGTCGCGCCGAGACTGACCTGGCCCTGGAGATCGACCGCAAGACCGAGGCCGCGGGTGTCTACCCGATCGTCTTGGTCTCGTACCAGATCGCCTGCCAGAAGTACGAGGACGCCGCCGAGGCCGAGCTCGTCAAGGAGTGGCTGACCTACGTCGCCGGCAGCGAGGGCCAGGACGCCTCCGCCGAGGCCGCCGGCTCCGCGCCCCTGTCGGAGGACTTCTCCGCCAAGGCGCAGGCCGCGATCGACACCATCAGCTGATGCCTTCGGTCCGGGCGAGGGGCTGACCCCTCGCCCGGGTCATGGGCACCAGACGAACTCCATCAAGGACACCATGTGAGCACCTCCACCGAACCGCGCACGGCGACCCGCCCGGGAGATCGCGTCTTCCGCGGCATCTCGCTGGGCGCGGCCGTCGTCATCCTGGCGACGCTCGCCGGCGTCGGCATCTTCCTGACCGCCGAGGGGATCCCGGGCATCACCGCGTCGCCCGACGAGGTCAAGAGCGGCGAGTCGTTCCTACAGTACGTCGGTCCGCTGGTCTTCGGCACGCTGTGGGCCGCGTTCATCGCGCTGCTGATCGCCACGCCGGTCGCCATCGGCGTCGCGCTGTTCATCTCGCACTACGCGCCGCGCCGCCTGGCGCAGCCCATCGGCTACCTCATCGACCTGCTCGCCGCCGTGCCGAGCGTCGTCTACGGCACGTGGGGCATCATCACGCTCTCGTCGGCGATCCAGCCGCTGTACGTGTGGCTCGAGGAGAACCTCGGCTTCATCCCGCTGTTCGCCGGGCCGGCCTCGGCCACCGGGCGCACGCTGCTGACCGCCGCCCTCGTGCTCGCGATCATGGTGCTGCCGATCATGACCGCGATCTGCCGCGAGATCTTCCTGCAGACGCCGCGCCTGCACGAGGAGGCCGCACTGGCCCTCGGCGCCACCCGCTGGGAGATGACGAAGATGGCCGTCTTCCCCTACGCCCGCTCGGGCATGGTGTCGGCGGCGATGCTCGCCCTGGGCCGGGCCCTGGGCGAGACCATGGCCGTCGCCATGGTGCTGAGCGCCTCAGGCGTCGTCAGCTTCAACGTCATCAGCTCGAGCAACCCCAACACGATCGCGGCGAACATCGCGCAGTCGTTCCCCGAGGCCAGCGGCCTGAACGTGAACGTGCTGATCGCCACCGGACTGGTGCTGTTCGTCATCACCTTCGCCGTGAACTTCGCCGCCCGCGCCATCGTCGAGCGCAACAAGGAATTCTCCGGAGCGAACTGACATGACCACGACTCTCTCCCCCGCCCCGCCGTCCGGCGACCTCGCCGACTCGCTGCGCACGCACGCGCTGCCGACCGCGGCACCCCGGGTGATTCACGCTGCCGCGCTCCTGCTGGTCCTCGCGGGCATCTTCGGCCTCGTGGACCTGCGCCTGGCCTTCGTCGGCTACGCCCTCGCGTGGATCGTCCCGATCTGGTCGTGGCTCGTCGAGGGCCGCCGCAAGGCCACCGACCGGCTCGTGACCCTGCTGGTCACCTCCGCGTTCGGGCTGGCGCTGATCCCGCTCGGCAGCATCATGTGGAGCGTCCTCGAGCGTGGCCTGCCCGTCCTGAGCAGCGAGTTCTTCACCTACTCGATGCGCAACGTCGTGGGCGAGGGCGGCGGCATCTACCACGCGATCGTCGGCACCCTGCTGATCACGGCGGCCGCCACCGTCATCTCGGTCCCGATCGGCCTGTTCACCGCGATCTACCTGATCGAGTACGGCGAGGACGGCCGGCTCTCGAGCTCGATCCGGTTCCTGGTGGACGTCATGACCGGCATCCCCTCGATCGTCGCCGGCCTGTTCGCCTACGCGCTGTTCGTGGTGTTCTTCGGCGACGGCGTCCGGATGGGCATCGGCGGAGCCGTGGCGCTCTCGGTGCTGATGGTCCCGGTCGTGGTGCGCTCCTGCGAGGAGATGCTCAAGCTCGTCCCGAACGAGCTGCGCGAGGCCTCCTACGCGCTCGGGGTGCCGAAGTGGCGCACCATCGTGAAGGTCGTGCTGCCCACCGCGCTGGCCGGCATCGTCACCGGCATCACCCTGGCGATCGCCCGCGTCATCGGCGAGACCGCTCCCCTGCTGGTGATCGCCGGAGCCACCGACTCGGTGAACTTCAACTTGTTCGACGGCCGCATGGCGACCCTGCCGGTCTTCACCTACTCCTCCATCATGCAGCCCGGCGTCCCGCCGGAGCCGAGCATCGAGCGGGCCTGGGGCGCGGCACTCGTGCTTCTGCTCATCGTGATGCTGCTGAACCTCGTCGCCCGCCTCGTCTCCCACTTCTTCTCGCCCCAGGGCGAGCGCTGACCTCCCGGAAGGAAACCCCCATGGCCAAGAGCATCGACGTCTCGGACCTGAACATCTACTACGGCGACTTCCTCGCCGTCGAAGGCGTGAACATCGCCGTCCCCGCCCGCGCCGTGACGGCCTTCATCGGCCCGTCGGGCTGCGGCAAGTCCACGTTCCTGCGGTCGCTGAACCGCATGCACGAGGTGATCCGCGGCGCCCGCGTCGAGGGCAAGGTGCTGGTCGACGGCCAGGATCTCTACGCCTCCGACATGGACCCGGTGAACGTTCGCCGCAAGATCGGCATGGTCTTCCAGCGCCCCAACCCGTTCCCGACGATGTCGATCGCCGAGAACGTCCTCGCGGGCCAGCGCCTCAACAGCAAGCGCATGAAGAAGTCCGAGGCCGACGACGTGGTGGAGCGCTCGCTGCGCCGCGCTGGCCTGTGGGCCGAGGTCAAGGACCGCCTCGAGCGTCCCGGCTCGAGCCTGTCCGGCGGGCAGCAGCAGCGTCTGTGCATCGCGCGCGCCGTGGCCGTGGAGCCCGAGGTGCTGCTGATGGACGAGCCGTGCTCGGCGCTCGACCCGATCTCGACGAGCGTCATCGAGGACCTGATCCACGAGCTCAAGAACGACTACACGATCGTGATCGTCACCCACAACATGCAGCAGGCCGCGCGCGTCTCGGACCAGACGGCGTTCTTCAACCTCGCCGGCGTGGGTCAGCCCGGACGCCTCGTGGAGCTCGGTCCCACCGAGAAGATGTTCGCCAACCCCGAGGACCCGGCCACCGAGGCCTACATCCAGGGCCGGTTTGGGTGAGCCCGAGCTCGCTCTGCGAGCGAGGTGCGAACCCAGGTCGAGTAGGGAGGCCGCTCAGCGGCCGACCGTATCGAGACCCGGTCGGCGGACGGGCCGCCCCAGCCACGGGATCTCCTCAGCCACTGATCTCGGTACACCGTCTCGCAAGCTCGCCGGCACTCGATCACCGGCCGTGACCACTCAGGGCAGGAACGGGCGGGCGACGAAGTAGAAGGCCGCGGCGACGGCGGCGGCCGCCGGCATCGTGATGATCCACGCGATGACGATGCCCTTCGCGACACCCCAGCGCACGGCGCTGAAGCGCTTCGTGGCGCCGGCGCCCATGATCGCCGAGGTGATCGTGTGGGTGGTCGAGACCGGCGCGTGCAGGCCGATCGCCATGACGTAGAGGACGCTGGCCGCGGTGGCCTCGGCGGCGAAGCCCTTCGGCGGATCGAGCTCGATGATGCGGCGCCCGAGGGTGCGCATGATCCGGAAGCCGCCGGAGTACGTGCCCGCCGCGATCGCGCTGGCGGAGGCGACGATGACCCACAGAGGGACGTCGTCGGTGGTGTGCAGGCCGCCGGCCGTGAGCGCCAGGACGATGATGCCCATCGTCTTCTGCGCGTCCTGCAGGCCGTGGCCCAGCGCCATGGCGGCCGCCGAGACGGTCTGCGACGCACGGAAGCCGCGCTGCACGCGGGCCGGCTTGGCGCGGCGGAAGATCCACATGATGGCAGTCATCAACCCGAACGCGAGGAAGAAGCCCAACGCCGGGCTCAGCACCATCGGGATCGCGACCTTGTCGACGAGCGTGCTCCACTCGACCGTGGTGGCCGAGGCGATGCCGGCGCCGACGATGCCGCCGATCAGGGCGTGCGACGACGACGACGGGATGCCGAAGTACCACGTGATGAGGTTCCAGGTGATCGCGCCGACGAGGGCCGCCAGCACGATCGTCAGCGCGTGGGCCCGGTCGGCCGCACTGGATCCGGTGGCTCCGTCGATGTCGATGATGCCCTGGATGGTCTTGGCGACCTCGACGCCCAGCCACGCGCCCACGAAGTTCAGGATCGCGGCCATCGCGAGGGCGACGCGAGGCGTGAGGGCACGCGTCGACACCGAGGTGGCGATGGCGTTGGCGGCGTCGTGGAAGCCGTTCGTGTAGTCGAAGACGAGGGCGATCACGACGACCGTGACCACCATGACCATCACCAAGTCCACTCAGGACTCCTTGACGGCGATCTGCTCGACGGTGTT
Source organism: Aeromicrobium phoceense (assembly GCF_013868155.1). Taxonomy (NCBI): domain Bacteria; kingdom Bacillati; phylum Actinomycetota; class Actinomycetes; order Propionibacteriales; family Nocardioidaceae; genus Aeromicrobium; species Aeromicrobium phoceense. Next base: position 400,998 of record NZ_JACEOG010000001.1, read on the forward strand.
CGCCACCGACTCCAGCGCGTCGATGGCCGACTCGACGGCCTCGACGATGTCCTTGAGCTTCAGCACCTGCATCGCCTTGTAGTTGCCGTCGAACAGGTCGGCGAGCAGGCGGCGGTGGTTGCGGTCGCCCTCGTTCTCGAGGCGGTTGATCTCGATCCAGAAGTCGTCGAGGTCCTTCATCGTGCGCAGCCGCGGCATGGCCTCGGCGGTGAGGTTCGACGCGCGCTGCAGCACCTGCACCTGGGCTGCGAAGTCCTCGGGGAACTCGGTGATGCCGTAGAGGGCCGCGCAGTCGACGACCTCCTCCATGTAGTCCATGACGTCGTCGAGGCTGCTGGCCAGCGCGTAGATGTCCTCACGGTCGAACGGCGTGATGAACGTGCTGTTCACCAGCTTGATGATCGCGTGGGTCGTGTCGTCGGCCGCGTGCTCGGCGTCGCTCATCTGGTCGGCGAGAGCAGCCTTGTCCGCCTCGGGGTCCAGCAGCCGGGCGACGATGCCCGACCCGATGACCAGGTGGTTGGCCATCTCGGTGAAGAGGTCGTAGAACGAAGCCTCGACCGGTCGGATGCGAAAACGCACGCGGGTACTCCTCGGCATGGGGCGGGCAGACTCTGCCCATGGTAGGTGTTGGGCGAGCGCAGCCGCCAACCGAGGCCGTTCAGGCGTCGGGGGCGATGCCCAGGAGTCCGTCGATCTCCTCCTGGGAGAGTGGCTCGGCGGCTCCCGAGGCGGCGATCATCAGCCGAGAGGTCAGCTCGATCTCGGCCAGCGCGGCATCGTCGCGCAGCCGATCGTCGAGCGGCTCGCTCGTGCGTTCGCCGGGGGGGTACAGGGCCACATACCGAGAGTACGCGGGTGAGGGGCCCCTCACCCAAGCCCGGAAGCGAAAACCGTCCGTTGTGACTAGACGCCGATGGCCGCTGCGGGTCTTGTCAGCCGACCCAGACCCGGGCGTTGCGGAACATCCGCAGCCACGGGCTCTCCACCGACGGGTCGGCCGAGGTCCACGACAGCTGCGCGTTGCGCTGCACGCGCTCGGCGTGCGGCATCATCGCGGTGAACCGGCCGTCGGTCGTCGTGACGGCGGTGAGGCCGTCGGGTGAGCCGTTGGGGTTCGCCGGATAGTCCGTGGCCACCTGACCGCTCACGTCCACGAAGCGCGCCGCCCGCTGCACGGTGGCCGCGTCGCCGCGCACCGAGAAGTTCGCGAAGCCCTCACCGTGGGCCACCGCGATCGGCACCTTCGAGCCGGCCATGCCGGAGAAGAAGACCGAGGGTGAGTCGAGCACCTCGACGAGGGACAGGCGCGCCTCGTACTGCTCCGAGGCGTTGCGCGTGAACCGCGGCCATGCCTCGGCGCCCGGGATGATGTCGGCCAGCGAGGCGAACATCTGGCAGCCGTTGCAGATGCCGATGCCGAACGTGTCGGGGCGGGAGAAGAACCCGGCGAACGCGTCGGTGAGCGCGGGGTTGAACAGCACCGATCGCGCCCAACCCTCCCCGGCGCCCAGCGTGTCGCCATAGGAGAACCCGCCGCAGGCCGCCAGGCCCACCACGTCGGCGAGGTCGAAGCGGCCCGACTGCAGGTCGGTCATGTGCACGTCGTACGTGTCGAAGCCGGCGCGGTCGAAGCCGAAGGCAGTCTCGACGTGGGAGTTGACGCCCTGCTCGCGCAGGATCGCCACCTTCGGCCGGGCGCGACCCACGAGGTACGGCGCGGCGACGTCGTCGGTGGGGTCGAAGGTGGGCTCCACCGTGAGCGTCGGGACGGCGGCGCCGATCGCGGCGTGCTCCGCGTCGGCGCACGCGGGGTTGTCGCGCAGGCGCGAGATCCGCCACGAGACCTCGTCCCACGTCTGGGCCAGGCCCTCGAGCGGCTCGTCGAGCCCGAGGGCGGGCACCCGGACGTGACGGTCCGGCGCGGACGTTCCCACGCGGTGCACGAGGTCGGCCAGGCCGTGCTGCCGCAGCAGCGCCAGGGCGTCGTCGGCCTGCTCGGCGGGCACGGCCAGGACGGCGCCGAGCTCCTCGGTGAACAGGGCGGCCAGGTCGTCGACGTCGAGGTCCACGCCCACGCCCCCGGCGAACGCCATCTCGCACACCGCGGCCCACAGGCCACCGTCGGAGCGATCGTGGTACCCCAGCAGCAGGCCGGCGTCGCGCAGCGCGTTGACGCCGTCGACCAGGGCGACGAGGCGCGCCGGGTCGTCGAGGTCGGGCACCGTGCCACCGAACTCCCCGCGCACCTGGGCCAGCATCGAGCCGCCGAGGCGGTTGCGGCCGGCACCGAGGTCGGCCAGCAGCAGCGCCGCTCCGGCGGGCAGCTCGGGAGTGGCCGTGCCGCGCACGTCGGGCAGCGAGGCGAACGCCGTGACGACGAGCGACACGGGCGCGGTCACCTGCTTCTCGGTGCCGTCCTCCTCGGTCCAGCGCGTGCGCATCGACAGCGAGTCCTTGCCCACCGGGACCGAGATCCCGAGCGCGGGGCACAGCTCCATCGCGACGGCGTGCACGGTGTCGTAGAGCGCGGCGTCCTCGCCGTCCTCCCCGCACGCGGCCATCCAGTTGCACGAGAGCTTGACGCCCGGCAGGTGGATCGGCGCGGCCAGCAGGTTCGTGATCGCCTCGCCCACGGCCATCCGGCCGGAGGCCGGGCCGTCGACCGCGGCCAACGGCGTGCGCTCGCCGCTGGCCATCGCCTGACCGGCGAATCCCACGTGGTCCGAGAGCGTCACGGCGACGTCGGCCACCGGCACCTGCCACGGACCGACCATCTGGTCGCGGTGGGTGAGGCCCCCAACCGTGCGGTCGCCGATCGTGACGAGGAAGCGCTTCGAGGCCACCGAGGGGTGACGCAGGACGTCGTGGGCCACCTCGACCACGTCGACGTCCGCGAGGTCGAGCTCGCTCGTCGAGCGGGCCACGCGGGTGGCGTCGCGGGTCATCTTCGGCGGCTTGCCGAGCAGAACCTCCAGCGGCATGTCGATCGGCGTCTCGTCGGCGGGGTCGACCGGCTCGAGGACGAGCTGCGCGTCGTCACGGGCCACGCCCACGACGGCGAACGGGCAGCGCTCGCGGTCGGCCAGCGCGGCGAACCGCTCCAGCGACTCCGGCGCGATCGCCAGGACGTAGCGCTCCTGGCTCTCGTTGCACCACGCCTCCTTGGGTGCCAGGCCGCTCTCCTCGAGCGGCACCGCACCCAGCTCGAACGTGGCACCGACCCCGGCGTCGTCGACGAGCTCGGGGAACGCGTTCGAGAGTCCGCCCGCTCCCACGTCGTGGATCGACAGGATCGGGTTCTCCTCGCCGAGGGACCAGCAGTGGTTGATGACCTCCTGCGCGCGCCGCTCGATCTCGGGGTTGCCGCGCTGCACCGAGTCGAAGTCGAGCTCGGCGGCGTTGGCGCCGGCCGCCTGCGACGAGGCCGCACTGCCGCCCATGCCGATGCGCATGCCGGGACCGCCCAGCTGCACCAAGAGGCTGCCGGCGGGGAAGGCGATCTTCTCAGTCATCTCGGCGCTGATCGAGCCCAGGCCGCCCGCGCTCATGATCGGCTTGTGATACCCGCGGCGAACGCCGTCGACGGTCTGCTCGTAGACGCGGAAGAAGCCACCGAGGCCGGGGCGCCCGAACTCGTTGTTGAACGCCGCGGCGCCGATCGGGCCCTCGGTCATGATGTCCAGCGGACTGGCGATGTGGGCGGGACGGCCGTACTGCTCGGTCTCCCACGGCTCGTCGGTGCCGGGCAGGTGGAGGTTCGACACGACGAAGCCCGTCAGGCCGGCCTTGGGCTGCGAGCCGCGGCCCGTGGCGCCCTCGTCGCGGATCTCGCCACCGGCGCCGGTGGCGGCGCCCGGGAAGGGCGAGATCGCCGTGGGGTGGTTGTGCGTCTCGACCTTCATCAGCACGTGCACCTCGCCGTCGCGGGGGGCGTAGCGGCTGGGGCCGTCGGCCGCCTCTGGCAGCCAGCGCCTGGCCGGGCCGCCCTCCATGATCGAGGCGTTGTCCTTGTAGGCCACGACGGTGCCGTGGCCCGCGATCGCCTCGGTGTGGCGGATCATCGCGAACAGCGACCGGTCCTGCGGCTCGCCGTCGACCACGAAGTCGGCGTTGAAGATCTTGTGGCGACAGTGCTCGGAGTTCGCCTGGGCGAACATCATCAGCTCGACGTCGGTGGGGTTGCGGTCCAGGTCCGTAAAGGCGTCGACGAGGTAGTCGATCTCGTCCGGCGACAGCGCCAGGCCGAACTCGGTGTCGGCCGCGACGAGCGCCTCGCGGCCACCGCCGAGGACGTCGATCCGCTGCATCGGCTCGGCCTCGCGCTCGTCGAAGAGGTCGGCGGCCGCATCACGGGAGTAGAGCGCCGTCTCGGTCATGCGGTCGTGCAGCACGTCGGCGCAGGCGGCCAGCTGCTCGGGGGTGGGCTCGGCGCCGACGAGGGTGTACTCGGTGACCCGCTCGACCCGCCGCACGTCGAGCCCGCAGTTGTGGACGATGTCGGTGGCCTTGCTCGACCACGGCGAGATGGTGCCGAGCCGGGGCCCGACCACGACGAGCGCTCCGTCGGGTCCGCCCTGGGCCGGGTCGCCGTAGTCGAGGATCCGGGTCACCGTGTCGGTCGTGGCGGCATCGAGGGGTCGCTCGCTGGCGACCCAGTGCACGTGCCGCGCACGGACGTCGGTCAGCCCGGGGGCCACCTCCTGGAGGCGGGCCAGCAGGGCTCGGGAGCGGAAGGCCGAGAGGGCGTTGCCGCCCTCGACCACGGTGAGTTCGACGTCGCGCGACACGCGCCCCAGCCTAACGACCCGTCCGGCCCGGTCTTCCGGGCGGATCGGCCCTGAGACCGCACCCGGGACAGCACGGCGCCGCGGTGGGCACCTCCGCGGTCGTCGAGTGGCGCATTCCGGGGTCGCGAGTGTGGCGGCGGGTCAGCGGGCGGCGAGGGCGATCGCCAGCAGCAGGCAGCTGACGAACGAGATCGGCACGAGCCACAGCACGCCGAGGAACAGGGTGACGGTGGTGCCGACCGTCGGCGGGAAGAACCAGCGCGCCCGCGGCAGGTCGGCGGCGTCCTGGAGCACGCCGGGGCCGAGACCGAAGCCGCGCCAGAGGCCCTTGAGGCGCGAGAACACGCGGACGCCGCCCGTGGCTCCGGCCAGCTGACCCAGCACGAGGCGGGCCTCGCCCACGTCATCGCTCATCGCGACCGCGATGCCCAGCTCGGTGGCGAGCTGCTGCTCGTCCTCCACCGCGGCGAGGATCCGCTGCCGGCGCCAGGCGAACGCGCCGGACAGCAGTGCACCTATGCCCGCGATCAGCCCGGCGAGCACGCTCAGCCAGACGTCGTCCGCCAGCACGCTGACGATCGCCAGTCCGGCGAGGAACGGCCACGACACGACCATCACGCCCAGCGAAGGCCAGCGCAGCAGCCGCACCGCGAGGCGCAGCGCCTGGGCCGCGCGCGCGGCGGCGAGCTCGGTCTGACCGTCCACCCGCGTCGTGAACCCGCCGACCGCGGCGTTGACGCGCCGCCCCGTCTTCCCGATGCCCATGTCACCAGCCTAGGAGGGGAGTCGATGACCCACCCGAGAACAACCGATGGGCCATTCCGGCGGGCCTCACGAACACGCGTTGTATCTTGTGTTGTAACTCACAGTTTCGCGTGCTAGGTTCCCCGCACGCCCGTTCTTGCGCGCCGAGATCCCACCCCGGCGAGCACCGTCCCAGAGAGGTGTCCCTCGTGACCCGTTCTTCCCTCATGGCGCGCCGTGTCGCGCTCCCCGTCACCGCCGCACTCGTCGGCGGTACCTTCGCCGCGATCGGCTTCTCCGCCCCCGCCCAGGCCGCCGGAAGCCAGCCCGTCGACAAGTCGTTCACCTACCAGTGCCAGGTCTTCGCCGGCCCGCTCGACCTCGGCCTGCGGGAGGTCGGCGTCAGGACCGTGACCCGGATCCCCGCCACCGTGTTCCGCGGTGAGCGCATCGCTCCGACGCCCGTCGCGATCACGCTGGCCATGCCCGACGTGCTGCGTGACGGCACGCGCCTGCTGGGCACCGAGGCCTCGGGCCAGTCGACGAACGCGGCCGTGACCCTGAGCTCCGCCGGCCGCTCGATGAACGTCCGCATCCCCTCGCTTTCTGCTGCGCGGGCTCCCATCCCCGCCGACTCCGCCTGGACGATCGCGGCGAAGGGCACCGTCCCGGCCATCACCGCGCCGGCCTACACCGCGGGCGCGGCCACGCTGAGCATGCCCGCGAAGTTCTACGTCACCGCGACCATCTACGGTTCCGGCGGCAACGTCCCCGCAACGATGGACTGCTCGACGACGCAGGCCCGGACGCTCGCCTCGATCCGGCAGGTGAACGCCGCGCCCAAGGCGCCGCGCACGGTCAAGGTCGTCACGAAGAAGAACAAGGCCAAGAAGTTCGTCATCCGTGCGACGGACGCCGACCGCAACCGTCTGACCTACAAGGCCGGCAAGGTCTCCAAGAAGGCCGGCAAGGTCTCGGTCCGGGGCTCCAAGCTCACCTTCAAGCCGCGGAAGAACTTCAAGGGCAAGGCCGCCTTCTACGTCAGCATCCGCGACGGCAAGGGCGGATCGGCCAAGACGAAGGTCGTCGTCACCGTCAAGAAGTGACCGCACCACAGGTGTGAAGGAGGGGCGAGGGCCGCGAGGCTCTCGCCCCTTCGTCTGCCCGCAGGGCTACTTCAGGAACTTCGACGTGGTGCGGTCCTTGAGCAGCGTGCCGCCGGTCTGGCAGGTCGGGCAGTACTGCAGCGAGGAGTCGGCGAACACCACCTCGGCCACGGTGTCGCCGCAGACGTCGCACCTCTGGCCCGCGCGGCCGTGCACGCGCATGCGCTCGCGCTTGGCGTCCTTGAGGTCGGCAGCGGGCTTGCCGTCGGCCGCGGCGACCGCCTCGGTGAGCACCGAGGTCACGGCGGTCTCCAGCCGCACCACCTCGTCCTCGTCCAGCTTCTCCGCGATCGCGAACGGCGACAGCCTCGCGGCGTGCAGGATCTCGTCGCTGTAGGCGTTGCCGATGCCCGCCACGACGGTCTGGTCGCGCAGCAGCCGCTTGACCTGCATCCGGCGCTGCAGCAGCGGCCGCAGGTCGAAGCCGGGCGCCAACGGGTCGGGGCCGAGCCGCTCGATCCCCCCGACCTCCTGCGGATCGCGCACGGCGTAGACCGCCAGGCCCTTGCGGGTGCCCGCCTCGGTGAGGTCGAACCCCTCGTGCGGGCCGTCCCCGCGGTCCACGCGGAAGCGCAGGGCGAGCGGGCCGCCCATCTTGACCCGGCTGTCCCCGAAGTGGTCCGACCACCGCAGCCAGCCGGCCTTGGCCAGGTGGATCACCAGGTGCAGCCCGTCCACGTCGATGTCGATGAACTTGCCGTGCCGACGGACACCGGAGACGGTCAGGCCCGCGAACGCCGAGACAGGCGGGTCGTAGGTCTTGAGCACGGCGAACGACGCGGGCTCGATCTCGGCCACCACGGCACCGTCGAGCTTGTCGCCCAGCCAGTGGACGAGCGCCTCGACCTCGGGCATCTCGGGCATGGGGTCAGCCTACGAGGCTCAACCGGCGAACGTCAGCCACAACAGCACGACGTTCAGCGCCACGATCGCGGCGGCGGCCAGCGACGCGAGCGCCGTGGTGAGGCGCCGGTTGACGTACTCGCCCATCACGGCGCGCGACGCGGTCAGCCACACCAGCGGGACCACAGCGAACGGGATGCCCATCGACAGCACGACCTGCGAGACCACCAGGGCGCGCGTCGGATCGATGCCCAGCAGCAGCACGACCAGCGCGGGCACCAGCGTGATCAGGCGACGGGTCACCGGCTTGAGCGACCACGGCGTCAGCGCGCGCATCACCTCCGCGCCCGCCGCGCTGCCCACGGAGGTGGAGGAGATGCCCGAGCCGAGCAGCGCCACCGCGAACAGCAGGGCCACGCCCACGCCGATCTCACTGCTGATCAGATCGTGGGCGCCGGCGATCGTGTCGGTGCCGGGCATGCCCTGGAGGTTCGCGGCGGCCATCAGCAGCAGGCCGAGGTTCAGCATGCCGGCCAGGATGAGCGCCAGCACGACATCGATCCGGGTGGCGGCCAGCAGATCGCGGACGGACGAGTGCTCACCGCGCGCACCCAGCCGGTCGGCGGTGAGGCTCGAGTGCAGGTAGACCGCGTGCGGCATCACCGTGGCGCCGACGATGCCCGAGGCCAGCAGGACGCTCTCCGCGCCGTCGAAGCGCGGCACCAGCCCCTGCGCGACCTCGCCGGCCGGCGGCGGGCCGACGACGAGCCCGGCGAGGAAGCCCACGGCGATCAGCAGCAGGAACCCGAGGATGATCCGCTCCAGCACGCCTTGGCCCCAGCGGTCGCCGACGGCGAGCACGATCATCGCCACCGCGGCCGTCAGCAGGGCACCCAGCGGCAGCGGCACGCCGAAGAGCAGGTGGAACGCGATCGCGCCGCCGATGACCTCGGCCAGGTCGGTCGCGATGGCGATCCCCTCGGCCTGGAGCCAGTAGAGGAAGCGGGCGCGCACCGAGACGCGGCCGCCGACCTGCGCCGCCAGCGACCGACGCGTGACCAGCCCGAGCTTGGCCGAGAGGTACTGGATCAGCACCGCCATGAGGTTGGCCAGCACGATGACCCAGACCAGGGTGTACCCGAACCGCGCCCCCGCGGTCAGGTTGGTCGCGACGTTGCCCGGGTCCACGTACGCGACGGCAGCGATGAACGCCGGCCCCAGCAGCGTGAGCCGGCGTCGCAGGACCTGCGTCACTAGGCCAGCAGGTCCTGGTACTGCGGGCGCTTCTCGACGAAGCGCTTGATGTAGCTGCAGTGGACCTTGGCCTTCTTGCCGCGGGCGCGCACGTCGTCGAGCGCGAAGGTGACGAGCTGGCTCGCCAGGCCCTGACCCTCGAACCGCTCGTCGATCACGGTGTGCGGGAAGACGACGACGTCGCCCTCCTCACGCGCCTCGGTGAAGCCGGCGCGCTCACCGTCGACCGCGATCTCGTACTGCTGCTCCGCTTCGTTGTGCGTGATGTCGACCGTCATGGACCGACCCTCCCACATCGGCTTTCCCCTCTGCACGACGAGCGGGGCACCACGAGCGGGCAGGTGGGCTGGGACGGTTGGTCCCTTCGACCCCGGGGCCCGGGTGCACTCGCTACGGTGGCTCCATGAAGATCAGTGTCATCGGCTGCGGATACCTCGGCGCCGTCCACGCCGCCAGCATGGCGGAGCTCGGCCACGAGGTCGTCGGCGTCGACACCGACCTGGCCAAGATCGAGAGCCTGGCCGCCGGCCGCGCCCCGTTCTTCGAGCCCAACCTGCCCGAGCTGCTCGAGCGCACGCTGGCGAGCGGACGGCTCTCGTTCACCTCCGACTTCGCCGACGCGGCCGACGCCCAGGTGCACTTCCTGTGCGTGGGCACCCCGCAGAAGCAGGGCGAGTACGCGGCCGACCTGCGCTACGTCGACGGCGCCTTCGCGAGCCTGCTCGACGTCGTCGCGCCGGGCGCCCTGATCGCCGGCAAGTCCACCGTGCCCGTTGGCACCGCCGAGCGGCTCGCGGCCCGGCTGGCCGACGTCCAGCCCGACGCGATGCTCGTGTGGAACCCCGAGTTCCTACGCGAGGGCTTCGCCGTCCAGGACACGCTGCACCCCGACCGCCTCGTCTACGGCGTGCCCGACGGCGCGGCCGGCGAGCGCGCCACCGCGCTGCTCGACGAGGTCTACGCCACGATCCTGGCCGAGGACACGCCGCGCCTGGTGATGGATCCCGCGACCGCCCAGCTGGTCAAGGTCGCCGCCAACTCGTTCCTGGCCACGAAGATCTCCTTCATCAACGCGATGGCCGAGCTGTGCGAGCGCACCGACGCCGACGTCACGGCCCTTGCCGACGCCATCGGCCTCGACGACCGCATCGGCCGCAAGTTCCTCAACGCCGGCCTGGGCTTCGGCGGCGGCTGCCTGCCGAAGGACATCCGCGCGTTCATGGCGCGCGCCGGCGAGCTGGGCGCCGACCAGACGCTGAGCTTCCTGGCGGAGGTCGACGCCATCAACACCCGTCGCCGGGTGCGCATGGTCGACCTCGCCCGCGAGGAGTGTGGGGGCTCGCTGCTGGGCCGCAGCGTCACCGTGCTGGGCGCATCGTTCAAGCCCGACTCGGACGACATCCGCGACTCCCCCGCGCTGAACGTGGCCGAGCAGCTGCGCCTGCAGGGCGCCACGGTGCGGGTCACCGACCCCGCAGCGCTGGGCAACGCGAAGTCGTCGTACCCGAACCTGCTCTACGTGGAGGACACCGAGGAGGCCCTCACGGGGGCCGACCTCGTGCTGCTGCTCACCGAATGGCGCGAGTACCGCGACCTCGACCCGGCCGTGGCCGGCGCGAAGGTGCGCCAGCGACGGATCCTGGACGGCCGCAACGCGCTCGACCCCGAGCAGTGGCGAGCCGCCGGGTGGACCTACCGAGCGCTGGGGAGGCCCTGACCCCTCGGGTCAGGACGGCGAGGACTCGACGCGCTCGTAGGTGACCTTCGAGAGGCCGTGGCGCACGAGCGACTCCTCGGCCGAGTCGCCGAACCGCAGCCGCTTCGTGTGCTCGAGGTTGTCCTCGATGAGCACGCGGTTGGTGCGGATGAGGTCGGCCACGACGCCGAGCATCACGCACAGCATCGCCATCGTCAGAAGCAGCACGCCGAGCAGCAGCGACTGCAGGTGGCCTCCCTGCTCGCCCTGCGTCCACAGCACGCCGTAGCGCAGGAACGGGATCATCCCGACCACGCCGAAGAACAGCGTGAGCCAGCTGAAGATCACGTACGGCTTGTACATGATGAACGACCGGATGATCGCCATGGCGGACTTGGCGATGTGCTCGGGCGTGGTCTTGAACAGGCGCGACTCGCGGGTCTTGGCGTTCGTGACGACCGGGATGCTGGCGATCTTCAGGTTCTTGTTGCCCGCCTGGATGATCGTCTCCATGCAGTAGCTGAACCGCGTGATCGTGTTCAGCAGGATCAGGCTCTCGCGCGAGTAGGCGCGGAACCCGCTCGCGGCGTCGGGCAGCTTCGTGCCGGCGGCCCGGTTCACCACGGCGCTGCCGACCTTCTGCAGCTGCTTCTTGGCCCAGGAGAAGTGCTCGACGAGGTGCACCTGCCGGTCGGCGATGACGATGTCGGCCTTCCCGGCGACGATCGGCTGGACGAGGTCGGTGATCCGCTCCTGCGGGTACTGGTTGTCGCCGTCGGTGTTCACGACCACGTCGGCACCGAGCTCGAGCGCCCGGATGACCCCGTCGTGGAACGAGCGGCCAAGACCCTGGTTCCGCACGTGGTGCACGAACTCGGTCACGCCGTGGTCGCGGGCCACCTCGACCGTCCGGTCGGTGCAGCCGTCGTCGATGACCAGCACGACGATCTCGTCGACGCCGGGAATCTCTCGGGGGATGGACGCCAGCACCAGAGGGAGCGTCTCCTCCTCATTCAGGCACGGGATCTGAACGACTAGTTTCACGGTTTCCTCAAGATCGGGTACGGGCGCTCGCGAGCCATTCTACGGGGCGGAATCAGGCGGGCTTGCGAGCGGAGACGACCAGGCCGATGCCCCGGTCGGGCCGCAGGCGCTGGAGCAGGCAGAACGGGCGCACGAGCACGGCGACCGCCAGGCCCACGAGCCGGTTGGGCGGCTGGAACGTGCGGCCGCTGGCGAAGGTCAGGTCCTCCATCGACGCCTCGCGCCGCGCGAGCTTGTGGGCGTCGACACGGTTGCGCACGGCCTCGAGCGCGTAGCCCAGCGGCCAGCCGTAGACCGTCGTCTCGACGTCCACGAGGCCCGCGCGCTCCAGCTGCGCGCGCAGCTCCTGCGGCTCGTACCGGCGGAAGTGGCCGGCGTTCGTGTCCATCGGGCCGAACCGGCGCTGGAACGCGGGCACGGACATCACGAGGTGACCACCGGGGCGGATCGACGCCACCCAGTCCTCGAGGGCCTGGTCGTCGTGCTCGAGGTGCTCGAGCACCTCGAAGGCGCACACCACGTCGAACGTGGAGGCGGCCGGCACGTCGGCGTGCACGCCGTGGATCACCGTGCCGCCGGAGGGCTCGATCCGGGAGGCGGCCACGGCATAGGAGCTGTCGTCGGGCTCGACCGCGAGGTACTCGCTGTGCTGGGCCAGCCGCGCCCCGATGGCGCCCTGGCCGCAGCCGACCTCAAGCACGGTGCGCGGCGCGATCCGCTCGAAGACCCGCTGGACCACGACGTAACGCAGCCAGGCCCGGATCGCCAGCGGCGGCAGTCCTGCGCTTGTCTTCGACACGCTCACTCCTCCTCGACCGGCGTGATTCCGCCGATCTCGCTCATCATCGGTCGTACGGCTTCCGCCGCGGTGAACTCGCGGGCCGCCCGCTCCCCCATGCGCTCGCGCAGGGAGTCCAGCCGGCCGCGGTCCACGGACAACTCTCGCAGCACCGCAGCCAGGGCCTCGGCATCGCCCGGGGGAACGTAGGCCGCGTCGTCGCCCAGCACGCCGCGCTGGGAGGCCGTGTCGGAGGTGACGACGGCACAGCCGGCCGCCGCGCCCTGGAACACCTTCGTGGGCACGACCTCGCGCGCCTTGGCGGTCGTCCCGAAGATCCCCAGGCACACGTCCTGGGTCGCGACGAGGCGGATGAGGTCGGCGGGCTCGAGCCACTCGATCCAGCGCACCGCCGGGTGGTCGCCGACGATCCGCCGGGCCTCGTCCCAGTCCTGGCCGCGCCCGACCAGGGTGATCTCGACGCGGTCGTCGGGCTCGAGCAGCGCGGCCGCCCGGGCGATCGTCGTGGCGCCCTGGAGCGGCGTGAAAAGGCCGAAGAAGATCGCGCGCAGCGGCTCGTCGACGCCGCGGTCAGCGGCGGCCCCGCTCGCGGCGAACCACTCGTCGGAAGCCCCCACGGGACACACGACGACGTCGCGGCGGCCGCCCTCGGCGAGGGCCGGCACCCGCTCGGCGGTGTCGACGACGACCACGTCGGCGCAGGCCAGGGCCAACCGGTCGATCGCCACCATCACGCGTCCGCGCAGGGACCGGCGGGAGGCCAGGCCCCGGTCGAGGACCGTGCCCGAGGCCGAGACGAGGTGGTCGAGCACGATCGGGACGCGGCCGAAGACCAGCCGGGCGAGCACGACGTCGAAGTGACCGAGGTAGCCAACCAGCACCGCGTCGGGACGCCCGCGCCTGCGCTCCCTGAGGCCGAGGCGCACGAGGGACGCCCAGCGGCGCAGCAGGCGCAGCCCGAAGCCGGGGAGCCGCCACGGCTCCTGCACCAGCGTGACGCGCTCGGCCGTCGAGTAGCCCAGGGGGCGGTTGAGCTCGACGACGTCCTGGTTCCACGCGCGCAGCCCGGCGATCAGCACCGCGACGCGAGGGTGGACAGCGGAGTCGTAGGTTCCGAAGGCCACGATGCGCACGCCCGACACTGTAGCCGCTGGGCTCGGTCCGCCCTGTCGAGCGGTTGCTAGCCTCAGCACGTGGACGCGCAGCCGGTGGGGCCTGCCCCGACGGGCGAGAAGCGCAGCGGCGCCCGTGCGTGGGCTCGCCGAGCGGCGCTCGTCGTGATGCTGGCCCTGGCCGTCGTGGCCATCACCCGCAACTACCAGGCGATCGCCGAGGACCTCGAGCGCATCCCGCCATGGACCGTGGCCGCGGCGTCGGTGTTCGCGGTGCTGGGCATGCTGGCGTCCCTGCAGGTCTGGCGCGAGCTCCTCGCGGGTCTGGGATCGCGCCTGGGCCTGAGGATCTCGGCGCACATCTTCTTCGTGAGCCAGCTCGGCAAGTACGTCCCGGGCAGCCTCTGGTCGATCGTGGCCCAGATGGAGATGGGGCGCGAGCACCGGGTCCCGCGGCGGTCCGCCGCCGTGCTGGGCGTGCTGGCGCTGGTGATCTCCGGCGTCGCCGGGATCACGGTCGCCGTGGCGCTGATGCCGTGGGTCACCCCCGAGCTGCGCCACCGGTTCTGGTGGCTCGTCCTCGTCCTGCCCCTGCTCTACGTCGCGATCCACCCGCGGCTGCTGGACCGCGTGCTCAACCGGCTGCTCCGCCTCGCGCGGCGCGAGCCCCTCCCTGAGGCGATCGGCTGGAGGTCCCTGCTCAAGGCCACCGCGTGGCAGTGCCTCACCTGGCTGCTGCTGGGGCTGCAGGTGTGGTTCATCGTCATCGGCCTCGACGGTGACCCGGTGGAGACCCTGGCGCCCTCGATCGTCGGCTACGCCCTGGCGTACACGCTGGGAATGGCCGCGTTCTTCCTGCCGGCCGGCGCGGGCGTCCGCGACGCCGTGCTGGTGCTGGCACTCGCCGGATCGATGCCGACGTCCACGGCGCTCGTCGTGGCGCTGGTCGTGCGCTGCCTGGCGACGCTGGTCGACCTACTCCTCGCGGGCATCCAGCTGGTCATCCACCGCGTCGCCGCGTGACCTCGTCCGTCGCCGGACCAGCGGGACGACGAAGACACCGGCCGTGAGCAGCGCGGCTCCCGCGCTGATCGCCAGGCCTGGCGCCAGTCCGGGTGCCCGGTACGCCAGCTCCACCGTGTGGCGGCCGTCGGGCACCGGCACGGCCGCGAAGGCGTGGTTGGCGGCCACGAGGTCGACCGGCTCCCCGTCGACGGTGGCCTCCCAGCCCTCGCGGAGGATCGAGTCGCCCACGACGAGGTAGCCGTCGCCGTCGGCGTCGACCTCGACCTCGATCGATCCCGCGTCATCGCGGACGGTGTCGACGCGGGCGCTCGAGCCCTCGGCCTCGAACGGGCCCGGCTCGTCCAGCAGCACGCGGTCGGCGGGCACGCCCTCCCCCAGCAGCTCGAGCCGCTCGTCGGCGGACTCCACCACGCGGCTCTCGCCCGCCCAGCGGATTCTCGGCAGCGAGGTCGACCGCTCGTAGACCAGCGAGCCGGCGTCGACGTGCACGAGCTTGAGGCCGTCATCGTCCGGGCGCAGGGCGCGGCACGAGAGTCCGTCGGCGGTCGCGTCGAGCTCGACCGCGCGGGGCGCGCCGGAGAACCACACCTCGACCTCGGCGTCATCCGAGGAGGGCAGGTCCTCACCGGCCACACCGATGCGCAGCTGGCCGTCCTCCATCGTCGTGTTGAAGGCGCGAGCGCCCTCCACCACCTCGCCCCCGGCCGTGACCCGGACGTGCGCCTGGACCCGGTCGTCGTCCTCCAGCGGAACGGTCCGGTCGAGGGACAGGACGACACCGCGCAGCGGTCCCGCCGGCAGCTCGCAGGACGCCCGTTCCTCGTCGCCGAGGGTCACGGTCCCCGAGCGCTCGCCGGACGGATCGTCGGCCCTGCCGACGATCTGGCTGGGCCGGACGGCCCAGTACTTCACGGAGAACTGGTCCAGGAGCGGGTCGTCGCCGATCTCGGGGGTGGGGAGGTCGGCGAAGCGGGTGTAGGTCCGCGTCACCTGGGTGTCGGGCGACACCGCCTGGAGCAACTGCATCCAGGCCGGCGCGGTGAACTCGTGTCCCACCGGCGTCCGGAGCTTGTAGTAGTCGGACGTGGCCGGGTAGCCCCACATGCCACCGCTGGCGTAGCGATCGGCGCCGATGTTCGCCTGGAGGAACTCGTGGGCCTCCGTCACGGGGTACAGGTTGCTGCGGTCGCTGAGTGGCCAGACGTGCCGCGCGAACACGACGGCCTGGACGATGACGATCACGACCAGGGCGAGCGGGACGAACGGACGCACCCGGCGGCTGAGGAGTCCCGCGGCCAGGACGGCGACGCCGGCGAGGGCCCAGATCGCGGGCGCGACGAGCTGGTCCCTGACGAGGCCCGTGGCGCCCGTGATGGCGGCGACCTCGTGCACCCGCCACCCGACGTAGAGGGCACCGAGCGCGAGGACGGCGCCCACCGCGAGGCGGCCCACGAGGGGAAGACGCCGGCGCTCGGGACGGGGACCCGGTCCGTCGTCGTCCGACATCAGCCGGTCGAGGCCGAAGGCAGCCGCGAGGGCCACCAGGAACCCGACGATGGAGGTCGCGCGGCCGATCTTGTTCGTGTCGAATCCCGGCAGCTGCTGCAGCAGGTCCAGCGGCGCCCCGCCGAACCACGTCAGCCAGACCCAGGCGGCCAGGAGCACCGAAATGAGCGCCACGACCCCCGGGCGGACGCGGGCGCTGCGCCCCAGCACGAGGAGCGTCAGCACGAGGAGCACGGCGCCGACGCCGACGTAGGCGATGCCCTCGATCGGGTTGGTGCTGCTCCAGCGCGCGTTGTCGACGCACGTGCCCCACGCCCGTGGTGCCACGCTCGTCACGAGCAGCTCACTCGGGGACGCCTCGCGCGGCTCCCGTCCGGCCAGCACGGTCTGGAGGTTCATCACGAAGGGCAGGATCTGGACCGCCGCCAGGGCCACGCCCAGCACCACGCCACCCGCCGCGCCGGCGTACGCGAGGACCGTCGCGCGGGTGCCCTGCTGGCGCCATCCCACCACCAGCACGTAGACGGCGCCGGTCGTCAGTGCGAAGAGCGTCACCGCCGGGAAGCCACCCAGCAGCATGCTCGCCACGACGAGGCCGACCCAGGCGACGTCGCGCGCGCGACGCTCCACCACGACCCGGTCCAGCGCCCAGAGCAGCAGCGGGATGAACACGGCCACGCGCGTGTGGGGCCAGTTCGTCCACATCAACATGAAGCCGCACGTGAAGAACACGAAGCCGGCGAGCAGGCCCGCGCTGCGACGGACACCCCAGCGGCCCAGCAGGGCCACCATCCCCACCACGACGATGACGAGCTCGGTGAGCTTCACCCACGCCGGCGCCACGTGGCTCGGCAGCACCCAGAACGGCCAGGTGACGGGGCTGAGCACCGTGTGGTTCGGCAACGACGCCATGGGTGCCCCGCCGACCTCGTAGGGCGTCCACGTCGGCCACACCCCGCTCCGGGCGGACTCGACGGTGTTGACGATCGCGGGGTACAGGGCGTCGAACGTGTCGCCGCGGCACCACATCGCTCCCGCCGGAACAGCGCCGGTCGCGGTGAACGGCCAGTACGCCCGGAGGAAGTCGACGTCGAGGAAGACCCCGAAGCCGAACAGCGCCGGACCGAACGTCAGCGCGACGAGCAGGACGAAGCCGAGCACGACGACGGCGCGCGTGACGCGCTCGACCGGGGTGGCCCCGGTCCGCTCTCGCGACGTCGTGTCCGTCATGGGTGTGCTCCCTGGCCTGGTCGGGCGGACATCTCCTGCGCGGAGATGACGGAGGACGGGCGGTGTCCCCCAGCAGTTATGATGACGGGGCCGACACGACAGGGGGACGCGCGGGTGTATTCAGACGTCGACGAGGACGCCGAACTCCGGTCCGAGCTCGAGCGGTGCCGTCGCGAACTCGCCTCCCTGCGCGAGCAGCACGAGGCCTGCGCCGAGCGCGAGGCCGAGCACGACCGGGCCCGGGAGCAGTCCCTGGAGATCTCCCGTGTCCTCGACGCCCGGCTGACGGCCGAGGAGCGGCAGACCAGCGGCCCGAAGGGCTGGCTGAAGCGTCGTGTGATGCCCAACGCAGCCACGGGCGAGGAGATCGAGGACGTCACCGAGCTGCGCGCCTCCGCCCTGTTCGACGGGGCCTGGTACCTGCGGGCCTACCCCGAGGTCGTGACCACCGGCCTGAGCCCGGCGCTGCACTACCTGCGGCACGGCGCCGCAGAGGGCAAGGACCCGGGACCCGACTTCAGCACCAGGCGCTACCTCGCGAAGCACCCGCTCGTCGCGCGCAAGAAGGCCAATCCCCTCCTCAACCACCTCCGCACGCACCAGTGACCGCCGACGACCTGGCCGCGCTCGAGACGATGTCCGAACGCGGCAGACTCCAGGCCGAGACGGCCGCCGTCGCCCCGTACTTCGACGAGGCGTACTACGCGCTCTCCCTGCCCGAGCTGCCCGACACCGTCACCGACCTGCTCGAGCACTTCTGCACCACGGGATGGAAGCAGCTGCGCAAGCCGAACGCCGACTTCGACGTGTGGTGGTACTGGGCCAACCACCTCGACCCGGCCGAGGAGACGATCAACCCCCTCGTCCACTACGCGCTCGTCGGTCGTGATGCGGGACTGTCCACCCGGCCGGCGACCACCGCCGCGGGCCCCGGTGCGGTGCTGCCCACCGACCGGCCGGTGCGCCGCGCGACCCTCTTCGCCGGCTTCGACACCGAGGGGGTCGTCGACGAGGCGGCCCTGCTCCTGCTGCGCGAGCTGGCCCGGTTCAGCGACGTCTTCTGCCTCTTCGACGGGTACCTCCCCGACGCCGAGCTGGCCAAGCTGCGCGAGGTCGCGCACGACGCCTGGGCGATCCGCCACGGCGCCTACGACTTCGGCTCCTACGCGATGCTCGCCAGCGAGCTCGTCGGCTGGGAGCGGCTCGAGCAGAACGACGAGGTCCTGTTCGTCAACGACTCGTCCTACCTGGTGCGGCCGCTCGACGCGGTGTTCGGGCGGATGGACGCCCAGGCGTGCGACTGGTGGGGCCTGCAGGCCACGAAGGGCATCGCGATGACGCGCGACGTCCCCGAGAACGCGTTCCCCGACCCGATCCCGCTCGACACGGTGCGCGAGGAGCTGCTCGACCGGTTCGAGGAATCCGTGACGTACGACTTCCTCGTCGGCTCCTACTTCCTGGCCTTCCGGCGTCCCGTGCTCGACAGCCCGGTCTTCCGCAAGCTCGTCGAGAGCGTCACCGCGCAGCGCTCGAAGCGCCTGGTGATCCAGAAGTACGAGATCGGGCTGACCCACCTGCTGATCGGCCACGGCCACCGCTTCTCGACGTTCGTGCCGCACCTCTATCCCTTCCACCCGATCTTCACGCCGTGGGCGTTCCACATGATCGGTGAGGGGTTCCCCGTCCTGAAGCGGTTCCTGCTGTACCAGAACCACTACGACGTGCCCGAGATCTCGCGGTGGAAGGAGCGGCTCCTGGAGGTCGCGCCCGACGCTCCCGTGGAGGTGTTCGAGGAGAACCTGCTCCGCACGGCTCCCGACGACCTGCTGCAGCGCAGCTTCTCGATCCACACCGGCCCCGACGGCGAGGTCGTCGTGCCCACGCCGATGACGCCCCGCCAGTTCAAGAAGGCCGACACCGCGGCGCCGCGCCGGCCCGACCGCTGGGTGTTCGTCGTCGACCCCGCCACGGGCGAGCTGCCCGACAACAGCCGCGCGATCCTCGACCTCGTCGGCGACGACCCCGAGATCGAGAAGATCGTCCTCACGCGGTCCGCGCGCCTCGACGTGCCCGGTCGCAACGTGACCCGGCTCCCCCAGCGCAGCCCGCAGGGACGCGAGGCGCTGCTGGGCGCCGGCGTCATCCTGGTGAAGGAGCGGCCCTACCGCACGCTCGGCCTCGCGGGTCTGCCCGAGCGCCACGTCGTCGTCGCGGTGCGCGAGGGACTGTCGCTCTCGGCCACCGCCCGGATGCTCAAGCCGGCCGACCACCCGGGCGACGTCCACCCCTCCGACACCGGGCCGCTCGAGATGCTGCACCAGATCCCGCGCCAGGCGATCAGCGGAGTGCTGACCGCGTCGGCCGTCGACCGATCGGCCACACTCGCGGCCCACTGGCCCGCGCGGTTCACCGAGGCCTGGCTGACCGGCATCCCGGCCCACGACCATCTCGTCGCCGAGGTGCCTCCGGCCGAGGTCGCCGCCCAGGAGCAGGGCGTCCGTGACCTCCTGCGCGGACGCCGCCTCGTGCTGCTGGCCACGACGCGCCGGTCCTCCACGGGGTCGGCGAAGCCGTACCCGTACTCCCCGCGCGAGATCGACGCGCTCGTCACGTGGGCGGAGTCGAACGACGCCGTGTGGGGGATCCGCGACCTCCGGGGCGACCTCGAGCGCGCCTACCTGCGGAGGTTCGCCGGATCGGCGCTCGACCTGTCGGCGCAGCGGTTCGGCCGCACCCAGGCCGTGCTGCGCGCCACCGACCTCCTGGTCACCGACCACGACGGCATCGGGCTCGACTTCATGGCCACCGGCCGTCCCGTCGTCAGCTTCGCCCACGACCTCGACGACGTGGCCGACTCGCTGCTGTTCGACCTCGAGCACCTGTTCCCCGGACCCGTCTGCCGCGACTTCGACTCCTTCCACGCGGCGCTCTCGCACGCCCTCGACTCGACCGAGCCCTCGCGGCGCTACCGGCGCACCCGCGACCTGCTGATCGACCACCTCGACGGACGCAGCACGGAGCGGGCCGTCGAGCGCCTGCGCCTCGAGCTCGAGGGGGGTGCCGCATGACGCACGACGAGTTCGCCCTGGCCTGGGTCGCCTTCGCCGCGCGGTGGGACGCGGCCCGGAGCGAGTCCGCCGAGGCCGCGCAGGCACTGCTCGACGAGGTGCTGTCCTCGGGACTGTCGCCGGCCCCGGACACGGCCGCGCCCGCCTCTGAGCCAGTCGTGCTGGCCTGCGAGATCGCCCTCGTCAAGCGCGCGAAGGCGCTCGACGTCAAGGCCTACCGGCGCTCGCAGTCAGTGGTGCGGGCCGCCCAGACCGGACCTTACAAGCACTACTGCGGCACCGGCTGGAAGCAGCTGGTCAACCCGCGGATCGACTTCGACCTGTGGTGGTACTGGAACGAGCACCTCGACCCGACGCGCGAGGACGTCAACCCGCTGGTGCACCACCTGGTCTCGGGGCGGCACCAGGGCCTGCCCACCCTGCCGCCCGCCCACGACGTGCGACCGCCCACGACGTTCGAGCCCGGCCAGGCGGTCCGGCGGGTCTGCCTCTTCGTGGGCTACGACCCCGACGGCATCGTCGACGACCACGTCGTCGCCTACGTCACCGAGCTGTCGCGGCACGCCGACGTCTACTACCTGGCCGACTCCACGATGGCGCCCGGCGAGCTGGAGAAGCTGGCCGACGTGACCCGTGGGGCCTGGGCCATCCGGCACGGCCGCTACGACTTCGGCTCGTGGTCGATGCTCGCCCAGGACCTCGTCGGCTGGGACGTCCTCGAGACGTACGACGAGGTCGTGTTCGCGAACGACAGCGCCTACCTGGTGCGGCCCCTCGACGAGGTGTTCGCGCGGATGGACGCCACCCCCGGCGACTGGTGGGGCCTGCACGCCACGAAGCGGCCCTACTCCCGCGACCACGGCGACGACACTCCCCTGCCGCTGGCGGAGGCGAAGGAGCGCTGGCGCGTCGCCAACGAGATCGACCCGCTCGACCACCTGCACCTGAGCTCGTACTTCCTCGTCTTCCGCCGCCCGGTCGTCGCCGACCCGGGGTTCCGCGCGCGGATCGACTCGGTCCGACGCCAGGCGAAGAAGCCGTTGGTCATCCTCAAGTACGAGATCGGCCTGAGCCGGTACCTGCTGACCCACGGCTTCGACTTCGCGACGATCGTCGACGGCCTCTACCCCTACCTGCCGGCCTACACGGCCGACTACTGGGACGTCGTCGCCCAGGGGTTCCCGCTGCTCAAGCGCAACCTGATCTCGGAGAACCCGCGGCGCACGCCCGATCTCGCCGGCTGGAAGGAGCGGATCCTCGACCTCGTTCCGGGCGCCGACGTCGAGTCCTTCGAGCGCAACCTGCTCCGGGTCAGCGCGGACGACCAGCTGCGGCACAGCCTCTCGATCACGACCCGCCCCGACGGCACCGTCGACTACCACGAGCCCTGGGCGTGGGCGCGCTTCCGCACCGAGGACCGCTGGGCGCCCAAGTTCGACCACTGGTGGGCGTTCCCCGTGTGCGCGTACTCCCACACGCTCTCGGGCAACGAGCGAGCCCTGTTCGACGAGGTCGCCCACGACCCGTCGATCAAGAAGATCATCCTGACCCGCTCGCGCCGGATCGACCTGCCCGGCCAGAACGTCGTCACCGTCCCGCTGATGAGCCGCGAGGGCCAGCACCACCTCGTCAGGTCGCGCCAGATCTTCGTCAAGCACGGACCCCGGATCAACGGGCACTGGCCGGTCTCCCCGATCACCCACAACTTCGTCAACCTGTGGCACGGGATCCCGCTCAAGCGCTTCGGCTCGGCGATGATCGATCCGCCGCCCGAGCTGGAGCGGGCCGAGGGCCGCGAGCACGCGGCCACCCGCGCCGTGGTCACCTCCAGTCGGCTCGACTCCCTCACGATGCGGTCGGCCTTCTGGCCCCTGGCCCACGCCGACATGTGGCCCACCGGGCTGCCGCGCAACGACTACATCCGGTGCGAGCCCGAACGCCTCCCGGCCGACCTCGCCGAGTCCGTGCGCCGGCTCGAGGAGGACACGCAGGGGCGCAGGCTGGTGCTGTTCCTGCCGACCTTCAAGGACGCGCAGGACGAGGCGTACTACCGGTTCAGCCCCGAGGAGCTCGCGTGGCTCCAGGACTGGATGTACCGCCACGACGCCGTGCTCGGCGTCCGCGAGCACATGGCCGACTCGGCCAAGACCTACTGGCACCAGCTGGCGCCCCTCGGGGCCATCGACGTGTCCAGCCGGCGCTACCCCGACCTCGAGGTGCTCTACCGCAGCGCCGACGGCCTCGTCAGCGACTACTCCAGCTGCCTCGTCGACTTCATGCTGACCGGACGGCCCATGGCCAGCTTCGCGTACGACCTGGATCGCTACGCCCAGCAGGAGCGCGGGCTGTTCTATGATCTGAGCCAGGTTCTTCCCGGGCCCGTGTGCGAGACCTTCGACGACCTCGCCGCAGCGCTCGACGGCTTCTTCGATCCGCTGACGCCCGACCAGGAGGAGGACTACGCCTGGCGGCGTCGGCTCTTCTTCGACCACGTCGACGACCGGGCCTCCGCTCGTGTCGTGGCCCGGGTGAAGTCCCTTTACGGCAGCTGACCCCCCGCCTGTCGAACAGAGAGTTGACCGCACATGTCGCACTACGCCGTCGAGATCGACCCGACGAACCTGAACACGAGCCACGCTCAGGTGATCGATCTGCTCGGCGACGCCCACCGCGTGCTGGACGTGGGCTGCTGGGCCGGTGACCTCGGCCGCGTCCTGATCGAGCGCGGCTGCCGGGTGAGCGGTTTCGAGCTCGACGCCGAGGCCGCCGCGATCGCCGCGGAGCACCTGGAGTCGGTCGTCGTGGGCGACCTCGATGCGGCGCCCCTGAGCGGGCACTTCGAGGCGGGCTCCTTCGACGCGATCATCTTCGCCGACGTGCTCGAGCACGTCATGGACCCCGTCAGTGTGCTCGCCGACAGCGCGCGCCTGCTGGCTCCCGGCGGCCGCATCGTCATCTCGATCCCGAACGTCACCCACGGCTCGCTGCGGCTGGCGCTGCTGCAGGGCCGCTGGCGCACGACCGACACCGGCCTGCTCGACCACACCCACATCCGGTTCTTCTCCCGCGAGGGCCTGCTGCAGATGGTCGCCGACGCGGGCCTGGTGACCGACGAGCTGCGCGGCACCACGGCGGACCCGCTGGGGGTCGAGGTGGACGTGGACCCCCACGCCCTGCCGACCGGCGTGCTGGCGTGGATCCGGACCCAGCCCGATGCGATGGTCTACCAGTTCCAGCTCGCCGTCCGTCCCCCGCGCGCCGGCGAGGTGCCCACGACGCCCGAGCTGGTCGTCGGCAAGGACCCGCGCTGGGTGCGTCCGGGCCCCGATGCCGAGCACGTGATGACCGCCGCCTGGCGCGCGCAGCTGGTCGAGCGCGACCGCATCATCGGGCTCGAGACCACGGCCGCCGTGGCTGCGGCGGAGACTCGGCGGCTGCAGGGGATGGTCAAGCGCCTGCGCGCGCAGGTGCGCGAGCTGGAGAAGCCCGCGGCCCCGCCGGCACCCGCCTCCGGTGCGCTCCGGCGCACGGCAGGTCGTGTCCGGCGCCGGCTGCGACGTCGCTGAGGCCCGTCAGCGCACGTTGTTGGAGTAGCGCTCCCGCACGGCCTTGCGCCGTCCCCAGCGGTTCTCGAGCCGCGCGAACTCCCACGGGCGGACGGCGTTGTCGCGCGTGACGGACTCGAAGTGCCACAGGCTGACCTCGTGCAGCCACAGCGACCGCAGTCCGGCGCGGCTCGTCTTGAGCCCGAAGTCGACGTCGTTGAAGTTCATCGGGAACCGCTCGCTGAAGCCGCCCACCTCCTCGAACACGTCGCGCCGCACCGCCACGCACGCACCCGTCAGCGCCGTGACCTCGCGATTGACCTGCAGCTCGCCCAGCTCGCCGGGGGCGTCCTCGGCGGCGGTGCGGTACGGATCGGACAGGAAGCCGCTGCCGAAGCGGACCCCGCCGTGCTGCACGGTGCCGTCCTCGAAGAAGAGCTTGGCACCGGTCGCGCCCACGCCGGGCTCGCGCAGCGGGGCGATGAGCGTCTCGATGACCTCGTCGCTGCGCGCCGCCATGTCGTCGTTGAGGAAGACGAGGACGTCACCGGCCGCGTAGGCCGCCCCGACGTTGCACTTGGCGCTGAAGTTGAACTTCTCCGTGAAGACGACGAGCCGGATCCGCAGGCCGTGGCTCTCGCGGAGCGCGCGCAGCTCCTCGAGCACCTCCTCCGGCGTGGGACGGTCGTAGACGATCACGAACTCGAGGTCGGTGTGGCGCGTGTGCTCGGCCACCGTGCGCACGGTCTCGGTGACGAGGTTGCGGTGGGCACCCCAGACCTCCCCCGAGGTGCCGATCGTCGGGATGATGATCGAGGTGGGCGTCGTGACGTCGGGACAGCGGACGATGCGCAGCAGCCCCGGCGCCTCCGACACCGTCACGGTGGCCTCGATCCCGACGCGGTCGAGGTGGGCCTGCACGACGGGGACGGCGTCCGCGGCCTCGTGCTCGGGTCCCCCGTTCCGGCGGTAGAGGACGCGCTGCACGTGCCGCACGTCGCCGCCGCGCTCGCTGACCCGCAGGAGCGCGTCGAGCCCGGCGGCCGGTCCGCTGTCGGGCGAGAAGCCGCCCGCGGCGAGGAGGGAGCTGCGACGCAGGACGCTGAGACGTCCCACGTAGGCGTGGTGCAGCAGCCGTTCCGGCGACCAGTCGGGCTTGAAGTACGGTCGGCGCCCGGAACCGTCGGGCGCGGGCTCGTCGTGGTCGCTGTACACCACGTCGAGCTCGTCGCCGGCGGCGTCGACGGCCTTCGCCACGACCACGAGGGCCTGGGCCGTCAGCTCGTCACCGAGGTCGAGCAGGCCGACGAAGTCACCGGTCGCGGCGTCCAGGCCCGCGGACGGGCCCGCCGCGGACTCCACCGTGACGATCCTCGGCTCGGCCGCGGCCGCCTCGCGCAGGGCGTCGACGACCTCGGACGCCGCCGCGGGACCGTGGACCACCACCCACTGCCAGTCCCGCAGGCGCTGCCCGCGTACGGACGCCGCCGTGAGGTCGAACGCCTCACGGCTCGCGTCCTCGACGGTGGTCAGAAGTGAGAACCGCGGCGTCGTCACGCCATCGCCTGCATGCACGCCGCGAGCCTACTGGGACGACGCCGCGGTTTCACGGGGCGATCAGTCGATCTCGCGCTTGAGGATCTTGCCCGTCGCGGTCATCGGCAGCGCGTCGCGGAACTCCACGATGCGCGGGTACTTGTACTGGGCGAACTGGCCCTTGGCCCACTCGCGCAGCTCGGCCTCGGTGGTGGGATCGTCGGTGTTCTTGACCACGACCGCCTTGATCTCCTCGCCGTGCGACTCGTGCGGGACGCCGATGACGGCGACCAGCGAGACCGCCGGGTGCGTCATCAGCACCTCCTCCAGCTCGCGCGGGTACACGTTGTAGCCGCCGCGGATGATCATGTCCTTGCTGCGGTCGACGATGTAGAAGTAGTCGTCGTCGTCCTTGCGCGCGAGGTCGCCCGTGCGGAACCACTCGCCGTGGATCGCCTCGGCGGTGGCGGCGGGGCGGTTGTAGTAGCCCTTCATGATGCCGTGGCCCTTGATGGCGATCTCGCCGATCGCCTCGGGGTCGTGGGCCAGGTCGGACCAGTCGTCGTTGATGAGCTTGAGCTCGACGCCCTCGACGGCCCGGCCGATCGAGCCCACGCGGACGGGCTCGCCACGGACGCCGAACGAGGCGACCGGCGACGTCTCGGACAGGCCGTAGCCCTCCTGGATGACGATGCCGAACTTCTCCTCGAACTGGCGGTGGATGTCGACGGGCAGCGCCGCGCCACCGGACGCGGCGACGCGCAGGTTCGCCGCGATCGCCTCGACGTCGACGCCGCCGTCGGACTGCGCCAGGGCCTGCAGCAGGCCCCAGTACATCGTCGGGACGCCGGCGAAGAAGGTGACCTTCTCCTTGAGCAGCAGCGCCAGCGCGGCGTCGGGCTCGAAGCGCGGCAGGTAGACGATCGTGCCGCCGAACAGGATCGCGGTGTTCTGGATGACGCTCTGGCCGAAGATGTGGAACAGCGGCAGCACGGCGAGGTAGGTGTCGGGGTCGCTCTCGTCGGCGCCGAACAGCGACGGGCCGAGGCCGGCGTTCGCGCGCAGGTTGCGGTGCATCAGCTCGGCGCCCTTGGGCTGGCCGGTGGTGCCCGACGTGTAGAGGATGACGGCGGTGTCGTCGTCGTCGCGCTCGACCGTGGTGAACTCGGGCGACTGCTTCGCCACGAGCGGGCCGTAGAACTCCGGCGCCTCCATGGGCTCGGGCGCGGCCGAGTCGAGCTTGATGAGGAAGAACTCCTTGCAGCCCTCGACCTGGTTGAATCCGGCCCAGGCGCGGTCGCCGATCGGCAGGTCGGGCGTGCCCTCGAACGCGAAGAAGGCCACCGCGTCGGAGTCGTCGAGGTGGTACGCGACCTCACGCTCGGACAACAGCACGTTGAGCGGGACGACCGTGGCGCCGGCCTTGAGGATGCCGAAGTAGACGATCGTGAAGTAGGGCAGGTTCGGGATCGAGATCGCGACCTTGTCGCCGGGCTTGATCCCCCGCTCGACCAGCAGGTTCGCGACCTGGTTGGCCGCACCGTTGACCTGCGCGTAGTTCAGCCGCGTGTCACCGAAGACAATGGCGGTGCGCTCGGGGTACTTGGCGGTCGTGTCGTCGAGGATCGCGGCGAGATTGGTCACGGTGCCTTCTTTCGGGGGGTGTGTCCTCAGTTACATCGACACTGTAATCGAGGCCCGGACCGCCACCGACACCCTGTCCATCACCTCACCAGCTCAGCCCGGTGAGCCTCTCGTAGGCCTCGATGTAGCGCTCGCGGGTGCGCTCGACGATCTCGTCGGGCAGCCGCGGCGGCGGAGTGTCCGACGCCCGGTCCCAGCCCGACTCGGCCGACGTCAGCCAGTCGCGGACGAACTGCTTGTCATAGCTGGGCTGGGCCTGCCCGGGCACGTACCGGTCGGCGGGCCAGAAGCGCGACGAGTCGGGCGTCAGCACCTCGTCGGCCAGGACGATGGTGCCGTCCGGGCGGGCGCCGAACTCGAGCTTCGTGTCGGCCAGGATGATGCCGCGCTCGCGGGCGATCTCCTCGGCACGGCCGTAGACCGCCAGGGTGAGGTCGCGCAGTCGCTCGGCCATCTCGGCGCCGACGGTCGCCACGATCGCCTCGAACGAGACGTTCTCGTCGTGCTCGCCGAGGTCGGCCTTCGTGGCGGGGGTGAAGATCGGCTCGTCCAGCCGCGAGCCGTCGACGAGGCCGTCGGGCAGCGGGATGCCGCACACGGCGCCCGTCTCGCGGTAGTCGATCAGGCCGGAGCCGGTGAGGTAGCCGCGGGCGACGCACTCCACCGGGAACATGTCGAGCCGCTCGACGACCAGCGCCCGCCCCGCGACCTCGGGCGGCACGTCGGTGCTGACGACATGGTGCGGCACGAGGTCTTCCAACTGGTCGAACCACCACAGGCTCATCCGGGTGAGGATCTCGCCCTTGTCGGGGATCCCCGGCTCGAGGATGAAGTCGTAGGCGCTCACCCGGTCGGAGGCGACCATCAGCAGGTGGTCGCCGTACGTGTACAGGTCGCGCACCTTGCCCGAGTGCAGGTGGGTGGCTCCGGGGATCTCCAGCGGCATGGCATCAGGCTAGTGGCCTGCCCAGCCGCGCGTTTCCGTGGCAGGCTGTGCCGGTGCCATCGACCCGGACCATGACCACGACCCTGCTGGTGTCGGCCCTCGTCGTCTACAGCGCACAGGGGATGCTCGTCCCGGTCCTGGCACCCGTCACACGCCTCGTCGGGCTCGGCGAGGTCGATCTCGGCGCGGTCATGACGCTGTCGGCGGCGATGCTCGTGGTCGCCGGGCCGTGGTGGGGCCGCGAGGTCGACCGCATCGGCGTGCACGCCGTGCTGGTCCGCGGGCTGCTGATCGCCACCGTGGGTGCCACGGGGTTCGCCGTGATGACCGAGCTCGCGGCACGGGAGGAGCTGCCCCGTTGGGTCGTCCTCGGGGCGTTCGCACTGACGCGGGGGGTGCTCTACGGGCTGGGCTTCGCGGCCGTGCCGGTGGCGGCGCTGACGTACCTCGCCTCCACGAGCCAGGGCGCGATCGAGCGCACGAAGGCGATGGGCGCGTTCGGCGCGGTCCAGGGCATCTCTCTGGTGGTCGGGCCCGCGCTCGGCGGCCTCGCGGCGATCGGCGGACTGCTGCTGCCGGTGTACCTCGCGCCGGTGCTGGTCGGTGCCACCCTCGTCGCCGTCTGGCTCCTGCCGGTGCCCGAGCGGCAGGAGCGTCCGGAGCGCGAGCGACTCGGGTTCCGCGATCCTCGCGTGCTGCCGTTCCTCCTGGCCGGTGGCGCGCTGTTCCTCGGCCTGGCGCTCGTGGAGATCATCCTGGGCTTCCTCGTGCAGGACCGGCTCGGACTGTCGGACACCGCCACCGCACAGGTGGTCGCCGTCGCCGGCGTGCTGATCGGCATCGGGTTCGCGGTGACGCAGGCCTTCGTGGCACCGCGGGTGCCCGGCGGGCCCCGGGCGCTCATCGTGGTCGGCAGCCTGGTCGCGGCGGTCGGCTACGCCGGAGCCGTGTTCGCCTCCAGCACGGCCACCCTGCTCCCGGCGATGGTCGTCGTCGCGGCGGGGCTGGGGCTCGCGGTGCCCGGCTACAACGCCGGCGCCACCCTCGCGGTCGAGCCGAGTGAGCACGCCGCCGTCGCGGGACAGCTCTCCGCCACCGTCGGCCTCACCTACGTGGCCGGCCCGGTCATGGGCGCCGGGCTCTACGGGCTCAACGACGTGGCGCCGATCGTGGGCGCCGGGCTGCTGTCGGTCGTGGCAGCCGGATTGGCCTTCGCGCGGCTGCGACCCGTGGCACGATGACGCCATGGGCGTCGTTCATCCGGGTTCCGAGCTGAACCCCACCAAGGCCGAGCTGCTCGAGGCATGGCTGCCCCACCAGCCGTGGTGGCCGGCCGGCGCGTCGGTCCCGCCGTTCCAGTCGAACTTCCGCTTCGACGATCCCGAGGGCGAGGTGGGGATCGAGTCGTTCCTGCTCCCGGTCGGCGACGAGGTCGTGCACGTCCCGCTGACCTACCGCTCGGCCCCGCTCGAGGGCGCTGACCTCGTGGGCGAGATGGACCACTCGGTGCTCGGTCGCCGGTGGGTCTACGACGGCGCGACCGATCCCGTCTACGTCGCCGAGACGTCCGCCGTGATCCGTGAGGGCCGCGGCGAGGTCACGATGCTGATGCCCGACGGCAGTCGCATCTCGCGTCGCTCGGTCACCGCGTCGGTGCACGGCAGCGGCTCGGGCGACGGCACGCTCCACGTCGAGCGGATCGTGGACGCCCAGGCACCTGCTGAGGCAACCGGCCTCCTCACCGCGACGTGGGCGGAGCACCCCGGCCCCGTCGTACTGGCCTGGCTCGCCTGATCTCGATACACCTGCTCGTTCCTCGCAGGCACTCGATCACCGGCCGCCGGCGATCGAGCAGCCGGCGCCGGCCGCCGGCGATCGAGCAGCCGGCGCCGGCCGCCGGCGATCGAGTAGCTGGGGAGCGCAGCGAGCCGCGTATCGAGATCACGTGATCCCGGCGGCGAGGTCAGAGGATGGCGCCCGGCGCGTAGGCGGCGGCGTCGGGGTGGCGCTTCAGCACGGCGTCGACCTGCGACAGCACCGCGGAGACCTGGGAGACGGCGGCGCCCGTGAAGGCCAGCGGCTCGGCGACGAGGCGCTGGAGGTCCTCGGCCGTGAGGCCGAGACGGTCGTCGGCGGCCAACCGGTCGAGCAGGTCGTTGTCGGCGGTGCCCTGCTCGCGCATCTCGAGCGCGACCGCGACGGCGTGCTCCTTGATGGCCTCGTGGGCGGTCTCGCGACCGACGCCGTGCCGCACCGCCGCCATCAGGACCTTCGTGGTGGCCAGGAACGGCAGGTAGCGGTCGAGCTCGCGCTGGACCACGGCCGGGAACACCCCGAACTCGTCCAGCACGGTCAGGAACGTCTCGAACAGGCCGTCGGCGGCGTAGAACGCGTCCGGCAGAGCCACGCGGCGCACGACCGAGCACGACACGTCGCCCTCGTTCCACTGGTCGCCGGAGAGCTCGCCCACCATGGACGCGTAGCCCCGCAGCACCACCGCGAGACCGTTGACGCGCTCGCACGAGCGGGTGTTCATCTTGTGGGGCATCGCCGACGAGCCGACCTGGCCGGGCTTGAAGCCCTCCGTGACCAGCTCGTTGCCCGCCATGAGGCGCACCGTGAGCGCCAGGCTCGACGGCGCGGCGACCAGCTGGACCAGCGCGCTGACGGCGTCGAAGTCGAGGGACCGTGGGTAGACCTGACCGACGCTCGTGAACGTGCGCTCGAAGCCCAGGTGCGCCGCGACGCGCTGCTCGAGGTCGGCGAGCTTCGCCTCGTCGCCACCGAGGAGGTCGAGCATGTCCTGGCCGGTGCCGACCGGGCCCTTGATCCCGCGCAGCGGGTACCGGGCGATCAGCTGCTCGACGCGCTCGATGCCGACGAGCAGCTCGTCGGCGGTGGTCGCGAAGCGCTTGCCCATCGTGGTGGCCTGCGCGGCGACGTTGTGGCTGCGTCCGGCCATCACCAGTTCGGCGTGCTCACCGGCCAGCCGGCCCAGGCGCGCCAGCGCGGCGACGGCTCGGTCGCGCACCAGCGCCAGCGAGGCGCGGACCTGGAGCTGCTCCACGTTCTCGGTCAGGTCGCGCGAGGTCATGCCCTTGTGGATGTGCTCGCTCCCGGCGAGGGCGGCGAACTCCTCGATGCGGGCCTTCACGTCGTGGCGGGTCACGCGCTCGCGCGCGGCGATCGACTCGAGGTCGACCTGGTCGACGACCGCCTCGTGCGCCTCGATGACGCCGTCGGGGGTCTCGACGCCGAGGTCGCGCTGGGCCTTCAGGACCGCGATCCACAGCTGGCGCTCGAGGACGATCTTGTGCTCGGGCGACCAGATGCGTGCCAGCTCGGCGGACGCGTAACGGGAGGCGAGGACGTTCGGAGTGGTCACCCGCCCATTGTCGCAGTTCAGCCTGCGGCGCCGGAGAGCAGGACGCGGCCGTCGTCGTCCAGGACCCGCCCCTGGCGCTTGACGCTGCGGACGATCGTGGCCCGGTCGAGCACCTGCCACCCCGGCACCTGCGCTGCGGCGGCGGCCTCGAAGTCGACGAGGTCCCCGAGGGCGCCGAACCGCGCGACGAGGGCGAGGTTGCCCGGGGCCACCACGGCGGCGCAGCGCACGACGCACGGGAACTCGCTCATCACGGGGCCGACGGCCCGCGGATCGTCGGCCCGGACCTCCAGCATCACGGCGCGGCCCGCGCCACCGGCCGAGGCCACCACGTCGCAGCCGAGGCGGATCGCGCGCGAGCGCAGCGCCCGGTCGAGCAGGCGGCGTGCCGTCGGCTCGGGGCGGTCGAGCCGGCGGGCGATGTCCGCGACGCTCATCCGCGGCTCCTCGACCAGGGCCTCGGTGAGTTGCTGGAGGACGTCGTCGTCCGGAGCGGACACGGGGCCGTCGCTGCGCCGGTCGAGCGCGAGCTCCTGATCGGCGTCCAATGCGCCGAGGCGCCACTGCGCGTCCTCACGGTGAACCGTGGCGATGAAGAAGACGCGCGTCATGAAGACGTCGGGATCCGAGCCCACGAGGGTGTCGACGCGCTCACGCATGGCGCCGAGTCCGCGGCCGACCAGCACCACGGCGATGTCGTCCTCGCCGGCCAGCAGGTCGACCGCGTAGACCTCCTCCTCGGCGGCGATCCTCTCGGCGACCCGCACCTCCGAGCCGGGACGGACCTTCAGCTTCAGGACGACGGCGTCGCGGTCGGCCGCCAGCTGCTCCGCGCTCGGGCGGACCACGAACCAGGCGAGACGCTCGGCGACCAGGCGGTCCCACCGGCGGGCAGCAGTGGCCGGGTCGACGCCGATCGTGCGACCGATCGCGCTCCACGGCGCGCGCGGCGCCACCTGGAGGGCATGGACCAGGGCGAGGTCGATCTCAGGCAGCTCGGGAAGGCCCTGCCACGACGCGTACATGACTCCAGAGTATGGGTTGACGGTTTCACGCCGCATCTCGGTGGCGGATCGTCGCCATGATCAACATCACGCTGACGGAACCGGGCAATGCGTGCGTCCCGTCATTCCGGGAGATGCGCCGCGATGTCCCGCCGGTGGTGGGCCCCGCGGATCCGGACCAGATCGACCCCGGCGTACGCGCGACGTCGCGCCTCGTCGAGATCGGCACCCACGGCGGTGACCGACAGGACGCGTCCACCCGCCGTCACGAGGTTGCCGTCCTCGTCGATCTTGGTCCCCGCGTGGATCACGTCGACGCCCTCGAGCGCGTCGGCCTCGTCGACGCCGTCGATGCGGTCGCCCGTGACCGGCGACTCCGGGTAGTGCTCCGACGCGATGACCACCGTGACGGCCGAGCCGTCGTGCCACTGCGGCAGGCCGACCTCGGCGAGCGTGCCGGTGGCCGCGCCGTGCAGCAGCGCCGACAGGGGCGTCCTGAGCAGCGACAGCAGGGCCTGGGTCTCGGGGTCGCCGAAGCGCGCGTTGAACTCGACCACGCGCGTGCCCCGGCTGGTGAGGGCCAGGCCTGCGTAGAGCAGACCCTGGAAGGGGGTGCCGCGCGCGGCCATCTCCTTGACGGTGGGCAGCAGGACGCGCTGGGTCACGTCGCTCACGAGGTCGTCGGGCGCCCATGCGAGCGGCGTGTACGCCCCCATGCCGCCGGTGTTGGGCCCTTCGTCGCCGTCGAGGGCGCGCTTGAAGTCCTGGGCCGGCTGCAGCGGCAGCACCGTCGAGCCGTCGGTGATCGCGAACAGCGAGACCTCCGGACCGTCGAGGTACTCCTCGATCACGACGCGGGCGCAGGAGACGCCGTGGTCGAACGCGACCTGGCGGTCCTCGGTGACGACGACGCCCTTGCCGGCGGCGAGCGCGTCGTCCTTGACGACGTAGGGCGGGCCGAAGGTGTCGAGCGCGTCGGCCACCTGCTCAGGGGTCTCGCAGACCCGGGCCATGGCGGTGGGGACGTCGGCGGCGGCCATGACCTGCTTCGCGAACGCCTTCGAGCCCTCGAGCTGGGCCGCCTCGGCAGTGGGGCCGAAGCAGGCGATGCCGGCCTCCCGAACGGCGTCGGCGACGCCGGCCACCAAGGGCGCCTCGGGGCCGACGACGACCAGGCCGGCACCGATCCTCGTGGCGAGGTCGGCCACGGCCGCGCCGTCCAGTGGGTCGACCGGGTGCAGCGTGGCGACGGCCGCCATGCCCGGGTTGCCCGGGGCGGCGTGGACCTCGGTGACCTGGGAGTCACGGGAGAGGGCCAGGGACAGGGCGTGCTCGCGGCCGCCGGTGCCGATGACGAGAACCTTCACCCGTCGAGCCTAGCGGCGCCCGGCGCCGGCACCGATCACGACGGGGCGTCGGCGGAGCCGGCGGCGACCTCGCGAGCGAGCGCCACGAGGCCGTCCCACGGACGCGGCCCGTCGGTGCCGGTCAGGAACGAGGCCCACGTGAGGGGCTGCTCGACCGGGAGCGTGAGCTCGTCGAAGGCGCGGGTCCAGCCGGCCAGCAGCCGCTCGTCGTAGCGGCCGGAGGCCAGCAGGAACGAGGTGACCGCCGAGACGGTGCCGCGACGGTCCTCGTCGTCCTCGCGCAGCAGCTCGGCGAGGTCGGCGCCGAACCCTTCGGCGTCGAACTCGGGCCACGAGGCGGCCGCGTGCAGCCCGTCGCGCAGCAGGTCGGGCAGGCGGTCCCAGTCGGTGAGGTCCTCGCGGTGGGGTCCGAACGCGATCGTGGCCAGCGCCGCGACGACGCCGTGGGCCCCGATGGCCGCGAAGAAGCCCGCCATCGCCTCGGGGCGCCGGTGCTGCCGCTCCAGCACCCGCATGAGGCGGGTGAAGCGCGCCGCCTGCTGCCGCGAGACGAGATCGGAGGGCGGGAGGACGTCAGTCATCGGCCACCTGGGACCTGCGGCCCGTGACGACGTCGCCCAGCGCCGCGACGACCTCCTCGAGGGTGAGCGGGACGAGCGAGACCTCGACCTCCTCGTTGCCGGTGCGGGGCGCGTGCTCGACGCGGTACCAGCCCTGGGCGCCCGCGTCGACGACGGTGACGGAGGCGTCGACGTCGCGCTCGGCCCAGTTGCCCGTCGCGCGCCAGGCCAGGCGCCACCCCTCGAGGATCGGATCGAGCGCCGCGTCACCGCTCGGGTCGACGCCGTCGAGCGTCATGGCCGCGTCGATGACCGTGGTGTTCGTGCCCACGGTGTCGCGGTCGTCGACGACCTCGCGGTCGAAGATCGCCAGCCACTGGCGCAGCTGGTCACGCAGCAGGCCGAGCTCGGTGGCCGTCACGACGACCGCGCCCTCGGCGTCGGGCGTGCTGGTGGTGGCGCGGCCGTCGGGCATCCAGCCGATGAACAGGGGCTTCAGGGTGGCGCCGTCGAAGCGCTCGACGACGATGCTGCGTGCCGGGCCCACCGCGACCTCGACCAGGCTCGCGGCCGTGGGATGGACGCCCGTGGAGGTCACGAGTCCCTCCTGGCGCAGGCGGGTGGGCGCGTCGCCCGGGCTGATCCGGCCCGCATGGACCTCGGCGAGCTTGATCAGGTCGTCGTAGCCGACGGTCAGCTGCAGGAAGGTCTCGTCGAGTTTCGGCACGGTGGCTCCAGCGTTCGCAGGGGTGTCGTTCATGTCGTGATCAGTCCCAGAAGGTGAGCGTGTCGCCGACGTCGGACCAGGTGTCGCCGTCGGTGACGGTGTCCCAGGCGTTCGAGGCCGTCTCGCTGATCTCGTCCCAGTGGTCGACGACCTCGGCCCCCGCCCAGACCAGGCCGGTGGTCACGGCGATGGCGCCGGTGACCGGGTTCGGTGCGATCAGGAACGCGGTCGTGGAGGCGCTGAAGGCGGTCTCGGCGACGTCGGCGACGTAGCCGGCACCCTCGCGCTCGAACGCGTCGATCGGGTTGCCCTGCTGGATGAGGTTGTTGACCCCGACGGCGGTGCTGTAGACGCCGCCGACGATGCCCAGGCCGCGCATGAGGCCCAGTCCGCCGGGATTGCGCGCGAGCGGGTCGGCCCAGCCCGCGGTGGGGAACCGAGTGCCCGGTCCGGCCCACTTCGGCAGCTTGTTGAGCAGCGCGGTGGGCGGCGCGGCGTGCCGGCCGCCACCGGAGAGCATCCAGCGGGCCCACTCGCCGGTGCGCCCGCCGGCGTTCGCCATGCGGGTCAGCATCTGGCGGCCGACGAGGCCGGTCTGGAAGATCGGCGCGACGCCCGTGGCCATCTTCTTCATCTTGCCCAGCGCCGCGGCGATCGAGATGAGCGGGAAGTCGTCGTCGTTGCCGAAGATGTTGCCGAACTCGGCTCCGAGGTACTCGCCCAGCAGGTCGTTGAGGGTGTCGTTGATGGCGCCGAGCGACATCGAGACCTTGCCCTCACCCGACTCGTCGAGCAGCAGCGCGATGTCGGCGAGCCCGTTGAGCTTCTCGGCGGCGTCGTCCAGGAACGTCGCCTTGGCCTCGATGTTCTCCAGGCTCGGCAGCGCCACGGGGCTGGCCGACCTCGCCGAGGCGGCGTTCGAGCGGATCTTGCTGGCGAGCTCCTCGGCGCGCGTGGCCGAGAGCGTCAGCTGGTCGTAGTCCATCTCCACGGTCATGAGCGCTGACTCTCCTTCAGTGCGGCCCACAGGGCGATGTGCTCGGGCGCCGCGAGCTTCGTCACGCGCGGCGCGATGAGGTCATACTCCCTGACGATCGACCACTCCGTCACCGCCACGTTGATCGGCGAGGCCCACCGGCGCGACGCCACGAGGACTCCGGCGTCGCAGCGCAGCGTCACCAGGTCGGGCAGCGAGCGACCGGTGTACTCCATCCCGGGCAGGACGAATCCCGCGTCGCCGGTGATGGTGTGCCGCTTCCGGCGGACCAGTCCGCCGGGACTGCCCTGCGCGGTGGTCACCGTGGCGACCCGCGCGCCGTTCAGGCTGACCGGGACGCCGTCGTCGAAGACGCTGCGCCACTGGTTCGCCGCCCGCTCGGCCGCGGACCGGCGGTCCGTCACGTCGAGCTCGACGACCGCGTCCTCGACCGTGGCCTCGATCAGGCCGTCGCGCACCACGACGCGCACCGGACCCCACCGGGCCCGGCGGAACGCCTGCCACTCGAACCGCTTCTCCTCGTTCACACGTGCCCCCGTATGTGCCAGGTGTTCAGGTCAGAGCAGGTCGTGCAGGACGACCGTCTCCTCGCGGTCGGGACCCACGCCGACGGCGCTGATCCGCGAGCCGCTGATCGCCTCGATCTCGCGCACGTACGACTGCGCGTTCGCGGGCAGGTCGGAGAGCTCCCGGGCGCCGCTGATGTCCTCGGACCAGCCCGGGAAGTACTCGAAGATCGGCTTCGCGTGGTGGAAGCCCGTCTGGGTCATCGGCATCTCGTCGACGCGCTCGCCGTCGACGTCGTACGCGACGCACACCGGGATCTGGTCCCAGCCGGTCAGGACGTCGAGCTTGGTCATCACGAAGTCGGTGACGCCGTTGATGCGAGCCGCGTAGCGGGCCACGGGCGCGTCGTACCAGCCGCAGCGGCGCGGGCGGCCCGTCGTCGTGCCGAACTCGCCGCCGTTCTCGCGCAGGCGGTCGCCGTCGGCGTCGAACAGCTCGGTGGGGAACGGGCCCTCGCCGACGCGGGTGGCGTAGGCCTTGACGATGCCGATCACGCGGGTGATCTCGGTGGGCGCGATGCCCGAGCCCGTGCACGCGCCGCCGGTGGTGGCCGACGAGCTGGTGACGAACGGGTAGGTGCCGTGGTCGACGTCGAGCAGCGTGGCCTGGCCGGCCTCGAGCAGCACCGTCTTGTCCTCTCGCAGGGCGTCGTGCAGCACGAGGGCGGTGTCGGCGACGAACGGCCGCAGGCGCTCGACGTGGCCGAGCAGGGACTCCACGATCTCCTCGGCCGACACGGCGCGTCGGTTGTAGACCTTGGTGAGGATCTGGTTCTTGAGGTCGAGCGCGCCCTCCACCTTCGCGCGGAGGATCTTCTCGTCGAAGAGGTCCTGCACGCGGATGCCGAGACGGTTCATCTTGTCGGCGTAGGTCGGGCCGATGCCGCGGCCGGTGGTGCCGATCTTGCGGCTCCCGAGGAAGCGCTCGTTGACCTTGTCCAGCGTGCGGTTGTAGTCGGCGATGATGTGCGCATTCGCACTGACGAGCAGGCGGGAGGTGTCGATCCCACGCGCGTTCAGGCCGTCGATCTCCTGGAAGAGCACGTCGAGGTCGATGACGACGCCGTTGCCGATCACCGGCACGCAGCCCGGGGTGAGGATGCCGCTCGGGAGCAGGTGCAGTGCGTACTTCTCGTCACCGATGACGACGGTGTGGCCGGCGTTGTTGCCGCCGTTGAACTTCACGACGTAGTCGACGCGGCTGCCCAGGAGATCGGTCGCCTTGCCCTTGCCCTCGTCACCCCACTGGGCTCCGACGATCACGACTGCGGGCATGCGAGCCACCCCTCCACCAGACGGAAAGCCCCGCAACGGGGGCTCTTACTCGTCGATCCTACCGAGAAGCGAGCGGCGCGGGGGCACAGGCCCGCGACCCGGGGGGCCATGAGCGCCTGCCAAATGAGACATCCGCACGAGTTCGTTCCGAGTGATGGACGTCACGGATTCCTGCAGTAGCCTTCCTGTAACTGCTCGTGTAACGGTGAGTTGCAGTGGGACTCCCCCGGGCCCAACGGCACTCGAAGGAGGACTCCCTTGCATCCCCATCGCCTGACGCTCGTCCCGGCGGGAGACATCCACCTCTGGGTGCCCCGCTCCTCGACGCTGCGCGCCTTCGCCACCGCTCCGCCGGACCCGCGCCCCGTCACCCCCGACCAGCAGCGCCGCCTCGACATCGCCAGCCTCCCGCGCCACGTCGACGACGAGGTCAACCCGTGGATCGGCCTGCGCGCCACGCTGCACGGTGCCGACTTCGTCTCGCTCGCGGGCACGCTGCGCCGGTTCTGCGCCCGCCACGAGAGCCTGCGGTGCATGTTCGTCCGCCGCGACGACGGCAGCTACGAGCGCCGCATCGTCGACGCCGAGCTGATCGGCTTCCAGCCGCGCCACGTGGGGCACTTCGCCGATCCCGGCGAGGCGTTCGACGCGGTGATGGCCGAGCTGGACGACCTCACCGGGCCGCTGTCGTGGCCCGCCGCCACGGTGATCACCGTGACCGACGAGAACGGCGACATCACCGTCTTCGCCGCCTTCGACCACGTGACCTTCGACGGCTACAGCGCCTATCTGACGATGGGCGAGCTCAAGCTGCACCTCGAGGCCGAGCTGAACCACGCGCCGCTGCCGACCCCCGTGGGCAGCTACGTGGACTTCGCCGTCGAGCAGCGCGCCATCCAGGACGCCATCACGGTCGACAGCCCCGCCCTCGAGCCCTGGCGGCGCGCCGCCGACGCCACCGGCAACCTGCCCGGCCTGCCCCGGGGCACGGGCGTCCGCCGGGGTGACCTGATCCAGCACCGGATGCGCTACCCGACCTTCGCCGGTCCCCGCCTGAGCAAGGCCTTCCACCGGTGGTGCGAGCGCAACGACGTCCCGCCCGCGCTGGCCTTCACGGCGGTGCTGCTGCGCGCCATGGTTGCCGAGGAGCCCGACGATCGCCTCACCGTGCTGATGTCGACGCACAACCGCAACCGGCAGGAGTGGCACCAGGCGATCGGCTGGTTCTCCGGGATCGTGCCGATGACGGTCGACATGGGCCGCGACCTGCCCCTCACCGAGCTGGCCCGGCGCACGGCGGAGGCGTGGCAGCTCGCCCGCACCGCCGAGACGATCCCGCTGCCGCTGGCCAACCAGCTGCTCGGCACCACGATGCGGCCCGCCGCGGTCGTGTCGTTCCTGGACTCGCGCCACTGCCCCGGGCGCGACGGCTGGGAGGAGATGGACTCCACCGTCTTCCTGGGCGAGGTCGAGCCCAGCGACGAGATGCACCTGTGGGTCAACTCGATGCCCTACGGCACCGAGCTGGTCCACCGCACCCCCGACACCCCGCCCTGCATCGAGTGGCTCGACCGCGTGATGAACCGGATGCGGGAGCAGATGGTGGCGGTCACGCGTGAGGTCAACGATCCGACGGAGGCACTGGCATGAGGATGACCCGCATCGAGGAGCTCGACACCATCGACGGTGACGTGTTCCTGCTCCGCCCGTCCGAGGAGTCCTACGCGGCCCTCGCGGTCGCGCCCGCGAACGAGCACCGGCCCTCCTACATGCAGGACCAGCACCTGCGGCTGCGTCGGGCGATGGAGCGAGTCGGGTCGGCCGACGCCAACTGGCTCGGCCTGTGCTTCGACGTCCCGGGCCCGCTGGACGTCGATGCTCTGCAGCGCGCGGCCACGACGTGGGTCCGCCGGCACGAGGTCCTCTGGGGCACCTTCCGGGACAACCCCGACGACCCCGACGGCGAGATGACCCGCCATGCGGTCGCGCCCGAGGACATGACGCTCACCGTCACGCCGCTCGGCTCGCACCCCGGGCCGGACGTGAACAACGTGCTGCTCAAGCACTTCAGCGACGCCGTCGACCCGATCGACAACTTCGGCTACGCGATCGCGGGCGTCTCCGGCGACGACACGTCCACCATCTTCTGCGGCTTCGACCACTGCTACGGCGACGGCTTCAGCGTCCTGCTGGGCTACATGGAGCTCTCCCAGCTGTACGCCAACGAGACCGGCGCCGAGCACGTCGAGCTGCCCCCGGTGAAGGGCTACATGACGTACGCCCAGGAGGAGCGCGCCGACGCGCAGCAGTACG
The DNA here is from genome assembly GCF_013868155.1 of Aeromicrobium phoceense. Classification (NCBI taxonomy): domain Bacteria; kingdom Bacillati; phylum Actinomycetota; class Actinomycetes; order Propionibacteriales; family Nocardioidaceae; genus Aeromicrobium; species Aeromicrobium phoceense. Next base: position 441,141 of record NZ_JACEOG010000001.1, read on the forward strand.
ACATCGAGCACCCGTCCATGCAGTTCTGGGCCGACTACGCGATGGACGGCGTGGTCGCCAAGGACGGATTCCCCATGGACCTCGGGATCGCCGAGGGCGAGCGGTTCTGGCTGATCCCCATGGACTACGACATCCTCACCGCCGAGGAGTGCGACCGGCTCGAGGCCATCGCCAAGGAGGAGGAGGCCACGTTCCCGTCGGTCGTCTACGCCTCGTTCGCGCTGGCGGCGCGCGACCTGGCCGGCCGGAGCGCGTACCGGTTCTTCAACCCCGTCGCGACGCGCGACACCGCCGAGACGCTCGTGACGATGGGCTGGATGATCAACGTCCTGCCCATCCACATCCCGGTCGGACCCGAGGACACGCTCTTCGAGGTCGCCCGCGACGTGCGCCAGAAGTTCCGCGAGGCCCGTGTCTGCGAGCCGGTGCCGGCGCTGCGGGTCATGGAGGTCGTCCAGGAGGTCTTCGGCTTCTCGCTCGAGGACACCCACCGGCCGGCGATCGTGTCCTACCTCGACGGCCGGATGATCCCCGGCCAGGAGAAGTGGGCGCAGGACCGCTTCCACGGGACCACCGGCCAGGGCTACGACGACAACGTGAACGTGTGGATCAACCGCACGCCCACCGAGCTCTACGTCATGTGCAGCGTCCCGCAGACGCCCACGGCGGTCGAGAACGTCAACGCGTTCTTCACGTACGCCTCGAACGTCCTGCGAGGTGCGCTCACCCGCTAACGTCAGTGGGGTGAACTCCTGGCTGGCGGTCAGCAACGCGAATGCGGGCACCTCCGACGAGGAGGTCATCGCCCGGGCGCTCTCGGCCCTGCGCGAGGTCGCCGACGTCGACCACGTGGCGACCGAGGATCCCGACGACCTGGCCGCGGCCCTGGCGAAGCACCCCGACGTCGACCTGGTGGTCTCCATGGGCGGGGACGGCAGCCTGCACGCGGTGGTCCAGGCGCTGCACGACGCCGGTCGGCTGCCGGGTACCCCGGTGGGACTCGTCCCGCTGGGCACGGGCAACGACTTCGCCCGGACCCTCGACCTGTCCACCGATCCCGTGGTGGCCGCCCACGACCTCGCCAACGGCTCGGTCCGGCCGATCGACCTGATCCTGGACTCGACGGGGCGGGTCGTGGTGAACGCGGCGCACGTGGGCATCGGCGCCGAGGCCGCCGCGCGCGCCGAGCCCGTCAAGCCGGCGCTGGGTCCGATCGCCTACGTGCTCGGGGCGATCTCGACCCTGTTCAGCCGCAGCGCCGACGTGCACGTGACGATCGACGACCGCACGCTCAGCGGCCGCGTGGCCCAGGTCGCGGTCGGCAACGGGCGCTTCGTGGGCGGCGGCGGCGAGCTGCTGCCGCACGCCATCGTCGACGACGGGGCGATGGACGTGGCCGTCGCGTTCGCGGCCCGGCTGCCCCAGCGGATCGCCTACGCCCTGCACCTGCGCCGTGGCACCCATCCGGGCGCCGACTTCGTGCACTACACGCGGGCCCAGTCGGTGCGGGTGGAGGGCGAGCCCGTGCGCTGCACGACCGACGGCGAGCTCTCCGACCCGCGCCGGGAGCACGGGTGGGAGCTGCACGCCGGCGGCCTCGCGATGCGCCTTCCCGACTGAGTCAGCCCACGAGCGCGTCGTAGCCCTCGCGGCTCGACTCGCGCAGGAACTCGCGGCAGCGGTGCGCCTCCTCGACGTCGCCGAGTCGCTCGCTGGCGGTGGCCAGGACGGCGAGGGCGTGGAGGAATCCGCGGTTGGCCTCGTGCGACCACGGCACCGGGCCGTGCCCGCGCCAGCCGTTGCGGCGCAGCGAGTCCAGGGAGCGGTGGTAGGCCGTGCGCGCGAACGCGTAGCCCTCGAGCTGACGATCCTCGCCGAGCGCGGCGTCGGCCAGGCGTGCCCAGGCGGCCACCGAGTCGGGGTGACGCTCGGCGACCTCCTCGGCGGGCGCTCCCTCGGCCAGCAGGGCCGTGCCCGGGTCCTCGGGCAGCAGGGTCTCGGGCGGTTCTCCCAGAAGGTTGGTCATGGTGAGCCAGCCTAGACGGGCGACCCCATCAGGATCGCTGGTGCGTGTGCGCGATGTAGACGTCGCACGGTGCGTGCGCGGCCACGTCGCGGGCGATGCTGCCCAGGATCCGGGCCAGGCCCTGCACGCGCTTGTTGCCCACGACGATGACGTCGACGTCGAGCTCCTCGGCCGCACGGACCAGCGCGTCGGCGGGGTTGCCCTCGGCGGCGCCGTACGTGACCTCGAGCTCGGGGAACTCGCGGCGGATCCCGGCGAAGACGTCGCTGGCCACACCCTGGGCCGCCTGCTCGCTCGTGATCAGCAGCTCCTCGGAGCCGACGTCGATCCGCTCGGCCTCGAAGCTGCCGTACGCCGAGAGCACGTGCAGTCGGGCGCCCATCGCGGCCGCGAGCTCGGCCGCCTTGCGCGCCGCGGCGGCCGCGGGCTCGGTGTTGTCGACGCCGGTGAGGACGATCTTCGCCATGGTTTCCCCTTCATCACGCCGAGCTCGGACGCCCGGATGCCACTTCGGATCCTAGTCGCCGGCGAGGGCCCCGGCCCGGCCCGGGGCCGCGCGGTCCCGGCCACCGAGACCCGATCCGGACGCGACGACGGCGGGGACGAAGCCGTCCCCGCCGTCGTTCGGTGCGTCAGTGCGTGCCGGCGCTGCGCAGGTTCTCGCAGGCCTCGACGACCCGCGCCGCCATGCCGGCCTCGGCGGCCTTGCCCCACGCGCGGGGGTCGTAGGCCTTCTTGTTGCCGACCTCGCCGTCGACCTTCAGGACGCCGTCGTAGTTCTGGAACATGTGACCGACGACCGGGCGCGTGAACGCGTACTGGGTGTCGGTGTCCACGTTCATCTTCACGACGCCGTAGTCGACCGCGGCGCTGATCTCCTCGGGCAGCGAGCCCGATCCGCCGTGGAAGACGAAGTCGAAGGGGCGGTCCTTGCCGAACTTCGCGGCGACGGCGTCCTGCGCGGCCTTGAGCACCTCGGGACGCAGCTTCACGTTGCCCGGCTTGTAGACACCGTGCACGTTGCCGAACGTCAGCGCGGTGAGGTACCGGCCGTTCTCGCCGAGGCCGAGCGCCTCGACCAGCGCGATGGCGTCATCGGGGGAGGTGTAGAGCTTGTCGTTGATCTCCGCCTCGACGCCGTCCTCCTCGCCGCCGACGACGCCGATCTCGACCTCGAGGATGATGTTCGCGGCGTGCGCCTTGGCCAGCAGCTCCTGCGCGATCTCGAGGTTCTCGGCCAGCGGCACCGCCGAGCCGTCCCACATGTGCGACTGGAAGTACGGCAGCTCGCCGGCCTTGACGCGCTCGGCCGAGGCCTCGAGCAGCGGGCGGACGAAGCCGTCGAGCTTGTCCTTGGGGCAGTGGTCGGTGTGCAGCGCCACGTTGATCGGATACTTCTTGGCGACCTCCTGCGCGAACGCGGCGAACGCCAGCGAGCCGGAGACCATGTTCTTGACGGTGGGGCCGGAGAAGTAGTCGGCGCCGCCGGTGGAGACCTGGATGATCCCGTCGCTGCCGGCCTCGGCGAAGCCGGCCAGGGCGGCGTTCAGCGTCTGCGAGGACGAGACGTTGATCGCGGGGTAGGCGAAGGAGTTGTTCTTCGCCTTGTCCAGCATCTCTGCGTAGACCTCGGGAGTGGCGACGGGCATGGGTCCTCCTGTGGGAACTCGTGTTGCGGGTCAGTATTCCACCGACGCGAGGTCGGCATGCTCACGGATCCAGGCGTGCATCGTGATCGCCGCGGCGGCACCCGCGTTGATCGATCGGGTGGAGCCGAACTGGGCGATCGCGACCAGGCGCTCGCACACCGCGGCGGCCTCGGGCGTGAGCCCCGGACCCTCCTGGCCGAACACCAGGACCGCGTCGCGCGGCAGGGTCGTCGTCTCCAGCGGGACGGCGCCGGGCAGGTTGTCGACGCCGACCACGGTGAGCCCGGACTCGTCCGCCCACGCGGCGAACGCGGCGACGTCCTCGTGGTGGCGCACGTGGACGTAGCGGTCGGTGACCATCGCCCCGCGGCGGTTCCAGCGGCGCTTGCCGATGATGTGCACGCCGCCGACGTTGAACGCGTTCGCGGTGCGCACGATCGAGCCGATGTTGAAGTCGTGCTGCCAGTTCTCGATCGCGACGTGCAGGCGGTGGCGCTGGAGGTCGAGGTCGGCGACGATCGCGTCCACCGTCCAGTAGCGGTAGCGGTCGACGACGTTGCGGCTGTCGCCCTCGCGCAGCAGCTCGGGATCCAGGCGTGGGTCGTCGGGCCAGGGGCCCTGCCACGGGCCGACGGTCACGACACTCCGTACTGCTCGCGGTACGCGCGGACGGCCGGCAGGTGCTCGGCGAACCGGCCGGTCTCCTCGAGGTACTCGATGATGTCGTCGAAGGTGACGATGGAGGTCACCGCGATCCCGTGGTCGCGCTCGACCTCCTGGATCGCGGAGAGGTCGCCCGTGCCGCGCTCGCGGCGATCGACGGCCACGACGACGCCCGCCACCTCGGCGTCGAGGGGCTCGACCAGCGCGATGACCTCGCGGATGGCGGTGCCGGCGGTGATGACGTCGTCGATCACGAGCAGCCGGCCGCGCGGGGCGGCACCGACGAAGAGGCCGCCCTCCCCGTGGTCCTTGGCCTCCTTGCGGTTGAAGCACCACGGCACGTCCCGGTCGTGGTCCTGGGCCAGCCGCACCGCCGTGGCCGCGGCGAGCGGGATGCCCTTGTAGGCGGGACCGAGCAGGACGTCGAACTCGGGTCCGGCGCCCGCGATCGCGTCGGCGTAGAACCCGCCGAGCGCCGACAGCCGCGCGCCGGTGTCGAACGCGCCCGCGTTGAAGAAGTAGGGCGACGTGCGCCCCGACTTCAGCGTGAACTCGCCGAAGCGCAGGACCTCGTGCTCGAGGGCGAACTCGATGAAGCGGCGCTGGTAGTCGTGCACCCCGCCAGCGTAGGGGGCCTAGGTGCCCGGCTTCCGCTCGGAGGAGGCGAGGTCGCCCACGACGACGCTGCGGTCGTCGGTGTGGAACAGCTCGGAGCAGGTGACGAGGGTGATGACGCGCTCGGTGGCCGGCTCCCCTTCCGCGTCGGGGTCGGGGACGGGCCACAGCGGCCACGACGTCGTGAACGGCACGCGGATCTCGTCGCCGTCCTGGCGCAGGACGTAGGTGTGGACGTGCGTGCGGGTCTCCACGACGACCTCGTCGCCCGCGCGCAGGTCGAGGAACTTGCGGAACGGCTCGCCGTGCGTGACCCGGTGGCCCGAGAGCACGAGGTTGCCCACGCGGCCCGGATGGGCGCTGTCCTCGTGCCGGCCCACGCCCTTGGCGAGGGTGGCGTCGTCGTCGCCGTCGAGGATCGGCACCTCGAAGTCGGACCCGAAGCGCTTGATTCGCAGCAGGCCGACCCCGGCGATGGGGTCCTCCTGGGCCTTCCAGGCCTCGGAGATCTCGCCGCGGATGCGCTCGTGGTCGCGCTGGGCCACGACGTTCGTGCCCCAGTACTGCCAGCCCACCCAGCCCAGGATCCCCACACCGGTCAGCACCAGCACGAGGCCGAGCACCAGCACGACGCGGGAGCCGACGGAGCGCGTGGAGGCGGAGGACACCTCACCATTGTCCCGGGGCCGGCCACGCAGGCGAACCCGACGCCGCGATCTCTTCGGCGAAGTTCGCGATTTCGCTCCGGCGATTGGGGGCCCCATGTATTCTGGAGGAGCAGGTTCGGGGAGCTCTTGAGCCGTCGTTCCTGCCGTCGGCCCGCCGTTTCACCCCCCGAGAACGGCGGGCCGACCTATGTCCTCCTCCTGCTCCCTCCGAAGATCCGATGGGCCCCGCTATCGTCGATCAGGTGAGCAGGCGCAGCGCTCGACTCGACGGCATCGGCACCACGATCTTCGCGGAGATGAGTGCCCTGGCCACGCAGACCGGCGCGATCAACCTCGGCCAGGGCTTTCCCGACGAGGACGGCCCCGAGGTGATCCGGCAGGCGGCGCGCGACGCCATCACCGCGGGCCACAACCAGTACGCACCCGGCACCGGCATCGCACCCCTGCGCGAGGCGATCGCCCGGCACCAGCACCGCTTCCACGGCATCGAGCTCGACCCGGCGCGGGAGGTGGTGGTGACCACCGGCGCGACCGAGGCCGTCGCGGCCGCGCTGCTCGGGCTGGTGAACCCCGGTGACGACGTGCTCGTGCTGGAGCCCTACTACGACTCCTACCGCGCCGTGATCCAGATGGCCGGCGCCCGCCACGTCGCGGTGACCCTGCGCGCTCCCGACTTCCGGCTGCCCGTGGACGAGCTGCGCGCCGCGGTGACCCCGCGCACCACCGCGATCGTCCTCAACACACCGCACAACCCCACAGGGTCGGTGCTGACGCCGCAGGAGCTGGCCGCCGTCGCCGAGGTGGCGATCGAGCACGACCTGGTCGTCGTCTCCGACGAGGTCTACGAGCATCTCGCGTTCGCTCGGCCGCACGTGCCGATCGCGACGCTGCCGGGCATGGCCGAGCGGACACTCACCGTCAGCAGCGCCGGGAAGACCTTCTCCCTCACCGGCTGGAAGATCGGCTGGGCGACCGGACCGGCCGACCTGGTGGACGCGCTGATGGGTGCGAAGCAGTTCCTCACCTACACCTCCGGCGCGCCGTTCCAGCCGGCGATCGCCACGGCACTCGACCTGCCCGACGCGTTCTTCACCGGACTGCGCGACGGGCTGCGCGAGCGTCGCGACCTCCTGTGCTCCGGGCTGTCCGACGCGGGCTTCGACGTGTTCGTCCCCGAGGGGACGTACTTCGCGACGACCGACGTGGCGCCCCTCGGCTTCTCCGACGGCCTCGAGTTCTGCCGCACGCTCCCTCGTCTCGCCGGCGTCGTCGCCGTCCCGCACCAGGTGTTCCACGACGACCGGCCCGACGGCTCGAACCCCGGACGCACCCTCGTCCGCTGGGCGTTCTGCAAGCGCACCGAGGTGCTCGTGGAGGCCGTCGAGCGCCTGCGTGCGCTGCGCTCGATCTGAGACGATCGTGCAACTCCCGTTTGCATGTGGCCTACCTCACACCTAGAGTCACGCCAACGGCATCTCGTAGGGGGACTCTCGTGTCACGACGGCTCAAGGCATTCCTGGTGGCGGCGCTCGGCGCCCTGGTCCTGGTCACCGGAGGGACCGGAGCGTCGGCCGAATCGGGCTGGTGGGTCGCGACGAGCACCCCCACCCCGGAGTCCGAGGTCAACGCGACCGGCGAGCCGATGCGCGGCACCGGCCCCGGTGGCGAGGTGAGCGGCTTCATCGACGCCCACACCCACATGTTCATGGACCTGGGCATGGGCGGGAACGCGGTCTGCGGCTCCACCTGGAGTGAGAAGGGCGTCGCGGACGCGCTCAAGGACTGCGACCGTCACGGCGTCTCGATCCTGGAGAACCTGACGAACTCCGGCGCCGGCCGCGGGCCCCTCGACGCGCACGACACGGTCGGCTGGCCCACGTTCAAGGACTGGCCGACCTACTCCTCCTTCACGCACCAGCAGATGTACTACAAGTGGGTCGAGCGGGCGTGGCGCGGCGGCCAGCGGATCATGGTGAACGACATGGTCTCCAACCCGGGGCTGTGCCCGATCCTGGGTGTCATCGCCGGCCCGAACAAGTACAGCTGCGACGACATGGACACCGTCCGTCGCCAGATCAAGGCGACGTACGACCTGCAGGCGTTCATTGACCGGCAGTTCGGCGGCCCCGGCAAGGGCTGGTACCGCGTCGTCACCACGCCGGAGCAGGCCCGTGAGGTCGTGGCCGACGGCAAGCTGGCCGTCGTCCTCGGCGTCGAGGTGTCCGAGCCGTTCGGCTGCAAGCAGGTGCTCGGCGCGCCGCAGTGCACGAAGGCCGACATCGACCGGGGCCTCGACGAGCTCCAGGGCAAGGGCGTCTCGAGCATGTTCCTGTGCCACAAGTTCGACAACGCGCTGTGCGGCGTGCGCTACGACGAGGGCACGGCCGGGCTGCTGGTGAACGCCGGCCAGTTCCTGACCACGGGCACCTGGTGGAACCCCGCGACGTGCCGCGAGGGCGAGGTCGCCGACAACACGGTGATCGGCGGCGTGCTGCCCAGCGAGATCGCGAGCGTCCCGGGCCTGCCCGCGGTGCTGCCGGTCTACCCCAAGGGGCCGCACTGCAATCCGCGCGGCCTCACCGAGCTCGGCGAGTACGCCCTGCGCGGGATGATCAAGCGCAACATGATGGTCGAGCTGGACCACATGAGCGCCAAGGCCGCCGGCCGCGCACTGGACATCCTCGAGGCCGAGGCCTACCCCGGCGCCCTCTCGACGCACGACTGGCTGTCGACGGCGTACATGGACCGGCTCTACGGCCTCGGCGGCTTCGCGACGCAGTACGGGCACACGGCCACCGAGTTCGCGACGCAGTGGCGCGAGACGAAGCCCCTGCGCGACAAGTACGGCGTCGCCTACGGCTACGGCACCGACATGAACGGCTTCGGCGGCACGGCGGCGCCGCCCGAGGACGGCGCGAAGATCTCCTACCCGTTCACCGGCGTCGACGGCACGGTCTTCGATCGGCAGGTCACCGGTGAGCGCACGTGGGACTACAACGCCGAGGGCGTCCCGCACTACGGTCTCGTCCCCGACTGGATCGAGAGCCTGCGCACCCTGGCCGGGTCCGCAATCGTCGACGACCTCGCCGCCGGTTCGGAGTCCTACCTGCAGACGTGGGGCGCCACCTCCGACTTCCAGCCGGGCGCGAACCTCGCGCGCGAGGCGATCGCCTCGGCCAGCTCCACCGAGTGGAACCTGCTGACGGACCTGAAGCCGGGCCGCGCGATCGACGGCAAGCTCTCCACCCGCTGGGCCAGCAAGTACGGCCAGGACGACGCCTGGTTCCAGGTGGAGCTGCTGTCGGTGCGCCCGGTCAGCAAGGTCACGATCGAGTGGGAGAGCGCGTACGCGCGCCAGTACCGCGTGCAGACCTCGCTCGACGGGAAGCAGTGGCGCGACGTGGCCGTCGTCGGCTCCGGGAACGGCGGGCTCGACACCGTGAAGTTCGCGCCGAGCTCGGCGCGGTTCGTGCGGATGCAGGGCGTCGAGCGCGCGACCCGGTACGGCTACTCGATCAAGGAGTTCGGCGCCTTCAGCTGATCGCTGAGGGCAGAGGACCGCCCCAACCTCCCGATGGTGGTTGGGGCGGCGAGAGGCCGGTGCTGCTCCGGCCACCACCCGGGCCGAAGCACCTGGGCAGTGCCCTCAACCTACAGGCGGCGTTCAAACCAACCTGAGGCGGGGCTCATGTTCGGGGACGTGGGCGCTCGGGGCGACGGCGAGCCCCACCTGCGCGGAAATGACGAAGGCGCGGACTCTGCCAGTGCAGAAACCCGCGCCATTCCAACGATTCTGGTGGAGCCGCCTGTCAGAATCGAACTGACGACCTTCTCATTACGAGTGAGATGCTCTACCGACTGAGCTAAGGCGGCGCGATCCGGCGAGGATCACCCGCCGAACCAAGTGTGGACTATACCGCCTCGGCCCAGCGGGACGGAAACCCGGGTTCGGTCCGTATGATCGGCCGCGTGGACGCACCGACCCAGGCCGAGCTCGACGACATCCGTGCCAGCATCGACAACATCGACGCGGCCCTCGTGCACCTCCTGGCGGAGCGGTTCAAGTGCACCAAGCGTGTGGGGAGGCTGAAGGCCGAGCACGACCTCCCGCCGGCCGATCCCGAGCGCGAGTCGCGCCAGATCGAGCGGCTCCGCTCGAAGGCGCTGGAGGCCGACCTCGACCCCGCGTTCGCGGAGAAGTTCCTCAACTTCATCATCAGCGAGGTCATTCGGCACCACGAGGCGATCCGCGACTGAGCCGGCCGATGGACGCCTGATCTCGATACGACGTCTCGCTTCGCTCGCCGTCACTCGATCACCGGTCCCGCGGGGTCGCTCCTCGGACCGCACCGTGACTGGATCACCAGTGGCGCAGGGTCACTCCTTGCAGACCGTGCCGTCCTTGGGGACGGTGCCGCCGAAGTAGGCGTCGACCGCCTCGCGGATGCAGGAGTTCCCCGACGTGTAGGCGGTGTGGCCGTCGCCCTCGCGGGTGAGCAGGACGCCTGAGTCGAGCTGGTCAGCCATCGCCTCGGACCACTCGTAGGGCGTGGCCGGGTCGCGCGTGGTGCCGACGACCAGGATCGGCGGGGCGCCCTCGGCGGTGACCGCCTGCTGCGGGTGGTCGCCCTTGATCGGCCAGTCGTGGCAGGCCATGACGCCCCAGCCGAGCGCCGCCCCGAACACCGGGGACACGTCGCGGAACTGCGGGATGAGGGCCTTCGTCTGCGCGGCGTCGGGCGCGTCGTCGGAGTCGAGGCAGTTGATCGCGTAGATGACCTGCCCGGAGTTCGAGCCGAAGGACCCATCCGCCTTGCGGTCGAAGTAGGTGTCGCTCAGCACGAGCATCACCGTGGGGTCGCCCTTGACCAGGCCGCGGAGCGCGCTGGTGAGGTAAGGCCAGGACTCCTGCGAGTACAGCGCCATGGCGATGCCGTAGAAGGCGCGACCCTCGGTCAGCAGCCGGCCTCCCGGCGCCTCGAGGGGATCCTTGCTGAGCTGGCCCATCAGCGTGGTGATCGTGGACATGCCCTCGCTCACCGAGTCGCCGACCGGGCACTCGTCCTCGTCGAGGCAGGAGGCGAGGTAGGCCTCGAGCGCGGCCTGGAAGCCGGTGGCCTGCCCCAGTCCCTGACCCGCGGCGTCGAGGGTGACGTCGACGGCACCGTCGAGGACCATCTTGTCGACCTTCTCGGGGAACAGGTCGGCATAGGTGGCGCCCAGCTGGGTGCCGTAGGAGAAGCCGAACCAGCGCATCGTGTCCTGGCCCAGCACGGCGCGGGCGATGTCGTGGTCGCGGGCGGCCTCGTCGGTGGAGACGTGGGCGGAGAGCTCGCCGGACTTCTCGCGGCAGGCGGTGCCCATCTCCTCGACCGAGCGCGTGAGCGCGGCGACGCCCGCCTCGTCGTCGGGGTCGGGATCGGTGTCGATGAAGGCGTCGAACCGCTCGTCGGAGAGGCACTCCAGGGGCGTGCTCTCGCCGACGCCGCGCGGGTCGACGCCGATCACGTCGTTGGTGCGGCGCAGGTCGTCGGGCAGCTCGCTCGCGAGGTAGCCGACGAAGTCGAGGGCCGAGCCGCCCGGACCGCCGGGGTTCGTGAAGATCGCGGACGCGCGGTCGCCGGTGGCCGGGACGCGGCGCACGGCCAGCCGCAGCGTCTCGCCGTCGGGACGGGCGTAGTCGACCGGGACCTCGATCGTGGTGCAGCGGTCGTCACGGCAGTCGCGCCACGTGGGCTTCTGCGCGTAGAACCGCTCGAGGCCGGCCGGTGCCGCCTCGCCCGTGGGCTTCGGGTCGGGAGCCGGGCGGTCGACGAGGAACAGCGCGCTGACCGCGCCCGCGACCAGTGCGACCACGAGCACGGAGACCAGCGTGATCACGGTGAAACGTCTCATCCGAGGAACCTCGACATCATGTGCTCGAGCGCCAGCTGGGGCGCCGCGTTGGCCTGGAGAGCGTCGCGGCACGCCACGATCGCGTCGATCGACGCCAGTGTGCCCTCGGGCGTGGTGCGCGCCGCCATGGTGGCGATGTCGTCGGCGACGTCGGCGTTGATCGCCTCGGCGCCCGTGCCGAGCTGGAGCGTCAGCACGTCGCGCTGGAAGGAGAGCAGATCGAGCAGCACGCCGTCGATGGCGTCGCGCGCCATCCGCTTGCGGCGCCGCTCCTGCTCCTTCGTGAGGGAGGACAGGGCGCCCGCGTACCCGGCGGGACGGCGGCCCCGCTCCTCGACGCCCCACGACTCCTGGAGGTTCGACAGCTCGCGGGCGTCGAGCACGTCGCAGCGCTCCTTGGCCCGGGCGTTGGCCTCCTGGTCGATCCGCTGGGCGGCGCGGAAGCAGTCGCCGAGACCGCGCAGCCCGACCGGCAGCGACAGGATCTCGGCCCGCCTGCGACGTGCCTCGGGGTCGCGCGCGAGTCCACGCGCCCGGCCGATGTGTCCCTGCGCGGCGGCGGCCGCCCGCCGGGCGACCTCCAGCTCGATGCCGTCGCGCTCGTGCAGCAGCCGGGCGATCGCCGAGGCCGGAGGGGTGCGCAGGAGCACGGGACGACACCGCGAGCGGATCGTCATGATGACGTCCTCCACGGCGGGGGCGCACAGCAGCCACACGGTGCCCGGCGCCGGCTCCTCGATCGCCTTGAGCAGTGCGTTGGCGGCCTGGTCGGTGAGCCGATCGGCGTCCTCCACCACGAGGATCTGGTAGCGGCCCTGCGACGGGTGCAGCGCCGCCCGCCGGACCGCATCGCGCGCCGCGTCGACGCCGATGCTCAGCCCGTCGGTGTTGATGACGGCGATGTCGGGATGGCTGCCGGCCGCGGCGGTGACGCACGACCGGCACGTGCCGCAGCCGCCGTTCTCGCACTGCAGCGCGGCGGCGAAGGCCATCGCGGCGTTGGAGCGCCCGGATCCGGGCGGTCCGGTGAACAGCCAGGCATGGGTCATCTGCCCGGCCACCGCGGAGCCCAGGGTGGCGACGACGTCGTCCTGCCCGACGAGCTCGGCCCAGACGGGGGCGGTCACGCCTCGGCTCCTCGGGCCTGGGCCAGCCACGGCCCGACGGCGGCGACGACCCGGTCGTGGATCGCCTCGGGCGACTCGCTCGCGTCGAGCACGACGTAGTGCTCGGGATCGGCCGCGGCGAGGTCGAGGAAGTGCTGGCGCACGCGCTCGTGGAACTCCACCGGCTCGCCCTCGATCCGGTCGGGCTCGCCGGCCCGGCCCAGGCCGATCCGCGGGTCGACGTCGAGCACGACCGTGAGGTGCGGACGGAGGTCGGCGGTGGCCCACCGGGCCAGCGACTCGAGCTCGCCGACGTGCAGCGCCCGTCCGGCCCCTTGGTAGGCGAGGGTGGAGTCGACGTAGCGGTCGGTGATGACCACCGCGCCGTCGGCCAGGGCCGGCAGGATCAGGGTGTCGACGTGCTCGGCCTTGTCGGCGGCGTAGATCAGGGCCTCGGTGCGGGGCGAGAGGTCGCCGGTGGCCGGGTCGAGCACGATCGAGCGCAGCATCGCGCCGACTCCGGTGCCCCCGGGCTCACGCGTGAGCAGCGCGGTCTTGCCCTGGGACTCGACCCACGTGGCGAGCAGGCGCGACTGGGTGGACTTGCCCGATCCCTCGCCGCCCTCGAACGCGACGAAGACGCCGACCTCGGTGACGAGGGGGTCGTCCGTTGGCTGCATGGGGCGAGCCTAGTCGGCACTGCCGACACCCGGACCGATGGTGGGCGGGACCTGAGCTACCGGTCGGTCTCGAGATCGGGCCCGAGCAGGAAGCTGTGCGTGAAGCCGGCGATCGCCGCACCCAGCACCGGCGCGAGGATGAAGATCCACACCTGCATGAGGGCGTCGCTGCCGGCGAACCAGGCCACGCCCAGCGACCGTGCGGGGTTCACCGAGGTGTTGGAGACCGGGATGCTGATGAGGTGGATCAGCGTCAGCGACAGGCCGATCGACAGACCCGCGAAGCCGACGGCCGCGCGCTTGGCCGTGGCGCCGAGGATCACGTACAGGAAGACCGCCGTCAGCACGACCTCGATGAGCGCGACCGACATCAGGTTGTAGCCCATCGGCGAGCGGTCGTCGTAGCCGTTCGTGGCGAAGCCCGACTCGACGGCGTCGAACCCGCCGCCGATGCCCTGGGCGATCACGAGCAGGACCGCGCCGGCCACGGTGGCACCCGCCACCTGCGCGACGACGTACCCCGGCAGGTCCTTCCAGTCGAAGCGCTTGGCCATCGCGAGCCCGACGGAGACCGCCGGGTTGAAGTGGCCGCCGGAGACGTGTCCGAAGGCGTAGGCGCCGGTGAGCACCGTGAGGCCGAAGGCGAACGCGACGCCCAGCCAGCCCACCCCCACTGCCATCTGCGCGTCGACGGGGATCGCGGTGGCGGCGAAGATCGCCGTGCCACAGCCACCGAAGACCAGCCAGAAGGTGCCGAGCGCCTCGGCGCCCAGCCGTTGAGCCATCGTGTACGTCGGGATCTCGGTCATGGCCTGCTCCGATCGGCGAAGATTGCCTTCACCGTAGGGCACGACCGAGGTCGCGGGCGAGACCTTGGCCCGCGTCCGGGTCAGGACTTCTTCGCCGGCGCCTTCTTCGTGGTCTTCTTCGCCGCCGTCTTCTTGGCCGTGGTCTTCTTCGCGGCCGGCTTCTTCGTGGCCTTCTTCGTCGTCTTCTTGCCGCCCTTCTTGGCGGGCCCCTTCGCGCGACGCTCAGCCAGCAGCTCCACCGCGCGCTCGTGCGTCAGGGTGGCGATGTCGTCGTCCTTGCGCAGCGTGGCGTTGTACTCGCCGTCGGTGACGTAGGCGCCGAAGCGGCCGTCCTTCGCCACGATCGGCTGACCGCTCGTGGGGTCCTCGCCCAGCTCCTTGAGGGGAGCGGCGGCGGCGCGGCGACCGTAGGTCTTGGGCTGCGCGTAGATCGCGCGGGCCTCCTCCTCGGTGATCGTGAGCAGCTGCTCCTCGCTCTCCAGAGAGCGCGAGTCGGTGCCCTTCTTCAGGTAGGGCCCGTAGCGACCGTTCTGCGCCGTGATCTCCTGGCCCTCGGCGTCGGTTCCGACCACGCGCGGGAGCGTCAGCAGGCGCACCGCGTCCTCGAGGGTGACCGAGTCGAGGTCCATCGACTTGAACAGGCTCGCCGTGCGCGGCTTCGCGCTCTTCTTCGCGTCCTCGGGCAGCGCCTCGGTGACGTACGGGCCGTAGCGGCCGTTCTTGGCGACGACCTCCAGGCCGGTCTCTGGGTGGGTGCCCAGCACCTTCTCCATGCCGGCCGGGGTGGCCAGCAGCTCCTTGGCCTTCTCGAGTGTGAGCTCGTCCGGCGGCAGGTCCTCGGGCACGTTGGCGCGCGTGGGCTGCTCGCCGCCGTCCTTCGCCGCGACCATCGGCGGGCCCTCGACGTACGGGCCGTAGCGGCCAACGCGCACGGCGATGCCCTCGCCGAGGTCGAACGTGGCCAGGCCACGCGCGTCGATCTCGGGGAGGTTGTCCACCAGCCGCTTCAGGCCGGTGTCGTTCTCGTTCTCGCCGGCCCAGAAGGCCTCGAGGACGGACACGCGGTTCTCGCGGCCGTGCGAGATCTCGTCGAGCACGCCCTCGAGCTCGGCGGTGAACTCGTACTGCACGAGGCGCGGGAAGTGCTGCTCCATCAGCCGGATCACGCTGAACGCGACCCAGGCCGGCACCAGCGCCGTGCCCTTCTTGTAGACGTAGCCGCGGTTCTGGATCGTGTTGACGATCGAGGCGTAGGTGGAGGGACGGCCGATCTCCCGGTCCTCCAGCTCCTTGATGAGGCTGGCCTCGGTGTAGCGCGCCGGAGGCTTCGTCTGGTGGCCCGCGGCCGCCAGCTCGACCGCGGTGACGCGGTCGCCCTCGGAGAGGTTGGGCAGCTTGGTCTGCTGGTCGTCGCCCTCGGCGTCGGGGTCCTCGGTGGACTCGACGTACGCCTTGAGGAAGCCGTGGAAGGTGATGGTGCGGCCCGACGCACCGAACTCGACGTCGCGGCCGTCCTCGGTGGCCGCGCCGATGCGGATCGAGACCGAGTTGCCCTTCGCGTCGGCCATCTGCGACGCGATCGTGCGCTTCCAGATCAGCTCGTACAGCTTGAGCTCGTCGCCGGAGAGGCCGGTCTCCTTCGGGGTGCGGAAGCTCTCGCCGGCCGGGCGGATCGCCTCGTGCGCCTCCTGGGCGTTCTTGACCTTGGAGGTGTAGACGCGGGGGCTGTCGGGCAGGTAGTCGGCTCCGTAGAGCTCCTTGACCTGGGCACGGGCGGCCTTGAGCGCCGTCTGCGAGAGCGTGACCGAGTCGGTGCGCATGTAGGTGATGTAGCCGCCCTCGTACAGCTTCTGGGCGATCGACATCGTGCGCTGGGCGCCGAAGCCGTGCTTGCGGGAGCCCTCCTGCTGCAGCGTGGTGGTGCGGAACGGCGCGTAGGGCCGACGCGTGTAGGGCTTGGACTCCACCGAGCGGACCGCGAACTCACGACCCTCCAGGGCGGTGGCCAGGCCGGCGGCCGTGGGCTCGTCGAGGTGGACGACGTCGCCCTTCAGGGTGCCGGTGCTGTCGAAGTTCGAACCCGAGGCGACGCGCTTGCCGTCGACCGCGGCCAGCTTCGCCGGGAAGCGCGAGGGCTCCAGGTCGCAGCCGAAGGTGGCCTCGAGATCCCAGTAGGAGGCGGTGCGGAAGGCCATCCGGTCGCGCTCGCGCTCGACGACGAGACGGGTGGCGACGGACTGCACGCGGCCGGCGGACAGGCCGCTCATGACCTTCTTCCACAGGACCGGGCTGATCTCGTAGCCGTAGAGACGGTCGAGAATGCGGCGGGTCTCCTGCGCGTCGACGAGGTCCTGGTCGATGTCGCGGGGGTTGGCGATCGCGCGGTCGATCGCCTCCTTCGTGATCTCGTTGAAGGCGATGCGCTTCACCGGGACCTTCGGCTTGAGCTCGTCGAAGAGGTGCCACGCGATGGCCTCGCCCTCGCGGTCCTCATCCGTCGCCAGGACGAGCTCGTCAGCGTCCTTCAGCAGCCGCTTCAGCTCGGTGATCTGCTTCTTCTTCTCGGCGGGGACGACGTAGACCGGCTCGAACCGGTTGTCGACGTCGACGCCCAGCCGGGCCCAGGCCTCACCCTTGTACTTGGCGGGGATCTGGTCGGCTCCCTGCGGCAGGTCGCGGATGTGACCGACCGAGGAGGAGACGACGTAGCCGTCGCCCAGGTAGGCAGCGATGCTGCGCACCTTGTTGGGCGACTCGACGATCACCAGTGATGTCACGTTGGGTTCCTCCGAGCAGGCCTGATGGGGATGTGGGGCCGTGGGAGGCCCACCGTAGCGCCTCCTGTCAACCATTTTTCTCACCGCCCTCAGGCGTGGAAGAATCCCGCAAGTGGAGAAGGTGACCTACGGGGACGTGCTCAGGTCACCCGGAACCGTACCTCTGTACGTCGCGGCGTTCCTCGCGCGAATCCCCCTGATGGCGCTGCCGCTCGTCCTGACGCTGCTCGTCGTCGAGGGTCTGGGCGGCAGCTACGGACAGGCCGGTCTGATCGCCGCCGCCGAGACCGTCGGAGCGGCCGTCGGCGCCCCGTGGCGCGGTCGCCTGATCGACCGGCTGGGCCTGCGCCGGGCACTGCTCCCGTCGATCGCGGTGCTGTTCGTCGTCTACCCGCTGGCGGCGGTCTCCACCTACCTGTGGCTGCTGCCGCTGGCGTTCGCCGCCGGGCTGTTCATCGCTCCGGTGCACTCGATCGTGCGGATCTCGCTCGCCGCGCGGCTGCCCTCGAGCCATCACCGGAGCGCGTTCGCGCTGGACTCGGTGTGCGCGGAGGCCTCCTTCATCATCGGTCCCGCCGCCGCGGGCGCCCTCGTCGTGGCCGCGTCGCCGCAGGTCGCTCTGGTGGCGGTCGCGGGCACCGTCGCGATCGGGCTGGGCATCCTGTGGCGGCTCGACCCGCCCACCCGCAGCGCCGACTCGGTGACCGTGGCCCGTGAGCCCGGCACCCGCTGGCTCACCACCGACCTGGTGTTCCTCTTCCTCATCTCCGGCGGCGCGATGATCGCGCTGATGGCCACCGACCTGGGCATCATCGCCGTCCTGCGCGAGCTCGACGCGGTCGGGCTGGTCGGCGTGGTCTACCTGGGCTGGGGACTCTCCTCCCTCGTGGGCGGACTGATCTACGGAGCCCGGCCCGCCTCGATCCGTCCTTCCTATCTGCTGCTGGCGATGGGTGTCCTGACGATCCCGATCGGCATTGCCCACACGCCGTGGGTCCTGGCGATCGCGTGCATCCCGGCGGGCCTGCTCTGCGCGCCGATCATGACCGCGTGCAGCGAGTGGATCGCGAAGCTCACCGACGAGGCGTGGCGCGGCGAGGCGATGGGCTACCAGGCCACGGCGTTCACGGTCGGCGGAGCGGTCGCGGCACCGCTCATCGGCCTGGCCATCGACCACGAGGGAGCGGCGGCCGGCTTCGCCGTCGGCGGAGGCGCGGCGCTGCTGATCGCGATGGGGTCGCTGGCGGCGCAGCGCTCGCGCCGCCCGGCCGAGGTCAGCGACGTCTGAGCGTCAGGCCGTCAGGAAGCCGTCGGCGACGAGGTCCGTCACGATCGGGGCGTAGGTGCTCCTGACCTGCGCGGCGTCCTGGTCGAGCAGCTGGGAGATCGCGTCGAGGATCTGCCCCGCCGTGAGGTCGCCGTCGCTGGCCGACAGCAGGCCCGCCTCGATCGTGTCGAGCTGGCGCGAGGTGCGCAGCCCCGACATCCGCACGGCGCGGATCACGGCGGGGTCCGGCGCACCGACCGGGCCGGCCGTCTCCTGCACCACGTCGGCGCCCACGCGCCAGCGCCGGTCGAGCACATCGCCGGCGTCGAGCGCGTCGGCGCGCTCGGCCCAGGCGGCGAACTCGGGGCCGACGGGCTGGGCGACCGGGCCCGTGTACTCCTCGATCCGCACCTGGGGCACGGCGCGGCCGGCCCTGCGCAGCGTGATCCAGCCGAAGCCCATCGCCTCGATCCGCTGCTCGGCGAACCACGTGAGCCACCGGTCGTAGCGCTCGCGGTGGCCCGCGCCGTGGCGCAGGCCCGCGTCGGCCAGCCACATCTCGGCGTACTCGGGCAGGTCGACGCGCTCGCGCTGCACGACCCAGGCGTCGAGGCCGGTGGGCTCGATCCAGGCGCCGAGCCGCTCCTGCCACGGGACGCCGTCCTCGTGGATCCACGCCGCGAGCACCTGGCACCAGCCGCCGTCGTTCAGGTGGGCGTCGGCCTGCGTGACGATGCGCCGCACGACCTCGTCACCGGGGAACCCGGTCTCGCGGTAGACCAGCCGGTCGCCCTCGGGCGGCGAGACCACGAACGGCGGGTTGGTGCTGATCAGGTCGAAGCGCTCGCCCTCGACGGGGTCGAACAGGCTGCCGTCGCGCACGTCGACGTCGATCCCGTTCAGCGCCGCGGTGAGCCGTGCGAGCCGGACGGCGCGAGCATTCACGTCGGTGGCGACGACCTCGCGCGCATGGGTCGCCAGGTGCAGCGCCTGCACCCCGCACCCCGTGCCGAGGTCGAGCGCACGGCCGACGTCCGGGCGCACGGTCAGCTGCGCGAGGGAGGAGGAGGCCTCGCTGATGCCCAGCACGTACGAGGGGTCGCGCGGGTTCTCGCGACCGTCGAGTCCGGGCGTCAGGTCGCAGACGACCCACCAGTCGTGCTCCTCGTCGCCGTACGGACGCAGGTCGAGCAGCGCGCGGGCGTCGTCGCCGTCGACCTCGACGAGGCCGAGCGAGCGCGCCGACTCCCACGCTGCACCAAAGGCCGCCTCGGCGTGCGTCCGCGGGACGACGGCCTGGAGCTGGAACAGGCGGATCAGGGTGGAGAGGGCCGAGCCGTCGGTGGTCGCGCGGAGTCCGGGCGTGGTCTCGTTGCGGGCGAGGGCACGCCAAGCGGCCTCGCCGAGCACGCCGTAGACGGCGTCGACGGTGAACCCGGCGATCGCGTCGCGGAGCCTGCCGACGTCGGGATCCGTCACGGTCAGGAGACCAGCTCGTCCATCGAGGTGTGCAGACCGAAGACCTTGTCCAGGCCGGTGATCGCGAAGATGCGCAGCAGTCGCTCGCTGGTGCAGATGATGTCGAGCGAGCCATGGTCGGCGCGCACGCGCTTCAGCGCTCCGACGAGCACGCCGAGGCCGGTCGAGTCGAGGAACGCGACGTTCTCGATGTCGATGACCAACCGGGTGTGTCCGTCGTCGATCGCTCCGACGACGACTTCGCGGAGGCGCGGCGCGGTGTAGACATCGATCTCCCCCGCGACCTCGACCACGTGGAACGGAGGCGACTCCCGTTCGGTGAGAGTGAGATCCATGTTCGAATTCAATCATCCGGACCCGCTTCTCCCCAGTCGAATGCACGCGCCGGGCCTGTCAGGTGCGTGCGGGAGACTTCTTCCCATGCCCCTGCACCCCGTTCTCGCCCGCCATGCGGAGCGGCTCGTGCACGTGCAGCACCACCCCGCGGTGGAGCCCGTCGTCGAGCCGTGGCCCGACTGGATCGACCCCGAGGTGCGCGAGCTGTTCGCCGCCGAGGGCGCCGACGTGCTGTGGGGGCACCAGGCCGAGGCCCTCGCGGCCCTGCACGACCGGCGCCACGTCGTGGTCTCCACCGGCACGGCCTCGGGCAAGTCGCTCGTCTACCAGGCGGCGGCGCTACAGGCCCTGCGCGAGGGTCGTGGCGGCTCCGGGCTCGCTGGCGCCCGGCGGCCGTCGGTGCTCTACCTCGCGCCCACCAAGGCGCTCGCGGCCGACCAGCTGCGCCGCCTCCCCACGGGCGTGCCGGGCTTGCGGCCCGCCACGGTGGACGGCGACAACAGCCGCGAGGAGCGTGTCTGGGCGCGTGACCACGCGAACTGGGTGCTGGCCAATCCCGACATCCTGCACCGGACGATCCTGCCCCAGCACGACCGCTGGGCACGCCTGCTGGCCGGTCTTCGGGTGGTCGTGATCGACGAGTGCCACCACTACCGCGGGGTGTTCGGAGCGCACGTCGCCCTGATCCTGCGCCGCCTCCGACGGATCTGCCGGCACTACGGCGCCGACCCGCTGTTCGTGCTGTCCTCGGCCACGGTCGCCGAGCCGGCGGCGTCGGCCGAGCGGCTCATCGGCGCTCCGGTCACCGCCGTCACCGAGGACGCCTCGCCCCACGCCGCGCGCACCGTGGCGTTCTGGCAGCCGCCGCTGCAGGCGGCGCGCGACGACGGCGTGGAGGTGCGCCGGTCCGCGGGCTCGGAGGCCGCCGACCTGCTGACCGACTTCGTCGTCGGGGGCACCCGCACGCTCGTGTTCGTGCGCTCGCGCCGCGGCGCCGAGCAGCTGGCGATGACCACGTCGCGGGCGCTGGCCGAGGTCGAGCCCGAGCTCGCGGGACGGGTGGCCACCTACCGCGGCGGCTACCTCCCGGAGGAGCGGCGCGAGCTGGAGGGCCGCCTGCGCTCGGGCGACCTGCTCGGCCTGGCCAGCACCAACGCCCTCGAGCTCGGCATCGACATCGCCGGGCTGGACGCCGTCGTCACGGTCGGCTTCCCCGGCACCCGGGCGGCCCTGTGGCAGCAGTGGGGCCGCGCCGGTCGCGCCGGCGTCGACTCGGTGGGCGTCATGATCGCCCGCGACGACCCGCTCGACTCGTTTCTCGTGCACCATCCCGAGGCAGTCCTCGGCGCGCCGGTCGAGGCCACCGTGTTCGACCCCGAGAACCCCTACGTGCTCGGCCCGCACCTCGCGGCCGCCGCGCAGGAGCTGCCGCTCACCGAGGCCGACTTCGGCCCCTTCGGGCCGCGCGCCGCCGAGGGGGTCGCCGCGCTCGAGGCCGCCGGGATGCTGCGCCGCCGCGCCGCCGGATGGTTCTGGACCAGCCGCGAGCGGGCCGTCGACCTGGCCGACATCCGCTCCGCCGGCGGGCACCCCGTGCAGATCGTCGAGGGCAGCACCGGGCGACTCGTCGGCACGGTGGACGCCGGGTCCGCCGACGCCGAGGTGCACGAGGGGGCGATCTACGTGCACCGCGGTGAGGACCACCTCGTGGAGTCCTACGACCCCGACCAGGGAGCCGCCGTCGTCCGGCGCGCCGACGTCCACCACACCACGAGCGCGCGCAGCTCGACGGCCGTGACGGTCATCGAGGAGCGCCGCCGGGTGGAGTGGGGCCCGGCCACCGTGGCCTTCGGTGACGTCGAGGTGGCCAGCCAGGTGATCGGCTACCAGATCCGCGACCGCAGCACGGGCCGCGTGATCGGCGAGGAGCCCCTCGACCTGCCCGAGCGGACCCTGCCCACCGCGGCCGTGTGGTGGACGCTCGATCCCGACCTCGCCGGCGGGCTGATGGATCCCGAGCTGCTGCCCGGTGCGGCGCACGCCGCGGAACACGCCGCGATCGGCATCCTGCCCCTGCTGGCCACCTGCGACCGCTGGGACATCGGCGGGCTGTCGACGGCCTACCACCCCGACACGGGGCGCCTCACGGTGTTCGTCCACGACGGCCATCGCGGCGGTGCCGGGTTCGCCGAACGAGGGTACGAGCAGATGGCCGCCTGGCTGCGGATGACCCGTCAGACCATCGCCGACTGCCCCTGCCGCGACGGGTGTCCGTCGTGCGTCGTGTCGCCCAAGTGCGGCAACGGGAACCACCCGCTCGACAAGGCCGGAGCGGTCCTGCTGCTCGACGCCGTGCTGTCGTCCGCACCCGCCTGAACGGCGAGCGCGATTGGCTCTTCTTGGCCTCGGATGCAAGGGTTGACAGGTTTGCACCCCATCCTTTCCGACCATGAGAGGTAGTTACTGATGCCCACCGGCAACGACCGAACATCCACCGACATCTTCGAGCCGGAGGTGGAACACCGACCAGAATCAGCGCTCGACCGCGTCGTCTTCGGCGTCGCTGCGGCACTCGCCCTGGTCGTCGTGCTGTGGGGCATCCTCGACCAGGCCGCACTCGGTGAACGTGCCTCGCAGGCCCAGTCCTGGGTGATCGAGTACACCGGTTGGCTGTTCGTCCTGTCGACCACCGGCTTCGTCGTGTTCGCGATCTGGCTCGCCGCCAGCCGCTACGGCAAGATCCCGCTCGGCCAGGACGGCGAGCGTCCGGAGTTCCGGACCACCTCGTGGATCGCGATGATGTTCAGCGCGGGCATGGGCATTGGCCTGATGTTCTGGGGCGTCGCCGAGCCGCTGACGTTCTACCTCTCCCCGCCGCCGGACACGGCCACGGCCGGCTCCGACGCCGCCGTCCAGGTGGCGATGTCGCAGACCCTGTTCCACTGGACGCTTCACCCGTGGGCCGTCTATGCGGTCGTGGGCCTGGCGATCGGCTACGGCACGTTCCGCCTCGGTCGCCCGCAGTTGATCTCCGCCGCGTTCACCCGCGTGCTGGGTCGCCGCCAGACCGAGGGCCCGATCGGCAAGGCCATCGACATCATGGCCATCTTCGCCACGCTGTTCGGCTCGGCCGCCTCCCTGGGCCTGGGCGCCCTGCAGATCGGGGCAGGCATCGAGCACAACGGCTGGGTCGAGTCCGTCGGCGAGACGCTCGTCGTCTCGATCATCGTGGTGCTGACGATCCTGTTCATCCTCTCGGCCGTCTCGGGCGTCGCCAAGGGGATCCAGTGGCTGTCGAACATCAACATGGTGCTCGCGCTCGTCCTGGCGGCCTTCGTCTTCATCGCCGGCCCCACGCTGACGATGCTCAACCTCATCCCGACGTCGATCGCCGACTACGTGGCCTTCCTGCCCGAGATGGCCGGTCGCACCAACGCCAGCGGTGGCGACGACGTGGCCGACTGGCTCGGCGCGTGGACGATCTTCTACTGGGCCTGGTGGGTCTCGTGGACCCCCTTCGTCGGCATGTTCATCGCTCGCATCAGCCGCGGCCGCACCATCCGCCAGTTCGTCACCGGCGTCCTGCTGGTGCCGAGCATGGTCAGCCTCATCTGGTTCGCCATCTTCGGCGGCGCGGGCATCAGCGAGGCCGACGCCATCTCCGGCGGCGAGTCGTCGGTGAACTCCAACTACGCGCTGTTCGACCTGTTGCAGCAGTACCCGATCCCGGCGATCACCACGGTGCTCGTGATGATCCTCGTGGGCATCTTCTTCGTGTCGGGCGCTGACGCGGCGTCGCTGGTGATGGGCACCCTGTCGCAGCGCGGCTCGATCCACCCGTCGACGTGGACCGTCGTCTTCTGGGGTTCGCTGACCGGCGCCGTGGCGGCCATCATGCTGCTCATCGGCGATCCCGGCGACCCTGTGGCTCTGCAGGGCCTCCAGGCGCTGACCATCGTGGCGGCGCTGCCGTTCCTGCTGGTGATGGTCCTGCTGTGCGTGTCGCTCTACCGCGACCTGCGCCTCGATCCGATCATCCTGCGCGAGGACCTGGGTCAGACCCTCGTGGAGGATGCCGTCCTGGCCGGCGTCGAGCAGCACGGTGAGGACTTCGCCCTCGTGTTCGAGGAGACGACTCCCACAGAGGACGACGCGAACGAGCTCGACGCGGCCGAGCTCGACGCCACCGAGGACGCCCGGAGTTAGTCCTGCCTCCCGCCCCCGCCGGCCTCACTCGAGGTACCAGGCGGGGGCGGCGCGGGCCCGCTGGTCGGACATCCAGCGCCCGATCGACCAGCGCGGGCCCTCGGCTCGTGCGGTGACCGTGGCGACGTCGGCGTCCATCCGGCACGCCCGCAACCGCGCGCCGTTCTCGGCCGCCACCGAGCGGGCGGCCTCGCAGGGCTCCTCCCCCTCGACGCTGGCACGCGACGCGGCGAGTGCCGACAGGTCGGCGGCCGCTGCGGCTCGTTGCCGCAACGAGACGGCCAGCGCCACCTGCAGGCACGTGAACGCCACGAGGGTCAGCAGCGCGACGACGGCGAGGGCCTGCACCGTCGCCGAGCCACGTTCGGGCCTCACTCGACGACCGCCACGGATCGGCCCTCCAGGTCGAGTCGGACCCGCGGCACGAGCGGCAGTCGTGCCCGGTACCTCACGGTGACGCCGGCCCGGCCGTCCTCGACCGAGACGCGTACCCGCGAGCCGGGCACGGCCTGCTCGACCGCCCTGCGGGCCTCGTCGACCGGCTGGCCGCGAGCGATGAGGCGCGCCGCCTCACGCGAGGCGTCGGACACCAGAATCTGGGTGACACCCAGCGAGACGACCCAGACCAGCACGAAGGCCACCAGCACGACGAACGGCAGCACGACCACCGTCTCGGCGGTGACCATGCCGCGCTCGGTGCGCCTCACCACGGCCATGGGACGAGATCGGGCAGGGGCGAGGCGAGGGCTCGCGTGAGCTGCTCGGCGACGAACGAGCGCGCCCACCGGCCGACGACCGCCTCGGGGCCGCCCAGGATGACGCCCGCGATCGTGACGGCGCCGAGGGCGCCCACGGCGAACTCGGCCGTCACCTGGCCTTGCTCGTCCGTGGCGGTGCGGTGAAGACGGTGCATGTCCCTCCTCCGGGGTGGGGTGGCCGCGGCACCCGCGCGGGGTGCCGCGGCCACGGGGGTCAGAACGGCAGCAGGTCGGGGATCCGGCTGATGAGGTCCTGGACCAGCTCGCCGAACCACTCGGACTGGCCGACCTTCACCAGGACGCCACCGATCGTGCAGGCGCCCAGCGTTCCGACGGCGTACTCGGACGTGCTCATGCCCCGCTCGTCGGCTCGGTCGACGTGGCGGCGCAGGGCAGTGATCAACTTCATGGGTGTCCTTCCAACGGATGATGTGACACCCGAAGATGGGCTGCTGCTGCCCGGAAGTGCGGTGGCCGCGGCGGGCTGGGGACAAGCCCGATGGCGTGGGCTCCGCATGGGGACAACTCAGAAGCGGACCGAGCCGAGGACCGCGAGCACCGTCGGCGCCACACCGACCAGGACGAACGCCGGCAGCAGGCACAGCCCCATCGGCAGGGTGGTGCGGACCCCGACCCGTCCCACCGCCTCGCGCCGCTGCGCGCGATCGGCACGCCGGAGGTCCTCGGCGGCGTCGCGGATCAGCGGGACGACGGCGGCTCCGGAAGCCTCCGCCCGCGCGAACGCGCGCCCGACCGGCTCGAGGACGTCGCCGTCGAGTGATCTCCACGCCGTCGCCGGGTCCGCCGCCAGCCGCACACGGTGGGCGAGTGCAGTCAGCTCGTGACCCACGGGACCGGGCGTTTGGGTCGCGACCGCGATGACGGCCTCGTGCGGCGACCGGCCCGCCGCGAGCACCGCCGCCACCAGGTCGAGCGCCAGCGGGGCTCCCCGGATGAGCAGGACCCTGCGCCGCGTCTCGCCCACGGACTCCCAGCGCCCCA
Organism: Aeromicrobium phoceense; assembly: GCF_013868155.1. Lineage (NCBI taxonomy): Bacteria > Bacillati > Actinomycetota > Actinomycetes > Propionibacteriales > Nocardioidaceae > Aeromicrobium > Aeromicrobium phoceense. The sequence continues at coordinate 467,077 of NZ_JACEOG010000001.1, forward strand.
CGTGCCGGTGCACGAGGGGCGCGGCGGCGACACCGGCCAGCAGCCCGATGCTCCCGAAGACCATCCATCCGGCCAGCGGGACGCAGGCCGCGACGAGCACGGCGCGGTCGAGCCGCCGCGGAGGTGCGTCACGGCGAAGTCGTCGACGGCGCCGCCGCGCCGGTCCGGGCACCACGAGCAGCAGCGCGCACGCGACCAGCATGCCCGCGATCATCCGCCGGCCTCGAGACGGTCGGCGATCCGCTCGATCCACAGCACCCCGGCGACCGCGAAGGCGACACCGAGCGCGACGCAGAGTGCCCCGGCGGTCGTGGTGGTGACGACCCGCAACGGGTCGACCCCGAGTCCGGTACCCAGGCCGAGCCCCAGGGGCGGCATCGCGATCACCAGCAGGGCGGTCGCGCGCGCCGGGGCGACACCGGTGGAGAGCTCGCGGTCGAGCTCATGCTCTTCCCGCGCCGCCTCGCGCACGCGCTCGAGCGTGTCGGCGAGCGGCACACCGCACGCCTGCGACACCGCCCAGGCCTGGCCGAGCGACCCGAGCGAGCCAGCACCCGGGCGGCGACCGACCTCCACCAGGGCGGCCGCCACATCGCCTCCGGTCATCGCCGCCATCGCAGCGGGACGCAGGATCGGCGCCTCGCCCTCGAGCCGCTGCACGGCCGTCGCCGGCGGGATTCCGCTGCGGAGCTCGCCGACGAGCCCGTCGATCACCAGCTGGCACTCGTCCCGGACGGCGAGGCGGGCGAGGCGCGCTCGCGACCTGGCGTACCGGACGCCAGCGGCCACGGCCACCGCCATGCCGGTCCAGGCAAGGATCGTGGGCGCCGGCGGGAGGGTGGACAGGCTGAGCGCCGAGCCGAGGCCCGCCAGTGCGAGGAACGATCGCGGACCGGGCCGTCGTCGCGCGCCCCGTTCCGTCCGCAGCCGCACCCACGCCCACGGCGGCCGCCAGACCAGCACCGCCGCCACCGCCAGCAGCGCACCGACCTCCCTCACGGGTCGACGGGCCGGCCACGGTGGACCCGCAGCCGGGGTCGCACGAGCAACCGGCCGCGCTGGTCGGTGCCGAGGTCGGCCAGCGCGGCGACCTCGCGCCGCCCGTCGGCGTGGCGGGCGACGTGGACGACGGCGTCGAGGCCGGCGGCGACCTGGGCGTGGACCGCGTCGCGAGTGAGCCCGGCCGCGATGCCGAGCGCCTCCATCCGGGCCGGGACGTCGTCGGGTGCGTTCGCGTGCACCGTGCCACAGCCACCCTCGTGACCGGTGTTGAGCGCCGCCAGGAGGTCGACGACCTCGGCGCCGCGCACCTCGCCCACCACGATGCGGTCCGGGCGCATGCGCAGCGCCTGGCGGACGAGATCGCGGAGCCCGACGGTGCCCGCACCCTCGACGTTCGGCGGCCGGGCGACGAGCCCGACGACGTGCGGGTGGCGCGGCCGCAGCTCGTCGGAGTCCTCGACCACCACGATCCGCTGCTCGACCGGCACCAGCCCGAGGAGGGCCGCGAGGACCGTGGTCTTCCCGGTCCCCGTGCCGCCCGTGACAAGGAAGCTGCGGCGCGTGGCGACCAGGTCACGCAGGGCGTCGGCCATCGGCGGCGCGACGGACCCGCCCACTTCCAGCTCGGCGAGGGTCATCGCTGCCCGGGGTGGCACGCGCAGTGAGATCACGGTGCCCGTGCGCGCCACCGGCGACAGCACGGCGTGCAACCGGGTGCCGTCGCCGAGACGGCCGTCGACCCACGGCGAGGCGTCGTCGAGCCGGCGTCCGGCGGTGGCCGCGAGCCGCTGGGCCAGCCGGCGCACCGTGGGCTCGTCGGCGAAGGTGACGTCGGGCCGCAGCACCAGGCCGTCGCCCGCATCGACGTAGACCCCGTCAGCACCGTTCACGAGGACGTCGGTGACACCCGGCAGGTCAAGCAACGGTTGCAGCACCCCGGCGCCCAGCACCTCGCTGCGGAGCTGCTCGACGATCGCGAGCACCGTGGTGGTTCCCCACAGCTGGTCCTCGGCACGCAACGCCTCGGCCACCGAGTGCGGTGTGGGCTCGGCGCCCGACGCGGCCAGCCGTCGGCGGACCCGTTCGACCACCTCGGCACGGACCCCGCTCACCGCAGCCCGACCGTGTCGAGCACCCGGCGCGCCGCACCCACCACGGTGCGGGCGTGCATCGGGCCGAGGCCGTGCTCGAGGTCGGCCGCCAGCCTTCGTGAGGTGCCGAGGTCGGCCAGCACCGGCAGACCCAGCTCCTTGCCGACGGCAGCCGCCGGCATCCCCGAGGGCGCCGGCCGGGTGACGATCGCGACCGCACCCGACCATGACGCGAGCCTGTCGACCAGGGCCCGCGCCGCCACCAGGCCTCGGAGCCGTCGTGGCACGACGACCACCGTGAGCACCGAGCGCGACACCAGCTCGCGACCGAGGTCGTCCAGGTGGCGGGGCACGTCGGCGACCACGACGTCGAACCCTCGCATCGCGGCGCTGATCACCGGTGCGCTGCCGTGGACCGGTCGACCGGCCCGGCCGAACGACACGAGCGCGAGGCCTCGGTGGACGGGCAGGTTCTCGACGAGCTCGGCCGCGCCCACGTGGCCCACCGCCCCGTCGAGGTCGTTCCAGCGTGACCCGTCGACGGCCTCGGCGCCCGTGACGAGATCGAGCCCGCCTCCCATCGGGTCGCCGTCGACGAGCACCGGCCTCAGGTCGCGCCGCGCCGCCAGACCGGCGGTGGCCGCGGCCAGCGTGGACGCGCCGACCCCACCGCACGCCCCGACCACCGCTATCGCGCACGCCTCCCCCGAGCCGTCGAGCGCGCGCACCAGAGCCCCCACGATCGCGGCGTCCTCGTGGTCGGCCAGCACGTCGCGCGCGCCCAGGTCGAGGGCAGGACGCCACGCCTCGCGCGGGTCCTCGGCGACGACCACCACCTCGTCACGTCGCGGCAGGTCCACGGCCAGCAACGCCTCGAGACTGCGCGCGTCGACGAGCACGGCGGATGCAGACCGCCACGCGCGGCGGACGTCCTGCGCTGCCTCCAGGGTCTCGGGCTCGCGCCCGGCGGCGGCGCACCAGCGCCGCGCACTCTCCGCGAAGGACTCGTCATGGGTGACCACCAGGGGTGCGGCGGCGAGTTCGCGTATGTCCATCACCCCACCCTCGTGGGCCGCCGGGTGGAGCGGGAGGGGTCGCGCCGGGCCTGTGGACGGTGCGACGAGTGTGACGCAGGCTGTGGACGAATGCCCGCATCCTGCGGGTGCGAGCGCCTACGCTGGGGCACATGGCGACTCCCGCGGGACGTCCCGCCGCGTTCTTCGACCTCGACAAGACCATCATCGCGAGGTCCAGCACGCTTGCCTTCAGCAAGTCCCTCTTCGCCGAGGGACTGCTCAGCCGGCGCGCGGTCCTGCGCAGCGCCTACGCCCAGCTCGTCTTCAGCACCGGCGGTGCCGACCACGACATGCTGGAGCGGATGCGCGACGAGATCAGCGCGATGGTCACCGGCTGGGACGCGGTCACGGTGCGCCAGATCGTTCGCGAGGCCCTGCACGACGTGATCGAGCCGCTGGTCTACTCCGAGGCGCTCGACCTCATCGAGGAGCACCGCGAGGCGGGCCACGACGTCATCATCGTCTCGGCGTCCGGGTCCGAGATGGTCGAGCCCATCGCCGAGATGCTGGGCGCCACGCACGCGATCGCCACCCGGCTCGAGGAGGTCGACGGCCGCTACTCGGGCAAGGTCCTGCACTACTCGTACGGGCCCAACAAGGTCACCGCGATGCGCGAGCTCGCCGCCACCCAGGGCTACGACCTCGACCACAGCTTCGGCTACTCCGACTCCGAGACCGACATCCCGATGCTGGAGGCGGTCGGCCATCCCTTCGCCGTGAATCCGGACAAGGGACTGCGCCGCCGCGCCGTCGAGGAGGGCTGGCCGATCCTGACCTTCGAGCGGCCCACGGCGCTGCGCTCGCGCCTCGTCCCCGAGACCACCACGGGCAAGGCGATGGCACTCGGCGGGATCGCGGCCTCCGCCTCGCTGCTGGCCCTCGGGATCACGGCGGCGATCCGTCGCCGCCCGCGCGAAGCCCTGTGATCCGACGTCACCGTGCGCCGAAGTCCCTTGTGATTCAGGTCACAGTGAGGCACGCTGGAGGCAGAATTCCAGAGCAGTCCGCAGCAAGGTACCCACGCGGCGATCTCCCTTCCACAGGGCAATCGCAGACGGGACACCCGCCGTCGTTCACGATGCCGGCCCCGAGGCGATGATTGACGAAGGCACGCTTGGTAGCCGAGATGCGGACTTTCACGACGGCGTCGGGCCAGCCCCGACGCCGTCGTCCTGTGCCCGGCTCCAGAGCCTCAGCGCGAGGCGAGCGGAGAGGCCTCGGCACCGCGCGTGAACGCCTCCGCGGCGTAGAGCAGCCAGCGGTGGACGCCCGCCTCCTCGGCCCCGTAGGCCTCCAGCGCCGCGAAGTAGTCGGGGGCCGCAGCCACGTGACCGGCCTCCGGCACGGTGACCGACGCGGGATCCACCCCGCGCGCGAGCATCACGAGCCGCTCTGCCGCACGCGCCACCACGCCGTTGTGCGAGACGAACGCGCCCGCGGAGGCGATCTCGGCGTGCACGAGCGCGGCCACCACGAGGGCCGGCGCCTCGGTCTTCGCGCCCAGCAGCGAGGCCAGCTGGGTCAGCCGCGCCGTCCCGGCCGGGTTCACCGGACGGCCGAGGTCGTCGTCGGGCACCGAGCCGGCGGCCGCGAGGGCGTGCATCCGGGCCATCGCCTGCACCGGCGAGCGCTGCCACGTGGGCAGCAGGCCGAGCAGCTCGGTGGACAGCCGCACCGCCGCTCGGGCCGTGGCGTCGCCCCCGCCGGAAGCGAGCTCGTCGAGCTCGCACTCGCTGCCCTCCAGCGTGGCCGTGGCCCAGGCGCCGATCAGCAGCGATCGCGCCGTGTCGTCGGGCGTGCTGCGGCGCAGGCCACGGTCGCGCAGGACGGCGTCCATCCCGTCGCGGGCGGCGCGGAACGCCGACGGAACGCCCTCGAGGGACGCGGCTGCGATGAACGGATCTGACACGCAGGCAGCGTACCCAGCACGCCTCCGGGCGCCGGGCGTGACCGGCGGTAGCCTCGGAACGTGGACGTCATCCCCGCAGCGCGCGCGGCCAAGTGGATGGTGGGCGACCGCCTCTCCACGGTGCTGCACCTCGGCGACGGCGGCCTGGCCTACGAGCTCGCCGAGCAGGGCCACGACGTCACCGTCCTGGGCGACGACGTCGAGCAGGTCCGCAACCCCGACCTGTCGTACATCCGCTCCGGCGGCGACCGGCTGCCCCTGCGCTCGAACACCTTCGACGTCGTGATCACCCCGTTCTTCGAGGAGTCGCCCTCCGCGCTGGCCGAGTACGCGCGGGTGCTGGTCCCCGGCGGGCTGCTCTCGAGCATGAGCCGGCGCTACGACGACTCCATCCCCTGGATGCGCCGCCTGCGGGCGATCACGGGCGACCCCGACGCCCCCGAGCCGGCCGTCGACACGTTCTCGGCGTCGGGGCTGTTCGGTCCCCCCGAGGTCGAGGTCTTCAACGCCTGGGAGGAGCTCGACCTGGCCCACCTGCTGCGCTTCGCCGAGCAGACCCGCCGCGCGACCGTGCCCGAGTCGGCCCTCGGCGCGGTGCACGACCTGTGGCGCGAGTACGCGTCGGGCGCCGCGAAGCTGCGTCTGCGGCACGAGACCCGGTGCGTCCGCGCCGTCGTGGACAAGTCCGCGCTGGCCGGCGAGCCGGATCCGCCGGACGCGATCCTGCTCTCCCTGGACTGACGTGAGCCCCCTCGACCTCGCGATCGCGGTGGCGGTCGTCGCCGTGCTGGCCGGTCTGGCCCTGCTCACGCGGTGGGTGCTGCTGAGCCGTCGCCGCAGCCTCGGGTCGGCGGAGGACCGAGCCACCTACGAGACCCTCCACACGGCGGCCCTCGCCGCGCCCGCGCTGCGATCGGGGCTCGACGCCGAGAGCGTCGGCCGGGCCCTGCCGCACCTGCGCCAGCTGATCGGCTCGCCGACGGTGGGCATCACCGACACCCACGGGCCGCTCGGCTGGGCCGGTCGCGACGAGACCGAGCACACCGCCCACCTCGTCGCCGTGGCGCTGGAGCACGGGCGCACGCAGGCGTCGAACCGCGTCATCGTCGCTCCGCTGTCGGTGGAGGGCAGGGTCGTCGGCAGCATCGTGGTGGTCGACGACAGCGCCTCGGCGGGCCTCGCCCGCACCACCACCGAGGTGGCCGGCTGGGTCTCCAGCCAGCTGGAGCTGGCCGAGCTGTCCGCCTCGCGCACGGCGCTGATGGAGGCCGAGCTGCGGGCGCTCCGGGCGCAGATCTCGCCCCACTTCATCTACAACTCGCTCGGCGCGATCGCCTCCTTCGTGCGCACCGATCCCGAGCGGGCCCGCGAGCTGCTGCTGGAGTTCGCCGACTTCACCCGGTACTCGTTCCGCCAGCACGGCGACTACACGACCCTCGCCGAGGAGCTGCGGTCGATCGAGCGCTACCTCGTGCTGGAGAAGGCGCGGTTCGGCGACCGCCTGCGCGTGATCACCCGCGTGGCCCCGGAGGTGCTCAGCCTCACCGTCCCCTTCCTCACGGTGCAGCCGCTGGTTGAGAACGCGGTGCGTCACGGGCTCGAGCGCAAGCCGGGCCCCGGGACGCTGACGGTGATCGCCGAGGACGCCGGCACGGAGTGCCTCATCTCGATCGAGGACGACGGCGTGGGCTCGGACCCCGAGACCGTGCGTGCCGCCCTGGCGGGACGCACGAGCTCGCCGTCGGTGGGACTGGCGAACGTGGACGAGCGGCTGCGTACGGTCTACGGGAACGACCACGGGCTCGTGGTGGAGACGGCGCCCGGGATGGGCACGAAGGTCACGCTGCGGATCCCGAAGTTCACCCCGACCACGGTGGACTGACGATCCGTAGACTTGACCGGTGAGGTTTCTCAACGATCTGCAGCCCAGCCACGACCTGACGTACAACGACGTCTTCATGGTCCCCGGACGGTCCGACGTGGCATCGCGCTTCGACGTCGACCTGTCCACCGCCGACGGCACCGGCGCCACCCTGCCGCTCGTGGTGGCCAACATGACCGCCGTCTCCGGCCGACGCATGGCCGAGACCGTCGCCCGCCGCGGCGGCATCGCGATCCTGCCGCAGGACATCCCGCTCGACATCGTGGCCGACACGGTCGCCCGCGTGAAGGCGGCCCACACCGTCTTCGACACCCCCGTCGTGCTGACCCCGAACATGACCGTCGGCGAGGCGCTGAGCCTCGTGCCGAAGCGCGCCCACGGCGGCGCCGTCGTGGTCGAGTCGCTGAGCGGTCCCGAGCTGAAGGTCGTCGGCGTCTTCACGCCGCACCAGGCCCACGAGATCGACCGCTTCGCGCAGGTGCGCGAGGTCATGCTGACCGACCCGTTCGTGCTGCAGTCCGACGGCGACGTGCGCGAGATGTTCAACCTGCTGTCCGAGCAGCACGTCCCGTTCGCCCCCGTGGTCGATGGTGGTGCGCTCGTGGGCGTGCTCACGCGCAAGGGCGCGCTGCGCTCGACGATCTACACCCCGGCCACCGACCCCGACGGCCGTCTGGTCGTCGGCGGGGCGATCGGGATCAACGGCGACGTGCGCGGCAAGGCGCAGGCTCTCGTCGAGGTGGGCATCGACGTGCTCGTCGTCGACACCGCCCACGGCCACCAGGCCAAGATGTTCGACGCGCTGCCGCTCGTGCGCGAGGTCCGCGACGCCCACGAGGCAGCCACGGGCCGCCGACTGCCGATCGCGGCGGGCAACGTGGTCTCGGCCGAGGGCGCACGCGACCTCGTCGCCGCCGGCGCCGACATCGTCAAGGTCGGCGTGGGTCCCGGCGCGATGTGCACGACCAGGATGGCCACCGGCGTCGGCCGGCCCCAGTTCTCGGCCGTGCTCGAGTGCGCCGCTGCGGCCACCGAGCTCGGCGCGCACGTGTGGGCCGACGGCGGCGTCCGCTGGCCGCGCGACGTCGCGCTGGCGCTCGCAGCCGGCGCGGGCAGCGTCATGATCGGCTCGTGGTTCGCCGGCACGCACGAGAGCCCCGGCGACCTGAAGTTCGGGGCCGACGGCCGCGAGTACAAGGAGTCCTTCGGCATGGCCTCGTCGCGCGCGGTGGCGAACCGCACGCGCGACGCCGCCGGCTTCGAGCGCGCCCGGATGGCGCTGTTCGAGGAGGGCATCTCGACCTCGCGGATGTTCCTCGATCCCGAGGCCCCCGGCGTCGAGGACCTGATCGACCAGATCACCGCGGGCGTGCGCTCGTCGTTCACCTACGCCGGCGCCCGGACCCTGCCCGAGTTCGCCGACCGCGCCATCGTCGGCCTGCAGTCCAGCGCCGGCTACGACGAGGGCCGCCCCCTGCACGCCTCCTGGTGAGGATGCAGGGGCGCGGCCCCGGTCAGTGCGCGCCGGCCGAGACGATCTCGTTCGGCACGCCCGGCAGCTCGACGCTCCGTGCGACCCGGCCCGCGGCGAGGTCGATCTCGTGCACCGTCGAGGCGCCCGGCTCGGTCACCCACGCGGTGTCCCCGTCGACGGCGAGCGTCGGGCGGGGACGCTGCCAGTCGAGCGGCTCCTTCCACGGGTCGATCACCACGATCCGGTCGGTGACCTTCCCCGTCCCGGGATCGATCACGTGCAGGGCGCCGTCCGTGCCGAGCACGAGCGCCTCCCCCGCCGGGCCACGGCCGAGCGACCGGAACGTGTAGCTCGCGCCCAGGTCGACCAGGCGCAGCTTGCGGCTCTCCGTGTCGATCAGGCTGATCCGCTCGGGACGCTCGAGCTCGGCGTCCGCGTCCACCTTGTAGTCGCCGAGGACCACGGGTGAGGCGGGGCTGCCGGCCTGGTTGCCGATCCGGCCGTACGCGTCGGGGCTGGAGATCTTGGTGATCGTCCCGTGGTCGACCACGACCACGCCGTCCTCGCAGCCGACCACGGCGCGGCCGTCCGCGGCGGTCGCCTCGCCGTGGACGCCCGGGCAGTCGTCGGTGCGCGCCAGCTCACTGCCGTCGATTCCCTCGCGCAGGACGACCGTCGAGCGGCTGTCCGCCGTGCCCTCGGTGTGCATGAGGTCGCCGCCCAGGTTCACGGCGACACCGTGGTGCGGCTCGGGCGTCTCGCTGGTCTCGAGGACCTTGGTCGGATCCTCGGAGTCGAGCACCCGGATCGAGCCGTCGCCGTCCCCGAAGAGCACCGTCCGGCCGTCGCTGACCGTGACGTGGCCGGGCTCGTCGGCGTCGTACGTCTCGCCGTAGCTGGGGTCCCCCGTGACGCGGTGGTGCGCGTGGTCACCGTGCGCCTCGGCCTCGACGCCCGTGTCGAGCAGGCGGAACCCGTCCTCGGTCGAGACGAACACGTGCTGCCCGTCACCGGCCGCGTTCACGCGGGTGAAGCCCTCTGCCGGGAGCGCTGCCACGGACTCGAGGCTGTCGCGCTCGAGCACGAGCACCTCGTCCTCGGTCGTCACCACGAGGCGCGGTCCGGAGACCTCCCGGCCCTCGTGCTCGTCCGCCTCCTCCGGGCTGCCGGATCCGGACTCACCGCACGCGGCCAGCACCGAGCCCGCCACCAGCACCGCCAGGGCGAGGCGCCCCTGTCGCCATCTCGTCATCGTCGCTCCTTGTTGGGAATGAATGTCATTCCCATTAGAACACGACGGTACGGCCCGCCACCGAGAGGGCAGCGGGACGAGAGGTCAGCGCAGGATGAGGTCGAGCCCGCGGGCGAACGAGGCGTCCAGGTCGGGATCCTCGGCGAGGATGCCGATCTGCGCGGCCTGGCGGTGCATCTGGGTGGCCTGGGTGTGCCCGAACACGTAGAGCAGCAGGGTGCGCGCAAGGTCCGGTGTCGTGAGCTCCGCCAACTCGTTCTCGATGCGCGAGTCGCCGAGCCGGAAGGCCGAGGCGGTGGCCACCACGTCGGCCCCGTCACGCACGGCCAGCATCGCCTCGCGGAGGGCGTGGGCCGCCTTCGCGGCATCGTCGCCGACCTCGACCCCGGCGACGATCCGGTCGGCCATCAGGGCCAGCAGCGTCTGCTTGTCCGGGACGTGGTGGTAGAGCGCACTGGGCTGCACCCCGAGCTCGCTCGCGACGCGTCGCATCGAGCAGAACTCGAGGCCGTAGGCGTCGAGCACGCGCAGGGCGCCGGAGACCACGTCGTCACGGGTGTTGGCCATGACGCCACTCTATCGGCTAGCCTGAACACCGTTCAGGTGAACACCGTTCAGGAGACGACATGACCACGACCACCAGCACCCGCCGCCGCCTCACCGGCACCGACCTCGCGCTCATCGCGGCCTTCGCGGCACTCATCGCCGCGTGCGCGCTGCTTCCAGCGATCAACGTGGGTGCCGGCATCGTGCCGATCACCCTGCAGACGTTCGCCGTCCTGCTCTCCGGCGCCGTGCTGGGCGCCAAGCGCGGCTTCCTCGCGGTCCTGCTCTACCTGGCCATGGGTGCGGCCGGCCTTCCGGTCTTCTCGGGCGGCGCCGCGGGCCTGGCCGTGTTCGCCGGCCCCACGATGGGCTACCTGATCGGCTTCCCCTTCGCCGCCGCGCTGTGCGGCTTCATCGTCGAGCGGCTGCCCCGCGACAAGGTCGCGACGAGCATCCCGCTGATCTTCCTCGCGGGCCTCTTCTCCAGCGCCGTCCTGATCCACACCCTGGGCATCCTGGGCCTGGTCTGGCGCGCCGACATGAGCCTGGCCGCCGCGGTCAAGGTCGACATCGTGTTCTGGCCCGGCGACGTCATCAAGAACCTCGCCATGGCCACGGTCGCGACCGCCGTGCACCGCGCGTTCCCCGACCTGCTCCCCGCACGCCGTAAGTGATCGAGCTCGTCGAGGCAGCCGTCGAGGGGCGGCTGGAGCCGACCTCGGTCCGGCTGACGGAGCGACGGGTCGCGATCATCGGCTCGAACGGCTCCGGCAAGTCCACCCTCGCCCGGCTCGTCAACGGGCTCGTCGAGCCGACGAGCGGGCGCGTGGTGCTCGACGGCCTCGACACACGGCGCGACGGGCGCGAGGTCCGCCGCCGCGTCGGCTTCGTCTTCACCGACCCGGCCGCCCAGCTGGTCATGCCGACCGTGGCCGAGGACGTGGCGCTCTCCCTGCGCAAGCAGCACCGCGACAAGGCCGAGCGCGAGCGGGCAGTCACGGCGGTGCTCGAGCGCTTCGGACTGGCCAACCTCGCGCTGCGCAGCGTGCACGCGCTCTCGGGCGGCCAGCGCCAGCTGCTCGCGATCGCCACCGTCCTGGCGACCGACCCCGACGTCCTGGTGGCGGACGAGCCGACCACCCTCCTGGACCTGGCGAACACCCGCCGCGTCGGCGAGGTGCTGCTGGGCCTGCCGCAGCAGCTCGTGCTGGTGACCCACGACCTCGACCTCGCCGCGCAGTGCGATCGGGCCCTCGTCGTGCACGAGAGTCGGGTGGCGTTCGACGGCCCGGCCCCGACGGCGGTCGACCACTACCGGGCGCTCGTGTCGTGAGCACGCCACTGGGGATGTACCAGCCGGGGACCTCGCCGCTCCACCGCCTGTCCCCCGGGCCCAAGCTGGTCGGGCTGTTCCTGCTCGCGATCGCCGTGCTGGTCGCCAAGGGACCGTGGACGGGCGTGGGGTTCGTCGTGCTGGCGCTCGCGCTGGCAGCCCTCGGGAGCCTCTCGCCGAGCTCGGTCCTGCGGGCGTTGCGCCCCTTCGTCATCGTGGCGGTCCTGCTGCTGACCTTCAACGCCTGGCAGAACGGGTGGCCGCGCGCCGTCGAGGTCGTCGCCGACCTGACGGCGCTGATACTGGCCGCCACCGTGCTGACCGCCACCACGGCCGTCAACGACCTGCTGGACACCATCGTGCGCTCGCTGGGGCCCTTCCGGCGCTTCGGCGTCGACCCCGACCGCGTGGGCCTCACGTTCTCCCTCATGCTGCGCGCGCTCCCCGGCACGATCGAGCTGGCGGCCGAGACCCGCGACGCGGCCCGGGCCCGCGGCCTCGAACGGAGCATCCGGGCCCGCACGATCCCGCTCGTCCTGCGCGTGGTCGCCCGTGCCCGCGACACCGGCGACGCCCTGCACGCCCGCGGAGTGCTCGACTGACCGTCCGGTCTCCCCGGCGCGACGCCGAGCAGACCGACGAGGCGCAGAGTGACTAGGCTCACTCCCATGGCGCGCGCACTGCGGACGCTGGTGGTCGACGACGAGCAACCGGTGCTGGACGAGTTGGTCTGGCTGCTCGGCCGCGACGACCGGATCGGCACGATCGACACGGCCCGGTCCGGGACCGAGGCCCTGCGCCGACTCGACGCCGGCGACATCGACTTGCTGTTCCTCGACATCGCGATGCCCGGTCTCACGGGGATCGACATCGCTCGGCTGCTCGGCCGGTTCAAGTCGCCGCCGCAGATCATCTTCGTCACGGCGCACGACGCCCACGCCGTGGAGGCGTTCGACCTCAACGCCGTCGACTACCTCCTCAAGCCGATCCGCGAGGAGCGCCTGCGCGAGAGCGTGCGCCGTGCCGTGGCCGACTCCGACTCCGCGGGCACCGACTCCGACGACACGATCGCGGTCGAGCTGGCCGGCGTCACCCGCTTCGTCTCGCGCTCCAAGGTGACCCATGCCGAGGCCCAGGGCGACTACGTGCGGCTGCACACGCTGGACGGCGCGAGCCACCTCATCCGCACGCCGCTGACCTCGCTCGCCGAGGACTGGGCCGACGCCGGCTTCCTGCGCATCCACCGCAGCATCGCGGTGAACCGCGCGCACATTCTCGAGGTCCGGATGTCCTCGGGCCGCGCCAGCGTCGTGGTCCCGGCGGCCGGAGGCACCACCACCGAGCTGCAGGTCGCCCGGCGCCACACCCGCGCCCTGCGTGAGCTGATCGGCGAGCACACGCCGTGACCGAGGAGCCGCGGGAGTCCGGCCGGGTCCGGATCACCAGCCCCCTCTCGAGCGCCCCCGCGCACGTGCGCAGCACGGTGGGCCAGGAGATCGACGAGGCCACCGGCGTCGGCGAGGTCTACATGCAGTCGCTCATCCGCTCGCAGCTGCGCGCGGCCGCGACCGTGACCATCACGCTGCTGCTCACCGTCGTGAGCCTGCCGCTGGTCTTCTCGTGGGTCCCGGGTCTCAACGACAGCCGTGTCCTGGGCATCCCGGTGCCGTGGCTCGTGCTCGGCGGCGGCGTCCACGCGGGGCTGATCCTGCTCGGCTGGCTCTACGTGCGCCACGTCGAGCGCGTCGAGCGGCTCTTCGCCCTGCTGGTCGAACCGGGCGACACCCTGCCATGAGCCCCACCTGGGGAATCGTCGCGGTCACGCTCGTGTCGATCGCCACCCTCGCGATCGGCGCGTTCGGCCTGCGGATCAGCCGCACCACGAGCGACTTCTACGTCGCGTCACGCTCGGTCTCCCCCGCGCTGAACGGCTCGGCGATCAGCGGCGAGTACCTCTCGGCGGCCTCGTACCTGGGGATCGCCGGACTCGTGCTGGTCAACGGCGCGGACATGCTCTGGTACTCCATCGGCTGGACCTCGGGCTACCTGCTGCTGCTGGTGTTCGTGGCGGCCCCGCTGCGCCGCTCGGGGGCCTACACGATCCCCGACTTCGCCCAGGTGCGCCTGCAGTCGGTGGCGGTGCGGCGGGTCTCGACCGCCCTCGTCGTGGCGGTCGGCTGGCTCTACCTGCTCCCGCAGTTCCAGGGCGCCGGACTGACCCTGGAGGCCGTCCTGGACGCCCCGCGCTGGGTCGGCACCGTGCTGGTGGCCGTGATCGTGACGCTCAACGTTGTCCTGGGCGGCATGCGCTCGATCACCTTCGTCCAGGCGTTCCAGTACTGGCTGAAGCTGACCGCCCTCCTGATCCCGCTGATGTTCCTGCTGCTGGCGTGGTCGCGCGACGGGCGCCCGGCGGCGCAGGCGTCCAGCGACTGGTGGATCCCGCTCGGCGACGCCAACCCCCAGACCATGTACTCGACCTACGCCGTGATCGTGGCGACCTTCCTCGGCACGATGGGGCTGCCCCACGTGGTGGTGCGCTACTACACCAACCCCGACGGGCACGCGGCGCGCCGGACCACCCTCATCGTGCTCGGCCTGGTCTCGGTCTTCTACCTGCTGCCGACCTTCTACGGCGTCCTCGGACGCGTCTACGCGACCGACCTGATCGACTCCGGTCGCGCCGACACGGTGGCGCTCGAGCTGCCGAGCCGCCTCATCGAGGGCACGGCCGGCGAGGCGCTGACGGCCCTGGTGACGGCCGGGGCCTTCGCAGCCTTCCTCTCCACCTCGTCGGGCGTGACGATGGCCATGGCCGGCGTGGTCGGGCAGGGCCTGAGCAACCACGCGCCGTGGCGGGGGCGGCTCTCCTCGATCGCCGCGCTGCGGATCGCGGCGGCGGCCTGCGTGGCGGTGCCCCTGCTGCTGGCGTTCGTCGCCGAGCCGATCCCGGTGGCCAGCTCGGTGGTGTTCGCGTTCGCGCTGGCGGCCTCGACCTTCTGCCCTCTGCTCGTGCTGGGGATCTGGTGGCGCGGCCTCACGTCCGCCGGCGCCATCGCGGGCCTGATCGGCGGCGGGATCTGCGCCGGCGCGGCCCCGTTCGTCACGCTCGCGCTCGACGTGGAGGGCTGGTGGGGCACGCTCATGAGCCAGCCGGCGGTCTGGTCGGTGCCCGTGGGCTTCGGGCTGATGGTGGGCGTCTCGCTGGCCACCCGGGCGCGGGTGCCGGCGAACGTCGGCCGCACGATGGTGCGCCTGCACACGCCGGAGCGGGTGCAGGTGGACCGCCGGTTCTGATTCAGACGCTGCGCGAGGTGTCGAGCCGGTCGAACGCGTCGAGCACGTCGCCGACCGAGGGCTTCTCGATCGTGGTAACCACGGCCGCGCGACCCTCGCGCTCCTGGCGGAGGTGCCGCTTGACAGTGGAGGTCGAGCAGCCCAGGCGCTGGGCCAGCTCGCGGCAGGTCTCGTCGGGATGGGCCTTGCGGGCGCCGATCACCTCGGCGTGGTCGACCGGGCCTCCTCCGACACGTGCCGTGCCGTAGGGGCTGGAGTCGAACCGCACCTCGATGCCGAGCTCGCGCCGCATCGTGCGGCGCTCGGCCTCACTGGTGCACGCGACGAAGCCCAGGACGTCGACGTCGACCACCGAGCGGTACAGGCAGTCGGCGAGGACGTCGCAGCCCGCACAGCGGCGGTGGGCCGCGGCTCGCTTCGAGAGGTAGTCACGCCATTGCTCGACGGTGACGTCGCGCCGAGCCGGCGGGGACAAGAGGATCTCGTCCTGGTACATCTCCGGTGACATGGCACACGGTGGGAGTGTCGGCCTCATTGCCATCTCCGATCCCTGCAGGTGACCCCAGTCTAGAGGTACATTCCCCCCGTTTCGGAAGGTGTGACGCGTTCGGGCGTCGCACCGTCCTCGCCGGCACCTCCGGGGAGGGCGAGGCGCATGTTCTGCAGCTGGCTCTGGGCCTGCACCTGCTGGGCGTACAGCGCCGCCTGGATGCCGTGGAAGAGGCCCTCGAGCCAGCCCACCAGCTGGGCCTGGGCGACGCGCAGCTCGGCGTCGCTGGGGGCCTCGGCGTCGAACGGCAGGCTGAGCCGCTCGAGCTCGTCGACCAGCTCGGGCGCGAGGCCGTCCTTGAGCTCGTCGATCGACTGGTGGTGGATCTCGCGGAGGCGGGCGCGGCTGGCCTCGTCGAGGGGCGCCACCTTCACTTCCTCGAGGAGCTGGCGGATCATGCCGCCGATGCGCATCACCTTCGCCGGCTGCTCCACGAGGTCGGTCAGCGGCGTGCGCTCAGGCTCCGCGGAGGCGGGGACGGGCTGGCCCTGGGGGTCGATGATCCGGTCGTCGGTCATGCGCCCCAGCCTAGGCCGGGAGACCACGCAGCGCGGCCCGGCCTCAGGCCCTGACGTCGAGGACGACCTTGCCCACGTGCGACGACTCCTCGAGGATGCGGTGCGCGTCGGCCACCCGCGAGAGGGGCACCGCCTCGTGCACCACCGGCCCGAGCGTGCCGTCCTCGATGAGCGGCCAGACCTTCTCCACGAGCTCGGCCATGATGGCGGCCTTCTCCTCGACGGGCCGGAATCGCAACGACGTCGCCGCGACGCTGCCCTGCTTCGCCAGCAGCGCTCCGAGGTTCAGCTCCCCCTTGCGCCCGCCCTGCATCCCGATCACGACGATGCGTCCGCCGCGAGCGAGCGAGGCCACGTTCTGCGCCAGGTACTTGCCGCCGATGATGTCGAGCACGACGTCGACGCCACCGAGGTCCTGGCACGTCTCGACGAAGTCGTCCTCGCGGTAGTTCACGACCGCATCGGCACCGAGCCGGCGGACGATCTCCGCCTTCTCCTCGCTGCCGACCGTGGTGACCACGGTGGCCCCGAAGGCCTTGGCCAGCTGGATCGCCGTGGTGCCGATGCCGCTCGCGCCGCCGTGGACGAGCAGCTTCTCGCCCTCGCGCAGGCCGGCGAGCATGAAGACGTTGGACCAGACGGTCGCGTAGGTCTCGGCGATGGCCGCGGCCTCGATCAAGGAGGTCCCGGCGGGCACGGGCACCACCTGTCCGGCCGGCGCGACCACCCGTTCGGCGTAGCCGCCCCCGCTCAGCAGGACGCAGACCTCGTCGCCCGGGGTCAGGCCGGTGACGCCCTCGCCGAGCTCCTCGACGACGCCGGAGCACTCCAGCCCGAGGACGTCGGTGATGCCGGGAGGCGGCGGGTAGTGCCCCTGGCGCTGGAGCAGGTCGGCGCGGTTGACGCCGGCAGCGGCGACCCGCACCGCGACCTCGCCCGGGCCGGGCTCCGGATCGGGGAGGTCGGCGACGACGAGGCTGTCGGGGCCTCCGGGCTCTTCGACGATGACGGCTCGCATGTGCTCCACGGTAGTGACCGGCACACTGGACCTCATGCAGGTGACGCTCGTCCAGCTGGCCGCCACCCTCGACTCGGCCGCCAACCGTGCCCAGGTGGAGGCGCGACTCAGCGACCTCGACGGCCCCGGGCTCGTCGTGCTGCCCGAGGCGACGATGCACGACTTCGGCCCCGCCGACCACGACCTCGCGGCCGTCGCCGAGCCCCTTGACGGCCCCTTCGTCGACCTCATCGCACGCGAGGCGAAGCGCCTCGGATCCACGATCGTGGCGGGGATGTTCGAGCGCACGGACGATCTCCCGTACAACACGCTCGTCGTGGTCGCTCCCGACGGCGACCTCGCCGCGACCTACCGCAAGATCCACCTCTACGACTCGTTCGGCTACCGGGAGTCCGAGCGGCTGCGCGCCGGCGAGATCGAGCCGGTCGTGGTGCCCGTGGAGGACCTGACGATCGGCCTGATGACCTGTTACGACCTGCGGTTCCCCGAGCTGGCGCGCGCGCTGGTCGACCGCGGGGCGGACGCGTTCGTCGTCCCGGCGGCGTGGGTCGCCGGCGAGCACAAGGCCGAGCACTGGCGCACGCTGCTGCGCGCCCGGGCCATCGAGAACACCGTCTGGGTGGCCGCGGCGGCCCAGGGCGGCTCTCGCTACACCGGCCGTTCCTTGGTCGCCGACCCGTGGGGAACTATCGTGGAGGAAGCCGCCGGGGGGGACGAGCTGGTCACTGCGCAGGTCGCGGTGGACGCCGTTCGCGCTTCCCGCGACGTGAACCCGTCGCTCGCCAACCGGAGGATTTCCACACCGTGACGACTGCCCCGCCGGGCCGACGCCGCCTCGACACGTCGGTCCCGACCCCCTACGAGGTCGCGACCCGTGAGCCGCGCGTCGACTCGCCGCGCTGGGCGCGTCTGCTCATGATCGCGACGTTCGTCGCGTGGGCGTGCGGCACCGCCGGCGCCGCGTCCGCGATCACCGACGTCGGCGCTCCGTCGTGGCTGTGGCGGCCGTCGGCGGCCGTGCTGCTCGTGACGTTCGCCGTGATGCTCACGCACCGCGTCGGCGGGTACATGCGCATCTGGGTGTCCCTGTCGCTCCTGCTGTCCGCGGCCGCCCTGCTGAGCGGCGTCAACGCCCTGCTGGCCGCGGCCGCCGGCACCACGGCGGTGCTGTCCGCCGTGTCGGCCGTCGTCTTCACCCGGCCGGCCGCCACCGTGGTGCAGGTCCTGCGCGAGTACGCCGTGATGCTGATCCTCGCGCTCAGCGGCGCGGTGGGGGTCGCGGCCTGGAACGCCCCGGTCGAGGTGCGCCCCTTCGGCCTCATGGTCATGGCCGTCTCGGTCACGCTCGCCATCTCGATCGTCTGGCGCCTCGGCTCGGGCCTGCACGGCTTCGGCCGCAGCCACCTCAAGCTGCTCGTGGTGGTGGCCGTGGTCGCGGTGGGCCTGTTCTACTACGGCAGCTTCGTGCGGACGGCCGGCTCCCCCGCGCTGACGAACCTGCTCGACGACACGATCGTGTGGCTGCGCCAGAACATCGGCGGCGTCCCGCGCCCGTACGAGTTCCTCATCGGGTTCCCGGCGCTCGTGGTCGGTGTCTCGATGCGTTCGCGGTACCGCGAGGGCTGGTGGGTCTGCGTCTTCGCCGTCGTCGGCACCGTGATCGTCGCGAACTCGCTGATCGACCCGCGCGCGTACCCGTCGTACTTCGCGCTCTCGACGCTCTACAGCGCGATCATCGGCCTCGTGATCGGCCTGGTCATCCGCGCGGTCCTCTTCCGGCCCCGGTCGCGCCGCGCCGCGCGTGCCGTCCAGCAGGCCCAGCGCACCGAGCCGGGGCGCCTCTCCCCGCTGCGCTGAGGTTTCGGCCGTCACGGCCACCCCCCTCGCCACTTTTGGAAACGAATCCACGCGCTCACCTCCGTGGGACGTCGATCCGTTTCCAAAAGTGGAGGGGGTCGGGTCCCGCGTCAGAGGGCTTCCGCGGCGGAGTGCGAGAATCGACGCAGGTCCCGTCGCCTCGGCGGCGGGCCTGGAGGGGTGCCGGAGTGGCCGATCGGAACCGCCTTGAAAGCGGTCGCTGGCAGCAGTGTCAGCCGCGGGTTCGAATCCCGCCCCCTCTGCGTGACTCGCTATCGACTCGACCGGTCGCACCTGATGGTGCTCGCCGGCGTGTGCTTCATCGTCGCTGCCGTGGGCGTGCTCGTCGCGTTCCTCACCGGGACGGGCAGTGACCTGCGCGTCACCGTGACGATCCTGGGTGCGGTCGTCGCGGTGGTCGCGCTGCTCGTGGCCGCCGTCATGAACCTGCGACCCCCCACCGTGGTGACCCTGGACCGCGCCGGGTTCGTCGCCCGCGGGCGCCACGGCGACGTGACGTGGAAGCAGGTCGAGTCGGTCGGCGTCAGCGACGGCATGCTCAGGTTCACCGACGGCACGGGCACGGTCACCGCGTTCCCGCTGTCGCTCGTGGACCGCACCCGGCGGGCCGAGCTCATCCGCGAGGTCTACGACCGCCTCAACCAGGCCAACGGCTACCGGCGCTTCGACCTCGCCGAGGGCTGACCCCAGCAAACGTGAAAGGTGGGAGCAGGCTGACCTGCTCCCACCTTCGGCTGGCGGAGATGGAGGGATTTGAACCCTCGAGAGGTTTGAACCTCAACCCGCTTAGCAGGCGGGCGCACTAGGCCACTATGCGACATCTCCAGACAACCGGATCAGGATACCCACCCCGACCCTGAGTCAACGAATCAGGGCGAGCGCTTGATGATCGAGGTGCTCATCTGGTCGAAGTCCTCGGGCAGCTCGGGCAGCGGCGTCGCAGGGTGCGGGTGCGCTCGCATGCCGTCGAGCACGAGGCCGCGGATCCGCGCGGCGATCCACTCGTGGTGCTCGGGCGCGAAGGTCCTGACCTCCCCCAGCATGACCGCCACGGCGCTGAGGTCGGAGACCGCCAGGTCGGGGCGTGCGGCACCCTCGTCGATCGCGCGACTGACGAGGTTCCCCAGCGGCTCGATCCATCGCTGGCTCGGGCGGTAGTCGGGGTCGTTGATGGCCTGGCGACGCATGACCTCGGACACGATGCGCTTGTCGAGGAGCATCCTCATGCACTCGTCGAGGACCAGCTCGATGCCCTCCCACCCCGACTCCATCTGCACGGCACGCTCCGCCAGCTCGTCGAAGAAGCGGATGTACCGGTCGTAGAGGGCGCGCACGAGCTCGTCCAGCGAGGCGAAGTTCCGGTAGAGCGTCCCCGTGCCCACCTTCGCCTCCGCCGCGAGGGTGTGCAGAGGCGCGTCGAGGCCGTTCTCTGCGAAGTACACCTCGGCGGTGTCGATGAGGCGTTCGCGGTTCGCCACGGCATCGCGGCGCTGTGGAACGCGGGGGGAATCGTCCATCGTCTCCAACTTACGGGAAGTGCGGCGGCGCGTCCGGCAGACCCAATTTCCCACCTCGCGGGGTCACACGTTAGACTCGTCGAGGCCCGCAAGGGCGTGCGCCCGTAGCTCAACGGATAGAGCATCTGACTACGGATCAGAAGGTTTGGGGTTCGAATCCCTACGGGCGCGCCACCACCCCCGGTCGACCACCAGGTCGCCGGGGGTTCGTCTTTTCCGGAGCCGCCGTAGCGCCGGCGGATCGGGACGATTCGGACCCGTCGAACAGGTTCCTGTGCCACTCTCCGTCCATGGAAACCGCCCCGATCACCGCCTGGACCCTCGTCCAGGAGATTCCCGTCCCTGCCGACGTCACCGACCTGCTCGTCGAAGGCGAACAGGCCGTCGCTGCGTTCAAGACGTTCCGCGACTCGGCGATCTTCACGACGAAGCGTCTCATCGTCCGCGACGCCCAGGGCATCACCGGCAAGAAGGTCGAGGTGTACTCCCTGCCCTACAGCCGCATCGACATGTGGTCCTCCGAGAACGCCGGCAAGCTCCTCGACTTCAACGCGGAGCTCGAGCTCTGGACGCGGGCCGGACACATCAAGATCAAGCTCGACAAGAAGATCGACATCCGCCGCCTGGACCAGCTCATCGCATGGGCGGTGCTCAACGCTGCCTAACCAGACCACCACCACCCCCGGTCGACCACCAGGTCGCCGGGGGTTCGTCTTTTCCGGGCTGGTGACCCACCGTGTGCGGATTGTTACCTGACACGCCGTCAGAACATCTGGATGAGCGGCTGACGACACGTCCGCGTAACGCGCCTTACCCAGACTCGGAAGGTCCCCGCTCCGCCCCCGGTGCGAGCTTCCCCCACCCGAGAGGGTTCACGTGTTCAAGCAAAGAGGATGGCGGCTCGCCACCGTGGGAGCGCTGCTGGCGCTGCCCATGGCCGCGGTACCCGCCCACGCCGCCGACGACTTCCTGGTCTCCGGCGACGACTGGTCGGTCAGCCGCGCGGCCGGCGGCTACCTGGTCACGGTCGACCTGGCCAAGAAGCTGCCCATGGTCTCGGACGCCCCGACGATCGAGGTCGACGGCAAGCCCATCGGCATCGCGACGGAGTCCGCCGACGGCAGCAGCCTGTCGGTCTTCACGGCCGACTCCGCCGTCGTGCAGGCCGACGACATCGAGGCCGGCTGGTTCAGCAAGCCGTCGAGCGCACCGCTGAGGGCCACCGAGCTCGCCGAGATCGCGGCGGCCGAGCCCGAGCCGCTCGACGCGGACCCCGCCTCGCTCGGCACGTACGAGCACACGGAGGCCGTCTACAACTTCGGCGCCCAGTCCGTGCCGCTGGCCGCGATCGGCGGCATCCGCGGCGAGCTGCAGGGCAAGGTCTACCTGCCCAAGACGGGCGGCGCGCGCCCCGTGGTGCTGCTGCTGCACGGCCGCCACACCTCGTGCTCCACCGGCACGGCCAACCCGAACCGCTGGCCCTGCGGCGCGAACCAGATCAACATCCCGAGCTTCGCCGGCTACGACGGCACGGCGCGGGCGCTGGCCAGCCACGGCTACGCCGTCGTCTCGATCGCGGCCAACGCGATCAACTCCAACGACAACCAGCTCGCGCTGGACCAGGGCGCCCAGGCGCGCGGCCAGCTGCTGCTCGACACCCTCTCGATGCTCAAGAAGGCCAACGAGGGCGCCGAGGTCGTGCACCACGACGCGCAGACCGACGCCGACGTCACGCTGGCTCAGGCCCTGGCGAACCAGGACCCGCTGCCCGGTCTCACCGAGGGCACCGCGGGCCTGTCCCCCGCCGACCTCGTCGGCCGCTTCGACTTCTCGAACATCGGCATGATGGGCCACTCGCGCGGCGGTGAGGGCGTCACCTCGGCCGCCACGCTGAACCAGGGCCTCGAGAAGCCGTGGAAGATCACGTCGATCCTGCCCCTGGCGCCGGTCGACTTCGCCCGCATGACGGTGCCGAACGTGCCGATGAACGTGGTCCTGCCCTACTGCGACGGCGACGTCTCGAACCAGCAGGGCCAGCACATGCTCGACGACTCGCGCTACGCGTTCGACGACGACGTGCTGCGCAGCGGCGTCTGGATGATGGGTGCGAACCACAACTTCTACAACACCGTGTGGACGCCCGGGAAGTACGCGTACTCCGTCTCCGACGACTGGGGCGCGACCTCCACCGACGCCGTCTGCGGCCCACGCTCGGAGACCAACATCCGTCTCAGCGCCGACGCGCAGTACGACGCCGGCACGGCCTACATGGCCGGCTGGTTCCGCCTGACGATGGGTGACGAGAAGCAGTTCCTGCCCATGTTCGACGGCTCCGCCGAGGTGCCCGAGGTGCTGGGCACGCCCGACATCCGCAGCATGTCGACGGCTCCGGCCTCGGCACGCAGGACCATCGCGACCTTCGAGGCGCCCAGCTCGCTCGTGCGGGTCCAGGGTGCCGCGACGGCCACGGTCTGCGCGAGTGCCGGGGGTCGCACGGTGACGCAGGTCCTGCCGGCGTGCACGGCCTCGACGCTCAGCACGAGCGCCCAGCCGCACTGGACGCCGGCCAGCAACGGCGGCAACGTCCCGGCCACGCCGGTCACGAAGTTCTCGTGGACCGCGCTCGGCACGGGCACGACGACCATCACGCCCAGCGAGGTGCGCGTGAGCGTTCCCGCGAAGGCGCGCGACGCGTCGACGATGGAGCGCCTGTCGGTGAAGGTCGCCGCGGACGACACCGTCGCCAGCAGCACGGCGCTCTCGCTCACCGTCGTCGACGGCACGGGCGCGACGTTCACCACCCCGGTGGCCGACCTCAACCCGCTGGCCACGACGCGGTTCCCCGCGTCCGCCAGCGCGCTGCTGAAGAAGGTCATCCTGCAGCAGGTCGACCTCCCGGTCGCGACGCTGGCGACCGCGGGCGTGAAGGTCTCCGACATCCGTGAGGTCCGCTTCGGCGCCCTCGCCGGTCCGGACGACCTGGCCGCCGGTGGCGTGTTCCTGTCCGACCTCGCTTTCGAGAGCTCGGCCGTGGGCACCGCGGACAGCAAGACCGTCCCGACGATCAACGTCGACGCCCCGAACGTCGACGAGGGCAACGCGCCCGGCACGGCCGACCTCGCGGTCTACCTCGACGAGGCGGCCTCGATCCCGGTCACCGGCTACGTGTCGGCGCTCGGCTCGGCCATCGGTCGCGCGGGCATCGCCATGGAGAAGGTCACCTTCGCCCCGGGCGAGACCTGCAAGGTCGTCAGCGCCCCGGTGCTCGGCGACTCGGCCACCAGCACGACGAACTCCACCTCGGTGAAGGTCTCGGTCATCAACACGACCGGCGGCGTCCTGGGCACCAACGCCCTCGACTGGCTGGTCGTGCGTGAGGACGACGGCGTCACGGCTCCGGCCACGGCACTGCCGCCCGCCGGCGTCCAGGGCGACGCGTGCGCCGAGCTGGCCGCCAAGGGCCAGCAGACCGAGGTCTCGGTCAGCGACGACAAGCCGCAGCCGGGCGAGTCGGTCACGGTCACGGCCGGCGGCTTCCGCTCCGGCGAGGGCGTCACGGTGACCGTCGCCGGGATCGACCCCGTCGTCGCGGTCGCCGACACGACCGGCGTCGTCAGCGCGGTCGTCGCCATCCCGGCCACGGTGGCCCGGGGCACGGCCGAGATCTCGGTCGTGGGCAGCGGCACCGACCGCAAGGGCACGGGCTCGCTCGCGGTCCTGGACGCGAGCTCGACGAGCCTGTCGATCTCGCCCGAGGCACCGTCGATCAACGAGCCGGTCACCCTGACGGCCACGGTCGAGGGCGGCGACACCACGGGCTCCGTGGAGTTCCGCGACGGCGACAAGGTCCTGGGCTCGGCCGAGGTCGTGGACGGCGAGGCCACCCTCGACGTGCCGGGCTTCAAGGCCGGCCCCCACGCGATCGTCGCGGAGTTCGCCGAGACCGGCGTCACCGCGGGATCGACGTCCGGCGCGGTGTCCTTCACCCTGGTGAAGGGCAAGCCCACGATGGTGATGTCGCTCTCGAGCGCGTCCACCACCTTCGGGCAGGCCGCGCGGCTGTCGGCGATCGTCGGCGGTGCGGACGGTGGCACCGTCACCTTCCGCTACGGCTCGGTGAGCCGGACGGTCGCGCTGGGCTCGGACGGATCGGCGGCCCTCACGCTGCCGGCCACGCTGAAGCCGGGTCGCTACACGGTCTCGGCCGCGTACGACGGGACCGACCGCACCGACGGCTCCGCGCGGATCTCGTCCACGCTGACCGTCGCCAAGAAGGGCACCACCACGAGCCTCTCGGCGAAGTCGGTGGTCAAGCCGGGCAAGACCCTGAGCGGCAAGTTCGCCGTCCGCGGCGGCGTGGCCGGGGTCGCCCCGACGGGCACCGCGAAGGTGTACGTCGCGCAGGCCAAGGGCGGCTACAAGCTGTCGAGGACCGTGCGGGTCCCGTCCACCGGCAAGGCCTCCTTCACGGTGAAGGCGCCCAAGAAGCGCCAGAGCCTGCGGGTGAAGGTCGTCTACTCCGGTGACGCGAACTACGGCTCGAGCAGCTCGGTCGTGAAGTCGGTGCGCGTGCGCTGACATTCCGCGGAGCAGGGCCCCGGCAGCAGCTGCTGCCGGGGCCTCGCTCTTTCGCGCCTGGACGAAGGATGATGCATCGAGGTACCGGAGCGGGGTCGAAGGCATCATCCTTCGTCCTCTCCCGGCGGCGTCCGGACACGAGAGCGCCCCGGCCCGCCGTGGCGGACCGGGGCGCTCGGAGCGACCTCGGTGGGGTCAGCGCAGGACGCGCGCCGTGCGAGGCGTGTACCTCACCACGGTGGCGTAGCCCGGCTTCGTGGCCGTGACCTTGACCCGGATCCGCTGGCCACGATCGGCCTTCGTGAGCCTGTACGACGTCTTCGTCGCGCCCTTGATGGCCTTGCTGCCGCGGTACCAGCGGTACGACAGCCGGACGCCCGGGTCCCACGTGCCCGCCTTCACCTTCAGCGTGCGGCCCACCTTCGGCAGTCCGACGTGGAAGGGCTGCGGCTTGCGGGTCAGCAGGCCCGGAGCGACCCTGAGCGGAGCGCTGACCTTGGTCACCGACGCCCAGCCGGACTTGGTGCCCGTGACCGCGACGGCCACGACGCGGCCCAGGTCCCTCGGCGTGAGGCGGTAGGTCGCGCCGGTGGCACCGGCGACGACCTTCCCGCCGACCGACCACTGATAGGCCAGCGCGGTGCCGGCGGGCCAGGTGCCGGCGCGGGCCGTGAGGACCGTGCCGACGCGACCCGTGCCGCTCACCACCGGCACGGGGGCCGGGCTGAGGGGCTTGAGGCCGACGGTGTGGGTCAGCGTGGGCTCACCCGATCCCCCGGCCGTGCCGGGCGAGGCGGAGACCGTCAGCGTGGCACCCGACTCCGACTCGACCTCCACGGTGAACTCGGCGCGGGCCGTCTGGCCGCTCGCGACCCGCGGCACCGACCACCGGAGCGTGGTGCCGTCGAGCTCGAGCCCGGTTCCCAGCGACACCACGGAGGCGTCGTCGAGGACGTCGGCCAGGTCGATCTCGGCCGTCGCGCCCTCGAGGGCGTGGACGGCCGTGTTCTTCGCCGAGACCGTGTAGGTGATCTCGTCGCCGGCCTCGACGGCACCCGGAAGCGGCGCGGCCGACAGGCCCAGCGTCCACGCGTCGGCCTGGTCGGCGATGGCCGTGGAGGCACTGCACGTGACACAGAACGAGCCGAGCGCGGTCGTGCTCGCGGTGACGCCGACCGTGCCGCCCGACGCCGACTCCTTGACCGTGGCGGGGAAGGTCACGGTCGCCGACTGCCCGGCCGACGTGGCCGGGATGGTCCACCGGAGCTTGCCGCCCAGGTTCACCAGCTCCGCCGGGAGCGCGCCCAGGCGGGCGTCGTCGACCAGGTCGGCGACGTCGACGGTCACCGTCTGGCCCGCGATGGCCACCTTGCCGGTGTTCTCCGCCGTCAGGGTATGGGTGACGGTGTCCCCGGGCGCGAGCGGACCCGCGGGATCGGAGGCGACCGAGAGGTTCCACTTCGACGCCCACGCCGGCTTCGCCGTGCCGTACAGCCACGGGTTCAGCACGGGGGTGACGTCCTGGCCCGAGATCCGGTTGGCGAGCGCGACGAAGTCGGCCGTCGACGCGTCGGAGCCGTTGTTCTCCGCGACCCACGTGCGCAGGATCTCGAACCAGGCCTCGTCGCCCACGATCGTGCGCAGCGTCTCGAACGTCATGCCGCCGCGTCCGTAGACGTAGTCGAACAGGATCGCCGGGTCGGTGAAGCCCGCCAGCGGCACCTGCCACTGGCCCGAGGTCGGCGCGCTGGCGTTCCAGGAGTTGAAGTAGGACGTCTCGGGCGAGGTCGTCGTCGCACCGGTCTCGTAGTTGTAGGCGCGCGGCGCGTAGTCGCCCATGCCCTCGTTCAGCCACAGGTCGCTCCAGTCGGTGGGCGACACCGCGTTGCCGAACCACTGGTGGGCGATCTCGTGGATGAGCGTGCCCTTGCTGACCGAGTTCTGGTAGAACGAGCGGTCCTGCGTCTCGAGCGCGTAGCCGACGTTGATGCGGTCGACGACCGCGCCGGTGGCCACGCCCGGGTACGGGCCGAACTTCGACTCCAGCCAGCGCATGATGTCCTGCGTCTGCGCCAGGCTGGCCAACGTCGTCGTGCGCTGGGTGGAGGTCATCGCGGCGTCGAGGAACGTCCAGTCGCGGTACGTGCCGCTCTCCAGCTCGATCACGGACTCGCGGACCTCGTACTTGCCGATGGAGACCATCGACAGGTACGGCACCATCTGGTTCGGCTGCTTCCAGTGCCACGTCTCGAGGGCGCCGTTGCGGGTCTTGGAGTGGAGCGTGCCGTTGCTGGCCGCCGCCATCGTCTCGCCGTCCATCAGCCGCGGGATCGTCAGCTTGATGTCGTACTTCGCCTTGTCCTTGAGCGAGTTGTTGACCGGGTACCAGGTCATGGCGCCGACCGGCTCGTTGACGGCGGTGGCGCCGTCGTCGCCGGCGATCCAGCCCTCCCTCGACCCGTCCGGGTCGATGTGGGTCACCGGGGAGCCCGAGTAGGTGACCACTGCGGTGAAGTCACCCTCGACGGGCTCGGCGGGCGTGACGACCAGCTTGTACTTCGTCGTGGCGGCGTCGATGTCGCGCTCCCACGTGGCGGGCGCCCCGTCGACGGTGATCGAGTCGACCGTCAGGCCCTCGAAGTCGAGCGAGAACTCCGACAGCGGGACGGCCGCGGTGGCGCTGATCCTCGCGGTGGCGGCGATCGTGCTGGCCGTCGCGACCGGCGCCCCGGGAGTCCACGCGATGTCGAGGTCGTAGTGCTGGACGTCGTAGCCGCCGTTGCCGACGTTCGGGAAGAGGGAGTCGCCGGAGGTGCGCGCGCCGGCGACGGGGTCGGCCGCGGCGGCGGTGGCCGTGGTCGCGCCGAGGGTGCCCAGGCACAGGGCACCGCTCAGGGCCGCTACCGCGACGGCCCGGGCCGGTCGGGTGAGGGAAGGAGGAAAGGACATCGTGGCTCTCTCGTCGGGGGGCTTTCGCTCATCCTGCCCGTGACGGGTGTCACGCGTCCGGTGAAGCGGCCAGGTTTCACACGCCGGCAACACACCTCCACGAGATGCGCCGCGACCCCAACCGTGTTGGCATGGAGGTGAGAAGAAGACGAGAGGAAAGGTGGAGATCATGGGACTTGATGACAAGTTGAAGAACGCCGCTGACGACCTCAAGGGCAAGGGCAAGGAAGCCACCGGCAAGGCGACCGACGACGAGAAGCTCGAAGCCGAGGGCAAGGGCGACCAGGCCAAGTCGGACGTCAAGCAGGCCGGCGAGAACGTGAAGGACGCGTTCAAGCACTGACCATGTGCTGACGACGAGGGCCCCGGGAGATCACTCCCGGGGCCCTCGTGCGTCTGGTCTCAGACGGTCGGTGTCGTCAGACGGTCGGCGGCGTCGTCGGCGGCGTGACCGTGCCCGTGGCCCCGACGTCGCCGGTGGGCGTCGTCGAGGTCGTGGTGGTGGTCGGCGCTGCGGGGGCGCCCGTCGGCCGTCCCGGCGTCGTGTAGGTCGACGCGGTGTAGGTGGACTGGTCGGCCGACCTGGCCTTGAAGAACGCCGCCACGCCGGCGACGCCGGCGGTCAGCAGGCCCACGAAGGCCACCTTCTTCACGCCCCTGAACCGCTTCTGCTTCTTCGTCTCGACCGGGAGCTTGTCGCTGACCTCGGCCGGCAGCTTCTCGACGAGGGTGTCACGCAGGTCGATGAGCTCCGACCTGTCCGGCAGCTTCTCCAGCAGGTCGTCGCGCAGGGCCAGCCACTCGGCCCGGTCGGGGAGACGCTCGACCAGCTGGTCCCTGAGGTCGCGCAGCTCGGATGCGTCCGGCAGCTGCTCCACGACGGTGTCGACGTGATCCTTCACGCTCTTCTTGCCCTTGGCCACGATGGCTCCTTCGCACAGATGTCGTCGGACTTCCATCGTGGCTCACGGCGGGGTCAGTCGCACCTCGGCAGGGGTCTCCAGGACGACGTCGGCGGCGTCCTTGTCCGGCCGCAGACCGCGCCAGCTGGCGTGGCGCAGGTGCCCCGCGGGCGACCAGTCGCCGTAGACGACCTCTCCCACCAGCTTCGGGGTCGTCCACGTCGCGTCCCGCGATGCGGCCGTCTCCACGTCGTCCACGAACGGCGAGGTGGCGCGCTCCAGCGGGTCCAGCAGCGACCGCAGCTTGAGCCGCTCGGCGTTGCTGTAGCCCGTGCCCACGCGCCCGAGGTACTTCAGGCCGCCCTCGACCGGGACGCCGACGAGCAGGGACCCGATCCCCCGCCCACCGCTGCTGGGCCGCCACCCGCCGATCACGATCTCCTGCGTGTCCTGGTTCTTGATCTTGAGCCAGTCCGTGGAGCGCGACCCGGGGTCGTACGTGGAGGAGCGCCGCTTGGCCACGACTCCCTCCAGCTTGTGGCTGCGGCTCAGCGCGACGGCCTCGTCGAGGGTGCCGCCGTGCGCCGGCGGCACGTGGACCAGCGAGCTGCCGATCCCCAGGTCGTCCAGTGCCTCGCGCCGCTCGTCGTAGGTCAGGTCGCGGAGCGACGTGCCATCGCGCTCCAGCACGTCGAAGAGCATCAGCTGCACCGGCACGGTGCGGCGGAGTCGCTCGATGTCGCCGGCCTTCGTGACGCCCATCCGCTGCTGCAACCGGCCGAAGCTGGGGATGCCCTTGTCGTCGAGGGCGACGATCTCTCCGTCGAGCACCACGTCGAGGCCGAGGCCGGCCAGCTCCTCGACGATCTCGGGATAGCTGGCGCTGACGTCGTTGTGGTTGCGCGAGTAGAGCCGCACCTGCTCGCCGCTCACCACCGCGACGCACCGGATTCCGTCCCACTTCAGCTCGTAGGCCCACCCGTCGCCGGACGCGTCACGCCCACCGGCCAGCACGGCGAGCATCGGCGGGACGAACCCGGCACGGCCCGACGCCGGCTTCTTCCTCGTCCGCTTCGCGGGTGGCTCCTCCGGGGGCGCCGCCTCCTTCGCGGGAGCGTGCGGCGACTGCTCCTTCATGAGGTGGATCAGCCAGTTCTCGCCGGTCTTGATCAACGCGAGGCGCTTCGACCCGCCCAGACCCTCCTCGCGCGTGCCGTGCAGCGTCGCGATGACCTCGTGGTCGTTCCACTTCTCCAGGTCGTAGTGCCCGTGGTCCCAGATGGTGACCTCGCCCGCGCCGTACTCGCCCTTCGGGATCGTGCCCGCGAAGGTCGCGTACTCCAGCGGGTGGTCCTCGGTCTGGACCGCTAGGTGGTTGCCGGTGGTCGAGTCGGGCACCCCCTTCGGCAGCGCCCACGACACGAGCACGCCGTCGCGCTCGAGCCGGAAGTCCCAGTGCAGGCGCCGCGCGTGGTGCTCCTGGATCACGAACGTCGGGTCGCCGTCGCGGCCCCGGACGACCGAGTCGGGCACGGGCTCGGGCGTGCGGTTCGCGTCGCGCATCGACCGGTAGGTCGCGAGCCGGTCGGCCACGGGGGCCGCGAGCGCCGCCATCGGGTCGCCCCGCTCGGCCAGCCTGGCCGGGACCTCGTCGATCGTCAGGTGCCGCAGGTCGGCGTCGATCTCGTCCCAGTCGCGGGGCACGGCCACGGTCGGCTCCGAACGCCCGCGCAGCGAGTAGGGCGAGATCGTGGTCTTGTTGCCGTTGTTCTGGCTCCAGTCCACCAGCACCTTGCCCCGGCGCTTCGCCTTCGACATGTCGCTGACGACCAGCTCGGGCATCGCCGCCTCGAGCGCCTGGGCCACCTGCTTGGCGAACGCGTTCACGTAGTCGGAGTCGTGGGTGCCGTCGAGCTGCGCGTACAGGTGGATGCCCTTGCTGCCGCTCGTCACGGGGATGCACTCGAGCCCGACGTCCGCCAGCAGCTCCCGCGCGGCGTGGGCGACCTCGGCGCACTCGGGCAGGCCCGTGCCGGGTCCGGGATCGAGGTCGATCACGAGCCGGTCCGGGTTCTGCGCCACGCCCGTCGCGTCGACGCGCCACTGCGGCACGTGCAGCTCGAGCGCCGCCACCTGCCCGGCCCAAGCCAGGTCGGCCACCGACTCGAAGACGGGGTACACGTTCGTGCGCGAGCGGTGCTTGATCGTGACGCGCCGGATCCAGTCGGGCGCGGAGTCGGGGAGGTTCTTCTCGAAGAACACCTCGGCGTCGGGACCCGTTCCGTTGACCCAGCGCTTGCGCGTGACCGTGCGCCCGGCGAGGTGCGGAAGGAGCCACGGGGCGACCTGGGCGTAGTAGGCGATGACCTCGGCCTTGGTGGTGCCCGAGGCCGGGTAGATGACCTTGTCGCTGTTCGTCAGCCGTAGCAGCCTGCCGTCGACGGACACCGTCTGGGTGGGTGCGCCTGCCACTGGTGGTACCCCCTGCGCGTATTATTTGGAGTTCCCAGTGTGAAGGAGAGGCCGTGTCCGTGCCCGATTTCTTCTCCGAGGTGGCACTCGACCTGCATCAGCAGCCCACCGCTGAGAAGACAGTAGAACGCATCACCGAGCACGCCCGGACGGCGGCCGGGTGCGATGACGCCGGCATCATGCTGGTCCACTCCCGTACGCGCATCGAGACGGCCGCGTCCACCTCGCCCCGCGTCACGCGCTCGCACGAGCTGCAGCACGAGCTCGACGAGGGGCCCTGCCTCGACGCCCTCGAGTCCGGGGGCAGCTACCTGTGCACCGACGTCCAGACCGACGAGCGCTGGCCCCGTTGGGGACGCGCCGCCGCCGAGCTGGGCATCCACAGCGCGATGAGCGTGCTGCTGGAGACGCGCGACCGCCGGTACGGCTCCCTGAACCTCTACGCCGATCGCACAGGCGCGTTCGACTCCAACGACCTCGCCACCGCGATGATCTTCGCGCGGCACGCCTCCATCGCGCTGGCCAACGCCCACCACGAGGCCGGACTGCTCACCGCGATCGACGCGCGCAAGGTCATCGGCCAGGCGCAGGGCATCCTGATGGAGCGCTTCGACATCGAGTCCGACCGGGCGTTCGACGTGCTGCGGCGGTACTCGCAGAACCACAACCAGAAGCTGCACGCCGTGGCGACCTGGGTCGTGGAGAACCGCAAGCGCCCCGTGTCGGAGTTCCCGGCCACGGTTCGCGTGGAGCTGTCGGACGTCGCCTCCACGTCCGACGGGGACCACCAGCCCGCCTGAGCCGGGGTCAGGCCGACGACTTCTTCTTCGCCGCCTTCTTCTTGGGCTTGTCGTCGGCCGCATCGCCCTTGCGGGCCTCCACGCTGCGGCGCAGCGCCTCCATGAGGTCGACGACCTCGCCGCCCTCGTCCTCCTGCGTGCCGAACGTGGCCTCGGTGTCGATGCCCTCGCCGGCCTTCTGCTTCGCCTCGATGAGGGTCTTGAGCTGCTCCTGGTAGTCGTCGGTGAACTGGCTCGCGTCGAAGTCGCCGGCGAGCGACTCGATCAGCTGGCCGGCCATCGCGAGCTCCTTCTGGGTGACCTTCGCGGTGTTCTCCAGCACGGGGAAGTCGGCGGTCCTGACCTCGTCGTCCCACAGCAGCGTCTGGAGCACGAGCACGTTGTCGCGCACGCGCAGGGCGCCCAGCCGGGTGCGCTGGCGCAGCGCGAACGTGACGACGGCCGTGCGCTCGGTCTCCTCGAGGGCTTGGCGCAGCAGGGAGTACGGCTTGAGCGCCTTCTCCTCGGGCTCCAGGAAGTAGGGGTTGCCCAGCCGGAGCACGTCGATCTGGTCGTCGGGGACGAACTCGACCACGTCGATCTCGTGGCTGCGCTCGGCGGGCAGGGACTTGAGGTCCTCGTCGGTGAGGACGATCGTCCGCTCGCCGTCGTCGTAGGCCTTGTCGATGTTCTTGTAGGCGACGACTTCCTTGCAGATCTCACAACGGCGCTCGTACCGGATCCGCCCACCGTCCTCGTCGTGGACCTGGTGCAGCGACACGTCGTGGCTCTCGGTGGCGGAGTAGACCTTCACCGGCACGTGGACCAGCCCGAAGCTGATCGCGCCCTTCCAGATGGCTCGCATCCAGCCAGTATCCGCCCTCAGCGCCGCCAGCGCGAGCGCTTCGACCCGCCGCCCGCCGGTCGCTCGATCGGGACGAACCCGGGCTCGTACGGCTCCAGGTCGGGGACGCGCTCGTCGAGCTGGTCGAGCGCGCGGGGCAGGTCGTCGAACGCGACGCCGGCCAGCTCGTTGGGCGAGAACCGCCACCAGGCCAGGTCGAGGAGGCGCTCGCGGGTGGCCGGATCGACCCGGTCGCGGATGGGACGGGCCGGGATCCCGCCGACGATCGAGTAGGGCGCCACGTCCTCGGTGACCACCGCACCAGCGGCGACGACCGCGCCGTCGCCGATGGTGACGCCGCGCAGGATCACCACCTTCGCGCCGATCCAGACGTCGTTCCCGACCACCGACGGCTCACCGCGGAACGACGGGCGCCCGTCTGCCTCGGGGTCGATCACCTCGGACTCGGCTGCTGACGGGTGCCACCCCCACGTGGCCTTCTTGTACTGGAACGAGTTCACGCCCAGCCAGGTCAGCGGGTGCCCGGTGGCACCGATGAGGACGTCGGGGGCGAACTCGCAGTACCGGCCGATCGTCGCCGACTGGGACTCCATGCCGTGGGCCAGGCTCGTGAACGCCCCCACGCGGGTGAGGCCGCCCCGGACGAGCAGGTCGCCGAGCATCCGGATCGGTGGCTCGGCCAGCAGCCGGGACGACCCGACGAGTCGCAGGCCCTCGGTTCCGCGCGCGTGCTCCACCACGGCGCCAGCCTAGGGGCATCGGCGCGCCGCGACTCGCCCGTCCCGGCGTTTACCTCTCCGCAATCGGGACGCGCGACAATGGCTGGCATGGCGTTTCTGTTGCGGGTGGAGCTTCCCGACGTCCCGGGCTCGCTCGGCGCACTCGCGACGGCACTCGGTGGTGCCGGAGCCGACATCGAGGCGATCGAGATCGTCGAGCACCGGGCCGACGGGGTCGCGGTGGACGACGTGCTCCTCGAGCTGCCCAGCGCGGTGATGCCCGACGCCCTCATCACGGCCTGCCAGGGCCTCGAAGGCGTCCACGTGCACTGGATCAGCCGGTACACCGCGGGCGCGAACCTCAGCATGGACCTCGAGGCCGTCGAGGCCTTCACCGACGAGCCCGACCTGGCGATCGAGCGCCTCATCGAGGTCATCCCCTCGACGTTCCGCACCGACTGGGCCATGGCCGTGGGGCCGGGCGAGGGCGGCGCGACGTTCCTCTTCGGCTCGTCGGCCGCACCCCGCGTCCTGCCCGACTGCGACGCCTGGCTCGCCGTGAGCAAGGCGCAGAACCTGCCCGAGGTCGCGGCGTGGGACTCCACCGTGCTGGCCGGGTCCCCCGGGACCACGCGGTCGGGCACCGAGTTCTTCGTCGCGGTGGGCCGCCACGGCGGGCCGGAGTTCCTGGCCTCGGAGATCGCCCGGCTGGGTCACATGGTGTCCCTCGCCGCCTCGGTGCAGACCGAGGGCGACTGACCTACTGCTTCTTCTGCGTCACCGGGGTGTGCGCGTGGTGGAACCGGCCGAGCGCCGTGACCTCCCGCTCCAGGGCCGGCACGGTCTTGCGGGTCAGCAGCCGCACGTAGGGCCACGTGGCGGGCGAGTTCACGAACGCCTTGCTCCAGTTCGCCAGCAGCACCGCGCGCGGCACGTAGACCCGGCTCTTGCGCTTGGCCAGGCCCACGAGGATCCGCTCGGCGCACGTCTCCACGTCGGTGGTCGTGTTGGCGGGGTACGGGAGCCGGCGGCGGATCGCCTTGAAGGTGGGCAGGTCGGCCTCGGCGTTGCGCACGATGTCGGTGTCGATCCACGAGGGGTGACACAGCCCGACCTTCACGCCCAGGTGCGCCACCTCCTGGCGCAGCGCGATCGCGAGCGCCTCGTTGCCCGCCTTGCTCGCGCTGTAGGAGCTGAGGCCGGCGATGTTGGAGAAGGCCGCGAGCGAGGAGACCACCAGCAGGTAGCCCTTCGACGCCTGCAGGTGGGGGATCGCGTACTTGGCGGTGCGGAAGACGCCGTTGAGGTTGACGTCGATGACGCGCTCGAACGCCTCGTCCTCGATCTGGCGGACCGTGCCGTACGACGCGATGCCCGCGTTGGCGACCACGTGGTCGAGCCGGCCGAAGTGGGCGGCGGCGGCGTCGATCGCGCTCTTCGTCTCCTCGCTGCTGCGGACGTCGGCCTGCCACCAGGCCGCCGACTCGCCGAGCTCGTCGGCCAGCTGGGCGAGCAGGTCGGGCTCGAGTCCGACGAGGGCCACCCGACCGCCGTGGGCCACGTAGGCACGGGCGACGGACGCGCCGATGCCGCGCGCGGCACCCGTGATGAGCGCGACCTTGCCGCGGAACTGCTGGGGCTTCAGAGAGGACATGGCCGCCAAGATACCGGCGGTATGTGAAATGTGCCACTGCCGATGTCACATCCGCCGTTTGCCGAAGCCGTAGCGTGTTACCTGTCCGTAACGTGACACACCTCATGCGCCGGGCCCCCGGACACCCGGCTATTGTCTGCGGGATGAGCACCCCCGCAACCGAGCTCGGCTCGATGAGGATCGGCGTCGTGAAGGAGTCCGCCCCCGGCGAGACTCGTGTCGCTGCGACTCCGGCGACGGTGAAGCAGCTGATCGATCTGGGCTATCTGGTCAACGTGGAGAGCGGGGCCGGAGCGGCCTCCAGCTTCAGCGACGCGGCCTACGCGGCCGTCGGCGCCACGATCAGCGACAAGCCCGACACGTGGGCCAGCGACGTGATCTTCAAGGTCAACGCGCCCACCGAGATCGAGATCGCCCTCATGCTGGACGGCGCGACCCTCATCAGCATGATCAGCCCGGGCCTGAACCCCGACCTGGTCGAGAAGCTGGCGTCGCGTCCCATCACCGTGCTGGCGATGGACGCGGTGCCGCGCATCTCGCGCGCCCAGTCCATGGACGTGCTCTCCTCGATGGCCAACATCGCGGGCTACCGCGCCGTGGTCGAGGCGGCCCACGAGTTCGGGCGCTTCTTCACCGGCCAGGTCACCGCAGCGGGCAAGGTGCCCCCGGCGAAGGTCCTCGTGGCCGGCGCCGGCGTGGCCGGCCTGGCCGCCATCGGTGCGGCCTCCAGCCTCGGCGCCATCGTGCGCGCCACCGACCCGCGTCCCGAGGTCGCCGACCAGGTGAAGTCGATCGGCGGCGAGTACCTCGAGGTCGTCGTGCCCGAGGAGGCCAAGGAGGTCTCCTCCGACGGCTACGCCAAGGCCACCAGCGAGGCCTACGACAAGCGCGCCGCGGAGATCTACTCCGAGCAGGCCGCCGACGTGGACATCGTCGTCACCACCGCGCTCATCCCGGGTCGTCCCGCGCCGCGCCTCATCACCGCCGCCGACGTGGCCACGATGAAGCCCGGCAGCGTGATCGTGGACATGGCCGCGGCCCAGGGCGGCAACGTCGAGGGCTCGGTCGCCGGCCAGAAGGTCGTCACCGAGAACGGCGTCACGATCCTGGGCTACACCGACCTCGCCGGTCGCCTGCCCACCCAGGCCTCGCAGCTCTACGGCACCAACCTGGTGAACCTCATGAAGCTGCTCACGCCGGGCAAGGACGGCCAGATCGTCCTGGACTTCGACGACGTCGTCCAGCGCGGCGTCACCGTCGTGCGAGACGGCGAGAAGACGTGGCCGCCGCCGCCCGTGCAGGTCTCGGCCGCCCCGGCGCCCGTGGCCGCCGCGGAGCCGAAGCCCGCGCCCGAGCCGAAGAAGCCGGTCAGCCCCGCGGTCAAGATCGGTGCGATGGCCGTCGGCGTACTGGTGTTCCTGTGGGTCGTGGCGGTCGCGCCCGACCCGCTGCCGCGCCACTTCACCGTGCTGCTGCTGGCGATCGTGATCGGCTACTACGTCATCGGCAAGGTGCACCACGCGCTGCATACACCGCTGATGAGCGTGACGAACGCGATCAGCGGCATCATCGTCGTCGGCGCGATGCTGCAGATCGGCATCGACGACGGCCTGATCCGCGCGCTGGCGTTCGTCGCCGTGCTGCTGGCCTCCATCAACGTCTTCGGCGGCTTCGCCGTGACCCGACGCATGCTCAGCATGTTCAGCAAGTAGGGACTGACTCGTGACTGCCGAATCCTTCGCCAACGCCGCCTATCTCGTCGCGGCGCTGCTGTTCATCCTGTCCCTGGCCGGGCTCTCGCGCCACGAGACCGCCCGCCGCGGTGTCACCTTCGGCATCGCCGGCATGGCGATCGCCCTGGTGGCGACGTTCATCCTCGTGATCGACCACGAGCCCGGCGTCGGGCTCGCGCTGCTCATCGTCGCGATGGTGATCGGTGCCGCGATCGGCCTGTGGCGCGCCCGGATCGTCGAGATGACGGGCATGCCCGAGCTCATCGCGCTGCTGCACTCGTTCGTCGGCCTGGCCGCCGTGCTGGTCGGCTGGAACGGCTACCTCCAGGTCCGCGGCGCCAACGCCCTCGCGCAGTTCCTCGAGCACACCCCCGCCGGCACCGCCACGGACGACGCCCGCACGCTGCTCGACATCCACAACGCCGAGGTCTTCATCGGCGTGTTCATCGGCGCTGTCACCTTCACCGGCTCCATCGTGGCGTACCTCAAGCTGAGCGCGAAGATGAAGAGCGCCCCGCTCGTGCTGCCCGGCAAGAACTGGATCAACCTCGGTGCGCTCGCGCTGTTCGTGATCCTGACGATCTGGTTCGTCATCGACCCCGCCCTGTGGCTGCTGGTCGCCGTCACGGTCGTCGCCCTGGCCCTCGGCTGGCACCTGGTCGCCTCGATCGGCGGCGGCGACATGCCGGTCGTCGTGTCGATGCTCAACAGCTACTCCGGCTGGGCCGCGGCCGCGTCGGGCTTCCTGCTGAGCAACGACCTGCTGATCATCACCGGCGCGCTCGTCGGCTCCTCCGGTGCCTACCTGTCCTACATCATGTGCAAGGCGATGAACCGCTCGTTCATCTCCGTGATCGCGGGCGGCTTCGGCATCGAAGCCGGCCCCGGCGACGACACCGACTACGGCGACCACCGCGAGATCACCGCCGAGTCCGCCGCCGAGCTGCTCGCCGATGCCAAGAGCGTCGTCATCACGCCCGGCTACGGCATGGCCGTCGCCCAGGCGCAGTACCCCGTGGCCGACCTCACCAACCGCCTGCGCGAGAAGGGCGTCGACGTCCGCTTCGGCATCCACCCCGTCGCCGGACGCCTGCCCGGACACATGAACGTGCTGCTGGCCGAGGCCAAGGTCCCCTACGACATCGTCCTGGAGATGGACGAGATCAACGACGACCTCGCCGAGACCGACGTCGTGCTCGTCATCGGCGCCAACGACACGGTCAACCCGGCCGCCGCCGAGGACCCGACCAGCCCGATCGCCGGCATGCCCGTCCTGCACGTGTGGGAGGCCAAGAACGTCATCGTGTTCAAGCGCTCCATGGCCGCCGGCTACGCGGGCGTGCAGAACCCGCTGTTCTTCCGCGAGAACAGCCAGATGCTGTTCGGCGACGCGAAGGACCGCGTCGAGGACATCATCAAGGCTCTCTGACCGCCGGCCCGCCGCCGGCGGGCCAGATGTGCAGCGCTCCTCACCCGACCGGGTGGGGAGCGCTTCACATGTCAGTCGTTCGCGGCCGCCCTCGCGATGCGCAGGTGGGAGACCACCGCGACCGCCAGCGCGAGCGAGAGCACGGCCACCGAGGTGAGCAGGGCGGCTCGTAGCCCCACGTCAGCGCCATGGTTCGCCGCCGCGATGCCGTAGACGGTCATCAGCGCCGCCGTCCCGAGGGCCGAGCCGATGCGCTGGCCCGTCTGCAGCGCGCCCCCGGCGGCGCCGCCCACGCTCGGCGGCACGTCCTGGAGGGTGAGGGTCTGGTTCGGGGCCACCACTCCGCCGCCACCGAGTCCGGCGAACAGCAGCAGCGGGGCGTAGGTCCACCACAGCGCTTCGCTGTCCTGTCCGGGCGTCACCCATGCCATCGCGGCGAAGCCGGTCATCAGCACGACCAGAGCGCCGATCGTGACCAGGCGACCGGCACGGCTGACCAGCCGGCCCGCCGGGGTCGACGTGATGGCGGCACCGATCGCGAACGGGGTCAGCAGCAGCCCGCTGTGCAGGGCGCTCAGGTCGCGCGCCTCCTGCAGCCACACCGACGAGGCCAGGAACACGCCCGTGAACCCGGCGAAGTAGAGCGTGCCGATCAGCACGCCGCTGCCGTACGTCGGCAGCTCCGCGAGCATCCCGATGTCCAGCATCGGCGACCGGCCGCGAGCGCGCACGGAGCGCTCCCAGCGAACGAAGCCCAGGGCCAGCGGGGGCACGGCGATCACGAGGAGCAGCGGCAGTCGGCTCCCGGACTCGAGCGCGATGAGGGGGTACAGCAGGCACAGCACGGTCAATCCCAGGATCACGGCGCCGACGACGTCGACGCGCTCCCGCTCGCCGTCGCCGCGGGCGACCGGTACCAGGCGACGGATCGCCACCAGCGCCACCAGGCCGATGGGAACGTTGACCAGGAAGATCAGCCGCCAGCCCAGGTCCCCGGAGAGCGCGATGATCGCGCCACCGAGCACCGGACCGAGGCCCGAC
This sequence comes from Aeromicrobium phoceense, assembly GCF_013868155.1. Taxonomy (NCBI): domain Bacteria; kingdom Bacillati; phylum Actinomycetota; class Actinomycetes; order Propionibacteriales; family Nocardioidaceae; genus Aeromicrobium; species Aeromicrobium phoceense. The sequence continues at coordinate 506,541 of NZ_JACEOG010000001.1, forward strand.
GCGACCGAGACGGTCAGGCCGAAGTAGCCGAACGCCCGACCACGCTCGGCGCCGGTGAACAGCTCCTGGATCAGCCCGGCGTTCTGTGGCGTGAGCAGCCCCGCGGCGGCGCCCTGCGCCAGCCGGGCCGCGACCACCAGCTCGGCGTTCGGCGCCAGTCCCACCGCCGCACTCGAGGCCACGAAGGCGATCAGGCCGATGGTCATCAGCCGGCGCCGGCCGTACGCGTCACCGAGGTGGCCGCCGGCCACGAGCACCAGCCCGAACGCGAGGGCGTACCCCGACACGACCCACTGCACCGTCCCGGCCGAGGTGTCCAGGCCCTCGCGGATCGACGGCACGGCGACGTTCACGACCGTGACGTCCAGCAGTGTCATGAAGCCGACGACGAGCGTGACGGCCAGGATCCGCCAGCGTCGCGGATCCGGCTCGTCCAGGGCGATGGGATCGGCGGCCCCGTGCGTCGTCTCGTCTCCCACCAGACCACTGTGCCGGGGCGCGCGTCACCTGTCCTGTCGAGCGGCGACCGCCCGGCTCAGCGACCCGCGGCGTCGATCTCGGCGCGCAGGTGGGCCTTCATCGGCTCGGGCGCGAAGCTGGCGTCGACCGCGGCCGTGGCCAGGGCGACCAGGCCCGACTCGTCGAGATCCAGCAGGTCGGCCGCGATCGCGTACTCGTCGTTCAGCGTCGTGCCGAACATCGGCGGGTCGTCGGAGTTGATCGTGACGGTCACGCCGGCCTCGACGAGCGTCGCGAGCGGGTGCTCGTCGAGCGAGGGCACCGACCGCGTGCGCACGTTCGACGTGGGGCACACCTCGAGCGCGATCCCGTCGGTCGCGAGCCGCTCCATCAGCCGCGGGTCCTGGGCGGCGGCGATGCCGTGGCCGATGCGCTCGGCGCCCAGGAGGTCGAGGCTGTCCCAGATCGACTGCGGGCCGGTGGACTCCCCCGCGTGCGGCACGCTGTGCAGCCCGGCCGCGCGGGCGCGCTCGAAGTGCGACGCGAACTGCGGACGGGGCACGCCGATCTCGGGGCCGCCGAGACCGAAGCCCACCAAGGAGCCGGGGCCGAGCCGCAGCGCCGTGTCGAGGGTGACGTCGGCCGCCGGGATCCCCGACTCGCCGGGGATGTCGAAGATCCACTGCAGCGCCACGCCGAAGTCGCGCTCGGCGGCGCGGCGGGCGTCCTCGATCGCCTCGACGTACGCCTCGGCGGCGATGCCGCGCACGATCGACGTGTAGGGCGTCATCGTCAGCTCGGCGTAGCGGACGTTCTGCGCGGCGAGGTCGCGGCCGACCTCGTGGGTCAGCGTCCAGATGTCCTCGGGCGTGCGCAGCAGGTCGACGACCGAGAGGTAGACCTCGATGAAGTGACCGAAGTCGGTGAACGTGAAGTACTCGGCCAGGGCCGCGGGATCGGCGGGGACGGGCGAGTCCTCGTGCCGGGCGGCGAGCTCGGCGACCGTGTCGGGTGAGGCGGAGCCCACGTGGTGCACGTGGAGCTCGGCCTTGGGCAGGGCCGCGATGAACTCGTGCATCAGTCGACGATGCCGTAGAGCCGGTCCCCCGCGTCGCCAAGGCCCGGGACGATGTAGCCGTTCTCGTCGAGGCGCTCGTCGAGGCCGGCGCTGAAGAGGGTGACCGGCGCGTCGATGTGCGCCGTGTCGCGCTCGAGGCGCTCGATGCCCTCGGGCGCCGACAGCAGCGTGATCGCGGTGATCTCGCGGGCGCCGCGCTCGACGAGGAAGTCGATCGCCATGGCGAGCGTGCCGCCGGTGGCCAGCATGGGGTCCAGGACGTAGCACTGGCGGCCGTCGAGGCGGTCCGGCAGCCGCTCGGCGTAGGTCTCGGCGACGAAGGTCTCCTCGTTGCGGATCATGCCCAGGAAGCCGACCTCGGCGGTGGGCAGCAGCCGCTGCATGCCCTCGAGCATCCCGAGTCCGGCGCGCAGGATCGGCACGACGAGCGGGCCGGGACTGGTGAGCCGGACGCCCTGCGTGGTCGTGAGCGGCGTGGTGACCTCGACGGTCTCGACGCTGACCTCACGCGTGGCCTCGTAGGCCAGGAGGGTCACCAGCTCCTCGGTGAGCCGCCGGAACGTCGGCGAATCGGTGCGCGCGTCGCGCAGGACCGAGAGCTTGTGGGAGATCAGGGGGTGGTCGGCGACGTGAACACGCATGCGTCGAGGGTAGCGGCCGCGTGCAGGCGTCTGTCACCATCGCAGAGTGGCCGAGGACGACGTCGACTTCGTGATCGCCGCGTACCGCGACGAGGGTGCGTGGACCGTCGTCGAACTCCCGCCCCGGCTGGGCGAGGACTTCGACGGCTTCACCGACGCGCTCGCCCGCTTCCCGTCCGACGTCGGCGTACTGGGACTGGCCTCGGTCAACGACGACTTCTTCGTGATCGTGCGTCGCAGCGGTGAGCACGTACGGGCCCTGTTGTCCGATGCCACCGCCGTGTGGGACTGGCCCCTCGCGGCCGACCTGGCCGAGCTGGTGAACGCCGTCGACGGCGACGAGGAGCCCGAGCCCGTCGGCGACCTCGACATCGTCAGCGACCTCGGGCTGGCCTCCGTCGAGCTGAGCCTGCTGTGCGACGACGACGACCTCTTCCCCGACGAGGCGCTGGCCGACCTCGCGGAGAGGCTGGGCTTCGGCGAGCAGTTCGAGGCGATCGTCGGGTGACGTGGGACCCGTTCATGCGGCGGGCCCTCGACCTGGCGCGCGAGGCTGCCGCCGAGGGTGACGTCCCCGTCGGCGCCGTCGTCGTCCACGAAGGGCTGGTCGTCGGCGAGGGCCGCAACACCCGCGAGCGCGACGCCGACCCGACGGGGCACGCCGAGATCGTGGCCCTGCGCGCGGCCGCGGAGGCGCTCGGCCGATGGCGGCTCGACGGCTGCACGCTCGTGGTGACGCTGGAGCCCTGCACGATGTGCGCCGGCGCCGTCGTGGCGTCCCGCGTCGACCGGCTCGTGTTCGGCGCCTGGGACGAGAAGGCCGGCGCGGTCGGCTCGCTGTGGGACGTGGTGCGCGACCGCCGCCTCAACCACCGTCCCGAGGTCCTGGCCGACGTCCTGCCCGACGACTCCTCCACCCTGCTGCGCTCCTTCTTCGGCCGCTGAGGCCTCCGCGGAATAGACCGGGCCCTGCTGCGTTGTAGTAGTTGAAACTTTAACTAACTTCTGGGAGACTGGAGCCATGAGCAGCATGCAGATCGGCATCTTCACCGTCGGCGACGTCACGACCGACCCCACGAACGGCTCGACCCCCACCGAGCACGAGCGCATCAAGGCCACGGTCGCGATCGCGAAGAAGGCCGAGGAGGTGGGTCTGGACGTGTTCGCCACCGGCGAGCACCACAACCCGCCGTTCGTGCCCTCCAGTCCCACGACGACGCTGGCGTACATCGGCGCGCAGACCGAGAAGATCATCCTCTCGACCTCGACGACGCTGATCACGACCAATGACCCGGTCAAGATCGCCGAGGACTACGCGACGCTGCAGCACCTCGTCGACGGCCGCATGGACCTCATGCTCGGCCGCGGCAACACAGCGCCGGTGTACCCGTGGTTCGGCAAGGACATCAGCAAGGCCGTCGAGCTGACGATCGAGAACTACCAACTGCTCCAGAAGCTCTGGAGCGAGCCTGTCGTCAACTGGGAGGGCAAGTTCCGCACGCCGCTGCAGGGCTACACCTCGACGCCCGCGCCGCTCGACGGCGTCGCGCCGTTCGTGTGGCACGGCTCGATCCGCACGCCCGAGGTGGCCGAGCTGGCCGCGTTCTACGGCGACGGCTACTTCGCCAACAACATCTTCTGGCCGAAGGAGCACTACATCCAGCTGATCAACTTCTACCGGCAGCGCTACGCCCACTACGGGCACGGCACGCCGGAGCAGGCGATCGTCGGGCTCGGCGGTCAGTTCTTCATGCGCAAGAACAGCCAGGACGCGGTCAACGAGTTCCGGCCGTACTTCGACAACGCGCCCGTCTACGGGCACGGCCCGAGCATGGAGGACTTCACCGAGCAGACGCCGCTGACCGTCGGCAGTCCGCAGCAGGTGCTGGAGCGCACGCTGGCGTTCGCCGACTACTTCGGCGACTACCAGCGCCAGCTGTTCCTCGTCGATCACGCGGGCCTGCCGCTCAAGACCGTGCTCGAGCAGCTCGACCTGCTCGGCGAGATCCTGCCCACCATGCGCGCCGAGTTCGACGCGCGACGCCCGGCCGGCGTGCCGGACGCCCCCACCCACGCCGCCCGCGTCGCCGCCCGCGACGCCGCACTGACCGAGGAGGTCATGGCATGAACGAGCGCCAGCGAGTGAGCATCCAGGCTGTCATGCCGACTCCCACGTACCGTCGCTTCTCCACGGGGGTGGCGGCATGACCCGCATCGTCGCCCTGTCCGCGGGCGTCGGCGAGCCGTCGACCACGCGCATGCTGGCCGACCGGCTCGCCGCGGCCTCCGGCACCGCCCTCGGGGGCGCCAGCGTCGAGGTGGTGAACCTGCGCGACTTCGCGCACGAGATCACCGACGCGGCGCTCACGGGCTTCGCGGCACCGCGCCTGCAGCACGTGTACGACCAGCTTGGGGAAGCCGACGCGCTGATCGTCGTCGTCCCGACGTTCAAGGCGTCCTACCCGGGGCTGTTCAAGTCGTTCGTCGACGCGCTCGACAACGACGCTCTGATCGGCAAGGTCGTGCTGCTCGCGGCGACCGGCGGCACGGCTCGCCACTCACTGGTGATCGACTTCGCACTGCGGCCGCTGTTCGCGTACCTGCAGTCCGTGGTCGTGCCGACCGGCGTGTTCGCCAGCCCGCACGACTGGGGCTCTTCCGGAGAGGGCACCCTGCAGTCGCGCATCGAGCGCGCCGCGGGTGAGCTGGCGAGCCTCCTCGGCGGCGGCGGCTCGGGCCGCTCGAAGGACGACGAGATCGATCTCTTCAGCGAGACGATGCTCTCGATCAGCCAGCCCGGCTGAGATCGCGCCTCACTCCGCCCGCCGCCCCGCCGCCTGGACGGCGGGCGGTGGCGTCTCAGGCCAGGGAGGCGACGGAGCGCACGAGCAGCAGGACCATCGGGACGCACGCGAGGGCCAGCAGCGCGACGTTGAGCCTGCGGTGCTCCCACAGGATGGCGGCGAACTCCCGCAGGATCGCGCTGGGCCAAAAGTAGCGAGCGGTGGTCGCGCCCAGGGCGTAGCCGTCGAGGCTGGTTCGCCGCATGAGCAGCGCGGCCCGCAGCGCGTGGTAGTCGTTCGTGACGACCGCGAACCGGCCGCCCTCCACCCCGTGCTCGGCCGCGACCCGGGCGCTGAACTGCAGGTTCTCCTCCGTGGAGGTCGAGGCGTCCTCGAGCCACAGCAGGTCGCGATCGACGCCGGACTCCACGAGGTGGTTCGCCATCGCCACGGCCTCGGGGACCACCTCGTCCGCACCCTGCCCACCCGAGCAGATCAGGTGCGTATCCCGGCCACGCGCGCGCGACCGGTCGAGCGCCTGCCGGCCCCGGTCGAGCCGCGACGCGAGCAGTGGCGTCACCCGCTCGCCCATCAGACCGGCGCCCAGCACGATCACCGCGTCGACCGGACGGGCCCAGCGGGCGGCTGCCCAGCCGTAGACCAGGCCGTAGCCGACGAACGCGACGAAGACGAAGGCCAGGTAGGCCAGGGGCGTCCCGATCGCGACCAGCCAGAAGAACAGCACGAGCGCCACGTCGGTGTGGTTCCGGTCGAACCACCACACCGCCACGATCAGGGCGCAGTAGGCGAGCACCACGACGCCGAAGACGAGCGAGAGCAGGTTCGAGGGACGACGGCCCTCGCGCCGCAGCATCGCGAACCCGTTGAAGACACTCGCCACGCCGAGCACCACGAGGGCCAGAATCGCGAGGACGACGGCGCCGAGCAGCGCCCAGGCGAGGCGCAGCGGATCGTCGGAGTCGTCCAAAAGGATCGCGACCCGCCCGGCGATCCCGATCGAGGCCAGTCCGATCACGAGGGTCAGGTACACGCCGATCCGCAGCCGCCGCGGGTCGTGCCAGGCGGTCACGCCCGCTGCGAGCGCCAGCAGCGCCAGGAGTGCCCAAGCCACGCCCCGACCCTAGGGCCCCGGAACCCCGCGTGCCCCCATCGGGCGGACGATCAGCGTCACCACTTGAGGCAGACGTTCCCGAAGTCCACAGGCTTGCCGCGGGCGTACGTGGTGTTGCCCGTGCGCACCTTCACCGTCGCCGCGGCGCGGATGCATGTCGTGTACTTCTTGGTCCGCACCGGGTACGTCTCGGTGCGGTTCCACGTGGCCGTCTCTCCCGACACCCTCAGCGCTGCCCCGTAGCCCTTTCCGCCCTTGGCACTGGCTCGTGCCGCGCGGAAGTTGCCACAGGTGGGAGTGACGGACGCGCTCACGGCGAACGGCACTGAGGCGCTGATGCTCGGATTCCACTTGCAACCGGTGTAGTGCCAGAGCTGCGTCACCGTCGAGCTGGTCACCTTCCGGGCATGGGGGCGCGTGCAGTAGGCGTAGGACGCCGAGATCGAGGGGCTGGCCAACCGCGGCTTGCTCAACCGGATGCGATCGTTCCGTGAGCCGTGGATGTACGTGACGGTTCCACGCATCTTTCCCGTCAGCTTCACGGTGGCGCAGATGTTTCCCCCGACGTTGATTCGCTTGGAGATGGAGTAGCTCTTGCTCACCGTCTGGGCATGGGCAGGACTCGCGAAGCCCACCACCAGAACGAGTGCGGAGATGACGGCCACGAGGAGATTGCGACGTTTCACGGCGGAGCCCTTCTGTAGGCGATGTGACATGCCCGCAGTCCGGGGGCTCCCGCGAGATGTCACATCGTAGACCGTCGCGACCGACGAATCAGCCCTCTGCCGCCCGCCGGGCGCCACGGCCGGCCGCCCCGATTGGGTCGCGACGGGGTGACTGACGTAAACTCCTCGGCGGTGGCGTGTCCGAGCGGCCTAAGGAGCACGCCTCGAAAGCGTGTGTGGGTTCACGCCCACCGTGGGTTCAAATCCCACCGCCACCGCCAGCAGGATCAGGACCCCGTCGAGCGTCAGCTCGGCGGGGTTCTCGCTTTGCTGCCCAGCGCGGGCGAACGCCGGGCGAACAGATCCCGAACGCACCGAGTGCTCACGCACCTTGCGCCCGGTGCTCACCTCCCGTTCACCGCGAGGAACCTCACGCCGCCAGTCTCAGTGCGTCTTGATGGCCTTCCCGTAGGAGCACACTGCCCATGCGATCCCTTCGCACGACCTCCAGCCTGGCGCTCGCCGCGGCGGTTGGATTCGGTACCTTCTCCACCGCCCCCGCCCTCGCCACGCCGCGTCTCGCCGATGCGGCGGTGAGCTCGATGGCGACCATCGCCGCGCCGCCGGCCGCGGCCTCGGCACTGCGCCAGGCGGTCGACCTGCCGACCGCCGACGTCTTCGACGTCGACTTCCGCGGAGGGAAGCTCACCGAGCACGCCCAGGGCCTCGAGCCCACGGTCCACGGTGAGCCGAAGGCGGCCGCCGACCTCGGCACCGGGCGCTCGGTCCTGAGCTTCGACGGCACGAAGGACGCGGTCAGCTACCCGATCCGCTCGGAGTTCTCCAAGCTCGAGCAGGGCATGTCGCTCGAGTGCTCGTTCCGGTTCGACGGGCCTCGCACCGCGGCCAGCACCGAGGCGGCACTGTGCTCCTCCAAGGAGTCGGGCGGCTTCGCCACGGTCATGTCCGGCAACGACGTGCACTTCATGATCCACGTCGGCGGCGGCTACAAGAGCGTCCGCGTCCCCATCACCACGGGCACGTGGCACCACACCGTCGCGACGTGGGACGGCACGCGCCTCAAGCTCTACCTGGACGGCGAGCTGGTCCGCGACGTCGCCGCCGCGGGTGCCTTCAAGCACTCGACCACCGGCGCCGACTCGATGATGCTGGCGGCCGACGTCAGCAACGCGAACAGGCCCCAGTTCTTCGCCCCCACCACCCTGCGCACGAGCCGCATCTACAGCGACCCGCTCAGCGCGGAGCAGGTGTCGGCCCTCGCCGACGCCGACCGTGAGGGACCCGCGGCCCCCCAGGCCGACGTCCTCGACCTCGACTTCTCCTCGGGCGCCCCGGTCGACGGCGCGCAGGGCCTGAGCCCGCGCACCTTCGGCGCGCCCGAGGTGCGCGACGACGCCCCCATGGGCACGAAGGTCGCCGAGTTCGACGGCTCCGGCTCGGCCTACCTCTACCCGTTCGAGGCGCAGTTCCCGAAGCTCGCGAACCAGATGACCGTCGAGTGCGTCTTCAAGTACAACGAGGACTTCCAGGCCAGCGGCGTGGAGACGCGCGGCAACCTGTGCGGCGCCAAGGAGGCGGGCGGCTTCGCCGTCGTCATGTACGGCGACCGGCTCTCGTTCAACCCCCACATCGGCGGTGCGTACCGGAACACGAGCGTCCAGGTCGAGAGCGGCCGCTGGTACCACGCGGTCGGCACGTACGACGGCGAGATGGTCCGGCTCTACGTCAACGGCGTCCTCGCCGCCAGCACCCCCGCGACCGGCACGCTGAGCTCGCCCAGCGCCGGCGCCCGCAACCTCGTGGTCGGTGGCGACGCGACCGGCCGCGACCGCCCGAACTACTTCTCCCCGTCGACGATCAGCCGCGTGCGCGTCTTCAGCGAGGCCGTGGACGCCGACGGCGTGCTCGCGCTGGGCCGCGACGCCTTCGCCGGCCGCCCCGCGAACTACAACGTCAAGGTCAGCTCGACCACGCCGGCCGCCGGCGAGCGCCTCACGAAGCGCACCCGCTTCGGCGTGGAGTTCACCAACCCCGAGGGCGTCGGCCGCGACGTCCGCTACGAGCTCGACGGCGACCCGATCGAGCCCGGCGACGAGATCGGCGCCGGGCTCGAGGCCGGCGAGCACGCGCTCACGGTGGCGGGACACGACGTGTTCGGCACCCCGATCGAGCACACGACGACCTTCACGACCGCCAACGTCCCGACGCCCGGTGGCACCGAGACCGAGCAGGGCGGCGGCTCCGTGCGCCTCTCGGCCAACGCCACCAACCCCTCGGGCGACCGGGTGCGCACCACCTTCCGCGAGGCCGACGTCGTGGTGGCGAAGCAGGGACGCCAGGGCGTCCTGACCGAGATCCCGGAGGGCCGTGACTTCACGGGCACCGACGAGAAGCCGATCACCGACGCCGCCGCTCCCGGTGACGACACGTTCCTCGACTCGCCGTCCGCCACGGAGATGCCGTTCCAGCAGTTCGACGTGCCGGTCACGTCGAACTCCGACCAGCAGGTGATCTGGAGTGGCCGCGTCGATCCCGCGCGCGAGGTGGTCCTGCGCGTCTGGGACGGCGAGGCCTGGGACGAGCTCGCCCGCTCGCGTGGCAACGCCGAGGGTCAGGTCCAGCTGACCGGCGACCTGCGCAGCCGCCACCGTCACGACGGCAGCGTCCCGGTCCTGGTGACCGGCGAGGACCCGTTCGCCGACGACCTGCCCAACGAGGTCAAGGACTCCTTCGAGAGCCCCGACGCCTACGACTTCTCGATCGCCCACCTCACCGACACGCAGTACCTGTCCGAGGGCGCGGTGGAGCAGGAGACCGAGCAGGAGCGCGAGGTCTGGCGCAACGCCTACCGCGGCATCACCGAGTGGATCGCGGCGAACGCCGACGAGCGGAAGATCGCGTTCACCGCCCACACCGGCGACGTCATCGAGAACTGGCACAACGTCGGCTCCGACGAGCCGAACGCGCGCGCCGAGTTCGAGGTCGCCTCGGAGGCCCAGAAGGTCCTCGACGACGCGGGCATGGTCAACACGGCGCTGCCCGGCAACCACGACAACCTCTACGGAGCCGACACCGGGCCCGACGCGCTGTACAACGACTACTTCGGTCCCGACCGCTACGACGCGCTCGAGCAGAGCGAGGCCTGGAAGAAGGCGCGCGCCGAGTACACCCCGTGGAAGGCCGGCGACAGCAGCAACAACTACGTGCTGTTCAGCGAGGGCGACATGGACTTCGTCGTGGTGTCCCTCGGGTTCGGCGTCGACGCCGAGGAGTCCGCGTGGGCCGACAGCGTGCTCAAGCAGTTCCCCGACCGCAACGCGATCCTGCTGACGCACGCCTACCTGACCCCGAGCGTCAACCCCGACGGCCGCGGCAGCGGGTTCTCCTACGACGGCCGCCAGGTGCTGGACGCCGTCATCAAGAAGAACCCGAACGTCGCACTGGTCCTGTCCGGGCACGAGCACGGCGTGAGCATCGAGCTGCGCCGCGACGTCGCCCGCAAGGGGCACCACGTGGTCGAGCTGCTCGCCGACTACCAGTTCTACAAGGTGAACTCGGACGAGCTGGGGCTGACGGGAGTCGGCTACGACAGCAACACGCCGCTCCAGTTCGGCTCGTCGTTCTTCCGCCTGCTCCAGTTCGATCTCGACGCCGGTGAGGTCGCGGTCGACACCTACTCGCCGCTGCTGAAGAACTTCGGCGCCACCGAGTACGACGACCGCTTCCGCTACAACGGCACGGAGGACGACACGCGCCTGCCGATCAACCTCACGACCCGCAAGACGAGCTTCAGCTCCGACGGGCTGGTCGTCGTCGACCCGACCGATCGCGTGATCGGCGAGGAGACGGTGCGCTCGGGCTGGCCGGCGACGGTCACGTGGGACGGGCTCGAGGCGGGCCGGACCTACGCCTGGCACGCCACGAGCGTCGACGCGGCCTCGGGCGACGAGCTGCCGGGCGAGGTCAGCCAGATCTCGCTGTTCACGGCCGGCTCGAGCGGCACGGACACGACCGCGCCGACCCTGACCGTCCCGCAGAACGGCTCGGTCGAGCTGAACGAGGTGTTCGACCCGATGGCCGGCGTGAAGGCGGTCGACGCGGTGGACGGCGACGTCACCGAGAACGTCCAGGTCCTCGGCGAGGTCGACACCGCGAAGCCCGGCAGCTACGCGCTGACCTACTCGGTCGCGGATGCGAACGGCAACCAGTCGATGGTCACCCGGATCGTCGAGGTCAAGGGCGCGAAGGCGCCGGTCAACACGGTTCGGCCGAAGGTCAGCGGCTCGCTGCGGGTCGGCTCGGTCCTGCGCGCGAGCATCGGCACGTGGTCGAACACCGAGGCCGCCACGCTCCAGGCCCAGTGGCTGCGGGACGGCCAGCCGATCCGCGGCGCGACGGGCGGTGACTACCGCGTGACCGCGGCCGACATCGGCCGGGCGATCAGCGTGCGCGTGACCGCCACGACGGTCGGGCACCAGCCGGTGACCGCCACCTCGACCGCCTCCCGGGTCGCGAAGGCCAAGGCCACGGTCCGCGCCTCGCTGTCGAAGAAGCGGATCAAGACGTCACAGCGGGCCCGGGTGACGGTCCGCGTGGCCGCTCCGGCCCAGGCGAACGGCAAGGTCCTCGTGAAGGTGAAGGGTCGCGTCGTCGCCGACGGGACGGTCCGCAACGGCAAGGTCTCGGTGCGACTGCCGAAGCTCAAGGCGGGCAAGCACCGCCTCGTGGTCAGCTACCTCGGCAACGACCGCGTGGGCGCCCGCAACACGGCGATCACCCTGCGGGTGGTGAAGCGCTGACCCGAGCGGGTAAGACGGAGGCCCCGGGGGATTCCCCGGGGCCTCCGTCGTCCCTGCCGTCAGTGCTCGGTCCACTCCTGCGACTGGGTCAGCCAGAACAGGTAGGCCAGCGGCGGGAGCACCAGGAGCGCCGCCAGCCCGACCACCACGAGCAGGCCGACGAGGGTCGCCTCAGCCCCGGCCGCGTCGGCGATCGTGACCTCGTCCACGAGGAGCCACGGGTACTGCGCGACCCCCCAGCCCGCGACCACCGCGGCGACGGCCCCCACGGCGGTCACGCGAGCGGGCCTGTAGCGCCGCCGCAGGAGCAGCACCAGCGTCGCCGCACCGGCCAGCGCCGACGCCACGATCAGCGGTGCGGCACGCCCGGCCAGGCCCTCCGCGAGGACCGGCGCGTCCTCGGTGATCGGCACCAGCGCGACGAACACCACCACGCCCGTGCAGACCCCCACGCCCAGCGTGCGGCGGCGCAGCGAGTCGGCCAGATCGGCGTGACCGGCGCGGCTCGCGTCCGCCGTGAGGAACACGCCCGCGAGGAACGCACAGGTCCCCACCGCGATGAGGCCGCCGAAGACCGAGGTCGGGTTCAGCCAGGAGGACCACCGGTCGCCCCGACCCTCCATCGGCACCCGCCCCGACGCGATCGCGCCCGCGACGGTCCCGAGGAAGAACGGCGTGATGAGCGACGAGCCGGCGAACACGGCGCCGTACAGACGCGCCTGGCCGAGGGTGGCCGCGAACTTGCGGAAGGCGAAGGCGGCACCGCGCAGCACGATCCCCAGTAGCGCGAGGAGCATCGGCAGGATCAGGGTGTCCATCGCGGCCGCGAACGACCCGGGGAACCCCGTCCACCACATGACGAGCACGTAGATCAGCCAGACGTGGTTCGCCTCCCAGACCGGGCCGATGCTGTGGTCCACGAGTGTCCGCAGCTCGGCGCCGCGCCGGGACCCACCGGCGGTGAGGTCGTAGAAGCCGGTGCCGAAGTCCGCGCCACCGAAGAGCGCGTAGGCGATGACGCCGGCGAAGAGGGCCACCGCCACGGCCACCGCGAGACTCACCGTGGCACCGGGCTCTCGGCCTGGGGGCCGTAGGGACTCGGCAGGTCCTCCTCGCCCGCACGCCACCGCCGGGCCATCGACCTCAGCACGGTGACCGCCCCCACCGTCAGGACCGTGTAGAGGATCGCGGTGGCGACGAGCAGCATCCAGATGTCGGGGTTGTCGCCCGCCGCGTCGGGGGTGCGGAGCACGCCGTAGACGACCCAGGGCTGTCGGCCGACCTCGGTGGCGATCCAGCCGGCCTCGAGCGCGACGACCGCCAGCGGCCCGGCGGCCACGGCGAGGCGGAGCGCCCAGCGGTTCGCCGCGAGGTCACGCCCTCGCCAGCGCGCGAGCCAGTAGATCACCGCGACGGCGAACAGCAGGGTGCCGATGCCGACCATCGTCTGGAAGGCGATGTGGGTGATGTTGACCGGTGGCTGATCGGCTGCCGGGATCGTGTTCAGTCCCACGACGGGCTCGGTGAAGGAGTTCCGCGCGATGATCGAGCCCAGCCCCGGGATGTCCAGCGAGTACCGCACCTCCCCGTCGATCAGCAGACCGCCGAGGCGCAGCGGCGACGGGCTCTCCGTCTCCGTCGCCAGCTCGAACGCCGCGAGCTTCGCCGGCTGGGCCTCGGCGATGCGCAACCCCAGCAGGTGCCCGACGAAGGGCTGGACGACGGCGCCAACGCTCGCGAAAGCGAAGGGCACCGTGAAACCCAGCCGGTGGTGACGGTCGCGGCGACCCCGGAGCATGCCGGCCGCATAGACGCCCGCGACGAGGAACCCCGCGACCATGTAGGCCGCGACCCACATGTGCGCGAACTGCAGGACCGCTCCGGGGTTGAACAGCACCGCCCACGGGTCGACGTCGACCACCTCGCCGTCCTCGATGCGAAAGCCCACCGGCATGTTCATCCAGGCGTTCACCGAGATGACGCAGTAGGTGCCGACGACACCCGCGACGGCCATCGGGACGATCATCAGCAGGTGCAGTCGCGGTGGGAGCCGGCCCCAGCCGTAGAGGTAGATGCCGAGGAAGATCGCCTCGACGAAGAACGACAGCCCCTCGAAGGCGAACGGCAGCCCGAGCACGTCGCCGAAGGGGCCCATCAGCCCCGGCCACAGCAGGCCCATCTCGAAGCTCAGGACCGTCCCGGACACCGCCCCGATCGCGAACAGGACGGCGGAGACCTTCGCCCAGCGCCGCGCGAGCGTCAGCGCGTCCGCGTCGTCGCGGTACACGCCGCGCCAGTGCGCGACGAGGATCATCGCCGGGAACGCGACCCCGAACGACGCGAGCACGATGTGCCATCCGAGGGACAGCGCCATCTGCTGGCGCGCCGGCAGGAGTCCGGCGGGATCCTCGCCGGCCAGCGCCTGGGTGAGCTCGAGGATCACCATGGCTCGAACGTACCCCGGGAAACCGCCTCACACCGCCGGCGCGGATGAGGCGGTCCGGCTCAGCGGCCGATCTCGGCCAGCCGCGGTGCGACCTTCTCGGCGAACTCGCTGACCCAGCCCAGCGGGTCGGGGCCGTGCGGGGAGACGCTGACGGACTGGATGCCCAGCTCGGCGTACGCCTCGATCTCCTCGAGGAACTTCTGCGGGTCCTTCACGGCGTCGCCCGGCCCCTGCAGGGTGCGCAGGATGTCGGAGGGGTCGCGGTTCACGTCGGCGCAGTGCCGGTCGAGGACCTCGAGCTTGTGGCGGATCACGTCGGTGCCGGCGGGGAACAGGTTGCAGGCGTCGCCGTACTCTGCCACGAAGCGCAGCGTCTTCTTCTCGCCCATGCCGCCGAGCAGGATCGGCGGGCGCGGCTGCTGGATCGGCGCGGGACGGCAGATCGTCTCGGCGAGCTGGTAGTGCTTGCCCTCGTAGGGACCGTCGTCGTCGCTCCACATCTGATGGACGATCTGCAGCGTCTCCTCGAGCCGCTCGAACCGCTCGCCCATCGACGGGTAGGGCACGCCGAGACCGTGGTGCTCACGCTCGTACCAGGCGGCGCCGAGACCGAGGATGGCCCGGCCGCCGGAGAGCACGTCGAGCGTCGTGACGATCTTCGCGAGCAGGCCCGGGTGCCGGTAGGTGACGCCGGTGACGAGCAGACCCAGCTTCACCCGCTCGGTCACGCCCGCCAGGTAGCCCAGGCCCGTGTAGCCCTCGAGCATCGGGTCCTCGGAGCGGCCCACGGTCTCCATCTGGAAGTAGTGGTCCATCAGCGTGACGGCGTCGGCACCGGCCTGCTCGGCCCGGCGCGCCGTCTCGGCGAGGGTGGGGGCGAGCGACTGCGGCTCGCCGGGAATCGTGAAGTTGTAGACGTGAACGCTGAAACGCATTCCTCAGCCTAGGCACGCTTCCACGACCTCGGCGACCGCAGTGCGGTCGGTGAGGTCGATCCGGTCGGGCTCGAGCGCCTCCAGCATCGCCTGCTCCTCGGCCGTGCGGGCGCGCTTGGCGGCCAGGCCGCGGCGGATCGTGGACATCATCGTGCGCTCCACGAGGCTCAGCCGGTGACGGTCCATCGCGCCGCGCAGGTGGGCCACCGCCATCCGCTGGCGCAGGTCGGCGGGGAACTTCGTCGCGACCAGCTCGTCGCGCTTCGTGGTGAGCGCCGGGTCGCTGAGCCCGACGGTGACCAGTACCCATCGCGTCGCGGTGGAGAGCTCCATCGCCTGCCGCAGGAGGCTGCTACCTCGCAGGCTCGGGCCGTAGATCGCTGCGCAGAACGCGACCGTGTCCTGCGCCGCCATCTGCTCGGGAGAGACCTCGTCCTCGGCCACCACCGAGGCGCCGAGCGCCTCCCCGATCCACTCGGCGTACCGCTCGGAGGAGCCGTACTTGGACGCGTGGACCACGAGTGTCTTCACGCTTCCGAGGCTAGGCCGCGACGGGTTCACTGCGCCGGTCCGAAAGCCGGCCCCGGTAGGTTTGGCCGTGTGACCACGCGCCGGCTGCTGCTCGTCAACGGGCCCAACCTGAACCTGCTCGGCACGCGCGAGCCCGCGATCTACGGCTCGGAGACCCTCGCCGACGTCGAGGCGCTCGTGACGGAGGCGGCGACCGCCCACGGCTACGAGGTGCGCGCCCTCCAGAGCAACCACGAAGGCGTGCTGATCGACGCGATCCACGAGGCCCGCCACGACTGCTCGGGCATCGTCATCAACCCCGGTGGACTCACCCACACCTCGGTCGTCCTGCGCGACGCGCTGTCGGGCGTCGCCCTCCCGGTGGCCGAGATCCACGTCTCCGACGTCATGGCGCGCGAGCCGTTCCGGCACCACTCGTACGTGGCCGACGTGGCGGTTGTGCACGTGATCGGCGAGGGCGTTCCGGGCTACCGCAGCGCCACCGAACGGCTCATCGCCCACCTCGAGGGCCGATAGGATCGGCCCACCGGCGCGAGGGAAGGCGATGATGTGACCTCCCACGACCTCGACGTCATCCTGCTGACGGGGTCAGGGGTCCTGATCCTCGCCGTCCTGGCCGTCCGACTCTCGGTGGGCGTCGGGCTGCCGTCGCTGCTGATGTACCTGGGCCTGGGCATCCTCATCGGCTACGACGGCGCCGGGGTCCAGTTCGCCGACGCGGACATCGCGCTCGTGCTCGGCCTGTCGGCGCTGATCCTGATCCTCGCCGAGGGCGGCCTCACGACGAACTGGTCCACGATGCGGCCCGCGCTCGGGCTCGGCGTGCTGCTGGCCACGGTGGGCACCACGATCAGCGTCGGGATCGTCGCCGCGGGCGCGCACTACCTCTTCGGGCTCGACTGGCAGCTGGCCGTGCTCATCGCGGCGGTGCTGTCGCCCACCGACGCCGCCGCCGTCTTCTCGGTGCTGCGCTCCGTGCCGCTCAAGTCGCGCGTCTCCGGCGTCCTGGAGACGGAGTCCGGCCTCAACGACGCCCCCATCGTCGTGCTGGTCACGGCCATCAGCGTCGGCGAGATCGCGGACTACGGGGTCGCCGGATTCCTCGCGCTGGTGGTCTTCGAGCTCGTGGTCGGTGCCCTGCTGGGGCTCCTGGTGGGCGGCGGTGGGGCGCGCTTGCTCCGCCGGGCGGCCCTGCCCGCCGCCGGCCTGTACCCCTTGGTGGTCTTCGCGTTCACCGTCCTGGCCTACGCCTCGGCCGCACTCATCCACGCGAGCGGCTTCGCGGCGGTCTACGTGGCCGCGGTGGTGCTGGGCAACACCGAGCTGCCGCACCGCTCGGCCACGCGCTCGTTCGTCGAGGGCATCGGCTGGCTGGCGCAGATCGGCCTATTCGTCATGCTCGGCCTGCTGGTGCACCCGAGCGACATCGAGCTGTGGCACATCGGGGCCGGCGTGGGCATCGGCGCGCTGCTCACCTTCGTGGCCCGTCCCGCCTCGGTGGCGGCCTGCGCGGCCTGGTTCCGCGTCGGGTGGCGCGAGCAGCTCTTCATCGGCTGGGCCGGGCTGCGCGGCGCGGTGCCGATCGTGCTGGCGACGATCCCGCTGGCGAACGGGGTCACCCAGTCGATCGACCTGTTCAACATGACGTTCGTGGCCGTCGTCGTCTACACGATCATCCAGGCCGCGCCGCTGGGCCGGCTGGCGCGCTGGTGCCGGGTCGAGAGCGATCGCGGGCGCGACGTGGAGATCGACGCGGCGCCGCTGGAGCGGATCTCGGCCGATCTCCTGCAGATCCACGTGCCGCCGACGTCACGGCTGGCCGGCGTGGAGGTGGGCGAGCTCCGGCTGCCGCGAGGCGCCTCGGTGACGATGGTGGTCCGCGACGACTCCACGCTGGTGCCGCACCGCACCACGCGGATCCGCGTGGGCGACGAGCTGCTGATCGTCACCACGCGCGAGCTGCGCGAGTCGGTGGAGCGGCGCCTGCGCGCCGTGGCGCGGCACGGTCGCCTGGCCGGCTGGGACCTCGATCCGCGCGCCGGCCAGGGCAGCTGACCGTTACGGCAGCGTGATGGTGGGGACGCAGACCGAGACGTCGCGCCCGGCATTGAGCTTCGTGCTGGCCTTCTTGAGTCCTTCGTAGTCCGGGCCGATCAGCACCGAGATGCCGTCCTCGGTCTCGAAGTCGGCCGCCTTGAAGATGACCTTGCCCTTGAACTGGCGCGCGACGAGCTTCGCCCGCGGATCCGTGGGGTCGTTCGAGAGCACGATGACGTTCTTGGACTTCAATTGACCGGGGTTGTTCTGCGCGACGCCGCCGAGGAAGCCGCGACGCTCGAGGTTGATCTTGACGCGGTTGGCGATGCCGGCGCGCTGGCTGGCGTTGTAGACGTGCACCATGACGAGGTTGCTGCTGAGCACCTCGCCCTTCGCGACGGTCTTGACCTCGCACGTGGGCTCGGCGGCGACGGGCTCGGGCTTGGAGAACGCCAGGTTGACGCCCAGCGCGGTGCCCGCGACGAACACGCCCGCGGTGCCCAGGACGACGAGCCGCTCGACCGCCTTGCTCATGACTGCTTCCCGATCGTGTGGACGCGCGCGTGCACCATGGTCCGCTGCTGCAGCGCGGCCCGCAGGGCCCGGTGCAGCCCGTCCTCGAGGAAGAGCTCGCCCTTCCAGCCGATGACGTGGGCGAAGAGGTCGCCGAAGTAGGTGGAGTCGGTGTCGAGCAGCGTCTCGAGATCGAGCGTGGTCTTCGTGGTCGTGAGGTCGTCGAGCCGGACCTGGGTGGGCGCGATGGCAGCCCACTGACTCTGGGTCAGTCCATGGTCGGGGTACGGCCGCCCGTCCCCCACGCGGCGAAAGATCACCTGCCCAGTCTAAGGGCCCCACCGAAGCGTCCGCGCCACCGACGGCTCCCGCGGTTCGCCTCCCCGTGCGTCCGGGAACCCCGCGATAGCGCCGGGGACAACTAGCCTGAGCACATGACCGAGACCGATCCCTCCGCCGACGACGTCGCCGCCGCCACCCGGGCCGCCGCCGAGGCCCGCGCCGCCGCGGAGGCCGCCCAGCGGCACGCCGACGAGCTGGCCGCCGCCGCCGAGGCCGCGCAGCAGGCCGCCGAGCAGGGGCCGGCCGAGACCTCCACGACCGCCCCCGCTGAGGGCACCGAGAGCGAGCAGGTCGCCCAGATCCGGGCCGGATACACCTTCGACGGCCCGGCGCTCGAGATCGGTGCCCTCGTCGACGGAGGGGAGCCGCGGGCCGACGTCCCCGTGCGGATCCCGTTCGGCATGCTGAACCGCCACGGCCTCGTCGCGGGCGCCACCGGCACGGGCAAGACCAAGACCCTCCAGGTGCTGGCCGAGCAGGTCTCGGCCGGTGGCGTGCCGGTCTTCGCCGCCGACATCAAGGGCGACCTCTCGGGCATCGCCACCCCCGGCGCGTCGAACGAGAAGCTGCTCGCCCGCACCGCCAGCATCGGCCAGGACTGGCAGGCGACGGCGTTCCCCACCGAGTTCTACGCCCTCGGCTCGAAGGGGATCGGCGTGCCGATCCGGGCCACCGTGGAGTCCTTCGGCCCGATCCTGCTGTCGAAGGTGCTCGATCTCAACACCACGCAGGAGTCCTCGCTCTCACTGGTCTTCCACTACGCCCGCAAGGCGGGGCTGCGCCTCGTCACGCTGGAGGACCTGCGGGCGGTCGTGGCGTACCTCGACAGCGCCGAGGGCAAGCCCGAGCTCAAGGCCATCGGTGGCCTGTCCAGCGCCACGGTGGGCGTGATCCTGCGTGAGCTCGTGACCTTCGCCGACTCCGGCGCCGACGTGTTCTTCGGCGAGCCGGCCTTCGAGGTGACCGACGTCCTGCGCACCGACGAGACCGGGCGCGGAATCGTCTCGCTGCTCGAGGTCCCGGGCGTGCAGGACCAGCCCCAGCTCTTCTCGACGTTCCTCATGTACCTGCTGCGCGAGCTGTTCGCGACGCTGCCCGAGGTGGGCGACACCGACAAGCCGAAGCTCGTGTTCTTCTTCGACGAGGCCCACCTGCTGTTCAAGGGCGCGTCGAAGGACTTCCTCGAGATCGTCGTGCAGACCGTGCGGCTCATCCGATCGAAGGGCGTGGGCATCTTCTTCGTCACGCAGACGCCGAAGGACGTGCCCGACGACGTGCTGGCCCAGCTCGGCTCGCGCGTGCAGCACCAGCTGCGCGCCCACACCCCGCAGGACGCGAAGGCGCTCAGGGCCACCGTCTCGACCTACCCGCACTCGGGGTACGACCTCGAGGAGGTGCTGACGCAGCTGGCCACCGGCGAGGCGATCGTGACCGTGATGAACGAGAAGGGGGCGCCGTCCCCCGTCGCCTGGACCCGCGTCCGCGCACCCGAGGGCTCGATGGAGCCCACTCCCTCGGCCACGATGACAGCCGCCGTCGCCGCGTCCCCACTGACCGCGAAGTACGCCGCCGTCGTGTCCGGCGACGGAGCCGCCGCCGCGATGGCCGAGCGCACGCGCGCGAGCGCCGAGGCCGCCGCGGCGGAGGTTGACCGCAAGCGTGCCGCGGAGGAGGCTGAGAAGCTCGAGAAGGACCTCACCCGGGACCGCTCGCCCGGCACCCGCGCGAAGAGCCGCACCCGCGGCTCGAGCCGGATGTCGCCGATGGACCGGGCGATTGGGGAGGCGAGTCGCACCGCCGCCCGTGAGCTCATCAAGGCGATCTTCAAGAAGAAGCGGTGATCACATGTCGGGGGTCGTGAAGGCAGCAGCAGGAGTCGTCCTGTCGGTGGGGCTGGTCGCGCCGGCCCTCGTGAGCGTGCCCGCCCAGGCCGCGGACTCGACCTACATCACGCGCAAGGTCGTGATCGGCAAGAGCCACCAGGGGCGCAGCATCGTCGCGTTCTACCGCGGCGCCAGGGCACCGGAGCGCGTGCTGCTGATCCTCGGTCAGATGCACGGCGACGAGCCGGCAGGACGAAGGACGGCCCAGCACGCCGTGAAGCGCGTGAAGCCCAAGGCGGGCACCGGGCTGTGGATCATCCCGACGATGAACCCCGACGGCGCCGCCCGCGGCACCCGCACGAACGCGCGCGGGGTCGACCTCAACCGCAACTGGCCGACCAGCGGCTGGATCCGCGGCACCAAGGGATCTCGCACGTACGGCGGCCCGAAACGGGCCAGCGAGCGCGAGACCCGCACCCTGATGAAGTTCCTGAAGAGCCGCACGCCCGACTACATCGTCTCGCTGCACCAGCCGCTCCACGGCGTGGGCAAGTCGGGCAAGGACGTCGCCTTCGAGAAGCGGCTGGCGAAGGAGCTCGGGCTCAAGCGCAAGCACTTCGGCGTCTCGCAGGGCAAGGGCACCTCGCCGACCATGACGGGTTGGTACAACCGCTACTACGCCAAGCACGGCACGGCGATCACCGTGGAGTACGGCGCCAGGCCGTCGTCGGGCTACGTCAAGGGCGCCAGCCGCGGCATCATGCGCGCGGCACGCGTGCACCCCTAGGAACGCAAGGACCCCTCGCGTACCCGGCAGGGACCACTGACCCTTGCTGCATTCCTGCCCTGGGGGAGTTGGGTGATGTGCCGCCACGCGAGGGGCTGCACACCAATATACGGGCCCCGGCGTGAGGACCTGAAGCGGGCGCCCGAACTGCCGCGGGTCATCTGCACAGGATCTTCACGATTCGTCCCCGCAATCCGGCGACCCGGCCTCCTAGGTTGGGGTCATGCCTGAACGCCGCATCCTTCTCGTCGAGGACGAGCCCACCATCGGGGCCGCCGTCGCCGACCGCCTGAGTGCCCACGGCCACGAGGTCGTGAGGGCCTGGGACGGGCCGGGCGCGGTCGCCGCGTTCGAGGAGCACGACCCCGACCTCGTGGTGCTGGACGTCATGCTGCCGGGGTTCGACGGTCACGAGGTGTGCCGCCGCATCCAGGCGATCCGCCCCGTGCCGGTGCTGATGCTGACCGCGCGCGACGACGAGGCCGACGTCCTCGTGGGGCTCGCCGTGGGGGCCGACGACTACCTGACCAAGCCGTTCCGCATGCGCGAGCTGGTGGCGCGCGTCGCCGCGCTGCTGCGTCGTGTGGACCGTGCGGCCGAGCTGGCCGCCTCCGCGCAGGGCTCGGTGCGCGAGTGGGACGACCTGCGCCTCGACGTCGGGGCGCGTCGCGTGTGGGTCGGTGGCGACGAGATCCACCTGACGCCGACGGAGTTCGACCTGCTCGTGTGCCTCGCGGCAGCGCCGGGTGACGTGCTCTCGCGCGAGCGGCTCCTCGCCGAGGTGTGGGGCTGGGCCGAGGCGTCCGGAACCCGCACGGTCGACAGCCACGTGAAGGGACTGCGGGCCAAGATCGGCGCCGACCGGATCCGCACCGTGCACGGCGTCGGCTACGCGCTCGAGGTCGGAGCCGAGCGATGAGCAGCGAGCGCCCGCAACCCAGCGACCCACCCTGCCCTCCCCGAGGCGGGCCCCTCGACGCGATCAGGTCCGTGAAGTTCAAGCTGGGGCTGCTGGTCGCGGCCAGCGTCTCGGTGGCGGCGGTGGTCGCGACGGCCGGGTCGTCGGGCGGCGTCCCCACGTGGCTCACCATTCCGGTCACGGTCACGCTCGCCCTCGCGGTGACCCAGCTGCTGGCGTCCGGCATGACCTCGCCGCTGCGACAGATGACCGTCGCTGCGGCGCGGATGTCACGCGGCGACCACAGCACCCGCATCACCGACACCTCGCGCGACGAGATCGGCGAGCTAGCCCGCGCCTTCAACCGGATGGCCGCCGACCTCGAGCAGGTCGACCGGCAGCGCCGCGACCTCATCGCGAACGTCAGCCACGAGCTGCGGACGCCGCTCACGGCCATGTGCGCGCTGCTGGAGAACCTCGCCGACGGCGTGAGCGAGCCCGACCCGGCCACGCTGCACAGCGCACTGGCCCAAGCCGAGCGGCTGTCGGCCCTCGTCGCCGACCTGCTCGACCTGTCCCGCGTGGACGCGGGCGCGGCGCAGCTGCGCCTCGAGCCCGTGACCGTGCGCCAGCTGCTCGAGTCGGCCGCCGACGAGTTCCAGTACGGCGAGCGCGACGTCGAGATCACCGTGACCGTCGACCCGCCCGACCTCACGGTCGAGGCCGATCCCGCCCGTCTGCGCCAGCTCGTGGCGAACCTCGTGGACAACGCCACGCGGCACTCCCCCGCGGGCGGCACAGTGTCGATCCGCGCGACCGCGACCGACGCGGGCTGGCTGCTCGAGGTGGCCGACGAGGGCCCCGGCGTGGAGCCGGGATCGCGCGACCGGGCGTTCGAGCGCTTCGGCACCCTCGCGGAGACCGAGGGCGGAGGCGGCACCGGGCTCGGCCTCGCCATCGCCCGCTGGGTGACCGACCTCCACGGCGGCACCATCGGCTTCGTCGACCCAGAGCCCGGCCGAACGGGTGCCCGCGTCCGCGCCGCCCTGCCGTCCACCCCCGACCGCGCCCCCGTGGCCGCACCGAAGGACCCCCGTGCCCCACCCGTCCGCACCCGCGCCCCTGCCGAAGTCCCCGCAGGCCGGCCCACCGCCCCTGCCCTCGATGACGGACTCGCTGTTCGGCGGCTTCTGGCCCGACCGGGGCGTGCCCGGGCGCCCTCGCCTGCTCGGCTGGGCCGTGGGCGTGGGAGTGCTGGCCGGGATCGCGCTGCCGTTCCACGACCTCGGCCTGGGCACCTTCCTCGTACTGATGGCCGCCGGCCTGCTGCTGTTCGCGGCCAGCCCGAAGCGGCGTCGACCGTTCACGATCGCCTGCGCCGTGCTGTGCACCGCACTCGCTTCGACGGCGCTGTTCCGCGATGCCGAGTGGATCGTGATCCTGTGCCTCATGGCCGGGGGCGCGATCGCCACGATGGCGCTCACCGACGCCCGCAACGTGCCGTCGTTCGTGGTCTCGGCGATCTCGTGGCCCGTCGCCGGCCTGCGCGGGATCCCGTGGCTCGGCCGGACGATGCGGATGCTGACCGGCACGGGGAACGGGATCGCCGTGGTGCGCACCGTGCTGTGGTCGGTGCTCGGCCTGACGATCTTCGCGTTCCTGTTCATGTCCGCCGACGCGCTGTTCGCCGAGTGGTTCAGCGGACTGGTCCCCGACTTCGGCTCACCGGACTTCGCGGTGCGCATCTTCGTGGCGATCGCCATCGGTGGCATCGCCCTGGCCGGCACCTACCTGGCGCTCAACCCGCCGGAGGTGGACACGGTGCGCTGGGACAGCCGCCCGGTGGCGAAGCGCTTCGAGTGGCTGGTGCCCGTGCTGGTCGTCGACGCCGTGTTCGCGGCGTTCCTCGTGGCCCAGGCCGCGGCGATCTTCGGCGGGCGCGACTACTTCGAGCGCACCACCGGACTCACCTACGCCGAGTACGTCCACCAGGGCTTCGGCCAGCTCACCGTCGCCACCGTGCTGACGCTGTTCGTGGTGTGGGCCGCCTCGCGCAAGGCACCGCGCGAGGCCGTGGAAGACCGGACGTGGCTGCGGGTCGCGCTCGGCCTGCTGTGCGTCATGACGCTGCTGGTGGTGGCCTCGGCACTGAACCGGATGGCTCTCTACCAAGAGGCCTACGGCTTCACCCAGCTGCGACTCCTGGTGGACGTCTTCGAGGGCTGGCTCGGCCTGCTCGTCCTGGCCACGCTGGCCGCCGGCTGGCAGCTGCGTGGTCAGTGGCTGCCGCGCTTCGGACTCATCAGCGGCGCGGTGCTGCTGCTGGGGATCGCGGCGATCAATCCCGACGCGTGGATCGCCGACCACAACCTCGACCGGTACGAAGAGACCGGCAAGGTCGACTGGTACTTCCTGTCGCAGCTTTCGGACGACGCAGTCCCGACGCTGGATTCGCGTCTCGACGGCCAGCGGACCTGCGCCCTGACCGACAATCGCCGCGAGCCCGCCACGTGGCTCGAGTGGAACCTCGGACGCAGCCGGGCCGAGTCGCTGGGGCTCGAGCCGAGCGTCCCGCTCGACGACGATCAGGTATGCCTGGGCCAGACCGACGACTGAGCGGCGGGCCGGATTCGTCGCTGGCGGTCGGGGCACGTAGACTCCTGCGCGGAGGATTCGCATAGTGGCCTAGTGCGCTCGCTTGGAAAGCGGGTTGAGTGAAAGCTCTCAGGGGTTCGAATCCCCTATCCTCCGCCAGTGGTTGAGCGCCTCTGACCTGCGAAGACATCTCCCGGGTCGGGGCGCTCACCTGCTTCATGTGCTGAGATAAGTGCTAAGAGCCTCTGAGATACGCCCGGAACGAGTCAGAACGGTGGCTCTTCAGCCTTGACAGGCGTCGCGACTTTCCGCTGCGACTCGACAATCCGGTCCGTCAGTTCGATGGTCGACAGGTACACCCAGAACACCCAATCGAGGTAGTCGTCCGCGTAGTCCGCCTTCTGGTCGGCGCGTTGATGGCGAATTGCGAACTCGTTGGCGATCTGGAAGAGCGCTCCCTCGTCCTTCTTGAGGAGGTTGTCCTTCAGGTGCTGGCGCCTCCGCTCAAGCACTCCAGACAGCGACACACAAGCCGCCCTCTTGTCGAGCCGGGATGCGCCACGAGCGCGGAATTGCGCGATGGCGTGTCGGACTTCCGCGGCGTCATCGTCGTGCTGGTTCGCATTGGCAGAAACTCGCTCCAGAGTCCGCAACACAAGTTCGTCTCGGTCATCCCCTGGAGCGCGGACCAGTCGCCCCCTGTCTTCGCCTGAATCCGCCAGCGCTAGCCCAAGGTCGCCCTGCGCGAACAGGGCGTTGGTCTTCCAGCGGTAAATCCCCTGACCAACTCCCGGGACGTAGTCATCGAAATGCCAGCCGCAGTTGCCGTAGGTGTGGTCGTATCTCAACCGGGGACGCGCAACCAGGTCGTGAATGACCTCGACAAGTGTGTAGAAGTCGTCGACACCCAAGGGCGACTCTGACGTAAGGGGCCACGCAATCCGAAGACCCGCCCGCCTCAACACCTCTGACTCGATCTTGCGGTCAGGCGGCGGTACCGGCTCGCCGTCCACGCACTCCTTCGGCGCCACTCTGGAGAGGAATCCGAGCCTCTGGAATTCGAACATCTCCGCAGCCCACTCCCGTTGCACTTCGAGCATGGACAGCATGGCCGCAGGGGCATCCGGCCGGGTCCGCGCGTTCCAATAGCGCGCTCGCTCCGTCGGGAACTGGTCGACGTCGTTCGCCAGTTGAGTCAAGTAGGTACGGTCCTTCGGGGCCCCACCCCAGCCAGTGCTCCGTAACCGACGCTCGAACTCCTGCTTGGGCTCCGGACCATCGAAGGCGTCCTCCAGCAGGATCGCTCCAGCCGTTTCGTAACCGGCGATCGACGCGATCGCTCGGGACTCCGCAGCGAATACCTCGCGAGGCCAAGTTAAGTGGAACTCGGGGCCGTACGAATTCATCCCCGAAGGCTAGCGCCGGTTGCACTCCCACGATTGGTTCTATGTCCCAGAACGTGCGCCAGTTTCCAAGTCTCCCTCGGTTCAAGTCACCGTCGGCGGGCGGCGAATCGCCGGCTGAACTCTCGACTTGCGCGTAGCAACTATGAGCCCTCAAGGTGCGCCGCAAAGCGATCCGCCGCAGCCTTCTGCATCGTCGGGGTCACGTGGCTGTAGATGTTCATCGTCGTCGTGATCGTCGAGTGTCCGAGTCGTTCTTGGACGACCTTGGGATGTTCTCCCAGTTCAAGCAGCAGGGTCGCGTGCGTGTGCCGCAGGCCCTTGAGGGTCAGCGCCGGCAGGTCGATGAGGTCGTCCTGCGCTCTCCGGACGCGGTACCTCCAACGCCGGCTGATCTCGTTGGGCGACCGGATCTCGCCCGCGTCGTTGCCGAACACGTAGGCGTCGGCCCGCGCGAGGTCGAGGGAGATGGTTCCGCGCGTGGTCTTGTACGACTTGAGCACGGCCAGCGTCTCGGAATCGAGGTCGATCACGCGCGCCGAGCCGGTTTTCGTCGTCTTCGCCTTGTTGCGCACCGTGACGTCCGCAGCGCGCCTGATCGCGAGCCGGCCGGTCGCGAAGTTCAGGTCCGCCCAACGCAGCGCGAGTGCCTCGCCGCGGCGAACTCCGGTGTAGGCGATGGCGTGCCACAGCGGGAAGAGGTCGTCGTCGAACACGTCCCGATTCCACCGCAGGAACGCATGGAGCTCGACGCCCGTCCAAGTAAGAATCTCGGGGCGCTGAGCCCGGATCTGTGAGGCGCGCGGGGCGTTGACCGTGCGCTTCTTTCGGGCCGGGTTGATCGCGATGATTCCTTCGTCCACGGCTGCGTCGAGGATCGCCCCGAGGACGACGTGGACCTTGTTGACCGTGTTGGCCGCCAGCGGTGTGCCGTATCCCCGCTTGTCCCGCCGGCCAGAGGCCTCCAGTTCTCGGTAGTGCCGCCCGATTCTGGTGGCGGTCAGGTGGTCGAGCCGGATGTCGCCGAGCGCCGGGACGATGTGGTTGCGGATGATCTTCTCGTAGCCCAGCATCGTCGAGGCTTCGAGCCGCAGGGACGCACACCACGACGTGGCGAAGCTGCCGAGAGTTGGCACCCTCCCTTGGAACCGCTCGTTCTGGGCTCGCTTCTTCAGCGCAGCGGCCAAGGCGTCCTGCGCCTCCTCCAGGTTCTTGAAGCCACCACGGGTCAGCCGCGTGTCACCGAGTTCCGGCTGTTCGGGGTCCTTGGGGACGTAGATCTGGAACCGCCACCGTCGGCCCTGGCGGGTGTCGTAGGCGGTGATCGACCCGGCGTGGCGAGACCGGGATCGGCGCTGGCGGTTCGCCGACGCCTGTTCGTCACCTCGGGTGGACGTTGACTGGGTCATGGTGTGTCCGTGCTTGGGGCGGGCCCCCAGCGGCTCGGGTCTTCCTGCACAATGCGATCGGCGGCGGCGGGATCGAGCGCAACGATTCGGGCCTTGATGAAGAGCAGTCGATCTTCGTCCTTGGCAATCCGCGCCTCGTACTCAGCAGCCGTGGTGATGCCCTCATCCTGGCCCTTGGCCACGTGCATCTCGACCAGATTCTTGTTGAGCTCAATGCGGCGTCGTGTCGACTCCGCCTGCCCGTACCAGAACCACACGAGTCTACCCGCGATGAGCGGGCTGAGATCGCGCATCCATGCCCAGATCTCCTCGTCGAGATAGTCCCCGTCCGGCAGACCCGTCGGCGCCGGGGCATCCTCGGGCGGGGTAAGGAGCGCCGCCGGTGTCGTGTCCAAGACGTAGGCGAACACAACAAGATCGTCGACGTCGACACGGCGCTCTTCGTTCTCGATCTTGCTGATCGCGGAGTGAGAGATGGCGCGGCCCGCTCGTTGGACCCGTGACGCAAGTTCGCGCAGGTCCAAGCCCGCGCTCTGACGTGCACGTCGGAGGTTGGCCGCCACGTGGGCATTGGTGTTGCCGGCTGGGTTCCCACGTTGCCGCTGTTTCATATAAGAACCATACAACGCGATACTTGACACAGCAACTCGAGGCGCCTAGATTCGAAGGACTCCATTACTGGAGTCAGATGAGGCGGGGGCAGGCATGCAGCCGAGCACGGTGACGATCGACCAGATCCGCAGTTCTCGCAGCCTGGTCATCACGCGAGTGGAAGCAGCGGCGGCGCTCGGCGTCGACCCGCGCACCGTGACCGTGGGGATCGAGAACGGCAGTATCCCCTCGGTCCGACTCGGCAGGCGAGTCGTCATTCCACGCGAGAAGTTCCTGCGGCTGTTCGACCCGAAGGACGCGTGACTCAACCTGCGCGGTTCGGCTGAACATAAAGGTGAGCGGCTCTGCCGCATTTCTCGCTTAGATGCCTTAAAGTAGAAATGTGGTCATGAGAGGCAACGCTGATGGGTGAGTACATCGAGCGTCTGTGGCGACCCGATGACGCCGGTGGACTGAGCCGCAAGGACCGCACCCCTGGGCGCTTCCTGGCGTACGTGCCGGACGAGCTGGGGGATCACCTCCCGATCCTCGGAGCCGAGGCGCAGGAGGCCGCGGAGGACGCGCTGGCCGTGTTGGCGCGCGCCGACGAGCGGATCGGGGCGGGCGGCGGCTACCTGAACCACCTGCTGATCCGCTCCGAGTCCATCTCGTCGTCGTGGATCGAGGGAAACCGGGTCACCCCGAAGAGACTGGCGATCGCCGAGCTGCTGCATCACGGCCCCCGGCAGGCCCTCGACGTGGTGGCCAACGTGCGGGCCACGGAGTCGGCCATCGCGGATCTCGCGGAGCGGGACCACCCGATCACGACCGAAGACATCGTGACGCTGCAACACCTCATCGAGCCGCGCCTCGACCGGGGTCTCCGCCACGAGCAGAACTGGGTCGGCGGTGCCGGGTGGTCTCCGTTGCGTGCCGACTTCGTCCCGCCTCCCGAGAGCGAGGTGCCGCGCCTCGTCGCCGACCTGGCGCGCTTCCTCACAGCGACAGCGGGCAATCCGGTGGTGCGCGCAGCCATCGCGCACGCGCAGTTCGAGACGATCCACCCTTTCGTCGACGGCAACGGCCGCACCGGACGTGCGCTGATCCACACGGTGTTGCGTCGCGCCGACGCGGTCCGGCACACCCTCATCCCGATCAGCACCGTGCTCGCCGGCGACACGGACAGCTACATCGCCGGCCTGACCGGATACCGATCCGATCCACCCCAACTGGATGCATGGGTGACCGGGTTCGCCCTCGCTACCGAGCGCGCCACCGGCAATGCCGTGCGACTGGCCGAGAGCATCACCGCCCTCGATGAACAACTCCGCGACGAGTTGGTGTCCTTCCGCCGCGACCGCGGCCGAAGTCCGGCAGTGCCCCGTCGCGACGCGGCAGTGTGGCGGATCCTGGAGTCGCTGGCCGCAGAGCCGGTGATGACGGCCGAGTCGGTCAGCACCAAGTTGAACGTGTCGCCGGCAGCGGCCCACCGAGCGCTGACCGAACTCGCCGAGGCACAGATCCTGGGCCGGACGACCGACCGAGGGCGTCTGGTGTGCTGGACAGCCGACCGGCATCTGGCCCTGGTCACCCTCACTGAACGGAGCAACCGCGTCGGCGGTGCCGACACACGCGATCGCCGGCCCCGTCGTGGCTCGGCGGCACCCCAGATCAATGCGTTCGATCGACCCCGGTCGGCCCAACGGACCGATCCCGGCATCCAAGGCCCCTGAAGCTCGGGCCAGGCGCACCTACAGCGAAGGACCTCGATCCGGCGACGGATAGCGGGAGTGGCCGCGGTCCGACTCGCGGGCACGAACGACGCGGGCACGCTCCTCGACCTCGTGCCGCGCGCCGGCCCGTTCGGCGATGTAGTCGGCCGCATCCGCCACCCTGACCGCGGCGATGGTCGCGAGGTCACGGCGCGCTGCGTCGATGTGTCGCTGCCACCACGAGATCTGCTCGGCGGGCCTGATCGGGCGACCCGCAGCGCCGAACAGGCGGAGTCGCAGCGCGGCACGTTCGTCCTCCTGCGTGGCGAGCGTCGCTCCCAGCGCTTGCCACGCCGCGGCAAACTGCTGTCGTGCGCGAACCACTCGCGGGTCGGAGTCGGCGACCCGAGCGGCTGCTTCGTGAGCCCAGCTCGGGACGGATTCGCGGTGGTCGGGCAGCCGCCCCCACCGGTGCCGTCCGTGTTCCTGGATACTGGCGCATTGAGCCGACGCGTCCTCGACGGCGCGGGCGGCCGTTCGGCGTGCCCAACCACGGGTGGCGCGTTGGGCGGCTGATGCGGTCCACAGCCGTTCTCGTGCGTCGAGGTACTCCGTGCCGTCGATGACGGCCTGCTCGATCAGCGGGGCCGACACCTCCGACTCCGTGCTCGTCACTCGCGCTTGGGCGGCGTCGACCTCGGCGTGGCGATGCTCGATCTCCGCCTGGTGCTCGCTGCCTTGCTCGGCCAGGACGATGTCGACCTGCTTCCACCACTGGACCTGGTCGGCGGCGTGGTCGACCAGCGCGGCGAGCCGGCTCCGTTCGGCGTTGACGATCGCGACCGGGCCACGGTCGACCAGACCTGCGACGGCTTCGGCCGCCAACGCGGTGGCGTGAGCCAGCCCTCGGTCGGCGCGGTCGCGCTGCGCGGCATCGATGAACTGGTCGCGGGCGTCGGTTAGGTCGGAGGCGACAAGATGCAGCAAGTTGTTCCCGCGTCCTCGGGTCATACCGACGTACACACTCGAGGCGTTGAGACCGTCGCTCACGATCGTGTGCGACCCGGTCGCGGTGATGCCTTGGACGCCATACGCGGTGCAGGCGTACGCCAGGTGTGTGTGCTCGCGCACATAGGCGGCCGGCAGCGGCACCGTGCGCTGGATTCCTCCGCCCGGTTCTGCCGGTCGCACCCAGACGGCGCCGTCGTCGTTGACGTACTGCACGCGCCACATCTGGCGGTTTGCGACAGAGATCGCTGGGTCGTTCCGGCGGGTCTGGAGCAGGTCGCCAACCCCGATCGGCAAACCGTCGTTTCCCACCGCGATGCGTGTGTCGTCGACCAGTCCCGCTGCAACGCCGCGCTCACGGATGGCCTCGTTGAGCTGCCGTGCTTCGTCGTTGGACGCCACCGTGATCGACTCACCATCTCGGGCCTGCGAGGCGACCAGATCGTGTGCCGCGTCGGCGTCGGCGTGCAGACGGATCAGCCCGAGTCGGTGGAGCTCGTCGAACACCGCGCCGGGGTCGCGACCGTCGCGCATCCGGACGGTCAGGGTGGCGTACTCGGGGTCGGTGAACCGATGGACCTGTGCCATGTCGATCGTCCGGCCGCGCAACTCGGCGGCGATGTTGAGCACGCCTCCACGTCCGACGGCGGGCAGCTGCGCGCGATCACCGACCAGCGCGATCTTCGCACCGGCCTCGTTGGCCACGGTCAGCAGCGCGATGGCGGTCCGCTGGTCCAACATCCCGGCCTCGTCGACGACGATCCTCTCCCCGGCCTGCACCGCGGCGTGAAGTGGGATGCCGGCGTACGGCACTCCCGTCTGCGGGTCGGGCTCGCCGACTGCGAGGCGGGTCCAGACGCCGTCGGCGTTCCAGCGCCAGCCGTGGGCGTGGACCAAGGCCGCGACCGACTCGGCTTCGATGCCCAGCTCACGGTGCGCGACCTCGGCGGCGACCTTGGTCGGTGCGACCACCCGCACTCGCCCGCCCTCGGCCCTGATCGCCTCGATGGCCGTCGCGAGCATGGTCGTCTTCCCGGCACCGGCAGCGCCCTCGACGATCACCAGGGGATCAGTCGAGGCGACTACTGCCGCTGCCCGCACCTGATCGGCGTCCAGTTCCTGCCGCAGCGATGCGGCATGGACGGTGGCGTCGGGGAGCTCTACCGAGTGGTCGGCGACGCGCGCTGTCAGCAGGTCCCGCAGCCGAGTCTCGTCAGCGACGACCGCGAGCGAGGTCCAGTGCGCGACGTGCTCCGGCATGGGCGCCTCGGGCGGCAGGATCGAGAAGCAGTCGCTTGCTGCCAGGGCGGTCGCGAGCTCGATGAACTCGCGCAGGTCAGCCGGGGCGGCCCGCACCCCTGACTCGTTCACGACCCGTGCCACCTGCTCGCCGATGGTGTGGGTGGTCCACGCCGATGCGGTGGCGGCGCAGCGGTTCAAGGCTCGCGAGGCGACCTGTTGCGCCGACAATTCGTCGAGCGAAGCCGCCGCCAGCCGTCGCTGCTGCACCAGGGCATCGGGGTCGCAGCCTGCCGCGCGCAGTTCGGCGACCCAGGCAGACTCCTCGCGCAGCGTCGTGGGCTTCTTCGCCGGACGATCAAGCGCCCACGCCCGGGCACGCAGGCGCACCGCCACCGCCGGGCCGATCGCTTCGCCGGGGTGGTCGTCCTGCCACCCATCCTCAAGCCGTTCCAGATTGCGGCACACCTGTTCGGCGCGCTTGCTCATGGCGCGATTGAACGGCTCCAACTCGACGACTTCACCCGAGACCGGGTCCAGGGTCAGACCCCGGCGGTCCAGCACGGCCGCGAGCTCCGGATGCGCGGCCAACACGTCCGTCCCGAGTGCCCGGATCGCTCCTTGCTGCTTGAACAACGCCGCGGTGTCCAGGCCACGCCACTGACCGGCAGCCCACACGCGAGTGCCGATCTGGAGATGGACGTGGCGGTGGGGATCACCGGCGCGTGAGGTCCGGTGCGCCACCGCGACGGTCTGCAATCGCTCGACCGGCACGACCTCCTGACGTCCCCGAGGGCCCACGCGAGTGACCGAGTGGCGGGCCAGCCAGTGCTGGATCTGCGCCACCGCGTCCTGCTGCGCGGTGCCCAGCGCTTCCGAGACGTCCGGATACAGGGCGGCTGCGATCGACAGGCTCTTCGGAGCGTTGACCACCATCTCGGCGAACCGCGGTGAGCCGCGGCGACCATCCCCGGACAGACGTGGAACACCCATCGACCGCGACGTCATCGGATTGGTCCAGTCGACCCACCCCGCGTAGGTGGCGGGATCCAGATCCCGCGAAGCAACCACCGCGCCCGCGCCGTCCAGCGTGGTGAACGAAGCCACCGAACCGTCAGCACCCAAGTAGTAGTCATCGGCCCGTGAGCGCTCAGCCTCGACATAGCGGCGCGCGTCAGCGCCGCTACCTCGAAACAAGATCACTCCGCCGTGCATGCTCCGCTGCGTTTCTAGTATCGCAAAATGTGTATCTACCACGGTAGCATACGTCCATTCGAGTCGAGAAGCGAATTTCGAGGCGGTTGACGCGATCGACGTAGTAACGGCGGTGGCGTTGGCTCCGTCGATGGCGTCGCAGCTGATAAGTCCGACCTGGAGCTCCTCATAAATTCCCAGGACGGCAAGGTGTGGCTGGTTTGACGAGCGGGCGCAAGTGATGGTCACGGACCACCGCCACCCGATATCAACGTTCTCCGCAGAACCCGCTGGTCGCCTCTTGTCGATGGCCGTCGGGGAGATGACGAACATGAAGGAGTTGCTTGCTGCCGCCGCCGGGACCTTCGTCGTCGCTGCCGGGGTGACCACTTTGGCGGGCTCCGCTTGGGGCGATGAGTAACCTCCTCCGGCCGAACCGACCGCCTACGTCGCCGCCTCTGGGGTGACCCCTGATGGTCGTACATACGGACCACTTGCCGATGATCTGAAGGCCGCGGTTCCGTATCTGGTGAGCGTGCACAGAGACCACGGAGGATTCGGTTACACGGAATCCGACTTGGTGTTTGCCGAGCCGCCCGCCGACTTGGGGCCCGACGACCCGGGACCCTCGGAGTACGTAGAGAACAGTCCCAAGACTGTTCCCCGTCTACGCCGAGGATGGCAAGACGCGGATTGACACGTTCACCTTGAGCGAGCCGGTTCACGAAGCGAGCCAGGACTAACCAATCGATCCGGATCTCACGAAACCCGCATGTTCTCTGGCGCGAGATTGCGGCTTCGTCGACCACGACCAGCAGCCTGACGCGATCACCCAGAGACGCGAGTTTTCGCATCTAAAATTCGCAATCTGGGACGAAGCAGACTCCACCAGGTCGCGGTGATCCACGAGCTCGGCCTCAACCGGTGCCGGCAGTCGAGCGAGCCTCGTCAAGTGGCGCTCGACCACACGCTGCCCGCCGGCCGACAAACGATGGAAGGCCAGGAGCGCAGCTCGAAAGGGTCGCCCGTGCCGAGCTCGTGCCGTAAACGAAGAACACTCCCGAACGCCGTGAGAGTTTGGGAGTGTTCTTCGTTCTTCGGGGCTGCCCGGCTAGTGCAGTTCGACTTCCAAGTCGGTCCAGTAGTCCGTGATATTCCGGATCGGAATGAAGAAGGTGCGTCGCCAGCAGTTCCCACCTGGGCTGAAGGCGGTCGACGGGCATGAAACCCTGTCTGCCGCAACGTCGTAGATGCCTGCCGAGATGATGCCTCGGACTCCGGCCGAGCCGTCTGCTCGGACCCTATAGACGGGTCCGCCGCTGTCTCCGTGCGTGCTGGTTGCGGAATTGTCGGAACGCTTCACGATGTGGCCGTTACAGATGCTCGACGAGTCTCCAGGGCACAGAATCTGGGCTCCCATCTCAGTCACTAGCGCGTTGCAGTGGTCCCCGGAGTTTGCGCCTCCAGTGCAGAGCGCATCCCCGGCGGCACTTCCTCCCGCGCCGGTAACTCATCGCGAACTCGAACTCCCGTAGCCGCCGGACCAGACCTTGGGGCTGGTTCCGCCCTCTGGATCGATTCGCATGGCGTCGATAGAGGGGTGACGTACCGTGACGTTGGTGCCTCCTGACGTAATCAGGGTGCCTGCCGCGGTCCGCCATGCGGCGTTGCCGCCTGGGTCACAGTGAGCAGCAGAGATCAGCCGACCGTATCCACCCGGAGTCACTGCGGCGACTCCCAGAGAGCAAGTCGAGTTCGTACTGTCTTTGCGCATAATTCCAGCTCCGAACCAAGGGGAGCTGTCGTTCTGCCGGGCGAGGCCGGTTACTGACGCTTGGCGGCTACGAATCGTGACGGGAGTCCCCGCGATCCGTTCCAAGTCAGCCTCCAGCTCGTTGGTTGACCGCGTGTCGTCGGCCTCGCCGCGAACGCTTGCCTTGAGGCCGCTGAAGTCCTCGGCGGGCGTGACGTACGCGATCAAGGGCTCACCACTCTTGGCCCGCGCGTTGAGCAGGAGGGCGGCTCCAGCCTTTCTCAGTTCATCTTCTGAGTACTTGGACTTGCGGATGATCAGTTCGGTCCCGGCGGGAGGGTTCTGCTGTAGTTCAGCGAGTTCCGCAGGAACTTCGCCCTTCCAGTTGAGGACCACGGTGGAGGGGTCGCTGCCTGCTTGCAGCGATGCTTCGTATCCGAGGATGTCGTGCAGCGCTGTGGTCAGTTTTTCTGTGTTCTCCGCGGTCCGGATGTCGTCGAGGCTGACTCCGTCTGGGATGGAGGTAACGACGGTGTCGTCCTTCGCTTCCAGCTCGGTCACCGAGTCATCTGGTGAAGGCAACCCGCTCGGCAGCGCGACAGCGCCGGCGGGGATCAGCAATAAGGGCGCAATCGACGCCAGCACTACGAATCGCTTCATGAACTTTCTCCCTTGTGGATACGCGCGTAACCATGCTCCGCCGCAAACGCCTTGTCAATCGAGGTCCTGGCGGGCACACCCCAGACACCGCGGCGTTCACGAGAATGGTGACCTCGTTGAACATCGGGAACGATGAACCCGAAACGGACCAGAAGGAGATGGCCTAGATCGCC
Organism: Aeromicrobium phoceense; assembly: GCF_013868155.1. Classification (NCBI taxonomy): domain Bacteria; kingdom Bacillati; phylum Actinomycetota; class Actinomycetes; order Propionibacteriales; family Nocardioidaceae; genus Aeromicrobium; species Aeromicrobium phoceense. Next base: position 542,168 of record NZ_JACEOG010000001.1, read on the forward strand.
GCGGAAGAGCGCCAAGCCCTTGGCTTCGGATTGATGGACCCTTGGACCCCTGCCTCCTCGCGGGCAAGTGGGGGCATCCCGGTGTACCCAATCACCGCCCTTGTCGAGGACGAACGGCCCCGACGCGACCATTGAGCACTTCCAGACCACAAGTCTATGCGGGGGTCCGCCGCCCTGATCCCTGTCGGTCGAAGCCGGATCATTGTCGAGAACGACAGCCACCATACCGTCCGACGACGATCGAGCGTGGCGCACGAGATGAGCCACCACTCGCTGTCTTCCCCGAGGGAGTCCTCTGCTTCAGACCACGACAGGCTGTGCAGCACGACCGTAGAGAAGCTGGCCCTCTTTATGTCCGGCCAAACTTCTAGCACCGAAGGCCGCCTGCAAGAAGCTCGCGTTCCGCCGGGCCGACAACGCCACGGTGGCCGCTACGTTCAACATCAGCACCCAGATGGCTCAGATGCAGATGAAGGGTCCACGAACATACGTCAACACGCTCTGGCGAAGCAGGCGCGCGCGCAGGCACCGTCGTAGACCGCCAGCGTGACTACTTGGCTTGTGGGTGACAGCCAGCGGATCGGGTGTGACTCTCCTCAGACGAAGTTACGGGGACGGGGCAACGTCGAGCAGGTCAACCGGTGCACCGGACACGACCGAGACCACTCTGAGAAGCTCTTTCCACAATTCTGGGCGACCCCGGGCGAAGGGGCGGGGTCCACGACCTGCTTTCGAGCCCTCATCGACGAGCAAGCCGGCCGCAACAAGACGGAGCAAAACCGGCCGCACGACGCTGTCGGAACGGCCGATCGCGGCAGCCACCTGCCTCGTCGTCACCGTTCCGTCGGGGGCTGCAAGCAAGATGTGGGCAGACGCCAGCACCTCCGAGAACGCCGCGTTGTTGAACAACGCGGCAGACACGCTCCTAGCATCAGCGAACTGCCCCTGCATCACAATAGTGTAGGTGACGCGAACTACGTCACGCGTTACACGCCACGAAAGAGGCCAAGATGACCTTGCTTCATTCTGCCGCGCGCACGATCGTGCCCCCCCGGTCCCTTGCCGGCCGGGTGCTCGAGGGGCAGGGACACCTTCGCTACCTCGCCACCCCTGACGGCCTACGCGACGCCTCTCAAAGGATCGCAGACGCCGCGATAAGCCTCGGATGCTCCAGCGTCGCGTCCGTGTCACAGCACGCTGCCGGTCCTCTCGCAGCCGCAACGCTTCTGAACCCAGACCTTCAACTTGTCTCGATGGACCATCTCTGGGCAGGAGAAGTCGACAAACTACTACTCGTCGAGACGGTTGCGGTCTCGGGACACCAGGTCCGAGCCGCTATCGAACGAGCGCTCGAAGCTGGCGCGACTTGGGTGGGTGTCGTCATTCTCTTTCCTGTCCTGGGGACAAACGAGCTCGGACTCGTTGAGGCGTTCGGGCTCGCAGCGGCAGACGCCGTGTACGTTGCGGCGTAGGGCCCGGTCTCCACGATCCGGGGAGTTCAGAGGGCACAAGCAACGAAGGCAGCCCCAGCGGCGTCCGCATCAGCCGCGCCCGCCAGTGCCTTGCCCTTCATAATCAACTCGGGGCCTCTCAGGCCAACCACATTTCCGAGCACACGCTTGTCGCCCAACGTGACGAGGTGTGTTGCCCCACGCAACACACCGACTGCTGCACCCTCACCGCGTAGCCGTAGCTTCGTTTCCTTCGTCAGACCGGCGCGTGCCGCGAACCCGGCCTCCATCAACGCGGCAGCACGGATGGGGTGTACCTGAAGTTGCGAGGACAACGCCTGCACAAGATCGAGCAACTGAACCTCGGGTTCCGTCCCGGCAGTTGTCGCGTACTCGAAGCGCCTCGAGACCGCCATCTGGTCAGCCTCGTCGATAACCACTCCGCGCAGCACGGGACAACCGTGCTTGATTCTTACGGTGACTCCGACCACAAGCGCCATTCCGGCACCGTACTCTTCCGGAGTGAACTCCGTCAGTACGGCCGTGGTGGGGGACCTGTTCGCCGGCAGGTACCTGATCGAAGCGCGTCTCGGAGACGGCGCCTACGGCGAGGTCTGGCGCGCCAAGGACCGGCACCGAGACCAAGTGGTCGCTCTGAAGATCCTCTCGAGCACCCAGCCGGACGACGCTTGGCAAGAAGCTCGACGCCTCACCGAGCTTGAGAGTCCCAACATCCTGCGGGTCAGCAACGCCGACCTCGCGATCGACGTTCCGTACATTGCATCAGCGCTAGCTACCAGAGGTACCGCTGCCGATGAGATGAAGCCGCTCGGGATGGCGCCTGCCCGGGCAGTGCACCTGATCCGAGGCACGTTGCGAGGCCTGCAACTGTGCCACGATCGGAGGATTCTTCACCGCGACGTGAAGCCGGCGAACATCTTCATCGGAGGGACAGGCGACGCCCAGCTGGGAGACTTCGGCTGTGCGGCACTAATGGCACCCGACGATACCGGCAACCCGCACGGCGACCCGGACATCAGAGCACTGGAGGTCCTGAAGGGCGGTTCGTGCACGAGAAGTTCGGACATTTACAGCGCCGGCCTCTCCCTCTACGCGATGCTGACCGGGTCGCTGCCGTTCTCGTTGGCCGCCCTGGGTGACTTCAAAGCTCTTAGGGAAGCCGTCACAGCCGGGATGCCAGATGTGCGAGACGTTGCTCCTCACGTCAGCCTCGGCCTCGCGCAGGTGGTACGGAAAGCCACTGCGCCCAAGCCAGCGGACCGGTACGGAACGGTCGCAGAATTCAGCGCTGCGCTCGCCAAGCACGCAACTGCCCACGCGGACATCTGGCGAGTTGAACCTTCGTCGGCTGCGCACTTGGACCACGTGGGGCACGACCGCTGTTGGACGGCCGTTCGTAGGCACGATGCTCAGATGATTTACGTCTGCGTCGACCCGTCTGGTCGAAAGTGGGACGTGTTGGTGCGGCGTTCGAGCGGCCGGCGCGCGAACACCCTCTGCCGCAGCGGTCTGAACTCTTCGGCTACGACTGTCCACCTCCGGAGAATCTTCGATAAGCTGCGCTGATCCGCTGGACGCATCGTGCATCGCCAAGAGTCGGGCTCCGGGCCCGCCGCATTCCCTCGCTGCGGCGCAGGCTTCCGCTTCGCTCCCATGTGCTAACTCAGGTGCTACCGACGGTGTAGATCTACGAATCCAGATGAATCTCTCCGTTGCGGCAGCGAGCTCTTTTCCCTCCGTTTCTGGGCGTTGTCGTCATGCTTCGATTCTTCGCGCAACCCCGCGATGAACAGTTCGAATCCCCTATCCTCCGCCACCGACGTCACAAGCCAGCGGGCGGCGCGCACCAGCGTGCCGCCCGCTGGTGTGTTCCCAAGGCTCCAGGGCGGAGGCTTGTCTCCGCCACGAGCGTCAAGAAGCGATGGCCCGCACCTCACCGGTGCGGGCCATCGTCGCTCATGGACTCCGTCGGGGTGACGCGTCAGGCGCGGGCTGCGAGCACGACCGTGCGGATGAACCGCGTGGGCTCGCTGGAGTCGTTGGCGTACTCGTAGGGACGGTCGCTGAGCAGCCGGCACGATGTCCCCGCGGCGAGGGCGTGGCGGTCGCCGTCGACGCCGATCGTCAGCTCTCCCTCGAGCACGTGGAAGAGCTCCTGGGATCCGTCGGGATCGGCCCGGCCGATGTACGAGTCCCCCGGCTGCAGGGTCCACGACCAGAGGTCTGCCGTTCGACTGCCGCTGGACGCCACCAGGAGGTGGGCCGAGCTCCCTCCGGACGTCGACCACACCAGGACGTGGTCCGCAGCGCTGACGGACTCGAGTGCGGCGGCCGAGTCGTCGGGTGCCAGCAGCGTCGTGAAGTCCGTGCCCAGCTGGCGGGCGATCCGGGTGATGGCCACCAGGCTCGGGTTGGCTTGACCGTGCTCGATCTGGGTCAGGAGGCGGCGACTGATGCCGGACTGGTCCGCAAGCTGCTGCATCGTCAGACGGAGCTCGTTGCGAGCCTCGCGGATGCGGCGCCCGACCAGGACGAGGAACTCCTGGTTGAGCTCGCCGTCACCGTCCGCAGGATCGGTCGGACGCGGGGAGTCCACGGCTCCGGTCACACCGCGAACAGCTGGTCGAGATCACGGAAGGCCTTGAACTCCAAGGCGTTTCCGGAGGGGTCGAGGAAGAACATGGTCCACTGCTCGCCCGGCTCGCCCTCGAAGCGGACGTAGGGCTCGATGACGAACTCCGTGTCCGCAGCGCGGAGACGCTCCGCCAGCTCGGTGAACCGCTCCACGTCGAGCACCAGGCCGAAGTGTGGGACCGGCACCTGGTGGCCGTCCACGGGATTCGTCCCGGCCACCGCGTTCCGATGATCGTCGACCTGATGGGTGACGACCTGATGGCCGTCGACATTCCAGTCGGTCCACCGGTCGGCCGAGCGTCCGCGACCGAAGCCGAGGACTTCGCCGTAGAAGTGGCGCGCGGCCTCGATGTCGTGGACGGGAAGGGCGAGATGGAACGGAGGCAGGGTGGTCGTCATGTGGGCTCCTTGGTGGTTCGCGTATGTGCAGAATAGTGCACATGTGAGTGCATTCCAAGGCGGGACCTTACAGCACCCCGACCGCCGTCCCGATGTCGTCACGGCGGCTCAGAATGCGGACACCTCGGAACCGTGGCACTGTCATTCCCGACCGAAACGGTCGTCGCATCCGCGCCGGCCGTCATCGAGGGAAGGGACCTGACATGTACTTCGGTGGATCCATCGCTCTCATCGCGATCGGCGCGATTCTCGCGTTCGCGGTGACCGACGCCATCAACGGCGTCGATCTGACCATGGTCGGCTACATCTGCATCGCGGCCGGTGCCCTGGGCATCGTGCTGAGCCTGATCGTCAACAGCCGACGCGACCACGCGGTGCGCGACACGCGCCGCGACGACCTGCCGCCGGCTCGCTGAACCACTCACCACGCAGGTCCGGTTCGACCGGCGGAAGCATCCGCCGTCCGGGGGTGTTGAACCGGACATGCGTGGTGAATACAAGGTCCCCGGCGGCAAGCTCGTCGCGGTCGACCTCGAAGTCCAGAACGACCGGCTCGTCGACGTCAGCGTCTCGGGGGACTTCTTCCTCGAGCCCGAGGAGGCCCTCCTCGACGTCAACGCCGCCCTGACCGGTCTCTCGGTCGACGCGTCAGTCGACCAGCTCACGTCCTCGATCTCCGGGGCCGTCGGCCCTGACACGGCCTTCATCGGCTTCACGCCCGAGGCCGTCGGCATCGCCGTCCGCCGGGCGCTCGGCAAGGCCACCGGCTGGCACGACCACACCTTCGACGTCATCGGCCCGGTGACGATGGACCCGGCCATGCACGTCGCCCTCGACGAGGTCATCGGCCGCGAGGTCGCCGAGGGCACCCGGCCGGCCACGTTCCGCATCTGGGACTGGGACAGCCCCCTCGTGGTGATCGGCTCGTTCCAGAGCTACGTCAACGAGATCGACGCCGAGGGTGCCGCGAAGCACGGCATCGACGTCGTGCGCCGGGTCTCCGGCGGCGGCGCCATGTTCATGGAGCCGGGCAACTGCATCACGTACTCGCTGGTCGTCCCCGGCTCGCTCGTGGAGGGGCTGAGCTTCGAGCGCTCGTACTCGTTCCTCGACGACTGGGTGATCGAGGCGCTGGCCGAGGTCGGCGTGCGGGCCCACTTCGTGCCGCTCAACGACATCGCGAGCGACCAGGGCAAGATCGGCGGCGCCGCGCAGAAGCGGTTCGCCGGCGGCTCGGTGCTGCACCACGTCACGATGGCGTACGACATCGACGCCGACAAGATGACCGAGGTGCTGCGGATCGGCCGCGAGAAGATGAGCGACAAGGGCACCCGCTCGGCCAACAAGCGCGTCGACCCGATGCGCTCGCAGACCGGCCTGACCCGCGAGGCGATCCTCGACAGCTTCCTCGAGACGTTCCGCCGCCGGTACGCGACGAACGAGTCGGAGTACACCGAGGCCGAGCTGGCCGAGGCGAAGCGCCGGGTGGACGAGAAGTTCTCGACCAGCGAATGGACCCACCGGGTCCCCTGACCGCCCCGTGGCCGGCTGATCTCGATACGCGAGCTCGTTCCTCGCCCTGCTACTCGATCACCGGCTCTCAGACGAAAGACCCGCCGGCCCCTGGGGGCCGGCGGGTCTTCTCGTGAGAGCGGTGATCAGCCGATCGGGTCGAAGACCGCGTGGTCGCCGACCTGGGCGGCCAGGCGCGCCCGGTGGAACTCGCCGTCGCCGATCAGGTGCTCGATCGCGATGAGGCGGCTGGCGTAGTGACCGACCGAGTACTCGGCGGTCATGCCGATGCCGCCGTGCAGCTGGATCGCGTCGAGGCCGATGTGGCGACCGGCCACGCTGACCTGCAACGCCGAGTGCGAGGCCGCGGTGGCCAGCTGCTCGGGCGTGGTGGCCTCGTCGGCCGCGACGATCGTGGCCCACGTGATGGTGCTGCGGGCCAGCTCGAGCGCGACGTACATGTCGGCGGCACGGTGGTTGAGCGCCTGGAACGTGTTGAGCGTGACGCCGAACTGCTTGCGCGTCTTGAGGTAGCCGACCGTGGTGGTCAGCGCCGTCTCCATCGCGCCCAGGGCCTCGTGGGCGTACGCGATGCGCGCCCGGTCGAGAGCGGTCTCGATCGCGGCGGTCTGGTCGCCGCCCTCGCCCAGCTGGACGGCCGGGGTGTCGCCGAACGTGACGGTCGCGGCGCGGCCGCCGTCGTTGGTGATGGCGGTCTCCACCGCGGTGGCGCCCTCGACGAGGAACACGCCGGTGCCGCCCTCGGGCAGCGCGGCCGTGACCAGCAGGAGGTCGGCCCGCTCGGCCTGGACCACGGGCGACTTGACGCCGTTGAGCTTGCCGTCGGCGAACGTCACCGAGGCCTGGGTCGACCAGCGCTTGCCGGGCTCCATCCACGCCAGGATCGGCAGGACCTCGCCACCGGCGACGGCGTCGACGTACTGCTTCTTCTGCTCGTCGGTGCCCAGCGCGTCGATGAGGCCGCCGGCCAGGACGATCGCCTCGACGAACGGGTCGGGGGCGATGACCTTGCCCAGCTCCTCGGCGGCGAGCGAGACCTCGACGGGGCTGGCCTCGAACGGCAGGCTCAGCACACCCATCTCGGCGAGCTTCTCCCACGCGGCGAAGCCGGGATCGGTCTTGGTGACCTCGCGGCGGGCCTCGGAGGACTCGTAGACGTTGGTGATCAGACCGCGGACGGCCTTGACGAGAGCCTTCTGCTCCGAATCGATGGTGAAGTCCATGTCACAGTCCCAGGATCGTGCCGGCGATGATCTGGCGCTGGATCTCGTTGGATCCGCCGTAGATCGACACCTTGCGGTTGTTGAGGAAGACGCGGGTGTCGCGGCTGGTGAGAGCCGCGGGACCCTCGAGGTCGACGAGCAGGTCCGAGACGGCCTGCGTCAGCTGCGAGCCCTTGATCTTGAGCACGCTCGAGGCCGGGTGCGGCTTGTCGCCGGAGGAGCCGGCGGCCACGCGCAGTGCGGTGAGCTCGAGCGCCGTGAGCTGGCTCTCGATGTCGGCGATCCGCGACGCGTACTGGTCGAAGACGCCGTACTCCTTGGCCTTCGCCTTCGCCGTGGACAGGTGCAGCTGGCTGGCGCCGACCTGGGCGATGCCGACGCGCTCGTTGCCGAGCAGGAACTTGGCGTACGTCCAGCCCTTGTTCTCCTCGCCGACGAGGTTCTCCACGGGGACGCGCACGTTGTCGAAGAAGACCTCGTTGACCTCGTGGCCGCCGTCGATCAGCTCGATCGGGCGAACGGTGAGGCCCTCGGTCTTCATGTCGATCAGCAGGAAGCTGATGCCCATCTGCTTCTTGGGCGCATCGGGATCGGTGCGGACCAGGGTGAAGATCCAGTCGCCGTACTGGCCGAGCGTGGTCCACGTCTTCTGGCCGTTGACGACGTACTCGTCGCCGTCACGGACGGCCGTGGTGCGCAGGCCCGCGAGGTCGGATCCCGCGTCGGGCTCGGAGAAGCCCTGGCTCCACCAGATGTCGAGGTTGGCGGTGGCCGGCAGGAAGCGCTCCTTCAGCTCCTGCGAGCCGAAGGTCGCGATGACCGGACCGACCATGGAGGCGTTGAACGCCAGCGGCGGCATGACGCCGGCCAGCTGCATCTCCTCGTGCCAGATGTGGCGCTGGAGCTGGGTCCAGTCCTTTCCACCCCACTCGACGGGCCAGCCGGGCACCGCGAGGCCGCCGGCGTTGAGGGCCTGCTGCGAGCGCACGATCTGATCGCGCGTGATCTCACCGCGGTTGATCACGGCGTCGCGGATGTCCTGCGGCACCTGGGTGGTGAAGAACTCACGCATCTCCTCGCGGAATGCCTGGTCCTCGGCTGACAACTGAAGTCTCATGAGTGCCCCTTCGCACTAAGCGCTTGCTTAGTCTTGAGAATACTGTGCAACTGCCGTTGACACCAGCGAGTCACTTCCGCCTCGACTTGGCACGGAAGGGCCCCACGAGGCGGGGTCCGGACAGGCGGCGTTCGAGGCGTCGGGTCTCGCGTCCCAACGGTTGCGCAGCATACTCACCGAGGATGACGCCGGCGGCGAGCGCCACCGCCACGGCCATCGCCGTGATGCCCGCGAAGATGCCCGAGAGGCTCTCCTCCGCCAGCTGGGCCAGCGAGCGGTAGATCGTCAGGCCGGGCAGCAGCGGCACGATGGCGGGCACCACGAGGACGAGGGCCGGGATCCTCAGGGCGCGCGACGCCGGGTAGCTGACGACGCCGATGAGGAACGCCGCGATCCCGGCGGCCCACGGCCGATCGATGTTGTTCTCGAACATCGCGGCCGAGAGGGCTCCCGCACCGGCGCCGATCAGGGCGATCACCGGGACGGACGTCCACGGGGCGTACGTCTGCACGGCGAAGCCGGCGGCCGCGAGGCCCGCGCCGATCGTGACGAAGGGCAGGTGCGACAGGTCGGGCCAGCTCGTGCCCGAGCCCAGGTCGACGCCCAGCATCCGGCCGACCATGAGGCCGCCGGAGACGCCCGCGACGATGCCGCCCGTGGCCAGAACGACCTCGAGCAGGCGCGCCACGGCCGTCAGGTGGTAGCCGGTCAGCGCATCCTGGATCGCGCCCATGAGACCGAGCCCGGCCAGCAGCGCGACGATGTTGGCCGCGATGACCAGCGACGGCGGGGAGGGTACGGAGGCGGCCGCCGCCGTGACGGCGATGAGGGACGCGCACAGGCCCCCGACGACCTGGATGTAGAAGTCGGGCAGGCGCCGGACCTCGAGCGGCCGGCGCACGTACTCGATCACCACCGCGGCGAGGAACGCGATCACCGTGACGATCGCCGCTCCGCCGAGCATCATCGCCACCCCGGCGCCGACGAGGCCGGCCCCGCCGATCACGACCCACCGAGGCCGCGCGTGACCGCTCGTGGAGATCGCGGCCAGCTGCGAGCGCGCCTCGTCGAGGTCGATCTCGTCGTTCAGCAGGTCGCTCACCAGCCGGTCGATCGCCGTGACGTCCTCGAAGTCCGTCTCGCGCCGCACCACGTTGCGTCGCAGGATCAGCGGCGGCTCGTCGAGCTGCTGGTCGTGCACCATCGTCAGCATGATGTGGGTGACGTCGACGTAGGTGCCGCGCAGGCCGAAATGGCGGGCGATCGACGACATCGTCGCGGACACGTCGGCCGTGCCCGCCCCGTTGGACAGCAGCATCTCGCCCGCCCTCAGGGCGAGGTCCATGATCCGCAGGGTCTGCGGGGCCGAGGTGGTCATGCCTCCACCGTGACGGACCGGGCATGAGCCGGGTCGTCGTGTGCGCGTTCCACAGCCTGCCTCCCGATGTCGCCCCACCGACGGGTCACGAGGAGTCTAGGAGAGCAGTCGGACGTCGCACGTTCGCCGGACCCGGCGGCCGCACCCCCCTATCGTGGGTCCGGCACGCCAGGATCGAGGAGGACCCCCATGACCGGTTGGACCGAGGACATCCTGGGCGACCCGTACGAGCGCCGGACGATCGACCTGGGCGAGGATCCCGACGGCGAGGGCCCGATCACCGCGACGCTGGTCCGGCGCCGGTTCGAGGGCACCCCGCGGGCCGCGCTGGTCTACGTCCACGGCTTCAGCGACTACTTCTTCCAGACCGAGCTGGCCGAGTTCTACGCCGACCGCGGCTACGCCTTCTACTCCCTCGACCTGCGCAAGTGCGGGCGCTCCCTCGGCGACGGGCACACGCCGCACTTCGTCTCCGACCTCGCGCTGTACGACCAGGAGCTGAACGAGACCCTGCGCACCGTGCGCAGCGAGGTCCCCGACGTCCCGGTGGTGCTGTCGGCGCATTCCACCGGCGGCCTCGTGCTGCCGCTGTGGCTCGACCGCCTCAACCTCGAGCCCGGCGGCACCCGCGGCCGCGGCATCGCCGGCCTCGTCCTGAACAGCCCGTGGTTCGACCTGCAGGGCGCGGCGTGGATGCGCTCGATCGGCACGCAGGCGATCCGCGCCTTCTCCAAGGTGCGCCCCAAGGACCGGATGAAGCTGCCGCTGGCCGAGGCCTACGGCGTGAGCCTCTACCGCGAGCACGGCGGCCTGTGGGACTACGACCTCGCGTGGAAGCCGCTGGCCGGGTTCCCCGTCACGTACGGCTGGCTGACGGCGGTCCGGCGCGGGCACGCGGCCCTGCACCGCGGCCTCGACATCGGGGTGCCCTCGCTCGTGCTGCGCTCGCACCGCTCGTGGTTCAGCTTCCAGCACCACGAGAAGACCGACACGTCGGACGCGGTGCTCGACGTGCGGCAGATCGGCCGCTGGGCCGGGTGCCTGGGCGGCGACGTCACCTCGCTCGTGGTCCGAAACGCCCGCCATGACGTCTACCTCTCCAACGACGAGCCGCGCGCCGCGGCCTACCGGCTCACGGGTGAGTGGCTCGAGCGCTGGATCCCGTGACCCCGACCCGCACCATCGGGTTCGACCTCGACATGACGCTGATCGACTCGCGCCCGGGGATCCGCGCCGTGTACGAGGAGCTCTCGCGCCAGACCGGGGTGATCATCGACGCCGAGCTGGCCGTCTCGCGCCTGGGGCCACCGCTCGAGTGGGAGCTCGCGCACTGGTTCCCGGCCGAGGCCGTGCCCGAGATGTTCACCCGCTACCGCGCCATGTACCCCGAGATCGCCGTCCCGCGCGTCCTCGCGATGCCCGGCGCCGCGGAGGCGCTCGCCGCCGCCCGCGAGCTGGGGCGCGCGATCGTCATCACCGCGAAGGCGGGCCCGAACGCCGCTTTGCACCTCGACCACCTGGACCTGCCGCACGACGCCGTGATCGGCGACGCGTGGCGCGAGCAGAAGGCCGAGGTCCTGGTGCGCGAGGCCGCGGACACCTACGTCGGAGATCACGTGCACGACATGGACGCCGCCCGGATCGCGGAGGTCGCGGGCATCGGCGTTCCCTCCGGTCCGTGCTCGGCCGACGAGCTCCTCGAGGCCGGCGCCACGCACGTCGCCCCGGACCTCCACGCGGTGGTCCCGCTGCTCACCGGATCCTGACGCCCGTGGGGCGGACCGACTCGGTCACCGCTGTCGGCACGGGCGTCTAGGGTGGTCTCCGTGGACGCACCCCTGGCTCTTTACCGGCGCTACCGGCCCGAGACGTTCGCCGAGGTCATCGGCCAGGACCACGTCACCGATCCGCTGCGTCACGCACTGGCCAACAACCGGGTCAACCACGCCTACCTGTTCAGCGGTCCGCGCGGCTGCGGCAAGACCACGAGCGCCCGGATCCTGGCGCGCGCGCTGAACTGCGAGAAGGCGCCGATCTCGGACCCGTGCGGCGAGTGCCAGAGCTGCCGCGACCTCGCTCGCGGCGGGCCCGGCAGCATCGACGTCATCGAGATCGACGCGGCCAGCCACGGCGGCGTCGACGACGCCCGCGACCTGCGCGAGCGGGCGTTCTTCGCCCCCGTCAGCAGCCGGTACAAGGTCTACATCATCGACGAGGCCCACATGGTCTCCCCGCAGGGCTTCAACGCGCTGCTCAAGCTGGTCGAGGAGCCCCCGCCGCACCTGAAGTTCATCTTCGCCACGACCGAGCCCGACAAGGTCATCGGCACGATCCGCTCGCGCACCCACCACTACCCCTTCCGGCTGGTGCCGCCGAAGCTGCTCAGCGACTACATGCTCCAGTTGTGCCGCAGCGAGGACGTCGGCCTCGAGCCCACGGCGCTGCCCCTCGTGGTGCGTGCCGGCGGCGGCTCGGTGCGTGACTCGCTCAGCGTGCTCGACCAGCTCCTCGCCGGCTCCGGCCCCGACGGCATCACCTACGACCTCGCGGTCCAGCTGCTCGGCTACACGCCCGACTCCCTGCTCGACGAGTCCGTCGAGGCGTTCGCCGCCGACGACGCCGCAACGGTCTTCGGGGTCGTGGACAAGGTCATCGAGTCCGGCCAGGACCCCCGCCGCTTCGCCGAGGACCTGCTCCAGCGCTTCCGCGACCTGGTGATCCTCAAGGCCGTCCCCGGCGCGGCCGAGACGGGCCTGATCGACACCCCGGCCGACCGCACCGCGGTGCTGCAGCGCCAGGTCGCCGGCTTCGAGCCCACCGAGCTCACCCGGGCCGCCGACATCGTGAGCGCGGCCCTCACCGAGTTCCGCGGGGCCACCGCGCCGCGGCTCATGCTCGAGCTGATGTGCGCGCGGATCCTCGTGCCCGGTGCCGACAACTCGGTCGAGGGATTCCACGCCCGGCTCGACCGGCTCGAGCGCCGCCTCTCCGGCGCCGCCCCGGCGCCCGCGGTCGCGTCGGCACCCTCTGCTCCGGCGGCTCCCGCGCCTGCCACCGACCCGGCCCCGGCTCGACCGGAGACTCCCGCCGCCGAGGCACCCACGCCGGAGCCCGCCGCCCCGAAGGCTCCCGAACCGCAGGCCGCTCCTCCAGCTGCCGCCCCTGAGCCCGTCGCCCCCGAGCCCGTCGCCGCAGCACCCGAGCCCGCCCCGGAGCCGGCCGCCGAGCCGGCGCCCGCGACGCCCGGCCAGCTCACCACCGCCGACGTCCGGCGCATGTGGCCCCAGGTGCTCGACCGCGTCCAGCAGCTGCGCCGCTTCACGTGGGTCATGCTCAGCCAGAACGCCCAGGTCGCCTCGCTCGACGGCTCCACCCTCACGCTCGCGCTGGTGAACACCGGCGCCCGCGACTCGTTCGTCAAGAGCGGCTCCGACCAGATCGTGCAGCAGGCGCTGTCCGACGTCATGGCCGTGCAGTGGCGCCTCGAGGCGATCGTCGACCCGTCGGCCTCGCCCACCGGCTCCGCCCCCGGTGCGCCGGCCGCCGTGCCGCAGGCGGCCCCCGTCCCGCAGGAGTCCCGTGTGCCCGAGTCGGTGCGCGAGGCGTTGCGGCAGGGCCCGGTGCCGGTCGAGCGGTTGAACCCCGACGCCGGGGTCGATCCCGACGACCCGGTGGTCGACGACGGCTCGCAGGACGCCGAGGCGCTCCTGGCCGAGCACCTCGGAGCCGAGATCATTGACGAGACCACCCACGGCTGAGCCGCCCGCGCCGGTACGCCGGCGCCTCGACCTCGACGCGTCGCCCACGGAGGTCGTGCGACGACTGCGCGGTCGCGACCGTCTCGTCGCGCTCATCGGAGCCTGGCACCAGGGCGAGGCGCTCGTCGCCTGCGAGCCGGTGCGCCTCCTCGAGGACTGGGACGACGTCGACCTCCCCCGCCACGACTTCGACGGCTTCGGCGGCGGCTGGATCGGGGCGTGGGGCTACCGGCTGGGCCGGCACGTGGAGCACCTCTCCGAGGGACCCCCGCGCCCGATCCCCCAGCCGGATCACCGCGTCGGCTTCTACGACCTCGTCCTGCGTCGGGTGCGCGGCGTGTGGTGGCTGGAGTCGCTCGGCGAGCCCGCGCCCGCGCGGGTGGACGCCCTCCTGCGCGCGATCTCCACCCCGGGGAAGCCCGGCGCCTTCACGGCGGGCACGTTCGCCATGACTCCCAGCCCTGAGGAGCACCGAGCCGCCGTCGGTCGCGCGCTCGAGCACATCCGCGCCGGCGACATCTTCCAGGTCAACCTGTGCGCCCGGCTCGAGGCGCCGTTCGACGGTGACCCGCTCGACGCGTTCTGCGCCGGCGTCGAGACGCTCCGCCCCGCCTACGCCGCGTACGTCTCGTCCCCGGAGGGCGTGCTCGCCAGCCTCTCGCCCGAGCTGTTCCTGCGCCGCACCGGCGACGAGGTGCTCACCTCGCCCATCAAGGGCACGGCCCCCCTCAGCGCCGACCCCCGCGATCTCGAGGCCTCGGCGAAGAACCGCGCCGAGAACGTCATGATCGTCGACCTCATGCGCAACGACCTGGGCCGCGTCGCCGTGCCCGGCTCGGTCCGCGTGCCCGCGCTGAACCGGCTCGAGCGCCACGCCGTCTGGCACCTGGTCTCCGACGTCGTCGGGCACCTGCCGGCGGGGGTGGGCGACGGCGACCTGCTGCGTGCCACCTTCCCGCCCGGCTCGGTCACGGGCGCTCCCAAGGTGCGCGCGATGGAGATCGCCGCCGAGCTCGAGGCCACCGGGCGCGACGCCTACACGGGCGCGATCGGGCACGTCAGCGCCACGGCGGGAATGGAGCTCAACGTCGTCATCCGCACGTTCGAGTTCGCCCGCGACGCGCGGGGCGAGTGGCGCGTGTGGCTGGGCGTCGGCGGCGGCATCGTGGCCGACTCCGACCCCGACGACGAGTACGCCGAGTGCCTCGTCAAGGCGCGCCCGCTCATCACGGCGATCGGTGGCCGCCTCGACCTCGTCGCCACCGACCACGACGCCACCTCGCCTCCCGAACCCGCCGTCCGCGAGCCCGCCGAGCCGGCCGACCTGAGCCGCGGCGTCTTCGAGACCTTGCTCGTCCACGACGACCGGGCCCTCGACCTCGACGCCCACCTGGCCCGGCTCGACGCCAGCGTCCGAGCCGTCTACGGCACCACGGTGCGCGCCGGGCTCGAGGACGCGGTGCGACGCCGCGTCGCGGGCCTGACCGGGCGCCACCGGCTCCGCATCGACGCCGTCCCGGCCGACGACGACGTCCGGGTCTCGATGTCCACCGCTCCCCTCGACGGGACTCCCCCGTCGTGGGACCTCGCGCCACGCGTCGTCCCGGGCGGACTCGGTCAGCACAAGTGGGTCGACCGCAGCCTCGTGCCCGCCACCGAGCGAGGTGAGCCGCTGCTGATCGACGCCGACGGATCGGTCCTGGAGACCGGGCGCGCGAGCGTCTTCGCGGTGCTCGACGACGGGCTGCACACGCCCGCGCTCGACGGCCGCGTGCTGCCCGGCACCACGCGGGCCCGGGTGATCGAGCTGGCGCTCGGGCTGGGTGTCCCGGTCTTCCAGCACCGCCTGACCACCGCCGACCTCGCCGCGGCCACCGAGGTCTTCGCCACCAATGCCCTGCGCGGGATCGTGCCGGTCACCTCGTGCGAGGGCGTCGGCGCGTGGCCCGCCGGACCCCTCACCGCCCGTCTCGCCGAGGCGCACGCCGCCGCGCGGGACGGATCTTGGCACCCGGGTGCCGCCCCGGCGACCGGAAGGTCGACAGATCCGTCGCTTCCCGGACGCCCGCGCGTGCTGTTCGTCGACAACTACGACTCGTTCGTGTTCAACCTGGTGCAGTACGTCGGCGAGCTGGGCGCCGAGACCGAGGTGGTGCGCAACGACGCCGCCTCCGTCGACGACCTGCTCACCGGCGGCTTCACGCACGTCGTCGTCTCACCCGGTCCCGGCACCCCTGCCGACGCGGGCATCAGCGCCGAGGTGGTGCGCCGGTTCGGGAGCCACGTCCCCGTCCTCGGCGTCTGCCTCGGCCACCAGGTGATCGGCGAGGTCTTCGGTGCTCGCGTCGTGCGCGCCGAGCAGGTCGTGCACGGGAAGTCCTCCCTCGTCCACCACGAAGGCGCCGGAGTCTTCGCCGGGCTGCCGTCGCCGCTGGTCTGCGCGCGCTACCACTCCCTCGTCGTCGAGGACCTGCCACCGACCCTCGAGGTGACCGCGCGCACCGGCTCGGGCATCGTCATGGGGCTGCGCCACCGCACCCTGCCGATCGAGGGCGTCCAGGTGCACCCCGAGTCGATCCTCACCTCGCGCGGCCACGACCTGCTGGCCACGTTCCTGCGCCGGGGCACCGCGTCCGCGCCGGTTTGAGAGGATGGGGTCACGGCCCCTCAGGCCGCCGGACGAGTGGAGTCGTACCCGGAGCGCGACAAGACGGCCACGAAGGAGTGTCATGTCCTGGTTCGTCTTGGTCGTCTCGGGAGTGTTCGAAGCCGTGTGGGCCACCGCCCTGGGCCGTAGCGAGGGCTTCACGAAGCTGGGCCCGTCGCTGGTCTTCCTCGGTGCCCTCGTCATCAGCATGGGCGGGCTCGCGTGGGCCATGCGCGACCTGCCGGTCGGCACGTCCTACGCCGTCTGGGTGGGGATCGGCGCCGTGGGGACGGTGGGCTACGCGATGCTCACCGGCACCGAGCCGGTCTCCCTCACGAAGATCCTGCTCATCGGCGGGCTGATCGGCTGCATCATCGGCCTGAAGATGGCGCACTGACAGCGGCCGGACTCGGCCACGTGTCGCCCGGTGCGGCTGGCCCGGGCGACTAGGCTGGCGGCGTGTACGAAAGCGTGATCCAGGACCTCATCGACGAGCTCGGACGACTGCCGGGCATCGGCCCGAAGAGCGCCCAGCGGATCGCCTTCCACCTGCTCGACGCCGACCCCGAGGACGTCAAGCGCTTCGCGCAGACCCTCGTCGACGCCAAGACCAAGGTGCTCTTCTGCTCGGTGTGCGGCAACGTCACGGTCGACACGACGTGCCGCATCTGCGCCGACCCCCGCCGCGACGACACCGTCCTGTGCGTCGTCGAGGAGAGCAAGGACGTCATCGCGATCGAGCGCACGCGCGAGTTCCGCGGCCGGTACCACGTGCTCGGCGGCGCGATCAGCCCGATCGCCGGCATCGGCCCCGACCAGCTGCGCATCAAGGAGCTGCTCGGCCGGCTCCAGGACGGCATGGTCACCGAGGTCATCATCGCGACCGACCCGAACCTCGAGGGCGAGGCCACCGCCACCTACCTCATGCGCATGCTCGTGCCGATCGGCCTGAAGGTCACCAAGCTCGCCAGCGGCCTGCCCGTCGGCGGCGACCTCGAGTACGCCGACGAGGTCACCCTCGGGCGCGCCTTCGAGGGCCGCACCGCGGTCGGCTGACGGCCGCTGCTCCCCGGTCCAGCGCCCGGACAGTGCCCCGGTCCCTCGAAGCGCAGGGGCTAGACTGGTCCAGGCGCAGCGTGGCGTCATCCCACTGCGCCTGCAGTCCCTCCAGAGCAAGGAAATGTCCATGGGCATCGTCGTGCAGAAGTACGGCGGCTCGTCGGTGGCCGACGCCACCAGCATCAAGCGAGTCGCCCAACGCATCGTGGCGACCAAGAAGGCCGGTCACGACGTGGTCGTCGTCGTGTCCGCGATGGGCGACACGACCGACGAGCTGATCGACCTGGCCAACCAGGTCTCCCCCCTCCCCCCGGGCCGCGAGCTCGACATGCTGCTGACCGCCGGCGAGCGCATCTCGATGGCGCTGCTGGCGATGGCGATCGAGACCCTCGGCCAGGAGGCCCGCAGCTTCACCGGCTCGCAGGCCGGCGTCCTCACCGACGACGTGCACGGCAAGGCCAAGATCATCGACGTCACGCCCGGTCGCCTCCAGTCGGCCATCGCCGACGGCGCGATCGTGATCGTCGCGGGCTTCCAGGGCGTCTCGCAGACCACGAAGGACATCACCACGCTCGGCCGCGGCGGCTCGGACACCACCGCCGTCGCGCTCGCCGCGGCGCTGAACGCCGACGTCTGCGAGATCTACACCGACGTCGACGGCATCTTCACCGCCGACCCGCGCATCGTCCCCACCGCCACGCGCATCCCCGCGATCTCCTACGAGGAGACGCTCGAGATGGCCGCGAACGGCGCGAAGATCCTGCACCTGCGGTGCGTCGAGTACGCCCGCCGCAACTCCATGCCCATCCACGTGCGGTCGTCCTTCAGCGACAAGACCGGCACCTGGGTCGTGGGCACCGAAGACGTCAGCACGTACACGGAAGAAGGCAAGGCGATGGAGCACGCCATCATCTCCGGGGTCGCCCACGACCGCAGCGAGGCCAAGATCACCGTCGTCGGGGTCCCCGACAAGGTCGGCTACGCCGCCGGCGTCCTGCGCGCCCTCGCCGAGGCCCGGATCAACATCGACATGATCGTCCAGAACGTGTCGGCCGCCGCCACGGCGCTCACCGACATCTCGTTCACGCTGCCCCGCGACGACGGCCAGACCGCGATGACCGCGCTGGCGCGCCTGAAGGACGAGATCGGCTTCGAGCGACTCCAGTACGACGACAGCGTCGGCAAGGTCTCGATCGTCGGCGCGGGCATGCGCTCGCAGCCGGGCATCACGGCCACGTTCTTCGAGGCACTCGCGTCGGCCGGCGTCAACATCGGCATGATCTCGACCTCCGAGATCCGCATCTCGGTGGTCGTCGGCGAGAACGAGGTCGACGCCGCCGTCAACGCGGCCCACGAGGCGTTCGGCCTGGGCGCCGAGGACACCGAGGCAGTCGTGTACGGAGGGACCGGACGATGACGAACATCGGAGTGGTCGGTGCGACCGGCCAGGTCGGCACCGTCATGCGCCAGTTGCTCGAGGAGCGGAACTTCCCCGCCGACTCGGTGCGGTTCTTCGCCTCGGCCCGCTCGGCCGGCAAGACGCTGCCGTTCCGCGGCGAGGAGATCGTCGTCGAGGACACCGCCACCGCGGACGTCTCCGACCTCGACATCGCGCTGTTCAGTGCGGGCGCCACGATGAGCAGGGTCCAGGCCCCGCGCTTCGCGGAGGCCGGCGTCACCGTCATCGACAACTCGTCGGCGTGGCGCAAGGACCCGGCGATCCCGCTGGTCGTCAGCGAGGTCAACCCGCACGACATCCCCGCCGGCGAGTCGGCGCGCGGTCGCGGCATCATTGCGAACCCGAACTGCACCACGATGGCCGCGATGCCGGTGCTCAAGCCCCTGCACGACGCGGCGGGCCTGGTGCGCCTCACCGTCAGCAGCTACCAGGCGGTCTCCGGATCCGGCCTGGCCGGTGTCGAGGAGCTGCACTCGCAGGCCCTCGCCACGGTCGAGAAGGCCGATGCGCTGACCCACGACGGTCACGCGATCTCCTTCCCCGACCCGGTCAAGTACGTCGCGCCGATCGCGTTCAACGTCATCGCGTTGGCCGGCTCGATCGTCGACGACGGCTCGTTCGAGACCGACGAGGAGCAGAAGCTCCGCAACGAGTCGCGCAAGATCCTCGGCCTGCCCGACCTGCGGGTGGCCGGCACGTGCGTGCGAGTCCCGGTGTTCACGGGTCACTCGCTGTCGATCCACGCCGAGTTCGCCCACGACATCACCCCCGAGCGGGCCACCGAGATCCTCGCGGGCGCGCCCGGCGTGAAGCTGGCCGACGTGCCCACCCCGCTCGACGCGGCGGGCCGCGACGAGAGCCTCGTCGGCCGGATCAGGCAGGACCGGTCGCTCGACGGCGACAAGGGCCTCGTGCTGTTCGTGTCCGGCGACAACCTGCGCAAGGGTGCCGCGCTCAACACGATCCAGATCGCCGAACTGCTCGTCTGATCTCGATACGCCGCCTCGCTGCGCTCGTCGGCTACTCGATCACCGGGCCGGTGATCGAGCCCGTGTATCGAGATCGCCGGGCCGGTGATCGAGTAGCACCGCGAGGAACGAGCGGGCGTATCGAGATCACCTGACCGGGTCTCGATACGCTCGGGCGCTGAGCGCCCTCCCTACTCGACCTGCTCGGCAAGCCTCGCAAAGTCGTCGAGGACCTCGGGGTTCTGCAGCGCGCCCTTGGCCGCCGCGTCGTCCACCGGGGTGCCGCGCAGGATCTTCTTCACCGGCACCTCGAGCTTCTTGCCCGAGAGGGTGCGCGGCATCCCGCGCACCTGGTGCACCTCGTCGGGCACGTGGCGCGGCGACAGCTTGGTGCGCAGCTCGACGGCGATCCGCTTCGTGAGGTCGTCGTCGAGCACGGTGCCCTCCACGAGTGCCACGAACAGCAGCAGCCGGCCGGCGCCGCCCTCGGTGTCCTCCAGGTGCACGACGATGCTGTCGGCCACCTCGGGCATCGACTCCACGACGGAGTAGAACTCCGAGGTGCCCAGCCGCACGCCGCCGCGGTTGAGGGTGGCGTCGCTGCGGCCCGTGATCGTGCAGGATCCGTAGGACGTCAGGTTGATCCAGTCGCCGTGACGCCACACGCCGGGGAAGTCCTCGAAGTAGGCCGCGCGGTAGCGCGAGCCGTCGTCGTCGCCCCAGAAGCCCACCGGCATCGACGGCATCGGCTGCTTGATCACGAGCTCGCCGAGCTGGTCGCGCACGGGGTGGCCCGACTCGTCGAAGGAGTCGACGTCGCAGCCCAGCGACCGGCACGAGATCTCGCCCGCGTAGACCGGCACGATGGGCGCGGCGCCGACGAAGGCAGCGCACGTGTCGGTGCCGCCCGAGACCGAGGCCAGCTGCACCTTCGGGTCGAACTGGTCGTACACCCAGCGGAACCCGGCCTCGGGCAGCGGCGCACCGGTGGACCCGAGCGCGCGCAGTGCCGAGAGGTCGGCGACCTGCGCAGGGTGCAGCTCCTCCTTGCGGCACTGCAGCAGGAAGGGAGCACTGGTGCCGAAGTAGGTGACGCCCACCTCGGCGGCCATCTGCCACAGCGCACCGAGGTCCGGGTGGGCCGGGTTGCCGTCGAACATCACCACGGTGGCGCCCGCGCCGATCCCGGACACGAGGTAGTTCCACATCATCCAGCCGGTGGTGGAGAACCAGAAGAACCGGTCGTCCGGTCCTAGGTCGCTCTGCAGGATGAGCGCCTTGAGGTGCTCGATCGTGATGCCGCCGTGGCCGTGCACGATGGGCTTCGGCAGGCCTGTGGTGCCCGAGGAGAAGAGCACGTAGAGCGGGGTGTCGAACGCCAGCCGCTCGAACTGCAGCGGGCCGGAGCGACTCGTGAACCGCTCCCACGTGATCGCCGCCTCGGGCGCGGGCGCGGCCTCGTCGAGGTACGGCAGCCACACCATCGTCCGCACACTTGGCAGCGCGGCCGAGATGGTGTCCACCTGCTCGCGCCGATCGATCCCCTTGTCGCCGTACTGGTAGCCGTCGACGGCGAGCAGCACGACGGGCTCGATCTGCTGCCACCGGTCGATGACGCTCTGCGTGCCGAACTCGGGGGCGCAGGAGGAGAACACCGCGCCGAGGCTGGCGCTGGCCAGCAGCAGGACGAAGGTCTCGGGGATGTTCGGGGCGTAGGCCGCCACGCGGTCGCCGGCCTCCACGCCGGCGTCGAGCAGGCCCTGACGTGCCCGGGCCACCTGGTCGCGCAGCTCGGCGGCTGTCAGCCGGACCTCGTCGCGGCTCTGCGACCGCGCGACCACCACGACGTCGTCGTCGGCACGGCCGGGCATTCGCAGCATCGCCTCGGCGTAGTTCAGCCGCAGCTCGGGGAACCACCGGGCGCCGGGCATCGACGCGTCCGGCAGCACCGGCTCGGGGCTGCCGTCGTGCGGCAGGTCGAGGTACTCCACCCACGCGCCCCAGAAGCCGGCCAGGTCGTCGACCGACCACTGCCACAGGGCGTCGTAGTCGGACACGTCCACGCCCCGGGTGGCGGCGATCCAGGAGGCGAAGCGCTCGATCGCGGTGTCGCCGGTGCGTGCGGGCTCCCAGAGAACGTCGGCAGGCATGTCGGCAGTGTAGGACTCACGCCGGACGGTCACCCAGATCCCTGACGACATTCGAGTTCCCGGCCCGGGTACTAGCCTCGACGGAGGACACCCATCGATCTCGACCGAACGAGGCGCAGTGATGACACGAGCACGGACCCCTTCCGCCCCCGCCCACGGTTCGATCTCATGACCGCGCTGACGGGCCTCGAGCTCCGCAGCACGATCACCGCGGGCGGAGAGCTGCGGCTCGAGCTCGAGGAGGTCACGGTGCCCGATCCCGGACCCGACGAGGTCGTCATCAAGGTCGAGGCGGCACCGATCAATCCCTCTGACCTCGGTCTGCTGATCGGCCCGGCCGACCTGTCGACGATGCAGGCCTCGGGAACCCCCGACCGACCCGTCATCACGGCACACGTTCCGACGAAGCGAATGACCGCCGTGACGGCGCGGCTCGACCAGTCCCTCGCGGTCGGCAACGAGGGTGCCGGGACGGTTGTGGCGGCGGGCGTCAACGCCACCCATCTGCTGGGCAAGCAGGTCGGCGCCATGGGACTCGCGATGTACGCGGAGTACTGCGTCGTGCCGGCCTCCGGGTGCAGCGTCCTGCCGGACGGTGCCACGGCGGCCGATGGCGCAGCGATGTTCGTCAACCCGCTCACCGCCCTCAGCATGGTCGAGACCATGCGGTCCGAGGGCCACACCGCCATCGTGCACACCGCGGCTGCGTCGACGCTCGGACAGATGCTGCTGCGCGTGTGCCTGGCCGACGGAATCGACCTGGTCGCCATCGTGCGAAACCAGGAACAGGTGGCGCTCCTGCGTGAGGCGGGCGCCACGCACGTGCTCGACAGCACGGCCGACGACTTCGACGAGGCGCTGGCCGACGCGATCACCACGACCGGCGCGACGATCGCCTTCGACGCGATCGGTGGCGGGACGTTGGCCGGCCAGATCCTGCACGCGATGGAGGTCGGGATCAACCGGCGCGGTGACGGAACGTACAGCCGCTACGGCTCGGACGCGAAGAAGCAGGTGTACATCTACGGCGGCCTGGACCTGGGCCCGACGGTCCTGACTCGCACCTTCGGCATGTCGTGGAGCTGCGGCGGCTGGCTGCTGATGCCGTTCCTGGCCGCGGCGGGTCCGGAGGTCGAGCAACGGCTGCGCCGGCGGGTGGTCGACGAGCTGACGACGCTGTTCGTCAGCGACTACGCCCACCGCATCACGCTGACCGAGGCCCTGCAGCCGGAGGTGCTGGCGAAGTACGTCCGGAAGCAGACCGGCGAGAAGTACCTGATCGTCTCGCCGGACTGACCCATGCCCGGGCGGGCTCGGCTCAGCCGCGCTCGGCCACCTGCTTCAGGCGACGCTCGGCACGGTCCTGGAACTCCTCCATCAGGCTGAAGTCGTCGACCGCGGTGCGGGCGACGACCTGGTCCATGGCCGTTCCCTGGATGAGCCGCTTGATGGGCACCTCCAGCTTCTTGCCGGTCTTGGTGTGGGGGATGCCGCGGACGGCGATGACCTCGTCGGGGACGTGACGCGGGGAGGCCTTCTCCCTGATCCGGGTGCGGATGGTCTCGACCAGGGCGTCGTCGAGCTCGGTGCCGTCCTGCAGCACCACGAACAACGGCATCCAGTACCCGCCGTCGGCCTCCTCCGCACCGATGACCAGAGCCTCGACGATCTCGTCCATCGACTCGACGGCCGCGTAGATGTCGGCGGATCCCATCCGCACTCCGTTGCGGTTGAGGGTGGAGTCGGAGCGCCCGTGGACGACGACCGTGCCCCGATCCGTGACCGTGATCCAGTCACCGTGGCGCCACACGCCGGGGAAGGTCTCGAAGTACGCCGCGCGGTACTTGGCGCCGTCCGGGTCGTTCCAGAAGCGCAGGGGCATGCTGGGCATCGACCGGGTGACGACGAGTTCGCCGACGTGGTCGATCACGGGTCGGCCGTCGTCGTCCCAGGCGGCGGTGGCGATGCCCAGCCCGCGCACCGAGAGCTCACCCGACCAGATCGGCACCGTGGGAGCGCCCATCGCGAAGGACGCGCACACGTCGGTGCCACCGGACTGGGAGAACAGCGGGATGGGCCCGACCTCGTCACGGACGTAGGCGAAGGAACGCTGCGCCAGGGGCGAACCGGTGCTGCCCATCATCCGCAGCTGCGAGAGGTCGTGCTCGGCCGCAGGCCGGACCCCCGCGTCCTGGGACATCATCAGGAAGCCGGGGCTCGTGCCGAAGATCGTGACCTGGTGGTCGGCGACGATCTTCCACAACGACGAGTCCCCGGTGGGCTTGGGAGCCCCGTCGAAGCACACCACCGTGGTGCCGGTGCCGAGCGCACCCGCGAGTGAGTTCCACATCACCCAGCTCGGCGAGGTGTACCAGAAGTAGACGTCGTCGACACCCATGTCCCAGTGCAGGTTGCCGGACTTCGCCTGCTCGACCGCGACTCCGCCGTGCGAGTGCACGATTCCCTTGGGAAGGCCGGTCGTCCCGGAGGAGAACAGGACCCAGAGCGGGTCGTTGAAGTCGGTGTCCACCGGCTCGAACGGAACGTCGGTGGCCACCGCGTCGGACCAGTCGATGACATCGTCGAGGCCGGGTCCCAGTCGCGTCACGCCGATGACGCCACGCAGGCTCGGCAGGCTGGACCGCAGCTCGCGAACCGCCTCACGCTGGTCCCGCTCACGTTCGTTGAAGAGGTGGCCGTCGGCCGCGATCAGCAGGACCGGCTCGAGCTGGGCGAAGCGATCGGTGGCAGCCTGCGCGGCATAGTCCTGTCCGACGCCGGCCCACAGGGCGCCGAGCGAAGCGGTGGCGAGGAAGGAGATCAGCGCCTCGGCGACGTTCGGCAGGTAGCCCACGACCACGTCGCCGCGGTTCACCCCGAGCTCGCGCATGGTCGCAGCGAGGTTGGCGGTCTGACGACGCAGCTCGTCCCACGACACCGTCTCCGCCGAGCCGTCCTCGCCCACGGTGACGATGGCGGTCGACGACCCCTCGGCTCGCGGGCGCAACAGGAACTCGGCGGTGTTCACGCGCGACCCACGGAACCAGACGGGGCTCGGCATTCCCTCCTCGGGAAGCACGTCGGCGCGATCGACCGGGGGGCCCACCTCGAAGCGGTCCCAGATGGCGTGCCAGAAGCCCTCGATGTCCGTGACCGACCAGTTCCACAGGTCGTCGTAGGTCGGGACGTCCACGCCTCGCTCATCGCGCAGCCAGGCGGTGAAGCGGTGCAGCTCGGTCTCGACCGAGGGGTCCGGGTGCCAGATGATCTCGGGCGTGGTGGACATGGTCGCCTCTTCTGTCACTCGTCGAAGGTCACCGGCCCGTCGGGCGGTGAAGTTGAAATCACCTTCATTGTCGTGGTGGCGGACCTCGGCGCGCAAGGGACCCCGGGAATGACAACAGCCGAACCCGCGTATGCAGGTCCGGCTGTGCTCGATGTCCTGAGACATCGGTGGGTCGGGGTGACAGGATTTGAACCTGCGGCCTCGTCGTCCCGAACGACGCGCGCTACCAAGCTGCGCCACACCCCGTGTGCAACCTCAGGAATTCTACCCGGTCAGGGTGAGGACTGTCGCCTCGGGGCGGCAACAGAATCTGAACGGCGTGAACGGCGACGTGCCGCAGCCGGCCGACACGTGCAGCCAGGACGCGTCGTGCCCGGGCGTGCGATGCGTGTGCAGGCCGTTCGCCCGCCCCCGGTCGATGTCGCAGTTGGTCACGAGCGCACCGAACCCCGGGACCTGCAGCTGCCCGCCGTGGGTGTGCCCGGCCAGGATGAGCTCGTTGCCCGCGGCGTTGAAGGAGTCCAGCACGCGCAGGTAGGGTGCGTGCGCGACGCCGATCCGCAGGTCGGCCGTGGCATCGGCCGGCTGGTGGTCGAGGCGGTCGAACCGCAGGTGCGGGTCGTCGACGCCCGTGAAGGCGATCCGGGTGCCGTTGACGGTCAGCACGTCGCGAGCGTTGTTGAGATCGCGCCAGCCCTGGTGCGTCAGCACCGTGCGCAGCTCCTCGAACGGCAGGTCGCGCGGACGTTCCCAGTCTCCGCCGACGTCCACGCCGGTGCCGCCGCTCAGGTAGGTCGCGGGATTCTTCAGCTTCGGCGAGTAGTAGTCGTTCGAGCCGAAGACGAACACGCCCGGCACCTGCAGCAGACCGGCCAGCGAGGTCACGAGAGGCGCCACGGCGTCGCGGTGGGCGAGGTTGTCGCCGGTGTCCACCACGAGGTCGGGCTCGAGCGCCGCGAGGGACTCCAGCCACTCCTGCTTGGCCCGCTGACCGGGGGTGAGGTGGATGTCCGACAGGTGCAGCACCCGGATCGGGTCGTGCCCCGCGGGCAGCACCGGTGCCGTGAACTCCCGGACGACGAAGCGGCGCGAGGCCTCGACGTAGGAGTAGGCCAGGGTGCCCAGCCCGAGCGCCGTCGTCGCGGTCAGCAGCCGGCCCAGTCCCATGCGGCCAGCCTAGTGGCGGGGACCGGAGCGCCGTCAGATCCAGCCGTGCTCGTAGGCGTGCTCGGCAGCCTCGTGCCGTGACGACGTGTCCGTCTTGGCCATCGCGTTCGACAGGTAGTTGCGCACCGTGCCCTCGGCGAGGTGCAGCGTCCCGGCGATCTCGGCGACCGAGAGGTGCCGCCGGGTCAGCCGCAGGGCGTCCAGCTCGCGATCCGACAGCGGACAGGACTCGGCCTCGAGGGCGGCGGCCGCGACCTCGGAGTCGACGTAGCGCTTGCCCGCGGCGACCTGGCGGATCACCTCGGCCAGCGCCGAGACCGGGCTGGACTTGGGCACGAAGCCCGCGACCCCCGCCGCCATGGCGCGACGCAGCACCCCCGGTCGCGCGTGGCGGGTCATCAGGACCGAGCGCGAGCGGCCGTCGATCTGGGTGGCCACCTCGATCCCGTCGGTGGGAGGCATCTCGAGGTCGAGCAGCACCACGTCGGGCTCGTGCAGCCGCACCAGGTCGAGACCGTCGGCGCCGTTGGCCGCCTCGCCCACGACGTCGAGGTCGTCCTCCAGCGCCAGCAGCGCCACGATCGCGCTGCGGATCATCTCCTCGTCGTCGACGACCACGACCCGGATCACGTGAGCACCTCGACGGTGAAGACGTCGCCTTCGCGCCGCACGGAGAGGCGACCACCGGCGGCGGCCACGCGCTCGGTGAGCGACGCGAGGCCCGAGCCGTGCGACGAGACCGCCGGCTCGGCCGCGCCGTCGTTGACGATCGTGAGCCGGTCCGGCACCGCGGAGATCCGCACCGACGTCGCGTCGCTGTGGCGCAGGATGTTCGTGGTCGCCTCGCGCAGCGCCAGCGCGAACAGCGGCCGGTCGAGATCCTCGGAGCACTCGACCACGACCTCGGCGCCCGTCGCCTCGAGCACGGCGGCGGCGTTCGCGATCTCCTCGCGCAGGCTCGTGCGCCGGTAGCCGCGCACGATCTCCTTCGTCTCGGTGATGGCGGCGCGGGCGATCTGCTGGACCTCGGCCATCGACGCGCGGGCGGCATCCGGGTCGCTGTCGAGCTGCCGCTCGGCCAGCTCGGCCTTCAGCGCGATGACCTGGAGGTGGTGGCCCTGGACGTCGTGGAGGTCGGCGGCGAGGCGCAGGCGCTCGCGCACGGCCGCCAGGTCGGCCTGGGCCTCACCGCTCGAGCGGACGTGGAGCATGAGCTGCCACAGCCAGACCTGGAAGATGCAGACCGCCGGCAGGAAGAGGGCCAGGTAGCCCAGCACGTAGCCGCCCTCGACATCGAGGTCGCGCAGCTGCTCCCATCCCCCGACGGCGTACACGCCCACGAGCAGGGGCAGCGTCACGACCAGAAGGAGGATGCGTCGGCGCGCGGCGAGGTCGACCGCCAGCAGGGACACCACCAGCCACGGCACCATCACGATGCCGACGGGGAAGGCCGGCGGGATCCACGCCAGCGGCAGGACCAGGAGCGCCGGTGCGAGGTACAGCCCCCGCTGCTCCCACGTGAGCCGCTCGTGCCCGAGCCCGGCGCGTGCAGAGGCGACCAGCGGGCGGCACGAGAGCAGGACGACCGCGGCGATGACCACGAGCAGCAGCGCGTTGCGGAGCACCGCCGTGCCCTCGAGGAGGTCCGCGGCCGCGCGCACGACCGGCCCGGCGAGCCCGAGCGCCACGTAGAGCCACAGGCTCACGGCCGTGTAGCGCCACGTCGCGAGGAAGCCGTCGGGGTTCGAGCTCACGGCTCGACCGTAGCCGAGGAGGCGCATGACAGATGTCATCAGTCGTGGTGACGCCACGCTCTGGTGGGGGCGGCCGCGGGTCGACGAGGGTGGAGCCATGGAGACCAACGACAGCACCGTGATCGAGGCCCGGGGACTCGTGTGCTCGTACGGCGACTTCACCGCCGTACGGGACGTCGACCTCACCGTGCACCGCGGTGAGCTCTTCGCCCTGCTCGGCACCAACGGCGCGGGCAAGACCACGACCATGGAGACCCTCGAGGGCCATCGCGCGGCCGACGGCGGGCGGGTGCGCATCCTGGGGCTGGACCCCGTCGCCGATCGCGCCGCCCTGCGGCCCCGGCTCGGCATCATGCTGCAGGAGACCGGCTTCGCGGGTGACCTCACGGTGCGCGAGACGGTCGACCTGTGGGCCAGCCTGACGACCAACCCCGGCCCGACCGACGAGGCGCTGGAGCGGCTCTCCCTGGCGGACCGCGCGGGCACCCGCGTCGTCCAGCTCTCGGGTGGCCAGCGGCGACGGCTCGACCTCGTCCTGGCGACGCTGAACCGGCCCGAGGTGCTGTTCCTGGACGAGCCGACCGCGGGCCTCGACCCCGAGTCGCGCGAGTCCGCATGGCGCTTCGTCGCCGACCTCAAGGCGAGCGGCACGACCGTCGTCCTGACCACGCACTACCTCGAGGAGGCCGAGGCCCTCGCTGACCGCGTCGCGATCATGCACGAGGGCCGCCTCGCCACCGAGGGCACGCTGACCGACGTGATCGGCACCGCCCCGGCCGCGATCGAGTTCAGCATCGCCGACCGTCCGGGCGCCGACCTGGACCGCGAGCTGCGCACCGTCGTCGACCCCGTCGGCGTGCAGATCGAGGCGGGTCGGGTCCGGCTCGACGTCGACGACCTGCAGACCTCGCTGGGGCGGCTGCTGCGCTGGGCCGACCAGCACGGCCACCGCCTCGAACGCCTCAACGCCTCGGAGGCCAGCCTCTCCGAGATCTTCTCCCGCGTCAGCCACACCCGACTGGAGGATGCCTCATGAGCACCACGACCCATGCATCGCCGACGTCGATCGCCCGCATCCGGGCCATCGCCGGCTCCGAGTTCCGCCTCATCGCCCGTTCCAAGGCCGTGCTGTTCAGCGCCACGCTGCTGCCGCTGATGTTCGCGGTGTTCCTGTTCGTGCAGCGCGACGCCGCCGTCGAGGCCTCCGGCGACGCGGTCGCGTCCGTCGGCATGGTCTCGATGGTCGTCATGTTCTTCGTGACGTTCACCGTCTACATCACCGCGACGACGACGCTCGTGACGCGGCGGCAGGACCTGTTCCTCAAGCGGCTGCGCTCGGGCGAGTCCCCGGACCTGGTCATCCTGACCGGACTCCTGCTCCCGCCCGTCGCGCTGTGCCTGCTCCAGAGCGCGGCCGTCATGGCCGTCATGATCGCCCTCGGCAACGGTGTTCCCGGCGCGTGGTGGTGGCTCGTCCTGGCCCTCGTCGGGCTGCTCGCGGCCTGCGTCACCGCCGCCACCGCGACCGCCGCCCTGACGCCGAACCCCAGCGCCGCCCAGATCTCGAGCATGCCCTTCGTGGCGCTCGCGCTCGGCACCCTGATCGCCTCGCCCATCACCGAGAACCCCTGGCTGGACCTCACCCCCGGCGGCGCCCTCGTGACCTTGGTGCGGGCCGCCTACGAGATCGACGTGTACGGCAACGTCGGCGTCGCCGTCGCGGGACTCGCCCTGTGGACCTACGTGGGCTACGACCTGACGAAGCGGCTGTTCCGCTGGGAGCCGCGGCACTGACGGGCCGTCGCGGGGCGGTGGGAGAATGGGCGCATGTCAGCTCTCAAGGACCAGCTCCGCGACGACCTCAACACCGCCCTCAAGTCGCGTGACGCGCTGCGCACCTCCGTGATCCGCATGGTGCTCGCCGCGATCACCAACGCCGAGGTGGCCGGCAAGGAGGCGCGCGAGCTGACCGACGACGACGTGCTCACCGTGCTCTCGTCGGAGGCCAAGAAGCGCCGCGAGTCGGCCACCGCGTTCGACGAGGGCAACCGCCCCGAGCTGGCCGACAAGGAGCGCGCCGAGGCGGCGATCCTGGCCGAGTACCTCCCCGAGCCGCTGAGCGACGAGGAGATCTCCGCGCTCGTCGCCGGGGTCATCGAGCAGACCGGCGCCGCCGGCGAGGGCATGAAGGCCATGGGCAAGGTCATGGGCGCCGTGACGGCGCAGACCAAGGGCCGGGCCGACGGCGGGGCCGTGGCGGCCGAGGTCAGGCGCCAGCTGGGCGCCTGAGTTCGCTCAGTCGTCGTCCCCGCCGCGACCGCGTCCGCGGCCCCGGTCGTCATCGCCGCCACCGCCGCGCCGCGGAGCCGCCTTGGCGGCCGAGGGCAGGGAGACGGAGTCGAACTTGGCGGGGGTGAGGGACTTCTCGATCTCGCCCATCGCCGCCTTCCACTGCGGACCGGCCAGCGACGAACCGCCGGCCTGCGCGAACGACACCGGCGTGCCCCGCAGGGTCGTGCCGACGAGTCCGGCCGGCTGGCCCTTCTTGTTGATGCCGGCGATCATCGAGGCCGCCGCGATCTCGGGGGTGTAGCCCACGTACCAGACGGCCTTGCTGTCGTTGGTCGTACCGGTCTTGGCCGCCGAGGGGATGCCCAGGCCCGTGCCGTTGCTGTGGCCGAAGCCGCCCGGCTGCTGCAGACCCACGAGGATCGCGTTCACCGTCGCGGCGGTCTTCTTGCTCATCGCGCGCTTGCACTCGGGCTTGTACTTCTTGATCGTCTTGCCGCTGCGGTCGAGGATCTCCGCGACCGGCAGGGGCTCGCAGTACATGCCACCGGCGGCGGGCGCGGCGTAGGCGGCCGCCATGTCGAGCGGGCTGACGTCGATCGGGCCCAGCGTGAACGACGGGATGTAGCTGCCGGGGCTGCCCTTGTCGACGTCGGGCTCGGCGGTGGGGATGCCCAGCTTCTTGGCCATCTTGACCGTCTCGCACAGGCCCGCATCGCGCTCGAGCTGGGCGAAGTAGGTGTTCACCGAGCGGCGCAGGCCGGTGACCATGTTGAAGCCGCCGGCGCCCGTGGAGTTCTTGACCTCCCACTGGCCCGTGCCGTTGCCGTCGCAGTCGAAGTAGGTGCCCGTGGGGATCTTCATCGTCTGCGGCGAGTTGTAGGACTTGCTCGCCGGGATCCCGTCCTCGAGGGCCGCGGCGGCGGTGAACATCTTGAAGGTCGAGCCGGCTTGGAAGCCGTTCGAGTCGCCGTACCGGCGGGGCACGGAGAAGTTGATGTACGTCTCGCCCTTCTTCTTGCCCATCGAGCGCGACTGGCCGATGGCGCGCACCTTGCCGGTGCCGGGCTCGACGAGGGCCAGCGAGCCGATCGCCTTGTCGTTGGCGCCGACGTACTTGGTGACGGCCTTGTTGACCGACTTCTGCATCGAGAGGTCGATGTTGGTCTTGATCGTCAGGCCGCCGCGCTCGAGCATCGCCTGGCGCTGCTTGACGGTCTCGCCGAGCGCCGGCTCCTGCAGCAGGTAGCGGCGGATGTAGTCGCACGAGAACGCGGCGTCGGAGTCGACGCAGCCGTTGGGGAACGAGGTGATCTTCAGGCCGATGGGGGTGGCGCTGAGCTTCTCGGCCTCGGCGGCGGGGACCTTGCCCAGCCGCGCCATGACGCCGAGCACCGTGTTGCGGCGCTGCAGCGCGCGCTCGGGGTAGATGCGCGGGTTGAACTGCTCGGGGTTCTGGACCAGTCCGGCCAGCGTGGCGGCCTGGGCGGTCGAGAGCTTGTCGGGGCTGACCGAGAAGTAGTGGTAGGCCGCGGCGCGGATGCCGTACGCCCCGTCGCCGAAGTAGGCGATGTTCAGGTAGTGCTCCAGGATCTCGTCCTTGGAGTACTTCTTCTCGTAGTTGATCGCCAGCTTCAGCTCGCGGATCTTGCGCGCGGTGGAGACCTCGGTGGCGGCGGCGCGCTGCTCCTTCGTGGTGGCCTGCTGCACGAGGGTCAGCTTCACCAGCTGCTGGGTGATCGACGAGCCGCCCTGGGTGTTGCCCGCGGAGGCGTTGTTCATCAGGGCGCGCAGGGTGCCCTTGAGGTCGAGGGCGCCGTGCTCGTAGAAGCGGTAGTCCTCGATCGAGATGATCGCCGTCTGCATGACGGGGGCGATCTTCGCGAGCGGCACGTCCTGGCGGTTCTCCTGGTAGAAGTACGCGACGCGCTTGCCGTTGGAGGCGATCAGGCGGGTGGTCTGGGGGTTCGGCAGGTCCTGCAGCGCGAGCGGCAGGTCGACGATGTCCTTGCTGGCCTTGTTCGAGGTGGCGGCCAGGAAGGCGGTGCCCGGCACGAAGATCGCCGCGACGATCACGCCGGCCAGCGCCGAGAGCCACGCGATCGAGCCGATCGCCCCCAGCTTGGACGTCGGCCGTGGTTCGCTCTCGGCGACCTTCTTGATCGAGTCACCCATGTCCTGCCAAGCCATGGACACGAGGATACGGGAGATCGGCAACCGGATTCGCCAGCGCGCACGCGGCGCGGACGAGGCCCGCATGACTAGTTGGAACTATGTATCAACTACCCGGACGAATCTGTCCGGTTCGCTTCCTGATCCCTACGCTGAAGTCACAGCAGAAACAAACCTCCTTCCGGTCACGGGGACCGGCGGGATCTCGGGAAAGGTCTCTGCGCATGTGGAACAACAACTGGTCTCAGGACGCAGCCTGCTTGGGAAAGTCCGACGATCTCTTCGTCAAGGGCGCTGAGCAGAACCGCGCCAAGCTCGTCTGCAACGGGTGCGACGTCCGGGCCGAGTGCCTCGCCGAAGCCCTCGACAACCGCATCGAGTGGGGCGTGTGGGGCGGCATGACCGAGCGCGAGCGCCGTGCGCTGCTGCGCCGCAAGCCCAACGTGCGCAAGTGGCGCGAGCTGCTGGTCACCGCCAGCTGACCTTCCTCAGACGCCCTACGGGGCGCCGAGGTGGTCGCCGATCACCCTGAGTCCGACGAGGTCGTGGACGTCCGTGTCCAGCGCGGGCACGGGCACGACCTCCACGTTCCGGTGGGCCGCACTGAACCGCTCACGCAGCCGGTTCTCCCGCTCCGCCAGACGCATCCGCTCGGCATGGACGTCGAGCAGCTCGGCCGTCCGCCGCTCGGCCGCCTTGCCCTGGGCCAGCCGGGGCGACGCGGACTCCGCGTCGGCCGCCGAGACCCCCGCCGCCGACTCGTCGTGGACGCGGTTCACCACGAGGCCGGCCAGCGGCATGTCGTCGGCCGCCAGCCGCTCCACGAAGTAGGCCGCCTCGCGCATCGCCGCCGACTCGGGCGCCGCGATCACCAGGAACGCCGTCCCCTCCGCCTGCAGGAGCGAGAACGTCGCCTCCGCGCGCTGGCGGAAGCCGCCGAAGAGCGTGTCGAACGCCGCGATGAACGTCTGCATGTCGGTGAGCACCTGGGCGCCGAGCACCTTGTTGAGCGCGGCCGTGACGATCCCCAGTCCCGCCGACAGCAGCCGCGCCGGGCCACGCGCGGGCGCCAGCATGAGGCGGATGAACCGGCCGTCGAGCAGTGACGAGAGCCGCTCGGGCGCGTCGAGGAAGTCCAGCGCCGAGCGCGACGGAGGCGTGTCGACGACGATGAGGTCCCACCGGTCCTCCGCGTGCAGCTGGCCGAGCTTCTCCATCGCCATGTACTCCTGCGTGCCCGCGAACGAGCTCGACAGCGCGACGTAGAACGGATTGGTGAGGATCTCCGCCGCCTTCTCCGGCGAGGCGTGCGACTCGACCACCTCGTCGAAGGTGGTCTTCATGTCGAGCATCATCGCGTCCAGCGATCCGCCGGCCGACGAGTCGATCCCCTGCACCGGGCGGGGCGTGTTGTCCAGCTCGAGCAGTCCCAGCGACTGGGCCAGGCGGCGCGCGGGGTCGATCGTGAGCACGCAGACGGTGCGGCCGCTCTCGGCGGCGCGCAGGGCGAGCGCCGCCGCCGTGGTGGTTTTGCCGACGCCGCCCGAGCCGCAGCACACGACGATGCGGGTCTTCGGATCGGCGATCAGGGCGTCGACGTCGATGCGTGCCGGCTGCTCGGTGCTGGAGAGGCGGCGCTCGGTGCGCGGCCGGCGCTCCTTGGGCGTCGTCGTCACCCGGGTGCTCATCGGGCGTCCTCCACGAGGGGCGCGAGCTGCTCCGCGAGGTCCTGCAGCGCGCCGAGGTCGATGCCGCCGGTGAGCAAGGGCAACGACACGTGCGGCCGGCTGCACCCGTCGATGATCCGCTGCTGCTCGGTCTGGAGGTGCTGGCGCTCGACGTGGCCGAACCCGTCGGCCACGAGCGTGGCGGCGGCCTCGCGCGGCAGGCCGGCCCGCTCCAGCACGGGAGCCACCGCCTTCGCGTCGAGCCGCCCCGCCTCGAGGGCCTCGACGGTGTCGTCCGACAGCAGGGACGGACGGACGAGGTTCACCACGACATGACCGACGGGCAGGCCCTCGCGGGTCAGCTCGTCGATGCCGTCGAGCGTCTCCTGCACGGGCATCTCCTCCAGCACGGTGACGAGGTGCACGGCCGTCTGCGGACTGCGCATCATCGTCATGATCGACTCGGACTGGGTCTTGATCGGGCCGACCTTGGCCAGGCCGGCGACGTCGTCGTTGACCCCGAGGAAGCGCGCGATGCGGCCCGTGGGCGGCGCGTCGACCACCACCGCGTCGTAGACGAAGTCGGAGGACTTGCCGCCCTTGCGACGGCGGGCGGCCTCGTAGACCTTGCCGGTCAGCAGCACGTCGCGCACGCCCGGCGCGATCGTCGTGGCGAAGTCGATGACGCCGAACTTGTCGAGGGCCCGGCCCGCGCGGCCGAGGCGGTAGTACATCTGCAGGTACTCCAGCAGCGCCGCCTCGGGATCGATCGCGAGCGCGTGGACGTGGCCCCCGGCGTCGCTCGTGGCGATGCGGCGCTCCTCGTAGGGCAGCGGGGGCACGTCGAAGAGCTGCGCGATGCCCTGACGCCCCTCGACCTCGCACAGCAGCACCGTGAGTCCGCGCCCGGCGAGGGCGAGGGCGAGGGCGGCGGCCACCGTGGTCTTGCCGGTGCCGCCCTTGCCCGTCACCACGTGCAGGGGGGTCGAGTTCGCCACGTCGTCGAGACTACCGAGGGTGCGACGGAAGTGTCGGGCGAGAACCGCGCCCGCCCGTGCGGGATACAGTCGGCCCCATGACCAAGTGGGAATACCTGACGGCCCCGGTGCTCGTCCATGCGACCAAGCAGATCCTCGACAACTTCGGCCGTGACGGCTGGGAGCTGGTGCAGATCGTGCCCGGCATGAACCCGGAGAACCTCGTCGCCTACTTCAAGCGCCCGGTGGCCTGACATGGGTGCCGTCGTCGAACGCCTCGCGTCGATGGGCATCAGCGTGCCCGAGGTCGCTGCACCGGTGGCGTCCTACGTCCCCGCCCTGCGCAGCGGCAGCCACGTGTACACGTCGGGCCAGCTGCCGTTCGTCGACGGCGTCCTGCCGGGCACCGGCAAGGTCGGCGCCGAGGTCTCGCCCGAGGATGCCCAGGAGTACGCGCGACTGTGCGCCCTGAACGTCATCGCGGCGATCGCCTCGGTGGTCGACCTCGACTCGGTCGTGCGGGTCGTGAAGCTGAACGTCTTCGTGGCCAGCGCGCCCGACTTCACGGGCCAGCCGGCCGTGGCCAACGGCGCGAGCGACCTGATGGCCGCCGCGTTCGGCGCCGCCGGCTCGCACACGCGCAGCGCCGTGGGCGTCGCCGTCCTCCCGATGGACACGCCCGTCGAGATCGACGCGGTCGTCGAGGTGGCCTGACGTGCTGGTTCCCCTTCCGGCACCCATGCAGGCGCGGCTCCGGGACTTCGATCCCGCCACGGCCGCCGCACCCAGGGACGCCGCGACCATCGCCGTCGTGCGTGACGGCGCCGAGGGCCTCGAGGCCTTCCTCATGCGCCGCCACTCCGGCATGGCCTTCGCCGCGGGCATGTACGTCTTCCCCGGCGGCGGCGTGCAGGACGACGACGGCGAGCCGATGACGTGGGTGGGTCCGCCTCCCGAGGCGTGGGCCGAGCGGTTCACCTGCTCCCCCGAGCTGGCCGGCCGCCTCGTGGTCGCGGCCGTCCGCGAGACGTTCGAGGAGACCGGCGTGCTGCTGGCCGGCCCCGACGAGGACTCCATCGTGGGCGACACCACCGACCTGGCTTGGGCCCGCGAGGCACTCGAGGCCAAGGAGCTGTCGTTCGCGCGCTTCCTCGCCGACGAGAAGCTGGTGCTCCGCGCCGACCTCCTCGGCGCGTGGGCGCACTGGATCACCCCGGCGCTCGAGCCGCGCCGCTACGACACCCGGTTCTTCGTCGCCGCTCTGCCACGCGGCCAGCGAATCGGCACCGTCAGCACCGAGGCCGACAAGTCGCTCTGGGCGCCCCTGTCGCAAGTGCTGGCGCTCGTGGACGAGGGCCGTGCGGCGATGCTGCCGCCCACCGCGGTCACGTGCCGCGAGCTGGCACCCCTTCCCGCCGCCGAGGTGCTCGTGGCGGCCGCCACGCGCGAGATCCGTCCCATCGAGCCGCAACTCGTCCAGCAGGACGGCCAGTGGTGGCTCGAGCTCGAGCGGGAGGAGCACCTGTGAGCGAGCGTCAGCACGTCACCGAGCGCGCGTCGTTCATCCTGGCCGACAACCCCGGGATCATGACCCTCGACGGCACGAACACCTGGATCCTGCGCGAGCCCGGCGCCTCGCGCTCGGTCGTCGTCGACCCCGGCCCCGACCTCGCGGAGCACCTCGATGCCGTCGTGGCCGCTGCGGGCGAGGTGGCACTCGTCCTCTTCACGCACCACCACGGCGACCACACCGACGCCCTCGACTCCATCGTCCGGACCACGGGCGCACCCACCCGGGCGATCTCGCCGGAGTACACCCGGGACGCCGAGCCGCTGACCGACGGGGAGCGGATCGACCTCGACGGCCTCCTCATCGACGTGGTGGCCGCACCGGGCCACACGAAGGACTCGGTGGCGTTCGTGCTGCCACAGGATCGTGCCCTGCTCAGCGGTGACATGGTGCTGGGCCGCGGCACCACCGTCGTGGCCCACCCCGACGGGGCGCTCGGTCCATACCTGGAGTCCGTGCGCCGGTTCCGCTCGCTGGTGACCGACGGACACGTCTCGACGATCCTGCCCGGCCACGGGCCGGTCGTCACGGATCCGGGCGCCGTCCTGGACTTCTACCTCACGCACCGCGAGGAGCGCCTCGACCAGGTGCGCGACGCGGTCTCGCGCGGCGCTCGCACCGCCCGCGAGGTGGTGGAGACCGTCTACGCCGACGTCGATCCCGTGCTGTGGGGGGCCGCCGAGCTCTCGGTGCGCGCCCAGCTGGAGTACCTCGAAGAGGCGTGACCGATCTCGACCACTTCGCGGTGGTTTCGATACGCGGCTCGTTCCTCGCCAGCTACTCAACCACCGACCGGTGATCGAGTGGCGGCGAGCGCAGCGAGACGCCGTATCGAGATCACGTCTCCGTGAGCCCGCTGAGCGTCAGCGGGAGCGGCGCTTGAGCCGCTCGAGGTCGAGGATGATGACCGAGCGGGGCTCGAGGCGCAGCCAGCCGCGCGACGCGAAGTCGGCCAGCGCCTTGTTGACCGTCTCGCGCGAGGCCCCGACGAGCTGCGCCAGCTCCTCCTGCGTGAGGTCGTGGTTGACGTGGATGCCGTCGTCGGCCTCGCGACCGAAGCGGGCGGCGAGGTCGAGCAGCGCCTTGGAGACGCGACCGGGGACGTCGGAGAACACGAGGTCGCCCACGACCTCGTTGGTGCGGCGCAGGCGCCCGGCGAGCTGGTTCAGCAGGGCGTAGGCGACGTCAGGGTGCGACTGGAGCACGGGGTTGAGCGCGCTGTGGCCGAGGCTGCGCAGCTCGGTGTCGGTGACGGCGGTGGCCGTGGCCGAGCGCGGGCCCGGGTCGAAGAAGGAGAGCTCGCCGAACATCTGTCCGGGGCCCAGGATCGCGATGAGGTTCTCGCGACCGTCGACCGAGCGACGGCCGAGCTTGATCTTGCCCTCGATGACGACGTAGAGCTGGTCACCCTCGTCGCCCTCGCCGAACAGGACCTCGCCGCGGCGCAGGGTCACCGGCGACATGGAGGACTCGAGCGCGCCGGAGGCGTCGTCGTCGAGGCCGTTGAACAGAGGAGCTTGGCGCAGAACTTCGTCGGTCACAGGCTTAGTTTCCCACATGCAACCCAGATCACACCCACCTTGGGCCCGCGCGCGTGTGATGTGTCCGGATACGGTGTTAGCGTGCCAGCCGAATCGACGCCCGCGCTCTCGCGTCCGGCCACGTCCCTCGTGCGGCGCGCACGCAAGATCAACCGGGTCCTGGCGCAGACCTACCCCGACGCCCGGTGCGAGCTCGACTTCGAGAATCCCTTCCAGCTGCTGGTGGCCACGGTGCTGTCGGCCCAGACCACCGATCGCCGCGTCAACGCGATCACGCCCGCCCTCTTCGCGGCGTATCCCGACGCCGTCGCGCTCGCCGGTGCCGACCGCGCGGCGGTCGAGGAGATCGTCCGGCCCACCGGCTTCTTCCGCGCCAAGACCGAGAGCATCCTGGGTCTGTCGTCTGCGCTCGTCGAGCGTTTCGACGGCGAGGTCCCGGGGAGGCTGCCCGACCTGGTCTCCCTGCCGGGCGTCGGCCGCAAGACCGCGAACGTCGTCCTCGGCAACGCCTTCGACGTCCCCGGAATCACCGTCGACACGCACTTCGCCCGCCTCGTGCGCCGGTGGGAGTGGGTCGACGAGGCGACCGCGAAGGACCCCGTGAAGACCGAGCACGCCGTCGGCGCCCTGTTCCCGCGCAGCGACTGGACGATGCTGTGCCACCACGTCATCTGGCACGGGCGCCGTCGCTGCCACGCGAAGGTGCCCGCCTGCGGCGCCTGCCCCGTCGCGCAGTGGTGCCCCTCCTACGGCCTGGGGCCCACCGACCCCGAGGTGGCCGAGGCGCTCGTCACCACGCAGGGGCCTGCATGACCGACTCCTCCCACGCGGCCGCTCCCCTCGTCGGACTGCCGGAGTGGCTCCACCCGCTCGCCGAGATGCTCGACTCGGTCGAGGCCGAGCACCTGGCCCCAAGGTTCCCGCACCCGCCGGCGGAGGCCCGTCCTGCCGCCGTGCTGATGCTCTTCGCCGACGGCGAGCAGGGCCGCGAGCTGCTGCTCACCGAGCGCGCGGCCACGCTGCGCAGCCACGCGCGGCAGATCTCGTTCCCCGGCGGGCGGCAGGACGCCACCGACCGCGATCCCGTCCACACCGCGCTGCGCGAGGCGCAGGAGGAGGTCGGCCTCGACCCGACCGAGGTCATCGTCTTCGGCTCCCTGCCCACGCTGTGGCTGCCGCCGAGCAACCACGCGGTGACCCCCGTGCTCGGCTACTGGACCGACCCGCGCCCCCTGCACGCGCACAGCCCCGACGAGGTCGAGAAGGTGCTGCCCACGCCGCTCGACCTGCTGCTCGACCCCGACCGCCGCTTCAGCGTCGTGCACCCCTCGGGCTGGACCGGACCCGCCTTCGACATCGGCACGGACGTCCCCCTCTGGGGCTTCACCGCCGGCATCATCGCCCGCCTGTTCGAGCGCTTGGGGTGGGAGCGCCCCTGGGACGCCACCCGGACCCGACCCATCCCGGAGTGACATGAACTGGCTCGATGTCGTCCTGGTCGTGACGTTCGTGGTCTACGCCTACGCGGGGTGGGTGCACGGGTTCGTCTCGAACGTCTTCTCCGGCGGTGGCCTGCTGCTGGGCTTCCTGCTGGGCATCGCCATCGCGCCGCGGTTCTTCAGGCAGGGCGAGGGCGACCCGATGCAGGCCGTCATGTCGATCGTCCTGGTGTTCGTCGTGGCCGGCATCGGCAACTTCGTCGGCACCCTCATCGGGCGGTCGCTGCGCATCCGCCGCGGGCCCGGTCGCGCCGTCGACGCCGTCTTCGGGGCCGCCTTCGGCGCCGTCGTGGTGATGGCGGCCTCGTGGGCCCTCGGCTACGCGGTGAGTGCCTCCACGCTGCCGTACGTCAGCTCGGCGGTGCGCGACTCCTCCGTGCTGGCGCGCGTCGACAACCTCATGCCCGAGCGCGCCGGAGAGGCCCTGCGCGCGTTCACCGACACCCTCACCGGCGATGTCTTCCCGCGCTACCTCGATCCGTTCGAGACCGAGATCATCCCCGACACCGAGCCGCCGGACGAGGCCACCCTGGCCCTGAAGTCGGTCCGCTCGGCCCGCCAGAGCGTCGTGCGGCTGCTCGGCCAGGCCGAGTGCCGCCGCACGATCGAGGGCTCCGGGTTCGTCATCGCCCCCGAGCGCGTCATGACGAACGCGCACGTCATCGCCGGCGTCGACCGGCCCACGGTGACGCTGGGCGACCGCAGGCTCGAGGCGCGTCCGGTGTGGTTCGACACCCAGCTCGATCTCGCGGTCGTCGATGTCCCCGGCCTCGACGGCACGCCGCTGCGCTTCGACACCGGCGCGCAGCAGGGCGACCCGGCGGCCGTCCTTGGCTTCCCCGAGAACGGCCCCTTCGATGCCCGCGCCGCGCGCGTGCGCGGCCGGCTCGACCTGAGAGGCCCCGACATCTACGGCGACGGCCGCGTGTCGCGCGACGTCTTCTCGATCCGCTCGCTCGTCCGCTCGGGGAACTCCGGCGGCCCGCTGCTCTCGGCCCGGGGCGACGTCATCGGCGTCATCTTCGCCGCGTCACTGTCCGACCCCGAGACGGGCTACGCCGTGACCGCCAGTGAGAGCCTGCCCGTCGCGCGGGCGGCCACGCGGGCCACGTCGACCGTCGACACCGGGGCGTGCGCCTGATGCGCACGCTGGGCACCGCGCTGCTGTGGTGCGTCGCGACCCTGGCGACGTTCGTAGCGATCGGTGCGCAGTGGTCGGCGACGCACCTCCAGGACGAGAGCGGCTTCGTCGAGCTCACGTCGCGCGTCGGCGACGACCGCGAGGTGCAGGAGGCCGCCGCGGCGCTCGCCGGCGAGGCGTTCGCCGACCAGACCGGCCTGCCGATCGCGTGGCACGACCAGGTGGCGTCCGCCGTCAGCCGGTCGATCCTGCGCCTGACGGAATCGCCCGACTGGAGCAGCGCCTGGCGCGACACCACCCGCAGCACGCACCAGCGACTGTTCGCCGAGCCGACGCCCACCGACATCCGGGCCGACGTCGCGCCGCTGGTGAACCTGGCCATCGCCGAGGTCGACCTGCCGATCACCCTCCCGGGTCCCTCCGAGCTGCCGGTCACCGTGAGCGACGAGGACCCGGCCGACCTCGTCGCTGCCGTCTCACGCGCCCGCGACATGACGCTCGTGGCGATCGGGGTCGCGCTGGTCGCGGGGGTGATCGCCCTCGCAGTCTCACGTCGGCGCTCCACCACGCTGGCCGCGCTCGGGATCGGCGTGCTGCTCGCGGTGGGTGCGTGGTGGGTCCTGGGCCGGATGGCCCTGCCGCAGTTCATCGAGGACCAGGCGGCCGCCACGGCCTACGGCCGGGAGCTGCACGAGGTGCTGACCGACCGGATCGTGGCGTCGCTCGACACGACGCTGCTGTGGGTGGCGCTGGGCGGCGCCGCGCTGACGCTGCTGGGCCTGCTCAGCCGCGCGCGGCGGTCTTGACGCGCGTGCCCGGCGAGGGGCTGCCCGGCTTCAGGGCCCCCGGCAGCTGGCGCACCGTGCCGATCGTGTTCTCGGGCGCGCGCACCTTCTTGAAGCGGGTCCAGGCCACGAGCACGAGCACCACGGCGAGCAGCAGGTAGAACGCCGTCACGATCAGGAACGCCCAGGCGGGGTGCAGCCCGGTCATCGTCAGGAAGTACGCCACGGTGATCGAGGCGAGGATCAGGACCAGCAGCAGCAGGAACGCGGCGACGGCGACGAGGGCGACGCCGATGCCTCCCGCCTTCACGCTGACACGCAGCTCCGACTTCGCCAGCGCGATCTCGTGCTGGACGATCGACGAGAGGTCGCGGGTCACGTCTGCGACGAGTCGTCCGATCGTGGGGTCGTCCGTGGTCTTCGTCATGGCCCGAGAGTACCCAAGTCCGGGCGCGACAGCCTTTCGTGACCGCCGCAGCCCGGACTCGCGGTCATTCCTGGTCGGCTGCCGGCTTCTTGAGGCCGGCGGTGATGAGGTCCATGACCGAGGAGTCGGCCAGGGTCGTCGCGTCGCCGACCTCGCGGTTCTCGGCCACGTCGCGCAGCAGGCGGCGCATGATCTTGCCGGACCGCGTCTTGGGCAGCTCGGGCACGACCATGATCTGGCGCGGCTTGGCGATCGGGCCGATCTCCTTGGCCACGTGGTTGCGCAGCGCGACGATCGCCTCCTCGGTGCCACCGGCCTCGCCCGCCGACTCGCGCAGGATCACGAACGCCACGACGGCCTGGCCGGTGGTGTCGTCCGAGGCACCCACGACGGCGGCCTCGGCCACGGTGGGGTGCGACACGAGTGCGGACTCGATCTCGGTGGTCGACAGGCGGTGCCCGGAGACGTTCATGACGTCGTCGACGCGACCGAGCAGCCAGATGGCGCCGTCGTCGTCCTTCTTGGCGCCGTCGCCGGCGAAGTACATGTTCGGGAAGCGCGCCCAGTAGGTGTCCTTGAACCGCTGGTCGTCGCCCCAGATGGTGCGGAGCATCGACGGCCACGGCTCGGTCAGGACGAGGTAGCCGCCCTCGCCGTTGCCCACCGGCTTGCCCTCGTCGTTCACGACCTCGGCGCTGATGCCCGGCAGCGGGCCCATGGCCGAGCCGGGCTTGGCGGTCGTCACGCCCGGGAGCGGGCTGAGCATGTGCGCGCCGGTCTCGGTCTGCCACCACGTGTCGACGATCGGGGTGCGGTCGCCGCCGATGTTCTTGCGGTACCAGACGTAGGCCTCGGGGTTGATGGACTCGCCCACCGAGCCCAGGATGCGCAGCGTCGACAGGTCGAACTGGGCAGGGATGTCGTCGCCCCACTTCATGAACGTGCGGATCGCGGTGGGGGCGGTGTAGAAGAGCGTCACGCCCTTCTCGGCAATGATCTCCCACCAGCGGCCCTTGTGCGGGGTGTCGGGCGTGCCCTCGTAGAGCACCTGCGTGGCGCCCTCGGCCGTGGGGCCGTAGACGATGTACGAGTGGCCGGTGACCCAGCCGACGTCGGCGGTGCACCAGAACACGTCGGTGTCGCGCTTGTGGTCGAAGACGGCGTCGAACGTGTAGGCGCACTGCGTCAGGTAGCCGCCGCTGGTGTGCAGGATGCCCTTC
Organism: Aeromicrobium phoceense; assembly: GCF_013868155.1. Lineage (NCBI taxonomy): Bacteria > Bacillati > Actinomycetota > Actinomycetes > Propionibacteriales > Nocardioidaceae > Aeromicrobium > Aeromicrobium phoceense. Next base: position 585,460 of record NZ_JACEOG010000001.1, read on the forward strand.
GGCTTGCCCGTGGTGCCCGACGTGTACATGACGTAGAGCGGGTGCTCGGCGTCGAACGCCTCGGGGGTGTGGTCGGTCGAGGACTCGTCGACCAGCTCGTCCCACCAGACGTCGATGTCCTGGTCGAACGCGACCTCCTGGCCGGTGCGGCGCACCACCAGCACGTTCTCGACCGGGCTCCTGTCGCCGAGCTTGGCGATCGCCTCGTCGACGGCGGGCTTGAGGGCCGAGGGGTTGCCGCGACGGTAGCCGCCGTCGGCGGTGATGACGAGCTTGGCCTCGCAGTCCTCCACCCGGCTGGCGAGGGCGTCGGAGCTGAAGCCGCCGAAGACCACCGTGTGCGGTGCGCCCACGCGGGCGCACGCGAGCATCGCGATGACGGCCTCGGGGATCATCGGCAGGTAGATGGCCACGCGGTCGCCGGCCTCGATGCCGAGCTCGGTGATCGCGTTGGCGGCCTTGGACACTTCGTCCTTGAGCTGGCTGTACGTGATGTCGCGGGTGTCGCCGGGCTCGCCGACGAAGTGGAACGCGACCTTGTCGCCCAGGCCGTTCTCCACGTGGCGGTCGACGCAGTTGTACGCGACGTTCAGCTTGCCGCCGACGAACCACTTCGCGAACGGCGGGTTCGACCAGTCGAGGACGTCGGTGAACGGGGTGTCCCAGGTGAGCCGGTTCGCCTGCTCGCCCCAGAATCCGAGGCGGTCCTGCGCGGCGCGGTCGTAGGCCTCGGCGGTGACGTTGGCGTTGGCGGCCAGGTCGGCCGGCGGCTCGAAGATGCGGTCCTCGTGGGCGAGGTTGTCGATGCCGGTCTGAGTCACGAGTGGGCCTCCTGGCGCGGTGGGGGTTCTGGTGTCGCAGGTCACAACTGCCGACGACTTTACGGTGCCCCATCACGGCCGGTGTGCGCCAGAGCACACCGACGAGCGGCCCCTGTCGTGCGGCGAGCGGTGCGCTCCGGGCGCACCGTCAGTCGAGCCAGCGCGAGAGCTCCTCGGCGAGTCCGTCGGCCTCGACCGGGCCGGTGACGTGGTCGGCGACGGCGATGAGCTCGTCGGGAGCCTGGCCCATGGCGACGCCGCGGCCGGCCCAGCGGATCATCTCGACGTCGTTGCTGCCGTCACCGACGGCGAGGACGTCGGCGGCGGTGAGGCCCATCGAGCGGCTCACGACGTCGAGGCCCGACGCCTTCGAGACGCCCTCGGGCGCGAGGTCGAGCCACGCGGTGTAGCCGATGTAGTAGTTCGTGCCGTCGAGGCCGAGGTCCTCGACCAGCTTCGAGAACTCGTCGCGGTCGTGGTCGGGGGCTCGCACGACGACGCGGGTGACGGGCTGGGAGACCATGCGGTCGACCTCGTCGAGGATGATCTTGCCGGTGATCTCGCCCTTGGGAAACGCGCGGTTCACGCGGTAGCCGATGCCGACCTCCTCGACCGCCACGAGGGCCTCCGGCACCCGCTCGAGCACGCGCTTGACCGCCTCGCGGGCGTCGAACGTGGTGGTGTGGACGACCTCGAACGGGTCGACGTCGAACACCACGGAGCCGTTGCTGGCCACGCCGAGACCCTCACGGAACCCCAGCTTGTCGAGCACGTCGTAGACGCCCGGCACCGCGCGGCCGGTGGCGATGACCACCGGGACGCCCTGCTCGCGCAGGCCGAGGATCGCCTCCTTCACCGCGGGGCTGAGCTCGTTGCGGTGGTCGACGATCGTGCCGTCGACGTCGAGTGCGACGAGCTTCGGGCGCCAGGTCACGCCGACGCCTGACCGATCGGCCTCAGGACCTCGCCGAGGAGCGGGTGCAGCGCCGCCGGCAGCCGCACCGAGCCGTCGGCCTGCTGGCCGTTCTCCAGCAGCGCCACGATCGTGCGGGTCATCGCGCACAGCGTGCCGTTGAGCGTGGCGACGTGCGAGGTGCCCTCGTCGGCCGCGCCGCGGGTGCGCACGTCGAGCCGGCGTGCCTGGAACTCGGTGCAGTTCGACGCCGACGAGAGCTCGCGGTACTTGGCCTGCGTGGGAATCCACGCCTCGCAGTCGAACTTGCGCACGGCCGACAGGCCCAGGTCTCCCGCCGCCACGTCGACGACCCGGAACGGCAGCTCGAGCTTCGCGAGCCACGCCTTCTCCCAGCCCAGCAGCCGCTCGTGCTCGACGGCCGCCTGGTCGAGCGTGGTGTAGACGAACATCTCGACCTTGTCGAACCAGTGCACGCGGAAGATGCCGCGGGTGTCCTTGCCGTACGACCCGGCCTCACGACGGAAGCACGGGCTGAAGGCGGCGTAGCGACGGGGCAGCGATTCCGTGGGAAGGATCTCGCCGCCGTGGTAGGCCGCGAGAGGCACCTCGGAGGTGCCGACGAGGTAGAGGTCGTCCTTCTCCAGGTGGTAGACGTCGTCAGCCGCCTGGCCGAGGAAGCCGGTGCCCTCCATCGCCTGCGGCTTGACCAGCGCCGGGGGGATCATCGGCGTGAAGCCCCACTCGGCGGCCGTGGACATCGCCAGCTGCACGAGCGCGAGCTCGAGCTGGGCACCGACGCCCGTGAGGTAGTAGAACCGCGAGCCGCTGACCTTCGCGCCGCGCTCGACGTCGATGGCGCCGAGCAGCTCGCCCAGCTCGAGGTGGTCGCGCGGCTCGAAGCCCTCGGCGGCGAAGTCACGCGGGGTGCCGATCTCCTCGAGCACGACGAAGTCGTCCTCGCCGCCCGGGGGCGCGTCGACCGTGGGGTTCGGCAGGGACTTCAGCAGCAGCTCGAACGCCTTCGCGGACTCGGCCTGGGCGGCCTCCGCGGCCTTGACCTCGGTGCTCAGCTCCTTCGTGCGCGCCAGCAGCGCCTGCTTCTCGTCGCCCTGCGCCTTCGGGATCTGCTTGCCGAGCTGCTTCTGCTCGGACCGCACGGCCTCGAACCGCACGATCGCGGCGCGACGGGCCTCGTCGGCCGCGATGAGCTGGTCGACGACCTCGGGCGACTCGCCCCGGCGCTCCTGGGCGGCTCGCAGCAGGTCGGGTTCGTCGCGCAACAGTCGGGGATCGATCACCCCGCCAGCCTAGCGAGGCGTGAACGGCCGAGTCGTCCCGGCGCGGTTACGCTGAGCGGGCCCCATTTCTGACGAGAGGACCGCAGTGACGATCGACCTGCGCCGTGCCGACGGCGACCGGCCGCTCCTGCCGACCGCCCTCATGGTGATCGGCGGCGTCGTGTTCGTCGTCCTGACGATCCTGGTGTCGATCCGCTGGCAGCCACTGATGGACCTCGACCAGGAGGTCGCCGAGTGGGCCTACGACGTCTCGGCGTCGCGCGCCTGGCTGGTCGACCTCCTCGACTTCGTCGCCGTCGCCACCAGCAACTGGACCGTCGCCATCGTGCTCTCGGTGCTCGCCGGCCTGCTGTGGTGGCGCAACGAGCGGCTCGTGGCGATCTGGGTGGTCGTGTCCGGTGTCGTGGTCCTGGCCGGCAACGCGCTGATCAAGCTCGCCGTGAAGCGCGAGCGTCCGGTGTGGGACCTGCCCCTGCACGAGATCGGCGGCTACTCGTTCCCCAGCGGACACTCCGCGGGCGCCGGGCTGTTCTTCACCGTCCTGGCGCTCCTCACGATCGTGGTCACGGGCCGTGGGCTGCGCCGGCGCCTCTGGCTGACGCTGTGGATCGTGCTCGCCCTGCTGGTGGCCGCCGACCGTGTCTTCCTGGGCGTTCACTTCCTCAGCGACGTCACGGCGGGCCTGTGCTTCGGCGTCACCGCCACGCTCCTGCTGTGGCAGCTCCTGGTCCACGGCCGCGGTCGGCTGCCGTCCGAGCTCGCGGTCGTCACGGGCTCGGGACGCCGCCGCGCCGCGGTGGTGCTCAACCCCGTCAAGGTCGGCGACATCGAGGACTTCAAGGCGAAGGTGCGCCAGGTCGGCGCCGCGCACGGCTGGGACGAGCCGCAGTGGTTCGAGACCACCATCGAGGACCCCGGCCACGGCCAGACCCGCCTCGCCCTCGACTCCGACGTCGACCTCGTGATCGCCGCCGGCGGCGACGGCACGGTGCGCGCCGTGTGCGAGGAGGCGACCCGCTCCGGTGTCGCGATCGGCGTGCTGCCCCACGGCACCGGCAACCTGCTCGCGCGCAACCTCGACATCCCCGTGAACACGCGCGACGCCCTCGACGTCGTGTTCGGCGGCCAGGACCGCGCGATCGACCTGGCCAGCTTCAGCACGGACGGCGGCACGGAGACCTCGTTCCTCGTGATGGCCGGCCTGGGCATGGACGCCATGATCATGACGGGCGTCAACGAGGACCTGAAGAAGCGCGTCGGCTACCTCGCGTACTTCGTCTCGGGCGTCAAGGCGATCACGTTCCCACGCACCAAGGTCGAGATCACCCTCGACGACGACGAGCCGCGCCACTTCCGGGCCCGCACCGTGGTGATCGGCAACGTGGGCTTCCTGCAGGGCGGCATCCCGCTGCTGCCCGACGCGCAGATCGACGACGGACTGCTCGACGTCGTGATCGTGGCGCCCAAGCGCTTCATCGGCTGGCTGTCGATCGTGGCCCGCGTCATCACGCGCCGCAAGACCAACGACGCACGGCTGACCCGCCTGTGCGCCCAGCGCGTGCACGTGAAGGCCGAGAAGCCCGTGCCGATGCAGCTCGACGGCGACCCGGTGGGCGAGGGCCGCGAGATCACGGCCGAGATCCACCCGGGCGTCGTCCTGGTGCGGGTGCCGGCCACGCTGGCACCCGCGGAGTAGGGCTCAGCCGCCGGGGACGATCGCGGTGATGATCGTGCCGTCGGCGCGACGGCGGCCCGACACCGGCGGCGGGGTGCCCTCGATCACGGGGCCCTGACCCTCCAGCGGCACCACCACGGGCTCGCCGGGCTTCACGGTGATCGAGCGCTTGCGCACGAAGAACGTGGGGTCGACGAGCCGGCCCTGCGCGTCGGGCTGCTGGTCCTCGACGAACAGCTCGAGCTCCTCGCGACGCACGGTGACCCGGACCCGGGTGCCGTGCAGCGTCACGCGGTAGGTCAACTCGTCCCAGGCCTCGGGCAGGCGCGGGTCGATCGAGAAGTCGCCACTGTGGTCGCGGAACCCTCCGAACCCTCCGGCCAGGACGCCCCAGACGCCTCCGGTCGAGGCCACGTGCACACCGTCGGTGGCGTTCTTGTGGCGGTCGGCCAGGTCGACGAAGAGCGCGCCGAGGAAGTAGCGGTAGGCCAGGTCGCGGTACCCGACCTCGGCGGCGATGATCGACTGCACCACGGCGGACAGCGTGGAGTCGCCCGTGGTGATCGGGTCGTAGTACTCGAAGTTGGCGCGCTTCTGCTCCGACGTGAAGTGGTGGCCCTGCAGGTAGAGGGCCAGCACGACGTCGGCCTGCTTGATCACCTGGAACCGGTAGATCACCAGCGGGTGGTAGTTCAGCAGCAGCGGACGCTTGTCCAGCGGCGTGTGGTCGAGGTCCCAGACCTCACGCTCGAGGAAGTGCTGGTCCTGCGGGTGGACGCCGAGCGCCTCGTCGTAGGGGATCGCCATGTTGCGGGCGGCGCGCTCCCAGTCGGTGATCTCGTGGTCCTGGAGCGCGAGCCGGGTGATCATGCGCTGGTAAGCGATCTCGTCGCGCTCGGCGAGCCGCTTCACGGCGAACGCCGCCGCGCCGAGGTTGAACCGCGCCATGACGTTCGTGAACATGTTGTCGTTCACGACGGTGGTGTACTCGTCCGGACCGGTGACGCCGTGGATGTGGAACGTGCCCACCTCCTCGTCGCGCCAGAACCCCAGGTCGACCCACATCCGCGCGGTCTCGACGAGGATGTCGATGCCCTGGCGGATCATGAAGTCCTCGTCGCCGGTGGCGAGGTAGTACTGCGTCACGGCATACGCGATGTCGGCATCGATGTGGTACTGCGCGGTGCCCGCCGCGAAGAAGGCCGAGGCCTCCTCGCCGTTGATCGTGCGCCACGGGAAGAGGGCACCCGACTGCGACATCTCGCGCGCGCGGCGCCGGCCCGCGTCGAGCAGGCTGTGCCGGAATCGCAGGGCGTTGCGGGCGTGGTCGGGGTTCGTGTAGGTCAGGAACGGCAGGACGTAGACCTCGGTGTCCCAGAAGTAGTGACCGCTGTAGCCCGAGCCGGTGACGCCCTTCGCGGGGATGCCCGCCCCCTCGGCGCGGGCGCTGGCCTGCGCCACCTGGAAGAGGTTCCAGCGGATCGCCTGCTGGATGGCGGTGTGCCCGGGGACCTCGACGTCGGACCGGGCCCAGAAGTCGGACAGCCACGCGGCCTGCGCCTCGTGCAGCCGCGCGACGCCGTCCTGCGCCGCGCGCTCGAGCGTGCGGCGGCAGCGGTCGACGAGCTCGCGCACCGGAACGCCGCGGGACGTGTGGTAGGCGACCAGCTTCGTGAGCCGGATCGTCTCGCCCGGCTGGGCCGCGATCCGGTACGTCACCTTCGCCAGGTCGTCCTCGACCTGGACCCGGGTCGTGTAGTCCAGGGAGGTCTCGAGCTGGTGGTCGGCCGCGACGGCCAGGGTCATGCCGCTGTCGGAGCACCGGAAGCCCAGGGACACCCGGCCCTGGTCGGCGTCGCCCCAGCTGTGCCGGGGCTCGAGCACTCGCCGGTCGAAGCCCTCGGACTTGCGGGGGTCGTGTCCCTCGCCCATGGACTTCGAACGGACGTGGTACTCGTCCTCGCCGTCCTGGCGGTTGAGGATCTGCGACGAGATCGCGATGGGGGCGCTGTCGTCGAGCATCGTGACCTCGAACTCCAGCACCGCGAGGTGGCGCTGGGCGAACGACACCATCCGGGTGGCCACGACGCGCACGCGCTTGTTCGACGGGGTGCGCCACAGGATCTCGCGCCGCAGCACCCCCTCGCGGAAGTCGATGGCGCGCTCGTACTCGAGCAGGTCGGCGACGCTCAGCAGCAGCGGCTCGTCGTCGACGTAGAGCCGGATCACCTTGGCGTCGGGTGCGTTGACGATCGTCTGGCCGACGCGCGCGAACCCGTATGCCTCCTCGGCGTGGTGGATCTTCCACGTCTCGTGGAAGCCGTTCACGAACGTGCCGTGGGTGTGGGAGTCGCGGCCCTCCGTGACGTTGCCGCGCATGCCGAGGTAGCCGTTGCCGACCGCGAAGAGCGTCTCGGTGACGCCGAGGTCGGTCTGGTCGGGCTCGGTCTCGACGAGCCGCCACGGATCGGCCGGCCAGCGCACCCGGTCGAGGAAGTCGTCCGCCAGGGGGGCCTCGTGCGAGCTCATGCCGTCACCCCCGTGGAGAAGCGACGGTACGGGGCCGCCGGCATGAGATCTGCATGGCTCACTCGCTGACGCTCGCTCATGCGATCACCGCCGAGTGGGAGCGACGGCACGGGGGCACCGGGATCGCGCGCTCGCTCACAGGAGCTCCGCCAGGTCCGAGACGACCACGTCGGCACCGTTCTCGCGCAGCGTCTCGGCGCCGGCGCCGCGGTCGACGCCCACGACGAGGCCGAAGTCGCCGGCGGCGCCCGCCTGGACGCCGGACACGGCGTCCTCGAGGACGACCGACCGCTGCGTGGGAACGCCGAGGCGCTCGGCTGCGGCGGCGTACGTGTCGGGACGGGGCTTGCCGGCGATGTGCTCGGCGGCCGCTACCTCGCCGTCGATGATCACCTCGAAGCGCTCGGTGATGCCGGCGGCCTCGAGCACGGGCCGGGCGTTGCGCGAGCTGGACACGAGGGCGGCCTTGACGCCGCGCTCCTCGAGGGCGTCGAGCAGCCGGATCGAGCCGGGGTACGCCTCGACCCCCTCGGTCCGCAGCACCTCGCGGAAGTAGTCGTTCTTGCGGTTGCCGAGCGCGCAGACGGTCTCGGCTGCGGGATCGTCCGACGGGTCGCCGTACGGCAGCTCGATGCCGCGCGACTCGAGGAACGAGCGCACGCCCTCGTAGCGCGGCTTGCCGTCGACGTACGCGAAGTAGTCGGCGTCGGTGTAGGGCTCGGCGTCCGGGTGCCCCGCGAGGAAGTCGTTGAACATCCGGCCCCAGGCCGTCTCGTGGACCTCGGCGGTGGGCGTGATCACTCCGTCGAGGTCGAACAACGCGGCGTCGTAGTCGTTCCAGTCCACGCAATCAGCCTAGGGGCTGGGCGGCAGTGACACCGAACCCCGTGACCGACGGCACGTCGATCGGCCCGTCGATTCAGCGAATGGTGACCTGTCGGCTGACCAGGTCGCGGCGGGCCGTGCGCTCGGCTGCGGACAGCTCGGCGGCCTGCGCCTTGGCCCCATCGAGCACGGCGACGAAGTCCGGGACGGCGGCATCGAGCTCGGTGGCCCCGACGCCGTCGAGCTCCCAGACGGGCACCAGCAGGCCGTGGGCGCGGAAGATGCCGATCAGCTTGGTGCCCTCGCCGAGCGAGTCGGTGCCGGTGGCGCGCAGGCGGGCGAACGCGTCGAGCAGCGGGCCCTCCTCGTCGAGCATGATCCAGCGCAGGTACGCGTGGTCGCCCATCTCGGTGACGTAGGCGGAGTCGGTGGCGGTGAGGCGCGTGGTGGGCGCGACGGTGGCGTTGGCCTCCTCGAGCGCCGACGCGGCCGCGGACGAGCCGCGGTCCTCCTCGACGAGCCACCAGTCGAAGCCGTCGTGCAGCTCGATCTCGAAGGAGCCGTCGGGATCGATGAGGTCCTGCAGGCGGGCGCCCACGCCCGGGGGCGTCATGCGGATGGGCGTGCCCGGCTCGGTCTCGCGCGCCACCTCGATGACGTGGGCCAGGTCGCGGCTGATGTCACCGTGGTTGTGCATGACCTGCAGGCCGACCCAGATCTCGCCGTCGGGACGCACGAGCCCGGCGCCGGCACCCGGCAGCAGCGAGCAGATCCGGACGGTTCCTCCGTCGCGCAGGCCCACGCGGGCCGTGGCCGACGGGACGAACTCGCGCATCGCGACCCAGTCACCCTCGGACGGGAGTCCCTCGAAGGTGCGTGCCACGAACGGCATGCGCTGCTTGGCCGGCTTGGTTCCTCGCGACTTCTTGCCCATGGCCGACACGGTATCCGTCGGCGGCGTGGGTTCGGTGCTCAGGCCAGCGTGAGCTCGGCGCGCACGCAGGTGCCCTCACTCAGGTCGACCGACCAGTTGTCGGCGACCCGGCTGATGATCGAGAGGCCGCGGCCACCGAGGGAGTCCTCGTCGAAGGGGCGCGGCACGAGGTCGGCGCCGGAGCCGCGGCCGAAGTCGCGAACGCTCAGCAGGAGGTGACCGTTCTCGATCGCCCAGGAGATCTCCATAGCCCCGTCGTCGTCGGGGGTGCCGTGGGCGACGGCGTTCGCGATCATCTCGCTCAGCACGATGAGGGCGTTGTCGATGGCGGCCAGATCGGTGCGGTTGCGGGTCAGGAACGCCGCCAGCTTCGTGCGGGCGATGCCCGGGGTGGAAGACTCGAAGGGCAGTCGCACCACGTCGCGACTCTCCACCATGGGTCCTCCTCCCAGCACGTCTCGTCGACACGCGAACCGTCACGAGGGCAGGACGCACCGTGCGCCACGACCGCATGACTAGTAACAATTAACCATTCAACCGGCCGGGATTCAAGACCCCGGGGAAGGTGCCCCGTCCCATGAGCGACTCCCACGTGCCCCACGTCACCGTGGCCGAAGTGCCCGATCCGCTGCCGGCGGACTGGCTCGTACTGGACGTCCGCGAGCCCCACGAGTGGGCCGCCGGGCACGTCGAGTCGGCGCTGCACATCCCCTTGGGACAGCTGCCGCTGCACGTCGGCGAGCTCGATCCGCAGCGTCCCCTGCTGGTGGTGTGCCACCTCGGCCAGCGGTCGGCGCGAGCCACCGCCTGGCTGACGTCGATCGGCCACCACGCGGTGAACCTCGACGGCGGGATGGACGCTTGGGAGGCGGCCGGTCGGCCCGTCGTGACGTGAGCATGATCACGAACTTTGCACTGTGGCTCGCGAAGTGCAAGAATGCACTTCATGGCAAAGAGTGCAAGTTCGACGCGGCGTGAGCGCACCCTCGCGGCGATCGTGCGCCATGCCCGCCTGCTGACCGACGAACGCGGTCTGGACGGCTTCACGATGGAGGAGCTGGCCGAGGCCGCGGGCGTCTCGCGCCGGACCCTGTTCAACTACGTGCCGGGCAAGCTCGACGCCGTGCTCGGCCCGGACCAGGACCCCGACGAGGCGATCGTCGCCACGTTCCTGTCCGGCGGCCCGACCGGTGACCTCCTGGTCGACGTGAAGGAGCTCGTGCGCACCTCGCTCGAGGCCGAGGTGCCCGACCCGGCCGAGCTCGCAGCGGTCCGCCGCATCCTGCGCCGCGACCATCGACTGATGTCGGCGGTGCACGAGCGCTTCGTCGAACGCGCCCGGAAGCTCTCCGAGGCGATCGAGCACCGCGAGGGCAAGGCCGTCGACCCGCTGGACCTGCGACTCATCGGCAACCTGATCCTCACCCTGTGCGACGCCGCCCTCGACGAGTCGCTCGCCGACCCGTCGCAGACGGTCGCCCATCACTTCGACCGCGCCTTCGCCGCGACGAGTGCCCTGTTCGGCACCCGTCGCGCCTGATCCTCCGACCACCCACCCGAGAAAGACCTTCATGGCAACCCTGCTCTACCGACTCGGCAAGACCGCCTACCGGCGCTGGCCGATCTTCATCGCCGCCTGGCTCATCGCGCTCATCGGCCTCGGTGCCGTCGCCGGCTACCTGTCCAAGCCGATGTCCAACACCTTCTCGATTCCCGGCATCGAGTCCGTCGAGGCGGCCGAGCTGCAGCAGGAGCTCTTCCCCGACGCCGCACCGGTCGACGCGCCCAGCGCGACGATCGTGGTGGCTGCCCCCGAGGGTGAGCAGCTGTCGGCCGAGCCCCACGCGGGCACCGTGGCGACGCTCGTTTCCGAGCTGAACGCGCTCGACGACGTCGAGGACGGCGTCGTCGGACCGGTGGAGGCGGCTGCCGGGCTCGGGGCCCAGGCCGTCGGCGGCGTCGACCAGGCGCAGGAGCAGGCCACGGCCGCCGGCCAGCCGTTCGACCGCGACGCCGCCCTGGCCCGGGCGACCGCGCAGATCGACGCGGCCACCCCGCTGTCGGAGGACGGCCGCGTCGGCACGATCGCGTTCACGTTCGACACCCCCACGGTGCTCGAGGTGACGCCCGAGATGCAGGACGAGGTCACCGAGGTCATGGACACGGCGCGCGACGCCGGCCTGACCGTCGAGGTCTCCGGCTCCGCCATGCAGTCCATGGAGCCCGCCGGCGCCTCGTCGGAGCTGATCGGCATCGGCCTGGCCCTCGTGATCCTCGCCCTCACGTTCGGCTCCCTCGTCGCCGCCGGCATGCCCATCGTCACGGCGGGCATCGGCGTCGGCGTCGGCCTCACCGCGATCACCGCGATGACGGCGATCACCGAGGTCCCGTCGAGCACCACGGCGCTGGCCAGCATGCTCGGCCTGGCGGTCGGCATCGACTACGCCCTGTTCATCCTGGCCCGCTACCGCAGCGAGCTCGAGCACACCGACGACCGCCAGGAGGCGATGGGCATCGCCGTCGGCACCGCCGGTTCGGCCGTGGTGTTCGCCGGTCTGACGGTGATCATCGCCCTCGTCGCCCTCAGCGTCGTCGGGATCTCGTTCCTCACGGCCATGGGCCTGGGCGCGGCCGCGACCGTGGCCGTCGCGGTGCTGGTCGCGCTGACGCTGCTGCCCGCCATCCTGGGCATGCTGAAGACCAAGGCCTTCTCCCTGCGGTTCCGCCGCTACACGCCGGCCCGCGAGGCCAACGGTCACGTCCTGAACCACGGCGTCCGCTGGGCGCGGTTCGTCGGCAGGGCGCCGCTGGTGTGGGTGCTGCTGGTCGTCGTGGGCCTCGGCGCCCTGGCGATTCCGGTCAAGGACATGCACCTGGCGCTGCCGACCGACAACACCGCCGCGGAGGACACCACCCAGCGCAAGGCGTCAGACCTCGTGACCGAGGCGTTCGGCCCCGGCCGGCTCTCGCCGATGCTCGTGGTCGTCGACGCGCGCGGCGTGGAGGACCCCCAAGAGCAGCAGGCCGCCTACCAGGCCGTCACGCAGTGGGCCGCCGACCAGGACGACGTCGCGAGCGCCATGATGGCGGCCGGCAACGAGCAGGGCGCGATGATCCTGCTCACCCCGTCGTCCGGGGCCGAGGACACCGCCACCGAGGAGCTGCTCCAGTCGCTGCGCGACGGTGAGGAGGCCATCGAGGACGAGACGGGAACGTCCATCGGCGTGACCGGGATGACGGCCATCCAGACCGACGTCTCGGAGAAGCTCTCCGACGCGCTGCCCGTCTACCTGGCGATCGTCATCGGCCTGGCGTTCGTGCTGCTGGTCATGGTCTTCCGCTCGCTGCTGGTGCCGCTCACCGCGACGCTCGGCTTCCTGCTGTCGGTGATGGCCACGCTCGGCGCGACCGTCGCGATCTTCCAGGAGGGCCTGTTCGGGATCTTCCCGGGCCAGCCGATCGTGAGCTTCATCCCGATCTTCCTGATCGGCGTGGTCTTCGGCCTGGCGATGGACTACCAGGTGTTCCTGGTGACCCGGATCCGTGAGGCCCACGTGCACGGTGCCTCGTACCGCGAGGCGGTCGTCGACGGCTTCCGCAACAGCGCCCGCGTGGTCACGGCGGCGGCGCTCATCATGACCTCGGTGTTCGCCGGCTTCATCTTCATGGACGAGCCGATCGTGCAGTCGATGGGCTTCGCGCTGGCGGCCGCGGTGATCTTCGACGCGTTCGTGGTGCGGATGGTGCTGATTCCCGCGCTGATGTACCTCATGGGCGAGAAGGCCTGGTACCTGCCGCGCTGGCTGGACCGGATCCTGCCCAACGTGGACATCGAGGGCGAGAACCTGCACCGGCCCCACCTCGAGGACCACTACGCCAAGGTGAACGCCTGATCCTCGGCCTGCACGGGCTGTCCACGGTTCCTCCGTGGGCAGCCCGTCGTCGTTCGTGGTGGCTCAGCGACCCCACACGCCGGGATCGCCCGGATAGGACGGCGCGTTGGGCGGCACGACGGGCTGCGGGGCGGCCGGCACGGCAGGCGGCGTCGGGAGCGCGGGACCCGGGCCCTCGGCGACGGGAACGTACGGCGGCGGCGGCACCACGACGTAGGCAGGGGCCGGGGCGGGCGCCAGCGCGGGCAGCGGCGGACGGCGCCGCTGGAGGTCTCGACGCCGGGCGGACCACTCGACGAGGGCCCAGAAGACGAGGCACATCACCGTGGACGGGACGACCTCGTTCCACAGGCCCGCTCCCTCGCCGCTGGAGTCGATGACGCCCACGATGTCGAGCACCATGAGGACGATGTTGTTGGCCACGTGCAGGGCCACGGCGGCCTCGAGGCCACCGGTGCGGATGGTGAGCACGGCCGCGATGACGCCGAAGGCGAAGACCGAGACGAGCCCCCAGAACGAGTAGAGGTGGCCGGCGGCGAACAGCAGGCTCGTGGCGACGACGGGGACCGCCGTCCAGCGGGTCCACGAGCCGATCAGCTGCATCAGCCCGCCGCGGAACACGTACTCCTCGGCCGCGGCCTGGAACGGCACGACCAGCAGGACGACCGCGAGGGCGGCCAGGGCGCGCCCACCGGGTGCCTCGACGCTGACGGGCTCGTCGCCGGCCACCGCGGCCACCAGGACCGAGAGGCCGAGCGCCGCCACGACGACGAGGAACGCCAGCGCGAGGCAACGGCCGAGCCACGACCAGCGCAGGTGTCCCTCGACCGAGTGGAGGTAGCCCACGTGGCGCCGCCACACGAGCGCGACCGCCAGCACGACGCAGGGCAGCAGCACCGCGATCGTGGCGAGCTGGAAGAGCAGCAGGCCCGGATCGTCCAGGGCGATGTCGCTGTCGGTCCCGTCGAGCCACGTGTCGAACGACGTGCCGGACGCCGCGACGCCGACGACGGCCACGATGACCAGGACGACGACCAGGACGACGTAGAGGAAGCTCCCCACGACCGCAGCGACCGGCAGCTTCCAGTGCGCGAAGTCGGGGGACTCACGCGCCAGTCGGGGATAGGACGTCGTCGAGGTGCTCACGGCCGCATCCTCACACAGACGAACGACGCCCCCGGCCCTGTGTCCACAGCTTCGGGAACCACAGGGGCGGGGGCGTCGCGACGCGAGGCGTCAGATCACTTCGCGGCGGCCTTGAGGCGCGAGCCGGCGCTGACCTTCACGCCGTAGCCGGCGGGGATGTCGATGGTCTCGCCCGTGGCGGGGTTGCGGCCCGTGCGAGCGGCGCGCTGCACGCGCTCGACCGAGAGGACACCCGGGATCGAGATCTTCTCGCCCTTGGCGACCGAGTCGATGACGAGCTCGGCGAAGGCGGTGACGAACTCGTCGACGTCCTTCTTGGTGCTGCCGGTCTTGGCGGCCAGCTCGGCCACGAGATCGTTGCGGGAAAGTGCCACGATTCTGCTCCTGAAATGGATGAAATGGGTACTGCGTCAGTCTAGGGATGACACGGGAGGGTCCGCCTGCCGGGGGCCCCCGGGCGTGTCGCGAGATTTCAGTCCCAATCGGGTGCGGGGAGCTCCGTGAGGGCCTCGATCGCGGCCAGGTAGTCCGCCCGCGGAACCTCGCGCACCCCCAGCGTCGCCAGGTGGTCGGTCTGCCACTGGGTGTCGATGAGCCAGTCCGGGAGCACCGACATCCGCTCGACCAGGCCGACCAGGGCCGCCTTCGAGGCGTCGGTGCGGTGGTGGAACATCGATTCGCCTGCGAACAGGGCTCCGATCCCCAGTCCGTACAGTCCTCCGACGAGCCGCCCGTGCTCGTCGCGGGTCTCGACGCTGTGCGCGTGGCCCAGCTCGAACAGCCGGATGTAGGCCTTGCGGATCGCGGGGTTGATCCACGCGCCCGGACGGCGCGGGTCGGCGCAGGCGGCGATCACGGCCTCGAAGTCCTGGTCCACGGTGATCGTGAACGAGCGCATCGAGCGCCGCAGCGAGCGCGAGACGCGCAGGTCACCCGGCCCGAGGACGCCACGGTCCATCGGCGACCACCAGAGCAGGCGCCTGCGGTCGGGCATCGGGAAGGCCCCGTGCTTGTAGGCCGCGATGAGAGTGGACGGCTCGAGGTCGGCGCCGGACGCGATGCAGTCCTCCTCGGGCCACTCCGCCGGCTCGAACGCCCAGGGCGAGGGCGGCAGGGGCACCGGTCTCATGCGTCAAGCATGGAGGTTAGGTGGTGCTCGACGGCACCGCCCCATTCGGCCATTTCCTCGCGGGTGGCGGTCAGCAGCGCCCGATGCCACGTCACTGCGCGGTTCACGGCGTGGGTGAAGCCCGAGGCCCGCCACAGCAGCTCGAACTCGGGCGGCTCGACCTCCCACACCTCGCACCAGGCGGGCGCGACGTCCTCCCACGCCACCGCGTCCTGCGAGGTCACGACGCCGTAGGGCACCGAGAGCAGCTCGACGGCGTGGGCCCACATGCCGTCGCCGAGGTCGAAGAAGGCGACGTCGTC
Source organism: Aeromicrobium phoceense (assembly GCF_013868155.1). Lineage (NCBI taxonomy): Bacteria > Bacillati > Actinomycetota > Actinomycetes > Propionibacteriales > Nocardioidaceae > Aeromicrobium > Aeromicrobium phoceense. Next base: position 600,928 of record NZ_JACEOG010000001.1, read on the forward strand.
GCCCGAGCCGTGCAGGTTCCACGGGTGCAGGTCACCGTGCTGCCACGTGGACGGGACGGTCGACGCGGCGAGCTCGGCGCAGGCGTCGACGAGCTCGGATCGGCGCGCGCGCAGCTCCTCGATCCGCCCGGGCGGGACGCGACCGTCGTGGTCGGCCGGGGACTGCTCATGGATCTCCAGCAGCCGGTCGAACCGCGCGACGACCGTCTCCGGGCCCGCGTCCGGCAGGCCGGTGGCGAGCAGCTCCTCGCGGTGGCCGGCCAGCGCACGCTGCACGCGGGCCGCCTGTGCCACGGCCCGGCACCAGTCCTGCGCCGTGGGCGTGCGCTGGTCGCCGACCGTGGGGCCGTGGTCGAGCGTGAGCAGCCAGCCCCGCTCGCCGTCCACGGCCAGCGGCTCCTGCACGGCGTCCGGCACGAGGCGGGCCATCGCCTGCTGCAGGGGCGCCTCGAACGCCATCGCCGGGCACGTGGCCTTGAACCAGACCCGCCCGGCGTCGGTGGGGACGGTGAGCTGGGTCGACCAGGGCCGGATCCGGGGCTGCTCGATCTCGCCGGTCACCGCGATCGCGTGCTCGGCGAGGGCCCCCGTGAGCCACTCCACCGCGAGGGCGCGCCACTGGGGCGTCGCCACGTGCGTCGAGAACGGCTCCTGGGCCATGGCGCCACCCTAGGGGCGGGGCGCGCTCGCGGCGAGTGAGCGGATTCGCCCAGGCTTCCTATGCTTGCCGCATGGGATTGAAGGACCGCATCGCCAAGGAGGCCGGCACCCGTGTCGTGCCCAACGTGGCCTCCGGGTACGTCCGCACGGTGCTCGACAGCGCCATCGACGGCGTCGGGCCGCTGCGGTCGGTCGCCGAGACGGCCGGGGCGAAGCTCGCGGCGCACGGCGGTGACGTCGAGAAGGCGGTCGCCGCGCTGGTCCGCTCCCACACCAGCCTCGCGGGGCTCCAGGGCTTCGTCACGAACCTGGGCGGCATCGCACTCGCGCCGGTCAGCGTCCCGGCGAACGTCGTGGGCGTGACGATCGTGCAGTGCCACCTCGTGGCCAGCATCGCCCACCTCCGCGGCTACGACATCGAGGACCCGCGCGTCCGCAACGCCGTGCTCGCGGTGATGCTCGGCGAGGACACCGTCGCCGACATGATCAAGAAGCGCACCCTGCCGTCCTCGCCGATGGCGCTAGCGACCTCGCCGATGCACGATCCGGTCCTCGACGACCGGATCGCCAAGGAGGTCACGGGCGAGCTCGTCGGCCGCACGATCGGTCGCCGCGCGCTCATGCTCGCCGGCAAGAAGATCCCGCTGCTCGGTGGCGCCGTCGGCGCGACCGCCGACGGCTTCGGCACGTGGCAGGTCGGTCGCTACGCCCAGGACGAGCTCAAGGACCGCCGCCTCCGACGCTGAGCCGGACGTGGTCTCGATACGCCGCTCGCTGCGCTCGCGAGCTACTCGACCACCGGTGCGCGCTACTCGACCACCGGTGCGCGCCGCTCGACCACCGGTGCGCGCCACCCGACCACCGGTGCGCGCCGCTCGGCCACCGGTGATCGAGTAGCAGGGCGAGGAACGAGCCGCGTATCGAGATCAGGCGAGGGCGCGGACGACCGCGGAGGGGCTCTCGCGGCCCAGCACCTGCGCCATCGTGACGCTTGCGCGGACGAGCGCGGGCAGGTCGACGCCGTGCTCGATCCCCAGGCCGTTCAGCATCCACACGAGGTCCTCGGTGGCGAGGTTGCCCGTGGCGCTCTCGGCGTAGGGGCAGCCACCCAGGCCGCCGGCCGACGCGTCGAAGGTCGTGATGCCGCAGCGCAGCGCCGCGAGCGCGTTCGCCAGCGCCTGGCCGTAGGTGTCGTGGAAGTGCATCGCGAGCAGGTCGGGCGCCACGCCGGCCGCGGCGAACTCCGCCACGAGCCGTGCCACGTGCGCGGCCGTGCCCACGCCGATCGTGTCGCCGATCGACAGCTGGGTGGCCCCGAGGTCGAGCAGGCGCGAGCCGACGCGCACGACCTGAGCGGGATCGACCGGGCCCTCCCAGGGATCGCCGAAGCACATGGAGACGTAGGCCCGGACGTCCACGCCCGCGTCGAGGGCGCGGGCGACGACCGGCGCGAACATCGCGAACTGGTCCTCGACCGAGCTGTTGAGGTTCTTGCGCGCGAAGGTCTCGGTGGCACTGGCGAAGATCGCGATGTGCCGCACGCCGGCCTCCAGCGCGCGATCGAGCCCTCGCTCGTTCGGCACGAGGACGGGCAGCGGGACCGCACCGTCCATCGGCAGCCGTGCCACGACCTCACCGGCGTCGGCGAGCTGCGGAACCCACTTGGGGTGGACGAAGCTCGTGGCCTCGACCACCGGCAGCCCCGCCGCCATGAGGTCGTGGATGAACGCGACCTTGGCGTCCACGGGGACGATGCCGGACTCGTTCTGCAGACCGTCGCGCGGACCGACCTCGTAGATCGTGACGCGCTCGGGCAGGGCGGGATCGCGCTCGACCATCGGCAGTGCGTCCATCAGTCCTCCCGGGCCTCGACGTGGAACAGCAGGTCGCCCATCCTCACCTGACGGCCCACCGTGGCGGCCACCTCGGTGACGACGCCGGCGTGCGCGGCGGTGAGGGCCAGCTCCATCTTCATCGCCTCGACGGCGCCGAGCCGCTGCCCGGCCTCGACCCGGTCGCCCTGCTCGACCTCGACGGCGATGACGGTGCCGGGCATGGGCGCCGTGACCTCGGCGTCGCCGGCGTGGACGGCGCGCGGGCGGCGGGTGCCGTCGGGCCGCTCGAAGACGTGGGTCTCGCCCCGGACGGCGACCCACGCGCGGGCCCCGTCGGTCGTGGCGGGCAGGACGTGGTCGGACCAGGATGTGATCTCGTGCCGCTCACCCTCCTCGTCGACCACGGGCAGCAGCAGCGGCGCCGCGGGGCCGGCCAGCCGCCAGCCGTCGGCGGGTCGCGGCCACAGGAGGCGTGCGGCGCAGGCCGCCGCGTCCTCGGGCACGACCGGCAGCGACAGCAGCTCCTCGGGCGCGGTGTCGAGCCAGCCGGTGTCCATCTCGGCCGCACGGAACCGCGCCGAGTCCACGACCCGGCGCAGGAACCCGACGTTCGAGCGGATGCCGAAGACCGCCGTCATGTCGAGCGCCTCGACCATCGCGTCGACGGCCTCGTCGCGGTCGTCGCCCGTCGTGACGATCTTCGCGATCATCGGGTCGAACGCGGCGCTCACGTCGGCCGCGTCGAAGTCCTCGATGACCGACTCCACGCGCGCCCCGGGCCACCACACCTCGCGGATGCGGCCGGCCTGCGGCAGGAAGCCCGCGTAGGGGTCCTCGGCGTAGACGCGCACCTCGATGGCGTGACCGTGCTCGGTGATCTCGTCCTGGCCCAGCAGCAGCGGCTCGCCGGCGGCGACGGCCAGCTGCCAGTGGACGAGGTCGGTGCCGGTGACCTCCTCGGTGACCGGATGCTCCACCTGGAGCCGCGTGTTCATCTCGAGGAAGTAGGCCTCGTCGCCGTGGACCAGGTACTCCACCGTGCCCGCGTTGACGTAGCCCACCTCACGGCACAGGGCGACGGCGGCCGACCGGATCCGGTCGCGCACCTCGGGGTCCAGGCCCGGTGCCGGAGCCTCCTCCACGACCTTCTGGTGACGACGCTGCACCGAGCAGTCGCGGTCGAGCAGGTGCACCACGTGGCCCTGGCGGTCGCCGAAGACCTGCACCTCGACGTGACGGCCGCCCTCGACGTAGCGCTCGACGAGCAGTGTGTCGTCGTCGAACGCGGCGCGGGCCTCACGAGCGGCGGTGGTCAGGGCGTGGCCGAGGTCCTTCGGGTCGCGCACGACGTGCATGCCCTTGCCGCCGCCGCCGGCGGCGGCCTTCACGAGCACGGGGTAGGCGTCGGCCGGCACGGCGCCGGGATCGTAGCGCGGCATGACCGGAACTCCGGCCCGCTCGGCGACCTCTCGCGCCCGGTCCTTGCGGCCCATCAGCTCGATGACGTCGGCGTCCGGCCCCACGAAGACCAGCCCCGCCTCGGTGACGGCCCGCGCGAACGGGGCGTTCTCGGAGAGGAAGCCGTACCCGGGATGGACGGCTGCGGCGCCGGCCTCGCGCGCGGCCTCGACGATCGCGGCGCCGTCGAGGTACGACGGCACCTCGACCGCGGCGTCGGCCCACGGGACGTGAGGGGTGTCGCCGGCGACGTGCACGGCGATGCCGCGGATGCCGAGCTCGCGGCACGCCCGCAGGACACGGGCGGCGATCTCGCCGCGGTTGGCGACCAGCACGGAGTCGAGGGTCATGTCACTCACATCCGGAAGATGCCGAAGCTCGGCGCGGGAACGGGGGCGTGGGCGGCCGCGGCCAGGCCGAGGGCCAGGACCCGTCGGGTGTCGACCGGGTCGATGATCCCGTCGTCCCACAGCCGCGCGGTGGAGTAGTACGGCGAGCCCTGCGTCTCGTACTGGTCGCGGATCGGCGCCTTGAACGCCTCCTCGGCGTCGGGCGAGTCGAAGTCGCCGCGCACGGTCGCCAGGACCGACGCCGCCTGCTCGCCACCCATCACCGAGATCCGGGCGTTGGGCCACATCCACAGGAACCGCGGGTCGTAGGCGCGGCCGCACATGCCGTAGTTGCCGGCGCCGAACGAGCCGCCGATGACCACGGTGAACTTCGGCACGACGCTCGAGGCGACGGCCGTGACGAGCTTCGCGCCGTCCTTGGCGATGCCGCCGTTCTCGTACTCCCGGCCGACCATGAAGCCGGTGATGTTCTGCAGGAACACCAGCGGGATGCCTCGCTGGTTCGCCAGCTCGATGAAGTGGGCGCCCTTGAGCGCCGACTCGCTGAACAGGATGCCGTTGTTGGCCAGGATCGCCACGGGCCAGCCGTCGATGTGCGCGAACCCGCACACGAGGGTGTCGCCGTACAGCGGCTTGAACTCGTGCAGGCGGGAGTCGTCGACGATGCGGCTGATCACCTCGCGCACGTCGTAGGGCGTGCGCGAGTCCACCGGGACGACGTCGTAGAGGCCGTCGGGATCCTCGCGCGGCGGCATCGGTTCGCGGCGCGCGATCGTGGGCTCCTGGGGACGCGCGAAGGTGTCGACGATCGAGCGCACGAGCTGGAGCGCGTGGTCGTCGTCGTCGGCCAGGTGGTCGACGACGCCGGAGACCTTGGCGTGGACCTCGCCGCCGCCGAGCTCCTCCGCCGTCACGACCTCGCCGGTCGCCGCCTTCACGAGGGGCGGCCCGCCGAGGAAGATCGTGCCCTGGTCGCGCACGATCACCGACTCGTCGCTCATCGCCGGCACGTAGGCGCCGCCCGCGGTGCACGAGCCCATCACCGCGGCCACCTGCGGGATGCCGCGCGAGGACATCTGCGCCTGGTGGAAGAAGATCCGGCCGAAGTGGTCGCGGTCGGGGAAGACCTCGTCCTGCATCGGCAGGAAGGCGCCCCCGGAGTCCACGAGGTAGAGGCACGGCAGGTGGTTGTCCGCCGCGATGGTCTGGGCCCGCAGGTGCTTCTTGACGGTGAGCGGGTAGTACGTGCCGCCCTTGACCGTCGCGTCGTTCGCCACGATCACGCACTCGCGCCCGGAGACGGTGCCGATGCCCGTGATGATGCCGGCGCTCGGGACGGCGAACGGGTCGTCCCCGTAGAGGCCGTAGGCGGCGAGCGCGCCGATCTCGAGGAAGGGCGAGCCCGGGTCGAGCAGCCGGTCCACCCGCTCGCGCGGCAGCAGCTTGCCGCGCGAGACGTGACGCTCGCGGGCCTTCTCCGACCCGCCCAGCCGCGCGGTGGCGGTGCGCTCCCTCAGCTCGGCGACGAGCTCTCTCATGTTCACGGCTCGAAGGTTAACACTCATTAACCTGCGCTGCTATGCTCCTGCCGTGAGCCGCCGCGAGCAGATCCTCGACACCGCCGCCGGACTGTTCGCCGAGCGCGGCTTCCACGGGGTCTCGGTCAACGACATCGGCGAGGCGTGCGGGATCTCCGGCCCGGCCCTCTACAAGCACTTCGCCGGCAAGGAGGACCTGCTGGCCCACTCGCTCACCTCCATCAGCGAGCGACTCCTCTCGGAGGGTCGGCAGCGTCGCGCGGAGGCCGGCGATCCGGCCGCGGCCCTCGACGCCCTCATCGCGTGGCACGTCGAGTTCGCGCTGACCCACCCGGCGCTCATCGTGATCCAGGACCGCGAGTGGTCGAACCTCCCGCCGGCCGCCCAGGCCGCCGTACGCGAGCTGCAGCTGGCCTACATCGACGCGTGGGTCGAGACACTGCGCGAGCTGCGCGCCGACCTCGACCGCGCGACGGCCCGTGCCGCCGTCCAGGCGGTGTTCGGGCTGATCAACTCCACGCCGCACTCGGCGCGGATCAGCGCGGACTCGATGGCGCGGCTGCTGGCGTCGATGTCGCGCGCCGCGCTGCTCGCGACCTGAACGACACCGTGGCGACCGCCACGCCGACCATCATCACGATGCCGCCCACCCACTCCAGCGCGCTGGGCACCTCGTCCAGCGCGACCCACGCCGACAGGACCCCGACCGGCGGGACGAGCAGGATGAACGGCACGACGCTGGCCGCGGGGTACTTCGCCATCAGGCCGTTGAAGATCGTGTAGCCCACGAGCGAGGACAGCACCACGGTGTAGAGCGTGCTGACCCAGGCCTCCATCCCGAACCGGCCCAGGGCGGCCGAGATCTCGGCCGGTCCCTCCACCGTGAGCGAGACGGCGAGCGCGGGCAGCGGCACGACGAGCGCCGACCACACCACGAGCGACAGCCCCGACGACACCTTCGCCGCCCGCGCCACGACGTTGCCGATCGCCCACGAGAGCGCGGCGCCGATCGTGACGAGCAGCGGGACCAGCGGCGCGTCCTGGTGGAAGCCCCAGGCGACGATCGCCAGGCCGGCGGTGCCGATCGCGGCGCCGATGCCCTGACGGCAGGACGCCCGCTCGCCGAGGACGCCGGCGGCGATGAGGATCGTGAAGATGACCTGTGCCTGCAGGACCAGTGCGGCCAGCCCGGCGGGCATGCCGATGTCCATCGCCAGGTACAGCAGCCCGAACTGACCGAAGCTCATGAAGAATCCGACGGCGACGACGACCTGCCACGAGGCCTTCGGCCGGGCCACGAAGAACACGAGGGGAAACGCCACGAGGACGAACCGGATCGCCAGGAACAGGAAGGGCGGCACGTCGGCGAGACCGACGTGGATCGCGACGAAGTTGCAGCCCCAGAGCACCGCCACGAGGACGGCGAGCAGGCTGTCGCGGCGGGTCACCGGGCCATGCTGTCAGGTGGGCGTCACCCGGGGCCAGCGGCGCCCGCTGCCAGTCCTCGTCGAGATCACGCCACCGGCGGTCTCACATCGGCAGCGAGATCACCGGCGGCACGGGGGTGCCGGCGGCGAGGAGGTCGAGCACGTCGCGCTCGTGGGGCACGAACGGCTCAGGCAGGGCCGACAACGGGTACCACCCGGCCTCGGCGGCCTTGTCCGCCTCCAGGTGGGCCGCGTCGCCGCTCCACCGCGTCACCTCGAAGAAGACGTCGATCCGCTGCTCGACCTGCGGGCCGCCGCGTTCGAAGCGGTGGATCGCGGTCACGGGACGCAGGTCGTCGGGCGCGATCGTCACGCCGGCCTCCTCGAGCGCCTCGCGCACCGCGGCCTCGTGCACGGACTCGCCGGGGTCGACGTGGCCGGCCACGACCGCCCAGTAGCCGTCGCGGTACCCGGTCCCGGCACGACGCTGCACGAAGACCTCGTCACCACGGCGCAGGATCACGTAGGCGGCGGCGACGAGCAGCGAGCGGGAGTCGGCGTGGTCGTCCAACGGGTAGTGCTCGGTCACGTCGCCAGTGTTCCAGACCGAACCGGAGACAGCCGTGGCTCAGGGCCGGCAGCGCTCGGCGTAGAACTCCTCCAGCGACTCGCGGACCGCATCGTCGAGCGGCAGCGTGAAGTACGCGTGATCGATGTCGGTGGTGCGCACGCGGACGCCGAAGCGCGACCCGACCTTGTCCTCGGCGACCACGTGCGGATCGCAGCGGCCCATGACGACGTCGAGACGCACGCGCTGCGGCTGGTCGAGCGGCAGCTCCACGTCCACCGGCGTGGCCGGGCCGAACGCGAAGCGCAGCGTGGGCGCGAAGCCGAGCAGCACCACGTCGTTCGGCTCACGCGGAGCGAGGTCGACGGTGGCCGACCACGTGTCACCGCGGACCGCCGGCGAGCCGACCGTGACCGTGGTGGCGGCGTCGAAGGCCTGCTCGCCGCAGTCGCCATCGACCAGGTCCTGCAGCACGCCGTACGGGTCCTCGACGTCCACTCGCGAACGGCGATCGTCGTCGCCGGTGCGGTAGGTGAACTCCGCGACCGTCGCGAGGTCCTCACCGTCGGGGCACCTGCCGGCGGGCGGGTCGACGTCGATCCCCGTGCCGAAGCCCGGACCGACCGACTCCGTGCCCGACCAGTCGAACGCCTCGGACCACCGGTTCGACTCCAGGCGCATCGCCGAGAGCGTGATCTCGCGGTCGGTGTCGTTGCGGATCGCGATCGCGATGTCACGGGTCAGGCGCTTGCCGCGGTACTGCATCACCTCAGCCGTGAACCCCTCCGGCGGGTCCTCGAGGTCGGGCGCGGCCGAGCACCCCGCCACCACCAGGAGGGCTGAGACCAGCGCGACACGACCCCGCATGGGCCGAGTGTAGGACCGCTCAGGCGTGGCGCAGGGTGCGTCGCGAGATGAGCGCAGCGGCCAGGGCGACGAAGATCGCCGCACCCGCGGTGAACTGCACACCGAGGTCGAACGCCGAGGCGGCCGAGGCGTGGATCCACCCCTGCACCGGCGCCGCGAACTGCTCGGCGAACTGCAGGGTGCTGCCGGGTCTCGAACGCGTTCTCCTGCTCGCCGAACTTCGCGACCGCCGGGACCGTCAGGTTCGAGCGGAACGTCGCGGTGAGCACGCTGCCGAGCACCGCGGTGCCCAGGACGGCACCGATCTCGTAGGCGGTCTCGGAGATCGCCGACGCGGCGCCCGCCTTCTGCGGCGGCACGCTCGACAGGATGAGGTCGTTGGTGATCGTCTCGGCCAGGCCGATGCCGATGCCCAGGATCAGGAACGCCACACCCACCGAGAGCACCGTCGGGTGACCCGTGAAGGCCGCCAGCGCGTAGCCGCTCGACGACAGCATGAAGCTCAGCGGCACGAGGGTGCGCGCCGGGACTCGCTCGACGAGGCGCACGGCCGCGAAGCCGGCCGCCATCGTGGCGATCGAACCGGGCACCAGGACCAGCGCCGACTCCAGCGGGGACAGCCCCAGCACGAGCTGGAGCAGCTGGGCGCCGAAGTAGAGGAAGCCCGCCAGCGCCATGAGGCTGAGGGCGTTCGCCGCCAGGGCGCCGCTGAAGACCGGGTTGCGGAACAGGCTCAGGTCGAGCATCGGCGTGGCACTGCGCTGCTGGCGACGGATGAACCACCAGCCGGCGCCGAGGCCGAGGGCCAGCGCGGCGAGCGTGGTGTCGTCGAGGCCGGCCGTGGCACCGTGCTTGATCGCGAAGACGAGCGGCACCATCGCGACCAGCGACAGCACAACCGAGGTCGGGTCGAACGGCCCGGGCTGGGGGTCGCGCGACTCGGGGATGAGCGCGAGCGCCGCGGGAACGAAGGCGATGATCAACGGGACGTTCAGCAGGAACACCGAGCCCCACCAGAAGTGCTCGAGCAGGTAGCCGCCCACCACCGGGCCGAGGACGGCACCGCCGGAGAACATGGCCGCCCACGCGGCGATCGCGGTGCGGCGGTCGCGCGCGTCCTCGAAGATGTTGCGGATCAGCGACAGCGTCGAGGGCATGAGGGTCGCGCCGAAGAAGCCGAGCAGCGCACGGCCCGCGATCAGCATCTCCGGGCTCGTGCTGAAGGCCGCGAGCACGGAGGCGGCGCCGAACCCGGCGGAGCCGGCCACGAGCAGGCGGCGGCGACCGATGCGGTCGCCGAGGCTGCCCATGGCGATGAGCAGGCCCGCCAGCATGAGCGCGTAGATGTCGACGATCCACATGAGCTGGTTGCCACTCGGGCGCAGCTCGCGACTGATCTCGGGCAGCGCGAAGGACAGCACCGTGTTGTCGACCGAGACGAGCAGGACGGGCAGCATCAGCACGGCCAACGCGGACCATTCGCGTCGGCCGGCACGGGCGGCATGAGGTGTGAACGTGGACATCACCTTACTGTACCGTCCAGACGGTACAGTTCCAAAATGACTCGCGTCACAGGGCTTTCCGGTGATCGGGGTCACGCGCGTCGCAGGTTCCGGGCCGTGGGGGTGGCCGGATCACTAGGCTGAGCCCATGGCCGAGGAGCGCAGTACCCGCGATCGCGTCCTCGACGCCTTCGAGCGCCTGCTGGTGGGCGCAGGCAGCCGCGCCGCCACGCTGGACGCCGTCGCCGCGGAGGCCGGCGTCTCCAAGGGCGGGCTGCTGTACCACTTCCACAGTCGCGAGGCCCTCGTCGACGGCATGGTCGAGCGGCTGCGCGAGCAGGCGGCTCGCGACGTCGAGCAGATGCGCTCGGCCGAGCAGGGCCCCGTGGCGTTCTACCTCGAGACCTCCGTGGACACCGGCAGCGACTTCGACCGCGCCCTGATCGCGGCGTCGCGCATCGCCCAGGAGCACGACCACGGCGCGCGCGCGGCGCTGGCCGACATCCGCGACGCGTGGTTCGGCGTCCTCAACGAGCACCTCGGCGACGAGGCCCTCGCCCGCACGATCCAGCTCATCGGCGACGGCCTCTACTTCGACGACACCACCGGCCTGGGCAGCCCCGACGCGCTCGGCCACGTGCGCGAGGTCCTGGGCCGCCTCGGCCAGTGAGCCGCGTGTCGGGCCGGCCGGCGCTCAGGTGGACACCGACCCGGACGTGACGCATCGTGGGGAACTCCGAGTCCTTCGACGAATGAGGCCATCCGCATGACGCAACGCACCCCACGACGCGCGCGCAGCGCCGTCACCGCACTCGCCGGCGCACTCGCCCTGACGGCGATCTCGTTCGTCTCACCGACGAGTGCGCAGGCCGCGACGAAGTTCATCGTCGTCCAGCACAACGTGGAGAAGAACGGCGCGGCGATCACCCACGCACTGGCGAAGGCTCACAGCCTCGGCGCCCAGGCGGTGACCCTCCAGGAGGTCTGTGCGAGCGACGTGCCGCTGATCCAGAGCTACGCCGCCAGCGTCGGCCAGACCTGGTCGGTGCATGCGCAGCAGAGCCGTACCGCAGGCTGTGGCGCCCGGGGCGACGTGATGACCGTCGCCGTGCGGACCGCGGCCGGCGCGGACAACGTCGTCCGGTCGCTCTCCCAGGACGAGTCCGTGAACGACGACGGCAGCCTGCACACGCGGCAGCAGGAGCTGGTGTGCGTGCGGTGGACGGACACCTCCGTGCGCACCGTGTGCTCCGTGCACGTCGCGCTGGGCAAGGCGTACGTCGTCGGCAACCCCTCCCTCAACGCGCGCAAGACCCAGATCAAGGAGATCAAGGACATCACCGCGACGTTCATCGGCAACGGCCAGCTGGTCGTCGTGGGCGGCGACTTCAACGCCGTCCCGAAGGACCCGGTGCTGAACCGCATGTACGCCCGCGGCGTCGACGAGGACGGCAACTCCCCGAACGGCAAGTTCTTCGAGGCGGCGCAGCTCGAGGGGCAGACCTCCAACCGCGGGGGCAACGCCACCGACCAGAGCGGCAAGCGCAAGATCGACCACGTGTTCTTCTCGAACAACAAGACCCCGTGGACGCAGTCGGGCGCAGCCTTCAACGCCCTCGACAGCCCGTCCGACCACCAGCTGGTCGTCGCGAAGGCCACCGTCCAGGGCTGACGCCGCGGCGCGGCGCCGGGGTCACCACTCAGGCGTCGCGCCAGACCGGCTCGAGCCGCTCGAACGGCAACCGGTCCAGGACGGCCAGGTCGGCGGCCGCCACCTCGTAGCTGACGCGGTCGGGGCCGTATGCCACGTCGATCACGTCGGTGTCGCGGCGCAGGCGGCTCTCCATCGCGCCGACCTCGATGACCGGGACGGTCACCCGGGCCCGCTGCCACAGGCGCCTCTCGCGGACCCCTGCCTCGTCGAGCGCTGCCCCGGTGGCGTCGGAGTAGGCACGGGCGAGGCCCCCGGTGCCCAGCAGCGTGCCGCCGAACCACCGCGTCACGACGACGACGACGTCGCTGACCTCACGTCCGGTGATGACCTCGAGCATGGGTCGTCCGGCGGTCCCCGAGGGCTCGCCGTCGTCGTTGCTGCGACGCAGCGCGGCCTCGGGGCCGATGACGAAGGCGGTGCAGTGGTGCCGGGCGTCGTGGTGCGTCGCGCGGACGTGGGCGATGAGCGCCCGGGCGCTCGCCTCGTCCTCCACGCGCCCCGCACGCGCCAGGAAGCGCGACCTCAGCACCACGATCTCGGCCTCGGCGGTGTCGCCGAGGCCGAGATCGATCGTGCGGTAGGTCGCCACCCTCAGCGCTTGCGCAGTTCCAGGAAGATCGAGGGACCGAAGTCGCTGGACGCGAGCGGCTTCTGCAGCACGCGCTCGACCGCGACGAGCACCTTGCCCGGCACGTAGCGCTTGAGCTTCTGGCTGCGCAGGTTCGACACCGACAGCTTGCGCTGCAGCACCAGGCCGGCCGCGGCCAGCTGGCCGACGACCGTGTCGATGTTGTGGTTCACGAAGGCGATCGCGTCAGGCTCGTCCGCGGCGACGGTGCGGATGCTGACGGGCTCCTTCGGCAGCGCCTTGCCGGCCTTCTTGAACGCGCGACGGTTCTTGAAGTGGCCGTAGTTCGCGACCTCGATGATCGCCGTGCCGCCGGGCGCGAGCACGCGGGCGATCTCGGCGAACTCCTCGGTGGGCTCGGGGATGTGGTGCATGACCCGGACCATCGTGATGAGGTCGAGCTCGCCGTCGCCGAACTGCAGGGCGTCGGCCTGCTGGCGCGCCTTGATGACGTCGGTGCCCTCGAGGAACTTCTCGGCGGCGTCGAGCTGGGTCTGGCTGGGCTCGGCGAGCGTGACCTGGTCGGCGTACTCGCGCAGCAGCAGCGCGAGGCGGCCGAAGCCACCGCCCACGTCGGCGGCCTTGGCGAACCGGCGGCCCTTGAGCAGCCGGCGGATCGCCACCTGCTCGGCGGCGTTCTCGTAGTCGCGGTTGTTCCAGTACTGGGTGTAGTCGTATCCCCGGTCGTACTGGTCGGCGACCTTCTTGCTGGGCTTGTCCTCGTTCACCGGGCAACCCTAACAATCAGGGGCTGAACGGCGGTCATCGCCGGACGCCGGTCAGCGGCCGAAGCGGCGCGGACCGAACTCGGGCTCGGTCTTCGCCATGCCGGCCTTGCGCGCGACGTCGGTGTTCGGCGACTTGAGCATGGCCCGCTGGTACTTGCGCTCGAGCGCGAAGGCCCGGCGGGGCTTGGCGAGACGGGTCTCGTTCAGCAGGCGCTTGGACGCGGCGACGGAGTCGGGCGAGCGAGCGAGGAGCTGGTCGATGAGCTCGAGGGCCGGCTTGGTCGGGTCCTCGGCGACGCCCGAGGCGATGCCGTACTCGACGGCCTGCTCGCCCGAGAACACCTCGCCGGTCATCACGAGGCGCTTGGCCAGGTCGGCGCCGACCAGCTCGGCCAGCGCCACGGTGCCGCTCATGTCGGGGACCAGGCCCCACTTGGCCTCCATGATCGACCACTGGCAGTCGGGGGTGGTGAACCGGAAGTCCGCGCCCAGCGCCAGCTGGATGCCGCCGCCGAACACGTGGCCGCGCGTGACGGCGATGACCGGGACGGAGAGCTCGCGCCAGGCCCACAGCGGCTGCTGGAACTTGTTCGTGCCCTTGAGCGGGTTCGGCATGAAGTAGCGGGCGACACGCTTCTTGTCGGTCATCACCTGGCCGAAGTCCAGGCCGGCGCAGAAGGACGGGCCGCGGCCCTCGAGCAGCACCGCGCGGACGTTCGGATCGGCCTCGATCCGGTCGGCGGCCTCCAGGAGACCGTCGAGCACGCCGAACGTGATGCCGTTCAGCTTGTCGGGGCGGTTGAGCCAGACGTGGGCGATGGGCCCCTCGATCTCGGTGACGACATGCTGTTCGGTCATGCGCTCAGGGTAGATCGTCGCCGAGCGCCTGCCGCAACTGCCGCACGGTCTCGGTCAGGGAGTGCGACGTGACGACGTCCCGCGGCCACCCCGCACCACCGAGGAACAGCGCGGTGTGACGCCCCAGCTCGGCCAGCCGTTCCAGGGTCTCGGGCCCCGGCTTCATCACCGAGGACCAGAGGAACACGGCGTCGGGCCGGCTGCTGCGCACGAAGGACTCGAGCGACTCCATGGGCAGCCGGGCCCCGAGCTCGGTCCACCCGTGGCCGTGACGGGCCAGGGCCGCGCCGAGCGCGACTATCGGCAGCTTGTGCTGCTCGTCCTCCACACTGGCCAGCACGACCCGCGCCGGCCCACGCGAGGGGTAGCGGTGCGCCGCCGCGCGCAGGGCCGTCAGGACGCACGCGGTGACGAGGTGCTCGGCGGCCACGTCGATCCGGCCGTCCTCCCAGTACAGGCCCACCTGGATCATCGCCGGGGCGATGGCCGAGTCCCAGGCCTCCTCGACGCCGAAGCGCTCGATCGCGCTCTCGGCGGCCTCCTGCACCTTCGCGGCGTCGAGCTCCTTCGCGCCCTCGAGCATGTCGAAGACGGTCTGCTCGTGGGCGGAGGCCCTGAGGCCGGCGGGTCCGGCCCCCACGATCGCGGCCAGCTCGTGCGGCGAGAGCCGCTTCACCCGCTCGGCGGCGTCGTGGGCGGGGACGCCCGACTCGATGAACCGGGCCATCGTCGCGACACGGTCGGCGTCGACGATCGTGTAGCGACGGTGGCCGCCCGCCGTACGGAAGGTCGGACCGACGCCGTAGCGGCGTTCCCAGGTCCGGAGGGTGGGAGCCGCGATTCCCAGCATCTCGGAGAGGGTACCCACGGTCCAGCGGCGGTGCATGCGGTCGATCATAAAACTTATTCAGGGTGCTTGCACAATGAATAGATTAGGTAGTACCGTCGAACTACTTGCCGGGTTGCGCACACAGCCCGAGTCAGTCCTCACCCTTGGGGAAGGGGCAGGAAACATGGTCAACATCAAGCGACTTCCGTCGCCCATCATTGAGTCCTACGAATGGCAGTGGGAGGGCGCCTGCATGGGCGTCGACTCCTCCGTTTTTTTCTCGCCCGAAGCTGAACGCGGCATGAAGCGCCACCGCCGCGAAGAGTCCGCCAAGGCCGTCTGCGCCACGTGCCCGGTCATCGACCGGTGCCGGGAGCACGCCCTCGCCGTCCAGGAGCCGTACGGCGTCTGGGGCGGCCTCACCGAGTCCGAGCGCACCGAGATCCTGGCCGGGCGTCAGGCCGCTGTCGGCTGATGGCGGCGCCGAAGAAGGCGAAGGCCAGCACCTCCGCCAAGATTCTCTACCAGCCCGTCGGGCTGATCACGTCGATCCTGGCGGGTCTCATCGCCTCGGCGGTGTTCAAGCAGGTGTGGAAGCGCGCCAGCCCGAACAGCGAGGGCGATCCGCCCAACCCGACCCAGTCGGAGTTCCCGCTCAAGGAGATCCTGCTCGCTGCGGTGATCCAGGGCGCGATCTTCTCCGGCGTCCGTGCGATCGTCCAGCGGCAGGGCGCCAAGGCGTTCGCCAAGGCGACGGGTGAGTGGCCCGGCGACTGATCGTCTCCTTCTCAGCTGACGTCGGTTCCCTCCTCCTGCCGACCTCAGCACTCTGGCAATGGCCGCGGGTTCTCCCCCCGCGGCCATTGCGCGTCCCGGGCACGCTCAGTGCGCCGCCAGGACGACGACCGACTGCCCGAGCGCGGGATAGGTCGAGCCGAACGACACCTCGTCGTCGGGACGGGCGGTGTCGACCTCGAGCCGCCAGGCACGGTGCTGCCCCGGGTCGGGGAGCGCCATCTCGACGTCGCCGCCCACGTTGAGGACGACGAAGACGGCGTCGTCCAGCGCCTCGCCCATCGGGTCGCCCGCAGCGCCCCGCAGGAGCAGGCCCACCGACCGCCACTCGGGGTCGTGCCAGTCCTCGGCCGTCGGGGTCGCCCCGTCGGCCCGGTGCCACGTCACGTCTCTGTGGCCGTCAGCGCGCTCGCGGCCGTGCATGAAGGTGCGCTGGCGCAGCACCGGCTGCTCGCGGCGCAACCGGACGAGCCGGCGCACCAGCTCGAGCAGCTCGGTGTCGGGCGCCGACCAGTCGATCCAGCCGAGCTCGTTGTCCTGCGCGTAGGCGTTGTTGTTGCCGCCCTGGCTGTTGCCGATCTCGTCGCCGGCCAGCAGCATCGGCACTCCCTGCGACACCAGCAGCGTCGCCAGCAGCCCGCGCACCCGGCGCGCCCGTGCGGCCAGGACGTCGGGATCGTCGGTGGGGCCCTCGACCCCGAGGTTGTCCGAGAGGTTCTCGTCGTGGCCGTCCCGGTTGTCCTCGCCGTTGGCCTCGTTGTGCTTGTGCGAGTAGGAGGCGAGGTCGGCCACGGTGAACCCGTCGTGGGCCGTGACGAAGTTGACCGAGGCGGTGGCCCCGCGTGAGCCGTGGTCGAACTGGTCGGCCGAACCCAGCAGCCGGGCGCCGACGTCGGCACTGCCGAGCGACCGGACCTGCCACGCCCGGCGGATCCCGTCGCGGAAGCGGTCGTTCCACTCCGAGAACGGGTGCGGGAACCGGCCCAGCCGATGGCCGCCGGGGCCGAGGTCCCACGGCTCGGCGATCAGCTTCACCGTCGACAGCACCGGGTCCTGGCGGATGGCGCTGAAGAACGGCCCGTGGGGGCGGAAGCCCTTCTGGGTGCGGCCGAGCGTGGTGGCGAGGTCGAACCGGAACCCGTCGACCCCGAGCACCTCGACCCAGTACCTCAGGCTGTCCATCACGAGCCGCAGCACCGGCGGCCGGTCGACGGCGAGGGTGTTGCCCGTGCCCGTGTCGTCGACGTAGTGACGTCCCGCGTCGACGAGCCGGTAGTACGCGGTGTTGTCCAGACCGCGCAACGACAGCGTGGGGCCGAGCTCGTCACCCTCGCCGGTGTGGTTGTAGACGACGTCGACGATGACCTCGATGCCCGCCTCGTGCAGGGCGTGGACTGCCTGGCGGAGCTCGGCGACCGCGTCGTCCCGGGCGTACCGGGGCTCGGGGGCGCACCACGCGATGGGCTGGTAGCCCCAGTAGTTCCGCAGGTCCTTCGCGACGAGGAAGCGGTCGTCGAGGAACGCCTGCACCGGCAACAGCTCGACGGCGTTGACCCCCAGCGAGGTCAGGTGGTCGATGACGGCAGGCGACGCGAGGCCCTCGTAGGTGCCGCGCACCTCCTCGGGGACGCCGGGGTGCGCGGCGGTGAGGCCCTTCACGTGCGCCTCGTAGATCACCAGGTCGCTGAGGGCATGGCCGGGCCGGTTGGTCGTCGGGTCGGGGCCTGCCGGGGCGCCCTGCACGATGCCGCGAGGGACGACGGGGGCGCTGTCGCGGTCGTCGAGCGTGAGGTCGTCGTCGCCGGCGTGCCCGGACATCGCCTCGTCCCAGCGCAGCGGCCGGTCGAGTGCGTGGGCGTACGGGTCGATGAGCAGCTTGGCGGGGTTGAACCGCAGGCCCTCCTCGGGCCGGTGGGGGCCGTGGGCGCGCAGGCCGTACCGCGTGCCGGGTCCGACTCCGGTCACGTGGGCGTGTCGGACGTCACCGTCGCGGAAGACGAGGTCGATCCGCTCCTCGGCACCCGACTCGTCGAACAGGCAGAGCTCGACCCGCTCGGCGTTCGCCGACCAGACCGCCACGTTGACGCCGTCGCCGTCGACGGTGACGCCCAGGGGGTACGGCCGGCCGGTGGTCACGGCTCGGGTCATCGCACGATCTCCGCGAACAGCGTCGCGTAGCGCTCGGCGGAAGGCCCCCAGTCCACCGGCGTGGACATCGCCCGGTGGCGCAGCCGCTGCCAGGCGGGCGGGTCGGCGTACAGCTCGCGCGCCCGGGAGAGCGCCCAGGCGAGCCCGCCCGCGTCGATGTCGGCGAAGGCGAAGCCGGTGGCCACGTCGGCGGCGAGGTTCTCCGGCGAGGCATCCACGACGGTGTCGCGCAGACCTCCGGTGGACGCGACGACCGGGATCGCGCCGTAGCGCATCCCGTAGAGCTGGGTCAGCCCGCAGGGCTCGAAGCGCGACGGCACGAGGACCAGGTCGCCCCCGCCGTACATCCGGTGGCTGAGGGGCTCGTCGTAGCCGATCCGCACGCCGATCGACTGCGAGTACCGGGCGGCGAGGTCGTTCAGGGCGTACTCGTAGCCGGGGTCGCCCGAGCCCAGGACGATCACGGCCCCGCCGGCCTCCACGAATCCCGGGAGGGCCTCGAGCAGCAGGTCGACACCCTTCTGGTGCGTCAGCCGGGTGACCACGACCGCGAGGGGACCGGCGGGCTCCGCGAGCCCGAACTCGGCGAGCAGCTCGCGCCGGTTGCGGTCCTTCGCTGCCGGGTCGTCGACGGAGTAGCGGACGACCGCGCGGTCCGACGCGGGATCCCACACGGTGGTGTCGATCCCGTTGACGATGCCGAGCAGGTCGCCGCCGTCCCGGCGCGCGGCGGCCACGCCCTCCAGGCCGAACCCGAACTCCGGCGTCGTCAGCTCCTCGGCGTAGGTGGGACTGACGCTCGTCACCTTCGTGGCGTGCACCATGCCGGCCTTCAGCGTGCTGACGAGACCGTGGTACTCCAGCGCCTCGTGGTGGAAGTCCCACGTCGGCAGGCGCAGCCGGTCCAGCTGGTCGGGCCCGAAGATGCCCTGGAAGGCGATGTTGTGGATGGTCATCACGGTCGGCACGTCAGCCTCCGCGTAGCGCAGGTACGACGGCACGAGGCCCGCCTGCCAGTCGTGGGCGTGCACCACGTCGGGGCGCCAGCGATCGGTGGTGCCGCCGGTCGCGATCCGCGCACCGACCCACGACAGCGCCGCGAACCGCACGTGGTTGTCGGGGTGGTCGTGCCCGTCGACGTTGTACGGGCCGCCCGGGCGGTCGAAGAGGTGTGGCGCGTCGAGCAGCAGAAGGTCCACGCCCGCGTGGCGCCCGGCGCGCACGACCGCCGGGCCACCGAACAGGTCGGGGTCCTCCCACACGGTCTTCGTCGAGCCGACCCGATCGAGGATTCCCGGGTACGCGGGCATCAGGACGCGCGACCGCCAGCCCTGCTCCGCGAGGGCGGACGGCAGGGCACCGACGACGTCGGCGAGCCCCCCGGTCTTGAGCAGCGGGGCGCACTCCGACGCCACCGAGAGCAGGCGGCGCGGGCGAGGGGGCATCGACTACTCCAGGGAGGCCGCGCGGCGGTCGAGCATCGGCTGGGTCACCAGCACGATCCCGTTCTCGGTCCGGCGGAACCAGCGGTTGTCCTCGTCGGGGTCCTCACCGACCACGAGCCCCTCGGGGATGTGTACGCGACTGTCGACCACGGCGTTCGTCAGCCGGGCGCCGCGGCCGACATCGACGTGCGGCAGTGCGACGACGCGGTCGAGCATCGAGTACGAGTGGGTGCGGGTGCCCGTGAACAGCAGGGAGTTGTGCACCTCCGAGCCGCTCACGATGCAGTCGCCCGCGATGAGCGACTGGATCGCCTGACCGCGCCGGCCCTCCTCGTCGTGGGCGAACTTCGCCGGCGGCGTGAACTCCGCGTACGTCCAGATCGGCCACGAGTTGTCGTAGAGGTCGAGCGCCGGGATGAACTCGGTCAGGTCGATGTTGGCCTGCCAGAACGTGTCGATCGTGCCGACGTCGCGCCAGTAGGGCTCGGTCTCCAGGCCGGTCATGACACACGACTCGCTGAACCGGTGGGCGTAGGCGCTGCCCCCGCGGACGATCGCCGGGATCAGGTCGAACCCGAAGTCGTGCCGCGAGCTGGTGTCCTCCGCGTCCTGGCGCAGCAGCTCGCGCAGGAAGTCCCAGTCGAAGACGTAGATGCCCATCGACGCGAGGGCGACGTCCGGGTCCTCCGGGGTGCCGGGCGGGTCAGCCGGCTTCTCGAGGAAGTCGACGATGCGGCCGCTCGCCTCGACGTGCATGACGCCGAACGCCGTGGCCTCCTCGCGCGGCACGGTCAGGCAGCCCACGGTCACGTCGGCGCCCGTCTCGACGTGCTGGCGCAGCATGACCTCGTAGTCCATCTTGTAGACGTGGTCGCCCGCCAGGACGATCACGTACTTGACCTTGTAGTCGTCGACGATGTCGATGTTCTGCGTCACGGCGTCGGCGGTGCCGAGGTACCACTTGGTCTCCTCGACGCGCTGGCTCGCGGGCAGGATGTCCAGGTACTCGTTGCGCTCGGCCTGGAAGAAGTTCCAGCCGCGCTGCATGTGCCGGATCAGGGAGTGGGCCTTGTACTGCGTGGCGACGGCCATCTTCCGGATGCCGGAGTTGAGCGCGTTCGACAGCGGGAAGTCGATGATGCGCCACTCGCCGCCGAACTGCACGGCCGGTTTCGCGCGCCGGTCGGTGAGCTCCTCGAGGCGACTGCCGCGTCCGCCCGCCAGCACGAACGCCATCGCTTGACTGGACAGTCGGGGCGGCGCGCCGGCGTCGCGACCCGTCAAGATCGGGATGGTCATGACCGTTCCTCCACGAAGTAGACAGCGGACAGGGGCGGCAGCGTCAGCATCGCCGACTGTGCCTCGTTCTGGGCGGGGACGGGCTCGGTCTCGATGGCGCCGCCGTTGCCACGGTCGGCGCCTCCGTAGAAGCGCGAGTCGGTGTTGAGCGCCTCGGTCCAGCGACCCGCGACGGGGAACCCGATGCGGAAGCCGGTGCGCTCGACGGGGGTCAGGTTGAGCACGACGACCACGTGCTGGTCGCCCTCGTCGCCGCGGCGCAGCCAGGCGAAGACCTGCTCGTCGACCGCGTCGACGAGCAGCCACTGGAACCCGCGGCCGTGGGTGTCGTGCCGGTGCAGCGCGGGCAGCTCGCGGTACAGCCGGTTCAGGTCGCGGACGAGGCTCTGGACCCCGGTGTGGCCCGGGTCGTGCAGCACGCCCCAGTCCAGCTCGCCGTCGTGGTTCCACTCGGCGGGCTGGCCGAACTCCTGCCCCATGAACAGCAGCTTCTTGCCCGGGTAGCCCCACATGTAGCCGTAGAACGACTTGAGGTTGCCCAGCTTGTCGGCGTGGTTGCCGGGCATGCGCCCGTACATCGAGCCCTTGCCGTGGACGACCTCGTCGTGGCTGATCGGCAGGACGAAGTTCTCGGTGAACGCGTACGTGAGGCCGAACGTGAGCTCGTCCTGGTGGTGCTTGCGGTGGACCGGGTCCTTGCCGAAGTAGGTCAGCGAGTCGTTCATCCAGCCGAGGTTCCACTTGTAGCCGAACCCCAGGCCCTGCTCGTCGACGCGGCGGGTGACGCCCGGGAAGGTGGTCGACTCCTCGGCGATCATCACCACGCCGTCGTGCTCGCCGTAGGCCGCGACGTTGGCCTCCTGCACGAACGTGACGGCCTCGTAGTTCTCGCGGCCGCCGTCCTTGTTGGGGATCCACTCGCCGGGCTGGCGCGAGTAGTCGCGGTAGAGCATCGAGGCGACGGCGTCCACGCGCAGGCCGTCGAGGTGGTACTCGTCCAGCCAGTACAGCGCGTTCGAGACGAGGTAGTTCAGCACCTCCGGGCGGCCGTAGTTGAAGATCAGCGTGTTCCAGTCGGGGTGGAAGCCCTCGCGCGGGTCGGCGTGCTCGTACAGCGGCGTGCCGTCGAACCGGCCGAGCCCGTGCTGGTCGGTGGGGAAGTGCCCGGGCACCCAGTCGGCCAGCACCCCGAGGCCCTTCGCGTGGGCCGCGTCGACGAACGCGGCGAACTCCGCGGGCGTCCCGTAGCGGATCGTCGGCGCGTAGAGGCCGATCGGCTGGTAGCCCCACGACCCGTCGAAGGGGTGCTCGCTCACGGGCAGCACCTCCAGGTGGGTGAAGCCCAGATCGGCCACGTAGTCGACGAGTCGCGTGGCCGCCTCGAGGTACGACAGGGGGCGGTTCCCCTCCTCCGCGACGCGACGCCACGAGCCGAGGTGGACCTCGTAGATGCTCATCGGCGCGTCGACCGCGTGGATGTCAGCCCGGTTCTCGAGCCAGTCGGCGTCCTGCCACGCGTGGCGACCGAGTTCTCGGACGACCGAGCCGGTGCGCGGCGGGTGCTCGCTGCCGAAGCCGACCGGGTCGGCCTTGAGCGGCAGCTGGCGGCCCCCGGGCCCGAGGATGTCGTACTTGTAGACGCACCCCTCGCCCAGACCGGGCAGGAAGACCTCCCACACGCCGGTCGCGCCGCGCGGGCGCATCGGGTGCACCGCGCCGTTCCAGCCGTTGAAGTCACCGACGACCGACACCCGTTCGGCGTTCGGTGCCCACACGGCGAAGTGCACGCCGCTGGTCTCCTCGTGCGTGATGACGCGGGCGCCGAGCACCTGCCACAGCCGCCGGTGGGTGCCCTCGCCGATCAGGTACTCGTCGATCTCGCCGAGGACGGGACCGAAGCGGTAGGGGTCCTCGTACTCCTCGGTGCCGGCCTCGGGCCACAGGACGCGCACCCGGTAGAACGGCAGCGACGGCCCGACGAAGACGTCGCGGGCGGCCGGGTGCCGGGACAGCTCGACCTCGTCGGTGTCGTTGACGACCCAGACGCGCTCGGCGCCGGGGCGGTGCACCACGACGTGGTGACCGTCGTCGGTGGGACCGAGCGCCGCGAAGGGGTCGCGGTGCAGGCCCTGCGCGAGCTGCCAGGCCTCGGCCGCGTCCAGCACGAGCGGGGTCGTGTCCTCACCGGCCATGCGTCCCTCCTCGGCTGCCATCTGTTTCATACAACCACCGGCGGCGCCGGTTGGCACCCTTGAGACGCGTCGGGCTCGCCGGACTCAGAGCGCCGGGGTGATGTTCCAGATGCGGCTCATGTACTCGCGCACCGAGCGGTCGGAGCTGAAATAGCCCGTCCGGGCGACGTTGAGGAGAGCCATCCGCTGCCAGCGCTCGTGGTCGAGGTACGTGCGGTCGACCGCCTGCTGGGTCTCGTCGTAGGAGTCGAAGTCCGACGCCACGAGGAACCAGTCGCTGTTCCAGATCATGTCGAGGATGGCGCCGTAGCGGTTCGGCTCGTCCGGACTGAACGTCCCCTCGGCGATGGCCTGGAGCACGTCGCGCATCGCCTGGCTCTTCTCGATCGCGGTGCGGGCGTGGTCGGGCTCGTTCCGACGGGCCGTGACCTCGTCGGCGGTGAGCCCGAACAGGAAGAAGTTGTCCGCGCCGACGTGCTCGCGGATCTCGACGTTGGCGCCGTCGAGGGTGCCGATCGTCAGCGCGCCGTTCAGCGCGAACTTCATGTTGCCCGTGCCCGAGGCCTCCATGCCGGCGGTCGAGATCTGCTCGGAGAGGTCGGCCGCGGGGATGAGCTTCTCGGCCATCGACACGTTGTAGTTCGCCGGGTAGACGACCTGCAGCAGGTCGCGGGTCTCCGGGTCCGCATTCACGACGGCGGCGACGTCGTTGATGAGCCGGATGATGTCCTTGGCCATGACGTAGCTGGGCGCGGCCTTGCCGCCGAAGATCTTGACCCGCGGCACCCACCCGGCACCCGGATCGCGCTTGATCCGCTGCCAGTGCGCGATGGTCCACAGAATGTTCATCAGCTGGCGCTTGTACTCGTGCAGCCGCTTGACCTGGACGTCGTACAGGGCGTCCGTCGGGACCTCGATGCCGTGGTGGTCGGCCAGCCAGCCGGAGAGCCGCTCCTTCGCCTGACGCTTCGTGGCGCCGAACGCCTCGCGGAACGCCGGGTCGTCGATGTGGTCCTCGAGGCCCTTGAGCCGCTCGAGGTCGGTCTCCCAGCCGGACCCGAGCGTGTCGGTGAGCAGCTGGGCCAGCGGCGGGTTCGCGAGCGCGATCCACCGGCGCGGCGTGACGCCGTTCGTCACGTTGACGATCCGGTCGGGGTGCAGGCTGTCGAGGGCCGGGAAGAGGTCGCGGCGCACGAGGTCGGTGTGCAGCGCCGAGACGCCGTTGATCTTGTGGCTCGTCACGAACGCGAGGTCGCCCATCCTGACCTGGTCGTCGCCGATCAGGCCGACGCCCTCGGGCCGCGGGCCGTGCAGCTCGGCATCGCGCCGGTCGAGCTGCTCGATGATCTGCAGGTGGCGCGGCAGCACCTTGCGCATGAGGCCGACCGACCAGTGCTCGAGCGCCTCGGGCAGCAGGGTGTGGTTCGTGTAGCCGAGCACCTGCGTCGAGAGGTCGACCGCCGCGTCAAAGCCGAAGCCGTGGTCGTCGACCAGCAGCCGGATCAGCTCGGGTCCGGCGATCGCCGGGTGGGTGTCGTTCATCTGGATCGCGACGTACTCGGGCAGCCGGCGCAGGTCGTCGTGGGTCTCGAGGTAGCGGCGCACGATGTCCTGCACCGAGGCCGAGGTCAGGAAGTACTCCTGCGAGAGCCGCAGCTCCTTGCCGCGCGATGTCGTGTCGTTCGGGTAGAGCACACGCGACAGGGTGCGCGCCCACGCCTCGGGCTCGGCGGCGGCGGTGAAGTCGCCCGCGTTGAAGCGCTCGAGGTCGAAGAGGTCGGCGCTGGGCTTGGCCGCCCAGAGGCGCAGCGTGTTCGCCCACTGGCGTCCGTAGCCGACGACGGGGGTGTCGTGCGCCTCGGCGAGGACCTGCAGCTGGGGCGTCCAGATCTGGCGGCCGTCCTGCTCGACGACCTCGCCGCGGAAGCCGACGGGGTAGGCCGACTCGGGGCGGGTGAAGCTCCACGGGTTGTCGGTGACGAGCCAGTCCTCGGGGGCCTCGACCTGCCGGCCGCCCTCGAAGCGCTGCTTGAACAGGCCGTGCTCGTAGCGGATGCCGTAGCCGTAGGCCGGGCAGCCGAGCGTGGCCATCGACTCGAGGTAGCAGGCCGCGAGGCGGCCGAGGCCGCCGTTGCCGAGCGCCGCGTCGGGCTCGTCGTCGGCGATGTCGGCGAAGTCCAGGCCCAGGCGGTCGAACACCTCGACCGCGACGTCACGCAGCCCGAGGTTGATGGTGGCGTCTTCGAGCAGGCGCCCGATGAGGAACTCCATCGACAGGTAGTAGACGCGCTTGCGGTCCTCGTTCCACGTGCGCCGGGTGGCGTCGAACCACGGCTCGAGCGCGCGGTCGCGGATCGTGTAGGACAGCGCCATCCGCCAGTCGAACTTCGAGGCGTGCTCGGGGTCCGTGCCGACCGTGTACTGCAGGTGGTGCAGCAGGGACCGGCGGAACTGCTCGGGCGTGGGCTCGGGAAGGGTCAGGTCGTCGAGATCGACGCCGTGGACTTCCAGGGACTCGGACATGTGACTCCCGCGGGGGTGATGGGGATTCGGTTCCAGCGCGCGCGACGTCGGGCGCGTCACGGCCATCCTAGGGTCGTCACCGCCACCTTCGCCGGGTGAGAGGTGTGGGGCCGGCCACTGCTGCGGTGTCGAAGAGTCGCCAGCTCAGGCCACGCCGCGGGCGGCCATCGTCGCGACGTCGTGAGCGCGCTGCTCCAGGTCCCGGGCGAGCCGGCTCAGCACGGTGAGGTCGACCGGACTGGCGGCCTCGAGCGCAGCCGCGCGGATGAAGGAGGTCACCTTCACACCGGCCTGGTCTGCTCGTTCACGGAGTTGGGCGATCTCCTCGTCGGAGAAGCGCACCGAGATCGTCACGGCTCGCCTGACCGCGACCGGCTCGGCCTTGGTCTCGTCGAAACCGGAGAGGTCGCCGGTCTCGTTGTAGTGCTCGGCGAGCTCCTGGTTGGTGCTCTTCTTTCCCATCCTCATGCCTCCCAGCCGGTGATCGGTCGTACGCCTGCGTCCTTGACCTGCTCGATGACGACGACGGACGTTCCTCCATCGGTCACCGACCGGTCGACGATCATCATCGCCACCCATTGTGTTGCACAGACTCAACGAATGAAACACATCAGTTCGCCCGTCGGTCACCCGGCTGACGGTAGGGACCAGCTCCGGCGGCCCGGGGTCGACACGACAAAGCCCTTGCTCCGTGGTCTCCGCAAGGCAGGGGCTGGTCGATCTGGTGCGCGAGCTCGGGAAGCGTCAGTGCGTCACGGTCGACGATCCCCGTCGACGCCGTCAGCGCGGGCGAACCACTCCCCACCGGTCGGGTGCTCCCACCGCACGTCGTGCGTGAGTCGCGGGCCCGCCCGATCGATGATGATGGGATCACCCGCGGGGGGCGTGGTGCCCGTGAACTCCTGGATCTCCAGCTCGAAGTAGGACAGTGCGTCCTCGCGAGCCTTCGCTGCGAGGTCGCGGTGCTTGGGGTAGAACTCGTCGTTCAGGTAGGCGACGGCGCCCTCGACGTCGACGTCGAAGACGCGTCCGCCCCAGGCCTTTCGGACGATCATGCGCGACCCGTCCTCCGAGCACTCTGGAACGCCGCCGAGCACCGACATCAGATCCGCCAAGCTGAATGGCGGTCCTGCTGCACCTTGCGCATGCTTAGTCATCGCCCGCCTCGTCTGCCGGTGGATCCTGCGACTGTCGAACGCCAGTCCAGCACATGCTTCGAGACAAGGAACGACAAAGCGGCCAGTCCGCGAGGATCGTCCTGCAGCCGGACTGATCCCACGGCCGAGTTTTGTGACAGGAGTCGGCCCCGCGGGGCTCCGAGGGCCGCAACGCGTCACAAAAGTCTGGCGGGGTGACGGGCCGACGGCCCGGGACACGACAAAGCCCCTGCTCCGCGGGCAACCGCAGGTCAGGGGCTCTCTCGTTATGGTGCGCGAGGGGGGATTTGAACCCCCACGCCCTTGCGGACACTGGCACCTGAAGCCAGCGCGTCTACCATTCCGCCACTCGCGCAGTGATCCGGTGAACCGGACCGACGTCAGAGTCTAACAGGACCGGCGGAGGACGCGAACTCCCCGGGTCACCCTCCTTCCAGCGTCGGGGTGTGCGGCGGGTCGCAGGCACGGACACCCCCGATCTGGTGCGGTGTCGATACGATCGACAGGACCAACCGTCGTCGACGTCGCATGCCCAAGGAGGTGAGCACCCGTGGCCGGAGTCCTGCAGCGCTTCGAGAAGCGCCTCGAGGGTGCCGTCACCGGGGCCTTCGCGCGCGCCTTCCGCAGCGCGGTCCAGCCGGTCGAGATCGCCGCCGCCCTGCAGCGCGAGGTCGACCAGAGCGCCACGATCCTCAGCCGCGAGCGCACGCTCGTGCCGAACGACTTCACGGTGGAGCTCTCGCCGGCCGACCACGAGCGCCTCGCGCCCTACGGGGCGACGCTCGCCACCGAGCTGGCCACCCTGCTCAAGGAGCACCTCGCCGAGCAGCACTACACGGCCGCCGGCCCGCTGCACATCGAGTTCGCGCTCGACGAGAACCTGCACACCGGTCGCTTCACGATCGTCAGCGCCTCCAACGCGTCGGTCACCCCCGTGCGCGGCGAGCCGATCACCGACACCGCGGTGCGCCGCGCCCGCGTCGTCCTCGACATCGGCGGCCTGCGGCACCCGGTGAACCCGCCCGGCATCACGATCGGCCGCGGCTCCTCGGTGGACCTGAAGATCGATGACCCGGGCATCAGCCGCAACCACGCCGAGATCTCGTTCCTGGGCAACGGCGTCGAGGTGCGCGACCTGGGCTCCACCAACGGCGTGATCGTCGACGGCCGCCGCGTCGACGCCGCCTTCCTGCGCAACGGCTCCACCATCCGCCTCGGCAACACGACCATCTCGGTCCAGATCAGCGAGGAGATCGCGTGAGCGAACTGACCCTCACGCTGATCAAGCTCGGCTTCCTGGCCGTGCTGTGGCTGTTCGTGCTGTCCGCGGTCTCGGTGATCCGCACCGACATCTTCGGCACGAAGGTGCAGACGCCGAAGCCCGCCAAGGGCCAGAAGCAGCCCAAGCCCCAGAAGAAGGTCCCGCGCAACAGCCGCAAGATGCGTGGCGCCCCCAACAAGCTCCAGATCGTCGACGGCCCCAACGCCGGCCAGAGCGTCCCGCTGGGCACCGAGCCGATCCTGCTCGGCCGTGGCACCGACGCCGCCATCCGCCTCGACGACGACTACGTCTCCACCCGTCACGCCCGCTTCGCCACCAACGGCGAGCAGTGGTTCGTCGAGGACCTCGGCTCCACGAACGGCACCTACATCGGCAGTCAGCGCGTCACCTCGCCGGTGCCCGTCGCGATCGGCACGTCGGTGCGGCTGGGCAAGACGATCGTGGAGTTGCGCAAGTAGATGGCGCCGCTGACCTACCGCTACGTAGCGCTGACCGACGTCGGTCTGCGCCGTTCGAACAACCAGGACTCCGGTTACGCCAGCCCCCGCCTGCTGGTCATCGCCGACGGCATGGGCGGCGCCGCGGCCGGCGACCTGGCCTCCTCGGCCGCCCTCGCGGAGATCCGCGACCTCGACCGTGAGCTGGACGACGACACCGACGGCGACGCCCTGGACGCGATGCGCACCGCCGTCGCCAACGCGAACCACCGCCTCGCCCAGCTGATCGCCGACGACCCGGCCGTGGAGGGCATGGGCACCACCCTCGAGGCGATGCTGTGGGACGGCGAGAAGCTGGCCGTCGCCCACATCGGCGACTCGCGGGCCTACCGGCTGCGGCACGGCCGCCTCAGCCAGCTCAGCATCGACCACACGTTCGTGCAGAGCCTCGTCGAGGAAGGCCGGATCACGCCCGAGGAGGCGCGGGTCCACCCCCACCGGTCGCTGCTGCTGAAGGCGATCCTGGGTCGCGACGACTTCGAGCCCGACTTCACGTGGCTGCAGCCGGCGGCGGGCGACCGCTACCTGCTGTGCAGCGACGGCCTCACGGACATGGTCGACGACGAGACGATCGAGCGGACGATGAAGCTCGAGACGATCGACGCTGCCGCGACCGAGCTGGTCCGGCTCGCCCTCGAGGCGGGCGGCTACGACAACGTCACCGTCGTGGTGGCCGAGTTCGTGCCCGGCGACGAGCCGATCGACGAGGACCTGGTCTGCGCCGACGGGAAGCCCCAGCTCGTGGGCGCCGCCACCAGCCAGCCTCGCCGTCGCACCGGATCGGTCTCGGCGTCCTCGGCCCCGGCCGTGCATGTCGCCGGCGCACCCGGCGCGGTCGAGCCCGACCCAGAGGAGCTGCGCTACGCGCCCCTCCCCGTGCCGCGGCGCCGCTGGGTGCGGTGGCTGCTGGGGAGCCTCGTGGTCCTCGGGTTGCTCGGTGGTGCGGCCGCCTACGCCTACGACTGGTCGCAGCGCCAGTACTTCGTGGCGCCCTCCGACGGCATGGTCGCGATCTACCGCGGCGTCGACGTCGACGTGCCCGGCCTGACCCTCAAGACGGTCGACGAGGTCACGCGGATCGAGATCGACACGCTGCCGCCGTACCAGCGCGACCGCGTCGCCGCCGGCATCGCCGCCGCCGACCACGACGAGGCCAAGCGCATCGTCACCAACCTCAGCATCCAGGTGACCGAGCCGACGCCCACCCCGACACCGACGCCGACCCCCACGCCGCGCCGCACCCCCGCCACGTCCGCACCGACGGAGGCACCATGAGTGCCGGCGGCGTCACTCCCGCCTGGATCCCGCGCAAGCGCCGCACCGCCGAGCTGGGGCTGCTGCTGCTGGCGATCGCGATCGGCATCGGGTCGTACGCCGCCGTCGGGCTCGGCTTCGACGGCACGGTTCCCGCGGGCATCTACACGGTCGGAGCCGTCTACGCCGTCGTGGCGCTGGGCGCGCACCTGGCCGTCCGGAGGTTCGCCGGGTACGCCGACCCCGTGCTGCTGCCGCTCGTCGTGGCCCTCAACGGCATCGGCCTGGTGATGATCTACCGGATCGACCTCGGCCTGGAGGCCAACGGCTCCGGGTTCGGGCCGTTCGCGCAGGGACAGCTGCGCTGGACGATCCTGGGCATCCTGATGTTCGTCGCCGTGCTGGTGCTGATCCGCGACCACCGCCGCCTGCAGCAGTACACCTATACGTTCGGCCTCGCGGCGATCGCGCTGCTCGTGCTCCCGATCCTGCCGATCATCGGCAACGCCAAGCGCGGCGCACAGATCTGGATCCAGCTCGGCCCCTTCAGCTTCCAGCCCGCGGAGGCCGCCAAGATCGCCCTGGCGATCTTCTTCGCCGGCTACCTCGTCGCCAAGCGCGACGCCCTGGCCCTGGCTGGCCGGCGGGTCCTTGGCATCGACCTGCCCCGCGGCCGCGACCTCGGCCCCATCCTGCTGGGCTGGCTCGTCAGCGTCGGGATCCTGGTCTTCCAGCGCGACCTCGGCTCCTCGCTGCTGTTCTTCGGCCTCTTCGTCGTCATGCTCTACGTGGCCACCGAGCGCCCGGGCTGGCTCGTCGTCGGCGGTGCGCTGTTCGCCGTGGGCGCCTGGTTCGGCTACGCCGCCTTCGGCCACGTGCGCGACCGCTTCGACGCATGGCTCGACCCGTGGGCCGATCCGGACAAGAACTACCAGATCATCACGGCGCTCTACGGTCTCGCACACGGCGGTCTGCTCGGTCGCGGCTGGGGGCAGGGCAGCCCCGAGCTGACCCCCTTCGGCTTCTCCGACTTCATCCTGTCGTCCATCGGCGAGGAGCTCGGCCTGGCCGGGCTGATGGCCGTGATCATGGTCTACGCCCTCGTCGTCGAGCGCGGCCTGCGGATCGCGCTGACGTGCCGTGACGCCTTCGGCAAGCTGCTCGCCGTGGGCCTGTCGGTGTCCTTCGCCCTGCAGGTCTTCGTCGTCGCCGGTGGCGTCATGCGCCTCATCCCGCTGACCGGCCTGACCGCGCCGTTCCTGGCCGCGGGCGGCTCCTCGATCATCATGAACTGGATCATCGTCGCGCTGCTGCTGCGCATCAGCGACCAGACCCGGCGCCCCGCGCCGGAGGTCGCCACGATCAGCGGCGACGACGAGACACAGGTGGTGAAGCTGTCATGAACAAGCCCGTCCGTGCCATGGCCGTCGCGTGCCTGCTGATGTTCCTCGCGCTGCTGCTGAACGCCAACTACGTGCAGTTCGTCCAGGCCGACGACCTGAACGAGAAGGAAGGCAACCGCCGCGTCATCGACGAGCAGTTCAGCCGCGAGCGCGGCGCGATCATCGTCGACGGCGAGCCGATCGCCCAGTCCGTGCCCGTCAAGGACAAGTGGCAGTTCCAGCGCAAGTACACCGAGCCCGAGCT
Organism: Aeromicrobium phoceense; assembly: GCF_013868155.1. NCBI lineage: Bacteria > Bacillati > Actinomycetota > Actinomycetes > Propionibacteriales > Nocardioidaceae > Aeromicrobium > Aeromicrobium phoceense. The sequence goes on from NZ_JACEOG010000001.1 coordinate 632,129, forward strand.
GTACGCCCCGGTGACCGGCTACTTCTCCTACATCTACGGCCGCGACGGCATCGAGCAGTCGTACAACGACATCCTCTCCGGCAGCGACGACCGGCTCTTCGTGAACCGCGTCATCGACGTCATCTCCAACGACCAGCCCCAGGGCGGCAGCGTGGAGCTCACGCTCGACCCTGCCGCGCAGAAGGCAGCGTTCGAGGGCCTGGCCGACCTCGGCGAGAAGACCCGCGGCGCCGTGGTGGCGCTGGATCCGCAGTCCGGGGACATCCTGGCCATGGTCAGCCAGCCGACCTACAACCCGAACCAGCTCGCCAGTCACGACCTCGACGCCGTCACGTCCGCCATGCGCAAGCTCGAGGGCGACGAGAACGACCCGCTGATCAACCGCGGCGCCCAGACCACGCTGCCGCCGGGATCGACGTTCAAGGCCGTCACGGCCGCCGCCGGCATCGAGGACCTGGGGCTCAAGGCCGACGACGACGTCCGCGGCGGCGCCACGTTGAGCTTCCCCGGCATCGACTACCAGCTGACCAACCAGGGCGGCAGCAACTGCGGCGGGAACCCCATCAGCTTCGAGCGGGCCCTCGAGGTCTCCTGCAACGTCTCGTTCGGCTGGATGGCCGGCAAGGTCGGGCAGGACGTCCTGTCCGAGCAGGCCACGAAGTTCGGCTTCGGCGAGCGCCCCCTCGACGACCTCGCGTCGGCGGCCAGCCGGTTCACGGCCGACCCCGACGCCGAGCTCGAGGCGCCGCAGCTGGCGCAGTCGGGCATCGGCCAGTACGAGGTCGCCGCCACCCCGCTGCAGATGGCGATGGTCGCCGGCACGATCGCGAACGACGGCGTGCTGATGAAGCCGCGGGTCGTACGCACCGTCCGCGCGCCCAACCTCTCGATCCTCGAGCAGCCCGAGCCCCAGGAGCTGGGACGCGCCATGTCGGCCGGCGACGCCCGCGAGCTCAACGACATGATGGTGGCCGTCGTCGACGAAGGCACCGGAACCCCGGCCAAGATCCCCGGCGTGGATGTCGGTGGCAAGACCGGCACGGCCGAGTCGGCGCCCGACCGCCCGCCCTACGCCTGGTTCATCAGCTACGCACCCGCCACGGACCCCCAGGTCGCGGTCGCCGTGCTGGTCGAGTCCGCACAGAACACCAACGACATCGGCGGTGGCCGCCTCGGCGGCCCCATCGCCCGCTCCGTGATGGAAGCGGTGCTCCGATGAACCTCATCCACCCTTTGGGAGACTGGACACCATGACCGAGAGTGACGCGAACATGAGCCCCCTCGGCGACCGCTACCAGGTCGGCGAGCTGGTCGGGCGCGGAGGCATGGCCGACGTCCGGGCCGGCCACGACATGCGGCTCGGTCGCCCCGTCGCCATCAAGCTGCTCCGCGCCGACCTCGCAGCCGACGAGACGTTCCAGGAGCGCTTCCGGCGCGAGGCGCAGTCGGCGGCCTCGCTGAACCACCCGTCGATCGTCGCCGTGTACGACACCGGCGAGGCCACCGATCCCACCGGCGCCACCGTGCCGTACATCGTCATGGAGCTCGTCGAGGGACGCACGCTGCGCGATGTCCTGCGCGACGGCCGCAAGATCCTGCCCGAGCGTGCCCTCTCGATCACCGCCGACATCCTCGCCGCGCTGGACTACAGCCACCGCGCCGGCATCATCCACCGCGACATCAAGCCGGCCAACGTCATGCTCACGCCCGAGGGCAAGGTCAAGGTGATGGACTTCGGCATCGCCCGGGCCATCGCCGACACCTCCAGCGCCATGACCCAGACCGCGGCCGTGATCGGCACGGCGCAGTACCTCTCGCCCGAGCAGGCGCGCGGCGAGACGGTCGACGCCCGCAGCGACATCTACTCCACCGGCTGCGTGCTCTACGAGCTGCTCACCGGCCGTCCGCCCTTCGTCGGCGACAGCCCGGTCTCGGTGGCCTACCAGCACGTGCGCGAGGAGGCCCGGCCCCCGTCGCAGCTGAACCCCGACGTCTCGGTCGAGGTCGACAACGTCGTCGCCAAGGCCCTGGCCAAGCGCGTCGACGACCGGTATTCCAGCGCGGGCGACATGCGCAAGGACATCGAGCGGGTCCTCGCCGGTGGCACCGTCGACGCGCCCACGCAGGCCGTCACGGCCGTCGGTGCGGCCACCCAGGTCGCGCCCGCGGTCGCCGCCCCCCTGCTGGTGGACGAGGAGGAGGAGAGGAAGAAGGGGTCCGGGAAGTGGTGGGCCCTCGCGCTGGTGCTGCTGGCCATCGCTGCCGCGATCGGCCTGGCCCTCATGCTCAACGACCGAGATCCTGAGGTGAACACGCCGACCACCGACGTGCCGCGGGTCGAGGGACTCGACGTCCCCACCGCCACGAACCGGCTGGAGTCGCAGAATCTCGTCGTCGGTGAGGTCACCGAGCAGACGAGCGCTGACATCCCCGAGGACCAGGTCATCGCCACCAGTCCCGAGGCCGGGACCACGGTCGACGAGGGCACCGCGATCGATCTCATCGTCAGCTCGGGTCCCGAGCTGGTCGACATCCCGAACCTCACCAGCTACTCGTACGACGAGGCCAAGGACCTGCTCGAGGGCGACCGCTACGGGCTGAAGGTCAAGCGCCAGAACACCGACAGCAGCGAGCCGAAGGGTCGCGTGCTCAACAGCAACCCGCCTCCGGGCACCGAGGTGGAGCGCGGCAGCACCGTCACCCTCATCGTGTCGCGCGGCGAGGTCGACGTCCCGAACGTCGTGGGCCAGTCGGTCGAGGACGCCACGAAGACGCTCGAGGACGCCGGCCTGAAGGTCTCGGCCCAGAACGATCCCGCCGGCACCGCGCCCGACGGCACCGTCACCGAGCAGAGCCGCGAGCCCGGCTCGATGGTGGCTCCGGGCACCACGATCACTCTCACCGTGTCGCGGCCGCCGGCTCCCACCACGGAGCCCACACCGGACCCGAACGCGCCGCCGACGGTCGTGCCGACGCCCTAGCTCACTCCACGACGGTGGCGTGGCGCATCGCCACGCTGCCGCCGTGAGCGGGAGCCTTCACCACGTCGACGTCGCTCTGCTCGAGACCGAGCCCGTACCGGTTCGCGTACTGCGTGTACGTCATGACCTCGGGCGAGGAGGTCATCGCGCCGCGCAGCCGGCTGCGATCGCCGATCGCCTCGATCACGTAGGGCGGCGAGTAGGGCACGCCGTCCAGCACGACCGTGTTGCCGACGCACTTGATCCCTGTCGTGGTGATCAGGCGCTGACCCTGCAGCGTGATGGCCTCGGCGCCGCCGGCCCACAGGGCGTTCACGAACGCCTGGATGTCCTGCTGGTGGACCACCAGGAGGTTCGGGTCGAGGCCCGGGATGTCCACCGAGCGGGGAGCGTCCTCGAGGGCGATCCGCACACCCGGCCCCTCGACCGGGGTGAGCCCCGCGGGATCGGAGAGTCGGGAGACCCGGCGCGCCTCGCGGCGCAGGTCGGCGTCGTCGACCCCCCGCGTGAGGGCGTCGACCTCGCGCTGGAGCTCGACCGCCTCGCGTCGGCGGTTCTCGACCTCCTGCGCACGGTCGCGCAGCACCGAGCTGAGATCGCCTCCGGCGGGGCGCAGGTCGGAGCCGTTGGAGGTGACCGCGGCGGCCACGACGACCACACCGCAGGCGCACGCGACCGTCAGGGCGAGCAGGCTCCACCTGCTGACGGCCCTGATCTTCCCCTGGTCGCGTGGGGTTCCCGGCACGACGACTACGCTAGCGGAGTACGACACACTGCGGCCGTGCCAAGCCGCCAGACCGGGAGATGCTCGTGTTCAACAGGTTCAAGCGCAAGTCCGTGAACGACAACGGTCCCAAGCCCGTGCGCATCGGCAACCGGTGGGCGGCTCCGTTGATGGTCGCGTGCGCGGTCATCGGCCTGGCGTGGATCGTCGTCTTCTACACGATCAGCAACACCGACGTGACGATCCCGGTCTACAGCGACCTCGGCGGGTGGAACCTCGCCATCGGCATGGGCTTCATCCTGGCGGCCTTCGGCTTCGCCATGAAGTGGGAGTGAATCACACCCCTGTCATGCCCCACAGGTTGTGCACACCCCTGTGGACAACAGGGTTCTCGGTCAGCCGAGCCACGGTGCGATCGCGCCCATGATCTCGTCCGTCCGCCACGCGATCGCGGCCACGAACACCGCCCACAGCGCCACGAACGTGACGACCTGGATCAGGGTCCTGCGCTCGCGGGGCGCGTAGGCGAACATCAGCCCGAGCAGCACGCCGGTGATGAAACCACCGAGGTGACCCTGCCAGCTGATGCCCTCCTGCAGGCTGATGAAGCCGTTGATCGCCAGCAGGATGAGCATGCCGGTGATGTTCTGACGGGTGCGGATGAGGAACACCAGCGCGAGCCCGAACAAGCCGAAGACGGCGCCTGACGCCCCGATCGTCGGGGTGAGCGGGTCCTCCAGCAGGTAGACCAGCACCGACGACCCGATCGCGAGGGTCAGGTAGGTGATGACGAAGCGCACCCGCCCGAGCGTCTGCTCGACGAAGGGTCCGAACAGGTACAGCGCGTACATGTTGAACGCCAGGTGCAGCCAGCCGCCGTGCAGGAACGCCGCGGTGAGCAGCCGCCAGTACTGGCCGTCCGCCACCTCGATGCCGCTGAGCCAGCCCCACCGGAAGAACTCGCTGTTGCTGGGGTTGCGCACGCCGCCGGTCGCCACGACCACCACCTGTGCCGCGACGTTGATCGCGATGATGGCCATCGTGATCGCGGCCGCGTTGGTGGAGATCGCGCCGCCGGCGAGGGTGCGCGGCTGGCGGACGGCCGCCTGGCCGCTCTTCACGCACTCGGGGCACTGGAAGCCGACGCTGGCCTCGCGCATGTCCTCAGGACAGATGTAGCGCGAGCAGCGCTGGCACTGGATGAACGCAGGCCGACCCGGGTGGCGGTAGCAGGTCTGGCCGGCGCCCTGGTCGGTCACTTCTCGATGGTCACGGATTCGATCACGACGGGCTCGGCCGGACGGTCGAACCGATCGGTCTCGACGGCGGCGATCGCGTCGATGACGGCGCGGCTGTCGGCGTCCTTGACCTCACCGAAGATCGAGTGCTTGCGGTTCAGCCACTCGGTCTTGGCGACGGTGATGAAGAACTGGGAGCCGTTCGTGCCGGCGCCGTTGGCCTTGGTGCCCGCGTTGGCCATGGCCAGCAGGTAGGGGCGGTCGAACTGGAGCTCGGGGTGGAACTCGTCGTCGAACTCGTAGCCGGGGCCGCCGCGTCCGTCACCAAGCGGGTCGCCGCCCTGGAGCATGAAGTTGGGGATGATCCGGTGGAACGTGAGGCCGTCGTAGAAGGGCTTCGTCGACACCGAACCGGTGGCGGGGTCGACCCATTCCTTCGTGCCCTCGGCCAAGCCGACGAAGTTCGCCACGGTCTTGGGGGCCTGGTGGTCGAACAGCTCGATCTTGATGTCTCCACGATTCGTGTGGAGCGTTGCGATGGTGGGCACTTCACGTCCTTTCAGGGGTTGCTTCCATCCTTGCACGAGCGGTCGAGCGCCGGCCGCTAGCGTGGGGGCATGTCGAGACTGGTGTTGCTCCTGATTGCTGCCGCGGCCGTCGTCGCGGTCTTCCGCAAGGCCACCGCGGACCGCGGTGGCTCCTACGATCCGAGGGACGATCGGTGACCGTCGACCTCCACACCGAGGGCGGCGTGACGACGCTCACGTTCTCCGCCGGCCCGGTCAACCTGTACTCGCTCGAGCTGCACGACGAGTTCGACGCGGCGCTCGACCGCATCGAGGCCGACCCGCCGCGCGTGCTGGTGGTGCGCGCCGAAGGGAAGATCGTCTCCGGTGGCGTCGACGTGTCGCAGTTCCACGCAAGGAAGTCCAAGGTCGAGACCCGCGAGCTCTACGACCGGATGCTCGAGCTGCCCGAGCGCTTCGCGGCCCTGGACTTCCCGACGGTCTTCGTGGCCCACGGGCTGACCCTCACGTGGGCGTTCGAGGTGGCGCTGGCGTGCGACGTGCTGCTGGCGTCGGAGCGGGCAAAGTTCGGGCTCGTGGAGCGCGTCATCGGCCTGACGCCCACGATGGGCGGCACCCAGCGCCTCGCCGGGCGCGCAGGCGTCGCGCGGGCCAAGGAGTTCGTCTTCACCGGGACGCCGTACGACGCGGCCACCCTCGAGCGGTGGAACGTCGTCAACCGCGTCCTCGCCCCTGAGGACCTCGACGCCGGCGTCGCCGCCTTCGTCGCCGACCTCGCCGCCGGCCCCACCCGCGCGTTCGGCGCCGCCAAGCAGATCCTGCGCGAGTTCGAGACCGGTGGCGTCCCGGGCTCCATCGCCCGCACCACCGAGATCGCCGCCGATCTCTTCGACACCGAGGACCTCCAGCACGGCATGGCGTCCTTCCTCGCCGACGGGCCCGGGAAGGCCACGTTCGTCGGGCGCTGACTACCACCACGAGTCAAGGTCACTTGACTGTCAAGTGACCTTGACCCTACGGTGGTTGGCATGACACTGGACACGCAGCAGCGGAACTACTGGGGACGGGCCCGCCTGGGCGGGGGGACGGGCGTGCTCCTCGCGTCGTGCGTGGCGATCGCGCTGGCCGTGTCGGGTGCGGTGGCCGCCCTGGCCATGATCGGGCTCGAGGGGTCGCGGCGGGACGTGGCGCTGGTGTTCGCGTTCCTGGCGCTGCCGTCGGTGTTCGCGCTCGCCTGGGTCGCGCTGGTCGATCCGGCGTCGTTGCGCGACGCGGTGGACCGCCCCGAGGAGACGATCGAGCTCCAGTGGGTGCGGCGGGCCCAGAGTGGGGCGTTCACGGACCTGCTGCTGCTCCTGGGCGTCGCGCTGGTCGTCGGCGTCTTCGTCGACCTCGACGTGTCGGTGCGCGGCGCGCTCACCGTCGTCCTCGCCTTCGCGATGGCCGACGCGGCGCTGCGGCTGCTGTGGCTCAAGCGCCGGGAGGGCTGATGGAGAACCACGTCGTGCGCGTGCGGGAGGAGCGCGGCTGGTCGCAGCGGCGCCTCGCCGACGAGCTCGGGGTGTCGCGCCAGACGGTCATCTCGATCGAGAAGGGGCGCTACGACCCGTCGCTGCCGCTCGCGTTCAGGCTGGCGGCGGTGTTCGGGTGCCGGATCGAGGACCTGTTCGTCCCCGACCCCGAGGAGGGCTAGCGCCTCAAACGGTGGCGGGCTGGCGGCCGGCGTGCACGCGACGGGTGGTGCGGCGCTCGGACCAGAAGGACACCAGCGGGATGCAGGCCAGCACGATGACGCTGAGCATGTAGCCCCAGGACCACTTCTCGCGCAGCGTGAGACGGGCGACGAGCACGATCAGCACCATGAACAGGAAGCCGTGCAGCTGGTCGATGACCAGGAAGGCGTCCTGGTTGCGGTTCCACCACGAGCCCGCGTCGGTGGCGTACTTGCCGATGAAGCCGGCCATCACGATCAGCAGGTTGAGGCCCACGATGGTCGCCATGACCTGGTAAGCGCGCAGGAGTCGGTCGTTCACCGCCCCAGATTACCGCTCGCGGCCAAGCACCATCTCGCGGGCCATGCGCCACCACATGAACAGCGCGAAGGCGGCGAAGACCCACCATTGCAGGCCGTATCCGAGGTTGCGACCGCCCGCGGTCCAGGACACGTCGGACTCCGGCACGTCGGCGACCTCGAGCCCGCCGGCCACCGCCGGATCGGTGGAGATCGCGAAGCCCGACCACAGGTCGGCGTACCCGAGCTCGTTCAGCAGCGTGGGGATCCGCACCGAGCCGATCGTGCGCGCGGTCGCGTCCCAGCCGGCGGCGGACTCCTCGCCGGGCTGCAGCACGGCCTCGAAGGAGACCTCGCTGGCCGGCACCTCGGGGAACGCGGCCGCGGGGCGGGGCGCCCACCCGCGCACCACCATCAGCTGCGCGTCGTCGACCGTGACCGGCGCGAGCAGCCACACGCCGTCCTGACCGTCGTGCTCACGACCCGTGACCCACAGCTGCTCCTCCGCAGGACGGAAGGTGCCGGTGACGGTGACCGGGCGCTGGTCCTGGTCGGTGGTGAAGATGTCGGTCGGGCTCCACACCGACTCGAGAGCGACCGCGCCGGTGCTGCCCTGCTCGGCACGCTCGTCCTCCTGACGCTGGTCGTACGCGCCGAGCTGCCACGTGCCCATGAACAGGCAGAAGCCGATCGCCGCGATCGCGAACAGGTGCAGGCCGAGGACGGCCGGGCGGAACCACGCACCCACCCCCGGCCGGTCGTTCACGAGGTGAACGGCTTGATGCCGGGGTACAGCGGGAAGCGCTCGGCCAGCACGGCGGTGCGCTTGCGCAGGCCGTCGATGTCGACCTCGCCGGGCTGCAGGGCCGCGGCGATGATGTCGGCGACCTCGGTGAACTCCTCGGCGCCGAAGCCACGCGTGGCCAAGGCCGGCGTGCCGATGCGCAGACCGGAGGTGACCATCGGCGGCCGCGGGTCGTTCGGGACCGCATTGCGGTTCACCGTGATGCCGACCTCGTGGAGCCGGTCCTCTGCCTGCTGGCCGTCGAGCTCGGAGTTGCGCAGGTCGACGAGCACCAGGTGCACGTCGGTGCCGCCGCTGAGGACCTGGACGCCAGCATCCACCGCGTCGGCGGCGAGCAGGCGGTCGGCGAGGATGCGCGCACCTTCGATCGTGCGCTGCTGACGCTCGGCGAAGTCGGGCTGCAGGGCCATCTTGAAGGCCACGGCCTTCGCGGCGATGACGTGCTCGAGGGGTCCACCCTGCTGGCCCGGGAACACGGCCGAGCGCATCTTCTTGGCGATCGTCTCGTCGTTCGTGAGGATCGCGCCGCCGCGCGGGCCGCCGAGGGTCTTGTGCGTCGTGGTGGTGACGATGTGCGCGTGCGGCAGCGGGCTCGGGTGCAGACCCGCAGCCACGAGGCCGGCGAAGTGGGCCATGTCGACCCACAGGATCGCGTCGACCTCGTCGGCGATCGCGCGGAACGCGGCGAAGTCGAGCTGGCGCGGGTAGGCCGACCAGCCGGCGATGATCACGCGGGGACGGTGCTCGATCGCGAGGGCGCGCACCTCGTCCATGTCGACAAGACCGGTCTCGGGGACGACGTGGTAGGCGATCGGGTTGTACAGACGGCCCGAGAAGTTGAGCTTCATCCCGTGCGTGAGGTGACCGCCGTTGGCCAGGTCGAGGCCCAGGATCGTGTCGCCTGCGGTGGCGATCGCGTGCAGCGCGGCCGCGTTCGCCGAGGCGCCCGAGTGGGGCTGCACGTTGGCGTACTCGGCGTCGAAGAGCTCCTTGAGCCGGTCGATGGCCAGCTGCTCGACCTGGTCGACGAACTCGCAGCCGCCGTAGTAGCGCTTGCCCGGGTAGCCCTCGGCGTACTTGTTCGTGAGCACGCTGCCCTGCGCCTCGAGGGCGGCGACGGGAGCGAAGTTCTCCGAAGCGATCATCTCGAGCGTCGTCTGCTGGCGGACCAGCTCGGCGTCGAGGAGCGCGGCGATGTCGGGATCGAAATCGGCGAGATGCTGGTCGTGGCTCATGGTCCGAGGATATCGCCCGCTCCGCACGCCCAGATCCGCGCGCCCCCTCCGGGCGTAACCAAAACGCAACCTCGTTGCGGATGGCCCCCGCCGCGCGACGGGAGTAGCGTCGCAGCGAGTGTCCGGATGGTGGACACCGAAGGGGAGGAACACATGAACTCGATGCGGCGACGCGTCACCACTCTGGCGACCGCGGCCCTGGCCGGATCCGTCCTGGCAGCGTGCGGGGCAGGTCAGAACAACGACGACGACAGCGACGCGAGCCTGATCGTGGGCACCACCGACAAGGTGGTCTCGATCGATCCGGCCGGCTCGTACGACAACGGCTCGATGGCGGTGCAGACGCAGGTCTTCCAGTACCTCCTCAACTTCCCCGCGGGCAGCACCGAGCTGACCCCGGACGCCGCCGAGAAGTGCGACTTCGAGGAGCCCACGGTCTACGTGTGCACCATGAAGTCCGGCCTCAAGTTCGGCAACGGCAACGAGCTGACCGCCTCCGACGTGGCCTTCTCGTTCCAGCGCATCGTCGACATCAACGACCCGAACGGCCCGGCCTCGCTGCTCGGCGCCATGAAGAAGGTCGAGGCCCGCGACGACGCGACGGTCGCGTTCACGCTCGCCGCGCCGAACGACCAGACCTTCGCGCAGGTCCTGGTGACCTCCGCCGGCCCCATCGTCGACGAGGAGACCTACCCCGCCGACAAGCTGCTCGACGACGACGCGGCGGTCGAGGCCAACGCCTTCTCCGGCCCGTACACGATCGGCGAGTACAAGAAGAACGAGCTGGCCGAGTTCAAGGTCAACCCCGACTACGACGGCACCTACGGTGAGCCGAAGTCGGACGTGACGATGCGCTACTACGCCGACTCGAACAACCTCAAGCTCGACGTGGAGAAGGGCGACATCGACGTCGCGTACCGCTCGCTGACCCCCACGGACATCGACAGCCTGAAGAAGTCCGACGACGTCACGGTCCACACCGGACCCGGAGGGGAGCTGCGCTACATCGTGTTCAACCTCAAGACGATGCCCGGCGACGACGACGCGCAGAAGCAGGCCGTCCGCCAGGCCACGGCCTACCTGGTGAACCGCGACGAGATCTCCTCGGAGGTCTACAAGGGCACCTACACGCCGGCCTATTCGGCCGTCCCCGAGGGCCAGGTCGGCGCGACCGAGGCGTTCAAGGACAAGTACGGCGACGCGCCCGACCCGGCCGCCGCGAAGAAGGTCCTCGACGACGCCGGCGTCTCGACGCCCGTCGAGCTGAACCTGCAGTGGAACCCCGACCACTACGGCGGCAGCTCCGACCAGGAGTACCAGGCCGTCAAGCGCCAGCTCGAGGAAGGCGGACTCTTCACCGTCAACCTGCAGTCGACGGAGTGGAACACCTACTCCGAGGAGCGCGTGAAGGACGCCTACCCGGCGTTCCAGCTGGGCTGGTTCCCGGACTTCCCGGACCCGGACAACTACCTCACGCCGTTCTTCGCGCCGAACAACTTCCTCCAGTCGCACTACGAGGACGACGCGATGACGAAGCTGCTCGACGAGCAGCGGGTCGACGCCGACGCCGCCTCGCGCGAGGCCAAGCTCGCCGAGGCGCAGGAGATGGTGGCCGACCAGGTGCCGATCCTGCCGCTGCTGACCGGCGCGCAGGTCGCGGTGGCCGGCAAGGACGTGAAGGGCGTGGGCGACACGCTGGACCCGTCGTTCAAGTTCCGGTTCGCGTCGCTGTCGAAGTAACGGACACCCGGGACCGGGGTCCCGGCACGCCCTGCGCGTGCCGGGGCCCCGCTTCCACGTAGGCAGGAGCACAGCGTGACCACTGACGTCCTCGTCGCCGCCGACAGCCCGTCGGCCGAACCACCCGGTCGCCGCGGCGGGCTGAGCCCGCTCGCGCGCTACCTGCTGATCAGGCTGGCGCTGATCATCCCGATGCTGTGGGTGCTGGTGACCCTGGTCTTCTTCCTGATGCGCGTGATCGGCGACCCGATCACCGCGGCGCAGGGTGGCCGCCTGACGCCTGAACAGATCGCCGAGCGCAAGGCCGAGGCGGGCCTCGACCGGCCGATCATCGTGCAGTACCTCGAGTACCTCGGCAACATCCTGCACGGCGACTTCGGCACGACGCTGACCGACAACCGTGAGGTCACCGACATCCTCATCGTCAACGGCGCCGCCACGCTGGAGCTGTCGGTCTGGGCGCTGATGGTGGCGTTCGCCATCGGCATCCCGCTGGGCCGGATCGCCGCCCGCCACCGCGACCGCTGGCGCGACGTGCTGCTGCGGCTGTTCGCGATCGTCGCCTACGCCGCACCCGTCTTCTTCGTCGGCCTGCTGCTGAAGCTGGCCGTCGCCCCGTTCGGCTGGCCGACCTCCGGCCGGGCCTCGACCGCCACCGAGCTGACGCTGGCCAAGGTCGAGCCGCAGACCAACATCATGATCATCGACGCCATCTTGTGGGGCGAGCCGGAGTACATCTGGGACGTCCTCCAGCACGCCGTGCTCCCGGCGCTCGCGCTGGGCATGCTGACCGGCGGCATCTTCCTGCGACTCGTCCGCGTGAACCTGCTGCAGACGCTGCGCGCCGACTACGTCACGGCCGCCCGCGCCCGCGGCGTCTCGGAGCGACAGGTCGAGCGCAAGCACGCCTTCCGCAACGCCCTGGTCCCGGTGGTCACGGTCATGGGCATGCAGATCGCCATCCTGCTCGGCGGCGCGGTGCTGACCGAGACGACCTTCGAGTGGAACGGGCTGGGCTACCAGCTCACGGAGTACCTGGTCCGGCGCGACTTCCTCGCCGTGCAGGGCATCGTCACCGCGATCGCCTTCATCGTGTGCATCGCGAGCTTCCTCATCGACGCCATCGTGGCGCTCGTCGACCCCCGAGTGAGGTTCTGATGCGCTACCCCGGCCAGTCCGTCGTCTCGCAGTCCCACGGCCTCCAGCGGTTCATGCTGCTGCTGGGCTTCGGGCTCATCGCGTTCTTCCTCGTCCTCGCCGTCTTCGCGCCGTGGATCGCCCCGTACGACTTCAACCAGGTGCGCGGCGACGACGGTGTCCTGTTCGGCACGCAGCAACGGCCGAGCGCCGACCACTGGTTCGGCACCAACGTGGGAGGCACTGACGTGCTCTCGCGCGTCGTCTACGGGGCCCGCACCGCGGTCGAGGTCATCATCCTGGCCGTGCTCGTCTCGAGCCTGATCGGCGTGCCGCTCGGGCTGGTCTCGGGCTACCTCGGCGGCTGGCTCGACAAGACGCTCGTGCTCGTGATGGACGCGCTCTACTCGTTCCCGTCGCTGCTGCTCGCGATCGTCGTCTCGATCGTCGTCTCCGGCGGGTCGAGCGGCGCGCTCGGCGGCATCGCCTCGGCGGCGATCTCGATCACCGTCATCTTCATCCCGCAGTACTACCGCGTGATCCGCAACGCGACGGTCTCGGTCAAGACCGAGCCGTACGTCGACGCCGCCAAGGTCGTGGGCGTGCGGACCCCGCGGATCCTGTTCCGGCACATCCTGTCCAACGTCGCGCAGACGCTCCCGGTGATCGGGACCCTGAACGCCTCCGAGGCGATCCTGACCCTGGCGGCGCTGGGCTTCCTGGGCTTCGGCATCGAGCCATCGGCCGCGGCCGAGTGGGGCTACGACCTCAACAAGGCGATGCCCGACGCCACCAACGACATCTGGTGGACCGGCCTGTACCCGGGTCTGGCGATCGTCCTGGTCGTGCTGGGCGTGACGCTGATGGGCGAGAGCCTCAACGACATCACCAACCCGCTGCTGCGCACGCGTGCGGCCGACAAGGCCGAGGGCGAGCTCGAGATCGAGCTGGCCGAGGACCTCAGCGCCGCGCCGGAGATCACGGACGCCACCGGGACTGCGCCGATCAGCGCTCCGGAATCGGTGGAGACACGGCGCACCGCGGTGCTGTCCCTGTCGGACCTCAGGGTGAGCTTCGGCACCGACGCCGGCCGCGTGGTCGCGGTGGACGGCGTGGGCTTCGACGTCGCACCCGGCGAGGTCGTCGCCGTCGTCGGCGAGTCCGGGTCGGGCAAGTCGGTCACGTCACGTGCCGTCATGGGCCTGCTCCCGAGCACGGCGACCGTGGACGGGTCCGCGGTGCTGCACACCAGCGGGGACGCCGAGCGCGAGCTGATCGGGATGACGCCGCAGGAGCTGCGGCCGATCCGAGGCGACGAGATCTCGATGGTCTTCCAGGAGCCCGGGACCGCGCTCGACCCGGTGCGCACCGTCGGCTGGCAGGTCGTCGAGGCGATCCGCGCCCACCGTCAGACCAGCAAGGCAGACGCCCGGGCCCGGGCCATCGAGCTGCTCGAGCTGGTCGGCCTCCCCGATCCCGCCAAGCGGGTGGACTACTACCCGCACCAGCTCTCCGGCGGCCAGAAGCAGCGCGTGGTGATCGCGATCGCCATCGCGTGCGAACCGGACGTGATCGTGGCGGACGAGCCGACCACCGCGCTCGACGTGACGGTGCAGGCGGCGATCCTCGAGCTGCTGCTGGACCTGCGCTCGCGGCTCGGCACGGCGATCGTGCTGATCACGCACAACATGGGCGTCGTCGCCGACATCGCCGATCGCGTGGTCGTGATGTACAAGGGACGCATCGTCGAGCAGGCGCCCGTCGACCGGCTCTTCGCCGCGCCCGCGCACCCGTACACGCAGGCCCTGCTGGACTCGGTGCCCCACCTCGGTCGCACGCACGTGGGCGAGGACGGCCCGACCGGCCCCGCCCCGCTCGAGGGTGCGCCCGTCGTGCTCGACCTCGAGGACATCGTGGTGGAGTTCCCGGGTGGCTGGGGCGAGACGGCCTTCCGCGCCGTCGACCACGTCAGCCTGCAGGTGCACCGTGGTGAGGTGCTGGGCCTGGTGGGCGAGTCCGGCTCGGGCAAGTCCACGCTGGGTCGTGTCGCCGTGGGGCTGCAGCAGCCGACGTCGGGCACGGTCCGCGTGGGCGGCGAGACGATCTCCGGCCTCAGCGACAAGGAGCTGCGCCCGTACCGCAGCCGGTTCGGCTTCGTGTTCCAGGACCCGGCGGCCTCGCTCAACCCGCGGATGTCGATCCTGGACTGCATCGCGGAGCCGCTGCGGGTGCACACCGACCTCAGCGACGCCCAGGTCACCGAGAAGGTGCGGAGCCTGCTCGACTCGGTGGAGCTGCCCGGCGACTTCGCCGAGCGGTTCCCGCACGAGCTCTCCGGCGGTCAGCGCCAGCGGATCAGCCTCGCCCGGGCCTTGGCGCTCGACCCCGACCTGCTCATCGCGGACGAGCCCACCTCGGCGCTCGACGTCTCGGTGCAGGCGCGCGTGCTGGAGCTCTTCCTCGAGCTCCAGCAGCGCCTCCAGTTCGCGTGCCTGTTCATCACGCACGACCTCGCGGTGGTCGACACCCTGGCGAACCGGGTCGCGGTGATGCAGCGTGGGCGGCTGGTCGAGCTCGGCCCGCGCGACCAGGTGCTGAGGAGGCCCACCGAGGAGTACACGCGCAGCCTGATCGCAGCCGTGCCCGTGCCGGACCCGGCCGAGCAGCGCCGCCGCCGCGTCGAGCGGGGCGACCTGCTGACGGGAGCCTAGGCGCGAGGCCTCGGGCGTCAGCGGTCCCAGGCGGCGACCTGGGCGCGGCGCTCGAGGCCGAGCTTGGCCAGGACGGTGGAGACGTAGTTCTTGACGGTCTTCTCCGACAGGAAGAGCGTGGCGGCGATCTCGCGGTTGGAGCGGCCGAGCCGCAGCTCGTCGAAGACCTTGCGCTCCTGCGCGGTGAGCTCGTCGAGCGGGTCGGGGTCGGCCTGGTGGCGCAGGCGCTCGAGCACCGAGCGAGTGACAGCAGGGTCGAGCAGCGACTGACCCGCGGCGACCCGCTGGACGGCGTCGACGAGGTCGTTCCCGCGCACCTGCTTGAGGAGGAACCCCGAGGCTCCGGCCATGATCGCCTCGAAGAGCGCCTCGTCGTCCTCGTAGGACGTCAGGATGAGGACCGCCGTGCGCTCGGCCGAGAGCCGCACTCGTCGGCACAGCTCGATCCCCGAGCCGTCCGGCAACCGCGCGTCGAGCACCGCGACGTCGGGCTGGAGCCGCTCGATCGCGGTGGCGGCCTCGGCGACCGTTCCGGCCTCGCCCACCACGGTGATGACTCCCGAGTCCTCGAGGAGATCTCCGACGCCGCGCCGGACGACCTCGTGGTCGTCGAGCAGGAAGACGCGGATGGGTTCGCTCACGGGCTCAGCCTACGGAAGGGCGGCCGCGGCGTCGGCCGTTGCGAGCGGGATGCGCCAGACCACGCGGGTCCCCGTGCCTCCGGGACCGGGACCGATCCGCAACGACCCGCCGGAGCGCTGGGCCCGCTCGCTCAGGTTCGCCAGTCCGCTGGCCGGCTCGGCGTCGCCCATGCCGGCACCGTCGTCGGTCACCGTGGCCACCACCTCGTGCTCGGCCACCTCGAGGCGCAGGTGCACCGACGTGGCCCTCGCGTGCCGGATGACGTTGGCCAGCGCCTCGTTCATCACCGCGTGCACGTCGCTGCGCAGGCCGATGTCGAGCCGGCCGAGGTCACCCTCGATGTCGATGACGGGCGCGAAGCCCAGCGGCGCGGCCGTGGCCTTCAGGAGCCGCACGAGACGTGCCTCGTCGGTCGCGGCGTCGGAGCCCAGCGCGAAGATCGCCCCGCGCAGGTCGGCGATCGCCCGGTCCACGTCGTCCACGGCCTGCGAGGCCCGGCCGGCCCACGGCTCGTCGACGTTCCGCGAGATCCGGTCCAGGGACAGGCCCACGGCGAAGAGCCGCCCGATGACGAGGTCGTGGAGGTCGCGCGCGATGCGGTTGCGGTCCTCGACCACGGCCATCCGCGCGAGCTCGGCCCGTGTGCCGGCGAGCTCGTCGAACAGGCGCGCGTTCGCGATCGCCGTCCCGGCGACCGCGGCGAGACCGGTCACGAGGCGCTCGTCGTCGTCGGTGAACCCGCCCGGCTTCTCGGTCAGGTAGAGGTCGCCGAACACCTGGCCGTTGACCCGCACGGGCACGCCGAGGAACGCGCCCATGGGCGGGTGGTGCGGCGGGAAGCCGACGGAGGCGGGGTGGGAGGCGACGTCGTCGAGTCGCAGCGGCACCCCGTCGCGGAGCACGACGCCGAGGACCCCGGCACCTCGCGGCAGGTCGCCGATCCTGGCTGCGGTCTCCTCGTCGATGCCCTGGGTGAGGAACTCGGCCAGCTCGCCGTGGTCGTGCCCCAGCACCCCCAGCGCGCCGTAGCGGGCACCGGTCAGGTCGCGGGCCAGCTCGATGATGCGGGCCAGCAGGCTGTCGAGGTCGAGATCGGACGTCACCGCGACGGCGGCGTCGACGATGTTCTCCCAGCGCTTCCGGTCCTGTTCGTCCACGCGCTCACCGTACCGAGATCGCCGGGGCCGGAGGTCCCGGCAACTCGGGACCTTCGGCCCTGCTCCGCGACGCCGGACCGGAGCACGATGGAGATGTAGAGAAAGGAACCACGATGAGCACCAACACCATCGTCGTCGGAGTGGACGAAACCCCCGCAGGAGCCGCCGCCCTCACGTGGGCCGCGAAGGAGGCCGACCTCCGTGGCGCGGACCTCAAGATCGTCCACGTCTGGCAGATCGACGCGGCCGTCGCGATGGCCGGCGCCGAGGTCCCGTGGATGGCCTACGAGTCCGACGCCCGGTCGAACGCCGCGCGCTGGGTGACCGAGACGATCGGGTCCGAGGACGCCGACGGCAGGCCCCGCCGCATCGAGGTCGTGCAGGGCGCGCCCGGACCGACGCTCGTCGATGCCTCGCGCGACGCGGCCATGCTGGTCGTCGGCACGCGCGTGCACACGGGCATCAGCCGCGTGCTGTTCGGATCGGTCAGCCACTACTGCCTGACCCACGCGCAGTGCGTCGTGGTCGCGGTACCGACCACGTCCACCGCCGAGACGGTGGACGTGGCCTCGGCCGACGACCTGGTCACGCACTGAGGCGAGCCGGGCTTCCCCTCCCGGCCGCCCTTCCCGGGCCGCGCCCCTCCCCACGCGCGGTCCGCTGCCCCGCCTCGCCCCCGAAGGTCCTGGGCGGCCCGAAGTCCCGGCGGCGATCTCACGCCGCCGGGGCTACGTTGGCGCCATGATCGAACGCGTCCGTGACCAGGCCGCCTCCGCGATCTTCGCGCGCGTGGCCGGTCCCGAGGGCGAGGGTCGCCGCGAGCGCATCCACGGCACGCCGGGCGAGCGCCGGTTCACCCCCGCGGACCCCGTCTGGCGCGTCCACGGGGACGCCTCGATGTTCGTCGGCGGGATCCGTGCCCTGCTGCTTCAGTCGCTGCACCCCCTGGCGATGGCCGGCGTGGACCAGCACTCGGGGTTCCGCGGCGACCCCTGGGGACGACTGCAGCGCACCAGCGGCTTCATCGCCGAGACGACCTTCGGCACCGTCGACCACGCCGACCGGGCGATCGGGGCCGTGCGCCGGATCCACGAGCGCGTCCGGGGCACCACCGACGACGGACGCGAGTACGCGGCCTCCGACCCGCACCTGCTGCGCTGGGTGCACGTCGCGGAGATCGACTCGTTCCTGCGCGCGCACGGCCGCTACGGCGCCCGTCCCCTCGGGCCCGAGGAGCGCGACGTCTACGTCGCCCAGGCCGGAATCACCGCCCGGCTGCTCGGCGCGCGCGACGTGCCGGAGAGCACGGAGGAGCTGGCGGCTGCGCTGGCGTCCTACCGCCCTGAGCTCGAGAGCACGCCCGCCGCTCGCGAGGCCGCCCGCTTCATGCTGCTGAGCCCGCCGGTGCCGTGGACGGTGCGAGCGCCCTACGGCATGCTCGCGGCCGCGGCGGTGGGGCTGCTGCCGCGCTGGGCCCGCCGTCCGCTGCGCCTGCCCTGGCTGCCGGTCACCGAGGCGACCGCCGTCCGCGCCGGCGGCGTGGCCGTGACGCGGGCGATCGGATGGGCCATGTCGCCCGCGCCCCGCTCCACGACATGAGGATGTCGGCGAACCACGACACAATGGACGGGTCCCCACCAGAACCTAGGAGTGATCGCTCGTGAAGAAGCTCGCGCTGCTGACGGCCGCCGCCGTCGGATACGTCCTTGGAACCCGCGCCGGCCGCGGCCGCTATGAGCAGATCAAGCAGCAGGCCGAGAAGGTGTGGCACACCGATCCGGTCCAGTCCACCGCCCACAAGGCGCAGGACACCGCCAAGCAGGCCGCGTCCGACGTGGGCCACCGCGTCGCCGAGACCGCGAAGGACGTCTCCGGCGTCGTCAGCGAGAAGGCCAAGGACGTCTCGGGCACGGTCGGCGAGAAGGTGAAGACCGCCGCCGACTTCTCCAAGGACGAGGGCTCGAAGGACTCGGGCACCGGCTCCCGTACCTCCACCGCCACGGAGGCCGACGCGTCCGCCCCCGCCTACAGCACCAGCTCGGAGGGTCTGCGCGCCGACGCGGCAGCCGCCGACGCCCGGGCTCCGTTCGACATCGACGAGGCCGGCTCGGACGACCTCTCCTCCCAGCCGAACCCGCTGGGCACCGACGATCCCGACGCTCGCGCCTGATGCGACTGAGGATCTTCACCGAACCGCAGCAGGGAGCGTCGTACGACGACCTCCTCGCCGTCGCGCAGGAGTCCGAGCGGTTGGGCTTCGACGCCTTCTTCCGCTCCGACCACTACCTCGCGATGGGCGGGGAGGGCCTGCCCGGTCCAAGCGACGCCTGGATCACGCTGGCCGGCCTGGCCCGCGACACGTCCACCATCCGGCTGGGCACGCTCGTCACGAGTGCCACGTTCCGGCTGCCCGGACCGCTGGCGATCAGCGTGGCCGGGGTCGACCAGATGAGCGGTGGACGCGTGGAGTTCGGGCTCGGCGCGGGCTGGTTCGACGCCGAGCACCGGGCCTACGGGATCGGCTTCCCTGAGACGCCCGAGCGCTTCGACCGTCTCGAGGAGCAGCTGGAGATCATCACCGGCCTGTGGGCCGACACCTCCGGCGCCTACTCGTTCGAGGGCCGGCACTACACGGTCACCGACTCTCCGGCGTTGCCCAAGCCGGCGCAGGACCGGATCCCCGTGATCGTGGGCGGCAAGGGCAAGCGCCGCACCCCGGCGCTGGCGGCGCGGTTCGCCGACGAGTTCAACATCCCGTTCGAGTCGGCCGACTTCACCCGCACCCAGTTCGGGCGGGTGCGTGAGGCCTGCGAGAAGGCCGAGCGCGATCCGGCATCGCTTGCGTGGTCCAACGCGCTGGTGCTGTGCGCGGGATCGGACGAGACCGAGATCGCCCGGCGTGCCGCGGCGATCGGCCGCGAGGTCGACGAGCTGCGCGCCAACGGGCTCGCCGGCACGCCTGCCGAGATCCTCGACCGGATCGGCGAGTTCGCCGACGCCGGGTCCGAGCGCCTGTACCTGCAGGTGCTCGACCTGGCCGACCTGGACCACCTGCGGCTCGTGGCCGAGGAGATCCTTCCGCACGTCTGAGCACCGACGAACGATGAGGCATCCGACCCCGATCCGGGCTCGGATGCCTTGTCGTTTCGGCACTCGAACGCCGCGAATTACATCAGTGTGGTTTACCCACAACATTGTCCCCACCTGGGGACAACCGGGCTCAGGACGGGCCCACCTCGAGCCGGCCGCGCTCCATCTCCGACGTGAGGGACTGCAGGAAGTCGATGATCGCGGGCCTGGCTTCCACCGGCACCCTGGCCGCGATGGCCTTCATCCGCTCGTGCATGTCGGCCAGGTGCACCGACATCTCGTGGCGGGCCTGCTCGGTGGGGACCAGCACCACGGAACGACGGTCGGTGGGGTGCGGCACGCGCTCCAGGTGTCCGGAGGCGACGAGCCGGTCGACCAGGGTCGTCACGGCGGCGGTGCTGATGCCGAGGTGGTCTGCGAGCCGGCGCGGGGTCACCCCCGGGACCGCGCTGCCCTGCGGATCGGACTCCGCGATCTCCACCGCGCGAATGACGTGACGCAGCGATCGCAGGTCGGTGGGGTTGACCCGCATCGCGTCGCTGAGGCGGTTGCGCATCTCCCGATCGGCCCGGACGAGCTCGCGCACGGCCCTCAGCAGGTCGCGTTCGTCGTCGGTGTAGTCGGGTGCCACGGGGGTACGGGGAAGTGGACGCATCGGCACCCCTTCATCATAGGCACTATTTATATAAGTTGATATCTAGATTGGTTAGCAATATCGTTCGAGGTGTCACCAGGAGGTCTTGTGGAACCCGTGCTCGACCACGCAACCGGGGCAGCGGACGCCGCTGCGCCGTCCAGCGGCACGCGCTCGGGCCTGCCCGACCGGCTCCCGCACGGGGATCCCGACGACCTCGTCGTCCTGCTGGACGACGAGAGGCGCCCCATCGGCACGGCTCCCCGGCACGACGTCCACGGCCAGGACACGCCGCTGCACCTGGCGTTCTCCTGCTACCTGATCGACGGTCGCGGTCGCGTGCTGCTCACCCGGCGCGCCCTCGGAAAGCGGTCGTGGCCCGGCGTGTGGACCAACTCCTTCTGCGGCCACCCGCGGCCCGGCGAGGACCTCGTAGACGCGGTCAGCCGCCATGGCCGCGGTGAGCTCGGCCTCGAGCCCGCATCCATCCGCCCGTTCCTGCCCGACTTCGCCTACCGCGCGGTCGACGCCTCCGGAGTGGTGGAGAACGAGGTGTGCCCCGTCTTCGTCGCCCGCGCAACCGACGAGGCGCAGCCCCATCCCGACGAGGTGGAGGAGCTGCGCTGGGTCGACGTGTCCGACCTGCGCGAGACGGTGCGGATCGCGCCGTGGGCGCTGAGCCCGTGGCTGGTCGAGCAGGCTGCCGCGATCGAGGAGGCGGACGCCTGGCACGTGCTGGCGCCGGACGAGACGGAGACGAGTCCATGACCCTGCAATCGGAGCTCGACTCACTCCTGCACTCGGCCCGCGTCCCCGGCCTGAGCCGCGACCACCACGCACTGCTCACCGCCCTCGACCTCGGCAGCTCCGGCGGCAAGCGCTTCCGGCCGTGGCTCGTCACGACGGTGCACGCGGCCTTCGGCGGCGACCAGCCCGACACGGTGGTCGATGCCGTCGCCGCGGCCACCGAGCTGCTCCACACCGCCTTCGTGATCCACGACGACGTGATTGACAACGACGACACCCGCCGTGGACGGCCCAGCGTGCCGGGCCTGTTCCGCTCCGACGCCACCGAGCTGGCCAGCTCGCCGGACGACCACGACACCTACGCGCGCGCCGGCGCGATCCTCGCCGGCGACCTGGCACTGGCCGCGGCGATCCGCGCCGTGGCGACGTGCGGCGTCGACCCGGTCACCACCCACCGTCTGCTCGATCTCCTCGACGCCACGCTGCACGCCTCCGCCGCCGGCGAGCTGGCCGACGTCCGCCTGGCCCTGGGCACCGCCATGCCGAGCGCCGACGAGGCCATCGCCGTCACCGAGCACAAGACGGCCGTCTACTCGTTCGTGCTGCCGCTGCAGGCCGGTGCCGTCCTCGCAGGGGCCGACGAGTCCGCCGTGCGTGTCCTCGGCGAGATCGGCCGCTGCCTGGGCGTCGCGTTCCAGCTCCACGACGACGTGATGGCGATGTTCGGCGACCCCGAGACGACGGGCAAGGACTCGATGGGCGACCTGCGCGAGGGCAAGCGGACGCCGCTCATGGTGCACGCGTCACAGACGGCCGAGTGGGAGCGGATCGCGCCCCACCTCGGCGACCCCGACCTCACCGAGGCGGCCGCAGCCGGCGTGCGCGAGGCACTCGCGGCCTGCGGCTCGCGGGGCTACGTGGAGGACCTCGCCGACGGCCACCTGGCCCTGGCGCGCGAGCACGCCCGCACCCTCGACCTCGAGCGGTCGCTCCTGGACCCCCTCGTGGCGCAGGCTTGGCACATGGCCGCCACGACGCACGACCCCGCCGCCCGGGTCGGTGCGGCATGAGCGCACTCCACCACGATGAGCACGGCCGCTCGGGATCGACCGCCGCCACCGAGGCCTACACGCTGTACGACGACGTGGCCGAGGGTGCCGCCGCGCTCGTGATCAAGCGCTACTCCACGTCGTTCTCGCTGGCGTCACGGCTGCTGAACGAGCCCGTGCGCACGCGCGTGTGCAACATCTACGCGCTCGTGCGCGTGGCGGACGAGATCGTCGACGCCCCGCGCCCGGACGGCGACCACGACCAGCAGCTGCGCGTGCTCGACTCGCTCCATGCCGAGGTCCACGAGGCCATGCGCACCGGGCACAGCGCGAACCTCGTCGTCCACGCATTCGCGCGCACGGCGCGCGCGTGCGGGATCGGCACCGACCTGGTCGACCCGTTCTTCCAGTCGATGCGCACCGACCTCTTCCGCACCGACCACGACGAGGCCAGCTTCGCGACGTACATCTACGGCTCCGCCGAGGTCGTGGGCCTGATGTGCCTCAAGGCGTTCCTCCTCGACCAGCCCCGGCCCGAGGCGCAGTACGCCGAGCTGGCCCCCGGCGCCCAGCGTCTCGGCGCCGCCTTCCAGAAGGTGAACTTCCTGCGCGACCTCGGCGACGACCGCGACAACCTCGGCCGCAGCTACGTTCCCGGACTGGACCCGGAGCACTTCGACGTCGCGATGCGCGACCGGCTGCTCGACGACATCGACGCCGACCTCGCCGCCGCCGCGGCCGTGATCCCGCGCCTGCCCGCCGGCAGCCGCCGCGCGGTCGCCGCCGCCCACGCCCTCTTCGCAGAGCTGTCACGGCGGCTCCGCAACGCCTCGCCCGCCCGGATCCGCTCGGAGCGCATCCGCGTGCCCGGCCCGGCCAAGGCTCGGGTCGTCGCGCGCGCCGTCACGGTGGGCGTCTGATGCGCCGCGTCACCGTCATCGGCGGCGGGATCTCCGGACTCGCCACCGCGGCCCTCCTGGCCGCCGACGGCTGGTCGGTCGACCTGCTCGAGCAGCGCGACGACGTGGGCGGGCGCGCCGGCTCGTGGAGCAAGAACGGCTTCCGCTTCGACACCGGCCCCTCCTGGTACCTGATGCCCGAGGTCTTCGAGCACTTCTTCCGGCTCCTCGGGACCACTGCGGACGAGCAGCTCGACCTCGTCCGGCTCGATCCGGGCTACCGCGTGTTCTTCGAGGGCAATGAGCAGCCCGTCGACGTGCGGGCCACGCGCGCCGAGAACGTCGCCCTGTTCGACGCGATCGAGCCCGGCGCGGGCCGTCGCCTCGAGGACTACCTGGACTCGGCGGCCGACACCCACCAGATGGCGGTCGACCACTTCCTCTACACGAGCTTCGAGCGGCCGGCGAACCTCGCTCACGCCGACGTGCTGCGCCGGGCGCCGCGCCTGGCCGGACTGCTCGGCCGCTCGCTGGAGTCGCACGTCGCCGCGCGCTTCGACGACACGAGACTGCGCCAGATCCTGGGGTACCCCGCCGTGTTCCTCGGCTCGTCGCCGTCGCGCGCGCCGAGCATGTACCACCTGATGAGCGGGATGGACCTCGCCGACGGCGTGCTCTACCCGCAGGGCGGCTTCTCCACGCTGATCGACGCGATCGCCGCCCTGGCGCGCGCCCGCGGCGTGCGCATCCGCACCGGCGCCACCGTCATCGGCATCGACACCGCTTCCACGGGCCGCGCCCTGCCCACGCGGGGCGCGCGGGCGCGGGTCGAGGGGGTCACGTTCCGCACCGACGACGGGATCGAGCGGATCGATGCCGACGTCGTGGTCGGCGCGATGGACCTGCACCACCTCGAGACGCGACTGCTGCCCGAGCACCTGCAGACCTACCCGGAGTCGTGGTGGAAGCGCCGCGATCCGGGCCCGGGCGCCGTGCTGGCGTACCTCGGGGTGGAGGGCGAACTGCCCGAGCTGGCCCACCACACCATGTTCTTCACCCGGGACTGGGCCGCGAACTTCGACGACGTCCTCGGTCGGCCCGGCCGGGTGCCGGACCCTGCGTCCTCCTACGTGTGCCGTCCGTCGGCCACCGACCCATCGGTGGCTCCCGAGGGCGACGAGAACGTGTTCATCCTCGTGCCGGTGCCGGCCGACGTGAACCTGGGGCGCGGGGGCGTCGACGGGGGAGGCGATCCCGTGGTCGAGAAGACCGCGGACGCGGCCATCGGCCAGATCGCCTCGTGGGCGGGCGTGCCCGACCTGGCCTCGCGGATCAAGGTGCGGCGCACCGTGGGACCCGGTGACTTCGCCGCAGACCTGAACGCGTGGTCGGGCGGGGCTCTCGGGCCCGCCCACACCCTGCGCCAGAGTGCCTTCCTCCGCGCGCGCAACGCCTCGCGCAAGGTGGACGGGCTGCTCTACGCCGGAGCCAGCACGATCCCGGGCATCGGGCTGCCGATGTGCCTGATCAGCGCGGAGCTCGTCCTGAAGCGGCTGCGCGGCGACCGGTCGGCGGGCCCGTCACGCGAGCCACGGGCCGGCACTACGGTGGTCGCGTGAGCTGGCTCTACCTCGCCTCGGTGATCGGGGCGGGCTTCTGCATGGGACTCGTCGACCGCCGCTGGCGGCTGTTCCTCTTCCGGAAGGCCTCGAACGCGCTGGTCGTCCTGGCCGTCGGCTTCGTGTTCTTCCTGGTGTGGGACATCGTGGCGATCCGGCTCGAGGTGTACGCGCGGGGCGAGTCCCCGGCGATGACCGGGATCGAGGTGGCCCGCGAGCTGCCGCTCGAGGAGCTCTTCTTCATCGTCTTCCTCTGCTACGTCACCGGCGTGCTGCACGGGCTGTTCACGATGCTGCTCGACCGCAGGACGGTGACCCGATGACGTACCTCGGCCTCGCCGCGGTCTTCACGGCCGCCACCCTTCCCGTCCTGGCCCTCGCGGTCGTCACGCGGCGCCCCGACCGTCGCTGGTGGGCCGCCACCGGGCTCACCGCCGTGGCGCTGGCCGTCCTGACCGCGGTGTTCGACAGCGTGATGATCGCCGCCGACCTCTTCCGGTTCGACGAGTCGGCCCTGACCGGCATCCACGTGGGGCTCGCGCCGATCGAGGACTTCGCGTGGCCGCTCGCGGCCACGATCCTGGTCTCGTCGCTGTCCCTGCTGCTCTCGCGGCCGGCCCGCCACTTCGACTCCACCGTCTCGGCGCAGGACCAGGCGTGAGCCGCGCCGGCCAGGTGCTGGCGTCGTCCCGCCCGCTGTCGTGGGTCAACACGGCCTTCCCGTTCGGCGCGGCCTACCTGCTGGCAGGCGGTGGGCTCGACGTCGCGTTCTGGGTGGGCTGCGCGTACTTCTTGGTGCCCTACAACCTGCTGATGTACGGGATCAACGACGTCTTCGACTACGAGTCCGACCTGCGCAACCCGCGCAAGGGCGGGGTCGAGGGGATCGTGCTCGACCGTCGCATCCACCGGCTCACGATCTGGTCGGCGGTCCTCTCGAACGTGCCGTTCGTCGTGGTGCTGGCCGCGATGGGATCGCCACTGTCCAACCTCGTGCTGGCGGTCAGCATCTTCGCCGTCATCGCGTACTCGGCCCCGATGCTGCGGTTCAAGGAGCGCCCGTTCCTGGACTCGCTCACCTCCAGCACGCACTTCGTCAGCCCCGCCGTGTTCGGGCTGGCCCTCGCGGCCGCCCGCGGCGGCGAGGTGGAGCTCGGGGTCACGGTCGTCGCCGCCATCGCGGGCTTCTTCGCGTGGGGCATCGGTTCGCACGCGTTCGGCGCCGTCCAGGACGTCACCGCCGACCGCGCGGCCGGCATCGGCTCGATCGGCACGGTCCTCGGCGCCCGCAACACCACGCGATTCGCCTTCGCGGCCTACCTCGTGGGCGGCCTGTGCCTGCTGGCGCTGCCGTGGCCCGGATCCCTCTCCGCCCTGCTGGTGCTGCCCTACGCCGCCAACATCGCGCCGTACCTGTCGATCACCGACGAGCGGTGCGAGGAGGCGAACGCCGGCTGGCGCCGCTTCCTGTGGCTGAACTTCGTCACCGGATTCCTGGTGACGCAGCTGCTGATCTGGATCAGCCTCCGGTGACGTGGCGGGGCCGGAACCGGTCCTGCCAGCGCTTCCACGGCGGGCGCTCCGCCCAGTTGAGCCTCAGTGTGGTGACGGCGCGGTCCATCCGGCGCGCCAGCTGCTTCCGGCCCCGCACCGAGCGTCCCGAGACACCCAGCCGCAGGGCGCGGTCGTAGCGGATCACGGACTCCGGCCCGAGCGCGAAGGCGAGGTCCATGTCGTCGTGCACGTCGTCGAACCGGTGCACCCGGTCGCGCACGCGCTCCCAGCTGGTGCGGCGGATCGCCATGCTCGATCCCCACAGCGGATGGTGCCCGAGGGCCAGGTACGTCAGGACGTAGTAGGCGCCGAGGTAGGCCACCGTGGCGATGCGGCCCAGGACGGGCGGCAGGTCGTGGAACCAGCCGGCCCCGGTGACGGCATCGACCTCGGGGTCGGCCATCGCGCCGGCGACCCGCGCGATCCAGTCGGGGCCGGGCCGCGAGTCGGCGTCGAGCCGGGCGATCACGTCGCCCGTGGCCGCGTCGTAGCCGGCGGCGGCCGCCGGGGGGATGCCCAGGCGCGGCTCCACGACGACACGCGCTCCGGCGGCCGCGGCGACGGCGGCCGAGTCGTCGGTGCAGCCGTTGTCGACCACGACCACCTCGAGCGGGGCCACGGTCTGGAGCGCGAGCAGACGCAGGCACTCGCGGAGCTCGTCGGCGTCGTCGTGCACGGGGATGACGACCGAGACCGTCGGGGTGGTCACCGGCTCGGCTCCGCGGCCGACGTGCGGCTCACCACGAGCGCGGCGACCAACGCGCCGACCGCTCCGGCGGCGAGGTCGCCGATCGTGTCGTCGTAGCCCACCTGGATCCGGTCGTCGATCCAGGTGTGGCCCATCCACTCGAGGAACTCCCACACCACGGCGAGCGCGACGGCGGTGGTGATCGTGACGACGAAGGCGCCGAGCCGGGGGCGCGCGAGCCGGGGGTCGTCGTGGGTGGCGAGGGCGCCGACCTTCACGAGCACCTGCCAGGTGAGGGCCGCGATCAGCCCGGTGGCTGCGGCGTGGACGACGAGATCGAGGCCCGGGACGGCGAGGTACCAGTCGAGCTGGGCGGCCCAACCGCCGAGCAGGAGGGCGCCGCAGAAGGTGACGTCGAGGGCCGGCCCGGTGCCGACCGCGCGAGGGATGAAGAGCGCCCCGAGCACGAGGAAGAACAGTGCAAAGCCGATCCATCCCCCGTGGATCGTGGCCGCCACGACGCTGACGACACCGGCGGCGCGCAGGGCGTCCGGGACGATCAACGGCATTCGGACATCCTACTGATGCCGGTGAATTCCACGAATTACACCCGTGTGGTTCATCCACATGGCTGTGCACAGGTGGGGACAAACCCACCTCAGCGCAGGTGGGCGAACTCGTCGAGGCCGACGTCCTCCTCGGCCAGCGAGAACGAGGCCATCGCCCGACTCACCATGCCGGTCGCCAGCATCACGGCGAGGGAGACGGCGAACGCCATGCCGCACAGGAACGCGAGCGCCAGCGCAATCATGGGGTCGACCTGTCGTCCCTGGCCATGGTGCTCGCCTCCGTCGTCGTGCGTGACATTGGAGAGCGAGCAGGCCCGGGTTCCGGACGTGGAACCCGGGCCTGCCCAGGACTGCCTGCAACGGCGGGAATTACATCGCTGTCATTTCATCCACAGGTCTACCCACACCTGGGGACGAACCCGCCCTCCGCGCTGCGGTCAGACGCGACGGGTGTCGGGATCCTCGGGCGGAGCGTCCGTCAGCGCGGGGTCCCGCACGTCGGAGTCCGGGTCGCCACCGTGCTTGCCGGTGAAGACGGGCCGATCCTGCGACACCGGGTCCTGCCGGGCCGCGGCCACGTCGTCGTGGCGACCGTCGGTGAGGTCGTCACGCTGCGCGTCCGTGCGGTCGTTGCGCTGACCGTCGGTGACGTCGGGGTCGATCTCGTCGGCCTTGGCCATCCGGTGCTCGACGTGCTGCTTGGTCTCCGCGGCCTCCTGATGGAGCTCCTCGGCCTGACGCTCGAGTCGCTCGGCGTCGAGTCGCGCCTGGTCGGCGTCGGCACGGGCCGCGGCGGCACCGGCGGCGGTCTGGTTGGCGGAGACCGAGGCCTCGCGGGCCTCGTCGCGCAGGCGGGCGGCTTCGACGCGCTGCTCGCGCTCCTTCTCGAGCCGCTTCTCCTCCTTGGCCTTGTTTCCCTTCGTGAGGGCCCAGACGAGAGCGGCCACGAGCAGCAGCGCCACAACCGCGATCAGGATCCAGACCCAGGGGTCGACGTTGTCCATCAGGTTCACCTCCGCGGGTCCGGCTGCGTCGGTCGACGCTGGCGCACCGGCCCCTCCCTCCTTGGTACCGCAGTCCGGGCCCCTCCGCTCGTCGGAGAATCAGGCGAAAGGCCCGTCCAGCAACGCCCATTGCAGGAGCATGATCGCCTTGGCGTCCACGATCTCGGTGCCGATGGCCGCGCGGGCCCGGTCGATGTCCAGCTCCACGATCTCGATGTCCTCGCCCTCTGACGCGACGCCGTGCTGCGTGCCCTCGATGTCCTCCGAGCGATACGGGGCCGCGAAGAAGTGCAGGCGCTCGGTCACGGAACCGGGGCTCATGAACACGTCGAACACGTGCTGGACCGGCCCGATCTCGACGCCCGTCTCCTCGACGGTCTCGCGGCGGATCGCCGCTACGGGATCGTCCTCGTCCAGCAGGCCGGCGGCCGTCTCGAGGAGCATTCCGTCGGGGTGGCCGTTGACGTAGACCGGGAAGCGGAACTGCCGCGTCAGCAGCACCGTCCTGCGGTCCGCGTCGTACAGCAGGATCGTCGCGCCGTCGCCGCGGTCGTAGGTCTCGCGCCGCTCGGTGCGCCAGACGCCGTCGGACCCGCGACGGTCGAAGGTGGTCGCGCGAAGGACGTACCAGTCGTTCGACAGCACCTCCACGTCGCGCACGACGACGTCGGGGTTGCGGTCGAGGTCGCGGCCCGTCAGGTGCAGGCCCGTGCGGCCGCGGTGGTCAGGGGTCTCGATGCCGGGGGTCATCGCACCAGATTCGCGCATTCCCGCAAGGCATCGATCAGCAGGGTGCCGGTCTCGACATGGGTTTGGATCACTGGTCGGGCATGGTGCGTGGAATCGAGCTAGACCAGCAGCGCGCCCCAGATCCGTACTGACTGTCCGGCTACGCGAGGTCAGCGTCACCGCCGCCTATTCAGGCTGGCAGATCGACACTCTCCGCCCCGCGTGCTGACTTGAATGCAATGATCCAGACGAACTGCGTTCTCGCGCCGGCCCGATACGTAAAGCTGCACACATGACCCTCGAGCCGATCGCACCTGGCCTGCACGAATCGTTGATGACCACGGATCTCCGGGCCCGGCTCGCAGTCATGGGCGGGCTCGAAGTCGCGACCAGAGAAATCGATGAGGTCGATCTCCCCCACGTCCTCGCCCGGCACGTCTATGTCACCGCGCAACGCGCTTTCGCTGGCCGCAACACTGAGGAAGCGGTGGCACTCACCAACCACCTGATCGAAGCACTGCAGGAGTTGGGCACCGAGGTGACGGCCCCCGCGTCACAGCTTCTCCGGATCGGACCGACGCCTGGCGCTGGTGTCATTACCTACCCGGAGGTTCGCCCGCGCACGCCGCTATCCGATGCCGCCCTCATGACGAACGCGAGATCCGAGCCCAGCCTCGGACCGGAATTGCGCACCGAGATCGACACCGCTGACGACGTCGATCTCTTATGTGCATTCGTCCGCTGGGCGGGTTTACGACTTCTCGACCCTGAGCTGCGCCGGCTACGCGAGCGCGGCGGCAAACTTCGAGTGATCACCACTACGTACACAGGCTCTACCGAACGGCGTGCGCTCGACCACCTGATCCGCGAGTACGACGCTGAAGTTCGGGTGCAGTACGACGCCCAACGAACCCGACTGCATGCAAAGGCGTGGATGTTCCACCGCAACACGGGCTTCGACACCGCATACGTCGGATCCTCGAACCTCACCCACACCGCCATGCTTGAAGGCGTGGAGTGGAACGTCCGCCTGTCCCGGACTGCGACGCCCGCACTCATGGAGAAATTCAAAGCCACATTTGACACCTATTGGAACGACTCGGCGTTCGAGAGCTATCAACCCGATTGGGACGCTGATCGGCTCGATCTCGCGCTGGCCGAAGCGGGTGGACGCACCCAGAGCGGTCGCGTGACGCTTGCCCTATCCGGCCTCACGGTCACTCCGTATCCCTACCAGCAAGAGATGCTCGACGGTATAGACGCGGAGCGGAGCATCCACGATCGCCACCGGAACCTCGTCGTCGCAGCAACCGGGACCGGAAAGACTGTCGTCGCTGCCCTCGACTACCGCCGCTTCGCCTCAGCATTGTCCCGGCAGCCTTCGCTTCTCTTCGTCGCGCACCGCAAGGAAATCCTCACCCAGTCCTTGCGCACCTACCGTGAGGTGTTGGCTGACGCGAACTTCGGCGAACTCTACGTTGACGGAGCGTTCCCGAAAGACTGGAAGCACGTATTCGCCAGCGTCCAGTCGCTGAGTTCCTACGGCGTCGAGAAGCTCCCGGCTGACGCCTTCGACATCGTCGTCATCGATGAGTTCCACCACGCGGCCGCCACCACGTATCGGAAGTTGCTCGACCACCTCGCGCCGACTGAGCTGCTTGGCCTCACGGCGACCCCTGAGCGTGCGGACGGCATCAATGTCCGCGACGCATTCTTCGACGGCCGGGTCGCCACCGAACTTCGACTCTGGGACGCACTCGGTGAAGAGCTGCTGTGCCCATTCCACTACTTCGGCGTCGCGGACAACACCGACCTCAGCCAGCTCAGTTGGAAGCGCGGCACGTACGACGACCGCGAACTTTCCAACCTCTTCACGGGCAATGACGCTCG
Organism: Aeromicrobium phoceense; assembly: GCF_013868155.1. Taxonomy (NCBI): domain Bacteria; kingdom Bacillati; phylum Actinomycetota; class Actinomycetes; order Propionibacteriales; family Nocardioidaceae; genus Aeromicrobium; species Aeromicrobium phoceense. The sequence goes on from NZ_JACEOG010000001.1 coordinate 663,509, forward strand.
CACACAGGTCATCCTCAAGCAGTTGCACGACAAGGTCCTCGACACCGGATCGATGCGCGCACTGGGCTTCTGCGTCTCGATCGAGCACGCGCGGTACATGACGGACGCCTTCAACGAGGCTGGAATCTCCGCACGCACCGTAACCGGAAAGGCCGGGCCCGACGAACGTGCCTCAGCGCTCAGAGCTCTTCGCGATGGCAGCGTCAACGTGCTCTTCACCGTCGACCTGTTCAACGAGGGCCTGGACATCCCGGAGGTCGACACCATCCTTTTCCTCCGGCCGACCGAAAGCGCTACCGTCTTCCTGCAGCAGCTCGGCCGTGGTCTTCGGCGCACCCCCGAGAAAGCGGTGCTCACTGTGCTCGATTTCGTCGGGCATCAACACAAGCGCTTCCGCTGGGACCTCAAGCTGACTGCCCTCACTGGGCTGCCCCGCAGCAGACTCGGCGCTGCGATCGACGAGAAGTTCCCGTTCTTGCCCAGCGGCTGCCAGATCGTGATGGACAAGGAGACGCAGGCTGCCATTCTGGCAAACCTCAAGACACAGATCGGCAGTCGGTGGCGTGACCTCCTGTCCGAGCTACGCAGCATCGGCGACATCGACCTCGGGGCGTTTCTCGACGAGTCCGGAGCCGCGCTCCCCGATGTACTCAAGGCTGACCGCTCCTGGACCCGGCTCCGGCGTGACGCCGGCTTTGAGACTCGCCCGGTCGGCCCTCGTGAAGGGGAGCTCTTGAAGCGCGGACGCTCGCTGATCCATGTCGACGACCGCCCACGTGCGTTGGCTTACCGGTCGGTCCTCGACGGGGCCACCGAACCGACACTCTGGACACCGTCCGAACGTCGCCTGGCCGAGATGCTCTTCTTCTCCCTCTGGCCCAACGGCGGTGGATTCACCAGCATCGAAGAGGGGATTACCTCACTTCGGTCCGAAGGGATCGCGGCGAATGAGCTTTCAACGCTCGTAGACATCGCTTTCGACAACGCGCGACGAACGACTCTCGAGCTCTCCGGTGACCTTGGTGGCATCCCGCTGCAGGTGCACGCTCGGTACCGACGAGAAGAGGTTCTCGCGGCGCTCGGCGATGGGAGTCTCGCCAAGCCGCCCATCAACTTCCGCGAAGGCGTCCTCTGGGTACCCGACATCAACACCGACGCCCTATTTATCCAGTTGAAGAAGTCCAAAGCCGCCTTCTCTCCTACCACCATGTACCGGGACTACCCCATCAGCCCGACGCTGTTCCATTGGGAGTCTCAGAATCGCACCACCGTCGCCTCACCGACCGGCCGGCGCTACATCAACGGCAGCAGCAACGTGCTTCTCTTCGTTCGCCAGACGTCCGTCGACGAGTACGGCACGGGCGCGCCGTACCTGTTCCTCGGCCCGGCGACCTACGTCAAGCACGACGGCGAACGGCCGATTGCGGTCACGTGGAAACTGGAGACGCCGATGCCAATCGACTTCTTCACCGCATCCACGGTCGCACCAAGTTGACTTTAGGACGCCTTGTTCATCCCACCCGCGACACGCATACGCCGCAGCGTTCGACAAAGGGCGTGGAGAATGGTGCGAAGAATCGAGATAGGACAAACGACGCCGTGCCAAGATACAGCGCGTCATCTAGGACTGAGCAGACATCGTGGCAGGGATGCCGCAACAGAAGCGATCTGCATCTGTTGGTGGAGCCTAGGGGACTCGAACCCCTAACCCCCTGCTTGCAAAGCAGGTGCGCTACCAATTGCGCCAAGGCCCCGTGGTGGGAGAGCGTCAGACCGGATCGCTGTGCTGAGCCCAGGCATCGGGCTGAGCTGCGGACTTGCGGCGGTTCGCGAACCAGACGGCGCCGGCGACCGCGAGTGCCAGGGTGAGGATCTTCTTCACGTCGATTCCTCCTTCGGTGGGCCTAGATGGACTTGAACCATCGACCTCTTCCTTATCAGGGAAGCGCTCTAACCGAGCTGAGCTATAGGCCCCGGGCAGCAATAGAAGAGATTACCTCAGAGTCCCACAGGAGTTCCAATCGGGTCCGTGAGGGACGCATCCCCCGCCGCGAGTGGCGCAGAAAGGCCCGCCACTCAACGAGTGGCGGGCCGATTCGCGCCACTCGCGGGGAGTGAGCGCTGGGGTCTGCGGAGCTACTTACGCTCGCCGAACGTCAGCTCGATGCCGCCGAGGATGCCGGCCGCCAGGTTGTACAGGTGGGCGGCGATGGTGGCCAGGGCGGTCATGAAGATGACGTTGAGGGCCGACACGAGCAGGGTCAGGCCCACGACGCGGCCGAAGCCCAGGTACTCGGTGATGTCGAAGCCGGAGGCGTCGTCGGCGAGCACGTTGGAGACGCTGTCGTTGAGGGCGCCCCACACGCCGGTGATCTGCATGACGAGCCAGAACACGGTGACCGCCACGACGCTGACGACCATGAGCGCGACCGAGACGACGAACGACATCTTGGTGACGCTCCACGGCTCGACGTGGCTCAGCTTCAGGCGTGCCGACCGACCAGAGTCCGCGGCGGGCGCCGTGGTGGTCTGCACGGACTTCGCAGGCTTCTTCGGCTCCGGCTTCTTGGGCTCGGCCTTCTTCGACTCGGGCTGGGGCGCCGGGGCCTTCGTCGGCTCCGGGGCAGCCTTCTGCTCGGGCTTCGGGGCAGCAGGCGCGGGAGCGGACGGAGCGGCCGCCGGAGCGGCCGCCGGAGCAGCGGCCGCAGCCGTCGCACCAGCCGCCGTGGCACCAGCGACACCCGCGCCGGCGACGCCGGCAGCGGCACCGGCCTGGCCCGGAGCCTTCTTCGGTGCGGCAGCGGGCGCGTCCTTCTTCGCCGGTGCCGGGCGCTCGGGCGCCTTCTGCTGCGGCTGATCAGCCGGCTTCTTCGGAGGTGCGGGCGCGTCGGCCGGAACGGCCTTCAACGTCTGCGTGGGCCGGTCGTCCACCGGAGCGGCCGCGGGCTTGGGCGGAGCGGGCTGGTCGTCACGCACCGCCGGGATGACCGCAGTGGTGTCCGGGGTCGCCTTGGTGGTGCGGGCGTACTCCGCTTTCGTCAGCGGGCGGCGTGCCGTGACCGACGGGGTCGTCCCGTTGGCCTTGGCGTTCTTCGCAGGCACACCGTTCTGCTGACCGTTGTCCGGCTTCTGCTCACTCACTGTCGTCCCCGCTCGCTTCCGACTGCTCGGTTTCGTCCGTGGACTCCGGTGCCGCCACTTCTGCGACCTCGGTGTTCCGGGCGATGGTGACCACGCGGTCGTTGCCCTTGAACTTCACGAAACTCACACCCATCGTGCCACGGCCCTTCACAGGAACACCGGATACGAGGCTCCGAGTGATCTGTCCGGACTCGGTCACGCTGATGACGTCGTCGGTGTCACGCAGCACCAGGCCGCCCACCAGCTCGCCGCGCGACTCGGTGATCTGCATGGCCTTGATGCCCAGTCCGCCGCGACCCTGGATGCGGTACTCGTCGATGCGCGTCTTCTTCGCGAAGCCGCCGTCGGTGACCGTGAAGACGTAGAGCTTCTGGCTCTCGTCGTCCTCACCCTCGAGGTCGGCGCCGGCCTTGATGACCGTCATCGACAGCAGGGAGTCCTCGCCGCGGAACTTCATGCCCGTGACACCCGAGGTGGCGCGACCCATCGGGCGCAGCTGCTCATCGTCGGCCCGGAAGCGGATCGACTGCGCCTTGCGGCTGATCAGCAGGATGTCGTCCTCGGGCGAGACCAGCTCTGCCCCGACCAGCTCGTCGTCCTCGTCGCGGAAGTTGATCGCGATGACGCCGGCCTGGCGGGGGCTGTTGTAGTCGGTGAGGCGGGTCTTCTTGACCAAGCCGCGCTTCGTGGCGAGCACCAGGTAGGGCGCCTGCTCGTAGTCGCGGACCGCCAGCACCTGGGCGATCTCCTCGTCGGGCTGGAACGCCAGCAGTCCGGCCACGTGGCCGCCGCGCGCATCGCGGCCGCCCTCGGGCAGGTGGTACGCCTTGGCGCGGTAGACCCGGCCCGCCGTGGTGAAGAACAGGATCCAGTGGTGCGCCGTCGTGGAGAACACGTGCTCGACGACGTCCTCGCCGCGCAGCGAGGCGCCGCGGACGCCCTTGCCGCCGCGACCCTGCACCCGGTAGAGCTCGGTCTTCGTGCGCTTGGCGTAGCCGCCCTTGGTGATCGTGACGACGAGCTCCTCATCGGGGATGAGGTCCTCGTCGGACAGGTCGCCGTCGGCGGCGATGATCTTGGTGCGGCGGTCGTCGCCGTACTTCGCGACGACCTCGGCCAGCTCCTCGCCGACGATCTCGCGCTGCCGCGCCTCGCTGGCCAGGATCGCCTTGAACTCGGCGATCTCGATCTCGATCTTGGCCAGGTCGTCGATGATCTTCTGGCGCTCGAGGGCGGCCAGGCGACGCAGCTGCATGTCGAGGATCGCGCGCGCCTGCAGCTCATCGATCTCGAGCAGCGCCTGCAGTCCCTCGTTGGCCTCGTCGGCCGTGGGGCTGCGACGGATCAACGCGATGACGTCGTCCAGCATGTCGAGGGCCTTGACCAAGCCGCGCAGGATGTGGGCGCGCTCCTCGGCCTTGCGCAGGCGGAACTCGGTGCGACGCCGGATGACGTCGACCTGGTGGTGGATCCAGTGCGAGATGAACCCGTCGAGGGTCAGCGTGCGCGGGACCTCGTCGACGATCGCCAGCATGTTGGCGCTGAAGTTCGTCTGCAGGTCGGTGTGCTTGTAGAGGTTGTTCAGCACGACGCGAGCCACGGCGTCGCGGCGGATCTCGATGACGATGCGGCGGCCGGCGCGGTCGCTGGACTCGTCACGCAGGTCGCTGATGCCCTGGACGCGGCCGGTCTGGGCCAGGTCGGCGATCTTGCGCATCAGGCCGTCGGGGTTCACCTGGTAGGGCAGCTCGGTGACGACGAGCTGCATGCGTCCCTTGGTGTCCTCCTCGATGTTGACCACGGCGCGCATCGGGACCGAGCCGCGGCCGGTGCGGTACATGTCCTCGATGCCGCTGGTGCCGACGATGAGGCCGTCGGTGGGGAAGTCGGGGCCCTTGATGCGCGCCAGGAGCGCCTCGAGCAGCTCCTCACGGGACGCGTCGGGGTGCTCGAGCGCCCACTGGACGCCCTCGGCGACCTCGCGCAGGTTGTGCGGCGGGATGTTGGTGGCCATGCCGACGGCGATGCCGGCCGAGCCGTTGACCAGCAGGTTCGGGATGCGCGCGGGCAGCACCGAGGGCTCTTGCGAGCGGCCGTCGTAGTTGGGCTTGAAGTCGACGGTCTCCTCGTCGATGTCGCGCACCATCTCCATCGCGATCGGCGCGAGCTTGCACTCGGTGTACCGCATGGCGGCCGCGGGATCGTCGCCCGGCGAGCCGAAGTTGCCCTGGCCGCTGATCATCGGCGCGCGCATGACCCACGGCTGCGCGAGGCGCACCAGGGTGTCGTAGATCGCCGAGTCGCCGTGGGGGTGGTACTGACCCATGACGTCACCGACGATGCGGCTGCACTTGTTGAAGCCGCGGTCGGGGCGGTAGCCGCCGTCGTACATCGCGTAGAGGACGCGGCGGTGTACCGGCTTGAGGCCGTCGCGCACGTCGGGCAGCGCGCGCGCCACGATGACGCTCATCGCGTAGTCGATGTACGAGCGCTGCATCTCGTCCTGCAGCTCGACCGGTTCGGTGCGGTCGCTCTCGATCGGGGTGTCGGTCACTTCTGTGTCCTTCGTTCCGTGGTCTCGTGCCGCTGGCTAGCCGGGCGCCTCGACCACCGGGTGGTTCGGTGGGGTCAGATGTCGAGGAAGCGGACGTCCTTGGCGTTCCGCTGGATGAACGAGCGTCGCTGGTCGACGTCCTCGCCCATGAGGATCGTGAAGATCTCGTCGGCGACGGCCGCATCGGCCAGGGTGACCTGGCGCAGCAGGCGACCGTCGGGATCCATGGTGGTCTCCCACAGCTCGCTGGCGTTCATCTCGCCGAGGCCCTTGTAGCGCTGGACCGGGGCGGTGTTGGGCAGCCGGTAGCCGGCATCGAGGCCGGCGGCCATGACGGCGTCGCGCTCGGAGTCGGAGTAGGCCAGCTCGTGGTGGTGGTTGGTCCACTTGATCTTGTAGAGCGGCGGCTGCGCGAGATACACGTGGCCGGCGTCGATCAGCGGCTTCATGAAGCGGAACAGCAGCGTCAGCAGCAGCGTGGTGATGTGCTGGCCGTCGACGTCGGCATCGGCCATCAGGACGATCTTGTGATAGCGCAGCTTGGCGATGTCGAAGTCCTCGTGGACACCGGTGCCGAGCGCGCTGATGATCGCCTGGACCTCGGTGTTCTGCATGATCTTGTCGATCCGCGCCTTCTCGACGTTGAGGATCTTGCCGCGCAGCGGGAGGATCGCCTGCGTCGCGGGATTGCGGCCGTTGCGGGCCGAGCCGCCGGCCGAGTTGCCCTCGACCACGAAGATCTCGCACTCCTCCGGGTTGCGGCTGGAGCAGTCGATGAGCTTGCCCGGCAGTCCGCCGCCGGAGCCGAAGCCCTTGCGGTTGCGCGCCAGGTCGCGTGCCTTGCGGGCCGCCACGCGAGCGGCCGCGGCGTCGATCGACTTGCGGATGATGGTCTTGCCCTCGGCGGGGTTGCGCTCCAGCCAGGCACCGAGCTCGTCGTTCAGCACCTGCTGGACGAAGCCCTTGGCCTCGGTGTTGCCGAGCTTCGTCTTGGTCTGGCCCTCGAACTGGGGCTCCTCGAGCTTGATCGAGATGATCGCGGTGAGGCCCTCGCGGATGTCGTCGCCGGTGAGGCGGTCTTCCTTCTTCTTGATGAGGTTGTTGGCCTCGGCGAAGCGGTTGACCGTGGAGGTCAGCGCCGCGCGGAAGCCCTCCTCGTGCGTGCCGCCCTCGTGCGTGTTGATCGTGTTGGCGAACGTGTGGACCGACTCGCTGAAGCTGTCGTTCCACTGCATCGCGAGCTCGAGCGACAGGCCGTTGTCGTTGTCCTCGCGCTCGAGGCTGATGATCTCGCGGTGGATCGGGGCCTTGCTGCCGACGTTGATGTGGTTCACGTAGTCGACCAGGCCGTTGTCGTAGCGGAAGGTGACCTCGCGCTCGACGTCGTCGACCACGCCCTCGTTGGGATCGGTGTCGTCGGCGTGGCGCTCGTCGCGCAGGGTGAGCTGGAGGCCCTTGTTGAGGAACGCCATCTCACGGAAGCGCGTCTTGAGCGTCTCGTACTCGTAGGTCGTCGTCTCGAAGATCGTGTCCGAGGCGTAGAACGTGGTGGTGGTGCCGGTCTCGTCCGTCTCCTCCTCGCGCACGAGCGGCCCGTCGGGCACGCCGTAGGTGAAGGACTGGGTCCAGCGGTAGCCGTCGCGCTTGACCTCGACGTAGAGCTTGGTGGACAGGGCGTTCACGACCGAGACGCCGACGCCGTGCAGACCACCGGAGACCTTGTAGCCACCGCCGCCGAACTTGCCGCCGGCGTGCAGCGAGGTGAGCACCAGGGTGACCGCGGGAATCTTCTCCTCGGGGTGCTCGTCGACCGGGATGCCACGACCGTCGTCGATGACCTTGACGCCACCGTCGGCCTGCAGCACCACCTGGATGTTGGTGGCGTAGCCGGCGAGGGCCTCGTCGACCGAGTTGTCGACGACCTCGTAGACGAGGTGGTGCAGGCCGCGCTCGCCGGTGGAGCCGATGTACATGCCGGGCCGCTTGCGGACCGCCTCGAGTCCCTCCAGGACCTGGATGTTGCTCGCGTCGTACGTGCTGGGTGTCTCGGGCGCCTGGGTCACCCAACCAGTATACGGGCCCATTCTGTGCGTCTGACGACACGACACCTCCTGTGGGGCGTTCTTCGTTTGTCCACAGGTGCCACTGAACGGCGCTAGAAGGGCTCTGGGAGCCGCGACGAGGGGGTCGACCAGGGTGGCCATCGTCCGGCGCCGCTTTCGGTCGCTCCAGCGCCGTGTGGCGGGTTCGCGTCACCGCCGGTCTGGAAGGCTGGGGGCGTGAGTTCCACGACCCGCCTGCCCGCGCGGGTGTCGGGACCGGCGCTGGTGACCGCCGCAGCGGCCGTCACCGCGCTCGTCCTGCTCGTGCGCGTGGCCCTGTCCTCCGCGCGGGGACAGGCCGCCGACGAGCGGGCAATGCTTACCGTCGCGGCGGGCCGCGAGGCCGAGCTGACCCTGCTGTCGATCCTCGGACGCGTGCCGATCTGGTCGGCCGCGACCCTCGCCGTGGTGTGCCTCCTGTTGGCCGCGCGGCGGCACCACTGGCGCGCCGTCTTCGCCGCGGCGGTCGTCATCGTGGGGTCGAACGTCACCACCCAGGTCCTCAAGCACGGCCTGCTCGACCGCCCCGACCTCGGCCACGGCGTCCACAACTCCCTGCCCAGCGGGCACGTCACCGTGGTGGTGTCGGTGGTGGCCGCACTGCTGATCGTCGTCCCGGCCGGAGCGCGGGCGCCCGTCGCGGGCCTGGGAACGTTCGCCTCCGGACTGACCGGCCTGTCCACGATCGTGGCCGGCTGGCACCGACCCGCCGACGTCGTGGCGGCGCTGCTGGTGGTGCTGGCGTGGTGCGCGATCGCCGTGATGATCCACGGAGGGCGGCGCGCCCGCACCCGGGCCGTCCTGCCCACCGCGCTGGCCGGAGCGGCCTGCTCGCTGCTGGGCATCGTGCTGATCGGGGTGCGTCCGGTTGAGGGGATGGACGGATTCCTCGACGCGTCTCTCGTGCTCGGCGCGGTCGCCCTCGTGTCGGCGCTCGTGGTGTCGGCCATCGCGTGGATCAGCCCCGACGCCTGAGGTCGGCTCAGCCGTAGGTGTCGCGGGGCCCGCGGCCCTTCACGGAGCGCCGGCCCTTCTTCCAGCTGGGCGCCTGCGGACCGCGGACGTCGATCCGCAGCACCTGGCCGTCGCCGAGCTCCTCGTTCAGCTTCGCCACGAGGCGCGGCGCGAGCATCTTGAGCTCCTTGGCCCAGGCCGTGGAGCTGGTCTCGAGGTAGACGACGCCGTCGGTGAAGTGGTCGACCTTGCAGTGCTGCGCCACCTCGGGACCGACGATCGAGGCCCAGTCGGAGAACACGCGCGAGGCGGCGAGCCGGTCGTTCCAGCCCTGGTTCCTCACCATCTCGCCCAGCACGTCGCCGAGGGCGACCGCGTCCTCGCGGCCGGGACGCCGTGCGGGGCCGTTGCGGCGGATCGGCCGCCGGGTTCGCGCGGGCGGCGCGTTGCCGTTGCGGTAGGCGTCGGCGATCTCGCGCGCGAGGCGCAGGACGTCCTCGTTGTCGTCAGCCACGCGGCGTCACCACCGCGCCGGCGACGTCGAAGGACTGGCCCACGAGCTCGGGGGGCACGTCGCCCTCGACCGCTGCGGTGACCAGCACCTGCTCCGCGCCGGCGACGCGGGCGGCCAACCGCGCGCGGCGATCGCTGTCGAGCTCGGCGAACACGTCGTCGAGGATCAGGATCGGGTCGTCGCCGCGGAGTCCTGAACCTGACGAAGGGTCCTCGCGCAGCAGGGAGAACGCCGCGAGGCGCAGGGCCAGCGCAAGCGACCAGGACTCACCGTGGCTGGCATAGCCCTTCGCCGGCAGGTCACCGATCCCCAGCAGCACGTCGTCGCGGTGCGGGCCGACGAGGCTGATGCCACGCTCGAGCTCCTCGCGGCGGCGGCGGCCGATCTCGTCCAGCAGGGCCTTGGCGATGTCGTCGGGGTCGCGCAGCTCCTCGATGCCCTCGACCGAGGGCTTGTAGACGAGGGAGACCACCTGGCGCTCGGCCGCGGCTCCGGCCGCGACGTCGCGGTACGCGTCGGTGGCGTGCGGCGCGAGGGCGTCGAGCAGGGCCAGTCGCGCCGCGACCAGCTGCCCGCCCGTACGGGCGAGGTTCTCGTCCCAGATGTCCAGCGTGGAGATCTCCACGTTGCTGCGCCGCCCCGCGGTCTTGAGCAGGGTGTTGCGCTGCTTGAGCACGCGGTCGTAGTCGGCCCTGACGCCCGCAAACCGGGGCGTGCGCATCACGACGAGGTGGTCGAGGAAGCGCCGCCGGTCGGACGGATCGCCCTTCACCAGCGCCAGGTCCTCGGGCGAGAACAGCACGGTTCGTGCGATCCCGACCAGGTCGCGCACGCGGGGCAGCGGGTTGCCGTTCACGCGAGCGCGGTTCGACCTACCCGGCGTGATCTCCAGCTCCAGCAGCGCCGAGCGGTCCTCGCGCTGCAGCTGGGCCCGCACGATCGCGCGCTCCGCACCGGCCCGCACGAGGGGAGTGTCGGACGACACCCGGTGCGAGTCCAGCGTGGCGAGGTAGTCGATCGCCTCGACCAGGTTGGTCTTGCCCTGCCCGTTGGCGCCGATGAACGCCACCGGCCCCGCACCCAACTCGATCTCGACCGAGCCGTACGACCGGAAGTCGGCCAGCTCGAGTCGGGTCACGTGCATGGGTCCAGCCTACGGGCGACGAGCGCGTGAGCGTCCGGCTCAGGCCGGCGGGACGTCCGGGCTCTCCTCGGCCGCGCGGACCGCGTGGCCGCCGAACTGCTGGCGCATCGCGGCGACGGCCTGCATCGCGGCCGACTCGTCCTGGCGCGACACGAACCGCGCGAAGAGCGAGGCGGCGATCGTGGGCGCGGGGACCGCGTTGGCGATCGCGGCCTCGACGGTCCAGCGGCCCTCGCCCGAGTCCTCGGCATAGCCGCGGATCTGGGACAGGTGCGGATCGTCCTCCAGCGCCTTGACCAGCAGGTCGAGCAGCCACGAGCGGACGACCGTGCCGACGCGCCACGAGTTCAGCACCTCGGTGACGTTGTCGACCATGTCGACGGCCTCGAGCAGCTCGTATCCCTCGGCGTAGGCCTGCATCATGGCGTACTCGATGCCGTTGTGGACCATCTTGCTGAAGTGGCCGGCGCCCACACGTCCGGCGTGGACGAAGCCGTTCTCGGCGTCGGGGCGCAGGGCGTCGAACGCCGGCTGCACCTTCGCGACGTCGGCGGCGTCGCCACCGGCCATCAGCGCGTAGCCGTTCTCCAGGCCCCACACGCCACCGCTGACGCCGCAGTCGACGTAGCCGATGTTCTTCTCGGCGAGCTGGGCCGCGTGGATCTCGTCGTCGGTCCAACGCGAGTTGCCGCCGTCGACGACCACGTCGCCCTCGGAGAGCAGCTCCTTGAGCTCGGTGATGGTGCTGTGCGTGGGGTCGCCGTGCGGGACCATCACCCACACGACCTTGGGCGACGGCAGCTGCTCGACCATCTCGGCGAGCGAGCCGACGTCACTGAGTTCTGGGTCGCGGTCGTAGCCGACCACGGTCAGGCCGGCATTGCGCATGCGCGTACGCATGTTGCCGCCCATCTTTCCCAGTCCGACGAGTCCGATGTGCATGAGCGCCTCCCGACGTCGTGGCGCGGTCAGTTCTGCAGGCGAACCGGCATGATCAGGTAGCGGAATGCGCCATCGGGATCCGCTCCCACCTCCGCGACTCCGGACATCGCGGCGGGCTTGGTGTGCTGCGTGAAGGACAGGTGCACGACCGGCTCGGTCATGACCGACAGCCCCTCCAGCATGTAGTTGGGGTTGAAACCGATCGAGATGTCGTTGCCCTCGATCGTGGCCTCGACGCTCTCGGACGCCTGCGCCTCGTCGCCGCTGCCGGCCTCGAGGAGCACCTGGCCCTCGGAGAACGACAGGCGGACGGGCGTGTTGCGCTCGGCGACCAGCGCGACGCGCTTGACCGCGTCGACGAGGGTCTGCGTGCCGACGTAGGCGACCGTCTCGGCCTGGGCCGTGAACAGCTGGCGCACGCGGGGGAAGTCACCCTCGAGCAGGCGCGTGGTGGTGCGGCGGACGCCGCCACCGACCGTGCCCTCGAAGCCGATGAGGCCGTCGCCGGTCTCGCTGGTGGAGACGGCGATCGTGATGTCGCCGCCCGCGGTGAGTGCCTTCGCGGTGTCGGACAGGACACGCGCGGGCACGAGGGCTCGCGCGGAGATGTCGGACGCCTCGGGGTACCAGGCCAGGTCGCGCAGGCTGGCGCGGAACCGGTCGGTGGCCATGAGGGAGATCGTGGAGCCCTCGAGCTCGAGGCGGATGCCGGTGAGCAGCGGAAGCATCTCGTCGCGCGACGCGGCGGCGCTGGCCTGGCCGACGGCGGTGGCGAAGTCGTCGGCCTTGACCGTGCCCGAGGACGTGGGCATCGCCGGGAGCTGCGGGTACTCGTCGACCGGCATGGTCTGGAGGCTGAAGCGCGAGCTGCCGCACGTGACCTGCACCTTGGTGCCGTCGTGCGCGACGTCGACCGGCTTGCCGGCCGGGAGGGAGCGGACGATCTCGGCCAGGAGACGGCCCGAGACGAGCGCCTTGCCCTCGTCGCTCACCTCGGCGGGCAGCGTGGCCCGCGTGGACGTGTCGTAGTCGAATCCCGAGAGGTGGAGCTCGTCGCCGACGGTCTCGAGCAGGAGGCCGGTGAGGACGGGGACGCTCGGACGGGTCGGCAGACTCCGGGCGGTCCAGCCGACGGCGTCGGCGAGGGTGTCGCGATCGATGCGGAACTTCACGTTCGGGGGCCTCTCATTCGTCAGTCGAATCCTGCCACGGTGAGCCTTCTTCCACACCCATGGGTGCTGGTGACTTCGACTCGGGTTTTGGTCTTAGTACTTTCCGTCGTCGTAGTAGGGCCTGTGGATTCGGTGGACAACCGTGGTTTTTGCTGCGGGGCGGCATTTCGGCCGGTGGATGAAGTTGTGTTCGGCGCAGTGGGGGGACTCGCTCGGCCTGTGGACGATCATCGCGTGTTCACATGTCATTCACATGCAGATCGCCCGGATGCACCGATTCGGGGCCTTCATGCACAGGAGTGTCCCCAGGTGTGGGTGGGGCCCAGGTGCTCAGGACTGCCGTGCCTGCTGGCGGATCCGGGCCGTCAGCTCGGTGACCTGGTTGTACACGGCGTGCTTCTCGGCCATGAGCTTGCGGATCTTGCGCTCGGCGTGCATCACCGTGGTGTGGTCGCGGCCGCCGAACTCACCGCCGATCTGCGGCAGGGACATCTCGGTGAGCTCGCGGCACAGGTACATCGCGATCTGCCGGGCGAGAACGAGGTTGCGCGAGCGGTTGGGGCCGCACAGCTCCTCGATCGTGTACTCGGAGTAGGCCGCGGTCTGGGCCATGATCATGCCGGCGGTGATCTCGGGGTCGTCGCCCTCGGCGATCAGGTCCTTCAGCACGATCTGGGCCAGTTGGAGGTCGACCGTGGTGCCGTTGAGGTTGGCGAAGGCGGTGGCGCGGATCAGCGCGCCCTCGAGCTCTCGGATGTTCGTCTGGACCTTGCTCGCGATGAACTCGAGCACGTCGGCCGGCGCCGTGAGCTTCTCAGTGGCGGCCTTCTTGCGCAGGATCGCGATGCGGGTCTCGAGATCGGGCGGCAGCATCTCGGTCTGCAGGCCCCAGCTGAAGCGGTTGCGCAGGCGTTCCTCGAGCGTGCGCAGCTCCGACGGCGGCCGGTCGGAGGTCATCACGATCTGCTTGTTCTCGTTGTGCAGCGCGTTGAAGGTGTGGAAGAACTCCTCCTGCGTCGCGTCCTTGTTCTCGATGAACTGGATGTCGTCGACGAGCAGCACGTCGATCTCGCGGTACTTGCGTCGCAGCGCGGGGGTGCGGTTCTCGCCGATCGCGTTGATGACGTCGTTGACGAACTCCTCGGAGCTGACGTAGCGCACGCGGGACGAGGGGTACAGGTTGATGACGTAGTGCCCGATGGCGTGGAGCAGGTGGGTCTTGCCCAAGCCGGAGTCGCCGTGGATGACCAGCGGGTTGTAGGCCTTGCCCGGTGCCTCGGCGGCCGCGACCGCGGCGGCGTGGGCGAAGCGGTTGGACGAGCCGATGACGAAGTTCTCGAACTGGTAGCGCGAGTTGAGCCGTGCCTCGGCGATGTTCGCGCGGTGCGAGGGGCCGGGGCCGCCCTTGGAGGCGGTGGGCCGGCTCACCCAGCTGGGAGTCAGCGAGTCGTCGTCGTCCTCGAAGTCCTCATCCTTGTCGACAAATCTACTTGTCGTCTTGTCGTCACCGGGATCCTCCTCGACGGTGATGCGCGAGGAGAGCAGGTCGGGTGCCTCGTCGACGACCTCGGGATCGATCGTGACGACCAGGCGGATGTCCTCGCCAGCCTGGGTCGTCAGCGACTGCTCGAGCGCGGGGCGCACACGCGACTCGAGCTGGGCCCGGGACAGATCGTCGTGGACGGCGACGATGAGGATGCCGTTGTGGAGCGAGAGGGGCTTGGCCGCGTAGACGAAGACCTTGGCTCCTGGGGACAAGGTGGCGACGGAATCGCGCCATACGGTCTCCAGATCCAGCTCAGCCTCGTCGCGCACCGCACAGCCTTCCTTCCTGCCGTAGCAGGAAATTCCCGAGTTCGACAGCGGCACCGAATGCGGCTGCCGCCGGTTGTTCACACTGTTGTCCACACGCTGTGTACGAGTCGGATGGATGACACGACCGTGCAAGGTGGTGTCCTGTGGATATCCCGTGACGCTAGCAGCCGGTACGGACCAGTCACAAGCGGGTTGACAGATTTGTGGAGGCCCTCCGGCGTGTCGCGTGGACGCACTTCGGCGATCGGGATAAGACTGGCCGCTTTGGGTCGGTTTGACCGCGTCATGCCGCCCCCCGTACCGTGGAGGGGTCGTCTCGAACGACGTCCGCCGCGTGCCCATGAACAGTTCCAGTCGTGGGCGAGCGGTGGCCTCCTCCAACTGGGCCACGTTTTCGTACCGAAGGACCTCCTGTGAGCAAGCGCACCTACCAGCCGAACAACCGTCGCCGCGCCAAGAAGCACGGCTTCCGCCTCCGCATGCGCACGCGTGCCGGCCGCTCGATCCTGGCCGCGCGCCGCCGCAAGGGCCGCGACAAGCTGTCGGCCTGATTCCGCGTGCTGCCGCGCGTGCACCGCATGCGCGACGGTGAGGTGTTCCGCCAGGCGATTCGTCGCGGTGGCAAGGGTGTGCAACCCGACCTCGTCGTCCACGTGGGCGGACCTGTCGAACCGGCGGACGTCACGTCCGTCGGTTTCGTCGTGTCGAAGAAGGTGGGCCCGGCCCACGATCGCAACCTGGTGAAGCGCCGCCTCCGGCACCTCATGCGTGAGCGCATCGACGCCGTCCCGGCCGGATCACGCGTCGTGATCCGTGCGCTTCCCGGCTCGGCCCGCCGGCCCGCGGCGCAGCTCGCTCCCCAGCTCGACCAGGCGCTGCACACCGCGTCGTCGCGAGTCCGGCGATGATGCGCTGGATCGTGGCGAGCCTGCTGCGCGCCTACCGCCTGGTCATCAGCCCGATGTACGGGCAGGTGTGCCGCTACCACCCCAGTTGTTCGGCCTACGCCCTCGAGGCGGTCGAGACGCACGGCGCCCTCAAGGGCTGCTGGCTCGCGATCCGTCGTCTGGGTCGCTGTCATCCCTGGGCGTCAGGCGGGTACGACCCCGTACCTGCCCGCGCCCATGAACGAGGAGAAGCATGTTCGACTTCCTAAGCAGCATCGGTGGCGCCATCATGACGCCGCTGTACTACTTCGTGTCGGGGATCATCCTCGGGTGGCACTGGCTGTTCGAGCAGATCGGCATGGACCCCGACGCCGGGTGGACCTGGGTGCTGTCGATCGTCGGCCTGACGATCACGATCCGTGCGATGCTGATCCCGCTGTTCGTCAAGCAGATCAACTCCAGCCGGAACATGCAGCTGATTCAGCCGCAATTGCAGGAGTTGCGCAAGAAGTACGGGCACGACCGGGAGCGCTTCGCCCAGGAGCAGATGAAGCTGTTCCAGGAGACGGGCACGAACCCGTTCTCCTCCTGCATGCCGCTACTGCTGCAGATGCCGATCTTCTTCGCGCTGTTCCGCGTGATCGACCAGGCAGCGCGCAAGGGCGCCGAGGGTGCCAAGGGCTTCCTCTCCGGTGAGCAGGCCGAGTCGCTGGCCAACGCCCAGTGGCTCGGCGGCAAGATCGCCGACACCTTCCTCTCCAGCGAGCACATCGAGACGAAGATCATCGCCATGGTGATGGTCATCGCCATGTGCGCCACGCAGTTCTTCACCCAGAAGCAGCTGATGGCCAAGAACATGCCGCCGGAAGCGCTCAACGGCCCCTTCGCCCAGCAGCAGAAGATCCTGCTCTACGTCCTGCCGGTCGTGTTCGCCGTGTCCGGCGTCGCCTTCCCGCTGGGCGTGCTCGTCTACTGGACGACCTCCAACCTCTGGACCATGGGCCAGCAGTTCTGGGTCATCCGCAACAACCCCGCTCCCGGCACCCCCGCCTTCAAGGCGAAGCAGGACCGCGACCGGGCCAAGGGCAAGCTCGTGCAGGACGACCCGATCGCCGAGGCGAAGGCCGAGGCCGAGGAGCAGAAGGCCAAGCGCCAGCAGCCCAAGAAGAAGACGCGCGATCAGCGCCGCAAGACCACCGGTCCGCAGCCGAAGCCGACCAAGCCCGCCAAGGAGGATCCCGATGAGTGAGACCGATCTGGAACGCGAAGGCGACATCGCCGCCGACTTCCTCGAAGAACTGCTCGACATCGCCGACCTCGATGGTGACATCGACATCGACGTGGACGGCGATCGTGCCGCCGTGGAGATCATCGGTGGCAACCTGAGCCACCTCGTGGGTCGCGACGGCGAGGTGCTCGATGCTCTGCAGGAGCTCACGCGCCTGGCGGTCTACCGCGAGACCGGCGCCCGCAGCCGGCTGATGCTCGATGTCGACGGTCACCGCGCGGCCCGCAAGGCGGAGCTCGTGGAGATCGCCGCTGAGGCCATCGAGCGCGTCAAGGCCGACGGTGAGTCCGTCGCGCTGGCGCCCATGTCCCCCTTTGAGCGCAAGGTCATCCACGACGCCGTGGCCGACGCCGGCCTGCGGAGCGAGTCCGACGGCGCCGGAGCCGGCCGCCACGTCGTGGTTCTCCCGGCCGAGTGACTGTTTCACGTGAAACAGTGTTCGGCGAGCGGCTTTCGCTCGCCGAGCGCTACGCGGAACTGCTTGCCACTTCCGGGGTCGAGCGTGGGCTGATCGGCCCTCGCGAGGTCGACCGACTGTGGGAACGGCATCTCTTCAACTGCGCGGCACCGGTTCCCCGGGTGCCCGAGGGTGCCCGAGTCGCGGACGTGGGCTCGGGAGCCGGACTGCCCGGCTTGGTCTGGGCGATCGCTCGCCCTGACCTCCACGTCACCCTGATCGAGCCCCTCCTGCGCCGCACCACGTGGCTCGAGGAGGTCGTGGCCGATCTGGGTCTCGGCGCGCAGGTCACCGTGTTGCGGGCACGCGCTGAGGAGGTCGACGAGACCTTCGACGTTGTGACGTCGCGTGCTGTCGCCGCTTTGGACAAGCTGGCGCGCTGGTGCATGCCGCTCGTGAAGCCAGGTGGACTCATGCTGGCGCTCAAGGGCCGCAGTGCAGCTGAAGAGGTGGAGACTGCGCGCGCCACCCTCGCTCGGCTCAAGGCCGGCGATATCGTGGTGGCGACGTACGGGCATCGTTGGGACCTCGAGGTTCCGACCACGCTCGTCGAAGTCCAGCGCCGCCGATGACACACCGTGGAACCACCGATGTTCCACGTGAAACATGACAGGAGCCGTAGTGACGATTCCGACTGCCGCTGACTTCGCCGGGGAGCCGCTGAAGGCGTCAGCGTCCACTCCCCTCGCGGATCAGGCCGGATACCACGTCGAACTGATGGAACGTCTGGCCTCCACCGGCCGGTACGACCGTCCCCGGAAGACGCGTGTCTTCGTGGTCGCCAACCAGAAGGGCGGCGTGGGCAAGACGACCACGTCGGTGAACCTCGCCGCCGCGATGGCCGCTCGTGGGCTGTCGGTGCTGCTCATCGATCTCGACCCCCAGGGCAACGCGTCCACCGCGGCCGCGATCCCTCACGGGTCGGGCACTCCCGGAACGTACGAGGTGCTCCTGGACGCACTGCCGATCCAGGAGGCGATCCAGACGAGCCCCGACGTACCGGGTCTGCGCGTGGTGCCGGCCACGATCGACCTCGCGGGCGCGGAGATCGAGCTGGTGATGCTGGAGCAGCGCGAGCGTCGGCTCCGCACGGCCATCGACGACTACCTCGCCGGCCCCGGCCGGGACATCGACTACGTCTTCATCGACTGCCCTCCCTCACTGGGCCTGCTCACCGTGAACGCGATGGTGGCGGCGCGAGAGGTGCTGATCCCGATCCAGTGCGAGTACTACGCCCTGGAGGGACTGAGCCAGCTGCTCGGCAACATCGAGCTCGTCCAGCAGCACCTCAACTCCGACCTCGACGTCTCGACGATCCTGCTGACGATGCACGACGCCCGGACGAACCTCTCGTCGAGCGTGGCCGCTGAAGTTCGAGGCCATTTCGGCGATCGAGTGCTCTCCACCGCGATCCCGCGCTCGGTGCGGATCAGTGAGGCGCCGGGCTACCAGCAGACGATCATCACGTACGATCCGAACTCGACGGGAGCGCTGTCCTACCTGGAGGCTGCTCGCGAGATCACTGAGCGCGGCGCGGCACTCGCGCAGCAAGGAGCATCGTCATGAGCAACCCCCGACCCGGTCTCGGCCGCGGACTCTCGGCCCTGATTCCCACCTCGCCGGCCCAGGCGAAGGAGTCCGGACTCACCGAGATCCAGGGGGCCCGGCTGCGGGACATCCCCGTGGGCCAGATCTCGCCGAACCCGCGCCAGCCGCGCACGGTGTTCGACGAGGAGGCCATGGGTGAGCTCGTCCACTCCATCAAGGAGATCGGCCTGCTGCAACCGATCGTGGTGCGACAGACCGGCACAGAGACCTATGAGCTGATCATGGGGGAGCGGCGCTGGCGCGCCCACCAGAAGGCTGAGCTGCCGACCATCACGGCGGTCGTGCGCGAGACCACCGACGAGGACCTGCTGCGTGACGCGTTGCTGGAGAACCTGCACCGGTCCGAGCTCAACCCGTTGGAGGAGGCTGCCGCGTACCAGCAGCTGCTCGAGGACTTCGGGTGCACGCAAGAGGAGCTCTCCGAGCGCATCGGGCGCTCCCGTCCCCAGATCACCAACACGATCCGTCTGTTGAAGCTGCCCCCGGCCGTGCAGCGCCGGGTGGCCGCCGGTGTGCTCTCGGCAGGACATGCCCGTGCCCTGTTGTCGGTGCCGAACCCCGACCTGCAGGACCGCCTGGCGTCCCGGGTCGTCGCGGAAGGGATCTCCGTGCGCCAGCTCGAGGAGATCGTCCGCTTCGGCGACGAGGAGGCCACCCCGGCGGCGCGCAAGCTGTCGACGCGCCCCACCTCGGCGCGTGTCGGTGAGCTCGCACACCGGCTCTCCGAGCGCTTCGACACGCGGGTCAAGGTCGACTTCGGCAAGTCCAAGGGCAAGATCGTGGTCGAGTTCGCCACGATCGGGGACCTGGAGCGCATCGTCGAGCTGATGGACCCGGCTCCCGCTCCTCCGCAGTAGTCGAGAAAACAATAAAGCCACTTGTCGACAAATCGACAAGTGGCTTTATTGATTCAGCAGGTCAGGCAACGAACTCCGAGATCTCGGTGAGGATCGCGGACTTGGGGCGGACGCCCACGATGCTCCGCACGAGCTCGCCCTGGTAATACAGGTTGATCGTGGGAAGGCCGGTCACGCGGTACTGCGCGGGGGTGACCGGGTTGGCGTCGGCGTCCATCTTGACGATGGTCAGCGCGCCCTCCTTCTCGTTCGCGATCTCCTCCAGGATGGGCGCGAGCTGGCGGCACGGGCCGCACCAGGATGCCCAGAAGTCGACGAGGACCGGGCCCTCGGCCTTCAGGACGGTGGACTCGAAGTCGGCGTCGGTGACGGCGGCGATGTCAGCCATGGATTCTCCTCTGGGTGGTGGTGGTCAGTCGGTCAGGGCGACCGCAGGCTCGGGGAAGCCGGCATGCTCGATGTCGGCGAGGAAGCGCTCGGCGTCCAGGGCGGCCTGGCAGCCGGTGCCCGCGGCCGTGATGGCTTGGCGGTAGGTGTGGTCGACGAGGTCGCCGGCGGCGAAGACGCCGCGCAGGTTGGTGGCGGTGGAGCCGGGCTGGACGAGGACGTAGCCCTCGTCGTCGAGGTCGACCTGCCCGGTCAGCAGCTCCGAGCGCGGATCGTGACCGATGGCGATGAACAGGCCGCTGACGTCGAGCCGGCGGGTCTCACCGGTGACGGTGTCGCGCAGCGTCACGCCCTCGAGGATGCCCTCGCCGTGGATCTGGTCGACGGCGCTGTTCCACGCGAACTCGAGCTTGTCGTTGGCGTAGGCACGGTCGGCCATGATCTTGCTGGCGCGCAGCTCGTCGCGACGGTGGATCAGCGTGACCTTGTCGGCGAAGCGCGTGAGGAACAGCGCCTCCTCGACGGCGGAGTCGCCGCCACCGACGACCGCGATGTCCTTGCCGCGGAAGAAGAAGCCGTCGCACGTGGCGCACCAGCTGACGCCGTGGCCCGAGAGCGCGTCCTCGCCCTCGATGCCGAGCTTGCGGTAGCCGGAGCCCATCGCGAGGATCACGGCGTGCGCGCGGTAGGTGTTGCCGTTGGCCAGCGCCACGGTCTTGATGTCGCCGGTGAGGTCGACCGAGGTGACGTCGTCGGACACCAGCTCGGCGCCGAAGCGGTCGGCCTGGGCGCGCAGGTTGTCCATCAGGGCCGGGCCCATGATGCCGTCGGGGAAGCCGGGGAAGTTCTCCACGTCGGTGGTGTTCATCAGGGCGCCACCAGCGGTGACGGAGCCCTCGAACACGAGCGGCTTGAGGTTGGCACGTGCGGCGTAGATGGCAGCGGTGTACCCGGAGGGGCCGGAGCCGATGATGATGAGACTGCGGACGTCGTCGGTCATGGAGGAGCGCTTTCGATCGGGTTCACGTGCTTCAACGGATTCTAGGTGGTGAATGTTCCCTGCCATCGCCGGCGGCTCACCGGCCGCGGACGATCGCGGCGCGGATCTCCCCGCGGTACTCACCCTCGGCGATCTGGGGCAGTCCGCGCAGCCACACGACGACGTACCGCGTGCGGACGTCGCGCGGCAGGGCGACGGAGAGGTCCTCGGCCGCGCCGTTGAGCGTGGCGACCTCGCGCAGGTCGTCGAGCGAGGTCGGCAACTCGCTGATCGACGACGGAGCGGTCAGGATCGACAGGTCGGTGGGGCTGCCCGCGAGGCGCAGCCGCACCTGCTCGACCTGCCGCACGGTGCCGAGATCGAGGATCAGTCCGACGCCGTCCTTGAGCCCGCCCAGGTCGGCGCGGCCGTAGTACGTGCTGGTGCGCCACCCGTTGTCGGGGTCCTCGTCGAGGATGGCCTCGGCCTGCTCGGGGTTCTCGCTCCCGTCCTCGCCCTGCGGGTCGAAGTCGACGACGCGCGAGACCGGCAGCACCCGCACCGGCACGTCCGGGGCGGACTGGGCGTACGGGTCGCCCTCGCGGCCGGCCTCGCGCCCCACGAGGAACGCCAGCACGCCCGACAGGATGATCGCCGTCACCAGGCCGAGCAGCACCAGGGCCCGGTCGCCGTGCGTCATCATCTGCATGCGGGCGGCGAATCGCTCGCGGCGCGTGGGCGGCTTGGGCTCGAACGCCTTCGGGCGGCGCCGCGGGGGCTCCAGGCCGGGCGGCGGTCCCGACGGCTCGACCACGGGGTCGAGGCGCAGCAGGTCGGGCGAGGTGACGTCGTAGCCGAGCGGCTCGTCGAAGAGGTCCTCGTCGCCCTCGCGGGCCTCGTAGAGCTCACGCGCGATGTCTCCGGCGGTGGTGAGCGCGTCGTGCGGGTGCCGCGCCGGCTCCAGGATGCGGTCGCAGATGTCGTCAACGTCGCGCAGGACGCCGGCACGAACCTTCCGGGGCCGCAGGAGGTGCCCGTGCTCGGTGGGAGCGGCCCGCAGCCCGTCGACGTGCCCGCCGGGCCAGCGACTCACCAGGCACGCGTAGAGCAGCTTGCCGAGGGCCTGCACGTCGGCGGCGCGGTAGGCCGCGAGGTCGTCGTCGGAGTCCTGGTGGTCGGCCGGCGCGAGCGCGGTGGCCACGCCGAGCCCGACGATCCGGACCGCGCCGGACTCCTTCAACATGATCTGGTGCGGCGTGAGCCGGCGGTGGACGAGGCCGCGGTCGTGCGCGTGGGCGAGCGACTCGGCCACCTCGGCGACGATTGCGGCGGCGCGGCGGTTCGGCAGCGGCGACTGGGCCAGCAGGCGGCTCAGCGGCGTGGCCTTGGCCCACTCGCGCACCACGACGTGGACGCCGTCCTCGTCCTGGAGCAGGTCGAGAACCCGCAGGAACCGGTGGTCGGTGACGCTCGTCGAGCGGCGGGCGGCCTCGAGGAAGTTCGGGCCCCGGGGATCGTCGGCGGGGAGCAGCTCGACCCGCACGTTGCGGTGCAGGACCCGGTCGACAGCACGCCAGTTGGAGGCGCCGAGGCTCTCACTGACCAGGTCGGCGAGCTCGTACCGCGAGGCGAGCACGTCACCGGAGACGTGGGGTCTCCGGTCGCTCATCAGTCCTCCTCGGCCGGTGCGGGCGCACCACCTCCATCGTACGGGCGTCAGCCACGTCGCATGACGCTTGAGACCACATACCTCAGCTCCTCCACGCGGAGCAGGCGCGCGACCAGAACCGTGGTGGCGGCACCGGCCACGCCCACCAGGACCAGCTCACCCAGCGCGGACAGCGGCGAGAGGTCGCCCTCGGCCACGAACCGGTCCCAGCCCCAGCGGCCGAGCAGCATCACCGCGGCCGCGGCGGCACACACGAGCGCGAGCCGGACGACGAAGCGGACCGTCTCGGGGTCGGCCAGCGAGCCGATCCGCCGCGACAGCACCGTGACCGAGATCGCCAGCCCCGCCGTGTACGCCAGTCCGTAGGCCAGGGCCAGCCGCGTGGAGACCTCGATCGGCGCGGCGCCGGTGGTGAGCGCGACGGCCAGGCCGATGTTCGCGGCGGCGATGACCAGTTGGATCCAGAAGGGCGTCCGGGTGTCCTCCAGCGCGTAGAACCCGCGCAGGACGATGTAGTGCGTGCTGAACATGACCAGCGCCAGGGCGAACGCCGAGATGGTCGTCCCGATCGCGTCCGTGTTGCCGCGGGCCGCGCCGAATCCGGCCAGGACCGAGGCGATCGGCAGTCCGAGGCAGGCCACCGCGACCGCGATCGGCGCGATCAGCATCAGCGCCAGGCGCAGCGTGCGGCTCAGCTCGAGCCGCATCCGGGCGTAGTCGTGCTCGGCGGCGCGAGCGGCGAGGGTGGGGATGATCGCGGTCGCCAGGGACACGGTGATGACTCCGTGCGGGACCTGGCTGATCAGGAAGCCGACGTCGTAGACGACCTGTCCGGCGCTGGAGACCTTCTGCTTCACGCCCTCGATGTCGGCGCCGGACGCGAGCCGGACGATGACGAAGTAGGAGATCTGGTTGACGACGATGAACGCCAGGGTCCACGCGCCGAGCCGCAGCGTGTGACCGAGGCCGACGCCGCGGAAGTCGAAGCGGGGGCGGTAGTGGAAGCCGACCTGACGCAGGAACGGCACCAGCACGAGGGCCTGCACAGCGATGCCGAGCGTGGATCCCAAGCCCAGCAGCCAGGCCTCTCCGGTGCTGAAGCCTTCGGCGGCGCCCGGGCTGGCCACGCCGAAGATCACGGCGTAGGCACCCAGCACCGCGAGGGCCACCAGGTTGTTCACGATCGGCGCCCACATCATGGGGCCGAAGCGCTGGCGCGAGTTCAGGATCTGACCGACGAGCACGAACGCGCCGTAGAAGAAGACCTGCGGCATGCACAGCAGCATCAGCAGGTAGGCCGACTCGCGCTGGCGGGTGAACTCGTCGGTGAACATGTCGGGTCCGAACAGCAGGCGCAGCAGGACCGGTACCGCCACCATCAGCAGGATCGTGGCCACGCCCAGCACGAGCAGGCCCAGGGTGACGATGCGGTTGGCGTACGCGTCGCCCCCGTCGGGGTCGTTCTTCATGGCGCGGACGAGCTGGGGCACCAGGACGACGTTGAAGATGCCGCCGGCGACCAAGATGTAGAGCGAGTTCGGGATCGAGTTCGCGACGTTGAACAGCGAGCCGTTCAGTGCGCTGCCGACCACGGCGAGCAGCACGAGCGACCGCAGCAGGCCGGTGATGCGCGAGACGATCGTCCCGAGCGCCATCCACGCACTGGCGCGCGCGAGGTTCGGGTCACTCATCGGGGCCCTCGAAGCCGTCGGCCTCCGGAGCCGCGGCCCGGCGGCGCCGGCCCAGGAAGCGGCGGGCCCAGGTGGCGACGACGAGAAGGCCGGCCGCGGCCATCGCGGCCCACACGATGAGCCCCACGTTGCTGCTGCGGATGTTGAACACCGCCGGCTCGCCGAAGGTGACGCCGGCGTCCGTCGCAAGACGCGCGCTGACCGTGCTCGAGGTCTGGTCTCCGAGATCGACCTGCACCGTGAACGTGTGCCGTTCGCCCGCGTCGATCTCGACGACCTCGATGTCGTCGAGCTCCAGCGAGGGGTTGTCGGCCACCAGGTCGAGCCCCACGCGCACGGTCTTGTCGGTCTCGTTCGCCAGCGTGAGCGGGAAGCCGCCGCGGCTGCTGGACAGGGTGATCGTGGACGGACTGTCGATCGAGATGCTGTCCAGGTCGGACTCGAGCGCCGCGAGCTCGCGACTCACGCGCTGGTCGAGCGCGGTGGTGTTCGGCCGCCAGCGCACCGACATCAGCGCCGCGATGTCGCGGTCGTGGTCGGCCCGAGTCGGGTCGACCACCACGGAGTCGTGGAGGTCGGCCACCTCCGAGAGGTTCGCGATGGAGTCGAGGGTGGCCGCGCCGAGGGAGCGCGTGTCGACCTCCTCGACCACGTCGCCGCTGTAGTTCAAGGGGGCAGAGCGGGTCAGGTCGGTGGCCGTGACCGGACGGGTGAGGCCGCCCGAGCCGCTCGTGGTCACCGCTTGCGCGATCACCGGACCACCGGTGGTGCCGGGATCCCAGCTCGGATCGACGATCGTGAGGGCGTCGGAGCGCGAGTTCCTGTCGCTCTCACGCGAAACGGCGCCCAGCGCAGCGTCGGTGAGGATCCGCTGGCGCATCGTCACGGGCGTCTCGCTGCCGGGCACGTCGGGCAGTGCGCCGTTGACGAGCAGCGGCAGGGGCCCGTTGAGCGTCTCGAGGTTCACGACCGAGCCCAGGCGAGGCTCCCAGCCGGGCAGGGTCTGGCGCGAGACCAGGGTGGGCCCGTCGCCGCGGGCGCGGATGTCCTCGAGCATCGCCAGCGTGGTGCCCGCGATCGTGGGCCACGAGGCCCGCGGGCCGCTCAGGGCGTTGTCGGCCAGGCTGTCGTCCGTGGCTCGGTCCACCCGCTTCCACAGCGTCTCGGCGTTCTCGGGGTAGCGACTCAGGGCGAGCTCGTCGGGGCGCGCGTAGGAAACGATCCACGTGGCCGAGTCGAGCGCGAGCCCTCGCAGGTCGGCCAGCCAGTCGGTCACCGCGGCGGTCTCGGCCGCGGTGAGGTCCACGCCCTTGGGCAGGTTCTCGGGATCGGTCAGCCGGGTGAGGTCGTCGAGGATCGAGGGATCCAGCACGATCGAGCGGCCCTCGCGGGGTGTCGCGGCGGCCGCGTCGAGGTAGTGGCGCAGCTGCCCCTGCTGCACCGAGCGGGCGGCCTCCTCCAGCTCGCTACCGTCGGGCTCCCACGTGGGGGTGAACGGCCAGACCAGACCGGCCGGGACCGGCGCGGCGGGATCGGGCACCCACGGCAGGAAGGTGGTGGCCCGCGCCACCGCGTCGTTCGACCGCTGGCCCTCCTCGTCGGTGGCCAGCACCTGGACGCCGACGGGGTACACCCCGCCCGGTCCCGACAGGCCCAGCCGCGAGACGGGCACCGAGACCGTGAACTGGCGCACCGCTCCCGGGGCGAGGTCGCCGAGCTCGGCGAACGAGCCGGCGTCGATCACGCGCTCGCCGGTGTAGGACTGGCCGTCCTCGATGGCGGACTCGATCTGGCCGCGCGACTGGAACGGGGTGCGCGGGATGACGAGGTAGGCCTGCACCGAGGTCCAGGGCGTGGATCCGGTGTTGCGGACGATGCCGCTCATCGTGATGGTGGCGTCGGCCGACAGCCGCGAGGGCGTCAAGCCGTCGATGCGGACGCCCAGCGAGCCGTCGGAGGCGGTGGCGCTCGGGCCCGGAGCACCCACGAGCAGTGACACCGCGACCACGAGGGCGGTCAGCCACGCGCGGATCGTCACCACGTCATCGTAGTGGGAGCGACGTCGGCGTCCGCGGCTGCGACTCAGCGCGCGGCCCACCACGCGCGCAACGCCTCGATCGCCTGCTCCTCGGGCAGCGGACCGCGGTCCATGCGCAGGTCCAGCAGGAACCGGTAGGCCTCGCCGACCTCGCGGCCGGGACCGATGTCCAGGACCTCCATGATGCGGTTGCCGTCGAGGTCGGGGCGGATGGACTGCAGCTCCTCCTGCGCGGCCAGCTGGCCGATGCGCTGCTCCAGCTCGTCGTAGGTGCGCTGGAGGCGCAGCGCCTTGCGCTGGTTGCGGGTGGTGCTGTCGGCGCGGGTGAGGATGTGCAGGCGCTCGAGCTGGTCGCCCGCGTCGCGGACGTAGCGCCGAACCGCGGAGTCGGTCCACTCGCCGGTGCCGTAGCCGTGGAACCGCAGGTGCAGCTCCACGAGCATGGCGACGTCATCGGTGATCTCGTTGGGGTAGCGCAGCGCGCGCATGCGCTTGCGGGCCAGCTTCGCCCCGACGACGTCGTGGTGGTGGAACGTGACGGTGCCGTCGCCGGTGAACCGCCGGGTGCGCGGCTTGCCGATGTCGTGCAGCAGGGCGGCGAGCCGGATCGTGAGGTCGGGACGCTCCTCCAGCCGGTGCTCGAGCGCGATCGCCTGCTCCAGCACGGTCAGCGAGTGCTCGTAGACGTCCTTGTGGCGGTGGTGCTCGTCGCGCTCCAGCTGCAGCGCGGGCAGCTCGGGCAGCACCCGCTCGGCCAGGCCGGTGTCCACGAGGACGCGCAGGCCCAGGACCGGGTGGTCCGACAGCAGCAGCTTGTTCAGCTCGTCGCGGACGCGCTCGGCCGAGACGATCTGGATGCGATCGGCCATGGCGACCATCGCCTCGGTGACGTCAGGCGCGGCGATGAAGCCGAGCTGGCCGACGAAGCGGGCCGCGCGCATCATCCGCAGCGGGTCGTCGCCGAAGGAGATGTCGGGACCGATCGGCGTGCGCAGGGTGCGGTCGGCGAGGTCGTCGAGTCCACCGTGGACGTCGACGAACTCCAGGCCGGGCAGCCGGACCGCCATCGCGTTCACGGTGAAGTCGCGCCGCGCGAGGTCGTCGTTCAGGTTCGTGCCGAACGCCACGACCGGCTTGCGCGACTGGGGGTCGTACTCGTCGGCGCGGTAGGTGGTGATCTCGAGGGTCTCGGTGCCCTTGCGGACGCCGATGGTGCCGAAGGCGCGGCCGACGTCCCACGTGGTGTCGGCCCAGCCCTTGACGATCCGCTCGATCTCGTCGGGCGAGGCGGAGGTCGTGAAGTCGAGGTCGGTGACGGGCCGGCCCAGCAGCGCGTCGCGCACGGGCCCGCCGACGAGGGCGATCTCGTGGCCGGCGCCATCGAAACGGGCGCCCAGCTCGGTCAGCACGGGATGCGTCGCACCCAACTCGTCGAGGCGCGTCTTCTCGTGCGCGGTCAATTCGGCCACAAGGATCGAGTCTATCGGTCTCGGCGCCGCGTCACGTATGCTGGAGCGCATGGAGAACTGAGATCCCGCCCCGCCCACCCGCGACCCGGAGATCTCCATGTCATCCTTCCTCTCTCTTTCCCATGCCTCGTTCGTGCTGCCCGAGGGGCGCACGATCCTCGACGACCTCACCTTCGGCCTCGGCCCCGGCCGCCACGGACTGGTCGGCGACAACGGGAGCGGCAAGTCCACGCTGCTGCGTCTGCTGGCCGGCGAGCTCGAGCCCACCTCGGGCTCGGTCGACGCGAGTGGCCGCCGCGCCTACCTCCCCCAGACCCGCGCCTCCGCCGGCGCGACGGTGGCCGACGTCCTGGGTGTCGCACCCGCGCTCGCCGCGCTCGCGCGCATCGAGGGCGGCTCGGTCGACCCGGCCGACTACGACCTCGTCGGCGACGGCTGGGACCTGCCCGATCGCATCGAGCGGTGGCTCGGGCAGGTGGGCCTCGCCGGTCTCGGGCCCGAACGACCCGTCTCGGCGGTGTCGGGCGGCGAGGCGACCCTGCTGCGGCTCGCGGGCCTGATGATCGCGGATCCCGCGATCCTGCTGCTCGACGAGCCCACCAACGACCTGGACGCTGACGCCCGCGCACGGCTCACCCGGATCGTGGACGAGTTCTCCGGCGTCCTCGTGGTCGTCAGCCACGATCGGAGCCTGCTCGAGCGCGTCGAGCACATCGGCGAGGTCCGCGCCGGGGCCGTGCGCTGGTTCGGCGGCCCGTTCAGCGACTACGCGGCCGCGATCGAGGCGGAGCAGGAGGCGGCGCTGAGGTCGGTCTCCGCGGCGAAGGCCGACGTCAGGCGCCAGCACCAGGACCTGATGGACCAGCAGGTGAAACAGGCGAGACGCGACCGCAAGGGCCGGGCGAACGCCGACAGCCTGCCGAAGATCGTCGCGGGCGCCTACCAGCGCAAGGCGGAGGTGACGTCGGGCCGGCTGCGGGGGATGCACGAGGGCCGGCTCGACGCGTCGCGAACCGCCCTGGCGACGGCGCAGGAGCGCCTGCGTGACGACCGCCGGATCCGGGTGGACCTGCCCGACACGGAGGTCCCGGCCCGTCGTGAGGTGCTGCGATCGGAGGGCGTGATCCCCGCGTTCGGGACGTCGCACCCCTTCGACCTCGACCTGCGGGGGCCCGAGCGGATCGCGCTCGTGGGGCGCAACGGTGCGGGGAAGTCCTCGCTGCTGCGCGCGCTGCTCGGGCTGCAGGAGCCGAGGGCCGGAAAGTCGGTGGTCCACGTGCCGTGGCGGTACCTGCCGCAGGGCGTCGACCTGCTCGACCCGGAGCGGACGGTGCTGGAGAACGTGCGGGACGCGGCGCCCGAGGCCGACCCGGGCTCGGTGCGGGCCCAGCTGGCGCGCTTCCTGTTCCGCGGGAACGCCGTGGACCAGGTGACGTCCACGCTGTCGGGCGGCGAGCGGTGGCGCGCCACCCTGGCCAGCCTGCTGCTGGCGACCCCGGCACCGCAGCTGCTCGTCCTCGACGAGCCCACCAACAACCTCGACCTCGCGAGCATCGCGCACCTGACCGAGGTGCTCGACTCCTACCGCGGGGCCCTCCTGGTGGTCAGCCACGACGCGGCGTTCCTCGCCGACCTGTCGCTGGACCGCACGATCGAGGTCACCCGTCATGTCCCCTCCTGACCGGGGAGACTTCGCACCGTCAGGGCACGAGAAAGGGGGCCGGCCCACCGGGCCGGCCCCCTCACGTGTCGTGCGTCAGCCCTGCAGGGCGAAGCAGGGCTCGGTGTAGTCGTAGCCCTCGGCCGTCGGACCGGCCGACATCTCCTGGACGATCGAGACGCCGGTCGGCGCCTCCTTGTCGACCCCGCCGATGACGCTTTGGCGCCAGGCCACGTCGTTCGGCTCACCGGTCTGGTTGAACGCCTCGTCGGGCAGCATGCCCTCGTAGTCGACGCTGTCCAGCTCGGTCGAGGCCTTCACCACGTTCTCGCGGGTGATGCCGCCGTCCATGTCGGCCGCAGCCTTGAGCGCGGCGAGCAGCGGGTACTCCCACACCCAGCCGGAGGTGTAGCCGTCGCTCGGCGAGTCCACGTCGGCGAGCGCGTCACGCATGGCCGCGTGACCGTCCGACTCGGTGCCCCACGGGCCCCACGGAGCCGCCTGGAAGTACATCGCCTCGAGCGCCGGAGCGGCCTCGGTCTGCAGCAGGGCCGGGTTCCACGTGGGGCTGGACCCCACGACGGTGCCCTTCCACCCCTGCGCAGCCGCGCCACCGAGGATCGTGGCCATCTCGGCCGGACCGGTGGTGACGTAGATCAGGTCGGGCTTCTCCTTCAGCACCGCCGCGACGGCGCCGGCCTGGTTGTCCTGGCCGGTCGCGGTCTCGATGGCCTTGAAGTCGAGGTTGTTGGCCTCGGCCGCCGCCTCGACGCCCGCCGCCGCGTCTCCGCCGTAGTCGTTCGGGTAGTGGATCGCGAGCACCTTGCCCTTGACGCCACGGTTCTTCACGGCCCAGTCGACGCCGTTCATGGCCTCGAAGCAGTAGTTCGCGCCCGACTGGAGGATCTGGTCCTCGAAGTCCCACGCGGAGTTCCACGAGGCCGGCACGCCGACGACGTTGTCGGACTTCATGTCCTCCAGGATCGCCAGGGTCTGCGAGGAGCCCAGCGTCTGACCCAGCGCCAGGATGTCGTTGCGCATCTCCTGGTACTTCTTGTTGTGGATCTCCGGATTGTACTCGGCGTCAGCGACGTACTTGTCGATGTTGACGTCGTAGCCGCCCACGCCGCCGTCCTGGTTGACCTTGTTCCAGAAGGCCTTCTGGGCCTCGGTGATCGGAACGGCCAGCGGAGCGAACGGGCCCTTGGTGAGGTCGGAGATCGCACCCAGGTAGATGCAGCCGTTGTCCTCGTTCACTGCCTCGGGACAGGCCTCCTCGGTGATGCCAGGTCCTGAGGCGCTGTCCTCGTCGCCTCCGCCACGGCAGCCTGCCAGCACGAGGGCCGCCACCGCCGCACCGGCGACCACGCGGGCCCACTGTCGGTGTTGCTTCATCTTTTTCCTCCTGGGTGGTTCGACGGTGCGGTTGCACCGCCACGGCCTCGCGGCCGGGGTCTAGTAGGAGAAGGGCCAGCCCTTCCAGTAGTTGCGGATCCGGGTCCATATCCCGAAGAGTCCGCGCGGCTCGAAGATCAGGAAGCCCATGATCAACAGGCCGTAGAGGATCGCCTCGAGCTGGAACACGGTCAGCAGCTCGCCCGGCACGTAGTGCGCGATGAACTGGCTGATCCGCGGCAGCAGGGCGATGAAGAGTGCGCCCATGATCGATCCGCTGATGGTGGCGACGCCGCCGATCAGCACCATGGCGAGGTACTGGATCGACAGCAGGAGGCTGAACGCTCCGGGCTCGAAGACGCCGATCACGGCGTAGTACAGCGCTCCGGTGACGCCGGCGAAGAACGACGACATCGCGAACGCCATCATCTTGTACTTCGTCAGGTCGACGCCGATCACGGCGGCGGCCACGTCGCGGTCGCGCACGGCGCCGAACGCGCGGCCCACGCCCGAGCGGGCGATGTTGCGGCCGAGGATCGCGAAGATGATGAGGAACACCAGCGCGAGGAAGAACTGGGCCTGCCCGCGGGAGACCCCGGCGATGGGCTCCATCGCCGAGAAGTCGATGCCGAACAGCTCCAGCTCGGCACCGCGGCGGCCGACGCCGGGTCCGCCGGTGATGTTCCGGGCCTCACGGAAGATGTGGTCACCCAGGAACACCAGGCCGAGCGTGACGATCGCGAGGTAGAGGCCGCGCAGCCGCACCGCGAGCGGCCCGACCAGCAGTCCGGCGAGCGCGGCGACGATGCCGCCGGCCGGCAGCCAGATCCACATCGGCAGGCCGTAGCCGAGCACGGCGCTGTCAGGATCTCCACCCAGCACCGCTCCGGTGTAGGCGCCGACGCCGATGAAGAAGGCGTGGCCCAGGGAGACCTGGCCGGCGTAGCCGGTGACCAGGTTCAGCCCGATCGCGCCGACGGCGGAGATCATGCCGAGCGTGAGCACCTGCAGCAGGTCGTCGGTGAGCAGGAACGGCACCAGGAACGAGGCGATGACGATCCCGATGACACCGCGCCGCTTGGCGGGGGTGTTGGCCAGGGTGAGGTCCTGGTCGTAGCTCGTCCGCAGCAGCGGGCGGCCGCGCAGGCCGGTGGACTTCCGGGCCTGCTTCGAGGGCGCTGAGCGCAGCACGGTGCTCATACCCGCTCCACCTCCTTCGTGCCGAAGAGTCCATAGGGTTTGACCAGCAACACCACGAACATCAGTGCGTAGGGCGCGACGAGCGCGAAGTTGTTGCCCAGCCAGGGGGCCACGTCGGGCTGGTACACCGCGGTGAGCGACTCGACCACGCCCACGGCGAGGCCGCCGATGACGGCGCCCGGGATGCTGTCGAGGCCGCCGATGATGATGGCCGGCAGCGCCTTGAGCGCGATGATCCAGGTGTTCTGCTCGAGGCCGGCGCCCGTGGCGGCGACGAAGGTGCCGGCGATGGCCGCCAACCCTCCCGCGATCGCCCAGGCCAGCGCGAAGATCGCACCGACGCGGATGCCCTGCGCGAGCGCCGTCTCCTGGCTCAGTGCGGTGGCACGCATCGCCAGGCCGGTCTTGGCGTAGCGGAAGAACAGCGCCAGGGCGATGACCGTCACCGCGGTGACCGCCATCAGGCCGACGCGCTGGTGCGAGATCGACAGTCCCCAGAACTCGTAGCGCTCACTGCCGCCGGGGTAGGGCACCGAGCGCGGGTCCGGACCCATGTACCGGTTCGCGAAGATGCGCAGCACGATGTCGACGCCGATCGTGATGATCGCGAGCGTGAACACCGGCTTGCCCACCATCGGTCGCAGCGCGAGGCGCTCGACGAGCATGCCCAGCAGGGCGCCGAGGATGATCGCGACGATCAGGGCGGGCCAGAAGCCCAGGCCCCACTCGCTGGTGGCGTGGTAGGCGAAGAGTCCGCCGCACACCATCAGCGCCGGTTGGGCGAAGCTGATCACGTGCGTGGCCTTGTAGATCATCACGTAGCCCAGGGCCAGCAGGGCATAGATCGACCCTTGCGCCAAGCCGCTGAGCAAGGACTGGAAGAACGTCGTCATGCCGTCACCTCCTGGGAAAGGGCACGGTAGGTAGGTGCCGGCATGAGCGATTCAATGTTCACTCGCTGTCGCTCGTTCATGCCTTCACCTCGTGGGCAGCGCGGTCGGTGTCGGAGTAGAGGCCCTCGATGGCCTCGGCGAACCGCTCGTTGATGGCCGAGCGCTTGATCTTCTGGGTGGCGGTCAGCTCGCCCTCCTCGTGATCGAGCTCCTTCGGCAGCATCGCGAAGCGCTTGATCGTCTCCACGCTGGCGAACTTGCGGTTGGTCTCGTCGACGACCGACTGCACCAGCTCGATCACCTCGGGCTTCTCGGAGAGGTCGCGGTAGGTGGTGAACCCGAGCTTGCGCGCCTGGGCCCAGTTGCCCACCGTGTCGAGCTCGATGCCGATCAGCGCCGTCAGGTACTTGCGACGGTCGCCGATGACGATCGCCTCCTTGATGTACGGGGACGACTTGAGGCTGTTCTCGATCTCGCTGGGGCTGATGTTCTTGCCGCCTGCCGTGATGATGATGTCCTTGATCCGATCGGTGATCTTGATGTGCGTGCCGTCGACCCACTCGCCGACGTCTCCGGTGTGCAGCCAGCCGTCGGCGTCGACCGTCTTCGCCGTCGCCTCGGGGTTGTTCCAGTAGCCCGCGAACGTGCCGGCGTGACGGGTGAGGATCTCGCCGGTCTCGTCGTCGATCCGGATCTCGGCGCCCACCTGGGGCTCGCCGACGGTGCCGACCTTGACGCGTCCGGCCATGTTCGCCGTGGCGATCGCGGAGTTCTCGGTCATGCCGTAGACCTCGTGCATGGGGATGCCGATGCCCATGAAGAACTCCAGCACCTCCGGGGCGATCGGGGCGGCACCCGACGCGGCGTAGCGGACCTTGGCCAGGCCGAGGCGCTCGCGCAGGGGGCGGTAGAGGCAGACCCAGCCGATCGCGTAGACCGCCTTGGTGGCCGCGGTGTGGTTGCCCTGGTTCTCCACGAGCGTGCGCCCGATCCAGGCCGCCCGCTTCATCCAGAAGTCGAAGTTCTTGCGCTTGAGCCAGGAGGCACCGCTCATCCGGATGTGCACGCCGGCGGCGATCTTCTCCCAGATGCGGGGCACGCCGAACAGCAGCGTGGGCTGCACCTCGCGCAGGGCCTGCTGGACCGTCTCGATCGACTCGGCGAAGTTCACCTGCGAGCCGACGGCGGCGTTGAACCACGTGGTGAACACGCGCTCGGCCACGTGGCACAGCGGCAGGTAGGAGACGACGAGGTCGCGGTCGCTGGCCGGTGGGTCGACGAACGCGCCGCCGCTCTGGAGCGTCTCGATGACGAACTCGATGTTCGAGATCGACAGCATCGCGCCCTTCGGCGGGCCGGTGGTGCCGGAGGTGTAGACGAGCGTCGCGAGGTCGCCGGGCTCGGCGGCCTCGACTCGCTCGGTGACGGCACCGGGGTGGTCGGTGCGGTGCTGCTCACCGAGAGCGAGGAAGTCGTCCCACGACATGAGGCGCGGGTCGTCGTAGCGACCCTCGATGCCGCGCGGGTCGATGTAGACCACGGTGCGCAGGTCGGGCAGCTCGTCCGCGATCTCGAGGTACTTGTCGATCTGCTCCTGGTCCTCCGCGATGAGGACGCAGGCACCGGAATCGCGCAGGACGTGCAGCACCTCGGGCGCGGGGTTGGTCGGGTAGAGACCCACGGTGCCGGCGCGGACGGCGGTGATGCCGACGTCGGACCACAGCC
The DNA here is from genome assembly GCF_013868155.1 of Aeromicrobium phoceense. NCBI lineage: Bacteria > Bacillati > Actinomycetota > Actinomycetes > Propionibacteriales > Nocardioidaceae > Aeromicrobium > Aeromicrobium phoceense. The sequence goes on from NZ_JACEOG010000001.1 coordinate 698,050, forward strand.
ACTCGCACCGGTTCTCGCTGTGCACGGCGACGCGGTCGCCGATCCCGACGCCGAGCGCGAGCAGGGCGTGGCCCACGAGCTCGGAGCGGTCCCAGTAGTCGGCCCAGGTGACCTCTTCCCAGAGGCCGTAGTTCTTCTCGCGCATCGCGATGCGGTCGGGCGTCTCCTCGGCGCGGGTGCGGATGCGACGCGCCAGGGTGTTCGTTGCGGTGGTGTTCATGCGAGCTCCCCCTGCACCTCGGCCAGCGTGGCGTCGTCGACCGGGCCGAGGTAGGCGCGGATGACGTCGGGGTGCGACTGCACCTCGTGCGGCGTGCCGGTGGCCACCGGCTTGCCGAAGTCCATCGCCATGACCCGGTCGGCCAGGTCCATCACGAGTCCCATGTCGTGCTCGACGAGGATCATCGGGATGTGCAGCTCGTTGCGGATGTCGAGGATGAACCGGGCCATGTCCTCGGTCTCCTCGCCGTTCATGCCGGCGACCGGCTCGTCGAGCAGCAGCAGCTTCGGCTCCATCGCGAGGGCGCGGCCGAGCTCGATGCGCTTCTGGATGCCGTAGGGCAGCATCCCGACGGGCAGCTGGCGGTAGCCCTCGATCTCGAGGAAGTCGATGATCTCCTCGACGCGGCGCCGGTTGCGGACCTCGGCGTGCTTGGCCTTGCCGAGCCAAGCCACCGCGGAGGGCCAGCCGTAGCCGACGTGCGCGTGGCGGCCGAGCATGAGGTTGTCGACGACGTCGAGGTTCTCGAACAGCTCGATGTTCTGGAACGTGCGAGCCATGCCGAGGTTCGCGATCTTGTGCGGACGCATGCCGCGGATGTCGGTGCCGGCGAAGTCGACCGTGCCCTGCTGCGGCCGGTAGACGCCGGACAGGACGTTGAAGATCGAGGTCTTGCCGGCGCCGTTCGGGCCGATCACCGCGAAGAGCTCGTTGTCGAAGACATCGAAGTCGACGCCCTGCAGGGCCTTGACCCCGCTGAACGACAACTCGACGCCTCGGACACTCACGACAGGTTCAGACAAGGGACCCTCCGGGACGGGACGGTGTGGAAAGAGAATGGAGATGGGGGGACGCGGAGCTCACGAGAGCCAGCGCTTCCTGCGCTTGTAGTGCTTCACGTCGCGGTAGCTGGTGGCCATGTCGCCGCGGCCGAGGTAGAAGTCGCGGATGTCCTCGTCGTCGAGGAGCTCGGCGGCCGGCTTGTCCATCACGATCTTCCCGTGCTCCATGACGTAGCCGTGCTGCGCGATCGAGAGCGCCATCGTGGCGTTCTGCTCGACCAGCAGCACCGTGGTGCCGCGCTCGTTGATCTGGACGACGATGTCCTTGATCTGCGCGACGATGCGCGGGGCGAGGCCCAGGCTCGGCTCGTCGAGGAGCAGGATCTCGGGCTGGGCGACCAGCGCGCGGCCCATCGCGAGCATCTGCTGCTCGCCGCCGGAGAGGTAGCCCGCGGTCTTCTTGCGGCGCTCCTTCAGTACGGGGAAGAGCTCGTAGACCTCCTCGATGCCCTCCGAGAGGTTGCCGCGGCGCGTGTGGCCGCCGACGCGCAGGTTCTCCTCGACCGTGAACTCGCTGAACACGCGTCGGCCCTCGAGGACCTGACCCAGGCCCGCGGCCACGATCTTCGGCGCGTCGGCCGTGTGGATCGGGGTGTCGCGCAGCCGGACCTCACCCTTGGTGATCTCGCCGTCGTGGATGTCGAGCAGGCCCGAGAGGGCGCGCAGCAGAGTCGTCTTGCCGGCGCCGTTGGCTCCCAGGAGGGCCACGATCTGGCCTTCCGGAACCGACAGGCTCACGCCGCGCAGGACCAGGATGACGTCGTTGTAGACGACTTCCAGGTTCTTGACCGTCAGCAAACCTTCACTCCCTCTGAATTGTTGGCAGCCCCCTCAACTGAAGGTGACGCAATCCTCACATACGTTGTGAGTCAAGTCACTATATATCTACACTCGGTGTGTCGAAAGTCTGCGGGGTACTCCTCTCCGCCACGATGGAGCGGTGGGATCAATGGAATACCGGCAGACCGACGGTCGGATGCAGCGCAGCGAGCGCACGCGGGCCCTCATCCTCCAGGCGCACGCCGATCTCCTGCGCGAAGGTGTCCTCAAGCCGACGGCAGCGCTGATCTCCGAGCGTGCGGGCGTCTCGCGCCGCACGCTGTGGTCGAACTTCCACGACATGGAGAGCCTGCTGGGCGCCACCGTGGACTACTGGTTCCGCCTCGACGACCAGCTAAGAACGGTGATCGACCCGGGCGCCCCGCTGGAGGATCGGATCAGCCGGTTCTGCGCCGAGCGCGAGCGGCGCCTGGTCAACATCGCGCCCGCCGCCCGCGCGGCCGTGCTGGGCGAGCCGGTCTCCCCGGCCCTGCAGGCCAGCCGGCGCGGTCACATCGGGCGAGTGCGCTCCGACATCGAGAACGCGTTCGCGACCGAGCTCGCGAAGGCCGACGACCCCACGCAGCTCGTGGACGCGATCACGGTCGCCACGAGCTGGAACGCCTGGTCACTGATGTTCGACGACCACGGCTACCCCGCCCCCCACTGCCGTGAGGTGATGGAGCGCGCCGTGCGCGCCCTGCTCGCCGCGGTGTGAGACCGCTCGACCGAGCGGTTCAGCCGCGGGCGCCGAGGGCGGCCGCGCCGATGATCCCGGCGTTGTTGCGGTGCTCGGCCGGCACGATGGGCGTGCGCAGGTCCAGCAGCGGCAGGAACTTCTCGCTGTTCTTGCTCACGCCGCCGCCGACGACGAAGAGGTCGGGCGACAGGATCCGCTCGAGGTGGCTGAAGTACACCTGCAGGCGGTCGGCCCAGTCCTCCCACGTGAGGTCCTCGCGCTCGCGGGCGCTCGTGGCGCACCACTTCTCCGCGTTGGGGTGACCCGCCACCTCGAGGTGGCCGAACTCGGTGTTGGGCACCAGCGTGCCGGCGTTGATGAGGGCCGAGCCGATCCCGGTGCCCAGAGTGATGACGCAGACGAGGCCGTCCTCCTCGCGGGCGGCGCCGTGGTCGTTCTCCGCCACACCGGCGGCATCGGCGTCGTTCACCACGTGGACGCGGCGGCCGAGGACCTCGGTGAAGAGGGCGTCCACGTCGGTGTCGATCCAGGTGGGGTCGATGTTCGCCGCCGACCGGGCCACGCCGTGCTGCACGACCGCGGGGATGGCCACGCCGATCTGCGGCACGTCGGCCGCGTCGGGGAAGTTGTCGACGATCTGCTTCGCGACCTCGGCCACGGCTCGGGGAGTGGCGGGCTGGGGTGTGGGGATGCGGAACCGCTCGCCCACGAGGCTGCCCGAGTCGAGGTCGACCGGTGCCCCCTTCGTTCCCGTGCCGCCGATGTCGATGCCGAAGCCCAGAGCCATGACCAGAACCCTAGCCCTCGACGGGCCGTGGCGGCCGCGCACACCGGACACGACCGTCCGTTCGTGGCACTCGGTGATCGGCCGTACCCTGAGCGCATGGCTGGAGGACTTGTCGCCCTGCTCGACGACGTGGCAGCACTCGCCCGACTCGCGGCGGCATCCGTCGACGACGTCGCGGCTGCGGCCGGCAAGGCGAGCGCGAAGGCGGCCGGCGTGGTCGTCGACGATGCCGCCGTCACGCCGCGCTACGTGCACGGCGTCGACCCCAAGCGCGAGCTGAGCATCATCGGGCGGATCGCCAAGGGCTCCCTGCGCAACAAGATGCTGTTCATCCTGCCCGGACTCCTGGTGCTGAGCGAGTTCCTGCCCTGGGTGCTCACCCCGCTGCTGATGCTCGGCGGCACCTACCTGTGCTTCGAGGGTGCCGAGAAGATCTGGCACGTCCTGAACCCGCACGAGGAGAAGAAGGAGGAGCCCAGCACCGCGCAGGGCCCCGAGGCGGAGAAGCAGGTCGTCTCCGGCGCGATCCGCACCGACTTCATCCTCTCTACCGAGATCATGGTCATCTCCCTCAACGAGGTGGCCGACGAGTCACTGATCTCGCGCGCGGTGATCCTGGCGATCGTGGCCCTGGGCATCACCGCCCTCGTCTACGGCGTGGTGGCGCTGATCGTGCGCATGGACGACGTGGGCCTGGGCCTCGCGGGGCGCCCGTCGAAGCTGGCCCAGCGGGTGGGTCGCCTGCTGGTGGTGGCGATGCCGAAGGTGCTGTCGGCGCTGGCGATCATCGGCATCGCGGCGATGCTCTGGGTCGGCGGGCACATCATCCTCGTGGGCACCGACGACCTCGGCTGGCACACGATCTACGGCTGGGTGCACGACCTCGAGCACTGGATCGCCGACATCATGCCCTTCGCCGACGGCGCCTTCGAGTGGGTGGCCAACACGGCCGCGTCCGCCCTGCTGGGCCTGCTGATCGGCGCCGTCGTGGTGCTCCTGGTCAACGGGGTCAAGCGGATCGTCGGCGGCCGCGCCAAGCACTGACCTCGCGCCGGCCGGGTCAGGACTCGACGGCGAGCGCGGTGGCGAAGCCGAGCATCACGGCTCCGGTGGTGCCGTCGACCGTGCGACGGAAGGCGGGTCGCACCAGTCTCGTCGCGGCGGCGTGCGCCACCTCGATGACGACGAGCAGCACGACAGCACCCACCGCCACCAGCGTCAGCGCGTAGGCGAGGAGTGCCGGCAGGCCCTGGCCGGGCGAGACGAACTGCGGCAGCACGGCGAGGTTGAACGCCAGCACCTTCGGGTTGGTGATGTTGCAGACGAAGCCCTGGCGGAAGGCGGCACGCCGGCTGACCGTCGCCATGCCCGGGCCCACGGCCCAGGCCCCGCCGTCGCGGTGCAGCGCCGAGCGCAGCGCGGTGATGCCGAGCCAGGTCAGGTAGGCGACTCCCGCCCAGCGGATCGCCTGGAAGGCGGGCTCGGCGTGTGCGATCACGGCGCCCAGGCCCGACGCGGCGAGGATGCCCTGCGCCGCGCACGCCAGCGTGATGCCGGCCGCGGTGAACAGCCCGCGCCGCCGGCCGCCGAGCACCGAGGCGCGCAGGGTCAGGAACGTGTCCGGCCCCGGGGCGACCGCCAGCAGCGTCGCGAACAGCAGGAAGGACAGGTAGGTCGTCACCCTCGGATCGTAGGGCCCCGAAACGGCGAGACGCACCGGGTCCCGAAGGATCCGGTGCGTCTCACAGGTGGTGCTGGAGCTCAGCGCTCCTCGGTGCCCGCGATGAAGGCCTCGAGGCGCTCGCGGCCCTCGTCGTCGGGACGCTGCTCCGGCGGCGACTTCATCAGGTAGGACGAAGCCGAGAGCAGGGCGCCCGAGACGCCACGGTCCTTGGCGATCTTCGCCGCGCGGATGGCGTCGATGATGATGCCGGCCGAGTTCGGCGAGTCCCAGACCTCGAGCTTGTACTCCAGGTTGATGGGCGCATCGCCGAACGCGCGACCCTCGAGGCGCACGTAGGCCCACTTGCGGTCGTCGAGCCACGCCACGTAGTCCGACGGGCCGATGTGGACGTTCTTGTCGTCGACCTTGCCGGCCAGCGAGCCGTGCAGGTTCGAGGTCACGGCCTGGGTCTTGGAGACCTTCTTGGACTCCAGGCGATCACGCTCGAGCATGTTCTTGAAGTCCATGTTGCCGCCGACGTTCAGCTGGTACGTGCGGTCCAGGGCGACGCCCCGGTCCTCGAACAGCTTCGCCATGACGCGGTGCGTGATCGTGGCGCCGACCTGGCTCTTGATGTCGTCGCCGATGATCGGGACGCCGGCGTCCTCGAACTTCTTGGCCCACTCGGGATCCGACGCGATGAACACGGGCAGGGCGTTGACGAACGCGACCTTCGCGTCGATGGCGCACTGCGCGTAGAACTTGTCGGCCTCCTCCGAGCCCACGGGCAGGTAGGAGACGAGCACGTCGGCCTGCGTGTCCTTGAGGACCTGCACGACGTCGACCGGCTCGGCATCGGACTGCTCGATGGTCTCGAGGTAGTACTTGCCCAGGCCGTCGAGCGTCGGACCACGCTGGACCGTCACGCCGAGCGGCGGGACGTCGGTGATCTTGATGGTGTTGTTCTCGCTGGCCTGCGTGGCCTCGGCGAGGTCGAAGCCGACCTTCTTGGCGTCCACGTCGAACGCGGCGACGAACTCCACGTCGTTGACGTGGTACGGGCCGAACTTGACGTGCATGAGCCCGGGGACGTTGCCCTCGGGGTCGGCGTCCTTGTAGTACTCGACGCCCTGGATCAGGGACGTGGCGCAGTTTCCAACGCCGACGATGGCCACGCGGACCTTGTTCTCCGAACTCATGGAGACCTCACTTTTCCTTGTCTGTCGTACTGGTTTCTTCCTGCTCCGTGAACGCGTCGGCGCGTTCACGGTCGATCAACTCGGTCAACCAGTTGATCTCGCGCTCCACTGACTCGAGGCCGTGGCGCTGGAGCTCGCGGGTGTAGGCGTCCATGCGTTCGCGGCGGTGGGCCGCAGCCGTGCGGACGTTGTCGAGGCGCTCCTCGAGACGGGACCGGCGTCCCTCGAGGATGCGCACCCGGGTGGGGGAACTGGTGCGGGCGAACAGTGCGAACCGCACCCCGAAGTTCTCGTCGTCCCAGGCCGAGGGGCCACCGTCCTCGAGCAGGGAGGTGAAGTACTCCTTGCCCTCGGCGGTGAGCCGGTAGACGATGCGCGGGCGCTTGCCGCGCGGCGACGTCTCGGTGTCGGCGGCGATGAACCCGCCACGGGTCAGCTGCTTGAGGCAGGGGTAGAGGGTGCCGTAGGACAGCAGCCGCGTCCAGCCGAGCAGGCCGTTGACGTGCTTGCGCAGCTCGTACCCGTGCATCGGGGAGTCGGCGAGCAGTCCGAGTACGGCCAGCTCCAGTGCTGCTCCACGTCGTGCCATCGTCGCCTCCCCCCACCGTGACTTCCGTTCGATGCCACGAACGGCTATATCGGTACGATACATCGAGTCAGCGGAAAATCGAGACCCCGACCCCGCCGGTCATGGGTTTCTCAGGAACTTCCGTCAGACTGTTGCGTTGGTACTCGTCGTCCGGAAGGAACGATTCGTGGCGAAAACTCGCACGAAGAACAAGCAGGGCCGCCTCTCGAGGTTCGCCCGCGGCATCGGTGGGAACGGCTCGTGGCCCGTCCGCGTGCTGCGGTGGATGCTCTTCCTCGCCGTCCTGGGCTTCATCGCCGGGGCGCTGTTGTTCGCGATCCTCTACGCGACCGTGAAGATCCCCGACCCCAACGCGGACTTCCAGACCGAGACCACGAACGTCTACTACTCCGACGGCAAGACCAAGCTCGGCAGCTTCGCCACGCAGAACCGCGAGAGCCTCGAGTACGAGGAGATCCCCGAGGTCATGCGCGACGCCGTCGTGGCCGCCGAGGACCGCACGTTCTGGGAGAACCGCGGCATCGACGTCCGCGGCATCGTCCGCGCCGCCCGCAACAACGCGACGAGCGGCCAGATCACCGGCGGCGGCTCGACCATCACGCAGCAGTACGTCAAGATCCTCTACCTGAACCAGGACCGCTCCTACACGCGCAAGGCGAAGGAGGCGATCCTCTCGGTCAAGATCCACAACCAGCTGACGAAGTCCGAGATCCTCGAGGGCTACCTCAACACGATCTACTACGGCAACGGCTCCTACGGCGTCGAGGTGGCCTCGCGCACGTACTTCGGCAAGCCCGCCGCCAAGCTCAACGTCGGCCAGGCCGCCTTCCTGGCCACCGTGATCAACAACCCCTCGTACTTCGACCCCTACGCCGAGGGCGCGAAGGACCGCGTCCTGCCGCGCTACAACTACGTGCTCGACGGCATGGTCAAGCAGGGCTCCATCACGGCCGAGCAGGCCGCCGCCCACAAGGGCAAGTTCCCCAAGTTCAAGAAGCAGCGCGCCAACCAGCGCTTCGAGGGCCCGAAGGGTCACGTGCTGGACCTGGTCCGCAAGCAGATGGCGGCCGAGGGCTTCCTCGACTCCGAGATCGAGGGTGGCGGCCTGCGCGTCGTCACCACGATCGACAAGGACAAGCAGGCCGACGCGGTCGACGCCGTCAAGGAGGTGCGGCCGGAGGGCCTCGACGAGCTGAACACGGCGCTCGTCTCGGTGGAGCCCGGCACGGGCGCGGTCCGCTCGATGTACGGCGGTCCCGACTACCTCAAGAACCAGCTGAACTGGGCCACGCTCGGCACGCAGCCGGGCTCGACGTTCAAGGTCTTCGCGGTCATCGCGGCGCTCGAGAACGGCTACAGCCTCCAGACGAGCCTCAACGGCAACGCGCCCCTGAGGATCGGTGACGCCGAGATCCAGAACCAGGGCGACTCCGGAGGCCGGTCCTACGGACGGATCAACCTCGAGCGCGCGACCGAGTTCTCGGTCAACACCGCGTTCGTCGACCTCACCGACCAGATGAAGGACGGCGAGGAGAAGATCATCGAGGCGGCCGGCGAGGCCGGCCTGCCCGAGTCCACGCTCGAGCGGATCGATCCGGTCATCGGCGTCTCGCTCGGCTACGCCCCCGTGGCGCCGATCGACATGGCCAACGCCTACGCCACGATCGCGGCCGAGGGCAAGCGCGCCGACTGGTACGTCATCGAGCGCGTGAACGACCGCAACGGCGCCCGCGTGTTCAAGCACAACGTCGCCACGACGCAGGCCATCGACGAGGACGTCGCGGCCGACACGCTGGCCGCGATGCAGACCGTCGTGCGCAGCGGATCGGGCCGGCAGGCCGCCACCTTCTGCCCCACCGCGGGCAAGACGGGCACGGCCACCGCCACCGACGGCGACGGCGACAACGAGCGCGTCTCGTCCTCGTGGTTCGTGGGCGCCACCCCGAAGCTGGCCACGGCGGTCATGTACAACCGCGGCAAGGGCAACGAGGAGCTCGAGGGCTACCTCAACCCGTTCTTCGGTGGCACCTACCCGGCGCAGACCTTCGGCGCGTTCATGAACAGCGCGCTCGAGGGCTCCGAGTGCGGCTCCTTCCCGCCGCGCGCGAACATCAAGGCCGACAAGGGCACGGCCATCTCCAACCCGGTGCCGAAGAAGGAGCCGGAGAAGAAGAAGACCGAGCCCACGAAGCGGCCGACCCAGCCGGCTCCGAAGCCGACGACGCCCGCGCCGACCACGCCGGCTCCGACGACGCCGGCTCCCACGACCCCGCCCCCGTCGTCCGAGCCGCCGCCGACCGTCCCCACGCCCGGGGGCGGCGGGGGCGCCGGCGGCGGCGGTGGAGGCGGACGGGACTGAGTCCCGCTCGGCTCAGGCCTCGCGGATCGTGTCGAAGCTGGCGATCGTGTAGCGCACCTGGGCCGGCACGGTGTCGCCCACGGCCGGGACGGTCGCGCCCTCGGGCAGCAGCACCATGCTGGCCTGCATGTGGGGCGGCTCGACGAACCAGCGCAGCTTCCCGTCGATCGTGAACGGCGACAGGGCCAGGCCCGCGGCGGCCAGACCGCCCTTGGCCGCGGCCTTGCTGCGACCGGCGACGCCGGTCACCGCCCGCGGAGCCTCGAGCCCGATGCCGTGGCTCGTGCCGCCGGCGATCACCAGCACGTGGCCGGCGCGGGGGACGCGTCCCTGGCGGTAGCCGATCCGCTCGCCTCGCTGGATGGTGTGCACGTCCATCACGGTGGCGCGGACGCTGAACGCGTCGAGCCGTCCGAGCCACAGGCTCGTGCCCACGCGCGGTCGAATGGTCAGCTGCGGTCGCTCGGTGCGCAGCTGCTCGAGCTGGGGACCGGTCAGGTGGGAGCAGAACACCGTGGTCGTCTCCAGCGCTGAGGTCGCCAGGACCGCGCACCACATCCGGGCCTCGTCGAGGTTCCCACCGGTCATCGGCAGGTGCATCGCAAAGCCCTCCACCACGAGTCCAGCCTCCGCGATGGCGCGGGCGGCCTCGGTGAGGCGGTGCCGGTCGAAGCCGTGGCGCGCCATGGAGGTCTCGATCTCGACCAGGACGCGGGCGCCGGGCAGCTGGGCGGCGAGCGCCGGGATGTCCTCGAGGCGTCCGAGCGTGTGCACCACGCGCGCATCGGCGACGCGGCGGGAGAAGGGGCGCCACGGCGTCAGCACCTGCACGTCGCCGGTGAAGGCGCCGAGCAGCTCGTCGGCCTCCTCGTAGGTGCCGGCGGCGATGGTCTCGAGTCCCAGCGCGCCGGCCTCGCGGGCGAGCCGCTGGCGGCCGAGCCCGTAGCCGTTCCCCTTGATCACCGGGACCAGGCCCGGCAGCGCGGCGTGGGTCGTGGCCAGGTGGGCACGCCAGTCGGCGGCACGGATCTCGAGGTCGAACGACATGGCCCCATCATTCCCGACCTGACCCGAGCAACCGCCGTCGGCCGGGTCCCGGTCGGTTGGCGGCGACGGTCAGCCGCGGCGCTTCATGTAGGCCGTGAACGCGGCGTACAGCGGGCGGTTCAGCGGCAGGTCCCACTCGCCGAGGTACTCCACGGCCTCGCCACCGGTGCCGACCTTGAACTGCAGCAGGCCCACGTGGGAGTCGTCGGTGTCGAGGGTGTCGGTGATGCCGCGCAGGTCGTAGACCTCGGCACCTCCGGCGATCGCGTCGCGCATCATCTGCCACTGCACCGCGTTCGAGCCGCGGACCTCGCGCTTCGCGGTGGTGGAGGCGCCGTAGGAGTACCAGGCGTGGGTGCCGACCTGCACGAGCGTGGTGGCGGCGACGAGGTCGCCCTCGTGGCGGGCCAGGTAGAGGCGCAGTCGTTGCGGATCCTCGGCCGTCATCGCGTCCCACATGGTCTGGAAGTACGAGAGCGGCCGCGGCGTGAAGTGGTCGCGCTCCGCGGTCTCGACGTAGACGCGGTGGAACTCGGCGAGGTCGTCGCGGGTGCCCACGGTGACCTCGACGCCCTGCTTGGCGGCCTTGCGGATGTTGCGGCGCCAGAGCTGGTTCATGCCGGCCAGGACGTCGTCCTCGGTGCGACCGGCGAGCGGCACCTGGAAGTTGTACTTGGGCTGGCCGGCGGAGAAGCCGCCCTCGGCCGCCTGCTCGCGCCACCCGAGCGAACGGAGCTGCTGGGCCACGGCGAGCGCCGTGTCGTCGGTGTGGTCGGCCGGGACGTCGCCGAGCCGGCTCAGGACGTCGTCGGCGAGGGCGGCCTTGAGGGTGGCGGCCTCCCAGCGACGGGTCACCAGGGCCGGTCCCATGCGGATGCCGAATGCCCCGTTGGCCTTGAGGTGGGCGCTCATCGCGTCGAGCGCCTCGGGCACGTCGCGGCTCCAGTCGAGCACGGGGCCCTCGGGCAGGTAGGCCAGGTAGCGCTTCAGCTTCGGCACCTGCCGGTACAGCACGAGACCGGCGCCGACGAGCTCGTCGCCGCGGAACCAGCCGATCGACTCGCCCCGCCACTCGGACTTCACCGCCGCCCACGCGGGGGTCTGCAGGAAACTCGCCGAACCGCGCGAGGCGACGAACGCCAGGTGCTGTTCGGCTTCGATGGTCCGTACGTGCAGGGTCACGGCTCGAGGCTATCCAACGATGTTTGTTAGGCTGGCCTAACGCAGTACCCCGGACGTGCCTGGAGGCCGATCCGGGCCGGGCCGCCCGGCGGCCGAGCATCGGAGGATCCCAGTGAAGACCTTTGTCGCGACCGTCCTCGGTCGTCGCGTCCTGACCCCGCACCTCGTCTCGATCACCCTCGGGGACATCGACGAGTGGCAGTCCACCGGCATCCCGGACGAGTACGTGCGCCTGCTGCTGCCGCCGCGCCCCGACGCCCCGGTCGTCCTGCCCGAGATCGGCGAGGACTGGTCGGTCACCTACCCCGAGGGCGCCGAGGAGCTGGTGCCGCGGGTCTACACGATCTCCGACCACCGCATCGTCGAGGGCCGGGTCCGCGTGGACGTCGACGTCGCCCTGCACGACCACGGGGTCGGGTCCGACTGGGCGCGCACGTGCGAGCCCGGCGACCGCGTCGGCCTGCTCGAGCCGCACGGCCTCTACCGCCCGCCGGCCGACGCCACCCAGCAGGTGTTCGTGTGCGACCTGACCGGCGTCCCGGCGCTCGCGCGGATCCTGCGCGGCCTCGCGCCCGGCGTCCGGGCCGACGTGCACGTGGTGGTCAAGGACGGGTCCGACGAGGTGCCGCTGCCCTCGACCGCCGACGTGACGGTGCAGTGGCAGGTCGTCGAGAACGACCACGACATCCCCGACGCCCTCGAGGCCGCGCTGCGCGCGCGTGACCTGCCCGCCGATCCGACGGGTCGCTACGTCTGGCTCGCGGGCGAGGCCCGCGCCGGCCGTGCCGCCCGCAAGCTGCTGCGCCGCGACCTCGGCTGGCCGCAGGCCTCCTTCTACACGTGCGGCTACTGGCAGATCGACGCCGAGAAGTGGAACGCCCGCTACGAGAAGGTCGCCGAGCAGGTCCAGGCCAAGGCGATGGAGGCCTACCAGCGCGCCGGCGAGGACGAGGGCGCCTACCTCGACGAGCTCGACGACATCTACGAGTCCGTCGGCCTCTGACCGATTCCCCGGTCAGGCGACCCAGGACGTGGGCCGCGCCGGGGTGATGAGCAGTGGCATGCCGGCCTCGGCGGGGGTGCGGTTGCCCTTCTTGTGGTTGCAGCGCAGGCAGGCGGCCACGGCGTTCTCCCACGTGAGCCCGCCGCCGCGCGAGCGCGGGACGATGTGGTCGACGGTCTCGGCCGAGCCGCCGCAGTAGGCGCACCGGCGGTCGCGGGCCTTGATCGCGCTCTTGGTGCACAGGTGGCTGCGCCGGTGCATCCAGCGCGCCACGACGTAGCGCACCAGGCGCAGGACCCGGGGCCGCGGGAACGGGCCGAACGAGTCGTCGGCCGCCTCCTCGATGACCGCCACCTCGCGCACCAGCATCTTGATGGCGTGGCGCAGGGACACGCGCTGCAGCGGTTCGTAGCTCGCGTTGAGCACCAAGACGTCACCTGCGGTCATGGGCGCGCCCCTTTCCGCTACGAAGCGTAACCGCGCGAGAGGCCTTTTCGGGAGCGCCGGCGGCCGAAACGTGCAAGTGACAATCCGCCCCTAAGGTGGAGTCCGTGACCCAGGCGCAACTGTTCGAGGGATACGGACCCGTCGCGGGCTTTGACGAGATGTACGGCGACGAGGGTCTGCGCGACCTCTACTCCTCCGTCCACGCGGCCTTCGGGAAGATGCCTCCCGAGGAGGTCCGCCAGCGCGCCGACGGGCTCGCGTCGTCCTACCTCGAGCAGGGCATCACCTTCGGCGTGGCCGGCGAGGAGCGTCCGTTCCCGCTCGACATCGTTCCCCGCATCATCGAGGCCGACGCGTGGGACGAGGTCGAGGCCGGCGTCAAGCAGCGCGTCAAGGCGCTCGAGGCGTTCCTGGCCGACGCGTACGGCGCGGGCGAGCTGTTCCGCGACGGCGTGGTGCCGCGCGAGACCGTCGTCACCTCGAGCCACTACCACCGCGTCGTCGCCGGCATCGACCCCGCGAACGGCGTGCGCATCCACGTCTCGGGCATCGACCTGATCCGCGACGGCGCCGGCGACTTCCGCGTCCTGGAGGACAACGCGCGCGTGCCGTCGGGCGTCTCCTACGTCATGACGAACCGACGCGCGATGTCGAGCGGCCTGCCCGAGGTCTTCGCCGACCACCGCATCCGCCCCGTGGCGCGCTACTCGCGCCAGTTGCTGTCGGCGCTGCGCGCCGCGGCGCCCGCGGGCGTGAGCGAGCCCACCGTCGTGGTGCTGACGCCGGGCGTCTACAACTCGGCCTACTTCGAGCACACCCTCCTGGCACGCACGATGGGTGTCGAGCTCGTGGAGGGCCGCGACCTGGTCTGCCACGGCGGTCGCGTCATGATGCGCACCACCGACGGACTGGCGCCCGTCCACGTCATCTACCGCCGCATCGACGACGACTTCCTCGACCCGCTGGCCTTCCGCGCCGACTCGGCGCTCGGCGTCCCCGGCCTCATCAACGCCGCGCGGGCCGGCAACGTCACGATCGCGAACGCGGTCGGCAACGGCGTGGCCGACGACAAGCTGCTCTACACGTACGTGCCCGACCTGATCCGGTACTACCTCCACGAGGAGCCGATCCTGCGCAACGTCGACACGTGGCGCTGCGGCGACGACGAGCAGCGCGAGGAGGTCCTCGACCGGCTCCACGAGCTCGTGCTCAAGCCCGTCGACGGCTCCGGCGGCAAGGGTATCGTCATCGGTCCGGCGGCCACCAGCGAGGAGCTCGAGGAGCTGCGCGCCAAGGTGATCGCCGCGCCCCGCGACTGGATCGCCCAGCCGGTGATCTCGCTGTCCACCGTCCCCACGCTCGTCGAGGACGGGATCCGTCCCCGCCACGTCGACCTGCGCCCGTTCGCGGTCAACGACGGCGATGACGTGTGGGTGCTGCCCGGCGGCCTCACCCGCGTCGCGCTGCCCGAGGGCGAGCTCATCGTGAACTCCAGCCGTGGTGGCGGCTCGAAGGACACGTGGGTGCTGGCCCGGCCCACCGAGCCGATCGAGGAGCCCGACGACGACCTCGACCCGGTCACCCAGACCCAGACGATGGCGCCCATCAACGCGCCGCTGAGAGGTGAGGGCTGATGCTCAGCCGGATCGGCGAGTCCCTCTTCTGGATCGGCCGCTACCTCGAGCGCGCCGACGACACGGCGCGCCTGCTCGACGTGCAGATGCAGATGCTGGTCGAGGACCCCGCCATCGACGAGGTCACCAGCTGCCAGCAGCTCTTCGCGGTGATGGGCATCGAGGGCTTCGAGGGCGTGCCGAACCGCTGGTCGATGCTCGACCTGCTCGCCTACGACCAGAAGTCATCGAGCTCGATCGCGTCGGTCATCGGGTCGATGCGTGAGGCCGCCCGCAGTGCCCGCGAGACGCTGTCCACCGACGTCTGGTCCGCGATCAACACCACGTGGCAGGGCGTCCCGGCGGCCACCTCGATGCGTCCGGCGGAGATGTTCAACTGGGTCCGCCGCCGCACCGCGATGATCGCCGGCACCGCCGACGACTCCATGCCGCGCGACCAGGGCTGGTACTTCTACGTGCTGGGCCGCAACATCGAGCGCACCGACATGACCGCGCGCCTGCTGTCCACCGCGGCCAGCGCCGGGGCGTCGGGCATCGCGTGGCAGAACACGCTGCGTGCGTGCGGCGGCTACGAGAGCTTCCTGCGGACGTACCGCGGCATCGAGCGCGACAGCGCCTCGGCCGAGTACCTGCTGCTCGACCGTTGGTTCCCCCGGTCGCTGATCTCCAGCCTGAGCGAGGCCGAGCGCGCCCTGACCCGGCTCGACGTCACCGGACGCCGCGCGGGCTTCTCCGACGAGGCTCTGCGCCTGCTCGGGCGGGCCCGCACCGAGATCGAGTACCGCCCGCTGAACGAGATCCTCGAGACCATGCCGGTCGAGATGGAGCGCCTGCAGCGCGCCTGCTCGGCCGCGAGCGACGCGATCACCGCGCGCTACTTCGCCCAGGAGGACTGGCACAGCTGGAGAGGACGGGTGTCGCTGTGAGCTTGAGGATGAGGGTCCGCCATGCGACCACGTACACGTACTCCGAGCCCACCGTGGCCTCCTACAGCGAGGCGCGGCTGACGCCGCAGACCACCGCCCACCAGTACGTGCGGCGCACGCGCCTGGAGATCGCGCCCACCGCGTGGTCGCAGGAGTACCGCGACTACTGGGGCGCCACCGTGACGGCGTTCGAGGTCACCGAGCCGCACGACGAGCTCACGGTCGTGGCCACCTCCGTGGTCGACACGGCCGACCCCGCCGAGCCCGGCGAGTCGATCGGCTGGGACGCCCTCGACCCGAACACCCTCGACCGCTACTGCGAGTTCGTGCACCAGCAGGACAAGGTGCGTCCCTCGTCGTCGCTCGTGACCGAGCTCGACGCGATCCGCGCCGACGCCCCCACCCCGGGCGCCTACGTCGAGCGGGTGGTGGAGCTGCTGCGCACCCGCGTCACGCGGCTCGTCGCCGCCACCCACGTCAGCGCCACCTCCGAGGAGGCGTGGGAGACCGGCCGGGGCGTCACGCACGACATCACGCACATCGCGATCGGCGCCCTGCGCCACGTGAACATCCCGGCGCGCTTCGTGGCCGGCTACGTCCACCCCGAGGCCGACCCGCAGGTCGACGCCCCGGTCGCGGCCGAGCCGCACGCGTGGCTCGAGTGGTGGGACGGTCGCTGGGTGGGCTGGGACGTCACGAACGGCGAGGCCCCCGGCGAGCGCCATATCGTGGTCTCGCGCGGACGCGACTTCGACGACAACCCCAACCTGCGCGGCATCTACTCCACCGACGGCGAGGTCAGCACCACCGTCGAGGTCGAGATCACCCGCCTGGCCTGACCCGGTCGCCGGTGTCGTGGGTGCGCCCTACCGTGGACCCATGAGCACCGACTGGACCCGCAACCGCGTTCCCGAGACGAACCGCCCCTGGCAGGCTGACGCCGATCGCTACCAAGGGCTGGAGTACCGCCGCGTGGGCCGGTCCGGGCTGCTGCTGCCGCCGATCAGCCTCGGGCTGTGGTGGAACTTCGGTGACAACCGCACCTTCGACACGCAGCGCGAGGTGCTCCGCCACGCGTTCGACCTCGGCATCACGCACTTCGACCTCGCCAACAACTACGGCCCTCCGTACGGCTCGGCCGAGGAGAACTTCGGCCGGATGATGCGCGGCGACTTCGCTCCCTACCGCGACGAGCTGGTCATCTCCACCAAGGCCGGCTGGGACATGTGGCCCGGCCCCTACGGGTTCCTCGGCTCGCGCAAGTACCTGCTGTCCAGCCTCGACGCGTCACTCCAGCGGATGGGCCTGGACCACGTCGACATCTTCTACTCGCACCGAGCCGACCCGGACACCCCCGTGGAGGAGACGGTCGGCGCGCTCGACACCGCCGTGCGCCAGGGCAAGGCGCTCTACGTGGGCATCTCGTCCTACTCGGCCGAGCGCACCCGCCGGGCCGCGGAGGTCGCGGCCGACCTCGGCACACCGCTGGTGATCCACCAGCCCGCCTACTCGATGGTGAACCGCTGGGTCGAGGACGAGCTCCTCGACACCCTCAAGGACACCGGCATGGGATCGATCGCCTTCACGCCGCTGGCGCAGGGCCTGCTGACCGACCGCTACCTCGGCGACGAGCCGGTCGAGCGCTCCGGCGGGCGGTCGTCCTTCGACGACTCCGTGGTCGAGGCGAACCGCGACCGCCTGCGCGGGCTGGCCGACGTGGCCCGCGAGCGCGGGCAGTCCCTGGCCCAGCTCGCGATCGCGTGGGTGCTGCGTCCGGGAGCGGCCACCTCGGCCCTCATCGGCGCCTCCAGCACGAAGCAGCTCGACGAGAACGTCGCCGCCGCGGCCAACACCGACTTCACCACCGAGGAGCTCGAGCGGATCGACGAGCTGGCCGGACATGACGCCGACGCCCGGGTCGATCTGTGGGGTGGTTCGGCTCACATCGTGTAACTCTGAGTGACCCCGTGCCGGAACTCAGGTTTTCTCGCCTAGGCTCTGCCCATGGAGAAGACCGTCGCGGCGCACGCGCACGAGCTGACGAAGACCTACGGCAAGGGCGATGCGCAGGTCCGTGCGCTCGACGGAGTCTCACTGGAGATCTACGAGGGTGAGTTCACCGCCGTCATGGGTCCGTCGGGCTCGGGCAAGTCCACACTCATGCACTGCATGGCCGCGCTGGACACCCCCGACGGCGGCCGCGTGACGATCGGACCCACCACGCTGGCCAAGCTCGACGACAAGGCGCTCACCGTGATGCGGCGCGAGAAGATCGGCTTCGTCTTCCAGGCCTTCAACCTCGTGCCCACGCTGACGGCCGAGGAGAACATCCTGCTGCCGCTGTCGATCGCCGGCCGTAAGCCCGACGAGAAGTGGTACCGCAACGTCATCGACGCCGTCGGCCTCGCGGACCGCCTCAAGCACCGCCCCAACGAGATGTCGGGCGGCCAGCAGCAGCGCGTGGCCTGCGCCCGCGCGCTCGTCAGCCGGCCTTCGATCGTGTTCGCCGACGAGCCCACCGGCAACCTCGACTCCACGTCGGGCGCCGAGGTGCTCTCGTTCCTGCGCCGCAGCGTCGACGAGTTCGGCCAGACGATCGTCATGGTGACCCACGACCCCGTCGCGGCCAGCTACACCGACCGCGTGGTCTACCTCGCCGACGGCCGCGTGGTCTCCGAGCTGCGCCACCCCACGGCGGAGAAGGTGCTCGAGCGCATGAGCGTGGTGCAGCGCCGGATCGGCGCGTGACGTGCGTCGAGTCACCTGGCGCAACCTCGTCGCCCGCAAGGTTCGCCTCTTCCTGAGCGCCTTCGCGATCGTGCTGGGAATCGCGTTCCTCTCCGGATCGCTCGTGTTCACCGACACGATCGGCAAGAGCTTCGACCAGATCGCCTTGGGCACCGTCACCGACGTCGCCGTGCGCCCGCAGACCGCCGAGGGCGACGCGGTCGCGATGAGCGTCAACCGGGAGGCACGCACCATCCCGGCCTCGGTCGTCGGCCAGGTCGCGGCGCTGCCCGACGTGGCGCGCGCCGAGGGTGCCGTCAACGGCGGTGGCCTGTTCGTGGTGAAGAAGAACAACCGGCTCCTCGGCGGCACGGGCGCCCCGACCATCGCGCTCAACGCGGGCCCGGCCGACCCGATCCCCAACGCCGCGGGCGAGCAGATGCTGAGCTGGAACGGCGGCCGCCCTCCCGCGAAGGAGGGGGAGATCGCGCTCGACGCGCGCTCGGCCGAGGTCGCCGGCTACCGCATCGGCGACACCGCCAAGATCGCGCTGCCCAGCGACCCGCCGATCCTCAAGGCCGAGCTGGTCGGCATCTTCGACTTCACCTCCGGCGGCCTGGCCGGCGCGACGCTCGTGATGTTCGATGACGTGAGCGCCCAGAAGTACTTCCTCGACGGCCAGGACGCGTACAGCGTCATCCAGGTCGAGGCCAAGCCCGGAGCAACGCAGCAGCAGGTCGCCGACCAGGTCGCGGAGGTCATCCCGGAAGGGACCGAGGCGGTCACCGGCGACTTCGTCGCGCAGGAGTCCAAGGACCTCTTCGACCAGCTACTCGGCTTCCTCAACACCTTCCTGCTGGTGTTCGCCGGCATCGCCCTCGTGGTGGGCACGTTCCTCATCGTCAACACGTTCTCGATCCTGGTCGCGCAGCGCAGCCGCGAGCTGGCACTGTTGCGGGCCCTCGGCGCGTCCCGCCGCCAGGTGAGCCGGTCGGTGCTGACCGAGGCCTTCGTCATCGGCATCATCGGCTCCACGCTGGGACTGGCGCTGGGGTTCGCCCTGGCGATGCTGCTCAAGGTGCTGTTCAGCAACTTCGGGCTCGACCTGTCGGGCACCGCCCTGGTGTTCCGGACACGCACGATCGTGCTCGCCTACGTCGTGGGCGTGCTCGTGACGATGCTCGCCGCGTGGATCCCGGCGCGCCGGGCGGCGCGGGTGCCGCCGGTGGCCGCGATGCGCGACGAGATCGCGATGCCGGAGTCGTCGCTGCGGTGGCGCCTCGTGCTCGCTCTGCTCTTCGGCCTCCTCGGCGCCGGGGCGATGGCGGCCGGCTCGTGGCTCGACGTCCCCCAGCCGATCGCTTGGGTCGGTGCCGGCATCTTCTGCGTGCTCATGGCCGTGGCGCTCGGCAGCCCGATCATCGCGACCCCCGTGCTC
This sequence comes from Aeromicrobium phoceense, assembly GCF_013868155.1. Classification (NCBI taxonomy): domain Bacteria; kingdom Bacillati; phylum Actinomycetota; class Actinomycetes; order Propionibacteriales; family Nocardioidaceae; genus Aeromicrobium; species Aeromicrobium phoceense. The sequence goes on from NZ_JACEOG010000001.1 coordinate 717,632, forward strand.
GCGGTCTTCGGCGCGCTGTACCGGCTGCTGTACAAGTCGGTCGGCAAGCTGGCCGCGCAGAACGCCCGCCGCAACCCGCGGCGCACCGCGGCCACGGCCTCGGCACTGATGATCGGCCTGGCGCTGGTCACCACGATGTCGATCCTGGGCGCCTCCATCAACAAGTCGATCGACGCCGGCGTCGATCGCGAGTTCTCCGCCGACTTCGTGATCCAGAACGTGAGCGGGCAGCCGTTCTCGCCCGAGATCTCCAAGAAGGTCTCCGAGGTGCCCGGTGTCGCGGGCGTCGCTCCCGTGCAGGCGATCGTGTTCCGCGCCGACGGCTCGCAGGTCTTCGCCTCGGCCACCGATCCGGTGCAGCTGGGCTCGGTCTTCGACCTCGACTACACCGCGGGAGAGGCCCCGGCGGAGGACGGCACGATCGCCCTGAGCGAGTCGCTCGCCGAGTCGCTCGGCCGCACCGTGGGCGACGTCGTCGAGCTGTCGTTCAGCACGGGCAAGGTCGAGGGCACGGTCACCGGCGTCTACTCCGACAGCAACATCGTCGGCCAGGCGGTCGTGCCGCTGTCCACGGTCACCACGGCGGGCATCAAGCGCGGCGACACGACGCTGGCGCTCAACGCCGAGCCGGGCACGGGCACCCGCACGGTGCGCGCCAACCTCGAGCGCGCGGTGGGCGAGAACCCCACGATCGTCGTCCAGGACAAGGAGAGCTACGCCGAGGCGCAGCGCTCGCAGGTCAACACCCTGCTCTACCTGATCTACGCCCTGCTCGGCCTGGCGATCGTGATCGCGGTGCTCGGCATCATCAACACGCTGGCGCTGAGCGTCATCGAGCGCACGCGCGAGATCGGCCTGCTGCGTGCCGTGGGGCTCACGCGTCCCCAGCTGCGCCGGATGGTGCGCCTGGAGTCGGTCGCGATCGCGATCCTCGGTGCCGTCCTCGGCATCGGCGCGGGCCTGCTCTTCGGCATCGCGCTGCAGCGGTCGTTCGCCGACGACGGCATCAGCGACCTGGCGATCCCGTCAGGCTCCCTGGCGGTGTTCGTCGTGGTGTCGGCGCTCGTGGGCGTCCTCGCGGCGGTGCTGCCCGCGCGGCGTGCGGCGAAGCTCGACGTCCTGCGCGCCATCACGGGCGAGTAACGGTCGACCGTCGGATTCGTCCGGAACGACGGGCCGCTGCTAGACTCGTGAGGTTGCCGTTCGAGGCAACACCCTCCTGTGACGGAAAGCCCGTCACCGCTCAGTCCAAAGGAGATCCGCAGTGTCACTGCGCAAGTACGAAGTCATGGTCATCCTCGACGCCGACATCGATGAGCGTTCCGTCGAGAAGAGCCTCTCGACCTACCTCAACAACACGGTCGTCGCCGACGGCGGCTCGGTCGATGCGATCGACGTCTGGGGCAAGCGCCGTCTCGCCTACGAGATCAACAAGAAGTCCGAGGGCATCTACGCCGTCGTCGGTCTGTCCGCCGAGCCCGCCTCGGTCAAGGAGCTGGACCGTCAGCTCTCCCTGAACGAGTCCGTCGTTCGTACGAAGGTCACGCGTCCCGACGTGAAGTGATTCTGTGGACGGAGTGATTCCGTCCCCCGAATCCGACACACTCGTCGCGAGAGCACCTCGAGAGAAGGCTGATCCATGGCAGGCGAAACCACCATCACCCTCGTCGGCAACCTGACCCGCGACCCCGAACTGCGTTTCACGCCGTCGGGCGCGGCAGTCGCCGACTTCACCGTCGCGTCCACCGCGCGCACGTTCGACCGTCAGACGAACGAGTGGAAGGACGGCGACACGCTGTTCATCCGCTGCTCGGCCTGGCGCCAGCTGGCCGAGAACGTCGCCGGCTCGCTGACCAAGGGCACCCGCGTCATCGTGACCGGTGCGCTGAAGGTCCGTGAGTACGAGCGTCAGGACGGCGGTCGTGGCACGAGCGTCGAGATGACGGTCGACGAGGTCGGTCCGTCGCTGCGCAACGCCACCGCACAGGTCACCCGCACGTCGGGTGGCGGCGGCGGCCAGGGCGGCTTCGGCGGCAACAACTCCGGAGGCTTCGGCGGCAACGCCGGCGGCAACTCCGGAGGTTTCGGTGGCGGCCAGCAGGGCGGTCAGCAGTCCGATGCCAGCGCGTGGGCCCAGCCCTCCGCGCCGCAGCAGCCTTCCGGGGGCAACGACCCCTGGGGCGGCGGCGGCAACGCCGGCGGCTCCAACGACGAGCCCCCCTTCTGATCCATCACACGTAGCAAGAACATTTCCAGGAGCATCATGGCCAAGCCCGTTGTCCGGAAGCCGAAGAAGAAGAGCAACCCGCTCGCGGCCGCCGGCGTCACCACCATCGATTACAAGGACACTGCGCTGCTGCGCAAGTTCATCTCCGACCGCGGCAAGATCCGCGCCCGTCGCGTCACCGGCGTCTCCGTCCAGGAGCAGCGCCAGATCGCCAAGGCGATCAAGAACGCGCGCGAGATGGCGCTGCTGCCCTACACGTCCAGCGGTCGCTGAGTCAGGAGCACAGAACAGATGAAGCTCATCCTCACGCACGAGGTCACGAACCTCGGCCAGCCCGGCGACATCGTCGAGGTCAAGGACGGCTACGGCCGCAACTTCCTGCTGCCGCGCAACTTCGCCATCCGTTGGACGAAGGGCGGCGCCAAGCAGGTCGAGTCGATCAAGGCTGCTCGCGACGCGCGCGCCGTGCACGACCTCGAGACCGCGCAGTCGATCAAGGGCAACCTCGAGTCGTCCGCGATCAACGTCCCCGCCCACGCCGGTGAGGGCGGTCGCCTCTTCGGCGCCGTCACCGTCACCGACATCGCCAACGCGCTGGCCGAGGCCGGCGTCAAGGTCGACAAGCGTCGGATCGAGGTCGGCAACCCGATCAAGAGCCTCGGCGCGCACACGGTCTCCGTCCGCGTGCACCCCGAGGTCGCTGCGACGGTCAAGCTGAACGTCGTCGCCTCCAAGTGATCCCCAAGACGCCGGGTCCCGCTTCACGCGGGGCCCGGCGCCTTGCTGTCGGGGCGCTGGCGGGCCTGCTGCTCGCAGGCTGCCTCGGCGGCGGCGGTGACGACGACGCCGCTCCCGAGAAGAGGCCCGCCGAGGACACGTCGCTGCCGATGTCCGACCTGCGTCCGGCCGAGGCCGACGAGGTCCGCGAGGGCGGCACCCTGCGCCTGGGCGTCTCGTCGTTCCCGGCGAACTTCAACCCCGTGCACACCGACGGCGTCGCCAGCACGGCGCCGCAGATCCTCGATCCCACGCTCGGCGGTGCCGTGCGGGTGGCCGAGGACGGCTCGTGGTCGGCCGACCCCGACTACGCCACCAGCGTGGAGGTCACCGACCGTGACCCGCTGACCGTCCGCGTCGAGCTCAACCGCAAGGCGGTCTGGCAGGGCGGCACCGCGATCACCTCGGCCGACATGGTCGCGTGGGTGGCCGCGCTGCAGGACGACGACTACGCCGCGGCGGCGCCCCCCGTCTACGACCTCGTCGAGGCCGTCGAGCCCGACGGGAAGTTCGCGTACGACGTGGTCTTCGAGGAGCCCACCGCCGACTGGCCCGCCGCCGTCTACCCCACGCTGCCGAAGGCCCACACGAAGTCGGCTGACCGGTTCAATCGCGGCATGACCGCCAAGGCGCCCTCGGCCAACGGTCCCTACCTCGTCTCGAAGATCGAGCGCCGCACCGGCACGATCACCCTCGAGCGCAACCCGCGGTGGTGGGGCCGCGCGCCGCGACTGGACTCCATTGTCTGGCGGATCGGCGAGGAGGACGTGCTCGCCCAGGCGTTCCTGGCCGGCGAGCTCGAGTCCGCCCCGGTCACGCCGGCCACCCGAGCCGACCTCGCGAAGGCCGACCTGCGCGCCTCCCGTGGCTCCGAGTGGTCCCACCTCACGATCAACGGCGGCGCCGGCCCGCTCGAGGACGCCGACGTCCGCCGCGCCGTGACGCTCGCGGTCGACTCGGCCGGGATCGTCGCCGACACGTCGAAGCGGTACGGCGTGCCCACCGACCCGATGACCTCGGTGGCCCTGCTGCCCGGTCAGGTCGGCTACCGGGACACCGCCCCGATCGCCCGCGACGTCGCGAAGGCCCAGAAGCTCCTCGCGAGGGCGGGCTGGCGGCGCAAGGACGGCACGGGTCCGGTGGTGCGCAAGGGTCGCCCGCTCGTCCTCAGCCTGCCGGTCCCCGACACCCGCTCGGGCGCGGTCCAGCGAGCTGAGGCGATCGCCGAGGACCTGGCCGAGGTCGGCGTCCGGGTCAAGGTCACCACGGTTCCCGGCGCCACCTTCTTCGAGAAGTTCGTGATCCCGCTCAAGTTCGACCTCACGACGTTCGCCTGGCAGGTCGGGCCGTTCGACCTCGGTGACACGAAGCGGCTGTTTACCCCGATCGACAGCCCGATGAACTTCACCGGCAAGTCGTCCAAGGCCACGGGGAAGGCGTTCGACGCGGCGATCGAGGAGCTGGACGATGCCAAGCGGGCCGGCGCGATCGCCGAGGTCGACAAGGTGGCGCGGGCCCAGGCGTCGATCCTGCCGCTGGCCGTGATGCCCGACGTCCAGGCCGTCGATCCCACGGTGCGCAACCTCGGCCCCTCCGCGCTGGGGCAGCTCGACTGGACCACCGTCGGATTCGCGGCGAAGAAGGGCGACTGATGGCGCGCACCCGGCGCGAGGCGGTGGCCTGGCCCACGATCCTGCGCGAGCTGCGCGTCGTGCGCGTCGCCGACGTCACGCCCACCACGCGCCGCGTGACCCTCGCGGGTGAGCAGCTCGAGGAGTTCGCCGTCGCCGGCGGCACCGCGGCGGCGTTCCGTTCCGAGGGCTTCGACGACCACGTGAAGCTGCTGGTGCCGCTCGAGGGCACCGACCGGCCGCCGCTGCCGGTGCAGGGTCCCGACCGGCTCGAGTGGGGCGGCGCGGGCGGGCGCCCGGTGGCCAAGGACTACACGCCGCGACGGTTCGCCGGCGGCGAGCTCGACCTCGACTTCGTGCTCCACGAGGGCGGGTTTGCGGCCGGCTGGGCACGGCGCGCCACTCCGGGCGACCCGGCGTGGATCGTCGGCCCCACGCGCTCGCTGCTCCTGCCCACCGGCATCGAGCGGATGGTGCTGGCCGCCGACGAGACCGCCCTCCCGGCGATCGCGCGCCTGCTCGACGCCTGGCCGGGTTCGATGACCGCCGACGTCGTGATCGAGGTGGGCTCCCCTGAGGGGATCCAGGACCTGCCCGCGCTGCCGGGCGTCACGGTGCGCTGGGTGCACGGCGCCGAGGCATGGATCGACGCCGTCCGCGCCCTGCCGTGGCCGGACGTCCCCACCTTCTGCTGGGTGGCCGGCGAGGCCGGCGCCGTCCGGCAGGTCCGCCGTCACCTCGCCGACGACCGCGGCGTCCCCCGCGACTGCCTCGACGCCACGGGGTACTGGCGCCGGTGACAGTTTCCCCGGTTAACCGGGGAAGCTGTCACTGAACGTGGTTCGCGAACCTCGTGAAGTGACAGGAAACCTCGTTCGGTCGGCTCAGGCGGCCTCGGGCAGCCGGGCCGCGACCGGGTGACCCTGCCACCACAGCGTCTGGTCGAGCTCGGAGCCGTCGCGAGGTGCCCACGTGCGCACCATGATCCGGTCGGTGCCCAGCTCGCGGTCGAGCCACGCGGTGCCGTTCGGGAGGTCGAGCTCGGTGCGCTCGACGTCGCCGCACGGCACCTGGCGGCGACGGCCGGGGAGCCGCCGGCCCGCGGGGCGCGTCGTGCCGCGCACGATGTGGCTGCGCAGGCCCTCGTGCGAGACGACCTCGAGGGGCCCGGTCTCACGCAGGACGCCGGCGAGCTCGTCGGTGGTGAGGACGTACACGCGCCCGACGCGGTCGGAGCCGGAACGGGCGAGTCGCGGGATGGTCCGCAGGACGGGAATGCTCATGCCTCCACGGAAGCCCCCGAACCTGTCAACCACCTGAAACGCAGGTGAACGTTCGGCGTGGGTTCAGCGGGCGGCGCCCAGGACCAGCCAGCGGTCGCCGCGCTGCCGGACCCACAGCGTCACCCACCGCGTCGCCTGGAAGAGGGCATAGGCGCCCCAGAGCCACGTGAAGCCGGCGTCGGTCTCGCGGATCCACAGTGCGACGGGTGCATAGATCAGCAGTGCGACGAGCCCGGCCCACGCCAGGTAGACCCCGTCGCCAGCGCCGATCAGCACGCCGTCGAGCACGAAGACCACGCCCGAGAGCGGTTGGATCGCCGCGACGATCAGCAGGGCCGGGACGGCGGCCGCCCGGACGTCGGCGTCGGGGCTGAAGGCGCGGGCGACCCAGGGAGCGGACACGGCGAGCAGGACGCCCGCGGCCAGGCCGAACCCGAAGCCCCACGCGATGACGCGCCGGGTGACCTCGCGGGTTTCCTCGGCGTCGCCCGCGCCGAGGGAGTGGCCGGTGAGCGTCTGGGCGGCGATCGCGAAGGCATCGAGCGCGAAGGCCAGGAGCATCACGATCGTGGTGGCGATCTGGTGGGCGGCCAGCGAGGCGTCGCCGAAGCCGGCCGCGACGAGCGTGGCCAGCAGCAGGACGGCCCGCAGGCTCAGCGTGCGCAGCAGCAGCGGGACGCCGTCGCGCCCGGCCCGCGCGACGTCGGGCCACCGCAGCCGGGCCGACGCGTGCGTGTGCCGGCTGCGGCGGATCACCTGCCCGACGAGGGCCAGCGCGGCGGCCCACTGCGCCAGCACGAGCCCGAGCGCAGCGCCGCGCATGCCGAGGTCCGCTCCGTAGACCAGGGCGACGGTCAGCACGACGTTGAGGACGTTGGCGATGATCATGACGACGAGGGGCGTGCGCAGGTCGAGCACGCCACGCAGCGCCCCGGTGGCGGCGAGGACGAGCAGGACCGCGGGGATGCTGGCGGCCGCGACCAGCAGGTAGTCGGCGGTGAGGTCCGCGACGCGGTCGGAGCTGGCCAGGGCGGCACCCAGCGGGCGGGCCGTGAGGGCGGCCAGCGTCCCGAGCGCCATGCCGATGAGCAGGGCCAGCCAGACGCCGCCGAGGGCCGCCTCGAGGGCCCGCCGTTCGTCGCCCGCGCCCTGGTGCCGGGCGACGGTGGCGGTGCTCCCGTAGGCGAGGAAGACGCACAGCCCGACGACCGTCGACAGGATGGTGGAGGCGGCGCCGAGAGCGGCCAGCTCGGCGCGCCCGAGGTGGCCGACGATGGCCGTGTCGGCCATCAGCATGAGGGGCTCGCAGATCAGGGCTGCGAACGCCGGGACGGTGATGGCCAGGATCCGACGGTCGAGAGAGGCGTTCCGCACGGGGCGACGATACTCCTGTGACGAATGTGGTGGATTTATCGACATGTCGGCGGTCCTCGTGGTAGCCGCCGTGGAAAACTCGGACGGCGAAAATCACACCCCACCATGTTCGTTCCACACCTTGTGACTCACGTTTCCGCAGGTCAGAGGCATGTGTGACCTGTGCCACACAAGGCTTTCCACAGGGTGGTCCACCGACTGTGCACACTCCCGACCGGCGTTTTCCACAGGATCGGCGGACTTGTTCACACGGCCTGTGCGCGGCTGTCTCGACCCCCGTCCCGCGGGCCCGTAAGGTCACCCGAGGTGAGGTTCTGGACCGGGGGGAGCCGGTCTTCTGTCGGACCTGGCCCGTAGGTTGTCCCCCAGCTGCCGATCACGTCGAGGAGTGCCGTGAGCGTTACCGATCTGTATGAGTCCGAACGATCTTCGGACTCCGCGGGCTCGGGCTACGTTCCGCCTCAGGACATGGCGGCCGAGCAGAGCGTCCTGGGCGCGATGCTCCTGTCGAAGAACGCGATCGACCCGGCCACCGACCTGCTCGAGAGCCGCGACTTCTACCGCCCCGCGCACGAGCTGATCTTCGACGTCATCACCGACCTGTCGGGTCGCGGCGAGCCGGCCGACGCCATCACGGTGGCCGCCGAGCTCACCCGCCGCGGCGAGATCGGCCGCATCGGCGGCGCCGCCTACCTGCACGACCTCGTCCAGGGCGTGCCGATCGCGGCCAACGTCGACTACTACGCCGAGATCGTGCACGAGAAGGCCGTGCTGCGGCGCCTCGTCGAGGTGGGCCAGCAGGTCGCCCAGCTCGGCCAGTCGGGCACGGGCGAGATCCAGGACATCGTCGACCGCGCCCAGAAGGCCGTCCTCGACGTCGACGGCACCAAGTCGGGCGAGGACTACAACGTCCTGTCCGATCTCATGTCCTCCACGATCGACGAGCTGGAGGAGCTCGAGACCCGCTCCGGCGAGGTGCACGGTGTCATGTCGGGCTTCCCCGACCTCGACCGTCTCACCACCGGCTTCAAGCCCGGCCAGATGATCGTCGTCGCCGCGCGACCGGGCGTCGGCAAGTCGACGCTCGGGCTCGACTTCGTCCGCAATGCCTCGATCCGCCAGGGTCTGACCTCGGCGATCTTCAGCCTGGAGATGACGGGCTCCGAGATCGCGATGCGTCTGCTGTCGGCCGAGGCCAAGGTGGCCATCCACCACATGCGCGCCGGCTCCATGTCGGGCCGCGACTGGGACGCCATCGGCCGCGCGATGGCCACCGTGCAGGCCGCGCCGATCATCATCGACGACAGCCCCAACATGACGATGCCCGAGATCCGCTCCAAGGCCCGCCGGATCAAGAAGCAGCACGGCCTGGACTTCGTCGTCCTCGACTACCTGCAGCTGATGACCTCGGGCAAGAAGGTCGAGAACCGCCAGGTCGAGGTCTCGGAGTTCTCCCGTCAGATCAAGCTGCTGGCGAAGGAGCTCGGCGTTCCGGTCGTCGCGATCAGCCAGCTGAACCGTGGCTCCGAGCAGCGCACCGACAAGACCCCGCAGATCTCCGACCTGCGTGAGTCCGGCTCGATCGAGCAGGACGCCGACATCGTCATGCTGCTGAACCGCCCCGACGCCCACGGCGCCGGCGAGTCCGAGCGTCCCGGCGAGGCCGACATCATCGTCGCGAAGAACCGCTCCGGCCCGGTCAACAAGGTCGCCGTGTCCTTCCAGGGCCACTACTCGCGCTTCACCCCCATGGCGCGCGAGCCCGAGAGCGCCGCCGGCGGCGCCTCGGGGGCCGACTTCGCCTGAGTCGGCGCGGAGAACCGCCGACCCGCTGCCGCGCGAACGCTTGCGACCGGCCGGACCGGGTACCTCCCTGACATGACTGACTCGAACATCGATCTCGAAGCCGTCCAGACCGTCGTCGACCGCGTCACCTCCTGGCAGGACGGGGCCACCGAGGGCACGGTCGAGCAGGAACTGCAGAAAGGCTTCTCCGAGGTGGGCATCGACGTTTCCGACGATCACGTGACAGCCCTCGCGGAGGCGATCCAGAGTCGGCACGGCGCGGTCGACGCCGCCGAGGTGCTCGGCCGCTGAGCCAAGGGAGCGCGAGCTCCCCCCAAAAAATGGAAATGTTGTGCCGCTTTGGCCCATATACGGGCCAAAGCGGCACAACATCCGACCGCGTAGGTCTCCTCGCGGTGTGGGTCAGCCCGTCTTGCCGGCGATGAAGTTCACCGCTCCGACGCGCGGCGTCGAGCGCGCCGTGAAGTAGGAGCGGTGGATCGCCAGGCCCGCCGCGTTGTTCAGTGCGGTGAGGTTCTGGCCCCCGCGCTTGGTCGAGCCCTGGCAGGCCGGGTCGCCCGAGAAGCAGTACGACCGCAGCCGGCCCTCGAAGGCCTTGAGGTCACCGGTGGCCCGCGTGCCGAGCATGCCGAACTTCTTGAGTCCCTTGGTCGCGACGAACGGCTCGGTGGGGTTGTACATCGGGTCGCCGTAGAACACCACGGCGGCGATCTTGCCGCGCGCGGTGGCGTTGGGCCGCACGCCGCTGCTGGCCGACAGGGCGTCGCCGATCACGTGGGCGCCCTGGGAGAACCCGATGAGCACCGTCTTCGAGTTGGGGCACTTGGTGGCGAGGTAGTTGAGCGACTTCTGCAGGTTCACCACACCGCCGTGACGGCTGTTGTTGTAGGCCAGTCCGGCCATCCCGATGGCCGCGTTGTACTTGAGGCCCGCGATGTAGACGGTCTTCTTGCTGACGGTCTGCAGATCGCCGGCGACGGGGCCCGGGCGGCCCATGCCCGTCTTGTAGGCGTAGAGCGCGGTGCTGGTGGTTGCGGTGTTCGTCGTTCCGGCGGCCTCGTCGCTGCCGCGGACGACGACGGTGATGACGTTCGAGCACAGGCTCGAGGAGGCGGCCGCCTGGCTCGGGGGAGCCGCGAGCACCGTGACGCCGAGGATCGCCGCGGCGCCGGTGAGGGCTCCGTTGCGCAGGATCGTGAGTGGGGTCATGAAGGGTCCTTCCGCTGTGGGCCCGCTCCGTCGAGGACCCGGTGGACTCACCTTCGGGCCGGCCGGCCGCCGCCGACACCCCCGCAATCGGGGGCTGACTCGAACGCAGCTCGGGCACGATCATCCCGCCGGGGCCACTCGAGGGGCGCGTTCGCACGGCGGCAGGTCATGATGGTCGCGATGACCGGATCGGGGACGGCGCGCGAGGGCACGGTCGCCGAGGTGTTCTGGGTGTTCCTGCGCCTGGGGCTGACCTCGTTCGGCGGACCGGTCGCGCACCTGGCGTACTTCCGTGAGGCGTTCGTCGAGCGCCGCCGTTGGATGACCGACGCGGCCTACGCGGACCTCGTCGCCCTGTGCCAGTTCCTCCCGGGCCCCGGTTCGAGCCAGGTCGGCATGGTCATCGGCCTGCGTCGCGCCGGGGTGGGCGGTCTGCTGGCGGCCTGGTTCGCGTTCACGATGCCGTCCGCGATCCTCCTGGTGGCGTTCGCGTACGGGGTCGCCGCGTCCGGTGACGTCTCCGGCGCGGGCTGGCTGCACGGGGTGAAGGCGGCGGCGGTCGCGGTCGTCGCGCAGGCGGTGATCCAGATGGCGCGCACGCTGACGCCCGACCTCAAGCGGATCGTGATCGCCGCCGTCGGTGCGGCGGTGCTGCTCGTCGTGGCGAGCCCGGTGGCGCAGGTGGGTGTCATCGTGCTGGGCGGGCTGATCGGCTGGCTCTGGCTGCGGGCGGAGCGCCCCGAGACCGTGCGCGACCTCGCTCGGGTCTCGCACCGCAGCGGCATCGCCGCGCTGACGGTGTTCACGGTGCTGCTCGTGGCACTGCCGGTCCTCGTGGCCCTCACGGACGACCCCGCCCTACGGCTGACCGACATCTTCTACCGCACCGGCGCGCTGGTGTTCGGCGGTGGCCACGTCGTCCTGCCACTGCTGGAGACGCAGACCGTGCAGGCCGGTCTGCTGGACGCCGACACCTTCCTCGCCGGGTACGGCGCGGCGCAGGCGGTGCCCGGGCCGCTGTTCACGTTCTCGGCCTACCTCGGCGCCAGCATGGAGTCCGGGCCGAACGGTGTGCTGGGCGCGTCGATCGCCCTCGTGGCGGTGTTCCTGCCGGCGGGCCTGCTGGTCGTGGGCGTCCTGCCGTTCTGGGACCGGCTGCGCCAGGCGCCCTCGGCCCGCCGCGTGGTGATGGGCGTCAACGCGGCCGTCGTCGGCATCCTCGCCGCGGCGCTCTACGACCCGGTGATCACGCAGGGCATCATCTCGCCCGGGACGCTGGCGATCGCCGTGGCCGTGTTCGTCTCGCAGTGGTGGAGCCGGGTTTCCGTGTGGGTGGCGGTCATCGCAGCAGCAGCCGCCGGCCAGCTCTTCCTCTAGCGACCTACGGCAGGATCCCGATGCCCTGCAGGCGCCGCTCCATCAGGGGTGCGAGCGAGCGCGTGTAGGTGGCGGTCAGGTGCTGGTGGTCCCGGAACATGATCTGGCCCCGTGGCGTGACGACGCGGCACCGGCGCTTCGGGCAGTACGTCTCCTTCATCGAGATCCGGAACGCCGACCGCGCTCCGTGCTTCTTCCGGGCGAGCTTCACCGACGGCACGGTCCAGTCGAACCACATGACGTCGCCGACGTCGGCCGAGCACTTCCGCCAGTTTCGCGGGGCTGAATTGCGGCGCAGGCACTGCGTCGGCGACGGGCGCGAAAGCACGAAGTTGGGGGAGTCCGAGATCGCGACCACGGGGATCCGCCGGTTGAGGGCGACCCGCCACGACTTCAGGGTGTCGGGCCCGCGCTGGGTCCGCGTGCCGGGCATCGTCGAGGCGCGGTGGCTCGTCACGATCGCGCGCACGCCCTTCTGGCGCCGGATGTAGCGGGTGACGTTCGCGCGCCACGCCTGGCAGTCCTCGCGGACCCACGCCTTGAGGTTCTTGATCGGCCGCGACGACCAACCGCAGCGCGACCGGATGATGAGGGTGACGCGGATCTTCCCCGCCTCAGCCAGGCGCCGGAACGCGGGGGACAGCGCCCGCATGTGCGAGTCGCCGATCACCAGCAGGCGCGGGCCCTTGCGGCCGTAGTGGCAGGTGAGCGCCTTCGTGACGCCGGACTCCGAGCCCGAGAAGCACGCGCGGGTTCCCGGAGCGACGTCGCGCTCGGCAGCCGCGATGCTCGACAGCCGGGGGGTGTCCAGGGCGGCCGCAGGAAGGGCGCCCAGGACCAGCGCCGCAAGGCCGAGGACGACGACGATCCGAGCGCGCATGGCACCTCCCCGGTCTCAGGGTGACACGCCGGGGCGCGGGCCGTGGCGCGACGTGCACACCATCGGCGCGGGCAGCGGGTGCAGTGCGCGGCAGCGGGCGACGGCGGTCGCCACGCGCTTCGAGCGGGACACCTTCGCGCTCGGGAACACGACTCCCGTCTCGCGCAGGCGCTTCTCCATCAACGGAGCCAGCGACCGGCTGTAGGTCGCCGTGAGGTGCTGGTGGTCGCGGTACATGATCTGGCCCGACGGAGTCACGACGCGGCACCGGCGCTTCGGGCAGTGGACATCGCGCAGGTCGATCCGGAAAGCGGCGGTCGGGCCGTACGCCCGCCGCGCCAGCACCACCGCGGGGACGGTCCAGTCGAACTTCATCACCTTGCGGACGCTCGCCGAGCAGTTGCCCCACTGCGACGGCGCCCGGTTCTCCCGCAGGCACTGGGTCGGCATGGGGTCCTTGAACGGCCAGTTGGCGGCGCCGGACAGGGCGATCACGGGAATCCGCCGTTCGAGGGCGACGCGCCACGCCTTCACCGTGTCAGGTCCTCGCTGGGAGGTGCGGCCGGCCATCGTCGAGGCGCGGTGGTGGGTGACGATGGCGCGGACGTCATCCTGCTCACGGATGTACTTCGCCACGTTGCGGCGCCACGTCTGGCAGTCGTCGCGGATCCACCGCGTGTCGTTCTCGATGACCCGCGACGACCACCCGCAGCGGGAGCGGATGATCAGCGTGACGCGCATCTTGCCCTCCTCGGCCAGCCGTCGCAGCGCGGGGGACACGGCGCGCAGGTGGGAGTCCCCGATGGCCAGGACGCGAGGGCCCTGGTGCCCGTACTCGCACGTCAGCACCTGTGTCTCGCCGGGATGGTGGCCCGGGAAGCAGGCCTCGGTCCCGGGAGCCAGGTCGAGCTCGGCGACCGGGATGCTCGACAGCGTGGAGTCGGCGGCGGCCGGCGCTGTCGCGGTCGTCAGGGCAGAGGCCACCAGGGCGAGCAGCGTCACGGTCGCCAGCGCGAGCCGGCGTGCGCGTCGTCCTCCGGGCATGGGCACCCCCCGGTACCGGTACAGCCGTGCATCCTCCTTCTCCTCAGGGTGCCACGAAGGCGCGCAGGTTTCAGGCCCGCGTCTGAGGCCCCGCGAGCGCCCGGCCGGCCGCGCGGCCGGAGAAGATGCAGCCGCCCAGGAAGGTGCCCTCGAGAGCGTTGTAGCCGTGGACGCCGCCGCCGCCGAAGCCGGCCACCTCGCCCGCGGCGTACAGGCCGGGGACGGGTGCGCCGTCGGCGTCGAGCACCTGCGAGTCGAGGTTCGTCTGCAGGCCGCCGAGCGTCTTGCGCGACAGCACGTTGAGCCGCACGGCGATGAGCGGGCCGTGCGTGGGATCGAGGATCCGGTGCGGCTTCGCGACCCGCACGATCTTGTCCATCCGCGAGCGGCGCGCGTTGTGGATCGCCATCACCTGCACGTCCTTCGTGAACGCGTTGTCGAACTCGCGGTCGCGGGCGACGATCTGGCGCTCCAGGATCGTCGCGTCCAGCTGGGGCCCGCGCGCGATCTCGTTCATGCCCGTCACGAGGTCGTCGAGGGACGAGGCCACCACGAAGTCGACGCCATGCTCCTTGAACCGCTCCACGGGCCCGGGCGCACCCTTCGCGAGCCGGGCCTTGAGCAGGACGCGGATGTCGCGGCCCGTGATGTCGGGGTTCTGCTCCGATCCCGAGAGGGCGAACTCCTTCTCGATGATCGACTGCGTGAGCACGAACCACGAGTAGTCGTGACCGGTGGCCAGGATCTGCTTCATCGCGCCGTTGGTGTCGGCGCCCGGGACACCCGACATGCCGGTCAGCCGGCGGCCGTTCGCGTCGAACCACATCGACGACGGGCCGGGCAGGATGCGTATGCCGTGGTCGGGCCAGATCGGGTCCCAGTTGGTGATGCCCTCGGTGTAGGCCCACAGCCGGTCGCGGTTCACGATGCGGCCGCCCGCGCGCTCGGAGATCTCGAGCATGCGGCCGTCGACGTGGGCCGGGACGCCGGAGATGAGGTGCTCGGGGGCCGGACCGATCCGCTCGGTGGGCCAGTTCGCACGCATGAGTGCGTGGTTGTGGCCGATGCCGCCGGAGGTGACGACCACGGCGGCGGCGCGGTGCTCGAACTCGCCCACCACCTCGCGCGACGACTTCACGCCACGGTCGGACTCGTCGGGCTCCAGCACCGACCCGCGGACGCCGACGACCGCGCCGTCCTCGGTCAGCAGCTCATCCACCTGGTGGCGGAACGCGAACTGCACCAGTCCTCCGGTCTCGGCCTTCAGCACCGGGTCGGCGAACGTCTCGACGAGGCGCGGGCCCGTGCCCCACGTGATGTGGAAGCGCGGCACCGAGTTGCCGTGCCCGTTGGCCGCGCCGTCGCCGCGTTCGGCCCAACCGACCATCGGCATGACGCGGTGGCCCAGCGCCCGCAGGTAGTCGCGCTTGCCGCCGGCCGCCCACGCCACGTAGGCCTCGGCCCAGCGCCGGCCCCAGACGTCCTCGTCGTCCAGGCGGTCGAACCCTGCGGAGCCGAGCCAGTCCTGCGTGGCCAGCTCGGGGGAGTCCTTGATGCCGGTGCGTCGCTGCTCGGGGCTGTCGACGAAGAACAGGCCGCCGAGCGACCAGAACGCCTGGCCGCCGAGGTTCTTGCGGTTCTCCTGGTCGAGCACCAGCACGCGCTTGCCGGCCTGGGAGAGCTCGTGGGTGGCGACGAGGCCGGCGAGCCCGGCGCCGACGACGATGACATCGGGGGTGAAGGACATGCCGCCACGGTGACGCACGCGGGGTGCCGGCACCAGTACGTTTGTGCCTCAGTGACAAGAAGTGTTGTCAGTGAGGACGACGAGGACGAGCCGTGCCCGAGACCGTCGACCGACGCCGCGCGATCAGCGCCCGCCTCACCGAGGGCGAGTCGGCGCTCGTCGAGACCTTCCTGACGTCGCTCGCGCGCGAGATCCCCGCCTACGCCACCTTGGACGAGCGCCAGCTCCAGGAGGTTCGCTCGATCATCGTGTGGACGCTGCACCGGGTGCTCGACCTGTGGGCGCAGGACGGAGCCCTCACCGACGAGGACATCCGGCTCTTCCGCGGCGTCGGGGCCGTCCGTGCCCGCGACGGCCGCCCGCTCTCGGCGGTGCTGCGCGCCTACCGGGTGGCGGCGACGACCTTCCTCGACGAGGTCGCCGGCCGCTTCCGCGAGGACGTCTCGGTGGACGACGTCACCTCGCTCGTGCGGGTCTGGTTCGCCGCCCTGGACGAGCTGTCCGACGCGATCTACGACGGGTACGAGTCCACGGGGCGCGTCCTCGGGTCCGACCGCGAGAGCTCGCTGCGCCAGCTGCTGACCGATCTGCTGCTCGGGCGCCAGAGCCATGCCGGAACGCTGGCGGCCCGACTGCGCGAGCTCGAGGCCGAGCTGCCCACCTCCTTCGACCTCGTCGTCATCGGCGCGTGCCCCGACCCCGTCCAGGCGGCCGCGGCCGTCGCGGGGGTCCGCGAGTCGGACGAGGGACCGCTCATCACCTCGATCCACACCGTGATGGACGGGGTCGGCGTGGTGCTGTTGGCGCACGCGGATCCCGAGGCGTTGGCCGAGCGGCTGTCGCGCCTTGGGCTCCGGGCCGCCCACCACGCCGGGGTCACGCCGCGCACCGCTCCGCGGGCCCACCGGCTGGCGCTGCACGCGGTCGGCCACGCGCCCGGCTTCGCCTGGACCGGCCCGCTGCTGGGCGCCGGCGACCTCGAGGTGGTCGCGCTGGCGTCCGGCCACCCCGACGCCGATCCCGTGCGCGCCGCCCGGGTGGTCCTGGGGCGCCTCAGCGAGGACGCCGAGGCGCTGCGCACGCTCGACACCGTGCTGCAGGCCGGTGGCGCCGCCCCCGCCGCGGCGCACCTGCACGTGCATCCGCAGACGGTCCGCTACCGGCTGGGCCGGATCGCCGCCGTGACCGGACGCGACCCCCGTGACCCCTGGAACCGCTACGTTTTCCAGACCGCGTTGATGGCATCGGGGCTCGTGTCGCAGGAGGACGGGTGAAGGTCGACCCCAAGAGGCAGATCTCCACGTACACCGCACCACGTGGTGCATTCGAGATCGTCACCGTCCCACCGATCCGCTACCTGATGATCGACGGGCACGGCGATCCGAACGAGCGCGGCCAGTACGAGGACGCCCTCACGACCCTGTATCCCGTCGCCTACAACCTGAAGTTCCTCAGCAAGCGCGAGCTCGACCGCGACTACGTCGTGCCGCCGCTCGAGGCGCTGTGGTGGGGCGACGACATGGCCGCGTTCACCACCGCGCGCGACAAGTCGCGGTGGGACTGGACGGTGCTGAGCCTCGTCCCCGACTGGATCGAGGACGCCCACGTCGACGAGGCGCGCGCCACCGTGGCCGGCAAGGGCGGCGCGCCCCGGCTGGACGTCCTGCGGGTGCAGAGGCTCGACGAGGGCCGGTGCGTCCAGACGCTGCACGTAGGTCCGTACGACGCCGAGGGCCCGGTGTTGGAGCGGATGCACGACGAGTTCATCCCCGCCCATGGCCTGCGGCTCACCGGCAGGCACCACGAGATCTACCTCAGCGACCCGCGCCGCGCCGCCCCCGAGAAGCTCCGCACGATCCTGCGCCAGCCGGTCGTCGACCTCTGAGCCGGCGGCTGCGCGGCACCTCCTACGGTGGAGGCGTGACCGTGACCCCCGCCGACGCGAACCTGGCCCGAGACCTCGTCGTGGAGGCCGCGGCGCTCGCCGCCGGCATCCGCGCCACCGGCGATCTCGGCACCCGCGCCAAGACCAACGTGTCCGACGTGGTGACCGAGGCCGATCTCGCCGCCGAGGCCCTCGTGGTGGAGCGCCTCGACCGCGAGCGCCCCGACGACGGACTGCTGGGCGAGGAGGGCACCTCGCGCGACGGCACGTCCGGCCGGCGCTGGGTGATCGACCCGGTCGACGGGACCTACAACTTCTCCACCGGGTCCGACTACTGGTGCTCGGCGATCGCGCTGGCCGAGGGGGACGAGGTCCTGCTGGGCGCAGTGGCGCACCACGCCTCGGGCACCGTGCTCGTGGGCGGTCCGGGCCTGCACACCACCCGCAACGGCGAGCCGCTGACGCCGATCGCCGACGCGCCGCTCGCCGGACTCGGCGCCGCGACCTACGCCCACCCCGGCTTCATCGGCAGCGGCGCCGGCTTCGAGGCGTGGGTGCGCGCCGCCGCGCTGCCCGCCACGATCCGGATGCTCGGCTCGGGCTCCATGGACCTCGTCGGGGTGGCCATCGGCCGGCTCGGCTGCTGGTTCCAGCACAGCACCCCCGACTGGGACTGGCTGCCCGGCACCGCGCTGGTCGCCGGCCTCGGCGGGGCCGCCGAGCGCATCGACGCCCACGGGCTGGTCTGGTCGGTCGCGGGGCCGCGCACCGCCGTGCGCGAGATCGGCGACGCCCTGCGAGGGAGCGTGGCGTGAAGGTCGTCGTCCTGACGGGCGCCGGGATCTCGGCCGAGAGCGGCCTGGCCACGTTCCGCGACGCCGACGGGCTCTGGGAGGGGCACCGGCCCGAGGACGTGGCGACGCCGCAGGCGTTCCGGCGCGATCGACGCCTGGTCCAGCGGTTCTACGACGAGCGCCGCGCGTCGCTCGGCCGCGTGCGGCCCAACGCGGCGCACGTGGCGCTCGCCCGGCTCGAGGAGGCGCTCGGCGACGACCTCCTGCTGGTGACGCAGAACGTCGACGACCTCCACGAGCGCGGCGGCTCGCGCCGCGTGCTGCACATGCACGGCGAGCTGCGCCGGGTGCGGTGCCAGCGCTGCGAGTCACGGCACGCCTGGGAGGGCACGCTGGCCGACGAGCCCCGCTGCCCGTCCTGCAACCGGCGGCGGGCGCTGCGACCCGACATCGTCTGGTTCGGCGAGTACCCCCACGGGATGGACGAGATCCACGAGGCGCTGACCGAAGTGGACGTGTTCGCCGCGATCGGCACCTCCGGCGTGGTCTACCCAGCTGCGGGGTTCGTCGACTACGCCCACGCAGCCGGCGCCACCACGGTGGAGCTCAACCTCGTCCCGACCCCGAACGGCGACTTCCACACCACCTACGAGGGCCCGGCCACCGAGGTCGTCCCGCGCTGGGTGGACCACCTGCTCGGGACCTGAGCCACTGGCGGGGTCAGGCGCCGAGCGGGCCGCCGCCGGGAGGTGCGGCCTCGAGCACCTCGACCTCGTCGCCGACGCGGACCACCGCACCGGGCGTCTCGGGGATGAGGTTCACCGCGAACCACGCCTTCTTCCCGAACCGCCGGGTGCGGGCGAGCGTGCGCAGCGGCTCCTTGCCGCCGGTCACCGCGCCCGAGCCGTGATCGGCCTCCAGCGTGGTGATGACGCAGCGCGCGCAGCCCTTCACCGCGCGGAACGTCGCATCGCCGACCCGCAGCAGGCGCCAGTCGTCCTCGGCCCACGGCAGGTCGCCGTCCACGACGAGGTTCGGTCGCATCCGCGACATCGGGACCGGCTCACCGCCGCCCTCCTCGATCGACGCGTTGAGGGCGGCCAGCGACGCCTCGGTCGCGACGAGCAGCGGGTAGCCGTCGGCGAGGCTGACGCGGTCCTCGGGGCGCGCGAAGCCGGTGATCGGCCGGCGGGTGGGGTCGTCGAGGTGGACCAGCCGGACCGCCCCGCCGAGCAGCTCGCTCAGCCAGGCCGACGCGTCGGTGGCCTCGGCGGCGGTGAACTCCGTCTTCCACAGCCTGACCGGCACCTGGCGTGCCGGATCGGGCGGTGCGACCTCGAACGGCGCGGCCCCGGGCGCGCTGAGGTGCAGGCCGCCGTCAGTGAGCCGCGGGTGCACCGTGAGCAGCCGGTGCGACTCGCGCGCGGAGATGAAGTGGCCCGCCTCGTCCACCACCATCCAGCGGCGGTCGCCGACGAGTCCCCACGGCTCGACCTCGGCCGCCGCGAGGTCCTCGACCCGGGCGGACTTCAGGGGGTAGCGGTGCAAGGAGGTGAGGCGCACCGGTTCAGGCTACGGGTGCGAGAGCGGTGCTGGGCCGGTCCCACCGAGGTCTGCGACGATGTCAGGCGTGGACAGTCGATCCGAGGCCCTCAGCCGGGCGTCCTCACGATCGTCCGCACGCCGCGCCGAGCGCGGCATCGCCCTCGTCGCCCCCACGATGCGTGCCGTGGTGCTGGTGCAGATCCTGCTCGCCGCCGCCTCCGGCGCCGGCGTCGCGGAGCACCGCGGTGCCTACTGGGCACTGACGCTCTCCGTCGTCGCGGTCTCGCTGCTGCTGATCGTGCAGTGCCTGGTCACCGGCTCGGTGCGCCGCGGCGCCTGGCACGTGCCCGACCTGCTGCTCGCGTGGCTCGCCGTTCCCGCGATGAACCTGCTGCTGCCCGACCCGTTCGTCGTGGGCACGTGGGAGGCGTGGGCCTCGGGCTTCGCCGTCAACGTCGGGGCGCTGGCGGCCGCGTGGCTGCCGCCCGGAGTGGCGATGGTCCACGGCGTGGCGCTCGGCGGCTGGTACCTCGCCTGGACCCTCACGGCGAACACCACGTCGTGGGAGACCAGCCTCAGCAATGCGCTCACGATCCCCGGCTACGCCCTCGTCGTCGCGCTGCTGACCCACTACCTGCGCGGCCTCGCGGTGGACGCCGACCAGTCCCGCGAGGACGCCGTCGCCGCCACGCGCGCCCTCGAGCTGGAGCGCTACCAGCTCACCGTCCACGACGCCTCGAGCATCCTGCGGCTGCTGTCCGACGAGGACACTCCTGCCGAGGTGCTGCCGGGGCTGCGGCTCCAGGCCGACCGTGAGGCCCAGCGACTGCGCACGTACCTCGGTGCCGAGCCGGCACGGATCGACTCCTCGGCCCGCACCGTCGGGACCATGCTCGCGCACGCGCTCGAAGGGTTCGAGGACCTGCCGGTCGAGCCGGCCGTGGCCCTCGGCGCCCACGTGGAGCTGGACGACGCGGTGTGGACGGCCGTCGGACGGGCGGTCACCACCGTCCTGCACAACGTGCGGCTGCACGCGAAGGCGGACCAGGTGGTGGTGCACGCCGACACCGACGGCTCCACGTGGGAGGTCGTGGTGTCCGACGACGGGGTGGGCTTCGACCAGGGGAACCAGCCGCTCGGCTTCGGTCTCGACACGCAGGTCGGCCAGGCGCTGCGCGACGTCGGCGTGACCGTGGACGTCAGCTCGGCGCCGGGCCGCGGAACCTCGGTGACCATCACCGGGCCGGTGGCGGAGGTGGACGCATGACCGTGCGACGCACGCGTGTGGTGGTGATCGACGACAGCACCGTGATCCGCGGCGGTTTCGCCACCGTGCACCCGGGGCTCGACGTCGTGGCGACCTACGCCAGCGTGGAGGACTTCGAGGCCGCGCCGGTGCACTGCGACGTCGTCGTCCTCGACCTGCTCCTGCGCGGTCCCCAGGGCACGTCGACCACCACGAAGCAGGGCCGCGCGGCCATCCGCGCCCTGCGCGAGCGCGGGCTGCGGGTGTGCCTCTACACCGATGAGCGCCGCCCCATCGTGCTCGCGCTGTGCCTGCGTGCCGGCGCGCTCGGCGTGGTCCACAAGGCCGACCCGCCCCACGTCACGATGCAGGCGATCGAGGACGTCCGCAGCGACCGCGTCGTGGTCACCCAGTCGCTCGTCGGGCTGACCGAGCTGCTCGACCGCCGCGGCGCCCGGCTCGACCTCAGCACCCGCCAGCGCGAGGTGATCTCGGGCCGTGCCCGCGGCCGGCACTGGGCCGACATCGCCGCCACCCTCTACATCACCGAGGACACGGCCCGGGAGCACTACCGGGTGGCCTGCCGCAAGCTGCGCGACTACCTCCAGCACACCAGTCCGGGCGACATCGAGCGCGCGGTGGGGCTTGCCCCGGGGGACGTCCTCGACGAGGAGTGACCCCCCGATTCCGGGGGTTCCGACGCCGGGCGCGCGCCCGCAGGATGGAACAGGGACTGGGCCGGCCCGCATGGTGCCGGCCTCGCCCCATCGGGAGGGACCTACTCGGGGGGACGCATCGACCGGGACGCGCCGCGCGCGCCCCGGCCGATGCGTGTCTGAGGTCCTCCGGTCAGCGGACCAGCAGCCTCTCGATGTTGTCGAAGGCCTGCCGCGCGTTGCCGCGCCACATCCGGCCGAAGACCGGCATCGCCAGGCGGCCGAGACGCCCTTCGGGGCGCACCGTCCACGTCCAGCCGATGCGGACGCCGGTTCCCGCCGGCTCGAACGTCCAAGCGCCGTCGAGCGACGTGATCAGGTGCTTCATCGGGCCCGTGATGCCGGAGATCCGGTAGGTGAACCGCGACGGGCTCTCGACCGCCGTCAGCTCCTCGCGCATCGTGCCGCCGTCCGCCAGGACGATGGTGCGCGTCTGCCCGGGCGTGCGCCACGGGCCCTCCTGGTCGCGGACCTGCGCGATGCGCGGGATCGCGGCGTACCGGCGGTCGAACAGCGCCGTGAGGTCGAGCTCGAGCAGCCGCTCGAACGCCTCGGCCACCTCGAGCGGGTAGGTGCGGGTGTAGCGCAGAACCACGTGGTCGGTCATGCCCCGACCGTAGGCGGCAGCCCCCACGATGACCAGCGTTGCGGACCCGAGATCTTGCGGGTGCCCGTGGGCCGGGCGAGGCTGGGACGCGATGAGCAATCTCGACGAGCTGGTCCAGGTCGTCACCGCCCGCCAGCGTGAGCTCGGCCGCCCGGCGATCGTCGGCATCTCGGGGTTCGGTGGGTCGGGCAAGTCCACCCTCGCCCGTCGCCTGGTTGCCGCCCTGCCCGACGCCGTGCGGCTGCGCGGTGACGACTTCCTCGACCCGGTGCGGGTGCACCGGCGCTCGCCCGACTGGGACGGCGTCGAGCGCGACCGGCTCGTGGACGACGTGCTCCGCCCGTTCCGCGACGAGGTCCCCGGGGAGTTCCAGCGCTACGACTGGGACCGAGGCCGCCTCACCGAGCCCGAGCCGGTGCCGCGCGCCGACGTGCTCGTGATCGACCTCGTGGGTCTGTTCCACCCCACGACGCTGCCGCTGCTCGACCTGGCGGTCTGGTGCGAGATCGACCTGTGGACCGCGACCCAGCGCGGCATCGCGCGCGACCGCGACGACGGCAACGACCACGACCGCGTGTGGACCGAGGTCTGGGAGCCGAACGAGCGCGACTTCGAGCAGCGGTTCGCCCCGCGCGAGGTCGCCGACGTGCTCTTCCCGACCCGCTGAGCGCTCACGCGCCACCCTGCGAGTCCCCGGGGCCCCGCCTAGCGTGGAGGCATGACCTCCACCGACGTGCACACCGATCGTCGGCTCGGGTGGGCCCTGCTCGCGGCGGCGATCGCGCAGATCGTCGCCCCGGTGGTCCAGGCCCTCGCCGACGTCGCCCGGCCCGGCGACGACAGCGACTCGCTGCTCATCACCCCGGCCGGCTGGGCGTTCTCGATCTGGAGCCTCATCTACGGACTCGCCCTGGCCCACGCGATCGTCACCCTGTGGCGCGGCGACGGAGTCGGGAAGCGGCGCTTCGTGGTCGACCTGATCCTGCTCTACGTCGGTGCGACCGTCTGGATCGCGGTGTCGGCGGCCGCCATCAGCTGGGCGACGTTCCTCGTGCTGGCCTTCATGACCGTCGTGGCGATCGACGCAGCCCGCCTCGCGGCGCACACCCGCCCGGCCGAGCCCGCGTGGACCACGTGGCTCGCCCGCGCGACCTCGGGCATCTACGCCGGCTGGGTCAGCGCGGCGGTCTTCCTCAACCTCGGCACGGGGGTGCTCGAGCTCGACCTCGCCGAGCCCGACGACCGCGGCTGGCAGATCGCGCTGCTCGTCGTGGCCGTCGTCTTCGCCCTCGCGGTGAATTCGCAGCTGCCGCGGAGCCCGGGCTACGCGGCCGCGGTCGTCTGGGCGCTGATCGGCATCGTCGCCGCCGTCGCGGGGGAGTCGACGACGGCGCTGGTCATCGCGGTCGCGGCCATCGTGCTGCTGGCGGCGCAGACGGCGTGGCAGTCCTCGCGAGCGCTCCCGGACTGACGCGACACCACTCGTAACCCGGGCGACCCGCAGTTCTCCGCCCCAACACCCACACGAAACACCTGCGCAACATCGCGTTCCTAGCGTGACGACGTCGGGGAGATCCCACGTCGAGAGGAACATGGTGAGACGCACACCCATCCGAGCAGGGGTAGCCCTGTCACTGGCCTGCATGACCGGGGCGGTCCTGATCGCCGCCGGCACCCCGGCCACGAGCGCCGAGGGGACGACCGACGCCGGCTCGTACCTCGCTCCGCGGTTCACCGCCGCCGACCTCACCGGCGACGACGCCGTCACGCAGGAGGACGTCGACCTGCTCGCCGGCCGCGTGGGCACGACGTCGGCCGACGACGGCTGGGCCGCGGTGTCCGCCGCCGACCACGACGGCGACGACACCATCACCGTCACCGACGTGGCCCGCCTCGCGCAGGCGATGATCTACGACGACGGGAAGTTCGAGCTCGTCGAGGCGTCGGTCCTGGACATGCAGGCCGCGATGAACGCCGGCGTGCTGACCTCGGTGGACCTCACCCGGCAGTACCTCGACCGCATCGAGGCCTACGACAACGCGAAGGTCGACCCGGCCGCGAACGGCCGTCCGCTGAAGTCGATCATCTCGACGAACCCCGAGGCGCTCGAGCTGGCGGCCGAGGCCGACGCCGAGCGCGCCGAGACCGGCATGACGAGCGTGCTGCTCGGCATCCCCGTGGCGCTGAAGGACAACTACGACACGAAGGACATGCCCACCACCGCCGGCTGCGCGTGCTGGGAGGAGAACCAGACGCAGGACGACGCCGAGATGGTCGAGGGGCTGCGCGCCCAGGGTGCCGTCGTGCTGGCGAAGGCCAGCCTCGACGAGTTCGCGTACGGCTTCAGCTCGCAGTTCTCCGCCTTCCAGGGCGTCACCGTGAACGGCGACACCACGACGCAGCGCAGCACGCTGGTCGCCAGCCCCTACGCCACGAGCAAGACCGCGGGCGGCTCCTCCGGCGGCACCGGCGCCTCGATCTCGGCGAACCTCGCCGCGCTCGGCTTCGGTTCCGACACCGGAGGCTCGATCCGCGTCCCGTCGAGCTACAACCAGCTCGTCGGCGTCCGTCCCACGGTGGGCCTCGCCTCGCGCGACGGCATCGTGCCGCTGGCCCTGTCGCAGGACACCGGCGGCCCGATGGCGCGCTCGGTCTCCGATGCAGCGATCGCGATGGACGCCGTGGTCGGCGTCGACGAGAACGACACGGTCACGCAGCGACAGATCGGCAAGGTGCCGAGCTCGTACACGAAGTACCTCGACCCGAACGCCCTCGAGGGCAAGCGGATCGGCTACTTCCCGCAGATGGTCCCGTCGCTGACCGCGACGAACGCCGGACAGGCCGCCGCGGCCCGTCGCTTCGAGCAGGCCAAGACCGACCTCGAAGCGCAGGGCGCCACCGTCGTCCCGGTGCAGATGACCGCCGAGGAGGGCACCGCGTTCACCCGGGTGCTCAACGAGGGCAGCGGCAGCACGAACGAGTTCAAGCACGACCTCGCGCAGTACATGGCGTCGCACCTGTCGCCCGAGGTCGAGGCGAACACGCTGCAGGGCATCATCGACAGCGGCAAGTTCGCGCCCGCCTACCGCTCCACGTACGTCCAGCGGAACGGCATCACCGAGGAGACCTACCAGGCGTGGGCGGGGCCGAACGGCTCGCACACGACGCAGCTCGCGCTCGGTCACACCCAGGTGACGGCCCTGCTCGACGCGCAGGACATCGACGCGGTCGTCTACCCCTCCGGAACGCAGTACGGCACCTTCAGCACCAACATGCGGCTCAGCCCGAACACCGGGATGCCGGCCGTGACGGTGCCGATGGGCGCTGACGCCGCGGACCCCTCGGCGGGCATGAACCTGGAGTTCCTGGGTCGCCAGTTCGACGAGGGACCGCTGCTGGGCCTGGCCTACGACTACGAGCAGGGCACGCGCCACCGCACCACGCCGGCGCTCTACGGCCCGCTCGCGCAGGAGGCACCGTGAACCGCGACCAGACGATCCGAGGACGACAGATGACGAAGAAGACGATGCGGCGTGGCGCGGTCGGGGCGATCTCGGTGGCCCTGCTGGGCGGTGCGCTGGCGATGACGCCCGCGCAGGCCGACGAGCCGACGTTCGCGGTGACCGCCTCGGACTCCAGCGTGGCCGTCGGTGACGAGGTCACCGTCACGGTGGCGGCCGAGAACGTGCAGGACGTGTTCGCCTACGAGCTCGCCCTGGACTTCGACCCGGCGGTGCTGGCCTACGAGGCCGACAGCGCGTCGACCGACGTGACCGGCTCGACCTACGCGTCGGTGCAGGGCGACGACCTCGTCGTGCTGCACACGAAGCTGGGCACCTCGCCGGCCGCGGAGGGCGACGTGTCGCTCGTCTCGGCGACCTTCACGGCCCGCAAGGCCGGCACCGCGGCCCTCGCCGTGCCGTCGCTGAAGCTCGTCGGCACCGACGGTGAGGCTCGCACGGTCGAGGTCGAGGGCGCGTCCGTCGCCGTCGACCGGATCGCGGCACCGACCGCCGTGACTGCCCCGAAGATCTCGGGCAGTGCCCAGGTCGGCAAGGTGCTCGCGGTCTCGCCCGGAACGTGGTCGGTGAAGGGCGTCTCCACGCGGGTGCAGTGGCTGCGCAACGGCAAGGCGATCGCCGGGGCCACTCGGTCGACCTACCGCCTGACGCCGGCCGACTTCAAGGCCTCAGTCTCCGCCCGCGTGACGGCCACCAAGGCCGACCACGCCGACGGCACCGCGGTCGCGAAGGCGATCAGGGTGACGAGGAAGGCCGTGAGCCGGACGGGCGTCAAGGTGCCCGGATCGGTCAAGGCGAAGGCGGCGTTCAAGGCGCGCGTCTCGGTGAAGGCCCCGGGCGTCAGCCCGAAGGGCTCGATCCGGGTCTACGCCGGCGGCCGGCTCGTCAAGAAGAACGTCAAGGTCAAGGACGGCAGCGCGACGGTCTGGCTGCGCGTGGCGAAGAAGGGCCGCTCGGCGGTGCGCTTCGTCTACGTCCCGCAGTCGGGTGTCGAGGGCAGCTCCCGTCTGGTGAAGCTGCGCGTGCGCTGACGTCGGGTCCCAGGCGGCCGCGGATCCGGGGTGACAGACCCCCGGGTCCGCGGCCTTCCCGCGTCCGGCCCCGTTCTCTAGTCGAGCGGCTCGGGAGCCCCGAGGGCGATCGCCAGGCCCGCGAGAGAGAAGACGAAGAGGGGGATTCCCGCGTTGAAGAGGTAGAGCCCGAAGAAGTCGGTGGCGGTCCCGTTCAGGAACTGGAGCAAGACCCAGATCACGGCGATCATCGGGGGCAGCGTCAGGGCGTACACGTACTTCGCCAGGGTGACGCGGACCTGGAAGATGCAGACGATGGTGACGATCGCAACGACGGACCACACGACGACCCAGACCAGGTCGTTCGGATGGAACATGAACATCGCGATGTAGCAGCACAACTGCACTTCGGAACAGAACAGTGCTGCGCCACGATCAGTCCAGTAGTCGCTCACCGGTGTCACCCTAGGACCTCGAGGACGCGCTCACTGGTAGGTGATGAGCTCCGGGTGGGGGCGCACGCGGCGCCAGGTCTGGGAGACGTCGAGCATCGGCTCGTCCTCGTCGACGAAGTTCTTCCAGCCCCAGCCGACGCTCGCGGGAGCGTCCTCGCGGATGACGCCCCACGTGCCGAACTTCGCGCCCGGGCTGCCCTGGCCGTCCACGTGGATGACCGTGGAGAGCTCCGGGTGATCGGTGCGCACCCGGTCGCGGTTCCGGATCATCTGCGTCTGGAACTGGTGCAGCACGAACACCTTCTGTGGCAGCGCGTGCTTGCGCGTGAGGGCGGCCAGCCACGCCGACGTGCGGTTGACCTCGTTCGCTCCGACGTGGCCGATGCGCTGGAGCGGCTTGCCCTTCGGCCCGAGCCGCCACTCGGGGTCGAGGGCCAGGCCGACGTGGGGGCGGCGCAGCAGCGACTCGTACTCCTTGGCCTGCGTGAGGAACGACGAGCGGCCCGGCTGGAGGTCGAGGATCACGACGATGCCGGCCTTCTCGGCCGCGTCGACGAGCGGCTCGAGGTCGGACACCTCGGTGCGGGCGGAGTAGTCGCCGTGCGGTCCCTTGTCGGCGGCCGCGACGGTGGTGATGATCTCGAACGCGGGGACGAAGTGCTCGTCCGGCGCCGCCTTCCGGTACTTGCGCACGAGCTTGCGGACGCGGGCGACGGAGGCCTTCGTGCCCTGTTCCCCGAGCACGCCGAGTGCCGGGCCGGACGGGTGCCCGTACATGGCGACGAGGTGCTTGCCGCGGGTGGCGAACCAGCCACCGCCGACCGTCTGGGCGTCCGCCCGCACCACGCGCACGGCGTAGTCGTCGGCGCCGAGGGAGAGAAGGGCGCCGTCGGGGTCGCGACGCAGCAGCTTCGCCGAGGGCGCGTGCCGCCGCGGGTCGGTGGCGATGCGCACGAGGTCGGCGTCACCGAGGTCGGCGATCGCGAGCAGCTCGGGGGACGGCTTGCCGGTGGCGGCGATGGTGGGGCGGACGGCGCGCTCGATCGGATCCGCCCCGGCGCCGGCCGGGTCGTCCGCGGCCAGGATGCGGGCGCCGAGCCGCTTCGCCTCGGCCCGCCCCGGTTCGGTGTCCGGCAGCGCCGGCACGCCGAGGTCGAGCGCACGGTCGAGGGCGGCCTGCGGCTCCTCGGCGGGAACCAGCACGACGGCCGATGCGGATTCGAGCAGGAAGCGCGAGGCGGCGACGACGTCGCCGGCCGGGGCCGCGGCGAGCCCGGCCGGCTCGGCGGCCCGGACGGTCTCGGCGTCAGGCCCGGAGTCCTCGCCCTCGCACGCGGCCAGCAGCGTCGTCAGCAGGACGACGGCGCCGGTGGCGGCGAGGAGATGGCGGAACGGGTGCACCCGGCGACGGTACCCGGCTCCTCGGAACGGCGACACGCTGAGCACTGCTCGTTATGCTCTGCCGGGTGATGATTCAGGCGACCGACCAGGAGATCGACGGACTCGCGGGCTTCATGGTCGACCTGATGGACCGGATGGGCCTGTTCGGCGCCGCCCTCGCGGTGGGCCTGGACAACCTCTTTCCCCCGATCCCCAGCGAGATCGTGCTGCCGATGGCGGGCCTGGCCGCGAGCCAGGGCCGGTTCTCCCTCGCCGGCGCGCTGTTCGCCACGACCGCCGGCTCCGTGATCGGCGCCTGCATCATGTACTGGCTCGGGCGCCTCTTCGGCCGCGACCGGACCGCCTGGGTGTTCGAGCGGACCCCCTTGCTGAAGGTGCGCGATCTCGAGGTCACCGAGGCCTGGTTCGCCAAGCACGGTACGAAGGCGATCTTCTTCGGCCGGATGGTGCCGATCTTCCGCAGCCTCATCTCGATCCCGGCCGGCGTGGAGCGGATGTCCTTCGGCATCTTCCTGCTGCTGACGACCCTCGGCAGCCTGATCTGGAACTCGATCTTCGTCGGCGCCGGCTACACGCTGGGCGAGAACTGGCACGTCATCGAGCCGTGGGCCGACTGGTTCCAGCGCCTCGTGATCCTGGCCGTGCTCGTGGTCTGCGGCTGGTTCGTCATCACCCGCGTCCGCGAACTGCGCGACCCGCGCGAGCGCTGACGGTTTCCCCGGGTCAGTCGCGCAGCGACGGGGGGACGCCGGCGTTCTCGGCGTCGGCGTCGACGATCTGCTGCTGGAGGCGGCGCAGGTCGGCGCTGGTCCAGCCCTCGGGCTGCAGCACCGAGGCCCAGGCGGCGACGTGCTCGCCGACGAAGTCGTGGCCGTGTCCCGACGGGACCGCCATCCCCACCGCCATGTCGGCCGAGGTCTGCCAGAAGGTGACGATCGGGTACCAGCGCATCGCGTTCGCGACGTCGGAGCCGCGCGGCTCCGAGAGCCAGTCGGGCTTGTCCCAGATCAGGTCGGGACTCCACCACGTGATCGGGTCCGAGGGGTGCACGAGGTAGAGCAGGTGCGGTCCGTCCCAGGGGCGGGTGAGGGGGATCGTCGGACCCCACGGGTCGTTCGTGAAGCGCACCGTGCGCCCGTCGCGGAAGATCGGCTCGATCTCGCGGCTGCCCGGGTCGCGCTGCTCGCGGAACTCGGTGAACAGCGCATTGAACCCCGGGGGCCCGACGAAGAGCCCGCCCGAGGTCCGGTTGCGCAGGTCGGCCTCGCCGCTGAACGCCGTCTCGAGCGCGAACGAGCCGAGGCTCTCGCCGAAGAGGTACAGCCGCGGCCGGTTGTCGGCGGGCAGGGCGCTCCACCGCTCGTAGACGGCGTCGAAGAGGGCGCGGCCGGCGTGGCGCGCGGCGCGCTGGTCGACCAGGAACGACACCCAGGACGGCAGGTGCGAGTACTGCATCGACACGATCGCCGAGTCGCCACCGGTCAGGTACTCGAACGAGTTCGACGCGCTCGGCTCGATGAAGCCCGAGCCCGTCGTGCCGGCCACCAGCAGGTTCGCGCGGTCGAAGCCGCCCGCCCGCTCCAGGTCGTGGACGGCCAGGCGCGCCCGCTCCTCGACGTCCTCGGCGTTGGCGGTGCCGGCGTAGGCGCGGATCGGGTCGAGGGCCGGCCGGCCGGTGAACTCCGCGATCTCCTCGCCGCTCGGGCCGCGTGCCACGAAGCGGCGCCCCTGCCGGCCGAGGTCCTCCCAGGCCAGCTCGGAGTCCGGGCTGCCCGACCGCAACGTGCTGGTGGGTGCCTCGAGATTCGACGAGACCTGCTGGTCACCCAGCGCGAAGGAGGAGTCCACCGCGGCGATGGCGTTGTCGTAGACGACCCCGCTCAGCGTGAAGAACGTCAGTGCGGCCACGAGGACCACGCCGGTGGCGCGGGCGGCCTGCGCGCCGATCCGCCGGGCCAGGAGGGCCGAGACCCACCGGGTGGCGCGACGCAGTCCGCGGCCGGCCGCGACCAGCAGCGCGAACACGAGCACGGCGACGACCGGCACCGTGATCAGCCGCCAGGCGCTGGCGTCACCCATGCCCATGAGCTCGCGGACCCGGTCCTGCTGGCGCACGCTCATCACGTCGACGATCCCGAGCGCGACGAGCCCGACACCGATCGTCCAGCGCCACTGCCGCCGGCTCGGTCGTCCCGCCTCGCGGTCGGCGAAGGCGCGCCAGACCCAGGCGAGGGCGACGCCCAGGCCGTACCCGATCGCGGCCGTGACGCCCGTGACGAGTCCTTGGAACAGGGCGGGCCGGGGCAGCAGGGACGGGGTCAGGGACAGCAGGGCGAAGGCGAAGGCGCCGAGGAGTCCCGGCAGCGTGAGCCGGATCCACCCGCGCAGGCGGTCGTGCATGGCCGAAGTCTGACAGGTCGAAGGGAGGCGCCGAGCGCGGTAGCGTCGGGAGCATGGCCCATCAGCTCTTCATCGCAGGACAGTGGCGCGACGCCGAGGGCGGCGCGACCTTCGACGTCGAGAACCCCGCGACGGGGGAGACGCTCGCGACGGTGGCCGACGCCTCCGTGGCCGACGGCAGGGCGGCGCTCGACGCCGCAGTGGCCGCGCAGGCCGACTGGGCGCGCACCGCGCCCCGCGACCGCGGCGAGATCCTGCGGCGCGCGTTCGAGATCATCACCGAGCGCGCCGACGAGCTGGCCGAGCAGATGACCGCCGAGATGGGCAAGCCCGTCAGCGAGTCGAAGGCCGAGATCGCCTACGGGGCCGAGTTCTTCCGCTGGTTCGCCGAGGAGTCGGTGCGGATCGCCGGCCGCCACTCGGTCGCCCCCAACGGCGCCACCCGGCTGCTGACGCTGAAGCAGCCGGTGGGCCCGTGCCTGATGATCACGCCGTGGAACTTCCCGCTCGCGATGGGCACCCGCAAGATCGGCCCGGCGATCGCGGCCGGCTGCACGATGGTGGTCAAGCCCGCCTCCCTGACGCCGCTCACGATGCTGAGCCTGGGCGAGATCCTCACCGAGGCCGGCCTGCCCGACGGCGTCCTCAACATCGTCACGACGAAGAGCACCGGCAAGGTGATGGAGCCGATCATCCGCGACCCCCGGCTGCGCAAGCTGACGTTCACCGGCTCCACCGAGGTGGGCCGCTCCCTCATCGAGCAGGCCGCCGAGGGTGTCCTGCGCGTCTCGATGGAGCTCGGCGGCAACGCCCCGTTCCTGGTCTTCGAGGACGCCGACCTCGAGAAGGCGGTCGACGGCGCGATGCTGGCCAAGATGCGCAACATCGGCGAGGCCTGCACGGCCGCGAACCGCTTCATCGTGCACGAGTCGCTCGCGGAGGAGTTCGCCACGCGCTTCGCGAAGCGGATGGAGCAGGCCGAGGTGGGCCCGCTCGTCGAGGCCAAGCAGCGCGACAAGGTGGCCGAGCTGGTCGACGACGCGAAGCAGCACGGTGCCACGGTGCTCACCGGCGGCGAGGTGCCGGACGGCGCGGGCTACCACTACCCGCCCACGGTCCTGACCGGCGTCCCGCCCGAGGCCCGGGTCTGGCGTGAGGAGATCTTCGGGCCGGTCGCGCCGATCTTCACGTTCTCCGACGACGACGAGGCGCTGCAGATGGCCAACGACACCGAGTACGGTCTCGTCGCCTACGCGTTCACGCAGAGCTACTCGCGCGCCATCAAGGTCTACGAGGGCCTCGACACCGGCATGGTCGGCATCAACCAGGGTGTCGTCTCCAACCCGGCCGCGCCGTTCGGCGGGATGAAGGCGTCGGGCTTCGGTCGCGAGGGCGGCGACGAGGGCATCGAGGAGTACCTCGAGACGAAGTACGTGGGCCTGGCCCCCTGACCGCCGCCGTCGCCAAGCGCGGCGGGTGCTTCGGAACTCACCTCATGTGACTCATGTGGCGTGCGTCATGACACTTTGGTCACCCCTGTGTAGTTCTTTGGGACCCTTCTCGACGGCCCTGCGCCCGCGGGGCGCCGAAACGCCGACAGGCGAGGACCGCCGCAGGTAACGTCCTGCCGGAGCGGTCCGGAGGGAGCCGGGCGCGCTCCCCTCAGGACCCAGCAACGACGGGCCGGATCGCACCGATCGGGCCCGATCTCGTCCTGCCTTCGCGTGCTCTGAAGCTCCCTTTGTCGAGAGGTCTCGTATTTCCATGGCGTTCCGTCTGCACCGCCGTCTGCTCACCTGTGCCACAGCCTTCACCCTGATCGCGCTCAGCCTCGCCGGGACCATGACGGTCCTCGCGCCCGCGCCGGTCGCCCAGGCTGCCCCCGCGCCCGCGTTCGACTGCACGGTCCCGCGCTTCTTCGCCCAGGCCGAGGACCCGGTGGGCACCGTCAAGCTCAACACCGGCTCGTACACGACCTCGGGCGGTTCCCAGTGGACCCAGATCGGAACGAACTACACCGGCGCCAACGTGTTCAACGCGCTGGCGTTCAACCCGACCGACGAGTACCTCTACGGAACGTTCTACGGACAGACCTCGGGCACGAACATCCGTGGCTCGCTCGCCCGCATCAACCGCTCGGGTGCCGTGACGCCGCTGGGCGACGCGAGCACGGCGCTGGGTGCGCCCCCGAGCACCCTGTGGGACAGCGGCGAGTTCGACAGCGCCGGCAACTACTACGTGGCCTCGGGCAACGCCGGCACGACGACGATCCAGAGGATCGCCGGCCTCAAGGACGTCACGAGCGCCACGAGCACCCCGCGCCCGACGCGCACGACGATCACCCTCTCGCGGAGCATCCGCTTCGCCGACCTGACGTTCCTCAAGGGCTACCTGTGGGCCGCGAACTACGGTCAGGCGCCCGAGCTCTACCGCATCAACCCGTCCACCGGTGCCGTCACGGCCTTCACGGTGCCGACCGACATCATGCCGACCAACTCGTACGGCTCGGCGTTCACGATGACGAACGGCAACCTCGCCCTCATCGCGACCAACGGCTTCATGTACCAGATCGCGATCCGCAACGCCGACCAGGCGACGCCCACGTTCGAGCTGATCAGCCGCGTGACCGCCCCCGCCAACCAGCGCAGCGACGCGACGAACTGCGCCACCGCCCTGGAGTCCAAGCTCAGCGTGACGAAGACCGGCCCCGCCACCGTCGTCGTCGGCAAGACCATCACGTGGCGCGTCGTGGTGAAGAACGAGGGCCCGGGCAACACGTCGGGCTTCGTCCTCAACGATGTGCTCCCGAACAACCTCGGCAACGTCAGCGTGACCAGCACCGACACGTCGTGCGTCGTGACCGGCACCACGCAGAAGGTCGCCACGTGCAACGGCGGCTACCTCCCGGTCGGCGCCGAGGCGGTCGTCAACGTCAGCGCCACCGCGCCCTCCACCCCGGGCCCGCTGATCAACAAGGCCTACGCCATCGGCAACGAGGACCCGAACCCCGCCCCGCCGGCCACGGCTGAGACGCAGGTCGTCCTCGCCACCGAGGTCAACGTCCCGGCCACGGTCACGGACACCTCGAACGGCACGTACGACAGCACCTCGGTGAAGGGCGGCACGGTCGCCTACGCCGCCGGTCGCTACACCTACACGCCGCCGGCAGGCTTCTCCGGCTCGGACTCCTTCACCTACCGCACGTCCGACGGGACGCTCGTGACCGTCCTCGTCCAGGTCACGCCGCAGGCGGACCCGGGCAGCCGCACGACGCAGGCCGGCGTCCCCGTGACGATCTCGGAGGCAGCCCTCCAGGCGCTCGGTCGGGGCACGGGTCTCG
Organism: Aeromicrobium phoceense; assembly: GCF_013868155.1. Lineage (NCBI taxonomy): Bacteria > Bacillati > Actinomycetota > Actinomycetes > Propionibacteriales > Nocardioidaceae > Aeromicrobium > Aeromicrobium phoceense. The sequence goes on from NZ_JACEOG010000001.1 coordinate 751,907, forward strand.
AGCTCGTCGGCGTCGGCTCGGCCGAGCACGGGACCGTCGCGCTGGACCAGGGCGTCGTGACCTACACCCCGGCCGCCGGGTTCTCCGGCACCGGCCGCTTCACCTACACGCTGCGCGACGCCTCCGGCCAGGAGGTCACCCAGACGATCACCGTCACCGTGACCAACGTCTTCAGCGACGAGTCCGCCGTCGAGGACGGGGTGACGACGCCGCAGAACACCGCGAAGAAGATCCCGCTGGCCGACGTGGTCTCCCCGTCGGGCCGGCCGCTCGACCCGACCAAGGTGACGGTCCCCGGTGCTCCCGACCACGGTCGCGTGACGGTCGATCCGGTCACGGGCGAGCTGACCTACACTCCGGACGCCGGCTACGTCGGTGACGACGAGTTCGACGTCCGCGTGTGCGACACGTCGGACCCGGCCCAGTGCACGACGGTCACCATCATGGTGGCGGTCTCGCCCAACACGGTGACGGCCGACGACGACACGGCTTCGACGCCGGTGGCGACGCCTCGGACGATCGACGTCCGCGGCAACGACGAGAGTGCCTCGGGCCAGCCCTTCGCGGCGCCGAGCGTCACGACGGCCCCGGCCCACGGCAGCACCGTGGTCGAGTCCGACGGCCGCATCACCTACACGCCGGCCGCCGGCTTCTCCGGCGTGGACACCTTCCAGTACCGCGTGTGCGACACCTCCACGCCCACCGCGGAGTGCGACGCGGCCACGGTGACGGTCACGGTGACGAACGTCTTCGCCGAGGAGACGGCCGCCGAGGACGGCGTCACGACGCGCCAGAACACGCCGAAGGACATCCCGCTGACCGACGTGGTCTCCGCCACCGGCCAGCCGCTCGACCCGACGAAGGTCACGGTGTCCGAGGAGCCGAGCCACGGCGACGTGACGGTCGACCCCACCACGGGCGAGCTGACCTACACGCCGGACGCCGGCTACACAGGCGACGACGAGTTCGACGTCCGCGTGTGCGACACCTCCGACCCGGCCCAGTGCAGCACCGTCACCATCAACGTCACGGTGACCGCCAACACGGTGACGGCCACCGCCGACACGGCCACCACGCCCGTCGAGACCCCGCAGACGATCAACGTCCGCGGCAACGACGACAGCGCCTCGGGCCAGTCGCTCGCGGCGCCGACGGTGACGACGGCTCCCGCCCACGGCACCGCCGTGGTGGAGTCCGACGGCCGGATCACCTACACGCCGGAGGACGGGTTCTCGGGTGAGGACACGTTCGAGTACCGGGTCTGCGACACCTCGACGCCCACGGCGGCCTGCGACACGGCCACGGTGACGGTCACGGTGACGAACGTCTTCAGTGACGGGAGCGCGGTCGAGGACGGCGTCACGACGCCGCAGAACACCCCGAAGGACATCCCGCTCGCTGACGTGGTCTCGCCCTCGGGCGAGCCGCTCGACCCCGCCGCGGTGACCATCCCCGAGGCACCCGCGCACGGCGAGGTCACGGTCGACCCGACCACGGGCGAGCTGACCTACACCCCGGACCCGGGCTACTCGGGCGACGACGAGTTCGACGTGCGCGTGTGCGACACCTCGAGCCCGGCGCAGTGCACGACGGTCACGATCGAGGTCACGGTCGGCGCGAACACCGTCGCGGCGTCCGACGACACCGCGACCACCGAGGTGGGGACGGCGACCGCGGTCCTGGTCCGCCAGAACGACACCTCGCTCTCGGGCCAGGCGCTCGCGCTGCCGTCCGTGACGACGGCTCCGGAGCACGGCACCGCCTCCGTCACGGTGGACGGCCGCATCGTCTACACCCCGGAGGACGGCTTCTCGGGTGAGGACACGTTCGAGTACCGCGTGTGCGACACGTCGACGCCGACCTCCGTGTGCGACACCGCCACGGTGACGGTCACGGTCGAGAACGTCTTCAGCGACGGGACCGCGGCGCAGGACGGCGTGAAGACGCCCCAGAACACCGCCAAGGACATCCCGCTCGCCGACGTGGTCTCCGCGACCGGCAAGCCGGTCGACCCGACCAAGGTCACGGTCTCCGAGGAGCCCGGCCACGGCGAGGTCACGGTCGACCCGACCACGGGCGAGCTGACCTACACGCCGGTCCCCGGGTACACCGGCGACGACGAGTTCGAGGTGCGCGTGTGCGACACCTCCGACCCGGTCCAGTGCAGCACGGTGGCGATCGGCGTCACGGTCGGCGCGAACACGGTCGAGGCGGCCGACGACTCGGCCACCACGGCGGTCGAGACGCCCCGGACGATCAACGTCCGCGGCAACGACGACAGCGCGTCGGGTCAGGCGCTCGCGGCGCCGGCGGTGACGACGGCTCCCGCCCACGGCACGACGGTGGTCGAGTCCGACGGCCGGATCACCTACACGCCGGCAGCGGGCTTCTCCGGTGAGGACACCTTCGAGTACCGCGTCTGCGACACCTCCGCGCCGACCGCCGTGTGCGACACCGCCACGGTGACGGTCACGGTCGAGAACGTCTTCAGCGACGAGAGCGCGGTCGAGGACGGCGTCTCGACGCCGCACAACACGGCGAAGAAGGTCGCGCTGGACGATGTGGTCTCCGCGACCGGCACGCCGCTCGACCCGACGAAGGTCACCATCCCCGTGGCTCCCGAGCACGGGACCGCCACGGTCGACCCGGTCACGGGCGAGCTGACCTACGCGCCGGTCCCCGGCTACACCGGTGACGATCAGTTCGAGGTCCGCGTGTGCGACACCTCCGCTCCAGTCCAGTGCACGCGGGTGACGATCGAGGTCACGGTCGGCGCGAACACGGTCGAGGCGGCCGACGACTCGGCCACGACGTCGGTCGAGACGCCCCGGACGATCAACGTCCGCGGCAACGACGACAGCGAGTCGGAGCAGCCGTTCGCGGCGCCGACGGTGACGACGGCTCCGGGTCACGGCACCGCCGTGGTCGAGTCCGACGGCCGGATCACGTACACCCCCGAGGACGGCTTCTCCGGTGAGGACACGTTCGAGTACCGCGTGTGCGACACCTCGACGCCCACGCCGGTGTGCGACACCGCCACGGTGACCGTCACGGTCGAGAACGCCTTCGCCGAGGAGACCGCGGTCGAGGACGGTGTCGCGACGCCGCAGAACACTCCCCAGGACATCCCGCTCAGTGACGTGGTCTCGCCCTCGGGCAAGCCGCTCGACCCCACCACGGTCACCGTCCCCGACGGTCCCGACCACGGCGAGGTCACGGTCGACCCGACCACGGGCGAGCTGACGTACACGCCGGACCCGGGCTACTCCGGTGACGACGAGTTCGAGGTCCGCGTGTGCGACACCTCGGTCCCGGCCCAGTGCACCACCGTCACGATCGGCGTCGAGGTGTCCGCGAACGCGGTCGCCGCGGCCGACGACTCCGCGACGACGGCACTCGGCACCGAGGTCGACGTCGACGTGAGGGACAACGACAGCTCGGCCTCCGGCCAGGCGCTGGCGCACCCGACGGTCACGACGGCCCCGGAGCACGGCACCGCCGTGGTGGACGCCGACGGCCTGGTCACCTACACGCCCGAGGCCGGGTTCTCCGGTGAGGACACGTTCGAGTACCGCGTGTGCGACACGTCGACGCCCACGCCGGTGTGCGACACCGCCACGGTCACGGTGACGGTCGTGAACGCGTTCACGAACACTCCGCTGGCCTCCGACGGTGTCGAGACCGACCAGGACGAGGCGCTGACGATCCCGCTCGCCGACCTGGTGAGCTCCGCGGGTGCGGCGCTGGATCCGCAGTCGGTGGTCGCCGGACGCGCGGCCCACGGTGACGTGACCGTCGACCCCCAGACCGGTGCCGTGACCTACACGCCGAACGACGGCTACTCCGGTGACGACGCGTTCGACCTGCGGGTGTGCGACACGTCGAAGCCCGTGCAGTGCCACACCGTGACGATCCCCGTGAAGGTGCGGGCCAACACGGTCGTGACCGGCGACGACAAGGCCACGACCCAGGAGGGTCGACCCGTGGTCATCGAGGTCGAGGGCAACGACACCAGCCGGACCGGTCGTCCGCTCACGGCCGCGCGGGTCACCACGCAGCCGAAGCACGGCGTCGCGGAGGTCCTGCAGGACGGCACCGTGCGCTACACGCCGAAGAAGGGCTTCGTCGGCACGGACTCCTTCGAGTACGAGCGCTGCGACGACTCCACTCCGGTGCCCGTCTGCGACACGGCGACCGTCATGGTGGACGTGACAGCGGCTCCCGACGCGCCGGCCGAGCCGGGCGACGACCCCGACGTCGCGGGTGACGACGACAGTGTCGACGGCAGCGACCGGGGCGACGAGAAGGCCGACGACCGCGCGGCCGACCGTTCGCCGCTGGCGGACACGGGCTCGAGTGCCACGCTCGGTGCGCTGGCCGGTGGACTGGGTGCGATCGCGCTCGGTGCTCTCGCCATCGTGATGGCACGCCGCCGCCGGGCCTGATCGCTCGATTCGCCCGGGGTCCTCAGGGGCCCCGGACGAGTCACGTCCGGCACCGCTCGGTCCCCGGCTCAGCTGCCGTGGGCGGTGTCGCGTCCGTAGGCGTCGTCGCTCACGCGGCGAATGAAGGCGGCCGACGACTCGCCCGGCAGGGGCGTGTGGAAGGTGACCTCCATGTCGACCCCGAGGTCGTCCAGCGGCACGTTTCCCGGGACGGCGTCGAAGTCGTGCTCCAGCAGCTCGGTGACGAACGTCCACGTGTCCAGGCGGGCCCACTCCACGTCGGGGAAGCCCGCCTCGGCCGCGCGGGCCTCCATGCGCCGCGCGATCAGGAACATCACCTCGTCGGTCCGGTGCGGGTCGCGCGGTGTGACGACGAGCCGGATGACGGTGCCGCCCTGCGCCGCCACGGTTCTCAGCACCTCGAGGGCGGCCTTGCGGCCGAGGGTCTGGGTGCCGGGGTCGTGTCCCTTGAGGGCGCCGGAGACGGTGGGAAAGGACGAGCCCTCCACCGAGGAGCGCACGGGACGGAACATCAGGACCAGGTCGCCGTCGCGGGCGAGCGGGTCGACCGAGTGCACCGACAGGGCGGTGCGCAGCTCACCGCCCTGGATGAACAGCGTGACGGTGGCCCCGTCCACGAACCGCGGAGGCATCGACAGCGCAGCGGTGAGATCCATCCCGTGCGAGGCAGTGCGACCCATCAGACGCAGCAGGCTGGCGGCCGGGCCGTTCCAGTCCTGGAGCCGCCCGGCGCGGTCGATCACGAAGATGAAGACGCCGATCGAGTTCATCAGGCGGTCCGCCCGTGAGGCCGACCGCGACCACGACCCGACGTGGCTCGTCGTCCACACCAGGACGAGGCAGATGGCGGCGATGGCCAGCGGTGTCAGTGCGGGAACGAGCACCTGGAAGGACACGACGAACAGGCCCGCGACCTCGGCCGCGAGGACGACCCGGCGCACGTGCCTGGACGGGTCGTGCTGGCGCGTGCTCAGCGTGAGGACGCCGGCGCCGAGGAGTCCGAACGCGTAGATCAGGTGCGCCGCGTAGACCGGGCTGTCGTAGTAGCGGTCACCGTCGGTGATGCCGAGCGCCGGCACCATGCCGGCGAAGCTGAGAGCGGCGATCGCCGCCGCGGCGATCCACAGCCAGGGCGCGACCACCCAGCGCCCGTGGACGAGTCGTCGCGCGGCCACGAAGAAGCTGACGGCGCTGACCTGCACGACCACGACGTTGACCGCCACGAGGAGGCTCGGCGCGAGGTCGTCGGGTCCGCGAAGCGCCCGCAGCAGGTTCCAGGCGGCCACCGACAGCACGAGGATGACCACGGGCACCGACACGGCCGGCCGGTGGTGCCGCACCGCCAGGACCGACAGCAGCAGCACTGCCGAGGTCACCAGGTAGGCGGTGGTCATGGCGTGAATTCTGGCAGTCCTCGCGGGCGGTGACCACGCCTTTGTCGCGTCCCCCTGGAATCAGAGGCAGACATCGGCGCGCAGGAACCCCACGGCTCCCACGGGATGCGGCGCATCCTGCGCGGGACGGCGCGTGGAGAACTGCTCGCGGTACAGCCGGCCGTACAGCCCGTCGGGGTCGTCGACGAGCTCGGCGTGGGTGCCCTGCTCCACGACGCGACCGTCGACGAGACCGAAGATCACGTCGGCGTTCTGGATCGTGCTGAGCCGGTGCGCGATGGCGAGCGTGGTGCGGCCGGAGGTGGCCCGCTCGAGCGCCTCCTGCACGAGCCGCTCGGTCTCGTTGTCGAGCGCGCTGGTGGCCTCGTCGAGGATGAGGATGCGCGGGTTCTTCAGCAGGACGCGGGCGATCGCGATGCGCTGCTTCTCGCCGCCGGAGAGCCGGTATCCGCGCTCGCCCGTGACGGTGTCGTAGCCGTCGGGGAAGCTCATGATCCGGTCGTGGATGTTGGCGTCGGTGGCGGCCGCGACGATCTCCTCGGGCGTGGCCCCCGGCTTGGCGTAGGCGATGTTCTCGCGGATCGTGCCGTGGAAGAGGTAGGGCTCCTGCGTCACCATGCCCACGCAGTCGGCCAACGACGACAGGCTGATGTCGCGCACGTCGATGCCGTCGATCAGCACCTGGCCGCGATCGACGTCGTAGAAGCGCGGGACCAGGTAGGTGGCGGTGGTCTTGCCCGAGCCCGAGGGGCCCACGATCGCCGCCAGCTGGCCGCCCTCGATCGTGAACGACAGGTCGGACAGGGCCCAGGCGTCCTCCTGCGCCGTGGACTCGGCGTCGATCGCGCCGGCGGAGTCGCCGAAGCGGTCCTTGGCGGTCTCGCCGGTGAGCGTCCGCGGCTCGGGGTAGCGGAACCACACGTCGCGGAACTCGATCGTGCCCTGCAGGTCGGCCGGGCTCACGTCGCGCGCACTGGGCCGGTCGACGATCGCGGGCTCCAGGTCGAGGTACTCGAAGATGCGGCGGAACAGCGCCAGCGACGTCTGCACGTCGAGCGAGACGCGCATGAGCTGCAGCAGCGGCATCTGCAGTCGGGCCTGCACCGTGGTGAACGCCACGAGGGTGCCCGCGGTCAGCGAGGCGGGATCGCCGGGGAGTCGCCCCGCGATGATGAAGCCGGCGAACAGGTAGATGATCGCCGGGGTGATGGCGAAGAAGGTCTGCACCGTGGCGAAGAACAGCCGGCCGGTCATCGCCTGCTCGACCTGCAGGCGGGTCTGCTCGAGGTTCGCCGTCCGGTAGCGCTCGGCCTCGGACTTGCTGCGGTTGAAGACCTTGGCGAGCAGGATCCCCGAGACGCTGAGCGACTCCTCGGTGATCGCGGTCATCTCCGAGAGGCTCTCCTGCGTGCGCCGCGCCAGCTGCTGGCGGCGCCGGCCGACCTTGAGCTGGAGCCACACGAACAGCGGCATGAGGATCAGCGTGAGGATCGTGAGCTCCCACGACAGGATCACCATCGAGATGAACGCCGCCGTGACCGTGACGGTGTTCTGCAGGATCGACGTGGCGGTGTCCGTGAGGACGGTGCGGACCCCGGCCACGTCGTTGGCCAGCCGCGACTGGATCGCGCCGGTCTTCGTGGTGGTGAAGAACGCCAGCTCCATCTTCTGCAGGTGCGCGAACAGCTCGCTGCGCAGGTCGGCCATCGCCGAGTTGCCGATCGTGGACGTCAGCCAGTTCTGGGCGATGTTGAGCATCGATGCCAGGATCGGCAGCGCGCACATGCCGGCGACGAGCCAGCCCAGCAGGCCGAGGTCGGGGCCTCCCTCGCCGAACAGCGCGTCGTCGAAGACCGCCTGGGTGAGGAACGGGACGATCGAGGTGAGCAGCGCCGCGAGCACGACGATGACCCCGACCGAGGCCATCTTGGCGCGGTAGGGGCGCAGCAGGGTGGCGATGCGCCGCAGCACCGGGCGGTTGTCCGCAGCGATCTCGGCATCGCTCAGGTGCGTGACGGACGGACCCGGTCGCGGCACGGCTTCAGTCCCCGATCCGTGTCAGGTCGACCGTGCCGAGGTCGGCCGGGACGAGCTCGAGGGTGCCCCAGCCGCCGACCTCGTTGCGCAGGAACGCCCACACGAACAGCTCGCTGGTGACGAGCTGCTCGTCGATGTCGAGGCTGAACTCCACGGGCACGCCGTCGGCCGGCAGGGCCGTGGCGGCGAGCACCTCGCCGTCGGCGTCGACGACCTTGACCGTGGCCACCCCGCCCGGGGGGAACGCGATCTTCTCGCGGACGGACAGGGAACCGGAGACGGTCAGCATCGACATGCGGCCAGCCTATGCCCGCGCCCCGACACCCGCCGCCGCCACCGACGACGACGCCGCGGAGTCCCCGAGGGGACTCCGCGGCGTCGGCGGGGCGTGCGGATCAGCCGCAGAGCTCGTCGAGCTTCTCGCCCTTCTTCTGGATGTCGGTGGAGAGCGTGCTCATCTCCTTGGACACCTCCTGCAGCTTCGTCGTGTCCTGGCCGGCGGCCTTGAGGTCGGCGAAGGCGCCCTCGAGCTTGTCGAACTCGGCCGAGAGCGCGGCGATGGCGTCCTTGACCTCCTGGTTGTCCAGCTTCTTCTGCGTCTTCTGCAGCGCGTCGCCCATCGAGGCGATCGTCTCGGTGGCCTTGTCGCTGTCGGTGGGGTCGATGCCGCTCAGGTCACCCATCGCGTCCTTGACCTCCTTCTCGGCCACCTTGCAGGCGTCCTCGACGGACTGGCCGCCACCGCCACAGGCGGTGAGCCCCAGGGACAGGACCACGGCGGCGAGTGCGGCGGCAGGCTTGCGAACGTTCATGTTTCCCCCTCGTCGGTGCGGCGCCGTCCCGATACGGTCACCGCGTTTCTCCCGGAATCGTGCCATGCGGAGGCCTCATCGGTCTGCGTGGGCCGCCGAAGACGGCGTCCGGCCCCCCGGAATCGGGGGGCCGGACGGACGCGATCAGTGACCGAAGCGGCGCAGTCGCAGCGAGTTGGTCACCACGAACACCGAGCTCGCCGCCATCGCGAAGCCGGCGATCATCGGGCTCAGGAAGCCCAGGGCGGCCAGCGGGATCGCGGCGACGTTGTACGCGAAGGCCCAGAACAGGTTGCCCTTGATCGTGCGCAGCGTGGCCCGCGAGAGCTCGACCGCGGTGACGGCCGTGGCCAGGTCGCCGTGCACGAGCGTGAGGTCGCTCGCGGCGATCGCCACGTCGGTACCGGTGCCCATCGCGATCCCGAGGTCGGCCCCGGCGAGTGCCGCGGCGTCGTTGACGCCGTCGCCGACCATCGCCACCACGCGACCCTGGTCCCGCAGATCGCGCACGACGTCGAGCTTGTCCTGCGGGGTCACCTCGGCGTGCACCCGGTCGATGCCGACCTCGGCCGCCACGGCCGTGGCCACGCGCTCGTTGTCGCCGGTCAGCAGGATCGGCTCGAGGCCCAGGCGCCGCAGGTCAGCGACGGCTTCGCGCGAGGACTCCTTCACCCGGTCGGCCACGGTGATCGTGCCGAGGACCTCGCCGTCGCGGGAGACCGCGATGACGGTGCCGGTGCGATCGGGCCGGTCCTCGGCGCCGATCCAGCCCGGGCGGCCCGCACGGACGACGTGGCCGTCGACCGTGCCCTCGACGCCCTGTCCTGCGTGGTTCCGGAACGCCGTCACGGGGAGGGGTTCTGCGAGCGCGGTGATCGCCCGCGCCACGGGATGCTCGGACGCGGCCTCCACCGACGCGGCCAGCCGGTGCAGCTCGTCGACATCCACGCCGGGGGCGGGGTCGACGTGCGCGACCGTCATCGTGCCGGTCGTGATGGTGCCGGTCTTGTCCAGCACGATCGTGTCGATCGCGCGGGTGGACTCCAGCACCTGCGGACCCTTGATGAGGATGCCGAGCTGGGCTCCTCGGCCCGTGCCCACCATCAGCGCGGTGGGCGTGGCCAGGCCGAGCGCACACGGGCAGGCGATGATCAGCACCGCCACGGCGGCCTCGAAGGCGCCGATGCCGGGCGCCACGAGCAGCCACACGAGCAGCGTGACGGCCGAGATCGCGATGACGCCGGGGACGAACCAGGCGGAGATGCGGTCGGCGAGCCGCTGCACCTCGGCCTTGCCCTCCTGGGCCTCCTCGACGAGCCGTGCCATCTGGGCCAGCTGGGTGTCCTGGCCGACCGCGGTGGCGCGCACGACGAGGCGTCCCGACTGGTTGACCGTGGCGCCCGTGACGGTGTCGCCCGTGGCGACGTCGATCGGGACGGACTCGCCGGTCAGCATCGACTCGTCCACGGCCGAGGCGCCGTCGACGACGTCACCGTCGGTGGCGATCTTCTCGCCGGGACGCACGACGAACGTGTCACCCGCGTGGAGCTGCTCGATCGGCACCTCGACCTCGCGGCCGTCGCGCAGGAGGGTGACCTGCTTGGCGCCGAGGTCCATCAGGGCGCGCAGGGCGGCGCTCGACCGGCCCTTCGCGGTGGCCTCGAGGTAGTGGCCGGCGAGGATGAACGTGGTCACGGCAGCAGCCGTCTCGAAGTAGTAGTGCCCGTGCTCCACGCCGTGGCCCGTGACGCCGATCCACAGCTGGACCAGCGACCAGGCGTACGCCGCCGTGACGCCCATGCTGATGAGCGTGTCCATCGTGGCCGCGCCGTGGCGCAGGTTGAGCACCGCCGACCAGTGGAACGGGTAGGCGCACCACAGCACGACGGGCGTCGTCAGCGCGAGCGCGACCCACGGCCACCCGGTGAACTGCAGGCCCGGGACCATCGAGATCGCCAGGACGGGCAGCGTGAGGATCGTGGCGACGATCAGGCGCTTGCGCATCGACTCGGCCGAGTGCAGGCCGCCGTGCGCGGCGTGTCCCTCGTGACCGGCGTGCGGGTCGTGGACCTGCGCCGTGTAGCCGGTCTTCTCCACGGTCTGGACCAGCTCGTCCGGGTCCACCGCGTGGTGCGCGTGGACGGTGGCCTTCTCGGTCGCGTAGTTGACCGTGGCCTCGACGCCGTCGAGCCGGTTCAGCTTCTTCTCGATGCGCGCGGCGCACGACGTGCAGCTCATGCCGCCGATGTCGAGCCGGTACGTGGTGGTCGGCTCGACCTCGGTCTCGTGCGTGGTCATCAGGCCATCGGCAGGTCGCGCGGACCCGCCAACGCGTAGCCTGCCTCGTCCACGGCGGCCGCGACCGCGGCGTCGTCGAGCGGGGCCGTGCTGGTCACGGTGACCGCACCGGAGGCGACGTCGACCGCGACGTCCTCGACGCCGGGCAGGGTCGAGATCTCCTCGGTGACGGAGGCGGCGCAGTGGCCGCAGGTCATGCCGGTGACGGTGTAGGTGGTGGTGCTCATCTTCCTCAACTCCTCACGAGACGCGCGATGGCGTCGGACGCTTCCTTGATCTTCAGGTCGGCCTCGGGGCCGCCCTTGGCGGCGGCATCGGCGACGCAGTGGGCCAGGTGCTCGTCGAGCAGCTTCAGCGCCACCGCCTCGAGTGCCTTGGTGGTCGCGCTGATCTGGGTCAGCACGTCGATGCAGTAGGTGTCGGACTCGACCATGCGGTTGATCCCGCGGACCTGGCCCTCGATGCGGGCCAGCCGCTTCAGGACGGCCGCCTTGTCGTCGGCGTATCCGGGATGTTCGTGGCTCATGTCTCGACCATACCCCTAGGGGGTACCCGTATCAAGTCCCTAACGGCCCACGCGGCGGACGAAGGCGGTGCGGCCTCATTTAGAGTCCCCTGCATGAGCGAAGTTCCCGGACTGGACGGAGTGCTCGGTGTCGAGCACGTCGAGCTGACCCCCGAGAAGGTGGTGGTGCGCTTCACCATCACCGACCGCCACCTGCAGCCCTTCGGCATCCCGCACGGCGGCATCTACTGCGCGGTGCACGAGTCGACCGCGAGCATGGCCGGCCAGATCTGGCTGGGCACGAAGGGGGTCGTCGTCGGCACCAACAACTCCACCGACTTCCTGCGCCAGGCGCGCAACGGCGACACCATCACCGTCACGGCGACGCCGATCCACCGCGGCCGTACGCAGCAGCTGTGGCACCTGGACTCGGTCAACCAGGACGGGAAGCTCATCGCGCAGGGCCAGGTGCGCCTGGCGAACCTCGACCAGGAGGTCCCGCCGGAGGCCGTGGAGGCGATGAAGGGCAACCTCGCGCCCTGAGTCCACGCTCCCGGACGTGATCGAGGGATCAGGCCCGAGCCGCTAGGATGGGGTGGTCCGCGCGCGACTGGCGTTGAGGTGGCTACCACCAGGGAGCCGTGGACAGCACGACTTACGGGACCGTTCGCCTGGGCCCCGCGTCAGCCCGATCGACCGCTGACCCGGAGGCCACACACGATGACGATGATGAGCATGAGCTTCGACGTTCACGAACCGATGACCACGATCGACGACCAGGACGTCAAGGTCCTGCTCCTCGAGAACATTCACGCCGACGGCGCGGACTTCCTGCGCAACAAGGGCTACCAGGTGGAGACGCGCAGTGCCGCGCTCACCGAGGACGAGCTCATCGAGGCCGTCAAGGGCGTCCACCTGCTCGGCATCCGCTCGACCACCTACATCACCGAGAAGGTCCTGGAGAACGCTCCCGACCTGCTCGCGATCGGCGCGTTCTGCATCGGCACGAACCAGATCGACCTCGCCGCCACCAAGCGCCACGGCGTCGCCGTCTTCAATGCGCCCTACTCCAACACGCGCAGCGTCGTCGAGCTGGCGATCGCCGAGATCATCTCGCTCGCCCGCCGCCTGCACGAGAAGTCCACCGCCATGCACGGCGGCGTGTGGAACAAGTCGGCCGCCGGCAGCCACGAGGTGCGCGGCCGCACGCTCGGCATCGTCGGCTACGGCAACATCGGCAGCCAGCTCTCGGTCATCGCCGAGGCGCTCGGCCTGTCGGTCGTGTTCTACGACATCGACGACAAGCTCGCGCTGGGCAACGCCAAGAAGTGCGCCACGATCGACGAGCTGCTCGCCATCTCGGACGTCGTCTCGCTGCACGTCGACGGCCGCCCCGGCAACGCGGGCCTGTTCGGCGACGAGCAGATGCGCGCGATGAAGCCGCGCTCGCTGTTCCTCAACCTGTCGCGCGGCATCGCCGTGGACACCTCGGCCCTGCGCCGCCACCTGGAGTCGGGCCACATCGCCGGCGCCGCCCTCGACGTGTTCCCCGTGGAGCCGAAGGCCCAGGGCGACCCGTTCGAGAGCGAGCTGCGCGGCGTGCCGAACGTGATCCTCACGCCGCACGTCGGTGGCTCCACCGAGGAGGCCCAGCAGGACATCGGCCGCTTCGTCGCGTCGAAGCTGCGCGCCTACGCCAAGGCCGGCACGACGAACCTGTCGGTCACGTTCCCCGAGCTGAACCTGCCGAGCGACCCGGCGCGCCACCGCCTCGCGCACGTGCACCACAACGCCCCGGGCGTGCTCGCCACGATCAACACGATCCTGGGCGACCACGGCGTGAACATCGAGGGCCAGCAGCTCGCCACCCGCGGCGAGCTGGGCTACGTCGTCACCGACGTCTCGGCCGAGGTCGGCGCCGACGTGCTCAAGGAGCTCGCCGCGCTGCCCGAGACCGTGCGCCTGCGTCAGCTCAGCTGACACCACCGGTGATCGAGTAGCTCGCGAGCGCAGCGAGCGGCGTATCGAGATCATGGCGAAGGGCCCGGTGCTAGTCCTAGCACCGGGCCCCGTCGCGTCTCAGCCCTCGCCGAGGCGCCGCAGGGTCTCGGCGACCCCGTCGTCGATCCGCACCGTGGCCAGCTCGTCGCCGCGGGTCGGGCCGCGGTTGATGATCACGATCTCCATGCCGTCCTTGGCCGCCCGGCGCACGAAGCGCAGGCCGCTCATCACCTGCAGCGACGAGCCCAGCACGACGAGCGCCGCCCCCTCGCGCCCCGCGCGCTCCACGAGCTCGAAGCAGTGGTTCACCTTCGGCTTGGGCACCGACTCGCCGAAGAACACCACGTCGGGCTTGAGCCGGCCGCCGCACTGGGTGCAGTCAGCCACGACGAAATCCGCGGTGTCCTCGAGGTCGACGTCGCCGTCGGGCGCGATCGTGACCTCCTGCTCGGTCCAGCCCGGGTTCAGCGCGTCGAGCCGCGCCTGCACCTCGGTCCGGCTCGTGACGTCGCCGCAGTCGAGGCAGATCACCCGGTCGAGCCGGCCGTGGAGGTCGACGACGTCGAGCGAGCCGGCCTTCTCGTGGAGGCCGTCCACGTTCTGGGTGATGAGCCCGACGAGCCGGTCCTGGCGCTCGGCGAGGAAGCGGTGGGTGAAGTTCGGCTCGGCGCCACCCATCCGGCTCCAGCCCAGGTGCGCCCTGGCCCAGTAGCGCTGGCGGTTCGCCGGCGAGGCGATGAAGTCCTGGAACGTCATCGGCTGCCGCGGCACCGACTCGGGGCCGCGGTAGTCGGGGATGCCGGAGTCGGTGCTGACGCCCGCGCCGGTGAGCACCAGCCACCGGCGCTCGAACCAGTCGCTCACCCGGCCCCCGGGCGGCGCCGCGCGCCGATGTCGAAGCGCTCGCTGAGACCGGTGCCGAGCGACGCGATCTCCGCCCGGAGGTCGCGCTTCATCGCCGCCAGGTAGCCGAGCAGGGCGACGGCGAACGCGGCGAACCCCACCAGGGTGATGGTCGACTCCAGGTCCATGACGGGCACTCCTCCAGTGTGACGGCTGCCGGTGACGATGTCAGCCCGCGACGGTGCCGCGCACCTGCTCGTCCACAGGCTCACACCGTCGCGAGGGTGACCAGCTTCTCGACGGTGTTGAGGTTGCGTCCGGTGCCGTGACTTCCGAGCGTCCGCAGGATCAGCGCGGGCGTCAGCTTCGTGTTCGCGACCCCGTCGGCGTAGCGGATGTGCAGGTCACGGCCGATCACCGCGAGCCGGTCGGGCAGGCCCTTCGACATCAGCGCCTCGACCTGCTGCTCCGTCGGGGGCTCGAGCAGGAAGTAGACGTGGTGCGCCTTGCGCTCGCCCTCGATCGGGAACGGGTGCGCCTCCAGCGCCGTCCGCAGCTCTTCGGGGGAGCGGCTGATCGCCTCGCGGAAGAACCCGAACCGCTCCTCGATCGCCCGCTCGAGGGCCCGGTCGAACGCCTCCGGCTCGTCGACGTCCACCAGCAGGTTCCCCGACGCGATGAACGTGGAGACGTCCCGCGCGCCGAGCTCCTGCGCGACCTCGCGCAGCTCCGCCATCGGCAGCTTCGCGCCGCCGACGTTCACCGCCCGCAGCAGCACCACTCGTCTGGCCATGTCCCCAGTGTGCTGCTCCGGAGCGACCGAACGAGGTTTCCTGTCACTTCCCGAGGTTCGCAACCCTCGTGAAGTGACGGATTCCCCGGTTAACCGGGGAAACCGTCAGAGCCGAGCCGCCAGCTCGGTGGCCTGCCGGATGGCGCGCTTGGCGTCGAGTTCGGCGGCGACGTCGGCGCCGCCGATGACGTGGACGGAGACGCCGGCGGCCCCGAGCGGCTCGACCAGGTCGCGCACCGACTCCTGGCCTGTGCACAGCACGATCGTGTCGGCGGCGATGAGGCGCGACTCGGGGGAGTCGCCGTCGGCGCCGATCGTCACGTGCAGTCCGTCGTCGTCGATGCGGTCGTACCGGACGCCCCCGACGAACTCGACGCCCGAGTCCTTGAGTGTCGTGCGGTGCACCCAGCCCGTGGTCTTGCCGAGGTCCTTGCCGAACGTCGTGGCCTTGCGCTGCAGTAGCGTCACGGCGCGTCTCGGCGGGGCCTCGGTCTTGGTGGCGAGGCCACCGCGCTCGACCTCCGGGTCGGTGACGCCCCAGCGGGACATCCAGTGCTCGAGCGACTCGCCGGACTCGTGCAGCAGGAACTCCGACACGTCGTAGCCGATGCCGCCGGCACCGAGGACGGCCACCCGCGCGCCGGCGACGGCCTGCTCACGGATCAGCTGCTGGTAGGTCACGACCGAAGGATGGTCGACACCCGGGATCGCGGGCACGCGCGGCTCGACGCCCGTCGCGATGACCACCTCGTCGAAGCCCTCCAGATCCTCGACGGAGGCCCACCGGTTCAGGTGCACCTTCACGCCGCGGCGCTCCAGCATCACCGAGTAGTAGCGAATCGTCTCGGCGAAGTCCTCCTTGCCGGGGATCTGCATCGCGAGGCGGAACTGGCCGCCGATCTCGGGCAGTGCCTCGAACAGCTCGACCTCGTGACCGCGCCCCGCGAGCTCGACGGCGGCCGCGAGCCCCGCCGGTCCCGCGCCGACGACGGCGATCCGCTTCGTGGACCGGGTGGGCAGCAGGACCAGCTCGGTCTCGTGCGCCGCCCGCGGGTTCAGCATGCAGGTGGCCCGCTGGTTCTTGAACGTGTGGTCCAGGCACGCCTGGTTGCAGGCGATGCACGTGATGATCTCGTCCGAGCGCCCGTCGGCAGCCTTGTTCACGAAGTC
Source organism: Aeromicrobium phoceense (assembly GCF_013868155.1). Classification (NCBI taxonomy): domain Bacteria; kingdom Bacillati; phylum Actinomycetota; class Actinomycetes; order Propionibacteriales; family Nocardioidaceae; genus Aeromicrobium; species Aeromicrobium phoceense. The sequence goes on from NZ_JACEOG010000001.1 coordinate 768,226, forward strand.
GGCGTCGGCGAGCAGCGGCCGCGCCATCGAGATCAGGTCGGCCTCGCCGGCGGCCAGGATCGCCTCGGCCTGCTCGGGGGTGTTGATGCGGTTGGATGCGACGACCGGCACCGAGACCTCGGCGCGCAGCTTCGCCGTGACCCACGTGAACGCGCCGCGCGGCACGCTCGTGACGATCGTCGGGATCCGTGCCTCGTGCCAGCCGATGCCGGTGTTGAGGATCGTGACCCCCTCGTCCTCGAGGGCCTTCGCGAGCGCGATGGTCTCCTCCCACGACTGCGCGTCGTCGACGAGGTCGAGCAGGCTGATCCGGTACTGGACGATGAAGTCGTCGCCGACGAGCTCGCGGGTGCGACGCACGATCTCCACCGGGAACCGCATGCGCTTCTCGGCGGACCCACCCCACGCGTCGGTGCGGGTGTTGGTGCGCGCCGCGAGGAACTGGTTGATCAGGTAGCCCTCGGAGCCCATGATCTCGACGCCGTCGTAGCCGGCGCGCTTCGCGAGGGCGGCCGACCGCGCGAAGTCGGTGACCGTGCGGTCGACCTCCTTCGTCGACATCGGGGACACCCGGAACGGCGTGATCGGCGACTTCACCGACGACACGCCCTTCTTGAACGGCGAGTAGCCGTAGCGGCCCGCGTGCAGGATCTGCAGCGCGATCTTGCCGTCGTGCTCGTGCACCGCATCGGTGACGAGACGGTGCTTTTCGGCGTGCCGCTTCCGCGACATCTCCGAGCCGAACGGCAGCAGCCAGCCGCGCCAGCTCGGCGCGAACCCGCCCGTGATCGACAGGGCGACGCCGCCCTTGGCGCGCTCGGCGAAGTAGGCCGCGAGCTTCGGGAGGTCCTTCGCGTGGTCCTCCAGGCCGGTGTGCATCGAGCCCATCACCACGCGATTGCGCAAGGTGGTGAACCCGAGGTCGAGCGGACTCAGCAGGTGCGGGAACTCGCTCACCGCTGCTGCTCCGCGAAGGCGGCGGCGTCGGCCTGGATCTGCGGGAACTGCGCGGCCATGGCCTCCATGAGGGCCGTGGCGCCCGACATCGGGCGGACCATCACGGTGAACTCGGTGATGAGGCCCTCGTCGTTCGTCGTGATGAAGTCGCAGCCGTTCACGGTGACGTCGCCGATCCTCGTCTCGAAGAGGAGTGCGCTGCGGTTCCCCTCCTCGATGGAGCCCACGTAGCGGAGGTCCTCGAAGACCCGCGCGACGCCGTTGAGGATCGCCGTGGTGATCGCCTTGCCGGGGTACGGCTTGTGGGCGACGGGGCTGCGGAACACGACGTCGTCGGCCAGCAGGTCCTCGACGCCGGCCAACGAGCCGGTGGCGATGCCGCGCTCGACGAGTTCTCGGAAGGCCTTCATGGGCGGGTTCCCTTCGGTGGGGACAATGGAGGGGTGATCGGAAAGCTCGCGTCCTGGCTGCTCATCGCGGCCGGCGTCTTCAACATCGTCATCTGGCCCCGCTTCTTCAAGGCGATCGTCGACGACGACCGCGCGTGGGGCGGGACGCGGTGGCAGGAGCCGACGTCGTTCTTCTGGGTGCACCTCGTGCTGATCGGCACGGCGATGACGCTGGGCGTGATCGTGCTCGTCATCGGGATCCGCGCGCTTCGAGGGCAGTGAGGATCTCGTCGCACCAGGCGATGCCCTGACGCTCGCCGAGGATGCCGCCGCGCAGCGCCAGCCATGAGCCGAGGTCCGGCCCGTCGAGTGCGGAGGGATCGGGGTAGAAGCGGGCCTCGCTGGCCTCGTACTCGGCCAGCCGCTCGGCATGGGCGGCGCGTCGGGCACGCGTGTCGGCGAGCACGGTGCGGGCGTCGCGGAAGGCGCGCAGCTTCACGGCGAAGTCGCTGCGCAGCGCCTCGCGCTCGGTCGGCTGGGCGGCCCACCGATCGAGCTCCGCGGCGCCGTCGGGCGTGATCGCGTAGGTCTTCTTGTCGGGTCGGCCGTCCTGCTCCTGCAGGGTGCTCTCGACCCAGCCGGCCTCCTGCATCCGCGCCAGCACCTTGTAGATCTGCTGGTGGCTGGCCGGCCAGAAGTAGCCGATGGAGGCGTCGAAGCGGCGGGCGAGGTCGTAGCCGCTGGCGGCGCGCTCGGTCAGCGACACCAGGATCGCGTGGTCGAGGGCCATGCGGGGAGCCTAGGGCTCGGCCGGACCATATGCAACGAGGTTCATACATATCCGCAGGACGAGACGGTGTCTCGTGCCCATTACGATGGGCACCATGAAGCGATCCCTGCTCGCCGTCCCCCTGGCGCTCATGCTCTCCGTCGCGGCCGGCTGCGCGCCGTCCGACGACTCCGACGACGCGAAGGCGTCCGAGTCCACCGCCTCCGCCTCCGCCGGCGGCGAGTGCGCCATCGACCAACTGCCGCTGACGACGTCCGGCAAGCTGACGATCGCCACCGACGACCCTGCGTTCGAGCCGTGGTTCACCGACAACGATCCCAGCAACGGCGAGGGCTTCGAGTCCGCCGTGGCCTACGCCGTGGCCGAGGAGATGGGCTTCACCCGCGACCAGGTGGCGTGGACGAAGGTCCCGTTCAACGTCTCCTACCAGCCGGGCAAGAAGGCCTTCGACTTCGACATCAACCAGATCTCGATCACGGCGGAGCGCCAGAACGCGGTCGACTTCAGCAAGCCGTACTACTCGGCCGCGCAGGCGATCATCGTCCGCAACGACTCCGAGTTCGCCGACGCCTCCAGCCTCGCCGACTTCCGCACCGCCAGCCTGGGCGCCCAGATCGGCACCACCTCGCTCAAGGCGATCGAGTCGCTCGAGACCGAGGACGCCCCGCTGGTCTACGACGACACCACCAAGGCGGCGCTCGCCCTGGCCAACGGCCAGGTCGACGGCATCGTGGCCGACCTGCCCAGCGCCTTCTACCTCGTCGCCGCCGAGCTCGAGGACGCCACGATCGCCGGCCAGTTCGAGTTCGACGGCGGTGAGCCCGAGCAGTTCGGCGTCCTGCTGCAGAAGGACAGCGAGCTGACCCCGTGCGTCGACCAGGCCGTCACCGCCCTCACCGAGGACGGCACGCTCGCCGACCTCGAGGAGAAGTGGCTGTCGGCGTCGCAGGACGTTCCCGTCCTGAAGTGACCCGGTGACCCACGACGCGGGGCTCGCGAGCCCTCCCCCTCCGTCCGCGCGGCAGCAGCAGCGCAACGCCTTCCGGCGTCGCCGCACGCTGCGCCGCGTGGTGGTGGGGACGATCTCGAGCCTCGTCGTCCTGGGCCTGCTGGCCTGGGTCGTCACGTCGGCACCGGGCTGGCCCCGCGTCCGCGAGACGTTCTTCAGCGGCTACCACGCCCGCGAGTCATTCCCCGCGATCCGTGACGCGTTCTGGCTGAACGTGCGGCTCTTCCTCACGGTCGAGCTGCTCGTGCTGCCGCTGGCGCTGCTCGTCGCGGTGGTCCGCGTGATCCCGGCGCCGGCGATGGCGCCCTTCAAGTTCCTCGCCGCTGCCTACACTGATGTGTTCCGTGGCATCCCCACGATCCTCGTCGTGATGCTGGTGGGCTTCGGCTTCCCGGCGCTCGGCCTGGCCGGGGTCCCCACCAGCCTGTTCTGGCTCGGCGTCATCGCCTTGACGCTGAGCTACGGCGCCTACGTGGCCGAGGTGATCCGGGCGGGCATCCTGTCGGTGCACCCCACGCAGTGGGCGGCCGGTCGCGCCCTCGGTCTGGGGTACGGCCAGACGCTGACGCGCGTGATCCTGCCGCAGGCCGTCCGCAACGTCACGCCGCCGCTGATGAACGACTTCGTGTCGCTGCAGAAGGACACCGCGCTGGTGTCGACGATCGGCCTGGTCGAGGCGCTCCGCGCGGCCTCGGTCTACCAGGCCACCACGTTCAACGTGACCTCGCTGTGCGTCGCCGCGCTGTTCTTCATCGTCGTGACGATCCCGCTGGCGCGGTTCACCGACTGGCTCACCATCCGTTCCATGCGTCGTCAGGGAGGCCAGTGATGCTGCGCGTCGAGGGAGTCCGCAAGTCGTTCGGCGACCACGTCGTGCTCGACGGGATCGACCTGACGGTCGGCCGCGGCGAGGTGGTGTGCCTCATCGGAGCGTCCGGGTCGGGCAAGTCCACCCTGCTGCGCTGCATCGACCTGCTCGAGCTGACCGACGACGGCGACATTTTCCTGGGCGACCTCGAGCTGACCGACCCGGCCATCGACGAGAACGCGGCCCGCGCGCGAATCGCGTTCGTGTTCCAGGCGTTCAACCTGTTCCCGCACCTCAGCGTCCTGCAGAACCTCGTGCTGGGACCGCGCCGCGTCAAGGGGGTCTCCCGGTCCCAGGCCACGCGGCGGGCCCACGAGCTGCTCGCGCGCGTCGGCCTCGACGCGAAGGCGGCGGCGTACCCGGACTCGCTCTCGGGTGGTCAGCAGCAGCGGGTCGCGCTGGCCCGGGCGATGGCGATGGACCCCGAGCTGCTGCTGCTCGACGAGGTCACGTCGGCGCTCGACCCGCTGCTCGTGGCCGAGGTGCTCGACGTCGTCCGCGAGCTCAAGGACGAGGGCCGAACGATCGTCATGGCGACGCACGAGATGGACTTCGCCCGCGAGTGCGCCGACCGGATCGTGTTCCTGGCCGAGGGCCGGATCGTCGAGTCCGGGCCGCCCGAGCAGCTGTTCACCGCGCCGCGCGACCCGCGCACCGCGGCCTTCCTGGCCCGCCACTCCGGCGCCCGCTGACGGATCACCGGCCAGGCCGGTGGTCGAGTAGCTCGCGAGGAACGAGCGGCGTATCGAGACCAGCGCTCAGGCGACGGAGGAGTCGTCCCGGGCCACGGTGGCGCGGGCGGTGGTGGCGCGGATCGCCGCGACGACCTGCTCGGGGGAGTCGCCCATGGGCACGTGGCCGCAGTCGGCGAGGGTCACGAACTCCACGCCGCGCATCCGCCTCGCGGCCAGCTTGGCCTGCGACTTGTGCAGGATGAGGTCCTTGTCGCCCCACGCGATCGTGATCGGCACCCTGGCCGAGCCGCGGAACGACTCGGGACTGGTGAAGCCCAGCGGGAAGCAGCGGATGAAGTAGCGCCAGAAGCCCTGGCCGTGCCTCATCGCGAGGGCGTCGCCGTAGACGCGCTCGGCGGTGTAGCGGTCAGGGTGGCTGTAGAGCGAGAAGCCGATGAGGCGACGGCCGATCGGCAGGCGCGAGACCGCCCGCAGGACCCGCTTCGGCAGGTACGAGCCCAACTTGAGCGGCAGGAGGGTGACGGTGGCCTGCAGGAGGCTCCACGGCCGGAAGTAGCCCGCGGGGGACAGGCAGGTGGCCGAGCGCACGTCGCCGCGCTGGGCGAGCGCGATCGAGAGCAGTCCGCCGAGCGAGTTCCCGACGACGTGGGGGCGGTCGACTCCCCAGGCCGTGAAGTTCTCCGCGATCGCGGCGGCCACGTTCTCGGCCGAGTAGCCCGTGCCGTGGGGCAGGGGCGGCGAGTCGCCGAGACCGGGAAGGTCGGCGGCGATGACGTCGTAGTGCCGTGCCAGCTCGTCGAGGACCGGCTCGTACGCGGCGCGGCGGTGCCCGATGCCGTGCAGCAGGACGAGCGGCTCGCCCTGGCCGCGTCGTGTGTAGGCCATCTCGCTCAGCATGGGAACTCCTCAGGCTCACCCACCGGACGCCCGCCCGATGTGACATTGACGATGTCGCATGCAGCATCGCACAGATTTCCCCGGGTGTGAACGGGACCACGCGGGCACGCCGCGCGAGGCCGTGGCACCGCGGTTGCCACTGTGACAGCGATGGTGTCAGAATCACGGCGTGACCCAGAGCACAGGACCCCTCGCCGGGGTGCGCGTCGTCGAGATCGTCGGGATCGGCCCGGGCCCGTTCGCGGCCATGCTGCTCGCCGATCTCGGTGCCGACGTCATCCGCATCGATCGACCGGGCGGCAACGCCCTGCAGGTCGCGCCGCCCGAGCGCGACGTCCTGGGCCGCAACCGGCCCAGCGTGGCCATCGACCTCAAGCACGAGCATGGCGTCGCGACGGTCCTCGACCTCGTCGAGCGTGCCGACATCCTGATCGAGGGATTCCGTCCCGGCGTGATGGAGCGCCTCGGGCTCGGACCCGACGTCGCCCTCGCGCGCAACCCGCGCCTCGTCTACGGCCGGATGACCGGCTGGGGCCAGAGCGGTCCGCTAGCCGACGCCGCGGGGCACGACATCAACTACATCGCGGTCGCCGGCGGGCTCGACCCGATCGGCCGTGCCGGCGGACCCCCGCAGGTCCCGCTGAACCTGCTGGGCGACTTCGCCGGAGGGTCAATGTACCTCGTCACGGGCGTGCTGGCCGCCCTCACCCACGCGCGCGGCACCGGGCAGGGCCAGGTCGTCGACGCGGCGATCACCGACGGCGTGGCGCACCTGCTGTCGATGACCATCAGCATGCAGCAGTCGGGCGCGTGGTCGCCGCGCCGCGGCACGAACCTGCTCGACACCGGCGCACCGTTCTACGACGTCTACGAGACCTCCGACGGGTATTGGATGAGCGTCGGCGGGCTCGAGCCGCAGTTCTGGTACGCCATGCAGGAGGTCTTCGCCTCCGTCGGCCTGGGCGACCTGCCCGACCGCAACGACCCGAAGAACTGGGCCGACCTGCGCGACACCCTGCGCACGTGGTTCCTCAGCCGCACCCAGGAGGAGTGGACCACCCTCTTCGCCGGCACCGACGCGTGCGTCGCACCCGTCATGCCGACGGAGGAGGCCTACGAGCACCCGCACAACGTCGCCCGCGGCACCTACGTCTCGGCGTTCGGCGTCACCCAGCCCGCTCCCGCTCCGCGCTTCTCGGCGACGGAGACCGGGATCCACCGCGCCCCGGAACGCCCGGGCGCCAGCACCCGCGAGGCGTTGACCGCGTGGGGCATCGAGGACGTGGACGACCTCATCGAGAGCAAGGTCGCCGTCCAGGACGAGGAGAACTGATGGAACGCACCCTGTTCGAGCCCGAGCACCAATCGTTCCGCGACACCGTGCGCGTCTTCCTCGAGAAGGAGGTCGTGCCCCACCACGACGAGTGGGAGCGCGAGGGCATCGTCCCGCGCGAGGTGTGGACGCGGGCCGGCGAGCTGGGCCTGCTCGGCTTCATGATGCCCGAGGAGTTCGGCGGCGGCGGCGTCTCGGACTTCCGCTACAACGCGGTGCTCCAGGAGGAGCTCACCCGCATCGGCGCCAGCGGTGTCGGCTTCGCGCTGCACACCGACCTGGTGTCGGGCTACCTGCTCAGCTACACGAACGACGAGCAGAAGCGACGCTGGTTCCCCAAGTTCGTCTCCGGCGAGATGATCACCGCGATCGCGATGACCGAGCCGGGCACCGGGTCCGACCTGCAGGGCATCAAGACCACGGCGGTCCGCGAGGGCGACCACTACGTCGTCAACGGCGCGAAGACCTTCATCACGAACGGCATCAACGCCGACTTCGTGATCGTCGCGTGCAAGACCGATCCCGACGCCGGCGCGATGGGCGTCTCGCTGATCGTGCTCGAGCGCGGCATGGAGGGGTTCGAGCGCGGCCGCAACCTCGACAAGCTGGGGCTCAAGGCGCAGGACACCGCCGAGCTGTTCTTCGACGACGTCCGCGTACCGGTGGAGAACCTGCTCGGCGAGGAGGGCCGCGGCTTCGTCTACCTCATGGAGAAGCTGCCGCAGGAGCGCCTGACGATCTCGGTGGTCGCCGCGGCCGCGTGCCGCGCCGCGATCGACATGACGCTGGAGTACGTGAAGTCGCGCCACGCGTTCGGCAAGCCGATCGGGTCGTTCCAGAACACGCGCTTCGTGCTGGCCGAGCTCGAGACCGAGCAGCGCATCGCGCAGGTGTTCGTCGACCGCAGCATCGAGGCCCTGAACGCGGGCTCCCTCTCGATCGACGACGCGGCCGCGGGCAAGTGGTGGACCACCGAGCTGCAGAAGAAGACCGTCGACGCGTGCCTGCAGCTGCACGGCGGCTACGGCTACATGAGCGAGTACCCGATCAGCCGGGCCTACCGGGACACCCGCATCCAGACGATCTACGGCGGCACCACCGAGATCATGAAGGAGATCGTCGGCCGGTCGCTGGGCATCTGACGCTGGGCATCTGACCCTCGGGGTTTCGTACGATGCCCGCATGGGGGTACGGAGCAGCTTCGCGATCCTCTCGACACGGGACCTCCCGCGACTCGAGTCGTTCTACCGTGACGCCTTCGGCGCCGAGCGCACCTACGCGTTCGAGGCCGGGGGCCGCGACGTGTACGTCGCCCTGAGCATCGGTGACTCCGCTCTCGGCCTCGGGCTCGACGAGGACCTGGCGGCCGAGCCCGTCGGCGCCGCGCTGTGGCTCTACGTGGACGACGTCGACGCGGCGTACCGGCGGGCGCTCGAGTTCGGCGCGACGAGCATCGCCGAGCCCGAGCTGATGCCGTGGGGCGAGCGGGTCGCGCAGGTGCGCGACCCCGGCGGCTTCGTGGTGCATCTGGGCGCCGCGGCGGACTGATCCCTGCGGGAGCCGCCGAGCGCTCGGTCAGGTCAGCAGATCGACACGCTCGGACGCCTCGGCGAGCGCTCGGTCGAACGTGACCAGACGGGCGCCCCGGCTGGTGGCGAGCCCGAGGAGGTAGGCATCGGTGACCTGTCGATGCCCGACGACATGATCCAGCGGCGTGTCGGCGTAGGACGTGGCGTCGGGCCAGAAGGCGCACCGGCCCGAGGCGTACAGCGCCGAGAGGACGGCCTGCGCGGTGGACGGGCTCTCGCCGAGGCGGACGAGGAAGCGCACCAGCGCGCCCTCGACGACGGGACAGAGCGCGAGCTCCACGCCGGACCCCGCCCAGGCGGCCGCGGCCCGGTGGTGCTCGTGCTCCGCGACGGTGAGCGCGATGAGGACGTTCGCGTCGAGCAGGTGTGCCGTCACTCGTCGTCCAGGGCGTCGGCGACCTCGGCCGACGTGATGGTTCGCCCGATGGAGATCACCGGGAGACCGCTGACGTGGTCGGTGCTGATCTCGACCGGCTCACCGAGGCAGGCCAGGCCGCGGGTCGTGAGCTCGGCGACGACCGCGGACAGCGACTGGTGGCGCGCTTCCGCGAGTTCCAGCGCACGGCGGTGCACCGCAGGAGGCAGGTCGACGGTGGTTCGCATGGACAGCATCATAGGTGCATCACCCGTGATGCACCAGCGAGATGCGCCCCGCTGGGGACTGATCCGCCCTAGGCTCGGCGCGTGCGCTTCCTTCGAGTCCTCGGTCGGTGGATGGGTCGTGCGGCATTCGGCCTGGCCGCCCTCCTCGGCGCGGTCCTGGTGTGGGCGAGGGTCAGCCCGCGGCCCGGGGTCGCACTGATCAACTGGCTCTTCTCGCTGACCGACACGGGCGAGGTCAAGGGCATGGAGGCCACCGGCGTCGTCGGACGCACCGGTCTGGCCTACGGCGATGGCCCCGACGAGGTCCTCGACGTCTGGTCGCCGGAGGGAGCCGCCGGGCCGTTGCCGGTCGTCGTGTGGGCGCACGGAGGGGCCTGGATCGGCGGCGGCCGGTCCCAGCCCGCGCCGTACCTGCGCCTGCTGGCCCAGCACGGCTACGTAGGGATCGGCATCGACTACTCGCTCGCTCCGGACCATCCGTACCCGCTGCCGGTGCGCCAGCTGGGGGCGGCGCTGACCTGGATCCGCGAGCATGCGGACGAGCTGGGCGTCGATCCCGAGCGCGTCGTGCTGGCCGGGGACTCCGCCGGGGCGCACATCGCGGCTCAGTACGCGGCTCTCGTCACCAGCGCGGACTACGCGGACCTGCTCGGCATCGAGCCGCCCCTCGAGGCGGACCATCTGGTGGGCACGATGCTGCACTGCGGTCCGTACGACCCGCCGACGGCGATGCACTCGACCGGCTTCGGCGGCTGGTTCGTGCGCACGGTGGGCTGGGCGTATCTCGGCACGAAGGACTTCACCGACCCGCGGGTGCGCGAGTCGTCCGTCGTCGACCACGCCACCGCCGCGTACCCGCCCACCCTGCTCAGCGGAGGCGACGAGGACCCGCTCACGGCGCAGGGTCGCGTCTTCGCGGCACGCCTCGCCGAGCTCGGGGTGGAGCACGAGACGCACTTCCATCCCGGCCTGAACCACGAGTTCCAGTTCGACCTCACGAGACCCGAGGCGCGGCGGGTCCTGACCGCGTCGGTCGACTTCCTCGCCCGCGTGACAGCACGGCACTCCTGAGACTCCTGGTGCGAGTCGCGTCATGGACCCGCTCCTGCCCGGTCTCATGGGGGACGGCGCACCTCGCGCCTGTCGGAGAAGGTGATCCGGATGCAGACCTGGTGGCACACCGCGACCCCCGACGTCCTCGTGGCGCCCGACGGCGACCTCGGGCCCCGATCGGTGCGCACGTCCCGGTTCGTCGACCGTGAGCGGGTGCAGCCGGGGGAGGGCGGACGGCGCCTGTGGGCCCGCCTCGCCGACGTGCTGGCCACCGTCGCCGACGTGCATCCGCTGAGCCTCTACGAGACGTCGGCCGACGACATCACGCTGATGCACGGCGCGACGATGCACTGGTACGCCACGGCCGGATCCGAGACGCTCGTCGAGACCGTCGACGCGCTCGGCTGGCGCCGGTTCGCGTTCGTCCCGCCGGCCCGCGCGGCCGCCACCCTGATCGGCTCGTTCGCGACCGGCAGCCCCGGCACCACCGGCCGGTGGCTGGCCTGCACGCTCGCCGACCGCCGCGGGAGCGTGGTGCTCTCCGACGGCATCGACCTCGTGCTGGGCGACCTGCCGCCCGGCTCCGGCCCGATCCGCGAGCCGATGAGCCTCGCCACCGAGGACATCAGCATGCTGCTGCTCGCCCGTCTGCGCGTCCCCGCTCTCACGTGAGGAACACCGGCCCCTAGGGTTCTACGGACGGACCCGGAAGGACCGGTGGATGAAGAAGTCGCTGCTGCTGCTGTCGGGGTACGCCGGCAAGTCCGCCACCACCCTCCTGATCCTGTGGGGGTTCGCGCGGCTGAGCGGCGCCGAGGGCGCGGGCCAGTTCGCCTACGCGATGGCAGTCTCGTTCCCCGTGTTCATCCTGGCCGAGCTCGGCCTGCGCAACGTCCTGCAGACCCTCCACGACACCCCGCCCTTCCGCGCCTACCTGTGGCTGCGGGCCGGCGGCGTCGCGCTCGCCGTCGCGTCGATCGGTCTGACGGCCGTGTGGGCCGACGCGTTCCCGCCAGCCGCCGTGCTGGTGCCGCTGCTGGGGATGCGGGCAGCCGACTCGCTGCTGGACATCTGCTACGGCTGCCTCCAGGCCGACGGACGGATCGGGGCGGTCGCGGGATGGATGTGGACCAACACGCTGCTCACCGTGGTGGCCGTGGCCGTCCCGATCGCTTACAACCTGGCGGCCGAGGCGTCCATCTGGGGCTCGTTCGGCGCCTCGCTCGTCGTCCTCGTGCCGGTGGCGGTGTGGTGCCTGCGGACGATCGACCCCACCCCCTGGCGCCCGAACCGTCGCGACACCCGGCGCGTCCTCGGCGCCGGCGCGAATCTCGGGGTGTCGCAGGGAGTCTCGTCGGCGATGACCTACCTGCCGACGGTCTACCTCGCGGCCTCGGCGTCCACCGCCGTCGTCGGCGTCTTCGCGGTGACGCAGTACGTCGTCACCTTCGGCAACCTGTTCCTCAGCTCGATCCAGCAGACCCAGCTGCGCAGCCTGCGCTCGGGGCTGGCGTCCGGGGGTCGTGAGCGCCTGAAATCGCTCAGCCTCGCGGTCGGTGCGCGACAGGTGGGCGTGGGCCTGGGCATCGCCGTGCTCGCGCTGGTGGCGTTCCCGCCTCTGCTGCCGCTGGTGTTCGGCGACGAGTTCACGGTCTCGCGATGGGAGTTCCTGCCCATCGCGCTCGCGGTAGTGGCGCTCAGCGGCGACTACGCGACGTCGGCACCGCAGCTGGTGCTGAACCGGTACCGGACCCGGGTCGGCGTCGCCGTCGCCGGCTTGGCGGCCGCGCTCGTGGTGGCGGGGCTGACCTACGAGGACGCGACGCTGACGACCGCCGGATACGTCGTACTGGCGGGCATCGCGGCCCGGGCCGCTACCGGTCTCGCGATGGTGCGCAAGCTGCTCTGAGCGGTCAGGACCAGAGCGCACGGTACTCGTCGGCCATCCGGGCGCGTCCGTACCGGTCCTCCGCCCGTCGCCGGGCCCGTCGCCCGAGGTCCGTGCGCCGCCCGGGCGACTCCAGAAGCGTGCGCAACGCGGCCGCGAGGTCGGCGATGAAGTCGTCCCGGTCGCGCATCGGCACCACGACCCCGGCGTCGCCGAGGGCGTCGACGCCCGCCGTGGAGCTGGCCACGATCGGCGCGCCGCAGGCCATCGCCTCCAGCAGCACGAGGGGAAGGCCCTCCCACCGTGAGGGAACGGCGACGACGTCGGCCTCCTGCAGGTGGCGCACCGGGTCGTCGGCGCCGACGAACTCGACGCGCTCCTCGATGCCGAGCTCGCGGCTGAGGGCCCGCAGCGAGTCGAGCTGCTCCGCCTCACCCGGTCCCACGAGCCGGACGGAGGGATCGAGGTCGTCGAGCGTCGCCATCGCGCGCAGCAGCAGGTCCTGGCCCTTCTGGCGGGCGAGCCGGCCCACGCACACGACCGTGCGGCCGTCGGCAGGGCGCGGGACGGCGGGCGGGCGGAATCGGTCGACGTCGACCGAGTTCTCGATGACGCGCAGCTCCGGTCGCGGTCCGAGCACGCGGCGGCCCTCGGCGAGCTCGTCGTTGCCCACGACGACCGTCACGTCCGAGCGGCGGGCGAGCAGGCGCTCGACGAGGCGGTAGGCGCTCGCGAGCCGGCCGCCGACGAGCCACGACCAGCCGTGCGGGACGAACACGAGGCGCGTGCCCCGCGGCCGCGCGGCACGGGCGAGGGCCCCGGTCTTGCTCGAGTGAGCGAACACGACGCCCGCGTCCTTCATGACGTCCCGGGTTCGGCGCAGCGCGGTCACGTCGGACGGGCCGGGCTGGCGTTGCAGGTCCAGGTGGACCCAGGCGGCACCCAGCGCCTGTGCCCGCTCGGCGAGGTACCCGTCCGCGGGGCAGCCCACCACCACGCGCCGGCCGTCGGCCACGGCGATCTCGACCAGCTGGAGGACGACCTCCGCGACGCCGCCGGTGGTGGGCTGGGCGAGGTGGACGATCGCGCCGTCAGTCGCCATCGGCCGAAGCCTTCGCGGGGACGGTGACGGCCGCGGCGACGGCGAAGGCGAAGAACGCCCACACGTAGCGCAGGTTCTGCAGGTTCAGCGTCAGCATCATCACGACGATCACGATGACGCCCAGGAGCAGGGCCGCCCGCTGCATCCGGGTGAGGTGGTCAGCGCGGCGGACGAGGCTGACGCACGTGAGGATGATCGTGACCAGCGCCAGCAGCCCGAGGAGGCCGCCCTCGGCGGCGAAGCTCAGGAACGTGTTGTGGACGACCTGGCCCTCGGTCCAGTTCCGGAAGGGCGTCAGTCCCGCCGAGTACTCGGGGTACTGGCCGATGCCCACGCCGATCAGCGGGTGATCCGTCCAGAGCTCCCAGCCGCGGCTCCACAGCCGCCAGCGCGGGTCGGTGTCGGCGTTCCCCGCGGAGCTCAGCAGGCGGTCCATGCCCGGCAGCAGCGATCGGGTGAGGATGTCCGGCACGAGCAGCAGCACGGCGAGCGCTGCCACACCACCCGCCATCAGCAGCGTCCCGATGCGGCTGGAGATCAGGGCCACGACCGCGAGGGCCAGCAGCACCGCGGCGGCGGCGAGCGCCCCCCGTGAGCCGGTGGCGAGCACGCCGCCGAGCAGCACCAGGAGCACGACCGGCCACGCGGTGAGGCGGTCGCGGGAGACGACGAAGAACGCCAGGGCCATCGACGTCAGCAGGTACCCGGCGTACAGGTTCGGGTCCTGGAACCAGCCCAGCGAGCGGGTCCCGTCGGAGGGAGCCAGGCCCACCAGGGACGCGGCTGCCTGGAGCGTCGCACACCAGACCCACAGCCGCGCGACCCGCAGGAGGCGCCGCTCGGACAGGGCCATGAACGCCACGAGCAGCGTCAGGAACCAGACGAGGACGACAACCAGCTTCATCGTGTCCAGTGCCGCGCCGCGGGGGTCGAACACCGGCAGGGTCAGGGCCGCCATCAGCGCGGAGAGCGTCATGACGAAGAGCAGGATCACCGAGAGTGCGGTGAACCGATGGACCACCGCGCGCTGGGCCGCGGCCAGGGAGCCGCGGACACCGCGGGTCCAGGTCAGCACCACCAGCACCGGCATCAGGAAGTCGGCGACCGAGACGTTGAGCAGGAAGCCGATCGGCGGGAAGAACATGAACGGCATCGTGAGGATGACCAGCTCGAGCGTCGTCAACCGCAGCAGCCGCACCGTGAACAGGCTGGCGAGGGCGGCCGCCAGGGCCAGTCCGAGCTGGGGGCGGGCCGCCACCAGCAGGCCCGCGCCGATCGCACCGGCGCCGCTTAGGACCAGGAGGGCGGTGGGGGTGCCGCCGGTCCGGGCGGGGCGGCTGCGTGGGGCTGTGGACATCATCGTGCGACTACCTCAGGACCCCTGCGGAGCGGAGCGGCTCCACGTAGTGCTCGCGGGCGAAGGCGAGCTCGGCCATGACCTGCGCGGGAGTCGGAGGGGATTGGAAGTCGCCGTAGACGTGGGTCAGGTAGTCGTCGACCGGCGCGGGTACGGGAAAGGCGTGCCCCTCGAGGTCGAGCGTCACGCGGCCGGCGAACCACGGTGCCGGGAAGTACTCGCGAGCACCGTACGAGCCCGACGAGTTGACCAGGGTCGCCCCGGAACCGCCGCGCCGCGCGGCCGCGACGAGCGCCCGGTGCGCCGCCGCGATCACGCCGAGGGGCACCACCGACAGCACCGCCTTGGCGGCCCTGGCGACCGCAGCCTTGCGCCGGTCGTAGTGGCGGCGCTCGGCCAGGTCCATGGCCTTGAGCATGTGCAGCTTCCCTGTGGTCCTCAGCAACGCGGTCAGCAGCCGCCGCAACCATGCGGCGTCGGGTGCGACCTCGAGCGGGAAGAGGTCGACCCGGATCAGGGTGTGGTGCACGCCGCGCAGCACGACGCGCGGGAAGAGGTACTCGTACCCCGGGTCGCCCGGCCGCTGCACGGCGAACGGCGTCCCGGTCAGTCCCGTCCGCAACGCCTCCAGCGCGCGCGGGCGATCGTCCGCGTGCAGGTACAGGTCGGCGTCGACGTCCCACGGGACGAAGCCGGCGTGCCGCCGGGCCCCGAGTGCCGTCCCGTACGCCAGGAAGTACCGGCACCCGGTGGGGGACAGCACTCGGTCGATCTCCACCAGTGCGGAGCGCAGGAGGTCGTGGATCTGCGCGACTCCGGGGTCCCGCTCGGGATCGGTGCCGCTCATGGGATCCGCTCGAGGAACGGGCAGGCGTCCAGCAGTGCGGCGTGGTCGAAGTCGATGGGCGCTCCGGAGAACTCCAGCGCGTCGAGCAGTCGGTCGGCCTCGAGCGGCTCGTCGCCGAGGGTGTAGGACTGGGCGTGGCGCAGCTTGTCCACCGAGGCCATGTAGTCGTAGAACTTGAACTCGCCGCCGGCCGGACGGCTGCCGCCCGCCCCGCCGTCGGAGTCCAGCCACGCGTTCGCGATGCCGTACGCGTCGGCCAGGATCAGGCCGTGCAGCGAGGACGAGAGGATCCGCTTGCACGAGATGAGGTCTCGCAGCGTCGAGGTCACGTCGCTGCTGCCGAGATCGATGATGCGCACGCCGTCGCCCGCCTGCGCCCTCGTCCAGCGACTCTCCGACCACCGGACGACGATGCCGACCTCGGCGTCCTTCTCCACCTCGGGCCAGTAGACGAGGGGGCTGAGCAGCGCAGGGTCGCCGTAGACGCGGGGGACGGGCAGGCCGATGTTGCGCAGGCGGCTGCGGGTGAGGGGGCCCCGCACGGCGCGGTAGCTCTTCGCGGCGGTGATCCCCCACTTGCCCTCCGAGCCGAAGGCGCCCGAGCCCCAGACGATGGAGTCCTTGCGGGCCTCGCCGACGATCGAGCCCACCGCGAGATACGCGGGCTGGCCGGGCCTCGCGTAGGTGACCGGACGGCCGGTGAGCAGGCCGACGAGCCACGGGGAGAGCAGGTCGCCGAAGTTGGCCGTGTGGGTCCACCAGACCAGGGGGACGTGCCCGTCGACGAGCAGGGCGTCGGAGGCGAGGCGGTACTGCGCTGCAAGCTCACGCAGCTCGGAGGGTCCGGCGTGGGGGACGCGGGCCTGCGGGTCGGTGCTCAGCGCGGTGCCGAGCTCGCGGACGGCGGCGACGCGGTCGCGGCGTGTGGGGTCGGTGTAGAGGTCCCAGCGCCGACGGAGCGCGTGGCGCACGGCGTCTGCCTTGGTGAACGACGCTGACATGGTCCCCCCGACCGAAGTATTGGCGTGGCGCCAGCATACGGCGAGTCACACCAGCCTCAGGAACCGCTCCAACCACACACGACTCAGCTACGGCGTCGCACCGTCTCGCGCTTCTGCTCGTCGACCGCCTGCTCGTACGCCGTCACCAGCGCCTGGATCGTCAGCGGCTTGAAGCGCTCGATCATCGACGTGATGATCTCCGGCGGCTGCCCTGAGGACGTGAGGTACGGCCACACCTGGGTGCGGAAGAGGGCGGTCAGCTCGTCGGCGAGCGCGGTGCCGTGGGCGAGGATCAGCTTGCGGGCCGCGTGGGCCGCGTCGATCGGCAGCTCGGCGTCGAGGAAGCCCATGCCCACCGCGAGGTGGGCGGGAGCGAGGCGGAAGACGTCCTCGTCCGGGGTCGGCTCGATGACTCCCAGGGCGATCAGCAGCTCGAGGTCCTCGTCGGAGAGCTCGCGCCCGGCGCGCTTCTCCAGCGCGGGTCGCTCCAGCGTCTCGGGCAGCTCGGGCATCCAGGGCGCGAGGAGGGTGCGGTGCAGGGCCACCTGGTCGGGGCCAGCGTCGGCCGGGATCTTCTCGAGGTATCCCTCGATCGCCTGCAGCGTGAAGCCGTGGGCCTGCAGCTCCCGCACGAGCTCGAGCCGGACGATGTGGTCGGCACCGTAGTAGCCGTTGCGCCCCTCGCGGCGCGGCGGCGGGATCAGGCCGCGGCCGGCGTAGAACCGCACGGTGCGCACGGACATGCCGACCCGCTCGGCCAGCTGCTCGATGCCGATCGACTCGGGGGCGTCGTTCACGCTGTCGAGACTAGCCCGATCCGCCCTCGCCCTGCCCTACGCTCGGCCAATGCAGCAGCCACGGCCCCGGGTGCCCCGCGCCGTGATCGCGCTGGCCGTGCTCTACGTCGTGCTGGCGGCCGCGATCGCCCTGTGGCCCCGGCACGTGGACTCCGGACTCGGCGTGGAGACCTGGCCGCTCACCACGGCGATCGCCGACGTCCTCTCCGTGCCGGCGTCCCGTGTGGTCGAAGGGGCCGAGGTCCTGGCCAACACGCTGTTCTTCGTCCCCGTCGGTGCGGTGGTGGCGGTGGCGCTGCCGAGGGCCTCGGTGCTGGTCGCCGTCTCCGCCGGCCTCGTGATCGCCGTCGCGATCGAGCTGGCGCAGGGGCTCGGTCCCCTCGACCGCACGGCATCGCTGCTCGACGTGGTCGCCGACGTGGCGGGCGCGGTGCTCGGCTTCGGGGCGGTGCGGGCCGCCTCCAGCGGCTCGCCGGTGGCCCGTGCGGCCTTCGCGATGCTCGCCGCGGTCGTGCTCGTCGTGCTCGGTGTGCTGCTGGCCGGCCTGGTGATCCCCGGCTCCTGAGCCGGTCCGCAGGCGTGGATCCTGCTTCGATCCGGTGGAATACTGGGGGTATGTGGCGACTCTGACAGTAATGGTGTCAGAATCATCGCCAACGCTTCCATCCGTTGTGAGGACATCCATGACCGAGGCATTCATCTACGACGCCATCCGTACCCCCCGCGGGCGCGGCAAGAAGAACGGGTCGCTCCACGAGGTCAAGCCGATCTCGCTGGTCACCGGCCTGCTCGACGAGATCAAGGTGCGCAACCCCGACCTCGACCCGAACCAGGTCGACGACGTCGTCCTCGGCGTCGTGTCGCCCGTGGGCGACCAGGGCGCTGACATCGCCCGCACCGCCGTGCTCGCCGCCGGCTTCGGCCAGCAGGTCGCCGGAGTGCAGCTCAACCGCTTCTGCGCCTCGGGCCTGGAGTCGGTCAACCAGGCCGCCTCGCGCGTGAAGTCCGGCTGGGAGGACCTGATCATCGCCGGCGGCGTCGAGTCCATGAGCCGCGTGCCCATGGGTTCGGACGGCGGCGCCTGGGCGATGGACCCCAAGACCTCGCTCGACACCGGCTTCGCGCCCCAGGGCATCGGCGCCGACCTGATCGCCACGATCGAGGGCTACAGCCGTGAGGACGTCGACACGTTCGCCGCCGAGTCGCAGGCCCGCGCGGCCAAGGCGATCGCCAACGGCTACTTCGACAAGTCGATCGTGCCGGTCAAGGACCTCAGCGGCCTGACGATCCTCGACCACGACGAGTTCGTGCGCGAGGGCACCACGGTCGAGTCCCTGTCGGGCCTCAAGCCGTCGTTCGCCGACATCGGCGACCTCGGTGGATTCGACGCCGTCGCGCTCCAGCGCTACGTCGACGTGGACAAGATCAACCACGTCCACCACGCCGGCAACAGCTCGGGCATCGTCGACGGCGCCTCCCTGGTGCTGATCGGCAACGAGAACGCCGGTGCCCGCCACGGCCTGACGCCGCGCGCCCGCATCGTCTCGACCGCCGTCATCGGCTCCGAGCCCACGATCATGCTGACGGGCCCCGGCCCCGCGTGCCGCAAGGCGCTGGACAAGGCCGGCCTGTCGATCGAGGACATCGACCTGCTCGAAATCAACGAGGCCTTCGCCGCCGTCGCGCTCAAGCTCATGCGCGACCTCGACGACTTCCCGCACGACCGCACCAACGTCAACGGCGGCTCGATCGCGATGGGCCACCCGCTGGGTGCGACCGGCGCGATGATCCTGGGCACGCTCGTCGACGAGCTGGAGCGTCGCGAGAAGCGCTACGGCCTGGCCACGCTGTGCATCGGCGGCGGCATGGGCATCGCCACCATCGTCGAGCGCATCTGATCCGTCCGACCCCACACTTCGAAGGAATACGTATGACTGCAACCGACGCGGTGCGCTACGAGGTCGAGAACGGCATCGTCACCCTGACGATCGACGACCCCAACCAGAGCG
Source organism: Aeromicrobium phoceense (assembly GCF_013868155.1). Lineage (NCBI taxonomy): Bacteria > Bacillati > Actinomycetota > Actinomycetes > Propionibacteriales > Nocardioidaceae > Aeromicrobium > Aeromicrobium phoceense. The sequence goes on from NZ_JACEOG010000001.1 coordinate 787,410, forward strand.
CCAACACGATGAACGAGACCTACCGCGCCTCCATGGAGGCGGCGGTGAACCGTCTCGCCGACGAGATCGCCCGCGACGGCGACGCCATCAAGGGCGTCGTCATCGCCAGCGCGAAGAAGACCTTCTTCGCCGGCGGCGACCTCAAGCTGATGACCCAGGCCACCCCGGCCGACGCGCAGACGCTGTTCGACAACGTCGAGTCGATCAAGGCCACGCTGCGCAGGCTCGAGACGATCGGCAAGCCCGTCGTCGCGGCGATCAACGGCGCCGCCCTCGGTGGCGGCCTCGAGATCGCGCTGGCGTGCCACCACCGCATCGCGGCGGAGGGTCGCTACGAGATCGGCCTGCCCGAGGTCACCCTCGGCCTGCTGCCCGGTGGCGGCGGCGTCACCCGCACCACCCGCATGTTCGGCATCCAGGACGCGCTGATGAACGTCCTGCTGCAGGGCCAGCGCAACAAGCCCGAGAAGGCGCTCAAGATCGGCCTGATCGACGAGATCGTCCCGGCCGACGAGCTGCTGTCCTCGGCGCGTGCCTGGGTCGAGGCCAACGCCGGCAACGAGGAAGCGGCCACCCAGCCGTGGGACCGTCCGGGTCACAAGATCCCCGGCGGCACCCCGAGCAACCCCAAGCTCGCGGCCTTCCTGCCCAGCTTCCCGGCCAACCTCAAGAAGCAGCTCAAGGGTGCGCCGTACATCGCGCCGCGCCACATCATGAGCGCCGTCGTGGAAGGTGCTCAGGTCGACTTCGACACCGCCAGCCGGATCGAGTCGCGCTACCTGGTCAACCTGCTGATCGGCCAGCAGTTCAAGAACATGACGCAGGCGTTCTTCTTCGACCTCGGCGCGATCAACGCCGGTGGGTCGCGTCCGGTGGGCATCGCCGAGCGCAAGGCCGAGAAGCTGGCCATCCTCGGCGCCGGCATGATGGGCGCGGGCATTGCCTACGAGGCGGCTCGCGCGGGCATCGAGGTCGTCCTCAAGGACGTCAGCGTCGAGGCCGCCGAGAAGGGCAAGAGCTACTCCGACAACCTGCTGTCCAAGCAGGTCGAGCGGGGTCGCCTCACGGCTGAGAAGAAGGACCAGATCCTGGCCCGCATCCAGCCCACGGCCGACTACGCCGACCTCGCCGGCTGCGACTTCGTGGTCGAGGCCGTCTTCGAGTCGGTCGAGCTCAAGCACAGCGTCTTCGCCGAGCTCGAGCCGATCGTCAACGGCGACGCGCTGCTGGGCTCGAACACGTCGACGCTGCCGATCACCACCCTGGCCGAGGGCGTCCAGCGTCCCGAGGACTTCATCGGCATCCACTTCTTCAGCCCGGTCGACAAGATGCAGCTCGTCGAGATCATCGTGGGCGAGAAGACCTCCGACGAGGCCCTGGCCCGCGCGATCGACTTCACGAAGCAGATCCGCAAGATCCCGATCGTCGTCAACGACAGCCGCGGCTTCTTCACCTCGCGCGTGTTCGGCACGCTCGTGATGGAGGGCGTCGAGATGCTCGCCGAGGGCGTCGACCCCGTCACGATCGAGCGCGCCGCGCAGCTGGCCGGCTTCCCGGGCCAGCCGCTGGCGATGTCCGACGAGGTCTCGCTGACGCTGCAGCAGAAGATCGAGGGCGAGGCCCGCAAGGCCGCCGCCGCCGAGGGCAAGGAGCTGCCCGTCACGCCCGCGTCCGAGGTCGTCAACAAGCTGGTCGAGCTCGGTCGCCCGGGCAAGGCCGCCGGTGCCGGCTTCTACGAGTACCCGGAGGGCGGCAAGAAGTTCCTGTGGCCCGAGCTGTGGAACCTGTTCGTCAAGGACGACGTCGACGTGCCGCTCGAGGACATCAAGGAGCGCCTGACGTTCATCATGGCGATCGAGACGGTCCGCTGCTTCGAGGAGGGCGTCATCCGCCAGGTGGCCGACGCCAACATCGGCTCCATCTTCGGCATCGGCTTCCCGCCGGTCCACGGTGGCGCGCTTCAGTACGTGAACGGCTACGAGTCCGTCACGGGCGAGATCGGCGTCAAGGCGTTCGCCGAGCGCGCGCAGGAGCTGGCCGAGAAGTACGGCGAGCGGTTCACCCCGCCCGCGCTGCTGCTCGAGAAGGCCGAGAAGGGCGAGAAGTTCGCCTGATCGCACTCCGCACGACACGAAGCCCCGGTCCACCTGGACCGGGGCTTCGTCGTGGACGGGTCAGACCGCGCCGTCCTTGGCCACGACGGCCTTGACGGTGCGGACGAGGATCTGCAGGTCGCCCACGAGGGTCCAGTTCTCGACGTAGTGCATGTCCAGCGCGATCGCCTCCTCCCACGAGAGGTTCGAGCGGCCCGAGACCTGCCACAGGCCCGTCATGCCGGGGCGCACCCGCAGCCGTCGACGCGCCGTCCGGTCGTAGAGCGCGACCTCGCCCCCGCGCTGGGGTCGCGGTCCTACCAGGCTCATGTCCCCGCGCAGCACGTTCAGCAGCTGGGGCAGCTCGTCGATCGAGTACCGCCGGATGAACTGTCCGACGCGCGTGATGCGGGGGTCGTTCTCCACCTTGAAGAGCGGCTGTCCGGCGGTGCCCTGCGCCTCGAGCAGCCGCGCGAGCTCGGCGTCGGCGCCGACGCGCATGGACCGGAACTTGATCATGTCGAACGGCTCGCCGTCGCGCCCGATCCGCTCCTGGCGGTAGAACACCGGACCGGGGCTGGAGAGCTTGACTGCCAGGGCGGTGGCGATCAGTATCGGCGAGCTCATCACGAGGAGCACGAGCGCGCCGCACCAGTCGAAGACCAGCTTCGGCCAGTTGCCAGCCTCGGCGTACGTCGGTTCCTTCACGGCCACGAACGGCATGCCGGCCACCTCGCGCATCCCGATGCGCGAGCCCGCGACCGCGACGAGGTTCGGCGACAGCAGCATCTCGATGCCGGCCGACTCCAGCTCCCACGTGAGGTCGCGCAGGCCGTGGTGGCCGAGCTCGTCGGTGGCCGAGACGATCACCGCGTCGGCACCGGTCATCCTCACCGCGGACAGCAGCGAGCGGGCCTGGCCCATGATCGGGATGAACTGCTCTCCCACGCGCAACCACTGGCTCTCGGTGGCGTGGACCGGACGCCACACGCCGGTCACCCGCAGTCCCTGCGTGGGGTGACTCCTGAACCAGCAGGCGATCTCGCGTGCATTGTCGGGCTGGCCGACGACGAGGACGTTCTCCACGAAGCGGCCCTTCAGCAGCTGCTGCCGCCGCCACCGCCGCCAGGTGCGACGGGTGAACAGCAGCGCGGTCAGGCCCACGGGGAACGCGATGGCGAGGTAGCCGCGGGAGAGGTTGAACTCCAGCAGCACCGTGACGATCGCGATCACGCCGAAGACCGTCACCGTGACGTGCACGATCCGCTGGTACTCCGCGGCCGAGCCCAGGACGTGGCGACGGCGCGTGCCACCGAGGCGCAGCGCGACCCACCAGACGAGGGTCAGCAGCACGCCGAACTTGGTGTAGCCGATCCCGAACTGCGCGTCGATGGTGTCGGCGTCGCGGCCGAGCCAGACGTACTCCGACGAGATGATGACGACCAGCAGGACGAGCAGGTCGCTGATCGCGACGCGGCGCTCGTACTGTCGGCGGGTGGCGTGGAGCCCCTCGGGATGCAGCAGTCGGCGCCAGGAGAATCGCTCCGACGCGAGCCGAGAATCCCGGTTCGCGCGGCCTCCGGACGCCACTCCAGTCACATCGGGAGCGTTTGCAGACATGTGGTTGAACGACCCCCTCGTTCGGACCCGACACTGCTCCAGCGCGTGAACGCTCGAGAATTTATTCGACAGACCTGTAAGTAAACACTTACATTGTAGTCGCGTCACTACCTGGCTGACCGTTTCGAGGGGGAAACACTCATGAGCGTCACGTTGCTACGACCCATTTCCTACCTGCTCGGCCTCGGAGCGCTGCTGCTCCTGGCCCTCGCAGGTCCCGCCTCCTCGGAGGGCTACGGCGATCCCGTGATCGTGCCGGACGCCGGCGACGGAACCGTCGAGGTCGTTCCCGGCGAGGACTTCACGGTCTCGTTCTCGTCCAACGTCGAGTGCTCCTGGTCGGCCCGCTTCAACGGCGACTCGGCCCCCGGCGCGATCGGCTTCGACTACTCGGCCACCTTCACCGCGCCCACCGAGCCGGGTACGTACACCGGCCGCGTGGTGTGCCGCTTCTCGACCCAGGGCCCGTTCCGCCCGATCGCGTACAGCGAGGACGCCACGCAGGCGGCGGGCCGTGACCAGACCACGACGCAGACCTTCACGGTCGTCGTGGCCGGGGACGCCGGCGACGCCGACGACAGTGACGATGCCGCGGGCGAGACGGCCGCCAACGCCGACAACGGCGCCCTGGCCGACACGGGTGGCTCCAACTGGGAGCTCCTCGCCGTGGGTGCGGGCCTCGTCGTGATCGGCGGCGGTGTCGCCGTCGCGGCCCGACGCCGCAAGACCTCCTGACCGGACGGAGGACGCGGGCGGACCTCAGGGTCCGCCGCGTCACCGGGGGGCTCCCATGGTGAACCGCAAGTCCGCGGCGATCTGGCTCGGCGCTGGCTTCGGCTTGGCGGTGGTCGGATTCGCGGTCGTTCCGCTGGCCCTCGAGGCCAGGACCGTCGCCTCCAGCCTGCTGCGGGCCCAGGACCGGGCCGTCGCGCTCCAGGACCAGATGGCGTCCGGCGACGCGGAGGCCGCCTCGGCGACCCTGCGCCGGCTGCAGGCCGACACCTCCGAAGCGCACCGGATCAGCAGCGGTGGACTCTGGGACACCGCGGCGAAGGTTCCGTGGCTGGGCCGCAACGTGGAGGCCGTGCAGGTCACGTCCGCCTCGATCGACGACATCGCCGCGCGCGGCCTGCCGCCGCTCGTCGAGGCGGGATCGACGCTGTCCGTGGCGAGCTTCAAGCCGAAGGACGGACAGGTCGACGTCGCGGCCCTCGCGGCCCTCGCTCCGGCCGTCACCTCCGCGAGCGAGGTGCTGGCGACGAACGCCGAGAGCATCGGCGCGATCGATGCCGAGGGACTGCTCGGTCCGCTCGTGCGACCGGTGCTCGACCTGCAGCGTCAGGTGGAGGATGCCGATCGCGCGGCCGATGCGGCCGGCCGGGTGATGCGACTGGCCCCCGGCGCGCTGGGCGCCGGCGGCGAGCAGCACCACCTGCTGGTGTTCCAGACCAACGCGGAGATCCGGTCCACCGGCGGCCTCGCCGGCGTCTTCGTCCTGCTCAGCACGAACGACGGGAAGATCACGCTCAGCGACCAGGCCGCCTCGGGCGAGCTCAACCTCGCCGCCGACGGCACCCGGCAGCCCGACGCGAAGCTCACGGACGACGAGAGGGCCGCGTTCGGCACGATCATGGGGCACGACGTGCGCTCCACGAACATCAGCCCGGACTTCCCCCGTGTCGCGCGCCTGTGGGCGGACCGCGCCGAGGCCGCGTTCGGGAAGGACGTAGACGGGGTGATCAGCCTCGACGCCGTGGCGATGTCCTACGTCCTGCGCGGCGTGGGCCCGGTGAAGGTGGATGGGGGTGAGCGCCTCACCGCCGACAACGCGATCCAGCGCCTGCTCCACGGCGTCTACGTCGACCACGACGATCCGGCGGACCAGGACGACTACTTCGAGGCGGCCACGGGTCGGACGTTCGAGGCCGTCATGAACGGCCGCGGCGACTGGACGAGGATCGTCTCGGCGCTGTCCGACGCCGCCTCCGAGCGTCGCCTCCAGGTCTGGTTCCGCGACCCAGGGCACGAGGAGGTCATCGCGGAGACGGCGGTGGCCGGCCGCGTCGAGCAGGGCGGGACGACCCCGCACATCGGCCTGTACATCACCGACGCGGCGCAGTCGAAGATGCAGTACTTCCTGCGGTACGACACCCGAGCCAAGGCCACCACGTGCTCGGTGGACCGTGGCCAGGTGGTCTCGGTGACCACGTCGTTCCGCAACCAGTTCAGTGGTGACCCCGAGCAGATGCCCTGGTACGTCACGGGCCGGGGGACTCGCACCGCGAAGGGCAACCAGCTGCTGACGTATCGGCTGCTGGCGCCCGAGGGCGGCAAGGTCGTGGGCTTCACGATCGACGGAACCGAGCAGCCGCTGGCCTCCAGCGAGGTGAGCTACCGCGGGCGTCCCGTCCAGTACGGCACGCTCAAGGTCGCGCCCGGGGACGAGATCTCGGTGACGTGGCGCGTCGAGACCGCGCCCGGCGCCGACGGGGACCTGCGCTACTTCGAGACGCCCGGCATCGACACCTCGGGCAACGACGTGAGGGTGCCGAGCGCATGTCGCTAGGAGTCGACGCGCCCGAGCGCTGCCACGATCGTCGTCACCGCCGACTCGATACGGGCCGCGACCTCGGCGTGCACCTGGACGGAGCGGCCGATCGGGTCGACGAGGTCCACGTCGGACGGTCCGGTCGAACGAGCGGCGGCCGCCTGCGCGACGAGCGCCGCGAAGCCGTCGGCCTCGATGCCCTCGACGAGCCCGGCGAACTCGAGCGCGGTGAACGTGCGGCGCAGGGCGCGCGGGTCGAGGTCGAGCACGTCCGACCGGTGCGCGCGCGTGGCGGTGAGCACGAGATCGGCCTCGGCCACCAGGTCGCTCGTCAGCTGGCGCGCCGCGTGGGCGGGCACCTGGAGTCCCCGAACGCGGAGCTGCTCGGCCGAGTCGGGATCGATCGGGTGGCCCGCGGGTGCGCGGACGCCGGCACTGCCGACCGCATGGCGAGCCCCGTCCAGCCGCTGGACGAGCATCGCCTCGATCACCGGCGAACGGCACACGTTCGCCGTGCACACGACCAGGATCCGGTGGCTCACCCACCGGAGCCTACTGCCGCCCGCATCGGTCGACCCCGGTCGCTCACCGCTGCGCCTGCCCCCATCTGGAGGTCCCCATGGAGTTGACGGACTACCTGCGCATCGCGCGCGAACGGTGGTTGCTGATCGTGCTCGTGAGCGTGCTGACCGTCGCGGCGGCCGGCGTCTACACGGTCTCGGTGACGCCGCAGTACCAGTCGACCGCACGCATGTTCGTCAAGACGCCGCAGAGCGCCGACGGTGGCGAGCTGCAGCAGGGCGGCCAGTTCAGCCAGCAGCGCGTGAAGTCGTACGCCACGCTCATCAAGGGCGAGGAGGTCGCCAGCCGGGTGGTCGAGAAGCTCGGTCTGGAGGAGACGCCCCAGGACCTCATGGAGCGCATCGACACCAGCATCGAGCTGGACACGGTGGTGCTCTCCGTCTCGGTCACCGACCCGTCGCCGGAGCGGGCGCAGGAGCTGACGCAGACCGTGGCCGAGGCCTTCGCCGGCTACGTCCGCGAGCTCGAGACGCCGGACGGCCAGCAGGAGGCGCCGGTCAAGGCCTCGATCGTCGACCGCGCCACGGTCTCGGGTTCGCCGGTGTCACCCCAGCCGGCGCGCAACCTGGGCATCGCGCTGCTGCTGGGGCTGCTGCTCGGCTACGGCCTCGCGGTCCTGCGTGAGCTCATGGACAACCGGATCACCACGCAGGAGGACATCACGAAGGTCTCCGGCCGCGAGGTGCCCGTGCTCGGTGACATCCACTTCGACCGCGATGCCGTGAAGCAGCCGCTCGTGCGCGGGCGGTCCGGTCACGATCCGCGCGTGGAGGCGTTCCGCGTCCTGCGCACGAACCTGCAGTTCATCGACGCCGGGACGAGTCACAAGTGCTACGTCGTCACCAGCGCGGTGCCGTCGGAGGGCAAGTCCACGACCGCCGCGAATCTCGCCCAGGTGATCGCGGACAACGGCCAGCGGGTGCTGCTGGTGGAGGCGGACCTGCGCCGGCCGAAGCTCGCGGAGTACCTCCAGCTCGAGGGCAGTGTCGGCGTCACCACGATCCTGCTCGGCCGGGTCGGTCCCGAGGACGCCATCCAGAAGGTCAGCGGGACGCTCGACCTGCTGCCGTCCGGCCGGATCCCCCCGAATCCGGCGGAGCTGCTCGGGTCGGCCGAGATGCTGAAGCTGCTCGACCGGCTGCGGCAGGACTACGACGTCGTCCTCATCGACGCGCCGCCGCTGCTGCCGGTCACCGACGCCGCACCGCTGGCCGCCGCCACCGACGGCGCGATCATGGTGATCAAGCACGGCTCGACCACCACCGACCAGTACGCCTCGGCGCTGGACCGCCTCTCGAGCGTGGACGCGCGGCTGTGCGGCGCCGTCGTCACGATGTCCCCGAAGCCGAGGAAGCGCCGGAAGGGCTACGGGTACGGGTACGGGTACGGCTATGGGTACGGGTACGAGCCGGAGACCGCGCGCCGGGCCCGCAAGCGCTCGCTGTTCGGCGACCGTGGCGTCGCCACCGACTGATGTGACGTTGATGATGTCGAGGTCGTTTGACGTGCGGCCGGAGGGGTTCGGTGTCTACCGTCGGTGACATGACCTCCCTCGTCCTGCATGACCGCGAGATCACCGTCGCCGTCGCGCCCCACGGGGCGGAGCCTGTCTCGATCCGCGACCAGGACGATCACGAGTACCTCTGGTCGGGTGACGAGCCGTGGCGGCGTCACGCCCCCGTGCTGTTCCCCGTGATCTGCCGCGTGCCCGACGACCGCATCCGGGTGGGCGACCAGACCTTCCCGATGCCGCAGCACGGCTTCGCCCGTGATCGCGAGTGGGCGGTGGTCGACAGCACGCACGACCGCGCGTCCTTCGTGCTGGTCGCCGACGAGGACACGCGGCGGCACTACCCCTTCGACTTCGCGCTGGCGGTGACGTACACCGTGGAGGGGCGCAGCCTCTCGGTGCAGTACACCGTGGAGAACCGCGGCGACGAGCCGATGCCGTTCGACCTCGGGTCCCACCCGGCGTTCGTGTGGCCGCTCGAGGACGACCAGCCCCGCTCGATGCACCAGGTGCGGTTCGACGAGCCCGAGACGGCCCCCGTGCGCCGGGTGGTGGACAACCTGCTCACCGACGAGCGCTTCGACAACCCCGCCTGGGACCACGTGGTGACCCTCAACGACGCGTGGTTCACCGACGGCGCGGTGATCATGCCCGAGGTCGCCAGTCGCGGGCTGGTCTACTCCTCCGGAGCCGGTCGCCAGGTCCGGCTGACCTGGGAGGGGTTCACCGGGATCACCCTGTGGTCGGTGCCCGGCGCGCGGTTCGTGTGCATCGAGCCGTGGCGAGGCCTGCCCGCCCCGGCCGACTACGTGGGCCAGTTCGCGGGCAAGCCCGGCAACGCCGTGGTGCAACCGGGCGGACGCGAGGAGCTGTCCTACCGCGTCGAGCTGCTCTGAGCCAGCCGCGAGTTCCGGCGGCCGTAGGCGAAGTAGATGACGATGCCGATCGCCATCCAGATCGCGAAGCGCTCCCACGTGAGCAGCGACAGGTTCAGCATCAGCCAGATGCAGGTCAGGATCGACCCGCCCGCCACGAGCGGTGCGAACGGCACCCTGAACGCCCGCTCCAGGTCGGGCCGCGTGCGACGCAGGATCAGCACGCCGGCCGAGACCAGCGCGAACGCGAAGAGCGTGCCGATGCTCACCAGGTGACTGAGCTCGGCCAGCGGCACGAAGCCCGCGAGGATCGCCACGAAGGCGGTGGTGATGATCGTGATGCGGTGCGGCGTGCCGTACTTCGGGTGCACCTTCGCCAGGCCGCGCGGCAGCAGCCCGTCGCGGCACATCGCGAACAGGATGCGCGACTGGCCCAGCAGCAGCACGAGGATCGTCGTGGTCATGCCGGCGACGGCGCCCAGCGAGATCAGGTTGGCCGCCCACTCGATCCCGTTCGCCGAGAACGCCTCGGCCAGCGGGGCGCCGGTGTTCATCCGGTCGTCGGTGTAGGGCAGCATCCCGGTGATGACGAACGACACGGCCATGTAGAGCACGGTGCAGATCAGCAGGGAGCCGAGGATGCCGCGCGGCACGTCGCGCTGGGGGTTCCTCGTCTCCTCGGCGGTGGTGGCCACGACGTCGAAGCCGATGTAGCTGAAGAACACCACCGAGGCCGCCGCGACGATGCCCATGACCCCGAACGCGGTCGGGGCCATGCCGAAGACAGCCTGGATGAGGGGCTGGTCGGCGCCCTTCGCCAGCTCCTGCTCCTGCGCGGGCGGGATGAAGGGGGTGTAGTTCGCCGCCTTGACGAGGAACAGGCCGGCGACGATGACGAAGAGCACGACCGCGACCTTGATCAGCACGAAGACGCTCGTGACCGAGCTGGACAGCTTCGTGCCGGCGATCACCAGGAACGACAGCAGCACGACGATGCCCATGGCGGCGACGTCCACGACCGCCTCGTCGCCGGCCACCTGGGTGGGCAGTTCGAGCAGCTCCTGGAGGTAGCCAGACCAGCCCCGGGCCACCACGGCCGCGCCGAGGGCCAGCTCGAGCAGCAGGTCCCAGCCGATGATCCAGGCGATGAACTCGCCGAGGGTGGCGTAGCTGAACGTGTAGGCGCTGCCGGCCACCGGCACTGTCGCCGCGAACTCGGCGTAGCAGAGCGCGGCGAGAGCGCAGACGGCTCCGGCGATGAGGAAGCTGATGACGATCGCCGGGCCGGCGTGGTTGTGCGCCTCCTGGCCGGTGAGCACGAAGATGCCGGTGCCGATGATGACGCCGACGCCGAAGACCATCAGGTCGCGGGCGGTGAGCTCCCGCTTGAGTCGGTGCTCGGGCTCGTCCGTCTCCGCGATCGACTGTTCGACGGTCTTCGTGCGGAACAGGCTCATGGCCACGACTCTGGCCCTCCGCGCAGGCGCCTGCAACCGGGCTCCACGGCGAGAGCCCGCCGCGACCGTGAGGTCCCGGCGGGCTCGGACGCGGTCAGCGGGTGGGCCGGCCGTTCTCGTACAGCCGCGGGATCGCGTGGTTCGCGACGAACACCCCGTCCGGATCCACAGCGGAGCGGATCGCGGCCAGCCGCAGCCACGCATCCTCGGCGTAGGCCGTGCGGGCGTCGGTCGGCTCCTCGGCGAAGTTGAGGTACGACCGCCCGTTCGACCACGGCCGGAGCGCCGCGACGGCGTGCTCCCCGGCCGACGCGATCATCGACCCGAGCTCCGGCGTGGGTGCCATGCCCCCGCACACGAAGGCGAACTCGCCCTCGAGGTGCGTCAGGACGCCGCCGCCCTCGTGGGGCCGGCCGAGGGCGCCGCCCAGCTGGCGCAGCTCGGCGATCATGAGGGGTGTCTCGACCCCGGGGCCGAACAGGCCCAGGAACGCCTCCGCGCCCTCGTCGTCGAGCTCGCGCAGCATCGTCGACCGGATGATGCCGGGCGCCGGCTCCTCCGGATCCATGTGCAGGTGCACGAGGGTCTCGCTCGGAACCCGCCCGAACGTGTCGAGCTCGGGCTCGAGCGCCCGCAGCGGGGCGAGGATCTCGGCGGCCCGCTCGTCGTCGGCCAGGACCGCACCGTCGATGACGACGATGGTGCGGCCACGGAGGAAGTCCGGCATCTCGGGGATCGGGGGGATCCGCAGGATGCGGAACGACGTGGTCACCTCGTCGGGCGCGACCGGCGCCCAGGCCCGCCACATGTCCAGCACGCGCGGGGCCATCGAGACGTCCCACATCATCAGGCCGGCGTAGGCGGTGCTGAAGTCGTACGCGCGGAACTCCAGCGCCGTGACGATGCCGAAGTTGCCGCCGCCTCCGCGGACGGCCCAGAACAGCTCGGCGTGGTGCTCGGCGTCGGCGCGCACGAGGTCGCCGGTCGCCAGGACGATCTCCACGGCCGTGAGGCTGTTCGCCGCGAGCCCGAGCTTGCGGGCGTACCAGCCCGTGCCGCCGCCGAGGCTGTAGCCGGCGATGCCGACGTCGACCGAGGAGCCGTGCAGGACGGTCAGGCCGTGCTCGGCCGCCGCCTTCACGGCAGGCAGCCAGACGGTGCCACCGCCGACGCGCACGATGCGGCGCTCGGGGTCGACACTGACGTCGTTCAGCTCGCTCGTGCGGACGATCACGACGTCGTCGAGGCCTCCGGCCACGAGCGGCCCGGCGTTGTGGCCGGTGCTCTGCGGCGCGACCCGCAGGCCCGCGGCGTGCGCGGCACGCACGATCCGGGCGACGTCGTCGGCGTCGCGCGGGACGGCCACGGCGGCGGGACGCTGGTCGACGGCGAGATTCCAGGCGGCTCGTGCGACGTCGTACCCGGGGTCGCCGGGCAGGTGGACGGCGCCGCCGGCCAGTCCGCGCAGGCGATCGGCCGGGCGCTCGAGCTGGTCGATGGTTTCGTTGATGGACACGGTGGTGCTCCTTGGTGGGGGGATTCGCTTCCTGACCCCGAGAGCATCGGACGGAGGGCTTGATACCGACTGGGAGCTGGCTTGGAGCCCGCGAGGACGGGCGATTTCTCATTCCTGCGACCCCTGTCGGTGGCCCGGGCGCGTCCCTATGCTTCGACTGTGGAGCTCAGGGTGCTGGGGCCCGTGGCCGTCTCGGCCGACGGTGCCGACCTCGATCTCGGCACGCCCCGGCAGCGCACGCTCGTCGCCGCGCTCGCACTCTCCGGTGGACGGCCGGTCGGGGTCGACACGATCGTGGACCTCGTGTGGGGCGACGCCCCGCCGCCCGGCGTCGCGACGACGCTGCAGGCCTACGTCTCGGGGCTGCGCAAGGTCCTCGAGCCCGGCCGCGCCCGTCGCGCGCCCGCGGAGGTCCTCGTCACGGTCGCGCCCGGCTACGCGCTGCACGTGCCGGCGCAGGACGTCGACGCGCACGCCTTCGAGCAGGAGGTTGCCGCGGCCCACCGCCTGCTGGAGTCGGACCGGCCCCCACGCGCCCAGCTCGAGGAGGTGGACGCGACGCTCGCCACGGCCCTGGGGCGGTGGCGCGGCACCCCGTACGCGGAGCTCGGCGACGCGCCGGCGGCCGTGGCCGAGCGCGCGCGACTCGAGGAGCTGCGGCTGGTCGCGCTGGAGGACCGGGCGGTCGCGGCGCTCGCCCTGGGTCGCCACGCGACGGCCGCGGCCGAGCTCGAGGCACTGACGACGGCCCATCCGCTGCGCGAGCGGCTGTGGGGCCTGCGCGCCCTCGCCCTCGCGCGGTCCGGACGCCAGGCGGAGGCGCTCGAGGTGCTGCGCCGGGTGCGCGCCGTGCTCGACGACGAGCTCGGCATCGAGCCGGGCGCCGAGCTGCAGCGCCTGCAGACCGCGCTGCTGCGCCAGGACTCTGCGCTGAACTGGAGCCCGCCCCCGGAACCGGACGCGGACGAGGGCTCGTCGGTCTCCGCGCCGTGGCCGATGGTGGGCCGTGACCACCAGCTCGCGGCCCTCGCGCGCAGTCTCGACGCCGCCCTCGCCGGAGCCACCTCCTTCGCCGCGATCACCGGCGAGCCCGGCATCGGCAAGAGCCGGCTCGCCGCCGAGCTCGGGCTCCGGGCCTCGGCGGCCGGCGCCGTGGTCGCCGTGGGCCGGTGCTCGAGCGACGAGGGCGCGCCGCCGCTGTGGCCGTGGCGGTCGGTCCTCGAGGGCCTCGGGCTCGACTTCCCCGACGTCACCGACGTCGCCGACGGCTTCCGGGTGCGCGAGGCGATCCTCGCCGCCCTCCGAGAGGAGGCGCGGCGGCAGGCGGTCGTGGTGGTCCTCGAGGACCTGCACTGGGCCGACCCCGCGAGCCTGCGCTGCCTGATGCTGCTCGCCGAGTCCGTCACCGACGCCCGGCTGCTGGTGGTGGCGACGTGGCGCGACCACCCCGAGCCCTCGGGCCTGTTCGCCGACGCGGCCGAGGCGCTCGCCCGCCGGCACGCGGTGCGCCTGCAACTGTCGGGCCTCGGGCCGGACGAGGTCGCCGAGATCGTCGTCGGGGTGGCGGACTCGGCTCCCTCCCGGGACCAGGTGGAGGCGCTGCACGAGCGCACCGACGGCAACCCCTTCTTCCTCGTCGAGTACGCCCGGCTGGCCGGTGAGCGCGGCGACCTGGCGGCCCTGCTCGCCGAGGACGACACGCCCCGGGCGGTCCAGGACGTGCTCACCCGCCGGCTCGCCCGGCTGCCCGAGGACACCCGAGCCGCGCTGGGCACCGCGGCGGTCATGGGCCGGCAGTTCGACGGTCCGACCCTCGGCGCCGTGCTGGGCACCGACGACGAGGGCGTGCTGGACCTGCTCGAGCCGGCCGTCGAGGCCGGTCTGGTCGCGGAGGAGGGGATCGACCGGTACTCGTTCGCCCACGCGCTCGTGCGCGACAGCCTCTACGCGGGACTCTCGGCGTCGCGGCGTGCCCGCCGGCACGCGGTGGTGGCCACGGCGATCACGGGCGCGGGTCGGCCGTCGGAGGAGGCCCGGCACTGGCTGGCCGCGGGCCCGGCCCACGCGGCCACGGCGTGGCGCGCGGCCGAGCGCGCGGCGGAGGCAGCCCGCGTGCTGCACGCCCACGAGGACCGGGCGGACCTGCTCTCCGCAGCCCTGGGCGCGATGTCGTCCGACCCCGAGGCCACGCCGCGCGACCGCTTCGACGCGCTGATGGAGCTGGCCGACGCCCACCGCTGGTCGGCGCGCTGGACCGAGCTCGCCGCCGACGTCGCCGAGGCCATCGGCGAGGCCCGCGCGCTCGGCGACCCCGAGCTGCTCGCCCGGGCCGCGCTCGCGACCACCCAGGGGGCGCTGTGGCAGGCCAGCCACCACGGTCAGGTGAACGAGGTCGTGGTCGCGGCGCTGAGGAAGGCGCTCGCCGACCTGCCCCCCGAGCCGTCCGCCCTGCGCTGTCGTGTGCTGGCCGCACTGGCGAGCGAGCAGTACTACACCGCACCCTTCGCCGAGCGCGCCGACCTGGTCGCCCGGGCTCGGGCCATGGCCGACGACCTGGGCGACCCCGGCCTCATGGTCGACGTCGCCCAGGTCGGGGTGGCCGCGCTCTGGACGGCGGGCACCGCCGAGGAGCGCGCCGCGTGGGCGGGGGAGTCGGCCCGGCTGGCCCGCGAGCTCGGCCGCGACCGCGACGTGGTGATCTCCGCGACCCTGCAGGCCGTCGCGCTCGGTGAGGCGGGTCGTCCGCTGCAGATGCGGGAGGTCATCGCGCGGACCCGGGTCGAGGCCGACCGGCTGCGACTGGCGTACGCGCAGCTCGTGCTCGACGGGCTGGAGATCCCGTGGCTCGCGATGGCCGGCCGGTTCGAGGAGTGCACCACGGCGCTCGAGCGGATGCGCCGCCTCGAGCGGACGGTGACGCTGCCGCAGTCCGAGGTGGCGATCCTCGGCGCCGAGCTCGTGCTCACCGTCTGGAGCGGGCGCGCGGGGGACGTGGTGGACCTCCTCGTGGCGATGGAGGACACCGACCCCCTTCCCCTGACCTCCGTCACCGCGTCGCTGCTGTGTCGCGCCGGCCGGGTGGACGACGCGCGCGACCACCTGCGGCGGTACGACGTGGATCTCGACCACGACGACTGGTTCTCGATGCTGGCGTGGTGCAACGCGGCCGAGGCGGCCCTGTACGTCGGGGACCGGGCGCTGGCCGCCGACGCGCTGGCGCGGATCGCGCCGTTCCCTGGCTCCAGCTGCTCGGCGGGGTCGGGGAACGCCTCGGGCCCCGTCGACCACTACATCGCGGCCGCGCACGCCGCTCTCGGCGATCTGGAGGCGGCGCGGGTCCACGCCGACCGGGCCGCGGAGCTGTGCGAGCAGTGGCAGATCCCGCTGGCCGCGCAGCGACTGCGCGACCAGCGGGACCAGTTCGGTTATTGAGCCGAGCGGTTGTTGAGCAGAGCGGTTACTGAGCAATCAGCGGGTGGTGACGAGCTCGCGCTCGTCGCCCTCCACGTCGACCTGCGGCAGGGCCCGGTCGAGCCACGCCGGCAGCCACCAGTTCCACTTTCCTAGCAGGGTCATCGTGGCCGGCACGAGGATCATCCGCACGACCGTCGCGTCGAGGAACACGGCCGTCGCCATGCCCAGGCCCAGCATCTTGACCACGAGGTCTCCCTCGGTCGCGAAGCCGAGGAACACGAAGACCATGATCGCGGCGGCGGCGGTGATGACCTTGCCCGAAGCGGCCAGGCCGTGCACGATGCTCGCCGTGGAGTCGCCGGTGTCGAGCCACTTCTCACGGATGCGGCTCAGCAGGAACACCTCGTAGTCCATCGAGAGGCCGAACAGGATCGCGAAGATCAGGATCGGAACCCAGCTGGACACGGGCGCGGCGTGGTCGATGCCGAGCAGGCTCGCCCCCCAGCCCCACTGGAACACCGCGGTCATGACGCCGTAGGCGGCGCCGATCGACAGCAGGTTCATGACGGCCGCCTTGAGCGGGATCACCACCGAGCGGAACACCAGCATCAGCAGCAGCACCGAGACCGCCACGACGAACCCGATGACGACCCACAGCCGGTGCGACAGCATCTCCGCGAGGTCGGCGAACAACGGCGTCTGGCCGGTCACCTCCACGCCCGGGGGCAGGTCGGCCCGCAGGTCCTCCACCAGCCCTGAGGTGCGGGCGTCGGCGGGACCGAACGCCGGCTCCGCCGTGAGCACCGTGATCGCTCCGTCCGGCGAGGCCATCGCGGGGGAGACGGCCACGAGCTGGTCGTTGCCCTCGAGGGTGCTGCGCACGGACGCCACCTCGGAGGCGTCGAGTCTCGCGTGGTCCACGACGATCGAGATCGGTCCGGTGGCTCCCGGTCCGAACGCGTCGGCCGTCAGGTCGTAAGCGCGCCGCGTGGTCGCCTCGGTCGTCTGGTTGCCGTCGTCCTGGGGCCACGTACGCATGTCGAGCACGGGGGCCGCCAGCGCGATCATCACGGTCGTGCCGAGCAGCGCCCACAGCAACGGACGCCGAGTGACGCGCTCGGCCCAGCGAGCCGTGAGGGGGCGCTCGGTGGGCACCCGGCCACGGCGCACGCCGCGGGAGAGCACCTTGCGTCCGGCGAACCGGCACAGCACGGGCACCAGCGTCAGCGCCGTGAGCATGACCGAGACGACCGCGATCGCGGTGGCCCAGCCGAACGTCGCGAACGTCGGCAGGCCGGTCAGGCCCAGGCCCAGCAGCGAGATGAGGACGGTCAGCGACGCGAACACGACGGACTTGCCGGCGGTCGCGAGGCTGCGCCCGGCGGCCTCCTCGACGGAGTGGCCCTGCGCCAGGAACTCGGCGTGCCGGCTGACCAGCAGCAGGGCGTAGTCGATGCCGACCCCCAGGCCCACCATCGACGCCACCATGGGGGCCGAGGTCGAGACGTCCATCGTGGCGGCCAGCAGCGTGACTCCGGCCGACCCGACCGCGAGTCCGGCGACCGCCACCAGGACGGGCAGCCCCGCGACGACGGCCGACCCGAAGGCGATCAGCAGGATCAGCAGGGCCGCACCCACGCCGATGAGCTCGCCGTACCCCTTGATGGGCGCGCTGGCGGTCGCCGGCTGGTCGCCGCCGAGCTCGACCTGGTAGCCGGCGTCCTGGGTGGCCTCGACGGCCTTCTCGAGCGGTTCGATGTCGCCCATGAGGTCGGGATGGGTCACCTCGGTGTCGTACGCGAGGTGCACGACGGCCGTGTGGCCGTCGGCGCTGAGGCGCGGCGGGCTCACGCTGGAGACGTGGGCGACGTCCTGGAGACGCTCACCGAGCGAGACCAGGACGGCCGGCGGGATCGCCCGGTCGTCGTGGACCACGACGTTCGCGGAGGCGTTGCCGGCGTCGGGCAGGTGGTCGCGCAGCAGCTCGATCCCGCGCTGGGACTCGGCGCCGGGCACGTTCCAGTCGTCCTGGGTCGAGCCACCGAACGCGGAGCTGGTGGCGAACACGAGCGAGGCCAGGATCAACCAGCCGACGATCGTGCGCCACGGGTGCAGGGCCGTCGTGCGGCCGAAGCGGTACAAGAGGGAGGACATCTGTCTCGGTTCCTTCAGTGGGGGGATGGTTCCTGCCACCGACAGTCGGCCCGAGACCTTGCGTCCGACTTGGGGGTGACTTGGAGCCCGATCGGGCACGACCTCCCATGACCCGCGTGTCCCCGCGCTGATACGCGCCCGCCCGCCGCGCTGCACTCTTGTGACGCGTCCCCCCACTTTTGTGACGCCGTTCGGCCGGCACAGCCCTTGCCGGCCTACAGGCTTCACAAAAGTGGGGCGGGGCGCGAATCCGATGATCAGGCGCGCGACTCCGCGGCCTTGGCCACGTTGCGCTGCATGCCCCCGAAGATCAGGCCGTGGAAGGGCGCGACTGCCCACCAGTACAGGTGCCCCAGCAGGCCGCGCGGGTGGAACAGCGCCCGCTGGTGGAACGAGGTGGTGCCCGAGTCGTCCGAGCCCACGCGCAGCTCCAGCCACGCCAGCCCGGGCACCTTCATCTCGGCCCGCAGGCGCAGGAACTCGCCCTCGACCTCCTCCTCGACCCGCCAGAAGTCCACGGCGTCGCCGACCACGAGCCTGCTGTGGTCGCGGCGACCGCGGCGCAGACCCGGCCCACCGAAGGCGCGGTCGATGAGGCCGCGCACCTGCCACGCCAGCGGCCACGAGTACCAGCCGTGGTCGCCGCCGATGCCCTCGATGACCGCCCACAGGTCCTCGGGCGACGCGGCGACCTCCCGGGTGCGCTCGTCGGTGTAGAGCGAGCCGCCGGCCCAGTCGGGGTCCTCGGGCAGCGGCTCCGAGGGGGCGCCCCGGGTCGCGGCAGAGGTCCACCGCGTCGGCACGTCCAGGTCGCGGATCTTCGTGAGCGCCAGCTCCACGGCCCGCTGGAACCCCGTGAGTCCTCCGGGCGGGAGGTGCACGTAGCGCCAGATGTCGTCCTCCTGCGCGACCACGGTGTTGCGCAGGCTCTCCACGAGCGGCCGCGCGAGGTCCGCCGGCACGGGGGTGATGAGGCCGACCCAGTGGCTCGAGAGGCTCGGCGACAGGACCGGGACCCGCAGGATCCGGCGCCGGGGGAGCTCCGCGACCTTCGCGTACCCCTGCATCATCTCGAGGTAGGTCAGGACGTCGGGACCGCCGATGTCGAAGCGGCGGTTCACGTCCGGCGGAAGGTCGACGCAGCCCACCAGCAGGTGCAGCACGTCACGGATCGCGATCGGCTGGGTGCGCGAGTCCACCCAGCGGGGCGTGACCATCGCGGGCAGCCGCTCGGTCAGGTAGCGCAGCATCTCGAACGACGCCGAGCCCGAGCCGATGATGATGCCGGCCTGCAGCACCGCGGTCGGCACGCCGGAGTCCAGCAACACGCGGGCCACCTCGTCGCGCGAGCGCAGGTGCTCGGACATCTCCTCGTCCTTGGGCACCATGCCCGAGAGGTAGACGATCCGCCCGACGCCCGCGTCCTTCGCGGCCTCGGCGATCGTCGCGGCCATCTCGTGCTCGGTGCGCACGAGGTCGCCGCCCGAGCCGATCGAGTGCAGCAGGTAGTAGAAGACGTCGACGTCCTCGCACGCGCGGCGCACGTCCTCGGCCTTCGTCGCGTCGCCCACGACGATCTCGACGCGGTCGGCCCACGGGTGCGCCCGCGCCTTCCGCTCGTCGCGCACCAGCACGCGCACGTCGTGGCCGGCGTCCAGCAGCTGCGGCACGAGCCTGCCGCCGACGTACCCGGTGGACCCCGTCACGAGAGTTCGCATGTCCCACAGTCAACGGTGCGCCGCGCACCCCCGCGACTTTTGTGACGGGTTGCCGCCCCCGCTCCCGTCCGCCTGCTCGCTTGCTCCGCGCGCGCCACTTTTGTGACGCGTTTCCGCGTCCCGACCGCGTGCGGGCCGATTCTCGTCACAAAAGTTGGCCTCGGCGACCAACACATCCGTCAGGGTCGCGGCTTCGGGAGGCGGACCAGTTCACGGAGCTCCGCGGTTGCATGGGTCGGCGCGGAAGCGGTGTAGCCGCGCGAGACCAAGGCGCGCCATACCCGCGCGACGAGCGTCGGTGGCGAGCGGAGGTCGTCGGCGGTCAGGACGATGACGAGCCAGCCGTCGGCTTCGAGGGACTCGCGCCGGATGATGTCGATCCGCCGTTGCTTGGAGGAGCGCTCGTGGTACCACCCGTCGTACTCCACCACGATGCGCCACGGCCTCAGGACGAGGTCGCCGTGCCAGGTGCGGCCGCCACCGACGCTGATCGCGCCGTTGGTTTCCGGCTCGGGAAGTCCACAGGCCGCCATGATCAGTCGCGCGTCCGTCTCCATGAAGGAGCCGACGCGCTCGCGCATGCGCCCTGCCGTCATGCGTGATCGCCGAACGCCGTGGAGGTGCTGGATCCACGCGAACTCGGCGAAGCCTTCCGGTGTCAGGTGGCCGGCTCTCACCAGTGCGTCGCCGAAGCGGACGATCTCGGCCTGACTGAGGGAGATCGCCGCGTCCACCAGGCAGCGCTCCGGACTGAGCACGGGAAGGCGACCGATCGCGCCGGGCTGCAGGCGGGACAGGCGGCGATGCAGCGTGACGGCAGGCGATCGAACCTGCGTGGTGGAGTTCGTCGACCAGTGTCGCGGCGCGTGAAGTCCCGGTGACTCCGGGAAGTCCGCGGGCAGATGCAGGTACAGCCCCGTGATGTGACTGACGGCCGCGTCTGCAGGGAGAACCAACCGGTCAGCAGCAAGGAGGAGTGCCAGCGTGCGCGGCTCGTCGGCCACGCACCAGACGCCGTGGCCGCGGTGCAGCAGAGTGAACGCCGGGCCGTAGAGCCGATGTCTGGTGACGCCGAAGGCCATCGCCTCGGAGGTGGTGAAGGGACGGCCGCGCAGGGCGGGAGGGATCGACGCCATCGCTGAACCGTGCGACTGCGAGGGTGCTGATGAGAAGCCCTCGCGCCGTGGCTGTGGACGCCACGACCCGCGGCCTCGGCCTGTGGACGAACGCGCTGCTCAGGGCTGCCAACGCGACTTTTGTGACGTAGTTCGGCACAGGAGCGGTCGTGCGGCCGAATC
This sequence comes from Aeromicrobium phoceense, assembly GCF_013868155.1. Taxonomy (NCBI): domain Bacteria; kingdom Bacillati; phylum Actinomycetota; class Actinomycetes; order Propionibacteriales; family Nocardioidaceae; genus Aeromicrobium; species Aeromicrobium phoceense. The sequence continues at coordinate 808,195 of NZ_JACEOG010000001.1, forward strand.
TCGTCACAAAAGTTGGCTTGGGGCGGCCGGAACACGGCGCTCCCGGCAACCGAAAGGATGTCAGGCGAGGTGCTCGGCGGCGGCCTGGGCCGCGCGGGAGTGGTCGGGGGCGGCGAGGGCGGCCTCGGCGGCGGCCTCGCACTGGGCGAGCGTGACCTGCGCGAGCTTCGCGCCCACGGGGCGCACCGCGGTGGCGGCGCACGACAGCGAGGTCACGCCGAGGCCGGTCAGCACGCACGCGAGCAGCGGGTGCGCGGCGGCCTCGCCGCACACGCCCACGGGCTTGCCGGCCCGGCGGCCGGCGTCGGCGACGAGCTTGATGGACGCGAGCAGCGCGGGCTGCCACGGGTCGGTGAGGTCGCTCAGCGTGGGCGCCATCCGGTCGGCGGCGAACGTGTACTGCGAGAGGTCGTTCGTGCCGATCGAGACGAAGTCGAGGTGGCGGAACATCCGGTCGGCGAGGATCACCGTGGAGGGCGTCTCGATCATGATCCCGGCGAGCAGGCCTCGGGCGCGCACGCGCTCGGCGAACCACTGCGCCTCCGCCTCCGTGGTGACCATCGGTGCCATCACGCGCACGTCGGCGCCGGTCCGGGCCTGGGCGGCGGCGATGCCGTCGAGCTGGCGGTCGAGCATCGCGGGGTCGGCGAGACCGATCCGCAGCCCGCGCACGCCGAGGGCCGGGTTGGGCTCGTCGGGCTGGTTCGCGAACGCGAGGGGCTTGTCCGAGCCCGCGTCGAGCGTGCGCACGATGACCTTCTTGTCGCCCATCGCCTCGAAGACCGCAGCGTAGATGTCGGCCTGCTCGTCGACGGAGGGCTCGGTGGAGCGGTCGAGGAAGGACAGCTCGGTGCGGAACAGGCCGACGCCCTCGATCGGCTGCTCGGCGGCGACGCGCGCGCCCGCGCCGTCCTGCACGTTCGCGAGGATCTGGATCTCGTGACCGTCGGCCGTGCGGCCCGGTCCGGTCCATCCGGCGGCGGCCTCGCGGGTGCGGCGGTCCTCCTCGACGAGCGAGGCCACCTGGGCCTCGTCGGGATCGACGGTGACCGTGCCGCGGCTGCCGTCGACCGCCACACGGTCGCCCGCGGCGACGTCGTGAAGGTCCGTCACGGCGACGACACAGGGGATGCCGAGCTGGCGCGCGATGATCGCGGTGTGGCTCGTGGACCCGCCCAGCTCGGTGGCGATCGCGACGATCCTCGCCGGATCGAGGCCGGCGGTGTCGGCGGGGGCGAGGTCGTCGGCCAGCAGCACGGAGGGCTCGTCGGGCACGGGGATGCCGGGCTCGGGCAGCTCCAGCAGCTCGGCCACGATGCGGTCGCGGACGTCGTAGAGGTCGGTGACGCGCTCGGCCATCAGGCCACCGGCCGAGGTGAACATGGCCGCGAGCTCCTCGATGGCCGCGGTGGTGGCGGTGGCGGGCCCGGCGCCCTGGGTGGCGTGCTTCGTCACGAAGGTGGCCAGGCCACGGTCCTCGGCGAGCGCGGCGGTGGCGGACAGGACCTCCGAGGCCGCACCGCTGGCCGCCTGGGACCGGGCGCGCAGGCGACGCGCCACCTCGGCGGCGGCCGTGCCGAAGGCGACGGTGGTGACGCTCGGGTCACCGGCCTCCTCGTGCTCCGGAGCGGTGGGACGGGGGGCCGGGCGGACCACCGGGCCGACCCCGATCCCGGGGACGACGGCGGTTCCGGAGTACACGCTGGTCACGCCTCGACGGTAACGCCCACGTGATCCACGCGACACCGGGGTCTTGACAATGTCCCACGATGTGACGTAAATCAATACACAACAACATTTGAAGCCACACAAAACCACATCGCACGTGCACCCCTCACGTGTGACGCTGGTACCCAGGATCGGAAGGAGCGGGCCGTGATCGTCACCGTCACCGCGAATCCGGCGATCGACCGGCTCGTGAGCCTCCTCGAGCCGCTCGAGCGTGGCGCCGTGGTGCGCAGCGAGATCGCCCACGACGATCCCGGAGGCAAGGGCATCAACGTCGCCCGCGTGCTGCACGCCGCGGGGGTCCCGGTCACCGCCGTGCTGCCCGCCGCCGCCGACGAGCCGCTGCTCGCCGCCCTCGCCGCGCTCGGCCTGGACCATCGCGCCGTCCCCGTCAGCGGACGCCTGCGGGTGAATCTCACCCTCGCCGAGCCCGAGGGCGTCACGACGAAGGTCAACTCCCCGGGGCCGCGGCTGGACGACGCCGAGCTCGGCGCGCTCACCGACACGCTCGCCGGTGCCGTCGGTCCCGGCGACTGGGCGGTGCTGAGCGGCTCCCTGCCTCCCGGCGTCCCGTTCGACTGGTACGCCACCACCACCCGCCGCCTGCAGGAAGCCGGTGCGCGCGTCGCGGTGGACACCTCGGGCGCGGCGCTGGGACTCACCGTGGAGCACTCCTCGCCCGACCTGATGAAGCCCAACTCCGACGAGCTGGCCGAGCTGCTCGACTGCGACCCCGACGAGATCGAGCGCGATCGTCGCCACGCCGCCGCCCGTGCGCACCAGCTGCGCGACGACCACGGCGTCGGCACGGTGCTGCTGACCCTCGGGGGAGCGGGTGCCGTGCTCGCCACCGCCGAGGGCTCGTGGTTCTGCCCGCCGGCGCCGGTCACCGTCCGCAGCACGGTGGGCGCGGGCGACTCCTCGCTCGCCGGCTACCTCGTGGCCCACGTCGCGGGCCGCTCGCCCGCCGAGTGCCTGGCCAGCGCCGCCGTCCACGGCGCCGCCGCGGCCGCCCTGCCGGGGTCGCGCCTGCCCGATCCCTCCGACCTACCCGAAGCACCCCACGTCGAGACCGTGGATCCCGCCTGATGGAGGCCAACATGGAACAGCTCATCACCCCTCAGCTGGTGTCACTCGACGTCGACCTCGGCGCGGGGGCGTCGGACGTCATCGAGGCCCTCGCCGCACAGGTCGTCGCCGCCGGCCGGGCCGGATCGGTCGAAGAGCTGGCCGGCGCCGCCAAGGCCCGCGAGGAGCTGGCCGGCACGGGCGTGCCCGGCGGCATCGCGATCCCGCACTGCCGCACCGCCACGGTCACCGAGCCCACGCTGGCGTTCGCGCGGCTGACGAACCGCGCCGACTTCGGCGCACCCGACGGCCCCGCCGACATCGTCTTCATGATCGCCGCGCCCGAGGGTGCGGGGAACGCCCACCTGAAGCTGCTCTCGTCGCTCGCGCGGGCGCTCGTGCGGCCCGACTTCACCCAGGCCCTGCGCGACGCGCAGACCCCCGACGACGTGATCGCGCTCGTCGAGGAGGCCACCTCGGGCGTCGAGGTCAAGCAGCCCGCTCCCGCCGCCGCGCCGGCCGCCGACACCGCGACGACGGACGCACCTCGGCGCAGCGTCATCGCCGTGACCGCCTGCACCACCGGCATCGCGCACACCTATATGGCCGCCGACGCACTGGCCCAGGCGGCGCGCGACGCCCAGGTGGACTTCGCCGTGGAGCCGCAGGGCTCCTCGGGCGTGACCCCGCTGACGCCCGAGCAGATCGCCTCGGCCGACGCGGTCATCTTCGCCACCGACGTGGGCGTCAAGGACCAGGCCCGGTTCGCCGGCAAGCCCGTGGTCCGCAGCGGCGTCAAGCGCGCCATCAACGAGCCGGCGAAGATGATCGACGAGGCCCTCGCGGCCGCGGGCGACCCGAACGCCCGCCGGGTCGAGGGCGACGCCGACGCCACCGCGGGTGCCGGCGGCGGCGACAACGACCACGTCGGGAAGAAGCTGCAACGCTGGCTGCTGACGGGCGTGAGCTACATGATCCCGTTCGTCGCGGCGGGCGGCCTGATGATCGCGCTCGGGTTCCTGCTGGCGGGCTACGACATCACCGACACGGCCAACGAGATCCTGGCGAACAACTCGCTGACGAACCTGCCGGCGGCCGGTGACCACGCCCTGTTCGACAGCGCGTTCCTCTACTACGTCGGCGCGCTGGTCTACCTGCTCGGCTCGTGGGCCTTCAGCTTCCTGGTGCCCGCCCTGGCCGGCTACATCGCGTACGCGATCGCCGACCGTCCGGGCATCGCCCCCGGCTTCGTCATGGGCTACGCCGCGACCCAGATCGGCGTCACCGAGACCAACCAGAGCGGCGCGGGCTTCCTCGGCGGCATCATCGGCGGCCTGCTCGCCGGCCTGGTGGCCGCGTGGTTCGCCAGCCGACCCGTGCCTCGCTGGCTGGCCGGCCTGATGCCGGTGGTGATCATCCCGCTCGTCTCCACGCTCGTCGTGGGCATGGCGATGATCCTGGTGCTCGCCAAGCCGCTCGCGTGGCTCAACGAGGCGCTCGTCGACGGGCTCAACGGCATGACCGGCGGCTCGGCGATCGTGCTGGGCGGCCTGCTCGGCCTGATGATGTGCGTCGACCTCGGCGGACCGGTGAACAAGGCGGCCTACGTCTTCGCCGTCACCGGCCTGTCCACCACGGGTGCGCTCGACCCGGGCTCCTCGCAGTCCAAGATCATGGCGGCCGTGATGCTGGCCGGCATGGTGCCCCCGCTGGCGATGGCGCTGTCCACGGCGCTGCGCCCGAAGCTCTACGCCCCGGCCGAGCGCGAGAACGGCAAGGCGGCCTGGCTGCTCGGTGCCTCGTTCATCTCCGAGGGCGCCATCCCGTTCGCGGCGGCCGACCCGTTCCGCGTGCTCCCGGCGATGATGGCCGGTGGCGTCGTCACCGGCGCGATGTCGATGGCCCTGGGCGTCACCTGCGTGGCTCCGCACGGAGGGATCTTCGTGTTCTTCGCCGTCGACAACGTCCTGTGGTTCTTCGTGTCCCTCATCGTCGGGACGCTGGTGGCAGGATTCCTCGTGACCGCCCTCAAGCAGGTCAGCTACTCCAAGCAGGCGGCCGAGACCGCCGACGAACCCGTCACCGTCTGAGAGGACACTCCATGCCCAGCAAGACCGTCACCGTCGGATCGGCCGTCGGCCTCCACGCCCGCCCGGCCGCCACGATCGCCGCGGCCGTCGCCGAGACCGGGGTCCCCGTCACCCTCGCCACCGCCGGCGGCGAGCCGGTCGACGCCGGCTCCGCCCTGATGATCATGACGCTCGGCGCGGGCCAGGGCGCCGAGGTCACCGTCGAGAGCGAGGACGAGGCGGCGCTGGTCAAGATCGCCGCCCTCGTCGAGGCCGATCTCGACGCCTGACCCGCTGAGCGCGCCGGTGCGCAGGCGCTTACTGTCGAGGCATGAGCGACGAATCCTCCACCCTGCGCAGTGTCCACCTGGTCCGCACCGGCGCGATGGAGTACCGCGCCGAGAACGGGCGCGGTGGCGTCATCTCGATCGGTGAGGGCCAGAACACCGACTTCACCCCGGTGGAGCTGCTGCTGGTCGCCCTCGGCGGGTGCACCGGCCTGACCGTCGAGGCGCTCACCAAGCGTGCCGAGCCCAACCGGTTCGACATCGCCGTCGAGGGCCACAAGGTCAAGGACTCCGCCGGGGCGCACCTGCTCGAGAAGCTGCTGGTCACCCTCGACATCGCGTTCGACAACGACGAGGAAGGCCAGAAGATGGCCGAGCGCGTGCCCGACGCGATGGAGAAGTCGCACCACAAGCTGTGCACCGTCAGCCGCACGGTCGAGCTGCCCTCGCCCGTGCGCGTGGTGCAGGTCCGGTCCTCCGAGGTCTGAGCCGCCGGTACGGTGGCCCCATGATCGACGAGGCACCGGCACCGGCTCAGGTCCTGGACCAGCTGCTGGCTTCCCGATTCAGCTGTCGCGGCTACACCGACGAGCCCGTCCCGGAGGACGAGATCCGCGCGATCCTGTCGTCCGCCGCGCGCACGCCGTCCTGGTGCAACGTCCAGCCGTGGCACGTGGACGTCGTCTCCGGCGAGGCCCTCACGCGGCTGCGGGACGACCTCATGGCCGACGCCTCGCTGGGCTCGGACTACCCGTTCCCGCCGGGCTACGACGGCGTCCACGCCGAGCGTCGCCGCGAGGTCGGCTGGCAGCTGTACGAGGCCGTCGGCGTCGCGAAGGGCGACCGTGAGGGGTCCGCGCGCGAGATGCTGCGGAACTTCGAGTTCTTCGGTGCCCCGCACGTCGCGATCCTCTCCGCGCCCGAGTCGCTCGGCGTCTACGCGGCGATCGACTGCGGCCTGTTCGTGCAGTCGTTCCTGCTGGCCGCCCAGGCGCGCGGCGTCGCCACCATCGCCCAGGCGGCGCTGGCGCAGAAGTCGGACTTCCTCCGGAAGTGGCTCGAGATGCCGCAGGACCGGCTGGTCGTCTGCGGCATCTCCTTCGGCCACGCGGACCCCGACCACCCGGCCAACTCGTTCCGGGCCGGCCGGGCCCCGCTCGACGACGTGACGAGGTTCCACCGGTGACCGTTCCCGACTGGTTCACCTGGGCGCTCGACCAGAAGCCCCAGCACCTCGAGCTCGACGTCGACGGCGTGCCCATCTCCTACCGCGCGTGGGGACGCTCGGGCGATCCCGTCGTGGTGCTCGTGCACGGCGGCGCGGCCCACGCGGGCTGGTGGGACCACGTCGCCCCGCACCTCGCTGTCGATCACCGCGTCCTGGCTCTCGACCTGAGCGGGCACGGCGACAGCGGCAGGCGCGAGGCGTACACGCTCGAGGCATGGGCCGGCGAGGTGATGGCGGTGGCCACCTCCGAGTCCACCGACAAGCCGGTGGTCTTCGGGCACAGCATGGGTGGCTTCGTCGCCCTCACCGCCGCCCGCGAGCACGGCGCCGGGATGCTCGGAGCGGCCGCGATCGACTCGCCCGTCCAGGCGGTGTCGCCCGAGGCCCGCTCGTGGCGCGCCGACCGCGCCGACCTGACGATGCCGCTCTACCCCGACGCCCGGACGATGGTGGCTCGCTTCCGCACGCTGCCCGAGGACCCGTCGTGCCTGCCGTACATCCGCGACCACATCGCGCGCGGCTCGATCCAGCACGTCGTGCGCGAGGAGGGCTCGGGCTGGACGTGGAAGTTCGACCCGCGCGTCTTCCTGCGCTCGATGATGGAGCCCGCCGACGTGGCCCGCAGCGCGTGCGAGGTGGCGCTCCTGCGCGGCGAGCGCGGCATGGCCACCACCGACATCACCGAGGAGATCCGTTCGCGGCTCGGCGGCAACGTGCCCGTCACCGTGATCCCCGACTCGGGGCACCACATCATGCTGGACCAGCCCACCGCGCTCATCGCGGTGCTGCAGACCCTGCTCGGACAATGGAGGAGACGATGACCGACCTACTGGTCGACCGCACGGACGGCGTCCTGACGCTGACCCTGAACGCCCCGCAGCGACTCAACTCGGTGACCACCGAGATGTTCGAGCAGATGAGCGACGCGCTCGAGGATGCCGAGGGCGTCCGCGTCGCGGTCATCACCGGCGAGGGCCGCGCGTTCTGCTCCGGCGCCGTCATGGCCCCGGGCGCGACGAACACGGGCATCCTCGAGGCCGCCGACCGCCTGATCCACGCGCTGACGCAGGCCCCGTTCCCGGTGGTCGCGGCGCTGAACGGCCTGGCCGCCGGCATCGGCTCCTCGCTGGCGCTGGCCTCGGACTTCCAGGTGGCCAAGGAGGACGACTACATCCTCCAGGCGTTCGTCAACGTGGGCCTCATGGGCGACGGCGCCGCGCACGAGCTGATCGCCGCCTCGATCGGCCGGGCCCGTGCCACGCGCCTGCTGATGCTCGGTGAGAAGCTGCCGAACTCCGAGGCGCACGCCGCCGGCCTGATCACGCACTGCGTGACCGCCGACGAGTGGCAGGCCGCGGTGGACGGCCTGGTCGACAAGCTGAAGTCCGGCCCCACCATGGCCTACGCGCGGATCAAGTCCACGATCAACGCCGCAGCGCTGGCGCACCTCGACGAGACCCTCGCGGCCGAGACGGTCGAGCAGGGCGTCCTGGGCGCATCGAACGACTTCGCCGAGGGCGTCGCCGCGTTCAGCGAGAAGCGTCAGGCCAAGTTCACCGGCGCGTGAACGTCGCGACCACCGGCAGGTGGTCCGATGCCCGCAGGCCCGGCACCTCGACGTCCGAGGCGACCAGGTCGGGCGTCGAGAACAGGTAGTCGATCCGCTTCACGGGGGCGTCCGCCGGGCTCGTGTCCGCGCCGCCGGGAGCGGCGTCGACGAGTCCCACGTCGATGACGTTGTCGTAGGCGGCGCTGTCCTCCTGCAGGTTGAAGTCCCCGCCGAGGACCATCGGGCCACCGAGCTCGCGCAGCCACGCGGCGAGGTCGGCCGACTGCGCGGTGACGCCCTCGTCGCTGCCGACGGGCTGCAGGTGGGTGGACACGAACCACGTCGACTCCCACGGTCCCTGCGGCCGTACCGCGATCGCCTGGGCGCCGGTGACCGCACCGTGCGACGGCAGCGCCCGCCGCTCGACGCGGGCCCGGCTCGCATCGACGAGGACGGCGTCGCCCCACACGGGGTCCGCCGCGGCACCCCACCAGGCCGTCCGGCCGGTCAGGCGTTCGAGGATCGCGAGCTGGTCCTGGCCGCCGTTGAGGAACCAGCCGCGGTCGATCTCGCTGATCAGCCCGACGTCGGCGGAGACGAGGATCGCGGCGACGGCCTTCGGGCGGAACACGCCGTCCATCCCGTAGCCCATGCGCAGGTTGTAGGCCGCCACGCGAACCTCGTCGTCCCGGGGCTCGGAGGCGTCGAACGGGCGGATGGTGAGCGCAGGGGCCGCCGCGGCCACGACTCCCACCGCCAGGGCCGTCACGCCGATGGCGGCCAGCGTCCTGGGCGGCGCGGTCGTCGCCGGCGCCGGGGGAGTGGTCGCGGCGGCGATGCCGATGACCAGGGCGACGCCCACCAGCAGCCAGTCGGCGCGGTACCCGAGGTCGTAGCCCGCGTAGTACGCGAAGAGCAGGGCCACCCAGACGAGACCGCCGAGTGCCAGCGTCATCGAGGTGCCGCGGTCTCCGTGGTCGGCGGCGCGCCACAGGTGGGCGAGCGCCGGCATCCCCACCACGAACGCCACCACGGTCCAGGCGGGCAGCAGTCCGTCGGCGTCGGTGACGAGGGCTGAGGCGGCGACCGCTCCCGTCAGCACGAGCGCGGCCGCCGCGGCCGAGACTCGCGTGACGGGCACGAGGGTCGCCGCGACGGCGAGCGTGGCGCCGAACGCGACCGCGGCGAGACCGGCCTCGCCCAAGGTGGCCGAGGCGCGCCCGGCGTTCGCGACGATCACGCCGGCGAGGAACAGTCCGGGCATCACGGTCAGGGCGAACCGCCGGCCGACTCCTCGGCCCTCCGCAGGGGTGCGCATCGTGGCGAGGCAGGCGACGAGCTGGGCGGCCAGCAGCAGCCACGCCCAGACGTCGTCACGCCAGACCGCTCCCCACGTGCCGAGCGCGGCGTGGGTGGTCACCGCCACGGCGAGGCCGGCGACCACGCCCGTGACCGCCGCGTCACGGTGCCGGGGCAGCGCGAGGGAGAGCCAGGTCATGGCCGCGATCCCCGCGACGGAGGCGACGACGAGGTGCAGGTGGCCGCCGTCGGTGAGCTGGAGCACGACTCGGCCGGCCAGCGCGACGACGAGCGCTGCCGCGGCGAAGGTGCCTTCGCGGCCGAGGCGCCGCGCGACGGCCACGAGGAGCACCGGGACGAGGACGCACCCGAACGCGAACGCGCCGATCAGCTCGGGCGGCGTCGTCGCGGCCTGACCGAAGATCGTGATGAGGGTCGGTGTCCACGCCCGCCACAGGTCGATCAGCAGCCACGTCCCGGCGGCGAGGTGGACGGCGGACGCGGCACCGAGGCGATTCATGCCCCCGTTCTACCGGCTCCCCGGCCCGTTCGGGAGCGCCTCACCGCCGCAGCGGTCAGGCGCGGGAGCCGGCGAAGCCCAGGACCGCGGCGAGCCCCAGCGCGGACCGCGGGTGGTAGCCGGCGGTCCACAGCCCACCGTGCGCGGCGGCGTAGGCCTCCTCGCGCCACGGCTCCTCCTCGGGAGCCCGGTCGCTGCGCAGGTCGTGCACGAGCAGGGCGGCCATCAGCACGTTGCTCGTGGCGGGCTCGAAGACCTCGACGCCGAAGCGGTGCGCCCCGGCGTAGGCCGCGGCGAGCGCGCGGTTCTTGACGACCGAGGCGGTGCGCGTCGCCGGCGCGACGTTCAGCGACACCGTGGCGCCGTCGTGGCGCGCCGCGGCCGCGCGCCACCGCTGCAGCCGCTTGGCGAGGGCGTAGTTCGGGCCCTGCTGCGGCACGAGCGAGTCGCACACGCCGATCTCCACGTCCGGCGGGTAGTTGCGCTGCAGGAGGCGCCCGCCGCTGAGCGTCCGGAACGGCGCCCGCAGCAGGCGGCGGCCGCTCTCGTAGGCGTCGTTCGAGGTGGTGACGGCCCCTGCCGGCACGGCGAAGACGTCGGTCGGGGTGGCGAGGTAGGCCAGGGCCGTGTCGGGCCGCTGTGCCACCAGCCGGGCCGCGATGGCGTCGGCGGCGGCCGAGACGCGCACGTGGGTGGCCCCGTCGGCGTAGCAGTACGTGCCGAGGACGAGACGGCCCTCGAGGTCCTCCAGCCACCGGCCCAGCTCGGGCAGCGTGTGCAGCAGGTCGGCCCCGGTCTCCTTGCCGCCCACGGGCAGCCGCACCCGCCCCGCGCCCTCGCGGGCGTGGTCGCGGATGCGCTTCTGGATGTCGGCGCGCGGCAGGTCCACCGCGACGACGTCGGCGCCCCACCGCAGCAGCGACCGGTAGGGACCCATCTCGGCGCCGGCGCCCAGCACCACGACGGTGTCGCCCTCGAGCCGCAGCCACTCCGGGTGGGCGGCCACCTCGCGGATCGCCTCGGAGAACGTCGGCTCGACGACGCCGCGCCGGACCCAGTCGTCGAGCTGCTCGTCCAACGCGGCGCCGGTGAGCCGCTCGCCGCGGTAGGGCACGCTCAGCTCGGTCTCCGGCTCGGCCTCACCGGCGATGTCGACGGTCGTCCACTCGTGACCCGCGGCACGGGAGTCGAGCGCTTCGGCCAGCGAGCCGTCGCCGCAGCGCATCTGCTCGTGGATGCTGCGCAGGCCCTCGGTCGCGATCGTCACGGCGTCCTCGGGCGGGGCGAGCCCCGCCTCGAGGAGTCGGGAGAAGTGGATGAGGTATCCGCGGCGCCAGTTCGTCTCACGCTCGGCCGCCTGCGCGCCCACCGGATCGACCTTGCGCAGCGCGTCGGCCACGACCTGGCGCGCGGTGGCGGTGGAACTGTCGGTGGGAAAGCGGACTCCGGTGGCCATGAACCTGAGGATATCCTCAAGTTCGTGGACGGGCACTAAGCAAGCGCTTAGATATCCGCTACGCTCAGGGCATGCGAGCGATCCAGATCACATCCCTCGACGGTCCCGAGGCCGTCGAACTCGTCGACGTCGAGGCCCCGAAGCGTGGCGAGGACCAGGTCCTCATCGATGTGAAGGCCGCCGGCGTGGCCTTCCCCGAGCTGCTGCAGAGCCGCGGCCGCTACCAGTTACAGCCTCCGCTGCCCTTCACTCCGGGCGCCGAGGTGGCCGGGGTCGTGGTCGAGGCGCCCGCGGACTCCGGCTTCGCCCCGGGCGACCGCGTGGCCGCACTGCCGATGCTCGGCGGCTTCGCCGAGCAGGTCGTCGCGGACCAGCTCCTCACGTTCAAGCTCCCCGACTCGGTGTCCTTCGCCGAGGGCGCCTCCTTCATGTTCAACTACGCCACGGTCTACTTCGCACTGGTGAACCGCGGCGGCCTCGCCGAGGGCGAGCGCGTACTGGTGCATGGTGCCTCCGGCGGCATCGGCACCGCCGCGATCCAGGTGGCGAAGGCGTTCGGTGCCGGCCACGTGATCGCCGTGACGTCCACCGATGTCAAGGGCGAGATCGCCGTGGCCGCGGGCGCCGACGAGTACGTGCTCTCCGAGGGCTTCAAGGATGCCGTCAAGGCGTCCGGCGGCGTCGACATCGTCGTGGACCCCGTGGGCAACCCGGCCGGCGGCGACCGTTTCACCGACTCCCTGCGCTGCCTCGTCGACGACGGCCGGATCCTCATCATCGGCTTCACCGCCGGCGAGATCCCCAAGATCGCCGCCAACCGTCTGCTGCTCAACAACCTCTCGGCCGTCGGCGTCGGCTGGGGCGCCTACGCGATGAAGCGCCCCGGCCTGATCAAGCAGCAGTGGGACGCGATGGTCGAGCACCTGGCCTCCGGCGCGCTGAAGCCGATCGTCGGGCAGTCGTTCGCGTTCGAGGACGCCTCCGAGGCGCTGCTGACGCTCGACCGGGCGCAGGCCACCGGCAAGCTCGTGCTGGAGTTCTGAGCACGTGGGAACCCTGCACCTGGTCCGTCACGGCCAGGCGTCCTTCGGGACCGACGACTACGACCGTCTCAGTGAGCTGGGCACCCGGCAGTCCGCCGCGCTCGGCGCCGGCTGGGAGGCGGGCGGAGCCGTCTTCACCGACGCCATCGCCGGCGGGATGCTGCGTCACGCCCAGACCGCGATCGCCGCGATCGACGCCAGCGGACTCGGTGAGGAGGACGCCGACCCCGGCCTGCCCGGCTACGAGGTCGACCCCCGTTGGAACGAGTACGACCACCTCGCCGTCGCCACCGCGTTCGATCCGGGTGCACTGACGAAGAACTCCAAGGAGTTCCAGGCCGCGCTCAACGCCGCGATCGACGCGTGGCGCAGTGGCGAGGGCGACTTCCACGAGCCGTACGCGCTGTTCCGCGAGCGGGTCCTCGCCGGGTTCAAGGAGGCCGTCGAGCTCGCCTCCGGCAAGGGCCGCCGCGTGCTGGTGTTCACCTCGGGCGGGCCGATCGCGATGGTCGCCTCCGAGCTCATCACCGGCGACGACTCGGCATTCCAGAAGCTCAATGACGTCGTGGTCAACAGCAGTGTCACTACCCTCATGGTGGGCGCCACGGGCCCGCGGGTGCTGACGTTCAACGACCACAGCCACCTGCGCGCCGCGGACGTCACCTTCCGCTGACACGACGAGGAGCGACATGCGACGGAACACGCTGATCACGGGCGCCAGCTCGGGGCTGGGCGAGGGCATGGCCCGCCACCTGGCCGCGTCCGGACACCACCTGGCGATCACGGCCCGACGGGTCGAGCGGCTCGAGGCGCTGCGGGCCGAGCTCGTGGCCGCGCACCCGGGCGTCGAGGTCTCCGTGCACGCGCTCGACGTCAACGACCACGACGCCGTGTTCCGGGTGTTCGGCGAGGCGGCCGCCGCCCACGGTGGTCTCGATCGCGTGATCGTCAACGCCGGCCTGGGCAAGGGTGGCCGCATCGGCACCGGGAAGTTCGAGGCCAACCGCGAGACCGCGATGACGAACTTCGTCGCCGCGCTCGCGCAGGCCGAAGCGGCCATGGAGCACTTCTACGAGCGCGGGGCCGGGCACCTCGTGCTGATCTCGTCGATGTCCGCCATGCGTGGCATGCCGTCGTCGATGACGACGTACGCGGCCACGAAGGCCGGCGTCGCGCACCTCGCGGAGGGGATCCGCTCGGACCTGATCGGCCGCAAGGGCCACGACATCAAGGTCACGACGCTCTACCCGGGCTACATCGCCAGCGAGATGAACGCGCAGGTCGAGCAGGAGCAGAGGCTCATGGTCGACACCGCCACGGGCACCGCCGCGATGGTGAAGTACATCGAGAAGGAAGTCGTCGACGCCGCCGTGCCCGCCTGGCCCTGGGCCCCCATCGGGCAGGTCATGAAGCACGCCCCGCTCTCGGTGGTGCGCAAGCTCGTCTGAGTCGAGGCGCCGGCGATCTCACCCGTCGGCACTATTGAAGTTGAGTTTGGCTTCACCTAGGTTCATCGTGACCTACCTCACATCGACGTCGCTCCGACGTCCTCGGAGCAGGTCGTGGGTCCGCCCGTCCGCGGCGGACTCGAGCTTGAGGAGGCTCGATGAACATTCGACGCATGGCATTCGGGGCGACGATGGCCGCGGTCCTCGCGACCGCGTCCGCCTGTGGCAGCTCGGACGGCGACGGTGACAGTGGTGGCGGGGGAGGGGACGAGTCCTACGACATCGGCATCGTGCAGTTCTCGGCGACGGACGAGACCGCCGAGAAGGCGATCAACTCCTACATTGACGTCGCCGACGAGGAGGGCTGGAACGTCACGAAGGTCGATCCCCAGGGCTCGGTGGACAAGGCCATCAGCGCGGTCAACGACTTCGTCCAGAAGGGCGTCGACCTGATCATCGTCACGGTCTTCCCGACCGACCAGATCACCGGCGGCGTGCGCGCGGCCACCGAGGCCGGCATCCCGATCATCTCGTTCAGCGGCGGCTCCGGCGAGGGGGTGCCGCTCAACGCCGACTCCGGTGCACTGGTCTCGACCGACATCTCGAAGCAGCTCGTGGACGACATGGGCGGCGAGGGTGAGCTGCTCCTGCTCGGCTACAAGAGCGGTCTGCCGTGCATCGGCCGTGAGGAGGCGCTGAACGACGCCCTCGAGGGCAGCGACATCACCGTCACCCGCCAGGAGGTGGCCATCCCCGGCCAGGTGGAGAGCGGCACGAAGTTCACGCAGGCGTGGCTGGCCAAGAACCCCGAGGGCAGCGGCAACCTCGCCATCTGGGCGTGCTTCGACGACCCGGCGCTCGGTGCGGTCAGCGCCTTGCGCTCGGCGGACCGGGACGACGTGAAGGTCTACGGCATCAACGGCACGCCCGCCGCGGTGACCGCGGTGCAGTCGGGCGCCATGCGCGCCACGGCGTTCATCGACGTCGCGGGGGCCGGCGCGGAGCTGGCCGAGCGCACGCCGGACGTCATCGAGGGCGGCGTCGACGCCGAGCCGGAGGACATCCCGATCCCGACGTTCGTGGTCACGAAGGAGTCCTACGACGAGTTCGCGGAGAAGTACCCGGACGAGGTGGAGTAGGCCCTGCTCCGTCCGGAAGGCCCGGCACCGCCTGCGGTGCCGGGCCTTTCCGCATCTTCGGGCGCACGCCATGGCCCATCGGGACCACGCGAAGATGGCCCGGAGTTTCTGAAATTGAGTTCAGTTTTCTATTGAACCCGTGATCGGTTTCACATACGTTGCTCGGTGACATAGGTCACACGCAGCGTCGAAAGGCTTCCCGCATGGTCAACATCGCCACAGAGGTCTGGGCCCACACCGACTCCGAGCCCGACCGGGTGGCGATCCGCTCACCGCGCACCATCACCTTCGGGCAGCTGCGCCGCACCAACGAGCAGGTCGCCGGCGCCGTGCGCGCCGCCGGAGTCGCTCCGCTGGACCGCGTGCTGTTCATCGCGCCGAGCATCCCGGAGTTCCCCGAGGTCTACTACGGCCTGCACGCCGCCGGCGTCACCGTCATCACGATGAACACCATGTCGACCGAGCCGGAGATCGGCTACGTGCTCGACGACTCGGGCGCCACGCTCGTCATCGCCTGGCACGAGTGCGCGGCCCACGCCCGGGCGGCGGCCGCCGACCGTGGTCTCGACTTCTGGCAGCTGGACCCCGGATTCTCGTTCGACGCCGAGCCCCTCACCGAGCCGCACGACCACGCGCCGCAGGACACCGCGCTGATCCTCTACACCTCGGGCACCACCGGCCGCCCGAAGGGCGCCGAGCTCACCGCGGCGAACCTCGTCGACACGGTCTCGTCGTTCCAGCCCGTCCTCGACATCAGCCCCGACGACCGCTTCGGCACCGGGCTGCCCCTGTTCCACGTCTACGGCCAGGCCGTCTGCATGAACACGGCGCTCGCGACCGGCGCCTCGTTCTCCCTGGTCCACCCGTTCGACCCGAAGGTCATGCTCGACGTCATGGTGGCCGACGAGCTCACCACGATGGCCGGCGTCCCGACGATGTGGAACGCGATGCTGCACGCCGAGGGCGACCACTCGCCCCAGGACTTCGCGGCCCTGCGGCTGGCCACGTCGGGCGGCGCGAGCCTCCCGGTCGAGGTGATCCGGGCGTTCAAGGACCGCTTCGACTGTGCGATCCTCGAGGGCTACGGCCTGACCGAGTCCACGGGCGCGGCCACGTTCAACGACATCACCCGCGAGCAGCGGACCGGGACGGTCGGGCCCGCGCTTCCCGGCTCCCGCATCGAGGTGCGCGACCCCGAGGGGAACGTCCTGGGTCCCGACCAGCCCGGCGAGGTGTACGTCACCGGCCCCACGATCATGAAGGGCTACTGGAACCGGCCCGACGCCACGGCCTCGGACCTGCGCGACGGCTGGCTCAAGACCGGCGACATCGGCACGATCGACGCGGACGGCTATCTCAGCATCGTCGACCGCGTGAAGGACCTGATCATCCGCGGCGGCTACAACGTCTACCCGCGCGAGGTCGAGGAGGTGCTGTACGAGCACCCCGACATCGTCGAGGTCGCCGTCGTCGGCGTCCCGGACGACCACTACGGCGAGGAGATCGCGGCCGTCACGGTCCTGACCGAGGGCTCGGACGCGACGCCCGAGAGCATCCGCGCCTGGGCCAAGGAGCGCCTGTCGGCCTACAAGGTGCCCCGACTCTTCGCGTTCGTGGACGCCCTGCCGAAGGGTGCCACCGGCAAGATCCTGAAGCGGGCGATCGACCGGGACGAGTTGCGCTCCGTCGCCGCGCAGGGCGGCCGCGCATGAACCTCGAGGGCAGCGTCGCGATCGTCACCGGCGCCGGGGGCGGGATCGGCGCGGCGCTGTGTCGCCGCTTCGTCGAGCACGGCGCCCGCGTCGTCGCCACCGACCTCGACGAGGGACGCCTGAAGTGCGAGGTCGAGGCCATCGCCGCGGACCACCCCGGCACGATCGAGGCGCTCGCCGGCGACTGCTCGGACGTCGAGCACATCCGCGCGACGATCACGCTGGCGGAGTCGGCCTTCGGCCCGGTGGACCTCTACGCCGCCAACGCCGGCGTCGGCCTCGGGGAGAACCTCGACGCGACGCCGTCGGACTGGCAGACCTCGATCGACGTCAACGTCATGGCCCACGTGCGAGC
Source organism: Aeromicrobium phoceense (assembly GCF_013868155.1). Taxonomy (NCBI): domain Bacteria; kingdom Bacillati; phylum Actinomycetota; class Actinomycetes; order Propionibacteriales; family Nocardioidaceae; genus Aeromicrobium; species Aeromicrobium phoceense. The sequence continues at coordinate 825,096 of NZ_JACEOG010000001.1, forward strand.
CGCCGAGCTGCTCGTGCCGGGCTGGCTGGAGCGCGGCAGCGGCCACTTCCTGTCCACCGCCTCGGCCGCCGGGCTGCTGACGCAGATCGGCTCGGCCACCTACTCGGTCACGAAGCACGCGGCGGTCGCGTTCGCGGAGTGGCTGTCCGTGACCTACGGGTCGCGCGGGATCGGCGTCAGCTGCCTGTGCCCGATGGGCGTCAACACCGCGATGCTCAACAGCGGTGCGGACTCCGACAGCGAGGCGGCACGCCAGGGCGCGAAGGCAGTCACGCAGGCGGGGCTCGTCCTGGAGGCGCTCGAGGTGGCGGACATCGTCGTCGCCTCGCTGGCCACCGACGAGTTCCTGATCCTGCCGCACCCCGACGTCCTGGAGTTCTACCGGCGCAAGGCGTCGGACTACGACCGCTGGTTGCGCGGCATGCGCCGCTACCAGGAGTCGCTGGCATGAGCACCAGGCCGACCGAGCTCGTCATCGACGAACTCGCCCAAGACATCGCCGTGGCACCACGCCTCGTGATGGGCGGTGGAGTCCACGCGGACGCCGCCGCCGCCACAGTCGCCCGCGGGCGACTCTCGGGGGACCAGAAGCACCACTCAACCTCGAGTGGGCTTGAGCTTGAGGAGGCTCGATGAATTTTCGACGCGTTGCACTCGGCACCACCCTGGCGTTCACCCTCGCGACAGCCGCCGCCTGTGGGGGCTCGTCCTCCGGCTCGGACGGTGGCGACGACGCCTTCTCCGTCGGCATCGTCCGCTTTGCGCCCAGTGAGGTGACGACCGAAGCGGTGATCAACAAGTACACCGACATGGCCGAGAAGGAGGGCTGGGAGGTCACGACCGCCAACCCCGACGGAGCCGTCGACAAGGCCATCGGCGCGATGCAGGACTTCGTGCAGAAGGACGTCGACATGATCATCGTCTCGGTCATCGAGTCGAAGTCGCTGACGGCCGGACTGAAGTCGGCGGAGGCCGCCGGCATCCCCGTGGCCTCCATCGCCGGTGGCGGCGCCGAGGGGGTCACCTTCGACCTCGTCGTCTCGCCGGGCGTCGAGGTCCCCGAGGCGATGGTCGAGAACATGGGCGGCAAGGGTCGCGTCCTGGCCCTCGGCTACAAGCCGGGCCTGCCGTGCCAGCTGCGTGAGGAGGCCTTCAACGAGACCGTCGAGGGCACCGACATCACGGTCGACCGCCAGGAGGTCCTGATCCCGGGCCAGCTGGAGTCGGGCCAGAAGTTCGCCACGACGTGGCTCGCGAAGAACCCGAAGGGCTCCGAGCCGCTCGCGATCTGGGCGTGCTTCGACGATCCGGCGATGGGCTCCATCGTGGCCGCGAAGCAGTCGGGCCGTGACGACGTCCAGATCTACGGCTACGACGGCACGCCGCCCGCGCTGAAGGCGCTCAAGGACGGCCAGCTCGCCGCGACCGCCGCCCCGGACACCACCGGTGCCGCCCAGATGCTCTTCGACGCGACGCCCGACGTCATCGAGGGCGGCCCCGAGGCCGAGCCGAAGACCGAGGAGATCCCCTTCCCGATCATCACGCCCGAGACGCTGGACCAGTACCTGGCGGACAACCCCGGCGCGGACGCGTCCTGACATGACGATCCGTCCAGAGCTCGACGTGCCCGCGCAGGGCGACGAGGAGAAGACCATGACCGGTTCCCCAGCAGGTGGCGGGCCCGACCCGGCCCCCGTGACGTCCGGGTTGCTCCAGATGCGGGGCATCTCCAAGTCGTTCGGCGGCAGTCGGGCTCTGGACGGCGTCTCGATCGAGGTGAGGCCCGGCTCGGTGCACGCGCTGTGCGGAGCCAACGGCGCGGGGAAGTCGACCCTCGTGAAGATCCTGGCCGGCCTGGAGCGCGCCGACGAGGGCGAGATCCTCCTCGACGGCGAGCGCGTCGAGGTGGCCAACCCGCGTGACGCCGCGGACCTGGGCCTGAGCTTCATCCACCAGGAGCTGAACCTGGTGCCGAAGTTCTCGGTCCTGCGAAACATGGCGATGGGATCGGGACATCCCGGCCGGTTCGGGATCCTGGACCTGCGCCGCCTGCGCCGTGAGGCCAAGGCGGTGCAGGAGCGGCTCGGCTTCGAGATCCCGCTCGACATCGAGGTCGAGCAGCTCTCGGTCTCCGACCGCTGGATGGTGTCGCTGGGCCGGTCGCTGATGCGCGACGCTCGGTTCATCGCGATGGACGAGCCGACCGCCTCGTTCACCGACGAGGAGGCCAGCAAGCTCATGTCGGTGATCGACGAGCTGACCTCCGACGGGGTGGGCATCCTCTACGTGTCGCACCGGCTCGACGAGGTCCTCCAGGTGTCGGACACCATCACGGTGTTCCGCAACGGTCAGAAGGTCGCCACGCTGGACTCGGCGGAGACCGACCGTCAGGAGCTGACCACCCAGATCGTCGGCCGCGAGGTCGAGAAGCTGGTGTCGCGCCTGGAGGCCGAGGCGGACGAGAGCGTCGCGGAGACCCGTCCGGTGCGCCTGGGGGTGCGCGGTCTCAGCCGCGCACCGCGGGTCCTCGGTGCCTCGTTCGACGTCCACGAGGGCGAGATCGTCGGCATCGCCGGACTCGTCGGCGCGGGCCGCACCGAGCTGGCGCGGCTGCTGATCGGAGCCGATCGGGCGACCGGCGGCACCATGACGCTGGGCGGCGAGCCGTACGCACCCAAGTCGCCGCACGACGCCCTGCGGGCCGGCATCGCGCTGGTCCCGGAGGAGCGTCGCAGCCAGGGCCTGGTCCTGACCGACACGGTCGAGAACAACCTGGCGATGGCCGAGCACGGCTCGGCATCGAGCATGCGGGCGCGGTTCCGGCCGAAGTCCTCGCGGTCCACGGGGGAGGCGCTGATGGAGCGCTTCTCCGTCAAGGCCCGCTCCATCCGGGACACGGCCCACCACCTCAGCGGCGGCAACCAGCAGAAGGTCGTCGTCGGCAAGTACGTCCGGACCAACCCCGGACTGCTCGTCCTGGACGAGCCCACCGTCGGGGTGGACGTCGGCGCACGCGCCGAGATCTACCGCATCATCACCGGACTGGCCTCGGAGGGGACTTCGGTCCTGGTCATCTCCAGCGACTTCGAGGAGCTCGCGATCTGCGACCGCGTCCTCGTGATGCGCGCAGGACAGCTGGTCGCCGAGGTACCGGCCAGCGAGTTCGACGAGGACCACCTCACCGCCCTGTGCTTCGGCAGCTCCGAGAGCTCCGGCACCACCGAAACGGAGAAGCCCGCATGACCAGCCTGATGGAGAACGAACCGACCTCGGAAGCCCCGAAGTCCCACGCCCACTTCTTCGAGTGGTTCGGCCGGTACGGCGCGCTGCTCGTCCTCGCCATCCTCATCATCGGCACGTCGATCCTGGCGCCGACCACCTTCCCGACCGTCGACAACGCGATCAACATCCTGAACCAGAGCGCCCTGTCGGCGATCATCGCGATGGGCCTGACGTTCGTCCTGGTGACGGGCGAGTTCGACCTGAGCATCGGCAACACGGCGAGCCTCGCCGGCGTGACCGCGTGCGCGCTGATGGTGAACCAGAACCTCTCGATCCCGCTCGCGCTGGTCGCAATCCTGGTGGTCGGCGCGATCGTCGGCCTGATCAACGGGTTCGTCGTCACCTTCATGAACGTCTCGGCGCTGGTGGCGACACTGGGCGTCGGAACGATCGTGATCGGCGTGAACTACATGATCTCCGACGGCGCCCCCATCGCCCTGGGCGATCCCGACGCCTTCCTGGAGATCACGTTCGGCCGGTTCCTGGGCATCCCCTACCCCGTCTACATCATGCTCGTCATCGCCGCGCTGCTGTGGTGGCTGCTGAACCGGACCGTCCTCGGGCAGTCCATGCAGGCCGTCGGCGGCAACCGAGTCGCCGCCGAGCTGTCGGGCATCCGGGTCGATCGCGTGCGCGTCATCGCGTTCGTCGTGTGCTCGATGTGCGCGGCGGTCACCGGATTCCTGCTGGCCTCCCGCACGGGCAGCGCCGCGGTCTCGGCGGGCGACACGTACCTGCTGAGCGCGTTCGCCGCGTCCTTCTTCGGCTCCGCCGTGCTGCGGGACGGGCAGTTCCACATCCTCGGCACCCTCGTCGGCGTCATCACCGTCTCGGTCGGCTTCAACTCCATCGCCCTGGTGGGACTCGAGACCTACTGGCAGTACTTCTTCCAGGGCCTGCTGCTGATCCTGGGCGTCGGCGTGGGAACGCTCGCCCGACGACGAGCCGCCGCATAGCGCCGTCCCCCCACCCCATCCCGCGGGCGCCGAGAGGCGGCGGCCGCACCACTCGAGGAGAGACTGATGAAGTTCGAACTCGACGCGATGACGCGTGAGTACCAGGACAAGCTCAATGCCTTCATGGACGAGCACGTGTATCCGGCCGAGGCCGTCTATCACCAGCAGATGGCGGAGTCGGGGAACCCGAACTTCCACCCGCCGGTGCTGGAGGAGCTGAAGAAGACGGCGCGTTCGCTGGGTCTGTGGAACCTGTTCCACCCGCACAAGAACGAGGAGTGGGGATCGCCGGGGCTGACGAACCTGCAGTACGCGCCGTTGGCCGAGATCACGGGCCGTAGCCCGTACCTGGCTCCTGAGGCGATCAACTGCAACGCTCCTGACACCGGCAACATGGAGGTGCTGCAGCTGTTCGGCACCGAGGAGCACAAGGAGAAGTACCTCAAGCCGCTGCTCGCGGGCGAGATGGCGTCGGCGTTCTGCATGACCGAGCCGGCGGTGGCCTCCTCGGACGCGACGAACGTGGAGCTGCGGATGGTTCCCGACGGCGACGAGTACGTGCTGAACGGTCGCAAGTGGTTCGCGTCGAACGCGTTGCACGCGAACTGCAAGGTCCTGATCGTGATGGGCAAGACCAACCTCGAGGCCGAGACGCACCGTCAGCAGTCGATGATGGTCGTGCCGATCGACACGCCGGGCGTGACCGTGGTGCGTGGTCTGCCGGTGTTCGGCTACCTGGACCGTGAGGGCCACGCCGAGATCCTGTTCGAGGACGTCCGCGTCCCCAAGACCGCGCTGCTGGCCGGTGAGGGCGACGGCTTCATGATCAGCCAGGCGCGCCTCGGGCCGGGCCGCATCCACCACTGCATGCGCTCGATCGGCATGGCCGAGCGTGCGCTGGACCTGATGATCGACCGGGCGCAGTCGCGGACCACGTTCGGTCAGCCGGTCGCGGACCGGGCGAACATCCAGGACTGGATCGCCGAGGCCCGCATCGAGATCGAGGCGACCCGCCTGCTCGTGCTCAAGACGGCGTGGCTGATGGACACGGTCGGCAACCAGAAGGCCCGCGTGGAGATCGCCGCGATCAAGGTCAAGGCGCCCGAGATCGCGCTGAAGATCATCGACCGTGCGATCCAGGTCCACGGCGGCGGTGGCGTCACCGACGACTTCCCGCTCGCCTCGTTCTACGCCCACCAGCGGACCCTGCGGATCGCCGACGGACCCGACGAGGTCCACAAGCGCACCCTCGCCCGCGTCGAGCTGCGCCGCCGCGCTTCGGAGCGTGGTCTCTGATGGATCTCGGACTCGCCGGTCGTACCGCCGTGGTGACGGGCGCGTCGCGAGGCATCGGCCTCGCGATCGCCCACGCCCTGCACGAGGAGGGCGCCAACGTCGTCCTGACCGCACGCAAGCAGGAGGACGCCGAGTCGGCCGCCCGTGAGGTGGGCGAGCGCGCCCTCGGCATCGGGGCCCACGTCACCGACGAGGACGCGTCCCGGGCCTGCCTCGAGCGCACGCTCGAGCAGTTCGGCAGCATCGACGTCCTCGTCAACAACGCCGGCACCAACCCGGCGTTCGGCTCCCTCGTCGAGCAGCAGCACTCGCGGTTCGCCAAGACGCTCGACGTGAACCTGTGGGGCCCGACGCTGTGGACCCAGCTGGCGTACGAGCTCTGGATGGGCGAGCACGGCGGCTCGGTGGTGCACACCGCGTCGCTCGGCGCGTTCGCCGTGGGCCCGAACCTCGCGGTCTACCACGCCTCGAAGGCCGCCCTGGTCCACCTGACCCGCCACCAGGCGCAGGAGCTGGGCCCGGGCATCAGGGTCAACGCGGTCGCCCCCGGCGTCGTGCGGACCCGCCTGGCCGAGGAGCTGTGGAAGGAGCACGAGGAGGCCGTCGCGGCGAACACGCCGCTGCGCCGGATCGGCGAGCCGGAGGACATCGGCTCGGCCGTCGCGTTCCTCGCGGGCTCGACCGCGAGCTGGATCACGGGCGAGACCCTCGTGATCGACGGCGGACAGCGCTTCGGGAGCGGTAAGTGACGGTCGCACTCGACCTGACCGCCCTCGGCGGCTGGATGCGTGGCCGCGGCGTCGACGTGGGCGGGACGATCTCCGCGACCCGCGTCGGCCGCGGCCAGTCCAACCTGACGTACCGCCTCGAGGACGAGGGGGGCCGGACGTGGATCGCGCGCCGGCCCCCGCTCGGCGAGCTGCTCGCGTCGGCGCACGACGTGGTGCGCGAGCACCGCATCCTCGCTGCGCTGCAGGACACTCCCGTCCCCGTCCCCGGGCTCGTCGGGGTGAGCGAGGACGAGCGGGTCGCCGACGTGCCCGTCGTCGTGATGGAGCACGTCGACGGCATCGTGCTGGACCAGATGGAGATCGCCGAGTCGCTCACCCTCGACGCCCGTCGCCGGCTGGGACTCGAGATCGCTCGCACGCTCGCGGCGATCCACGCGGTCGACGTCGACGCGGTCGGACTCGGCGACCTGGCGTCGCGGTCGTCCTACGCGGAGCGCCAGCTCAAGCGCTGGTCCCGCCAGTTCGAGGCGAGCAGGACCGTCGAGCGACCCGACCTCGACGCGCTGACCGCGCTGCTGCACGACCACGTCCCGCCGCCGGGCGACCTGTCCCTCGTGCACGGGGACTTCCACATCCGCAACGTGATCGTCGACGGCGAGGACGGCACCGTGCGCACCGTCCTGGACTGGGAGCTGTCGACCCTGGGCGACCCGATGGCCGACATCGGCAGCACCCTGGCGTACTGGCCCGAGGCCGGCGAGGCCCCCAGTGGGCTGTTCGCGGCCTCGACCCTGCCGGGCTTCCCCACCCGCGACGAGCTGGCACAGGCCTACCTCGACGCCTCCGGGCGGGACGGCGGGACGCTCGCCTTCTGGCACGTCCTGGGCATCTGGAAGGTCGCGATCATCAGCGAGGGCGTCTACCGGCGCACCCTCGACAACCCGGCGAACACCGCCGAGGGCGGCGCGCCCACCCCCGAACGCATCCAGGGCGTCATCGACCACGCCTGGCACGTCGCCGAGACGACCGGACTCGCCGGTCGCCTCACCACCCCGAGAGGACGTCCATGACCGAGAACGCCGCCCCCGACACCGAGGCCGTCCTGGCCGACTCGCCCAAGAACTGGGGCAAGTGGGGCCCCGACGACGAGGTGGGCTCGCTGAACTACCTCGGCCCGCAGGAGGCCGTGCGCGGCGCCGCGGCCATCGTCTCGGGCGAGAGCTTCACGCTGCAGGTCCCGATGGGTGACCCCGGTGGCGATCCGGTGTGGCCGGGACGCGAGCCGATCCAGCGCCAGAACATCATGGACGAGGGCTTCTTCCAGCGCGGCGAGGGCGACGAGACGCCCGGCGGCGCGCACTACGCCGACGACAAGGCGACGATCTTCCTGCAGGCGTCCACGCAGTACGACGCCCTCGGCCACGTCTGGATCGGCGGCAAGATCTGGAACGGCTTCGACGCCACGGAGACCGTCGGCGAGATGCGCAAGGCCTCGGTGCTGCCCATCGCGCAGAAGGGCATCGTCGGTCGCGGCATCCTCATCGACATGGCCCGCCACCGCGGGAAGGCGCACCTGGACAAGGGCGAGACGTTCACGCACGAGGACCTCCTCGAGGCAGCGAAGGCCCAGGGTCAGGAGATCGAGCCGCGTGACGTCCTGCTGATCCGGACCGGTTTCATCGGGCACTGGTACGAGACGACCCCCGAGGACTTCTACGCCGACTTCTGCGAGCCGGGCCTGACCTACTCGCCCGAGCTCGTCGAGTGGTTCCAGCAGATGGAGATCCCCAACCTCGTCACCGACACGATCGCGAACGAGGTCACGATGGATCCGAACCACGGCGTGGTGCTGCCGCTGCACAGTGCGCTGATGCGGAACCTCGGCGTCACCTTCACCGAGATCGCGTGGCTGGACGACCTCGCCGCCGCGTGCGCGGCGGACGGACGGTGGACGTTCCTCTACACGGCCGCGCCGCTCAAGGTGGTCGGCGGCACCGGTGCCCCCGTGAACCCGGTGGTGATCCGGTGAGCCCGGTCACGTCGAGCACTACCGCACAGTAGGATCGGTGACGTCATGAGCGAAGTGGAAGCAGAGGACGTCGTCCGCGAGCTGCCGACCCTGGTCGACACCTCCCGCGTCCGGGAGATGCCCACCACGGCCCGCGGCGTGCGCACGCGCGCCGCCCTGGTCGCCACCGCCCGGAGCGTGTTCGAGCGGGACGGGTTCATCAACTCGCGCCTCGCCGACATCACCGCCGGGGCGAACTGCTCGATCGGCACGTTCTACACCTACTTCGACAGCAAGGAGGAGATCTTCACCGCTGTCATGCAGGCGGCGGCCGACGACATGCTCCACCCCGGGCTGCCGCGGGTGGACGACGACCTCAGCAACGTGGCGGCGATCCTCGACGCCAGCAACCGGGCGTACGTCGAGGCGTACAAGCGCAACGCCAAGCTGAACCTGCTGCTCGAGCAGGTCGCGACGATCGACCCGAACTTCCGCCAGCTGCGCCTCGAGCGGGCCAAGGCGTTCGCCGAGCGCAACGCGCGGTGGATCAAGCGGCTCCAGGACGCGGGCTACGCCAACCCCGAGCTCGATCCGTACATGACGGCGCGGGCGCTCTCGCCCATCCTCGGCCGCCTGGCGTACCACGTGTACGCCCTCGAGGAGCCGGGCATGAGCGACGACGCGATCGTCCAGACCGCGACGCGGGTCTGGCTCGACGCGCTGGGCGTCCCGCTCGACGGCTCCAAGCGCGCCTGACGCGGCTCGGTCGAATCCGACGCTCAGTCGGATCCCACGCTCAGTCGAATCCGACGAACCTGGCAACGTCGTCCACCGACTCGCGCGCCGAGCGCACGTGGTTGGCGGCGAAGTCCTCGTCCGGGTAGCCCAGCGCGACCGCCGTGAAGATCACGTGGTCGTCGGGGATGCCGGCCTCGCGGCGGACCGCGGCGCCCTGCATGATGCCCTGGCTGTTGATGACGGTGCCCAGTCCGCGCGACCACGCCGACAGCACGAGGGCGTGGACGACGGCGCCGAGGTCGAAGTGCGCGATGGGGCTCACGGCCTCGAGGCTGCGATCGTGCGCGATGACGATGGACACGGGCGCGTCGAACTGACGGAACCCCCGCATCGTCCAGTCGAGGCGGGCCTCCTGGTCCTCGCGGGCGATCCCCATCGCGCCGAAGAGGCGCTTGGCGATGTCGACCTGGCGGTCGCGGTGCACGCCCTCGTAGCGCTCGGCCACGGTCACGTCGCGCTGGATCGGGGCGCCGGCCAGCATGAGGCGCGTGTTCTCCTCGCGGATGCGGTCGAGGACCTCGCCCGACAGGACGTGGAACTTCCACGGCTGGGTGTTCATCGACGACGGTGAGAGGACGGCCTCGGCCAGGATCTCGCGGATGACCTCGCGGGGCACGGGGTCGGGACGGTAGCCGCGGATGCTGCGCCGGCTGCGCAGCAGCTCGCCCAGCGAGGCGTCCGTTCCGGCGCCGGTGCTGCCCTCCAGGAGGGACGAGGGCGCGCGGGTGGCCGAGGCCGCTTCGGAAGTCATAGGTGAAATCATATTCGGTTTCAGGTTAGTGTGGCGCGAGACAGTGACGCAGGTCACACGAGAGGATCCCCCCACATGACGACGATCAACGCAGCAGGCACGACCTTCCATGTCGAGGACACCGGGGAGGACGACCTCCCCGTGGTGGTCTGCCTCCATTCGCTCTTCCTCGACCACCGCATGTTCGACGGGCTGGTGGAGGCCGGCCGTGGCCGGTTCCGGTTCGTCCGTCCGGAGTTCCGCGGCCAGGGCGCGAGCGCGCCGGCGGAGTCCGACGAGGTCACGATGGAACAGGCCGCGGGCGACACGGCCGCCGTGATGGACGCGCTCGGCCTGCAGGACTCCCTCGTGGTGGCGTCGTCCATGGGCGGCGACGTCGCGGCCCGGCTGGCCGCCTACCGGCCCGACCTGGTGCGGGCGCTCGTCTTCGTCGGCTCGTCCGTCCGCGGCGAGCCCGCCGAGAAGGTCGAGGAGTACGTGGCGTTCGCGACGAACGCCGCGCAGCAGGGCTTCGCCGACGACCGGCTGGAGTTCCTCCAGCAGGTCATGCTCGGCCGGTCGACGCTGGCGGACCCGCAGAAGAAGGACGTCGTGGACCTGTGGTCGGGGCGGATGAGCGAGCTCCCGCCCGAGCTGCTGCCCGCGATGGTGGGGGTCATGCGGCGCAAGGACGCCACACCGCTGCTGCCCTCGATCGGCGTCCCGGCCCTCGTGGTGTCGGGCGAGGAGTGCCCCGTGCGGCCGCCGGACTGGGCGGCCGAGCTGGCCGACGGCCTGCCCGACTCCGAGCTGGTGATGGTGCCGCGGTGCGGGCACAGCCCGCTGCTCGAGGCGCCCGACACGGTGGAGCCGAAGGTGCTGGACTTCCTCGCCGCCCACGCCTGACGCACGACGGCGCCGGAGCGATCTCTCGCTCCGGCGCCGTTTGCGTGGGTCGGTCAGGCGACCTTGAGGACCAGCTTGCCGGTGTTGCGACCCTCGAAGAGGCCGAGCAGCGTCTCGCCGAACTTCTCGACGCCACCCTCCACGACCGTCTCGCGGGCGACGAGCTTGCCCGAGGAGATCAGCTCGGACATGTCGGCGATGGCCGCCGCGTCCTTCTCCGGGTAGTCGAACACGAGGAAGCCCTGCATCTTCGCGCGGAAGACGAGCAGCGACATGTAGCGCTTCGGGCCGGGCGCCAACTTCTCGTCGTTGTAGGTCGAGACGGCGCCGCAGATGATCACGCGGGCACCGTGGCGCAGGTTCGCCAGCGCGGCGTCGAGGATGTCGCCACCGACGTTGTCGAAGAAGATGTCGATGCCCTTCGGGGCGATCTCGCGCAGGCGCTTGAGCACGTTCTCGTTCTTGTAGTCGATCGCCTCGTCGAAGCCGATCTCCTTGAGCCACGCGCACTTCTCGGCGCCACCGGCGATGCCGATCACGGTGCAGCCCTTGGCCTTGGCCAGCTGGCCGGCCACGCTGCCGACCGCGCCCGCGGCGGCGGAGATGACGACGATGTCGCCCTCCTTCATCTCGCCGACCTCGTGGAGGCCGTGGTAGGCGGTGAGGCCGGGCATGCCCAGGGCACCGAGCCACGTGGCGGGACCCACCTGCGAGGTGTCGATCTTCTGGACGCCGTCGCCGTTGCTGATGGCGTACTCGGTGACGCCGAAGGTGCCGGTGACGGCGTCGCCCTCCGCGAAGTCGGGGTGGTTCGACTCGACGACCGTGCCGGTGCCGGCCGCGCGCATGACCTCACCGATCTGGACGGGAGGCACGTACGAGCGCACGTCGTTCAGCCAACCGCGCATCGCGGGGTCGAGCGAGATGTGGTCGATCTTCACCAGGAACTCGCCGTCCGCGGGTGCGGGGAGGTCGACCTCCTCGGTCGCCCAGGTGCTGTCGTCGGGCAGTCCCGAGGGGCGCTGGGCGAGGGTGGTGCGCTTGGTGGTGGTCATGCTTCACGACCGTACTCGGTCGCACGGACGGGGCCCATGGGACTGGAGATAGCAGGCGTTGCGCGGGGTCGCAGCGCGGAGGAGGCGGCCATCGGGAATTCCTCTCGAAAGACAGTTGAAACCGGACTCAAATTCAGTACGCTGTGATCCTAGGGGTGTGACACAAGCCACATCAACTGATCATCCAAGGAGTGCGCATGGCGACTGTCCAGACCGTCAAGGGTCCGATCGACAGCTCAGAGCTGGGCCGGACCCTGGTCCACGAGCACGTCTTCGTCCTGGGCGAGGAGTTCCGCATCAACTACGCCGGGGACTGGGACGAGGACCAGAAGGTCGCCGATGCCGTGCGTGACCTCAACGACCTCAAGTCGGCGGGCATCGACACGATCTTCGATCCCACCGTGCTCGGCCTGGGCCGGTACATCCCGCGCATCCAGAAGGTCGCCGCCCAGACCGACCTCAACATCGTCGTGGCGACCGGCCTCTACACCTACAACGACCTCCCGCACCAGTTCGAGCACCGCGGCCCCGGCCTGCTGTTCGACCAGCCGGAGCCCCTCGTCGAGATGTTCCTCAAGGACATCAACGAGGGCATCGCCGACACGGGCGTGAAGGCGGCGTTCCTCAAGTGCGTCATCGAGGAGCCGGGCCTGACGCCGGGGGTCGAGCGCGTCATGCGCGCCGTCGGGCAGACCAGCTCGCAGACCGGTGCCCCCGTCACGGTGCACACCAACCCGCACACCCGCTCGGGCCTCGTGGCCCAGAAGGTCCTGGGGGAGGAGGGCGTCGATCCCAGCAAGATCGTGCTCGGCCACTCCGGTGACTCCGACGACGTCGACTACCTGTCGGAGCTGGCGGAGAACGGCTCGCTGCTGGGCATGGACCGCTTCGGCCTGGACGTCTACCTGTCCACCGAGAAGCGCGTCGACACGATCGTCGAGCTGGTGCGCCGCGGCTACGTCGAGAAGATCACGCTCGCCCACGACGCGTCGTGCTACATCGACTACTTCAAGCCCGAGGACAAGGTCGAGATGCAGCCGAACTGGAACTTCCGGCACATCCCCGACGACGTCGTGCCGATGCTGCTGGAGAAGGGCCTCAGCGAGGACGACGTCGACGCGATGCTGGTGAAGAACCCGCGCCGCTACTTCGAGTGATCCTCCCACTCGGATCGGCAGGGCCCCGGCGACGAGCCGGGGCCCTGCTGTGCGGGGAGTCGAGGGTCACGTCGTCAGGATGGGGCCTCCGGGGCGCCCGGCTGCTAGGCTCGAAAGGTGAACGCGCCCTTCGCGCGCTGTTCCGGCCCGACGATGTAGCGCGGAAATCGCGTCCCTGGCAAGCGGGCACCCTTCAGTGATTGAGACCCCTTGACCCAGATTGACCGCAGCCCTGCGCTGCCCACGTTCAACGACTTCAACCTCCCCGACGGCCTCGTGCGCAAGCTCGCACAGCAGGAGATCGTCAACCCCAGCCCCATCCAGCAGGCCGTCCTCCCGGCCGCCCTCGAGGGCCGCAACGTCCTCGGCCGCGCCCGGACGGGCTCGGGCAAGACGCTCGCGTTCGGCCTGCCCGTGCTGGCTCGCCTCGCCGGCCGCACGAGCCGCCCCAAGGCGCCGCGCGCGCTGATCCTGCTGCCCACCCGTGAGCTCGCGATCCAGGTGCACACCGCCCTGCTGCCGCTGGCGCAGAAGATGGGCCTGAAGCACACCACCGTCTACGGCGGCGTGCCGATCAACAAGCAGATCAACGCGCTCAAGGGCGGCATTGACATCGTCATCGCCACCCCGGGCCGCCTCACCGACCTGCTCGACCGTCGCTGCCTGACGCTCGACGGCATCGAGATCACCGTCCTCGACGAGGCCGACCACCTGTGCGACCTCGGCTTCTTCAAGCCGATCGACGCGCTGCTCGCCCGCACCCCGGCGAACAGCCAGCGCCTGCTGCTCTCGGCCACGCTCGACGGCGACGTCGACAAGCTGGTGCGCCGTCACCTGCCCCAGCACGCACTGTTCGAGGTCGACTCGACCGACGACAACGTCGAGACGATGGAGCACCACGTGCTCGTCACCGAGGCCACCGAGAAGACGCGCACCGCGTACGACCTGCTCAGCGTGAACCCGCGCAGCATCGTCTTCACGCGCACCCGCCGCGGCGCCACGCGCCTGGCGAAGCAGCTCACGCAGAAGGGCGTCTCCGCGGTCGACATGCACGGCGACCTCTCGCAGCGCAACCGTGAGCGGAACCTGGCCCAGTTCACCCGTGGCGAGGCCACCGTCATCGTCGCCACCGACGTCGCCGCCCGCGGCATCCACGTCGACGGCATCGGCCTGGTCGTGCACTACGACGCGCCCGCCGAGCACAAGGCGTACCTCCACCGCTCGGGCCGCACCGCCCGCGCCGGCGAGTCGGGCTCGGTCGTCACGATGACCACCCCCGACGCGCTCAAGGAGGTCATGACCCTCCAGCGCAAGGCGGGCGTGACCGCTCGTCACCACTACGCGTCCTCGGCCCCGTCGCCGATGACCGCGGCGTCGTTGACGACCGCGGGCACCGAGGCGCCCGAGCTGCCGGCCGACGGACGCTCGCGCTCCGGCTCCGGCCAGGGTCGCGGCGGTCGCGGCCGCGGTCAGGGCGCCGGTGGCCAGGGCCGTGGTGGCCAGGGTCGTGGTGGCCAGGGTCGCGGTGGGCCGGGCGGCCGCCCGCAGGGCTCGCGCAGCCCCGGTCGTCGCCGTGACGGTGCGCCCACGAGCGCGCCCACCAGCTCGCGGAGCAACTGACCTCCGACGCACGACATCCACGAGGGCCCCGGCATCGCGCCGGGGCCCTCGTGTCATGTCCTGGTCAGACCGGTGCGACCTCGGCGAGGTGACGCTCGAGGACCTCGTTGACCGCCTCGGGGTTCTCCAGCGCGTGCACGTGGCCGGTGTGCTCCATCCGGATCAGCTGGGCGTGCGGCACGCCGGCGACGATCTGCTCGGACTTCTCGGGCGGGTAGGTCGCGTCCTCCGTTCCGGCCACCACGACCAGCGGGACGCGGATGTCGCCGAGCTCGTCGAGCACACCGGGGCGGTGGGCGATGTTCCAGGCGGCATCGGCGTACTCCGGGCCGCGGCTCAGCAGGAGCTCGCGCACGCCGGTCAGGACGTCGGCCCGGGCCGGGTCGGTCAGCGTGGTGGTGCCCATCATGAACTGCAGCACGCCGTCGAGCACCGGCTCCATCCCGTGCTCGGCCAGGACCTCGATCAGCTGGTCCATCTGGTCGGCCTGCTCCTCCACGTCCGCCGAGGTGCCCATCACGACCGCCGACCTCAGCAGGTCGCCGTGGCGGGCGGCCAGGCGCAGGCCGATGAAGCCGCCCATCGAGTTCCCGACGAAGACCACGGGAGCCAGGTCCAGCGTGTCGATCAGGGCCACGACGTCGGCGGTGTGGGTGTCGTAGTCGAGCTGCTCACGCGGCGCGCGAGCGCTGCGTCCAGGTCCCCGGTGGTCGTAGCGGACCACGCGGTAGCGGTCGGCGAAGCGGTCCGCCTGCGCCTGGAACATCCGTGCGTCGAAGAACATCGAGGCGCTCATGAGCAGGGCCGGCGCGTCGCGCGGGCCCTCGTCCTCGTAGTGCAGGGTCGTGCCGTTGACATCGATCGTGGGCATGGGGGACTCCCGTCATTTCCTGAAATTGAACTCACCTTAACGGAATGTGGCGTGGCTCACATTTGCCTCTTGACAGGACGTGTCGGCGTAGCGCATCGTGAGGGCACCAACTATCCGCACAAGGTGTGCAGATACCTTGGATCGGCCCGTCATCGGGGGGCAAGCCGCTGCGTTTGGACGAGCTCGTCCCAACGGTTCGATCCAGACCGTCGAAGGAGACGAGCATGAAACTGTCCAGACTGATCGCGATGGCATTCGCCGGCGCGGCACTCACCGTCGGCGCCGCGACCCAGCCGGTCGTCGCCGCCGACAACCCGTACGAGCGGGGGCCGGCCCCGACGAACAGCAGCATCGAGGCGACCCGCGGTCCGTACGCGGTGAGCTCCAAGACGATCTCGTCGTTCTCGGCGCGCGGCTTCGGTGGTGGCACGATCTACTACCCGACCTCCACGGCCGACGGCACGTTCGGCGTGATCGCGGTGTCGCCGGGCTACACGGCGGCGCAGTCGACGATCTCGTGGCTGGGCCCGCGGATCGCCTCGCAGGGCTTCGTCGTCATCACGATCGACACCAACAGCCGGTTCGACCAGCCGGGCTCGCGCGGCACGCAGCTGCTCGCGGCGCTCGACCAGACGATCGCCGACACGACCGTCCGCAGCCGCATCGACGCCTCGCGGCAGGCCGTGATCGGTCACTCGATGGGTGGCGGTGGAACGCTCGAGGCCGCCAAGACGCGTCGCTCCCTGGAGGCGACGATCGGCCTGACGCCGTGGAACCTCGACAAGTCGTGGCCCGAGGTCGAGGCCGCCTCGCTCGAGATCGGTGCGCAGAACGACACGGTGGCGCCCCCCGGATCGCACGCCATCCCGTTCTACAACTCGCTGACGAACGCCGAGCGGCGCTCGTACCTGGAGCTGCGTGGCGCGAGCCACTTCGCTCCGAACACCAGCAACACGACGATCGCGAAGTACTCGATCGCCTGGCTCAAGCGCTACGTCGACAACGACACGCGCTACGAGCAGTTCATCAGCCCCGGGCCGAGCCCGTCGCTGACGAACGGCATCTCGGACTACCGCATCAACTGACCGAGAACCTCGGGGCCGGCCTTCGGGCCGGCCCCGAGGCACGTCAGGAGTTGCGCAGGGAGTCGATCAGCTCGGACTTCCTCTGGCTGGAGTAGCCGGTCAGGCCGATTTCCTTGGCGCGCTTGCGCAGGTCGGCGACGGTCCAGTCCTCGTAGGCCGGTGCCTTCCCGCCGCGCTTGCCGACGGCCTTCTTGCCGTCACGGGCCGCGGCGTTCGAGATGCGCGCCGCCTTCGACTTGGATGCGCCGTCGTCGCGGAGCTCCTCGTAGAGGTCGGGATTCTTCAGACTCGACGGTGCCTTCTTCTTCGGTGCCATGGGATCTCCTCTCGATCCCACGACACCACGAACCGCGCGCTCCCGCGACCGGACGGGCTCAGTGCTCGAGCAGGTCCCGGGCGAGCGCTCCGACCTGGTCGTGCTCGATGAGGAAGCCGTCGTGCCCGTGCGGCGAGCGCACCACGGCGAGCGGCTCGGCCGTGGGGATGAGATCGGCCAGCTCCTGCTGCTGGTACGGCGGGTACAGCCGGTCGGAATCGATCGCGGCGACGACGGTGCGTGCCGTGACGCGACCGAGGGCCGCCTCGAGACCACCGCGGTCGCGCCCCACGTCGTGGCTGTTCATCGCGTCGCCGAGGGCGATGTACGACCACGCGTCGAAGCGCTTGACCAGCTTGTCGCCGTGGTGCTGCAGGTACGACTGCACCGCGAAGCGGCCGTCGGACTGCACGGTGCGACCGAACCGCTCGGCCAGCTCGGCCTCGCTGCGGTAGGTGGTGTGCGCGATCCGCCGCGCCAGCTCGAGGCCCGCCTCGGGTCCCGCGGCACGGATGATGTCGGCCTGCGTGGACGTCCAGGCGATCTGCTCGGCCGACGCGTAGGCCGACGAGGCGAGCAGGAAGAGGCGCTCCACGCGCTCGGGGTGCGTGACCGCCCACTCGACCGCGCGCATCCCTCCCGCCGAACCGCCGATCACGGCGTGCCAGCGGTCGATGCCGAGGTGGTCGGTCAGCATCGCCTCGGCGGCCACCTGGTCGCGCACGGTGATGGCGGGGAAGCGGTTGCCCCAGACGCGCCCGTCGGGGCCGGCGGAGGCCGGGCCGGTGGTGCCCTTGCAGCCGCCCAGGATGTTGGCGGCGACGACGAAGAACCGGTCGGTGTCGATGCCCAGGCCGGGTCCGACGACCTCGTTCCACCAGCCGTCGGAGCCGGCGACGATCGAGTCTCCGGTGAGGGCGTGCAGCACGAGCACGGCGTTGTCGCCGGTGAACTCGCCCCACGTGTCGTACGCGACCTCCAGACGCGGGAGGACCTCACCCCCTTCGAGGGTGAGGTCTCCCAGCGGCTGAACGGTGGTCACGGCTTACTTGGCCGCCCGGAACCCGGCGTCGAGGTCGGCGAGGATGTCGTCGATGCCCTCGATGCCGACCGCGAGGCGGACGAGTCCGGGGGTGACGCCGGTGGCGGCGTGCTCCTCGGGCGTGCCCTGCGAGTGGGTGGTGCTGGCCGGGTGGATCGCCAGCGAGCGGACGTCGCCGATGTTCGCGACGTGGCTGAACAGCTCCAGCGCGTCGATGAAGCGGCGGCCGGCGTCGACGCCACCGGGCAGCTCGAACGTGAGCACCGCGCCCGAGCCGAGGGGCGTGTACTTGTCGGCGAGCTCCTTGTAGGGGTTGCCCTCGAGCGACGCCCAGGTGACCTTCGCGACGTCCTCGCGCGCCTGGAGCCACTCGGCCACCTTGCGGGTGTTCTCGATGTGACGCTCGAGGCGCAGGCTCAGGGTCTCGAGACCCTGGGCGATGAGGAACGCGTTGAAGGGGGAGACGGCGGGGCCCACGTTGCGCAGGTACTGCACCCGCAGCTTGGCGATGTACGCCGCCGGGCCGAGGGCCTCGCTGAAGACCAGGCCGTGGTAGCTGGCGTCGGGGGTGGTGAAGCCGGGGAACTTGTCGCCGTGGGCGGCGTAGTCGAAGGTGCCGCCGTCGATCACGACGCCCGCGATCGCGGTGCCGTGGCCGCCGATGTACTTCGTGGCCGAGTGGACCACGGTGTCGGCGCCGTGCTTCAGGGGGTTCAGCAGGTACGGCGTGGCGACGGTGTTGTCGACGATGAACGGGACGCCGACCTCCTTCGCGACCGCGCTGATGGCCTCGAGGTCGAGGATGTCGCCCTTCGGGTTGCCGATGGTCTCGCCGAAGAACACCTTCGTGTTCTCGCGAGCCGCGGCACGCCATGCGTCGGGGTTGTTGCTGTCCTCGACGAACGTGACCTCGATGCCGAGCTTGGGGAACGTGTGGCGCAGCAGCGAGTCGGTGCCGCCGTAGAGGCTGGCCGACGCGACGATGTGGTCGCCGGCCTCGGCCACGTTGGTGAGCGCGCCGGTGGTGGCGGCCTGGCCCGAGGCCACGAGCAGCGCACCCACGCCGCCCTCGAGCGCGGCGAGGCGCTGCTCGACGACGTCCTGCGTCGGGTTCATGATGCGCGTGTAGATGTTGCCCGGCTCGGCGAGGGCGAACAGGTCTGCGGCGTGCTGGGTGTCCCGGAACTGGTACGAGGTCGTCTGGTAGATCGGCAGCGCGCGCGCACCCGTGGCGGGGTCGGGCGTCTGGCCGGCGTGGATCTGCTTGGTCTCGAACGACCAGTGCTCGCTCATGGGTGCTCCTTCAGCATCGGGTGTCAGTGCGAGCCTGTCACCGTTCGGCGGGTCCTTCCGGCCGTCTCACCATGCGAGAGTCACGTCCGGGATCAGGACATGTTGAAGGGCTGCGCCGTCGATTCGAGCACCGAGAGCCACAGGTCGCCGTCGGGATTGACGTTCTGCGTGTTCTTGACGACCACCGAGATCGGCACGTGGGCGAAGCGGTGCCGGGGGCGGCCGATCACCATGTCGGTGCGGCCGGCCATCGCGGCGTGGACGGCGGCCTGGGCCAGCCGGGTGCAGTAGACCGAGTCGGCGGCGTCGGCCGGCACCGAGCGGATCATGTAGCCGGGGTCGAAGTACCGCAGCGTGAGCGGCTCGTCGTGGTCCTTGAAGTCACGAGCGATCTGGGCGCGCAGGAAGCCCGCGAAGTCGCCCAGCACGGTGTTGCCGCTGGCGTCGGTGCGGCGGCTGGCGGGGGTGAGGTGCTGCCCGGCCCCCTCGGCCAGCACGATGACGGCGCTGCCGCGCTCCTTCACGCGCTTGCGCAACGTGGCGAGCAGGCCGTTCTCCCCCTGGAGGTTGAACGGCACCTCGGGGATCAGCACGAAGTCGGCGTCGTGGTTGGCCAGGGCGGCGTAGCAGGCGATGAACCCGGCGGCGCGACCCATGACCTTGACGACGCCGACGCCGCCGATGGCCGCCTCGACCTCGACGCGGGCGCCCTTGATCGACTCGGCGGCCTTCGCGTAGGCCGTCTGGAAGCCAAAGCTGGTGCCGATTAGGGGGATGTCGTTGTCGATCGTCTTCGGGACCCCGACGACCGCGATCGGCAGCTGGCGCGCCAGGGCCTCCTCGGCGATCGCGTGGGCGCCGCGCATGGAGCCGTCGCCGCCGATGACGAAGAGGATGTCGATCTCGCGGTGCACGAGGTTGTCGACGATCTGGGGGATGTTCTGGCTGCCGCGGGACGAGCCGAGCACGGTGCCGCCGCGATCGGTGATGGTCTCCACGAAGGCGGGGGTCAGGGTGATGGGGTCGGGCGCCTTGCCCGGGACGAGGCCCGCGTAGCCGTTCTTGAACCCGGTGATGTCGGTGACGCCGTAGTGCTCGAACAGCTCGAGGACGATCGCGCGGATCACGTCGTTGAGGCCGGGGCACAGGCCGCCGCACGTGACGATGCCGACCTTGGTCTTCTTGGGATCGAAGAAGATCTTGCGGCGCGGCCCGCCGGGCTCGAACGAGGGGACCTCGGTCAACGGGGTGTCGCCGCGCGCCGAGAGCAGGGAGATCGTGTCGTCGATGAGGACTCGGTCGGTCTCGGCGACGTAGTAGGCGTTGGTGGCGCGAGCCGCGACATAGTCGGACAGCGGCGAGTCGTACTTGCACTCGCCGAGGGTGCGAACCTGCAGTTCCTCGAGCGTCACCACGGTGACAGGCTATCGGAGCGCGTGCCCCCGCTGACAGGACGCGGAGAACCGGCCGGTCGATAAACTCGGGGCGTGGACACACCGCCGGACCCTCGACGCGGACGCCGCCGCCCGATGCGGGCGGTGCACACCGCCGCGGTCCTGCACGACGCCCCCACCCCGCTGGCCCGCATGATCGGGCGCGGAGCGCGGATGACGGTCAAGCCGCTGCTGCGCCTCGCGCCGGTCGACGAGCGCACGATGCGCCGCCTCCAGCGCTTCTCCTCGGTGGTGAACCGCGGCGCGTCCGAGGACATCACGGTCGAGATCGGCGACATCGGCGGCGTTCCCGGTGAGGTGATGACGCCCGGCGACGGGCCCACCACCGGGCTGCACCTCCTCTACCTCCACGGCGGCGGATTCTTCACCGGCAGCGTGCACTCGTACCGCTCGATGCTCGAGGAGATCGTGCGCGCCACCGGCGGGACGGTCTACGCGATCGACTACCGCCAGCTGCCGGTGGGCGGCATCGCCGACTCGGTCCAGGACGCCATCGCGGCCTACGAGGACGTGGTGGGCCGGGCGCCCGACGCGGGCAAGGTCGTCGTCGCGGGCGACTCCGCCGGCGGCTACCTGACCATGAAGGTGGCCGAGCTGGCCACGCGTCGCGGCCTGCCGGCCCCGGCCGCCCTGATCGCGTTCTCGCCGCTGCTGAGCCTCGAGCCCGACCGCCAGGACAAGAACGTCATGCGCGTCGACAAGGTGCGCGAGGCCGTGCTGCCGATCGCGCGCGTCGCGGCGCTGCGCCGGCTCTGGCTCCCCGAGGGCGACATCATCGAGGGCTTCGCCGACCCGCTCCACGCCAGTGCCTACATCCACTCGCCCACGCACCTCGTGGCCGTCGAGGACGAGTTCCTGCGGCCAGAGGTGGAGGCGTTCGCGCTCCTGCTCGACGACAAGGGCGTCGAAGTCGACGTGCACCTGTGGCGCGGACAGGTGCACGCCTTCCCGATCATGGCCGGGCACCTGCCCGACGCCGACCTCGCGATCGAGCTCGCCGCGGAGTTCGCTCTGCGTCACATCGGCGAGCCGCCCGCCGTCGAGGTCGAGGACGCCGACGCGCGTCCCGAGACCCTCGAGGGCGAGATGGCCTGACGGTTTCCCCGGTTAACCGGGGAAACCGTCACTTCGCGAGGTTCGCGAACCTCGCGAAGTGACAGGAAACCTCCGTCAGTGGGTGCGGGTCAGCCGATGACCTTCACCTTGATGACGTGCAGCTTGCCGTGCTGCGTGTAGCCGAGGTTCCACGAGCGGGTGGCGCTCGTCGTCATCGACATCGTCACGCCGAGGGCCCACGTGTTCTTGCCGGCCTTCTTGAACGGGACCGAGCCGCGGTGCGGCTTGCCCGGCGCGGGGGTGGCGTAGACGTACTTCGCCTTGGATCCGCGGACGCGAATCGTGTAGGTCTCGCCGTGACGGACCTGGAAGACGCCGTTCTTCCGCTTGGCGCCCTGGATCGTGTAGGCGGCGAGGCGGTACGAGATCCGCTTGCTGCGGACGTTGCCGGCGACGTCAGTGGCCTTCGCGGTCACGACGACCTTGCTGCCGCGACGCTGCGTGGTGACCTTGCACGTCTTCACGCCCGAGAGCGAGTCCTTGGCCGAGCACTTCGGCGTGGGGGCGTCGAAGTAGCTGTGACCGGGCTTGACGCCCTTGACGCCGACGCTCGGGGCGCTGCGATCGAGCTTGACCGAGGCGGTGACGGTGGCGACGCCGCCGTCGGCGGTGTGGATGGTGCGGGACACCCGGCTGGCGCCCTGGCGGGACACCGTGACGGGCTTCGGGCAGGCGGTGGCCAGCTCGGCGCCCTTGGTGTCGCAGGTGAACGAGACCGTGACCGGCGTGCGGTACCAGCCGCCGCGCGACTTCTGGGCCGAGCTCACGTGGCTCGTGATGGTCGGGTTCGAGCGCGAGGTCGACGCGGAGGAGGCGTTGAAGTCCGTGCTGCCGGTGTACTCGGCCGAGACGCCGTGCGCCGTGTCGGTCGGCACGGTGAAGTCGAGCTTCGCGATGCCGTCCGCGAGGGCGGCGGTGCCGACCTTCGTGCCGTCGACGCGGAACGTGACGTCACCGGTGGGGGTGCCGGCGCCCGGCGCGACCGGCGCGACGGTGGCCGAGAGCTCGGTGGGCTTCACCGAGAGCTTCGTGGTGGTGTTCGCGGCCGTGACGGTCAGCGAGGCGCTGCTCGTGGAGCCGAGGTGGTGGGCGCTCGCGGGGACGTAGGTCGCGGTGACCTGGTGCGAGCCGACGCCCGCGCCGAGCTCGGGGCTGGACGCGAGGCCGTCGGAGTCGACGGCGACCGGGGCACCGACGTCGGCGCCGTCGACCGCGAACTGGACCGAGCCGCCCGCCGCGGCGACCGTGCCCGCGATGACGTCGACAGTGGCCTGTGCGGTGGTGGTCTGGCCGGTCACGACGGCGGCGTCAGCGAGGTCGAGTGCGACCGAGCTGGCGATCGCGCTGACGGCGATGTCCTGGCTCACGGTCGGGGCGGCCGAGTAGCCCGTGGCCGCGGCCTGGTTCGCGTCGATCGTGCAGGTGCCGACGGCGTCGAACGTCACCGTGGTGCCGTCGACCGAGCAGACATCGGAGGTGGCCGACGAGAAGCTGACCGCGTTCTCGGACGCGCCGCCGGTCGCCGCGACCGTGTACGTCTGGCCCGGGTACGCGGGGCTCGGAGCGGCGGAGGTGAACGTGATGGCTTGCGCTTCATCGACCTGCACGAGACCGGAGCAGGTCTCACCGAGGCGCAAGGTGGCCTGGCGCGCCATGGGGAACCCGTTCGCCACGGCAGCGAAGTTGGGGGTGAGGGAGATGAAGTACTCGTGCCCGAACGTGTGGGCCGTCATGTCCAGGACGGTGAGGTCGTCGCGCACGTAGGTCGCGGAGAGATCCATCGTGGCCGGATCGACCGACCAGATCGCGCTCTGACGCCGCGCGACCGACGGTGAACCCGCGGCGAGGGGCTCCTGCATGCTGAGGAAGGTGTACTGCGGATCCGTCCCGGTCATCGGGTAGGCGGCCGCGGAGTCGTCCACGCCGAGCACGCTTCCGTCCCGACCCTCGATCGCCATCTGCTGCTGGGTCCCTGCCGAGACGGAGACGCGCAGTGCTCCGTCGGTGGACTGGCTGATCCCCGGGAGGTCGCCGTAGGCCTGGATCTGGGTGGACGCGCAGCCGATGATGGTGTCGCCGACGATCACCTGGACGCGTCCGGTGAACGTCTCGGGGGCCGCTTGGGCGCTGGCGGGCATGAGGGCCACAGCGGCAGCGAGGCCGACGGCCGCACTGGTCGCGACGGAGGTGACGCGTCGATACATGGAGATTCGCTCTCGAGTGGGGGTACGGAGCGCTCACCCCGCGTGTGTGCGACTCTAGGTTTTCCCGCCGGCCCCAGAAGGTTGTTTACGTATCAACCGTCACAAGTGACTACGCCTCCAGTCCGGGGAGGGAAGAAACCAACAGGCTTGACTGTAAGTGAGGGGTCGAGGATGCTGGGCCAGTGACCGAAAGCCCCACGAGGACCCCGCAGCCCGAGCGCACGCGGCTCATGCGCCAGCGGCTCCTCGAGGCCACGGTCGACTCGCTGGTGGAGGTCGGCTGGGCCGGCACGTCGACGACGGTCGTGAGTCAGCGCGCCGGGGTCAGTCGCGGTGCGCAGCTGCACCACTTCCCCAGCAAGCAGGACCTCGTCGTCGCGGCCGTGGAGTACATCGCCGAGCGCCGCCGCGAGGAGCTGGCGATCGACCCGGACGAGCTGCCCGAGAGCGGGCGCACCCGGGTGGTCCTGGGCCTGCTGTCCCACCTCGTCACCTCGCCGGCGTTCCTCGCTGCGCTGGAGCTGTGGGTCGCGGCGCGGACCGACCCCGACCTGCTGGAGAAGGTGGCGCCGTTCGAGCGCCGGCTGGGCCGCGAGACGCACGCGCGCGCCGTGGAGCTGCTGGAGGTCGACGAGTCGCGCGGCCGCAACCGCCAGCTGGTCCAGGCCACGCTCGACCTCCTGCGCGGCCTCGGCCTGGCCGCCACGCTGACCGACGACTCCGCACGCCGGGCCTCGATCCTCGACGCCTGGGCCGACACCCTCGACCGAGAACTGGAACGATGAGCAAACTCGACACTGTCCTGGACGACCTCGCCGCGGAATCGCTGCAGCTGGACGGGTGGGTCGCCGGCCTGACGCCCGACCACTGGGGCACCGTCACCACCCCCGAGGGCTGGACCGTCGCCCACCAGGTGGCGCACCTGCACTGGACCGACGTCACCTCGACGTACGCGATCAACGACAAGTCTGCGTTCGACGCCCTGATCGTGGCGGCGCTGGAGGATCCCGAGGGCTACATCGACCAGGCCACCGACGAGCTGGCGCAGGAGCCGCCGGAGTCGCTGCTGCCGGCGTGGCGCCAGGGTCGCAGCGACCTCGTCGAGGCGCTGCAGTCGGTCCCCGACGGTAACAAGATCCCGTGGTTCGGACCGCCGATGAGTCCCGTCTCGATGGCCACCGCGCGGCTGATGGAGACGTGGGCCCACGGGCACGACGTCGCCGAGGCCCTCGGCATCGCGGTGCCGCGCACCGACCGCGCCAAGCACGTCTGCCACATCGGCGTGCGCACCTTCGCCTTCACGCACCAGATGCGCGGCGAGGAGCCGCCGGCCGTCGAGCCGCGCGTCGAGCTGACCGCGCCGTCGGGCGAGCTGTGGACGTGGGGCCCCGAGGACTCCGAGGAGCGCGTCACCGGCGACGGCTGGGACTTCGCCCTCCTCGCCACCCGGCGCCGCCACCGCTCCGACGTCGACGTCACCGCCACCGGCCCCGCCGCCGACCACTGGCTCGACATCGTCCAGGCCTTCGCCGGCCTCCCGGGCAACGACCCCCGGCCGCTGGCCGAGCGCTGAAGTTTCCCCCCCATAGTCAGGGGAAGCCCCGCTCGTTTGGCGACCTCGTCAGGCGGAGGCCTTCTTGACCTTCTTCACGGCGGTGCGCGCCACGGCCTCGAACTCCTGGGTTCCCGTGCCGCCGCCCAGCTGGAATGTCGCCAGCATGACCAAGGTGTGGTCGACCCGGACGATCGCCATCGGCAGGTCGATGGTCTGCCCCTCCGTGGTGGCGCGCATCGTCAGCGCCACCGTGTCGTCGCCCAGGTCAGGGAAGGGCAGGTCGGAGATCACGTAGTCGGTCCTCACGCCTCCGGCGCCGTCGATCATGGTGTAGAAGTCGCAGCCCTTCAGCGCGCTCTTGAACGACTTCATCGACTTCACCGCGTCGTCACCGCCCTTCGAGCGGATCGTCTGGGTGAGGAAGGGGCCGTACTCGCTCTTGGAGAAGGTGACCTCGGCCTCGCCGGCTGTCAGGGTGCCGTCGGTGTTGGTCAGGCCGGCCGTGAACTCCTCGCACCCGGGGTCCTCCGAGGTCGTGCGCGAATCGTCCTCGCCGCCACCCTCGAAGTCGGAGTTGAAGCTCCAGCCGTCGGGAAGGTCGTTGACGGTGAGCAGCGCCTTCTGGATCTGGACCTCCGTCAGCAGCTCGGAGGGCGCTTCCTCGACGACGGCTCCGTACTCGTCCGGGTCGACACCCGGGCCCGAGGGTCCGCACCCCGCGAGGACCAGCGCGGACGAGACGACGAGGGCGAGGACAACGGACTTCACGTACGAGAGCCTAGGCAACCAGCGTCCGCTCGTTCGCGGATTGCGCCGTTCCGCACGAGGGCCCGACCGATGGCCGGGCC
Source organism: Aeromicrobium phoceense (assembly GCF_013868155.1). Lineage (NCBI taxonomy): Bacteria > Bacillati > Actinomycetota > Actinomycetes > Propionibacteriales > Nocardioidaceae > Aeromicrobium > Aeromicrobium phoceense. The sequence continues at coordinate 851,419 of NZ_JACEOG010000001.1, forward strand.
CTCGTGCTTCTGCGGGTCAGCTCCGCGAGTACTTCACCCACGGCGTGAACTTGCCCTTGTACGGCAGGTGGTCGACGCGGGCCGGCGTGAACGGCTCGTAGCCGCTGGCGTCGATGTAGCCGGACTGGATGGTCCGCACGTTGACGCGCACGTGCTTCGGGTGGAAGAGGCAGCCCTTCTTCGGCTTGACGTGGACGACGACCAGACCGTGCTCGAGGTCGTACCGCTCGCGCACCGTCTTGCCGCACGTTCCGGGGAACGGGTACGTCACCCAGCTCTTGCGGTGCTTCTTCGACCCCTTGAGCGCGCGGAAGCCGCCGTCGCCGGGGATGCCGACCTCGTCGGCGAACTCCGCGCCGGGCGACGAGGCGTTCGTGTCGAGCAGCAGACGGAACTCGCCGACGGGTGTCGACTCCGCCTCCCAGTCGACGGCCTTCATCCTCACCGTGATCCGCACGCCCTTGGCGTTGTTGACGACCTTGACCTTGTGGAGGTCGAGTGCGCTGGAGCCGCCGCCTGCGGGATCCGGTGTGGTGGCCTCGCGCGCCTGGGCGCCCGGCGCCGCGGCGAGCAGGCCGACCACCAGCCCGAGGGACAGCAGGAGTCCGCGGGCGCGACGGTTCCTCCCGGAGACGTGGTCGGTGTTCGTGGTGATTCGATCCCTGGGCATGGGTCTCTCCATCTGTCGAGCCGCTGGTTCTCCAGTGGAGAGCGGCGCGCGGGCGAATCCGTACCTGGGTCGCGTGACGACTTTCGCCGCCGAGCAGGACTGGCGAGATGCTCGGCGCGTTGGCAGAGTGCCGTCCATGACCACCCAGACCCGGCTCGAGGTCCTCGACCGCTATCTGGAGGGCTTTCGTCGCAGCGACCACGCGATGGTGCTCGGCTGCCTGACGGACGACGTGGTGTGGCACGTGCACGGCCTGCGCACCACGCGCGGCAGGGCTGAGTTCGACACCGAGATCGAGAACCCCGACTTCGATGGCAGCCCGGAGCTGACCGTGAACCGGACGACCGAGGCGGGCGACGTCCTCGTGATCACCGGGACGGGAGCCGGCCGTCACCGGCAGGCCGGGCGGTTCTCCTTCGTCTTCTGTGACCTGTTCACGTTCCGCGGCGACCTCATCGCCGAGGTCGAGTCGTACGTCGTGCCGGTCGGCTGAGCATGGTCGACGTCCTCCCCGCGAGCGAAGCGGATCGGCTGCGGGCCGCTCCGTTCACCTACTCACCCGTGGGCGCGACGCCCGCGCCGCAGCCCGGCTTCCACCACTTCACGAGGCAGCGCACGCTGACTCGGCGGGACTTCGCCGGAGCCGTCGAGGACCTCCTCGCATGGCGCGTGCAGGAGCGGTCGGGGCTCCACGTGAGGGCGTCCGACGCCCGAGCGCAGGTCGGAACGGTCGTGCAGATGACCCTGGGCCTCGGCACGGTCGGCGTGAAGATCCCCTGCCGGGTGGTCCACGTCATCGAGGAGCCCGACCGGGCGGGCTTCGCCTACGGATCCCTGCCGGGACACCCGGAGTCGGGGGAGGAGTCCTTCGTCGTGGAGCGCCGCACGGACGGATCGCTGACCTTCACGATCGCTGCCTACTCACGGCCCGCCACCCGGCTGGCGCGGCTGGGCGGGCCCCTGACGACGCTGGTCCAGACCGCGATGACGCGCCGGTACCTCCGGGCCCTCGACCGGGTCTGAGCCCGGCGTCCCGCGGTCGGTAGCCTGCTGGCCCATGGACCCAGTGAGCGACGCGACGGCCTCCTCCTCGAGGATGCGCACGCTCCTGGTGGACGACATCGGCGCGCCGATCGAGGGGACAATCGTCAGCGCGGCGACCGTGACCGTGGCCGGCGCGCACGCCGAGCACACCTCCGGAGTCTTCCTCGCGTGGGCGGTCGTGCTCGTCGTCTACTGGCTCACCCACGTCTACCTGCACGCGCTGCGCGACCAGCTCCGCCGCCAGGCCGACCCGCTGCACCGGCGCCTCGCCCGCCACGTCGGGCTCCAGGCCGGCGTCCTGCTCGGCGGCGTGCCGGTGATCGTCGCCTACCTGCTGGCCGTCGCCCTCGGTGCCTCAGGCAGCACCGCGATCTACCTGTGCCTGATCTGGACGATCCTGCAGCTGGGCGTGGGAGTGCTGCTCGCCTCGCTGAGCGCGGGGCTGAGCGTTCGCCGCGCGTCGGTCGAGGCCTTCATGGCCGGCCTGCTGGGGTTGTTCCTGGTGGCGGCAAAGGCCCTGCTGCACTGAGCGCGGCTCAGGAGACCGGGACGAGCGCGGGCACCTTCCACGTGCCGTCGTGGATCTCGGGGCGCGGCCGGTAGAGCCGCACGAGGAAGTTCCAGCCCTCCGGCGTGGGGATCGCGTTCGGCACGTCGGGTCCGAAGTCGCCGAAGCGCACGGTCACGGACCCGTCCTCGTTCGGCACGCCGACGATGTTGTTGATGCTGTAGGAGTCGCGGTCGTTCTGGGCGAAGAAGCCCTTCGCGTCGTAGACCGAGATCGACCAGAAGCCGTCGACGGGCACGTCGGCCATCGTGAGCTCGTACGGGCCGTCGCCGTCGGGCTGCACGCCCACGTAGGCCGCCTCGGAGGACGGCAGGCCACCCCAGCCGGCGGCCGTACCGATGAGGTGTCGGACGGGGTCGACCTCGTCGGGCCGGCCGAACGTCCGATCGAAGCTGGAGAGCCCGGCGGCGAGCTTCAGGAGCGCGTCACGGGTGGCGTCGAAGCTGGCCTTGTCGTAGTCGTCGAGCGCGAAGGGCACCGCCGAGCCGGCCTGGATCGAGAGCGTGTCCTGCAGGCGGTTGACCTCGGCGACGTCATCGGGGTCCTGCGAGTCGACGAGGATCCGGATCGCGAGCGCCGCGTAGCGGCTCCCGACCTCGTTCTGGGTGAGCCGGTGCGGGCCGGCGGCGTGCAGCACGAGCGGGACGAAGTGACCCTCGTTCACGAGCATCGCCGACAGGTAGCGCTCGCCGCAATCGGGCAGGGTGAGCACCACGTCCTGCGCGAGATCGACGACCGCGAAGCTGTAGAGCGTGTCGCGGTTGAGCCGCACCACGAGCTGGTTCTCGATGGGGGAGGGCTCCCGCACGTGCGAGAACACGTTGACCGCACCGGCCTCCGCCTGGAAGTCGTGGAACATGCGGGCGGTCTCGGCGCCGACGAAGTTGTCGGCGTTCACGTGGAGGGCCATGGTGGCTCCGGCGATCAGGCGCGGCGCGTGGAGAGCGCGCCCCAGGCCGCGGTGACGACGATGGCGCCGAGGAAGGAGCCGATCAGTCCGCTCGCGCGGAGCTCCAGGCCGTCGCCCGCGATCAGGCTGGCGACGAGTCCGCCGAGCAGCGAGCCGATGAGGCCGGCAGCGATCGCCAGGGTCCAGTTCACCGACTCCATGCGGCGGCCGAGCGCCATCTGGGCGAGGCCGCCGACGAGGATTCCGAACACGATGATCGCGAGGATGAGCATGGCGCAAGGCTAGGGCCTCCCCGGGGTCGAGGGACAGAGGGCCGTGTTCCGCGGTTCTCCGGCGCTCGACGGCTCGTCGTCGAACCCTCGCGGACCTACGCTGAACGCATGTCCCACGCGCCGGTGGAAGCTCCCGGGCCGGTGCTGACGCGCTCGGCGCGGATCGGCGGTGTCGTCGTCGGAATGCTCGTCCTGGTGGCCGGCGGCGTGGCCGTGTTCCTCACCGACAACGAGCTCGGCTCCACCGCCCTGGTCGCGGCGGGCGTCGCGATCTGCGCGCTGTCGGTGTTCGGCAACCGGCTCGAGGCGATCGAGGCAGCAGGCGTCCGCTTCGAGCTGGAGCGCCGTGCGCGCAGCGTGCGCCAGCAGGCGGCCCGGGCCCGGGCGGCCGGCGACGCCGAGCAGGCGCAACAGCTCGAGCGCCGCGCGGAAGGACTCCTCGCGGCGGCCTCCCTGGTGGGGTCGCGCTACGAGCGCCTGCGCGAGACCGAGCCCTCCGGGTGGGACCGCACCTCCCGCATGGAGGGCATCCTGCGCGATGCCCGCGCCCTCGACACCGACGCGCTCTCGGCCGACGACGTGGCGCGGATCTTCGCCGGCGGGTCGGACGGCGACCGCATCACCGCACTGGCGCTCATCGAGGCCGACCCGCGGCTGGCGAGCGCCGACGTCCTGGCCGACGCGATCGGCGACAGTCGCTCGACCTTCGAGCAGTACCACGCACTGGTCGCCACCGAGCGTGCGTTGACGCACCTCTCGTCGGCGGAGCGGACGCGCCTCGGCACCGCGGTGGAGACCCTGCTGGCGGGGCCAGTCGGTGAGCGGACCTCCGACCGCCGCACGGTCGCGCGGCGCATCCTCGAGGGACCCGGTCCTAGCGAGCGTGGCTGAACTGCTTGCCGCGAATGCAGGACAGCACTACCTGCGCGAGTCCTGGAGTGATCTAGCTACGTTCCTCGATGAGCAGGTGCCGCCGGTATGCCGGATGAACTTCGTACAAGCGGGGTCCACCTGCTGTCTTCTGAAGCTTGGTGGCGAGAATGTGCGCCTTCTGCATCTCGCCCGGCGTGCCCCCGAAGTCGAACGACCCAGGCGCGACCTGGAGGCCTAGGAATCCATGCTGGCGCAGGATTCGAATGTACTCGGAGTGAGCTTCCGTGGGCAGGCCGCCTTCCTCAAGGACGTCGCGGAGCTCGCCCTCAGACAGTTGGGCATTCTCGCCGACGAAGGACATGAGCAGTTCCTCCATGTCGATGCCTACCGCGACCCCCTCGACCAAGAGAGCCTCGTAAGCGAACTGGCTGTAAGCGCTCTCAGCTTTGTCAACGTCTACCGAATCAATGATGTGGTTTCGCGCGTTCGTAGCGGCGAGGACGGCGGCGTTGGCGAAGAAAATCAGGTCTCGCGGCCTTGGCTGCACGCGCGACAAGATGTACTCGCGCGATTTGATTCCACGAATCTCTGGAGCGAAGTACTCGGTCCACAGGTCTGACGGTGAAGACTTGCCGTTACGGGACGCCATGAATCGGTCCTCAAGAACGCGGGAAAGGAGGTCTGTGTCGCGCCATTCGATCTCTGATGCGGCGATCTTGTCGGGCTCGCGTGCCTGAGTCCGCACGTAGGCGTAGATGTCGCTCCGAAGGAAAGCCGTGAGCGTGAACCGCAACTTCTTTTCGTCCTTACCGGATTCGCGTGCAAACTCGTCCGAAACTCGTCCCACGGCAGTGAGCAGCCCGAAAATGACCGAGGACATAGTTTCCAGGTCGGCTCCGCGCTCCCAAGCCTTGTCAAGGTTATCGATCAGCACCGCCACCCGCCGCTTGTCGGCCAGAGCGGTCGTCAGCAGGTTGCGCAGTCTCCCAATGTGGCCGCCATAGAGCGCTCGACCGATCGTCCGTCGCGTCTCCTCGATTCCGGATTGCTCGACTAAGTCGTCGAAATTGACATCCAAGTTCTGGAGGAGATCTTCGAGGCGCGCCGAAAAGGAGGCATTGTGCCCGTGATGCACTTGCTCGAGGGCCGTGCGGACGTCATCAATCGCTGATCCCGCGAGAACCCCCGCCGGTGTGGCCTCGACCTGGCGAATTAGCGCACCAGCGACTTCTGTGTACAGGAGATACTTCCAAACGCCCTCAATCAGGTAGGTCCCGATGTGCGAGACGCTGATCTTTTGTAACAGATCACAAAGCGCCTCCAATTCGTAGGAAGCGGGTTTGATAACGCAGACGAGATTGCGGGCATCATCGCGAAGTTCTGACGCGGCGCGAAGCATGCTGGCGGTCTTGCCGGTTCCTTTACGTCCCGTAAAGATCGTTGCAGTGCCTTCCTTGACATCGAGGAAATCCCGCGTCTCGACGAAGTATGTTTCTAGCCCGGTCGCGTCAGCCTCGGCGACGTGATTCCCGAATCGGAGCGCTGCCAGTTCGGCGGGGAGATGCTTCCTTATCCTGCTGGGCGCATTCCGTTCGAACTTGAGGCCCGTCAGCCAAGTTTCGGCGCGCTCGACCAAGTTGCGCGAGTTTGTGAAAGCGATGCGCAGATCCCGGAAGTCCATGGCGACGGGCTCTTTGCTGTGCATGACGAGGCGAACTTGATGTGACATTCCAAGTGCGATTCCCGACAAGAGCGCACAACGGCGGTTTGAGGTCTCCGACAGATATGCCTCTGGGGGCGTCAGGTGAAAGAGCGCGAATGGACTGTTGTAGATCTGCTGCGTCAACCAGGCAAGAGGCGAAGTGCCGTGTTCATCGAGTTCGAGTCGGAAGACGCGAAGGCTCTCATGTCGCTCGACGAGTCTCGAGAGCGCACGAGAAGATTCGTCCTCCCGCATGCTTGGTACGTACAGGAGTTGGTCGGGGATAACGGGGTTGTCCACTTCGCCAAGCAGAGAGTCCAGAAGCGGTGGCGGCGGGTTCGCAACTAATTCGGTGATCGACGCGAGGAGCTGGTCTGAATTGACATACCCCGTGTAGCCAGTTGTCGTGAGCAATGCAAACTCGCGAAAGAGCCTGTCGGTGGTCTGATTGTCCTTCTCGCGAGTTATCACCACTCGCTTCCCGGACCCGATCGCTACCCCGAGTTCGAACAGGACGTTGTTGTTCAGGCTTGTGACGTCGAAGATCCCAATTGAGCACTTCGCGATCGCGTCGAGGATGTCATTGATGATCAGTTTCCCGTCGACCTTCAGGTCCTCCCACGGAACTGACTGGGCTACATTGGCAAACTCTGCGACGCGATTGGAGACGCGCTGAAGGCACTCTCGAGCGTTCGTGTCGGACTCGGCGTAGCCAAAAAAGAGGTGCTCCACCGCCGCAATCTAACTGACGGACTCTCATGGCGAGCCGATTCGTACAAGTCGTTGTCCATTGACCGCATCGCTCTTAAGGCCACGGTTCATTGGTTGCACCTGGTACGCGTGCTGCGAGCACTCGCAGGTGCGATGGCTTGATGGCTCGATTTACACGGGTGGCTCGACGCAGCGCACTCCCTATGCCGGTCGAGAAAGTTAAAGACTTCGAGGGCCCGGCTTCCTGTGAGATGACGCTGCCGGGGCCTCCGCCCGTGAGCCGACTTTGGTTCGACATGTTGCGCGGGCGCCGCACCACGCCGTCAGTTGCGCGTTGCGAGCTCCATCGCGCCTGAGATGTGCTTAGCCCCGTTCGCAGTGGAGGGAACAATCACTTCCTGCAGATCCCGACCCGTCTTTCATCTCGGCGTCCTCGGGCTGCTCCTGATCTAGAGGCCATAGCCGCGGCAATCGCGTGCCGGAAATTTGCGATTACCACGTTCTCCGGCACGTGTCAAACTCTTCCCTTGACAGCGCCGATGACACGTGCCATCCTAGGGGCAACGACGCATGATTCCTTCGGAACGGAGGTCCTGAATGCCCGATAACTAAGAGAGGAGTAACGGAAATGATTGAATACATCATTCTAGTGTTGGTACTGACAGCGTTTTTGGATGCGCTTAAGAAGTGAGACGAACGCAGGTGCGAGGCTGGCCAACCGGTTGCTTTGCCCACGTGTTGCGGGCGTCGGTGAACGGATGCTGGCCTTGCTCCTGCGTACGGGGCTAGTGCCCAGCGAGGGTCCTCGGCGTCACCGCTCTGGGTTGCGTTGGAGAGAAATGCGGCCGCGGTCGACGGGAAACGCCGTCGGGAGGGCGGAGGGTAGTCTTTCGGCTCGCATCTGTGAGGCAACCTGCCTCTGGGCAGAAGGCTGAGCCATTGACGTGCGTCGGTTCGCAATGATCGGCACTCGTCCTTCGCAGCATCGCGGTGCGCTGAGAAGCCGTAGGGGCGTGTCTCTCCCGCGCGTAGATCATCGCGCTCGTGGACACCGCCATCGCCAGCGGTGCGCCTCTGGCGGTAGTTTCCATGCGCAAGACCCTGCGCGGGTCGCTCGCCGACGACGTGGCCCAGATCTTGGACCACGAGATCAGCGAGCACGCATGGTGTCGGCAGACCGAGGCTGCGCCAGCATCGCGGCGAACCTCGAACGCCGCGAGGCCGTGTTCGTGGCCCGCTGATCGTCCCCCGCTGATCGACGAGGAGCAGAAGTGAAGATTCGTGGCGCCGTCCTGGAGACCATCGGGGCATCGAGCCCCTTCGAGCAGTCCCGGCCCCTGCGGGTGGCCGAGCTCGACCTGGCCGAGCCCGGGCCCACCGAGGTGCTCGTGCGGGTCGAGGCGGCGGGGGTGTGCCACTCCGACCTCTCGGTCGTCGACGGCAAGCGCCCGCGCCCCGTGCCGATGCTGCTCGGGCACGAGGCCGCCGGTCGGGTCGAGCAGGTCGGGGCCGAGGTCACCGACCTCGCCGTGGGCCAGCGGGTCATCATGACGTTCCTGCCGCGCTGCGGTGAGTGCGCGGGCTGCGCGACGGACGGCATGGCGCCGTGCGTGCCCGGCTCGGTGGCCAACGGTGGCGGCGAGCTGCTCGCCGGTGGCAGCCGGCTCACCCGCGACGGCTCGCCCGTCACGCACCACCTCGGCGTCTCGGCGTTCGCCACCCACGCGGTCGTGGACCATCGCTCGCTCGTCCCCGTCGACGACGACGTGCCGCCGAACATGGCCGCCGTCCTCGGCTGCGCGGTGCTCACGGGCGGCGGCGCGATCATCAACGTCGCGAAGCCGACGCCGGGCCAGACCGTGGCCGTGGTCGGCCTCGGCGGTGTCGGCCTGGCGGCGGCGCTGACCGCGCTGTCGTACGAGGGTGTGCGCGTCGTCGGCATCGACCCGCTCGAGCACAAGCGCGCTGCCGCGCTGCAGGCCGGCGTGCACGAGGCGCTCACACCGGCCGAGGCGGCCGAGTCGGGCTTCAAGGCGGACGCCGTCATCGAGGCCGTCGGCAGTGGCCGCGTCTTCGCCGCCGCGATCGCGCTCACGGCTCCCGGCGGCAAGACGATCACCGTGGGACTGCCGGCGCCCGACGACACGATTGAGCTGTCGCCGCTGGCCCTCGTGGCCGAGGGCAAGACGCTGGTCGGCAGCTATCTCGGCTCAGCCGTGCCGAAGCGCGACATCCCCGTGTTCGTCGAGCTGTGGCGTGCCGGACGCCTGCAACTGGAGCACCTCGTCAGCTCCACGATCGCGCTGGACGACATCAACCGCGCCATGGACGACCTGGCCGACGGGTCCGAGCTGCGCCAGATCATCGACTTCACGAAGGAGTGAGCGTGAGCGTCGCCGACTTCATCGAGTCCCTGCTCTCCGGCCACCCGGCCGACCTCTACCTCGACGGGCGCTGGACCCCGGCCTCGGGCGGAGCCACCTTCGCCGTCGAGGACCCCGCCACGGGCAAGATCATCACCGAGGTCGCCGAGGGCACCCCCGCCGACGGCCAGGCCGCCCTCGCCGCGGCCGACGCGGCCCAGGAGTCGTGGGGCGCCACCACGCCGCGCGAGCGGGCCGACCTCCTGCGCGGCGCGTTCGACCTCATCACCGCGCACGCCGACGACTTCGCCCGGCTGATCACCGCCGAGATGGGCAAGTCGCTGGCCGAGGCGCGCGGCGAGGTCACGTACGGCGCGGAGTTCCTGCGCTGGTTCTCCGAGGAGGCCGTGCGCATCGACGGCCGCTACGGCACGCTGCCGTCCGGCAAGCTGCAGATGATGGTCGACCGGCGTCCGGTCGGGCCGTCGCTGCTGATCACGCCGTGGAACTTCCCGCTGGCGATGGCCACCCGCAAGCTCGGCCCCGCCCTCGCCGCCGGCTGCACCTCGATCGTGAAGCCGGCCGAGCTGACGCCCCTGACCACCCTCGCCGTGGCGAAGGTGTTCGAGGAGGTCGGCGTACCGGCCGGCGTGATCAACGTGCTCACCACCACCGATCCCGCGGCCACGACCGGGCCGCTGCTGTCCGATCCGCGCCTGCGCAAGCTCTCGTTCACCGGCTCCACGCCCGTGGGCAAGGCGCTGCTGGCCCAGGCCGCCGCGGGGGTGCTGCGGTGCTCGATGGAGCTCGGTGGCAGCGCCCCGTTCATCGTGTTCGAGGACGCCGATCTCGACGCGGCCGTGGACGGCGCGATCGCCGCCAAGACCCGCAACATCGGCGAGGCCTGCACCGCGGCCAACCGCTTCCTCGTGCACCGCGACGTGCACGACGAGTTCGTCACGCGCTTCGCCGCGCGCATGGGCGACCTGCGCGTGGGTGCCGGCGACGAGCCCGGAACCGACCTCGGTCCCTTGATCGACGACCGCAGCCGCGAGCGCGTGCACGGCCTGGTCTCCGACGCGGTCGAGCGCGGGGCGCGGGTCGTCGTGGGCGGCGAGCTGCCCGACGGCCCCGGTCACTTCTACCCCGCGACGGTCCTGTCGGGTGTGGATGCGCGGTCCCGCGTCGTCACCGAGGAGATCTTCGGCCCGGTCGCGCCCGTGCAGTCGTTCGCCGACGAGGACGAGGCCGTCGCGCTGGCGAACTCCACCGAGTACGGACTGGTCGGCTACGTCTACGCGAAGGACCTCGACCGGGTCATTCGGATCGCGCCCCGGCTGCAGTTCGGGATGCTCGGCGTCAACGCCGGCGTCGTGTCCGACCCGGCCGCCCCGTTCGGTGGCGTGAAGCACTCCGGTCTCGGCCGCGAGGGCGGTCGCGAGGGCATCGACGAGTACCTCGAGTACCAGTACGTGGGCATCGCCCGCTGACTCAGGACAGGGCGACGACGCCCGACAGCAGGGCCAGGACGACGCAGGCCGGCGCCATCACCAGGCGCTCTGGCCGGCTGCGCGATGCGAGGTTCATGGCGATGCCCAGGGTGAAGTAGCCCGTCACGACCCAGGCCGCGATCTCGACGGTGCGGTCGGAGACGCCGAGCGAGATCAACCCCGCCCGCGCCAGCAGGATCGCGCCGATCACGACGTAGATCGCGACCGAGAGCGCGCTGCCCACGCGCAGTGAGGTCGGCAGCACGGTGTGCTGGCCGCCCCACGCGAACCGGCCCCACGGCGCCCCGAGGGCGAGCGCGACCTGGAAGGCGGCCAGGGCTGTGAGCAGGAGGCAGGCCGCGAGCGCGGCGGTGGTCACCATGGCGCGAGCCTAGAGGTGGCCGGGGGACGGCGGCTGCGACGACTCCTCGATGAACTTACAATCAGGCTTGACTGTTTCTATGTGAGGCACGACACTGGTCACGTGCGTACCCTTCGTGTCGGCAACTGCTCGGGCTTCTACGGCGACCGCCTCTCCGCGATGCGCGAGATGCTCGAAGGCGGCGAGCTCGACTACCTGACCGGCGACTACCTCGCCGAGCTGACGATGCTGATCCTTGGCCGCGACCGGATGAAGAGCGCCGACCTGGGCTACGCGAAGACCTTCCTCACGCAGGTCACCGAGAACCTCGCGCTGGCGAAGGAGCGCGGGGTGAGGATCGTCGCGAACGCAGGCGGTCTCAACCCCGCCGGTCTCGCCGCCGCGATCCGCGAGGTGGCCGCCGAGCAGGGCGTCGAGGTCTCCGTCGCGCACGTCGAGGGTGACGATCTCGTCGCCCGGGCGGCCGAGCTCGGCTTCGGCGACGCGCTCACCGCCAACGCCTACCTCGGAGCGTTCGGCATCGCCGAGGCGCTGCGGGCCGGTGCAGACATCGTGGTCACCGGCCGCGTCACCGACGCCTCCGTGGTGGTCGGCCCCGCGATTGCCGAGTTCGGCTGGGACCGCGAGGACCACGACCGGCTCGCCGGCGCCGTGGTCGCGGGACACGTGATCGAGTGCGGCGCCCAGGCCACCGGCGGCAACTTCAGCGGCTTCCGCGACATCGACACCTCGCGACCCCTCGGCTTCCCGATCGCCGAGATCGCCGAGGACGGCGGGGTCGTGGTCACCAAGCACGAGGGCACCGGCGGCGCGGTCACCGTGGACACCGTCACGGCCCAGCTGGTCTACGAGATCCAGGACCAGCGGTACCTGAACCCTGACGTCATCGTCGACCTGACCAGCATCGACCTCGCCCCCGACGGCGATGACCGGGTGCGGATCTCGGGCGTCCGCGGCACCGCGCCGCCGGCCACCACGAAGGTCTGCCTCAACGCGTTCGGTGGCTTCCGCAACAGCGTCGAGTTCGTGCTGACCGGCCTCGACATCGAGGACAAGGCCGCGTGGGTGCGGGCGCAGATCGAGTCCGCTCTCGCGCCGAGCCCGCCGGCCGAGATCGTGTGGGACCTCGCCCGCACCGACAAGGCCGACCCCGCCTCGCAGCCCGAGGCCGCGGCGATCCTGCGCTGCCACGTGAAGGACGCCGACCAGAACGCGGTGGGCCGCGCGTTCAGCGGCGCCGCCGTCCAGATCGCCCTCGCGTCGTACCCCGGCTTCACGATGACCGCCCCTCCCGGCCGCGGCGCCCCCTACGGCATCTACCGCGCCGCCCACGTGCCCCAGGCCGACGTGCCCCACGTCGTCGTCCACGCGGACGGATCCCGGACCGAGGTCGCTCCGCCCGCCACCTTTTGTGACGGCGTTCGGCCCGTGGCTCCCTCAACGGGCGAAACGCGTCACAAAAGTTGGGCCGAAGGAGGTGAGTTCCGCGAGATCCCCCTCGGACGCCTCGTCCACGCGCGCTCGGGCGACAAGGGCGGCAACGCGAACGTCGGCGTGTGGATCCCGGCGGCGCACCCGCGGCGCGACGCGGCCTACGCCTGGCTCGAGGAGCTCCTCACCGAGGAGCGGATCCGCGAGCTGCTCCCCGAGGCGGCCGACCTGGAGATCGACGTCCACCCGCTGCCGAACCTGGCGGGCGTGAACGTGATCCTGCACGGACTGCTCGGCGAGGGCGTCGCCTCGTCCACCCGCTTCGACCCGCAGGCCAAGGCGCTCGGTGAGTGGCTGCGCGCCCGCGTCGTGCCCATCCCCGAGGAGCTGCTCGCATGAACGCCTGGAACACCCCCGAGCGCGACGCGCTCCGCACCGCCGTCGAGGACTTCACCCGCGCCGAGATCGCGCCGCACCTGCCGCAGTGGGAGGACGACGGCGAGCTCCCGCGCGAGCTGCACCGCCGCACCGCGAAGGCGGGGTTCCTGGCGATCGGCTTCCCGGAGGAGGTCGGCGGCGACGGCGGCGACATGATCGACTCGGTCATCGCCACCGAGGCGATCATGGCCGCCGGCGGCTCGACCGGCCTGCAGGCCAGCCTGTTCACCCACTCGATCGCGACGCCGCACATCATCGACTCGGGCGATACCGACCTCATCGACCGGTACGTCCGGCCCACGCTGGCCGGCGAGATGATCGGCTCGCTCGGCGTCACCGAGCCCGGCGGCGGGTCGGACGTGGCTAACATCCGCACCCGCGCCGTGCGCGACGGCGACCACTACGTCGTCAACGGCGCGAAGACGTTCATCACCAGCGGCGTCCGCGCCGACTTCGTGACCACCGCCGTCCGCACGGGCGGCGAGGGCCACGGCGGCATCAGCCTGCTCGTCATCGAGAAGGGCACGCCGGGCTTCACGGTGGGCCGCAGCCTGCGCAAGATGGGCTGGCACTGCTCCGACACTGCCGAGCTCTCCTTCGAGGACGTGCGCGTGCCGGCGGAGAACCTCGTCGGCGACGAGAACGCCGGCTTCTACTACATCGCGCAACAGTTCGTCGGCGAGCGCATCAACCTCGCCACCCAGGCCTACGCCACGGCGCAGCGCGCCCTCGACCTCGCCGTCGCCTACGCGAAGGAGCGCGAGACGTTCGGGAAGCCGCTCATCGCGCGCCAGGTGATCCGCCACAAGCTCGTGGAGATGCACTCGCGCACGGCCGCCGCACGGGCGCTCACCCGCCAGGTCGTCGAGCGCTCGCTCGACACCCCGAAGTCCGATCCCACGCTGATCCTCGACGCGGTCGTCGCGAAGAACGAGGCCGTCGCGTGCGTGGAGTTCGTCGTCCACGAGGCCGTGCAGATCTTCGGCGGCATGGGCTACATGCGCGAGTCCGAGATCGACCGCCACTACCGCGACGCCCGCATCCTCGGCATCGGCGGCGGCGCCACGGAGGTCATGAAGGACCTCGCCGCGAAGCTGCTGGGGTACTGACGTGACCCGCGCCCGGCCGCCCCTGTGCCACTTTTGGAAAGGGATGCACGCAATTTCGTCCGCAGACGGTGCAACGCTCTCCACAAGTGGAGAGGGGTGGCGGTCATGAGCCCAGCACAGGTCCGCGGCGAGCGGATGGCACGCCAGCGGCTGATCGGTGAGCCGTTCCCCGACCTGATCTCGTGCGTCAGCACGCTGGGTGCGGTGCAGTTCCAGGAGTTCGAGGACTCGCTGTGGTCGCTCGCGCGCCGCACGCAGGACCGCCCCGCGCGGGAGGCCATCGCGGCCGAGATCGCGGAGGGCGACCTCGTGCGCCACCACGTGCTGCGTCCGACCTGGCACGTGGTCCGCACGCAGGACCTCGACTGGATGCTCGACCTCACTGCCGACCGCATCCGGGCGCAGTCGCGCCCGCAGCTGCGCACGACCGGACTGCTCGAGGACCGCGACCGCCTCGTCGCGATGGTCGGCGAGATCGTCGAGGCGGCGGAGGCGCCGCTGACCCGCAAGGAGATCGGCGAGGCGCTCGCCCTGCGCGGGGTCGAGCTCAAGGGTCAGGCCCTCGGGCACGTCACCGTCAGCGCCGAGCTCGACAAGGTGGTCACCACCGGCCCGCGTCGAGGTCACTGGGACACCTTCGTCCCGTACGCGTCCCGCATCCCCACGGTCGAGCTCGACCGCGAGGAGGCGCTCGTGCGGCTGGCCACGATGTACCTCGCCGGCCACGCCCCCGCCACGGCGCACGACTTCGCGTGGTGGGCCGGGATCACCGTCTCCGACGCGAAGCGCGCCTACGAGGTGGCGGAGGTCGAGCCCGTCGCGCCGGCCTCCTCCGACGGCACGGCGCTCATCCTGAGCCTGTTCGACGAGCTCGTCATCGCCTACGCCGACCGCTCGCACTACGAGGTGCCCATCGCGGAGCGCGGCACGATCGACGTCTGGGGCGGCAACCTCGTCCTGCTCGACGGCGTCGTCGCGGCCACCTGGCGCAGCCTCAAGGCGAAGCGCAAGGACGGCCCGGGCCTCTTCGAGATCACCCCCGTGCGACCTCTCGAACCCTCCGACCGCGACCGCATCCACGCCGATGCCGCCGCCTTCATCGACCACCTCGACACCCCTGTCGACCTGCAGTGGAAGGACAGCGCATGAGCGAGCGCCAGCGAGCGAAAGTTGGGCATCGAATGACGACGCCGTCGTACCGTTTCTGCTTCTCCACGGCGGTGGCGTCATGAGCGCAGTCAGGACCGCCGTCGACCCGACGACGGGCGCGTACGCCGAGAACCGGGAGGCGGCGCTCGCGCGCGTCGCCGACCTCGCCGAGCAGCACGCGAAGGCGCTGGCCGGCGGCGGCGAGAAGTACGTCGCCCGTCACCACGGCCGCGGCAAGCTGACCGCCCGGGAGCGCATCGAGCTGCTTGTCGACCAGGACTCGCCGTTCCTCGAGCTGGGCGCCCTGGCCGGCTGGGGCACCGACTTCACGGTCGGCGGCTCGATCATCACGGGCATCGGCGTCGTCGAGGGCGTCGAGTGCATGATCATCGCGAACGACCCCACGGTGAAGGGCGGCTCGTCGAACCCCGTCACGGTCAAGAAGGGCTTCCGCGCGGCGCAGGTCGCGGCCGAGAACCGGCTGCCCACGATCAACCTCGTGGAGTCCGGCGGCGCCGACCTCCCGACGCAGAAGGACATCTTCATCCCGGGCGGCGCCAGCTTCCGCAACATCACGCAGGCCAGCGAGGACCGCCGCCCGACGGTGGCCCTCGTCTTCGGCAACTCCACGGCCGGCGGCGCCTACGTGCCAGGCATGAGCGACTACGTCGTCATGGTCGACGGTGGCGCGAAGGTCTTCCTCGGCGGTCCGCCGCTGGTGAAGATGGCCACGGGCGAGGAGTCCGACGACGAGTCGCTCGGCGGCGCGCAGATGCACGCGAAGCAGTCCGGCTTGGCCGACTACCTCGCCGTGGACGAGCGCGACGCGATCCGCCTCGGCCGCCAGATCATCCGGCGCATCAACTGGCGCAAGGCCGGCCCCGTGCCGGCCTCCGTCTACGACGAGCCGGTGCTCGACGCCGAGGAGCTGCTGGGCATCGTCCCGACCGACCTCAAGGTGCCGTTCGACCCGCGCGAGGTCATCGCGCGGCTCGTCGACGGCAGCGAGTTCGACGAGTTCAAGCCGCTGTACGGCCAGAGCCTCGTCACCGGCTTCGCGCAGCTGCACGGCTACCCGATCGGCATCCTGGCCAACGCGCAGGGCGTGCTGTTCAGCCAGGAGGCGCAGAAGGCCGCGCAGTTCATCCAGCTGGCGAACCAGACCGACACGCCACTGCTGTTCCTGCACAACACCACCGGCTACATGGTCGGCGCGGAGTACGAGCAGGGCGGCATCATCAAGCACGGCGCCCAGATGATCAACGCGGTCTCGAACAGCAAGGTGCCGCACATCTCGATCGTGATGGGCGCGTCCTACGGCGCGGGCCACTACGGCATGAGCGGCCGCGCGTACGACCCGCGCTTCATGTTCAGCTGGACGGGCGCGAAATCGGCCGTGATGGGCCCGGCGCAGCTGGCGGGCGTGATGGAGATCGTCGCGCGCCAGTCGTCGGAGTCGAAGGGCATCCCGTTCGACGCCGAGGGATTCCAGGGCATCAAGGACCTCGTCGAGGCCCAGATCGAGGAGCAGTCGCTGGCCTACTTCACCAGCGGCCTGGGCTACGACGACGGGGTCATCGACCCGCGCGACACCCGCACCATCCTGGGCATCTGCCTGTCCGCGATCGCCAACGCACCCGTCGAGGGCGCCCGCGGCTACGGGGTGTTCCGCCTGTGAGCGCATCGCCCGATCTCGATACGCCGCGTCTCGCTGCGCTCGCCGCGGCACTCGATCACCGAACTGGAGCCACCGCATGACCATCAAGAGAGTCCTGGTCGCCAACCGCGGCGAGATCGCGCGGCGGATCTTCCGCACGTGCCGCGACCTCGGCATCGAGACGGTGGCGGTGTACTCCGACGCCGACGCCGGGATGCCCTTCGTGGCCGAGGCCGACGTGTCGGTGCGGCTGCCCGGCAGCGCCCCCTCGGACACGTACCTGCGCGGCGACCTCGTGATCGAGGCGGCCCGCCGCAGTGGCGCGGACGCGATCCACCCCGGCTACGGCTTCCTGTCCGAGAACGCCGGGTTCGCCCGGGACGTGGAGAGCGCCGGGCTGGTCTGGATCGGGCCGAGCCCGGAGTCCATCGACCAGATGGGCAGCAAGATCCGCGCGAAGGAGATCATGGCCGCCGCGGGCGTGCCGATCCTCGCGGTCGACCTCGACGGCGTCACCCCCGGCGAGCTGCCGCTGCTCGTCAAGGCCAGTGCCGGCGGCGGTGGTCGCGGCATGCGCGTCGTGGAGCAGCTCGACGACCTCGACGCCGAGCTCGCGAAGGCCCGGGCGGAGGCCGAGTCCGCGTTCGGCGACGGCACGGTGTTCGTCGAGCCCTACCTGCCCCGGGCCCGTCACGTCGAGGTGCAGATCCTCGCGGACACCCACGGCACGGTGTGGGCCGTCGGCGATCGCGACTGCTCGATCCAGCGCCGCCACCAGAAGGTCGTGGAGGAGGCGCCGGCGCCCGGGCTCTCCGACCGCGCCCGGACGACGCTGCACATCGCCGCCCGCGAGGCCGCGAAGGCCGTGAGCTACCGCGGCGCCGGCACCGTGGAGTTCCTCGTCGACGGCGACCGCGTGTTCTTCCTCGAGATGAACACCCGCCTGCAGGTGGAGCACCCGGTCACCGAGGAGGTGCACGGGCTCGACCTGGTCGCGGAGCAGATCCGCATCGCCGAGGGTGGAGCCCTCACCGGGACGGTCCGTGAGCCGAACGGTCACGCGATCGAGGTCCGGCTCTACGCCGAGGACCCCGCCGAGGACTGGTCCCCCCAGACCGGCACGATTCGCGCGTTCGACTTCCCCGACTCGGTGCGCGTCGACTCGGCCGTCGAGGTGGGCAGCGTCGTGGGCATCCACTACGACGCGATGATCGCCAAGGTCATCGCCCACGGTCCCGACCGGGCCACGGCCCTGCGCACGCTGGTCGATGCACTGCGTCGGTCCCGCGTGCACGGCGTCACGACGAACCGGTCGGCGCTGCGGCAGATCCTCGAGGCGCCG
Organism: Aeromicrobium phoceense; assembly: GCF_013868155.1. Taxonomy (NCBI): domain Bacteria; kingdom Bacillati; phylum Actinomycetota; class Actinomycetes; order Propionibacteriales; family Nocardioidaceae; genus Aeromicrobium; species Aeromicrobium phoceense. The sequence goes on from NZ_JACEOG010000001.1 coordinate 869,530, forward strand.
CAGGTGCGGGACGCCGACCTGTGGACCTCGATGCTGGAGGAGCACGCCGACGACTGGTTCGGTGCCGAGACGCCGGACTCGCTGGTACCGGTCGCTGCCGCGCTGGCCGAGGCCACGCTCGCGGCCTCCTCGGCGAGGGTGCTGTCCCGCATCCCCGCCGGCTTCCGCAACGTGCCCAGTCAGCCCCTCACGCGCGAGTACGAGGGCCACGAGCCCGTCGCGTACCGCAGCGCCCAGGGTCGCCTGGTGGTCGACGGCGCCGACGTCGTCTCCGTCGCGGTCGACGGCTCCACCGTCGAGATCATGCTCGAGGTCGAGGGCGTCACCCGCCGCTACCGCGTCGCGGTGGCGCCGGGCCACGTCGACGTGGACGGCCCGGACGGCTCGACGAGCCTCGTCCCCGTGCCCCGCTTCGTCGACCCGGCGGACGTGGTGGCCGAGGGCTCGCTGCTGGCGCCCATGCCGGCGGCGGTCACGGCGGTGAAGGTCGCCGACGGCGATCGCGTCGCGAAGGGCGACCCCGTGGTCGTCCTCGAGGCGATGAAGATGCAGCACACGATCGCGGCGCCCTCCGACGGCGTCGTCAGCGGCCTGGCCGTGAGCGTCGGGCAACAGGTCGAGGCCGGAGCGGTCCTCGCCGTCATCGAGGAGGAGACCGAATGAGCAACTTCACGGAGTCCGAGGAGCGGCGCGAGCTGCGCAAGGCGGTCGCGGCGCTCGGCGCCAAGTACGGCGAGCACTACTTCTACGACGCCGCGAAGGAGGGCCGCAAGACCACGGAGCTGTGGTCGGAGGCCGGGAAGCTCGGCTACCTCGGCGTCTCGATCCCCGAGGAGTTCGGCGGCGGGGGTGGTGACATCGGCGACCTCGCCGCGGTCTGCGAGGAGCTGGCGATCGCCGGCTGCCCGCTGCTGCTGATGGTGGTCTCGCCCGCGATCGTCGGCACGGTCATCGCCCAGTACGGGACGCAGGAGCAGAAGCAGCGCTGGCTGCCCGGCCTGGCCGACGGCACCGCGACCTACGCGTTCAGCATCACCGAGCCGGACGCCGGGTCGAACTCGCACCACCTGGTCACGACGGCCACGAAGTCCGAGGACGGCTGGATCCTCAAGGGCGGCAAGACCTACATCTCGGGCGTGGACGAGGCCAGCCACGTGCTGGTCGTGGGCCGCATGGCCGACTCGAAGAGCGGCAAGCTCAAGCCCGCGCTGTTCATGGTGCCCACCGACGCCGAGGGCTTCAGCGCCCAGGAGATCGACATGGGCCTCACCAGCCCGGAGAAGCAGTTCACGCTGTTCTTCGACGACATCAGGCTGCCGGCCGATGCGTTGGTCGGCAGTGAGGACGCCGGCCTCGAGCAGCTGTTCGCGGGCCTGAACCCCGAGCGGATCATGGCCGCGTCCATGGGCACGGGTACCGCGCGCTGGGCGCTGAACAAGGCCGTCGCCTACGCCAAGGAGCGCGACGTCTGGGGCAAGCCGATCGGCGCGCACCAGGCCATCGCCCACCCGCTCGCGCAGCTGCACATCGACATCGAGATGACGCGTCTGCTCACCCAGAAGGCCGCGGCGCTCTACGCCGCGGGCGACCTGATGGGTGCGGGCGAGGCGGCCAACATGGCCAAGGTCGCCGCCGGCGACGCTGCCGCGAAGGCCGTCGACACCGCCATCCAGACGCACGGCGGCAACGGCCTGGCGAACGAGTACGGTCTGGTGCAGGCGCTCGCCTCGTCGCGACTGTCGAACATCGCGCCCGTCAGCAAGCAGATGGCCCTCAACTTCGTCGCCCAGTTCTCGCTGGGCCTGCCGAAGTCCTACTGATCTCGACAGTCCACTCGATCACCGGGCCCGGTGGTTGAGTAGCGGGCGAGGCACGAGCCGCGTATCGAAACCACCGCAGCGGAACGGAGCACCATGACCGAACTCGTCCATCTGGACGTCGCCGACGGCGTCGCGACGATCACGCTCGACAGCGAGCACAACCGCAACGCGCTCAGCCGCCAGCTCGTGACGGAGCTGGGGGCGCACCTGGGCACCGCGGAGGCCGACGCCGACGCCAAGGTGATCGTGCTGCGCTCGGCCCACCGGGTGTTCTGCTCGGGCGCCGACCTGTCCGAGGCCGCGGAGGGGGCGATGCAGGAGGGCGCCAGCGCCCTGGTCGACCTGCAGCGCCGCATCGCGACGAGCGCCAAGCCCGTCGTGGTCGTGCTGGGCGGCCCGGTCCGCGCGGGCGGCCTGGGGCTCGTGGGCGCCGCCGACATCGTGCTCGCCACGGCGTCGGTCACGTTCGCGCTGACCGAGGTCCGGCTGGCGCTCGCGCCGGCCGTCATCAGCCTGTCGCTGCTGCCGCGACTCGCGCCGCGAGCGGCATCCGACCTCTTCCTCACCGGCCGGAAGTTCGACGCGGCGGAGGCCCAGCGCATCGGCCTGGTCACGCGGGTCGTGGAGGACGACGGGCTCGACGCCGGACTGGAAGCGGTGCTCGCCGACCTCGAGCAGGGCTACCCGCAGGGGTTCCGCGAGACGAAGGCCCTGCTCAACCACGACCTCGTGGCGCGCATCGACGCACTCGGCGACCAGGTGGCCCAGCAGTCGGCTCAGCTGTTCGGCAGCGACGAGGCGCGCGAGGCGATGCTCGCGTTCCTGTCCCGCCCCCGCTGAACGACGAACGCCCCTCCCCGGCAGGGAGGGGCGTTCGTCGCGGTGTCAGCGCGGAAGCGCGAAGGACGGGAGCGAGTTCGTCCGGCACAGCACCTGCGGCGACACGGCGGCGACGGAGCCTCCGCCGAACGCGATCACTTGGGATCCCGCGACGGACGTGCGCAGCGGCAGCGGGGCCGCGTCCTGCCGGACATCGAGCTCGATGATGGTCGGCTCGTCGGAGAGGTCGGCCTTCTTGAACTCGAGGAAGCTCAGGCCGCCGTCGAAGCTCTCGGTGTCGGGAACGCCGACGCTCGTGCGGAAGGTGCTGCAGGCGCCGTTCGTCCTGAAGTAGCGCCCGCCCGAGAAGCGGATGGCCTTCGGGTACGTCCGGCCGGCGATGCTGACGGAGCCGACCGAGTTCGTGCCCTCGTCGGCGTGGCCCTGCGTGGTCAGGTCGATCCAGCGCCATCCGGTGAAGCCGCGGACCCGGCTGCTGCCGGCGCGGGCCTTCGAGGACTTCGGCGCCACGACGCGCAGCGAGTGCTTCCCGGCGGTCCTGACCTTGACGCGCACGGCGTACTTGCGGCTCTTCGTGGTGCGGACCTTGGCGACGGTCGTCCAGCGGCCGGCGCCGACCTTGCGCTGGACGAGCAGGCGCTTCTTCGCGGCCTTGGGTCCCTTGACCTTGCCGGTGACCTTGACGGTCGCGCCGACGGTCGGGTTGGCCGTGCTGGTGGAGATCGAGACCTTGTAGGCCGGCTTCCTGGCCGCCTCGGCCGCGGTGGCCGGTGCCAGGGTGAGCACCAGGCCGGTGGCCGTGGCGAGGGCGAGAGCGCGCAGGCGCATGGGACGGTCCTTCGGTTCGGGGGATTCGGCCCGGCCAGCGTAGTGGCTGGAGTGGCTGGTGGTACGTGAATCGACCCAAGCGAGGCGGTTCGTCCAGACTCAGAGCGAGGGCAGGACCATCCTCGGCAGGGCGTTGACCGAGCAGCGCAGCTTCGGCGCGACCATCGAGACGCGCTTCCGGCTGTTGTCGTCGCCGAACGCGACCACCTTCCGGCCCGTGACGGGGTAGCTGACCGCCTTCGGAGCGGCACCGGCCGCGGCGTGGGCGTGGTACTCGCGCTCGTCGTCGAAGTCGGCGTTGGCGGCCGTGAGGACCACGAGGCGGCCGGCGGCGTTGTCCGGCGTGCCGACCGAGCCGCGGAGCGTCGTGCACTTCCCGCCGGTGTTGAAGTAGACGCCGGAGTCGCGGAACGTGAAGGCCTTGCGGTACCGCTTCCCCGCGATGGTGACGGGGCCGTTCACGGGCTCACCACCCGTGGCGTGGCGCTGCTTCGTCAGGTCGAGCCAGCGGAAGCCCGTGTAGCGGCGGGCGGGACTCGTGCCGGCGCCTGCCGACGACGACCTCGGCGCGACGACGCGCACGTACTGCCGGCCGGCGGTGGTCACCTTCACCCGTGCCGCGTAGGTGCGCCGCGCGGTGGTGCGCACCTTCGCCACCGTCTTCCACGCGCCGCTGCCGACCTTGCGCTGCACGAGCAGCTGCTTCCCGGCCGCCTGCGGACCGGAGACCGTTCCGGAGAGCTTGAGCTTCGTGCCGACCGTCGGCCTGCTGGCGTTGATGGAGAGGGACACGGAGTAGGTCGATGCCGCCTGAGCCGCGAGGGGCGCCAGGGCGAGGACCAGTCCGGTCGCCACGGCGATGGCGATGACGCGCACGCGCATGCGGTTCTTCCTTACGTCGTCGAAATGGCGGCCACGTCAGCGTAGTGGCGCAGGAGTGGCTGATGTTGCGCGAAACGGTAGTCACTTCTGACCACTTGTGGCCGTTCGGCCACCGACGAGAAAAGTGGCACATACGTTCCACTGGTGAACTCACGCCACTCCCGTCACACGACGCCCGCGTCAACGCCCCATCGCGCGCGACCGCTGTCGATGCTGCTCGCCCTCGTCATCGCTCTCGCCGGCCTGGTGTTCGTGGCCGGTCCGGCCCAGGCAGCGGACGACGCGACCTTCGTCAAGACCTTCGGCGTCTCGGGTGACCAGGCGGAGGTCGTCGGCCACTCCTGGGACGTGGCCGTCGGCCCCGACGGGAGCGTCTACGTCGCCGACACCGACCACGCGCGGGTGCAGGTGTACACGCCCGACGGGGAGTTCCTCCGCACGTTCGCGCTGAGCAGCCACCCCTACGGGATCGATGTCGACGACGTCGGTGCGGTCTACGTGACCATGGGCAACGGAAACGTCGCCAAGTACGCCTCGGACGGCTCGCAGGTGTTCGAGGTGCATTCCCACACGTCGTACAGCGGCTACGGCATCGCGGTCGACGCGTCCGGGAAGATCTTCGTCACGGACTACAACGCCGGTCGCATCGTGGTGCTGAACGCCGAGGGCGCCCACCTGAACTCGTGGGGCGCCTACGGCTCCGGCCCGGGACAGATCATGCACGCGTACGGCATCGACGTCGACGACGAGGGCATCGTCTACGTGCCGGACTACGGCAACAGTCGCGTGCAGAAGTTCACCACCGACGGCACCTATCTCTCGTCGCTGACGCACGTCGGGGACGAGCCGATGAACGGCCCTCTGAAGGTCGACGTCGACGCGGACGGCCGGATCGCCATCAGCGAGTACAACAGTTCGCGCGCGTCCGTGCTCACGGCCGACGGCGACCCGGTCTCCTCGTGGACCTGGGATGGCACGCCCTACTCCCACGGCACCGCTGGCATCGCCTTCGGCGACGACGGCAGCGTCTACACGACCAACCTGAACCAGCGGGGCGTGCAGAAGCACCAGCTGGAGCCGGTGTTCGCTGCCTTCACCCCGCAGATCGAGGGATCAGGCCGGGTCGGCGACGAGCTGACCGTCACGGCCTCGACGTCACCCGAGCCGGCCTCGTGGACGTACGCGTGGACGGTCAGTGGCAGCACTGAGGTCCGCTCCACGGAGGCCACGTTCACGCCGACCGCCGCCGACCGGGGCAAGACCGCCACGGTCGCCGTGACCGCGAAGGGCACCGAGGGTGAGCCGCGCGACCGCACCGCCACGGCCACGAAGGCGATCACCGGCAAGCTCATGGACGCCAGTGCCTTCACGATCGGCGACTCCACGCCGACCACGCCCCCCACCACGGGCGACGTCCTGACGCTGGAGGTGGACGAGGCCAAGCTGCCCGAGGACGCCTCGGGCACCGTCCGCTGGGGACGCCTCGACGACGAGGCAGTCTGCGTGGTTCCCGAGGACGCCACCGCCAGCACGACCCGCCCCGTCGTCGACGGCGACGCGGGCGCGCAGCTCTGCGCCCGCGTGGCCTACGAGGCCTCCGGCTACGAGGACATGACGCTCACCGTGACCGCTCACGGCAGCACGGTGGGCACCTTCACGGCTCCGAAGCCGACGGTCGACGTCGAGTCGCCGGTCGTGGACGGGACGCTGACCGCCTCGGTCGACCTGGACGATGCCCCCGCGGGCGCCGAGGTCACGGCCTGGCAGTGGGGCACGCAGGCCGAGGGCGAGTGCACCGCGATCGCGGGCGCCGACGAGGCCACCTTCACCGCCGGCGTCGAGGACTTCGAGGACACGCTGTGCGTGACCGTCAAGATCAGCGCGCCGCACCACCAGGACGCGAAGGCGACCCTCGTGGTCGGCCAGGTCGGTGCCGGTGCCTTCGGCGAGTCGCCGACGGTGACGATCCCGGGCTGGACCGCGGTCGGCTTGGAGGCCTCCGCCTCCGTGACCGGCGGCGACCCGGCGGATGCCGAGCGCACCTACCAGTGGAAGCTCGACGGCGAGCCGATCGAGGGCGCCACGGCCGCCACCTACACGCCGAAGGGCGCGCAGCGCGGTCACGACCTCTCGGTCACCGTGACGTCCACGGCCCGCGGGTACGTCGCCGACGTGACGACCTCCGGCGAGGTCGAGATCGGCTCGGGCTCGCTGCAGGTGAACGAGCCCGCGTTCAGCACGGTTCGCCCGACGGTGGGCGAGGAGATCTCGCTGCCGCTCGACCTGTCCGAGGCGCCCGAGGGCGCCGAGGGTCACTGGCAGTGGGGAGTGCAGCAGGGTGAGGTCTGTGTCGCCATCTCGGGTGCGACGTCGGACTCCTTCACGCCCACGGCCGCTGAGGTCGGCGAGGTGCTGTGTGTCGAGGTGGGCGTCACGGCCGAGGGCTATGAGTCCCTCTCCGGGACGTTCCTCCTCGAGCACCCGGTCCTGCGGGGCACGCTGCCCGTCATTCGGGGCGTGCTCAGCAGCACGAGCCCGAAGATCGGCGCCTCCCTGACGGCGTCGCTGCTCTCGGGCCCGCTGCCCGAGGGTGCGAAGACGACCACCACGTGGGGCTTCGCCCCCGCCGCGGCCGACTGCGGTCCGTCGAAGGTCGCGAGCTCGTTCCGCGTCACCGCGGGCATGTCCGGACGCGTGGTCTGCGCACGGATCACCGTCACGGCGCCGGGTCACACCGAGTGGTCGACGACCCTGCGGACGAACGTGATCAAGGAGACGGCGAAGGCCACGGCCTCGCGCCTGACCGTTCGCGGCACGCAGGCCTTCACGGTCCGTGCCCAGGGCCTGGCCCCGGGTCAGCGATACCGGATCTCGCTGCGCCACCAGATGGTGACCGGCAAGGCCGACTCGTACGGCCGCGTGGTGCGCAAGGTCCGGTATGACAAGGGCCTGCGGTCGGCGAAGCGGACGATCGTGGTCCGCGGCTTCGACGGCAAGGGCAAGGTCACGTACCTGAAGAAGCTCAAGGTCACGTACCGGGCCCGCTGAATCGGTGGACGCACCCGCGGGCGCCGGCCGACCCCCGTTTGGCGGTCGGCGCCCGCGCGGCGCTTGCGTCGGCCGCGAACGGCCGACGCCCCCCACGAGCCGCCTGGCCACGCCCTGATACATCCGCCGGCGAGGGGTTCTCGGAGGCGCCCTGCGCGTGTAGGTTCCGGTGTGTAACTCACAGTGACAGGTGGGCTCGGGGGCCTGCGGAGCCAGGGGGCCGTCATGCCACGCTTCATTCCATCCGTCGCGGTCGCGACGTCGGTCGGCGCCCTCGTGGCCGCCCTCGTCGTCGCGTCGCCGGCGTTCGCCGAGTCCACCGATCCGACCGTGGTCCCCACCACGGCGCCGACGTCGACTCCGGTTGCCTCGGTGCCCGTCGGGCCGGGCGAGCTCGAGCGGACCTTCGCTTACCAGTGCGAGAGCATCTTCTGGGGCCTGAACCTCGGAACGCACTCCGTGAGCGTCCGGGCGACTGCGGACTACCCCGAGGTGGCTGCGCCGGGTGATGTCCTCGCGCCGCGCTCTGCCTCGGTCGAGCTCGAGTTGTCCGAGCTGCTGCGCCAGTCGGTCCACCTCCTCCTCAACGGCACGTCCTACGAGGGGACGGCCGACGCCGACTGGACGCTCACCACGGCGGGCCGCGCCACCGCCTGGGACACCGGGGACCTCGTCTTCCCCCGCGCAGCGGTCCCCGAGGGGATGAACGAGTCGTGGCGGCTGCCGGGTCGGGTCGACCTGCCCGCGGTGACGGTGCCCGACGACGCCGAGGGAGCGCTGTGGCTGAGTCTTCCCCAGCGCTTCACCCTGGCGGGCCAGATGCACACGACAAGCGGCGAGACCCACGACGGCGAGTTCACCTGCACGGCACCGGCCGACCGCGTCCTCGGGGGAGTCGCCCTCGAGGGCTCGACGGATCCCACCCCGCCCACGCCCGACCCCACGACGGACCCCACGCCCGACCCCGATCCGACGACGGACCCCACGCCGGATCCGACGCCCGACCCGACCGATCCCACCCCGATCCGACGTTCGGCCCGTTCCCGACCCCTCGTCCCCGGCCCTGCAGGGGAACCCTGACGAGGACCGTGACCTACTGGTGCGCCACCGTCACCGGGGGGCTCGGCCTGGGCGTGCAGCGGGTGGACGTCCGGGCGACCGTCGACTACCCCGAGGTGGCAGCGCCCGGTGACGTGCTTCCCGCCCGCCCGGCAGAGCTGGTGCTGAGGCCGCAGGAGCTGCTCCGCCAGAGCACGACCCTGCTGCTGGGCGCCCGGGAGTTCGAGGCCTCCTCGCAGGGCAGCGCGTGGTCGCTCACGACAGCGGACCGGACCACCGCCCTGCAGGCCGGCGACATCGTCGCGCCGCGCAGCGGGATCCCGCAGGAAGCCGGCCGCGTCTGGAACTTCGGGGCACAGGTCGCGCTGCCGGCCCTCACCGTCCCGGGCGACGTCGCGGGAGGCCTCTGGCTGAACGCACCCGACCAGTTCAGGCTCGACGGCACGTTCCGCAAGGCCGACCACAGCACGATCCCGGCCACGATGGACTGCACCGCCTCCGGCGACAGAAGGGTGGGTGGCATAGCGCTGGAGGGCTGGACGTACCCGACCCATCCGCCCACCACGATCCCGACGACTCCGACGCCGCCCACCGCGCCCGTGCCAACGGACCCGACCGACCCGACGGAGCCGACGGACCCGACGAGCAACCCCTACCCCGACCCCGCCGGGCCCGCCCCGATCGGTCCCGGAGTGCTCTCGAGGTCCTTCGAGTACGCCTGCCGGGTGAACACCGGTGGGATCGACCTCGGCGTCCAGCGCGTGGTCGCCGACGTGAGCGCGGAATATGAGGACGTCGGCCGGCCCGGGTGGGCCCTGCCTCCCCGCTCGGCCAAGTTCGCGCTGACGGTCGACGAAATCCTGCGCGACGCGGTCTTCGACCTGATCGGGGCCCGCCAGTTCGACGGCTCCACCACGTCGGGCACCGAGTGGGAGCTGGAGAACGCCGGTGGCGAGACGGCCCTGGCCGCCGGTGGCCTCTTCGTCGAGCGCGGTCCGGTGCCGCAGGAGGCGAACGTGCCGTGGGTGATGCGTGGACAGGTCGAGCTGCCCGAGATCGTGGTGGGGCTCGACGCAAACCCCCTGGATCCGCTGTGGCTGAGCGTTCCTGAGCGGTTCACGCTGCGAGGCTCGCTGGAGAAGGCGGACCACACCCTGATCCCCACCTCGCTGCAGTGCCTGGCCCCGGGTGACCACCGTCTCGGTGGCATCGCGCTGGGGTTCGTGCCGAGTCCGCCCACCACCCTTCCGACCACGACGCCGACGGCCGGGCCCACCGTCGAGCCGACGACCCAGCCGACGGTCGAGCCGACCACCGCGCCCACGACCGGACCCGTCCTGCTCCAACCGTCGGTGAAGGTGGGCGCGCTGGGCCTGTGGCGCTCGGCGGTGTTCACCGTCGGGGTGTCCGCCAAGGGCACGTTGCCCAGCGGGAACGTCACGGTCCGCCTGGGGGACAGGACCGTCGCGAAGGGGCGGCTGTTCCTCGGCGTCACCGTCCTCACGGCGTCGAACCTGCCCAAGGGACAGCACACGTTCACGATCACCTACGAGGGGGACGCGAAGGTCGCGGGGAGGACGGTGACGAAGGTCCTGCGCATCAACTGAGCCCGAAGCGTGGCGATGGGGCGTACCGGCTGGTGTCCGGTGCCTAGAATGGAGAGTTCCCCCACGCCACCGAAGGACGTCGATGAGCAAGCCCTCGCCCGATGAACGCGAGCTCCAGCACGAGCAGGCGTATGTCGACACGGTCTACGAGCGACTGGAGGAGTCCACCAAGGTGGCCAAGTCCCTCGTCGCCGAGGGGCTGGCGCGCGGGCACATCGGCCACGAGGGCGGACTCGTCGAGCGCGACGCGATGGTCTACCAGGCCTCACGCCGGCTGAGCGCCCTGCACGCCGCCCACGACGGGCTCGTGTTCGGTCGCCTCGACCTCGGCACCGGCGACGCCCGCTACATCGGCCGCATCGGCGTGCGCGACGAGGATCGCGAGATCATCCTCATCGACTGGCGCGCACCGGCCGCCGCCGTCTTCTACCAGGCCACCGCGCAGGACCCGGCCGGCGTCGTGCGCCGTCGGGTGCTGCGCTGCCGCGGCGACCGCGTGATCGGCATCGAGGACGAGCTGCTCGACGCCGACGCGGCCCCGGACGACATGGTCGTGATCGGCGAGGGCGCGCTGCTGGCCAGCCTGAGCCGGGCCCGCGACAGCTCGATGCACTCGGTCGTGGCCACGATCCAGAAGGAGCAGGACGAGGCCATCCGCGCGCCCGCGCGCGGCGCCACGATCATCGGCGGCGGTCCCGGCACCGGCAAGACGGTCGTCGCGCTGCACCGCGCGGCCTTCCTGCTCTACACCGACCGGCGCCGCTTCGAGTCCGGTGGCGTGCTCGTCGTCGGCCCGTCCGGCGTCTTCATGAACTACATCGAGCGCGTGCTGCCCAGTCTCGGCGAGACCAGCGTGGTGCTGCGCTCGATCGGCGAGGTCGTCAACGGGATCCGGGCCACGCAGCACGCGTTGCCCGAGGCCGCCGCGCTGCTCGGCTCGGCCAACATGGCCAAGGCGCTGGCCCGCATCGCCAAGTCGCCGCAGCCGGGGACGCCGAACCGGTTCGACCTGTTCTACCGCGACGACCGGCTCGTGCTCGAGGCCTCCGACCTCGCGCGGATCCGGCGCAAGGTGCTGTCGAACGGCCTGCCCAACACCACGCTGGGAGTCGTGCGCGAGGAGCTCGTGAAGGCGCTGTGGGAGCGCGTCACCGGCGACCGCGGGCTCGATCGCGGCGAGGAGGCGTTCGCCGACCACCTCGACGGCGACCTGACGTTCGAGACCTTCGTCGACGCGTGGTGGCCCGAGCTCGACCCGGTGGAGGTCTGGCGCACCGTCCCGTCCCGCCTCGGCGAGGTGGCCTCCGACCTGTTCACCTCGTTCGAGCAGCAGGTGCTGCGCCGCGAGTGGGCCGATGAGCCCACGATCGAGGACATCCCGCTGATCGACGAGCTGCGGCACCTCCTGGGCGAGGCGCCGGTCCGCACCGAGGACGACTGGGCGACGCCGAAGCAGATGATGAGCTTCGAGGAGCGTGAGCGCGAGGACCGGGTTCACGCCACCGGCAGCATCGACGACGAGGGCTTCGCCCACGTGCTCGTCGACGAGGCGCAGGACCTCTCGCCCATGCAGTGGCGGATGCTCGGCCGTCGTGGTCGCACCGCCAGCTGGACGATCGTCGGCGACGAGGCCCAGTCCTCGTGGCCCGTCCCGGCCGAGTCGGCCGCGGCGCGCGACGAGGCGCTCGGCACGATGCCCGTCCACCGGTTCCGGCTGTCCACCAACTACCGCAACTCCGCCGAGATCTACGAGTTCGCCGCACAGGTGGCCCGCCAGGCGATCGCGAATCCCGACCTCGCCGAGGCCGTGCGTCGCACCGGCGTCGACCCGCGCCACGAGGTCGTCGAGGGCGACCGGCTGGTCGAGCGGGCCGTCGCCGAGGCCACCGAGATGCTGGAGCAGGTGGAGGGCACGGTCGCCGTGGTCGCCCCCGCGAGCCGGCTCGCCGCGCTGGCGGAGGCGATGCCGGCCGACGACCGGCTCCGTGTGCTCGACCCGCTCGACACCAAGGGACTCGAGTTCGACGGCGTCGTGCTCGTGGACGCCGACGGCGTCGTCGGCGAGTCCGCGGCGGGCTGGCGCACCCTCTACGTGGTGCTCACCCGCGCCACGCAGGGCCTCGTCACCGTCGGTACGAGCCGTTCGTGGCTCGATAGGGTCGACGGGTGAGACGACTCCCCGCCGCGATCGGCCTCGTGCTGGTCGGGCTGGCCGTCGCCGTGCCCGTCGCCGCGACCACGTTCGTCGACACCGAGCGCACCGTCACGATCGGTGCCCACAACGCCACGGCGCGGCCCACCTTCGACGGGCACGTCAGGATCGTGGCCGGTCCGCTGCTGCCCGAGCTGCGCATGCCGTCGGACGCGCTGCTGGGCATCGGGGCCGAGGTCGTGCTGCGCGACAGCCCCGACACCGACCTCGAGCGGGTGCTCGCCCAGGACGCGGCGATCGCCAGCCAGCCCGAGGGCGAGATCGCGGCGATGACGTCGGAGATCACTGAGATGGGCCTCGCGGCGCTGCAACGCGGCGTCGCCGCCGGAGTCATCGCGATGGTCGTGGTGGGCGTCGGCTGGTGGGCGGTCGGCCCGCGCCGGCGGCGCGAGCTGCGCGAGCAGTGGCCGCCCGAGCCGCGCACTGCGCTCGTCGGCGGCGTGCTCGCCGTCGTGGTGCTGGGCGCCGTGATGGCCTACGCGCCCGACCCCGGCACGAAGCGCGAGGTCGCGTGGGTGCCGCTGCGCCAGGAGTTCCCCGAGCTGCCCGACGAGCCGCGGCTCGCGAAGGTGGAGATCTCGCGCGGTGCCGCGACGGCCACCAGCAAGGCGATCGTGCAGGGCGCCCTCGACACCTACGAGGAGTCGCTGGAGTTCTACACCGCACTCGCCGAGAAGACCAAGGACGTCCCGGTGCGCGCGCCGGAGGACGGCCAGACCACCGCGCTGGTCGTCACCGACCGCCACAACAACGTGGGCATGGACCCGGTCGCCCGCGAGGTGGCTCGCGCCGCCGACGCGTCGTTCGTGCTGGACCTCGGCGACGACACCTCGAACGGCGCCTCGTGGGAGGCCTTCAGCATCAAGTCGCTGCGTGAGACCTTCGAGGACCTGCCGATCGTCGCGGTCGCGGGCAACCACGACACCGGCCGCTACATCCGGCGCGAGATGGAGCGCAACGACTTCACCGTGCTCGACGGCGAGCCCACCGAGATCGAGGGTGTGCGCATGCTCGGCGAGAGCGACCCGCGCAGCTCGGGCCTCACCGCGGGCTACAACGGCAACGAGGGCGACAACATCGCCGCGATCACCGACCAGAGCGAGGCTCTCGCCGAGGCGGCGTGCGAGGACGGCGAGGTCAGCCTGCTGGCCACCCACAGCGCGGCGTCGGCCAAGCAAGCCGTGGCGCAGGGCTGCGTCGACCTGGCGATCAGCGGGCACCTGCACCGTCAGGTGGGCCCCACCAGCACCGAGGGCCCGAACGGCACCTCCACCGAGGTCTCGATCGGCTCCACCGGCGGCGCGGTCTACGCCTTCGCGCTCGGCACGAAGCTGCGCCGCGACGCCCAGGTGGCCGTGCTGACCTTCGAGGCCGGCCGCGTGGTCGGCCTGCAGATCGTCACCTTCAAGCCCGGCAGCGTCATCGACGTCGGCGACTACACGACCCTGCCGGTCCCGGTCGCCGCCGGCTGACCCTGATCTCGATACGCGTCTCGCTTCGCTCGCCAGCTACTCGATCGCCGGGGCCGGTGGTCGAGACCACGGGAGCGTGATCTCGATATGCGTCTCGCTTCGCTCGCCAGCTACTCGATCACCGGAGCGGGTGTGTCGAGACCACACGAGCGTGATCTCGATACGCCTCTCGCTTCGCTCGCCAGCAACTCGATCACCGGGCCGCTGGTCGAGGCCACGGGAGCGTGATCTCGATACGCGTCTCGCTTCGCTCGCCAGCTACTCGATCACCGGGCCGCTGGTCGAGGCCACGGGAGCGTGAGCTCGATACGCGTCTCGCTTCGCTCGCCAGCTGCTCGATCGCCGAGGCCGGTGGTCGAGTGCCGGCGAGCGCAGCGAGACGGTGTATCGAGACCATGGGGCACTCGACGGCGAGCGCGCCCGCTACGCTGTGCGCATGTCGACGACCAGCACCTGGTGGCCCCTCCGCTGATGAGGACTGTCGACGTACCCACGCCCAGACCCCCACATGGCGGTCTGGGCGTTGCTCGTCCGACCGCGGGAAGAAGACCACGATGACGCAAGACCTCCTCGACGACGTGCTGGCCCAGCCCGCGTTCGCGCTGATCCGCGGACGCGAGGCCGACCGGGTCGCGCTCATCGGCGGCCCCCGGTCCGACATCGAGCGGCTCGCGGACATCCCGCTGGCCGACGGCCCCGGACCGGCGTGGGACCACCTCGTGCTCGTGCCGTTCGCGCAGGTCGCCGAGCGTGGCTTCGAGGCCCACCAGGACGGCACGCCGCTCTCGGTGATCGAGGCGCGCTCGAACCACGACGTCGCCCTCGCCGACCTGCTCGAGGTGCTGCCCGACGGCCCCATCGACCTCGCCGACCGCGGCGGCTTCGAGACCTCCGACGAGGACTACGCGGCCATGGTGCGCCGCATCATCGACGACGAGATCGGCCAGGGCGAGGGCGCGAACCTCGTCATCGGTCGCCGCTACCGCGCCACCGTCGCCGACTGGGACCACACGAAGGCGCTCGCCGTCTTCCGCCGCCTGCTCGAGCGCGAGCGCGGCGCGTTCTGGACCTTCTGCATCTTCACCGGCGACCGCTACCTCATCGGCGCCAGCCCCGAGCGGCACGTCAGCCTCGACGACGGCCAGCTGCGGATGAACCCGATCAGCGGCACGTTCCGCATGCGCGGTCTCGAGACCCACGCCGACCGCAAGCGCGAGCTGCTGAAGTTCCTCTCCGACGAGAAGGAGATCTACGAGCTCTTCATGGTCGTGGACGAGGAGCTCAAGATGATGTGCGACCTGTGCCACGAGGGTGGCCTGGTCCTGGGCCCGTACCTCAAGCCGATGAGCCACCTCGTGCACACCGAGTACCTGCTGGCCGGCCGCACGGATCGCGACCCGCGCGAGATCCTGCGCGACTCGATGTTCGCCGCCACGGTCACGGGCAGCCCGGTCGAGAACGCCTGCCGACTGATCAAGCAGTACGAGCCGCAGGGCCGGGGCTACTACGCCAGCGTGGCGGCCCTCGTCGGGCGCGACGAGAACGGCACGCCGCGCCTCGACGCGCCCATCCTCATTCGCACGGCCGACGTCGACCTCGAGGGCAACCTCACGGTCACGGCGGGCGCCACGCTCGTGCGCGACTCCGACGCCGAGTACGAGACGAGCGAGACGTGGGCCAAGGCGTCCGGCGTGCTCAGCGCATTCGGCCTGGTGGCCGCCGCCCCCGAGCCGGTGGAGGGCTTCGACGCCTTCACCCGCGAGGACGACGTGCTCATCGCGCTCGGCTCACGCAACCAGCGGCTGAGCCAGTTCTGGCTGAGTGACCAGTCCGGCACCCGCCCGACGCCCGCACTGGAGGGCAAGCGCGTCGTGGTGCTCGACGGCGAGGACGACTTCGTCAACATGCTGTCCCACGTCTTCGGCGTGATGGGCATGACCACCGACGTGATCCGCCACGACGAGTGGACCGAGTCGGCGCTCGACGGCCACGACCTCGTGGTGGTCGGCCCGGGCCCGGGCGATCCGCGTGACGGCGACGACGCGAAGATCGCCACCCTGCGGGCCGCCACCCGCCGGCTGCTCGACCGCGGCCAGTCGTTCCTGGCGATCTGCCTGGGCCACCAGACGCTGTGCCACGAGCTCGGTCTCGACCTGGGCTACAAGGACATCGTCTTCCAGGGCACCCAGAGCGCTCTTCCCGTCCTGGATCGCACCGAGACCGTGGGCTTCTACAACACGTTCGTGGGCCGGGTCCCGGAGTCGGGCCTGCCCGAGGGCGTGACGGTGCAGACGGACCCGGCCACCGGTGACATCCACCTGGTGGCCGGGCCTCACTACCGCGGGATCCAGTTCCACGCCGAGTCGGTGCTCACCCAGAACGGCTACGCCATCCTGCGCGATCTCACCGAGGCGCTGCTGGGCTGACGCTCAGTTCTGCTGGCGAGCGAGGGCGCCCTCGTCGCTGCCGAGCTCGACCTCGATCTCCTGGGTCTTGTCGCCGCGCAGCACGGTCAGCTTGATCGTGTCGCCCGGCTTGTAGCCGCGCACCGTCGCGACGAGCGCGTCGTTGCTGGAGACCGGGTTGCCGTCGACCTGGGTGACGATGTCGCCGGCCTTCAGGCCCGCCTTCTCGCCGGCGCTGCCGGAGGTGACCTCGCCGATCTCGGCGCCGATGCTGGTTACCTGGTCGTCGCCCGTGGCGTTGCGGACCTGGACGCCGATCTGGGCGTGCTCGACCGTCTGACCGTCGAGGATCTGCTTGGCGACGTTGTTCACCAGGTTGACCGGGATGGCGAAGCCGAGACCGACCGAGCCGTTGCCGTTGCCGCCGGTGTTGATGGCCGAGTTGATGCCGATGACCTGGCCCTCGAGGTTCACCAGCGGACCGCCGGAGTTGCCCGGGTTGATCGCGGCGTCGGTCTGGATCGCGGGGAACGTGGTGGCTCCGCCGTCGGAGCCGTCGCCGGGGGAGACCGGGCGGTTCAGCGCGGACACGATGCCGGTGGTCACGGTGGACTCCAGGCCGAACGGCGAGCCGATCGCGACGACGGTCTGGCCGACCTTGACGTCCTTGGAGTCGCCGAGGGTCGCGGCCGGGAGGTCGCTGACGCCCTCGGCCTTGATGACGGCGACGTCGGTCGCGACGTCGCGGCCCACGATCTCGGCCTTGGCGATCTTGCCGTTGTTGAACGCGACGGTGATCGAGCCACCGTCGGCGGCGGCCTCGATGACGTGGTTGTTCGTCAGGATGGTGCCGTCCTCGCTGATGACGACGCCGGTGCCGGTGCCCGACTCGCCGCCACCGGTGACGTTGATCTTCACCGTGGCGGGCAGGACGGCCGTGGCGACGGCGGAGACGTCGCTCTGCGAGCCCGACGAGGACGCCGGGCGGTCGAGGGACGTGCCGGTGACCGTGGTGCCGGTGCTCGTGTCGTCCTGCATCGCGTCGTAGATCGCGGCGCCGCCAGCGGCGGAGGCGCCCGCCAGCAGGACGATGCCGGTGGCGGCGGCCACCAGGCGACCGGCGCGACGCTTCTTGCGCGGCTGGGGCGCCGGGGTGGTCCCGTAGAACGGCGTCGTGGGTCCGCCCGGGTCGCCGGGGCCGCCGGCGAAGGTGCGGGTGGGCTCGTTCACGGCCACGGTGGGCTCGGTGTCCGAGCTGGGGGCGTCGGCGTACGACGGACGCTCCTCGGCGCGCGGCTCGGAGAACGGCCAGCCGCTCTCGGCCTGCGCGGGCTGGTGCGGCTCGTGCGGCGACGTCGGGGGCACGTAGGGGCGGTCGGCGTACGGATCACGCTGGTCTGTCATGGTTCAACCTTCCCGCGAGGACCTGAGAATCGCTTGTGAACAGGCTGGAGGAGCGCCCAGAAAGGTCTGGAACGCCGCGGACCGTCACGGCTCGTCGAGGGGGACGCTGAACGTGAACGTCGCACCCCGCCCGGGCTCGGAGGTCACGTCCACGGTGCCGCCGTGGCGGTCGGCGGCACGTCGCACGATGGCCAGGCCGAGACCGGAGCCGGGCAGCGTGCGGGCCTCGGTGGAGCGGTAGAAGCGGTCGAAGACGTGGGGCAGGTCCTCCGCCGCGATGCCGGGTCCCTCGTCGGCCACCGTGACGGCGCCGTGGTGCAGGCGGACCCGCACCGTGCCGCCGGGCGGGCTCCACTTCACGGCGTTGTCGAGCAGATTGGTCACCGCGCGCTCGAGCAGCTGGCTGTCGCCGATGATCCAGGTGGGCTCGAGCAGCACGTCGAAGGTGGCGTTCGAGGCGCGCAGCTCGACCCGCTCCACCGCGCGCCGCACCACGTCGGCGAGGTCGAGCGGCTCGGGGTCGCGGTGCAGGGGCTCGTCACGGGCCAGCTCGGTCAGGTCGCTCACGAGCGTCGTGAGCTCGTCGAGCTGGGCACCGACGTCGTCCAGCAGCTCGCGGTGGGCCGTGGCGTCGAGCTTCCGCTCGGGCTGGCTGCTGGCCTGGCGCAGCAGGTCGATGTTGGTGCGCAGGCTCGTGAGGGGGGTGCGCAGCTCGTGGCCGGCGTCGGCGATCAACTGGCGCTCGCGGCGCTGGGCGTCGGCGAGGGCCAGCAGCATCGCGTTGAAGGAGCGGGTCAGCCGGGCCAGCTCGTCCTCCTTGCCGCTCACGTGGATCGGCGTCAGCTCGCGGGTGACCGCCACCCGCTCGATGGCGCTGGTGAGCCGCCGCACGGGCCGCAGCCCGTTGCTGGCCACGGCCCAGCCCGCCACGCCGGCCAGGATCATGCCCGACAGGGTGGAGAGGATCAGCACGACCGTCAGTCGCTCCAGGGCGCGTCGGGTGGACTCCATCGACTGCGCGAGCATGAACGCCTGCCCGGGCCCGGCCTGGACCGCCACGACGCGGTAGGTCACGCCGTCGACGTGGGCGGTGCGCGCCGAGTTCTCCTCGATGCCGAGCGCCACCTCACGCTCACGGTTGTCGTACGGGAATGCGTCGTCGGAGTGGACCAGGAACTCGCCGCCACCGCTCTTGATCGACAGCAGCTGGATGCCCGCGAACGCCAGCAGGTTGGCCTCGTCGGGGGTGAGGTTCTGCGGCGTGTACCCGGCGTCCACGGCTTGGTTCGCCCGCTTCAGCATCGAGTCGTCCAGCGCGCCCACGATCTCTTGGCGCACGAGCACGAAGATGCTGATGCTGATGATCGTCAGGACGGTGGCCACCGCCGCGGTCGTCAGCAGCGCGACGCGGCCGGCCAGCGACAGCCGCTTGGTGATCGGCTCGAGCAGCGTGTGGGCGACTGCGTGGACCCGATCGACGAGCATCACGGAGGCGTCTCCCGCAGCACGTAGCCCACGCCCCGGACGGTGTGCAGCAGGCGGGACTCGCCCTCGGCCTCGAGCTTGCGCCGCACGTAGCCGACGTAGACCTCGAGCGAGTTCGCGGTGGTCGGGAAGTCGAAGCCCCACACCTCCTCGAGGATGAACGAGCGCTCCAGCACGCGCTTCGGGCGCTGCATGAACAGCTCGAGCAGGGCGAACTCGGTGCGCGTCAGCGAGATGGAGCGCTCGCCACGCCGCACCTCGCGGGTGTTCGGGTCGAGCGTGAGGTCGGCGAAGGTGAGCGCGGGCTCGTCGTCGAGCTCGTCGCGCGCCCGGCCGCCCCGTCGCAGCAGGGCGCGAACGCGCGCCAGCAACTCCTCGAGGGCGAACGGCTTCGTCAGGTAGTCGTCCGCTCCGGCGTCGAGTCCGTCGACCCGGTCGCTGACGGCGTCGCGTGCGGTCAGCACGAGGATCGGCACGTCGTTGCCGGCCGCGCGTAGCGCGCGGGTGGCGTCGAGGCCGCCGAGCCGCGGCATCATCACGTCCATGACGATCGCGTCGGGGCCCGACTGGGCCACCTTGGCGAGGGCCTCGGCGCCGTCGCCGGCGACCTCCACCGTGTAGCCGTTGAACTCCAGCGACCGCCGCAGGGAGTCACGCACCGCGCGGTCGTCGTCGACGACGAGGATTCGCATGCCCGGCCGCCCCTACGCCGCGCCGTCGAGCAGGCTCTGGGCCGCGGCCGCCGCGCGGGCACCGTAGGCGCCGCCGAACATCACGGCGTGGACGAGCAGCGGGTGCAGCTGGTGCAGCGGCACGCGGTCGAGCCAGCCGTCCTGCAGCGGCGCGGCCTCGTGGTAGGCGTCGAGGATGCGCTGGAGGTGGGGTGCGCCGAACAGGGCGAGCATCGCCAGGTCGGTCTCGCGGTGACCGCCGTGCGCGGCCGGGTCGACCAGGTGCACGCCCTCGCTGGACCAGACGAGGTTCCCCGACCAGAGGTCGCCGTGCAGCAGCGACGGGGGCTCGGGGTCGGGCGTGAGCGAGGGCAGCCGCTTCATGACCTGCTCGATGACGCGCGCCTGCTCGAGGGAGAGCGAGCCGCGGTCGGCGGCGGCCTTGACGTAGGGCATCACGCGGCGGCTCGCGTAGAACTCCTCCCACGTCGGGGAGGGACGGTTGGGCAGCGGCGCCAGGCCGATCCAGCCGTCGTGGTCGGCGCCGAACCCGCCGGTGCCGGAGGCGTGCAGGGCCGCGAGACCGCGGCCGAACGACTCGGCCAGGTCGACCGAGGGCTTGGTGGGCTCGACCCACGCCAGGATGATGCACTCGTCGTCGGCCGCGAGGACCTCGGGCACCTTGACCCCGCCGGCCGCGCGCAGGCGGCGCAGCCCCTCGGCCTCGGTGGTGAAGAAGCCCGCGGGGGCCTGGGGCCGGGTCTTGATGATGGCGGAGCGGCCGTCGGTCAGCCGCAGCCGCGTGGTGGTGCAGATGTCGCCGCCGGCCACCGACGTGGTCGACACCACGGCGACATCCAGCAGCTTCTCCGCGAGCGCTGCGGTCCCCGCCATTCGTGCCATGTCCCTGAACTTACCGGCTGGAGTCCAGTGGGCGGACGACAGCGGTCACGTCACGGAGTCGCCGGATCGCGGAAGGCGTTGAAGAGCAGGTGGTCCTCGGCGTCGTCGGCAGTGGTGAGGCGGAGGCTGCGCGCGGTCACGAGTCGTCGGAGAGGTGCCGGACGATCTCGCGGGTGGTGCGCTCGACCATGGCCAGGACCTCGTCGAAGCCCTCGGGTCCGCCGTACCAGGGGTCGGGCACCTCGGCGTCCGGGGCGTCGGCCTCCGGGTCGAACGAGCGGTACATGCGAACCTTGGCGCGCTGCTCGTCGGAGGTGGCCAGCGCCAGCACGTCGCTGTGGTTCGACGCGTCCATCACGAGGATGAGGTCCTGCTCGTCGAACCAGTCGGGCGTGAACGTGCGGGCCCGGTGGCGCGTGGCGTCGTAGCCCGCGGCGGTCAGGGTGGCGGCCGCGCGCTCGTCCATCGGCTGGCCGACGTGCCAGTCGCCGGTGCCCGACGAGGACACCTCGACGTCGTCGATGCCGGCCTGCGCCAGCTGGTGCTCCAGCACGACGTCGGCCATGGGGGAGCGGCAGATGTTGCCCAGGCAGACCAGGGCGACGCGGCGGGCCATCAGTCGATGATCGCCGAGAGGATCGACTGGCACACCGAGATGACGATGGCGGCCAGGAACGCCCACCAGAACCCGTCGACGCCGAACTCGACGCCGAACGCCGAGGTGATCCACTCGGTCAGGAGCAGCAGCAGCGCGTTGATGACGACGAGCAGGATGCCGAGCGTCAGCACGATGAACGGCAGCGCGATGAGCTTGACGACCTGACCCACGAACAGGTGGACGATCGTGAAGACCAGGCCGACGATCGCCAGGGCGAGGACGCGGTTCAGGGTCGTCTCGTCGGCGTCGCCGATGGTCATGTGGCTGCCCAGCAGGAGAGCCGCGAGCGCGAGCGCGACGCTGCTGACGAACCAGGAGGACAGGAAGCGTTCCATGCGTCTCACCCTAGAGGGGCGGCGGCAGCTCGTCGGCCGGGACGTGCCGGGCCGTCTGCGCCAGGACGATGCCGGCCAGCACCGCCAGGACGCCGATCACCTGCACCGCGTCGAGGGTCTCGGAGAACCACAGCCACCCCACGATCACCGCGACGACGGGCTCCAGCATGGCCGTCACCGAGGCCTTCGAGCTGGACAGGTCGCGCAGCGAGGCGAGGTACAGGAAGAAGGGCAGCACCGTGCCGAGCAGCACGACCGACGCCATCGCGAGCCAGGCCGGCACGGTGAACTCCGCGAGCCGCCCGAGCATCGAGGCGTCGTTCGCCAGGGCGCTCGTGCCCTCCCAGCCGCCGAGGACGTTCATCACGATCGCGCCCACGCCGAACGACCAGACAACGGTGCGCAGGGCGGTCAGCGGCTCGGCCGCCGAGGACGTCAGCTCCTCGCCGAGCAGGAAGTAGGCGGCGAAGCAGACGGCCGCAGCGAGGGCCATCAGCACGCCGATCCCGTCGAGGCTCAGCCCGTCCCAGACCTGTCCCACGAGTGCGAGGCCCAGCAGTGCCAGCGCGATCGCGGGCCACACGCGCGGGTGCACGGGCTCGCGGCGAACGAACCTCACCCAGAGCACGACCAGCACCGGCGCGAGGTACTCCAGCAGCAGCGCGACGCCGATCGGCAGCCGCATGATCGCGATGTTGTAGGTCCACTGGACGAACGCGACGCCCACGACGCCGAGCGCGAGGACGAGCAGCAGGTCCCGTCCTCGTGGCCGGCGCAGCGCCGACCGGTCGAACGCGACCGCGATCAGGAAGAAGGTCAGGAACGCGAACGTGACGCGGATGGTCGTGTACGTCGCGGTCGGCAGGCCCGCCTCCATCGGGATCCGGGTGACCCCGGCGTTGATCCCGAAGAAGACCGCGGCGGTGACGACGAGCGCGTAGCCACGGCGCACGTGGGGCTGGGGCACCGCACGATCATCGCACCGCCGGTCGTCAGGGGCCGGACGGCCCGGCGGTCGTACGCTCGAGCCATGACCGACCCCCGTCCTCGACACGTGCTGGCCGCGATCCCCGCCTACCGGCCGGGCCGGCCCGCGCACGCCGAGAGCCACAAGCTCTCCAGCAACGAGAACCCGTTCGAGCCCCTGCCCGGGGTCGTGGAGCGCGCGGCCGCCGGGCTGCTGCGGATGAACCGGTACCCCGACCCGGGCGTCACCGCGCTGGGCGAGGCGCTGGCGAAGCGGACGGGCCTCACGACCGACCACTTCGCGTTCGGCACCGGCTCGGTCTCGGTGCTGTTCGGCCTGCTCGACGCGTGGTGCGGCCCCGGCGACGAGGTCGTCTACCCGTGGCGCTCGTTCGAGGCCTACCCGATCGCGGTGGACCTGCCCGGCGCGACCTCGGTGCGCGTGCCGCTGACGGCCGATCACCGGCACGACCTCCCGGCGATGGCCGACGCGATCACCGAACGCACGAAGGTCGTGCTCGTCTGCACGCCCAACAACCCCACCGGGCCGATCGTCACCGACGCCGAGTTCGAGGCGTTCATGGCGCGCGTCCCGTCGCGCGTGCTCGTGGTGGTGGACGAGGCCTACCTCGAGTTCGTCCGCGACCCCGAGGCGCTGTCGGGTGCCGCGGCGCTGGAGCGCCACCCGAACGTCGTGGTGCTGCGCACCTTCTCGAAGGCCTACGGTCTCGCGGGGCTGCGGATCGGCTACTCGATGGCGCACCCGGCGATCACCGAGGCGATCCGCAAGGCGCTGCCGCCGTTCGGCGTCACCGACGTCGCGCAGGCGGCCGCGCTGGCCTCCCTCGACGCCATCGACGCGCTGACCGAGCGGGTGGAGGCGATCGTCGCCGAGCGCACCCGCGTGTTCGACGCGCTGCGCGAGCAGGGCTGGGACGTCCCGGCGACCCACGCGAACTTCGTCTGGCTCCCGCTGGGCGACCGCTCCGCCGAGTTCGCCGACCACGCGCACCCGATCTCGGTGCGCCCCTTCCCCGAGGGCGTCCGCGTCACCATCGGCTCCCCGGAGATCAACGACGCCTTCCTCGCCCGCGCGGCGGCGTTCCGGCGCTGAGTGCGGCGCCGGACACTCCGGCCGCCTGATAGCCTCTGAACAGATGTGATGCCTGTCACATCGACGGCCCTACGCTCACCACCCCGAGCCGCGGCCGTGTCACTGGGGCGGTGATCCCGCCCCCGGCAAGGAGGCAGTCATGGGCCTACCCATCTCCCAGACCCTGGCGCCCGACGGCGAGCTCGTCGCGGCGCACGACTTCACCCCCGAGGAGCTGCGCGGGTTCCACCGAGACCTCGTGCTCGCCCGGCGCATCGACTCCGAGGCGTTCGCGCTGCAGCGGCACGGCGAGCTGGGCCTGTGGGCCCCGATGCTCGGCCAGGAGGCCGCCCAGATCGGCAGCGGACGCGCGCTGGCCCCGAACGACTTCGTCTTCCCGTCCTACCGCGAGCACGCCGTCGCGTGGTGCCGCGGCCTCGACCCCGCCCTGCTGCTCAGCCTGTTCCGCGGCACGAGCCTCGGCGGCTGGGACCCCGCCAAGTACGGGTACGCGCTGCCCGCGATCATCATCGGCGCGCAGACCCTGCACGCGGTCGGCTACGGCATCGGCCTGACCCTGGAGGGCAAGGAGGACGCGGTCGTCACGTACTTCGGCGACGGCGCCACCAGTCAGGGCGACACGAACGAGGCGTTCGCGTGGGCCGCGTCCTACAACGCGCCGGTCGTCTTCTTCTGCCAGAACAACCACTACGCGATCAGCATCCCGCTCGAGCGCCAGACCCGGGTGCCGATCGCCCAGCGCGCCGCCGGCTTCGGGTTCCCGGGCGTCCGTGTGGACGGCAACGACGTGTTGGCCGTGCACCAGGTCACCAGCGAGGCGCTCGCGAAGGCGCGCTCGGGTGGCGGGCCCACCCTCATCGAGGCGATCACCTACCGGATGGGCGCGCACACGACGTCCGACGACCCCAGCCGCTACCGCGACCCGCACGAGGCCGACGAGTGGGCCGAGCGCGATCCGCTGCTGCGCCTGCGGATCCTGCTCGAGCGCACCGATCCGGGCTTCGCGGAGTTCGACGCCGAGGTCAAGGCCGAGGCCGACGAGCTCGGCGCCCACCTGCGCGAGGTCTGCGGCAACCTGCCCGATCCCGACCTCGCCGACCTGTTCGAGCACGTGTACGCCGACCTGCCACCGGAGCTGGTGGCCCAGCGCGAGGAGGTGCGGTCATGGAGCTGAGCATCGGCAAGGCCCTCAACGCGGGCCTGCGAGCAGCCATGGACGACGACGCGAAGGTCGTCCTGATGGGAGAGGACATCGGCCGCCTCGGCGGCGTCTTCCGGGTCACCGACGGACTGCAGAAGGACTTCGGCGACCAGCGGGTCATGGACACGCCGCTGGCCGAGTCCGCCATCGTCGGCGCGGCGGTCGGCATGGCCTACCGCGGCTTCCGGCCGGTGGTCGAGATCCAGTTCGACGGGTTCGTCTACCCGGCCTACGACCAGATCGTGAACCAGGTGGCGCGGCTGCGCTTCCGCAGCAGCGGCTTCGTCAAGGTTCCGATGGTCATCCGCATCCCCTACGGCGGCGGCATCGGTGCAGTGGAGCACCACTCGGAGAGCCCCGAGGCGCAGTTCGTCATGACGCCTGGCCTCACGGTGGTGACGCCGTCGAACGCGCACGACGCGTTCTGGATGATGCGCCAGGCCATCGCGTCGGACGACCCGGTGATCTTCCTCGAGCCGAAGCAGCGCTACTGGGACACCAGCGAGGTGCGCGACGAGGCGGACCTGGGCCTGCACGAGAGCCGCGTCGCGCGGCAGGGGGACGACGTGACGGTCGTCGGTTACGGCCCGGTCGTCAAGACGTGTCTCGCCGCGGCCGACGAGGCCGACGCGTCGCTGGAGGTCATCGACCTGCGCTCGCTGTCGCCGCTGGATCTCGGTCCGGTGATGGAGTCGGTCAAGCGCACCGGTCGTGTCGTGGTGGTGCACGAGGCGGCGCGGACCCTCGGCCTCGGTGCCGAGCTGGCCACGCGGATCACGCAGGAGTGCTTCTACTCGCTGGAGGCGCCGGTGCAGCGCGTCACGGGCTACGACATGCCCTACCCGCCGTGCCGCGTGGAGCACGACCACCTGCCGAGCGTCGAGCGGATCCTCGACGCGGTCGACGTCACGGGGGAGTTCTGATGAGCACGGTCACGAGCGGCGAGTTCCGCCTGCCCGACGTCGGCGAGGGCCTCACCGAGGCCGAGATCGTCTCCTGGCACGTCAGCGTCGGTGACGAGATCGAGGTCAACGCACCTCTGGTCGACATCGAGACGGCCAAGTCGATCGTCGAGCTGCCCAGCCCGTTCGCGGGCCGCGTCGAGGAGCTGCTCGTCTCCGAGGGCGACACCGTCGCCGTGGGCACCCCGATCGTCCGGATCGGGTCCGGCGACGCGTCGGCCTCGGCCCCGGCGGAGGTCGTCGACCGCGAGCCGGCCGCCGAGGTCCCGGAGAAGAAGCTCGAGGTGCTCGTCGGCTACGGCCCCAGCACGGGCCGGCGTCGCACACGGAACCGAGCGGCCCCGGTCGACGCCGGCGCCGCCCGCGCCGCGGTCCGCGTGCTGGCGAAGCCGCCGGTGCGCAAGCTCGCCAAGGACCTCGGCATCGACCTCTCGAAGGTCCCGGCCAGCGGCGACGTGGTGACGCGCGCCGAGGTCGAGGCCTTCGCCCGCGGTCACGGCGCGGACGCCGTCACCGCGGCGCCGGTTTCGGGGGTGCGGCGGGCGACGGCCGAGGCGATGATCGCCTCGGTCGCCGTCCCGCAGGCCACGGAGTGGGTCACGGTCGACGTCTCGGCCTCGGTCGACCTCGTCGAGCGGCTCAAGCGCGACCGGCGCTTCGAGGGCGTCCGGGTCACGACGACGCTGCTCACGGCACGGGCGATCTGCCTCGCGCTGCGGCGCACGCCCGACCTGCACGCCCGCTGGAACGAGTCGACGATCGAGCACCCGGCGTCCGTGGGCCTGGGCATCGCCGCCGCCACCGAGCGCGGCCTGGTCGTCCCGGTCGTGCGTGAGGCGGAGGGGCTGTCGCTGCCCGACCTGGGACGGGCGATCGACGACCTCGTGGCCACGGCGCGCGCCGGTCGCATCCAGCCCGACCAGATGTCCGGCGGCACCTTCACGCTGACGAACATCGGCGTGTTCGGGATCGACGGCGGGACGCCGATCCTGCCGCCCGGCCAGTCGGGGATCCTCGCGCTGGGCCAGGTCGCCCGGCGGCCGTGGGTCGTGGGCGACGAGGTCGTGCCGCGCTGGGTCACCACGCTGGCGGTCACGTTCGACCACCGCGTGGCCGACGGCGAGCAGGCGTCGAGGTTCCTCGCAGACGTCGCGGCGATCCTCGAGGACCCGGCGATGGCGCTGGCGTTCTGAGACGCTGGCGGTGACGTTCGCGGGGTCGACACGCCGTTTCATGCCCCCCGAACGTCACTGCCAGCGCTGCGGGGGCACACTGGATCGGTGAACGACCAGGGCCAGCAGTACCGCGGCGCCTGGACCGTCTGGATCGTCGGGCTGGCGGCCTACCTGCTGGCGGTCTTCCATCGTTCGTCCCTCGCGGTCGCGGGCCTGGTGGCCGGCGAGCGGTTCGACATCAGCGCCGCCCAGCTCTCCACGTTCGTGATGCTGCAGCTGCTGGTCTACGCCGGCATGCAGATCCCCGTCGGACTGGCGGTCGACCGGTTCGGCCCGCGCGCGGTGATGCTCGCCGGCGCGGCGGTGCTCACGCTGTCGCAGGCCGGGTTCGCGTTCGCGGAGTCCTACGCCACCGCGCTGACCGCGCGCTTCTTCGTCGGCATGGGCGACGCGATGACGTTCGTGTGCCTCCTGCGTCTCGTCAACGCGTGGTTCTCGCCCGGTCGGATCCCGCAGATCACGTTGCTCACGGGGCCGATCGGCCAGCTCGGCGGGATCATCGCCGCGGTGCCCATGACGTGGGCCTTCAGCAACCTGGGCTGGACCAAGGCCTACCTGGTCGCCGCGGGGCTCGGCCTGATCGTGACGATCGCGGTGCTGCTGCTGGTGCGCGACGAACCGCACGCGCGCTCGGTCCGCGGGCCGGCCCTGTCGTGGACCCGCATCCGCACTTCACTGGCCGCGTCCTGGGAGCACCCCGGCACGCGGCTCGGCTTCTGGATGCACTTCGTGACCCAGTTCAGCTCCACCGTCCTGGGCCTGCTGTGGGGGTATCCGTTCTTCGTCCGTGGGGAGCACACCTCCGAGGCCTTCGCGGGCACGCTGCTGACGCTGATGGTCGTCGCGGTCATGTTCGCCGGGCCCGTGCTCGGCCGGCTCATCGGCAACCATCCGTGGCACCGCTCCACGATCGTGCTGACGATCGTGTCCGCGATCGTGGTGGCCTGGACGGCCGTGCTGGCGTGGCCCGGTGACGCGCCGGGATGGCTGCTGGTGGTTCTGGTGATCGCCGTCGGGGTCGGCGGACCGGCCTCGATGATCGGGTTCGACCTCGTCCGCACGTCCAACCCGATCGACCGGCTCTCCACCGCGACGGGCATCGTCAACCAGGCGGGGTTCCTCGCCAGCCTCATCACGGTGATCGCGATCGGTGTGATCCTCGACGCCACCGGCCAGAACTTCAAGGCCGCGATGAGCTTCCAGTACGTGCTGTGGGCCCTCGGCCTCGCCCAGGTGTGGCGCTACCGCGTGAAGACCCGCGCCCGCCTCGTGCGCGACGACCCCGACCGCTGGGCGCGCCACGCCGGCCTCGGCTGATCTCGGCAGGGACGGTCGTCAGGAGACGTCGAAGACCACGCCGGTGGCGGTCTCGCTGGCGGCCCAGACCTCGGCCGCGAGGCGCGGGTCGCGCGCCGCGGAGGTCATGCCGACCTTGGTCGGCCGCCCGCGGGTCTGGCGCAGGCCGGCCGGCCCGATGTACTCGCCGCCGGAAAGGGTGAGGTCCGAGGCGGCCCGCAACGTGGGCCACGCCCCTGCGTGAGCGGGCTGGCTGAACGCGCCGCCGAGGAAGTGCAGGGCACCGCTCGAGCGAGTCAGGTTCGTCGCGCTGAGTCCCGGGTGCGCCGCCACGGAGACCAGGCCGAGTCCGGCCGTCTTGGCGCGCCGGTCGAGCTCCTTCATGAAGAGCAGGTTGGCCAGCTTCGACTCCGCGTAGGAGCGCCAGCGCCTGTACCGCCGCGGGTCCCCGTTCGGATCGAGGGACCTCAGGTCGATCCCCTTCGTCATCGAGTGCGCGAGGGAGGAGACCGTGACGACACGCGTGGCGCCCTCGCGCAGGAGCGGCCAGAGCGTGGCCGTCCAGGCGAAGTGGCCGAGGTGGTTCGTCGCGATCTGCAGCTCGAAGCCGTCCATCGTGCGGGTGAACGGCGGCACCATCACACCGGCGTTGTTGATCACGATGTCGAAGCGCTCGCCCGCGTCGACGACGCCTTGGGCCGCGGCGATCGTGCCGGGCAGGTCGGCCAGGTCGAGCGTGATCACGTCGACGTCGCCGAGGTCGGCCACGGTGTCCGCCGCCTTGCGCTCGTCGCGTGCGGTGATGACCACTTCCGCCCCGTGCCGCAGCAGCACGCGCGCGGTCTCGGTGCCGATGCCGCTCGTGGCGCCCGTGACGAGGGCGCGCTTTCCGGTCAGGTCGCCGATGGCCGACGTCTCCCAGCCCATGTGTCCTCCGATCTCAGCGGGGCAGCACCGCGAACCACGGCACCGACCAACCACCGAGCCTGAACCTACCGGCGGCGAACGCGTCGCGCCCGACGCGAACCATCCGGCCGGCGCTCGGCTCGAAGAGCTCGAGCTGCTCCCCGCTGGTCCGCACGGCGAGTACGACGTGGGCCGGGCGCACCTCGTCGCCGACGTAGAGCGGCACGGTGTGACCCGCCTGCACGGCCGCCAGCACGAGGTCGAACTCGCCGGCGAGGTCGTCGGGGTCGAGCGTGCGCGCCTCGTACTCGTGACCCGGCAAGCCCGATCCGCCGGCTCCTGTCATCTGCCGGGCGGCGCCCCACGGCGAGGTCCCGACGACTCGCAACCACGGCCACTGCAGGTCGCCGTCGTGGTCGCGCAGGCCCGTCACGCGCCGGTGCATCCTGACGACCTCGGCCTTCCACCGCTCGGCGAAGCTGGTCGAGTCCGAGGAGTCGGCCGCGGCGTCATAGCCGGTGGTCAGCCACAGCGCGTAGGGGTCGTCGTGGAGCATCCGAGAGACCGCCAGCGAGGCCGCACCGCACGAGGTGTCGTCCGGCTGGCGGAAGTCGCGAGGGTGGGACGTCGGATCGAGCACTCGACGCTCGGCCGGTGACATCGCGCCGGTCCGGGCCTCGAGCCGCAGGGCGACCTCCGTCGGAACGGTTGCGGCCACCGCGGCGGTGAACGTGCGCGGACCGGTCCGCCGCTGAAGCCGGGCGAGACCACGTCGTGCCAGGCGGACGAGCCGCACGACGGGGACTGCCGGCCCGGGGCGCATCAGGTGGTGACGGCCATGGCGCGCAGCACGCGCTCGGCCAGCTCCCGGTCTCCCTCGATCTCGACCTCGACATCGTCGGGGGTGCGTCGCCCGGCGCCGAGGATCGTGAACGCGGCGGTGTCCATGCGGACGGTGGCGGTCGGGTCGGCCTCGGTGGGGCGGGCGCGGCCGTCGTCGCCGACCCCGATCGTGCTGTCGAGCGGGACCGGTCCGGTGACGACCCAGCGCACGACGGTGCCAGCCGGCGCCTTGACCTTGCGCCCCAGCACGTAGGGCAGGGCCGCCGCGAAGGTGGCGGTGGTGACGTGCGCGCCGAGCGCGTCGAGCCCGCCGGGCAGCCCGGTGGCGCGACGGATGTCCTGCTCGTGCGACCAGAGATCGATAACCCGGTTCCGCAGTCCGACCTCCCAGGTCCACTCGACCCCGGCGGGCGTGTTCACGGCGGGCGCCTGCGGGTCGGGCAGGTCGGCGAGGGTCTCGGCGCGGCGGGCGACCAGGTCGGCGAGATCGGCGCGCAGCTGGTCGACCGGCACGCCGCGCAGCGCCGCGACGCCGGCATTCGTGTACTCGGCCGGGACGGCGCCGCCGCCGACGGGCTCCGGCTCGCCCTCGACCATGACGCGCTCGAGGTGCACGAGGTGCGCGAGGACGTCGCGAGCCGTCCAGCCGGGCAGGTCGGTGGGCACCTCCCAGTCGTCGGGCTCGAGGGCGAGGACGGCGTCGGCCGACTCGCGCCACGCGTCGATGTAGAGCTTCAGGTCAGTCATGGGCAAGGATCCTGCGCGTTCGGGCGGTCAGGGTGGCACCTGCCAGCCCCAGTCCCGCGACGAGTCCGGTCCAGGCGATCGCCCGGCCGGTTCCGGCTCGGCTCGACAGGTCCACCAGGGCGGTCCCGTAGCGAGCGGTGTCGGTCTGCTTGTCCGCCGGACGGCACACGATGCGCGTCTCGTCGGGGGCGTCGGGCAGGACGCCGATGAGGTGCCAGCGGCTGCCGTCACTGTCGACGACGATGTCGACCGTGGCGGCGGGCACGGGAGTGCGCTTCTTCCCGTTGCGCGCGAAGCACGTGACGGCGCGCTCGGGCTGCGGCAGGTCGGTGAGGACGGCGAGGTCGTCGGTGCCGTTGGTCTGGATCGGCTGGCCGACGGGAACCACCTCCGCCTCGCGCAGCGGGTCCCACGCCGAGGCGGCGAACGCGGTGCCGGCGACCCATGCGAGTGCGGCCACGAACGCGGCGACGAGGTACC
Source organism: Aeromicrobium phoceense (assembly GCF_013868155.1). NCBI lineage: Bacteria > Bacillati > Actinomycetota > Actinomycetes > Propionibacteriales > Nocardioidaceae > Aeromicrobium > Aeromicrobium phoceense. Next base: position 900,909 of record NZ_JACEOG010000001.1, read on the forward strand.
AGCGTCGTCGGGTCAGGTCCACCCCGACAGCCTAGACGCGCGCGTGCGCCGACGGCCGGAGCCTCCGCCCCCGCCGGCCACTTTTGGAAACGGTCGCACCGTCTGACGTCGTATCGGCGTGCATCCGTTTCCAAAAGTGGAGCTGGGGGGCGGGCGTGAACGCACGAGCGGCGCGGACCCAGCCGGGTCCGCGCCGCTCGAGGTGAGTCAGTGACTCAGAAGGCAGCCTCGTCGAGCTCCATGACGTCGAGGTCGACGGCCTCGGCCATCGCGCGCTCGGCGGCCAGGCGGGGCAGGACGTTCTTGGCGAAGAAGGACGCCGCGGCGACCTTGCCCTCGTAGAACGACTTGTCCGCACCGGAGGCGCCGGCGTCGAGCTTGGCCTGCGCCACCTCGGCGCCGCGCAGCAGCAGCCACGAGACGACCAGGTCGCCGAGGACGTACACGAGGCGCGTCGTGTTCAGCGCGACCTTGTAGACGTTGCGGGCGTCGCCGTTCTCGTCGGCCGGGTTGGAGGCCATGAGGTCGTTGAACATCGCGGTGATGACGGCGGTCGCGTCGTCGAGGCCGCGGGCGAGCAGGTCGCGCTCGACCTTCAGGCGACCGTTGCCGGCCTCGTTGTCGATGAACGACTTGATCTGCTCGGACAGGTAGCCCAGCGCACGGCCCTGGTCCTTCACGATCTTGCGGAAGAACAGGTCCTGGCCCTGGATGGCCGTGGTGCCCTCGTAGAGCGTGTCGATCTTCGCGTCGCGGACGTACTGCTCGAGCGGGTACTCCTGCAGGAAGCCGGAGCCGCCGAACGTCTGCAGCGCCTCGGTGCCCAGCAGGACCCACGAGCGCTCGGAGCCGTAGCCCTTGACGAGCGGCAGCAGCAGGTCGTTGACCGAGGCCGCGAGGCTGGCGTCCTCGCCCGAGACCTTCTTGATCTGTACCTCGTCCTGGAACGTGGCCGCGTAGATCATCAGCGAGCGCAGGCCCTCGGCGAACGCCTTCTGCGTGAGCAGCGAGCGACGCACGTCGGGGTGGTGCGTGATCGTGACGCGCGGCGCGTCCTTCGCGGGGTTGGTCAGGTCGGCGCCCTGCACGCGCTCCTTGGCGTACTCCAGCGCGTTGAGGTAGCCGGTCGACAGCGTCGCGATGGCCTTGGCGCCCACCATCATGCGGGCGTTCTCGATGACGCGGAACATCTGGTTGATGCCGTCGTGCACCTCGCCGAGCAGCCAGCCGGTGGCCGGGCCGCCGAGCTGCGCGTCGCCGAAGGTGACCTCGCACGTGGCCGAGACCTTGATGCCCATCTTCTTCTCGACGTTCGTCACGTAGACGCCGTTGCGCTCGCCGGTCAGCTCGCCGGTCTCGAGGTCGAAGTGGTGCTCGGGGACCAGGAAGAGCGACAGGCCCTTCGTGCCCGGGCCGCCGGCGCCCTCGACGCCCACCGGACGGGCCAGCACCAGGTGCATGGTGTTCTCGCCGAGATCGCTCACGGCGGAGGTGATGAAGCGCTTGACGCCCTCGATGCGCCACGTGCCGTCCTCGTTCGGGAAGGCCTTGGTGCGGCCGGCGCCGACGTCGGAGCCGGCGTCGGGCTCGGTGAGCACCATCGTGGTCAGCCACTGGCGCTCGATCATGATCTCGGCGATCTTCTGGTCGCGGTCGGTGCCGTTCTCCCACACGACGCGGCTGAAGGCCGGGCCGGCGCCGTACATCCAGATGGCGGGGTTGGCGCCGAGGACGAACTCGCCCATGGACCACACGAGGGAGGAGGGGGCGGGCTGGCCGCCGAGCTCGGTGGGCAGCTGCAGGCGCCACCACTCGGCGTCCATCCAGGCCTTGTAGCTCTTGGCGAAGGCGGGGTTCTGCTGCAGCGAGTGCGTCGCGGGGTCGTAGACCGGCGGGTTGCGGTCGGCGTCGGCGAAGGACGCGGCGAGGTCCTCGCGCGACAGGCGCTCGACCTCGGAGAGGATGCTCTTCGCCGTGTCGACGTCGACCTCGTCGAACGGGCCGGTGCCCAGGACGGACTGCCGGTCGAACAGCTCGAAGAGGTTGAACTCGACGTCGCGCAGGTTGCTCTTGTAGTGGCTCATGGGCCGTGGGACCTCCGGGAAAGGGGACTGCCAGTGTTACTGGCGGGTTCTACTGGCCAGTAACTAGATACTACTCCAGCCACCGTCGAGCACAAAGGCCGTTCGGGGAAAAGAAAAACGACCCGCTCCTCAGGGGAGGCGGGTCGGTTCCGTGAAGGGGTTCAGGCGCGACGGGCGGGGATGCGCGTCAGGCCGTCGGTGGCGACCAGGTAGGCCGTGTGGATCGTGCCGGCGGTGACGGCGACGATGCCGGAGAGTGCGAGGAAGGTCATGAGCGTGCTCCTTTCGTTCCCTTCCATTGTGTGACGTTCAACTGTCAAGGACAATCCAACGGAACTATGCCCAACGTGTAGTTTGCCTACATGGACACCCGACGCCTTGCGATGCTGCGCGAATTGGCCGAGCGGGGCACCGTCGGCGCGGTGGCCGACGAGATGAACGTCACACCTTCCGCGGTCTCCCAGCAGCTGAAACTGCTGGAGGCGGAGGCGGGTGTGCCCCTGCTGGAGCCCGCGGGCCGCGGCGTCCGCCTCACCGCGGCCGGGCGTGCCCTGGCCGAGACGGCCACCGAGGTGGCCGTCGCGCTCGAGCGCGCCGAGGCCCGGTGGCGCGAGTACCTCGGCGGCCCGGCAGGAGACGTCACCCTGACGGTCTTCCCCACGGGCGGCGAGATGCTGCTGCCCGGACTGCTTACTCGCGTGGTCGCCGAGCCCGCCGTGAACCTCATCTGCACCGACCGCGACCCCACCCAGCGGTTCGACGTGCTCGACATGGTGGCGAACTTCGACATCGTGGTCGCCGACTCGCCCGCCGCGACCGAGGAGTGGCACGACCGCGGGCTCCAGCTCGTGTCACTGCTGCGCGAGCCACTCGACGTGGCACTGCCGGAGAGCCACCGCCTCGCGGCGAAGCAGAGCCTGTCGCCGAAGGACGTCATCGGCGAGACGTGGATCGGGGCGCCGCACGGCTATCCCTACGACCGGGTGCTGCAGCAGCTCGTGGCGGTGACCGGCGAGTCGGTGCGGATCGCGCAGCGCTTCGACGACAACGGCGTGGTCGAGGCCGTCGTCGCCGCGGGCCACGGCATCGCGATCCTGCCGCGCTTCACGACACGGACGCGTGACAACGGGCTCGTGACCCGCCCGCTCGTCGGCATCCGGGCGCGGCGCGACATCACGGCGGTGCTGCGGCCCGACCGGTTCGAGCGACCCAGCGTGCGCTTCTGCGTCCAGGCCCTGCGCGAGGAGGCCCGCACGGTCGCCGACCGGCACGCCGCCGTCTGACCCCTTGCGCCGGGCGCCGTGGCGATTACGCTGAGCCCACTCACGCCATCGGGGGCAGCAGAGTGCCGACCCCCGCGTCTCGTTCAGGGGGAACAGATGACGAGTGTCCACGACCGTCCCACCCACCGCCGCGCTCGCCGCCGGCTGCGCCTCGCCCTCGCCGCGGCCGCCGTGCTCACGATCGGAGCCGTCGCTCCGGCCCACGCGGCCAGGATCACCGGCACCGAGGGGCCGGACTGGCTCGACGGCACGACCGGGAACGACAGCATCTACCTGTACGGAGAGGACGACCACGTGGTCGCGCTCGCTGGCGACGACTACGTCGACGGAGGACCGGGCCACGACACGCTCGTGGGCGACGCCGACAGCGACGCGGTCCTGGGTGGCATCGATCGGCTCTTCGGCGGCGACGGGAACGACGCACTCCTGGGCAGCGGGGGTGGGGACGAGCTCCACGGCGGTGGCGGCAACGACAGCATCGGCGGTGAGCACGGTGACGACGACATCTGGGGCGACGAGGGTGACGATTGGCTGCGCGGCGACGCGGGCCACGACATGATCATCGGTGGTCCTGGCAACGACTCGATCTCCGGTGGTCCCGGCAACGACGAGATCAGCGGTGGCGTCGGCGTGGACACCCTGAACGGTGGCGAGGGGAACGACCAGATCAGTGTCACCGAATCCGACAGGGTCGACGCCGGCTCCGGTGACGACGAGGTGCTCATCAGCCAGGTGGCGAGCGGCGCCTCCGTCTACTGCGGCGACGGCTACGACTCCGTGACCTTCCTGACCTACGGCTGGCTCGTCGGCAGCGCCCAGGTCGACGCCTCCTGCGAGCGGGTCACGTCGAGGCCGCTCAAGGGCGACACCTCGTACCCGACCCCGCCCGGACCGGAGGCCAGCTGAGCGCCGTCAGCGCAGCGCGTCGACCAGCAGCCACGCCGCGACGAGCGTGATCGCCACGAGGTAGATCCGGTCGAAGCGGCGCTCGGGCATCCGGTCGAGGACGCGACTGCCCACCCAGGTCCCGGTGATGACGCCGACGATGCCGACGGCGGCCGCCGGGGCCTGGGCGGCGGGCAGCAGCCCGACCGCGCCGAAGATCACGAGCTTGGCGGCGTGACCCGCCACCTGCGACGCGGCGAAGGTGCCGACGAATCCCATCCTGTCCTTGGTGCCGGCCCGGAAGAACGGCGCGGCCAGCGTGCCGGTTGCCCCGACCACCGGGTTGAGGGCACCGAGCACACCACCCATCGCGATCCACCCGCCCGGGCTCGGCGCGGGCAGCGGACGCGAGAGCCACACGGGCACCCACGTCGCCACGAGGACCGCGATGGCGATGGCCGCCTGCAGCGCGGCATCCGGTGCCTGGCGCGCCAGCGACAAGGTCAACGCGCCCGCGGGCAGCAGGAGCAGGGAGGTGCGCCACACGATCCGCCAGTCGACGTCACGGCGGCGGACCAGCGTCCGGGTGCCGTTCGACACCACTTGGATGGCGGCGTGCAGCGGCAGCGCGACGAGCGGGTCGAGGAACGCGACGAGCACGGCCAGCAGGACGACGCCGCCGCCGAAGCCCAGCACCGCGGTGAGCGCTGACGTCGCGAACGCGCACGCTCCGACCAGCAGCACCAGGGTGGGATCCACCCGCCCATGTCTACAGGGTCAGGCGCCCGGGTCGACGCTCTCGGTGGCCACCTCGGCGTCGGGATCGCGCTGGACGATCCGCATGACGTGGTAGATCACGATCGCGGCGACCGAGCCCAGCGTGATGCCCGACAGCGACACGTCACCGCGCGTGATCGTGAGGTTGCCGATGCCGATGATGAGAGCCGCGGCAGCCGTGTAGAGGTTGATCGGGTTGGCGAAGTCGACGTGGTGGTCCATCCAGATGCGCACGCCGATCAGGCCGATGAGGCCGTAGAGCGCGACCGTCACGCCGCCGATGACGCCCTCGGGGATCGTCCCGAGCAGCTCACCGAACTTGGGGGAGAGGCTCAGCAGCATCGCCACGACGCCGGCCACCACGTAGGCGGCGCTGGAGAAGACGCGCGTCGCGGTCATGACCCCGATGTTCTCGCCGTACGTGGTGGTCGCCGAGCCGCCGAAGCCGCCGGCGATCGTGGTGGCCAAGCCGTCGGCGATGAGGGCGCGACCCGTCTCCTCGTTGATGGCCGGCCGGTCGGTGAGGTGGGCGACGCTGCGGACGTGGCCGATGTTCTCGGCGATCAGCGCCAGCACGATCGGCAGGAACATCGGCAGCACGGACCACTCGACCGTGGGGGTGTGGAACTCGGGAAAGCCGACCCAGTCGGCCTTCTCGACCTTGCTGAAGTCGATCTCCCCCGAGGCGAGTGCCACGAGGTAGCCCGCGACGATGCCGAAGAGGATCGACAGCCGCGCGGCGAACCCGGTGAGCAGCACGGCCGAGAGGCAGATGACCGCCAGCGTGATCGTGGCGAGCCACGGCGCCTTGGCGAAGTTGTCGGTGGCGGCGCCGGCCAGGGCGAAGCCGATGAGCGCGACGATGGCGCCGGTGACGACCGGGGGCATCAGCGTCTCGAGCCACGCCCGCCCGGTGGCCTGCACGAGGAAGCCGAACGCGGCCAGCGTGATGCCCGTGCACATGATGCCGAACAGGGCGGCGCCCATGTTGTCGTCGAGGACGAGCGCGTGGACCGGGGAGATGAACGCGAATGACGACCCGAGGTAGCTGGGCAGCCGGCCGCGGGTGATCGCCAGGAAGAGCAGGGTGCCGAAGCCGGAGAAGAACAGCGTCGTCGTCGGCGGCATCTCGGTGAGGAGCGGCACGAGGAACGTCGCGCCGAACATCGCCACGACGTGCTGGGCGCCGAAGCCCAGGGTGCGCGGCCAGGAGAGGCGCTCTTCGGGCAGGACGATCGCGCCGGGGGAGACGTTCGAGCCGTCACCATGCAGGGTCCACATGGGAACTGACCTTCTCACGCCCCTCGGCCGGAGTCGACGGGCGTCCGGTGTCAGCGTGAGGCGTCAGCGTCCGGCGAACCTCGCGGCGAACGCCGCGAACTCCGGGCTGCTGAGCGACTCGGCCTGCGCCCACGACTCGAAGTTGAGCGACTCGTGGAGGTCGTCGCGCGCCGCGATCGCGACCGACTTCTTGATGTCGGACATCAACTTGGGGTTGCGTATGCTCCACGACGCGGCGAGTTCGGCGGCACGGGCCTTCGGGTCGTCGGCGATCTCCTGGGCGATGCCCAGCCGCAGGGCGGCCTCGGCCTTGATGATGTCGCCGTTGAAGAGGGCTGCGGCCGTGTTGGCCGAGCCGATGCGCTGGGTGAGCATCCACGTGCAGCCGCCGCCGGGGTGCAGGCCGATCTTGCTGAAGGTGGGCCCGAAGCCGCCCTCGGGTCCCGCCACGATGACGTCGCACGCGAGGGCGATGTTCAGCCCGGCGCCGACCGCCGCGCCGTGCACTGCTGCGACCGTGGGGATCGAGAGGTTCCGGATGCCCAGGAACGAGGCGTAGACGTTCATCAGGTGCTCGCGCAGGACGTCGGCCGGGCGGCCGGTGTCGCCGAAGAGGCTCTCGAGATTCGCGCCCGAGCAGAAGGCCTTGCCGGCGCCCGTGACCACGAGGGCGCGGGCCTCGTCGTCGGCGGCGACGGACTCGACGGCCGCGCGTAGCTCCTCCAGTAGCGGCCAGTCGAGGGCGTTGAGGCGCTCGGGGGCGTTCAGCGTGATCGTGCGGACGGAGTCTTCGCGCGTGAGCTCGACGAGTGTCATGCGGATCACCCTACGATCAATCCATGACCGAACGGACCCTGCCTGTGGTGCCCGGAGTCGAGCACCGGTGGATCGATGTCGACGGCGTGAGCCTGCACGTGGCGGAGGCCGGAACGGCTCACCGATCGGCCGACCGTCCGACCCTCGTCCTGCTGCACGGCTGGCCGCAGCACTGGTTCTGCTGGCGTCACGTGATGCCCGCTTTGGCGGAGACCCACCACGTCGTCGCGCTCGACCTGCGCGGTGCGGGCTGGAGCGACGTGCCGGAAGGAACGGACGCCTACGACAAGCGCGTCATCGCCGACGAGGTCGCCCGCGCCCTCGAGGTCCTCGGGCTCGAACGGCCGGTGCTCGTCGGTCACGACTGGGGCGCCTGGACCTCGCTGCTCGTCGCGAGCCGCCACCCGGGCTCCACGCGGGGCGTCGTCGCCGCCGCGATCGTGGCGCCGTGGCAGGACGTGCCCTTGCACCAGATGTGGCGCTTCGCGTACCAGCCGATCGCCGGTGGTCCCGGTGGTGCGTTCCTGCAGCGCCGCGCGGGTCAGGTGCTGCTGAAGACGGTCTTCCGCGCGGGGGCGACTCGGCGCTTCCACTGGCCGCGCTCGGTGCGCGAGGAGTACCTGGCGCGGTTCCGCGACCCGGCGCGCGCCCGCGCCGGCCAGGCGATGTACCGCTCCTTCCTGCAGAAGGAGATCCCGAAGATCGGCCGCGGCTACGCCCGCCGGGTCGAGGACGTGCCGCTGCTCTTCCTGCCGGGCACGGGCGATCTCGTGCTGGCGCCCAGCCTCGTGCGCCGCGTGGAGGGCCCGCCGAACGTCACGGTCACCGAGATCTCGGGCACCGGCCACTGGATCCCCGAGGAGCGCCCCGCCGAGCTGGTGGGCCAGGTCCGCGAGTTCCTCCGCCAGTTCTGAGGCCGCCGCTGCGTCATACGATGCGGTCGCTCCAGCAGCCGTTCCGTATGACGTTGCGAGGCCGGCGAGCGTGCCTAGTACGATCGGGGCACACCGCCGGTGTAGCTCAATGGCAGAGCGCTTGCTTCCCAAGCAAGATACGCGGGTTCGATTCCCGTCACCGGCTCCATCCACGAGCGGCGTTCGCTCCCGCTCAGACCGTCTTCACGATGTACACGTCGCAGGGCGCGTGGTGCGCCACGTCGGTGGCCACGCTGCCGAGCAGGCGGCTGATCCCCTGCACGCGACGGTTGCCCACCACGATGAGGTCGGCGCCGATCTCCTTCGCGACGTGCACGAGGGCGTCGGCGGGCTTGCCGGGCGCGGGGCTCGCCTCGACGGTCCCCTGGTAGGAGAGGCCCTCGGCGACCTGGCGCGCGATGGCCTCGGCCCGTTCGCCGGGGCTGAGCGGGTGCATGCCAGGCGGCAGGTCGGTGGCCGCGGCGGCCTTCTCGTCGACCGCCGTGACGATGTGGAGCGCGGCGCCGGTGGCGGAGGCGAGCCCGGCCGCGACCTCCGCGGCGCGGGACGCGGTGTCGCTGCCGTCGACGCCGACGAGGATGGTCTTGTACACGTCTGACTCCTCAGGGTTGGCTTGCCAGCACCCTCGCACACGAAAGGGCCAGGCGTCACCGGTCAGAACGGCTCCGCGACCAGGGCGGCAGGCGTGCGTTAGGTTCTACTCGTGCTGCTTTCGGACCGCGACATCCTCGCCGAGATCGACGCCGGACGGGTCGCGCTCGACCCCTACGAGCCCTCGATGATCCAGCCGTCGAGCATCGACGTGCGCCTCGACAAGTTCTTCCGCGTGTTCGACAACCACAAGTACCCGCACATCGACCCGGCGCAGGACCAGTCCGACCTGACGCGCGAGGTCGAGGTCAACGGCGAGGACGCGTTCATCCTGCACCCGGGGGAGTTCGTGCTCGGCTCCACCTACGAGTACGTGACGCTGCCCGACGACGTGGCCGCCCGGCTCGAGGGCAAGTCCTCGCTGGGCCGTCTAGGCCTGATGACGCACTCGACGGCCGGCTTCATCGACCCCGGCTTCCAGGGCCACATCACGCTCGAGCTGGCCAACGTCGCGACGCTGCCCATCAAGCTCTACCCCGGCATGAAGATCGGCCAGCTGTGCTTCTTCCGGCTGACGTCGGCCGCGGAGAACCCCTACGGCTCGGAGAAGTACGGGTCCCGTTATCAGGGCCAGCGCGGACCGACGGCATCGCGGTCCCACGCGAACTTCCACCGGAGTGTGATCGACTGAGGGCATGACCGCGCCCGACATCAAGCTCGTCGTGGCCGACCTCGACGGCACCCTCCTCGACGAGCGCAAGCAGATGCCCGCCGAGACCTTCGGCCTCATCCGTGACCTGCAGGCGGCCGGCGTCGCCTTCGCTCCTGCCAGCGGACGCCAGTGGGCGACCATCGAGTCGATGTTCCACGAGGTCGCCGGCGAGCTCGTCATCATCGCCGAGAACGGCGCCTACGTGACCCACCGAGGCGTCGAGGTGGCGGTGCACCCGTTGAACCCGGCCTGGGTGTCCACGGCCGTCGCGAAGACGCAGGGACTGCTCGATCGCGGCGTCGACCTCGGCATCGTGGTCTGCGGCGTCGAGTCGGCGTGGATCGACCGCACCGACCAGCCCTTCCTCGACCAGGTCGAGCCGTACTACCGGCGGCTCAAGGTGGTCGACGACCTGACGGCCGTCGACGACACGATCATCAAGCTCGCCGTCCACGACTTCGGCGACCTCGAGGCCGTCACCGCCCCGTTCCTCATCGAGCACGCGGAGAAGAACCCGGTCGCGATCTCGGGCGCCCACTGGGTCGACGTGATGGCCGAGGGCGTCAACAAGGGTCTCGCCGTCCGCGAGCTCCAGTCCGAGATGGGCATCGACGCCACCCAGACGATGGTGTTCGGCGACTACCTCAACGACTACGAGATGCTCGAGGCGGCCGACTGGTCGTTCGCGATGGGCAACGCCCATCCCGACATCCTCGACCTGGCGAACTACACCGCCCCGCCGAACTCCGAGAACGGCGTCATCACCACCGTGCGCGCCGTCCTCGGGCTCTGAGTCAACCTCTCCGGCACCACCTGACCCATCAGCGGTCGCAGGTCACGAATTCGCCGGTAAGTGAACGTTTTCCGTCACGCGCTCCGACCGCGGGTGTGACCCTGAGGATCTTGGGGGGTCGTTCGCGGAGGTGTGGCGATGACTCGGTCGGTCCGGTGGATGCTTGGCGCGATCCTCGTGCTCGTGATGGGCCTCGTGGCGGCTCCGGCCGTGGCGGCTCCGCCCGAGCCCTACCGCGTGGCGACGGGCCTCGAGGGCGGGACGAGCGCGGCCCACGTCGCCATCGGCGATCGGATCTTCTGGGTCAATCACGGCAGCAGCGGGACCAGCTCGAACGACAGTGAGCTGTGGACCTCCGACGGCACCAGCGAGGGAACGCACGAGTTCTTCGACCCGAACCCGGGCGGGCGTGGCCTGGTGGGCTCGCTCCTGAAGTTCGGCAGCGGCTTCGTCTTCACCGCCACGGGCCCGGCAGGAGGCGCGGAGGTCTGGTACTCCGACGGGACGACCGAGGGCACGGAGATGATCGCCGACCTCACGGTCGACGACGCCGGTTCGACATGGCTGCTCGAGGCAGGGCCCGGAGCGGTCTACCTCGCGGCCGACGACGGCGCGCACGGGCGTGAGCTGTACCGGTGGACCGGACCCGGGGCGGCGCCCCAGCTGCTGGACGTCAACCCGACGGCGCGCATGACCTCCGACGAGGAGCTGCAGGACCAGTGGCGGACGGACTGGACGGACTCCAGCCCGGTCGCACTGGGGATGGTCGGCGACGCGTTCGTGTTCACGGCCGACCAGACGATCAGGACCGCGGATGTCAGCGAGTGGGGCGATCACTACGTCGCGACGTCCGGAACGGGGAGAGAGCTGTGGAGGGTCGGCCCCACCGGCCCTCCGCAGCTCGTCAAAGACATCTCGCAGACCGATGCCTGGGGCGACCCGTCGCCGCAGGAGAGCACGCCGTTCGCCGAGCGGACCGGGACGGCGGTGATGGGGGGATCGCTGTACTTCCTCCTCGACAGCACCGAGCCCGGCGTCGCCGAGCCCGAGATGTGGCGGACGAACGGCGTCTCCGAGGGGACCGTCAAGGTCGCGCACCTGCCGCTCGCGTACCTCGACGACCAGTGGGACTTCGAGCCCGCCGTCGCAGGCGGCCGGCTGTTCTACCGGGCCTGGAGCGGTGACTGGGACGGCATGTGGGCCACCGACGGCACGGGCGCTGGTCAGCGCGTGAGCCCGGCGGGAGACGCCACCGATCCGGTGACGCTGGGCTCCGGGGTGGTCTTCGGGCTCGAGCAGGACGACACCGGCCGGGAGCCGTGGTTCTCCGGCGGGACGTCCTCGGTCCGCCTCGGGGACCTGCGTGCCGGGGCGGCCGGGGCGCATCCGTTCCCGATCACCACGTGGGGCTCCCACGCGTACTTCGGGGCCAACGGCGGCTCGGGCCGCGACCTCTACCGGACCGACGGCACTCCTGCCGGGACCGAGCGGGTGATGGACCTGCCGAACGCGGCGGGAGCGGTGCTCGACGGGCCGATGGTGTTCTACGGCGCGGAAGGGCTGCTCTACTTCGTCAACAGTCCCGATGACGACCGCAACGTCGGGAACGAGCTGTGGGCGTTCGACCCGAACCGAGCCGTCACGGCCACCTCGACCGTGCTGCGCGCGCCGGCCACCGTCGCCTACGGTGCCGCGGCGACCGTCACGATCGCGGTCACGGGCGCGGGTGGACCGCCCACGGGGACCGTGACGATCCGCGACGGCCAGCGCGTACTCGGCACGGCCGAGCTGGCGAACGGCGCCGCGACCTTCGCCCTGCCCCGCAACCTCGCCCTGGGTGACCACGTGCTGACCGCCACCTACAGCGGAGACGCACAGTTCTCGTCCTCGACCTCGGCGCCGGTCACCGTGCGGGTCAAGGCCGCGACGAGGCTCGGGGGCCGCGTCAACGACCTCACCTTCCTCACGACGGAGCGCATCCGCGTCACCGCGACCCTCAGGACGACGCCGGCGATCAACGCGACAGGGCGCCTCCAGCTCCTCGTGGACGGTCGCGTGCGGGCCACGGCCACCCTCGCCGCACGGCACCGGAACACCCTGACGCTCGTCAGCCCGCCCCTCGCGCGGGGCCGGCACCGGCTCCAGGTCGTCTTCTCCCAGTCACCCAACGCCATGGACGCACGGACCGGCGTCGTCACGATCACGGTCTACCGATGAGAGAGGCACTGAGATGAGGACGAGACGCATCACGCTGGTCGTGACCCTGCTCGCGGCGCTGATCCTGGGATTCGCGCCGGCGGCGCAGGCCGGCACGTTCCGGATCACCACGCGGTGGAAGAGCTGCGACACCTTCAAGTCGGCCATCGCCGTGCGGGTGACCTTCAAGGATCCCGCCTACCTGTACGGCTCCGGCAAGTACATGGTGAAGCGCTGGATCGAGTGGGAGGTCTACAAGAGCGGGATGTGGAGGGAGGAGGATCGCTACTACTCCGAGTCCAACTGGGTCAAGGTCACCAACAAGAACTACGACTGGACCACGACCCCGGGCGACAGGACCGGATGGGGAAACACGGGCCTCTACTACAGCCACTGGCGCGCGAAGGTCACCGTGAAGCTGATCAAGAACCGCAAGGGCCCCCGTGACAAGAAGGTCGACGAGGTCCAGATCTTCCCGATGAAGGGCTCGTTCCGGGAGATCGGCTCGAACTGCGGCTACGAGTTCTGACGTCGCGCCTCGATAGAGTCGCCGGGTGAGAGTCCAGCCGTCCCCCGAAGTCGCCGCTGCCCTGGACGAGGGGCGGCCCGTCGTCGCCCTCGAGTCCACGATCATCAGCCACGGCCTGCCCCGTCCCGACAACCTCGAGGCGGCGCAGGAGTTCGAGGAGATCCTGCGGTCGCAGGGCGTCACGCCGGCCACGATCGCGGTGCTCGACGGCGAGCTGAAGGCCGGCCTCACCGCTGACGAGCTCGCCCGGATCGCGAACGAGGACGTCCCGAAGCTCACGGTGCGCGACCTGCCCGTGGTGCTCGGCATGGCCGGCAGCGGCGCCACCACGGTGGCCGCCACGTCGTGGATCGCCGACCGCGCCGGGATTCGTGTCTTCGCGACCGGCGGCCTGGGCGGCGTGCACCGCGGTGCGTCGGAGTCGTTCGACGAGTCCGCCGACCTCACGGTGCTGGGCCAGGTGCCGATCACGGTCGTGTCGGCGGGCGTGAAGTCGATCCTCGACATCCCCGCCACGCTCGAGCGCCTCGAGACGCTCGGCGTCATCGTCCTGGGCTTTCGCACGAAGGACTTTCCCAGCTTCTGGTTGACGTCGTCGGGCCACGAGCTCGACTGGCGGGCCGAGGACGCGTTCGCCGTCGCCGCCGTCATGCACAGCCGCGACGAGCTGGGCCTGAAGTCGGGCATCGTCGTGGCCAACCCGCTGCCGGAGGAGAAGCAGCTCGATCCCGTCGTCCACGCCGAGGCGCTCGAGCGCGCACTGGCCGAGGCCGACGCGAAGGGCCTGTCGGGCAAGGAGGTCACGCCGTTCCTCCTGCAGCGCATCGTCGAGCTGACCGGCGGCGACAGCCTCGCGGTCAACCTCGACATCGCGCGCAACAACATCGCGGTCGCCGCGCGCATCGCGATCGCCGCGGCGGAGTACCCGTGATCCTCGTCGTGGGTGACGTGGTCGACGACATCGGCGTGCTGCCGCTCGAGCCCGTCGCGCCGCGCAGTGACACCCGCGCCCAGATCCGGATGACACCCGGCGGCTCGGCCGCGAACACCGCGGCGTGGCTGGGGTTCCTCGGCGCCGACACCCGGTTCTTCGGCAAGGTCGGCAACGACGGGGTGCAGCGGCACGGCGCCGCTCTGCGCGACCATCAGGTGGAGCCGCGGCTCGTCGCCGACCCGCTGCTGCCCACGGCCACGATCGTGCTGACCCTCGATGACGACGCCGACCGCACGATGTACGTCGACCGCGCCGCGAACGGCACCCTGGCCTCCGCCGACCTGCCCGAGGACCTGTGGGACGGGGTCGACTGGCTGCACCTCACCGGCTACACGTTCTTCGACCCGCAGACGCGCGACGTCGCGATCGAGCTGATCGCCGAGGCCAAGCGGCGCGGAGCCGGCGTGAGCGTCGACCCGAGCACCACTGCGTTCCTGCGCGGGGTCACGCCCGAGGCGTTCGCCGCCTGGACCCGCGGGGTCGACCTGCTGGTGCCCAACCTCGACGAGGCGCGCCTGCTGGTCGGTGCCACCGGCCCGTTCGTCGACTTCGACACCCTCACGTCCATGTACCCGCACGTCGTGGTGACGCTCGGCTCGATGGGAGCCGCCTACGTGGCCGGGAGCGCGCGCGAGCAGGTGGCCGCGCCGCGCGTGCAGGTGGTCGACACCACCGGTGCCGGCGACGCGTTCACCGCGGGGTTCCTGGCCTCGTGGCTCGAGACGAAGGATGCTCGTGCCGCGCTCACCGGTGGCATCGGTGCGGCCAGCCGCTGTGTGCAGCAGCGCGGTGCCCGTCCCTAGGTCCTCTCCGCGGTAACGACAACGCGCCAGCACCCGTGAGGGGCTGGCGCGTCGTCGTGCGTGAGGGCCGTCAGGCCTTCGTGTCGTCGGCCTCGTCGTCCTGAGCGGCCTGCTGGGCGGACTCGCTCAGCTCGGCCCCCGACGGGTTGGCGTCACTGAGCGGCACGGCGTCGTCCGAGACCGGATCCGGGGCGGGGGCGTCCTCGACCGGCGTGATCGCGGCGAGCTCCTCCTGCTCCGAGGACGGCTCGGCGTGCTTCTCGGCCGGCAGCTCGGGCTCGGAGTCGTCGTACACGACGGACTCGGCGTCCGGGTTCGTCGTGTCACCGCTCTCGGGGTGCGGCTCCGGCTTGGGCTCGTCCTCGGCCGCCGTGTGCGGCTTCGGCTCGTCGTCCTCCAGCGCGTCGAGCAGCGACGGCTGCTCGTTCGCGGCGGGGGCGTCCTCGGTGGCCTCGGGCTCGGTGGCCTCCGGCTCCTCGGCGGCGGGCTCGGCCTCGGCGGGCTCGGCCTCGGTCTCGGGCGCCTCGGCGGGAGCCTCGGACACCTCGGCCGCCGCCTCGGCGTCAGGCTGGCCGAGGCCCTCCTGGCGCTCGTTCTGGGCCGGACCGTCCTCGGACTCCGAGCCGAGCTCCGGGTTCGACACCGCATCGCCCGTGGCCTCGGGCTCGGGGTCGGACTGGGCCGGCTCGTCCTCGGGCTCGGTGGCCACGGAGACGGGCTTGGTGCCCTCGTGGTCGGCCGCGCCCTCCGGCGTGGCGTCGCCCTTCTCGAAGATGCCGCCGGCGGTGCCCTTGTCGTCGACCGCGATGTTGTGCTTCGCGGCCATCTCGGCGTCCTCGGCGCGGCTGTCGCCCTCGGGGTTGTCGAGGTCGTCGCCGGCGTCCGTGGGAGCCTCGGCCGAGTCGTGCGCGTCCGCGGCGGCGCCCACCGACTCGGTGTCGGTCAGCGTGCCGGGATCGGCCTCGGCCGCGGGTCCGGGCTCGGCGTCCTCGGGCTCGTCGCCGGAGGCGTGCGACTCCTCGGCCGCCATGACCAGGGCCTCCGCCTCGGCCACGACGTCCTCCTCGGAGCGCTTGACCGCCTGCAGCAGCAGCTGCGCGACGTCGAGCACCTCGACGTTGACGAGCGACTCGTCCTCGGCCTGCTTCGCAGTGAGGCCGTCGGCCAGCATGACGCGGCAGAACGGGCAGCCGACGGCGATCTTCTCCGCGCCGGTGCCGATGGCCTCCTCGGTGCGGTTGATGTTGATGCGGGAGCCGATCTTCTCCTCCATCCACATGCGGGCGCCGCCGGCGCCGCAGCAGAAGGAGGTCTCCTTGCTGCGGTCCATCTCGACGTAGTCCGCGCCCGTCGCGCCGATCAGCTCGCGCGGCGGCGAGTAGACCTGGTTGTGACGGCCCAGGAAGCAGGGGTCGTGGTACGTGACCTTGGCCGCGGGAGCCGCGGGCGCGACCGGCTTGAGCTTCTTCTCGCGCACGAGGCGGTTGAGCAGCTGCGTGTGGTGCACGACCTCGAGCTCGATGCCGAGCTCCTTGTACTCGTTCTTGAGCGTGTTGAAGCAGTGGGCGCAGGTCGAGACGACCTTCTTGACCTTGGTCTCCTGGAAGACCGCGACGTTCTCCATCGCGAGCTGCTTGAAGACGATCTCGTTGCCGGCACGGCGGGCGGAGTCGCCCGAGCAGGTCTCGCCGTCACCGAGGACGGCGAAGGTGACGCCGGCGATGTCCAGCAGCTCGGCGACGGCCTGCGTGGTCTTCTTGGCGCGATCCTCGAAGGCGCCGGCGCAACCGACCCAGAACAGCCACTCGACCTCGTCGAGGGACTCGACGTCGACGCCGACCTGCTTGACCTCGAAGTCGAGGTCCTCGGCCCACTTCATGCGGTCGCGCGGGTTCATGCCCCACGGGTTCCCCTTGCGCTCGAGGCCCTTGAAGATGTTGTTGAGCTCGGCGGGGAAGTTGGACTCGACGAGCACCTGGTAGCGGCGCATGTTGTCGATGTGGTCGACGTGCTCGATGTCGACCGGGCACTGCTGGACGCAGGCGCCACAGTTGGTGCACGACCACAGGACGTCGGGGTCGATGACGCCGAAGAGGTCCTCGCTGCCGATGAGCGGACGCTCCAGCTCGCGCTGTTGCTCCTCGGTGAGGGTCTCGGGGTCGGCGCCGAGCAGCGGCACCTTCGCGTAGGCGTGCTCGCGCAGGCCCATCATGAGCAGCTTCGGCGAGAGCGGCTTCTCGGTGTTCCACGCGGGGCACTGGCTCTGGCAGCGACCGCACTCGGTGCAGGTGGAGAAGTCCAGGATGCTCTTCCAGCTGAAGTCCTCGACCTTGCCGACGCCGAGCTTCTCGAACTCCTCCTCCTCCATGTCCTCCATGGTCTCGAGGTCGAGCGGCTTGCCGGCGACGTAGAGCGGGACGAGGGCACCGAGGGCGGTGCCGCCGTCGGCCTCGCGCTTGAAGTAGATGTTGAACCAGGCCAGGAAGCGGTGCCAGGCGACGCCCATCGTCAGGTTCTTGCCGATCACCATCAGCCAGACGGTGGCCGAGACGACCTTGACGACGGCCAGGATCGTGATGGCGGCCTCGAGGCCGGTGACCGACAGGCCCGACCACAGCGTCTCGCCGATCCAGGCGGTGGTGGGGAAGTGGAAGGCGCTCGCGTGGCTGTCGCCCTCGAGGCTCATCAGCTGGTACTCGGCGCCGCGGATGAGAATGCCGGCGGCGCACTCGAGCGCGACCATCGCCTCGACGAAGTAGGCCTGGCCGAAGCGCGAGCCGAAGAAGCGGCTCTTGCGGCCCAGGGTGCGCGGGTGGTTGCGCTGACGGATCACGACGAGCGCGGCGATGCCGATCAGGCCGAGCCAGGCGATGAGCTCGCTGACCCACTCGAACAGGAAGAAGTGGCCGATCAGCGGCAGCACGAGGTGCGGGTTCCAGACCTGCAGGTAGGCCGTCGCGACCGCGGTGCTGAGGATGATGAAGCTGAAGAAGACGGCCCAGTGCAGGATGCCGACCCACTGCCACTGGAGCATGCGCGTGTGGCCGAGCGTCTCGACCAGCATGTTCTTCGTGCGGCTCTTGGGGTTGTCGGTGCGCCCGTAGGCCGGCGTGCCGGCGCGGATGACTCCGAGCATCCGCTTGATCCCGGGTGCCAGGTAGTACACCGCCAACGCCGTGGAGACCAGCGTGATCACTCCGGCGATGATGTTGATCGGTTCCATGCCGATTCCTCTCGCGGTTCAAGCAGTTTGTGCTGACCCTAATCTGCGGCGAAGCGGGCTGCTCAGTTAGGCCAGCCAAAGCCGTGCCTTGATGTTACCTACGAGTAGCAACGGGCACGCAGGCGATGGCTGCGAGGGGGAAGACCGCCGCGGCCGCGAACGCCCAGCCGTAGCCCGCGTACTGCACGATCGCGCCCACCACGGGAGGGACGGCGGCCGATGTGAGGTACTGCCCGGTGTTCTGGATCCCGAACGCCCGGCCCGACCAGCGCGACCCGGCGATCTCGGCCACCGCCGTGAAGGCCAGCCCGTTGTCGGCCACTGTGATCATCGTCGCCGCGACCATGATGGCGACCGCGACGGGCGAGCCCTCGAGGAGCGCCAGCAGCAGCATCACCGCGGTGGCCGCGACCGCGACCTGTCGCATGGGACCGAGCCGGTCGCCGACGCGGTCGGACCACCAGCCGGCCCCGATGCGGCCGGCGGCGCCGAGCACCTGCGAGACGGCGTAGAGGACGCCCGCGGCGGCGGCGCTCCAGCCGTGCCGGTCGATCAGCCACAGCAGCATGAACGTCCACACCACGTATTGCGGGATGACGAGCAGTGCGGAGGCGGCGTGGATCCGGGCCAGCCGTCGATCGCCTCGGTAGGGGTTGGCGCCGCCGCTGGGGTCCTCGCTCGCGTGGCGGGGCGGGTCGACGACGGTCACGGCGATGAAGACGGTGGCGACGGCCGCGACGACGAGACACAGCGTGACGATCCACGCGACGCCGCGGGTCTGCACCGCCGCCGGCACGACGAGGGCGGCGAGCCCGACGCCCAGCGGAAGACCGGTCTGACGGATGCCCATCGCGAGTCCGCGCCGGTGGGCCGGGAACCAGCCCACGACGAGGCGGCCGCTGGCGGAGTTGGAGCTGCCTGCGGCCACGCCGCAGAGGCCGAAGCCGAGAGCCAGGACGATCGCGTCGTCGGCGCGGGCGCCCGCGAGCGCCACGGCGCATCCGGCCACGAGGAGGGCGAGACCGGAGGACAGGGCGATCCGCTCACCGACGCGGTCGACGATCGCTCCCCAGACCACGAGCGTGAGCAGCGTGCCCACCAGGGGCGCGGCGGCGAGCGCACCGCTGGCCACGAGGGAGAGGCCCTCGTCGAGGTGCAGGTGGGGGATGAGGAGCAGCGGCGTGCTCACCACGGCGGTGGCGGTGACCTGGGCCACCATCGCCGCGACGAGCATGAGCCACGGGCTCGGGTGACGGGTCCCCGGCGGGGCCGCCCTGCGGCTCACGCCAGGGCGCCGACGTGCGCCATCGCCTGCTGGAGCAGGACGCCGCGGCCTCCCTCGAGCTCGTCGAGCACCGCGGGGGCGAGGGCCTCGCGCGGGGTCAGCCACGAGAGCTCGAGCGCGTCCTGGCGCGGGTCGCACTCACCGGTGACCGCCACGACGTAGGCCAACGCGACGGCGTGCTGGCGCGCGTCGTGCAAGGGCGTCACGCCGGGCAACGGAAAGTACTCGGCCACCGTGAACGGCACGATGTCGGCGGGCAGTTGCGGGAACGCGGTGGGACCGAGGTCCTTCTCCAGGTTGCGCATCAGCGCGGTGCGGATGGGCTCGCCGTGGAGCACGCGTCCCGAGACGAACGACCGCGCCATGGTGCCGGTGGTGGCGGACCCACGCAGCAGCAGACCGACCTGCTCGACCTGGCCGAGACTGTCCAGACGGACCGGGATCGCCTCCACGTAGAGGATCGGGACGCGGCCGCGGGTCTCCTCCAGTTCAAACTCGGAGAGCCAGCCGGGGTTCGGGTCGGGGGTGCGCACGGAGGGCATGGGCCCATTGTGGTCGATGCGCGGTCGTCGGCAGCGCAAGTCGTTCGCGAACACCGGTTGTCACTACGAGTTACAGCACTTAGGGTGAGGTGGATCACACGCAGTTCGGCGTGCGCCAGATGGAGTGCTCGCCACAACGAGGGGAACCATCTGTGCGCTTCACACTTCTACCGTCCCGACGCGCGACCGCCGCTGTCGCCGCCGTGGGCCTGGCCGCCGCCGGTGTCGTCGGTGCCGGCTTCCTCAGTCCGGCGGCCGCCGACCAGACGCTCGAGAAGGACTTCCCCTTCAAGTGCGAGGTCATCGCCGGCGGTCTGAACCTCGGCATCCAGGACATCGGCGTCAAGGCCACGACGGTGGTCCCGGACTCGGTGACTCCCGGCGAGACCATCCCCTCCACCGCCGTGAGCATCACGCTCACGATGCCGGAGCTCCTGCGTCAGTCCACCGCGCTGCTGCTCGGAGGACGTGAGGCAGCCGGTGCGTCCACCGACTCCGCCGTCACCCTCACGTCGGGCGGCCAGACGATGACGGTCGCGATCCCCGAGCTGGGTTCGGCCCGCACGCCGATCCCGCAGGTGGCGAACGAGCCGTGGCTCATCCCGGCCACCGGCATGGTGCCGCCCATCACGGTGCCGGACTACGCCACCGACACGGTGGTCGTGGGCATGCCCCAGACCTTCAACATCACCGCCACCATCTACAAGGCCGACGACTCCACGATCCCGTCGACGCTCTCGTGCACCGGCCCCGCTGACCTGGCCCTGGGTTCGATCGCGGTGACCGAGCCCACGTCGGAACCGACGACGGAGCCGACGACGGAGCCGACCACCGAGCCGACCACCGAGCCGACGACCGAGCCGACGACGGAGCCCACCACCGAGCCGACGACCGAGCCGACGACCGAGCCCACCACGGAGCCGACGACGGAGCCGACGACGGAGCCGACGACCGAGCCGACGACCGAGCCGACGACCGACCCGACGACCGAGCCCACCACGGAGCCCACCACGGAGCCGACCACGGAGCCGACCACGGAGCCGACGACCGACCCGACGACCGAGCCCACCACGGAGCCGACCGAGCCCACGCCGACTGAGCCGGTCGACCTCTCGAAGAGCTTCACGTACGTGTGCGAGGTCGTCGCTGGCGGACTCAACCTGGGCAACCACGACATCGGCGTCCTGGCCGAGACGACGGTTCCCGGCTCAGTGCGCCCCGGTGAGACCATCGCGGAGCGCGGGGTCAGCATCACGCTGACGATGCCGGAGCTGCTGCGCGAGTCGACCGTGCTCCTGTTGGGTGGCCGGTCGGCCGAGGGCAGCTCGACCGATGCCGCCATCACGCTCACCACCGGCGGTCAGACGTCGACGGTCGCGATCCCGAACCTGAGCTCCCCCCGCACGGACATCCCGCAGCAGGCCGGCTCCCCGTGGCTGATCCCGGCCTCGGGCACGGTGCCCTCGATCACCGTCCCGGCCTACGCGGCCGAGTCGGTGGCGCTGGGCATGCCGCAGGACTTCACCATTGCGGCGACGATCCACACCACGAGCACCACGCTGCCGGCGGCACTGACCTGCGCGGGTCCGTCCGCGCTGGATCTCGGCAGCATCCCGGTCTCGGGCGACCCCGTCACCAACCCGACGACCGAGCCGACCTCGGAGCCGACGACCGAGCCGACTTCGGAGCCGACGACCGAGCCGACTTCGGAGCCGACCTCGGAGCCGACGAGCGAACCGACCGCGGAGCCGACGACCGAGCCCACGACTGACCCGGGCGAGGAGCCCGCCGACGATGAGGTCGAGCTGCTCAGCTCCGACGTGCTGTCGCCCGGCGACACGATCACCTTCGCGTTCGGTCCGGACTGGATCGGCAAGGAGCTGGCCTTCGAGCTGCACTCCGAACCGATCGCGATGGGCACGCGGGTGGTGAGCACCTCGGGCGAGGCCTCGGTGCGCATCCCGACGAACGCGCCGCTCGGCTCCCACACGGTGAAGGTGCTCAGCCGGGGCGTCGTCATCGCCGAGGTCCCGGTGGAGATCGTCGCCGCCGACGCCAGTGGCGACGCCTCGGACGACGACTGGGCCAGCGACGACTACCTGGCCGCCGCCGGTGGTCCGGGGCTCGGTGTCGCAGTCCTCGGCGGCGCCCTGGTCGTGGCTGGTGCAGCCGTGATGCTGCAACGTCGCCGCACGCGTCGCGACTGAGTGCCGCCGGGGGAGCGGGGGCGGGTCTCTGCGGACCCGCCCCCGCCCTTGGCGTGCCCGGGGGTTGAGAGGATCCTCCGGTGTCCACCGTCGAGATCCCCGTGCTCCCCGTGCTGATCCCGGCGACGATCGCCGCGATCGCCGCGTCGCTCGGGTGGCTGCACCGTCGCGGGCGCCTCACTCCGCTGCGCGCCGCGGTCGGCGTGGTCGCGTGCGTCTACGGCGCCGCCGTCCTGGCGCATGTGCTCCTGCCGTTTCCCGTCGCCACGGACGACCCGCGGCCGTGGCGCGTCCTGGTCCACCTCACGCCGTTCACCGACGTCCTGGACGACCCCGCCGGGATGCTGCTGAACATCCTGCTCTTCGTGCCCCTCGGAATGCTCCTGCCGCTCGTCACCGGAGTCCGGACGGTGCGCCGGGCGGCGGCCGTGGGTTTGCTGGTCAGCGTGGCCATCGAGGCGGTGCAGCTGGCCGGAGTGCTCGTCGTGGGCGCCGGCCGGATCGCCGATGTCGACGACCTCGTCGGCAACGCCCTGGGCACCGCGATCGGCTGGACCGCCTGCGTGCTGCTGATGCAGCTCCCACCGCTGGGCCGGCTCGCGGCTCGGGCCTCCTGGGCAGAGGACGGAATCGCCTCGGGGGCCGCCCCCGGTGCCGCGCCCGCCACGGGAGGCTAGGCTGGCTGCACACGACAGGGGAGCGCCATGCAGAGGGCGCTGAGAGTGCGGAACAGCCGCAGACCCTTGAACCTGCTCCGGTTAGCACCGGCGAAGGGAGTCACGATGACATCTGCTGTCCGTTCCACCACGAGGTATCGCACGCTCGACCTGGTGACCATCACGATGCTCGGTGTCGCGTTCGGCGTCGTCTTCTGGGGCTGGGGGAAGCTCTACGCCCTCGTCGACATCGGTGCGGCCGTGGGATTCAAGCCGGCTGCGGCCCTCCTCGCCGGGATGTGGCTCATCGCCGGCGTCGTCGGCGGCCTGATCGTCCGCCGCCCAGGTGCGGCGCTCGCCACCGAGCTCGTCGCCGCGCTCGTGTCCACGATCGTCCTCGGCGGCACCGAGTGGGGCAGCGCGGTGCTGATCTCGGGCCTCGTCCAAGGGCTCGGGGCCGAGCTCGCGTTCGCGATCTTCCTGTACCGGAGGTTCGACCTGCCGACTGCCGTCCTCGCGGGCGCGTTGTCGGCGGTCTTCGCAGCCTTCTACGAATGGAACTACTACTACGCGGACTGGGACCTGACGTGGCGGCTGTTCCACCTGGGCTTCTTCGTCACCTCCGGCATCATCATCGCCGGGTTGGGTGGCTGGCTCCTGGTGCGTGCGCTCGCACAGGCAGGTGCGCTCGACTCGTTCGCTGCCGGCCGGCAGTGACGGTCGCGTTCCACGACTACTCCTGGACGCCGCTGCACGCCCGCCGCCCGGCGCTCGACCGGCTTGACCTGCGCATCGACCCCGGTGAGCGCGTCCTGCTGGTCGGGCCCAGCGGCAGTGGCAAGTCGACCGCCCTGCATGCGATCGCCGGCGCACTCGGCACGACGCTGGTCGGCGAGGCCAGCGGATCGGTCGAGGTGCACGGGCGCATCGGGATGGTCACCCAGAACCCGTCCTCGTCGATCGTCGCGGACCGGATCGGGCGCGACGTGGCGTTCGGCCCGGAGAACCTGGGTCTGCCGCGCGAGGAGATCTGGCGACGGGTCGACGCCGCGCTCGAGGCGGTGGGCCTGGATCAGGGGCGTGAGCGCTTCACCAGTGCGCTGTCGGGCGGAGAGCGGCACCGTCTCGCGCTCGCGGGCGCCCTGGCGACGGAGCCGGACCTGCTCCTGCTGGACGAGCCGACGTCCATGCTGGACGCCGAGCTGGCGGCGGAGGTCCGCGACGCCGTCCTGCGCGTCGTCGGCGACTGCTCGCTCCTCGTGGTCGAGCACCGCTTCGAGCTCTGGCTCGACCATGTCGACCGGGTCGTCGTGCTCGAGGAGGGGCGACCGGTCTTCGACGGGTCCGTGCCGTCGTTCCGTGGCGCTGCCGTGCCGGAGGCGCTATGGATGCCGGGGCGCCCGGCGCCCGAGCCGGCCTGGATCCCTGAGGAACTGGTGCACCCGTTCGCCCCGGCCGGCGTCACCGCTCGTGCGCTGGTGATCGACCGGGTCACGCGCACGCTGCGGGGCACCGAGCGCACGCGGGCGGTCGACGGGCTGACGCTCGAGCTGGCACCCGGCACCCTGACAGCGCTCGTGGGCCGCAGCGGAGCGGGCAAGTCCACGGCGCTGCTGGCGCTGGGCGGACTCCTGGAGCCCGTCTCGGGGGAGGTCGACGCACCGGCCGAGCTCGGCTGGTGCCCCCAGGACCCCGAGCTCGGCTTCGTCGCGCGGACGGTGCGCGAGGAGCTGGAGGCCAGCCCTGCAGCGTTCGGGCGCACCGTCGACGTGGACGCGGTGCTCGAGGTCATCGGCCTGGTCGGCCGTGGTGACGATCACCCCTACCGGCTGTCGGGCGGAGAGCAGCGCCGGCTGGCGCTCGCGGCCAGCTGCGCGCACCGGCCGGGGCTGGTCCTCGCGGACGAGCCCACCGTCGGACAGGACCGAGGCACGTGGGCGACCGTCGCCGGCTGGCTGGGGGCGTCGGCGCAGGCAGGTGCCACGGTGGCCGTCTCCACGCACGATCCGGACCTGCCGCGCGACCGCGACGTGGTCCTGCATGAGGGGGTCGTCGTGCGATGACTGGCCTGATCACGCGACTCAACCCGCTCGTCCTGCTGGCGATCGGCGTCGCCGCGGCCCTCGGCTCACCGGCGATCCGCACGATGCCGATCGCCGTGACGTGCGCCGCCGTCTACGTCGTGGCGGTCGTGGCGGTGGTGCCCTCGTGGCGGTATCCGGTGGTGTGCCTGGCCTTCGTGGCGCTCCCGGTCGCCACGATCGTGTGGAGCACGTGGCTGTTCGGCGGTCGCGACCTCGAGGTCGCGGCGGTCGCGGGAGTGCGGACCTTCGTCATGGCGTGGCCGGGCGCCGTGGCCGCCGGCTACATCGACGTCGCGCGCCTCGGCGACTACCTGGCCCAGACGCTGCACGTTCCCGGTCGGTTCGCCGCTGCGCTGTCCGCCGCGCTGCAACGGGTCGGCGGGGCGTGGCAGGCCTGGCACGACCTCGACCGGGCCCGCAGGGCGCGCGGGCTGCGGCGCCGCCCGTGGCCGATGGCCTTCGCGCTGCTGGTCCACACGATGAGGGACGCGAGCCGAACGTCGATCGCGATGGACGCCCGCGGCTTCGCCACGGCCGGGCGTCGGACGTGGGCCGAGGCGGCGACCTGGCCGCCGATCGACCTGCTCGCGCTGGCCTTCGCGGCCGCCGCAGGCGCCCTTCCCGTGCTCTTGTTACTCGCGAGTCGGGTGTGATCCCTCGACGGACGAGAGTGGCTTGCATCACAGTGCAACTAGAGGTTACAGTCGACGCGATTGCGACCCGGGGGTGGCAATCAGCCGGGTCTGTCCAGTCGTGAAGCGAGGAAACCATGCGCTTGAGCGCTCATGTACGTCGAGGCCTTCGCCTCGCGGTGGCCAGTGCCGTGGTCGGTGGCGGCGCCATCGCCTTCTCCGCGCCCGCGCAGGCCGTGCCGGCCAGCATCGACCGTGTCCCCTACGTCTGCAAGGCGCTGAACTCCACGATCGACCTCTCGCTCCAAGGGCCCAAGCAGTTCTACGTGACGTCGCAGACCGATCTGCCTGCGAGCGTCGAAGCCGGTGCAACCGTGCCCGCGACCGAGACGTCCCTGACGCTCGCGCTGTCGACCGCGCTCGTCGATCGGCTCTACGGACCGATGAAGGTGCGCCGGGTCAAGGGTTCCTCGACCACGAAGGTCGACCTTCAGGCCGTGGCGCCCGGGGGCGAGCTCGTCGAGACGATGAGCCCCGACGTCAAGGGACCCAACGGCGAGCCGGGACCCCTGGTCAACGACTGGGTCGACCTGACCGAGGGCAGCGAGGTGTCGATCGTCGCTCGCGGCAGGGTCGACGCCGTCGACGTGCCGCAGGCCGCTGACGGCAACGGCCTCATCTACGTCCAGATGCCCCTCAGCTTCACGCTCCACTCGGAGATGGACCCGCCGGTCGTCGGATCGATCTCCAAGGCAGACCTGCGGTGCACCCGAGGAGTGTTGAACTCGGCCGGGGACGGCGTCGTTCCCGACAAGGAGCAGCGCATCATCGGCACCATCGCGGTCGGAGCGGGCTGCTCCCAGACCGAGTGCCCGCCGCCGCCTGTCGGGTCCGGGACCGAGACACCTGAGGATCCCGACGTTCCCGACGGAAGCGGAACCGACCCCGAGGTGATCGACCCGGTCAACCCCGACGATCCCACCGACGTCAGCGACAGCGGCTACACCTGGGAGGACAGCGACGGCGACGGCGTGGCGGACACCACGACCAGCGTCTCCGCCGAGACGACCGAGCTCCCTGCGACCGGGTCCCCGTTCGCTGCCGGCCTGGCCGCCCTCTTCGGCCTTCTCGTGGCGATCCGCCTGGCGCTCGCGGTGAGGGAGCGGCGCGCCGGCGCGTGATCCGGACGAGTTCCTCCAGGTGCCCGCGAACGCGCGGGCTCCGTCCCCCTGACAAGGAGCCCCATGGGTGTCGAAGTTCGCGTCGAAGGCCTGACCAAGACGTTCGGTCAGCAGACGATCTGGCGTGACGTGTCGCTGACGCTGCCCGCCGGGCAGATCAGCGTCATGCTCGGCCCGTCGGGCACCGGCAAGTCGGTGTTCCTCAAGGCGCTCATCGGCCTGCTCAAGCCCGACGAGGGACACATCTTCATCGAGGGCACCGACATCGCCACCTGCAGCGAGCGCGAGCTCTACGAGATCCGCAAGCTGTTCGGCGTGCTGTTCCAGGACGGGGCCATGTTCGGGTCGATGACCCTGTTCGACAACGTGGCCTTCCCCCTGCGCGAGCACACCCGCAAGAACGAGACCGAGATTCGCGACATCGTCATGGAGAAGATGTCGATGGTCGGCCTCGTGGGCGCCGAGATGAAGCTTCCCGGTGAGATCTCCGGCGGCATGCGCAAGCGAGCCGGCCTCGCTCGTGCGCTGGTGCTCGAGCCCGAGATCATCCTGTTCGACGAGCCGGACTCCGGCCTGGATCCGGTGCGCACCGCGTTCATCAACCAGCTCATGGTCGACCTGAACGCCCAGACCGAGGCCACCTTCCTCATCGTCACCCACGACATCAACACCGCGCGCACGGTGCCCGACAACATCGGCCTGCTCTACCACCGCCACCTCTCGATGTTCGGTCCCCGCGAGATGCTGCTCTCGAGCGAGGAGCCGGCGGTGCGCCAGTTCCTCAACGCCCAGACCGTGGGGCCCATCGGCATGAGCGAGGAGAAGGACGCAGACGAGCTCGCCGCCGAGGACCACACCACGCTGCCGCCGCTGCCGCCCATCCCGCTCCAGCTCTTCCCGTCCGACGGCCGCCCTCGCGCCACGCAGGCCGAGCCGGGGGCCTGGTGCGCCGCCCACGGTGTCGTCCCGCCGCCGGGCTCCTTCGAGAACGACGGCTCGGGGTTCATGTCCCCGTCGCCGCAGTCCGTCGGCGGTGCCCGTTGAGCCTGATCGCCACCGTCACGGCGCCGCTGGCGACCGCAGGACGACTCTTCGCCTTCGGCACTGACGTGCTGATCGCCGTCTTCCGCCGGCCGTTCCAGTTCCGCGAGTTCATCCAGCAGGCGTGGTTCATCGCCTCGATCACGATCATCCCGATCGCCCTGGTGGCCATCCCGTTCGGTGCCGTCGTGGCGCTGCAGACCGGCAGCCTCGTCCAGCAGTTCGGCGCGCAGTCGTTCGTGGGCTCGGCCGCGGTCCTGGCGGTGCTGCGCGAGGCTGCCCCGATCGCCACGGCGCTGCTGGTGGCGGGTGCCGGTGGGTCCGCGATCGCTGCCGACCTCGGAGCCCGCAAGATCCGTGAGGAACTCGACGCGATGATGGTGCTGGGTATCGACCCGATCCAGCGTCTCGTCGTGCCGCGGGTCCTGGCCTGCATGCTCGTGGCCGTCTTCCTCAACGGACTGGTCAGCGTCGTCGGCGTGCTCGGCGGCTACATCTTCAACGTCGTGCTCCAAGGGGGCACCCCGGGCGCCTACCTGGCCTCGTTCACGGCGCTCGCCCAGACGCCCGACCTCTACCAGGGCATGGCGAAGGCCCTCGTGTTCGGCCTGATCGCCGCGCTCGTGTCCACCTACATGGGGATGCACGCCGACGGCGGTCCGCAGGGCGTCGGCCAGGCCGTCATGGAGTCGGTCGTCATCACCTTCCTCCTCCTGTTCATGGCGAACTTCGTCATGAGCGCGCTGTACTTCCAGCTCGTCCCGGCGAAGGCGTTGTGACGTGGTCGACGTCAAGAGCGCCTACCGGCGGCCCCTGAGCACGCTGGACGACCTCGGACTCCAGCTCGCGTTCTACATCCGCACGATCGCGTGGATGCCCCGCGTGGTCATGAGGTACCCGCGGGAGATCCTGCGCCTGCTCTCCGAGGTCACCTTCGGGCGCGGCTCGCTCGCAGTGATCGGCGGCACGGTCGGCGTCATCACGACGATGTCGTTCTTCACCGGCGTCGAGGTCGGCATGCAGGGCCACAGTGCCCTGGAGCAGCTGGGCACCAGTGCGTTCTCCGGCTTCTTCTCGGCGTACTTCAACACGCGCGAGATCGCGCCGCTCGTCGCCGGCATCGCGCTGGCCGCCACCGTGGGCTGCGGCTTCACGGCGCAACTGGGCGCCATGCGGATCTCCGAGGAGGTCGACGCGCTCGAGGTCATGGCCATCCCGTCGCTCCCCTACCTGGTCACGACGCGCGTGATCGCCGGGCTCATCGCGATCATCCCGCTGTACATGCTCGGACTGATGGCCTCGTACTTCGCGACCAAGCTCACGGTGACGGCCATCTATGGTCAGAGCGAGGGCACCTACGACCACTACTTCAACCTGTTCCTCCCGCCGGAGGACGTGCTCTGGTCGTTCTTCAAGGTGCTGGTGTTCGCGTTCCTCGTGATCCTCATCCACTGCTACTACGGCTACTACGCCAGCGGTGGCCCCGTCGGCGTCGGCGTGGCGGTGGGCCGCGCCGTCCGCACGTCGATCGTCGTCATCAACGTCGCGGACCTCATGATGTCGATGGCGATCTGGGGCACCACCACGACCGTCAGGCTGGCCGGCTGATGCCCCGCGTCTCGACGATGGACCGTCCTGCCGTGGTCCGCGGCCTCGGCGTCGTCATGGTCGCCCTGGTCGCCGGGTCGGTGTTCCTCACCTACGCGATGTTCACGAAGCTGTTCTCCGACGACGTCCCCGTCACGATCCGCAGCTCGAGCGCCGGCCTGCAGCTCAATGCCAACGCCGACGTCAAGCTGCGCGGGGTGATCGTCGGCCGGGTCGACGAGATCACCTCGGAAGAGGGCCAAGCGGTGATCCACCTGGCACTCGATCCCGAGCAGCAGCCACTGATCGCCGCCGACGTCCAGGCGTTCGTCGTCCCCAAGACGCTGTTCGGCGAGAAGTACGTCGACCTGCAACCGGTCGCTCAGTCGTCGGGACAGCCGATCGAGGCGGGGGACGAGATCGTCCAGGCGGCGCTGCCGTCGGACGTGGAGAACCTGCTGACCGACCTCGACCCCCTGCTGACGGCACTCAATCCCGAAGACCTGTCGTACGTTCTCACGGCGCTGTCCGACGCGCTCTCCGGCCAGGGCGAGACGCTCGGCACGGGCCTGGAGACGCTGTCGGCCTACCTGCAGAAGATGACCCCACTGGCTCCCGAGCTCGTCGAGGACATCACGCTGCTCGGCGACACGGCAAGGACGTATGCCGACGCGATGCCCGAGATCGGCACCACCCTGCGCAACGCCGTGGTCACGGGCAACACGCTCACGGCTCGCCGGGCGCAGCTGCAGTCCCTGTTCGTGGAGACCGCCGCCTTCGCGACGTCGGCCGAAGCGCTCTTCGACCGCTCGGGCGACGACTTCATCACGCTCGCGCGTGACTCCCGGCCCACGCTCGAGCTGCTGGCCGACTACTCGCCGACCATCGGCTGCGTGCTCCAGGGCATCGACCGGCTCATGCCCGCCATCGACAGCACGTTCCGCAACAACCGCGCCAATGTGTCGATCGAGTTCGCGCCGCGTTCGCCGCGCGAGTACGACGGCCGTGACACGCCGCGCCTGCCCGCCGCCACCGGCGGCCCGGGCTCCTTGTCTCCCAGTTGCGCCACGCTGCCGGGCACGCGGTACACGAAGAAGCGCCCCGCGCCGGGCATGAGCGACTCACTGCTCGAGGAGCTCGGCGTGGGCGGCGACCTCGGAAAGCGAGTGCCGCTGACGGCGCCGACCGTCGTACGCTCCGGCGGCAGTGCCGCCGAGGCCGAACAGGTCAAGGCGATCGTGGCGGCGTCCCTCGGCGTCGAGCCGAAGGACGTTCCCGATGTGGCGACCGCGCTCTACGGGCCGGTCCTGCGCGGAGCGGAGGTGAGCCTCGGATGAGCCGTACCGGACTCGACCGCGCGACCGCGCGCTCGTTCGTGAAGCTGATGGTCTTCCTGGTCGTCACCGGGCTCCTGACGGCCCTGCTGGCGGCGGTCATCGGGAATCGCTCGTTCAGTCGCACGCACGAGTACCGCGCCGTCTTCAGCGACGTCACCAGCCTCGTGGTGGGTGACGACGTGCGCATCGCGGGGGTGCGCGTCGGCAACGTCTCCGACGTCGAGGTGCACTCGGGCAACTCGGCGATCGTGACGCTCAACGTCGACACCGACATCGCGCTCACCCAGGGCACACAGGCCTCCCTGCGCTACCGCAACATGATCGGCCAGCGCTACATCTCGCTCAGCGAGGGCGACGGCCCCGCCGCGCGACTGAAGGAAGGCGAGACGATCGGCCTCGACCGCACCACCCCCGCGCTGGACTTGACCGACCTGTTCGGCGGCTTCCAGCCGCTGTTCGAGGCGCTGTCGCCCGAGGACACGAACCAGCTCGCCTACGAGCTGATCCAGGTGTTCCAGGGTGAGAGCGGCACGGTCGAGTCGCTGTTGGCGCACACCGCCTCCCTCACCGGCACCCTGGCCGAGCGCGACGAGCTGATCGGGTCGGTGATCGACAACCTCACGGTCGTCCTGACCTCGTTCAACGAGCGCGATGACGAGCTGTCCACCGCGATCTCCACCCTGCAACAGCTGATCACCGGGCTGAAGGACGACCGCGGTGTGCTGACCGGGTCGCTCGACGACATCGCCGTGCTGACCGGTGAGACGGCCGGCCTGCTCGACGACGCGGGCCCCGCGATGACGGCGGACATCAAGAACCTGCGCAAGCTGACATCCCAGATCGGAACCCAGAAGGCTCGACGCGACCTGGATCGCACGCTCGGAATCCTGCCGATCAAGATCGATCGCATCGGCCGCACGGGTCAGTACGGGTCCTTCTTCAACTTCTACGTGTGCGAACTCGGGGTCAACGGCAAGGTTCCCTCGCTCAGCGGGGTGCCCGGATGGGAGAAGACCCGTCCGTTCAAGACCACCAGGCGCGTCACCGTGACCGGAGCGGGGGTGAGTCGATGCCGTTGAGGGACATGAAGCCGTTCCGCGAGCGCAATCCCGTGATCGTGGGCGCCGTCTCGTTGGCGATCATCGCCGCGATCCTGCTGCTCGCCAGCCAGGCCGCGCGGCTGCCGATCATCGGTGGCGGCGCCGAGTACGCCGCCGAGTTCACCGAGGTCGGTGGCCTCAAGAAGGGCGACGACGTGCGGCTGGCCGGCGTTCGCGTGGGCGAGGTCGCGGACCTGGAGCTGCACGGCGACAAGGTGCGGGTGGTCTTCCGCGTGAAGAAGGACCGCGATCGGCTCGGCAGCCAGACCGGCGCGTCCGTGCGGATCAAGTCCCTGCTCGGGACGATGTACGTCAGCCTTGAACCCGATGGCTCAGGCACCCTGGCGAAGGGCGCGGTCATCCCGGTCACGCGCACGCAGGCTCCGTACGACATCGTCCAGGCGTTCTCCGGCCTCACCGAGACCACGCAGCAGATCGACAACGACCAACTCGCGCAGGCGCTGGACACGATCAACGACGTGGCCGCGAAGACGCCGGACGAGTTCCGCGAGGCCGTCACCAGTGTCACCGCGCTGTCCAACAGCCTCGCCTCGCGCGATGCCGAGATCAAGACGCTGCTCGAGAACATCGACGGCATCTCCACGGTCCTGGCCGATCGCAACACGGAGTTCGCCAAGCTGTTCGAGGACGGCTCGGTGCTGTTCGAGGCGCTCACCGCACGGCGCGACGCGATCCATGCCGTGCTGGTCGGCGTCACGGACATGTCCCAGGAGATCTCGACCCTGGTCACCGAGACCCGTGCCGACCTCAAGCCTGCCCTCGACCGGCTCGCCGGCGTGGTGGCGGTGCTGCGCAAGAACGAGGCCAACATCACCAGCGCCATCGACCAGCTGCCCGCGTACTACGCGATGGTCGCGAACAACAGCTCCAACGGCCCGTGGCTGGACGCGTACGTCTACAACCTGCTGAGCATCTTCGGCCTGGAGGAGGGTCTGTGAGCGCCTCGACCCGGAACCGCATCCCGCGCGCCGTCCTCGCCGTCGTCCTCGCCGCGGTGGTCCTGGCGGTCGTGATCGTGCTCGCGATCGTCGGGGGGTCGCGTGCCGAGACCAAGACGATCACGGTCGACTTCGAGCGGTCCGTCTCGCTGTACGAGGGTTCCAAGGTTCGCATCCTCGGCGTCGACGTCGGCACGGTCGAGAAGCTCACCCCGCGCGGTCAGAACGTTCGGGCGCGGATCGCGTGGGACGGCGACTACGACGTGCCGGCCGACGCCCAGGCGGTCATCGTCTCGCCGTCGGTCGTCGGCGACCGCTTCGTGCAGCTCGTGCCGGCCTACACCGGAGGAGCCAAGATGCCGGACGGTGCGCACCTCGATCAGTCGAGGACGGGCACGCCGACCGAGCTCGACGAGACGTTCGCGGCGCTCGATCGCGTGGCCACCACGCTGGGGCCCGACGGCCTCAACGAGGACGGTGCCGTGAGCGACCTGCTGGCGAGCTCGGCCAAGAACCTCGACGGGAAGGGTGCCGAGATTCGCGAGAGCATCGAGGCGTTGTCGAAGCTGACGAAGACCGCCGACGGCTCCAAGGACAAGCTGTTCGCCTCGGTCGAGCAGATCGAGCGCTTCGTCTCGGCGCTCGAGGCCAACGACGCCAGCGTCCAGCGGTTCAACGCCAGCCTGGCGGGGGTCTCGGACGTCCTGGCCGACGAAGGCGACGACCTGCAGCTCGCCGTGCGGAAGCTGGCGAGCGCACTCGAGCAGGTCCAGTCGTACGTCGCCGAGAACCGCACGGGACTGCGCCGGAACGTCGATGGGCTCAGCAAGGTCACCAGGTCGCTGGCCAAGCAGCGCAAGGAGCTGGCCGACATCCTCGAGTCCGGGCCGAAGGCACTGTCGAACCTCGCCACGGCGTACAACCCCACCACCGGCACGCTCGATTCACGGACGTCGCTCAAGGGTGCCCGGGACGGGAAGTTCACCGTGATGACCACGCCCGAGCAGGTGGCCGCCTTCTGCGCGCCCGCCAGCGAGCAGAACTCCAAGTACACCTCGGCGTGCTATGCCATGGCCGACGTGCTCACGTGGCTCGGCCGGCAGGCCGACCCGTCCTCGGGAGCCGCGACGAGCGCGCCGACCTCGCTCTCGGACCTGATGGGGGTGGCGTGATGAGTCGGGTCCGCCTCCTCCACGCAGCAGTGGGCACCCTCGGCTCACTCGCCCTGGTGTCCGGCTGTGTGTCGAGCGTCGGCGACCTGCCGCTGCCGGGCGGAGCCGACCTGGGTGACGATCCCTACACGGTCGTCATCGAGTTCGCCGACGTCCTGGACCTCGTGCCCCAGAGCGCGGTCAAGGTCAACGACGTCTCGGTCGGCCGCGTCACGAAGGTCGAGCTCGAGGGCTGGCGCGCGCAGGTCACGGTCAAGATGAACCGCGACGTCGACCTGCCCGACCAGGCCACGGCGTCGATCCGTCAGACCTCGATCCTGGGCGAGAAGTTCGTGTCCCTGGCCGCGCCGGTCGAGGGCGGCGGCGGCCGGCTCGACGAGGGCGACGTCATCCCGATCGAACGGACCGGCAACGCGCCCGAGATCGAGAAGGTCCTGGGGTCGCTCTCGCTCGTCCTCAACGGCGGTGCGCTGAGCAAGGCGCAGGTGATCAGTCGCGAGCTCAACACGGCACTGTCCGGTCGCGAGGCCGACATGCGCACGCTGGTGCGCCGCCTCGACGAGTTCGTCGAGGTCGCCGACGACTCCAAGGACGACATCGTCGAGGCGATCGAGCAGATCGACCGCCTCGCCCGCACCACCAACGACCAGAAGCAGGCGATCGACGCCGCGCTCGACGACCTCCCGGCCGCGCTGGCCACGGTCAACGAGCAGCGGGCCAACTTGGTGAAGATGCTCGCCGCCCTCTCCGAGCTCGGCGACGTCGGCTCCGACGTGATCATCGCCAGCAAGGACGCGCTCACCGCCGACCTCCAGGCACTCGCGCCGGTCCTGGACAGTCTCGGCTCGGCGGGCGACGCGCTCATCACCTCCCTGGAGGTCCTGCCGACCTTCCCGTTCCCGGACTCCCTGCTGGGCGAGACGCCGAAGGAAGCGCGGAACTACCAGATGGGCAACTTCCTCAACGTGTCGATCGACTTCGAGACCGACTTCGCCAAGACGGTCGGGCTCATGACCGAGCGCGAGCGCGCGGCTCTCAAGGAGAGCCTGCGCGAGGAGGACGTCTCCGGCGTCCTGGCCCGAACGGTGGTGACGCCGTGATCACCCGCCGTGTTCGCATCCAGCTGGTGCTCTTCGTGGTGGGTACCCTCATCGCCGCGACCTACATCGGCGCCAACTACGCCCGCGTCGACCGGCTGTTCGGCAGCGGCTACACCGTGACGGTCGAGATGGCCGAGTCCGGCGGCATCTTCACGACCGCCGACGTCACGTACCGCGGCGTCAGCGTCGGTCGAGTGACGGACATGTGGCTCGACGGGGACGGAGTCAAGGTCGAGGTCCACATCGACGAGAAGTCCACGGAGATCCCGGCCGACACCAAGGTGGTCATCGCCAACCGCTCCGCCGTCGGCGAGCAGTTCCTGGACTTCCAGCCACGCAGCGACCGGGGGCCGTTCCTCGACGACGACGCGGTCGTCGCGCGCGAGAACACCGAGGTGCCCATCGACACTCGCACGCTGCTCACGAACGTCAGCGAGCTGCTGTCCTCGGTGAATCCCGAGGACCTCAGCACGGTCATCGCCGAGCTGGGCGACGCCTTCGAGGGCTCCGGCGACGACCTCCGCACGATCATCGACAGCGGCAACTCGTTCATCACGGAGGCCGATCAGAAGTACGAGGTCACCGCGGCGCTCATCCGCAGCTCCTCCACCGTGCTGCAGACCCAGGTCGACTCGCAGGACGACATCCGCACCTTCGCCACCAACCTGCGAGAGCTGTCGACAGCCGTGCGGGCCTCCGACGCCGACCTGCGCCGGGTGATCGACGTCGGAGCGCCCACGGCCACGACGCTGCGCACGGTCGTCGACGAGAACTCGGACCAGATCTCGGCGCTCGTGGAGGACGCCATCACCCTCAACGCCACGGTGAAGGCGAATCTCGGCGGTGTCCGTGGCGTCCTGGTGATCGCGCCCCACGGCGTCGAGAGCGCCTACTCCATCATTGCGAAGGACTCGCGCACCGGTCAGTACGCCGCCCGACTCAGCCTCTCGCTCGAGCCCGAGAACGCGCCGTGCCTCAGCGGCTACGTCCCGTCGGGCCGGCAGCGCACCCCCTTCGATCGCACGGTCGAGAAGTGGGACCGCTCCAAGACCTGCGCCGCGACCAGTCCGCGTGGATCCAAGGCCGGGCCCGCCCGCGTCTCGGGAGCGTCCACGAACTCCACGCCGGACCAGCCCTTGGTCCTGGGCACGTACGATGTGGCGACCAACCGGCTTGAGGTGGGCGACGCGCAGTCGACGATCCCTCAGGCGCTCGATCTCGGCGAGGAGTCGTGGAAATGGATGATGCTCGGGCCCGCGGTGGCGCAGTGACGCGGGGTCGTCTCCTCGATGCCGCCCTGGTCGTCATCGCCGTGCTCGGGCTCGTGGCGGGCATCGCCGTCCTGGCCCGGGGAGCCGAGGTGCCCGCGTACGCCGACACCTCGGCCCGGCAGGACGTGCGGGCCGCGACCGAGCGGTTCGCCGCGGGGATCAACACCTACGACGTCACCGATCTCGACCCCTACGTCGAGCGCATGACCCCGCTCATGACCGACGACCTCGCCGAGCAGTTCGAGGTCTCGACGCAGGATCTGCTGGCCCGCTTCGCCGAGGCGAAGATCGTCACCAAGGGCACCGTCGACCAGGTCGCGATCGACAGCATCGACGCCGACAGCGCCGAGTCCCTCGCCGCGATCACGGTCACCACGAAGCCTGAGAACGTGGCCTACGGCAAGCCACGCCTGCGGTGGCGCGTGTCGCTCGTGCGCGAGGACGGCGAGTGGCTCGTCGACAGCTTCGCCGACGTCGCCGTCGAGGACGAGCCGGCCCAGGACGGGAGTGATCAGTGAGGATCCGCCCCCCCGCACGCCGCACCGCACTGGTGTGCCTGGCACTTGCCGCTGTCGTGTTCGCCCTCGTGGTGGTGCTGGTGATCCAGCGTGAGGAGGCGTCGGCCGTCGAGCAGTTCGACGTCCAGGACGCCGCCACCGCCGCTGCGTCCGAGGCCATCCCGCGCATGCTGGGCTATGAGCACGCTACGATCGCGGCCGACCTGGACGACGCCACCGAGGTCATGACCAAGCGGTTCGCCAAGAAATACTCCGAGCTCACGCCGCAGCTCACCGCGACGGCACAGCAGCGCAAGATCGACGTGACCGCGACGGTGCGCATGATCGCCGCCCTGGAGTGCGGTCAGGAGTGCTCCACCACCTCGGTCCGGCTGCTGGCCTTCGTCGACCAGAACCGCACCATCGCGACGAAGCCCGCCTCGCCCGCGGCGCTCTCGATCGTGGTGCGGATGAAGCAGGTCGACGGCGACTGGCTGGTCGACGACCTCACCACCAGCTGATCGAGGTGCCCCTGGGGCGCCCCGATCAGCCGCTGGGTGCCTACGAGATCGTCTCGCAGTTCTGCGGGTCGACGATCGTGTCGCCGGGGTCGGCGCTCACCCAGTCGTCGCCGCCTCCGCACGTGATGCGGTCTCCGGCGGCTCCGTCCTTGGCGAAGAACCAGTCCACCCCCGACCCGCCGACGAGGTGGTCGTTCCCCGGTCCGCCCTCGAAGTAGTTGTTGGGCCCGCGCGCGAGCAGCTGGTCGTTGCCGGTGCCGCCGACCAGCGCCGAGCCGTTCGGGCCTCCGCCCAGCGTGTCGTCGCCGGCGGCGCCGTCGACCCGGCCGAGTGGGTGGGCGCCGCCGATCAGAACGTCAGCCGCCGACCCACCGAGGAGGTTCTCGACGTCCGCGTTGATCGAGCCGCTCGTGCCACCGCTGATCCCTGCGCTGCTGCCGATGGCGGCCGACACGGACTTCGTCACACCGGCGTAGGACACGGTGTCGTTCCCGGCTCCGCCCATGAAGGTGGACTTGCTCGTCCCCACCGAACCACTGGTGACCTGGCACAGCGTGACGTCCGCTGACGTGCCGCAGAGGGGAGTGCCCGCCGGAACGGAGAAGGGCGCCCCAGACGCGTCCTTGAACGTGACCAGGGTCGAGGTTCCGCTGGCGAGGACGGTGTACGAGTTCGCGACACCACTTCCGGCGGTGAGGAAGGTGTCGTCGGTCGACTGTCGCAGCCTGCTGGGGGCGCCGGCGGCGTGGGCGACGCCGGACGTCGAGACGGCGAGGCCGAGTGCGAGCGCAGCGCCGGACGCGAGCACGAGCCGGTGAGGTGGGTGGTTCATCTCTTCTCCCCGATCGGTATGGAACGGGCGAAAAGGAACACGGAGTTACACCATGCGTCGTGGAGCGGTCGCGGACGCTGAGACCGGCTAGACGTGCTCGGTCTTCACGAGCGTCCCGAACACCGCCGAGCGGTTGTCGGTGTGGAAGATCTCCGAGCACGTGGTGAGGGTCAGCAGTGACTCGGTGGGGCGGGCCTTCGTCCTCTGGTCCTTCGACTCCCGGGCCTTCTCGGGCACGGGCTGGACCACCCAGATGTCGGTGAAGTCGACGATGGTGTCGGTGCCGGAGTTCTGCAGCTCGTACGTGTAGACGTGCGTGCGCGTCTCGACCTCGACGAGGTCCCCGGCGCGCAGCTTCGGGAAGTCCTTGAACGGCTGGCCGTTCGTGACGCGGTGGCCGGCGACGGCGAAGTTGCCCTTCTGGCCCGGGCGCTGGGTGTCGGTGAACCAGCCCACGCCCGAGGTGAGCGCGGTGTCGTCGATGCCGGCCACCACCGGCACCTCGAAGTCGTCGCCCCACCGCGGGGCGCGCAGCACGGCGAACACCTGGCCCATGCGGATCTCGTCGCGGGTGGCGTCGCCCTCGCGGTTGCCCTTCCAGTCGTCGGCCAGCGCGACCGCCATCTCGCCCTGGCGCTGCTTCGCGACGATGTTGGTGCCGATGTAGTTCCACGCGGCCCAGCCGAGCCCGAGCACCAGCACGAGGCTCAGCAGGCTCGCCACGAGGCGCGCCGGCCGCAGCTGCGGGGTCGGCTTCAGCTCGGGGCGCTCGCGGCGCGGCGGGCCGACGGGGACGTTCATGTAACCGAGTGTCACATCTGCGCGGCGGCGCGACAATCGAGTCCGCCGAACCCGCGTGCCACCGGTCGAGCAGGACCGTTGCCGGTGACCTCGTCCTCGCGGTACGGTGCAGACTAAGCAAGCGCTTAGTCACCCCAGGAGACCCCGATGACCCGTGAGTTCGAGACGATCGCCGACCTGAAGGCCGCCACCGGCCAGGAGCTGGGCACCAGCGACTGGGTCACGGTGACCCAGGAGAAGGTCAACCTCTTCGCCGACGCCACCGGCGACCACCAGTGGATCCACGTCGACCCCGACGCGGCCGCGAAGGGCCCCTTCGGCAAGCCGATCGCCCACGGGTACCTCACGCTGAGCCTGCTTCCGGTGTTCACCGCGCAGATCTACAGCGTCAAGAGCGCCGTCATGGGCGTGAACTACGGCGCCAACAAGGTGCGCTTCCCGCACCCCGTGCCCGTCGACTCCCGCGTGCGCGCCACCGCCACGCTGAAGGAGACGCAGGACATCTCGATCGGCACCCAGGTCGTGCTCACCGTCGTCGTCGAGATCGACGGCGTCGAGAAGCCGGCCTGCATCGCCGACGTCGTCTACGTCATCGCCGAGGGCTGATCCGATGGACTTCGCCTTCGACGACAGGACCCAGGACCTCATCGCGCAGATGCGTGCCTTCATGGACGAGGTCGTCCACCCGGCCGAGGCGCTCGCGCACGAGCAGATCGAGGCCAACTACGCGAACGACTCGTGGGACATCCCCGCGGTCATCGAGGACCTGAAGGTCGAAGCGAAGAAGCGCGGGCTGTGGAACATGTTCCTGCCCGGCGAGGGGGGAGCAGGGCTGTCCAACCTCCAGTACGCGCCGCTGGCCGAGATCCAGGGCCGCAGCATCCAGCTGGCCCCGCCGGCCACGAACTGCGCGGCCCCGGACACCGGCAACATGGAGGTGCTGAACGAGTTCGGCACCGACGAGCAGAAGAAGCAGTGGCTCGAGCCGCTGCTGGCCGGCGAGATCCGCTCGGCGTTCGCGATGACCGAGCCCGACGTGGCCTCCAGCGACGCCACCAACATCGAGACCTCGATCGTGCGCGACGGTGACGAGTACGTCATCAACGGCCGCAAGTGGTGGATCACCGGCGCGATGAACCCGAACGCCAAGGTCTTCATCGTCATGGGCAAGACCGATCCGACGGCCGCCCGCCACCGCCAGCAGTCGCAGATCCTCGTGCCGCGGGACACCCCGGGCCTGGAGATCGTGCGCGGGATGCACGTGTTCGGCTACCACGACCGCGACCACGGCGGCCACGCCGAGCTGCGGTTCACCGACGTTCGCGTGCCGGTCACGAACCTCATCGCCGGCGAGGGCGACGGGTTCGCGATCGCCCAGGCGCGTCTCGGCCCAGGCCGGATCCACCACTGCATGCGCTCGATCGGCATCGCCGAGCGGGCCATCGAGCTGATGTGCCAGCGCGCGCAGGACCGCACCGCGTTCGGCAAGCCGCTGGCCGACCAGGGCGTCGTGCGCGACTGGATCGCCGAGTCGCGCGTGCGGATCGAACAGCTGCGCCTCCTCGTGCTGAAGACCGCGTGGCTGATGGACACCGTCGGCAACAAGGGCGCGCACACCGAGATCCAGGCGATCAAGATCGCGACGCCGCAGACCGTGCAGTGGATCCTCGACAAGGCGATCCAGGTCCACGGCGGCGGAGGCCTCAGCCAGGACTTCCCGCTCGCGGAGATGTACGCCGGCATCCGTACCCTGCGGTTCGCCGACGGTCCCGACGAGGTGCACAAGAACTCGCTCGCGAAGGCCGAGCTGAAGAGGCAGGGACTCCGATGACCGGGCGTCGTTGCGTGGTCACCGGTGCGGCCGGTGGCATCGGCCTGGCGATCGCCGAGGCCCTGGTCGAGCGCGGTGACCGCGTCCTGCTGGCCGACCTCGACGAGCAGCGCGTGTCCGAGGCCGGCGAGCGGCTCGGACAGCCGTGGTTCGCCGGCGACGTGGCGTCCGAGGCGGGCGTCACCGACCTCATC
Source organism: Aeromicrobium phoceense (assembly GCF_013868155.1). Lineage (NCBI taxonomy): Bacteria > Bacillati > Actinomycetota > Actinomycetes > Propionibacteriales > Nocardioidaceae > Aeromicrobium > Aeromicrobium phoceense. Next base: position 941,641 of record NZ_JACEOG010000001.1, read on the forward strand.
GCCCGCGCGGACGAGGAGCTGGGCGGCATCGACGTCTTCGTCGCCAACGCCGGCATCTTCCGCGGCTTCGGTCTCGACGCCGACGAGTTCGACTGGTCGCTCTCGCTGGACGTCAACCTCATGGCGCACGTGCGCGCGGCGCGCGCGCTCGTGCCGCGGTGGAACGTCGAGAACCCCGGCGTCTTCGCGGTCACCGCGTCGGCGGCGGGCCTGCTGACGCAGCTCGGCTCGCCGACCTACTCGGTCTCCAAGCGGGCCGCCGTGGGCTTCGCCGAGTGGCTCGCCGCCACGTACGGCGACCGTGGCGTCCGAGTCACGGCGCTGTGCCCCATGGGCGTCGCGACGCCGATGGCCGAGGCGGGCGAGACGGCCACCGAGCCCGACGCGCGGCTGGCCCACGCGTCGGTCGCGGCGGCGGGCGAGACGCTGGCGCCGAGCGAGGCCGCGCGGGTCCTGCTCGAGGCGATCGACGAGGGCCGCTTCCTCGCGCTCCCTCACGAGTCCGTCGGCACGATGTACGGCCGCAAGGCCCAGGACACCGACCACTGGCTTTCGGGGATGCAGCGCTTCCGGACGTCGCTCGGAGGCTGATTCGGGTATCACCCCCGGTGGGACGGACTCTGTGGATACGATCATCCGACTCAAGTCCTTCAACCGGGGGTACCCGATGCATCGTCCGACCCTGCGCTGGCTGTCCGCCGCCGCCATCAGCGGCGTGGCCGCGACCGCGCTGGTCGCCCCCGCCTCGCCCGCCGTCGCGGCCCCCGCGGCGTTCTGCTCCGACGGCAGCGTGCCGATGATCACCCAGGACGAGGTGGTCGACACGTTCGACGAGAACACCGCGGTCACGGGCCTCACGGTCGTCAAGGGCACGCAGCCCGTGCAGTTCACTGGCCGCTACACCGGCCACCTGGAGAACGCGCTCGGCCAGGGCGTCGACATGCTGCTCTTCGAGCTCTCGGGTGCCGGGATCGACACGGGCAGCCCGAGGGCGGGCATCTGGTCGGGCATGTCGGGCTCGCCCGTCTACGCCCAGGACGGCCGGCTGATCGGCGCGGTCGCGTACGGTCTCAACGCCGACAACATCCCGATCGCGGGCGTGACCCCGGCCGACCACATGAAGCGCACCGGCGTCGACCGCCTGGGCCCGGCGCAGGTCTCGATCACGCGCCGCGGCCTGAGCGGCGTCTCGGCCGCCACCGAGGTGGACCTCGCGGGCGCGACCCTGCCCCTGCTGCGGACGCGCAAGGTCGTGGCGGGCGGCGCCAAGGCCAACCGCCTCGCGAACCGCACGCTGGCCCGGGTCCCGGGCGCCTCGCCGGCCGCCCGCTCGGCGCGCGCCGGTGGCTTCGCGGCGGTCGCGACGCCCACGGTCATCGACGACCCGCTCGTGCCCGGCGGCAACATCGCGGTCGGCTACTCCACCGGCGACCTGTTCTCCGGCGGCGTCGGCACGGTCACGGCGATCTGCGGCTCCACGGTGTGGGCCTTCGGCCACCCGATGGACTTCGCCGGTGAGACCTCGCTGTCGATCCACAACGCCTCGGCGGCGCTCATCGTCCCCGACGCCACGGGCGAGGTCGGCTCGTACAAGCAGGTCTCACGGATCGGCCAGCAGATCGGCACGATCACGCACGACGGCTACGCGGCCATCCGCGGCGAGCTCGGCCTGATCAAGGGCTTCGGCGTGACCACCCACGTCTACAACGCGTCCGCCCAGCGCATCCGCACGTACAGCGGCACGGTCGTCAACCCCGACATGGCGGCGTTCGCCGCGAGCTACGCGCCCGCCTTCGCCGCCGTCGACACGCTCGACAACCTCGGCATCGGCACGGCGCGTCACGTCTGGCGGATCTCGTACCGCCTGCGCGACGGCCGTACCGGCACCCTGACGAACGAGCAGGTCTACTCCGACCGCGGCGAGCTGGGCGACCAGCTGGCCGGTGACATCGGTGGCGACGTCGCCTCCATCGTGGGCACCGACCTGGCCGACGCGACCATCACCTCGGTCACCTCGCACCTCACGCTGCGCAGCGCGAAGGCGATCGAGTACCGGTTCAGCGGTGCCCAGAAGTGGAACGGCAAGGCCTGGGTGACGCTCGGCGGCTCGTCGGTCAAGGCCGGCCGCGGCGTGCTCGTGCGTCCCGTCTACCGCGAGTACGTGAACGGCAAGCCGCAGGGCCTGCGCACCGGCCCGTCGAAGAAGTTCACGATCGGCAGGAACGCGGTCGGTCGCGGCAAGGTCACCTATGCGCCGAAGGGCGCGGCCTCGAAGCCGGAGTGCATGGAGGACGAGGACGGCGAGATCTACTGCCCCGAGTTCGGTGGCGACGACGAGGGACCCCGGACGTTCGCGGCCCTGCTCGAGCAGCTGGACGCCCTGATTCCCTCCGACCGTGCCGCCGTGACGGCAGGCTGGAAGTGGAAGGTCGGCCGCTCCAAGGGAGCCTCGCAGCGCCGTGGGGCGTTGGTCGCCCCAGGCAAGGTCAGCGGGTCGTACACCGCGACCTTCCGGGTCCGCCGCTGACGCGGGTCCGTAGGCTGGCCGCATGGCGATCGAGCTGCTGAACCCCACCCAACTCGACGAGATGCGGCCGGCCGGCCGGTTCGTCGCGGAGGTCCTCACGACCCTGGCCGAGACGGCCGACGTCGGGATGGACCTGCTCGAGCTCGACGCCCTGGCCCACCGGATGATCAAGGACCGCGGTGCCGAGTCGTGCTACATCGACTACGCGCCCTCGTTCGGCCGTGGCCCGTTCGGCAAGGTGCTGTGCACGAGCGTCAACGACGCGGTGCTGCACGGCCTCCCGCACCGGTACAAGCTGCGCGACGGCGACCTCGTCAGCCTCGACTTCGCGGTCAGCGTCGATGGGTGGGTGTGCGACTCGGCCCTCAGCGTCGTCGTCGGCACGCCGCGCGACGAGGACCTGCGCCTCATCGAGGCCACCGAGGTGGCCCTCGCACGGGCGATCGAGGTGGCCCGTCCCGGCGGGAAGATCGGCGACATCAGCGCCACCATCGGCGAGACCGCCCGTGAGTACGGCTACACGGTCAACACGCAGTTCGGCGGCCACGGCGTCGGCCGCACGATGCACGGAGACCCGCACATCTCGAACGACGGCGTGGCGGGCCGCGGCTTCCCGCTCAAGCCCGGCCTGGTCATCGCGATCGAGCCGTGGCTGCTGGCCTCGACCGACGAGATCCGCATGGACGACGACGGCTGGACGATCCGCAGCGCCGACGGCTCCCGCGGCGCCCACAGCGAGCACACCATCGCCATCACCGACGGTGACCCCATCGTCATGACCGCCCGCTGACGCCCATCAGCTGATCGACGGCGCGCAGGACGAGGGCGTCGGCGCCCACGTGGCCGGCCAGCATGACGCCCACGGGCAGGCCGTCGTGCACGTGGCCCGGCACGCTCGCGGCCGGCTGACCGCTCATGTTCATGAGCGCCGTGTAGGGCGTGAAGAGCAGCTCGCGCCGGTGGTCCTCGGTGGGGTCGCCCGACTCCGTGAACCACGCGTGGGGCTGCGGCGGCAGGGCCAGGGTCGGCGTGAGGAACAGGTCGAACGACGCCAGTGAGGCGTTGACCGCCGCCGTGGTCAGCTCGAGGAACGTCAGTGCCGCGGCGAGCGCCGGGGCGGACGCCTGCCCGCCGCGCTCGTACCAGTAGCGCGTGGTCGGCCGCAGCGTCCCGATCGCCTCCGGGGGCAGCGGCACCGAGGCCATGCCCGCCGACCAGACCACGTTGAACTGCGGCTCGAGCTCGGCCGGCCACGGGTTCGCGATCTCGACCACCTCGTGACCCAGCCCGGCGAGGGCCTCGCGCGCGGCGGCGACCGCGGCCACCGAGCCGGGCGATGCGTCGACGAAGTCGAGGTACGGGTCGGTCCAGGTGGCGATCCGGAGCCGGCCGGTCTCGCGGCGGATCTCCTCGGCGAACGGTGTCGCCGGCGCCGGCCACACGCGCGACGAGCCGGGGACCGGACGGGCGAGCAGGTCGAGGACCGCGGCGACGTCGCGCACCGAGCGCGCGAGCACTCCATCGGTGGCCAGACCGCTCCAGGTGGGGGAGTCCGGTCCGGCCCCGACGCGCCCGCGCGAGGGCTTGAACCCGAGCACGCCGCAGCACGACGCCGGGATCCGGATCGAGCCGCCGCCGTCGCTGCCCGGAGCGAGGGGCAGCAGCTGCGCGGCCACGGCCGCGGCGGCGCCACCGCTGGAGCCGCCGGCGTTGAGCGCCGGATCGGCCGGGGTCCCCGTGGGCCCGACGACGTCGTTGTCGGTGTAGGAGCTCAGGCCGAACTCGGGGGTGTTCGTCTTGCCGAGGCTGATGAATCCGGCCTCCTCGACGAGACCGACCAAGTCGGCGCTGTGGTCGGGGACCTGGTCGGCCAGCAGGCGCGAGCCCATCGTCGTGCGGACGCCCGCGGTGGGCGTGAGGTCCTTGAAGGCCGTCGGCACGCCGGCGAAGGGCGGCCGCTCGTCGAGGGAGTCCAGCTCGGCGGCGCGGGCGAGCGCACGCTCGGGTGTCACGGTGACGAAGGCGCCGAGGTGGTCGGCCTCCACGCGGTCGAGGAAGTGTTGCGTCACCTCGACGCACGACACATCGCGGGCGGCGATCGTGGCAGCGAGGTCGTGGGCGTCCAGCTCGTGGAGTGCGGTCACCCCGCCACCGTCTCGTGCACGCAGGTGGTTCGACAACCCGGGTCCTCGCCGCCCTTGACGCCGCGGAGGGGGGAGCGGTCGACTGGGAGCCTCGTGTCGTCGACCGTCGGAGGATCCGTGTCCGCATCTCATCCCGGGGCGTCGAAGCCCCTGGCCGAACGCCATGCCCGCGTCACCGACGGGTTCACCTCCGTGGCCGACCGCGTCGAGGACTGGGACGCGCCCACGCCGGTACCCGAGTGGGCGGCGCGCGACGTCGTGGAGCACCTCGTCACGTGGTCGCAGGGCTTCCTCGCCTCCGGGGGCGTCCACCTCCGTCGCGAGGTCGACCTCGCGGATCCCGCCGCGGCCTGGTGCACCCACGCCGCCGAGATCCAGGAGCTGCTCGACTCGCCGGCGGCCGAGGACGACTTCACGCACCCGCAGCTGGGCACCGAGCCGCTGGGCGGCATCATCGACCGGTTCTACTCGACCGACGTCCTCATGCACACGTGGGACCTGGCCGAGTCGGCCGGCGTGCCGTCGGGCCTGGACCCGCAGGAGTGCGAGCACCTGCTGCAGGGGATGAGCCTGCACGAGCAGATCCTGCGCGACTCCGGTCAGTACGGGCCGGCGGTGCCCGTGCCGCCCGACGCCGACGGGGTGCTCAGGCTGATGGGATTCATCGGTCGCGACCCCGGGTGGAGGGCGAGCCGATGAGCAGCCGGGAGACCAGCCTGCACTACCTGCAGCGGGGCCACCGCGCCGTGCTCCGTGCCGTGCACGGAGTGGACGAATACGACGCGCGGCGACCGCTGACGCCGACGGGGACGAACCTGCTGGGCCTGGTCAAGCACCTGGCCATCGTCGAGCTCGAGTACGTCGCGAGCTGCGCCGGCTTCCGGAGCGACCTCGGGACGCCGTGGGAGACCACCACGGGCGAGGAGGACAACTCCGACCTGTGGCTGACGCCCGACGAGAGCGCTCAGTCGGTGGTCGACCTCTACGTCGCCGTGGGCGAGCACACGGCGCGTGCCTGTGAGGAGCTGCCGGCGGACTCGCCGGCGAAGGTGCCGTGGTGGGGCGAGCCCGACACGACCTTCGACTACCTCTTGGTTCACATGGTGTCGGAGACGGCGCAGCACGCGGGACACCTGGAGATCCTGCGCGAGGGCCTCGACGGCCAGGGCGACACGTGGGACGAGTCGCGCAGCGAGCGCGACGCGGCCTGGTGGGCTGCGCTGAACGAGCGGATCACCGCGGCCGCCGAGCGGTTCCGCGGCTCAGGCTCCGTGGTGACGGCGCCCGCGGGCTCGTTCTGACGCACCAGGCCTCGCCACTTGTGGAACGGGATCCACCTTCCGAAGCGTGTTCGGCGTGGATCCCGTTCCAAATGTGGGCTGGTGAGGCGTCAGGAGTCGATCGAGACGATCTCCACGACGAACAGCAGCGTCTTGCCGCCGAGCTCGTTGCCCTCGGAGGCCTCGGTGCCGTAGCCGTACTCGGCGGGGATGTTGATCAGCACCGTGGAGCCCTCCTTCTGGCCCACGACGCCGGCCTTGAAGCCCTGCACGACCTGGTCGGTGGAGAGCTGGGCGGGCTGGCCGTCCTTGCCGAACGTCTGCTGGAAGACCTTGCCCTTGTCCTCCCAGGTGCTGCCCTGGTAGTTCACGGTGAGGGCGTCGCCCGCCTTGACGGTCTTGCCGTCACCCTCCTCGAGGACCTTGACCAGGACGTCCTTCGGCGGGTCGGTCTTCGGCAGCGTGACCTTCGGCTGGTCGCCCTCGAGGCTCACCTCCGGGACATCCGTCTTCCAGTCCTCGGCCTTGACCTCCTCGCGCACGTCGACGACGTCGGTCACGATCACGAGCGAGTCGGTGGCCTTGATGTTGAGGTCGGCGTAGCCCTCGGCGCCGTAGACGTCGGACGCGGCCACCGTGGTGACGACGCGCGAGCCGGTGGGGACGCACTCGATGCCGGCGCGGAAGGCCTCGAAGGTCTTGTCGTCGCCGGCGGTCAGGGTGGCCTGCTCGCTGAGCGCCTGCTTGCCGTCGCGACCGTTGAAGACGGTGATGACGGCCTCGACCTGGTCGCCCTTCGAGGTGTCGTCGCCGTCACCGTCGTCGACGACGGTGCGCTGCAGGTCATCGGCCTTCGCGGCCAGCGGCGCGGTGAAGGTGGCCTTGGGGCCGGTCTTTCCGAATTCGCCCGAGACCTTCACGGCGTCGCTGGAGGCGCCCGAGTCGTACTCCGTGCAGCTCTCCTTCTTCGAGTCCTTCGCGTCGTCGTCGCCGGAGCCGCAGGCCGCCAGGGGCGCCACGGACAGCAGCAGGACGAGGGGCAGGGTCTTCAGGTTCCGCATGGTTCTCATTTCGTCGAGGGAGTCGCCCGGACAGTCTGCCGAGCGTACCTGTCCGTTTCCTGAGAGCCTCCGATGAGCCCGCCGTGCCGGGACGCTCGCGCGCTTGGCAGGATGGGGACCCGTGACGACTACCCTCGATCGCTACTTCAAGATCTCGCAGCGCGGCTCGTCGGTCGGACAGGAGGTCCGCGGCGGCGTCGTGACCTTCCTGACGATGGCGTACATCATCGTCCTCAACCCGATCATCCTCAGCGGGGTGGCCGACGCGGACGGCAAGTTCCTCGGCGGAGGCACCGAGCCGGGCTCGGGATTCGCGACGATCGCGGCCTGCACCGCGCTCGTGGCCGGCGTGCTGACGATCCTGATGGGCGTGGTCGCGAACTTCCCGATCGCGCTGGCGACCGGCCTGGGCCTGAACGCCTTCGTCGCGTTCTCCGTGGCCACCCAGATGACGTGGGCCGACGCGATGGGCCTGGTCGTTCTCGAGGGCATCGTGATCCTCGTGCTGGTGCTGACCGGCTTCCGCAAGGCGGTCTTCGACGCGGTGCCCGGGCAGCTGAAGACCGCGATCGCGGTGGGCATCGGCCTCTTCCTGACCCTGATCGGCCTGATCGACGCGGGCTTCGTGCGTGCCACCGGCAACGCCGCCCCGCCCATCGGCATGGGCATCGCCGGCGAGCTGTCGGGCTGGCCCGTGCTGGTGTTCTGCTTCGGCCTGCTGCTGATGATCAGCCTGCACACGCGCCGGGTCCCCGGAGCGATCCTCATCGGCATCGTCGTGACCACGATCGTGGCGATCATCGTTCAGGCGATCACCGACACCCCGGGCTCGGGCGGCGACCCGACGTCGAAGGGCTGGAACCTCAACGTCCCCGCGTGGCCCGACAAGATCGTCGAGACGCCCGACCTCTCGCTGCTCGGCGACTTCAACCTGCTCGGCTCGTTCGACCGCGTCGGCGTCGTCGCGGCGGTTCTCCTCGTCTTCACCCTCATGCTCGCGGACTTCTTCGACACGATGGGCACGATGACGGCCGTCGGCGCCGAGGCCGGCCTGAACGACGAGGACGGCGCGCCCGAGGGCGCGCAGCGCATCCTCATCGTCGACTCGGTCGCCGCCGCGGTGGGCGGTGCCGCCGGCGTCTCGAGCAACACGTCCTACGTGGAGTCCACGGCCGGCGTCGCCGACGGCGCGCGCACCGGCCTGGCCAGCGTGGTCACGGGCCTGTGCTTCCTGCTGGCCACGATCTTCACGCCCGTCGTCCAGATCATCCCGAACGAGGCCGCCGTGGCCGCGCTCGTGCTGGTGGGCTTCCTGATGATGACGCAGGTGACCGAGATCGACTGGAAGGACCCCGAGATCGCGATCCCGGCGTTCCTGACGATCGCCTTCATGCCGTTCACGTACTCGATCACCGCCGGCATCGGCGCGGGCTTCCTGGCCTACGTCGTGCTCAAGGTCGTGATGGGCCGCATCCGCGAGGTCCACGTGCTGCTGTGGATCATCGCCGCGCTGTTCGTCGTCTACTTCGCGATCGACCCGATCACGCGCGCGCTGACCTGAGCCGAAGAACCGCACGCCCGACTTTTGTGACGCCCTTCGGCTTCTGAGCCTCGATCCGGCCGACTCCCGTCACAAAAGTGGGGCGTGCGCGGGTCCGCGGGGGTCAGCTGGTGGGCGGGCCCACCACGAGGGCCGCGCCGGTGAGGGCCACGACGGCCAGCACGCCGACGGCCAGGCCCTGCAGGGGCTTGCGCACGAGCCACGCGACGAGGCGGTCAAGGGTGCCGGCCGGCTCGCCGGTCGTCAGGCGCCACCGCTCGGGCAGCGCGCCCTGGCGCTCGCTGACGACGTCGAACCAGATCGTGAAGAACGGCGGCACGGCGGCGAGCAGGCCGAGCGCCGAGCGCTTGAGGCTCCACTGCGCGTCGATCGCGACGACCACGGTGGTGACCACGTAGGCCACGAAGACGACGCCGTGCAGCATGCCGCCGATCCGCACCCCCAGCTCGGTGGTCTCGGTGACGTACTTGAGGAACATGCCCGTCAGCAGCAGGGCCCAGGTGATGGCCTCGGCGACGGCGACGGTGCGGAACAGGCGGCGGGGGGACATGCCTCCATTGTCCCCGCCCGGCTCAACCTCCCGGAGGGCGCCTCAGGCCCACGCGAAGTCCTCGTCGTGCACCTGCGAGACCACGCTCTCGTACGCCCACGTGCCGCCGGGCCAGTTCGAGGTGATGCGACCGGTCTCGGGATGGCGGTACCAGCTGGAGCACGACGCCCAGGCCGACCGCGCGAGCTGGTCCTGCACCCGCGCGTCCCACCGCTGCTCCGCCTCGGGCCGGGCCTGGACCTCGTGCGCTCCGCGGTCCCGCATCCGGTCGAGCGTGGCGCGGATGTGACGCGACTGCGCCTCGAGCATCGTGATGATCGACCCGCCGCCGAGGTTGGTGTTGGGGCCGTAGGCCAGGAAGAGGTTCGGGAAGCCCGGCACGTGGATGCCGAGGTGCGCGCGAGCGCCGTCGCGCCACTGCTCGTGGAGACTGCCACCCGGACCGGTGACCTCGATCCCGTGCAGGAAGTCCTGCGTGTCGAAACCGGTGGCGAAGCAGATCGCGTCCACGGCGTGCCAGGTGCCGTCGGCGGTGCGGACCGACTCCGGGCGCACCTCGGTGAGCGCGTGCGGCACGAGGCGCACGTGGTCGCGCGTCAGGGCGGGGTAGTACTCGTTGGAGAACAGGATCCGCTTGCAGCCCACCTGGTGGCGCGGGACGAGGTCGCGCCGCAGGCCCGCGTCGCGCACCTGCACGCGGCGGTGCGTGGCGGCCAGGCGCTCGATGAACGTGGCGACCCCCGACTCCGGATCGAGCCCACGCGAGAACTGCTGGGTGATCCAGTCGATCGGCCGCCGTTCGCGGGCGGCGAGGTCGCGGTACCAGGCCGGGTAGGCGCCGTCGAGCTTCGGCAGCACGTGCTGGGCGGACCGCTGCACCACGACGAGCTCGCGCGCGACCTCGGCCAGCCGCGGCACCAGCTGCACGGCGGACGCGCCCGTGCCCACCACGGCCACGCGTTGACCGGCGAGGTCCACCGAGGCGTCCCACGAGCCGGCGTGCAGCACCGGTCCGGCGAAGGACTCCCAGCCCGGGACCCGGGGCGCACTCGGCTCGGACAACTGGCCCACCGCGCTCACGAGGACGTCGACGGTCTCGGCGGTGCCGTCGTCGAAGGCGACGCGCCAGCCGCTCGCGTCCCGGTGCGCGGACACGACTCGCGCGCCGAAGCGGCACCGCGGGGCGACGCCGAACCGGTCGGCGACGTCGCGCAGGTAGGTGAGAATCTCGGCCTGCACGGGGTAGCGGCGCGACCACCGGTCGCTCGGCGCGAAGGAGAAGGAGTAGAGCGGGGCCGGCACGTCGCAGCCCGAGCCCGGGTAGGTGTTGTCGCGCCACACGCCGCCGAGCTCGTCGGCCCGCTCCCACAGCCGCACGTCGTCGTACCCGTGCGTGAGCAGCTCGACCGCCGTGCCGATGCCGCCGAAGCCGGTGCCGATGATCCCGATCGACGTCATGGCGCCGTCACCGTGAGGACGGCCGCGCACACGTCGGCGTGGACGTCCTCGCGCTCGAGCGTGCCCTGCACCAGCCACTCGCGGCAGAGCGCCTTCACGTAGGCCGCCACAGGGCGGAGCCGCGCGCGCAGGGCGGCGTCGTCGGGCAGCGCCAGCGCGTCGAGCACGAGGCGGGCAGCGCGGTCGTCGGCCTCGTCGACGATCGCCTGGACGTCGGAGGGGCCGTGGAGGTTCGCCGCTCCTGAGGCCGCGACCCACGCCTGCCCGTAGGTGGTCGCCGCGTCCAGGATCCAGTCGATCGTGCGGCTCACGCGCTCGGGCAGCGGCAGGCCGGAGAGGTCGGGGAGCGCGGCCTCGGGCATCTGCACCGACTCGCGCATGACCGCCAGGAACAGCGCGCGCTTGCTGCCGAAGTAGTGGTGGACGAGGCCGCGCGTCACGCCCGCCGCGCGGGCCAGCTCGGTGGTCGAGACCTGATCGTACGGGCGGGAGGCGTAGAGCACGGCCGCGGCGTCGAGGATCGACCGGCGCCGGAAGTCGGGGGCGAGGCGGGTGCGCGCCGCGGAGGTCATGGGCCAGTCTCGGCGGCCTATTGGCAACCTGTCAACAGTCCCCTACGGTGAGGTCGCGTGAGCGATTTCGACTACGACGTGGCGATCGTCGGATCCGGGTTCGGCGGCAGCGTCACGGCACTGCGGCTGCGCGAGAAGGGCTACTCCGTCGTCGTGCTCGAGGCCGGCCGCCGGTTCGCCGACGCCGAGTTCGCCACCTCGTCGTGGGACGTGCGCCGCTACCTGTGGGCGCCGTGGGCCCGGTGCTTCGGGATCCTGCGGCTCACCCCGCTGCGTGACGTGCTCATCGCCAGCGGCGTGGGCGTGGGCGGCGGCTCGCTGGTCTACGCCAACACGCTCTACCAGCCGGGCGACGAGTACTTCCAGGACTCGCGCTGGGCCCACATCACCGATTGGAGGGCCGAGCTGGAGCCGCACTTCGACCAGGCGAGGCGGATGCTGGGCGTCGTCACCTACCCCGGCTCGACGGCGGCCGACCGGTTGTTGGCCGAGGTCGCCGACGAGCTGGGCGTGGCCGAGACGGTGCACCCGGCCGACGTCGGCGTGCTGTTCGCCGACCGGCCCTCCCTGCCGCTGGCCGATCCGTTCTTCGGAGGCCGGGGCCCGGACCGCACGTCGTGCACCCAGTGCGGCGCCTGCCTGACGGGGTGCCGGATCGGCGCGAAGAACACCCTCGTGAAGAACTACCTGCACTTGGCCGAGCAGGCCGGGGCCGAGGTCCGCCCGCTGACGACCGTGACCGACGTGCGCCCGCGCGGACGCGGCTACCGGGTGTCCACTCGAGGGACCGGGACCCCGTGGAAGCGGGGTGGCCTCACCGCCGAGCAGGTGGTCTTCTCGGGCAACTCGCTCAACACGCAGGACCTGCTCCACCGCCTGCGGCGCCGCTCGCTGCCCCGGATCTCGCCGCTGCTTGGCACGCTGGCGCGCACCAACTCCGAGTCCGTGCTGTCCGCGCGCGACGGCGACCGCCGCGCCGACCACACGCCGGGGCTCGCGATCACCTCGTCCTTCCATCCCGACCCGCAGACGCACGTCGAGCCCGTCCGGTACGGCCCCGGCTCCGGGCTGATCGGGCTGCTCAACGCGCACCTGGTCGATCCGGTCGAGGGGATGCCGCGGTGGCGCGCCACGCTGCGGACCTACCGTCGGCTGGGCGTGCGGAGAGCGTTCCGCCTCCACGACCCGCGGCGCTGGGCCGAGCAGTCGATCGTGATCCTGACGATGCAGACCCTCGACAACTCGGTCACGACCTTCCTCCGGCGCCGTCCGTGGGGCCTGCGAATGACCACGCGCGAGGGGATCGGCGAGCCGAATCCCGAGTGGATCCCCGTCTCGCACCGCGTGGCCAGGAGCCTCGCCCGGCGCGTGGGCGGCGTGGCCGGAGGCTCGGTGGCCGACCTGGTGGGCGTGCCGGTCACGGCCCACTTCATCGGCGGCTGTGTCATCGGAGCGACGCCCGAGGAGGGCGTGGTCGACCCGTACCAGCGACTCTTCGGGCACCCCGGCCTGCACGTGGTCGACGGATCGACGATCAGCGCCAACCTCGGCGTGAACCCCTCGCTGACGATCACCGCGCAGGCCGAGCGCGCGCTGTCGCTCTGGCCCAATCGCGGCGAGCCCGACGCCCGGCCGGCGCTCGGCGAGCCCTACCGCCGGCTCCCCGCCGTGCCCCCACGGGACCCGCAGGTGCCGGTCGGCGCTCCCGGTGAGCTGCGCTGGGCCCGCTGATCCAGGGTCCCTGACGCCGAGTGGCGCAAAGACGCCCGCCACTCGGTGAGTGGCGGGCGAATCTGCGCCACTCGCCGAACCGGGGGAGTGGCGGGCGCGACTCAGTCGAGCGTCAGCCCCTCGGCCGGCATGACCCGCGCGCCCCGGCGGGCCGGGAGGGTGGCCGCGGCCAGCCCGGCGGCCGTCGCGACGACCAGCACGGCGGCCAGCTGGCCCCACGGCACCACGAGGCGCGCGTCGGGCATGACGTCGGCCACCACCGTGGCCACACCGAACATCGCGTAGACCGTGCCGAGCACGACTCCCATGACCGACGCGACGAGCGCCAGCAGCATCCCCTCGGCGGCCAGCACGCGGCTGAGGCCACGGCGGGTCAGCCCGAGGGCACGCATCAGGGCGTGCTCGCGGGACCGCTCCAGGATGGAGAGCCCGACGGTGTTCGCGATCCCCACCAGGGCGATGAGGATGCCGACGCCCAGCAGTCCGAGGACCGCCCACACCAGCACGTCCAGCTGCGTGGCGACCCACTGCTGGTCCTTCAGGTTGTTGGCCACCTCGCCGTCCGCGTCGCGGGTGAGTGCCCCGAGTGCTCCGGCGAGGTCGTCCGCGTCGGCGCCGTCCTCGGCCAGGACCCAGAGCACGCGCACAGCGGCGTCCGGTGCCACCTGCTCGAGGGCCTCAGTCGGGACGATCGCCGCCTGACCCCACTCCGAGCCGACGACGCGGGTCGCGAGGGTGACCGCGCCGTCGCCGGTCCGCAGGGTGAGCTCCTCCGGCACGCCGTCGGCGAACTCCTGGGCCACCGCGGCCGGGATGAGCACCTCGTCGCCCTTCGGGCTGATGGCGGCCGGGTCCAGCGTCGCGGCCCGGTCGGCCTCGCTCGCGGCGATCACCGTGAGCCGTCCGGCCTCCGACGCGACCGTCGCACCCTTCACGCCCCGGACGTCGGCGACGTCAGGGACCCCGCGCACCGCCTCGACCAGGTCGGGGTCGAAGGCGCGGGCTCCGCTGACGGCGAAGTCGACGGGGTACTCGGCGTCCATCTCGGTCGTGACGGCGTCGCGGGCGCTGGCCATGCCGGTGAGGATCGCCGTCGCCAGCGTGACGCCGACGAGCAGCGACGCCGTGGTCGCGGCACTGCGGCGCGGGTGACGCACGGCGTTGGCCGCGGCGACCCGGAACGGCCCGCCCGCGCGGCCGACCCGTCCGAAGAGCCGCAGCAGCCGCGGCACGACGACGGGCCCGAGCAGCAGCACGCCGATGAACGATGCCATCCCGCCGGCCAGCATCAGCGGCATCGAGGACCCCCACACGGCCAGGCCGAGCGCCGCGAATCCCGCAAGCGTCGTCAGGACGCCGACGGCGATGCGGACCCGGCCCGCGGTCGTGCGGGCGGTCGGGTCCGCGGCGGGCCGCAGGGCCGCGAGTGGGCTGACGCGCACCACGGCGCGCGTCGGCAGCCAGGCCGCGACGATCGTCGTGAGCACGCCGCCGACGAACGCGGCCACGAGCCAGGTCGGGGAGTGGCTGACGGGCCCGAAGGCCTCCTCTCCGGCAAAGGCGCGGATCAGCCAGCCGAGCAGCCGTCCCGTGACGATGCCCGCCACGACGCCGGTCGCCCCGGCGACGAGCGCCAGCACGAGCGCCTCGGCGCGCACCGACCTCAGGACCTGGCGGCCCGTGGCGCCGACGCAACGCAGCAGGGCGAAGTCACGGCTGCGCTGGGCGAACAGGATCGTGAAGGTGTTCGCGATGACGAGCACGGCCACGAAGCCGGCGATCGCCGCGAAGAGCAGCAGCAGGTAGGACAGGACGTCGGCGCCCTGGTTCATCAGCACGATGCGGGCGTCCACGTACTCGTCGCGAGTCTGCACCGGCGACTCGGTCACCGCGGTGAGCGCCTCCTGCGCCCCGGCCACGTCGTCGCGCACGTCGTAGGCGACGGCGTCGGGAATCGCCAGGCCGACCGCGGCCATGGCCGGCCACGTGATGTCGACGTCCGCGTCGAGGTAGCTCGAGGAGCCGGCGAGGCCGACGACGGTGACGTCCACCGTCTCGCGGCCGACCCCCACGGTCAGGGTGTCGCCGAGGGCGATGCCTTCCGCCTTCGCGGTGTCGGTGGAGACGAGCGCCTCGCGGTCGGAGCTCGGGGCGCGGCCGCTCGAGATCTCCTGCGAGCGCAGCTGCGGATCGAGCGCGACGGTGCCGACGCGGACGTCGTCCCCGATCGTTCCCTCGGGCCCTTCCACCGTGGTCCACGTGGAGGCGATCACGGCGGCCCGGTCGCCCCGGCTCTCGGCCACCCGCAGGACGCGGTCGGGATCGGACTCGGCGATCCCGTACTCCTCGCCCACGACGAGGTCGGCCTCCGGGTAGGCCGCCTCCACACTCGCGGCGATGCCGCTGCGCGCGCCCGAGCCGATGGCGTCGATCACGACGACGAACGCCACCGCGATCGACACGGCGACGAGCGCCGAGACGTAGCGCCGGGTGTGGGTCCGCAGCGACGCGAACAGGACGGTCCTCATCGGGCACCGCCCTCGAGGGCGTGGACGATCTCGTCGCGCGAGGGGGTGTCGAGGTGGGCCCTGACGCGACCGTCGGCCAGCACGACGACGTCGTCGGCGTAGGCGGCCGCGTCGAGCTCGTGCGTGACCATGACGACCGTGTGGCCCATCTCGATGACGCTGCGGCGCAGGTAGGACAGCACCTCGGAGGACGCGGTGCTGTCGAGGTTGCCGGTGGGCTCGTCGGCGAAGACCACGTCGGCGTCCGCGGCGAGCGCCCGGGCGATCGCGACGCGCTGCTGCTGACCGCCCGAGAGCTCGCCGGGGCGGTGGTCGAGTCGGTCGCGCAGCCCGAGGACGTCGATGACCTGCTCGATCCGCTCGGTGGCGCCCGGCTCGAGGCGGCGGCCGGCCAGCTCGAACGGCAGCATGATGTTCTGCCGCGCGGTCAGCATCGGCAGCAGGTTGAATGCTTGAAACACGAAGCCGAGGTGGTCGCGGCGGAAGTGCGTCAGCCGGTCGTCGTCGAGCGCGGTGATGTCGGTGCCCGCGATCGCGACCGTGCCCTCGGTGGGGCGGTCGAGACCCGCGAGGCAGTGCATCAGCGTCGACTTGCCCGAGCCGGACGGGCCCATGATCGCGGTGAACCGGCCGGGCGCCAGGTCGAGGTCGACGGAGCGCAGCGCGTGCACCGTGGTGTCGCCGTGGCCGTAGGTCTTGGACAGGCCGCGCACGGACGCGGCAGGCATGACGCCGCGCTCGGTGGCGGCGCCGGGAAGGGAGGTCGAAGTCATGCCTCGACGCTATTTCCGGGCCGGGGCCCGGGGCGTCGCCTCACGGGCGGATCTTCGGCGTCCGCCCACGGTATGACGCGGGGCGTCGGGCATGTCGGTCTCGTGTCCGAGGCTCGCCGCGCGCGCCAGCGGACGGGAAGCCGGAGGGGAATGGCGAAACCCCGGCGATGTGGCGTGAACCAGGGATCGTTCCGGGGTCTTCCCGAGCAACTATACGGAGGGGGTGAGACATGTCAATCGACGCTGACGAGGCGTGGAATGACGTGCGGATCGCCGGGCTCCTGACCCATGAGCGACTGAGCTCGTACCTGGCGGTCACGCCGGACCTCGGCGAAGCCATCCGCCTCTACGAGTGGAACGTCGAGGCCTCGGCTTCGCTCATGGCCACGACCGGGATGGTTGAGGTCATCGTGCGCAACGCCCTCGATGAACGGTTGGCCGAGTGGGCCGCGGCGCGCGGCAAAGGTCCGTGGTTCGACCTTGCGCCGCTGGACCAGCGAGGTCGGCGCGACATCGTGAAGGCGCGTGAGCGTGCCTCGAAGCGAGGGCGCGAACCTGTTGTCCACGGGAAGGTCGTCGCTGAGTTGAGCTTCGGCTTCTGGCGGTACCTCGTGGCCAGGCGCTACCACGCGAGTCTGTGGGTGCCCGCCCTCCATCGGGCCTTTCCCCAAGGCCATGCCGACCTGCGTGAGAGGCGCCGCCAGGTGGAAGATCGCCTGACGAGCCTGACGATCGTGCGCAACAGAGCCGCGCACCATGAGCCGATTCATCGGCGCAACCTGCTGTCCGACCTTCGGGCTGCGAAAGAGCTGGCGTCGTGGGGCGATGTCGAAGCTGGGGCATGGGTCGGCGCGAAGTCATCCGTCGAATGGCTCGTGGATCGCCGCGGGCTGTGAATGTACGGTCAGCCGACGAGGCCCGCCTCGAAGGCCAGCAGCACGAGGTGCACGCGGTCGCGCGACCCGGTCTTCGCGAGCAGTCGGCTCACGTGCGTCTTGACCGTCGCCTCCGACACGACGAGCGTCGAGGCGATCTCGGGGTTGCTCAGGCCGCGGGCGATCAGGCCGAGGACCTCGCGCTCGCGCTCCGTGACGCCGGACAGGCGCCGGTCGGCGGCGGCCGAGGCCCGTGGGGCGGACGGTGCCGCGAGGAAGTGGTCGAGCAGTCGCCGGGTGGTCGAGGGGGCGACCACGGCGTCGCCGGCGTGGACCGCGCGGATCGCCGCGAGCAGGTCCGGGGGAGCGGCGTCCTTCAGCAGGAAGGCCGAGGCCCCGGCGCGGAGCGCGGCGAACGCGTACTCGTCGAGGTCGAAGGTGGTCAGCACGATGACGCGGGGGCCGTCGTCGCCGGGCGCGATCCGGCGCGTGGCCTCCACGCCGTCGAGGCGGGGCATGCGCACGTCCATCAGGACGACGTCGGCCTCCACCTCCGCGAGCAGCCGCAGCGCCTCCTCGCCGTCGCCGGCCTCACCCACCACCGTGAGGTCGTCCTGGCTCTCCACGAGCATGCGGAACCCGGCGCGCACCATCTGCTGGTCGTCGACGAGCGCCACCCGGATCACGTGGGGATCCTCGCACGCACGGCCCATCCGCCGCCGGGCGCGGGCCCGACCTCGAGCGTGCCGTCGTGGACCTCCACCCGCTCGCGCATGCCCAGCAGGCCGAGGCCGCCGGAGCCGTCGGCGGAGGAGCCGCGGCCGTCGTCGACGACCTCGATGTCCAGGGCGTCGTCGCTCGCCGCGAGGCGCACGACCGCACGCGCCTGCGGGCCCGCGTGCTTGCGGACGTTGGTCAGGGACTCCTGCACGAGGCGGTAGGCGGTCAGCGCGACGCCTGCCGGCACCGAGGGGACGGGGTCGGGGAGGTCGAGCTCGACCCTGTCGTCCGCCGTGACGAGTGAGGGGATGTCCTCGAGCCGTGGCTGCGGCGTGAGCGCGGGGTCCTCGGTGCCACGCAGGAGCCCGAGCAGCCGCCGCATCTCGGTGAGCGCGTCGCGGCCGACCGACGCGACGGCGCCGAGGGTCTCGACTGCGACCTGTGGATCCTTCGCTGCCGCGTACCGCGCGCCGTCGGCCTGCACGATCACCACGGAAAGGCCGTGCGCGACGACGTCGTGCATCTCGCGGGCGATCCGGGTGCGCTCCTCGGCGGCGGCCAGCACCGCACGCTGCTCGGCCTCGAGCGCCAGCTGCCGCCCACGCTCCACCAGGCTCGCCTCGTAGGCCCGCCGGATCCGTGCCTGGCTGCCGAGCGCCCACGCGGCCAGGACGATCGCGGCGATGCTGAAGAAGTAGGGCGACAGGTCGTCCAGCCCGATGTCGTAGTCGACGTACTCCAGGCCCGGCGGGTACGCGGCGATCGACGAGGAGGTCCACACCCACGAGGCGACGGCCGCTCCGCAGATGCCCACGCCGAGGCCCACGAGGGCCGCCCGGCCCGAGCTGTACCGCGCGAGGGCGTACAGCGCGGCCGGGAAGGCGACCTGTCCCCACGTCGGGATGTCGTAGGTCGCGGCCTGCAGCACGCTGGCCGCGGCGACGAACCCGAACACCAGGGCGGAGTGCCGCCGGCGCCAGAACAGTGGCACGGTCTGCAGCAGCGAGAGCGTCAGCGCCCACAGCGACTGCCCCGCCAGCACGGCGAACGGGAAGGACGGCAGCACCAGCGCCGAGGCGAGGGCGAGGTCGAAGAGCCGCGTCGCGCGCGGGCCCAGGCGCCACGGCCCCGCGGGCGCGATCCGGCTGTCCTCCATGGGCCCGAGCCTAGGGGCGCCCCGGACGCGCGTCGTCAGACCAGGGTCTGGTCCTGCAGATCGAAGGCGGGAGGGGGAATGGAACGGGCTTGATCGAAGTTGATAACGTATGACTCAAGTCTTTTGACCCACAGTTTTCAAGGCACAGATTTCAAGCAGAGACACTGCGATCCCCAGGAGGAACCATGGCCCGTGCAGTCGGCATCGACCTCGGCACGACGAACTCCGTCGTGGCCGTGCTCGAAGGTGGAGAGCCCACCGTCATCGCGAACGCCGAAGGCGCTCGCACCACCCCGTCCGTCGTCGCGTTCGCGAAGGACGGTGAAGTCCTGACCGGCGAGGTCGCCAAGCGTCAGGGCGTCACCAACGTCGACCGCACCATCCGCTCGGTCAAGCGCCACATGGGCACGGACTGGTCGGTGGAGATCGACGGCAAGAAGTTCAACCCCCAGCAGATCAGCGCGTTCGTGCTGCAGAAGCTCAAGCGCGACGCCGAGGCCTACCTGGGCGAGCCGGTCACCGACGCGGTCATCACCGTGCCGGCGTACTTCAACGACCACCAGCGCCAGGCCACCAAGGAGGCCGGCGAGATCGCGGGCCTCAACGTCAGCCGCATCATCAACGAGCCCACCGCGGCCGCGCTGGCCTACGGCCTGGACAAGGGCGACGACCAGACGATCCTGGTGTTCGACCTCGGCGGCGGCACGTTCGACGTGTCCCTGCTCGAGATCGGCGACGGCGTCATCGAGGTCAAGGCCACCAGCGGTGACAACCACCTCGGCGGCGACGACTGGGACAACGCGGTCGTCGACTGGCTGGTCAACAAGTTCAAGGCGTCCACCGGCGTCGACCTGACCAAGGACAAGATGGCGATGCCCCGCATCCGCGAGGCCGCCGAGCGCGCGAAGATCGAGCTGTCCAGCTCGTCCTCGACGTCGATCAACCTGCCCTACATCACGGTCGTCGACGGCAACCCCGTCTTCCTCGACGAGACGCTGACCCGCGCCGAGTTCGAGAAGATCACCGCCGACCTGCTCGAGCGCACGAAGGCGCCGTTCAACAACGTCATCCGTGACGCGGGCGTCACCGTCAAGGAGATCGACCACGTCGTGCTGGTGGGCGGCTCCACCCGCATGCCCGCGGTCTCCGAGCTCGTGAAGAGCCTCACCGGTGGCCAGGAGCCCAACAAGGGCGTCAACCCCGACGAGGTCGTCGCCATCGGCGCCAGCCTGCAGGCCGGCGTGCTGAAGGGCGAGGTCAAGGACGTCCTGCTGCTCGACGTGACCCCGCTGTCGCTGGGCATCGAGACCAAGGGCGGCGTCATGACGAAGCTCATCGAGCGCAACACGACGATCCCGACCAAGCGCTCCGAGGTCTTCACGACGGCCGACGACAACCAGCCGTCCGTGGCGATCCAGGTCTACCAGGGCGAGCGCGAGATGGCCGCCGGCAACCAGCTGCTGGCCACGTTCGAGCTCACCGGCCTCCCGCCTGCGCCTCGCGGCGTCCCGCAGATCGAGGTCACGTTCGACATCGACGCCAACGGCATCGTGAACGTCTCGGCGAAGGACCGCGGAACCGGCAAGGAGCAGTCGATGACGATCACCGGCGGCTCCGCGCTGTCGAAGGACGACATCGACAAGATGGTCAAGGACGCCGAGCAGTACGCCGAGGAGGACCGCAAGCGCCGCGAGTCCGTCGAGGTCCGCAACCAGGCCGAGACGCTCGTCCACTCGACCGAGAAGTTCCTGGCCGAGAACGGCGACAAGGTCGGCGACGACGTCAAGACCGAGGTCCAGGGCGACGTCGACGCGCTGAAGTCGGCCCTCGAGGGTGACGACACCGACGCCATCCAGGCGGCCGTGACGAAGCTCGGCACGTCCAGCTCGAAGATGGGCGAGGCGATGTACGCCGCCGCCGCGGCCGAGGCCGGCGCCGAGGGCGCTGCCCCGACCGGCGACGCCCCGGCCGATGACGACGACGTCGTCGAGGCCGAGATCGTCGATGACGAGGGTGAGCAGAAGTGACCGAGAAGCCGTTCGGCGACGAGGCGACCTCCCCCGAGGGGGAGGCGCCCGCCGCCGGCGCGGAGCAGGAGCAGGCCTCCGAGGAGGTCGCTCCTGACCCGGTCGCCGAGCTCGAGGCGAAGGTCGCCGAGCTGACGAACGACCTCCAGCGCAAGCAGGCGGAGTTCATCAACTACAAGCGACGGGTCGAGGACGATCGCGTCCGCGCGGTCGAGACGGGCAAGCAGAAGGTCCTCACGGAGCTGCTGACGGTGCTCGACGACCTCGGCCGCGCCGAGGAGCACGGTGAGCTGACCGGCGGCTTCAAGGCCGTGGCCGACCAGCTGCGCGGCACGGTGGGCAAGTTCGACCTGGTCTCGTTCGGCGAGGCCGGCGAGCCGTTCGACCCGAACCTGCACGAGGCCGTCTTCCACGCGGGTGAGGACCCGAACGTGGCGGTGCAGAGCATCGCGCAGGTGATGCGCACCGGCTACCGCGTCGGCGACCGCGTCCTGCGGCCGGCCGTGGTGGGCGTCGTCGACCCCGGCGCCGCCGCCGAGGCCACCGAGCAGCCGACCACGCAGGACTGAAGCATGATCTCGATACACCGTCTCGCTTCGCTCGCCGGCACTCGATCACCGAGCCAGCCGTCCGGTGATCGAGCGGCGTATCGAGATCACCAAGACACGAGAGGGAGGAGGGGTGAATGAGCGCACCGACTGACTGGGCGACGAAGGACTTCTACGCGGTCCTGGGCGTCAAGAAGGATGCCTCGGCCGACGAGATCAAGAAGGCGTACCGCAAGCTGGCGCGGGACAACCACCCCGACTCCAACCCCGGCAACACCCAGGCGGAGGAGCGCTTCAAGGCGATCTCCGAGGCCTACGGGGTGGTCGGCAACGCCGAGAAGCGCAAGCAGTACGACGAGCAGCGCTCGCTGTTCGGCCAGTTCAAGGGCGGCTTCCCGCCCGGCGGTGGCGGCGGCTCGTACCCCAACGGCGGGGTCGACTTCGACCTCAGCGACATCCTCGGCGGCATCTTCGGCGGGGGTGCCCGCGGCGGTCGCCGCCGCGCACCCCAGCCGCGACGCGGTGACGACCTCGAGACCGAGGCGACGATCACCTTCCGGCAGGCCGTCGAGGGCGTCACGCTCCCGCTGCGGCTCACCAGCGACGAGCCGTGCACGATGTGCCACGGCACGGGCGCGAAGCCCGGCACCGTCCCGAAGGTGTGCGGCAACTGCCAGGGCAGCGGCATGCAGACCAGTGCCTCGGGCGGCGTCTTCGCGATGACCGAGCCCTGCGCGCAGTGCCGCGGTCGCGGGCTGATCGTCGAGCACCCGTGCGAGGTCTGCACGGGGACCGGCCGCGCGCCGTCGAGCCGCACCATCAACGTCAAGGTGCCGGCCGGCGTCAAGGACGGCCAGCGGATCAAGATCCGCGGCAAGGGCGCGAAGGGCGACACCGGAGCTCCCGCGGGCGACCTGTTCCTGCTGGTGCACGTCGAGGGTGACGAGCGCTTCGGGCGCAAGGGCGACGACCTCACGGTCACCGTGCCGCTGCCGTTCGACGACGCGGTGCTCGGCGGCGAGGTCAGCGCGCCCACGATCGACGGTCCGTCAGTCAAGCTCAAGGTGCCGCCGGGCACGCCCAACGGCCGCACGTTCCGTGCGCGCGGCAAGGGCGGCACGCGGCGCGACGGGTCGCGCGGCGACCTGCTGATCACGGTCGAGGTGCAGGTGCCCCACGAGCCGTCGCCCGACGAGCGGGCCGCGGTGGAGGCGTTCCGCGCCGCGAGGACGGGGAGTGCCAGATGAACGAATTCATCCCACCCGGCCCCGAGGCGAAGGTCTTCGTGATCAGCGTCGCGGCCGAGCTGTCGGGACTGCATCCCCAGACCCTGCGCACGTACGACCGGATGGGCCTGGTCGAGGCCGGGCGCACCTCCGGCGGCGGCCGCCGCTACTCACTGCGTGACATCGAGTTGCTGCGGATGGTCGCGCACCTCACCGCCGAGGGCCTGGGCCTGGAGGGCGTCAAGCGCGTCATCGCGCTGGAGAACCAGGTGGCGGCGCTGCAGGCGAAGGTCGCCGAGCTCCAGGCCGAGCTGGTGCAGGCGCGCGCTCCGCAGAACCTGCCCGCGCTCTACGGTGGCCGCCAGGTCACCGTCTGGCGCCGTCAGCCCTGACCCTCGGCCCCTCGCCCGCCCCCCGGTTCGCCGAGTGGCGCAGATTCGCCCGCCACTCGCCGAGTGGCGGGCGTTCTTGCGCCACTCGCGACCCGGGTTTGCGCCACTCGACGTCAGTCGACGTCGGGCGGGCCCGCCGCGAGGAGCTGCCCTACGCTCGCGCCCATGACGTGGAACTCGCCGTGGCGGCGCATCCTGTTCACGCCGGTGCCGTGGCTGCTGGTGGTGGCCATCGTCGTCGCGCAGTACCTCGTCATCGACGACGTGGCGGCCGACAGCGAGGGCGACGAGCTGCTGGGCCTGGTCCTGATGATCGGGGCGGTGGTGCCGGTGTCGTGGGCCGTGCTGGAGACGATCTGGCTGCGGTTCGCCGGTCCGTCGATCATGGTGGCGTTCGCGCGCATCCTCGCGCTGCCGTTCCTCATGGGCCCGATCCTGGGGCTCACCGGGACCTACGTCCGGCTGAGATCAGGGGTCGAGCAGACGATCGAGGCGACCCGCCGGCCCGACGGCTGGCACTACTGGTTCGACGCCTCGCGCGGCAGTGGCACCGCGACCTCCGATCTGGCGCTGATCATCCTCTCCAACGCGGGCGCGGCGATGCTCGCGGGACTCAGGCTCGTCGTCTTCGTGGTGCTGCCGTGGTTCGCGTTCATGCGCCCGGCGCAGTTCATCGAGGCCAACATGATGGACACCAGTCCCGCCGCGGCGGCCGCCAACGCCGCCGGCGCGCGGATGATCTCGATCATCCTCATGCTGGTGTTCGCGGTGCCCACCGTGATCGTGTGGCTGGCGAACGAGGACCGCGCCGGCCTGGGCTGGGTGCTCGGAATCGCCATGGTGGTGATCGGCTTCTTCATGGTCCGCTTCGTGCTCAGCCGTCAGGTTCCGGACCACGAGGCGCGAGGCGCGCTGCCGGCGTGGAGCCGGGGCGTGCAGACGCTGAGGCACGAGCGCGATCAGGAGTCGTCGGACGGCGGCGGAGGAGCCTCCGCGCGCTGACGGATCCGTTTGCGCCGCTGGATCTCGCTCACCGTCAGGCTGACGGCCACGAGGAGGCCGAGGACGACCTTCAGCCAGCCGAGGTCCCAGTCCGGCCACCACGCGAACAGGTCGCGTACCCAGCCGAAGAGGTCGGGCACCCAGCCGAAGAGGTTCCAGTCGGGCAGTTCGATGTCGGGGTTGGGCACCCACGACCAGTCGAGCCGCGGTGCGAACCGGGACAGGAACGCCGACACCAGGGCACCGAGCCCGAGCAGGCCGGCCGCCGAGGTGGCGACGTGCCGGGTGGCGTACGCGTAGGGGTGCGCCTCGCGCAGGTCGTACAGCCGGCGGGGTCGCGAGCCGTCGGGCGGGACGAACGGCACGGTGACGGGCAGCTCGCCGTTCCCGGACTCGATCAGCGAGACGCGGGTGATCCCGCCGCGCACGCCACGTTCGGCCTTCACCTTCTGGTGACGGCCCGCCAGCCGGTCGAGCTCGAACTCGTGCTCGCCGAGCCGGCCCAGCACGGCCTCGTCGACGTCCACGCCGTCGAGGCCGAGCCGAACGCGACCCTCGGCGTCCTCGTGCACGGCCAGGTCGCGACCGTGGTCGCGCAGGGTCCAGGAGGGCATGCCGTCACGCTAGCCGGGGAGCCGGCGTCCTCGCGACGACCGAACGGCTACGTCTGATGGCCGAACGGCGCGCCTCGTCTCACGTGGCAGTCGTCGCCGCGCGCGATGTCGGTGCCGGGCCCTACGGTCGAGGCATGGAAACGATTCGGGGGATCGTCCCGCCCTACCTGCTCCGTCAGATCGCCTCGCTGGAGGACGACCGCTACGCCACGGCTGCCCGCGCGGCCCAGCACGCGCTGTCCGAGCGGCCCGGGCACGGCGGCCACAGGCACCCGTCGGCGCGCCCGCCGGCGGCCGACACGCCCCTGCGGCGCCGGGTGAGCGATGCCGAGAACCGCACCGAGCTGCCGGGGCGCGTGGTCCGCTCCGAAGGCGATCCGCCCACCGGCGACGTCGCCGTCGACGAGGCCTACGACGGCTTCGGCGCCACCGACGGGCTGCTCCGCTCCGTGTACGGACGCCAGTCGATCGACGACGCCGGGCTCACGCTGGCGGGCACCGTGCACTACGGCGTCGCCTACGACAACGCCTTCTGGGACGGCTCCCAGATGGTCTTCGGCGACGGCGACGGTGAGATCTTCGGGCGCTTCACGGCCTCCCTCTCGGTGATCGGCCACGAGCTGGCGCACGGAGTGGTCGAGTACACGGCCGGGCTGGTCTACCGCGACCAGTCCGGGGCGCTCAACGAGTCCGTCGCCGACGTCTTCGGCGCCCTGGTCGAGCAGCACGCCGCCGGCCAGAGCGCCGACGAGGCGTCGTGGCTCATCGGCGAGGGCCTGTTCACCGAGGCGGTCCAGGGCCGGGCCCTGCGGTCGATGAGTGCGCCCGGCACCGCCTACGACGACGACGTGCTGGGCAAGGACCCGCAGCCGGCCCACATGGACGACTTCGTCGAGACCACGCAGGACAGCGGCGGCGTGCACCTCAACTCCGGGATCCCCAACAAGGCGTTCCACCTCGTCGCCACCGGGCTCGGTGGCAACGCGTGGGAGGTCGCCGGCCGGATCTGGTACGAGACCCTGCTCGGCGACCTGTCCCCGCGGGCCACGTTCGAGCAGTTCGCCAGGGCCACGGTGGCGGTCGCCGAGAATCACGACGCTGCTGACGTGGTGCGATCCGCGTGGCAGTCTGTGGGGGTATGGACGGAATCGACCAGCCCCTCCTCGTCGTCCGGGTGACCCGCACCGGCGGCTTCGCCGGGCTGCGCCGGCAGTGGGAGGTCGAGGCGACGTCCGAGGACGAGGCGCAGGCCTGGTGGCCGCTCGTCGAGGCGTGCCCGTGGGACGCCACTCCCGGCGACGGCTACCCCGACGGCTTCGTCTACGAGCTGCAGGCCAACGACCGCGAGGCCACCCTGCCCGAGCGCCAGGTAGACGGCCCGTGGCGCGAGCTCGTCGAGGCCGTCGTCCACCACGCGCCCTGAGCCGCGCGTCACTCCCACGCCGCCGCGGATCTGACTAGGCTGGTCGCGGGCAACGGCGCCCCACGACTTTCGCCAGCCGAGGGGAGCTCCATGACCGACTCCGAGTTCGATGCCATCGCCCGATCCAAGGACGAGTCGCTGCGCACCGACGTGCGCCGCGTCGGCGACCTGCTGGGCCAGACGCTGCGGCGCCTGGAGGGCCAGCACCTCTTCGACCAGGTCGAGCTCGTGCGCGCCCAGGGCAAGGTCATCGAGGAGTCCGACGACCCCGACGAGCGCCACGAGGCCGCCTCGCAGATCCGTGCGCTGCTCGCCGACCTCGACGCGCCCACCGTGGGCAAGCTCGTGCGGGCGTTCAGCGTCTACTTCAACCTCGCGAACGTGGCCGAGCAGGTGGCCCGCGTGCGCGGCATCGAGGCCCGCCCGGACGACCAGGGCTGGCTGGCCCGCGCGATCGACGACATCGTCGCTGAGCAGGGCGTCGACGCGCTGCGCGACGGCGTGGAGCGGATCGACGTCCGTGCGATCTTCACCGCCCACCCCACCGAGGTCAGCCGCCGCACCGTGCTGACGAAGCTGCGCCGGATCGCCGACATCCTCGTCGACTCCGCCGAGCCCGGCACCCGCCGCCGCGTCGCGCAGGACCGCGACCTGGCCCAGCTGATCGACCTCATCTGGCAGACCGACGCGGTCCGTCGCACGCGACCCACGCCGCTCGACGAGGCGCGCCACCTCGTGTTCTTCCTCCAGCAGATCCTCGAGGAGGCGCTGCCCGACATCGGCACCGACCTCGCGGACCGGCTCGCCGAGCACGGCATCGCTCTCGACCCCGCCCGTCGGCCGCTGTCGTTCGGCACCTGGATCGGCGGCGACCGTGACGGCAACCCGAACGTCACGCCCGAGGTCACGCTCAGCATCCTGCAGCTGCAGAACCGCATCGCCACGCGCATCGTCGACGCCAACCTCGACCTGCTGATCCGCGAGCTGTCGTCGTCGGACGAGCTGGTCGAGGTCAGTGCCGAGCTGACCAAGTCGCTGCAGGCCGACCTCGTGGCGCTGCCCGATCTCGACCCCCGGCTGCTGAACGTCAACGCGCACGAGCCCTACCGGCTCAAGCTGTCGTGCGTCAAGCTGAAGGTCGCCAACTCGGCGGCGCGCGTCGCCGAGGGCACGCCTCACGTCCCGGGCCGCGACTACGCGAACCGCGACGAGCTGCTGTCCGACCTGGCCGTGGTCGACGCGTCGCTGCGCGCGCACGGCGGCGAGCTCATCGCCGACCGGATGCTGGCGCGGGGGATCCGCGCCATCTCGTCGGTCGGCCTGCACCTGGCCACGATGGACATCCGCGAGCACGCCGAGGCCCACCACCACGCGCTCGCGCTCCTCTTCGACCGGCTCGACGAGTCGGAGACGTCCTACGACGACCTCAGCCGCGACGAGCGGTTCGCCCTGCTCTCGCGCGAGCTGGGCCGGCTGCGCCCGCTGGCCGCCGACCCGCCGTCGCTCGACGAGTGGGGCGCGCGCACCTACGGCGTCTTCGCCGCGGTCCGCGAGCTGAAGGAGGCCTTCGGCGAGGACGTCATCGAGTCCTACATCGTCTCGATGACCGTCAGCGGCGACGACCTGCTCGCGCCGGTCGTGCTCGCGCGCCAGGCCGGGCTGGTCGACCTCGTCGGCAGCGAGGAGACGCCGCCGTTCGCCCGCCTCGGCTTCGTGCCGCTGCTGGAGACGGTCGACGAGATCCGCCGGGCCGGCGACGTCCTCGACGAGCTGCTCTCGGACGACCACTACCGCGCGCTGGTCCGCCTGCGCGACGACCGGCAGGAGGTCATGCTCGGCTACTCCGACTCCAACAAGGCCGGCGGCATCACCACCTCGCAGTGGGAGCTGCACCGCGCGCAGCGGGCGCTGCGCGACGTGGCGCAGAAGCACGGCGTCACCCTGCGGCTCTTCCACGGACGCGGTGGCACGGTGGGCCGCGGCGGCGGACCCACCTACGACGCGATCCTGGCCCAGCCGTACGGCGTGCTCACGGGTGACATCAAGTTCACCGAGCAGGGCGAGGTCATCAGCGACAAGTACTCGCTGCCGCGCCTCGGCCACGAGAACCTCGAGCTGTCGTTCGCGGCGGTGCTGGAGGCCTCCACGCTGCACCTGGAGGCCCGCACGCCCACCGAGTCGATGCAGCAGTGGGACGACACGATGACCCAGGTCAGCGACGCCGCCTACGCCGCCTACCGCCGCCTGATCGACGCCCCGGGGCTCTTCGAGTACTTCCTCGCCTCGACCCCGGTCGACCAGCTCGGCGACCTCAACATCGGCTCGCGCCCGTCGCGCCGCCCCGAGACCGGGGGCGGCATCGACGGCCTGCGCGCGATCCCGTGGGTGTTCGGCTGGACCCAGAGCCGCCAGATCGTGCCCGGGTGGTTCGGTGTCGGCAGCGGCCTGCGCGCCGCCCGCCTCGCCGGGAAGGGCGACGTGCTGGCCGAGATGCTCGACCAGTGGCACTTCTTCCGCACGTTCATCTCGAACGTGGAGATGACGCTGGCGAAGACCGACCTCGACGTCGCCGGGCACTACGTGAACACGCTCGTTCCGGCCGACCTGCGCCCGATCTTCGACCGCATCCGGGCCGAGCACGCGGTCACCGTGGAGGAGGTGCTGCGGGTCACCGGCGAGCGCCACGTCCTCGACGACCAGCCGGGCCTGCGCCGCACGCTGGAGGTCCGCGACGCGTACCTCCAGCCGATCTCGTTCGCCCAGGTCGACCTGCTGGCCCGCTACCGCGAGGACCCCGAAGCGGTCGACGAGGACATGCGCGCCGCGCTGCTCCAGACCGTCAACGGCATCGCCAACGGCCTGCGCAACACGGGCTGAGCAGGATCTCGATACGCCGCGACTCCGTCGCGAGCTACTCGATCACCGGCCCGGCGAATCGAGATCACGCACGCAGCTCCGGCCCGGTGATCGAGTAGTGGGGCGAGGAACGAGCCCGCGTGTCGGGGTTACGCACGCAGTTCCGTCGCCGGTGGCCCGGTGATCGAGTAGCGGGGCGAGGAACGAGCCCGCGTATCGGGTTCAGTTGACCTGGCGGTCGCGGCCCTCCCAGTAGGCCTCGCGGAGCTTGAACTTCTGCAGCTTGCCGGTGGCGGTGCGGGCCAGCTCCTCGCGGAACTCGACGCGCTTCGGCACCTTGTACCCGGCGAGTCGCTCGCGCGCGTGGGCGCGCAGGTCGTCCTCGGTGACGTCGCCGTCGAGCACCACGAGGGCCAGGACGAGCTCGCCCCACTTGTCGTCGGGGATGCCGATCACCGCGACCTCGCGCACGGCCGGGTGCGAGGCCAGCACGTCCTCGACCTCGATCGACGACACGTTCTCGCCGCCGGAGACGATGACGTCCTTCTTGCGGTCGGCGATCGTGACGTAGCCGTCCTCGTAGACGCCGCCGTCGCCGGTGTGGAACCAGCCGCCCGCCAGCGCGTCCTCGGTGGCCTCCGGATTCTCCCAGTACGACGCGAGCACGGTGTTGCTGCGCACGAGGATCTCGCCCTGGTCGTCGATCATCACGCGCGTGCCGATCGTGGGGGCGCCGGCGCGGGCCAGCAGGCGTGCCTGCTCCTCGCCCTCGAGGTCGTCCCACTCCTCGCGCATGCGGCTCATCGTGAGCAGCGGCGAGGTCTCGGTGAGGCCGTAGATCTGGATGAACTCCCAGCCGAGCTCCTCGCGGACCCGCTGGATGGTGCGGGTCGGCGGGGGAGCCCCGGCCACGATGCAGCGCACCCGGTCGCGGCCCGTGTCGCCCGTCCAGTCCTCGAGCGCGTCGAGCGTGGCATTGAGCACCGCGGGAGCGCACGCCAGCACCGTGACACCGTGCTCCTCGATACGCCGCAGGATCTCGGTGCCGTCGATCTGGCGGATCACGACCTGCTTCGCGCCGACGCCCGTGGCCGAGTAGAGCAGGCCCCAGCCGTCGCAGTGGAACATCGGCAGTGTGTGCAGGTAGACGTCGCGGTCGGTGAGCGTGGCGTGCCAGCCGAAGGTGGTGGCGTTGACCCAGCGGGCGCGGTGCGTCTGCTGCACGCCCTTGGGCCGGGCGGTCGTGCCCGAGGTGTAGTTGATCGTGGCGGTGGCGTTCTCGTCGGGCTCCCACTCGGCCGGCTCGGCCTTCGACGCCCAGATCCGGTCGTCGTCGCGGCCCAGGACGAACACGTGCTTGGCCGACGAGCAGGACTCCGCGAGGTGCGCCAGCTCGGGATCGAGCATGACCACCTCGGCGCCGCAGTGCTCCACGATGTACTGGACCTCGGCCGGCGCCAGCCGGAAGTTCACCGGCACGAAGACGCGGCCCCAGTTGGCCACGCCGTAGAACGAGGCCAGCAGCCGCGCCGCGTTGTGCGAGACCATCGCGACCCTCGCGCCCTGCGGCACACCGAGCTCGTCGAGCGTCGCGGCCTGGCTGCGCGCCCTCGCGTACAGCTGGGCGTAGGTCACCTCGCCCCACGAGTCCGCCACCTGGTTCGGCTCGTCGACCACGGCGACGCGGTCGGGGTACACGGTGCGGGCGCGGTCGAGGAAGTCGCGCAGGGTGAGCGGGACGATCATGGGGCCTCCGGCGGGGTCGAACGGTGCGTGTGGGTCACGTCACGCTGCCATTGTGTCGACTCGCGGTGGCGCCGTGCACCCCGAGCCCGGTCACGAGCGACCAGCGGTCGGCGCCTCCCGACGAGCGGTGGGCTCGTCCACGCCGGGGGAGCGGTGGTCGGCCCGACCCGGCGCGCTGGGTAGCCTCGGCCCGGTGAGCTGGGAAGAGATGTTCAAGGGCGACTTCGCCGCGGACGACGTCCGCGCCTACGGCGAGCTGGTGCGGAACCTGCACGCGGTGCAGGACGTGCTGGCCGCGATGCCGATGGACCGCGAGGCGATCGACGGACTCTCCGCCGACCTCGCGCGGTGGCGCGAGCGCCTCGAGCCGTCGGTCACCGACGAGCAGCATCAGGTCAACGGCCGCGTCGCCGAGCTGCCCGTGCGCGGCCACGCGATGCTGCCCGAGCTGGACGTCACCTCGCGCACGACCGACCGCGTCGAGGGGACCGTGCGCTTCGGGCGCTGGTTCATGGGCGGCGGGATGGCCGTGCACGGCGGAGCCGTCAGCCTGCTGTTCGACGAGGTGCTCGGCATCATCGCGTCGCTCGCCGCGGGCGGCATCACCCGCACCGCCTACCTCCACACCGACTACCGCGCCCTCACCCCGATCGACACCGAGCTCGAGACGGTCGCGTGGATCGACCGGGTCGAGGGCCGCAAGTGGTTCATCCGCGGCGAGATCCGCCACGGCGACGTCGTGTGCGCCGAGGCCGAGGGCCTGTTCCTGCGCCTGCTGCCCGACCAGGGTCTCGGCAAGCGCACCACCGACTGAGCCTCAGGGGTAGGGGTAGAAGCCCTGGCCCGACTTCTTGCCCATCAGGCCCGCGTCGACCATGCGGTCGAGCAGCGGCGGCGGCGAGTAGAGGGGCTCCTTGAACTCCTCGTACATCGACTCGCCGATCGCCTTGATCGTGTCCAGCCCGATGAGGTCGCTCAGCGCGAGCGGCCCCATCGGGTGGCCACAGCCCAGCACCATGCCGTTGTCGATGTCCTTCGCCGAGGCGTACCCGGCCTCGTACATCCGGATCGCCGACAGCAGGTACGGCACCAGGAGCGAGTTGACGATGAAGCCCGCGCGGTCGGTCGCGTCGATGGGCTGCTTGCCGAGTGTCTCCGAGACGTAGGAGCGCATCCGGTCGAGCGTCTTGTCCGAGGTCGTCAGCGACGGGATGAGCTCGACGAGCTTCATGACGGGCGCCGGGTTGAAGAAGTGCACGCCCATGACCCGGTCGGCTCGGCCGGACGCGGCGCCCAGCTTCACGATGGGGATCGACGACGTGTTGGAGGCCAGGATCGCGTCGGGGTCCTGCAGGATCCTCCCGATGCGGGTGAAGAGGTCGAGCTTGATCGACTCCTTCTCGCTCGCCGCCTCGACCACCAGCTGGCGGTCGGCGAGATCGTCGAGGTCGGTCGTGACCTTGATGGCCTCGAGGGTCACGTCGCGGTCCTGCTCGGTGAGCTTGCCGCGGTCGACGGCACGCTGCAGCGAGGTCTCGATCCGGCCGTGCGCGGCGGCGGCGGCCTCCTCGGTGACCTCGACGACGACGACCGAGATGCCGGCGCGCGCGTTCACCTCTGCGATGCCGGAGCCCATGAGGCCACCTCCGACGACTCCGATGCGTTCGATGGTCACGCGACCTCCCGGTAAAGATGATGGATTCCTCACCTTCGATCGTAACGGTCGCCGGGTGAGCCTCCGCAAGCGCTTCGAGGGGGCGTGATGGGATGGCCCCATGCGTGCGTGGCTCCCGGTGGTGCTCGTCCTCGCCCTGGCCGGCTGCGGCGGGAGCGATGATGCCCCGACCCCGTCGGCGAGCTCGGCCTCCACCACGCCCGGCAAGGTCTCCACCGAGGCCTCGGGCACGGTCGATCCGCTGGCGATCACCTCCTACGTCTGCCGCCGGAACGCCAAGGGCGTCTGGAAGGTCCAGGGCACGCTCAAGAACACCGGCAAGCAGGTCCGCGACTACAGCGTCACGGCGTTCATCGGTCAGCAGACCGGACCGGCGCGCGTCGTGGAGCTCGACCGGGTCCGGGCGGGCGCCAGCGTGCCCTTCGCGATGGACCCGATCGTGGCCGCGCCCGAGGGCCCGTGCCGGCTCCGGGCCGTCATCGCGCTCTGACGCCGCGGCGTCCACGAGGCGCCCCCGACCTTTTGCCGCGTCTTAACCAAAATGTCATGGTCCGTCCGGTCTCTTGGCTGATTCTCAGGGTTACGGTGTGCCAAACCGGTTCCCCTGCGACAAAGGACACAGACCTTGAAGTCCCGACGTTCCCTCTCGGCCGTTGCGATCGGAGCGCTGCTGAGCGCACCGATCGTCGTGGCCCCGTCGGCCACCGCGGCCGACCCCGTCGACATCACCCTCGTCGACATCAACGACTTCCACGGCCGCATCGACTCGAACACCACGAAGTTCGCGACGACGGTGGAGCAGATCCGACAGACGGCGGGAGAGGCGAACACGCTCTTCCTCTCGGTCGGTGACAACATCGGCGCCTCGCCGTTCGCGTCCGCCACGCAGCAGGACGAGCCCACGATCGACGTGCTCAACGCGCTCGACCTCGACGTCTCGTCCGTGGGCAACCACGAGTTCGACCGCGGCTTCGACGACCTCGTCGGCCGCGTCACCGACCGGGCCGACTTCCCGCACCTCGGTGCGAACGTGAAGCTCCGGGACACGGGTGCCGCGGCACTGCCGGCGTCGGCCTCCTTCACCGTCGGCGGCCTCGAGGTCGCGGTCATCGGCGCGGTCACCGAGGAGACGCCCTCGCTCGTGACGCCCTCCGGCATCTCGACCCTGACGTTCACCGATCCGGTCGAGGCCGTCAACACCGAGGTCGACCGCCTCGAGGCGCTGCCCGAGGCGGACCGTCCCGACGTCATCGTCGCGGCGTTCCACGAGGGTGCCGGCGCCGGCACCCCCGACGGCTCGAGCCTGGCCGAGGAGGTCGCCCACGGCGGCGCCTTCGCCGACATCGTGAACAACACCGACGCCTCGGTGGACGCGATCTTCACCGGCCACACCCACAAGGCCTACGCGTGGGACGCCCCGGTCCCCGGCCAGGGCGCCAAGACCCGCCCGATCATCCAGACGGGCAGCTACGGCGAGAACATCGGCAAGGTCACGCTGTCGGTCGATCCCGACACCGGAGACGTCGCCTCGCACACGGTCGCGAACGTCCCGCGCGTCGCCACCGCGAACGAGCAGCTGCCCCGCGTCGCCGCGGTCAAGACCATCGTCGACAACGCCCTCGCGTACGCCGCCACGATCGGCAACGAGAAGGTCGCCGACATCACGGCCGACATCACCACCGCCTACACCGGCGGCAGCTACGTCGGCGGCGTCTACACGCCGTCGAACCCGGCCGCACCCAAGACCGGTCGCGACGACCGTGCGAGCGAGTCCACGATCGGCAACCTCGTGCCCGACGCGATGCTCGCCCAGTCCAAGGCGACGAACGCACCGGCCGACCTGTCGATCAACAACCCCGGCGGCCTGCGCGACGAGCTGTTCTTCGCCGGTAACACCACCACCGGCGGCCCGAACAACACCGACGGCTCGGTGACGTTCGCCGAGGCCAACGCCGTGCTGCCGTTCACCAACAACCTCTTCACGGTCACCCTCACGGGCGAGTCGCTGAAGAAGGTCTTCGAGCAGCAGTGGCAGCGCAACCCCGACAACACGGTGCCGAGCCGCCCGTACCTGCAGCTGGGCGTGTCCGACAACGTCCGCTACACGTACGACGCGACCCGCGCCGAGGGCGACCGCATCACCAGCGTCTGGATCGACGATCAGCTGCTCGACCCGGCGAAGTCCTACAAGGTCATCGTCCCGTCGTTCCTGGCCACCGGCGGCGACAACTTCCGCGCCTTCGCCGAGGGCACCTACGTCGACACCGGTGTCGTCGACTACGAGGGCTGGATCGAGTACCTGGGCGCCAAGTCCCCGGTGACCCCCGACTTCGGCCGCCGCTCGGTGGCCGTCACGGGCCTCGCGAGCTCCTACGAGGTCGGCGAGACGGCGACGTTCTCGCTGCCGAAGCTGAACCTGACCTCGCTGGGCAGCCCGGCGAACACGTCGGTCGAGGCCACCCTGGAGTACGGCGACGGCCAGACGCTCGACCTCGGCTCGCAGCCGGTCACCAACGGCGCCTCCGGCCAGTTCTCCTTCACCGTGCCCGCGGGCGCGATCGAGGGCGGCACGATCCGCGCCGAGGCGTCGCCGAGCGGCACCGTGGCCACCATCCCGCTGTCGGTCGAGAAGGCCGCCTCCACCACCACCGCCACGGCTCCCGCCCAGGTCACGAAGGGTGAGGCGTTCGACGTCTCGGTCGACGTCACCGCGGCGGCGGGCGACCTCGACGGCACGGTCGTCGTCCGCGACGGCGCCACCGAGGTCGGCACCGGCACCGTGACGGACGGCTCCGGGACGGTCGAGGTCCAGGCCTCCGACCTGCGGCTCGGCCAGCGCACGCTGACCGTGGCCTACCAGGGCTCCGGCACGGTGGCCGGCTCCGAGACCACCGTCTCGGTCGAGGTCATCAAGGGCGAGACGCCGTTCACCGCGCAGGGCTCGACCACGCCGTACGGCACGGGCGCGACCATCACGCTGACGGCCGCCCCCGGCACCAGCGGCATCGTCTACGTCGCGAACCAGCTGGGCATGCAGGTCGGCACGGCCTTCCTGTCCGACGGCAAGGGCACGTTCCGCTTCGGCGGCACGGCGCTCAAGCCGGGCTCGTACACCTACGGCCTGTTCTTCAACGGCAGCGCCTCGTACGAGCCGGCCGACGCCACGGCGACCGTGAAGGTCACCAAGGCCGACACCTCGGTGCGCGCCGTGGTCGCCTCGAAGATCAAGTCCAAGGGCGCGGTCCTGAAGGCCCGCGTCTCGGCCAAGGGCTTCACGCCCACCGGCACGGTCGTGGTCAAGCGCGGCACCAAGGTCGTGGGCAAGGCCACGGTCAAGGACGGCGTGGCCCGCGTGAAGCTGGCCAAGCTCCCGCGCGGCAAGGCGACGCTGCGGGTGTTCTACAAGGGCAGTTCCGTCGCGAACGGCTCCACGACGTCCGCGAAGACGTTCGTCAAGTAGTGACCTGAGCCGGGGCGGTCCGCACGCGGGCCGCCCCGGCTCACTCCATCAGCACCACTCGAGGGGAATCCCGATGTCTCGTCCTGTCCTTCGCGGTCTGACCGCGCTCGCCGTGGCGGCCGGTGCGGCCGTGGCGGTGCCGCCCGCGGCCACCGCCGCTCCCGACGGCTCCGGCCTCGTGATCAACGAGGTCTACCTGAACGGCGGCTCCGCGGGGGCCACCTACCTCAACAAGTTCGTCGAGCTGCACAACCCGACGGACGAGGACATCAGCGTCAACGGCTGGTCGGTGCAGTACCGCGCGTACAACGGCACCGCGAACTTCTCCGCCGTGATCCCCCTCGGCGACCGGCACCTCGAGCCCGGCGGAACGCTGCTCGTGAGCGGCAACTCGAACGCCGCCAACGGCGCGGCGCTGCCCACCCCCGACGTGGCCAGCACGACCGGCTTCTCGGGCAACTCGAACGGCGGCACGATCGCGCTCGTCTCTTCCGAGACCGCGCTCACCGGAGACCTGGCCACCGTCCGTGCCAACGCGTCCCTGGTCGATCTCATCGGCTACGGCCTCTCGAACACCTACGAGGGCACGGCGAAGGCCGACGGCTACACGGTGACCGCCTCGGTGACGCGCGCAGCGGGCGCGGACACCGACGTGAACTCCACCGACTTCACCACCGCGGCGCCCTCGCCCGTGGCGTGCGGCGCCACCTGCGCCGGCCCCGGCGACGCCGAGCCCGAAGAGCCCGAGCCCTCCGAGACGGTCACGATCGCGCAGATCCAGGGCACGGGTGCGGCCAGCCCGCGCGTCGGCCAGACGGTCACCACCACCGGCGTCGTCACGGCGCTCTACGCGTCGGGCGGCTTCAACGGCGCGTACCTCCAGACGCCCGGTACCGGCGGCACGGCCGGTCCCGCGTCACACGGCCTGTTCGTCTTCGGCTCGTCCACCGCGTTCGCGCAGTCGGTCGACCTCGGCGACACGATCGACGTCACCGGCGCCGTGTCGGAGTTCAACGGCCTGACCCAGATCACCGCGGCGACGTGGCAGGACGCCACCACCGCCGGCACGGTCACGCCGACTCCCGTCACCTTCCCCATGACCGAGGCGCAGCGTGAGGCCCTCGAGGGCATGCTCGTCGACGCCACGGCGGGCACGTTCACGCTCACGAACAACTACGGCACGAACACCTTCGGCGAGATCGGCCTGGCCTCGGGTGACACCGTGCTGCCGCAGCCGACCAACGAGGTCCGTCCGCGCACGTCCGCCTACGACGCCCTGGTGGCGCGGAACGCGGCCCGCATGATCACGCTCGACGACGGCAAGAGCATCAACTTCACCTCGGGCGCCAACCGCGCGATCCCGGGTCCGTGGCTGACGCCGACCAACGAGGTCCGCACGGGCGCGTCGGTCACGATCGACGAGCCGCTGGTCATGGACTGGCGCAACAGCACGTGGAAGCTCCAGCCGACGCAGCCCTTCGCGGCCGGTGGCGAGTCCGCCACGATCGCGCCGCAGAGCACGCGCGAGACGGCACCGAAGGACGTCGGCGGAGCGGTCAAGCTGGCCTCGTTCAACGTCCTGAACTACTTCACCACCACCGGTGAGGACTGGGTGTCCTCGAGCCGCGGCACCTGCACCTTCTACACCGACCGCGACGGCAACCGCATCACCGTGAACACCTGCACGAACAACGGTCCGCGCGGTGCCGCCAACGACGTGAGCCTCGCCCGCCAGCAGGCGAAGATCGTCCGGGCGATCAACACGCTCGACGCCGACGTGCTGTCGCTGGAGGAGATCGAGGACACCGGCTCGCTCGGTGGCGCCGATCGCGACGAGGCCCTCACGACGCTCGTCGCGGCGCTCAACGCCGACGCCGGCTCGCAGCGCTGGGCGGCGGTCCTGTCGCCGTCGACGATCCCGACCTCCGGTCGCGACGTCATCCGCACCGCGTTCATCTACCAGCGCGACGTGGTCGAGCCGGTCGGGCCGTCGGTCATCCTCGACTCGCCCGCGTTCGCCAGCGCCCGCGCCCCGCTGGCGCAGGAGTTCCGCCCGGTCGACGGCGACGCCGGCCAGGACTTCCTGGCGATCGTCAACCACTTCAAGTCGAAGGGCTCGGGCGACGGCGTGAACGCCGACCAGGGCGACGGCCAGGGTGCGTCGAACCGCGCTCGCGTCGGTCAGGCCGAGGCGCTCGTCGACTTCGTGTCCTCGCTGGAGGAGCAGACCGACACCGACCGGGTGTTCCTGCTCGGCGACTTCAACTCCTACGCCAAGGAGGACCCGCTGGCGATCATCGAGGACGCCGGCTTCGTGAACGTCGACCAGCGCCTCACCGACGAGGAGACCTACCAGTTCGAGGGCATGCACGGCTCGCTCGACCACGTGTTCGCCTCCTCGGCCGCATTCGCGCGGGTCACCGGCGCCGACGTGTGGACCATCAACGCGCCCGAGTCGATCGGCCGCGAGTACAGCCGGTTCAACAACAACGTGACGAACCTGTTCGACGCGTCCACGCCGTTCCGGGCCAGCGACCACGACCCCGTGATCGTCGGCTTCGACCCCGGCGCGGCCGCCGAGGTCGCCACGACGACCACGGCGAAGGTGCCGTCCGTCGTGTGGGCCGACGAGGCGTTCGACGTCGCGGTCACGGTCGCCTCGGGCACGGGCTCGCCCCGTGGCACGGCCACCGTGTCGCTGGGCGACGAGGTGCTCGGCACGGCCGCGGTCGCCGATGGCAGGGCCACGGTCACGGTGTCGGCGGGCTCGCTGCGGGCGGGTCGTCACGTGCTCGACGTCGCCTTCGCGGGCGAGGGTCGCTACGCCGACTCGGCCGGCACCGTCACGGTCGACGTCCGTGCCGACTCGGCGATCACCGCCTCGGCGGCGCGCGGCACCTACGGGAAGCCGACCGCGATCACGGTGACGGGCGCTCCCGACGCCGGCGGTCTGCTCTACGCCACGGCCGGCGGTCGGATCGTCGCCTCGGCGATCATGCGCAGCGGCTCGTCGACGATCCGCGTGCCGGGTACCGCCCTGCGGCCGGGCACCACCGCGGTGACCGTCTTCTACGCCGGTGACCGTGCGCATGAGCCGAGCCGCACCTCGGTCGACGTGACGATCGCGAAGGCGAGGGCCACCGTGTCGGCGAAGGTGCTGAACGGCAAGGTCACGGAGCGGACGCGTGCCAAGGTGCGCGTCGTGGTCCGTACCCCGGGCTTCGTCGAGAGCTCGGGGAAGGTCCGGATCTACCGGGGCTCGAAGCTGCTCGCGTCGGGCAACGTCAAGGGCGGCAAGGTCACCGTGACCCTGCCGCGCCAGAAGTCCTCGGTGCGCCTGACGGCACGGTTCAGCGGCACGTCGCTGACCTCGCCGGCGAGCCGCGCGTTCGTGCTGCGGGTGCGCTGAGGCAAGGGGGACAGGCCGGGCGGCCCCAGGATCGGAGGGAGATCCTGAGGCCGTCCTCTGTCCGGGTGCGCCGTCCGAGCTCAGCGCACCTCGGCCGTGACGAGGAGGTACTCCCACTGCATCGTGAAGCCCTCCTCCGAGCGGGAGCCCTCACGCTCGCCCAGAGCGGCCAGGTCGCGCTCGAGGTCGGCGGTGCGCTCCGGGTCGTCGGCGTGGGCGGCGAAGGCCGCGATCGTCGGGCCGTAGTGGGCCGCGAAGTAGTCGCGGAACTGCTCCCCGCCCTCGAAGTGCGTGACCGGCAGGGTCAGCCGGCGTACCCGCACGTCGCCGACCCGGTCGCCGAGCAGCGCCCGCACGTGCTCCTCGTTCCCCCACAGCGGCGGCGGTGAGGCGCCGGGCGGGGGCGGCGGCACGTACTGCTTCATCGTGGCGAAGAGCTGGCCGATCGTGCCCTCAGGCGTCCACGAGACGATGCCGATCCGGCCGCCCGGGCGGCACGTGCGCACCAGTTCGTCGGCGGCCTGCTGGTGGTGCGGCGCGAACATCACGCCGATGCACGACATGACGACGTCGAAGGCGTCGCCCTCGTAGGGCAGTGCCTCGGCGTCCGCCACGTCCCACGTGAGGTCCACGTCGGGGTGCTCGGTCCGGCCTGCCTCGAGCAGGCCGGGAGTGAGGTCGGAGGCAACCACGGTCGCGCCCCGCTGTGCCGCACGGACCGCGGCGCTCCCGGTGCCGGCGGCGACGTCGAGGACCCGCTCGCCGGGGTTCACCTCCAGCGCGTCCACGAGGACGGCGCCCAGCGGCGAGACGATCTCGCGTGCGACCCGGGGGTAGTCGCCCAGCCCCCACATGCGGCGGTGCTTGTTCTTCAGCTCGGTGTCCTGCTGCACCGCGTCGGTGGCGGTGGTGTCGGTGATTCCCATGGATCTTCCTTCGTGTGGTGTTCCTCCACCCAGAGTCCGCCCGGGGCCCGCGGTGATACCAGTTCCGTTTCTGTACCGTCCGATCGGGTGGTGGCGCCGGGAGGCCGGCGAGGCGCACGATGGTCGGGACGAAGGGGAAGACCCATGGCGACCTCCTACGGCCAGTTCTGCCCACTCGCGAAGGCGATGGAGATCCTCGACGAGCGCTGGACGATCCTGATCGTGCGCGAGCTCCTGCTGGGCAGCACGCGCTTCAACGAGCTGCGGCGTGGGGTGCCACGGATGTCCCCGGCGCTGCTGTCCAAGCGGCTCCAGGCGCTCGAGCGCCACGGGATCATCGAGCACGACGCGTCCGGCTACCGGCTGACCGAGTGCGGCCGCGACCTGCACACGGCCGTGATGAGCCTGGGCGTGTGGGGCCTGCGGTGGATCGAGGACTTCGGCGACGAGGACCTCGACCCGCACCTGCTGATGTGGGACGTCCGCCGCACGGTGCCGAGTGCCGCCTGGCCGCCCGGGCGCACGTGCGTGGCGGTGGAGTTCACCGACCTGGAGCGGGCGCGCCGGTGGTGGCTCGTCGTGTCGGGCGGCGTCGTGGACGCCTGCGACTACGACCCGGGCTACGAGGTCTCGGCCACGGTGCGGGCGACGCTGCGCACGCTGACGCACGTGTGGCGCGGCGACGTCTCGTGGGAGCAGGCGATGCGGGCGCGGCAGGTCGAGATCGAGGCGCCCCGTGACACCCGCGCCGTGGTGCCCGCCTGGTTCGGCCGGTCGATGCTGGCCGAGGCCCTGGCCGCGCAGGCGGCCGTCAGCGCGGGATGACGACGTCGGTCAGCGTGGCGGTGCCGACCTCGAGCGCGGCCCAGGGACCTGCGACGTCGAGCACGGCGATGGCCGAGGTGGGAAAGCCGGCCCGCACGGTGTGCAGGGCATCGGGGTCGGAGTCCTCGCCCGCGAGCCGCGCGGCCAGGCCCGGGGTGCCGGGGGCGTGGCCCACCAGCAGCACGGTGGACGCGGCGTCGTCGACGGACTGGATCGCCTCGAGCAGGCTCCCGGTCCAGCCCTCGTAGATCTCGTCGAGGAAGCGCGCGGGAGCCTCGAGGCCGGTGGCGGCGAGGGTCTCGCGGGTGCGGGTGGAGGTGGAGCACAGCACGACGTCGACCGTGCCCACGTGCTCACGGATCCACTCGCCCGCCAGCGCCGCCTCGCGCCGCCCGCGGTCGGCCAGGGGTCGCTCGAAGTCCTCGACCCCGTCGGGGAACGCGGCCTTGCCGTGGCGCATCAGCAGCAGTCGGCTCATGGTCCGAGTCTAGGAGCGTGTGATCTCGATACACCGCGAGCTCGCTGGCGCTCGCCGCGGCACTCGATCACCGGGCCCGGTCTTCCTGATCTCGATACACCGCGAGCTCGCTGGCGCTCGCCGCGGCACTCGATCACCGAGCCGGCCCGGTGGTCGAGTAGCTCGCGAGCGCAGCGAGCGGCGTATCGAGACCACGTGATCTCGACGTCGAACCTCAACCGCGCGCGATGCCGACCATCTCGTCGCGGGCTACGACCTTCTTGCGCTCGCGCGGGTGGGTGTCGCCCTCGCCGAGGGACATCTCGTGGGCGTCGAGCTTCTCCCAGCCCTCCCACGTCGTGTACTCCACGCCGCGGCTGTCGAGGTGACGGTCGAAGGCCTCGCGGTCGGCGAACTCCGGCGCGGGCAGCTGCGGCAGGTCCTCGACGAGCATCTTGACCGTCTGGGCGGCGTCGGACTTCGTGTGGCCGATCAGGCCGACGGGGCCGCGCTTGATCCAGCCGGTGGCGTAGACGCCCTCGATCGGCGAGCCGTCGATGTCGAGCACGTGACCGCCGTCGTTCGGCAGCACGCCGCCGTTCGAGTCGAACGGCAGGCCCGGCAGGTTGTCGGAGTAGTAGCCGATCGCGCGGTACACGGCCTGGACGGGCCAGTCCTTGAACTCGCCGGTGCCGCGCACGTTGCCGGTGCCGTCGAGCTCGGTGATCTCGGTTCGCAGGCCGACGACGCGGCCGTCCTCGCCGAGGATCTCGACCGGGTTCTGGCAGAAGTGGATGTGGATCCGGTGGGGCGCGCCCGACGGCTCCTTGGCCAGGTAGTCGCCCAGCACCTTCACGACGAGCTTCTGGCTCTTCGCGGCGGCGAGCGCCTCCATCGAGCCGTGGTCGAACTCGTAGCCCTCGGGGTGCACGACGACGTCGATCGTGGGGGAGTGGCTCAGCTCGCGCAGCTCCATCGGCGTGAACTTCACCTGGGCCGGGCCGCGACGCGCGAACACGTGCACGTCGGTGGTGGCGTTGTTCTTGAGGCCCTCGTAGACGTTGTCGGGGATCTCGGTGACGAGCAGCTCGTCGGCCGTCTTGGCCAGGATGCGCGCGACGTCGAGGCCGACGTTGCCGACGCCGAGGACGGCGACCTGCTTGGCGTGCGGCTGGAAGTCCCACTCGCGCGGGGCGTCGGGGTGGCCGTCGTACCAATAGACGAAGTCGGCGGCACCGTACGAGCCGTCGAGGTCGACGCCCGGGATCGAGAGCTCACGGTCGCGGCGCGCGCCGGTGGCGAACACGACGGCGTCGTAGAACCCCTTGAGGTCCTCGAGCTTGATGTCGGTGCCGAAGTTGACGTTGCCGAAGAACCGGATGTCCTCGTTGGCCATCACGCGCTTGAGCGCCTTGATGATCTCCTTGATCCGCGGGTGGTCGGGCGCCACGCCGTAGCGAATCAGGCCGAACGGGGTCGGGTCGCGGTCGAGGATGTCGACGGTCACGTCGAGGCCCTCGGTCTTGGTGAGGATGTCGGCCGCGTACACGCCAGCGGGGCCGGCGCCGACGACGGCGACGCGCACCTTCCTGTCCACAGTCATGAGGCAAGCCTAAGACTCCGGGCCCAACGGTTCCGCACCCGACCGCCATCTGGACCAGCCCGCGACGTAGGCCAGCGGCAGAGGGCCGTGAAAGTGCGGGAACTCCTCCACTCCGCGGGGTCCTGCGCTCGGTTCCCACCGCAGGCGCGGGTCGTCCTCCGGGATCTCGACCTCGAGCAGCAGCAGGTCGGGAACGCCGGAGAAGAACCGTGCGGCGGTGCCGGCGACCTGGTCGT
Source organism: Aeromicrobium phoceense (assembly GCF_013868155.1). Taxonomy (NCBI): domain Bacteria; kingdom Bacillati; phylum Actinomycetota; class Actinomycetes; order Propionibacteriales; family Nocardioidaceae; genus Aeromicrobium; species Aeromicrobium phoceense. Next base: position 985,002 of record NZ_JACEOG010000001.1, read on the forward strand.
CCGTGGACAGGTGGACGAACCCCTCGGAGGCCAGCGAGGCCGGCTCGTACACCCGGCGGTCCTCGGTGAGGCGCCAGTGCGCGGCGGGAACGAGATGGAAGAGCGTCACGGGGTCGATTCTGTCGTCCGGCGGGGACAGGATGGGACCAGGACCACCGGAACGGAGCCCTCCATGAGCCTCGACGTGCAGATCACCTTCGACGCCCGCGACACCCGTCTCCTGGCCGAGTTCTGGGCCGCCGCGCTCGGCTACGAGGTGCCGGGGCCGCCCGACGCCCAGCTCGAGCCCGGCGACGATCCCTGGGCCGCGTGGGACGACTTCCTCGAACGGGTCGGCGTGCCCGAGGACCAGCGCCATGCCCGGGCGGCCATCGAGGACCCTGACGGCTCGCGGCCCCGGGTGTTCTTCCAGCAGGTGCCCGAGGGAAAGACCGCCAAGAACCGGGTCCACCTCGACGTCCGCGCCGCTCCGGGCCTGCAGGGCGACGAGCGGATGGCGGCGCTGGAGGCCGCCGCCGAGCGGCTCGTGGCCCGGGGGGCCGAGCGCGTGCGACGGTTCGAGCCCGAGCCGCCGATGGAGGCGGGCTTCCTCGTCATGCGTGACCCCGAGGGCAACGAGTTCTGCCTCGACTAGGCCGGCGCTCACCTGAGAAGTCCCTGTGGGTCGTCCACGGGAGCCCCCCGGAGGTAGTGATCCGCGACGGGTTCGCCTACGTTGGACGCACGACGGTTGAACGAGAAACCATTTCGTGTACCGACCCAGGAGCCCCATGAACCCGACGAAGCGACGCACGTACGCCGCCCTCGCCGCCTCCACCGCCCTGCTGACCCTCGCCGCCTGTGGCAGCGACGCCGCCGAGGACGACGCGTCCTCCAGCAGCAAGACTCCCTCGGCCACCACTCCGTCCGCGTCCGAGCCCGCCGCGTCGGCCCCGGCCGGCGCCGCCGCCTTCACGCCGGGCGAGTACGAGGCCACCGGCTCCTACACGACCCCCGACGGCCAGACCCAGTCGATCGACGTCGAGGTCACCCTCGCCGCCGACGGCACGATCACCGAGCTCGACGCCGACGGCAACGCCGAGGGCGGCAACTCCGAGCAGTTCCAGGGCAAGTTCGAGAGCGGCATCGACGCCCAGGTCGAAGGCCGCAAGATCACCGATCTCGACGTCGACAAGGTGTCCGGCTCGTCGCTGACCAGCGGCGGCTTCAACGACGCCATCGACCAGATCATCGGCCAGGCGCAGGCCTGACCCCATGAACTCCGACTGGCGTTTCGACGCCATCGGAACCGCGTGGTCGATCGGGACCCCCGACCCGATCGCCCCCGGACTGCGAACCGCGATCACGGCCCGCATCGACTCGTTCGATCGGACGTGGTCGCGGTTCCGCGTCGGTTCGGCCGCCAACGCCCTGCGCACCGAACGCGAGGTCGACCTCGGCCCCGACGCCCCGGCCATCCTGGCCGTCTACGACCGCCTGTTCGCGCTGACCTCAGGTGCCGTCAGCCCGCTCGTCGGCGGGGCGCTGGAGCAGCTCGGCTACGGCGCCGGCTACACCCTGACTCCCTCCGGCGACCCGGTGCGCGTGCCCTCGTGGGCCGACTGCGAGCTCGTCGGCACGGTGCTGCGCGTGCCCGGCCCGGTCGTCCTCGACATCGGCGCCGTCGGCAAGGGCTGGATCGCCGGCGAGATCGCTGGGATGATCGACCAGCCGTGCGTCGTCGACGCCAGCGGCGACCTGGTGAACCGGTCGGGAGGGGTGCTGCGCGTGGCGCTGGAGGACCCCCACGACGCCGAGCTCGCGATCGCCGTCGTGGAGGTGCCGGACGGCGACTCGATCTGCGGATCCGCCAGCAACCGGAGGCGCTGGTCCGAGGACCTGCACCACGTGCTCGACGCCCGGTCCGGGACGCCGACCCGCGACGTGGTGGCGGCCTGGGCGGGCGGGCCCGACGCGGCGTGGGCCGACGGGTTGGCCACCGCCGCCTTCTTCGCCTCCGACCTGTCCGGCACCGGGCACTGGTGGGCGGCCCTCGACCGTGACCGGCGACTGGTGGCCCACGGGCTGCCCGGAGAGGTGTTCGCATGACGTTCCTGGATCGCCAGCTGGGCCGGTTCACGATGTACCGGCTCGTCACCGTCGTGCTGCTCGCGCTGGCCGTCGTCGCCGTGGTCCAGTCGGCCCTCGGCGTGCTCGACTCCGACATCTTCCCGGTCGACGCGCTGCTGCTCACCTTGGCGGTGATGGTGGCGACGTCGGTGGTGGTGAACTTCGTCGTCGGACGGCTCGTCGGCGCCCAGCCCCATCTCGAGTCGTCGGTCGTCACCGCGCTGATCATGTGGTTCCTGTACTGGCCCTCCACCCACGCCGAGCAGCTCGCCTGGCTCGCGCTCGTCGCCGCGCTGGCGCAGGTGTCGAAGTACCTCATCGCCTGGCGGGGGCGTCACCTCGTGAACCCGGCCGCCGCCGGCGTGGTGCTGTCGGTCCTGCTCGGCTGGTTCACGGACTGGCCGATCCCGTTCACGGGCTGGTGGGTGGCCAGCGAGTCGCTGTTCTGGTTCGTCCTGCTGGGTGCGGTCGTGGTGCTGTACCGGACGCGACGGCTCGCGCTCGGTGCCGTCTTCGCCGTGGTCGCCGTGGCCGTCACGATCTGGTGGCAGGTCGGCGTCGGCGCCGGCCTCGAGGAGGCCGTCCGGTTCACGCTCTACTCGACGCCCATCGTGTTCTTCGGCGGCTTCATGCTCAGCGAGCCGCTCACCCTGCCGCCGCGTCGGCTGCAGCAGCTCGGGGTCGCCGCCCTCGCCGGCTTCCTCTTCACGTGGCCCCTGCTCACCTCGCGGATCTTCGGCGAGCCGTGGACGACCGAGCCCTTCACCAGCACGTACGAGCTGACGCTCGTCGTCACCGGACTCGTGGCCTTCGCGCTGCGGCAGGGCTCGCGGACCCTGACCCTGCGTGAGCGCCGGCGCCTCGGGGACGACGTCGTGGAGTACGTCTTCGCGGCCGATCGCCCGCTGCGGTTCCGGCCGGGCCAGTACGTCGAGCTCGACGTGCCGCACGGACGCGTCGACACCCGAGGCCGGCGCCGCATGTTCAGCGTGGTGTCCGCCCCCGGATCCGAGGTCGTGGTCGCGACGCGGCATCCCGAGCCCGGCTCCTCGTTCAAGCGCGCGCTGGCCGCCGCGACCCCCGGCGACCGGATGCGCGTGACCGCGGTCCACGGCGACTTCGTGTGGCCGGCGTCCGGTCCGGTCCTCCTGGTCGGTGCGGGCATCGGCGTCACGCCGTTCCTGAGCCAGCTCGCCGCCCACCCCAGCCGCGACGTGGTCGTCGTCCTGGGGGAGCGCGAGGACCAGCCCTACGTCGCCGAGCTCGAGGCCTCAGGCGCCCGGGTCGTGCGGCTGCCGGTGGAGCAGGTCGACGGGGACGCCATCGCCGAGCTCGTCCCCGACCTGTCCGCGCGCACGGCGCTGGTGTCCGGTCGGCCGGACTTCGTCGACACGGTCTCGCGGAGCCTGCGGGGCAAGGTGCGGCGGATCAAACGCGATCACTTCCTGGGGTACTGACCCCGGCCGCCGGGGTTGTCAGGTGCACGTGCGGTCCCGTGCGGACGCGGGTCTGGTGGCGGACTGGTGCGGGAGACGGACCTCCTCGCCGAGGTCCACGCCACCCTCCGCGCGGCGCGCGAGGTGGAACTGCGGAGCGTGCAGATCAGCGCCCCCTGAGCCGACCGCCGTCCGACCCGGCACAATGGGTTACCCACGAGTACCCGAGGAGGCCGCGTGCGGATTGCACTGTTGTCGTACCGCAGCAAGCAGCACAGCGGTGGGCAGGGCGTCTACGTGCGCAACCTCAGCGCCGGACTGGCCGACCTCGGGCACGAGGTGACGATCTTCTCGGGCCAGCCGTACCCGGAGGACCTGCACCCGTCCGTGCGCCTGGAGAAGGTGCCGAGCCTCGACCTCTACCGCGAGGACGACCCGTTCCGGACCCCCAGGCTGCGCGAGTTCCGCGACTGGATCGACGTCCTCGAGTACCTGCAGATGCTCACGGCGGCGTTCCCCGAGCCGCTCACCTTCAGCCTCCGCGCGCGCCGCCTCGACCTGTCGGGCTTCGACGTCGTGCACGACAACCAGTCGCTCGGCTTCGGGCTGCTCTCGATCAACCGGCGTCAGCCGTTCCTGGCCACGATCCACCACCCGATCAGCCGCGACCGCGCGCTCGACATCGCCGCCGCCCCGCTGCGCAAGCAGATCACGACGCGCCGCTGGTACGCGTTCGTGCGGATGCAGGCGTTCGTGGCGCGACGGATCCGCACGATCCTGGGCGTCTCGTCGGCCTCCGCCGGCGACACCGTGGCCGACTTCCGGCTGCGTCCCGAGCAGATGACCGTCGTGCCGCTCGGCGTCGACACCGACCTGTTCAGCCCGTCGGACGAGCGGGTGCCCGGGCGGCTCGTGGTGGTCGCCAGCGCCGACTCCCCGCTGAAGGGCCTCTCGCACTTCCTCGACGCGGCCGCGAAGCTCAGCACCGATCGCGACATCGACGTGCAGCTGGTGTCCAACCTCGATCCCGAGGGCACCGCGCACCACCGCATCCACCGCGGGGATCTCGCCGGCACCGTCACGGTGCACAGCGGCATCTCCGACGAGGAGCTGGCCGCGCTGATCTCCTCGGCCCAGGTCATGGTCGTGCCGTCGCTCTACGAGGGCTTCAGCCTGCCCGCCGTCGAGGCCATGTCGTGCGGCACGCCGCTCGTGGCCAGTGCCGCCGGCGCCCTGCCCGAGGTGGTCGGCGACGCGGGCGTGCTCGTCGAGCCGGGCGACGTCGAGCAGCTCGTGACGCAGATCGGTCGGCTGCTGGACGACCCCGCCGAGCGCGAGCGGCTTTCCTCGGTCGCCCGCCGCCGGGCGATCGAGCGCTTCAGCTGGCTCGCGGTGGCCCGAGCCACCACACAGGCCTATGAGAAGGTGATCGGCGATCACCGTGCTCGCCAGTCCCGGGACGGAAGGAACCCCCATGCTGACCGTTGACTTCGACCGACTCCGGGTGGGCCGCGGCACGCGCTTCATCGACGTGGGCGCCGGCGCCGGCCGTCACTCCTACGAGGCACTGCGCCGCGGCGCGCACGTCACCGCCTTCGACATGGACGAGGTCGAGCTGAAGGGCGTCGAGGACATGTTCGGCGCGATGGCGCTCGAGGGCGAGGTCCCGCCGGGCGGGAGCGGCGAGATCAAGGTCGGCACGATCCTCGACATGCCCTACGAGGACGGCTCGTTCGACGTCGTCCTGGCCTCGGAGATCCTCGAGCACGTGCCCGAGGACGTGCAGGCCATCAGCGAGCTCGAGCGCATCCTCGCGCCCGGTGGCATCCTCGCCGTCACCGTGCCGCGCTGGATGCCCGAGGCTGTGTGCTGGGCCCTCTCGGACGAGTACCACGCCAACGAGGGTGGCCACATCCGGATCTACAAGGCCGACGAGCTGCGCGGCAAGGTCGAGGCGACGGGCCTGACGTTCACGCACCAGCACCACGCGCACGCCCTGCACGCGCCGTACTGGTGGATCAAGTGCGCGGTCGGCGTCGAGCGCGACCAGCACCCCCTCGTGCGCGGCTACCACCAGCTGCTGGTGTGGGACATGATGAAGGCCCCGCGCACCACGCGGTGGGCCGAGAAGGCCCTCAACCCGGTGCTCGGCAAGAGCGTCGCGCTGTACTTCCAGAAGCCGTTCTGATGCACGCCGCCGCAGCGCGCGCCCCACTCGCAACCCGGAATGCGCCACTCGGCGTCGTGGTGGCGCGGTGACGCCCACCGAGGCCGAGCAGACCGGGAAGTGGATCGCGTCCGTCCAGCTCACCAGCGGTGCGATCCCGTGGTTCGAGGGCGGTCATCTCGACCCGTGGGACCACGTGCAGGCCGCGATGGGGCTGGCCACGGCGGGCCTGGTCGACGAGGCCGTCGCGGGCTACGACTGGCTTCGGCACGCGCAGCGACCTGACGGCTCGTGGGGCCGCAAGTACTGGCCCGGCGCCGACGACGACGGCGTCGAGGAGCCCGAGACCGACGCGAACTACTGCGCGTACGTGGCCACCGGACTGTGGCACCTCGAGCTGCTGGGCGTCGATGGTCGTGGCTTCTTCGAGATGCTCGAGCGCGCGGTCGACGTGGTGCTCGAGCTCCAGGTCGGGAACGGTCCGGTGGCCTGGGCGCGCGGCATCGACGGCAAGGTCGCCGGCGAGTGCCTCGTCACCGGCAACGCCAGCATCGTGTTCAGCCTGCGGTGCGCCGCCCGGCTCGCCGAGCGCTGGGGCCACCCGCGCCCGCACTGGGAGCATGCCGCCGACGGCATCGCCGACGCCCTCACCCACCGGCCCGAGCTGTTCACGCCCAAGCCGCGCTTCTCGATGGACTGGTACTACCCGGTGATGACGGGCGTCCTCGACGGCGCGGCCGCGGCGGCCCGGATCGACGAGCGCTGGGACGAGTTCGTCGTGCCCGAGTTCGGCACGCGCTGTGTCACCGTGAACCCGTGGGTCACCGGCGGCGAGACGCTCGAGCTGGTCCTGGCCCTCGTGCGCGCCGGCCGCCTCGACGCGGCCACGTCGCTCTACGACGACATCCAGCACCTGCGCGATCCCGACGGCGCCTGGTGGACCGGCCTGGTCTACAACGACGGCAAGCGCTGGCCCGTCGAGCAGTCCACCTGGACCGCCGGCACCGCCCTGCTCGCCCACGACGCCCTCACCGGCGCCACCCCCGCCGCCGGCTTCATGGGCCGCTGAGCCCAGTCCTCGGATAGGCCTGACACAGGGTCACTCGCGCTGCGATCCTGCATGCGTGGAGCAGTCGGTCGGCGGGAGTTCCCGCACATCCGTGCGGGAGTGGGGACTGACCGCGCTGCTCGTGTCCCTCGGGCTGACGGCCGGGTTCCTGGTGTGGCTCGACCAGACGGCTTGGGCGATCGCCGTGATGGCGGTCCTGCTGGCGATCGCGCTCCGTCCCAACCGCGGCGAGGAAGCCTTGGCGTGGAGCCTCCGCGCCGTCCTGGGGGCGTTGCTCCTCATGGTCGTGACCGCGGACATCTTGGGCGCCGAACTCCTCTCCGATGCGCTGCTGGTCTGCACGAGCGTCGGGATCTTCCTCAGCGAGCCACTCGAGCGCCGTCTCCGTCGGTGCGCGGCCGGTCGTGACGGGAAATCGGTCACCTCGTCGGATCGATGAGGATCTTCGCGTGCCGCTCGGGGTCGGCGAGGTCGTCGAAGGCCTGCGCGACGCCGTCGAGGCCGACCGTGCCGGTGTGCAGCGGGGTGGGGTCGACGCGGCCGTCGGTGATCATCTCGAGCGTCTCGTGGAACTCGTGCGGCTGGTAGCAGAACACGAACCGCAGATCGAGCTCCTTGTTGACGGCCATCGTCGGGCGGAACGTGTCGGGCTCCATGCAGACACCCACGACGATGATGCGCGAGCGGATCGGCGCGTGGGTGACGAGGTCCTCGATCACGCCGGGCACGCCGACGCACTCGAAGACCACCGGGCCGCGCGGCGTCTGGCCCGCGCGCTCGGCCACCTTCATCACGCGCTTCCACGGCACGAGGCGGACGCGGCGCAGCATCCGCATCGCGTCGATGCCCTGGCCGAAGTAGTCGGGGGCGGAGCTCAGGTGGGTCGCCGGGCGGGAGTAGGCCTCCCACGGCGACTGGACCGCCGGGTCCACGACGACGTCGGCGCCGCAGCGCTGCGCGAGGGCGCGGCGGCCCGGTGAGTAGTCGCTCGCGACGACGGTCCTCACGCCAGCGGCCTTCAGCATGAGGATCACCGCCAGGCCGATCGGGCCGCAGCCGATCACCAGCGCGACCTCACGCTTGCGGATCTCGCTGCGGTTCACGGCGTGGTGGGCCACCGCGAGCGGCTCGGTCATGGCGACCTGGTCGGGGTCGGCACCGGCCGGGACCTCGAAGGTCATCGCCTCCTGCGCGAGGACGTACTCGGCGTACCCGCCGGGCGCCTGCTCGGACAGTCCGGTCATGTCGACCTGCCCGTCGCGCTTGAGGACGGGCAGCGCCACCACGGGCGTGCCGACGGGCCAGCGCTTGCGGCACTTCGGCCCGTAGGCGACCACCGTGCCGGTGAACTCGTGACCCATCACGACGTGGTGCGCGCGCCGCATGAAGCGGTCGTAGTCGACCTCGACGGCCACGTCGGCGCTCGCGTCGGCATGGACGCGCGCGTGCAGGTCGGAGCCGCAGATCCCCGAGCGCGTCACGGCCACGAGCACCTGCCCGGGTCCGGGCTCGGGGGTCGGCAGGTCGACGACCGTCAGCTCGCCCTCGTGGACGCTGACCGCCTTCACGCCGGGGCCTCCGCGCGGTCGGGGGCGGTCCACACCAGCCCGTCGTCGAGGTCGGCGCGGTTCGTCGACCAGGAGTCGACGAGGAAGTTCTGGCGGAACGACCACGGGTAGGAGTCCGTCGCCCGGGGCATCAGGTGGGCGCCGCGCTGCAGGTAGCCCGACTGCATGTCCATCAGCGGCGCCGTCGGGCCCGAGCCGGTGAATTCCGGCACCACCGAGCTCGCGCCGGAATCGACGAGGCGCCGCAGCACCTTGGCGACGAGGCGGGACGTCAGGTCCGACCGCATCGTCCACGACAGGTTGATGTAGCCCACGCAGAAGGCCAGGTTCGGCAGCCCGGTGAGCATCGTGCCGTGGTAAGCGAACGAGTCGGAGGGGTCGCGCGGCTCGCCGTCGACGCTCACCTTCGCGCCGCCGAGGATCTTGATGGACAGGCCCGTCGCGGTGACCACGATGTCGGCCGGGAGCACCGTGCCGTCCTCGATCCGGACGCCTTCGGGGACGAAGCGGTCGATCCGGGCGGTGGTCACCGAGGCCGTGCCCGCCTTGATGGCGGCGAAGATGTCACCCTGCGGCGTGACGCACAGGCGCTGGTCCCACGGGTCGTACGGCGGGTTGAAGTGCTGCTCGGCGATCTCGGCCGATCCGGTGCCGTGCGCGACGCCCTTCAGCAGCAGTGAGCGCATGGCCTTCGGCGCGCGCTGGCACGCCTGGAACAGCGCCCACTGGAGCAACATGTTCTTGGTGCGCACCACGTGGTGGGCCACGGTGGGCGGCGCGATCTTCCGCACGACGTCGGCGATCGGGTCGCCCTTCGGCTGGGCCAGGAGGTAGCTCGGTGTGCGCTGGAGCATCGTCACGTGCTCGGCGGTCTCGGCCATCGCGGGCACGATGGTCACGGCGGTCGCGCCGCTGCCGATCACGACAACCCGCTTCCCCGTGTGGTCGAGGTCCTCGGGCCAGAACTGCGGGTGCACCAGGGTGCCGTCGAAGTCCTCCACGCCCGCGAAGCCGGGGTCGTAGGGGGAGTCGTAGTCGTAGTAGCCCGTGCACGCCACGACGAACCGCGCCGACCACGTCTCGGGGCCCTCGGGACCGCTCGCCTCCACGCTCCAGCGGGAGTCCACCGACGACCAGTCGGCGGAGTCCACGCGCCGGCCGAAGGCGATGTGGCGGTCGATGCCGGCCTCGCGGGCCGTGTCCTCGAGGTACTCCAGGATCTGGTCGCCGTCGACGATGGCGTCCTTGCCGCGCCACGGCCGGAACGGGAACGCGAGGGTGAAGAAGTCGGAGTCCGAGCGGACGCCGGGGTAGCGGAACAGGTCCCACGTCCCGCCGATCCGGTCGCGTCGCTCGACGATCGCGTAGGTCAGCCCGGGGCAGGCCTGCTGGATCCGGTAGGCCATGTTGATGCCGGAGAGGCCGGCTCCGACGATGAGGACGTCGACGTCACGCTGCAAGGTCATGGACTGATTGTGGCGTGCGTCACGTGATTGTGACAGCACTGGTGGCAGGTTCGCCCTTGCGTGCCGCTCGCGGCGGCTCAGCGCACGGTGACGCGGCTGGTCCGCAGGGTGCGGGTGGTGCCGCGCGTGCCGGGCGCGTCGAGGGCGGTCACCTTGACGACCGCGGCGCCCTTGCGCAGGCCCGGCACCGAGAAGCGGTGGAAGAAGCCGAGCTTCGTGCGGGTGGCCGTGCGGGTCCACGTGCGACGGCCCTGCGTGACCTTGACGCGGATCTGCACGCCCTTGGTCTCCGCGTCGGTGTCCACCGCGCGGCCGCGGACGGCCACGGAGCCGCGCTTGGCGCTCAGGCCGGTGACGACGCCGCGCGGGCTGCCGTCGGTGCCGGCGAAGCGCAGGAAGGCGCGGGGGTACGACGTGCCGGCGTACCGGACCGAGCGGAAGGTGCCCCGGCTCGTGAGCTCGGTGACGACCACGTAGGAGTTGTTGCTCGCGACGCTCTCGACGACGGCCAGGTGGCCCTGCGACGGCGAGCCGGCCCCGCTGGGTGCGGCGAGCCACCAGGCGATGTCGCCCGGCCGGGCCTCCGCGACCTGCGTGGCGGCCCGCTCCTTCAGGGCTGCGGTGCGCCACGACCGCGGCGAGGTGGTGGTCAGCACCGGCGCGGACCGGCGGCCACCCGTGCTCAAGCGGTGGGCGACGTAGTGGGTCGGAGTGCCCTTCGCCGCGCCCCAGATCCGGCGCGTGACGGTGTCGTGACGCCGGGTCGAGACCCCGGCGCGACGGCAGGCGCTGACGCCGGTGCACTGGGCGAGCGCGTGGCTCGGGACGGCCCCGTGCCGCGTGCCCCGCGAGCGGATCGCAGCGGTCAGGTCGGAGCCCCGCATCGCCCACGCGGCCAGCGTGCTCGCGCCGGCGGCGGTGGGGTGGATCGCGTCGATTGTCTGGCTGCGGACGAGCGACGGGAGGGCGATCCACGTGAAGCCGCGCGCCTTGGCCAGCGCCTCGTACTGCGTCGCCGTGGCGATCTTCCCCGCGCCGCCCGACGAGCCCCACGGGGTCATGACGTAGACGAAGGAGCGGGGGATGCCCTGGCGGTCGGCCAGCCGGGCGAGCGTCGCGAAGTACGCGTCGGCGGCGGCGCGTCGCTCGGCCGCGGTGGCCGGGACGCGGACGCCGGCGCGGCAGCGGTGGACGTCGTTGCGGCCGACCTCGACGATCACGAGGTCCGGGTCCGTGGTGGCGAGGTCGGTCAGCCGCTCGCCGAACGTGGTGCCGGTGCACGCCTCGAGCCGCTCGCCGTGGCCGCGGGCGAGGAGGCCGCTGCCGCCCTCGGCGCTCACCATGACCTCCGATGCCGGCAGGCCCGCCGCGTCGGCGACGTGCGCCCACCAGGCCTTGGGGCGCGTGCGCGTGCCACCGGCGCTGTAGCGGCGCGTGGCGGAGAAGGAGTCGCCGAACACGAGGACGCGCGGGTTCCGGAGGGACGGCGCGGCGGGGTTCGGGACCGTGACCTCACCGCCCTCCTGGATGGCGCCGGGGTCGGCGTCCGAAGGCGGGGGAGTCGTCGCGGGAGCGGTCGGCTCGGGCGTGGTGACCGGGGTGGGCACGGTCTCCACCGGAGCCGCCTCGTCGGCCGTGGCGTGAGGCGCTGCGAGCAACGACACCGCGACGGCGACGGCGGCCGTCAGGATCCAGGGGCGTCGAGTCACCGGACGATGCTACGTCAGAAAATGAGTCCCTCTTGCCACTTCCGTCACACCCACTTCGGGGGTCGTAGAGTGCGGCGGGTGAACGCGCTCCCCGAGGACCTGACCCGCATCGCCGACGAGGTCCGTGGCTTCCTCCCCGACGTCGAGGCGACGGCCCTGCGCGCCGCGGCTGCGCAGTACGCCACCCCCGGGGGAGTCATCGTCGAGATCGGCACCTACTGCGGCAAGTCCACGGTGCATCTGGGCCACGTCGCCCGCGAGTCCGGAGCGACGCTCGTGACGATCGACCACCACCGCGGCTCCGAGGAGCACCAGGCCGGCTGGGAGTACCACGACGCCTCGCTGGTCGACCCCGAGACCGGTGCGTTCGACACCCTCCCCGTCCTGCGCCGCACCCTGTGGGCCGCGAAGCTCGAGGACGTCGTCGTGCCGATGGTCGGCCGCTCCTCGACGATCTCGTCGTGGTGGCGCACGCCCGCCGACCTCGTCTTCATCGACGGCGGCCACACCGAGGAGGCCGCGCAGGCCGACTACGCGGGCTGGTCGCCGTGGGTGCGTCCGGGCGGCGCCCTGGCGATCCACGACGTGTTCCCCGACCCGAACGACGGCGGACAGGCGCCCTTCCACATCTACGAGCGCGCGCTGGCCGACGGCTTCGTCGAGGTCGGTCACACCGAGAGCCTCCGCGTCCTGCAGCGACCCGCCTGACCCTTCGCCCCGGGGTCGCGGGCGGCGACGCGCCGACATATGCCTAGGGTTAGGCAAAAGACACCCGGGGCGGGTTACGCTCCAAGCAGCCGTCCCACCGGGGACGAAAGGGGGCGTTCGTGGCACTCAACGACGAACTCACCAAGGATGCGATCGCGGTCCGTGCCCAGGCCTCGGACTGGCGCGACGCCGTCCGGCAGGCCGGTGCCCTGCTCACCGCGGTCGGCGTCGCCACCGACGAGTACACCGACGAGATGGTCCAGACGGTCGAGAAGCTCGGCCCCTACATCGTGCTGGCCCCCGGCATCGCTCTGGCCCACTCGCGCCCGTCGCCCGCCGTGCAGCGCGCCGGACTGGGCTGGCTGCAGCTGGCCGAGCCCGTCGAGTTCGGCCACGAGAAGAACGACCCGGTGTGGCTCGTCGTCGCCCTGGCCGCGCTGGACCACGACGGACATCTCGGTCTGATGTCCGCCCTCGCCGCCGTCCTCGGCGACACCGAACTGCTGGACCGGCTGCGCGAGGCGGACTCCGCCGAGCGTGTCCTCGAACTCCTGACCCCCACCACTGCCAACGAAGGGCCCACCTCATGAAGATCGTCGCCGTGTGCGGAATGGGCATCGGAACCTCGGTGCTGCTGAAGATGAACGCCGAGAAGGCCCTCCGTGCGCTCGGCAAGGACGCCGACGTCGAGGCCGCCGACATCGGCACCGCCAAGGGTGCCGCCCGCACCGCCCAGATCGTCCTGACCTCGGCCGAGCTCGCGCCGGAGATCGGCGACGTGCCGGCGGAGGTCATCGTCATCGACAACTTCATGGACGTCGCCGAGATCACGGCGAAGCTGACCCCCCTCGTCTGACGGACGACGGAACCTAGAAAGAGAACGACATGGACTGGTTGGTCGACGTACTCGACTTCATCGGACAGCAGATCCTCAACGTGCCGGCGTACCTGATCGGCATCATCACGGCGGTCGGCCTCATCGCGCTCAAGCGCTCCAGCGGACAGGTGATCGGTGGCGGCCTCAAGGCGGCCCTCGGCTTCCTGATCCTCGGCGCCGGCGCGAACGTGGTCATCGCCTCGCTGGCCCCCCTCGGCGAGATCATCCTCGACGTCACCGGCGCCCAGGGCGTCATCCCGACGAACGAGGTCATCACCGCGATGGCCGCCGAGCAGTACGGCGCGCAGAGCGCTTACGTCCTGACGCTCGGCTTCCTCGTGATGCTGGCACTGGCCCGCTTCACGCCGCTGCGCTACATCTTCCTCACCGGTCACCACATGGTCTTCATGGCGCTCATGCTGACCGTGGTGCTCTCGGTGGGCCTCGACGGCAAGAACGACTGGCTGGTCGTCCTCGTCGGCGCGTTCCTGCTCGGCGTGATCATGGTGGTCATGCCGGCGCTCGCGCAGCCGTGGACCCGCAAGATCACCGGTGACGACACGCTGGCCATCGGCCACTTCGGCACGCTGGGCTACATCGCCGCCGGTGCCTCGGGTCAGGCCGTCGGCAAGAGGAGCCGCTCCACCGAGGAGATCGACTTCCCGCAGGGCCTGAAGTTCCTGCGCGACTCGATGGTCGCCACCGCGCTGTCGATGGTCCTCATCTACGAGGTCTTCGTCATCTGGGGCCTGATCGCCAGCCCCGAAAGCACCAAGGAGCTGCTCGGCGCCGCCGACGCGGGTGCCGCGGTCATGGCCGGCTTCGCCCAGGCGCTGCAGTTCGGCGTCGGCGTCGCGATCATCCTCTACGGCGTCCGTACCGTGCTGGGTGAGCTCGTCCCCGCCTTCCAGGGCATCGCCGAGAAGGTCGTCCCCGGTGCCAAGCCGGCGCTCGACATCCCGATCGTCTTCCCGTTCGGCGCCAACGCCGTGCTGATCGGCTTCCTGGCCTCGTTCGTGGGCGGTCTGGTGACGCTCGCGCTGATCGCCGTGTGGCTGGAGCCGGCCTTCGGCCTCGCGTTGATCCTGCCCGGCATGGTGCCGCACTTCTTCACCGGTGGCGGTGCCGGCGTCTACGGCAACGCCACGGGTGGACGCAAGGGCGCCGTCGTGGGCGGCTTCGTCAACGGCGTGCTCATCACGATCCTGCCGGCGCTGCTGCTGCAGGTCTTCGGCGCGCTCGGCGACATCAACTCCACCTTCGGCGACGCCGACTTCGGCTGGTTCGGCACGCTGCTCGGCACGAGCTTCCAGGCGGGCTCCGGCGTGGGGATCGTGCTGTGCGTCCTCATCGGCGTGGTGCTCGTGGTCGCGGCCTCGATCTACCAGGTCAAGGTCGTCGACTCCGGCTGGACGCCCGGCGCCCGACGCGACGAGATCCTCGCGGAGGAGGACGCCGCGGCCGCTGCCGCGACGAAGGAGACTCCCGCCAAGGAGTAGCCATCCGTCCGACCTCGCAGGCCCGTCCCGGAAGGGGCGGGCCTGCGTGCGTTCGGCCCAGATCACCGCTTTGGCCCAGATCACAGGACGAATTGCAAGGTTGAGTGGAATGGACTCAACTTTGGGTACGTTGGAACTGACATGGACCTGAACAACCTCACCACGCGAAGCCAGCAGGCCCTCGCTGCCGCGATGCAGCAGGCCGCTGCCGCCGGCAACCCCACCGTGGAGCCGGCGCACCTGCTCCGAGCCCTGCTCACCCAGCAGGGCGGTACCGCCGCGCCGCTGCTCACCGCGGCCGGCGCTGATCCCCAGACCGTGCTGACCGAGCTCGAGGCCGTCATCGACCGGCTCCCCAGCGCCAGCGGCTCCACCGTCGGCAACCCGCAGCTGGCGCGCGCCACCCACGAGGTGCTGCAGCGCGCGATCGACCTCGCGGGCGAGCTGGGCGACGAGTTCGTCTCCAGCGAGCACCTCACCGTGGGCATCGCCACCGTCGCGGGCCCGGCCCAGCAGCTGCTCGCCTCCCGGGGCGCCACGCCCGAGACGCTGACCGCGGCCTTCGAGGCCGTGCGCGGCGGCGCGCGCGTCACCAGCCAGGACGCCGAGGACCAGTACCAGTCGCTGGAGAAGTACGGCATCGACCTCACCGCCCTGGCCCGCGAGGGCAAGCTCGACCCGGTGATCGGCCGCGACGCCGAGATCCGCCGCGTCGTCCAGGTGCTGAGCCGCCGCACGAAGAACAACCCCGTGCTGATCGGCGAGCCCGGCGTCGGCAAGACCGCCGTCGTCGAGGGGCTCGCCCAGCGCATCATCGACGGCGACGTGCCCGAGTCGCTGCGCGGCCGCCGGCTCGTCAGCCTCGACCTCGGAGCGATGGTCGCCGGCGCGAAGTACCGCGGCGAGTTCGAGGAGCGGCTCAAGGCCGTCCTCGCCGAGATCAAGGAGAGCAACGGCCAGGTCGTCACGTTCATCGACGAGCTGCACACTGTCGTGGGCGCCGGCGCCACCGGTGACTCCGCGATGGACGCGGGCAACATGCTCAAGCCGATGCTGGCCCGCGGCGAGCTGCGGATGATCGGCGCCACCACGCTCGACGAGTACCGCGAGTCGATCGAGAAGGACCCCGCGCTGGAGCGCCGCTTCCAGCAGGTCTACGTCGGCGAGCCGAGCGTGGAGGACACGATCGCGATCCTGCGCGGCCTCAAGGAGAAGTACGAGGCCCACCACAAGGTCGAGATCGCCGACGCCGCTCTCGTGGCCGCCGCGAGCCTCTCGCACCGCTACATCCCCGGCCGCCAGCTGCCCGACAAGGCGATCGACCTCATCGACGAGGCGTCCAGCCGGCTGCGGATGGAGATCGACTCCAGCCCCGTCGAGATCGACGAGCTCCGCCGCGGCGTGGACCGCCTGAAGATGGAGGAGCTGCACCTGGAGAACGAGAAGGACGAGGCGAGCCAGGAGCGCCTGGCCAAGCTCCGCCAAGAGCTGGCCGACAAGCAGGAGACGCTGCGCTCGCTCGAGCAGCGGTGGGAGGCCGAGAAGCAGGGCCTCAACGCCGTCGGCGAGATCAAGGAGCGCATCGACGAGGCACGCATCGCCGCCGACCGCGCCCAGCGCGAGGGCGACATGGCCACTGCCAGTCGGCTGCTCTACGGCGAGATCCCGCAGATGGAGCAGCAGCTCGCCGACGCCCAGGCCGCCGAGGCGTCGGTCGCGGACGACCGCATGGTGCACGAGGAGGTCGGCTCCGACGACATCGCCGAGGTGGTGGCGTCGTGGACCGGCATCCCCACCGGGCGCCTGCTCGAGGGCGAGACCGCGAAGCTCCTGCACATGGAGGACGAGCTCGGCAAGCGGCTCATCGGCCAGCGCGACGCCGTGCGCGCCGTGTCCGACGCGGTGCGCCGGGCGCGGGCGGGCGTCTCCGACCCCGACCGTCCCACCGGCTCGTTCCTGTTCCTCGGCCCGACCGGCGTCGGCAAGACCGAGCTGGCCAAGTCGCTCGCGGACTTCCTGTTCGACGACGAGCGCGCGATCGTGCGCATCGACATGAGCGAGTACGGCGAGAAGCACTCCGTCGCCCGGCTCGTCGGTGCCCCTCCGGGCTACGTCGGCTACGACGAGGGCGGCCAGCTCACCGAGGCGGTGCGGCGCCGGCCCTACTCGGTGGTGCTGCTCGACGAGGTCGAGAAGGCCCACCCCGAGGTCTTCGACGTCCTGCTGCAGGTGCTCGATGACGGTCGGCTCACCGACGGCCAGGGCCGCACGGTGGACTTCCGCAACGTCATCCTGATCCTCACGTCGAACCTGGGCTCGTCGTTCCTGGTCGACCCGGCGCTCGACGACGCGGCCAAGCGCGACAAGGTCATGGACGTCGTGCGGATGTCCTTCAAGCCCGAGTTCCTCAACCGGCTCGACGAGGTCGTCATGTTCGACGCCCTCGGGGTGGAGGACCTGACGCACATCGTCGACCTCCAGCTGGCCTCGCTGGGCCAGCGCCTGGCGCCACGCCGGATCACGCTCGACGTGACCTCGGCGGCGAAGGAGTGGCTCGCCCTCACCGGCTGGGACCCCGCCTACGGTGCCCGGCCGCTGCGCCGGCTGGTGCAGCAGGCGATCGGCGACCGGCTCGCCCGCGAGCTGCTCGCGGGCGAGGTCCGCGACGGCGACACGGTCCTGGTCGACCGCGAGCCGGACGCCGACGAGCTGGTGGTGCGCCGCGCCTGACGGCCGGTCGCGTCGTGCCGTGCGCCTCCCCGGGAATCCCCCGGGGAGGCGCCGTCGCGTCAGGGCGGGAACGGGCTCGGTCCGGGGGTGAGGGCGTCAGGCGCGATCTGGGAGGATCGAAGGCATGTCGACCCCCAGGCCCCGCTCGGTGACGCTCGCCTGCGTGTACGGCGGGCTCGGCGGCATCCTGGCGGCCGTCGCGCTCTACGAGGTGCTGGCGGGTTGGGGTTCAATCGAGGTCCAGGACGGGCTGCGTCAGGTCCTCGAGCCGACCGGCGCCGATCCCGACGCCGTCCTGCCCACCCTGCGCTGGGTGATCATGGCGCTGCTGGTCGGCGCGATCGCCGCGACCGTCTTCTCGTTCTACGCCGCGCGCGGCCACCAGTCCTCGCGCATCGGCCTCAGCGTGCTCGCCGGCATCGGCGCGGCGGGCTTCCTGGCCAGTGGCGTGGCCGGCCTGCTGCCGGCGATCCTCGGCCTGCTGATCGTGTACCTGCTGTGGACCGCCCCGGCGCGTGAGTGGTTCGCGGTGATGAACGGCCGCACGCCCCTGTCGCTCGGCACCGCTCCGTCGGTGCCGTCCGCGCCCACGCAGTTCCCCCCTCCCGGCCCGGCGAACCAGCCGGTGCAGCCCGGTCAGCCGGTCCAGCCGCCGCCGTACGACCCCGCCCAGCACGCCACCGTGCCGCACTCGGGCGCCGTTCCTGCCGGCGGCCGGCCGCGACCCGTCGGCCTGGCCCTGCTGATCTCGGGCATCGCCTACCTGGTCGGCGCGCTGGGCTCGGGCGTCGTCCTGCTGGCCCTCGTCGGACTTCGCGACGAGGTCACCGCCCAGTACGAGCAGAACGACCTCCTGCAACGCCAGCTCGACAGTGCCGGGATCACCGCCGGCGAGATGGTCACCCTCGGCACCTGGCTGTTCGGCGGGTGGCTCGTCCTCTCGCTCGTCGGTCTGGCCGCCACCGCGTGGGCCGCCTCCGGCGCGCCGCTGGGCTGGTGGGCGCTCGTCGTCGTGAGCGTCGTCACGGCCGGCTTCGCGGCTCTCGGGCTGCCCGTCGGCCTGGTGTGGATCCTCGGAGCCATCGTGGTGATCGTCCAGCTGTCGCGTCCTGAGGCGAAAGCGTGGTTCCGCCGGGCATGATCGTGCTCACACCGGCCACTCCGGCGTGAACCGATGAAAAAGGCTCGTTAGGCTGGATCTCATGTCCATGGTCCGAGCGTCCTATCGTCCACACGTCGTCGTCGTGGGAGGCGGATTCGGCGGACTGGCCCTGGTGCGCAAGCTCGCGCGAGCCGACGTCGACATCACCCTGATCGACCGGCACACCTACAACACGTTCCAGCCGCTGCTCTACCAGGTGGCCACGGCCAGCCTGAACCCCGGCGACATCACGTGGTTCCTGCGCGCCGTGCGTGCCAAGCAGGACAACATCCGCTTCCTCAAGGGCACCGTCGTCTCGATGGACCACGAGGCCAAGTCGGTGCTGCTCGACGGCAACATCACGGTCACGTACGACTACCTCGTGCTCGCGAACGGCGTCACGGCCAACTACTTCGGCGTCCCCGGTGCCGAGGAGTTCGCGATGCCGCTCTACCGCCGCTCGCAGGCGCTCGCCCTGCGCGACCTGATCTTCGCCAACCTCGAGAACGCCGCGGTCAACGGCCAGGACCAGGACCTGCGCGTCGTCGTGGTCGGCGGTGGCGCCACCGGCGTCGAGACCGCGGGCGCGCTCGCCGAGATGCGCAACCTCGACATGCCGACGACCTACCCCGAGCTGGACTCCAAGCGCATCCACATCTCGCTGGTGGAGATGGGTGAGCACGTGCTGGCGCCCTTCCACCCGAAGCTGCGCGAGTACGCCAAGAAGGAGCTCATCAAGCGCGGCATCGACCTGCGCCTGAAGACCGCCGTGAAGGAGGTCCGCCGCGACGGCGTGCTCATCGAGAACGACGGCAACCAGGAGTTCCTCAGCGCGGGCATCGTCGTGTGGGCCTCCGGTGTCGCCGCGCACGGCGTGGTGAAGGACTGGGGCCTGCCGCAGGGCCGTGGCGGCCGCATCGAGGTCGACGAGCACCAGCAGGTCCGCGGGAAGCCGGGCGTCTTCGCGATCGGCGACATCTCGGTCAACCCCGACTCGCCGCTGCCCCAGCTGGGCCAGCCCGCGATCCAGGGAGGCAAGCACGTCGCCAAGGTGATCAAGGCGCGCGTCTCGGGCAAGGACCTGCCCAAGCCCTTCAAGTACTTCGACAAGGGCACGATGGCCACGATCGGCCGTGCCGCCGCGATCGCCGAGGTCCGTGGCCTGCCGCGGCTCAAGGGCTTCCCGGCCTGGTTCATCTGGGTCACCGTCCACGTCGCGCTGCTGCTCGGCAACCGCAACCGCTTCGCCACCATGACGAACCTGACGCTGAAGTACCTGCTGTGGCGCAGCCACAACGCGATCGTCGGCGAGACGCCCTACGTGATCGCCCACGAGCCGAAGATCGTCTCCGGCAGCGACATCGAGACGGTGACGCCGAAGAAGTCGGCGCGGTCGGCCCGCAAGTCGATCTCGAAGAAGGCCCAGGTGCGCAAGGCCGTCGCGCAGCAGACGATCGACGAGATCGACGAGCCGCGCGACTGATCAGGCCAGCGCGGCGGCCAGCTCGTCGCGCGCGGTCAGCAGCGACGGCCCGTACCAGGTGAGCGCCCGGCCGCTGCACAGCGCGGTGGGCACCGCCCGGAACGCCTCGGGCCCGTCGGTGCTCGTGAACACGTAGGGCTCGTCCGGCAGCAGGACGAGGTCCAGGTCGGCGGAGTCCAGGTCGCCCACCTCCACGTGGGGATACCGGTCCGACGCCTCGGCGAACGCGTGCACGAGCCCGAGCCGCCGCAGCAGGTCGCCGGTGAACGTGTCGCGGCCGACCACCATCCACGGATCGCGCCAGACCGCCACGGCGACGCGGCGGCCGTCGGGGGCGGCCGGCTCGCTCCACGCCCGCTCGGCCTCGTCGAGCCACGCGGGGACGTCCCAGTCGAGCGCCGTGGCGAACAGGCGACGCAGGCTGGCGAACGCCTCGTCGAGCGTGGTGATGTCGGTGACCCACACCCGCACGCCCGCCGCGCGCAGGCGGGTGACGTCGAGCTCGCGGTTCTCCTCCTTGTTCGCGATCACGAGGTCGGGGGAGAGCGCCTCGATCGCCGTGCGGTCGGGGTTCTTCGTCCCGCGCACGCGGGCGACCTCGAGCCCGGCCGGGTGGGTGCACCAGTCGGTGGCGCCGACGAGTGCCTCGGGTCGCGTGGCGGCGATCGCCTCGGTGAGGGACGGAACGAGGCTGACCACGCGCCGGGCAGCGCCGAGCGGCGGGAGGTCGAAGCCGAGGTCATCGTGCATCGCGGCCCACCCTAGGGTGGAAACCATGACTGAGTGGAACGCCGCGGGCGAGTGGACGGACATCCGGTACGAGACGACGGCCGACGGGATCGCCAAGATCACGATCTGTCGCCCCGAGGTCCACAACGCGTTCCGCCCGCAGACGATCCGCGAGATCTCGCGCGCCCTCACGATCGCGCGTGACGACGAGTCGGTCGGCGTGATCGTGCTGACCGGTGAGGGCGAGAAGGCCTTCTGCTCCGGCGGTGACCAGCGGGTACGCGGCGACTCCGGCTACAAGTCCGACGAAGGCGCCACCGGCCGCTTCGATGTCACCGACCTGCACGTGCAGATGCGCCGCACGCCCAAGCCGATCGTGGCGATGGTGGCCGGCTGGGCCATCGGCGGCGGCCACGTGCTGCACCTGGTCTGTGACCTGACGATCGCGGCCGACAACGCCCGCTTCGGACAGGTCGGGCCCAAGGTCGGCTCGTTCGACGGGGGCTACGGCGCGAGCATCCTGTCCGACCTCGTCGGCCCGAAGAAGGCCAAGGAGATCTGGTTCCTGTGCCGCCAGTACGACGCGAACGAGGCCATGAGTATGGGCTTGGTGAACACCGTCGTGCCGCTGGCCGACCTCGAGACCGAGACCCTGAGGTGGTGCCGCGAGATGCTGCAGCTGTCGCCGTGGGCGCTGCGCCTGTCGAAGCTCAGCTTCCACGCGCACGAGGACGGCTACGCGGGCATCCAGCAGCTCGCCCACGACGCCAACCTGCTGTTCTACGGGCAGGCCGAGGCGCAGGAGGGTCGCGACGCCTACAAGGAGAAGCGCACCCCGGACTTCAGCCGCTTCCCGCGCCGTCCCTGAGGTTGGGAAACCGCAGGCGCACCACGCGTCCCGTGCGTTAAACCGTCCTGAAGGCTGACCCCCAGCGCAACTTACCCTTCCCCGAGCGGGTCCGGAGCAAGCAAGATGGCGGGCAATCCCCCTGCCGGTGGTGCCCCACCAGACGCTCTGCCGGACCCGTCCGAAGGGAAGTCCGTCCGTGCGCACCACCCGTCTGCTGGCCTCTGCCGCGAGCATCGCGCTCCTGGCATCCATGCTGGGCTCGAGCCCAGCCACCGCCGAGAAGCCCACCGCTCCACCGTCCGCCACCGTCCGCTCCGCTCCCGAGCCCACGACCCCCGGGTCCCTCACCGCGAAGGCCGCGCGCGCGGCCGCCGCCGAGGACGAGCCCGAGGGCGCCCTGGCGATGCCGGACTCCTACCCGGTCCAGCCGAAGCTCAAGGTCTACCCGGACGCCAATCCCGACGCGGCCGACACCGGCAACCTCATCGGCTACGACGACATCGCCCCGCGGCTGCAGTCGCTGATGCGCGCGTCCGACCGGGTCTCGACGCAGATCGTCGGTGAGTCCGCGCAGGGCCGCCAGCTGTACCTGGTCACGGTCACCGCGCCCGAGGACGAGGAGCAGACCGCCCAGCAGACCGCATGGCGCAAGAAGATCCGCACGAACCCCGGCGAGGCGGCGACCGACGCGGCGATGAAGTCGGGCTACAAGACCCCGATCTGGATCAGCTCGAACATCCACGGCAACGAGTGGGAGGGCACGGACGCGTCGCTGGACTACATCGAGGAGCTCGCCTCCGCCCCGTGGAACGACGTCAAGTCGCTGCTGCGCGGTCACCGGTTGTACTTCAGCGTCGTGCTCAACCCCGACGGCCGCACGATCGGCCAGCGGCCCACCGCGCTCAACCTCGACGCCAACCGCGACATGATCACGAACACGACACCGGAGTCGACGTCGTTCGTCCGCACGGCGCACGCGGTGCAGGCGCTCTACGCGGCCGACTTCCACGGCTACACGAGTGTGCTGCAGATCGAGCCGTGCGGCCCGCCGCATGGTGACGACTACGAGTACGACCTGTTCATCCCGCACGCCTACGCCGCGGCGCTGAAGGTCGAGCGCGACGTCGTCGACGCCGAGATCCCCGGCAACACGTACTACAACGTGGTGACCGGCCAGGTCGTGCCCGAGAACACGAGCGACGACACCGACCACATCAAGATCCCCTACCGCGACACCCCGACCGGCTGGGACGACTTCCCGCCGATCTTCACGGCGCAGTACGCCGCCTTCGCGGGTGCCGTCAGCAACACGGTGGAGCTCCCGAAGGGCCGCCCCAACGGCAGCTCCCAGACGCCCGCGAGCGCCACCATCAACGTGGCCGTGGCGAAGAAGACGATGGAGAGCCTGGTCGACTACGTCGTGGCCAACGACGACGCGATGCTCGCCGACCAGGTCGAGTTCTTCCGGCGCGCGAACGTCGGCGCCGAGCGCGTCGCGCTCACGCAGGCGAACATCGACGCGGTCCCCGGGCCGGCCGAGTGGAAGCCGCTGTGGAACGACTCCGACGACCAGACGGCCGTGCAGTATCCCCGCGCGTTCGTCATCCCGGTCGGCAAGGAGCAGCGCTCGATCTCCGACGCGCGCTTCCTGGTGTCGCGCCTGTTGATGCACAACATCGCGGTCCGTCGCCTCGACTCGGCGACCACGATCGACGGCACGTCGTATCCCGCGGGCTCGTACGTGGTCGACATGTCGCAGCCCAACCGCAACCTGGCGCACGCCCTGCTGGCGCCCGGCTCGGACATCTCGAACAAGCCCGGGATCCTGAGCATGTACGACGTGTCGGCGTGGAGCTGGGGCCACCTCTGGGGCGTCGACGTGGACTCGTTCGGCACCACGGGCGATGGCTCGCTGCCGGCGTCCACGAAGGTCACCACCGGCAACGCCGACGGCAAGGTCGCCTCGGGCGGCTCGTACCTCACGTTCGAGTTGGCCGGCGTCAACGACTTCCGGACGCTGAACGCGCTGCTGGAGGACGAGGTCGCGGTGTCGGTCCTGGCTGACGGCTCGGCGATCGTCGAGGCCGACGAGGCCCGCGACGCGCTCGAGGACGCCGCCGAGGAGTTCGACGTCGACGTCGACAAGGCGACGGCGGCCGAGATCGCGCAGCTGTCCGACGAGTCCACGCGAGGGCTGCAGGACCTGAAGATCGGCTACACCGGCAACCAGGACGACCTCCTCTCGCTGACGCAGCTGGGCTTCGACGACCTGCAGGCCGTCACCGCTGCCACGATCACCGCCAACCCGGCGATCCTCGACGGCGTCGACGTGCTGTGGCTCGGCTCGGCGCTGAACTTCAACGACAGCCAGGCCGCCGGCCGCGCTGCGGTGCAGTCCTTCGTCGACGCCGGTGGCAGCATCGTCGGTCGCGCGGCGGGTGCCTTCAACGCGGCGAAGACGTTCGGCCTCATCGCCGACGGCACCGCGGTGGTGGGCAACAACTCCGGCAACGGCATCGTCACGATCGACACCGCCGACGCGGGAGTGCTGGCGCCGTACGCGCAGAAGTTCGCCTTCGTCTACCCGGCCACGTGGTTCACGGGGCTGCCGGAGTCGGTCACGGTCGAGCAGCGGTACGCCACGGGCAACCCGCTGCTGTCGGGTCACTGGCGTGACACGAACGGCTCGAACGGTCCGCTGAACGCGGCGGGCCAGCCGGCCGCGGTCTCGGCCTCGCTGCCCTCGGGTGCCAAGGCGTTCGTGTTCGGCACGTCGCCGGTCTACCGCTCGCACACCAAGGGTGGCCAGAGCCAGGCGGCGCGTGCGCTGTTCTGGGCGGCCCCCGAGGGCGAGGGCGTCCCGGCGCCCGCTCCGGTGGTGGCCACGACGACGACGCTGAAGGTCCCGGCGACGGCGACCTACGGCCGGTCGATCAGCGCCACCGTCAAGGTGACGGCGGCCGGTGCGCAGAAGCCCACCGGAACGGTGCAGGTGCGTGAGGGCTCGAAGGTGCTCGCCTCGCGGGCGCTGCCGGCGAGCGGCACGGCGACCCTGAGCGTGTCGGGCCTCAAGCCCGGCTCGCGACGTCTGACGGCGCACTTCGTCCCGTCGGGTGCGGGCTTCGCCCCGTCGGCCTCGGCTCCGGCCACGGTCAAGGTCGCCAAGGCGGCCTCGCGCACCGGGGTCCGGGCCAAGGCGCTCGGCAAGGGCCGCGTCCAGGTCACCGTCACGGTGAAGTCGTCGGCGGGCACGCCCACCGGCTCCGTGCGGGTTAAGGTCGGCTCCTCGACCAAGGTGGTCAAGCTGCGCAACGGCAAGGCCACGGTCACGCTGAAGTCGGCCAAGGGCAAGCGCACCGTCTGGGCGCGCTACGGCGGCTCGTCGCTGCTCTCGCCCAGCGCGAACGCGACCACGGTCCGCGTCCGCTGACGGGCTGACAGTTTCCCCGGTTACGTGGTACTCCACACGTAACCGGGGAATCTGCGCTTCGGTCAGGCCCGCACGTGGTGACGCCCCAGCGGCAGGATCATGGGGCGGCCGCTGGTGGGGTCCTCGACCACGCGGGCGTCGAGGCCGAACACGATCTTGACCGTCTCCTGCGTCAGCACCTCCTCGGCCGAGCCCTGGGCGTGGATGAGCCCGCGGTCCACGGCGACGAGGTGGTCGGCGTAGCGCGCGGCGAGGTTGAGGTCGTGCAGCACCATCGCGATCGTCGTGCCGCGCGTGCGGTTGAGGTCGGTCAGCAGGTCCAGCACCTCCACCTGGTGGCACACGTCGAGGAACGTGGTCGGCTCGTCGAGCAGCAGGACCTCGGTCTGCTGGGCGAGCGCGAGGGCGATCCAGACCCGCTGGCGCTGTCCACCCGAGAGCTCGTCGACGACGCGGTCGGCCAGCTCGAGCACGCCGGTGTCCTCGAGTGCGGAGGCCACGATCGCGTCCTCGTCGGCGGTCCATCGCGCGAAGGAGCGGCGATGGGGATGGCGGCCCTGGGCCACCAGCTCGGCCACGGTGATGCCCTCGGGCGCGATGGGCGACTGGGGCAGCAGGCCGAGGCGTCGCGCGACGTGCTTGGTCGGCATCGAGTGGATGTCGCTGCCGTCGAGCAGGACGCGGCCGGACTGGGCGGGCAGCAGGCGCGCGAGACCGCGCAGGAGCGTGGACTTGCCGCACGCGTTCGCGCCGACGATCGTCGTGATCTTCCCCGCCGGCAGCGACAGGGTGAGGTCGGAGACGATCGGCCGGTCGCCGTAAGCGAGGGTCAGTGACTCGGTGGTCAGGGTGGTGGTCACAGGGAGCCTCCCGTGCGCTGGGTGCGGATGAGCAGGTAGATCAGGAACGGTGCGCCGAGCGCGCCGGTGATGACGCCGACGGGGTAGCGCGTGTCGAAGGCGTACTGGCCGATGAGGTCGGCCGCCAGCACGAGCGTGGAGCCGACCAGCGCCGAGGGCAGCATCAGCGAGCCGCGGTGGCCGACCAGGCGCGTGGCGATCGGCCCGGCCATGAACGCGACGAACAGGATGGGCCCGGTGGCCGCGGTGGCGAACGAGGCCAGTGCCACCGCGACGAGCACGAGCATCCGCCGCGTCGTCTCCACCGGGACGCCGAGTCCGGCGGCCAGGTCCTCGCCGAGCCGCAGCAGCGCCAGACGAGGCCCGAGCAGCAGCAGGACCGGCGCGAGGAAGACGAAGGGGACCGCCACGATCGCCACGGTCTCCCACGTCGCGAGGTTGAGGCTGCCGTTCAGCCACCGCATCGCCCGCTGAAGGTCGAGCTCGTTGGCGTAGACCAGCAGGTACGACGTGACGCTGTGCAGCATCGCGGCGATGCCGATGCCGACGAGGATGAGCCGCGTCCCGACGGCCTTGCCGGAGGCTGCGAGGCCGTAGATGAGGGCGGCGGTGGCGACGCCGGCCACGACCGCGCCGAGCGAGACCGCGAGGCCGCTCGCGCCCAGCACGACGATGCCGAACAGGGCGGCGGCGTTGGCGCCGTTCGTGATGCCGATGATGTCCGGGCTCGCCAGCGGGTTGCGCAGCATCGTCTGGAAGGTGATGCCCGCCAGGCCGAACGCCGCGCCCGCGAGCACCGCGAGGACGGATCGGGGCAGGCGCAGCTCGCCGACGATGAACGAGGCGCCCGGCACCTGCTCGCCGATGATGACGCGCCAGACGTCGCCGAGCGAGTAGACGGGGTCGCCGGCGCTCAGTGAAACGACGAACAGCACGACGAGGGTGATCGCCAGGCCGACGACGGTCCAGGTGGCGCGGCGCGCGCCGCGGGTGCGGGCGGCGTGAACGATCTCGGGGCCGGTGGGGAGGGTCATGGTCATGTGGCACCCCCGGTGCGACGCAGGACGACCCAGAGGAAGACGGGTCCGCCGATGAGTGCGGTGATCACGCCGACGTCGATCTCGCCCGGGCGGCCGAGCACGCGACCGACGACGTCGGCCAGGGTCAGCAGGGTGGCGCCGACGGTGGCGCACACGGGCAGCAGCCAGCGGTGGTCGGCCCCGACCACGAGCCGGCACAGGTGCGGCACGACGAGACCGACGAAGCCAATGGGCCCGGCCAGCGCGGTGGCGGCGCCGCACAGGATGATCGCCCCGGCGGCGGCCAGCAGGCGCGTCCGGACGACCGAGACGCCCAGCCCGGCGGCGGCCTCGTCGCCCAGCGCGAGGATGTTCAGGGAGCGGGCGCTGGCGAAGCAGATCGCCGCGCCGACCACGAGGATCGGCAGCACCATGAGGGTGTCGGAGTTCTCGGCGCGTCCCACGCTGCCCACCTGCCAGAACCGGAAGACTCGCATGACGTCGATCCGCGGCAGCAGGATCGCGCTCGAGAGCGAGGTGAAGGCGGCGGTGGTGATCGCGCCGGCCAGCGCCAGCTTGAGCGGAGTGGGCCCGCCGGGGCCCAGCGATCCGACGAGGTAGACGAAGACAGCCGCCAGCGCGGCGCCGGTGAGCGCGAAGAGGATGTACTCGGGCATCGATGCGGCGGCGAAGAACGCGATGCCGATCACGACGAGCAGCGAGGCGCCCGAGTTGATGCCGAGGATGAACGGGTCGGCGAGCGGGTTGCGGGTGACGGCCTGCAGCACGGCACCGGCGATGCCGAGGGCGGCGCCCACGAGCACGGCGAGGATCGTGCGCGGCACGCGTGAGCGGATCGCGGCGGAGGTGACGTCGCCACCGTTGCCGGTGAGCGCCTCCACGACGTCGGACAGGCTCACGACCCGCGCGCCGAACGCGACCGAGAGGAACACCGCGGCGACGAGCGCCACGATGCTGACGAGGAACCACCACGGGGGCTGTCGCGTCAGCGCGGCAGCCCCCACGGTCGGATCGGTCGTCGTGGTCACTTCACCTTCGCGGCTGCGTCCGCGAGCAGGGCGACGTAGTCGTCGATCATCCACGGGATGGACAGGGCCGAGGGCGACACGGCCGCGGCCATCGGCGTGTTGTCCTCCAGCAGGGCGGCGGAGCCGTTCTTGAACGCGGTGACCTGGCCCAGCAGCGGGTCGGCCTGGACCTTCTTCAGGGCCGCGTCGTCGCCGTAGCCCACGAACACGTCGGCGCCGTTGAGCTCATCGGCCTTCTCGGAGCTGATCTCCAGGAAGAACTGGTCGCTGCCCTCGGAGGCCTTCGTGACGAAGTCAGGCGTCTCGAAGCCGAGGTCGTTGAGGAAAGTCGCCCGGGTGTCGGACGCCGTGTAGTAGCCGACCTTGCTCAGGTCGCTCGGGTCGATCCAGCTCATGACGGCGGTCTTGCCCTTGATCTCCGGCTGCTTCTCGGTGGCGTCGGTGATCTGCTGCTCCAGGTCGGAGATCAGCTGGGTGGCCTCGTCGGACTTGCCGAGGGCCTGGCCGGTGAGCTTGATGGCGTCGCGCCACGAGGTGCCCCAGGCCTGGCCGGGGTAGGCGACGACCGGCGCGATCTTGCTGAGCGTCTCGTACTCCTCCTTCGTCAGGCCGGAGTTGGGCGCGAGGATCAGGTCGGGCGTCGTCTTGGCGACCGCGGCGGCGTCGATGCCGTCGGTCTCGTCGAACAGCACGGGGGCCTCGCCGCCGAGCTCGTCGAGCTTGTCCTTGACCCACGGGTGGAGTCCGTCGGTGTCGTCGTCGCCGTAGGTGACCTTGGGCATGCCGACCGGCACGACGCCCAGCGACAGGGCGGTGTCCTGGTTCGACCACGCGACGGTGGCGACCCGCTTCGGCTGGCTCTTGATCGGCGTCTTGCCGAGCGCGTGCTCGATCGTCACCGGGAAGTTCTCGCCCGAGGCTCCCGAGGACTCGTTCGCGTCGTCGGAGGAGGAGCCGCAGGCGGCAAGGCTGAGCGCGAGGGTCGCGGCGGCCAGCAGGGGTGCGAGGCGCAAGGGAGTACCTTTCATCACGGGTAGGTAAGCCAAGCCTAAGCCTTCCCGCCACGGCGACACCACCGGGATCGGTCCGTGGACGCGCAGGGCGGTGCGGATGGCTACGGTGGAGCCATGCCAGGACTGGACTTCGACCCGCTCGAGCGCGCCGGCGAGCTCTGGGAGGAGCGCATCGGTGACGCGACCTCGATGCGCCTGGCGACCTCGATCATGCGGGTCCACCAGATCGTGCTCGCCCGCCTCGACGGTGCCCTGAAGCCGTTCGGCATCACCTTCGCGCGCTACGAGGTGCTGCGTCTGTTGTCGTTCAGCTCCTCGGGATCGCTGCCGCTGTCGAAGATCGGCGAGCGGCTCATGGTGCACCCCACGTCGGTCACCAACGTCATCGACCGGCTCGTCGCCGACGGACTCGTCGACCGCAACATCGACCCGCGCGACCGGCGCCGCGCGCTCGCCTCGCTCACGCCGGCCGGCACCAAGGTGCTCGACGCCGCCACCGAGGCGCTGACGGACCTCGACTTCGGCGTCGGCGGCGTGAGCGCGCAGGACCAGCGCACGATCCACGAGCTGCTCACCCCGCTGCGCCGCGACGACTGGAGCTGAGTTCCGCTCGGGACGAAGGATGATGCCTTCGGCCCCGCTGGGGTACCCGAATGCCTCATCGTTCGTCCCACAACGCGAAGCGCCGGCTCACCCGAAGGTGGACCGGCGCTCGGCAGGAAGCGGTTGCGTCAGATCTTGCGCGGCCAGTACAGGAATGTGCCCTGAACCGTGGACGTCGTCTTCAGGTAGACGCGGTACTTGTACTTCTTCTTGGACTTCCAGCTGGCCTTGCCGTGACCGTTGCGGTTCAACTTGACGTGCTTCACGTTGCGCCACTTGCCCTTGTAGTAGCGCTTGACCGTGATCTTGGGAACGCGGACGGTGCTGCCGTTGGGCTGGTAGACGCGCCAGTTCTTTGCCTTGATCGTCAGCTTCGAGCCGCGCTTGACGATGGAGGCGGACTCCAGGTAGCCGGTGCTGCGACGGACCCGGATGACGTTGCTGGCGGGCAGCGGCGACACGGTCTGCTTGTTTGCGGCGTCGTACGACTCGACGCGAACGTTGCGCAGCTGTGCCGTGCCGTAGCCCGCAGCGCGCGGCCAGTAGATGCGGCCGGTGGGGTAGTTGTGCGAAGCGATGCTCGTGTCGCGGACCCGGAGCACCCCGTTCACGAACACGTCGCCGCGCACGTACCAGCTGACCGCCCCGGGAGCCGAGATGGAGACGGCGGTCCGTGCGTAGGTGCTTGAGCTGCTGTTGAGCACGGCGTGGCTCGTGAAACGGACGGCTCCGGTGGCGGAGGTCGTGACGGGCGCGGTGACAGCGGTGGAGACGCTGCCGCGCTTGGCGGGCGACGAATCGGCAGCCTGGGCGGACACGGGCGTGGCCAGCGAGAGTGCCATGGCGGCCGCGGCGGCGACCGCGACCTGGGTGATGCGTCGGTTCATTTTTCTCCCCGAGACGAAATGTATGAGTTGAGCAGCGTCAGTCTGCCACGGCTGAACCGGATAGTTCCGAAGAACCATCAAGTCGCGGATGTGATCTCAGCCGAGCATCTCGGCGCCGAGGCTCTCCTCCGGCACACCCAGTCCCTCGACGAGCGCGAGCGTGTGGGGGCGCAGCTTCTCCAGCAGGGCGTTGACCTCGGTGGTGACCGCCTTGGCGCGTGTGTCGCTGATGCGGTTGTGCTCCATGAACCAGGCCTTGTCGCGCTCGATGATGGTGAGGGCGTAGAGGGAGCAGACGTCGCGCAGGACGTCGGCCGCGGCGTCGTCCTCGGTCCGGGCGATGCCGGCGGTGAACGCCTCCAGCACGACTCGGTCGATGTGCACCTGGCCGATCTTGACCACGTGGTCCTGGGCGGCGTTGAACGCGGCGAAGGCGGCGCCCTTGTCGTTGCCGGCGCGGCGCAGGCGCCGGGCGGCCGTCTCGATGACGTGCTGCTCGCGGTCCTCGAAGAGGTCCAGCTGCGTGCCGCGGTCGAGCAGGTTGTGGTCGTCGTCGCGCGAGCGGGCGTCGATCAGCCGCTGGATCAGCTGGGCGGCGGCGGTGCGCTCCTTGACCGTCTCGGCCACGGTGCTGGCGGCGAACTTCACCATGCCCACCGGGTCGAGGCCCGTGACCTCCTGGGCGTACGAGGTCAGCAGCTCCTTGGCGACCAGCTGCAGCAGCACGACGTTGTCACCCTCGAACGTGGTGAAGACGTCGCTGTCGGCCTTGAGGGTCGTGAGCCGGTTCTCGGCCAGGTACCCGGCACCGCCGCAGGCCTCGCGGCACTCCTGGATCGCGCGGGTGGCGAACGAGGTGAGCGCGGCCTTCAGGCCGGCGGCACGGCCCTCGAGCTCGCGCTGCGCGTGGGCGTCGGGGTCGGCCTCGGTCTGCAGGCGGTGCATGCGCGCGACGAGCTGGTTGTGGGCGAAGCGGAACGCGTAGGCCTCGGCCAGCAGGGGCAGCAGGCGGCGCTGGTGCATCCGGTAGTCCATCAGCACGGTCTCCTCGCCCGGCACGCCCTCGAACTGGCGGCGCTGGAGCGCGTACCGGCTGGCGATGCTGAGCGCCACCTCGGCGGCCGCACGGGCGGAGCCACCCACGCTGACGCGGCCGCGGATGAGCGTGCCGATCATGGTGAAGAAGCGCGCGTTGAGGCTGTCGATGGGGGAGGAGTAGACGCCGCCCTCGTCGACGTTGCCGTATCGGTTGAGCAGGTTGTCGCGGGGGATCCGCACCTCGTCGAACATGAGGCGGCCGTTGTCTACACCGCCGAGCCCGCCCTTGAACCCGCAGTCGCTGGTGGTGACGCCCGGCAGGTCCTCGCCGGCCTCGTCGCGGATCGGCACGACGAAGCAGTGCACTCCGTGGTCCTCGCCGAGGGTGATGAGGCGGGCGAACACCGCGGCCACGCGCGCATGCTTGGCGGCGCCGCCGATGTAGTCCTTGCGCGCCGACGGCGTGGGGGAGTGGACCACGAACTCCTGCGTCGCGGGGTCGTACGTGGCCGTCGTCTCGAGGCTCTGCACGTCGCTGCCATGACCGGTCTCGGTCATCGCGAAGCAGCCAAGCAGGTCCAGGTTGATCAGGGCCGGGATGTACTTCTCGTGGTGCCGCTCGGTGCCGAGGTTCTCGATCGCGCCGCCGAACAGGCCCCACTGCACGCCGGCCTTCACCATGAGCGACAGGTCGAACTGGGCCAGCATCTCGATGCCCGTGACGGCCATCCCCGGATCGCCGGTGCCGCCGTTCTCGGTGCGGAAGCCCGCGGCGGGGATGCCCGTGGGGACGAGCTGCTTCATCTGGTCGAGCACGCGCTCGCGGGCCTCGTCGAGGGTGAGCGAGTGGTCGTACGTCAGGTCCAGCTGCGCCAGCTCCGCCCGGCTCTGCTCACGCACGTGGCGCCACTTGCCGTCGATGGACCGTCGAAGTTCCTCACCGAGACTCATGGGCACAGGCTAGTGGCGGCGGCCCACCACGACACGGCGAAGACTGGTACTCCTGAGGCATGACCTTCCTGTCCTCCCTGCTGCTCGCGGTGCTCGCGGCGGTCACGCCCGTCACGCTCCCGCCGGCCGGCGGGGTCGCCGACTACCAGCTCGGTGGGGCGTACCGGCCCGCCTCGAAGGTGGACGTCGTCGTGCGGGATCGCACCGAGAAGCCCGCGCCCGGCGTGTACTCGATCTGTTACGTGAACGCGTTCCAGACGCAGCCGGGCAGCCTGCGCTGGTGGAAAAAGAAGCACCCGAGCCTGCTGCTGCGCGACGGCAGGGGACGCGTCGTGCGCGACGCCGGCTGGCCCGACGAGGTGCTGCTCGACCTGCGCTCGCCGGGCAAGCGCGCGGCCGCGGCACGGGTGATGCGGACGTGGTTCGCCTCCTGCGCCGATCGCGGGTACCGCGCGGTGGAGCCGGACAACCTCGACTCGTGGACCCGGTCGCAGCGGCTGATCCGGCGGTCGCAGGCGCGGGCCTACGCCAAGCGCCTCGTCACCGCCGCGCACGCCGAGGGCCTCGCCATCGCCCAGAAGAACACCGCCGAGATCAACGGCCGCAGGCTCGGCTTCGACTTCGCGGTGGCCGAGGAGTGCGAGGTGTACCGCGAGTGCGGCCGGTACACGCGGATGTACGGCCGCCGCGTCATCGAGATCGAGTACACCGACAACGGCCGCCGCGCGTTCACGCGCGCCTGTCGCGCGCGCGGGTCGAGGATCTCGGTCCTGCTCCGCGATCGCGACGTCGTCCCGCGCGGCGCGAAGGGCCACGTCTACCGCACGTGCTGATCCCGCCCTCGACGAGAGGGAAAGTCGGGGCTCCCGGCCTGTTAGAGTGCGCCTGAACAATCACCTTCCGCAGTGCCAGGGGAAGCCGGTGCGAATCCGGCGCTGACCCGCAACCGTGAGACCGCCCCTCGGGACGGCGAGCCGGAGCACCTGCCTGTCGGAACCGGCCACACGCTGTCGAGGAACGCAGCGGGCGGAGCTGATGACATCGGCCCCTTCCCGTCCTGTGCAGCGGGAAGGAAACCCCCATGAGTACATCCCTGCGTCGACGCGCCCTCGCGGTGCTCGCAGGCGGCGCGGTCGCGGTGTCCACCGCCGTCGCCGTCGCCCCCTCCGCCTCGGCGGCCTCCACCCCGTCCACCTCCGCGGCGGGCCAGTGGCTCTCCGCGCAGCTGACAAACGGCGTCGTCCACAACGACCAGTGGGACTATGACGACTTCGGTCTCACGCTCGACGTCCTCGGGGCCCTGCGCGCGCTCGGCGTCCAGCCGGCCGTCCAGCAGACGATCCTCTCCACCGTCACCTCCCGCGTCGACGAGTACGTCGAGTCGACCTTCAACGAGGTCACGACGTTCTACACGGCGTCGGCCGGCAAGCTCCTGCTCGCGGTCGACGCCGCCGGGGGCGACGTCGCCTCGGTCGGCGGTCGTGACCTGGTCGCCCAGATCGAGGCTGCCACGAACGACGAGACCGGCGAGTCCAGCGACACCTACGGACTCTTCGGCCAGACATTCGCCACCCGCGGCCTGATCGCCGGCGACAGCGACGAGGCCGCCGCGTCGGTGGCTTACGTCGCGGCGCAGCAGTGCGCGGACGGGACCTTCCGTCAGGTGCTCACGGCGCCCTGCCCTGAGGTGCCGGAGATCGATACGACCACGGCTGCCCTCAACGCCCTGGTGGACGCGCGCGAGGCCGGACTCGACGTCGACGCTGCGGTCATCGACCGCGCCGTGGACGCAATCGCCGCCGCCCAGGCGGCCGACGGCTCCTTCGTCGGCAACGGCGTCCCCAACACGAACAGCACCGGCCTGGCCGCCGTGGCGCTGAGCCGCGCGGGTCGTGCCGCCGAGGCGACGAAGGCCGCCTCGTGGATCGCCCGCCACCAGGTCACCGAGGCCACGGGCGGGAAGCTCGCCTCGGAGACCGGCGCGATCGCCTACGACCGGGCGGCCCTGACCGCGGGCACCGCGGACGGCATCGACGAGCTCGCGATCGACCAGTGGATCCGCGCCTCGACGCAGGCGGCTCCGGCCCTCGCGCTGCTCTCGTCGCCGCGTGCCGCGGCGGCCGTGCCGCGGTTCGCCCGCTCGGGCGGCACCGTCAACGTCACCGCGAGCGGTCTCGCCGCCGGCTGGAGCAGCACGGCGCGTGTCGCCGGTGGCTCCACCGCCCGAAAGGTCGTGCCGGCCGCGGGCCGCGCCACCTTCACGCTCCGTGTCCCGAAGGGCACCGCCCGTCGCACGGTCGCTGTCTCCGACGCCACCGGCCGGACGGTCGCCACCACGTCGGTCCAGGTGCTGGCCGCCAAGAAGCTGCGGGTCTCGTCGAAGTCCAAGGTGCGCCGCGCCAAGGTGCAGAAGGTCGTCGTGCGCGGCCTCGCCGCCGCCGAGCCGGTGCGCGTCTACTACCGCGGCAAGCTGGTCAAGCGCGGCGTCGCGTCGAAGAGCGGGACGTACACGTACCGCCTGAAGGTGGGCCGGAAGACGGGCAAGGTCAAGGTCATCGTCCGTGGCGCCTACGCCGAGCGCAACGGCGTGAGGGTCTTCCGGGTCGTCAAGTGAGCCGACTGCTCCGTCGTGTCCTGGCGGCGACCCTCCTCGGGGTCGCCGCCGGACCCGCGTCCCTCAGCGCACCGGCCCAGGCCGCGGCGTGCAGCGGCAGCCAGGGCGTCACGGTCGTGGTGGGCTCGAGCGTCGGGTGCGACTCCGACGGTGGTGGCCGTGCCGCGAGCAACTTCACCGACGCCGGCCACCGGCTGACCTACGCGTCGCGCGCTCCGGGATTCGTGTGCCGTGTCGACGGTGCGCCCGCGTCGGACCCCTGCGTCGAGGCCTCCCCGAGCGACGCCTACTGGGCGCTGTTCTATTCGGACGGGAAGTCCGGCTGGGCCTACGCGAGCGTGGGTGCCTCCTCGCTGAAGGTGCCGCAGGGCGGCTCCGTCGCGTTCGTGTTCCAGACCTCGTCCTCGCGGACGTGGCCGTCGGTGCAGCCAGCGGTCGCACCGGCGCCGACCCGGGAGACGACGCGTCCCACCTCCGGGACGTCGAAGCCGGGTGCGAAGGACAAGCCGCGTCCGAAGGGCTCGACCGAGCGCACCACCGCCACCGCAGCGCCGAAGGCGGCCGTCCCCGGCGCCTCGGCGACCCCGTCCGCGGGGACCTCGCCGGCCACGTCGGGGCCGACCCCGTCGGCGACGCCGTCGTCCAGTGCCACGCCCACCACCGAGGCGCCGACGACCTCCGGTGGGGACGAGCCGGTCGCCGGTGCGCCCGCGGTCCAGCCCACGGCAGCCGAGGCCGGGTCCGACTCGACGTCGCCCGCCGCCCTGGTCGCGGGAGCCGGCGTCGTGGTGCTGCTGGCCGCTGCCGGGGGCGTCACGTGGTACCGACGCCGGTCCGGCTGACGGTCGCGGGGGAGTAGACTCGCGGGCGTTGGACCAACGTCCGGCCCAGGGGAAACCGGTGAGATTCCGGTGCTGTGCCGCAACCGTGAGCCCCGCCCCACCCGGCGGAGTGAGCCGGGAACCCGCGCCGGACGGCCACCACCACATGTTGTCGCGCAACGACGGGTGGGCGATCGCCCTCGTGGACCTCGCCCCCGTACCGCGGGGAAGGGGACCGGATGACCGCCGTCGTCGACTCCACCCCCGTCAGGAGCCCAGCCACCGGGCGTCCCCGGCGCGAGCTGCACCCCGGCGCGTGGTGGCTGTGGGCGCTCGGCCTCGCGGCGGGCGCGTCGTTCACGCTCAACCCCTTCCTGCTGCTGGTCATCGTCGCGATCGCGGCGCTCGTGGTGGCGGCGTGCCGCGGCGACGCCCCGTGGGCCCTGTCGTTCCGCTACTACCTGTACTTCGGGCTGCTGATCGTGGTGATGCGCGTCGTCTTCCGCATCCTGCTCGGCGGCGGCTCGGCACCGGGCGACCCCGTGCTGTTCGGCCTGCCCGAGATCCCGCTGCCCGAGGTGGCGCGGGGCGTCCAGCTGCTCGGTGACGTCACGGTCAACGAGGTGCTGCTGGGCCTCTACGACGGCATGCGCCTGGCCACGCTGATCATCTGCATCGGCGCGGCGAACTCCCTGGCGAACCCCAAGAAGCTGCTCGCCGCCGCGCCGCCGGCGCTCTACGAGGTCGGCGCGGCCCTGGTCGTCGCCGTCTCGGTCTTCCCCCAGCTGGCCGAGAGCGTGCGCCGGGTGAACCGCGCGCGCAAGCTGCGCGGTGACGCGAGCCGCGGCACCGGCGCGATGCACCGCATCGTCATCCCCGTGCTGGAGGACGCCCTCGACCGCTCGATGACGCTCGCCGCCGGGATGGACGCGCGGGGCTACGGCCGTTCCGGCACGGTCGCGCCTCGCGACCGCTTCGCCACGGGGGTGCTGATGCTGGTGGGCCTGTTCGGCCTCAGCGTGGGCACCTACGGCTACCTCGACGGCACGGCCCCGCGCTTCCTGTCCTACCCGATGCTGGCCGTGGGCCTGGTCTTCGCGGTGCTGGCCCTGCGGTCGGCGGGCCGCCGGGTGCACCGCACCCGCTACCGGCCCATCGCCTGGCAGGCGGCCGAGTACCTCACCGCGGCGTCCGGCGTGGCCGTGGCGATCGGCCTCAAGGCGCTGTCGACGCAGCAGATCCCCGTGATCTACCCCGACGTCCCGGGCTGGCCCCCGCTCAGCGTGCTGTCGCTCGCGGTGGTCGCCATCGGCATCCTGCCCGTGTTCGTCGCCCCGCAGGCGCCCGTCGCCCACGACCAGGTGGGGGGTGAGGACGCATGATCTCGTTCGGCGACGTGACCTTCTGGTACGACGGCGCCCAGGACCCGACGCTGCGCGACGTCACCCTCGAGATCGAGGAGGGCGAGCTGGTGCTGGTGTCCGGCCGCACCGGCTCGGGCAAGTCGACGCTGCTGGGGATGCTCAACGGCCTCGTGCCCCACTTCACCGGCGGCACGCTCGGCGGCGACATCCGCATCGACGGCTCGTCCGTCCTCGGCAGGCCGCCGCGCGAGCTGGCGCACCTCGTGGGCTACGTCGCGCAGGACCCGGCCTCGGGCTTCGTGGCCGACGTGGTCGAGGAGGAGCTCGCCTACGGCATGGAGCACCTCGGCCTCGACCCGCAGACGATGCGTCGCCGCGTCGAGGAGACGCTCGACCTGCTCGGCATCGCCGACCTGAGGCGCCGCTCGGTGCGCTCGCTGTCGGGTGGCCAGCAGCAGCGCGTCGCGATCGGCTCGGTGCTGACGATGCACCCGCGCGTGCTCGTGCTCGACGAGCCCACCTCGGCGCTCGACCCCACCGCGGCCGAGGACGTCCTGGCCACGATCGCGCGCCTTGTCGACGACCTGGCGCTCACCGTCGTCGTCGCGGAGCACCGGATGGAGCGCGTCGTGCCGTTCGCCGACCGGCTCGTCGTGGTCGAGGACGGCCGGGTCCGCATCGGCGAGACGGCGGCCCTGCTCGTGGACGCGCCGGTCGCGCCGCCGCTCGTGCACCTCGGACGCCTCGCCGACTGGAGCCCGCTGCCGCTGTCCGTCCGTGAGGCGCGGCGCCGGGTGAGGCCGCTCGCCTCGCGGCTCGGTCCGCCGCCCGTTCACGTGCCGTTCGAGCGTCCGCCGGCGCTGCGAGCGCGGGGGATCACCGTGCAGTACGGGCGCTTCGCGGCCGTGAAGGAGGTCGACCTGGAGGTCGGCCACGGTGAGGTCGTCGCGCTCATGGGCCGCAACGGGTCGGGCAAGAGCTCGCTGCTCTGGGCCGTGCAGGGCACGGGCGCGCGGGCCGCGGGCGTCGTCGACGTCGACGGGGTGGACCCGGGCGACGTGCGCCCGGCCGAGGCGCGGATGCTGGTCGGCCTGGTCCCGCAGACCTCCTCCGACCTGCTGTACCTCGAGACCGTCGACCGCGAGTGCGCCGCCGCCGACGACCAGTCCGTCGTCGACCCGGGGACCTGCCGCGCGCTGCTCGACCGTCTCGCGCCGGGCATCCCCGGCGACCGTCATCCGCGCGACCTCTCGGAGGGGCAGAAGCTGGCCCTCGTCCTGGCGATCGTCCTCACGGCCCACCCCGCGGTGGTCGTGCTGGACGAGCCGACCCGCGGCCTCGACTACCCGGGCAAGGCGGCCCTCGCGGCGATCCTGCGCGACCTCGCCGCCGAGGGTCGCGGGATCGTCGTGTCCAGCCACGACGTGGAGTTCGTCGCCACCGTGGCCGACACCGTCGCGGTGATGGCCGAGGGCGAGATCGTCTCCACGGGGCCGGTCCGCACGGTGCTGGCGGAGTCGCCCGCCTTCGCGCCCCAGGTGTCGAAGGTGCTCGGTCACGACTGGCTCACCGTCGACGAGGTGTCGGCCGCGCTGCCCACGGAGGTGGTCCGGTGAGCGGCCTGCGATCCGCCGAGGCCGTCCCGGTCACCCTGCGGTCCGCGCTCGTGCTCGGCGCCGCCAGCGTCGCGGGGCTGCTCATGCTGCTGTGGCCGCTGATCTTCGCGCCCGCGCCGGACCAGACCCGTGTGGACCAGCCCTTCATCTTCATGGTGCTGATGCCCGTGGTCGTCCTGGTGGTGATCGCGGAGCTGTCCGAGGGCGGCCTGGACTCCAAGGCGCTCGCGATGCTGGGGGTGCTGAGCGCGATCAACGCCGCCGTGCGGCCCCTCGGCGCGGGCGTGGCCGGCGTCGAGCCGATCTTCTTCCTGCTGATCCTCGGCGGTCGGGTCTTCGGGCCGGGCTTCGGCTTCGTGCTCGGGTGCACGAGCCTGTTCGCGTCGGCGCTGCTCACCTCCGGCGTGGGGCCGTGGCTGCCGTTCCAGATGCTGTGCGCGGCGTGGGTCGGCATGGGCGCCGGTTTGCTGCCGCGGCGGTTCACCGGGCGGTCGGAGATCGCCGTGCTCGCGGTCTACACGGTGATCGCGGCGTTCGCCTACGGGCTGCTGATGAACCTGTCGTCCTGGCCGTTCACCCTCGGCATCGCGATCCCCGGCGCGGAGGACTCGCTGGCCATGGTGCCGGGCGACCCCGTGCTGGAGAACCTGCAGCGCTTCCTCGTCTTCACCCTGCTCACCTCGTTCTGGGGCTGGGACCTCGGCCGCGCGATCACGAACTGCGTGTTGGTGCTCGTGCTCGGGCCGGCCGTCCTGGCCACGTTGAGGCGCGCCGCCCGGCGCGCCCGGTACCTCTCCAAGGAGTCCACATGAAGAGCCTGCTCGCCCGCCTCGCCGCGGTGACCCTGCTGTCGGCGAGCGTCGTCGCGCTGCCGACGACGGCCACCGCCGAGGAGTCCTGCGAGGCGGCCGGCGACGTCCCGATCGTGCTGGAGTTCGGCTCGCTCGACGGCGAGGACCGGGTCGTGTGCGCCCAGGACGCCGTGGGCACGACCGGCCTCGAGGCCCTCAACGCCGCCGGCGTCGAGACCGCGGAGACGAGCGGTGCGATGCCGATGGTGTGCCGCATCGACGGACTGCCGGCACCGGAGCAGGAGAAGTGCGGCAACGCGCTGAACGGCCCGGGCTACTGGGCGTTCCTGGTGGCCCAGGAGGGCCAGGACTGGGGCTACGCCTCGGTGGGCCTGCAGGAGTACGAGCTCGTCCCGGGCGACTTCATCGCGCTCAGGTACCACCTGATGGCCGACGGCGAGAACGTCCCGGTCGACGCCGCCGCCGACGCCTCCACGCGTGCCGATGCCGAGGTCGCGGACCACGAGAACCACGGCGACCAGGCCGTGACCGACGATGAGTCGTCCTCCCTCGCCACGGTCGCGCTGCCCATCGCGATCGTCGCCGCCCTGCTGGTGGCCGTGGCCGCCTTCGTCGTCGCGCGCCGCCGCCGCGACTGACCCCCGGTCACTCGCCCACCGGAACCGCGAGTGGCGCAGAATCGCCCGCCACTCGCCGAGTGGCGGGCGTTCTTGCGCCCCTCGTGACCCCGGTTTGCGCCACTCGGCGTCAGTCGGCGGCGGCCAGCAACTCGGCGCTGGCCTGCTCGATCGCCTCGGGCGAGAGCACGTGCGCGATCGCCATGGCCGCGGCGCCCAGGACGCCGGACTGCTCGCCGCTGACCGACGGCACGATGCGCAGGTGCTCGGTGGCCAGCGGAAGCGAGCGCCGGTAGACCTCCTCGCGGATGCCGGCCAGCAGGTGCTCGCCGGCCTCGGCGAGGGCGCCGCCGATCACCACCACCGACGGGTTGATGAAGTTCACGATCATCGCCAGCACGTCGCCGATGTCGCGGCCCGCCTGGCGCACCGCCTGGATCGCGGCCAGGTCGCCGGAGCGGACGAGGTCGACGACGTGGGTCGCCGTGGTCACCCCGGGCCGGTCCAGCACCCGCGCGATCGCGGGCCCGGCGGCCAGCGCCTCGAGGCAGCCGACGTTGCCACACCGGCACAGCACGTCGCTGCCGCGGGAGACGCGGATGTGCCCGATGTCCCCGGCGGTGCCCTGCCCGCCGCGCTGGAGCTCGCCGCCGGCGATGATGCCCGCGCCGATGCCCGTGGCCGCCTTGATGAGGATCAGGTCGTCCTCGTCGGGGAACTGGGTGTCCTGCTCGCCCAGCGCCATGATGTTCACGTCGTTGTCGATGAGCACGGGCACGTCGAACGAGCGCCGGACGAACTGCGGCACGTCGAACCGGTCCCACCCGGGCATGATCGGCGGGTTGATCGCGCGACCGGTCGAGTGCTCCACGGGGCCGGGCAGGCCGATGCCGATGCCGGCGAGGTCCGTGCGGGGGCGGCCGGTCTGAAGCATCAGGCGGTCGACGGTCGCGGTCACCCAACGCAGGACGGGCACGGGGCCGTCGGCGATGTCCAGGTCCTCGCGGTCCTGCGCCAGCACGGCACCGGAGAGGTCGACGATCGCGGCGCGGGCGTGCCGGGCGCCGAGGTCGATCGCGGCCACCACGCGCGCCCCGGTGTTGACCGCGAGCAGCGACGGCGGACGGCCGCCCGTGGAGCTGCGGCCCCCGTACGGCGCGATCAGCCCGAGCTTCAGAAGGAGGTCCACGCGTGAGGCCACGGTGGAGCGCGCCAGACCACTCGACGCCGCCAGCTCGGCGCGGGTCATGGGCCGACCCTCGCGCTGGAGCAGTGCGAACACGTCGCTGGTCTTCACGGTGCTGATTCAACCATTCAGCCTTTTGAACGTCCAGCCGACAACTTTTACCGAATACTCGACAGAAGTGGAGATCTGTGTCACAGTGCTTGCGTGAACGAGGCTGACCCGAACGTGCGCGAGAACGCGCCGGTGCTGCGCGTCCGCGCCGTGACGAAGGCCTTCGTCGGCAACCAGGTCCTCCACGGTGTGGACCTGGATCTGGTCGCCGGACAGGTGCTCGGACTCGTGGGCGAGAACGGCGCCGGGAAGTCGACGCTGATGAAGATCCTCGCCGGCGTGCACCCGGCCGACTCCGGCTCCATCGAGCTCGACGGCGAGGCGGTGACCTTCGGCCACCCCGTCGAGGCGCAGCGCGCCGGGCTCGCCACGGTCTTCCAGGAGTTCAACCTGCTGCCCGAGCGGACGATCGCCGAGAACATCCACCTCGGTCGCGAACCCCGCGGTCGCGGTGGCCTCGTCGACACGCGCCGCATGGAGCAGGAGACCACCGCACTGCTGACCGGGCTGGGCATCGAGGGCCTGCGTGCGTCGCGCCGGGTCCGCTCGCTCTCGGTCGCCGAGCAGCAGATCGTCGAGATCGCCAAGGCCGTCAGCTTCGACGCCCGCGTCATCCAGATGGACGAGCCGACCGCCGCGCTGGCCGACCACGAGGTCGAGCTGCTCTACGGGATCGTCCGCCGGCTGACCTCGCGCGGTGTCGCCATCGTCTACGTCTCCCACCGCCTGCGCGAGGTGCTGGACCTGTGCGACACGGTGACCGTGCTGAAGGACGGCCGCCAGGTCGACACGCGCCCGGCCTCCGAGCTGGACGAGGCCACGCTGGTGCGCCTCATGGTGGGCCGGCCGATGGACTCGTTCATCCCCGACCCGACCCCCGGCACCACGGTGGGCGAGCCGCGACTGCAGCTGCGCGGCGCCGGCAACGGCTACGTCGACGACATCGACCTGACGCTGCACGCCGGCGAGATCGTCGGCATCGCGGGCCTGCAGGGCTCCGGCCGCACCGAGCTGCTCGAGGGGATCTTCGGGATCGAGCCGTTCACCCGCGGCGAGCTCACCGTCGACGGCGCGGCGACCCCGATCGGCTCCCCGCGCCGCGCCATCCGCTCCGGTCTGGCGCTCGTGACCGAGGACCGCAAGGCCACCGGCCTGTCCCTGCAGCAGTCCCTGCTCGACAACGCGCTCGGCGTGGTCCGCGCCGTCTTCCCGCGCCGCACCGAGGCGGCTCGGCGCGAGGTGCCCGGTCTGTTCGGCTCGCTGTCGGTCTCGGCCCGCTCGCTGAGCCAGGAGGCCCAGTTCCTGTCCGGCGGCAACCAGCAGAAGGTCGTCCTGGCCCGATGGCTGGTCACCGACCCGAGGATCGTGCTCCTCGACGAGCCCACGCGCGGCATCGACGTCGGCGCGAAGCACGCCATCTACGAGGTGATGCGCGAGCTGGCCGCCCGCGGGATCGCCGTGCTCATGGTGTCCAGCGAGCTGCCCGAGGTGATCGGGATGTCCGACCGCGTCCTCGTGATGCGCGACGGCCGGCTCGCCGGCGAGCTGCCCGGCGGGTCCGACGAGGAGACGATCCTGTCGCTCGCGGCCGGACTGGACGAGGAGATCGCCTCATGAAGGCACGTCTGGCAGGTCTGGACTCGACGATGATCGTGTTCGTCGTGCTGGCGGTCTCGATCGTCGCCGGCTCGATCATCACGGCGCTCGAGGGCCGCAACTTCTTCAGCGTCGGCAACATCGACAACGTCCTGACCACCATGACGATCCTGGGCCTGATCGCGATCGGCCAGACCCTCGTGATCCTCGTGGGCTCGCTGGACCTCTCCGTGCCCTTCATGGTCAGCCTCGCCAGTGTTCTGGCCGGCGGGATCATGGCCGACCGCTCCGCGAACATCGCCCTCGGCGTCGCGGTGGCGCTGGGCGTCGCGGTGCTCTTCGGCCTGCTGAACGGCCTGATCGTCAGCATGCTCCACGTCCACGGCTTCATCGCCACGCTCGGCACCGGCCTGATCGTCTCGGGCTTCCTCGGGTCGAACTACCAGGGCAGCTCGGGCACGGCGCCGTACGCCTTCCGGCTGCTCGACGCCACGCGCATCGGCCCCGTGCCGGTGGCCACGCTCATCATGCTCGTGTGCGCCGGGCTGGCCGTGCTGATGCTGCGCCGTACGCGCCTCGGCCACCACATCTACGCCGTCGGTGGCAACGCCGAGGTGGCCCGCATGTCGGGCGTCCGGACGCAGGTGCCGATCGTCGCGGCGCACGTCATCTGCTCCGTGACGGCCGCGCTCGCCGGACTGCTGCTGCTCGCGCGCCTCGGCGTCGGCCAGCCGACGGTCGGCTCGCAGGCCGGCTACGACCTGATGTCCATCGCGGCGGTCGTGCTCGGCGGCACCCTCCTCTCGGGCGGCAAGGGCAGCATCGTCGGCACGATCGCGGGCGTCGGCATCTTCGCCGTCCTCGACAACGTCATGGGCGTCATGGAGCTGAACCCGTTCCTGAAGGACGTGGTGCGCGGCATCGTCATCGTCGTCGCGGTCGCCGTCTACGCGCGCCGCGAGATCGACCGGCGACCCGAGCGCTTCGGCGCGACGAAGGAGGTCGTCTCATGAGCATGAGCGTGCGCGCGCTGCCCCTCCACGAGGGCACCCCCGGCCGACGGTTCCTGGGCGTCCTGGCCACCCCCGGCGGCGCCGTCTTCCTCCTCGTCATCGCGCTGCTCCTCGCGATCATCGTGTCCAACCCGAGCTTCGCCGAGGGCAACTCGCTGATTCGGTTCGCGGGTCGCACGGCGCCGATCGCGATCGCCGCGATGGGCCAGTACTTCGTCATCGTCAGCGGCGAGTTCGACCTCTCCATGGGCGCGGTGATCGCCGCCCAGGTCGTCCTGGCCGGCAACGTCATCGGTCAGGACGAGTCGCGGATCCTGCCGGGGCTGCTGCTGA
The DNA here is from genome assembly GCF_013868155.1 of Aeromicrobium phoceense. Taxonomy (NCBI): domain Bacteria; kingdom Bacillati; phylum Actinomycetota; class Actinomycetes; order Propionibacteriales; family Nocardioidaceae; genus Aeromicrobium; species Aeromicrobium phoceense. Next base: position 1,029,476 of record NZ_JACEOG010000001.1, read on the forward strand.
TGCTGGCCGTCGGCGCCGGGATCGGGCTGCTCAACGGGCTGGCCACCACGCTGCTCAAGGTGCCGAGCTTCATCGTCACGCTCGGCATGATGCTGTCGCTGACGGGTCTCGTGCGATACGTCACCGGCGGCGCCGCGACCGGCAACCCCTCCGACCGCTTCCGCGAGATCGGCCGCGGCGGCATCGAGAACGTGCCGGTCGTCGGGATGATCCCGTACCCGCTGATCGTGCTCATCGCTGTCGGAGCGTTCGCCGTGTGGCTCATGCGCCGTCCGTTCGGTCGCACCCTGATCGCCGCCGGCGACAACCCCGAGTCCGCACGCTTCTCCGGCACGCCGCTGTGGTGGACCAAGACGCGGGCCTTCATGATCTCGTCCCTGTCCGCGACAGTCGCCGGCATCCTGCTGGTCGGCTACGCCGGCGTTCACCCCTCGGTCGGCGGCGGCTACGAGTTCGCCGCCATCACGGCGGTCGTGCTCGGCGGCGTCGTGCTTGGCGGCGGACGCGGCTGGGTCCTCTCGGCCGCGGCGGGCGCCTTCGCGCTCGAGCTGCTCTTCGTGCTGCTGACCAGCCTCGGCATCGCGTCGACGTGGCGCGACACCGTGCAGGGCCTCATCATCATCGCCGCCGTCGCCCTCGCGGGCCGGGCCTGGCAGGGCGCAGGGCGCCGCCGCGGCCCCACGACTTCTCCACCCCCATCACCCCAGCCCGCCACGGGCGCAACGACAGGAGAGAACTGATGCGCGCATCCATGAGAGGGGTACTGGTGTCGGCCGCGGCCGTCCTGGTACTGGCCGGCTGCAGCACGGACGACGTGCCCGACTCCGGCGACGACGACTCGGGATCCAAGGACACCGAGTGGTTCGTCCAGGCTGACTTCGACCGTCAGGACGAACAGCGCAGCGCCACCTTCGAGGGCGATCCCGCCACGCCGTGGATGCAGTACATCGCCGGCGACATGGCCGACACCGCGAAGTTCAAGACCGAGGGCGCCAAGAAGGTCTGCTTCGCGAACGCCTCGATCAGCAACCCGTGGCGCCAGACCGGCTGGATCACGATGCAGCAGCAGCTGAAGGTGATGCAGGACGAGGGCGTCGTCTCGGAGATGGAGACCCGCGACGCGCAGGACTCCGACGACACGCAGATCGCCGACATCGACTACTTCATCAAGGAGGGCAACTGCGACGCCTTCATCATCTCGCCGAACTCCACGGCGGCGATGACCCCGGCCGTCGAGCGCGCCTGTGAGACCGGCAAGCCGGTCGTGGTGTTCGACCGCGGCGTCGACACCGACTGCGCCACCACGTTCATCCACCCGATCGGTGGCTACGCGTGGGGCATCGACACGGCCGAGTTCCTCGTGGACAACCTCGAGAAGGGCGACAAGGTCATCGCGCTGCGCATCCTGCCCGGCGTCGACGTCCTGGAGACCCGCTGGGCCGCGGCCGAGAAGATCTTCGAGGAGAACGACATCGAGGCGGAGGACCAGTTCACCGACGCCGATCCCACCAAGATCAAGCAGATCATCACCGACGCCATCAACCAGGACGACATCAAGGGCGTCTGGATGGACGCCGGTGACGGTGCCGTCGCGGCCATCGAGGCCTTCGAGGACGCGGGCAAGGACTACCCGGTCATGACCGGTGAGGACGAGATGAGCTTCCTGCGCAAGTGGGAGGACACCGGCCTGACCGGCCTGGCGCCCGTCTACTCCAACTTCCAGTGGCGCACCCCGCTGCTGGCCCTGCAGAAGATCTTCGCGGGCGAGGAGGTGCCGGCCGAGTGGGTCCTGCCACAGTCGCCGATCACCGAGGACGACCGCGCGGACTACCTGAAGGCGAACGACGGGATGCCGGACGGGCACTACGCCAAGTTCGGCGGCGAGGACCTCCCGGGCTTCCCGAAGGCCTGGCAGGACCGCTGATCGCGAACCGGGTGGCGGCGACTCGGCGCCGCCACCCGGGACCCACCCGTCCCTCTCGACAGGAGAAGTCGTGCGCAGCATCGGCATCAACACGTGGGTCTGGCAGTCGCCGCTCACCGACGCCACGGTCGAGGCTCGCCTGGAGCACGTCGCCGCCCTCGGCTTCGACGCGGTCGAGCTGCCGCTGGAGAACCTCGGCGACCTGACGGCGGACGTCGTCGGTCCGGCGCTCGCGCGCACCGGCCTGGCCCCTTCGGTCGTCGGCGCGATGGCGCCGGGACGCGACCTCGTCGGGGCCGATGACGCGGCCGTCGCGGCGACGCAGGACTACCTGCGCGGGTGCGTCGACCTCGCCGCCGGCATCGGCGCGGAGGCGGTCTGCGGCCCCTTCTACGCGGCGACCGGCCGCACGTGGCGCCTGTCGCCCGACGAGCGCCGCGAGGCCTACGGGCAGTGGCGCGAGAGTCTCGCGCCGGTCGTGGAGCACGCGGCGTCCCGCGGCGTGCGGATCGGCATCGAGCCGCTGAACCGCTACGAGACGTCGCTCGTCAACACGGTCGACCAGGCGCTCGAGGGCCTCGACGGACTCCTCGGGGCGTCGCTCGGCCTCGCGCTGGACACCTATCACCTGAACATCGAGGAGCGGTCCAGCGCGGGCGCGATCCGTGCGGCGGGCGAGCACCTCGTGCACATCCAGGTCTGCGGCAGCGACCGCGGTGCGCCCGGGGGCGACCAGACCGACTGGGACGCCCTGATCGGCGCCCTTGACGAGGTCGGGCACACCGGCCCTCTCGTCATCGAGAGCTTCACGGCCGAGAACGCCTCGATCGCCACGGCGGCGTCGATCTGGCGGCCCCTCGCGCCGACGCAGGACGACCTGGCGCGCGACGGACTGGCGTTCCTGCGCGAGCTGAACCGAACGGGGGAGTCACGATGACGCGCGAGCTCGGGGTGGCCGTCATCGGCTACTCCTTCATGGGCAAGGCCCACTCCAACGCCTGGCGCAACGTCGGGGCGTTCCACCCGCACCTGCCCCCGGTCGCCCAGCAGGTCCTGGTCGGCCGCGATCCCTCGGCCGTCCGCTCGGCAGCCCACCAGTTCGGCTGGCGCGAGTCCGCCACCGACTGGCGCGACGTCGTCACCCGCGACGACGTGGACATCGTGGACATCTGCACCCCCGGGCACCTGCACCACGAGATCGCTTTGGCCGCCCTGCGCGCCGGCAAGCACGTCATCGTGGAGAAGCCGCTGACCAACACGCTCGAGGAGTCCGCGGAGCTCGTCGTCGCCGCCGAGCAGGCCCGCGCGCGCGGGGTCCGCTCGATGGTGGGGTTCAACTACCGCTGCGTGCCCGCGCTCGCCCTGGCGCGCCAGGTGATCGCCGAGGGCCGGATCGGCGAGGTCCGCCAGGTGCGGGCCTCCTACCTCCAGGACTGGCTCGTCGATCCCGAGGCCCCGATGACCTGGCGGCTGCGCAAGGAGGAGGCCGGGTCCGGGGTGCTGGGCGACCTCGGCTCGCACGTGGTCGACCAGGTGCGCTTCCTGCTGGACGACGAGGTCTCGAGCGTGGCGGGCCGGCTGGAGACGTTCGTCGGGTCGCGTCCGGGACCCTCCGGTCCCGAGCCGGTGACGGTCGACGACGCCGCGTGGGCGCTCCTGGGCACGTCGCGCGGAGCGATGGTCAGCCTCGAGGTCAGCCGGATGGCCACCGGGCGCAAGAACGCCCTGCAGATCGAGGTGTACGGGTCCCGCGGCTCGGTCGCCTTCGACCTCGAGCGCCTCAACGAGCTGTGGATCGACACCGGCGAGGGACGCACCCGCGTGCTCGTCACCGAGCCCGACCACCCCCACCTCGAGCCGTGGTGGCCGCCCGGTCACGTGCTGGGCTGGGACCACACGTTCACGACCCAGGCCGCCGGCTTCCTCGCCGCGATCGCGGACGGCACCGACCCCACGCCGTCGTTCGAGGACGGTCTGGCGGTGCAGCGGGTGCTCGACGCGATCGAGCGCAGTGCCGTCGCCGGACGCGACACGGTCGCACTCGCGAGATCCTGATCATCGAAGGAGGGACACCATGGGCAAGCGCTTCACGCTCTTCACGGGCCAGTGGGCCGACCTGACGCTCGAGGAGGTCGCCGAGCTGGCGGCCGGCTGGGGCTACGACGGCCTCGAGATCGCCGTGTCCGGCGAGCACCTCGACGCGTGGCGCTGGGACGACGACGACTACGTCGAGGGACGGCTGGAGATCCTGCGCCGGCACGGCCTCGGCTGCTGGGCGATCTCGAACCACCTCAAGGGCCAAGCCGTGTGCGACGACCCGATCGACGACCGCCACCGGTCCATCGTCGGGCCGCGGGTGTGGGGCGACGGGGAGCCCGAGGGCGTGCGCCGCCGCGCCGCCGAGGAGATGCAGCACACCGCGCGCCTCGCTCAGCGGATGGGCATCGACGTCGTGGTGGGCTTCACCGGCTCGTCGATCTGGCAGTACGTGGCGATGTTCCCGCCCGTTCCCGCCGAGCGCATCGAGGCCGGCTACCAGGACTTCGCCGACCGCTGGCACCCGATCCTCGACGTCTTCGACGAGTGCGGCGTCCGGTTCGCGCACGAGGTGCACCCCTCCGAGATCGCCTACGACCACTGGTCGACCGTGCGCACGCTCGAGGCGATCGGCCACCGCGAGGCGTTCGGCATCAACTGGGACCCCAGCCACATGCTGTGGCAGGGCCTCGACCCGGTCGCGTTCATCAGCGACTTCGCCGACCGGATCTACCACGTGGACTGCAAGGACACCCGCATGCGGATGGGCGGCGGCCGCAACGGCATCCTCTCGTCGCACCTGCCGTGGGGCGACCAGCGTCGCGGCTGGGACTTCGTCTCCACCGGTCGCGGTGACGTGCCCTGGGAGGACGCGTTCCGTGCGCTCGCGCGCATCGGCTACGACGGGCCGATCTCCGTGGAGTGGGAGGACGCCGGGATGGACCGGCTCCGGGGCGCGCCCGAGGCGCTCGAATTCCTCAAGCGGTTCGACTTCGACCTGCCCACCGCCTCCTTCGACTCCGTGTTCGACCAAGGCTGACCGGCACCGACCGGCGCGGGACTAGGCTTCGAGCGTGAGGACCCTCATCACCGGAGGCGTGCGGTCGGGCAAGTCGTTCCATGCCGAGTCGATGCTCGTCGCGGCCACCGACGTCACGTACATCGCTCCCGGTCCGGCCCCCGATCCCGAGTTCGACCCCGACTGGGCGGCGCGCGTCGAGGCCCATCGCGGGCGGCGCCCCGAGCACTGGAAGACGGTCGAGACCGCCGACCTGGAGCGCGCCATCGCGATGGCCGACGGGACGGTGATCGTGGACTGCCTCGGCACGTGGGTCACCGCCCTCATCAGCGAGCTCGACGGCTGGGACCAGACGCTCGACGACTGGGAGCCCGAGTTCTGGCTCCGGGTCGAGCGCGCCGTCCAGGCCATGACGGCCCACGCCGAGGACGTCGTCGTGGTGACCAACGAGGTGGGCTGGGGCGTCGTGCCCGAGCACCGCTCCGGGCGGTTGTTCCGCGACCTGCTCGGCAAGGTCAACCAGCGCTTCGCGATGGACTGCGACGAGGTCCTGCTCGTCGTCTCGGGACGCGTCCTGCGGCTCTGATCGGTAGCGGTGCCTCAGGCGGGCGGCGTGAACGCCGCGCGGGCGTCGGCGACGCGGGCGCGGACCACGCAGTCGTGCGCGTGGTCGTTGACCAGGCCCATCGCCTGCATGAACGAGAACACCGTGGTCGGGCCGACGAACTTCCAGCCGCGCCGCTTGAGGTCCTTCGACAGGGAGATCGCGGTGGGCGAGGTGGTCAGCGACTGGGGCTCGGGGATCTCGGCGGGATCGGGCTCGTGACGCCACACGAACGCCGCGAGCGAGCCCTCCGACTCGATCAGCTCCAGCGCGCGGCCGGCGTTGTTGATCGCCGCCTCGATCTTGCCGCGGTGCCGCACGATGCCCGCGTCGGCGAGCATCCGGAGCACGTCGGACTCGTCGAACGCAGCGACGGCCTGGAGCTCGAAGCCTGCGAACGCCGCGCGGAAGTTCTCGCGCTTGTCCAGGATCGTGCGCCACGAGAGGCCCGACTGGAAACCCTCGAGGCAGAACTTCTCGAACAGCCTGACGTCGTCGGAGACCGGGAAGCCCCACTCGCCGTCGTGGTACTCCACGAAGCCGGGGGCGCCGCCGGCCCAGTCGCAGCGCGGCTCGCCGTCGGGGCCGAGGAACGTCATGGGATCACCGCCGAGAAGCCGATCAGGAGGACAGCGAGGGCGACCTCGACCGAGGCGCCCACCGCATCGCCGATGATGCCACCGAGGCGGCGCACGACGTGGGCGATCAGGGCGACGACCACTACGAGTGCCACGGCCACCGCGGCCACGCCCTGCAGCACGGGGGCCGAGGTCGTCGCCGTCAGCGCCGCGCCGACGGCGGCTGCCGCCAGCCAGACCACGGCCAGCGTGATGGGTCCGATGCTGCCGGCGAACGTGGCGCCCATGCCGTCGCGACGGGCCGCGGGGACGCCGCGCCGCAGGCCCACGGTGGCCGCGACGCGCGCGAGGCACCACAGCCCCCCGAGGGCCACGGGGCCCCACGACCAGCATGTCGCCAGGGTCCCCGCCGCGGCGGCCTGCACCAGCAGGACGAGCACGAGGGTGGCCGCGCCGGCGGGCCCCACGTCACCCGTCCGCGCGACGGTGAGCGCCCGGTCGCGGTCGTAGGAGGAGGCGAGCGCGTCGGCGGTGTCCGCCAGCCCGTCCAGGTGGAACCCGCGGGTCGCCCACGCGCCGAGGCCGATCGCGAGCGCGCCGACGACAACTGAGGACAGCCCGAGCTCCTGCCCGCCCCAGGCGACCAGGGCCACCAGCACACCGACCGGGACGACCGCCAGCGGCGCGATCGCGACGGCGACGCCGGCGGTGGCGCGGTCCACCCGTCGCGGAGCCGGCACCGGAACGGCGCTGAACGTCCCGACGGACAGCCGGACCGCGTCCCCGAATCGGCTCACAGGAGCTCGTCGAGCCGCGCCATCTCCGACAGCAGCAGGGCCGCGGACCGCACGAGGGGCACGGCGGCGACCGCGCCCGAGCCCTCGCCGAGGCGCATGCCGAGGTCGAGCAGCGGCTCGAGCCCGAGGTCCTTCAGTGCGTGCCACTGCGCGCCCTCGGTGGAGCGGTGACCGGCGGCGAGCCACGGGGCGACGCCGGGCGTGAGGCGCTCGGCGACGAGCGCGGCGGCCGTGGCGATCGCCCCGTCGAGCAGGACCGGGACGCCCGCCTGCGCAGCGGCGCTGATGAACCCGGCCTGGGCGGCGATGTCGGGGCTGCCGAGCGCGCTCAGCAGGTCGATCGGGTCGGACGTGCGGTCCTGCGCGCGACGCAGGGCCGTGTCGATGACGTCGGTCTTGACCCGCAGCGCCGCGTCGTCGATGCCGGTGCCGCGCCCGACGACGTCGACGGCCGGGAGACCGAGGACCGCGGCCGTGAGGACCGCCGCCGTGGTGGTGTCGCCGATGCCCATGTCGCCGCCGATCAGCAGGTCGGCGCCGGCCGCGATCTCCTCGGCGGCGATCGCCGCGCCCGCGTCGACGGCGCGCTGCGCCTCGTCTGCGGTCATCGCGTCCGTCAGGTGCAGCGGCTCGGTGCCCCGGCGGATCTTGTACGCGCTGATCGAGGGGTCGAGGTCGGGGAACTCACCGTCGACGCCGAGGTCCTGGACCCGCAGGTGCACGTCGTGCTGGCGGGCCAGGACGGCCACGCCCGCGACGCCGGAGACGAAGGCCCGCACCATGGCGCCGGTGACGGCCGGCGGATAGGCCGAGACGCCGTGCGCCGCGACACCGTGGTCGCCCGCGAAGACGACGGCTCGCACGTTGGAGGGAGCTGCCGGGGTGGCCTCGCCGCGGACCGACGACCACCACACCGCCAGCTCGCCGAGACGCCCGAGGGCCCCGGCGGGAATCGCCAGTGCGGCGAGGCGGTCACGAGCTGCGGAGAGAGCGTCCTGCGAGGGCGGGGTGATCATCTGCCCATTGTCCCGCGAGATCGACGAGCTCGGCCTCGAGGGTCACCAGGCGGGAAGCGGCCTCGCGGTCGAGGCCCGCGGCCACCACGCGGTCGGTGGCGTCCTCCAGCTGGGCGCGCGCGGCCCGGCCGGTGTCGGTCGCGGTGCCGTCGGGCTCGAGCCAGCCGCGCGTCACGAGTCCGGCGATCGCCTCGGCCCACTCCTGCTCGGTCCAGCCGCGCATCGTGCGCTGGTCGGAGAACCAGGACCAGCCGGTGCCGACGGCCAGGGCGTTGGCCGCCGCGCCGCCGAGCCCCGCGGCCGTGAGGACGGCGAGGTGGCAGTCGCCCCGGTACTCGCGCAGGGCGGTGACGGACTGCCAGAAGTCGACGACCGGATCGTCCGAGGCGGACAGGTCGGCGTGGGCGGCGGCCAGCGGCTTGCCGGCCCAGTCGACGCCCTGCAGCACGGATCGGACCCGCGGCGCCAGGGCCGCCGCGCCCTCGGCGACGCCCTCGAGGAGGTCGCGAGCCAGGGCGTACCGCTGCTCGAGCACGCGGTCGCGGTCGGCCATCCGCCACGCGTCGGGCAGCGCGCGCTCCACGAGGCGCGGGGCGAAGCCGTGGAACGTGGCGACGACGAGCCGGGGGCCGGGCGTCCCGAGCGCGGCGGCCCGGCTGGCGAAGTACCCCATCCAGTAGCCCTTGAGGCCGACCGACTCGTACCTGGCCTTCGAGTCGGGGGCGAAGTAGACGCCGCCGTGCAGGTTCTCGATCGCCGACCAGAGGGCTCGTGAGGTCATGGGCCGACCCTAGCGGCGTCCAAATGGGGGATTGCCGGACGACAGTCTCCCGGATTCAGATACCATCGGTATGCGAAGCCGGAAGGAGCCCGCCGTGACGCAGACCAGAGTGAGCCGTGCCGAGCGTCAGCAGCAGACGCGTGACCGCCTCGTCGAGGTGGCCACCCAGATGTTCCTGGACGTCGGGTACTCCGGCACGTCGCTGGACAAGGTGGCGGTCGAGGCCGGCTTCTCCAAGGGCGCGGTGTACTCGAACTTCGCCGGCAAGGAAGAGCTCTGCATGGCGGCGCTCGACACGATCCACGCCGAGAAGATCCGCCTCGTGCACGAGATGTTCACCGAGGACACGTCGATCGAGACGCGCCTGAAGAGCTTCGTCGAGTGGTCGCGGTCCGGCCTGGGCGAGCCCCGTTGGACGGCGCTCGAGGTGGAGTTCGCCGCCGTCGCGCGGCACAACCCCTGGGTGGCGTCGGAGCTGGTGAAGCGTCACCGCGAGGTGCGCCGCCTGATCGCGCAGCTGATCTCGGCCACGGTCGAGGACGCGGGGCTCGAGACCACGGTCCCGGTCGAGCACGTGGCCACGGCCCTGCTCGCGGTGGGCGCCGGACTCGGCGGCCTGCGCGCGCTCGACCCGAAGATCGACATGGACGTGTTCGGCGACGTGCTCGCCGGTCTCGTCAGGCCCCGGAGGGACCCCGCGGCTCAGTAGCCGCCGTTGGCCTTGAAGCGCTCGAAGCTGGCCTGGATCTCGGCCTCGGCCTCGGCGCGGCCGACCCACTCGGAGCCTTCCTCGACCGACTTGCCGGGCTCGAGGTCCTTGTAGCTGGTGAAGAAGTGCTCGATCTCGCGCAGGTCGAAGTCGGACACGTCGCCGACGTCCTGCGTGTGGTCGTGGCGCGGGTCGCCCGCGGGCACGCAGAGGATCTTGTCGTCGCCGCCGGCCTCGTCGGTCATCTTGAACATGCCGATCGCGCGGCACTCGATGACGCAGCCGGGGAACGTCGGGAAGGGCAGGATGACGAGCGCGTCGAGCGGGTCACCGTCGTTGCCGAGGGTGTTGTCGATGAACCCGTAGTCCGCCGGGTACTGCATCGACGTGAAGAGGGTGCGGTCCAGCCGGATGCGGTGGGTCTTGTGGTCGAGCTCGTACTTGTTGCGCTCGCCCTTGGGGATTTCCACGGTGACGTCGAAAAACACGGTTCCTCCGGCTTGGTGTTGATGGCTGTCACATAGTCTGACGCACGTGAAGGCCCGTGGCTCCCGCAGGGGGGAGAGAGTGCATGCGGCCTGGATGCTGCCGTTGCTCGTGGTGGTGACGCTCGCGGCGATCGGCGCGCTGTACGTGCGCGGCGACCTCAACCCCATCCTGTGCGACGGCGCGTGCGGACCCGAGTACGTCACCGCCCCCACCGGCCTGGCGTCCGCGTCGCCCGCGTCCGACCGGGCCACCGGCGTCGGCTCCGCGCCCGTCGACGCCGCCGCGCTCGCGGCCGCGGTGAAGGATCCGCTGGCGTCCGACGCGCTCGGCGGTCGCACCAGCCTCGTCGCCCTCGACGCCCGCGACGGCACCGTGCTGGCCGAGTCGGGCGACGGCACGCACATTCCCGCCTCCACGACGAAGCTGCTCACCGCCGTGGCGGCCCTCGACACCCTCGGTCCCGACGCCACCTTCACCACCTCGGTGGTGCGCGACGGCGACCGACTCGTGCTGGTCGGCGGCGGCGACCCCTACCTCACCGACACCCGCACGAAGGGTTCGCCGGTCGAGCGCGCCGACCTCGCCACGCTGGCCGCCGCCACGGCGACGAAGGTCGGTCGGGCGCGGGTCACGCTCGGCTACGACGTCTCCCTGTTCTCCGGGCCGTCGGTCAGCCCGGCCTGGGAGGAGGGCTACGTCGGCAGCGTGGTCGCGCCCGTCAGTCCGCTGTGGATCGACCGCGGGCGGGTCGGCGCCGCACGCTCCACCGAGCCGGCCGCGGACGCCGCCCGTCGCTTCGCCGAGCTGCTCCGGGCCAGGCGCGTCGACGTGGCAGGCGAGCCCGCCCGGGTGGAGGCGCCCGCCGGGGCCACGAAGGTCGCGCAGGCCCGCAGCGCCCGGCTGTCGCGGATCGTCGAGCGGTTCCTGGCCGACTCCGACAACGAGGTCGCCGAGGTCCTGCTGCGCCAGGCCGCGCTCGGGGGAGGGCAGCCTGGCTCTTTCGCCGGTGGTGCGAAGGTGGCCACCGAGGTCCTCGCCAGGTCGGGCGTCAGCACCGAGGGACTGGTGCTGAACGACGGCAGCGGGCTCTCGCGCAAGAACCGGATCTCCGCCACCACGCTCGCCGAGACGATGGTCCAGGCGTCGGCCCGGCCGCGCCTGTCCTCGACACTGAGCGGCCTGCCGGTGGGCGGCTTCAGCGGCACCCTCGAGAACCGCTACGACCGCAGCGACGCGCGCGGCGTCGTGCGCGCGAAGACCGGCACCCTCACCGGCGTGCACTCCTTGGCCGGCATCGTCACCCTCGACGGTGGCCGGCCCGTGGCCTTCGCGGTGATGGCCGACGACACCGAGCAGGTCAACCCCTTCGTCACCCAGGCCGCGCTCGACCGCGTCGCCGCGTCGATGGCCACCTGCGCCTGCGGGGCCTAGCGCGCCTCTGGTCTCGATACGCCGCTCGCTGCGCTCGCGTGCCACTCGACCACCGGGGCGGAGCGAAGCGAGACGTAGGGGCACCTCCCGCTTGCGGGGGCGTATCGAGATCAACCCTGCGAGGTGACCTCTAGGCTGCTCAGGTGGCCTCCTCCCGTCTCGTCGACCGGCTCCCCGCCGGCACCACCGACGACGTCGACGCGGTGCACGAGGCCATCCTCGACTGGATCCAGGACCGCGGCCTGACGCCGTACCCCGCGCAGGACGAGGCGATCCTCGAGATGGTCGCCGGGTCCAACGTCGTGCTGGCCACGCCCACCGGCTCGGGCAAGAGCCTCGTCGCCACGGCGGCGATGGGGGCGGCGCTCGCGCGCGGTGAGTGCAGTGTCTACACCGCGCCGATCAAGGCGCTCGTCAGCGAGAAGTTCTTCGACCTGTGCGAGGTCTTCGGCGCCGACAACGTCGGCATGGTCACCGGCGACGCCGCCGTGAACGCCGACGCGCCGATCATCGCCGCGACGGCCGAGATCCTGGCGAACATGGCGCTGCGCGAGGGCGCCGCGGCCGACATCGGCCTGGTCGTGATGGACGAGTTCCACTTCTACGCCGACCCCGACCGCGGCTGGGCCTGGCAGGTGCCGCTGATCGAGCTGCCGCGCGCCCAGTTCCTGCTCATGTCGGCCACGCTCGGCGACACGACGCGCCTCGAGTCCGACCTCGCCCGGCGCACGGGCCGCGAGACCGTGGCGGTCACGTCGGTCGAGCGTCCGGTGCCGCTGGTCAGCGAGTACGTCACCACGCCGGTGCACGAGACGCTGGAGCAGCTCGTCGAGACGCACCAGACGCCGGTCTACGTCGTGCACTTCTCGCAGGCGGCCGCGCTGGAGCGCGCGCAGGCCCTGACCAGCGCCAAGGTCGCCACCCGCGCCGAGCGCGACGCGATCGCCGACGCGCTGGGCGACTTCCGCTTCACCTCGGCCTTCGGCAAGACCCTCTCGCGTCTGATCCGCATGGGCATCGGCGTCCACCACGCCGGCATGCTGCCGCGGTACCGCCGCCTCGTCGAGACCCTCACGCAGCAGGGGCTGCTCAAGGTGGTGTGCGGCACCGACACGCTCGGCGTCGGCATCAACGTGCCGATCCGCACCGTGCTCTTCAGCGGCCTGTCGAAGTACGACGGCACCCGCCAGCGCCATCTCCAGGTGCGCGAGTTCCAGCAGATCGCCGGGCGCGCGGGCCGCGCCGGGTTCGACACCGTGGGGCACGTCGTCGTCGAGGCGCCCGAGCACGAGATCGAGAACGCCCGGCTCGTGCGCAAGGCCGGAGACGACCCGAAGAAGCTCAAGCGCATCCAGCGCAAGAAGCCGCCCGAGGGCTTCGTCTCCTGGGGGCACGGCACGTTCGAGCGACTCGTGAACGGCACGCCCGAGCCGCTGGTCTCGCGGATGAAGGTCAGTCACGCGATGGTGCTCGACGTCATCACCCGGCCCGGCGACGCGCGCGCGGCGCTGGAGCACCTGATCCGCGAGAGCGGCGAGACCGAGGAGTCGCAGGAGCGCCTGCTGGCCGAGGTCGAGAACATCGTCGAGGCGCTGCTGGCCGGTGAGGTCGTCGAGCGGCTCGACCCGCCGGACGCCCAGGGCCGCACCCTGCGCCTGACCGTCGACCTGCAGGCGAACTTCGCGCTGAACCAGCCGTTGTCGCCGTTCGCGGTCGCGGCCTTCGACCTGCTCGACCGCGAGTCGCCCACCTACGCCCTCGACGTCGTGTCGGTCGTGGAGTCCACGCTCGACGACCCGCGACCGATCATCAGCGCCCAGCGATTCCGGGCCCGCGGCGAGGCGGTCGCAGAGATGAAGATGGACGGCATCGAGTACGACGAGCGGATGGAGCTGCTCGAGGACGTCGAGCACCCCAAGCCGCTCGAGGACCTGCTGAACGCCGCCTACGAGATGTACCGCAACGGTCACCCGTGGGTGGCCGACCACGAGCTGCGGCCGAAGTCGGTCGTGCGCGAGATGTGGGAGCGGGCCATGACGTTCTCCGAGGTCATCGCCGAGTACCGCCTGGCCCGGTCCGAGGGGCTCGTCCTGCGCTACCTCTCCGACGTCTACAAGACGCTCGTGCGCACGGTGCCCACGGCGGTGCGCAACGACGAGCTGACCGACCTCACCGAGTGGCTGGGCGAGCTGGTGCGCCAGACCGACTCCAGCCTGCTCGACGAGTGGGAGCAGCTGATCGCGCCCGGCGAGGACCCGGCCGACGTGCGCCCGCAGGCCACCGGCGCCGAGACGCCGCGCCCGCTCACCGCGAACGCCCGGGCCTTCCGTGTGCTGGTGCGCAACGCGATGTTCCGCCGGGTCGAGCTGGCCGCGTTCGGCCGGTGGGACGCGCTCGGCGAGCTCGACGCGGCCTCCGGGTGGGACGCGCTGGCGTGGCGCGAGGCGATCGCCGGCTACCGCGAGGAGTACAGCGAACTGGGCAGCGGCGCCCAGGCCCGCGGCCCGCAGCTGTTCATGGTCGAGGACGAGACGCGCCGCGTCTGGCAGGTCCGGCAGGTGTTCGACGACCCCGAGGGCGATCGCGACTGGGGCATCAGCGCCGAGGTCGACCTCGACGCCTCCGACGCCGAGGGCGAGCCGGTGGTCCGCGTCCTCGACATCGGTCCGCGCTGACCGCCGCCCCGGCCCGCGGCCCGCGACTTTTGTGACGTCATTCGGTGCGGATCGCCGACGCGGACCGAACGGCGTCACAGAAGTCGGCCGTGGGGTGAGGCCGGGCGACGTAGGTTGGACGCCATGATCGACTGGAAGGTCGCCAGCTCCACGGCCCGGCGGCTCATGAAGCCCGGGCCCGACCTCAGCGCGGCGGAGGTCGAGGAGGTCGTCGCCGAGCTGCGCGAGGCCTCGGCGATCGCCGAGGGGCCGGTCCGGGAGTTCACCGGCCTCGTTCCCGCCTACCCGACGCCCGTCCTGGTGGTCGACCGTCCGCGCTGGGCCGATGCCAATCTCGCCGCGTTCGAGGTCCTGATGACCCCGTTCAACGAGAAGCTCGCCGCCGAGGGCAAGCTGCCCACGGGCCTGCCCAAGGCCGTCGGCGGGCGCGTCACCGGCGTCGAGCTGGGCGCGATCGTGGCGTTCCTCGGTGGGAAGGTGCTGGGCCAGTTCGACCCGTTCGCCGAGGGCGGCCACGGACCCGGGCGCCTGCTGCTGGTCGCGCCGAACATCGTGCACGTCGAGCGCGAGCTCAACGTCGACCCCACCGACTTCCGGCGCTGGGTGTGCCTGCACGAGGAGACGCACCGCGCGCAGTTCACCGCGGTGCCGTGGATGCGCGGCCACATGCTGAGCCAGGTCGACCAGCTGATGGATGTCACCGACGTCGGCGGGGGAGCGGTGACCGACCTGCTCTCCGAAGCGCTGCCCGAGCTGGTGCGCATCGTCCGCGGCGACTCGGACAAGTCCCTGTCGGACCTGTTCCAGAACGAGCAGCAGCGCGAGGTGGTCGACCGGCTCACCGGACTGATGTCGCTGCTCGAGGGCCACGCGGACGTCGTGATGGACGACATCGGCCCCGAGATCGTGCCGAGCGTCGCCGAGATCCGTCGCAAGTTCACCAAGCGCCGGGCCTCCGGCTCGACGCTGTCGAAGGTCTTCCGCCGGCTGCTCGGCTACGAGGCCAAGATGCGCCAGTACAGCGAGGGCGCCACCTTCGTCCGCACCGTCACCGACCAGGTCGGCAAGGACGGCTTCGACGCCGTCTGGGCCGCCCCCGAGCACCTGCCCACGCGCGCCGAGATCGTCGACCCGAAGTCCTGGGTCGCCCGCGTCCACGGCTGAGGCGCGGACGTGTCCGGCCGCCCGTCGACGTGGTCTCGATACGTCGCTCGCTGCGCTCGCGTACTACTCGACCACCGGCCCGGCGACCGAGCAGCAGGGCGACGAACGAGCTCGCGTCGCGTCGACCCCTGCGCTCCGCTCGGAGATCGAGGAACGAGCTCGCGTCGCGTCGACCCCTGCGCTCTGCTCGGTGACCGAGGGACGGGCTCGCGTCGCGTCGACCGCTGCGCGCTCCTCGGTGATCGAGTAGCAGGGCGAGGGACGAGCCCGCGTATCGAGATCAGGGTGGCCCACGCGTGACCCGGCTCGACCCGCTCGTCGCGCGGGCGCGGAACCTCGTCGAGCCCCACCTGGCCCCCGGAGCGGTCGTCGCGGTCTCCGGCGGTGCCGACTCCCTGGCCCTGGCCGCGGTCGTCGCCTTCTTCGTGCGCCGCCGCGGCGTCGAGGCGCGCGCGGTGGTCGTCGACCACGGCCTCCAGCAGGGCTCGGCGGAGGTCGCCGCCCGCGCCGCCGAGCAGTGCGCGTCGCTCGGCCTGCCCGCCTCGGTCAGCACCGTGGAGGTCGGTGACCTCGGCACCGGACCGGAGGACGCCGCGCGCGTCGCCCGCTACCGCGCGCTGCACCGCGAGGCCGGCCGCGGCGGCCTGCTGCTTGCGCACACCCTCGACGACCAGGCCGAGACGGTCCTGCTGGGCCTGGCGCGCGGCTCGGGTCCCCGCGCGATCGACGGGATGCGTTCGGTGAGCGGCCGACTGCACCGGCCCTTCCTCACCCTGCGACGCTCCGAGACCGAGCGGATCTGCGCGCTGCACGACCTCGAGTGGTGGGAGGACCCGCACAACGACGACTCCTCCTACCGCCGTGTCCGCGTGCGGCGCGAGCTGCTGCCGCTGCTGGAGGACGTGCTCGGCGGGGGCGTGGCCGAGGCGCTGGGGCGCACCGCCGACCTGGTGCGCGCGGACGCCGACCTCCTCGACGCCATGGCCTCCAACGAGACGCCGACGAAGGGCGAGATCGACGACGTCGAGTCGTTCGGCGACCTCGATCGCGCCCTGCGCCTGCGGGTGTGGCGCCGTCTGGCGGTGGCCGCCGGCGCGGCGCCGGGCGAGCTGTCGCACGCCCACACCCTCGCCCTCGACGGGCTGCTGAACGCCCGCGGCGGCACACGGATCGAGCTCCCCGGTCATGTCGTCGCCGTCCGCGAGGGCGCCGGGGTCCGGTTCCGCGACGAACGATGAGGCATTCCGCCCCGCTGCGGCACCCGAATGCCTCATCGTGCGACCTCGCCACCGGCTGAGACCGATTCCGCCGCTTGTGGCACGCTGGGCGTCGTGGACACCTCGCACGTCGAAGCCGACCTCGACCTGACCCAGACGCTCTTCACCGAGGAGCAGATCAAGGCCCGGCTGGCCGAGATGGCCCGCCAGATCGAGGCCGACTACGAGGGCCGCGACGTACTGCTCGTCGGCGTCCTCAAGGGCGCGGTCATGGTGATGGCCGACCTCTCCCGCGAGCTGAACCGCCACGTCGAGATCGACTGGATGGCCGTGTCGTCCTACGCCGGCACCAAGTCCTCCGGCGTCGTCCGCATCCTCAAGGACCTCGACACCGACCTCGACGGCCGTCACGTGCTGATCGTCGAGGACATCATCGACACCGGCCTGACCCTGTCCTGGCTGGTCGCCAACCTGAAGTCGCGCGGCCCGGCCTCGGTCGAGATCGCCACGCTGCTGCGCAAGCCCGAGGCCCTCGAGATGCCCGTCGACGTCAAGTACGTCGGCTTCGACATCCCGAACGCCTTCGTGATCGGCTACGGACTCGACTACGACGAGAAGTACCGCAATTTGCGCAGCATCGGCACACTGGCCAAGCACATGTACTCCTGAGTACGCGGCTGTGAGCATCGAACGGAACACCACCTGCATGAACGACGAGGCGGCATGAGCATCAAGAGCGTGTTCAAGGGACCGTGGCTGTGGATCATCCTGATCGCGGGCGTGGTCATCGGCGTGCTGTCGTTCTCCGGCTCGGCCGACGGGTACCGCGAGGTCAAGACCGCCACGATGGTGGGCTACTTCAACGACGCCAAGATCAAGGACGTCACCTTCGTCGACGGCGACCAGGAGGTCCGCGCGACCCTCAAGGGCGACGACGAGAAGAAGGTCAAGGCCACGTGGCTCGGCCAGGACCAGGGGTCCCAGCTCGTCACCCAGGCGCAGAAGCTGGTCGACGACGACCAGATGAACGCCTACAACGTCAAGATCCCGCCGAAGAACACGTTCCTCTCGGTGCTGCTGAGCTTCCTGCCGTTCGTCATCTTCATCCTGATCTTCCTGTGGCTGATGAACTCGATGCAGGGCGGCGGCGGCCGAGTCATGCAGTTCGCCAAGTCCAAGGCGAAGCTGATGACCAAGGACACGCCGCAGACCACCTTCGCCGACGTCGCCGGCTGTGACGAGGCGATCGAGGAGCTCGGCGAGATCAAGGAGTTCCTGCAGGAGCCCGCGAAGTTCCAGGCCGTCGGCGCGAAGATCCCCAAGGGCGTGCTGCTCTACGGGCCGCCCGGCACCGGCAAGACCCTGCTTGCCCGCGCCGTCGCCGGCGAGGCGGGCGTGCCGTTCTACTCGATCTCCGGCTCGGACTTCGTCGAGATGTTCGTCGGTGTCGGCGCCAGCCGCGTTCGCGACCTGTTCGAGCAGGCGAAGGACAACGCCCCCGCGATCGTCTTCATCGACGAGATCGACGCCGTCGGCCGTCACCGCGGCACCGGCATGGGCGGCGGCCACGACGAGCGCGAGCAGACCCTCAACCAGCTGCTCGTCGAGATGGACGGCTTCGACGTGCGCGGCGGGGTCATCCTGATCGCCGCGACGAACCGTCCTGACGTGCTCGACCCCGCGCTGCTGCGTCCGGGTCGCTTCGACCGCCAGATCGCGGTGGAGGCCCCCGATCTGGCGGGCCGCACCCAGATCCTCAAGGTGCACGCCCGGGGCAAGCCCATCGCGCCCGGTGTCGACCTCGAGGCCGTCGCGCGCCGCACCCCCGGCTTCAGCGGCGCCGACCTGGCCAACGTCCTGAACGAGGCTGCGCTGCTCACCGCGCGCGGTGCCGCCACGACGATCGACAACGAGGCGCTGGACGAGGCGATCGACCGCGTCATCTCCGGCCCGCAGAAGCGCTCGCGCCTCATGAACGAGCACGAGCGCCTCGTCACCGCCTACCACGAGGGCGGCCACGCCCTGGTGGCCGCGGCGCTGCCGCAGAGCGACCCCGTGCACAAGATCACGATCCTGCCGCGCGGCCGTGCCCTCGGCTACACGATGGTGCTGCCCGACGAGGACAAGTACAGCCAGACGCGCGCCGAGCTGCTCGACAAGCTGGCCTACATGCTCGGTGGCCGCGCCGCCGAGGAGCTGGTCTTCCACGACCCCACCACGGGTGCCGGCAACGACATCGAGAAGGCCACCAGCCTGGCCCGCGCGATGGTCACGCAGTACGGCATGAGCGAGCGCATCGGTGCGGTGCGGTTCGGCGAGGACAACGGCCAGCCGTTCCTGGGCCGCGACATCGGCCACTCGCGGAACTACTCCGAGGACATCGCCGCGACGATCGACGACGAGATCTCCTCGCTCATCGCGCAGGCCCACCAGGAGGCGTTCGACATCCTCGTGGACAACCGCGAGGTGCTCGACAGCCTCGTGCGCGAGCTGATGGAGAAGGAGACCCTCGACAAGGCCGAGGTCGCCCGCATCTTCGAGGCCCTGAACCGGCGCGAGATCCGTCCCGCGTGGACCGGCTCGGACACGCGCCTCCCGTCGTCGCAGCCGCCCATCGTCGTGCCGCATCGCAACGGCTCCAGCCGTGACGATCGCGAGGACGGTATCGTCGTCGGACCGGACACCGGCCCCGACGCACCTCCTGTCGACGAGCCCCAGCCGGGCGAGTCACCCACCATCTGAGGAGCGCCGTGTCCGTCGACCTACCCCGTGCCGAGGCGGCCGTCCGCGAACTGCTCGCAGCCATCGGTGAGGACCCCGAGCGCGACGGACTCGAGGACACCCCCGCGCGCGTCGCCCGTTCCTACACCGAGCTGCTGCGCGGGTACGACCAGGACGCCAAGGAGGTGCTCTCCGCCGTCTTCGAGGTGGGGCACCGCGAGCTGGTCCTGGTGCGCGACATCGAGCTGTGGAGCATGTGCGAGCACCACATGGTGCCGTTCTTCGGCGTCGCCCACGTGGGCTACATCCCGGGTGAGCACGGCCATGTCACCGGCCTGTCCAAGCTCGCCCGCCTCGTCGACGTCTACGCCCGGCGGCTGCAGGTGCAGGAGCGCCTCACCACGCAGATCGCCGAGTCGATCGTGGAGGTCCTGGAGCCCGAGGGCGTCATCGTCGTCATCGAGGCCGAGCACCTGTGCATGACGATGCGCGGCGTCGCCAAGGCCGGCGCCCGCACCATCACCAGCGCCGTGCGCGGCCAGCTGCTCGACCCAGCCACCCGCGCCGAGGCGATGAACCTCATCAGCAGGTGAGGCAGGAGCGCGCATGACGACCCCACCGATCCCCGGACTCCCCGAGGACCGGTGCGTCGTGATGGGGGTCGTCAACGTCACGCCCGACTCCTTCTCCGACGGAGGTCGCTGGTTCGACCCCGGTGCGGCCGCCGAGCACGGACTCGACCTGGTGCGGCGCGGTGCCGACCTCGTCGACGTCGGCGGCGAGTCCACCCGTCCGGGTGCGCTACCTGTCGACCGCGAGGAGGAGCTGCGCCGCGTCGTCCCGGTGGTGCGCCGGCTGGCCGACGCGGGCGTCGTCGTCTCCGTCGACACGATGTGGTCCGAGACGGCCGAGCAGTCGATCGAGGCGGGCGCGGCG
Source organism: Aeromicrobium phoceense (assembly GCF_013868155.1). Taxonomy (NCBI): domain Bacteria; kingdom Bacillati; phylum Actinomycetota; class Actinomycetes; order Propionibacteriales; family Nocardioidaceae; genus Aeromicrobium; species Aeromicrobium phoceense. The sequence continues at coordinate 1,049,573 of NZ_JACEOG010000001.1, forward strand.
ATCGTCAACGACGTGTCGGGCGGCCGTGCCGACCCGCAGATGGTGCCGCTCGTCGCCCGTGCCGGCGTCCCGTTCGTCGTGATGCACTGGCGCGCGCACTCGGACCGGATGCAGCAGCACACCGACTACGACGACGTCGTCGAGGACGTGGTCTCCGAGCTCCGCAGCCAGTACGCGGCCGTGTGCGAGGCGGGCGTCGACCCGGAGCGGGTCATCCTCGATCCCGGCCTGGGCTTCAGCAAGACCGGCGACCAGAACTGGACCCTGCTCGCGCACCTCGAGCGCTTCACCGACCTCGGCCGACCGCTGCTCGTCGCCGCCAGCCGCAAGGGCTTCCTCGGCGCCCTGCTGGCCGACTCCGTGGGCCCGCGCCCGGTCGACGGCCGCGAGGACGCGACCGCGGCCATCAGCACCCTCTCGGCGATGGCGGGGGCGTGGGGCGTGCGCGTCCACGACCCCCGGCCCAGCGCCGACGCCGTGCGCGTCGCGGCCCGCCTGCGCTCGGAGGCCGCCCGTGGCTGACGTCCTGGCCGCCCACCGCGCGTTCTACGACGCGATCGAGACCGGCGACGTCGACCTCATGGCGTCGCTGTGGGTCGACGACGTCGCCACCACCTGCGTGCACCCGGGCGCTCCGCCGCTGAACGGGACGGGTCCGATCCTGCGGTCGTGGACCGTGCTGATGGCCGGCGTCGGCTACATCCAGTTCTTCCTGACCGACGTCGAGGTCACCCTGCTGCCCGCCACCGACCCGACCACGGCGATCGTCGTGTGCACCGAGAACATCCTGTCCGACGCAGGGTCGGTGGAGTCGTTCAACGGCGGTCGCGCGGTCGCCACGAGCATCTTGGTCCGCGATGCGGGACAATGGCGATTCTTCGCGAGGCACGCCTCGTCCCTGATCGAACCGGAGGATGCGTGAGCCACAACCTGGGGGACCGGATCGAGCTCCGAGGGCTCTCCGCGGTGGGCCACCATGGCGTTTTCGACCACGAGCGCAGGGATGGTCAGACGTTCGTCGTCGACCTCGTGCTGTCGGTCGACCTCGAGCCTGCCGCCGTCTCGGGCGATCTGACGCAGACCGTGCACTACGGCGAACTCGCGGAGGAGGTCCACGCGATCATCACGGGGGACCCCGTGGATCTCATCGAGACGTTGGCCCTCCGTATAGTGAACGTGTGTCTGGGCCATGAGCCCGTCCGCTGGGTCAGCGTGACGGTGCACAAGCCCGAGGCGCCGATCGAGGTGGCGTTCACCGATGTCACCGTGACGATGGAGCGGAGCAAGCTGTGACCGAAGCACCCACGCCCTACGAGCTCGACGCCGACACGATGACCGGGGGAATGCGACCCATCCGCCAGGCCGTCCTGTCGATCGGCTCGAATCTCGGCGATCGTGCCGGCCGCCTGCAGGGCGCCGTCTCCGCGCTGGAGGACACACCCGAGGTCACGGTCGTCGCGATCTCCTCGGTCTACGAGACCGAGCCGGTCGGCACCCCCGAGGGCTCGGGGTCCTTCCTCAACGCGGTCGTCCTCATCGACACCACGCTGACGGTGCACACGCTGCTCGACCGCGCCCTCGCGATCGAGGACGCCTTCGAGCGCGAGCGCAGCGAGCCGGGTGCCCCCCGCACGCTCGACGTCGACATCATCGTGGTCGGCGACCGCGTCGCCAACGACGACTCGCTCACCCTGCCGCACCCGCGCGCCCACGAGCGGGGCTTCGTGCTCGTGCCGTGGCTCGAGATCGATCCCGAGGGCGAGATTCCCGGCCACGGCTTCGTGGCCGACCTCGTGTCGGGCGTCGACACCTCGGGCGTCACCAAGCGCGAGGACGTCGAGATCATTCTGTGATCGTCCGATGAGGAAGGCCCGGCGCAGCTCGCCCCTCTACGTCGCGGTGCTCATCGCGTCGGGTCTCGTCGCCGGTCGCCTGTTGCCGCCCCTCACGGTGCGGCTCGACGGCACCTCCCCGCCGGTTCCCGGCTGGGCCGCCGCGATCGTGCTGCTGTGCGGCGCCATCGCCGTCGGGGCCCTCGCGTGGGGCACCTGGCAGAACCTGCACCGGCGCCAGCGCCGCTTCACCGCCGACCACGCGATCCGCCTGCTGGCGCTGGCCAAGGCCGCCGTGCTCGTCGGGGGCGTCTTCACCGGCGGCTACGCGGGCTACGCGCTGGCCTACCTTGGCTCGTCCACCGAGCTGGGTGAGCTGAGGTTCTGGCGCGCCGGCGCCGCCGCCGCCGCGGCCCTGCTTCTGCTGATCGCCGCGCTCGTCCTCGAGTGGACCTGCCGGCTCCCGTCGGACGACGACGAGGAGACCACCTCCGAGGCCGGCCCCGCCCCCGCCTGAAGTCTGTCCACAGACCCGCCGCCCACTCTGGTGGGCGTCGCTGAGGTCTGCCATGGTGGAGGTCAGGGACGGGAAGGGGATTTCGGCATGACTGGGCCGCAGCTCTGGACCGTGCTGGTGATCATGGCCGCGGCCACGATCACGCAGTTCGTCATCATCGGCTGGTACCTCCCTCGGGTGCTCCATCAGGATTTTGCCGGAGTGAGAGCGAGCCTCGAGGCGTTGAGCGACGAGCTCAACCGCGAGCACGCCCGGCCCGAGTGACCTAGCGGCCGCGCTGCCACCAGCGTCGCTGCGGCACGGACTGCTGCCACGAGGCGTTCCGCCAGGTCAGCAGCAGCCGCTCGTGCGCGCCCTTGGGCGCGCGCCCGGCCCGGATCTCGAAGGTCGTGCCCTCGCGCTCGAGGGAGGTCGTGAGGTCCGTAGGGGCGTCGTCGCCCTGCTGCCACGCCTGCCAGCGCAGCTCGACCGCGTCGAGGTCTCCCTCGCCGCTCACCCGGACGACGGCCGAGCGCCCCGCGAAGTCCACGGCGACATCCCGCAGGTCCACGCGCTCTGCAGTGCGAGCCTGTGCGTCGCGCGCCACCTGCGCCCAGTCGGCGAGGAACGACTCGTGGCCGTGCGCGATGGCTCCCGCCCGCGCTCGCGGGCGCATCGACTCGAGCCGCTCACGGTCGGCGAGGAGGTCCAGCGTCGCGTGCGCCAGGCGGGCCGCGTCACCCGCGGGCACGAGCACGCCGTCCACGCCCGACTCGATCTGCTCGGCGGGGCCGTAGGGCACGTCGAACGCCAGCACCGGGCACTCGCGCATCCGCGCCTCGAGGATGAAGAGCCCGTAGCCCTCGAAGCGGCTCGTCAGCCACGCGAGGTCGGCCTCCCAGAGCCGATCGGCGGCGTCGGGCACGTGCCCGTGGAAGACCACCCGGTCGGCCACGTCGCGTTGCGCGGCGCGGGCCCGCAGCTTCTCCTCCTCGTCGCCGTCCCCGTAGATCTCCAGCGTCGCCGTGGGGTGCCGGGGCGCCACGAGGGCGAAGGCGTCGATCGCCCGGTCCAGCTGCTTCTGCGGGTGCAACCGGGCGATCACGACGATGCGTCCGGGCACGCGCGCCGGTGCGGGCGAGGGCGGCTCGACGGCCTCCACGGGGTTCGCGACCACGTGGAACTGCGGCAGGTCGCCGAAGCGGAGCCGCAGGTCGTGCCGCTGGCGCTCGGTGAGGGTGTTCAGGGCGTCGAACCGGTCCACGTGCTCCAGCGACGACGCGTAGGACGGCTCGAGGGGCGAGTCCCAGCGCCGGTCGCCGCGCAGGTGCGGGTTGTGCATCTGGTGCATGAGCACGAAGCGCGGGTCGTGCAGCAGGCCGAGCTCCTCGGCGACGAACCGGCTGTCGCTCACGAGGAACACCGTGCTGTCGGCCGGCGCCAGCTGTCGGGTCCACCAGCGCCACAGGTCGCCGAGTCCGTCGCCGGCCAGCACGACGCGGCCGTCGTGGTCGAGCACGCGGGTCTCGCCCTCCATGACGTCCGGCGGCGTGAACGCGTAGGTCGTGCCGTCGGGCCGCAGGTACTCCCACGTGGTCTCGGTGCCCGCGGCGTCGAGGTGGCGGCGTCGCCAGGCATAGCCGCCCTCGACGTCGTCCTCGGTGCTCGCACCGGGCAGGATCGAGGTGGCCTCGACAGCGGGCAGTGCGCTGAGGTCGCGCTCGCGGAGGTCCTCGTGCAGGTTGAGGAGCCTGCTCTCGGGCAGCAGCAGGCCGTCAGCCAGCAGGCCCGTACGGATCGGCGCGTACGACGGCACCGGGTTGTAGGTCAGGATCGGGAAGTCGAGCCCGGCCGCGACGAAGAGCCGGTGGCGCAGCAGCACCATGCGGGTCTGGCCGCCGGCGCCGAGGCGGACGTTGCCCACGACCGAGAACCAGGCTCCGTCGGGGAAGCTCGTGGCAGGCTCGCCCGGTGCAGCAGCGGAAGGCGACACGCGGCGAGCGTATAGCATCGAGGCCGTCCGGGATGTTCGGTGAAGGCGTAGGTGACATGGGCAGGCTGCGGTCGCTCTCGCGGCGGGTGCTGGACCTCGCGACAGGTCCGGCGAAGCCCCTCGACGTGTTCGTCAAGGAGTTCCCTCCGCTCGTCCGCCGACTCCCGAAGGACCTCGACGGCAGCGTCGAGGCCGACCTCCGCGCCGGACTGCCCGAGCTGCTGGAGGGCGTGGACCGCGCCGCCCTCGTGCGTCGCATCCCTTCGTGGGCGAAGGTCGCGCTGCACCACCTCGAGCACGGTGACGCCGATGCGCTCCACGCCGCGCTCAACCGGGGCCTGCTCGACGTGCGCCTGCACGCCGGCGGCCTGCACGAGGGCGAGCCGGTGGCCCATCTCCCCGGCTGGGACGACCCCGCGATCCCCCGCGAGGCGTTCGTGCTGGCCGACTCCGAGACCCGCTTCGCCGGCGAGGTCGTCCGCTCCCGCGTCGTGGGCGACCGCTTCGAGGCCGTGTTCCGCGCCGGCTTCGCCCACGTCGACGCGCCGGGCGCCGTTCCCGAGCTGACCGTCGTGACCCCCGGCGTGCGGGTCGAGTGGACCGGCGAGACCTCGGGTCACCGCGGCGGTCCCGCCATGTGGCGCGAGACCTACGACCGCAGCACGTGGGCGCTCGACGTGCCCCTGTCGCGGCTCGGCCCGGAGCAGGCGCTCGAGGTGGAGGTGGAGGTCCGGCTCGCGGGCCGTACCGCCTCCGGCCGGATCGGACTGATCGCGCACCCCGAGCCGGTCGGTCCGGTCGTCGACACGATCTCGCTCGAGCGCGGCACGATCGTGGTGAGCGGTCGCGGACTCGACGCCGCGCCCACCCTCGAGTCCGCCGGGCTCACCCTCCCCGCCACCGAGTTCACCCGCCTGGGCTCGAGCTTCCGCGCCGTCTTCCCGGCCAGCGCCGACCGGTGGGGGCGCGGTGCCCTGCCGCTGCCGCTGGGCGACTACGCCGTCGTGTCCGACGGGATGCCGCTGCCCCTCGCGGCCGAGCTCGTGGACTGGCCCACCGACCTCGCCGACGGTCCGCTCGTCGGCCACACCACCGACCTCGGACTGCGCCTGATCAAGCCGCGGCAGCCCGACGAGAACACCATGTACGGCCAGCGGTATCTGCGTGAGGCGTACGAGGCGCTCGAGGTCGAGGTGGACGCGCGCGCCGCGATGTTCCAGTGCTACTGGGCCGAGGTCGCCACCGACAGCCAGGCCGCCATCCATCGCGAGTTCCACCGCCGCGACCCGCGGATGCGGCTCTACTGGGGCACCGTCGACCACTCCGTGCCGCTGCCCGAGGGCGCGAAGCGCGTCGTCGCGGGCACGCGTGAGTGGTACTCCACGCTGGCGTCCGCCAAGTACCTCGTGAAGAACACCGAGGTCGGCGCGTACACCAGACTGCGCCCGGGCCAGGTGTACCTCCAGACGTTCCACGGCCAGCCGTTCAAGCGGATGGGCCGGCCGGACTTCGTGCGCCGGATGGCACCGTGGCGGGCGCAGTTCGAGGCCACCGACCGGCGCTCGGCGTACTGGCACGTGATCTGCCTGCCGTACCCCGAGGCGGCCGAGTTCTACCGCGAGGCCTACGACTGGGAGGGCCCGGCGTTCGACCACGGCCTGCCGCGCACCGACTCGCTGCTCGCCGAGGACGCCGCGGAGGTGCGTCGCGCGACGCGCCACCTGCTGGGCATCCGCGACGACCAGGTGGCCGTCCTGCACGCCACCACGTGGCGCGAGGACCTCTCGCGCGGCGACAACACGTCGGCCGACCCGAACCTGCTCGACGTGAAGGCGCTCGCCGAGGAGCTCGGCGACGACGTGGTCGTGCTCCAGCGCAGTCACCACTCCGTGGCGCGGTCCGACCAACGGCACGGCACCGGGGGAGGGGTCGTCGACGTCACCGACCACCCCGAGATCAACGACCTCGTGCTCGCGTCCGACCTCGCGATCCTGGACTACTCGTCACTGCGGTTCGACTACGCGATCACCGGCAAGCCGATGGTGTTCTTCGTGCCGGACCTCGAGAAGTACGAGCAGGAGCTGCGCGGCTTCCTGTTCCCGTTCGAGGAGTCCGCACCCGGTCCCGTGGTGCGCGACTCGGGTGAGCTGCCGGCGCTGGTGCGCGACACGTCGTGGGTGGCCGAGCACGCCGCCGCGTACGTCGCCTTCAACGAGCGGTTCAACCGGTTCCACGACGGGCGCGCCGCCGAGCGGGTCGTCGACGGGCTGCTCGGGTGGGACGCGTGAGGTTGTTCCGGCGCGCGGCTCCCGAGCCGCTGCTGAGTGTCATCGTGCCCGTGTACAACGTCGAGGAGTACCTGGCGGAGTGCCTGGAGTCGTTGCTGTTCACGCCGTTGAATCAGGAGATCATCCTCGTCGACGACGGATCGACGGATCGGAGCGCGAAGATCGCTCGCCGGTTCGCACGGCACCATCGTGAGGTGGGGGTCGTCACGCGCCCTAACGGAGGCCTGAGCGCGGCTCGGATGACCGGCTTGGAGCATGCAAGCGCGCCGTACGTGACGTTCGTTGACTCGGACGACGTGATGAGCCCCACCGCCATCTGGGCGGCCATGTGGTCCTTGGAGGAGACGGGCTCCGACTACGCGCTGATGCCCTATCAGCAGTTCCGCGACATCGAGGATCCCAGTCCGGTACCGCCGTGGATCGCCGAAATCTACGGGGACGAGGTGCGTACGGTCGTCGCGCACGAGCACCCGGAGACCTTGGCGCAGGCGACGGCCTGGTCGAAGATCTACCGTCGCTCCTTCTGGGACCGCGCCGGCCTCGCCTTCCGTGAGGGTGTCCTCTACGAGGATCAGGAGGTCACCGCGCGGGCCTTCGCCGCGGCGGACCGCATCGACCTCGTGCCCGACCTGGCCTATTTGTGGCGCGTCCGTCCGGGCTCCATCACGCGAGAGGCGACGGAGCGTTCGATCGGCGCCTTCTTCGATGCGATCGCGCTGAGCCTCGACGCGCTCGACGGCGTGTCCGGCGCTCGCGCCGCACGCGCCTCGCAGGTGCTGTCGAACGACGTGCCGCGCTACCTCCGCACGCTCGCCAAGGTCGCCGACGAGGGGTACCGCGAGCGACTCTTCCGCGGAGCGTTGGATCTCCTCGGCGAATCGGGGCTCGACCTGTCACAGGCGCCGGCCGAGGCGCGCGTGGTCTACGCGCTCCTGCAGGCCGGACGAGCGGCGGACGTGCAGGTGTTCGTCGAGCGGGGCGGGTTCGACCTCCCTTCGCTGAGGTCGGACGACGTCGATGGTCGGCCAGCCTTGGCTTTTCCGTTCACGGGCGACCCCGACGTGCCCGCCGAGGCGCGCGTCCTGTCCGAGCGTCAGACGCCCTTGGACGCGACCGTCCTGCGCGCGCGGCTCGACGAGTCGGGCCTGCGACTGACGATCGCGGCCTGGCTGCGGCACGTGGACGCCGTGCCAACCTGCCGGGCGTGGCTGCGCGACATCACTGGCTGGGAGCGCGAGTTCGCCGTGACTCCGTCGGACGAGTTCATCGGTCACCGGGTACGCACGACACGGCGCAGCAACGAGGACAGCGTCTGGAACCTCGAGCTCGCGCTGCCCGACCTCGACGACGTCGACTCCTCGGAACTGGTCGTGGAGTTGACCCATCACGGGCGCACCCGGCGCGAGGTGGTCACGCGGATCGACCCGCTGGGATCGGCGGCGATCCGCGAGGAGGCCGCCGGGCTCACCCTCACGGGTGAGGAGCCGTGGGCGCTCGACCGCGACGACGTCGTCCTGTGGAAGGGCGACCTCGCGGATCCGGCCGACGTGGAGATCCCGACCGAGATCGGGGAGCACGAGGTGCCCGGGCGGCTGGTCGACCAAGCGCTGGCGCTCCAGCTGCCGTGGGACTTCGAGCTGGAGGACCGACAGGGCTACCTCGCGCTGGCCGGGCCGCGCCGACTGAAGGTGGTCGTGCAGCCGAAGGTGCCGCGCGAGCAGCTCACGTTCTGGTGGCAGCGTGACCACGCGGGCGAGGAAGAACCTCCCAACTGATGCTTGTTTTGTTGGGCCCAATGCAGTAGACTCAGAACATCAGTTCGAGCCGTCGGGGGACGCATGCATCGGGTGTTCAGTCAGATCGAGTCGGGGCCGCGGGCCCTCGACGCGGCGCTGGGCTGCGACCTGAGCGAGCTCACTGCTGAGGAGCTGGTCCGGCTGAATCGCCTGGCGCAGGACCTGGTCCGGAAGGCCACCGCGCTGGGTCTGGCCGCGATGGCGGAGGCTTCGCGCGCCGAGGCGCACCGCACGGCTGGCGAGCTGTCGATGACGGCGCTCGTCGCGAAGGAGGCCGGCGTCTCCCGGCGCGAGGCGGCGCAGCAGGTCCGGCTCGCCCAGCAGCTCGACGCCGCGCCCGTCCTGCGGGAGTCGCTCGGTCGCGCTGGCATGTCCACCGACAAGGCGCGCATCGTGTCCGATGCCCTCGGCGACCTGCCTCTCGACCTCACGGCCGACGAGCGTCGCGCGATCGAGTGCGACCTCACCGCGGCCGCGCCCGACCTCCCGCTGGAGCAGCTTCGGCGTAAGGCGCGCCGCGCGGTGGAGGTCGTCGACGTCGACCGCGCCGACGCCATCGAGAACCGCCAGGTCGAGCGCGACGAGCGCCACCAGGCCACGCAGGCCTCCTTCTGGATGTCGCGCCCCGACCCCGAGACCGGCATGGTGAAGGGCGGCTTCGAGGTCGACGCGGTCACGGGGGACGTCCTGCGCTCGCTCATGGACTCGGCCACGGCGCCCCGCAAGCAGGACGGCGTCCCGGATCGTCCCCGTGCGCAGGGTGAGGCGTTCGTCCAGCTCGTCCGACACCTGCCCAAGGACGCCTTCGGCAACCACGGAGGCATCCCGGCCACCCTCGTCGTCACCGTCGACGAGTCCACGCTGCGCGGCACCACTGACCGCGCCGGGGTCACCGAGCACGGCACCACGCTCTCGGCCGGGCAGCTGCGCCGGCTCGCCTGCGACGCCGGGATCCTGCCGGCCGTCATGGGCGGCGCGTCGACCGCGCTCGATCTGGGTCGCGAGGAGCGCCTCCACTCGGTGCCCCAGCGACGAGCCCTCGCGCTCCGCGACCTCCGCTGCGCGTTCCCGGGCTGCGACCGGCCGCCCGGCTGGTGCGAGAGCCACCACATCGTTCCGTGGTCGCGGGGCGGGCCCACCACGGTCGACGACGGAGTGCTGCTCTGCGCACGCCACCACCACGAGGTCCACGACCGCGGATGGCAGGTCCGGCTCCACGCCACCGACCACATCGTCGAGTTCCGGCGACGTCCCAGCGAGCCCTGGCGACGCAACGATCACTACCGCCCCCTGACGCTCACCGGGTGACGAGCGGGACCCGCACGGATCGGTAGGTTGAGCGGATGGATCTCGTGCGCAGGATCGTGCAGCGACTGCGCGGCCACGGCGATGCGCCGTCGCCGCCCGTCCTCGCCAAGCGGGTGCGCACCGCGTTCCGGCTCGACGACCAGCAGTGGCGAGCCCTCGTGGACGAGGCGGCGGCAGGAGCCAGGGCGTGGACCCATGCCGACTGGCTCGACCTGCCCGTGCGCGACCGAGTGGCCCTGTACGCCGCCTCCGGAGCCGACCGCCCCACGGTCGAGCGCCTGGCCGAGTCACGCACCGTCCACGGCCCTTCGTTCCTCGTCGATCGCGACACCCTGCGGATCGACCTCGGAGACCCGGTCGCGGTGCCCGAGTGGCTCCTCGCGGCGCAGGAGCACGACCTCGTCACGCGGCTGACCGTCGAGGTCGCCGGCTCCGAACCCGTGCACGTGGCCGGGACGTCGTTCATCTCCGGGCTGGCCTTCGACCCCGAGGCGGACTCCGTCCGCGTCGAGGCCGCCACGAGCCGTGGCGCCCTCGAGACGGCCGTGACGATGCGACCCGATCCCGTCGCCGACGCCGAGTCGGGGGAGCGCTGGGCCGACCAGACCGGCGCGTCCTGGTGGGCCACGATCGAAGCTGACCGTAGCGAGCCGATCACCCTGACGGTCACCATCGAGTCGGCCGGGGTGACGCGCACCGCCGAGGCCGTCGTGCCCGCGCTGACCGGGGCGGTGCCCGTGGCCGTCAGTGCCACCGGGTCGGGCGTGCTGCTCGACGCCGGCGACCACACGCTGCGGGTGGCCGCGACGTCCGAGGGCTGGGGCGCCGGGCCGTCACCGCTCGCGCTCGAGGCCCGGATCGACCGGTTCGGCGTCGCCGCCACGATCCCGGCGGGGCGCTTCGCCGTCACCGCCGACGAGGCCCTCGACCTCGCCGACCCGTCGGTGCTCGAGCTGCCCCTGGCCGAGCGCGCGATCGACCTCGTCGACCTGCTCGTCACGCCGCGGGGATGGTCGCCGGGCGAGGCCGCCGTGTCGCTCGTGGTCCGCAACCCGATCCCGGTGCACGACCGCGGACGCCGCCGCCAGCGACTCCTGCTCGACGAGGTGCGCGAGCAGGCGGGTCCGCTGCGCGAGCGAGCCGTCGCGATGTGCTTCGGCGGCGCGGGCGCCGGCGACAGCGTCGCCCCCGTGGCGCGCGAGCTCGTCCACCGGGGGATCCCGGTCGACTGGGTCGTCGCCGACCACTCCGTGACCGTGCCCGACGGCACCCGGCCCGTGCTGCTGCACTCGCGCGAGTGGCACGAGGCGTTCACGCACGCGCGGTACCTGGTCAACAACGCCGAGTTCCCGCACTACGTGCGCTTCCGCGACGGCCAGCGCTACCTGCAGACCTGGCACGGCACCCCGCTCAAGCGCATCGGCCGCGACATCGCCTCACCCCGGCTCTCGGCCGGCTACACCGCCGCGATGGCCCGCGAGGCCGCCGTCTGGGAGGCGCTGCTGGCGCAGAACCCGTTCGCGGCCGAGACGCTGCCGCGCGCGCTGGGCTTCGCCGGCCGGGTCCTGGGCGAGGGCTACCCGCGCAACGACGCACTCGCCGGTGACTCGGGCCGGGCGCTGAGGAACGCCACCCGTATGGCACTCGGGCTCGGCGACGAGCGCGTGGTGCTTTACGCGCCCACGTGGCGCGATGCCGCCCGCACCGAGCAGGGCCGCCGGGCGTTCGTCTCCCACCTCGACGCGGCCGCCGTGCACGAGCAGACCGGTGCCACCGTCCTGCTGCGCAGCCACAGCAACGCCGCGGCGGGTCGCGGCCGGATCAGCGGCCCCGGTGTCCTTGACGTGACGGCGCACCCCGACATCACCGCGCTCCTGGCGGCCGCCGACGTGCTCGTGACCGACTACTCCTCGGTGATGTTCGACTTTGCTGTCACCGAGCGCCCGCAGGTGCTCCTGGTGCCCGATGTCGACCAGTACCGCGACGACCGCGGCTTCTACTTCGACCTGCAGCAGGCGCCGCCCGGCCCCATCGTGACCTCCACGGAGGAGGTCGTCGAGGCGCTCGCCGGCGCCGGTGGGACGTCGGAGCAGGCGCGCGCGTTCCGCGAGCGGTTCGCCCCGCTGGACGACGGCGAAGTCACGGCCCGCGTGGTGGACGCGTGGCTCGGCCCTCAGGCGCCGAGCAGCCCCAGCAGGTAGCTGCCGTAGCCGCTCTTGACCAGTGGCTGGGCCAGCTCGGCCAGCTGGTCGTCGGTCAGCCAGCCCTGGCGCCAGGCGATCTCCTCGGGGCACGAGACCTTGAGGCCCTGCCGCTTCTCGATCGTGCGCACGAACGCTCCCGCGTCGGCCAGGTCGTCGAAGGTGCCGGTGTCGAGCCAGGCGGTGCCGCGCGGGAGGACCTCGACCTGGAGGGTGCCCTCCTCGAGGTAGGTGCGGTTCAGGTCGGTGATCTCCAGCTCGCCCCGGTGCGAGGGCTTCAGGTCGCGGGCCCGCTCGACCACCGAGTTGTCGTAGAAGTACAGGCCGGGGACCGCGAAGTTGCTCCGCGGGTGCTCCGGCTTCTCCTCCATCGAGATCGCCCGGCCGCTCTCGTCGAACTCGACGACGCCGTAGGCACGCGGGTTCGCCACCTGGTAGCCGAAGACCGCGGCGCCCACGGTGTGGTCGAAGCGGTGCAGGCTCGTGCCCAGCCCGGCCCCGTAGAAGATGTTGTCGCCCAGGACGAGCGCGGCGCCCTCGTCGCCCACGTGGTCGGCGCCGATGATGAACGCCTGCGCGAGCCCGTCGGGGGAGGGCTGCTGCGCGTAGGTCAGGTTCACGCCGAACCGCGACCCGTCGCCGAGCAGGCGCTCGAAGGCCTCCGCGTCGTGCGGCGTCGTGATGATGAGGATGTCGCGGATCCCCGTCGCCATCAGCGTCGACAGCGGGTAGTAGATCATCGGCTTGTCGTAGACGGGGACGAGCTGCTTGCTGACGCCGAGGGTGATCGGGTGCAGTCGCGAGCCGGTTCCCCCGGCCAGGATGATGCCGCGCATGGTTCGTACCCTAGGTGATCGCCGCGAGGGACGGCATCCGTCGGCCGGTACGCTCGTGCGCATGCGTCGATTGCTGGTCACCGGCGGTGCCGGGTTCATCGGGTCCAACTTCGTCCGTCAGGTCATCGACCGGACGGACGATCACGTGACCGTCCTGGACAAGCTCACCTACGCGGGCAGCCGTGAGTCACTGGCGGGGCTGCCCGAGGACCGGGTGTCGCTCGTCGTGGGCGACGTCGCCGACTCCGAGCTGGTCGACTCGCTCGTGGGGCAGCACGACGCGGTCGTGCACTTCGCCGCCGAGTCGCACAACGACAACTCGCTGGTCGGGCCGCGCCCGTTCCTGGACACCAACATCATCGGCACCTTCGCCCTGCTGGAGGCGGCCCGCAAGCACGACGTGCGGTACCACCACATCTCCACCGACGAGGTCTACGGCGACCTGGAGCTCGACGATCCCGAGCGGTTCACCGAGTCGACGCCGTACAACCCGTCGAGCCCCTACTCCTCGACGAAGGCCGGCTCCGACCTGCTGGTGCGGGCCTGGGTGCGCTCCTTCGGCGTCCGCGCGACGATCTCCAACTGCTCGAACAACTACGGGCCGTGGCAGCACATCGAGAAGTTCATCCCGCGCCAGATCACCGGGCTGATCGACGGCGTCCGTCCGCGCCTGTACGGCGAGGGGCTGAACGTGCGCGACTGGATCCACGTCGACGACCACAACTCGGCCGTGCTCACGATTCTGGAGTCGGGCGCGATGGGCGAGACCTACCTCATCGGCGCCGACGGCGAGAAGTCCAACCGTGAGGTCGTCGAGGCGCTGCTGCAGCTCTTCGGCCGCGAGCCCGACGACTTCGACCACGTGGCCGACCGCGCGGGACACGACCTGCGCTACGCGATCGACTCCACCAAGCTGCGCACCGAGCTGGGCTGGACGCCGCAGTTCTCGGACTTCGCGTCGGGCCTCGAGGACACGGTGCGCTGGTACCGCGAGAACGAGCAGTGGTGGCGCCCCGCGAAGGCTGCCACCGAGGCCAAGTACGCAGCGACGGGTCAGTGAGGGAGCCGATGAAGATCGAGACCACTCCCGTCCCGGGCCTGCTCGTCGTCCACCTGGACGTCCACGGTGACAACCGCGGCTGGTTCAAGGAGAACTGGCAGCGCGAGAAGATGGTCGCCGCCGGGCTGCCCGACTTCGGGCCCGTCCAGCAGAACATCTCGTTCAACGGCGTCGCCGGCACGATCCGCGGCATCCACGCCGAGCCGTGGGACAAGTACGTCTCGGTCGCGTCGGGTCGCGCCTTCGGCGCCTGGGTCGACCTGCGCGAGGGCGAGTCGTTCGGCTCGACGTTCTGGGTCGAGCTGAACCCGCAGACCGCGGTGTTCGTGCCGCGCGGGGTCGCGAACTCCTTCCAGGTCCTCGAGGACGGCACCGCCTACAGCTACCTCGTCAACGACCACTGGCGCCCCGACGCGGTCTACGCCAACGTCAACCTGCTCGACCCCGAGGTGGCCGTGCCGTGGCCGCTGCCCGTGGCCGAGATGTCCGAGAAGGACCGCAACCACCCGCTGCTGGCCGAGGTCACGCCGCTCGCGCCGCGCCGCACCGTGGTCATCGGGGCCGGCGGCCAGCTGGGCAAGGCGTTGCAGCAGCTCCTCCCGGACGCCGAGTACCACGACTTCCCCGAGGTCGACCTCTCCAAGCCCCAGACTCTCGACTCGATCGAATGGAACGGCGTCGGCACGCTCATCAACGCCGCGGCCTACACGAACGTCGACGGCGCCGAGACCCCCGAGGGCCGCACGCTGTGCTGGGCGATCAACGTCACCGGCGTGGCCGCGATGGCCCGGATCGCGATCGCCCACGGCCTGACCTTCGTCAACGTCTCGAGCGACTACGTGTTCGACGGCACGAAGGAGGAGCACGAGGTCGACGAGCCCGTCTCGCCGCTGGGCGTCTACGGCCAGACGAAGGCGGCCACCGAGGCCGTGACGTCGGTCGTGCCGAAGGGCTACCTGGTCCGCACCAGCTGGGTCGTGGGGGAGGGCGCGAACTTCGTCGACACGATGCGCCGCCTCGCCCGCGACGGCGTCTCGCCGTCGGTCGTCGACGACCAGTTCGGCCGGCTCACACCGGCGTCGGTGCTGGCCGAGGGGATCCTCGACCTGCTCCGCTCCGAGGCGCCGTACGGCATCCACCACGTCACCGGCCGCGGTCCCGTCGAGTCGTGGGCCGACATCGCCCGTCGCGTCTTCGCCGAGGAGGGGCGCGACCCCGCCGACGTCACCGGCGTCTCCACCGAGGAGTACATGGCCGGCCGTCTCTCCGCCCCGCGCCCGCGCCACTCGGCGTTGCGGCTGAGCTGAGGCCGCCCGGTTAGGGTGGCCGCGTGGCGCGCTCCCTCACCCCGCTCGACCCCGCCGAGTTCACCGCGATCTGTGCGCGGATCGACACGGGCACGGCCGACCGGGCCGACCTGAAGGCCGCCACGAAGCACCTGCTGGCGCTGCTGCAGCGTCGGGCGCCGGGGCACAGCGTCGAGGTCCGCATCCCGCCGTTCGCCGCGATCCAGTGCATCGAGGGCGCCAGCCACACGCGGGGCACGCCGCCGGCCGTGGTCGAGACCGACCCCGAGACCTGGATCGCGCTCGCGCGTGGCCGACTCGCCTGGGCCGATGCGCGGGTCCGCGCGAGCGGGGAGCGCTCCGACCTCACGCCACTGCTGCCGCTGGTGCAGGACGACGCTCGCTAGGGTCTTCCCCATGCGCGTGCGACTCCTGCTCCTGTCGGCCCTCGTCCTCCCGATCCTCGCTGCCTGCGGCGGAGGGGACGACGACTCCGCCTCCTCGTCCGGCGAGTGCACGTACGCGCAGGAGGGCGCGGCCGCGAAGGACGCCGAGCTGCCGCCGTCGGACCTGCTCGCGCCCGAGACGCTCACGATGAAGACGAACCGGGGCGACTTCGCGCTCACCCTCGACGCCGAGGCCGCACCATGCACCGTGAACTCGTTCGCGTCGCTGGCCGAGCAGGGCTACTTCGACGGCACGAAGTGCCACCGCCTCGTCCCCGGCTTCGTGCTGCAGTGCGGCGACCCGTCGGCCACCGGCAGCGGCGGGCCCGGCTACAGCTTCGAGGACGAGCTCAGCGGCGACGAGACGTACCCGGCCGGCACGCTCGCGATGGCCAACAGCGGCCCGGACACCAACGGCTCGCAGTTCTTCATCGTGCTCGACGACGCCGAGCTGCCGGCGGCCTACACGGTGTTCGGCACGGTCGACGAGGCCGGGCTCGAGGCCGCCCGGGCCATCGCCGAGGAGGGCAACGGCCCGGACGGAGTCGCCCCCAAGAGCGATGTCGTGATCGCGTCGGTCTCCTGACTCAGACCTGGCGTGCCGCGTCGGTCCAGTAGGGCTTGCGCAGGTCGCGCTTGAGGATCTTGCCCGAGGGGTTGCGCGGCAGCAGTTCGACGATGTCGATGCTCCGCGGCACCTTGTAGTGGGCGAGGTTCTCACGCGCCCACGCGATGATCTCGGCCTCGGTCGCCTCGGCCCCGGGACGCAGCGCCACGACGCCCTTCACGGACTCGCCCCACGTCGCGTCGGGCACGCCGATGATCGCAACCTCGAGCAGGTCGGGGTGCTCGGACAGGACCCGCTCGACCTCGGGGGAGTACACGTTCTCGCCGCCGGTGATGATCATGTCCTTGATGCGGTCCTCGACGTAGACGTAGCCGTCGGCGTCGATCCGGCCGATGTCGCCGGTGCGGACCCAGCCGTCCTCGGCGTACAGCTCGGCCGTCGCCTCGGGACGTCCGTGGTAGCCGGCGGTCGCCTGCTCGGTGCGGAACCACAGCTCGCCGGCCTCGCCGGTCGCCACGTCCTGCAGGGTGGCGGGGTCGACCACGCGGGCCTCGACGCCCGGGATCGGCTTGCCGGCCGAGAGCAGCCGCTCGGGATGCTCCAGGTCGCGGTGCTCGTCGTCGTGCAGCATCGTGACGACGCCGCAGAACTCGGTCAGGCCGTAGACCTGGTAGAACGCCGTGTCGGGCCAGTGCTCCTGCGCGCCGCGCAGGATCGTCAGCGGCATCGGCGCGGCGCCGTAGGAGAAGCCGCGCAGCCCGCTGAACAGCTTCATCGCGTCGGGCCCGGCCTGCAGCAGCATCGCCACCACCGCCGGCACGAGGAAGGCGTGCGTGACGCCCGACATCATCGCGCCGGCCAGCGCGCCGGGCTCGACGTCGCGGATGATGTGGCCCGGCACCCGGTTCTTGAGGCCGAACATCGCGTAGGACGTGCCGCCGACGTGGAACATCGGCATCGCGACCAGCATCTTGGCGCCCTCGCCGTACGCGATGCCGGTGTCGGCGTTCTCGGTGTGCGCCACCAGGTTGCGCTGGGTCAGCATCACGCCCTTGGGACGGCCCGTGGTGCCCGAGCTGTACATCAGGACGACGGTGTCGTCGACGGACGAGTCGTCCGCCTGCTCGAGGGGCTCGCCGGCGGCCTGCCACGCCTCGAACTCATCGGCGTCGCCGCCCATGACGACGATCTTCTCCACGGTGGTGAGCCGGTCACGGATGACGTCGACCTGGTCCAGCAGCTCGTGACCGACGAAGAGCACCTTCGCGCCGGCGTCGTTGATCGTGTAGTCCAGCTCGTCGCCGGCCAGGCGCCAGTTCACGATGGCCGTGGAGGCGCCGATCAGGCTGGCGCCGAGCACGAGCTGCAGGATCGCCGGGTTGTTCTTGTCCACGACGGCGACGTGGTCGCCGCGACCGATGCCCTCCGCCGAGAGCGCGCCGGCGGTCCGCCGGATCGAGTCCCAGACCTGCGCCCAGGTCCACTCGCGGCCCTCGTAGATCCAACCCGCCTGGTCGGGCGCGGCCTGCGCGGCGGCTCGGGCGTGATCGGCGATGAACGTCGCATCGGACATGGGTCTCCCTCTGAGGCCTTGGCTGTGATGTGCCTCACACCGTAGTGCTCCGAGTGCCTCGACGGAAGACTTCCAGTCAACCTTGACTGTTAGTGCGCGCGTCCGCTCCGGGCGGTACTGGTCGGGGAAGGCGGGAACGGCCGGTAGACTGCCGGTGTGCCCCGCGGAGATGGTCTCCTGACCCACGAGCTCGATCCCAGTGACGCCGGACCCCAGGACGCCTGTGGCGTGTTCGGCGTCTGGGCCCCCGGCGAGGAAGTCGCCAAGCTCACCTACTTCGGCCTCTACGCCCTGCAGCACCGCGGGCAGGAGTCGGCCGGCATCGCCGTGAGCAACGGCCGCCAGATCCTCGTCTACAAGGACATGGGCCTGGTGTCCCAGGTCTTCGACGAGGCCACCCTCGAGTCGCTCCAGGGCCAGATCGCCATCGGCCACGCGCGCTACTCCACCACGGGCGCCAGCGTGTGGCAGAACGCCCAGCCCACGTTCCGGCCCACGGCTCAGGGCTCGGTCGCGCTCGGGCACAACGGCAACCTGACCAACACGCACGAGCTCGTGCAGCTGCTCCGCGAGCGGACGGAGGGCGACGCCAAGTCGGTGTCGGCCGAGACCGCCACCACCGACACGTCGGTGATGGCCTCGCTGCTGGCGTCCTACCGCGACCGCTCGGTCGAGGACGCGGCGCTGGAGGTCCTGCCCCAGCTGCGCGGCGCGTTCTCCCTCGTGTTCATGGACGAGACCACGCTCTACGGCGCGCGTGACCCCCAGGGCATCCGCCCGCTCGTGCTCGGCCGCCTCGAGCGCGGCTGGGTCATCGCGAGCGAGACCGCCGCGCTCGACATCGTCGGTGCCTCCTACATCCGCGAGATCGAGCCGGGGGAGTTCGTCGCGATCGACGAGAACGGCCTGCGCAGCAGCCGGTTCGCCGACGCCGCGCCGAAGGGCTGCATCTTCGAGTACGTCTACCTCGCGCGTCCCGACACCACGATCAACGACCAGCGCGTCTTCAGCGTGCGCGAGCGCATCGGTCGCCGCCTGGCCAACACCGCGCCCGTCGAGGCCGACCTCGTCATCCCGGTGCCCGAGTCCGGCACGCCCGCCGCGATCGGCTACGCCGAGGAGAGCGGGATCCCCTTCGGTCACGGCCTGGTCAAGAACTCCTACGTGGGCCGCACGTTCATCCAGCCCTCGCAGACGATCCGCCAGCTCGGCATCCGGCTCAAGCTGAATCCGCTGCGCGACGTCATCGCGGGCAAGCGCCTCGTGGTGGTCGACGACTCGATCGTGCGCGGCAACACCCAGCGCGCCCTCGTCCGGATGCTCCGCGAGTTCGGCGCCGCCGAGGTGCACGTCCGGATCTCCAGCCCGCCGGTGAAGTGGCCGTGCTTCTACGGCATCGACTTCGCCTCGCGTGCCGAGCTGGTCGCCAACGGCCTCACGGTCGACGAGATCTGTCGCTCGATCGGCGCCGACAGCCTGTCGTACGTCTCGCTCGACGACCTCATCGCCGCCACGAACGTCCCGGCCGACAACCTCTGCCGGGCCTGCTTCGACGGGGTCTACCCGATCGAGCTGCCCGACGACGACCTCATCGGCAAGCACCTTCTGGAGCTGCCGGCCAACGGGACCGAGCCCTTGAAGGTGATCCAGTGACCTCGTACGCCTCCGCCGGAGTCTCCATCGAGGAGGGCGACCGCGCGGTCGAGCTCATGAAGCAGTGGGTCGCCAAGGCCACCCGTCCCGAAGTCGTGGGCGGCATCGGCGGCTTCGCCGGCCTGTTCGACGCCTCGGCCCTGAAGAGCTACACGCGCCCGCTGCTGGCCACGAGTGCCGACGGCGTCGGCACGAAGGTCGCCATCGCTCAGGCGATGGACCGCCACGACACCATCGGCTTCGACCTGGTCGGCATGCTCGTGGACGACCTCGTCGTGTGCGGCGCCGAGCCGCTGTTCCTCACCGACTACATCGCCACCGGCAAGGTCGTGCCCGAGCGGATCGCCGACATCGTCAAGGGCATCGCCGCGGCGTGCGCCGAGACCGGCACCGCGCTGCTGGGCGGCGAGACCGCCGAGCACCCCGGACTCCTGGCCCCCGACGAGTACGACGTCGCCGGATCCACCACGGGCGTCGTCGAGGCCGACCGTCTCCTCGGCGCCGAGCTCGTGCGCGAGGGCGACGTGGTGGTGGCGATGGCCTCCTCCGGTCTGCACTCCAACGGATACTCGCTCGTGCGCCACGTCTTCTTCGACATCGCCGGCTGGAAGCTCGACCGCGACGTGCCGGAGTTCGGCCGCACGCTGGGCGAGGAGCTGCTGACCCCCACCCGCCTCTACACGAAGCCGTGCCTGGCCCTGGCCGACGCCGTCGAGGTGCACGCCATGTCGCACATCACCGGCGGCGGGCTCGCGGCGAACCTCGAGCGGGTCCTGCCCGACTCGGTCTCGGTCCGGCTCGACCGGTCCTCGTGGACCCCGGCCCCCGTCTTCGGCCTCGTGGGCGAGCTCGGCAAGGTCGCGCAGGCCGACCTCGACCTGGCCCTGAACATGGGCGTCGGCATGGTCGCGATCGTCCCGGCCGACGCGGCCGACGCGGCGGTCGCCCTCCTCGGCCAGCACGGCGTCGACGCGTGGATCGCGGGCGAGGTCGCGGCGGCCGGAACCCACGGCGCGGGCGGTTCGGTCACCCTCAGCTGAGAATATTCGTTGCAACGACGGTCAGGCGGCTCGCCTGACCGGGGGTCGTTCATGCGTTCCGAGGTCCTTTGGGTACTCTTGGGGGCACGACATACTGAACCACTGAGTGCGAGGGGGTCGAGCCCATGGGCCGCGGCCGTGCCAAAGCGAAGCAGACCAAGGTCGCTCGCGATCTCAAGTACCGGACATTGGACACGGACTTCAATGATCTGGAGCGAGAGCTTCATGGAGAGTCGGGCGACCCGATTCCCGACCAGTACGTTGATCTCGCCAAGAAACTGGGAGACCCTGCCGCCAGTTGAGCGGTAGGGCGAACTTCTCCCTGGTGTCGGCTCTCTCCAGCGCCTGCATCGGACATCGAGCTCACGACCCGTGGGGCACCTCTGTGCCCCACGGGTGCTCGGCGTTCCCGCCCTCAGCGTGAGAGTTTGCTCGGCCACCAGAAGCGGCGGCCGCACAGCGCGACGAGGGCCGGCGTCGCCACACCGCGCACCAGCACGGTGTCGAGCAGCACGCCGAACCCCACCACGACGCCCAGCTGGGCCAGCAGCACGAGCGGCAGCACGCCCAGCACGGTGAAGACGGCGGCCAGCAGCACGCCCGCGCTGGTGATCACGCCGCCCGTCACGGCCAGCGCCTTGACGATCGATCCGGTCGCGTCGCCGGTGAGGGCCATCTCCTCGCGCGCCCGCGCGGTGAGGAAGATGTTGTAGTCCACGCCCAGCGCGACCAGGAAGATGAAGGCCAGCAGCGGCGTGCTGACGTCCATCGCCGACCAGCCCAGGACGTTGTCGAACAGCAGCCAGCCCACGCCGAGCGCCGACAGGTACGACAGCACCGTGGTGGCGCACAGGATCGCCGCGGCCACGACGGAGCGCAGCAGGACCAGCAGCATGATCAGCACGATGGCCAGCACGATGGGGATGACCGTGGCGCGGTCGTCCGCGGCGGTCTGTGCCTCGTCCAGCGCCTGGGCGTCCGGGCCGCCGACGAGGGCGTCGGGATCGACGTCCTGGACCGCGGTGCGCAGGTCCTCGATGGCGGTGAGGGCCTCGTCGCTCTCGGGTGCGACCGACAGCACGACCTGGACCTCGGCCACGTCGTCGGAGGCGCCGGCCGGTCGGGCGCTCTCGACGCCGGAGACCTCGCTCGCGGCGGCCGTGACGGCCTCGACCTGATCGGGAGAGGTCGCCACGACGGTGGGCGCGGAGATGCCGGCGGGGAAGCCGGCCCGCAGCGTCTCCTGCGCCTGGATCGACTCGGGTGTGTCGAGGAACTGCTCGCTCTGGCCGAGGCCGGTGGTGAGGGTGAGGGCACCGGCGGCCATGGCCGTCAGGACGCCCAGGGAGGCGATGGCTACGGGCCAGGGGCGCGACGTGACGGTGCTGCCGACGCGGAACCACCAGCCGCGCTCGGACGGGTCCTCGTCGCCGTTGCGCGGAACGAACGGCCAGAACAGCCAGCGGCCCGGCAGGACCATCGCCGAGGGCAGCACGAGCAGGGCGAACGCCACCGCGATGACGATGCCGATCGCGCCGGCCAGGCCGATGCCGCTGACGAACGGCGAGTCGGCGATCAGGAGGGACAGCAGGGCCAGGACCACGGTGCCGGAGCTGGACAGGATCGCGGGGGCGGCCCCGCCCACGGCGGTCTGCATCGCCTCGTGGCGCGAGTCGTGGCGGCGCAGCTCCTCGCGGTAGCGCGCGATCAGCAGCAGCGCGTAGTTCGTGCCCGCGCCGAAGACGAGGACCGAGGTGATGCCGGTGATCGAGCCGTCGATCTCGAGGCCGAAGGCCCCGGAGATGCCCTCGGGCGTGCGGGCGGCGACGCGGTCGCCAATGCCGATGACGGTCAGCGGGACGAGCCACAGCCACGGGCTGCGGTAGGTGATGATCAGCAGCACCGCCACGACGGCGGCGGTGACGGCGAGGAGGCGCACGTCGGCGCCGTCGAACACCGCTCCGAGGTCGGCCTGGACCGCTGGGGCGCCGGTGACCTCGGCCTTCACGCCGTCGGGCAGGTCGGCGCGGGCGACCTCACGGATCTGCTCGACCAGCTCGGCGTTGTCGTCATTGCTCAGCCCGGTCTTCACCGGGATCGCGACGATCGCGGCCGCACCGTTCTCGGACGGCACGGGTGGGCTCGCCTCGAGGTCCAGCTCCGCGCCGATCGCCTGCGAGCGCTCGCCGAGCGCCGTGAGGTCCTCGGGGGAGAGACCGCCCTCGCGGGAGAACACGACGATCGCCGGTGCCTCGTCGGCCTGGGGCAGCTCGTCGAGCAGCGCCTCGGCGCGCGCGGACTCCGCCGACTCGGGCAGGTTGGAGCCTGCCTCGTTGCCGGAGGTGGGCTCCGGGGCGAACGCCATGATCAGTCCGGAGACGATCAGCCCCAGCAGCACCACGACGATGGATCGGCGCGGCCCCACGAGGCGCGCGAGCGGAAAGGACCGATGGTCGACTGGAGGCACGCTAGAAGGCTAGGCGATCTAACTAAATCGGAGGTACATCGGGATGCCCACCGGTCCTTCCGCCGGTGTCAAGGGAGCCGGATCTGCGCCAGCCGCCCGATCTCGCGGATGCGCTGCTCGGCCTGGCGGTCGGCGGCCTCGGCGGTGGTGATGCCCTCGCTCGCCGCGCGCTCGAGGACGGCCAGCGTGGTGTCGAAGATGCCGGTGGCCCGCGCCTTCGCGCGGTCGAAGGAGAAGCCGCTCGGGTCGAGCTCGTCGGCGACCTGGATGACGCCGCCGGAGTTCACGCAGTAGTCCGGCGCGTAGACGATCCCGCGGTCGGTCACGAGCTTGCCGATGCCGTCGTGCGCCAGCTGGTTGTTCGCCGCCCCGGCCACGACACGCGCCGTGAGGGCCTCGACCGACGACTCGTTGAGTGCTCCGCCCAGCGCGCACGGCGCGTAGACGTCGAGGTCGGCGGCGATCAGCGCCTCGGTGGACTCGGCGACCTCGAGGCCCGGGTACTGCTCGACCAGGCGGGCCACGGCGGCCGGGTCGATGTCGGTGACCACCACCTGGGCGTCCTCCTGCACGAGGTGGGCGGTCAGGTGACGCCCGACCTTGCCCACGCCGGCGATGCCGACGCGCTTGCCGGCCAGGGACGTGTCGCCCCACGCGAACTGCGCCGAGGCGCGCATGCCCTGGTAGACGCCGAAGGCGGTCAGGACGCTGGAGTCGCCGGCGCCGCCGTGCTCGACCGTGCGACCGGTGACGTAGTCGCACTCGCGCGCGATGACGTCCATGTCGGTGGAGAACGTGCCCACGTCGCACGCCGTGAAGTACCGGCCCGCGAGGGTCTGGACGAAGCGGCCGTAGGCGCGCAGGAGGGCCTCGGACTTGTCGGTGTGCGGGTCGCCGATGATCACGGCCTTGCCGCCGCCGAGGTCGAGCCCGGCGAGGGCGTTCTTGTAGGCCATGCCCTGGCTGAGGTTGAGCACGTCGGCCAGCGCGTCACCCTCGCTGGCGTACGGGAAGAACCGGGTGCCGCCGAGGCCGGGACCGAGGGCGGTGGAGTAGAGGGCGATGATCGCCCGCAGTCCGGAGGCCTCGTCGTGGCAGAAGACGACTTGCTCGTGGTGGGTGCCGAAGCTGCTGGGCGTGCTCATGCTTCCTCTTCCTGGGCTGGCGGGGGTGGTGCCGGCCTGTCGGTTGCGGTGGTGTCGCGCGGCCGGGGGTGGTGGCCGCTGTGACCCACGCTACTCGCGAACGTCGCCGGCGGCGGCACGACGTGCGAGGTTGCGGTCCATGCGCCGGAAGAACGGCGCGGTCGCGCGCGTCACGACGCCGGGCAGCAGCGCCATCGACGTCTCGCCGGCCACGCCGAACGCGCTCGTGATCCGCGAGGGGCGCGACACCACGGCGCGCTCGATCCACCGGCCGGCCTCGTCCGGGCTCATCATCGACATCGCCCGGTAGATCTCGGTGCCACCGGACATCTCGGTGCGGACCATCGGGAAGTGCACGGTGCTGGTGGTGATGCCGCGGTGTCCCAGCTCGGCCGACAGCGAGCGTACGTAGGACTCCAGTGCGCTCTTGCTGGCCAGGTAGGCCGAGAACAGCGGGATCGGGACCTGGGTCGACAGGGTCGAGCTGACCACGACGTGGCCGCGCCCGGTGGCGAGCATCGACGGCAGCACGAGGTGGATGAGGCGCACGGCCGCGAAGTAGTTGATCGCCATGACGCGCTCGTGGTCGTGCAGGCGGTCGAGCGAGTCCACGATGGGGCGCCGGATCGAGCGCGCGGCATTGCTGACGAGGACGTCGACGCGGCCGTGGTCGGCCAGGATGCGCTCGACGGCCGAGCGGGTGGACGCCTCGTCGGTGAGGTCGACCGGATGGGCGTGGGCGTCGCCGCCGTCGGCCCGGATCGCCGCGGCGACGGCCTCCAGCTCGGCCTCGCGCCGGGCCAGCAGGCACACCGTCGCACCGCGCGCGGCGAGCCGGCGCGCGGCCGCGGCGCCGATGCCGCTGGAGGAGCCCGTGATGACGACGACCTGCCCGGCCGGATCGATGCCCATGCGTTGTGATGGTAGTCACAGGGTTCGCGTATCGTGGTGGGGTGCTGGCCGAACTCCTGGACCCGATGAAGAACCCACTGACCTACGCGGTGCCGTTCTTCGTGCTGAGCATCGCGATCGAGCTGGCCGCGCTGAAGTGGCTCGACCACGACGACAACGTCACGGGCTACGCCTTCAAGGACGCGCGCACCTCGATCTCGATGGGCATCGGCTCGATCCTGTTCCTGACGGTCTTCAAGATCATCACGTTCTTCGCGTTCGTCTTCGTGTTCGCCCATTTCGCCCTGTTCGAGCTGGACGTCTCGGCCTGGTGGTACTGGCCGGCGCTGCTCGTCGGACTCGACTTCTGCTACTACTGGCACCACCGCTTCAGCCACCGCGTGCGGATCGGCTGGGCCGGCCACCAGTCGCACCACTCCAGCGAGTTCATGAACTTCGGGACCGCGCTGCGGCAGAAGTGGAACCCGTGGTTCGAGTTCTTCTTCTGGCTGCCGCTCCCGCTGCTGGGGTTCGCGCCGTGGACCCTGTTCGCCGCCTTCGCGATCAACCTGATCTACCAGTTCTTCGTGCACACCGAGGTCGTCGGCAAGCTGCCGCGGCCGATCGAGTGGGTGTTCAACACCCCCTCCCACCACCGCGTGCACCACGGCTCCGACCCCGAGTACCTCGACAAGAACTACGGCGGCATCCTCATCGTCTGGGACCGGATGTTCGGCACCTTCCAGCGCGAGCTGCACCGTCCGCGGTACGGGCTCACGCATCCGGTCGAGACCTACAACATCCTCACGCTGCAGTACGGCGACTACCGCAAGATGGCTGCCGACGTGAGGTCGGCGTCCACGTGGCGCGAGAAGGTCGGCTACGTGCTCGGTCCGCCCGGGTGGAAGCCCGACGGCACGATCGACCGCGGCCGCACCGAGGCCGGCACGCACTGACTCGCGGCGGGCGCATGAGCCCCGATCCTCCTAGGCTGGCAGCACCGACTCCGCACCACCGAGAGGATCCCCCGATGGCCAAGAGCAAGGTCGAGAAGAAGCTCCGCGACACGATCTCCACGATCAACGACCTGCGAGGTGAGCTCAAGAAGGTCCGCAAGGCGGCCGAGAAGGCGGCGGCCCAGCAGATCGACAAGGCCACCCGGTCGTCCTCCGCCGAGCTGAAGAAGGTGCGCGAGGAGGTGGCCCAGGTCCGCGACACGACGGCGAAGCAGATCGCCGACCTGACCGCGATGGTCGCCCGGCTCGCCCCCGACCTCGTCAAGCCCGGAGGCTCCGCCACGCCATCGCCTGCCGAGGGCACACCTCCGCCCACGGCCGAGACCGGCTCGGACCGGCCGCACGGCGACCCCCTGGGCGAGGCTGCGGCGCAGAGCGTTCCGGCGAAGAAGGCCGGGGCGAAGAAGACGACCGCGAAGAAGGCCGCGAAGAAGGCCACGCTGCCGGACTCCGCCACCGAGGCCGACGACAGGCTCTCCTTCGCCGGCGAGGCACTGGCCGCGTCCGACGCGAGCGGGCCCGTCGACCCCGAGGTGCCCGGCACCGCCCCGACGGCCGAAGTGACGCCGGAACCGGTCGCGAAGGCCGCGGCGAAGCGCCCGGCCGCCGCCAAGAAGGCGCCCGCCAAGAAGTCCCCGGCGAAGAAGGCCACCGCCACGACGGCCCCCGCGAAGACGACGGGCCGGAAGGTGCCGCCGAAGAACACGTCGGCCGCGCCCACCTCGACGGGTGCTGCCGAGAAGGAGGCCCGCGACTCGGGTCGCGCGGCGGCGAAGAAGACCACCACCGCGAAGAAGACCGCGGCGAAGAAGGCGCCGGCCAAGAAGGCCGGTGCGACGTCCACCGCGAAGCGCACCGCGTCGCCGGGCCGTAAGACCGCCGCGCGCAAGGCGACGACGCCCGCCACCGGGACCACGGCGGCCACGCCGCCTCCGGCCACGCCGCAGAACCCGGCGAGCGCCGACGCTCCCGCGTCCGACTGAGAGGACCCGCCGGCCCTGCCACTCACTGGGGCCGGCGGTGCACCTTCCACTGCGCGGCCTGGGCGACCGGCTTGATGACCATCAGGTCGACGTCCACGTGCCGCGGCCGCGTGGCGACCCAGGTGATCGCGTCGGCGATGTCCTCGGCCACGAGCGGCTCGTCCACGCCCGCGTAGACGGCGTCGGCGCGCGTGCTGTCGCCGTCGAAGCGGGTCAGGCTGAACTCCTCGGTCCGGACCATGCCCGGCGCGATCTCGGTGATCCGGACGGGCTGTCCGTTGAGCTCGAGCCTCAGGGTCTCGGTGACGGCGGCCAGGGCGTGCTTGGCCGCGGTGTAGCCGCCGCCGCCCTCGTAGGTCACCCGGCCCGCGGTGGAGCCGACGTTGATGATCGTGCCGGCACCGGAGTTGATCAACGCCGGCGCTAGCGCCTTCGTGACCGCGACGGTGCCGAGGACGTTCGTCTCGTACATCCAGCGCCAGTCGTCCAGGTCGGCCTCGGTGACGTCCTCGAGGCCCTTCGCGCCGCCGGCGTTGTTGACGAGCAGGTCGAGCCGGTCGCCGACGGCCTCGGCCAGCCGGGCCACGTCGTCGGGGTTCGTGATGTCGCACGGCAGTGCGATGGCGTCGATCTCCTCGGCGAGCCGCTCGATGCGGTCGCGCCGGCGGGCGGCGGCCAGGACGGTGTAGCCGGCGGCCGACAGGGCGCGGGCCGTGGCCTCGCCGATCCCGCTGCTGGCTCCGGTGACGACGGCTGTGGGCATGGGGACAGCGTGCCAGAATGGATCGCATGGCTGCCCGAGGGATCCGTCGTGTCGCGATGCTGTCGGCGCACACCTCCCCCCTCGACCAGCCGGGCACCGGCGACGCGGGCGGCATGAACGTCTACGTCCTCGAGCTCTCGCGCCGGCTGGCCGCCCGCGGCATCGAGGTCGAGGTCTTCACCCGGGCCACGTCCCGCCACCTGCCTCCGGTCGTCGAGGCCGACGAGGGCATCCGCGTGCACCACGTGGCCGCCGGACCCTTCGAGGGACTGACGAAGGGCGACCTGCCGAGCCAGCTCTGCTCGTTCGTCCGCGACGTGCTGCGCGTCGAGGCCTGGCACGAGCCGGGCTACTTCGACCTCGTCCACTCCCACTTCTGGCTCTCGGGCCAGGTCGGAACGGTCCTGCGCGAGCGCTGGGGCGTCCCGCTCGTGCACTCGATGCACACGATGGCCAAGGTCAAGAACGCGTCGCTCGCGGCCGGCGACCGTCCCGAGCCCGTCGGCCGGGTCGCCGGTGAGGAGGAGATCGTGCGGTTCGCCGACCGGCTGATCGCCAACACCGCCGAGGAGCGGCGCGAGCTGATCGACCTCTACGAGGCCGACCCGCGCGCGGTCGCGGTCGTGCACCCCGGTGTCGACCTCGACGTCTTCAGCGCGAGCGAGCCCGACGACGAGCCGCCGCTCGTGGTCTTCGCCGGCCGGATCCAGCCGCTCAAGGCACCCGACGTGGTGCTGCACGCCTCGGCGCTGCTCGACGTGCCGCACCGGGTCGCGATCATCGGCGGGCCGTCCGGCAGCGGGCTGGACCGCCCCACCGAGCTCACCGACCTCGCCCACGAGCTGGGCATCGCCGACCGGGTGGAGTTCGTCCCCACGGTCACCCAGGCCGAGCTGGCCACGTGGTACTCGCGGGCCGCGGTCGTCTGCGTCCCGTCGTACAGCGAGTCGTTCGGGCTCGTCGCGATCGAGGCCCAGGCCTGCGGCACCCCCGTGGTCGCCGCGGCGGTCGGCGGCCTCACCACGGCCGTCGCCGACGGCGTCACCGGCACGCTCGTCGACGGGCACGACCCGGCCGCCTACGCGGCGGCGCTGCGGCCGTACCTCGCCGACCCGGAGTTCCGGTCCGACGCCGGCGCCAAGGCCGTGCGCCACGCGGAGTCGTTCGGCTGGGACGTCACCGCCGAGCGCACCCTCGACGTCTATGCCGCCGCCCTGCACGATCGCGAGGCGGCGCGGGAGGAGGCAGGATGACCGACGTTCGCGACGTGATCGTCAGTTCGCTCGACGACGCCGGCCTGGAGTACGTGCGCCACGGGCAGGACGTGTTCGAGGTCGAGCTGCCGGGGGAACGCAAGCTCAAGACCACGTGCCGCCTCGAGGTGGGCCGGCACGCGCTCGGCGTCCACGCCTTCGTGGCGCGCAACCCCGACGAGAACCACGAGGCCGTCTACCGCTGGATGCTGGAGCGCAACCTCAAGCTGTTCGGCGTCGCCTTCGCGATCGACTCCGCGGGCGACATCTACCTCGACGGCCGGCTGCCGCTGGAGGCGGTCACCGCCGACGAGCTCGACCGCCTGCTGGGCTCGGTGCTGTCGTACGCTGACGAGTCCTTCAACACGATCCTCGAGCTCGGCTTCGCCTCGAGCATCCGCAAGGAGTGGCGCTGGCGCGAGTCCCGGGGTGAGCCCACGCGCAACCTCGACGCGTTCCGCCACCTGCGTCCCCAGGACTGAGCCGTGAAAGCCATCGTCTTCGCCGACGTCGTCGACGCCTGGTCCTACGTCGGCGCCGTGCGCTTCGAGCGCGCCGCGGCGCTGTTCACGATCCTGACCGGTGAGCCGGTCGAGGTCTCCTATCGGGCCGCCACCTTCGACGCCTCCGCCCCGGCCGACGACGTCGTCGCCGCCGCTCGCATCACCGGCATCGACCTCAACGTCGACGAGGTGGTGCCGGCCGACTCCACCGACGCGTGGCGCCTCCTGACGTGGGCGGCGGAGTCCGGGCCCGAGGTCCAGCGCGAGCTCCTGCACCAGCTGTGGCGGGCCCACTTCCTCGAGGGCGCCGACATCGCCGACGGCTTCGTGCTGGCCAGCCGTGCCGCCCTCGTGGGGCTCGACCTGGAGACCTCCGAGGCTCTCCTGGCGAGCGACGAGCTGCTGGTCGAGGTGGGGGAGCAGCGGACCACCGCCGCCGCCATCGGGGCCGACGCCGCGCCGTTCGTCGTGGTCGAGGCGCGCTACACGCTCGCGCGCGTGCACTCGCAGGACGACTACCTCCGGGCCCTGCAGTCCATCACCGCGCAGTCCTGAGCCGGGCTCCCGGGCGCGGCACTAGGCTGTCGCCATGAGCACCTTGATCCTGCTGCGTCATGGTCACAGCGAGTGGAACGCCCTCAACCTGTTCACCGGATGGGTCGACGTCGACCTCAACGAGCAGGGGCTCCAGGAGGCGCTGCGCGCCCCGGAGCTGCTGCGCGAGGCGGGCCTGCTGCCCGACGTCTCGCACACCTCGCTGCTGCGGCGCGCGATCCGCACGGCCGAGATCACCCTGAACGGCATCGACCGCCACTGGATCCCCGTGAAGCGCAGCTGGCGACTCAACGAGCGCCACTACGGCGCCCTGCAGGGCAAGGACAAGAAGGCCACCCTCGAGGAGTTCGGCGAGGAGCAGTTCATGACGTGGCGGCGCTCGTACTCCACGCCCCCGCCGGCGCTGGCCGACGACTCGGAGTTCAGCCAGGTGGGCGACGCCCGCTACGCCGACCTGCCGAACGAGCTGATGCCGCGCACCGAGTGCCTGGCCGACGTGCTCGTGCGGATGCTGCCGTACTGGTACGACCAGATCGTGCCCGACCTGCGCGCCGACAAGACGGTGCTCGTCACCGCGCACGGCAACTCGCTGCGCGCGCTGGTCAAGCACCTCGACGGGCTCGGCGAGGACGAGGTGGTGGGACTGAACATCCCCACCGGCATCCCGCTGGTCTACGACCTCGACGACGACCTCAAGCCCACGCAGCGCGGGGGCCAGTACCTCGACCCCGACGCCGCGGCGGCCGCCATCGCCGCCGTGGCCAACCAGGGCCGCTGACTAGGCGTACTTGTAGCCCAGCCCCCGCACGGTCGTGAGGATCGTGGGGTGGGCCGGGTCGTCCTCGATCTTGGCGCGCAGGCGCTTGACGTGGACGTCGAGGGTCTTGGTGTCGCCCACGTAGTCGGCGCCCCACACCCGGTCGATCAGCTGGCCGCGGGTCAGCACGCGACCGCTGTTGCGCAGGAAGAACTCGAGCAGCTCGAACTCCTTGAGCGGCAGCTTCACCTCGCCGCCGTCGACCGTGACCAGGTGACGGTCGACGTCCATCCGGACGCCGCCGACCTCGATCACGGCGTCGTCGTCGACCTCCTCGGGCGCGCCGCGACGCAGCACCGCGCGGATCCGCGCCACCAGCTCGCGCGGGGAGTAGGGCTTGGTGACGTAGTCGTCCGCCCCCAGCTCGAGCCCGACGACCTTGTCGACCTCGGTGTCCTTCGCGCTGACCATGATGATCGGCACCGAGGACGTCTGGCGGATCGTGCGGCACACCTCCGTGCCCGACAGGCCCGGCAGCATGAGGTCCAGCAGGACGATGTCGGCGCCGCCACGCTCGAACGCGGTCAGCGCGTCGGGGCCGGTCTCGGCGACCGCCACGTCGTAGCCCTCCTTGCGCAGGACGTACGACAGGGCCTCGCTGTAGCTGGCCTCGTCCTCGACGATCAGGACCTTGGTCACTCGAACTCTCCTTCATCGACGTCCCGCGCCGGAAGCACCAGCGTGAAGGACGAACCGAGGCCTGGTTCACTCCAGACCTCGACGGAGCCGCCGTTGCCGGCGGCGACATGCTTGACGATCGACAGGCCCAGGCCCGTGCCCCCGGTGGCGCGGGCGCGCGCGGGGTCGACCCGGTAGAACCGCTCGAAGATCCGGTCCTGCTCCTCCGGCGGGATGCCCACGCCGTGGTCGGAGACGGTGATGCGGATGTCCTCGCCGTCGCCCGTGGCGGAGACCGCGACGACCGAGCTGTCGGGGCTGTAGGTGACGGCGTTCTCGACGAGGTTGCTGACCGCGGCGTGCAGCTGGGCCCGGTCGCCCTGGACGTAGAGGTCGGGCTGGACGTCCTGCGAGATGGCGATGGACTTGGCTTCCGCGTCGGTGAGCGAGTGCTCGATCGCCTCGGCCACGAGCTCGCCGACCTTCACGAGCGCGGCATCGTCGCTGGCGACGTCGGCCTGCAGCCGGGACAGGTCGATGATCTGCTGCACGAGGCGAGTCAGGCGCTCACCCTCGGTCTGCATGCGGCCCGCGAACCGGTCGACCGCCTCGGGGTCGTCGCGCGCCTCGCTGACCGCCTCGGCGAGCAGGCTGATCGCGCCGATGGGGGTCTTCAGCTCGTGGCTGACGTTGGCGACGAAGTCGCGGCGCAGGGCCTCGACGCGCTGCTCGCTCGTGCGGTCCTCCACGAGAGCCAGCATGAGCCCGTGCGACAGCGGCGCGACCCGGGCGCGGACGTAGACGAGCGGCCGGCGGCGGATGCGGATCTCGAACTCGTCCTCGCGGACCTCGCCGTCGCGGCGGACCTGCCGGACCAGGTCGAGCAGCTCACCGCTGCGCAGCCGGTCGTCGTCGGTGACCAGGCCGAGGGCGATCGCCGGCGCGGAGGCGCGCAGGACGCGCTCCTCCTGGTCGAGGACCACGGCCGAGGACCGCAGCACCGACAGCACGGTCGCGATGTCCGGCGGGACGGCCGCGGCCGGAGCGGGCGGGACGACCTCCTGGGATCGCTCGGAGAACCGCCACACGTACGTGATCACGGCGCCGAGCACGATGCCGGCAGCGCCGGCCAGGATCTGGGAGACCTCCACGGGACCGATCGTAGGCCGACGACACGTGCCGGCCACCATCGCGGCGGGCCCGAGAGGCACGGTTTCCGCTGGCGTTCACCCCCCGTTCACCGCAGGTCGTCTCGCATTCATGCGGCGCGCCTACCGTCGAGCCATGCGCGACCAGTACTACGAGCAGCTCGACGTCATCGTCGACGAGCTCGTCCTCATCACCGACCGGGTGCGAACCGCGGTGGCCGACGCCACGACCGCACTGCTCGACACCGACATCGCCACCGCCGAGGCGGTCATCGGCTCCGACCGTGGCATCGAGGAGGCGATCGACGAGGTGGAGGAGCGGGCCCTCGTGCTGCTGGCGACCCAGCAGCCCGTCGCCACCGACCTGCGGCAGCTCGTCTCGACCCTGCGGATGGTGGCCGACCTGCAGCGCATGAGCGCGCTGGCCGTGCACGTCTCCAAGATCGCCCGCCGCCGCGCGCCCGAGGCGGCCGTGCCGCTGCCGGTGCAGCCGCTCATCCGCGACATGGCGCGGGTCGCCCACTCGATGATCGGGTCGGCTGCCCGGATCGTCTCCGAGCGCGACCTCGGCGCGGCCGCCGAGCTCGAGATCGAGGACGACGAGATGGACCGCCTGCGCCAGGAGCTCTTCCGGGTCCTGCTCGACGGGACGTGGGAGCACGGCGTCGACACGGCGATCGACCTCGCGCTGCTGGGTCGCTACTACGAGCGCATCGGCGACCACGCCGTCAGCATGGCCCGCCGCGTCGTCTACCTCGTAACGGGCGAGCTTCCCGTCGCCTGACCTCGGAACGCGAACGGCCCCGGCGATCGCCGGGGCCGTTCGTCGTGCTCGGGGTGAGGATCACGACGAGGGCGGGGACGTGTCCTTCTGCTCGACGTCGGACTGGTCCTCGCCGCCCTCGGCCGGGTCGGACTCCTGCTCCTGGACGGTCTTGGCCTCGCCGGTGGGCCGCTTCGCGACGTCGGCGTACATCTCGGTGCGGGCCACGACCGGGACCTCGATGCTGACGTCCCCACCGGGGGTGGCCGCGAAGCTGATGACCACGTAGTCGCCGGCCGCGATGTCGCTCTTGACGACGATCTCGCCCGCGGTGCCCAGCGTCAGCAGCGTGTCGGGCTTCAGCGTGATCGGACGGGCCAGCTTCTTCGCGGCGCCGTCGACCGTGACCGACTCGATGGTCTGGCTCTCGGTGGACAGCAGACCGCCGGAGAAGGTGGCGGTGCCGTCGGCGTTGTCCACGAACAGTCCGTTGTAGACGCCGATCGGGCCCGTGCGCAGGTTCGAGCCGACAGCGGCTTGGTACTGCTGATTCGTCTGGGCGCCGAAGCTGGTGCCGCAGGCGGAGAGCGCGAACGGGGCGACGACGGCCAGGGTGATGGCGGCAAGGGTGCGACGAGTGCTCACGCTGGCATGGTATCCGGGGCACCCGGGAACGAAGGCAGGCAGGGTACTCGTTCCGCCATGTTATTCTGGTCACCTAGGAAAGGTGCTTTCTCCATGGCTTTCTCTGTCGGCGAAACCGTCGTGTACCCCAATCATGGCGCGGCGGTGATCGAAGACATCGAGGTCCGGAACATCAAGGGCGTGGACCGCACGTACCTCGTTCTCCGGATCATCGCTCAGAACGATCTGGTCGTCCGCGTCCCTTCCGACAACGTCGATCTCGTGGGCGTCCGCGACGTGGTCGATGAAGCAGGACTCGAGCGGGTCTTCAGCGTGCTCCGTGCCGAGCACGTCGAGGAGCCCACCAACTGGTCCCGACGTTACAAGGCGAACCTGGAGAAGCTGCACTCCGGCGACGTCCTCAAGGTGGCCGAGGTCGTCCGCGACCTCTGGCGCCGCGATCACGAGCGTGGCCTCTCGGCCGGCGAGAAGCGGATGCTGGCCAAGGCGCGCCAGATCCTCGTCTCCGAGCTCGCGCTCGCCGAGAACACGAACGAGGACAAGGCCGAGATCCGTCTCGACGAGGTCCTCGCCTCCTGACGCAGCAACCCACTCACTGACGAGCGCCCGGCTTCGGCCGGGCGCTCGTCTGTTGTGGCGCGGTCACCACCAGGCGAGGCCGAGGGCCACGAGGTCCTCCACGAGCTCCTCGCGAGTCAGGGGAGGATCGTCGTCCAGCACGAAGCGCACGGCCAGCGACTCCACCGCCAGGACGATCAGCCACGAGGAGCGGGCCGGGTCGCGACGCCGGGCGCCGGGAGGCTGCCGGCCGCCGAGGTAGGCGCGCAGCACGTCGCGCACCCGTCGCTCCAGGCCGTGCCGGTCGTCGAGGTGACGCGACGCCGGCAGCTCCTGCCACACCACGCGCAGCAGCGTGGGGTCGCGCTCGAGTGCCGACAACAGGGCCTCGGCCGTCGCGCGGGCCATCGCCTCGGGATCCTCGTGCACATGGTCGACCAGCGAGGCGACCACGTCCTCGGCCAGCCGGTCGACGTACCGGGCGGTGACCTCCTCGACGATCGAGGCCTTGTCGGGGAAGTACTGGTAGAGCGAGCCGGGGCTCACCCGGGCCCGGTCGGCCACGCGGTTCGTGGTGAGCCGGTCGTAGCCGTCGGCCACCAGCACCTCGCGGGCCGCGGCGACGATCCGGTCGACCATGTCGCGTGAGCGCTGCTGACGGGGGAGCTTCCTCAGGGCCATGACGCGAATTGTATGCGAGCAATTACTCGTGTCACGGTGTCGTCATGACGACGGTCCAGAGTCCGCCCGCCCGCTTCCGGGCCGGGGGAGAGCGCAACGTGAGGCTGGGCCGGGTGCTCAAGGTCCTCGCCGGGGTACGTGAGGTCGACGAGCTCCTGATGGCGCGGATCGGACGGGGGTTCACGCAACGCGACGAGCTGGGCGCTCGGCTGGCAGCGGCGATGCGCCTGCCTGCCGGCGATCCCGAGCGCGTGTCCATGGCGCAGTTCCGCGCCGCGCTGGAGCACGGCATCGACGCCGAGGCGCCGCCCGCGCTCGCGGAGTTCGTGGGGACCTTGCGGGAGGACCCGCCCTGGCTCGACCGCGACCTGGTCGAGGAGGGGGCGCGGGTCTTCCGGCGCTTCGGGCGGAACGCGGCCGACGTGCTGCTGCAGCTCTCGCTGATCGGGGGCTACCGTTTCGGCGGGCCTCCGGACCTGCTCGTGGCGACCGGAGCGCTGGCCGGGGAGAGCACGCAGCGTCGGCTCGCCGAGACCCAGTCGTGGGCGGTGGCGGTGACGACGGCCGGCGGCCTGGACGTGCACGGCGAGGGCTGGCGCACCACGGCGCACGTGCGGGCG
Organism: Aeromicrobium phoceense; assembly: GCF_013868155.1. Classification (NCBI taxonomy): domain Bacteria; kingdom Bacillati; phylum Actinomycetota; class Actinomycetes; order Propionibacteriales; family Nocardioidaceae; genus Aeromicrobium; species Aeromicrobium phoceense. The sequence goes on from NZ_JACEOG010000001.1 coordinate 1,085,375, forward strand.
ATGCACGCGCTGGTGAACCACACGTTCGAGCCGCGGTGGGACGTCGAGCGGTGGGGCCTGCCGATCAACCAGGCCGACCAGGCGGGCACGCTCGGCCTGTTCGACGGCACGGTGCTGATCGGTGTGAAGGCGCTCGGGGTGCCGGTGAGTCAGGACGACTCACGTGCCGTGATGCACCTGTGGAAGTACGTGGGCTGGCTGATGGGTGTTGACGAGCCGTGGCTGGTGGACTCCGAACGCGAGCGCCAACGGATCAACTACCACGTCGTGCTGGCCCAGGACGGGATCACCGAAGCGGGACCGCAGCTCTCGCAGGACATCATCGCCGTGCTCGGCCGGTTGCCGCACGGGCGCTGGAAGACCGAGCGCTCACTCAGCATGCTGAGCCTGTTCCTCGGCCGCGAGAGCATGCGTGAGCTCGGACTGCCGTGGCGACCTCCGTGGGCGCACGTGATGCTCTGGGTGGCCAACTCGGCGCGGCACCGGGTGCTGGGGCGGCTGCCCGGCGGGAAGCGGCGCCTCGAGGAGAGCGGCGCCCGCGTCGCGCAGAAGATCCTCGCGGAGTACTACGCGTCCGACGACCGCGCCGTGGCCGATCTGCCCAGCTGAGCCGCCGAACTCTCAGACGTAGCGCTCCAGAATGCTGGACTCGGCGAGGCGGGAGAGGCCGTCGCGCACGCCGCGGGCCCGCAGGTCGCCCACGCCCTCGACGGCCTGGAGGTCGTCGAGGCTGGCGCCCAGCAGGCGCTGCAGCGTGCCGAAGTGCGTGATGAGGCGCTCCACCACCGAGCCGGGCAGGCGCGGGATGCGCGCGAGCAGCCGGTAGCCGTGCGGCGAGACCGAGGCGTCGAGCGAGTTGCCGTCGCCGATCTGCAGGGCGGCGGCGACGACACCGAGGTCGAGCACCTCCTGCGACTCCAGCGCGGCCAGCTCGTCGAGGACCTTGACCACCTGGTCGTCGGCGCCGGCGGGCAGGTAGTCGCGCACCACGAGGGTGCGCTCGGACTCGACCCCGCCGACGAGCTCGTTGAGCTGGAGCGACAGGAGGCGGCCGTCGGAGCCGAGCTCGAGGACGTACATGTCGATCTCGTCGGAGATGCGTCGCACCATCTCGAGGCGCTGGGCCACCGCGGTGACGTCGCGGACGGTGACGAGGTCCTCGACCTCGAGCGCCGACAGCGCGTCGGACACCTCGTCGAGGCGGGTGCGGTAGCGCTCGAGCGTCTGCAGCGCCTGGTTCGCGCGGCTGACGACGACCGTGGGCTCCTCGAGGACGTAGCGCTGGTCGTCCTGGTAGAGCGCGATCGTGTGCATCGACGCCGACACGGAGATCACCGGGACGCCGGTCTGGCGGGCCACGCGCTCGGCGGTGCGGTGGCGGGTGCCGGACTCGGTGGTGGGGATCGACGGGTCGGGCATGAGGTGCACCGCGGCCCGCATGATCCGCGTGGCCGAGGAGTCCAGGATGATCGCGCCGTCCATCTTCGCCAGCTCGCGGACGCCGGTGGCCGTGAAGGGCACGTCGAGGGCGAAGCCGCCCGTGGAGATCGAGTCGACGATCCGGTCCTGGCCGATCACGATCAGGGCGCCGGTGCGCCCTCGCATGATGCGCTCGAGTCCCTCACGCAGCGCCGTTCCGGGCGCGACGGAGGTGAGTGTGGCCCTCAGGTCCGGAACCGCCACGACATCCCCCGCTCTCGGTCATGGACGTGGTCGCCTCATCCTAGGGCAGCGCCCGGAGCGCGGCGGCCAGATCTCCGGTTCGCAGCACCTTGAGGCCTACGCGGTCGAGGTTCTCGCTGCCCATGGGGACGATCGCGTGGGTGAAGCCGATCCGCGCGGCCTCGCGCAGCCGGGCCTCCAGCCCGCGCACGGGACGGACCTCGCCGGCAAGTCCGACCTCGCCGATGGCGACGAGCCCGCCGGGCAGCGGCGAGCCACCCGCGGCCGAGATGACGGCCAGCGCAACGGCCAGGTCGACCGACGGCTCGTGCAGGCGGGCACCGCCGACCGAGGCGGTGTAGACGTCCTGGTTGCCCAGCGAGACACCGGTCTTGCTCAGCACCGCCAGCAGCATCGCGACGCGGGAGGAGTCCAGGCCGCTGGAGGAGCGCCGGGGCGACGGCGTGGTGGCGGCGACGGTGAGGGCCTGGACCTCGGCCAGCAGCGGCCGGCGCCCCTCCATCGTGACCGTGACGCACGTGCCCGGGACCGGGGACTCGTGACGCGAGACGAACAGCCCCGTCGGATCGGGCACCTCGACGATCCCGGCGTCGACGAGGTCGAAGCACCCGATCTCGTCGACCGGGCCGAACCGGTTCTTGGTGGCGCGCAGCAGCCGCAGCCGGCTGGTGCGGTCGCCCTCGAACTGCAGGACGACGTCGACGAGGTGCTCGAGGACGCGGGGGCCGGCGACCGACCCGTCCTTGGTGACGTGGCCGACCAGGAGGGTGGCGATGCCCTCGGCCTTGGCGCGCCCGATCACCGTGGCAGCGACCTCACGCACCTGGGTGACACCGCCGGGGACGCCCTCGATCGAGGCCGACCCGATGGTCTGGACCGAGTCGACGATCAGCAGGCTGGGCTTGACCGCGTCGATGTGGGTGAGCAGGCCGCCGAGGTCGGTCTCGGCGGCGAGGAAGAGCTCGTCGGCCAGGGCGCCGGTGCGCTCGGCACGCAGCCGGACCTGGGCGGCGGACTCCTCGCCCGAGACGTACAGCGTGCGGCGGCCGGCGCGGGCCCAGCGTGCGGCCACCTCGAGCAGCAGCGTGGACTTGCCCACGCCCGGCTCGCCCGCCATCAGCATCACGGCACCGGAGACGACGCCACCGCCGAGGACGCGGTCGAGCTCGGGGATGCCCGAGCCCACGGAGGCCGCCTCCGTGGCGGTGACCTGGGCGATCGGGACGGCGGGGCTGGAGACCGGGCCGGCCGTCGTGCGGCCGTTGCGCGAGCTGCCGCCGACGACGTCGACGGTGCCCCACGCCTGGCACTCGCCGCAGCGGCCGACCCACTTGGCGGTGGTCCAGCCGCACTCGGAGCAGGCGAACGCGGAGGCGGTCTTCGGTGGCATGGAAGGAGCCTAGACGCGAGGTCCGACAGACCTCGGGATCAGATGCGGACGGTCCCGTCGGGCGTCTCGAACTCGGCCGCGAGGATGCCCGGCGCGCCGTTCGGGGCGACCCACCGGACCTCGATCTGCTCGAGGGCGCCGACGGCCGGCTCGCCCAGCCAGTCGGCCAGGCGCTCGGGGCTTCCGGCGATCTCCAGGCCGACGAGCGCGATCTCGGTCTCGGCCATCTGCGAGGGGTGCTCCTCGGGCGGCACGCCCCAGCTCATGACGAACGGCAGCTGCGGATCCGCGCGCATGCCGTGGACGCCGATCTGCTGCCACGTGAGGTTGTAGCCGTCGGGACGGTGGCGGTTGCCCGGCACGGCGTGACGGCCGATGCGGTGCTCCACGGACGTGATGTCGTCGACCGAGACGCACCAGCCCATCCAGCCGCCGCCGAGCTCGGAGCGTGCCTTGACGGCCTGGCCGAAGGGTGCCTTGTCGGAGGCGGGGTGCTCGAGCGCCTCGACGACCTCGAGGTACTGACGGTTCCTCAGCGGCAGGATCATGTTGTTGGTGCCGAAGCGGGGATGGACGCCGCCGGCCTGGAACACGGCGCCGAACTTCTCACTCAGCTCGGTCGTGGTCTCGATGAGACCGGCCGGACCGACTGCGAACGACAGATGATCGAGGTGCATACGGCATTGTTGCCCGTCATGTGATCGCGGTCGCAGTCAGGGTCACCTTGGGTCGGCGGGGTGCGGCACCGGCCGTCCCGCCGCGACGAAGCGCTCGCAGTGGACGACGAGCTCGGCGTAGCCGGCCTCGCCCATCAGCGCCGTCAGCTCGGCGCGATTGCCGACGTAGACCGGGTCGGCAGCCACGTGGGCCTCGGTGTTCGACGAGCAGTACCAGTCGAGGTCGGCGCCGCCCGGGCCCCACCCGGCGCGGGTGTACTCGCCGATGCTGACCTCGGTGTAGGACGAGCCGTCGCCCGGGTCGACCTCGCGGAACTGACGTCGCAGGGGCAGCTGCCAGCACACGTCGGGCTTCGTCGTGTGGGGCTCGAGGCCGGTGGCCAGGGCGTGGGCGTGCAGCGCGCAGCCGTAGCCGCCGGGGAAGTCGCGGGAGTTGTGGAAGATGCAGGCGCCGTCCGCGACGCGCGTCTTCAGCTCGCCGTCCTGGTCGCGCTCGGTCCACCCGTCGCGGTGCCCCAGGTCGTGCAGCTCCCACTCGGTGGGGTCCAGCCGCTCCACGAAGCCGGCCACCCGGGCGTGGTCGTCCTCGTCGCTGAAGTGGGCCCCGAGGGTGCAGCAGCCCGAGTCGGGGGCGTCCGCGTAGATGCCAGGGCAGCCGGCGCCGAAGATGCAGGTCCACCGCGACGTGAGCCACGTGAGGTCGCAGCGGAAGACCTCGGTGGCGTCGTCGGGGTTCGCGAACTCCACGAAGGAGCGGGGAAATCCCAGGTCGACCTCGGGCACGGTCACACAGTAGGTCACGTGGCGGCGCCACGTAGGGTTGACGAACGTGATGACCGGGGGACGACCCACCACGGCGTGGTGCACGATCGCGGGCGCCGCGTCGGCGCTCGTCGTGCTCGGCCTGTACTGGCCCGGCCGCCTGCCCGGCGCGGGTGCGGCCACCGAGATCCTGCTGGTCGCCGCCGGCGCGCTGCTGGGGCACACGCTGCTGGTGGAGCGTGGCCGCCCGCTCGGGCCCGCCCTGGGAGCCGGACTGCGGCTCCTCGTGCCGCCCCTGCTCGTCCTTGTCGCCACCGGGCTCGCGGTGCAGCGCTGGGTCGACGTCCGTGCGTGGGACCCCGTGCTGGACGAGGTCCGCGACGCAGCCGTCGCGGCCACCAACATCCGCGGAGTCGCCGCCGAGTCGCCCGTCTCCCTCTTCTGGATCGTCGCGCTGCTGGTGCAGTCGGCCGCGCTCGTCCTGGTGCTGCGCTGGGTCGCTGGCCGGCTCGCGAGCGGACTCGGCCTCATCGTGCTCGCGCTGTCGGTCGCTTCGTTCGCCTGGTGGGCGTTCGACCCGGCGGGGCATCTCGGGGCGAGGTTCTGGCCGGTCGGACTCGGCGTCCTGGTGTCCCTGGCGATGGCCCGGCGGCCCGAGGCGGCCGGGCGGCGGGAGCTCGCGGTCATCGCCTGGCTCACGACGCTGGCCGTGGCGGGCGTCGCCGTTCTCGGAACGGGCGGGGTGCTGGACACCGTCACGGGCGCCGTGGTCGGCCTCATCCTGGTGCTGAGCGGGCCCGCCCCGGGCTCGCCCGCGGTCCTGCTCGGCCCGCGGCTGGCCGCCTGGTTCGGCGCCGTCGCCTGGGCCGGTCTGTGCTGGGCGGGCCCCGCGCTGCGGCTCGCGCCCGAGGTGATCGGACGCGAGCTCGGCCTGCGCGACCGTGCCTTGCTGCTCCTGATGGTGGGTGCCGTCGCCGTCGCCACGGTGGGCCTGATCGCCGCCGTGCGCGCGCTCGTCGATCGCGGCGGGGTCTGGGTCGGCGTCGCGGCCGCCTCGGTCCTGGCCGCCTTCCTGGTCACCGTGCCGGGCCTGGGCCGGGTCGAGGCGATCGAGAGCGACGTCGCCCGGGTCGAGGCCGTGATGACGGCCGACCTGCCCGACTGTCTCGGTGCGATGACGATGGCCGCCGTGAGCGACGGTCGTGACTGCGCCAACCCCGAGCTCGACGGCGTCATCCGTCCGCCCCTGAACCGGGCCCGGTGGGACTTCGAGTCCTACCTCGACTGCTGGTCGGACCCGAGCGACGCCGATCTCGACGTCTGCCAGCTGGGGGAGGACGCGAGTCCGGACCCCGACGTGCCCCGCGTGCTCGTGCTGGGCGACTCCCACGCCCGCGTGCTGCTGGGCGCCTTCCGCCGCCTCGATGAGCGCGGCGTGATCGAGGTCGACGCCGCGACGAAGGCCAGCTGCGGGTGGAGCACCCTTCCGGTCCTGGACCGCAAGGACACCGAGCGTGGCCCGCGGTGCGACGTGTGGCGCGGGCGGCTGGCGGACTGGCTGGTCGACCACGTCCAGGACTACGACGTCGTCGTCACCACCGCGTACAACGGCCGGATGAAGGGCCCGGACGCCCGCCAGGTGGCCAGCCACGTGGAGGCCTGGAAGCCGGTGGTCGAGGCGGGCGTGCCGGTCGTGGCGCTGCGCGACAACCCGCGGCTCGAGGAGGACACCCTGGACTGCCTGACCGAGCTCGACTCGCGCGAGTGGTCGAGGTGCGACGTCCCGGTCGAGGACCTCGTCCCGGAGTTCGATCCCTTCGAGCCGGCGGCGGAGCAGCTCGAGGGCGCCCACTTCGTCGACACCAGGCCCCTGTTCTGTGTCGACGGCCGGTGCCCGGCCGTGATCGGCGGGGTCAACGTCTACCGCGACTACAACCACGTCTCGGCGACCTATTCGGCCACGCTGGCGCCGGTCCTCTACCGCGAGATCGCCCGCACCGGGGTGTTCGAGCCGCGGTGGACCGCTGCGCAGGCGGTCGCCTCGATGTCAGACTGAGCCCATGCGCATCGGCGTCCTCGACATCGGTTCCAACACCGGGCACCTGCTCATCGTCGACGCCTTCCGGGGCGGACCGCCGGTGCCGGCCCACTCCTTCAGCGAGCCACTGCGGCTCGCGGAGAACCTCGACACCGACGGTCACCTCACCCGCGAGGGCATCGACCGGCTCGCCAAGTACGTGGTCGAGGCGGGCTCGCAGGCCGAGGACAAGGGCGCCGAGCGCGTGCTGGCCTTCGCCACCTCGGCGGTGCGCGAGGCGGGCAACGCCGACGAGGTCATCGCCCGCGTCGCCGAGGCCAGCGGCATCCAGCTGCAGATCCTCCCCGGCGACGACGAGGCGCGACTGACGTTCCTCGCGGTGCGCCGCTGGTTCGGCTGGTCTTCGGGCCGTCTGGGAGTGTTCGACATCGGCGGGGGCTCGCTCGAGCTCGCGGTCGGGTCGGACGAGACGCCCGACACCGCGACGTCGCTGCCCCTCGGAGCCGGCCGACTCACCCGCGAGTGGCTCGACCGGGGTCTCGACCACGACGACCTGCGCCGTGAGGTGCGACGCGAGATCGGTGCCGTCGCCGGCCCGCTGCTGCGGGGCGGGCCCTTCGACCAGGCGGTCGCGACGAGCAAGACCTTCCGCTCGCTGGCGCGGATGTGCGGTGCTGCCCCGTCGGGCGACGGCCCCTACGTGCGTCGCACCCTGAAGCACCGCGACCTCGTCGAGCTGGGCCAGGAGCTGCGGGTCGCGTCCGACGAGCAGATCGCCGCGATGCCCGGCGTGTCCGCCCTGCGCGCGCACCAGATGCGAGCGGGCGCCGTGGTGGCCGAGGCGACGATGGAGCTCTTCGGACTGGAGGAGCTGCTCATCTGTCCGTGGGCCCTGCGCGAGGGTGTGCTGATCGAGTACCTGGACCACATGTGACCAGCACCGCTCTAGGCTGGGAGTCGTGAGCACGCGCTCGAGCGACCCGATGGTCTCGCTGTCCACGTCGTCGGTCTATCCCGAGGGCACGGCAGCCGGCTTCGCGACCGCGGCGCGGCTGGGCTACGACGGGGTCGAGGTGATGGTGGGCCTCGACGAGGTCAGCGCCGACACCACCGCGATCAAGGCCCTGGCGTCGTCGCACGACATCCCCGTGGTCTCGATCCACGCGCCCTGCCTGCTGGTGACGCAGCGCGTGTGGGGCACCGACCCGTGGGGCAAGCTGCACCGCAGCGCCGAGATGGCGCTCGACGTCGGCGCCGACACCGTGGTGGTGCACCCGCCCTTCCGCTGGCAGCGCGAGTACGCCCGCGGCTTCGTCGAGGGCATCACCCGGCTCGAGGACGAGTACGACGTGGCGTTCGCGGTGGAGAACATGTACCCGTGGCGCTCGGGCAAGCGCGAGTTCCAGGCCTACGCGCCCGGGTGGGACCCGGTGCCCTTCGAGTACGAGAACGTCACGGTGGACTTCTCGCACAGCGCCACCTCGCGGATCGACTCCATGCAGCTCATCGACGACCTGGGCGACCGACTGGCGCACATCCACCTCGCCGACGGATCCGGGTCGATGAAGGACGAGCACCTCATCCCCGGCCGCGGCACGCAGGGGTGCGACAAGCTGCTGGGCCACCTCGCCGACCGCGGCTTCACCGGCCATGTCGTGGTGGAGGTCAACACCCGCAAGGCGGCCGACCGCGACGCGGACCTGCTGGAGGCCTTGGCCTACGCGCGGCTGCACCTGGCGCCCACGCCCGTCTGAGCCGGGTCAGGACCGCTGGGCGACGCAGAACTCGTTGCCGGCCGGGTCGGTGAGCGTGACCCACCGGAAGTTCTCGTCGCCGCGCTCGGCGACCAGGCCGGCACCGGCCTCGCGCAGCCGGGCGACCTCGGTGTCGAGGTCGTCGGTGAGCACGTCGAGGTGCAGGCGGTTCTTGCCCGGCGTGGGGTCCTCCACCTTCTGGAAGGCCAGCGTGGGGCTGTCGGGCACGGAGACGATGACGTACCAGCCGTCGTTCTCCTCGGTGATGGTGCCGCCGGTCTGCTCGGCCCACCAGGTGGCCAACGCCGTGGCGTCGGTCGTGTCGCACGTGATCATCGCTGGAGTGACAGTCATGGGCCCACGCTAGGGCCGTGCCCCGACAGTCTGGTCGCGATGAGCGAGCCGACGACCAGTTGGAGCTGGTGGTAGACCATGAGCGGCAGGATCATCAGCGGGAACGTGGTCGCGGAGAACAGCACGCTGGCCATCGGCAGGCCCGCCGCGAGGGACTTGTTGGTCCCGCAGAAGTAGATCGCGATCCCGGCGCCACGGCCGAACCGGCGGCCGGCCAGCCAGCAGAGCACCGACGAGACGGCCAGCAGCCCGACGCACACGGCGCCCACCACGGCGCCGTCGCCCCAGTCGAGCACGCTCCACACGTCGGCGTTCGTGCCCCGGCTGAATCCGGCGTAGACCACGAGCAGCACGGTCGACCGGTCGAAGCGTCGCAGTCCCGTCTCGTGGTGCACGAGCCACGGCCGCAGCCACCGACGTGCGATCTGCCCGGCGAGGAACGGCACGAGCAGCAGGCCGACGATCCGCAGGACCGCCTCGGCGTCCACCGTGACGTCGCCCCCGAGGACCAGCGCCACCAGCAGCGGCGTGAGGAAGACCCCGAGCAGGCTCGACGTCGAGGCCGCGACCACGGCGATCGCCCGGTCGCCGCCGGCGATCGACGTGAAGGCCACGGACGACTGCACCGTGGAGGGGACGAGGCACACGAAAACGAGCGCGGCGAGCAGCTGCTGCGAGATCACGGCGGGCGCCAGCGGGGACAGGGCCAGGCCCATGAGCGGGAAGACCACGAACGTGACGGCCACGATCACGGCGTGCACGCGCCACGCGGTCAGGCCGTGCACCACCTCGGCGGTCGACAGCCGCGCACCGTAGAGGAAGAACAGCGCGACGATGCCCACCTGGACCAGCACGGACACCACGTCGAGCACGACACCCTGCGCGGGAAGAACGATGCCGAGGCCGGCCAGGCCCAGGATCATCAGCACGAACGGGTCGATGCGCACCGGGCCACGATAGGCCGCTTCGGCACGCCGTCGCCCGGGGGTCGCCGTCCGGTCGCCGTCGGTTCGTCCCACACTGGCACCGTGACTTCCATGAGTGAGACCACCATCGGCGCCGTCTGCGTGTTCTGCGGAGCGCGCGACGGAGCCCGCCCCGAGTACCTCGCCGTCGCCGAGCAGCTCGGTGCCGCGCTGGCCCGCGCCGGAGTCGACCTGGTGTTCGGCGGCGGCGGGATCGGCATCATGGGAGCCGCCTCCCGCGCGGCCCGTGAGGGCGGCGGCCGCGTCGTCGGCGTCATCCCCCAGTCGCTGCTCGAGCGTGAGGGCGGGCACCGCGGCGATCCCGACATGCACGTCGTGGAGACGATGCACGAGCGCAAGGCGCTGATGCACCAGCTGTCGGACGCGTTCGTCGTCCTGCCCGGCGGCCTCGGCACGTACGAGGAGTTCTTCGAGATCCTCACGTGGCGCCAGCTGGGCTTCCACGACAAGCCGATCGTCGTGGTCGACACCGCCGGCTACTACGGGCCACTGCGCGAGATCGTCTCGCACGGGGCGTCCGAGGGCTTCATCGGTCCGCGCGACGAGGAGCTGTTCACGATCGTCGCGTCCGTCGAGGAGGCGCTCGCCGTCTTGGGGATCGACGCATGAGAGACGCCGGTCACGCCTGAGGGCAGGGCCGGAGCCGGGACGGGCCCGCAGGGAACTACCCTCGGACCCATGAGGATCGCGGTCGTCGGTGGCGGGGTCATGGGTGGCACGCTGGCCGAGGCGATGGCGCGTGCCGGGCACGACGACATCGTCGTGATCGAGCGCAGCGCCGAGCGCCGGGCCGAGCTCGAGGCCCTCGGGCACGCCACCGCCGAGGACGTCGCCGCGGTCGCCGGGGCCGACGTGATCCTGCTCGTCGTGAAGCCCCAGGACGTCGCCACGGTGCTCCCGGGGATCGCCGCCTCGGTCGATGCCGGGGCCACCGTGGTCTCGCTCGCCGCCGGGGTGCGCACCGCCACGATCGAGGCCGCCCTGCCTGACACCGCCGCCGTCGTCCGCGCGATGCCGAACACGCCGGCCGTCATCGGGCGCGGGATGTTCGGCGTCTCGCCCGGCAGCCGGGTGCCCGCCGACCGGCTCGAGGCCGTGGTCGAACTGCTCGGCGCCGGCGGTGAGGTCGTCGTGGTCGACGAGTCCCACCAGGACGCGGTCACCGCGGTCTCCGGATCGGGACCGGCCTACCTGTTCCACCTCGCCGAGCACATGATCGCCGCCGGCATCGAGGGCGGACTCGCCCCCGAGGACGCGCGCACCCTCACGGTGCAGACCCTCGCCGGCGCGGCCGAGCTGCTGGCCGGCTCGGACGAGTCGCCCGAGGAGCTGCGCCGTCGGGTGACCTCGCCGAACGGCACCACGCACGCCGCGATCACCACGTTCGACCAGCACGGGGTGGGCGAGGGGATCCGAGCCGGCGTTCTCGCCGCGATCGCCCGGTCCGCGGAACTAGGGTGACGGGCATGGACGATCGCGCCGCGGTGGTGTTCGACGAGCACCTCACCGACTACGACTTCGGGCCTTCGCACCCGATGGCGCCGATCCGGGTCAAGCTGACCATGGCACTCGCCGAGGAGCTGGGGGTGCTGCAGGACCTCGACGTCGTGGGCGCTCGGCCCGCCACCGAGCGCGAGCTGCTCAGCGTCCACACGCCCGACTACGTCGAGCGCGTGATCAACCTGAGCAAGCACCCGACACACACCGACGCCGCCCACGGCCTGGGCACCGAGGACAACCCGGTCTTCCGCGGGATGCACGACGCCAGCGCCCTGATCGCCGGAGCGAGCCTGGAGGCCGCGCGCCTGGTCTGGACCGGCGAGCGCAAGCGCGCGATCAACGTCAGCGGCGGCCTGCACCACGCGATGCCCGGCCGCGCGAGCGGGTTCTGCGTCTACAACGATGTGGCGATGGGCATCCAGTGGATGCTCGACCACGGGGCCCAGAAGATCGTCTACATCGACGTCGACGCCCACCACGGCGACGGCGTGCAGGCGATCTTCTACCACGACCCCCGGGTGCTGACGATCTCGTTGCACGAGTCGCCGCAGACCCTGTTCCCGGGCACCGGCTACTCCACGGAGGTCGGCGCCGAGGGAGCCGAGGGCTCGGCGGTCAACGTCCCGCTGCCGCCCGGAACCTCCGACGCCGGCTGGCTCCGCGCGTTCCACGCGGTGGTGCCGCCGATCGTCCGCGAGTTCGCGCCCGAAGTGATCGTCAGCCAGCACGGCTGCGACTCGCACATGGACGACCCGCTGACCAACCTCATGCTGAGCGTCGACGGGCAACGTGCGTCCTACCTGGCGGTGCGCGACCTGGCCGAGGAGGTCACCGCGGGCAAGTGGCTCGCCACCGGCGGGGGCGGCTACGCCGTCGTCGACGTCGTGCCGCGCGCGTGGGGCCACCTGCTGTCGATCGTCAGCGGTCATCCGCTCCCGCCCGAGACCGAGACGCCCGAGGCGTGGCGGCGGGCCGTGGAGGAGCTGCGCGGCCAGCCCGCGCCCACCCGGATGACCGACGGCCGGCGAGCGCTCTACCGGCGCTGGGAGGACGGGTACGACCCGGCCTCGTGGCTCGACCGATCGATCCAGGCCACCCGGACAGAGACTTTTCCCCTGATCGGCCTCGATCCCTCGTACTGACCGAAATCCCCGGCGCAGCTGCGGGTTTGGGGGTACGGTCGCGGTACACAAGGAGCGGGTCGAGCGCGGACGGTACGCCAAGAGGCCATGAGTTTCAAATTTTTCGTTCCCAGGTGACCCTTCTGCCACTAGTCTTCACACCAAGCACGCGCGCTCACTCTCCGGTGGGGAAGCCGGAGAGCGCGCGTGCCCCTGGGAGGATGGTGTGAGATGTCTGAGGGAACCCGCTTCATGACCGTTGCCGAGGTCGCGGACCAGATCCGTGTCTCGAAGATGACGGTGTACCGGCTCGTGCATTCCGGCGAGCTCGAAGCCGTGCGTGTCGGCCGTTCCTTCCGTGTGCCTGAGCACGCGGTCGAGGAGCTGCTGCAGAAGTCGTTCTACCAAGCCGGCTGATCCGGCCCGAGGTCCGCGGGGGGCGGACCGACGGTCGCTGACGTTCCCCTGCCCACCGCTGTGTGCAGGCGGGGTGCGATCGCCTAGGGTTGGTCTGTCCTGTGTGAAAGATCAGATCGAGGTGAGTCGTGGGTTCTGTCATCAAGAAGCGCCGCAAGCGGATGTCGAAGAAGAAGCACCGCAAGATGCTGAAGCGCACACGCGTGCAGCGCCGCCGTCTGGGCAAGTGACCGATGGCCGGGGTCGTCCTCGTCACGGGCGCGGCCACGCCGGGCGTGGCACTCGCTGCGAGGCGCATCGCTGAAGCTGGTGATGCCAGGGTCGTCGCAGTCGACACGACCCTGCCCACCGACGATCTCGGGTCAGTCAAATTCGTGCGTGCGGACATCCGCACGCCGGTCATCTCCAAGGTTCTTGCCGTCGAGGACGTCGACACCGTGGTCCACATGGACCTGGCGCCGATGCGATCGCGCGGGGGCGGCAGTGCCACCAAGGAGATCAACGTCATCGGCACGATGCAGGTGCTCGCCGCCTGCCAGCGTTCCGACACCGTCCAGCGCGTCGTACTCGCCAGCAGTGCTGCCGTGTACGGCGCGTCGCCGCGTGATCCCGCGGTGTTCACCGAGTCCGCCACGGCACGCGGCGGCACGAAGTCCGGTTTCGCCAAGGACATCGTCGAGGTCGAGGGCTACACGCGCGGTTTCGCGCGCCGTCGTCCCGACGTCACCGTCACCACGCTGCGCATGGCGCAGTGGCTGTCGCCGCACTTCCCGACCGTGCTGGGGTCGTACTTCGCCAATCCCGTGCTCCCGGTCCCCATGGGCTTCGACGCCCGGTTGCAGCTGCTGCACCCCCAGGACGCGCTCGAGGTCATCTCGATGGCCGCGCTGTCCGACCGGCCCGGCACCTTCAACGTCGCGGGCGACGGCATCCTCATGCTCACCCAGGCCGCCCGGATCATGGGCAAGCCCACGATCCCGCTGCCGCCGCTGGGCTTCGGCTCGGTGCTGCGCCGGATGGTGCACTACATGGGCTCGGACGTGTCGCCGGGCGTCCACCGCCTGCTGACGTACGGCCGGGTGCTGGACACCACCGCCCTGCGCGAGATCTTCGGCTACAGTCCCCGGCACACGACGCGGGAGACCTTCGAGTGGTACGCCGAGACGGCGCGTCCCGGTCTGCTGCACTCATGGGGGATCACGGGATGAAGGACGACCTCAAGGGCATCGGGACGTCGGGGCGTGCGGGTCGCGGCAACGGCTCGACGTCGCCCTCGCGAGCGGCGCGCACGCTCGCCGGACCCGCCGCCAAGAAGGCGACTGCCAAGGCCCCCGCCAAGAAGGCCGCGGCGAAGAAGACCGGCTCGGGCACGAAGCCCACCTCGGCCGCGCAGTCCGAGGCGGCCACCTCCGCCGCTGCCAAGGAGGCCGCCGCCACCGCTCCGGCGAAGAAGGCGACGAAGAAGACCACCAGGAAGGCGCCCGCGGCGAAGAAGCCGGCCGAGGCGCCGCAGCAGCCCACGGTGGAGCCCGAGGAGACCGCGCCCGGTCCCCAGCGTGAGCGCCACCTGCACGCCGTGCCCGAGGACGAGCCGCCCCGCCAGGAGCCGCCCCGCGAGGCCACGGCCGACATCGATCCCGAGGACGTGGCGGCGGCCTTCGCCGAGGGCGCCCGCCGGCTCATGGGCACCGACTGGCAGGTGAAGGTGGTCGACATCGTCGGCAACCTGCGTCGGCGCCTGTCGGGCGGCTACGAGGTGGACGAGTTCGGCCTCGACCCCGAAGTGCTCGACCTGCTCTCGAACCTCGTCGAGCCGCTGGCCGAGAGCTGGTTCCGCCTCGAGGTGCGCGGTGTCGAGAACATCCCCACCGACGGTGGCGCCCTGCTGGTGGCGAACCACTCCGGCACCGTGCCCGTCGACGGCCTGATCACCGGCTACGCCGTGCGCAAGCACACCGGCCGGCCGATCCGCCCGCTCGGCGCCGACCTCGTGTTCCGGCTGCCCTACGTGGGCCAGATCGCGCGCAAGATGGGCGCCACCCTCGCGTGCGCCGAGGACGCCGAGCGTCTGCTGACCTCCGGGGAGCTCGCCGCGGTGTGGCCCGAGGGCTTCAAGGGCGTCGGCAAGCCCTTCAGTGAGCGCTACAAGCTGCAGCGCTTCGGTCGCGGCGGGTTCGTCTCGTCCGCGATGCGCGCGCAGGTGCCGATCATCCCCGTGTCGATCGTCGGTGCCGAGGAGATCTACCCGCTGATCGGCAACATCCCGTCGCTCGCCCGGCTGCTGGGTCTGCCGTACATCCCCATCACGCCGTTCTTCCCGCTGTTCGGTCCGCTCGGCCTGATTCCGCTGCCCAGCAAGTGGATCATCGAGTTCGGCGAGCCGGTCCGCACCGACGCCTACCCGCCGGAGTCGGCCGACGACCCGATGCTCCTGTTCAACGTCACCGACCAGGTCCGCGAGACGATCCAGCAGACGCTGTACACGCTGCTGGTCGAGCGCGGCAATCCCTTCGTCTGATCCGCCCCAGGAGCACGCCCATGTCGCGACGCCCGGACCTGCTGCTCGACACCCCGACCCTCGAGCCGTCGGACGACCTCGTCCGGCGTCTGGCCGCCGCGGCCCGCACGAGCGGCGTCACGGTCGCGGCTCCGCGCCGACGGCACCGCGTCGCCGTCGCGGTCGCGGCGTTCCTCGGCATCAGTGCCGTCTCCGTGGGTGGAGCCTGGGCCGTCGGTGCGATCGAGGTCCCCGGGCTGCCGCCGTCGCCGCTGCGCGAGGCCGTCGTGACGCCCGACCCGCCGGCGCCGCAGGGCGAGCAGGGTGGTGCTCCGACCGGCGGTGACGCCGACCGAGGCGAGGGGTCCGGCGGCAGCGCTGTCGATCCCGGAGCGCCCTCCGGTCGCGAGACGGGCTCACCCGCGCGCGACGACGAGGCCGGACGCGGGGCCGACTCCCCGGCGGCCGACGCGCCGGTGAAGGGCAAGGAGCAGGGCAAGGAGCAGGGCAAGGACCAGGGCGAGAACCCGGCTCCGGGCCGCGAGAAGGAAAAGGGTCAGGGCGAGACCCGCAGCGAGGACAAGGGCGAGAACGGCCAGCACCTCGGGCAGGAGAAGGAGAAGAAGGACCGCGGCGACGGCGGCTCGGCGCAGGAGCAGGACGGCGGCCAGGCGGGCGAGCGCACCGGGAGGAAGCCGGCGCCCGCGGACCCGCAGGACAAGGAGCCGGGGGCCGGCGATGACTGACGACGCCCTCGTCTCGGCGGCCAAGCGCGGCGAGCAGGAGGCGTGGCGCGCCCTCTACGTCGAGCACGCCGGCCGGCTGGTCGCCTGGCTGCGCATCCGGCCCACCGGCGACTCCGCGGCCGCACCGGAAGACGTGGCGGCCGAGGCGTGGTTCGTCGCGGCGAGCAAGATCGCGGAGTTCGAGGGGACGTCGTCCGACTTCGGCGGCTGGATCTTCGGCATCGCGCGCCGGATCAGCGCCACCTCGCGTCGCACGTGGCAGCGTCGCAACACCCGTCCGAGCGAGGGGGAGGAGCTGGCGCTCGAGCCGGTGCCCGACCACGGTCCCGACGTCGCCCACCAGCAGTGGCTCCGTGCCGTCCTGGCCGGCCTGCCGCCCCGCGAGCGCGCGGCCGTGGGCCTCATCGACGGGCTCGGCATGGATCCGCACACGGCCGCCGAGGTGCTGGGCATCAGTGCGGTCGCGCTGCGCGTGGCACGGCACCGCGGCCTACGCCGGCTGGAGCGGCGACCGTCGGTGCGGGCCTCCCTCGAGTCGATCCCGGACGCGGCGCCCGGGGTCTGAACCCGCACCGACGGAAAAACCGGCCCGCCCCGGGGGATTGGGACGGACCGGCCTCCCGCGCCCACGCAGCAGATCCGTGGGCGAGTCCGGGGGGACGATCAGGTGGTGGGCTGGCTCGCCAGGCACTTGGCGAGGCGCGCCTTGGCGTGGGCGACGCGCTGCACCTGGGCCTTCTTGATCTTGACGACCTTGGTGCGACTCGCCTTGGCCACCTTGAGCTTCTTCACGGCCTGACGCTTCTCGGCGCGGGTGTCGGCCTGGACGACGGCCTTCTTGGCCTTCTTGACCTTCGCCTGCTTCTTGGCGAACACGGCGTTCACCTTCGCCAGCTGCGCCTCGGCGCGGGCGACCTGGGTGGTCTGGGTCGCGCAGGGCTCCTTGGTCGGAGCGTCGGCCTGCGCGGGAGCCGTCAGAGGGCCAAGCGAGAGGGCGAGGCCGGCGGCGAGCGCGCCGATGCGTGCGCTGTTCTTCATGTGATCTCCTCAGGTGATGGGCAGTCCGGAGACTGCTGACACCTCTCACATGTCACGGGAGCGCACCGGCGTTACACGCCCCCGGAGTTTTTTTCGCGCGCTGGTCAGGACTCCTTCGCGCCGAGGCGCTTGAGCAGCTGGTCGCCCTCGATGTCCAGGTCGGGGAGCAGCCGGTCGAGCCAGGCCGGCAGGCGCCAGGCGCGGTCGCCGAACATCGCCATCAGCGCGGGCACGAGCGTCATGCGCACGAGGAACGCGTCGATCGCGATCGCGACGGCCAGGGCGAAGCCGATCTGCTTGATCATCGGGTCGCCGTTGAAGATGAAGCCGGCGAACACGGCCGTCATGATCACCGCCGCGGCCACGACGACGCGGCTGGAGTGGCTGAACCCGTCGATCACCGACTCGCGGCCGCTGTGGCCGTGGACCCACGACTCGCGCATCGACGACACCAGGAACACCTGGTAGTCCATCGCCAGGCCGTAGGCGATGCCCGTCACCAGGATCGGCAGCATCGCCATCACCGGACCGGTCGAGTCGAGACCGAAGAGGCCGTTGAGCCAGCCCCACTGGAACACGGCGGTGGTGGCGCCGAGGGTGGCCAGGATCGTCAGCAGGAAGCCCGCCGTGGCCTTGAGCGGCACGATGATCGAGCGGAACACGATCGTCAGGACGATGAGCGAGAGCAGGACGACGATGCCGAGGTAGATCGGCATGACCTCGCCCATCTTCTCGGCGATGTCGATGCCCATGGCGGTCTGGCCGGTGACGCCGAGGTCGATGTCGTACGTCGCCTCGACATCGGTCGACGCGTCGCGCAGCGAGTGCACGAGGTCCTCGGTGGACGGATCGGTCGGGCCCTCGCGGGGAATCAGCGAGACGAGCACGGTGCGGCCGTCCTCGCTCATGCCGGCGGCGGTCGCCGAGGCGACGTCGTCGAGCTGGCCGAGCTCGGCCAGGACGGCGCCCGCGGCCTGCTGGTCGACGGGCTGGTCGTCGCGCGACGACAGGACCACGAGCAGGGGGCCGTTGAGGCCCTCGCCGAACGCCTCACTGACCGTCTCGTAGCTCTCGCGCTGGTCGGTGCCGGAGTTGTAGTTCTCACTCGACGGCAGGCCCAGGCGCATGTCGAGCGCCGGGATCGCGATGACGAGGGTCGTCAGAATGACGGCGCCCGAGGCGAGGAAGCGGTGCTTGGACAGGAAGGTCGCCCAGCGGCGTGCGGTGGCGTGGTCGACGCCGGCGGCCTCGCGCTCCTGGAACTTCTCGCGGGCCTTGTTCGACACGATCCGCTCGTTCACCAGCCCCAGCAGGGCGGGCAGGGCGGTGAGCGCCACGAGGACGGCCACGGCCACGGTGGCGGCGGCGATGATCGCCATCGTCGTCAGGAGGCTGATGCCGATGACCGTGAGCGCCGCGAGGGCGATCACGACGGTCGTGCCGGCGAAGAACACCGCACTGCCGGCGGTGCCGACGGCACGGCCGGTGGCCTCGTGGGCGGACAGCCGCTCACGCATGATGAGCCGGCGCTGGCGGTTGACGATGAAGAGGGCGTAGTCGATGCCCACGGCCAGGCCGAGCATGAGGCCCAGCACGACGCTCATCGAGCCGAGGTCGTAGAAGTGGCCCAGCGCGTAGGCGCCGCCGACGCCCACGCCGACGCCGAGCAGCGCGGTCGCGAGCGGCAGTCCGGCGGCCACGACGGAGCCCAGGACCAGGAAGAGCACGACCGCGGCGACGACGATGCCGACGGCCTCGCCCGCGCCGGCCACCTCGGGCAGCTCCTGCAGCGAGGCTCCGGGCAGGACCTCCACGTCGGTGCCCTCCAGGGGCGCCTCGGCGTGGTCGAGCACCTCCTCGATGGCTCCGGTGGGGAGGTCGATCGTCTGCTTCGTGAACTGGAACTGCGCCATGGCGACGGTGCCGTCCGGCGAGATGGTCACGCCGGGAACGAGCTCGCCTCCGACCACGAGCGGCACGGGCTGGTCGAGCTCCTGGCCGGCCTGCGCGGCCGCGACGGCCTGCTCGGCGGCCTGGACCTGGGCGGCCATCTGCTCCTGAGCCGCGGCCTGCGCCTGCTCGGAGCCGGCGAGGTCGAGCGGATTCACGACGTTGTCGTCCTCGTAGATCCCCTGCATCGACTGGGCCAGGGGAGCGGCGGACGCCTCGTCGAAGAAGGTGGTGCGCTCCGGGGCGCGGTAGACGATCTGGCCCGCGCCGCCCGCGGCGGCCGGCATCTCGCGCTCGAGCTGCTCGAGCACCTCCTGGGCGGGGACGCCGTTGATCGTCACCTCGCTGCTGAGCTTCGGCGCGTTGACCGCGATCGACCCGACGATGACGACGAGCAGGACGAGCCAGGCGCCGAGGAAGCGGAACGGGTGGGCGAAGGCGGACTTGCCCCACCGGTACAGGAGAGTCGACACAGGCGTTCCTCACGAAGTGATAGATGTCTCTCACATCGTAGGATGGGGAGTGGAACGAAGCGAGGGGAGGGGAGGAGACCTGTGTCACGACGTGACTCGCGGGCCAACGCCGAGCGCATCGTCGTCGCGGTCCAGCGCCTCTGGGTCGAGGACGCCGCGCCCTCGATGGAGCAGATCGCGACCGAGGCGGGTGTCGGCGTCGCCACGGTCTACCGCCACTTCCCGAACCGCGCCGCCCTGGAGAGCGCCGTGTTCGCGCGGATCTTCGCCGAGGAGCTGCTGCCGCTCGTCGACGGCGCCGAGGAGGAGGATGCCGACCTGCTCGACGTGGCCGCGCACTTCGTCGAGGTGATCGGCCGCTACGCACCCGTGCTGAGCGAGGTGGGCGCGAGCCAGGTCACCGACGAGGCGCTCGAGGTGCTCGCGGAGCCGTTCGTCGACCTGCTGCGGCGCGGCCAGCTGCGGGGAGTCCTGCGCCGCGACCTCGAGCCGGTCGACCTCTACTGGCTGTTGCGGATGATCGTGCTGGGCCTCAACTCGCCGGTCGCCACGGAGACGGTCCGCCGCCGCTACCTCGCGATGCTGCTGCCCGCGCTGTCGCCCGAGGCCGAGGGTGAGCTGCCGCCGCTCTCCGACGAGGACTACGACCGCCTCGGCGCCCCGCCCGAGCGACGCCAGCCGCCGCTCGACGCCGACTAGGAGCGGCGCAGGCGCCGGACGGCCAACCGGGTGAGCAGCCAGGCGGTGGTGGCCAGGGCCGCCGCGGCGCCGGCCTTCGCGCCGGCGGCGACCACCTTGCGGCCGGTGCGGTAGTCGCGCACGAGCCACCCGTTGGCCTTGGCGTGCGAGAGCAGGGCGCCATCAGGGTTCACCGCGCACGGATGCCCGACGAGGGACAGCATCGGGATGTCGTTCGAGGAGTCGGAGTAGGCGTAGCAGCGCTCGAGGTCGAGGCCCTCGGACTCCGCCAGGGCGCGCACCGCGATCGCCTTGCCCTCTCCGTGCAGCATGTCGCCGACGAGCCGTCCGGTGTAGACGCCGTCGACGTGCTCGGCCACGGTGCCCAGGCCGCCGGTCAGGCCCAGCCGGCGGGCGATGACCTGCGCGATCTCCACCGGCGCCGCCGTCATCAGCCAGACCCGCTGCCCGCGGTCGAGGTGCCACTGGGCCATCGCTCTGGTGCCGGGCCAGATCTTGGCGGCCATGTACTCGTCGAAGACCTCCTCGCCGATCTCCTCCAGCTCGCTGACCTCGTGGCCGGCGATGAACTGGAGCGCGGCGTTGCGGGCCTGCTCGATGTGCTCGGGGTCCTCGACGCCGACGTACTTGAAGTAGGCCTGCTGCCAGGCCGCGCGGGCGATGTCGCGCGTGGTGAAGAACTCGCGGCGGTGCAGGCCGCGGGCGAGCAGGAAGATCGACGCCCCCTGCATGATCGTGTTGTCCACGTCGAAGAATGCGGCGGCGGTGGGGTCGGCGGGCTGGGCGAGAGCCTGCTCCACCTCGGCGGCGGCGGCCGCCGCCTGGCCGGCCAGGATCGAGCGCGACTGCAGATTGCGCGGGGCGTCGTGCGGTCGTCGCGGGGACATGGCGTCACTGTAACGGCGTTGCCGGACGGCGAGGTGTGGTTGACTCGACGCCATGACCGTCAACGTGAGTGACGATCTGCGCGAGACCGCGCGTCGTGACCCTGAGGGCATCGCCCTGATCGAGCCCCGGAGCGACCGTCGCGTGACGTGGGCCGAGTTCGACGAATGGGCCGATCGTGTCGCCCAGACCCTCCTCGGACGCAATGTCCTCGCCGGACAGCGGGTCGCCCTCGTCATGTCCAACGGCATCGACCTCGCCGTGGCCTACTACGGCGTGCTCCGCGGCGGCCTCGTGGCCGTGCCGATCAACCCGCGCGCCACCCCGCGCGAGATCTCGCGGATGGTCGAGGCCTGCTCGCCGAAGATCGTCGTCGGCGACGCCCAGTCGATCACCCAGGTGCGCCAGGCCGAGACGGGCGACTCGCTCATCGTCGTCCACCGCGCCGCCCCCGAGGCGGGGGAGCTGCGCTTCGGGGCGCTGCTCGAGCAGGCGGTCGAGCTGGAGCCGATCGCCCCGCGCGACCCCGAGTCGCTCGCGGTCGTCCTGTTCACCTCCGGTGCCACGGGCCTGCCGCGCGGCGTCATGCTCACGCACCGCGCGCTCGCGGCCGACCTCGACCAGCTGCTCCGGGTCGACTCGCCGCCCGTCATCACGCCCGACGACGTCGTGCTCGGCCTGCTGCCGATGTTCCACATCTACGGCCTGAACTGCGTGCTGTCGCTCTCGGTCCGGGTCGGCGCCACCGCTGTGCTCGTCGAGGAGTTCCACCCCGGCGCGCTGCTGGGCGACATCGTCGACCACGGCGTCACCAACCTGCCCGTCGCGCCGCAGGTGATCCAGGCCCTCGTCGGGCTGGAGGGCTTGACCGAGGCGTTCGCCGGGGTCCGGCTGGTCGTCTCCGGTGCCTCGGCGCTCGACCCCGAGCTGGCCGAGGCGTTCCACGCCCTCGCCGGCCAGCCGGTCGAGCAGGGCTACGGCCTCACCGAGACCTCGCCCGTGCTCACCATGACCATCGGCGACGGCCGTGAGCCGGGCCAGCTGCCGCCCGGTGGCTCGGTCGGGCGCCCGCTCCCGGGTGTCGAGATCGCGCTGCGCGACTTCCTGGGCCAGCCGGCCGCACCCGGCGACCCGGCCCAGATCTACGCCCGGGGTGCCAACCTCTTCTCCGGCTACTGGCCCGACGGCTCGGACGGCCCCGACGCGGAGGGCTGGTGGGCCACGGGCGACATCGGTCTGCTCGACGACGCGGGCAACCTCGTCCTGGTCGACCGGCTGAAGGAGACCATCAACGTCTCGGGCTTCAACGTCTACCCCTCGGAGATCGAGGAGGCGATCGTCGACACCCCGGGTGTCGAGGCGGTCGCCGTGATCGGCGTCCCCGACGAGCGCACCGGCGAGGCCGTGGTGGCCTTCGTCGTCCCCGACGACCCCGAGGGCGACTCGGCACCGGTCGAGGATGCGGTCCGCACCATCGCGGCCGAGCGGCTGGCGCGCTTCAAGGTGCCGTCGCGCGTCATCGTGGTGGCCGCCCTGCCGCACTCGCCCACGGGCAAGGTCGCGAAGGGACGCCTGCGCGCCCTCGCCCGCTCGGAATCGGCATGAGCGAGCGAGCATGAGCATTGCGCACGCCGAGGACGCCCGCGTCGTGGTGTACTCCCGCGAGGGGTGCCACCTGTGCGAGGCCGCCGAGCAGGTCGTGGCCCAGCTCGTGGCCGAGACCGGCGACACCTGGACGCGCGTGGACATCGACGCCGACCCCGACCTGCGGCAGCGGTTCACCGACCAGGTGCCGGTGACGTTCGTCGACGGGCGCCAGCACGACTTCTGGCGCGTCGATCCGGCGCGTCTGCGCGCGGCGCTCGCCCGCGGCTGAGCCGCCGCGACGGCCGTCGCCGCGGGGCGCATTAGCGTTCCTTGCCGCAGTCAGGGAAACTTCAAGGCGTGTCAGATCGCATCTACGTCCGCCGTTACGTCGACCCGATGAACCCTCCGTCGATGAAGGTCTTCCGTGTCGGCTGCGGCAAGAACTCCGGCAACCTCATCTTCGCCGCGTCCGCGCAGCGCTCGGTGATGGTCGACGGTGTCGACGTCGAGGCGAACAACCTGAACACCCTCATGCGCAGCGTCGACCGCCTCAACGAGGAGGAGCGGCACGTCGTGATCCCGCTGGCGAACGCGTTCCGCCGCGGCTACCTCCCGCAGCTCACCGCCCTCACGTCGGCGATCGAGGGGCTTACCGTCCCGGTCACGATCCTCGGCGTCGGCGGGCAGTTCCAGCTCGACGGGACGCCGGAGCGCTCCGACGAGGTCGACGCCGCCGCCCAGCGCTTCATGCGCGCGGTCCTGTCGCGGGGCCCGTCGATCGGCGTGCGCGGCGAGCGCACCGCCGCCTACCTGTCCGACCTCGGCTTCTCCGAGGTCGACGTCATCGGCTGCCCCTCGATGTTCCTGCGCGGGGCCGACCTGCGGATCCGCGACACCGCGCCGGCGTTCGACGAGCACACCAAGGTGAGCCTCAACCTCACGCCGCACGTGCGAATCCCCAAGGGCTGGGTCGAGGACGTCTTCGACCGCCACCCCCGCACCGAGTACGTCGCGCAGCAGGTCAACGACCTCGACGCGATGCTCGGCGGTCCCACGGTGAAGTCGACGTCCCCGGGTTACCCCGGCTCCATCCGCCACCACGCGTTCCTGGAGAACAAGGCGGTCTTCCATTGCCACGCCCCCACGTGGATCCAGTCGATGGCCGACCGTGAGTTCACGGTGGGCCACCGCATCCACGGCAACATCGCCTCGCTCCTGTCGGGCACGCCGGCGCACGTCATCGTCCACGACAGCCGCACCCGCGAGCTGTGCGAGTACTTCGAGATCCCGCACACGCAGGTCACCGAGCACCGTCGCGAGGACACTCCCGAGCGTCTGTTCGAGCGGTCGGACTACACCCGACTCGTGCAGGGCCACCCCGAGCGCCTGGCCCGCTTCGCCGGCTTCCTGGAGAAGCACGGCCTGCGCCACTCGCTGGACCTCCCGGCCGGTGAGGCGCCGTTCGACCGCGCCGTGGCGCAGGTCGACGTGCGGCCGGGTCTCGTCGTCCGCCCCCGCTCCACCGAGCCCGAGCTGATGGACCTGCGCGTCTGGAACGCGGCGCGCTCGGCGCACCAGGGCATCGCCCAGGCGGAGGCTCGGGCGAAGAAGCTCGAGGCTCGGGTGGCCGAGCTCGAGTCGGGGAACGAGCGCCGCGGCCTGTTCCGCCGCAGCCGCTGAATTGATGCGTCCCGAGATCCAGGCCCTGCGGGCCGTCGCCGTCCTGGCGGTCGTCGGCTTCCACCTGTGGCCCGGCCGCCTGAGCGGCGGCTACATCGGCGTCGACGTCTTCTTCGTCATCTCCGGCTTCCTCATCACGAGCCACCTGATGCGCGAGGTCGAGCGCCAGGACCGCGTCGACCTCGCCCAGTTCTGGGCCCGACGCGCCCGGCGCCTGCTGCCGGCGGCGTACCTCGTGCTGTTCGTGACGTCCATCGGCGTGCTGCTGTGGCTGCCGCCGGCCCAGTGGACGCAGAACTTCCGCGAGATCGTCGGCTCGACCCTGTACGTCGAGAACTGGGTCCTGGCGATCGACTCGGTCGACTACCTCGCCGCCGACGGTGTCCCGTCCGCCGTCCAGCACTACTGGACCCTCTCGGTGGAGGAGCAGTTCTACCTCGTCTGGCCGCTGCTGATCATCGGCGCCCTCGCGCTCGCGCGCCGCTTCGGCGGGCTGTCCCGGAAGCGGGCCGTCGTGGTCGTGCTGTCGGTCGTGACGCTCGCGAGCTTCCTTTACTCGCTGTGGCTCACCGCGCAGCACCCGCAGCTGGCCTACTTCGCGACGCCGGCGCGGGCCTGGCAGTTCGGCGCTGGCGCCGTGTTCGCGGTGGCCCTCGTCGACCGGATCCGGCTGCCGCGCCGCACCGCGATCGCCGCCTCGTGGATCGGCTTCGGCGTGATCGCCGTGTGCTCCTACGTCTACGACGAGAGCACGCCGTTCCCCGGCACCGCCGCGATCGCGCCGGTGCTGGCGACCCTGCTCGTGATCGCGGCCGGCACCCCCGCGGGGCGCCTCTCGCCGGCGCCTCTGGTCTCGTGGCGGCCCGTGCAGACCACGGGCGACCTCTCGTACTCGATGTACCTGTGGCACTGGCCGCCGATCATCCTGCTGCCCGAGATCCTCGACGGCGAGATGGGCCTGTGGCCGCGCGTGGGCATCCTCGTCGCGACGTTCGTCCTGGCCTGGCTCACGATGCGCTTCGTCGAGAACCCGATCCGCTTCGGCACGCGCTTCGGCATCCGCAGGCCCGTCATCACCGCGATCGGCTCGCTGACCGCCGCGGCCGTGGTCGTGGGGGTCGCCGCGTACGGCTGGCAGGCCGGCCGCGCGCAGGAGGAGCGTGCCGAGCAGCTGACCGCGCGCGTCAACGCCGACATGCCCGACTGCTTCGGCGCCGGCTCGATGCCGCCGGCGGGGGAGTGCGAGAACCCCGACCTCGCCACGATGCGCGTCCCCGCCGGGCCCGACGTCAGTCGCGACTGGGGCGGCCGCAGCGAGTGCTGGGGCAAGAACGAGCAGGTCGAGCTCAAGTCGTGCGAGTTCGGCGAGCGCTCCGGCGACCGGCCCCACGTGGTGCTCCTGGGCGACTCCCACGCGCGCGCCATGCTGCCCGCCTTCGTGCGCCTGGCCGAGATCGGCGAGCTCTCGCTGACCACCCACCTCAAGGGCGGCTGCGCCTGGTCGACCGACCTGCCGGGCCGCACCGCCGTTCCCGAGGTCCTCGACACGTGTCCCGCGTGGCGCGGCAACGTCGAGGAGTGGCTCGGGCAGAACCGCGACGACATCGACCTGATCGTCACCACCGGCTACTCGCGCAACCTGGCGGGCTCGCGCACGCAGCAGGCGAAGGCGCTCTCGGAGGCGTGGACCCGCGGGACGAAGCTGGGCATCCCGGTGGCCGCGCTCGTCGACAACCCCGACAACGGCACCCCGCCGGCGAAGTGCCTGGACCGCGTCGACTCGTGGGACGAGACCACGTGCTCGGTCCCGCGTGAGGACGCGTTCCCGTACGGCGACCCGTTCGGCGAGGCGGCCCGGATGACCGACGGCGTACACCGGATCGACATGACCGACTTCTACTGCCTCGAGGACGTCTGCCCCGCGATGATCGGCGGCGTGAACGTCTATCGCGACCGTCACCATTTCACCGCGACGTTCACCCGCACGCTCGCCCCATTCCTGTGGAACCGCATCACCGGGGCGGTCGACGGGCTCCCCACCGGTAACCGCTGAACGGGCCGCGTCGTCGTCGCCGATTTTGTGAAAGGGTTCCCAAACTCTTAGACTGACGGCGCGCCACGGCCCAAAATTCCCGTCATTCCGCGGCGCAGGAGCATCGTGACCATTCTTCGCAGCCCCGCTGGGATCCCCGACGCCACCGTCGCCCGGCTCCCGCTGTACCTGCGTGCTCTCGATGAGCTCGCGGAGCGAGGGACCGACGTCTGCTCGTCCGAGCACCTGGCCACCGCGGCCGGCGTGAACTCCGCGATCGTCCGCAAGGACCTCTCGCACCTGGGCTCCTACGGCACGCGCGGCGTCGGCTACGACGTCCGCTTCCTGGCCGGTCACATCGCCACCGTCGTCGGCCAGACCCAGCCCTGGC
Organism: Aeromicrobium phoceense; assembly: GCF_013868155.1. Taxonomy (NCBI): domain Bacteria; kingdom Bacillati; phylum Actinomycetota; class Actinomycetes; order Propionibacteriales; family Nocardioidaceae; genus Aeromicrobium; species Aeromicrobium phoceense. The sequence continues at coordinate 1,112,035 of NZ_JACEOG010000001.1, forward strand.
CCGTCGTCATCGTCGGCGCCGGCCACCTCGGCACGGCCCTCGCCGCCTACCAGGGCTTCGGTGCCCGGGGCGTCAAGGTGGCGGCGGTCGTCGACGCCGACCCTGAGCTGATCGGCACCGTCGTCGGCGGTCACGAGGTCCTCTCGATCGACGACCTGGCGGCCATCGTCGTGCGCGACGAGGTCTCGCTGGGCATCATCGCCACCCCGCCCGCCGCCGCGCAGAGCGTCGCCGACGCCCTCGTCGCCGCCGGCATCAGCAGCATCCTGAACTTCGCGCCCACCGCGCTGCAGGTCCCCGCCGAGGTCGATCTCCGCCAGGTCGACGTCGCCGCCGAGCTGCAGATCCTGGGCTACCACGCACACCGCCGCCAAGCGGCCCCGAGCGAAGAGGCGGTTCTCTCATGAGCGTTCTCGTCGTCGGACTGTCCCACCGGTCCGCGCCCGTCGACCTGCTCGAGCAGGCCTCCCTCGACACCGATGCGGCCGTCAAGCTGTCGCACCTGGCGCTCGAGGTCCCGGCCGTCACCGAGTCGGCCGTCATCTCCACGTGCAACCGCGTCGAGGTCTACGTCGAGGCCGACCGCTTCCACGGCTCGGTCGAGGAGGTCACGCAGCTGCTGGCCGACATGGCCGGACTGCGCCGCGAGGCCCTGCTGCCGTACGTCTACGTGCACTACGACCAGGCCGCCGTGGCCCACCTGTTCCGCGTGGCCGCCGGACTCGACTCGATGATCCTGGGCGAGAGCCAGATCCTGGGTCAGGTGCGCTCGACGCTGCACCAGTCCCAGGCCGAGGCCACCGCCGGCACCAGCCTCAACACGCTCTTCCAGCAGGCCCTGCGCATCGGCAAGCGCGGTCACGCCGAGACCGGCATCGACCGCCTCGCGCCGTCGCTGGTCACCGCCGCCCTCGGTGCCGCGGGCGACGCGGTCACCGATCCGCAGGCCCGCTTCCTGGTCGCCGGCGCCGGCACGATGAGCCTGCTCGCGGTGCGCACCCTGATCGAGCGCGGCGTCGAGCCGTCGCGGATCTGGGTCGCGAACCGCACGTTCCAGCGCGCCTTCGAGCTCGTCGCCAGCCACGGCGTCAGCGCCGTGCGCTGGGAGTCGCTCGACGTGGAGCTCTCCGCCGCCGACGTGCTCATCACCTGCACCGGCGCCGCGGGCGTCGTCTTCGACACCGAGCGGATCGAGCGCGCCACGAGCGACGGCCGCCCGCTCACGGTCATCGACCTGGCGCTGCCGCGCGACGTCTCGCACGAGGTGCGCGACCTGCCGAACGTCGACGTCATCGACATCGAGGTCCTGGCCGCCCACGCCACCGCCGACTCCGTCGCCGAGGACGTCGAGCAGGTCCGCGAGATCGTGCAGTCCGAGGTCGACTCGTTCCTGGCCAGCCGCCAGCAGGCGAAGGTCACGCCCACGGTCGTCGCGCTGCGCAGCATGGCCACCGAGGTCGTCAGCTCCGAGACCGCGCGTCTGCAGAGCCGGCTGTCCGGCCTCGACGACGCCCAGCTCGACGAGGTCCGCCGCGCGATGCGCCGCGTCGCCGAGAAGCTGATCCACCAGCCCACGGTGCGCGTCAAGGAGCTCGTCGAGGGCCCCGAGAACCTCACCTACGCCGACGCGCTGGCCCACCTGTTCCAGCTCGACCCCTCGGCCGTCAGCGCCGTCACCGACCCGGGAGGTGATCCCGCGTGATCCGTCTCGGAACCCGCGCCAGCAAGCTCGCCACCACCCAGTCCGGCTGGGTCGCCGACCGCCTCCGCGAGGCGCACGGCGTCGAGGTCGAGCTCGTCGAGATCTCCACCTACGGTGATCGCTCCAGCGCTCCGCTGGCCCAGATCGGCGGCACCGGCGTCTTCGTCGCGGCCGTCCGTGAGGCCGTGCTCGACGGCACGGTCGACTTCGCCGTGCACTCGCTCAAGGACCTGCCCACCGGCGCCGCCGAGGGCCTCACCCTGGCCGCCGTGCCGGTGCGCGAGGACCCCCGCGACGTGCTGATCGCCCGCGACGGCCTCACCCTCGGCGAGCTGCCCCGCGGCGCCCGGGTCGGCACCGGCAGCCCCCGCCGGGTCAGCCAGCTGAACGCCCTCGGGCTCGGCATCGAGATCGCCGAGCTGCGCGGCAACGTCGACACCCGCATCGGCAAGGTCACCGGCGGCGAGCTCGACGCGATCGTGCTGGCCCGCGCCGGGCTGCTGCGCCTGGGCCGTGCCGACGAGGCCACCGAGGTCCTCGACCCCCTCCAGATGCTGCCGGCTCCCGGACAGGGAGCCCTCGCGTGCGAGTGCCGCGCCGATGACGACGCGACCACCGCACTGCTCTCCGTGCTCGACGATCCCGACACCCGGGCCGCCGTCACGGCCGAGCGCACCCTCCTCGCCACCCTCGAGGCCGGGTGCAGCGCGCCGGTCGGAGCCCTCGCCGACGTCGTCTGGGGGGACGACGGGGACGAGCTCTGGCTGCGCGCCGTCGTCGGAGACCTTTCCGGCAACCCCGTCATCCGACGTTCCGCCTCCGGTGCTCCCACGGAAGCCGCCGCCCTCGGGCGTCGTCTCGCCGAGGAGCTGCTGGCCGAGGGCGCCGATCAGCTCATGGGATCGGTGACCACCTCATGAGCAACAACCTGCACGAGACTCCGCCACCGATCACAGCAAGGAAGAGCGTGTCCACCACCTCCGCGATGCCCACGTCCCCCGCACCGACCGCGCCGACCGCCCAGCCCGCCGGGCGGGTGAGCTTCGTCGGCGCCGGTCCAGGCGACGCCAGCCTGTTGACCGTCCGCGCCACCGAGGTGCTCGCCCAGGCCGACGTCGTGATCGTCGAAGCGCCTGAGCAGCACGCGCTCGTCACGAACGGCGCCGACGTGATCGACGGCGGCACGAACGCCGCCGGCGAGACCCTGACCCACGCCGCCCGAGGCAAGCTCGTCGTCAAGCACGCCAAGACCGGCGCGCACGTCGTGCGCCTCATGGTCGGCGACCCGTTCACCTACGCCACCGGCCCCGAGGAGGCCCAGGCCTGCGCCAAGGCGGGCATCTCCTTCGAGGTCGTCCCCGGTGTCTCCTCGGTCTCGGCGGTCCCGGCCTACGCCGGCGTGCCGCTGACCGACAAGCAGCACCGCGAGTTCAAGGTCGTCAGCGTCGGCGACTCGAACGTCGACTGGAGCGAGGCCGCGCGTCACGAGACGCTCGTCCTGCTCTCGGCCGTGAACCGCATCGGCGAGGTCGCCGCCGGCCTCGTGGCCGCGGGCCGCTCGCCCGAGACGCCCGTCGCGATGACGCGCCAGGGCACCACCACGGCCCAGGAGACGGTCGTCTCCACGCTGGCCGGGATCGCCGAGGCGGCCGCCGCCTCGCACATGACGCCGCCGGCCATCGTGGTCGTGGGCGAGGTCGTCGCCCAGCGCGAGGTCCTGTCGTGGTTCGAGACCAAGCCGCTCTACGGCTGGCGCGTCCTGGTGCCCCGCACCAAGGAGCAGTCGCAGTCCCTCGCCTCCCGCCTGCGGATGTACGGCGCGGTGTCCGAGGAGGTCCCGACCATCTCGGTCGAGCCGCCGCGCAATCCGCAGCAGATGGACAAGGCCGTCCGCGGCCTCGTCGAGGGCCGCTACGAGTGGGTCGCGTTCACCAGCGTCAACGCCGTGAAGGCCGTCCGCGAGAAGTTCGAGGAGTACGGCCTCGACGCCCGTGCCTTCAGCGGCTTGAAGATCGCCGCCGTCGGCGAGAAGACCGCGCAGGCCATCGAGACGTGGGGCATCCGCCCCGACCTCGTGCCGTCGGGCGAGCAGTCCGGTCGCGGCCTGCTCGAGGACTGGCCGCCGTTCGACGAGCTGCTCGACCCGATCAACCGGGTCTTCCTGCCGCGCGCCGACATCGCCACCGAGACCCTCGCGGCCGGCCTGGTCGAGCTGGGCTGGGAGGTCGACGACGTCACCGCCTACCGCACCGTGCGCGCCTCGCCGCCGCCGGCGCCCACGCGTGAGGCGATCAAGTCGGGCAAGTTCGACGCCGTGCTGTTCACGTCGAGCTCGACCGTGCGCAACCTCGTCGGCATCGCCGGCAAGCCGCACGCGACGACGATCATCGCCTGCATCGGTCCGGCCACGGCGAAGACCGCCGAGGAGCACGGCCTGCGGGTCGACGTGATGGCCGAGAAGCCGTCCGCCGAGGAGCTGGCCGACGCGCTCGCGCAGTTCGGCGAGCAGCGTCGCCTGCAGTTCATCGAGGCCGGCGACCCCGTCCTGCGCCCCTCGCAGAAGAAGCCGTCCTCGCGCCGCAAGGCCTGAGTCGGGCGGATCTCGATACGCCCGCTCGTTCCTCGCGGAGCTACTCGATCACCGGGCCCGAGCCGGTGATCGAGTGGCGGCGAGCGCAGCGAGACGCCGTATCGAGATCACGGAACGATCACTCCAGGAGGCAAGCATGATCGAACGCCCACGCCGGCTGCGGTCCACCGCGGCCGTGCGACGCCTCGTGCGCGAGACGCACCTGGTGCCGTCGCAGCTGGTCCTGCCGATGTTCGTGGCCGAGGGGATCACCGAGCCCCGGCCGATCGCGAGCATGCCGGGCGTCGTCCAGCACTCGCGCGAGTCCGCCCGCAAGGCCTACGCCGAGGCGGTCGAACTGGGCCTGGGCGGCGTCATGCTGTTCGGCGTTCCCGAGCACAAGGACGCGCAGGGCTCGGGGGCGCTCGATCCCGAGGGCATCCTCAACGTCGCCATCGCCGACGCGCGGGCGGAGGTCGGTGACGACCTGCTCGTCATGAGCGACCTGTGCCTGGACGAGTTCACCGACCACGGTCACTGCGGCGTGCTCGACGCGCATGGCCGGGTCGACAACGACGCCACCGTCGAGATCTATGGGCGGATGGGCGTGGCGCAGGCGCAGGCCGGCGCCCACGTCGTCGCCCCCAGCGGCATGATGGACGGCCAGATCGACGTGATCCGCCGCGACCTCGACGTCGCCGGCCACGAGGACGTCGTCGTCCTGGCCTACGCGGCCAAGTACGCCTCGGCGTTCTACGGCCCGTTCCGCGAGGCGGTCGACTCCTCGCTGCAGGGTGACCGCCGCACCTACCAGCAGGACCCCGGCAACCGGCGCGAGTCGCTGCGCGAGACGCTCCTGGACGTCGAGCAGGGCGCCGACATCGTCATGGTGAAGCCCGCGATGTCCTACCTCGACATCCTGGCCGACGTGCGGGCGGCCGTGGACGTGCCCGTCGCGGCCTACCAGGTCTCGGGCGAGTACGCGATGGTCGAGGCCGCCGCCGCCCAGGGCTGGATCGACCGCGACCGCGCGATCGACGAGTCCCTCCTGTCGATCCGCCGCGCCGGCGCCGACATCGTCCTGACCTACTGGGCGGCCGAGGTCGCCCGCCGACTGCGCAGCCGGTGATCGAGTGACGGCGAGCTTGCGAGACGTCGTATCGAGATCACGTGGTCTCGATACGTTCGCTCCTTCCTCGCGAACACTCGACCGCCGGGGTACCCGAGAGGAGCACGCATGAGCACCACCGCATCCGAGGAGCTGTTCGCCCGGGCCCAGCAGGTCTCGCCCGGCGGCGTGAACTCGCCGGTGCGCGCGTTCCGTGCCGTCGGCGGCACGCCGCGCTTCATGAAGTCCGGCTCGGGCGCGTGGCTCACCGACGCCGACGACAACCGCTACGTCGACCTCGTCGGCTCGTGGGGTCCGATGCTGCTGGGCCACGCGCACCCCGAGGTCATCGAGGCGGTCACCGCCGCCGCCGCCCGCGGCACCAGCTTCGGCACCCCGGCCGAGCCCGAGGTGCTGCTCGCCGAGGAGATCGTCGGCCGTACCCCGGTCGATCGCGTCCGCATGGTCTCGTCCGGCACGGAGGCCACCATGTCGGCCATCCGGCTGGCCCGCGGCTTCACCGGCCGCGACCGCATCGTGAAGTTCAGCGGCTGCTACCACGGCCACGTGGACGCGCTCCTCGCCGAGGCCGGCTCGGGCGTCGTCACGCTCGGCATCCCCGGCACGCCGGGCGTGCCCGCGCACGTCACGGCCGACACGATCGTGCTGCCCTACAACGACCCGGCCGCCGTCGACGCCGCGTTCGCCGAGTACGGCGACCAGATCGCGTGCGTCATCACCGAGGCCGCAGCCGGCAACATGGGCGTCGTCCCGCCGCACCCGGGCTTCAACGAGCACCTCGCCCGCACCTGCGCCGCGAACGGCGCCCTGTTCATCACCGACGAGGTGATGACCGGCTTCCGCGCGGCGCGCAGCGGCTACTGGGAGATCGACGGCCAGGTCGAGGGCTGGCAGCCCGACCTCATGACGTTCGGCAAGGTCATGGGCGGCGGGTTCCCCGCCGCCGCCTTCGGCGGTCGCGCCGACGTGATGGACCTGCTCGCGCCGGTCGGCCCGGTCTACCAGGCGGGCACGCTGTCGGGCAATCCCGTCGCCACCACGGCCGGCCTCACCACGCTGCGGCTGGCCACCCCCGAGGTCTACGACCGGCTCTCCGCCACGTCGTCCCAGGTGCAGCAGCTGGTCTCCGAGGCGCTCGCCGAGGCCGGCGTCGCGCACACCCTGCAGACCGCCGGGACGATGTTCAGCATCTTCTGGGGCGTCGCCGAGCCGGTGGCCGACTTCGCCGGCGCGCAGTCCCAGGACACCGGCGCCTACACGGCCTTCTTCCACGCCATGCTCGACGCCGGCGTCTACCTGCCGCCGTCGGCCTACGAGGCCTGGTTCCTCTCGGCCGCCCATGACCCCGACGTCGACTCCGAGCCCCTCTCTAGACTGGCCGAAGCCCTCCCCGGCGCGGCCCGCGCGGCAGCCGCTGCGGCCCGCTGACACGAAGGAACCCAGATGAGCACCCGCACGATCGTCCACCTGATGCGCCACGGCGAGGTCCACAACCCCGGCGGGGTCCTGTACGGCCGCCTGGCCGGCTACAACCTCTCCGATCTCGGCAACCAGATGGCCGCCACGGTCGCGGAGTCGTTGAAGACCAACGACATCACGCACCTGGTCGCCTCGCCGCTGGAGCGCGCGCAGCAGACCGCCAGGCCCGTGGCCGACATCCTCAAGCTCGACATCCAGACCGACGAGCGTGTCATCGAGGCCGGCAACAAGTTCGAGGGCCGCACCGTCGGCGTGGGCCCCAAGGCCTTCCTCAACCCGCGCTTCTGGCCGTGGCTGTGGAACCCGTTCCGCCCGTCCTGGGGCGAGGCGTACGCGCACATCGCCGCCCGCATGCTGCTGGCGATCGACGACGCCCGCGAAGCCGCGCGCGGTCACGAGGCGCTCATCGTGTCGCACCAGCTGCCCGTGTGGATCGCGCGCAAGTCCTACGAGAAGGGCCGCTTCGCGCACGACCCCCGCAACCGCCAGTGCTCGCTGGCCAGCCTCACCACGCTGACGTTCGAGGACGACGCCTTCAAGGGCCTGGTCTACAGCGAGCCCGCCGGTCACCTCATCCCCGACGTCCTGCGCGGGAAGTTCGTCGGCGGAGCATGAGAAGCACTCGATTCGCTCGCCTCGTCGTGGTCGTTCTTGTCGCACTCGTTCTCTCGGCGTGCGTCGGCGGGGTGCAGGACACCGGTGAGGACGGCTTCATCAACGGCAACGGCGAGATCACCTTCGTCGACCCCGGCAAGCGCAAGACCGCGCCCGAGCTCTCCGGCGCCGACCTGGACGGCAACCAGATCAGCAGCGCCGACTTCCAGGGGAAGATCCTGGTCGTGAATCTCTGGGGCTCGTGGTGCGCTCCGTGCCGCAAGGAGGCCCCCGCTCTGGCGAAGGCCTCGAGGGAGCTGGCCGACCAGAACGTGCAGTTCCTGGGCCTGTTGACCAAGGACGACCCGGCCAGCGCGAAGGCGTTCAACGAGTCCTTCGGAATCAGCTACCCGAGCATCGACGACTCCTCGGGCCGCAACCAGGCCGTCTTTGCCGACGTCCTGCCGTCCATGGCGATCCCGACCACGTGGGTCATCGACAAGAACGGGAAGGTCGCGGCGCGCGTCATGGGCGAGCTCACCGACGCCACGCTGCGCGGTCTGGTCGACCAGACCAAGAAGAGCACCCAGTGATCGCTGGCGACGTCAGCGACTGGTTCCTCGAGACCGCCGCGTCGGGCAACCTCGTCCTCACGGTCCCCGTCGCCCTGCTCGCCGGCCTCCTCTCGTTCTTCAGCCCCTGCGTCGTCCCGCTGCTGCCGGGCTACCTGTCCTACGTCTCGGGGGTGGCGGTCACCGAGCTGGAGACCGCGCGCCGTGGCCGGGTCGTCACGGGCTCCCTGCTCTTCGTGCTGGGCTTCAGCTCGGTGTTCGTCGCCGGGGGAGCGCTGTTCGGTGCCGCGGGTCAGCAGCTGCTGCCCTACCAGCGGGAGATCTCGATCATCGCCGGCGTGCTGCTGGTGGTGATGGGCGTGGTCTTCATGGGCTGGGTCCCCGTGCTGCAGCGCGACGTGCGCAAGCACGGTGTCCGCCGTGTCGGCCTGCTCGCCGCGCCCCTGCTGGGCGTCGTCTTCGGCGTCGGCTGGACGCCCTGCATCGGTCCCACGCTCACGGCCGTGCTGGCGCTCTCGGCCAACGAGGCCACCGCCGGACGCGGGGCGTTCCTTGCGCTCGTCTACTGCCTCGGGCTCGGCATCCCGTTCGTCCTCGCGGCCCTGTTCCTCACCCGGTTCCTGCGTGTCACCGGCTGGGTGCGCGCCCACCAGCGTGCCGTGTCGGCCGTCGGGGCGAGCCTGCTCATCGCCACCGGCGTCCTGCTGATCACCGGCTGGTGGCAGGACATCGTCATCGCCCTGCAGCACTGGATCAATGGATTCGAGGTCCCCCTGTGAGCCCCCGCGACAAGCGCAACGAGACCGCCTCCGAGCTGCGCCCCGTCGAGTTCGCCCGCTGGGCCTGGCGCCAGCTGACCTCGATGCGTACGGCCCTGCTGCTGCTCCTGCTGCTGGCCGTCGCGGCGGTGCCGGGGTCGTTCATCCCGCAGCGTGGCGTCGACGCCCGCGCCGTGCAGGCCTACTACCTCGACCACCCGAAGCTGGCTCCCGTGCTGGAGAGGCTGGGCGGCTTCAGCGTGTTCTCGTCGGTGTGGTTCAGCGCCATCTACCTGCTGCTGATGGTCTCGCTGATCGGTTGCATCCTGCCGCGCACGAGGGTCTACGCGCAGGCGCTCAGGGCCCGCCCGCCGAAGGCGCCCCGCAACTTCGCCCGCATGCCGGCCTCGGAGCGCTTCGAGACCGACCGGTCCGTCACCGAGGTGCTGGAGGCCGGTCGTCGTGCTCTCGGGCGCGCGCGCATCGACGTCCTCCAGGAGGGCGACACCGGCGAGCTGCGCGCCGAGAAGGGCTACCTGCGCGAGTTCGGCAACTTGGTCTTCCACGTGTGTGTCCTCGTGGCGCTCGTGGGCGTGGCCGCCGCCGCGCTGTGGGGCTACCGCGGCAACGTGATCGTGGTCGAGGGCAATGGCTTCAGCAACACCCTGTCGCAGTACGACGAGTTCTCCTCCGGCGCGATGTTCGACGCCCAGTCCGGTCTCGAGCCGTGGTCGCTGCAGCTCGAGGACCTCCTCGCCCGTTTCTACGTCGAGGGCAACCAGCGCGGCGCCCCCAAGCTGTTCCGCGCCACGGGCACCTACAACGAGGCGGGGAAGGACGACGATGACTTCAAGATCGAGGTCAACCACCCGCTCTCGGTGGGCAGCGAGGACGTCTTCCTCGTGGGCCAGGGCTACGCGCCCGTCATCCGGGTCACCGACGCCTCCGGCAAGGTGGCGTTCGACGGCCCCGTGCCGTTCCTGCCCGCCGACTCCACGTACACCTCCACCGGTGTCGTGAAGGTGCCCGACGCCGACGGCGAACAACTGGGCTTCCAGGGCTTCTTCCTGCCCACCGCGTTCTCCTCGAGCCCCGACAAGCCGTCGGTCTCGGTGTTCCCCGGCGCGCTGAACCCGCGGATCGGCATGAACCTGTGGACCGGCGACCTCGGCCTGGACGAGGGCGTCTCGCAGTCGGTCTACTCGCTCGACACCAGCAAGATGACCCAGGTCAAGGACGGCGACGGAAACTTCCGCGTCGACATCGGCCCGGGCGAGAGCCAGGAGCTGCCCGGCGGCGGCACGATCGAGTTCGTCGAGCTCAAGCAGTTCGCGAGGTTCCAGATCGGGCACACGCCGGTCCCGTGGCTCCCGTTGCTCGGCGTCGGCCTCGGCATCCTGGGCCTCACCGCCTCCCTGCTCGTCCGGCCCCGGCGCACCTGGATCCGGGCCCGCGCCGAGGGATCACGTACCGTGGTGGAGGTGGCGGCGCTCGACCGCGTTCCCCGTGACGACCTGCCCGCAGAACTCGACGACCTGATGTCCCGGCTCCACGCTGAGCTGGGCGAGCAGGAGAAGGAAAAGGCATGACACTCGACCAGTGGGCCCAGCTCTCCAACTACCTCACCGGCTCGGCCTTCGCCGTGCTGTGTGTCGCGTTCTTCTGCCACGTCGCCGAGTGGCTCACGGCTCGCGCCAAGGCTCCCGTCGCCGTGGCGGCCGGGAGCGGCGACGTCCTCCCCGAGGACACCGATGAGGCCGAGACCGACACGCCCGACCGCCTCGTCGGCGTCGCCGTGTCGCTCACCGTGCTCGGCACGCTGCTGCTGATCGGCGCTGCGGTCACCCGCGGCCTGGCCACGCAGCGCGCGCCCTACGGCAACATGTACGAGTTCGGCGTGACTGGCACGGCGATCGCACTGTCGGTCTACCTCGTCATGGTGTGGCGCTCGAAGATCCAGTGGATGGGCGGCGTCGTGCTGGCCGTCTGCCTGTTCATCCTCGCGATGTCCATCTCCACCTACACGCCGGCCGGACCTCTCGTGCCCGCGCTGAACACGTTCTGGAAGTACATCCACGTCACCTCCATCATGACCGCCGCCGCGCTGTTCATGGTCGGTGCCGCGGCCAGCGTGCTGTACCTCGTCAAGGCTCGAGCCGAGGAGCGCGGCAGCGTCGGCCCGGTCCTGGAGCGGTTCCCCGCCGCCGCGCGCATCGACCAGGTGGCGTTCCGCATGAACGCGGTCGGCTTCCCGCTGTGGACCTTCGGCGCGTTGATCTCCGGCCCGATCTGGGCCCACCTCGCGTGGGGCCGCTACTGGGGCTGGGACCCGAAGGAGGTCTGGGCGCTCATCACCTGGATCGTCTACGCGGGCTACCTTCACGCCCGCGTGACCGCCGGCTGGAAGGGCAAGCGCGCCGCCTACCTCGCGCTCGTCGGGTTCACGACGTTCATCATCAGCTACTACATCGTCAACTTGTTCATCTCCGGTCAGCACAGCTACGCCTGACCGATTCGCTAGCGTCGTCCGCATGGGTGCACGCATCGAGGTCGCGGGGCTGACGAAGTCCTACGGCGACCTCACCGCCGTCGACGACCTGACGTTCACGGTCGAGCCGGGCGAGTTCTTCGGCCTGCTCGGCCCGAACGGCGCCGGCAAGACCACCGCGCTGGAGATGATCGAGGGGCTGCGCCATCCCGACGGGGGCTCGGTCTCGATCGACGGCCACGACCCCTGGAAGCGCGACCCCGCGCTGCAGCGTCGCATCGGCGTGCAGCTGCAGTCCTCCGCGTTCTTCGAGCGGCTCACCGCCCGCGAGCAGCTGGCCACGTTCGGCGCGCTCTACGGCGTGGGGGGCGACCGCGTGGACGCCCTCCTGGAGCAGGTCGGGCTCGAGGACAAGGCCGGGTCTCGGGTCGAGGACCTGTCCGGTGGCCAGGCCCAGCGGCTCTCGATCGCGTGCGCGCTCGTGCACGACCCCGAGGTGGTCTTCCTCGACGAGCCGACCGCCGCCCTCGACCCGCAGGCGCGGCGCAACCTCTGGGACTTCCTCGAGGGCCTCAACGACTCCGGCCGCACGGTCGTGCTCACGACGCACTACATGGAGGAGGCCGAGGTGCTGTGCGACCGCGTCGCGATCATCGACCACGGCCGCCTCCTCGAGCTCGACTCGCCGGCCGCCCTCGTGCGCGGGCTCGATGCGCCCACGCGGATCAGCCTCGCGCCCGGAGCCATCGACGAGGACCGCGCCCGGGGGATCGGCGGAGTGGAGGCCGTCGAGGTCCACCCCGACCGCACGGTCCTGTCCACCCGCCGCCCCGCCGACGTGCTGACCGCGCTGGCCGGCCTCGACGCCCTCGACGGGCTCAGCGCCTCCGGCGCCTCCCTGGAGGACGTGTTCCTCAGCCTCACCGGACGGAAGTACCGCTCGTGACCGCACTGACCTCGCTCTCCCGCGCGATGCTCCTGGGCTTCGTCCGCGACCGGATGACCCTGTTCTGGGCCGTCCTGTTTCCGCTCATGTTCCTCGTGCTGTTCGGCGACCTGCTCACCAACGACGGTGCCCCGAAGCTCGAGGTCGCCCAGGTCGGCGACGTGGCGGCGCTCGACGACATGGCGCCCGACGCGCGCGAAGCCCTCGAGCAGAGCATCGAGATCACGCCGGCCACCGACGAGGCGAAGGCGTTGCGCGAGGTGCGCGACGGCGACCTCGCCGCCGTGATCACCGAGGAGGGCGACCGCCTCGTCGTGCACTACTCGCAGGCCGACCAGGTCACGGCGGCGCGGGTGCGCGGCACGTTCCAGGGCATCGTCGACTCCGCCAACCTCGCCGCCGCGGGCGGCACGCCCGCCTTCACGCTGGAGACGCAGCAGGTCGAGGACGAGTCGCTCGAGCCGATCCAGTACGTCACGCCCGGTCTGCTCGGTTGGGCGATCGCCATGAGCGCCACCTTCGGTGCCGCGGTCAACCTCGTATCGTGGCGCCAGTCCGGCCTGCTGCGCCGCCTGCGCCTGGCGCCGATCCGCACCTCGTCGGTGGTGCTGGCCCGCGTCGGTGTCAGCGTCCTGGTCGCGCTCGGCCAGACCGCGATCTTCCTGGGCCTGGCGGTGGGCGCGTTCGGACTGGTGCTCAGCGGGTCCTGGCCGCTCGTGATCCCGCTCGTCCTGGCGGGCACGCTCGCCTTCCTGTCGATCGGGCTGCTGGCCGGCTCGATCAGCAAGACCGAGGAGGGCGCGGTCGGCCTGGCGAACTTCATCGTGCTGCCGATGGCGTTCCTGTCGGGCTCGTTCTTCTCGCTCGAGGGTGCGCCCGACTGGCTCCAGGCGATCAGCAGGCTGCTGCCGCTGCGCCACCTCAACGAGGCGATGCTCGACGTCATGGTGCGCGGTCAGGGCGTGGAGGCGATCTGGGCACCGATGGCGATCCTGCTGGGCTTCGCCGCCGTCTGCTCGCTCATCGCCTCGCGCGTGTTCCGCTGGGACGCCTGACGCGCGAGGGTCAGAGACCGCGTAGGAAGTCGGGGTCGTCGTCGGGGCCCAGCGGGCGCGGCGGCGGACGCTTGCGAGGGCCGCCCGTGGAGCGGCCCTTGGCCACGCCGAAGATCAGCCACAGCGCGGCGCCGGCGTAGGGCGCCAGGACGATCAGCAGGGCCCAGCCCCACTTGGGCAGGTGCTGCACGCGGTCGCGCGGCGTCGCCACGAGGTCGTACAGGCTGTAGACCATGAGAACCACGGCCGCCAGTACGAGGAAGACCTTGCCCATGGCCAGAGCGTACCGACCCCGTTCCAGCGCCGCGCCGTGTTGACGTGACCTCACCGCCCGTCCCGTGCTCGGCGACGACAACTAGAATCCGAGGTATGAAGGCCTTCTGGACGTACACGCTCGCCCGACTCGGGGTCTTCCTCGTCACGTGGGCGGTGCTGTGGGGGATCTCCCGCCTCGTCTTCGACCCGAGCGCCGTCGTGGACCTGTGGGTCCTGCTGCTCGCGCTCATCGTCTCGTCGATCATCTCGATCCTCACGCTGAGGCGCCTGCGCGACCAGGTGGCGGTGAAGCTGCAGGAGCGGGCACAGGCTCTCAACGAGCGCATCGAGGAGTCGCGCCGTGCCGAAGACGTCGACTGAGGACCGCGACTGGTTGGCGGATGCGGTCCGCCGGGTCGAGGCCGACGCGAACCGCAGCGCCGACACCCACCTGCACGCCCTCGACCTGCCGTTCGACGGGGTGCAGATCTACCTCAAGGACGAGTCGGTCCACCCGACCGGCAGCCTGAAGCACCGGCTGGCGCGCTCGCTGTTCCTCTACGCGCTGTGCAACGGCTGGATCCACCGCGGCTCCACGATCGTGGAGGCGTCGAGCGGCTCCACCGCCGTCTCCGAGGCCTACTTCGCGCGGCTGCTGGGCCTGCCGTTCGTGGCGGTCATGCCGCGCAGCACGAGTGCCGAGAAGATCTCGCTCATCCAGTGGTACGGCGGTCGCTGCCACTTCGTCGACGACGCCCGGCTGATGTACGCCGAGGCGCAGCGCCTGGCCGACGAGTGCGACGGCCACTACATGGACCAGTTCACCTACGCCGAGCGCGCCACCGACTGGCGCGGCAACAACAACATCGCGGAGTCGATCTTCGCCCAGCTCTCGGCCGAGCCGCACCCGATCCCGGCGTGGATCGTCGTCAGCGCGGGCACGGGCGGCACGTCGGCCACGATCGGCCGCTACGTCCGTTACCGGCGCTTCCACACCCGGTTGCTGGTGGCCGACCCCGAGGGCTCGGCGTTCTTCGAGGGCTGGGACCAGGACCGGTCCGACGTCACGACCGACGTCTCCTCGCGGATCGAGGGCATCGGCCGGCCGCGGGTCGAGCCGTCCTTCGTCGGCGGTGTCGTCGACGAGATGGTGCACGTCCCCGACGCCGCCTCCATCGCGGCGATGCGCTGGACCTCCGACCTGATCGGGCGCCCCGTCGGCGGCTCCACCGGCACCAACATGTGGGCGGCACTCGGGCTCGCCGCGCAGATGGTGGCCGAGGGCCGCGAGGGCTCGATCGTCACGCTGCTGTGCGACGGCGGAGACCGCTACACGCACACCTACTTCGACGACCGCTGGGTGGCCGAGCACGGACTCGACCCGACGCCCTACCTCCAGCAGCTATCGGAGCTGACCAGCAGCGGGACGTTCACACCGGGCCGATGAACAGCCCGGCCGTCAGCCCGATCGCGTAGACGAGCTCGGCGATGCCCGTGTCCTTCAGGACCGGGATCAGCGCGGGTCCGGTCGCGCCCGAGCGCACGGCGGCCACCGAGCGGGCGGCCAACGGGATGCCGAGCCAGGCCAGCAGCGCCCACGGCGTCTCGGTGGCGCACCAGGCCACCACGAGGACGAAGGCCGTCATCACGAGCGCGGCGTAGAGCCAGCGCGTGCGCCGGTCGCCGAGGACCACCGCGAGCGTGCGCTTGCCGGTCTCGGTGTCGGTGGGGATGTCGCGCAGGTTGTTGGCCACGAGGATCGCGCAGGCCAGCGCCCCGACGCCGATCGCGCCCGCCACGCTGACGTCGTTGATCGTGCCGAGCTGGACGTAGGTGGTGCCGAGGACCGCGACCAGGCCGAAGAACAGGAAGCCGCTGCCCCCGCCGGGGGCGCGGTAGCCGTAGGGCTTCGCCCCGCCGGTGTACCCCCACGCCGCGAGGATCGCGAGCGCGCCGACGGCGATGAGCCACCAGCCCGACGTCGCGGCCAGCACGAGGCCGAGGGCGGCGCCGAGGGCCAGGAACGCGAGCGCCACGGCCTTGACCTTCGCTGGCGCGACGAGGCCGGAGCCGACGAGACGCAGCGGGCCGACGCGGTTCTCGTCGGTGCCCTTGATCCCGTCGGAGTAGTCGTTCGCGTAGTTCACGCCGACCTGCAGCGCCAGCGAGACGCCGAGCGCCACGAACCCCTTCCACCAGACGACGCCGTCGTCGAACGCGGCGGCACCCGTGCCGACGGCGACGGGTGCGATGGCGGCGGGCAGCGTGCGCAGCCGCGCGCCCTCGATCCACAGTTTCAGGCCGGTCGGGGAGGTCACCCCGTGAGTCTAGGAGGCGGCATCCGGGCCGGTCCTACAGTGGTCGGGTGGCCGCCTCCCTGTCTCCCGTCGCCGGTTCCGCCCGCGAGGTGCTGGAGCTGCTGCGGCCCTGGGTCGCCGCCGGCGGGCCGCCGCTGGTGATGCGCACGTCGGGCAGCACCGGCGAGCCGAAGTCGATCCGGCTGTCCCACGCCTCCGTGCTCGCATCGGCGCACGCCGCGCTGGAGCGGCTGGGTGGCCCGGGTCAGTGGCTCTCCGCGCTGCCGCCCACCGGCGTCGGTGGCCTCCAGGTGCTGGTGCGATCGATCGTCGCGGGCACCGAGCCGGTCTTCCTCGACGAGCACGCCGACGTGGCCGCCGCCGCGGAGGCGATGTCCGGAGTCCGTCGCTACGCCTCGCTGGTGCCGACGCAGCTCTTCCGGCTCGTCGAGGCCGGCCGGGCGGGGGACCTGGCGTCCTTCGACGCCGTGCTGCTGGGTGGTGCCGCCGCGCCGCGGGCGGTGCTCGACCGCGCCGCAGCGGCGGGCGTACGCATCGTGCGGACCTACGGCATGACCGAGACGTGCGGCGGCTGCGTGTACGACGGGCTCCCGCTCGACGGGGTGCGGCTGCGCATCGAGGACGACGGCCGCGTGGCGATCGCCGGGCCGGTGCTGGCCGAGGACACGGGGGAGTGGCTGGTCACGAACGACCTCGGCCGGCTCGACGCCGACGGCCGGCTCAGCGTGCTCGGCCGCGCCGACCAGGTGGCGGTGAGCGGCGGGGTCAACGTCCCGCTGGCCGCGGTCGAATCGGTGCTGCGCGACGAGCCGGGCGTGCTCGACGTCGTGGTCGTGGCCCAGCCCGATCCCGAGTGGGGCCAGCGCGTCGTGGCGTTCGTGGTCGGCGACCTAGACCGGGCCGGCGCCGCCACCGCGATCGAGGCCGCGGGCCACCCCCGCGCGTGGACCCCGCGCGCCGTCCACGTCCTCGACGCCCTGCCGCTGCTCCCGGGCGGCAAGCCCGACCGGGTCGCGCTGGCGGGAGGAAGTTTCGCCGTCACCGGGGAATCCGTCAGTTCCGTCAGAGGCCGCGGAGCGCCTCGGTGACGGGGGTGTCGCCTCCGATGACCTCGAACTGCTTGCCGATGGTGCCGTCGTCGGCGAGGGCCGCGGCGATGACGGCGGCGACGTCGGCGCGGGGGATCTCGGCGCGGTCGACGGTCTCGCCGACGGTCACCGAGCCGGTGCCGGGGCCGTCGGTCAGGGCACCGGGGCGCACGATCGTCCAGTCGAGGCCGCTGTCGCGCAGGGCGGCGTCGGCGTCGCGCTTCGCCTCGACGTAGGCCTTCCACACGGGCTGGACGTCGTCGCCGAGGTCGTTGTCGACGCCGATGGCCGAGACCTGGACGAAGCGGCGGATGCCGAGCGCCTTGGCGGCCTCGATCGACTTCAGCGAGCCCTCGAGGTCGACGCTGCGCTTGCGCTCGATCTTGCCGTCGGGCCCGCCGCCGGCCGCGAAGACGACGGCGTCGCAGTCGGTGAACGCCGTCGCGAAGTCCTCGGCCGTGGCCTTCTCGATGTCGAGCAGCCGGATGGCCGCGCCGGGCAGGTCGGCGGCGTGGTCGGGGTTGCGGACGAGAGCGACCGGGAGGTCGCCGCGTTCGGTGAGCAGAGGGACGAGGAGGCGGGCCACCTGGCCGTGGCCTCCCACGATGGCGATGTCGGACATGCCTCCACCGTAGGCAGGTCCCGAAGCGTTCGCCCGCCGCGAAGTTCGAGGCGCAGTGGAACCTGAGCGGTTCTCCGTGGATACTCTCGTGGGTGGAGTTCCGTACCTACTCGATCCCGATGCGCACGCGCTTCCGCGGGCTCGAGCACCGACAGGGGATGCTGGCCGAGGGCCCGGCAGGCTGGGCCGAGTTCAGCCCCTTCCCCGAGTACGACCACGTCGCGTCCCTGCCGTGGCTCCAGGCCGCGATGGAGGCGGCCTGCAAGCCGTGGCCCGAGCCCGTCCGCGAGTGCGTGCCGATCAACGGCATCGTCCCGGCCGTGGGCGACGGCGCCACCGCCGCCCGCACCGCGATCGAGAGCGGCTGCCACACGATCAAGATCAAGGTCGCCGAGGCCGGCGAGACCCTCGAGAACGACATCGAGCGCATCGCCGCGATCCGCGACGCGCTGCCCGGCGTGCTCATCCGCATCGACGCCAATGGCGCGTGGCAGGTGAAGGACGCGATCAAGGCGATCAAGAAGCTCGACCACGTCGCGCGCGGTCTCGAGTACGTCGAGCAGCCGTGCGCCACGGTCGAGGAGCTCGCGCAGGTACGGCGCAAGGTCGACGTCCCCATCGCGGCGGACGAGTCGATCCGCCGGGCGGCCGACCCGTTCCGCGTCCGCGACCTCGACGCCGCGGACATCGCGGTGCTCAAGGTGCAGCCGCTGGGCGGCGTGCGCGCGTGCCTGCGGATCGCCGAACAGATCGGCATGCCGGTGAGCGTGTCGAGCGCCGTCGAGACGTCGATCGGCCTGGCGGCCAGCGTCGCGCTCGCCGCCGCGCTGCCGGACCTGCCCTACGCCTGCGGCATCGGCACGGCCCACCTGCTCACGAGCGACGTCGTCGCCGATCCGCTCGAGCCGGTCGACGGCAGCCTGTGGCCCACGCGTCCGGTGCTCGACGAGGAGGCCTACGCGAAGGTCGCCGCGTCCGCCGAGGTCGACGAGCGCTGGCAGGCCCGGCTGGCCCACGTACGGGAGACCTTGTGACCGACGAGAGCGCCGTCGAGACGGCGCGAAGGCTCGTGGCGACCCTCCTCGCGCAGGAGGTCTCCGACGCGGTGCTCTCGCCCGGCTCCCGCTCCGGCCCGATCGCGCTGGCCCTGCACGCCGCCGACGACCAAGGGCTCATCCGCCTGCACGTCCGCGTCGACGAGCGCGAGGCCGGCTACCTCGCCCTGGGGCTGGCCAAGGCCTCCGGCCGACTGACCCCGGTCATCACCACCTCGGGAACCGCCGTCGCCAACCTGCACCCGGCGCTGCTCGAGGCGCTGCACTCGCGGATCCCGGTGCTGGCCGTCACGGCCGACCGCCCGGGGCACCTGCGCGGCACCGGAGCCAACCAGACCACGGTGCAGCCGGGCATGTTCCCCGGCATCACGTTCACCGACCGCATCACCGGGCTGGCCGGTGCCGTGCGCGGCGGCGGCCCCGTGCACCTCAACGTCGAGCTCGACGAGCCGCTCGTCGAGTCGGTCTCGTGGAAGTTCCCGCAGAATTCGTGGTCCATGAACACCCCGGTCGCGGGACGTACCCAGACCCTGGAGACTGGACCCCGCACGCTCCTCGTGGCCGGTGACGGCGCCGACCCGGCGCTCGCCGCCGTGGCGCAGCAGGCCGGCTGGCCGATCCTCGCGGAGCCGTCGTCCGGCCTGCGCGGCGCGCCCACGGCGGTCGCGTGCGGGCGGGTCGTGCTGGGTGGCCGGCTGATCGAGCGCGTCGAGCGGATCGTCAGCGCGGGGCACCCCACGCTGTCGCGCCCCGTCACGAACCTGCTGACCCGGACCAACCTCCCCACGATCCACGTCGGCGACGCGAGCACGTTCCCCGGCGTCCCCGGAGGGAACGTCACCTTCGCCGACCGCATCTCCGTGCGCGGAGGCGTGGGCGACGAGTCCTGGCTCCGCAGCTGGCTCCAGGCCGGCGACCGCATCCAGAACGCCCTGCTGCAGGCCGAGCAGTTCACGGTGGCCGACGCGGTCTGGAAGGCGGCCACGCGGGGCCTGCTCGTTCTCGGCTCGTCCAACGTCGTCCGCGACGTCGACCTCGTGGCACCGGTCCGCGCCCCCGGCCCGCGCGTCTTGGCGAACCGCGGCCTCGCGGGCATCGACGGCACCGTCTCCACCGCGATCGGCGCCGCCCTCGCCAGCTACGGCCGGGCGATCGCCCTGATGGGCGACCTCACGTTCCTGCACGGCGCCAATGGTCTGCTGATCGGTCCGATCGAGCCGCGGCCCGACCTGACGATCGTCGTGCTCAACGACGACGGCGGCGGCATCTTCCACACCCTCGAGCAGGGATCGCCCGAGTACTCGCTCGCGTTCGAGCGTGTCTTCGGCACGCCCACCCGCACCAAGATCGACGCGCTCTGCGCCGCGCACGGCATCAAGCACCGCCTCGTCGAGGCCGGTCAGCTGGCCGCCTACCTCTCGCGGGCGCCGGTCGGGATCGAGGTGCTGGAGGTGCAGGTCACGCGCGCCGGGCGCCGTGCCCTGCAATCGGTTGTCTCGGGTCTCGCCGCCGTCTAGGTTTGTGGCCAGCGTCACACCGTGTTGCGCTGGGCAGGAGTGGACATGGCCGACGAGTCGTTCGACCACATCGTCATCGGTGCGGGAAGTGCCGGAGGTGTGATCGCCGCGAGGCTCACCGAGGATCGCGACCGCTCGGTCCTGCTGCTGGAGGCCGGTCCCGTCGACCAGGACGACATGATCAAGATCCCGGCCGGGTTCAGCCAGCTGTTCAAGACCCGCTGGGACTGGAACTACGAGACCAGCGCGCAGAAGCACCTCGGTGGCCGCCGTGCCTACTGGCCCCGCGGCAAGGCCCTCGGCGGCAGCTCCACGATCAACGCGATGATCTACATCCGCGGCAACGCCGCCGACTACGACGAGTGGCGCGACGCCTACGGGGCCACGGGGTGGGGCTACGACGACGTCCTGCCGTACTTCGTGAAGTCCGAGGCGAATCAGCGCCTGTCGGGTCCGTACCACGGCACCGAGGGCCCCCTGGTGGTCGAGGACCGCCGGTTCACCCACGAGCTGACCTCGGCGTTCGTCGAGTCGGCCGTGGCCGCCGGCCTCAAGCGCAACGACGACTTCAACGGGGCCCACCAGGAGGGTGCCGGCGTCTACCAGGTCACCCACCGTCGCGGCGAGCGCTGGTCGGTCGCCGACGCCTACATCCGTCCGGCGATGGGCCGGCCCAACCTCACGGTGCGCACCGACGCGTTCGTCACCCGCATCCTGATCGAGGACGGGCGCGCCACGGGCGTCGTCTACCGCAAGCACGGGCAGGAGCACGTCGTCCGCGCGAACGCCGAGGTCATCCTCAGCGGCGGCGCGATCAACAGCCCGCAGCTCCTCATGCTCTCCGGTGTCGGTCCGGGGGCGCACCTGCGCGAGATGGGCATCGACGTCGTGGTCGACTCGCCCGGCGTGGGTCAGGGCCTGCAGGACCATCCCGTCGCCGGGACCCTCGTCTACACGCGCAACACCACCGACCTGGCCGACGCGATCACGCTGGGCAACATCATGCGGTGGAAGGCCACCAAGACCGGCCCGCTGGTGTCCAACATCGGCGAGGGTGGGGCGTTCTACGCCTCGCGCGACGACCTCGACCTGCCCGACATCCAGATCCACGTGGCACCGAGCGGCTTCTACGACAACGGCCTGCACGAGCCCGTCCGCCGGTCCGTCACGGTGGCGCCCACCCTGGTGAACGTGCAGAGCCGCGGCCGGATCCGGCTGCGCTCGGCCGACCCGTCGTGGCACCCCGAGATCGACCCGGCCTACTTCGACGACCCGGCCGACCTCGACGCGATGCTCGGCGGCTACCGGCGCATGCTCGAGATGGTCTGGCAGGGCCCCATGGCTCGGATGCTCGACGAGCCGTGGGAGCCGGCCGTGCGCAACCCCACGGACGACCAGATCCTCGACGTCATCGCCCGGCTGGGCCAGACGCTCTACCACCCGACCTCGACGTGCGCGATGGGTACCGTGGAGGGCAGCGTCGTCGATCCCGAGCTGCGCGTGCACGGGGTCGAGGGCCTGCGCGTCGCCGATGCCTCCGTCATGCCACGCGTCCCGCGCGGCAACACCAACGCACCCACCATCATGATCGGCGAGAAGCTCGCCGATCTCATCCGAGGAGCCTGACATGACCGCCACCATCGAATCCGGCGTCGACGCGGCCGAAGGCCCCACGCCCACGTTCGACTCGTTCAACCCCGCCACGGGCGACGTCGTCGGCACCCCCCCGATCGACGGCCGGGCCGGGGTCGACGCTGCCGTGGCCGCCGCGCGCGAGGCGTCCGCGTGGTGGCGCGCCCTGGGCTTCGACGGCCGCAAGGAGTACCTGCTGCAGTGGCGCAGCGTCCTGACCCGCCGGCTCAACCAGCTCTCCGACCAGGTGCACCGCGAGGGCGGCAAGCCGCACGGCGACGCCCTGCTGGAGGCGGGTCTGGCGATCGACCACATCGCGTGGGCGGCCAAGAGCGCGGGCAAGGTGCTCGGTCGCCACAAGGTGAGCACCGGCCTGCTGATGTCGAACCAGACGGCGTACGTCGAGTACAAGCCGCTCGGCGTGGTGGGCGTCATCGGCCCGTGGAACTACCCCACGTTCACGCCCATGGGCTCGATCGCCTACGCCCTCGCGGCCGGCAACGCGGTGGTCTTCAAGCCCAGCGAGTACACGCCCGGCGTCGGGCGCTTCCTCGTCGACACCTTCACCGAGGTCGTCCACGGCCGCCCCGTGCTGAACCTCGTCACCGGCCTGGGCGAGACCGGCAACCACCTGTGCACCGCCGCGGTCGACAAGATCGCGTTCACGGGATCGGCCGCCACCGGCAAGAAGGTCATGGCGGCGTGCGCCGAGAACCTGACGCCCGTGGTGATCGAGGCCGGCGGCAAGGACTCGCTCATCGTCGACGAGGACGCCGACCTCCAGGCCGCGGCCGAGGCGGCCCTGTGGGCCGGGATGTCCAACGCGGGCCAGACCTGCATCGGCACCGAGCGCGTCTACGTGCACGAGCGGGTGTTCGACCCGTTCATGGCCGAGCTGCTGAAGCAGGCCGAGGGCATCCGCCCGGGCTACGACGACGGCGGCGTCTACGGCCCCGCGACGATGCCCAAGCAGCTCGACGTGATCCGCAGCCACATCGACGACGCGCTCGCGCGCGGCGGCCGGGCGGTGCTGGGTGGCGCCGGAGCCGTGGGCGAGAAGTACGTGCAGCCCACGATCCTCACGCACGTCCCCGAGGACTCCCTGGCCGTCACGGAGGAGACGTTCGGGCCCACCCTCGTGGTGAACCCCGTCAAGGACATGGACGAGGCCGTCGAGCTCACCAACGCCACGAAGTACGGCCTGGCCGGTGCCGTGTTCGGCAAGAAGCGCGCACTCGACGTCGCCTCGCGCATCCGCTCGGGCATGACGTCGGTGAACTCGGTAATCTCCTTCGCCGCCATCCCCGGCCTGCCGTTCGGTGGCGTCGGCGACTCGGGATTCGGCCGCATCCACGGCCCCGACGGCCTGCGCGAGTTCACGTACCCGAAGGCCATCACGAAGCAGCGGATGAAGCCGCTGCTGATGCTGCAGTCGATGACCCGCGACGAGAAGACCGAGAGCCGCTTCCAGCAGCTCCTCACCGTCATGCACGGCGGGTCTAGCACCCTGCCGAAGAAGCGCTGACACGCCGCTGACGCACCAGAGCGCCCCGGGTCCCTGAGGGACTCGGGGCGCTCTGTCGGTGGGTGCCCGTCACTTCCTCACGCGGAAGTGCTTCTTGGCCACGGGGCCGAGGCCCTTGCTGTTCCTCGCCTGCACGAAGACGGTGTTCACGCCGTTGCGGAGCTTGGAGCGCTTGATCACCATCGCTCGCTTGGACCCGCTCACGTTGCGCTTGAGCAGCGTCTTGCCGCCCTTCTTCACCACGATCCGGTACGAGGTGATCTTGGCGCCACCGTTGGACGCGGGGGCCTTCCAGACGACCTTGCGCACCTTCGAGGTCTTCTTGCCGCCGACCTTGAGGGCCCGGACCTTCCCGGGCCGGGTGGCCGGCTTCACGAAGAGGCTCTTGAACACGAGATACCGGCCCTGGTTGAAGTTGGCGACCGCGAACGAGCCGCCGCTCAGGATCGTGAGGCCCGTCGGGAGGTTCAGGTCCGACGCGGGTCCGCCGAGCACCTTGAGCGGGCCGTCGTTCCCGTTGGCGTTCGGCGCGAACACCCGCACCGTCGAGGGACTGAACGTGGCGACGTGGATCCGGCCGGCCGAGTCGGCGTCCAGGCCGTTGATCTCGGTGTTCGGCAGGGCGTTGTTGATCGACTGGATCGGCGTGGCGAAGCCGTCCACGGTGCGCGAGTACGCCCGCAGCTGGGTGCCGCTGGCCGTCCACACCCGCGGTCCGGAGACCACGATGGACCTGCCGTTGCCGAGTCCGGTCACGGCCCGCTCGGTCGGTGCCGGGTTGCCCGTCGCGGAGGGCGAGTAGACGTTGTACCCGCTGGCCTTGCGGACGTAGATCTCACCACCGGCGATGTCGATCCCGTAGGTCGATCCGGCCCCGGTGCCGAACGTCTTGACCGGAGCCACGTTGCCCGAGGCGTTCGGGGCGAAGACGAGCACCGTGCCGCCGATGTTGGCGACGTAGAGGAAGCCGTTGCTGTCCAGCGCCACGTCGCGCGGGGTGGCCAGCTGGGTCGAGGCGCCGCTGATCCGGCGCAGCGGGGCCGAGGCGCCCGAGGCGTTCTTGCGGTGGACGACGATCGCGTCGTTGCCCTGGGACGCCACGTAGACGTTCCCGGCTGCGTCGTCCTCGATGCCGATGGGGCCGGACAGCTCTCCGCTGACGGTCTTGGTGGGCGGTACGTCCACGTTCACCGCGGCGGTCGCGGGTGCGGCGGCGATCAGCCCGGCGACGAGCGCGCCGGTGGTGCCGAGCGCGAACGCCCGGGAGGTGGTCTTGACGAGGGGGGTCATCGATTTCTCCAATCTGGACGGGAAGCGGCGTTCCCATGACGGTGGAGAGCAGTCGTCGCCCGGGTTGAGACGGCGCGTAATCTCGGGGGGTGACTTTCGCGCGCTACGTGGCCCTGGGCGACTCCTTCACCGAGGGCGTCGGCGACGACGACCCGAGCCTGCCGAACGGCGTGCGGGGGTGGGCCGACCGGTTCGCCGCGGCGCTCGACCGCGCGCAGGGCGGCGGCCTGTCCTACGCCAACCTGGCGATCCGCGGTCGCAAGCTCGGGCCGATCGCGGCCGAGCAGATCGACCCGGCGCTCGCGCTGCAGCCCGACCTCGTCACGATCTACGCCGGCGCGAACGACATCATGCGGCCCAAGGTCGACCTCGACTGGCTGCTCGGGGAGTACGACCGGGTCATCGGGCGCCTCGCGGCGTCGGGCGCCCACGTGGTGATGTTCACCCCCGCCGACCCGGGCGGCTCGCGCATCTACGCGCTGGTCCGTGCCCGCTTCGACCGCTACTGCAACGCCGTGCGCGAGATCGCGGCCCGTCACGGCGCGACGCTCGTGGACTACTGGCAGATCACCGACTACCGGGACCCGCGACTGTGGGACACCGACCGCATGCACATGTCGCCGGCCGGTCACCAGCGCATGGCGATCGCCGTGCTCGACGCCCTCGGCGTGCAGCACGACCTCGAGCCGCTGGTGCTCGCGGACGCCACGCCGTTGAGCGTCCTCGATCGAGTCAAGGCGCAGGTCCAGTGGGCCGTCGAGTACCTCGGACCGTGGATCAAGCGCCGCGTCACCGGCCGCTCCAGCGGGGACGGACTCGACCCCCGCTACCGCGAGCTGACGCCGCTCGGCGGCTCAGCCGCGTAACTCCTTCTCGACGGGCGTCCAGCGGCGGCCACGGGCCTTGACCACCGTGCCGCCGAGGCGCTGCTCGAGCGCGGCCGCCTCGGCATCGATCGCAGCGCCGGCCTCGGCGCCCACGTCGGCGAGCAGGCGCACCGCCACGGTGCCGTCGTCGCGGATCGCCCAGCCGCCCACGATCTCGCCGTCCTTCCAGACGGTGGGCCCGGCGTTGCCGGTGGTGTCGAAGACTCGCTCCGCGTGCGGGCCGAGATACCAGTCGCGCTGCTTCCAGCCCATCGTGGTGGGGTCGAGTGCCGGCAGCAGCGCCACCCACGGGCCGGGGTCCGGCGTGGGCTCGAGGTCGTCGGCCAGCGCGATGCCGGGTGCCCCGTCGAGCGTGACCTCGGCGAGGTCGAGGGTGGCGAGCGCAGCCGTGGTGTGGCCCTTCGTCCACCCGGTCCACCACTGCAGGTCCTCGGGCCGGGCCGGGCCGAAGCGGGCGAGCCAGCGTCGAGCGACGGTCGCCCGCGCCTCGGCGGCATCGGGCAGGGGACCGAGCGCCGGCAGCCACCGGTGCATCGCGGCCCAGCGGAACTGGGTGGACGCCCAAGAGCCCGCAGGTCGAGCGCGCACCACGTGGCCCTCGGCCGACATCACCGTGAGCAACCGGCTGGCGATCGACTGCGAGGTGGCGTACTTCGTGCCGGCGCCGACCTCGATGCGGGTGCCCAGCAGCGGGTCGGCGGCGGCCAGCTCGGCGCTGCTGAACTCCTCGAGCCGGTCGAAGGCGGCCAGCGCCGCCGCGTGCGCCGACGCGAGCCACGTGTCGGGCTCGGCGATGCCCGAGTCGGCGATCATGCCGCGCAGCTTGCGGTACTCGGGCCCGGCGACGGAGTGCTGCACCGAGGCGAGGTACGCGCCGCAGTCCTGCGCGGGAACGGCGAAGACGGTGCGCCGCATGGCCAGCACCCGGACGAGGGAGCGGTCGGCGTAGAGCGCGCGCTCGACCTCGGCGACCTCCGGACGGGCGAGCCGGGCCATCGCCGACAGCACCATCGAGGCCGGGTCGGTGCTGTGCAGGGCGGTCACGGAGGACGCAACCTCCTCGGCGCTGGTGACCGGCGCCGCGAGGGCGTGCCTGACCCCGAGCCGCCGGCGTCGCTCCGCCACGTCGATCCGCATGGGGCGACGCTAGCGGTCGGCACCGACGGGACGCGCCCGGTGGCCGGTCACGGACCCTCGGTGAACCGCGATCGACAGGTTTCGCGCCTGTGTCCACCACGCCGACACGATCTGTGCCAACGTCACCGCGTGAGCCTGCGATCTGCACTGCATCTCGACAGCCATGATGGGGCCATGGCACACGAGTCGGACGAGATCACGTGATCCCGCGGGTGACGGTCGTCAGGTACGTCACTCCCCTGCGCGAGGGCGGCAGCCTGCCCGGCGTGGTGGAGGCCGACGACCTCGGGACCTACGTCTGCAAGTTCTCCGGAGCAGGTCAGGGGCCCCGGGTGCTCGTCGCGGAGGTCATCGTGAGCGAGCTGGCCACCCGGCTGGGGCTGCGCACGCCTCGCCTCGTCGCCCTCGAGCTCGATCCTGCCATCGCGCGCTACGAGGCGGACGAGGAGGTGCAGGACCTGCTCAACGCCAGCATCGGCCTCAATCTCGGAGTCGACTTCCTTCCCGGATCCTTCGGGTTCGACGGCCACGTCGACGCGAGTGCCGACGACCGAGGCATGATCCTGTGGCTCGACGCGTTCTGCGCGAACGTGGACCGCAGCTGGCGCAATCCCAACCTCCTGGTGTGGCACGGCGACGTGTGGGTCATCGACCACGGCGCCTCGCTCTACTTCCACCACGCGTGGAGCCGGGGCATCACCGACCCCGCGCGTTTCGCCGCCCAGCCCTGGGACTCTTCCGACCACGTGCTGCGTTCGCACCTCGCCGAGGTGGCCTCGGCGGACGTCCGGGCCCGAGGCATCCTCTCCCGCGAGGTCTTCGAGGAGGTCGTGGCCGAGGTCCCGGACGAGTGGTTGACCACGACCCCCGATGTGACGCCCCGGGCGCTGCGCGAGGCGTACGTCGAATTCCTCGCCGCGCGGCTGGGCAGCACCGCCTGGCTCCCGGAGGTGACGGCATGAGCACGTACGCCTACCAGTACGTCGTCCTGCGATGCGTGCCACGCCCGGAGCGGGAGGAGTTCGTGAACGTCGGCGTCGTCCTCTACTGCCAGGAGGCCGATCTCCTGGCCGTCGAGTGGAGGGTGGACCGGCAGCGCATCGCCGCGTTCGCCCCCGACCTGGACCCGGACCGTGTCTGCGCCGCCCTGGAGTTCGTGAGCGGCGTGTGCGCCGGTGACGCCCGGGGCGGCGAGGCCGCGTCTCGTCCGTTGGGCCAGCGATTCGGCTTCCTGAAGTCGCCGAAGTCGACCGTCGTGCAGCCGGGACCCGTGCACGGGGGAGTCGCCGAGGACCCCGCTGCGGAGCTGTCCCGCCTGAAGTCGCTGCTGGTCGGCTGACCCGGTCGCAGGCGGGACGGTCGCCGTGGCCCTCGCGGGCGGGCCGTCAGCGCAGGGCGTCGCGGACCGGGATCAGCTTGGCGTCGGCCTCGGCCAGCTCGTCGGCGGGGGAGGAGTCGGCGACGATCCCGCAGCCGGCGAAGAGCCGGGCGCCGCGGCCGTCGGCGCGCACCTGGGCCGAGCGCAGGCCGATGCCCCACTCGCCGTCGCCCGAGGCGCCGATCCAGCCGACGGGACCGGCGTACCGGCCCCGGTCCAGCCGCTCGATCTCGGCGATGACCCGGACGGCCTCGGCAGTCGGCGTGCCGCCCACGGCCGCCGACGGATGCAGGGAGGCCACGAGCGACAGGACGCCCGCGTCGTCGCGCAGCACGCCCGTGACGTCGGTCGCCAGGTGCATGACGTTGGGCAGGTGCAGCACGAAGGGCGACTCGGGCACGTTCATGCCGGTGCAGTGCGGGGCCAGGGCGTCGGCCACCGAGCGCACGGCGTACTCGTGCTCCTCGAGGTCCTTGCTGGAGCGGGCGAGCGATGCGGCCAGGCCGAGGTCGCGCGCGTCGTCGCCAGTCCGGCGGATCGTCCCGGCGAGCACGCGCGAGGTGACCAGGCCGCCCTGCAGGCGCACGAGCATCTCGGGCGTGGAGCCGAAGAAGCCGTCGACGTGGAACGTCCAGCAGCTGGGGTAGGTCGAGGCGAGCCGGCCGAGCGGCGCGCGCACGTCGAGGGGCTCGTCGAAGCGGGCGTCGACGGACCGCGCCAGGACCACCTTGTCGAGCTCGTCGGCCTGGATCCGGCGCACGGCCTTCTCGACGGTGGCCGACCACGCCTCGCGGCGAGCGGGGTCATCGGCGAACCGCACACCGGCCGGATCCCGTGGCGTCGAGGCGGAGAGTTCGGGCACGGGGCCGAGCGAGCGACCGATGGTGGTGACCCAGCAGCGCCCGTCGCGGCGGCCCACGACGATCTCGGGAACGGTGAGCAGCGAGCCCGGGCGGTCGGCGAACGTGAAGCTGCCGAAGGCCACGAGGCCACTGCCGGGCAGCTCGACCTCGTCGCGGACGACCGAGGCGTCGACGACCTCGGCCCACCAGTCGTCGGCGGCGTCGAAGCGGTCGTCGCCGTCGGGCGCGAACGACGCCGCTCGGCCCCATCCGACGATGCCGTCGCCGCCGTGCACCCACGCCAGCGCGTCGGGGGAGGAGGGAAGGAGGGCGAGCAGCTCACCCGGATCGGCGATCTCGCGGGACCGTGCGACGAGCGGTTCGGCGCGTCCGTCGGTCGCCAGCGTGCTCACCCGCTCCACCTTACTAGCGCAGCGAGAAGGCACGTGGTGGACCGGCGGAACGGGCCGGACGTGGGGGCCGTGGGGGCGAGCGTGAGAAGGTGGCGCCATGAGAGCAGGGCTGGACAAGGATCCCCGCGACGTCGCGCGCATGTTCGACACGGTCGCGGCGCGGTACGACCTCACGAACGACGTCCTCTCCCTCGGTCAGGACCGCCGCTGGCGCACCAAGGTCGTCGCCACCGTCGACCCGCAGCGCGGCGAGCGGATCCTCGACCTGGCGGCCGGCACCGGCACGTCCAGCGCGCCGTTCGCCGAGGCGGGCGCCCACGTCGTTCCGTGCGACTTCTCGATCGGCATGCTCGAGGTCGGCAAGCAGCAGTACCCGGGGCTGAACTTCACGGCGGGCGACGGGATGGCGCTGCCCTTCGCGGACGGCGTGTTCGACGCCGTCACGATCTCCTTCGGGCTGCGCAACATCCACGACCCGCTCCAGGGCCTGCGCGAGATGCTCCGCGTCACCCGTCCCGGCGGCCGGATCGTGGTGTGCGAGTTCTCCACGCCCACGTGGAAGCCCTTCGAGACGATCTACTCCAACTACCTCATGCGGGCGCTGCCGACGATCGCCCGCCGCGTCTCGTCGAACCCCGAGTCCTACGTCTACCTCGCCGAGTCAATCCGCTCCTGGCCCGACCAGCGCGGCCTCGCGATCCGCATGTCCGAGGCCGGCTGGGGCCCGGTCACGTGGCAGAACCTGTCCGGCGGGATCGTCGCCGTGCACCGCGCCGAGCGCCCCCTCTGAGGCGCGCGTCACACTAAGTGTTACCTAACTCACACGCGTGGTCCACGCGGTTACTAGAGTGATCGCAGTGAGCCTGTGAAGATCTTCACAAGGTTCGTCCGAGGGTGATCGTCCGAGGGTGATGGAGGTGCCGTGAACGAGTACATCCCGATCTTGGTGCTGGGCGGACTCGCGTTGGCATTCGCGCTGTTCAGCGTCGGCATCGCGCCGTTCACCGGACCCGCCCGGTACAACCGGGCCAAGATGGACCGCTACGAGTCCGGCATCGAGCCGAGCCCGCTGCCCGAGGGTGGCGGCAAGGTCTCGATCAAGTACTTCTTCACGGCGATGATGTTCATCGTCTTCGACATCGAGATCGTGTTCCTCTACCCGTTCGCCGTCGTCTTCGACGAGCTCAGCTGGTTCGCGTTCTTCGCCGTCATGCTCTTCCTGCTCAACATCACGATCGCGTACGTCTATGAGTGGCGGCGCGGGGGAATGGACTGGACCTGATGGGCCTCGAGGAAAAACTCCCCAGTGGCGTCCTGCTCTCGACCGTCGAGGGCCTGGCCGGCTACTTCCGCAAGGCGTCGTTCTGGCCGGCCACGTTCGGCCTGGCCTGCTGCGCCATCGAGATGATGACGTTCGGCGCGCCGCGCTACGACTCCGGCCGGTTCGGCATGGAGGTCTTCCGGCCGTCGCCCCGCCAGGCCGACCTGATGATCGTCGCGGGCCGCGTCAGCCAGAAGATGGCGCCCGTCCTGCGCCAGATCTACGACCAGATGCCCGGCCCCAAGTGGGTGCTCGCGATGGGCGTCTGCGCCAGCTCGGGCGGCATGTTCAACAACTACGCGATCGTCCAGGGTGTCGACCACGTCGTCCCGGTCGACATGTACCTGCCCGGCTGCCCGCCGCGCCCCGAGATGCTGATCGACGCGATCTTCAAGCTCCGCGACTCGATCCAGCACACGCAGCTGGGCGCCGACCGCACCGCCGAGATCCGCGAGCAGGAGGCCGCCGCCCTGGCCGCCCTGCCCACCTCCGCACAGACTGGGTTGCTTCGATGAGCGACGAGACCCAGGACGCGTCGCACGAGACGCGGGCCGAGCTGAAGAAGAGCGACGCCACCGAGCTCGAGGTCATCGAGGTCCGCGAGGGCGCCTTCGGCGTCCACGGCACCGGCGACACCAGCGGCTTCGGCGGCCTGCGCCGCCCGGTGGTCATGCCGGGCGCATCGCTTCCGCCCTACGGCGGCTGGTTCGACGAGGTCGCTGAGCGGCTCGCCGGCGGTGAGGGCCTGGCCGACGCGATCGAGCAGGTCGTCGTCGACCGCGGCGAGATCACCTTCTTCATCCGCCGCGAGAAGCTGCTCCAAGCGGCGCAGCACCTGCGCGACGACGCGGGCCTGCGCTTCGAGCTCTTCAGCGGCGTCAGCGGCGTGCACTACCCGAACGAGACGGGCCGTGAGCTGCACGCGGTCTACCACCTGCTCTCGATGACCCACAACCGCCGGATCCGGCTCGAGGTCGTGTGCCCCGACGAGGACCCGCACGTGCCGAGCGTCGTGGGCGTCTACCCCACCGCCGACTGGCACGAGCGCGAGGTGTGGGACATGTTCGGGCTCCAGTTCGACGGGCACCCGCACCTGACCCGCATCCTCATGCCCGACGACTGGCCGGGCCACCCCCAGCGCAAGGACTATCCGCTGGGCGGCATCGACGTGGAGTTCAAGGGCGGCTTCATCCCCGCCCCGGACAACCGAAGGAGCTACTCATGAGAGCCGCCCAGCGGGTAGCCCCGGGACGCTCCGTTGAATCGCTCGCTCCGCTCGCAGTGCTGGGCGGCATCGACGTGGAGTTCAAGGGCGGCTTCATCCCCGCCCCGGACAACCGAAGGAGCTACTCATGAGAGCCGCCCAGCGGGTAGCCCCGGGACGCTCCGTTGAATCGCTCGCTCCGCTCGCAGTGCTGGGCGGCATCGACGTGGAGTTCAAGGGCGGCTTCATCCCCGCCCCGGACAACCGAAGGAGCTACTCCTGATGGTCACCACCGACCCGTACGCGGGCACCTCCGAGTCCACCTCCGGCCAGGTCTTCAACGTCACCGGCGGCGACTGGGACACGATCGAGGCCGACGCCCTCGAGGGCGACCGCCTCGTCATCAACATGGGCCCGCAGCACCCGTCCACGCACGGCGTGCTGCGCCTCATCCTGGAGATCGACGGCGAGCAGGTGCACGACGCCCGCGCCGGCATCGGCTACCTGCACACCGGCATCGAGAAGAACATGGAGTTCCGCACCTGGACCCAGGGCGTGACCTTCTGCACCCGCATGGACTACGTCGCGCCGTTCTCCACGGAGGCCGCGTACGTCGGCGCCGTCGAGCGCCTGCTCGGCGTGGAGGACCAGATCACCGAGCGCGCCCAGATCATCCGCGTGATGCTGCTCGAGCTCAACCGCATCTCCAGCCACCTCGTGGCGATCGCCACCGGCGGCATGGAGATCGGCGCGCTCACCGTGATGACGTGCGGCTTCCGCGACCGCGAGGAGATCCTCAAGGCGTTCGAGCTCATCACCGGCCTGCGCATGAACCATGCGTACTTCCGCCCGGGTGGCGTGGCCCAGGACCTCCCGGAGGGCACCACGGGCGAGCTGCGCGACCTCGTCGCCCTGCTGAAGAAGCGCCTCCCCGAGTACGCCGCCCTCTGCAACGCCAACCCCATCTTCAAGGGCCGGCTCAAGAACGTCGGCCACCTCGACCTCGCCGGCGTGCTGGCCCTGGGCATCACCGGGCCGATCCTGCGCTCGACGGGTCTGGACTGGGACCTGCGCCGCACGCAGCCGTACTGGGGCTACGACTCCTACGAGTTCGACGTGATCACCCGCGACGAGCCCGACGCCTACGGCCGCTTCATGATCCGCCAGCTGGAGATGTGGGAGTCGCTGCGCATCGTCGAGCAGTGCATCGAGCGCCTCGACGCCACCGAGGGCCAGCCCGTGATGATCGCCGACCGCAAGATCGCCTGGCCCGCGCAGCTCTCGGTGGGTGCGGACGGCCAGGGCAACTCGCCCGAGCACATCCGCCACATCATGGGCGAGTCCATGGAGGCGCTGATCCACCACTTCAAGCTGGTCACCGAGGGCTTCCGGGTGCCGGCCGGGCAGGTCTACTTCCCGATCGAGTCGCCCAAGGGCGAGATCGCGTGCCACGCGGTCTCCGACGGCGGCACCCGCCCGTTCCGCGTCCACTTCCGCGAGCCGTCGTTCGTGAACCTGCAGGGCGTCTCCGCGATGAGCGAGGGCGGCATGCTGTCCGACGTCATCGTCGCGGTGGCATCCATCGACCCCGTCATGGGAGGCGTTGATCGATGACCGAGCAGATTTCTGAAGGCCTTTCGGAGACCACGGTGGCCGAGCTGCGCGAGCTCGCGGCCCGGTACCCCCAGGCGCGCAGCGCGCTGCTGCCGATGCTGCACATCGTGCAGTCGGAGCAGGGCCGCGTGACGGCCGAGGGCATCGAGGTGTGCGGGCAGATCCTGGGCCTCACCGAGGCCGAGGTCAGCGCCGTCGCCACCTTCTACACGATGTACAAGCGGCGCCCCATGGGCACGCACCACGTCGGCGTCTGCACCAACACCCTGTGCGCCGTGATGGGTGGCGACGAGATCTTCGAGCGCCTGTGCGGTCACCTCGACGTCGGCAACGACGAGACCACCGAGGACGGCCGGATCACGCTGGAGCGCGTCGAGTGCAACGCGGCCTGCGACTTCGCGCCGGTGATGATGGTCAACTGGGAGTTCTTCGACAACCAGACCCCCGAGTCCGCGATCGACGTCGTCGACAAGCTCCGCTCCGGTGAGACGGTCCAGTCCACTCGCGGCGCCACGATCACCTCGTGGCGCGAGGCCGAGCGGGTCATCGGCGGCTTCGAGGATGGCCTGGTCGACGAGGGACCGGCCGCCGGCCCCGCGTCGCTCGTGGGCCTGGAGATCGCCGACCAGCGTGGCTGGGCCGCCCCGCCGCTGGACGCCTCGGGAACCGAGGCTCGACCCGAGTCGACCACCGAGGCGGTCGCCGAGGCCGACACGAGCCGGGCGGAGTCCGAGACCGTGGCCGAGCAGACCGACACCGACGTCGAGGGTGGCGCCGACCTGCAGGAGAGCGAGGGCGTCGATGACTGACACGCTGACCCCGGTCCTGACCGCCAACTGGGCCGACGACCGCGCCTGGACGCTCGACGCCTACACGGCGCGCGGCGGCTACCGAGGCCTGGAGAAGGCCCTCACGATGGACCCCGACGCCATCATCGAGGAGGTCAAGGACGCCGGCCTGCGCGGTCGCGGCGGCGCCGGCTTCCCGACCGGCATGAAGTGGGGCTTCATCCCGCAGGACAACCCGAACCCGAAGTACCTCGTTGTCAACGCCGACGAGTCCGAGCCGGGCACCTGCAAGGACATCCCGCTCATGATGGCCAACCCGCACGTGCTGGTCGAGGGCGTCATCATCTCCTCGCGCGCGATCCGGGCGAACACGGCGTTCATCTACGTGCGCGGCGAGGTCCTGCACGTCATCCGCCGCCTCCGCGCCGCCGTGCGCGAGGCCTACGAGGCCGGACACCTGGGACGCGACATCCACGGCACCGGCTACGACCTCGACCTGATCGTGCACGCCGGCGCCGGCGCGTACATCTGCGGGGAGGAGACGGCGCTGCTCGACTCCCTCGAGGGCCGCCGCGGCCAGCCCCGCCTGCGTCCGCCGTTCCCCGCCGTCGCGGGCCTGTACGCCTCGCCCACCGTCGTCAACAACGTCGAGTCGGTCGCGTCCGTCCCGGGCATCATCGCCGGCGGCGCCGACTGGTTCGCCTCGATGGGCACCGAGAAGTCGAAGGGCCACGGCATCTTCAGCCTCTCGGGCCACGTCGCCAGGCCCGGTCAGTACGAGGCCCCCCTGGGCATCACGCTGCGCGAGCTGCTCGAGCTCGGCGGCGGCATGCGCGAGGGCTCCGAGCTGAAGTTCTGGACCCCGGGCGGCTCGTCCACCCCGCTGCTCACGGCCGAGCACCTCGACGTCCCGCTCGACTTCGAGGGCGTCGGTGCCGCGGGCTCGATGCTGGGCACCCGCGCCCTGCAGATCTTCGACCAGACCACCTCGGTCGTGCGGTGCGTCCTGCGCTGGACCGAGTTCTACAAGCACGAGTCCTGCGGCAAGTGCACCCCGTGCCGCGAGGGCACGTGGTGGCTCGTCCAGACCCTGCGCCGGATCGACGAGGGCCAGGGCCAGCCGGGCGACATCGCGCTGCTGCTCGACCTGTGCGACAACATCCTCGGTCGCGCGTTCTGCGCCCTGGGCGACGGCGCGACCAGCCCGATCACCTCGGCCATCCAGTACTTCCGCGAGGAGTTCGAGGCCGGCATGACCACGGCGAGCCGCGACCTCTTCCCGCCCGCCGCCTCGACCCTGTTCGCGAAGGAGGCCGTCCGGTGACCGTCACCGAGCCGAACCCCACCGACACGACGCCCGTCGACCTGGTCACGCTGTCGATCGACGACGTCGACGTCAGCGTCCCCAAGGGCACGCTGGTGATCCGCGCCGCCGAGCTGATCGGCACCGAGATCCCGCGCTTCTGCGACCACCCGCTGCTCGCCCCCGCGGGCGCCTGCCGTCAGTGCCTCGTCGAGATCCCCGACGCCGGCAACGGCCGGCCGATGCCGAAGCCCCAGGCCTCGTGCACCCTCGAGGTCGCCCCCGGCATGGTCGTGCGCACGCAGGTCACGTCGCCGGTCGCCGAGAAGGCCCAGGAGGGCATCCTCGAGTTCCTGCTCGCGAACCACCCGCTCGACTGCCCCGTCTGCGACAAGGGCGGCGAGTGCCCGCTGCAGAACCAGGCCCTCTCGCACGGCGCGTCCGAGTCGCGCTTCATCGAGACCAAGCGCCTGTTCCCCAAGCCGCTCCCGCTCTCGAGCAACGTGCTGCTCGACCGCGAGCGCTGCGTCCTGTGCCAGCGCTGCACGCGCTTCCAGTCCGAGATCGCCGGCGACCCGTTCATCGCCCTGCTCGAGCGCGGGGCCCATCAGCAGATCGGCATCGCCGAGGACGTCCCGTTCGGGTCGTACTTCAGCGGCAACACGATCCAGATCTGCCCCGTGGGCGCGCTCACCAGCGCCGACTACCGCTTCCGCTCGCGCCCGTTCGACCTGATCAGCGTCCCCTCGGTCTCCGAGCACGACGCCTGCGGTGCGGCGATCCGTGTCGACCACCGCCGCGGCAAGGTCATGCGCCGGCTCGCCGGCGACGACCCCGAGGTCAACGAGGAGTGGATCACCGACAAGGACCGCTTCGCGTTCACCTGGTCGCGCCAGGCCGACCGCCTGACGACGCCGCTCGTGCGCAACCCGCAGACCGGTGAGCTCGAGCCCACCTCGTGGCCCGGTGCGCTCGCCGTCGCGGCGCGGGGTCTGGCCGCCGCGGCCGGCAAGGGCGTGCTGACCGGCGGTCGCCTCACGGTCGAGGACGCCTACGCCTACGCCAAGTTCGCCCGCGTGGCCCTCGGCACCAACAACATCGACTTCCGCACCCGGGCCACGGCCAAGGAGGAGACCGAGTTCCTCGCGGCGAAGGTCGCCGGCACGCCGGTCGGCGTCCGCTTCGCCGACCTCGAGCGCGCCTCCACCGTGGTCCTCGTGGGCCTCGAGCCCGAGGACGAGGCCGGCACTCTGTTCCTGCGTCTGCGCAAGGCGAGCCGCAAGGGCGTGAACGTCATCGCTCTCGGCACGCACGCCACGCGCGGCCTGACGAAGATGAACGGCACCCTCGTGCCCACGGTGCCCGGGAGCGAGCCCGAGGCGCTGGCCGCCCTCGAGCTTCCCGCAGGCAGCGTCA
Source organism: Aeromicrobium phoceense (assembly GCF_013868155.1). Lineage (NCBI taxonomy): Bacteria > Bacillati > Actinomycetota > Actinomycetes > Propionibacteriales > Nocardioidaceae > Aeromicrobium > Aeromicrobium phoceense. The sequence goes on from NZ_JACEOG010000001.1 coordinate 1,148,932, forward strand.
TCCTGGCCGGCGAGCGCCTGGCCGCGGTGCCCGGTGGCCTGTCCGCCGTGGCCGCCAAGGCCGATGAGACCGGTGCCCGCTGGGCGTGGGTCCCGCGCCGTGCCGGCGACCGCAGCGCCCTTGACGCGGGCTGCCTGCCCACCGTCCTGCCCGGTGGCCGCCCCGTGGCGTCCGCCGAGGCGCGCGCCGACGTGGCCGCCGACTGGGGCGTCGCGAGCCTGCCCGACGAGGCCGGCCTCGACACCGACGCGATCATCGCGGCGGCGGCGTCCGGTGAGCTGGGAGCACTCGTGGTTGGCGGTGTCGACCTCGACGACCTGGCCGATCCCGCGGCCGCACGCGAGGCCCTGCGCGCCGTCGGCTTCCTGGTGAGCCTCGAGGTGCGCGAGTCCGCCGTCACCGAGTTGGCCGACGTGGTCCTGCCCGTCGCGCCCCCGGTGGAGAAGGCCGGCACGTTCGTGAACTGGGAGGGTCGCCCGCGGCCGTTCGCCAAGGTCCTCTTCGACGCTCCTTCCCTGCCCGACGTGCGCGTGCTCGCCGGCATCGCCGAGGAGCTCGGCCGCCCGATCGGCATCCGCACGGTCGACGAGGCCGGCGCCGAGTGGCGTGAGCTCGGCCCTTGGGACGGCAAGCGCGCTGCGTTCCGCGCCCGCAAGCAGGCCGCGCCCCGGTCGGCCGCGAAGAAGGTCGTCCTCGACACCTGGAAGCTTCTCGTCGACGACGGCCGCCTCCAGGACGGCGCCGACTTCTACCGCCAGACCGCTCGCCAGCCCGTCCTGCGCGCCAGCGAGGCCACACTGCTCGCCGCCGGCGTGCAGCCGGGCGGCCCCGCCACGCTGACCGGACCCACCGGATCGGCCACGTTCGTGGCCGAGGCGGCCTTCATGCCCGACGGGGTCGTGTGGGCGCCCACCAACTCCGGCGTGAACCTCGGCGCCGCCACCGGAGCCGGTCACGGCGCCCGCGTCGTCCTGTCGGGAGGGGTTTCCTGATGGAGCTCTTCGGCAACGATCCCTGGTGGGTGGTGGCGCTCAAGGCGCTGCTGATCTTCGTCTTCCTCGTCCTCTACACGCTCTTCAACATCTGGTTCGAGCGTCGTGTCGTGGCGCGGATGCAGCACCGCATCGGCCCCAACGTCAACGGCCCGTTCGGCCTGCTGCAGAGCCTCGCCGACGGCGTGAAGCTGGGCCTGAAGGAGGAGATCTTCCCGAAGGCCGCCGACAAGGTCGTCTACTACATCGCGCCGATCATCGCGGTCGTGCCGTCGTTCCTGGCCTGGGCGGTCATCCCGTTCGGCCCGGTGGTCAACTTCTTCGGCCACGAGACGCCCCTGCAGCTGACCGACCTGCCCGTCGCGGTGCTCTACATCCTCGCGGTCACCTCGGTCGGCGTGTACGGGATCGTCCTGGCCGGCTGGTCCTCCGGCTCGATCTACGCCCTGCTGGGCGGCCTGCGCTCCAGCGCCCAGGTGATCAGCTACGAGGTCGCGATGGGCCTGGCGCTGGTCACGGTCTTCATCTACGCCGGCTCCATGTCGACGTCGGAGATCGTCGCGGCGCAGGAGGACATCTGGTTCTTCATCCCGCTGCTGCCGTCGTTCATCATCTACGTCATCGCGATGGTCGGCGAGACCAACCGCGCCCCGTTCGACCTCCCCGAGGCCGAGGGCGAGCTCGTGGGCGGCTTCCACACCGAGTACTCGTCGTTCAAGTTCGCGATGTTCTTCCTGGCCGAGTACATCAACATGGTCACCGTCGCGGCGCTGGCGACCACGATGTTCCTCGGCGGCTGGCGCGCGCCGTTCGGCATCGCCCAGATCTGGGAGGGCGCCAACGAGGGCTACTGGCCCGTCCTGTGGTTCTTCCTCAAGACGCTCGGCTTCATCTTCATGTACATCTGGCTGCGCGGCACCCTGCCCCGCATGCGCTACGACCAGTTCATGCACTTCGGCTGGAAGTGGCTCATCCCGATCGCGCTCGGCTGGATCGTCGCCCTGGCGTTCATCCGCAAGCTCCAGGTCGAGGACATGCTCGACCAGAACGCCATGCTCGTGGCCGCCGGAGTCGCCGGCGCGCTGCTGCTCATCACCTTCTTCCTGCCCACGCGGGACGAGGAGGACGAGGAGCTCGAGCCCGAACCGCAGGAGTTCGACGCCTTCGCCGGTGGCTACCCGGTGCCGCCGCTGCCCTCGCAGCGCGACGCCATGGCCGCCGCACCGACCACCACCTCGCAGCCCACTGATGGGGGAGAAGCGCGATGACGACACTCAAGGAGACCCTCTGGGACCCGATCGCCGGCTTCGGCGTGACGTTCCGGACGATGTTCAAGAAGCCGGTCACCGAGAAGTACCCGTTCGAGAAGGTGCCCACGGCGCCGCGCTTCCACGGTCGGCACCAGCTGAACCGCTGGCCCGACGGCCTGGAGAAGTGCGTCGGCTGCGAACTGTGCGCGTGGGCCTGCCCCGCCGACGCCATCTACGTCGAGGGCGCCAGCAACACCGAGGACGAGCGCTTCAGCCCCGGTGAGCGGTACGGCCGCGTCTACCAGATCAACTACCTGCGCTGCATCCTGTGCGGCCTGTGCATCGAGGCGTGCCCCACCCGCGCGCTCACGATGACCAACGAGTACGAGCTGGCCGACGACAACCGCGCCGACCTGATCTACGAGAAGTCCGACCTGCTGGCGCCGCTGCTGCCGGGCATGGTCGAGCCGCCGCACGAGATGCTCATCAGCGACGACCACACGGACTACTACCGCGGGAAGTCGCTGCCGATCGTGGAGACCACGAGCGGGCCGGAGGCCACGGCGTGACCGCGTTCTGGATCCTCGCCCCGGTGATGGTGCTGGCGGCGATGGGGCTCATCTTCGCCCGCAAGGCGGTGCACGCGGCGCTGTGCCTGGCGGTCGTGATGATCTGCCTCGCGATGCTCTACGCGGCGCAGGGCGCCCCGTTCCTGTTCGCGGTGCAGATCATCGTCTACACCGGCGCCATCATGATGCTGTTCCTCTTCGTGCTGATGCTCGTGGGCGTCGAGACCTCCGACTCGGTCGTGGAGACCATCAAGGGCCACCGTGCCGCGGCGGCGATCGTGGGCATCCTGTTCGCGCTGGTGCTGACCACCGCGATCGCGCAGTCGGTGTCCGCCGCCGTCGTCGGCCTCGGCGAGGCCAACGCGAACGGCAACGTCCACGGCCTCGCCTCGCTGCTGTTCACCAAGTACGTGCTGGCGTTCGAGTTCACCGCCGCGCTGATGATCGTCGCGGTGCTCGGCGCCATGGTGCTGGCCCACCGCGAGCGCCTCGTCGACCCGCCCACCCAGGCCGAGCTCCAGGCGCGCCGCATGCGCGACTACGCCGAGACCGGCAAGCACCCGGGCAACGCGCCGACGCCCGGCGTCTTCGCTCGGCACAACGCCGTCGACACCCCGGCCCTGCTGCCCGACGGCACCCCGCTGCCCGAGTCGGTGCCCGGCACCCTCGTGTCGCGCCACCAGTTCGAGGTGCACGACGGCGAGGACGTCACCCGCGTGGTGGGCCAGATCTCGGCCAGCGACATCGATCCCGACGCGCGGCCGCTCACCACCGAGCGCCCCGACGTCGCCAACCCGACCACCGGTGAGGCCACCGGCGGGACCACCGACGAGGAGGACCGCGCATGACCGAGTACCTCACCCTGTCGATGCTGCTCTTCTCGATCGGCGCGGTCGGCGTCCTCGTGCGCCGCAACGCGATCGTCGTGTTCATGTGCGTCGAGCTCATGCTGAACGCCACCAACCTCGCGTTCGTCTCGTTCGCGCGCCAGCACGGCAACCTCGACGGTCAGGTCGCGGCGTTCTTCGTCATGGTCGTCGCCGCCGCCGAGGTCACCATCGGACTGGCCATCATCGTGTCCATCTACCGCACGCGTCGGACGACTTCGGTCGACGAGGCGAACCTGCTGAAGGCCTGAGGGAGACGTCGTGCTGGAACTGTCCTGGCTGCTCATCGCCATCCCGCTGGCGGGTGCCGCGCTCCTGCTCACGTGGGGCAAGGAGTCCGACCGCTTCGGACACCTGATCGCCACCGCGTGCTCGGCCGCGTCGTTCGTGCTCGGCCTCATCATGTTCATCCAGCTGGCTGGACGCGATCCCGAGGACCGCTCGGTCACCGAGACCCTCGGCACCTGGATCGACGCCGGGGCGTTCCACGTGGACTTCTCGTTCACGTTCGACACGCTCTCGAGCCTGTTCGTGCTGCTCATCACCGGCGTCGGCACGCTGATCCACGTGTACTCGATCGGGTACATGGCGCACGACCCGCGCCGTCGCCGGTTCTTCGCCTACCTGAACCTCTTCATCGCCGCGATGCTGACGCTCGTCCTCGCGGCCGACTACCTCGTGCTGTTCCTCGGCTGGGAGGGCGTCGGCCTGGCGTCCTACCTGCTGATCGGGTTCTGGCAGCACAAGCCCTCGGCGGCCGCCGCCGCCAAGAAGGCCTTCGTGCTCAACCGCGTCGGCGACCTCGGCATGGCGCTGGCGATCATGACGATGTTCGCCTGGTTCGGCACCACCTCGATCGCCGCGGTCAACGACCAGGTCGGCTCGGTCTCGGGCAACGTCGCCACCGCGCTGGGCCTGCTGCTGCTGCTCGGCGCGTGCGGCAAGTCCGCGCAGGTGCCGCTGCAGGCCTGGCTGCTCGACGCGATGGAGGGCCCCACGCCGGTCTCGGCGCTCATCCACGCGGCCACCATGGTCACCGCGGGCGTCTACCTCGTCGTGCGCTCGCACGACATCTTCGACGCCTCGCCCACGGCCAGGAACTTCGTCATCGCGGTCGGCTTCGTCACGCTGCTGGCCGGCGCCTGGATCGGCTGCACGAAGGACGACATCAAGAAGGCGCTCGCCGGCTCCACCATGAGCCAGATCGGCTACATGATGCTCGCCGCGGGCCTCGGCCCGGCCGGCTACGCCTTCGCGATCTTCCACCTGCTGACCCACGGCTTCTTCAAGGCCAACATGTTCCTCGGCGCCGGCTCGGTCATGCACGGCATGAACGACGACGTCGACATGCGCCACTACGGCGGCCTGAGCAAGGCCATGCCGATCACCTTCTACACGTTCGGCATCGGCTACCTGGCGATCCTGGGCTTCCCCGGCACCTCGGGCTTCTTCTCCAAGGACAAGATCATCGAGGCGGCGCTGGGCCACAACATCTGGGTCGGCCTGGCCGCGCTCATCGGCGCGGGCATCACCGCGTTCTACATGACGCGCCTCATGCTGATGACGTTCTTCGGCGAGCGGCGCTGGCGCGAGGACGTGCACCCGCACGAGTCGCCCGCCGTGATGACCGTCCCGCTCATGATCCTGGCGGCCCTCTCGCTGTTCGCCGGCGTGATGGCGCTCGGCGACTGGATCGAGGAGTGGCTCGAGCCGGCCACCGGCCACCCGGTGCACCACGAGCTAGCGGTCCCGATCTGGGTCGTCACCGTGATCGTGCTGATCGTCGTGGCCGCCGGTGTCGCGCTCGCCTGGGTCCTCTACGGCCGCCGCGAGATCGCCGACACCGCCCCTGCCGACTCCGAGGTCTCGGTCTTCACCCGGGCCGGTCGCGCCGAGCTCTACGGCAACAACGTGAACGATGCGCTCGTGGTTCGTCCCACGATCCACCTGACCCGCGCCCTGGTGTGGGCCGACGCGAAGGTCATCGACGGCCTCGTGTCCGGGTCGGCCGACCGCATCGGTGAAGTCTCCGGCGAGCTGCGCAAGCCGCAGACCGGCTATGTCCGTTCCTATGCACTGATGGTGCTCGGAGGTGCTCTCGTGGTCCTGCTGGGCCTGCTGGCGGTGACGCTCGCATGATGCTGTCCCTGCTGATCGCCGTTCCCCTCCTGGGGTCGCTCGTGGTCGCGCTCCTACCGCGGTCGGCCGACGGCCTGCTGCCGCGGTACGTCGCCTTCGGCGTGTCGATCCTGACGCTCGTCATGTCGCTCGCGCTGCTGAGCCGCTTCGACATCGAGAGCGGCGGCTACCAGCTGACCGAGGACTACGAGTGGATCGGTGCGATCGGGGCCCACTGGGCGCTCGGCGTCAACGGCATCGGCCTCACGATGATCTTCCTGACCACGGTGCTGGTCCCGATCGTCCTGGCCGCGTCGTGGCGCGACAAGGAGCACGACCCCGCGGGGACGAACTCCTACTTTGCACTGATGCTCGTGCTCGAGGCGCTCGCGATCGGCGTGTTCGCCGCCACCGACGTCTTCACCTTCTACGTCCTCTTCGAGGCCACGCTGATCCCGATCTACTTCCTGATCGGCGGCCACGGCACCGGACAGCGCAGCTACGCGGCGGTCAAGTTCCTGGTCTACAACCTGGTCGGCGGCCTGCTCATGCTCGCGTCGGTCGTGGGCCTGTACGTGCTGTCCACGCAGCAGGGCGGCGCGACGTTCCTGCACGCCGACCTGATGGGCCTGGAGATGTCCCAGACCACCGAGCGGCTGCTCTTCCTGGGCTTCTTCATCGCGTTCGCGATCAAGGCGCCGCTGTGGCCGTTCCACACGTGGCTGCCCGACGCCGCGGGCTCGGCGACTCCGGGCACCTCGGTGCTGATGGTCAGCGTGATCGACAAGATCGGCACGTTCGGCATGATCCGCTGGTGCCTGGAGCTGTTCCCCGGTGCCTCGGAGTGGGCCAGCCCGGTCGTGCTCGTCCTCGCGGTGATCAGCATCCTCTACGGAGCGCTGCTCGCGATCGGCCAGGACGACCTGCGCCGCCTCATCGCGCTGACCTCGGTCTCGCACTTCGGCTTCATCATCATGGGCATCTTCGCGTTCACGTCGGTGTCGATGACGGGCTCGGTGCTCTACATGTTCAACCACGGCCTCTCCACGGCCGTGCTGTTCCTCGTCGCCGGCATGATGATCACGCGCCGCGGCTCGGCCCGCATCAGCGACTTCGGCGGCGTCCAGAAGGTCGCCCCGGTGCTGTCGGGAGTGCTGCTCGTCGGCGGCCTCTCCAGCCTCTCGCTACCGGGACTCGCGCCGTTCGTCTCGGAGTTCCTCGTGCTCGCCGGCACGTTCACGCGCTCGATCCCGATCGCCACCGCCGCGACCCTCGGCATCGTCCTGGCCGCCGTCTACATCCTGCTGATGTACCAGCGCACCATGACCGGCCCGCTGAACGAGGGCACCGCAGGGTTCACCGACCTGACGCGTCGTGAGGTCGGCTCGCTGACCCCCGCCCTCGTGCTGATCATCGGCCTCGGCTTCGTGCCGCAGCCGCTGCTGGCGGTCATCGACCCGGCCGGCGAGCCCACCGCGGCCACCGTGGGGGGCGGCGACCCGCCGCAGCGCGCGCCCATCGACCTCGCAGACCAGACGGAAGGAGCCCACGAATGATCGGCGCAGTCTCCTCCGTCCTGGCCACCGGCGGGCCCGACATCCCCGCTGCCGACCTGGACTACGCGCAGCTGTCGCCGCTCATCGCGGTCGGCGCGCTCGCGATGATCGGGCTCGTCATCGAGATCGCCGTGCCCCGGCGCGCGCGGTTCCTCACGCAGGCCGTCGTGGCCGTCCTCGGCTCGCTGGTCGCGCTCGGCCTCACCGTGTGGGTCTACCTCGGTCTCGAGGAGGTCCCCGAGGCCCGCTGGGCCGCGCTCGGCGGCACCGGTGCGGAGGGCGCCGTCGCGGTCGACGGCCCCGGCGTCCTGACGTGGGCGCTCCTGCTGCTGTTCGCGGTCCTGTCGTTCCTCATGTTCGCCGAGCGCTCGCACGAGCGCGGCCTGAGCGACTTCATCGGCCGTGCGGCCGACGCCCCGGGCTCGCCCGGCGAGGCGGAGGCCACGACGGCACGCCTGGAGCACACCGAGGTCTTCCCGCTCGCGGTGTTCGCGCTCTCGGGCATGATGCTGTTCTCGGTCTCCAACGACCTCATCACGATGTTCGTGGCCCTCGAGGTCCTGAGCCTGCCGCTGTACGTGCTGTGCGGCGTGGCGCGTCGCCGTCGCCTGCTCAGCCAGGAAGCTGCGATGAAGTACTTCCTGCTGGGCGCGTTCGCCTCGGCGTTCTTCCTCTACGGTGCCGCGCTGGCCTACGGGTACGCCGGCAGCCTGAACCTCACCGAGATCGACACCGCGATCTCGGCCCGCAGCGACGAGACGCCGATCCTGCTGGCCGCCATCGGCCTGCTGCTGGTGGGCCTGCTGTTCAAGGTGGGCGCCGTGCCGTTCCACAGCTGGACGCCCGACGTCTACCAGGGCGCCCCGACGCCGGTCACCGCCTTCATGGCCGCCGCCACCAAGGCGGCCGCGTTCATCGCGATGATGCGCGTGCTGTTCGTGGCCTTCGGTGGTGCGTCGTGGGACTGGCGCCCGGTGCTGTGGGTCGTCGCCGTGCTGACGATGATCGTGGGCTCGGTCGTGGCGATCAGCCAGACCGACGTCAAGCGCATGCTGGCGTACTCCTCGATCGCCCACGCCGGCTTCCTCACCGTGGGCCTGTCGGGTGCGTACCTGGGCCAGGAGGACGGACTGGCGATCACGTCGGTGTCGTCCGTGCTCTTCTACCTGCTCGCCTACGGCGTGGCCACGATCGGTGCGTTCGCGATCGTCACGGTCGTGCGCGACTCGGCCGGCGAGACCACCCACCTGTCGAAGTGGGCGGGCCTGGGCAAGGAGTCGCCGTTCCTGGCCGGCTCGTTCGCGATCTTCATGCTGTCGTTCGCGGGCATCCCGCTCACCGCCGGCTTCATCGGCAAGTGGGCCGTGTTCAGCGCCGCGTGGGGCGGCGGAGCCTGGGTGCTGGTCGTCATCGGCGTCCTCTGCAGCGCGATCGCGGCCTACTTCTACGTCCGTGTCATCGTGCTGATGTTCTTCACCGACCCCGTCGGTGACGGGCCGACCGTGGCCGTCGCGGGCGTGCCGACTACCGTGGTCATTGCCTTGGCCGTGATCACGACGGTCGTGCTCGGCCTCCTGCCGGGCCCGATGCTGGATCTGGCCCAGAACGCCGGCGCCTTCGTGCGCTAGCGGGCATGTCGTCGGCGGTCGTGGGAAGGAAGTGGGACGTGGCCAGCGTCGGGTCGTTCGCGGATGACGCGTTGGAGCAGCGTGTCTCCGCGGGGGTGCAGCAGGTCGAGGACCTGCTGATCACGTCCGCCCACAGCCCGGAGCCGCTCGTCGCCGAGGCGTCCTCGCACCTGCTGCAGGCCGGTGGCAAGCGCTTCCGGCCGCTGCTCACGGTGCTGTGCGCCGAGTTCGGCGACCCCACGCGCGAGGACATCGTCCCCGCCGCCGTCGTGGTCGAGCTGACCCACCTCGCCACGCTGTACCACGACGACGTGATGGACGAGGCGTCCATGCGCCGCGGGGCGCCCAGCGCCAACGCGCGCTGGAACAACTCCGTCGCGATCCTCGTCGGTGACTTCCTCTTCGCGCGGGCGTCCTCGCTGGTGGCCGACCTCGGCCCCGATGCGGTGCGCATCCAGGCCGAGACGTTCGCCCGCCTGGTGCACGGCCAGCTCCGCGAGACCCTGGGTCCCGGCCCGGGCGACGACCCGCTCGAGCACTACCTCTCGGTCGTGGCCGACAAGACCGGCTCGCTGATCGCCACCGCCGCGCGCTTCGGCGCCATGATGTCCGGTGCCGGCGAGGACGTCGAGTCCACGCTGCTGGAGTTCGGCGAGCGGATCGGCGTGGCCTTCCAGCTGGCCGACGACATCATCGACGTCGCCAGCGACGCCGACGACTCGGGCAAGGTGCCCGGCACCGACCTGCGCGAGGGCGTGCCCACCCTGCCCACGCTGCTGGTGCAGTCGAACCCCGTCGCCGGTGACGAGCGCCTGCGCGACCTGCTCTCGGGCCCCATCGAGGACGAGGACGACGTCCAGTGGGTCATCCGCGCGCTGCGGGAGCACCCGGCCATGGACGAGGCGCGCGCCTACGTCCGCGCCGAGGCCGACGCGGCCCGTGCCCTCCTCGACAAGCTGCCCGCGGGCCCCGCCCGCGACGCGCTCGACGACATCTGCACCCGCTCCACCCAGCGCCTGGGCTGATGGGTCGGACGCGCTCGCTCCGCGTCGCGCTCACTCCCGGCTCCGCCGGGCCGACCCCCTCGTCGCTTCGCTCCTCGCCATGGTGACGACCAGCTGACGGATCCTCAGATCGCGGTGGACTCCGCGGCGCACTCGTCGACCGTCCGCTTGGCGCGGCGCCGCGTGCTGATCGCGTCGTACGTGAAGATCACCAGCGCGGACCACACCATCACGAAGCCGACCCACCGTGCCGCGCCCATCTCCTCGCCGAAGATCGTCAGGCCGAAGATGAACTGCAGGATCGGCCCGAGGTACTGCAGGATGCCGATGGTGGTCAGGGTCAGCCGGGTCGCGGCGGCGCCGAACATCAGCAGCGGGATCCCGGTGACCACGCCCGTGCCCATCAGCAGCAGCGTGTTCAGGGTGCCCTCGTGGCCGAAGGCCAGCGTTCCGGTCATCGCGAGGAAGACGAGGTAGGCGATCGCGAACGGCGTGAGGATCGTCGTCTCCACCGAGAGCGCCTCGATCGTGCCGAGATTGGCGCGCTTCTTCAGGAACCCGTAGGTGGCGAAGCTGGTGGCCAGCAGCAGCGCGATCCACGGCGGCCGGCCGTAGTCGACGGTGAGGACGACCACCGCGAGGATGCCCAGGCCGACGGCCACCCACTGCAGCCTTCGCAGGTTCTCGCCCAGCAGGAAGACGCCCAGCAGCACGGTCATGAGGGGGTTGATGAAGTACCCGAGGCTCGTCTCGATCACGTGGCCGTTCGTCACGCCGTAGATGAAGCCGCCCCAGTTGAGCGTGATGACGACCGAGGCCAGCGCGAGCGGCATCATGAGGCGGCGCTGGCCCAGGATCGACCGGTAGGCCGCCCACTTGTGGGTGATCGTCAGCAGGCCCACACAGAACACGAGGGTCCACACGATGCGGTGGGCGAGCACCTCGTAGGGCGACGCCGGCTCCAGCAGGGGCCAGTAGAGCGGGAAGAATCCCCAGCAAAGGTACGCCGCCGTGCCGTAGATCAGCCCGGCCTTGGAGTCGGTGTTCGAGGTCGCCACAGTCACACCCAACACCTTGGTCCGACTTCTGATTCCAGCGGGTCGTTTCGGGACGTTCCCAGGTTGGACGCACACCCGCGATGGACAGACTGGCGGCACGTTCTGCCAATCGCCTGAATGGGCACCGGCGAATATGTAAAGTTCCGGCCACCATCGCTCAACGGCCGGACCTGGCCCGCAACTTCTCGGGAGTGCTCGCAGTGCGTCGTCTCTTTCATGCCCTGATCGTCGTTTTCGTCACCGTCGGACTGGTGGGACTGGGCAGCCCCGCCCAAGCCGCAGCCAAGAAGCCGGGCGTCTCGATCTCGAAGTCGTCTGTCGCCATCCCCGCGTTTGACGCATCGACGGTGATCAAGCCGAAGTACCGCAAAGGACCACGGACGAAGATCATCTCGTCCAAGGTGACGGTCCAGGGCACCACGAAGGCGGGCCGATCCGTTCGCAGTTCCGGCCGCTCGGTGCGGGTGACAGCAGGCAAGTACAAGGTCACGACCAAGGTGGTCTTCAAGGTCAAGAAGACTAAGAAGACCAAGAAGTGGTCGGGCAAGAAGGCGAAGTCCGCGACGTTCACGTACAGCGTCCGGGAGCGTGCCAAGAACTGCGCCACGATGGCCGACTACAACGCCATCGTCGTCGGAACGGACACGGCCTTCGGCTCATTCAAGCCCGAGGTCGAGGCGCTCATGGCCCAGGTGGGCGCGAGTGACGGTTCCATCAGTCTCGAGGACATGTACTGGTTCTTCTACTTCGAAGGCGATGACGAGACCGCCGACTACGTCCTGCACCTGCAGGAGGTCTACGGCGAGAGCGCGGCGATGGAGACGGTCGACTACAAGATGTGCGCATCGAGCCGGCGGGTGTCGGTGCTCTACGTGAGCTACACCCGGTTCGACAGTGTCCCCGTGGACGAGGCCATCTACAAGGAGATCGTCTGAGTGGTCCCAGTGCCGGCACAGCGGCGGTTGCTGCGCAGAGCCCGGATCTGAAGTCGCTCTACCTGCGCGCCGCACGGTGCGTCAACGTCCCGCGAAGGGCCATGCACCCGCTGGGTGGCCCCTAGAGTCGGGGCATGGGGGTGCGCGGACGGTTCCTGCTGCTGCTCGGCCTGCGCTGGCTCGCCACGGGCCTGCTCATGCCGGTCGCGCTGCTGCTGCCGCTCGAGCGCAGCCTGACGATCGCCGAGATCGGTATCGCGATGGCGGCCCAGGGGATCGTCGTGATCGTCATGGAGGTCCCCAGCGGCGCGCTGGCCGACTCCTGGGGCCGCCGGCCGGTGTTCATCGCGTCGGGTGTCGCGGCGATCGCCGCCTACGCGCTCACGCTCGCCGCGCAGTCGGTGCTGGCGTTCGCTCTCGCCTGGGGCGTCAGCGGGCTCTTCCGCGCGCTCGACAGCGGCGCGCTGGAGTCGTGGTTCGTCGACGCCGAGAACGCGCGCGGCGCCGCCGACGAGGTGCCCTCGGCGCTGGCCACGGCCGGCGGCGTGATCAGCGCGGCGATCGCGATCGGCTCGCTGCTGTCCGCCGGGCTCCTGTACGTGTCACCGTGGTCGGCCGGCGACTCCCTCGCGGTGCCCTACGTCCTGGCGATCGGGATCGTCGTGGTCCAGGTCGTCGCCGCCCGGCTGCTGATGGAGCCGGTCGCCCGTACCGAGCCCACCACCGCCGCCGCATGGCGGCACACCCTCGCGACCGGTGTGCGCGTGGCCTTCGGCCGCCGTCTGCGTCTGCTGACCGCGGCGATGCTGCTGTGCGGCGTGGCCGTGGCCGGCCTGGAGATGCTGATGCCGGTCCGGCTTGCCGAGTTCTCCACCGACACCTCCGCCGCCGGCAGCGTCCTCGGCGTCGTCTCGTCGATCGCGTGGGGCCTGGCAGCGCTCGGGGCCGCCGTCGCTTCGCGCGTCCTGCGCGAGGTGGGCCCCGGCGTGGTGGCGCCGATCCTCGCGGTGGCCGAGGGGCTGGGTCTGGCCGTGATGGCGATCGCCGGCGGTCCCGTCGCGCTCGTGGCCGGGTTCTGGCTCTGCTACCTCGTGCACACGTCGTTCGGCGCGGCCTACAACGCGCTCGTGCACGACCGGGTCACCGAGGCGCACCGGGCCACCGCCCTGTCGGTCACGTCGATGGCGTTCCTGGGCTCGGCATCGGCCGGGGGAGTGGCGCTCGGGATCGCCGCCGAGGAGCTCAGCGCGGCGTGGGCCCTGGCGGGGTCGGCCGCGGTCATGCTCCTGGCCGCGGTCCTGGTCGCCGGAGCGGCCCGCCAGCGAGGCGTCACCGTTCAGCGGTAGTGGGTGCAGTCTGCTGCACGGTCCGTCGGCCCACACGGTGTGGCGAGACGCGCCAGCCGCGACTGACGAGCGGACGCTCGTCTTCGCGCGTCGCATCTGATACGCAGGTAGGCAGGAGTTCCCTCGGCAGGAGCTGCACACGCTGTCGATTCGACCACACCGGTAGGGGCCAGCACGGACATGACAACCATCGGAGTCCACTGCTCGCACGAGCAGATCCACCCAGCACAACTGCTCCAGGACGTGCAGCGCGCTGAGCAGCTCGGCTTCGACGCTGCGATGTCCTCCGACCATTTCTCGCCGTGGAGCGAACGCCAGGGCCAGTCAGGCTTCGCCTGGGCCTGGCTCGGCGCCGCACTGGCCACGACGCGTCTGCCCTTCGGAGTCGTGAACGCCCCGGGACAGCGATACCACCCGGCGATCGTCGCTCAGGCGCTCGGCACGCTCGGGGCCATGTTCCCCGGACGGATCTGGGCCGCACTGGGCTCGGGGGAGGCCTCGAACGAGCACATCACCGGGGACCCGTGGCCACCCAAGGAGGTCCGCAACGCCAGAGTGCGGGAGTGCGTCGAGGTCATCCGCCGCCTCCTCGCCGGTGAGGAGGTCACCCACCAGGGACTCGTCACCGTGGACCGAGCGCGGCTCTGGTCCTTGCCCGACCCGTTGCCACACCTGGTCGGCCCTGCGGTCAGCGTGACCACCGCGGGCGAGGCCGCGGCGTGGGCCGACGGGCTGATCACCGTGAACCAGCCCCACGACAAGCTGCGCCAGATGATCGACGCCTACCGCGACGCCGGGGGCCAAGGACCGCTGCGCCTGCAGGTGCACCTGTCCTGGGACCCTTCGATGCACCGTGCGGAGGCGATCGCCCACGACCAGTGGCGCACCAACACCTTTCCTCCGCCGGCATCCTGGGACATCGACTCCGCCGAGACCTTCGACATCACCTCCGAGCACGTCCCACTCGAGCAGGTGAAGCAGGTCGTGCTCGTCTCCGACGACCTCCACCGGCACGCCGCCTGGCTCGCCGAGTACGTCGAGCTGGGGTTCGACGAGCTGTACCTGCACCACGTCGGCCAGGAGCAGCAGGTCTTCCAGGAGGCGTTCGCGGACCGTGTGCTCCCGCAGCTGCAGGGACACTGAACACGTAAGTCGCACCGGGAGGCACGGATGAGGATCAGTGACACGGCAGACCTGTGGTGGAAGACGGCTGTCGTCTACTGCCTGGACGTCGAGACCTTCCTCGACTGGAACGGTGACGGAGTCGGTGACTTCGTCGGCGTCACCGAGCGGATCGACTATCTCGCCGAGCTGGGCATCACCTGCTTGTGGTTGATGCCGTTCTACCCGACGGCCAACCGCGACGACGGTTACGACATCACCGACTTCTACGGCGTCGACGCCCGGCTGGGAACGCACGGCGACGTGGTGGAGTTGGTGCGGACCGCCCGGGACCGCGGCATCCGGGTCATCGTCGACCTGGTGGTGAACCACACCTCCGACAAGCACCCTTGGTTCAAGGCGGCGCGGTCGAGCAAGCGCTCGCCCTTCCGGGACTTCTACGTGTGGCGCGCAGAGGCACCGGAGCAGGACACCTCCGACCAGGTGGTGTTCCCCGACCAGGAGGACAGCATCTGGGAGCTGGACGCGCGCACCGGAGAGTACTACCTGCACCGGTTCTACAAGCACCAGCCCGACCTCAACGTGGCCAACCCGAAGGTCCGCGACGAGATCGCGAAGGTGATGGGCTTCTGGCTCGAGCTCGGCATCTCCGGCTTCCGGGTCGACGCCGTGCCATTCCTCCTCGGTCTGGAGGGGGTCTCGGACAGCCAGGCGCAGGACTTCGCCGACCCTCACGACTACCTGGCCTCGTTGCGGTCGTTCCTCGGGCGGCGCACGGGCGACGGCATCCTGCTCGGAGAGGTCAACCTGCCCTACCCGGAGCAGAAGAAGTTCTTCGGCGGCCGTGACGGGGACGAGCTGACGATGATGTTCGACTTCGTCGGCATGCAGAACCTGTACCTCTCGCTGGCGCGCGAGGACGCCCGACCCCTGGCCCGCACGCTGAAACGACGACCGGCCATCCACGCCGATGCCCAGTGGGCGTCGTTCCTGCGCAACCACGACGAGCTCACGCTCGACAAGCTCAGTGAGAGTGAGCGCCAGGAGGTCTTCGCCGCCTTCGGCCCGGACCCCGAGCTGCAGCTCTTCGGCCGCGGACTGCGGCGGCGGTTGCCGCCCATGCTCGACGGCGACCCACGGCGGATCAGGATGGCCTACAGCCTGATGTTCTCGCTCCCCGGCACACCCTCCCTGTTCTACGGGGAGGAGATCGGGATGGGTGAGAACCTCGAGATCGAGGGACGGATGGCGGTCCGCTCACCCATGCAGTGGTCCCCCGACCGCAACGGCGGCTTCAGCAGCGCGGCGCCCTCCCGCCTGCGATGGCCCGTGGTCGAGGGGCCCTTCAGCCCCGAGCACGTCAACGTCGCCGACCAGCGCTCCGACCCTGACTCCCTCCTGAACTTCGTGGCGCTGTTGATCCGCAGGTACCGCGAGTCTCCCGAGCTCGGCTGGTCCGACTTCACGATCCTCGAACAGCCACACCGCAACGTGCTGGCTCACGAGTCCCGGTGGGACGACCGGCGGATGCTCGCCGTGCACAACTTCTCGCCGGACCGCTGCACCGTCCCGCTCCAGCTCACCGGATGCGAGGCCGGCTGCCGCTTGGTCGACCTGCTCCAGCCGGGTGCCACCGAGCTCGACGCGGACGGACGGGCGGAGGTCGCGATGGACGGCTACGGCTACCGGTGGCTTCGTGTCGTGCCGCCGGAGGGTCGCCGGCTGGCCTGAGCTACACGGGCCCCGACCGGGCAACCGCAGCGGTTCAGCGGTAGTTCGTGAACTGCACCGCGAAGTCGAGGTCGGCGCCCTTGACCAGGGCGATGACCTCCTGCAGGTCGTCGCGCGACTTGCTGGTGACCCGGAGCTCGTCGCCCTGGATCTGCACCTTCGCGCCCTTGGGGCCCTCGTCGCGGATCAACTTGCTGACCTTCTTGGCCTGCTCGGTGCTGATGCCCTCGGTGAAGGTGCCGTTGATCTTCACGTCCTTGCCCGACTGGCGCGGGTCGTCGGCCTCGAACGTCTTGAGGCTGATGCCGCGCTTGACGAGCTTCGTCTGGAAGACGTCGAGGATGGCCAGCGCGCGCTCCTCGGCGTTCGCGGTGATCTCGACGCCCCACTCGCCCTTCCACTCGATGGAGGCGTTGGTGTTCTTGAAGTCGTACCGCGTCGCGATCTCCTTGACCGCCTGGTTGAGCGCGTTGTCCGCCTCCTGGCGGTCGATCTTGCTGACGATGTCGAACGAGGAATCGGCCATGAGTCCACCCTAGCCGCCCTGATTTCGAGGTCCACCGGACGCTGGGGTAATCTTGCAGACTGTCGCGGCAGGTTGCCCGAGCGGCCAAAGGGAGCTGACTGTAAATCAGCCGGCATTGCCTACAGAGGTTCGAATCCTCTACCTGCCACGTGACGCGAGCCCCCGACCGGAGACGGTCGGGGGCTCGTTCGTTGCCGCGGCGTGGCCGAGTGTCGGTCCGGGCCCCTATCGTCGAGGCATGAGCCACGCCGACGATCGCCGTCCCGGTGAAGCCTCGACCCTGCACGGGCTCTACGAGCTCGTGCCCGACGCCTACGAGCTCGACCTCCTCGAGGAGGCGCGTCACCAGCGCCACGAGGACCAGGTGGTCGCGCTGATGACCGAGCTCTCCGCCGCGTGGGACGCCGCGGTCGCGGGGCTGGGGTACGACGAGCCCGAGCCGCAGCCTCTGGCCGAGGCCGCCGCGCCCAGCGTCACGCAGGCTCGCTTCCTGGTTGAGCGGCTGCTGGGCGGCGTGGTCGTCGACGACGACCTCCGCTGAGCCCGCGGGTACGGTGAGCGCGTGGCTGACACGTGGTTCGATCGCAGGACCTACCGCTGGGACCAGTGGGACCCCGCTGCACTCCTGCGGGCGAAGCGTGACGCCGGCGTCCGGGTCACTGTCGTGATCCCCGCGCTGGACGAGGCCGCCACCGTGGGCGACGTCGCCGGCCGGATCCACGACGCGTTCGTCGGTGACGCGGGCCTCGTCGACGAGCTGCTGGTGATTGACAGCGGCTCGACCGACGACACCGCGCGCCTCGCCGCGCAGGCCGGCGCCACCGTCCACCACCTCGCCGACATCCGTCCCGACCTCGGCAGCCACCGGGGCAAGGGTGAGGCGATCTGGAAGGCGCAGTTCGTGGCCACGGGCGACGTGCTCGTGTTCGTCGACGCCGACCTCACCGAGTGGGGCACGCACTTCGTCACCGGGCTGCTCGGGCCGCTGGTGACCGATCCCTCGGTGACGCTCGTGAAGGGCTTCTACGAGCGCCCCTACCGCGAGGGCGCCCTCGACGATCCCGACGGCGGCGGCCGGGCCACCGAGCTCGTCGCCCGTCCGGCGCTGGCGCTGCTGCGGCCCGAGCTCACCCACGTGGTCCAGCCGCTCGCGGGGGAGTGGGCCGTGCGCCGCACCGCGCTGGCCTCCCTCAGCGTGCCCGTCGGGTACGGCGTCGACCTCGCCGCGCTCGTCGACGTGAGCGACGCCGAGGGGATTGGTGCCATCGCCCAGGTCGATCTCGGCCGGCGCGCGCACTCCCACCAGCCCCTGCGCGCCCTCGGAGCGATGTCCGTGCAGCTGCTGGCCGCGATGATGTCGCGCGCCGGTCGCGCGCCCGACGCCGACGAGGCCACCCTGCGCCAGTTCCGGTCGTTCGAGGGGGCGTTCGTGGCGATGCACCAGGACGTCGACCTCACCGAGCGCCCGCCGTTCGCCGAGGTGGCCCGATGACCCTGCGCCTCGGACGCCACCGCTTCGCCGACGACCGCACGCTGATGATGGCGATCGTCAACCGCACGCCCGACTCGTTCTTCGACCGGGGCGCCACGTGGGCCGAGGACTCGGCGTTCGCGCGCGTGCAGCAGGTCGTCGCAGAGGGGGCCGAGATCGTCGACATCGGCGGCATCAAGGCGGCCCCCGGTGCCGAGATCGACGCCGACGAGGAGAAGCGCCGCGTGGTCGGGTTCGTCGAGCGCGTGCGGTCGGCCTTCCCCGACGTGGTGATCAGCGTCGACACGTGGCGCTCCGAGGTGGCCCGCGCCGTCTGCGAGGCCGGTGCCGACCTGCTCAACGACGCCTGGGGCGGTGCTGACCCGGCGCTGGCCGAGGTCGCGGCCGAGTTCGGCGTCGCGATGGTCTGCACGCACACCGGTGGCATCACGCCGCGCACGCGGCCGCACCGCATCGAGTACGACGACGTGGTGGCCGACGCGATCGCGTCCACCGTGGCGCAGGCCGAGCGCGCGCTCTCGCTGGGCGTGGCGCGCGAGAGCCTCCTGATCGATCCGGCGCACGACTTCGGCAAGAACACGTTCCACTCGCTCGAGGTGACCCGTCGCCTGGGCGAGATGGTCGACACCGGATGGCCGGTGCTGGTGTCACTGTCGAACAAGGACTTCGTCGGCGAGACCCTCGACCGCCCGGTGGGCGAGCGCCTGCTGGGCACGCTCGCGGCCACGGCCGTCGCCGCCACGGCCGGCGCGCGGGTCTACCGCGTCCACCAGGTCCCCGAGACCCGTCAGGTCGTCGACATGGCCTGGACGATCGCGGGCCGGCGCCCGCCCGCGCGCGCGATCCGGGGCCTCGCGTGATCCGCCGGTTCGTGGTCGTGCCGCCCGTCCCGGCCCTCCTGCCGCGGTACGCGAGCCTGGAGGACCCGGTGGCCGACCTGCGGGTCTCCGCGGTGGCGGCGGTGCGCGCGGTCGTCACGGGGGCCGACTCCGTGGCCGTCGTCGGCGACGACCCCTTCGCCGAGCCGGTGGCCCGCGCCGTGCTCGCCGCCGCCGGCTTCGACGGCGCGGTCGACGCCGACGCCGAGGTCCTGCTCGTCATGGCCAACGGCAGCGCGAAGCGCAGCGAGAAGGCGCCGGGCCACTTCGACGAGCGCGCGCTGGACTTCGACGACACCGTCGACCTCGCGCTGCGCTCGGGTGACGGCGCCCGCCTGGCCGCCCTGGACGCCACGCTCGGCGCCGATCTGTGGGCCTCGGGCATCAAGACGCTCACGGCGCTGGGGGAGGGCCTGGACGGGCGCTGGCAGGTCTCGGTGCCCTACGCCGACGCCCCTCACGGCGTGCTCTGGTGGGTCGCCGCCTGGCTCCGAGCCTGACCGGAGGCGCGACGGAGGCCGTGTCCTAGGCTGGTCGCCGTGGCCTACGACGCGCTCTTCGACTCCGTGTTCGCCCGCATGGATCCCGAGCGCATCCACGAACGCGCCTTCGCTGCGATCCGCCTGGGCCGTCCCGTGTCCCGGCTCGCGTACCGGGTCGACCCGTCACCGGTCGAGGTGATGGGCATCGAGTTCCCGCACCGCTTCGGCCTCGCGGCGGGCTTCGACAAGAACGCCCGCGGAGTGCTCGGTCTGCTCGCCCTCGGCTTCGGGCACGTCGAGATCGGCACGGTCACGGCGCGGCCCCAGCCCGGCAACGACCGTCCACGGCTGTTCCGGCTCGTCGACGACCGCGCCATCGTCAACCGCATGGGCTTCAACAACGACGGTGCCGCCGTCGTGGCCTCCCGCCTGCACCGCCTGCGCGGCACGGCAGCGGGCCGACGGGCCGTCATCGGGGTGAACATCGGCAAGACCAAGGTGGTCCCGGCCGAGCGCGCGGCCGAGGACTACGTCGAGAGCGCCCGCCTGCTCGCGCCGCACGCCGACTACCTTGTCGTCAACGTCTCGAGCCCCAACACCCCGGGCCTGCGCGACCTCCAGGCGGTGGAGTCACTCGAGCCGATCCTCGCGGCGGTCAAGGGCGTCGCCGACGGCAGCCACGGTCGCCGCGTCCCGCTCGTGGTCAAGATCGCCCCCGACCTCGCCGACGAGGACGTCGACCAGGTCACCGACCTCGTCCTCGAGCTGGGTCTCGACGGGGTCAGCGCCACCAACACCACGATCGCCCGGCCTGCCGAGCTGCTCACGTCGCGCGACGTCGTCGACGCCGCCGGGGCCGGTGGGCTGTCCGGCCCGATCCTGGCCGACCGCGCCGTCGAGGTGCTGCGCCGCATCCGCGACCGCGCCGGCACAGGGCTCACCGTGATCGGCGTCGGCGGGGTGACCGACGAGGCCGACGTGAGGGCCCGGATCGAGGCCGGTGCCGACCTCGTCCAGGGGTACACGGGCTTCATCTACGGGGGCCCGAAGTGGCCCTCCCGGCTCGCCGTCGCAGCACGATGAACGCTGCGATACCAAGGCGGATCGACATCGTGCCCACCCCGATTTGGGAACCCGGCACCTGACCCGGTATCTTTACTTGTCGGCTTGCCCCTTTAGCTCAGTCGGCAGAGCGTTTCCATGGTAAGGAAAAGGTCTACGGTTCGATTCCGTAAAGGGGCTCTGAGGAGCGAGGTGACTCGCAACTCCGTGGCTGGGTAGCTCAGTTGGTCAGAGCGCACGACTCATAATCGTGAGGTCGCGGGTTCGAGCCCCGCCCCAGCTACCAGACCGGCAAGTCAGCAGCAAACCTCCCGCCCGGCAACGGGTGGGGCACCGACCAGAAGAGGCACACCGTGGCCAGCAAGAGCTCCGACGTTCGTCCCAAGATCACCTTGGCCTGCACCGAGTGCAAGGAACGCAACTACATCACCAAGAAGAACCGTCGCAACGACCCCGATCGCCTCGAGGTCAAGAAGTACTGCGCGCGCTGCAACGCCCACCAGGCGCACCGCGAAACGCGCTGAACCCGTCTTGCGACGACCCCCGTGCCGACCGGCGCGGGGGTCGTCGGCGTTCTGTGGAGGTCCCGATCGTGCCTGCTAGCGTCGCCGACATGCTCCTGTCCGAGGTCACCACGCTCCGTCTGGGCGGCCCGGCCCGCTCGGTCGTCGAGGCGACCACCGAGGACGAGCTGATCGCCGCCGTACGCGCCGCGGACGAGGCCGCGGAGCCCGTCCTGCTGGTCGGCGGCGGCAGCAACCTCGTGGTCTCCGACGCAGGCTTCGAGGGCACCGTGGTGCTCGTCCGCACGCGCGGCATCGACGTCTCGGCCGACGCCTGCAGCGGCGCGATGGTCACCGTGGCGGCCGGGGAGAGCTGGGACGACTTCGTCGCCCACGCCGTCGCCCACGACTGGGAGGGCGTCGAGGCGCTCGCCGGGATCCCCGGCTCGGTCGGTGCCACCCCGATCCAGAACGTCGGCGCCTACGGCCAGGAGGTCGCCGACACGATCGTCAGCGTCCGCACGTGGGACCGTGCCGAGAAGCGGGTCCGCACGCTGATGTTCACCGACCTCGGGTTCGGCTACCGCCACAGCCGCTTCAAGGACGAGCCGGATCGGTTCGTGGTCCTCACCGTGGCGTTCCAGCTGCGCTTCGCCGGAGCGCTGAGCGCGCCCGTGCGCTACGCCGAGCTCGCCCGGCACCTGGGCGTGGAGGTCGGCGCCCGCGCGCGCCTGGCGCAGGTGCGCGAGACGGTGCTGGCGCTGCGGCGCGGCAAGGGCATGGTGCTCGACCCCCAGGACCACGACACGTGGAGCGCGGGGTCGTTCTTCACGAACCCGATCCTCACGGCCGACGAGGCCGCGAAGCTGCCGTCCGGGGCACCCCGGTTCGAGCAGGCCGACGGCTCGGTCAAGACGAGCGCGGCGTGGCTGATCGACCACGCGGGCTTCGAGAAGGGCTTCGGCCGGGGGCCCGTGGCGCTCTCCGGCAAGCACGTGCTCGCCCTGACGAACCGCGGCGGTGCCACCACGGCCGACCTGCTGGCACTGGCGCGCGAGGTCCGCGACGGAGTCGAGCGCGAGTTCGGGATCCGGCTGGTCAACGAGCCGGTGCTCGTCGGCGGCGACCGGCTCTAGGGCCGCCGCCGACGGCGCTCAGGCGAACAGCGAGATGAGCGAGAGCTCGGAGTAGTCCGAGCTGGTGTCCGAGGACGCGACGCCGGCGATGATCAGCACGATGAAGAACGCGAACGCGACGATGCCCAGGATCAGCAGCACCGTGCCGATGATGCCCAGGATGCGTCCGGCCTGCGCCTCGCCGCGACCGTCGTAGACGCCCGGGTTGGCGTCGATCTCGGCCACGGCGCGGTTGCCCATGACCCACGCGAAGGGCGCGAGGACGCTGCAGACGATGAGGCCGAGGATGCCCAGGATCAGCACCAGGGTGGCCTTCGGGTGCTTCGGCGGGGGACCGCCCCACTGCGGCTGGCCGGCGTAGGGCTGGCCGGGGCCGGGAGGCTGCGCGCCGTAGGGCTGCTGGCCGGGGTACGGCTGCTGCTGGCCCGGGTACGGCTGCTGCTGCCCGGGGTACGGCTGCTGCTGCGGAGGCTGGGAGGACTGCTCGGGACCCGTCGGGTCGTTCGGCTGCTGGCCGGAGGGGTCGCCCGGGTACGACGGCGGCTGGTTCTCGCTCATGGGGTCATCGTTCCACGTTCGTCGGCCAGCCAGGCCTCGACACCCGCGAGTGCCGACGTCCTCAGGTCCTCGGGCGCCTGTGAGGCGCGCAGCGAGCGACGCGCCAGCTCCGCGAGCTCCTCGTCGCTGAAGTTCTGGGCCGCGCGCAGCAGGGCGTACTGGCCGGCCAGCCGGGTGCCGAACAGCAGCGGGTCGTCGGCCCCGAGGGCCACGTCGACCCCGGCCGCCATCAGCTCGCGCACCGGCACCTCGTCGATCGTGGCGTAGACGCCGAGCGACACGTTGGAGGCCGGACAGACCTCGAGCCCGATGCCGGCGTTCGCGATCGACTCGAGCAGGCGCGGGTCCTCCGCGGCGCGCACGCCGTGGCCGAGCCGGTGCGGGGCGAGGTGGGTGAGGCACTGGCGTACGTGCTCGGGGCCGCGGAGCTCACCGCCGTGGGGCACCAGCACCAGTCCCGCCCGGTCGGCGATGCGGAACGCAGGGCCGAAGGCCGAGGTGTCGCCGCGCCGCTCGTCGTTCGACAGCCCGAAGCCGTGGACGCCGCGCCCCGCGTACTGGCCGGCGAGCCGGGCGAGGGTGCGGGCGTCGAGGGGGTGGCGCGTGCGGTTCGCCGCGATGATCACGCTCATCCCGAGGCCCGTCGAGGCGGAGGCGTCGCGGACCGCGTCGATGACCAGGTCGGTGAACGCGGTGATCCCGCCGAACTTCGCGGCGTACCCTGAGGGGTCGACCTGGATCTCGGTCCAGACGCAGCCGTCGGCGCGATCGTCCTCGGCGGCCTCGCGGACGAGCCGGCGCACGTCGCCCTCGGTGCGCAGCACGGAGCGGGCCACGTCGTAGAGCCGCTGGAAGCGGAACCAGCCCTTCTCGTCGGCCGCGGAGAGCTGCGGCGGCCACTCCTCGACGAGGGCCGAGGGCAGGTGCACGCCGTCGCGCTCGGCCAGCTCGATCAGCGTGCCGTGGCGCATCGAGCCGGTGAAGTGCAGGTGCAGATGTGCCTTGGGGAGAGTCGTCAGCGGCCGCACGCGGCCATCGTGCCACGCGGCCCGGACGGGGGTTCGGGCAGCGCCGGGGACGCCCGGTTTCGCTTTCGTGGGCGAGGTGCGTACACTTGACGAAACCGGCGAAACTACCCTGTTTCGTCATGCCCGGAATCGGGCGGAGGGCACTGGCGCAACTGGTAGCGCATCGGTCTCCAAAACCGAAGGTTGGGGGTTCAAGTCCCTCGTGCCCTGCAAGGTCGGCCCCGAGCCGGCACCGTTCGACGAAGGAGCACCGTGAGCGAGAATCACGAACTGGCAGGGACGCGCACCAAGCGCACGTCCCCGCTGACGTTCTACCGCCAGGTGGTCGCCGAGCTGCGCAAGGTGGTGTGGCCGACCCGTCCGCAGGTCGTCAACTACTTCTTCGTCGTGCTCGTCTTCGTGCTGATCATGATGGCGTTCGTCGCCGCGCTGGACTACGGGTTCGGCAAGGCCGCCTTCGCCATCTTCGCCTAGACCAAGGACTGAAACCTCTGTGACCTCCGAATTCGACGAGAACGACGCGCCCGTGGACCAGACGTCCACCGAGGAGGCGTCGGTCGACGAGACCCCCGCCGCCGACGGCGTGGACGAGGTCGCTGACGTCGACACCGACGCCACCGACTCCGACGACACCCCGGCCGACGAGACCGAGGGCGACGACGACACCGCCGAGGCCCCCGCGGCCGAGGACGAGGCCGCCGCCGACCCGCTGCAGGAGTTCCGCGACCGCCTCTGGAGCCAGCCCGGCGACTGGTACGTGATCCACACGTACGCCGGCATGGAGAAGCGCGTCCAGCAGAACCTCGAGAACCGCAAGGTCGCCCTCAACGCCGAGGACTTCATCCACGAGATCGTCGTCCCCACCGAAGAGGTCGCCGAGATCAAGAACGGCCAGCGCAAGCTCGTGCGCCGCACCGTGCTCCCGGGCTACGTGCTCGTGCGCATGGACCTGACCGACGACTCCTGGGGCGTCGTGCGCCACACCCCGTCGGTCACCGGCTTCGTCGGCAACGCCCACCAGCCGGTGCCGCTCAGCCTCAGCGAGGTCGAGAAGATGCTGGCCCCCGCGGTCGAGGCCGAGGTCGCCGCCGAGGCCACCGAGAGCGCCGAGAAGACCCAGCAGGCTGCCGCCGCCAAGGTCGAGTTCAGCGACTTCGCCGCGGGCGACTCGGTGCTCGTCATCGACGGCCCGTTCGCCACGCTGCACGCCACGATCACCGAGATCAACATCGACGGCCAGAAGGTCAAGGGCCTCGTCGAGATCTTCGGGCGCGAGACCTCGGTCGAGCTCCCGTTCGACTACATCCAGAAGGTTTGATCGCCCCGCGATCAAAGGTCAGGTCACCGCACTGAACGAGCGGTGACGGACTCAGAACGAACAACCAGTTAGAAGGACCCGAAATGCCTCCCAAGAAGAAGGTCGCGGCTGTCGTCAAGGTGCAGCTGCAGGCCGGCAAGGCCAACCCGGCGCCGCCCGTCGGCACCGCGCTCGGCCCGCACGGCGTCAACATCATGGACTTCTGCAAGGCGTACAACGCCCAGACCGAGTCCATGGCCGGCAACGTCATCCCCGTCGAGATCACGATCTACGAAGATCGCTCGTTCACGTTCGTCACCAAGACGCCCCCGGCCGCCGAGCTGATCAAGAAGGCCGCCGGCCTCTCCAAGGGCTCGTCCGTGCCGAACACCGACAAGGTCGGCAAGCTGACCAAGGATCAGGTGCGCGAGATCGCCCAGACCAAGATGCCCGACATCAACGCCAACGACATCGATGGCGCGATGAAGATCGTCGAGGGAACCGCCCGCTCCATGGGCGTCACCGTCGAGAAGTGATCACCCTCGGCGGTCCTCCGACCGCCGATCCCCGTGGGAGGGCCAGCTGGGCCCGCACCACACCTGGTAGCAACAGACAGCAATGTCTTGGAAATGAAGGAAACCAGTCATGACACAGCACAGCAAGGCGTACCGCGCCGTCGCCGAGAAGATCGACCGCGACGCCCTGTACACGCCCCTGCAGGCCACCACCCTGGCCAAGGAGTCCGGCTCCAAGAAGTACGACTCGACCGTCGACGCCGTCGTGCGTCTCGGCGTCGATCCCCGTAAGGCCGACCAGATGGTGCGCGGCACCGTCAACCTGCCGCACGGGACCGGCAAGACCGCCCGGGTCCTGGTCTTCGCCACCGGCGCCAACGCCGATGCCGCTCGTGAGGCCGGCGCCGACTTCGTCGGTGCCGACGAGCTCGTCGACAAGATCAACGGCGGCTGGCTCGACTTCGACGCCGTCGTCGCCACGCCCGACATGATGGGCAAGGTCGGCCGCCTGGGCCGCGTCCTCGGTCCGCGCAACCTGATGCCGAACCCGAAGACCGGCACCGTCACCACCGACGTCGCCAAGGCCGTCGGCGACATCAAGGGCGGCAAGATCGAGTTCCGCGTCGATCGTCACGCCAACGTGCACTTCGTGGTGGGCAAGGCGTCGTTCACCGCCGAGCAGCTCGCCGAGAACTACGGCACGGCGATCGAGGAGATCCTGCGTCTCAAGCCGGCCAGCTCGAAGGGCCGCTACATCAAGCGGGCCACCATCTCCACCACGAACGGCCCCGGCATCCCGGTCGACCCGACGCGCGCGCGCAACTTCGCGTCCGACGACGAGGCCTGAGCCAGCAGTTCAGCCGACGACGCCGCCCTCCGCACGGAGGGCGGCGTCGCGTCTTTCCCGGGCCCGGGCCCGCGGGCCGGGCATGATGGGGCGATGACCGATCGACGCCCCCGCTGGGTCTACGAGGCCGGCGACGAGCCCGACCCGCGCTTCAGCCTGGCCAACGAGCGGACGTTCCTGGCCTGGGTCCGGACGTCGATCGGGATCATGGCCGGTGCCGTCGCGCTGTACAGCCTCGAGCTGCCCGGGCCCGACGGCCCCCGCACCGTCGTGCTCGTGCTCCTGCTCACCCTTGCCGCCGGGTGCGCGGTGATGTCGTGGCTGCGCTGGGCGAAGGTCGAGCGCGCCATGCGCCGACGCGAGCCCTTGCCGGCCTTCACGTCCGCGCCGGTGGTCGCGCTCGCGCTCGTTCTCATGGCCATCGTCCTGGCCTTCGTGGTCGTCGTCTGAGCGAGCGGAGCACGGCGAACGCCCTCTCGGTGAGGAAACGGCGAGTACTGTCGCAGGCATGAGGAAGTCGCTCAAGGTCTCGCTCGCCGCCACGATCCTGGCGCTCACCTCCGCCTGCGGTGCCGGTGGTGCCGATCTCACCGCCGCCGACGGCACGTCGAGCCCGGCGAAGGCAGCAGCGGCCGCGGCCGCTGCCGATCCGCTCACGCAGGAGAACTTCGTCGAGCGGCTCACGGCGGCCCAGCTCGCCGCCGGCAGTGCCCACGTCGAGATGGACGACGGGGTCGACATGCGCGGCGACGTCCGTCTGGCCGAGGACCTCGAGGGCACGGAGGCGCGGGTCACGATGGGCGCCGGACCGATGCTGATGGACCTGCGGGTCGTCGACGGCATCGTCTACCTCAAGCTGGGCGAGCTCAGCGGTGGCAAGTTCATCCGGGTGGACCTGAACGATCCGAAGGACCCCGTCGGCCAGCACTTCGGATCCATGGCCGGGCAGGTCGATCCCACGAAGCAGCTGAAGGTGTTCAGCGACGCGCTCGTCGAGTTCGACGACCAGGGACCCGGCGGCGAGATCGACGGCGTCGAGACCACGAAGCTGCGGCTCGTGCTCGACGCCTCCAAGGCGCTCCAGGACCACGAGGCGGGCGGCCCCGGCCTCGGCGCCAAGGCCCCGAAGCAGCTCGAGTACACCCTCTACGTCGGCTCGGACGACCTGCTGCGCCGGCTGACGATGGACATCGCGGGCTCCACGAAGACGATGGACTGGTCCAAGTGGGGCGAGCCCGTCGAGGTGAAGGCCCCGCCGGCCGACCAGGTCACCGACAGCAGCCGGCTGGGCGACCTGGGGCGCCTCATGGAGGGCTCCCGGAAGAGCTGATCCGGGCCCGATTTGGAGGAACGGCGGGCCGCCACCTAGACTGGCGGAACCGAAGACCGCCGGTGGTGTCTCCCACGAGTCACCCGAAGTGCCCGTCAGGGCGACCCGCGCAGGTGCAGATCAGGGTTCGTCCCTGCGTTCACATGAGCGTCCTGTGCCCACGCACGGGGCGCTTTTCTCGTGCAGGCGTTCTTCGCATGACAGTGAAGGAGACCCATGGCACGCCCGGACAAGGCAGCAGCCGTCGCCGATCTCGCGGAGAGCTTCCGCGAGTCCAACGGCGCGGTGCTCACCGAGTACCGCGGCCTCAACGTCAAGCAGCTGCAGGATCTGCGGCGCGCGCTTGGCGATGCCGCGAGCTATGCCGTCGCCAAGAACACGCTGACCAAGATCGCCGCCAAGGACGCCGGAATCGAGCTCGACGAGTCGTTGCTCACCGGCCCCACCGCGATCGCCTTCATCACGGGCGACGCGGTCGAAGCGGCAAAGGGTCTGCGCGACTTCGCGAAGGCTAACCCCTCTCTCGTCGTCAAGGGCGGCTTCCTCGATGGGAAGCAGCTCGACGCCGAGGAGATCACGAAGCTGGCCGACCTCGAGTCGCGCGAGGTCCTCCTCGCCAAGCTCGCGGGTGGCTTGAAGGCCAACCTGGCCAAGGCCGCGGGGCTGTTCAACGCTCCGCTGTCGCAGGCAGCCCGCACCTTCGCGGCGCTGCAGGCGAAGGCCGAAGCCGATCCGTCGGTCCTGGCTGCGGGAGCTCCCGCCGCCGAGACCGCCGAGCAGGCACCCGCCGACGAGGCCCCCGCGGCCGAGTCGGCCACCGAGAACGTCGAGACCGACGTCACCGAGGGCTGAACCGCCCCGATTCCCATCGGGACCCCCTCGGGGTCTCATTGCAGAAAGGACGCCAAAAATGGCGAAGCTGAGCACCGACGAACTGTTGGACGCCTTCAAGGAGATGACGCTGATCGAGCTCTCTGAGTTCGTGAAGCAGTTCGAGGACACCTTCGAGGTCACCGCTGCTGCCCCGGTCGCCGTGGCCGCTGCGGGCGCCCCCGCCGCTGGTGGCGGCGACGCCGCCGCTGCCGAGGAGAAGGACGAGTTCGACGTCGTCCTCGAGGCTGCCGGCGACAAGAAGATCCAGGTCATCAAGGAGGTCCGTGGCCTCACGAGCCTGGGCCTCAAGGAGGCCAAGGATCTCGTCGAGAGCGCCCCCAAGGCCGTCCTGGAGGGCGTCAACAAGGACGCTGCCGAGAAGGCCAAGGAGGCCCTCGAGGCCGCCGGCGCCACGATCACCCTCAAGTGATCCACGGCTGACTGCTCGCGCGAGAGCGCTCGTTCCCCTCGGGGGACGGGCGCTTTCGCCGTTTCCGGGGGAGTCTGAATTCGCCGGGAGCAAAGGGGAAACGAACGATCGTTCCCGATCATCGCGACGATGTCAAGACCCGGGGTTGATTTCGGTGTGTCGTCGCGATAGCATGAAGGTTCGCGCCTACTTTGTCATGCCCTTGAACGGTCCTGCCCGCTGTGTGCAGGACTTGACGGGGTCCCCGAAGCATGCGCGCGCACGGCACCTGTCGTGCGGGTTGGGCGGCGTGAGCCGCGCAACACAACTGAAGAGTACAGAACCGCCACGTTCATCGCATGCGAGTTCCTTCGGAAGGACTTCTCTTGGCCGCCTCGCGTACCGCCGCACCCACGAACACCACCTCGCGCATCTCGTTCGCGAAGATCGCAGAACCGCTCGAGGTTCCTGAACTTCTCTCCCTGCAGACCGACAGCTTCGACTGGCTGATCGGCAGCGACGCCTGGCGCGAGCGCGTCGAGGCCGATCTGGCCGCCGGACGCAACGACGTCTCGGCCAAGTCCGGCCTGGAGGAGATCTTCGAGGAGATCAGCCCCATCGAGGACTTCTCCGAGACGATGAGCCTGTCCTTCCGCGACCACCGGTTCGAGCCGGCGAAGTACTCGGTCGAGGACTGCAAGGACCGCGACGTCACCTACGCCGCCCCGCTGTTCGTCACCGCCGAGTTCATGAACAACGAGACCGGCGAGATCAAGAGCCAGACCGTCTTCATGGGCGAGTTCCCGCTCATGACCGACAAGGGCACCTTCATCATCAACGGCACCGAGCGTGTCGTCGTCTCCCAGCTCGTCCGCTCGCCGGGCGTGTACTTCGAGCGCACCCCCGACAAGACGTCCGACAAGGACATCTTCACGGCGCGCGTCATCCCGTCGCGCGGTGCGTGGCTGGAGTTCGAGATCGACAAGCGCGACATCGTCGGCGTCCGTCTCGACCGCAAGCGCAAGCAGTCCGTCACCATGCTGCTCAAGGCGCTGGGCTTCACCGAGGACGCGATCCTCGAGCAGTTCGGCCAGTACGAGTCCATCCGCATCACGATGGAGAAGGACTCGGTCCGCAGCGAGATCGTGCGCGAGGAGCTCGAGAAGAAGGCTCGCGACGCCGCCGTCACCACCGAGACGGTCGACGCCGAGGTCACGCGTCGCTCGCTCATCGACATCTACCGCAAGCTGCGTCCGGGCGAGCCGCCGTCGGTCGAGGCCGCGCAGACCCTGCTCGAGAACTACTACTTCAACCCGAAGCGGTACGACACGGCCAAGGTCGGTCGCCACAAGATCAACAAGAAGCTCGGCACCGACGCCGCGTTCGACCAGCAGACGCTGACGCTCGACGACGTCGTGGCCACGATCCGCTACGTCGTGGCACTGCACGACGGCGCCACCGAGCTCGAGACCCCGGCCGGCACCGTCCCGGTCGAGGCCGACGACATCGACCACTTCGGCAACCGTCGTATGCGCACGGTCGGCGAGCTGATCCAGAACCAGCTCCGTACCGGCCTGGCCCGCATGGAGCGTGTCGTGCGCGAGCGGATGACGACCCAGGACGTCGAGGCCATCACGCCGCAGACCCTGATCAACATCCGTCCGATCACGGCCGCGCTGAAGGAGTTCTTCGGCACCAGCCAGCTGTCGCAGTTCATGGACCAGAACAACCCGCTCGCGGGCCTGACGCACAAGCGTCGTCTGTCGGCCCTCGGCCCGGGTGGTCTGTCGCGTGAGCGCGCCGGCTACGAGGTCCGCGACGTCCACCCGTCGCACTACGGCCGCATGTGCCCGATCGAGACCCCGGAAGGTCCGAACATCGGCCTGATCGGCTCGCTCGCGTCGTTCGGACGGATCAACCCGTTCGGCTTCGTCGAGACGCCGTACCGCCGCGTCATCGACGGCAAGGTCAGCACGCAGATCGACTACCTCACCGCCACGGATGAGGACCGCTACATCGTCGCCCAGGCGAACTCGATCCTCAACGAGGACGGCTCGTTCGCCGAGGACGCCGTGCTGGTGCGCCAGCGTGGCGGCGAGGCCGAGCTCCGCCCGGCCGAAGAGGTCGACTACATGGACGTCTCGCCGCGCCAGATGGTGTCGGTCGCGACCGCCCTGATCCCGTTCCTCGAGCACGACGATGCGAACCGCGCGCTCATGGGCGCCAACATGCAGCGTCAGGCCGTCCCGCTGATCCGCAACGACGCCCCGCTCGTCGGCACCGGCATGGAGTTCCGTGCCGCCGTCGACGCCGGTGACGTCACCGTCGCCAAGAAGCCCGGCGTCGTCAAGGAGGTCTCGGCGGACTCCGTCGAGATCATGGAGGACGAGGGCACGTACACCACGTACCGCTTGGCGAAGTTCCGTCGCTCGAACCAGGGCACCTGCACGAACCAGCGCCCGCTGGTCCGTGAGGGTCAGCGGGTCGAGGTCGGCACGCCGCTGGCCGACGGTCCCTGCACCGACGAGGGCGAGATGGCGCTGGGCACCAACCTGCTCGTCGCCTTCATGCCCTGGCAGGGCCACAACTACGAGGACGCGATCATCCTGTCCCAGCGCGTCGTCCAGGACGACCTGCTGACCTCGATCCACATCGAGGAGCACGAGGTCGACGCCCGCGACACGAAGCTGGGCCCGGAGGAGATCACGCGCGACGTCCCGAACGTCAGCGAGGAGACCCTCGCCAACCTCGACGAGCGCGGCATCATCCGCATCGGCGCCGAGGTCGGCAACGGCGACATCCTCGTCGGCAAGGTCACGCCCAAGGGCGAGACCGAGCTGACCCCCGAGGAGCGCCTGCTGCGCGCGATCTTCGGCGAGAAGGCGCGCGAGGTGCGCGACACCTCGCTCAAGGTCCCGCACGGCGAGTCCGGCACCGTCATCGGCGTGCGCGTCTTCGACGCGTCCGAGGGTGACGAGCTCAGCCCCGGCGTGAACCAGCTGGTGCGTGTCTACGTGGCCCAGAAGCGCAAGATCAGCCACGGTGACAAGCTCGCCGGCCGTCACGGCAACAAGGGCGTCATCGCGAAGATCCTGCCCGTCGAGGACATGCCGTTCCTCGAGGACGGCACCGCGGTCGACATCGTGCTCAACCCGCTGGGCGTGCCCGGTCGAATGAACGTCGGTCAGGTCCTGGAGAACCACCTCGGGTGGATCGCCAAGGCCGGCTGGGAAGTTCCGGCCGAGAACAAGGAGGAGTGGGCCGAGCGCCTGCGCAAGATCGGTGCCGACACGGCCCCCGCGAACACGAACATCGCCACCCCGGTGTTCGACGGTGCGCGCGAGGACGAGATCTCCGGTCTGCTCTCCAACACGCGTCCGAACCGCGACGGCGACCGCATGGTCGGCCCGGACGGCAAGGCGCGTCTGTTCGACGGTCGCACCGGCGAGCGGTTCCCCGATCCCATCAGCGTCGGCTACATGTACATGCTGAAGCTGCACCACCTGGTCGACGACAAGATCCACGCGCGCTCGACCGGCCCGTACTCGATGATCACCCAGCAGCCGCTCGGCGGTAAGGCCCAGTTCGGTGGCCAGCGCTTCGGTGAGATGGAGGTCTGGGCCCTCGAGGCCTACGGCGCCGCGTACGCGCTGCAGGAGCTGCTGACGATCAAGTCCGACGACATCGTCGGTCGCGTCAAGGTGTACGAAGCCATCGTGAAGGGCGAGAACGTCCCCGAACCGGGTATCCCCGAGTCGTTCAAGGTTCTCGTCAAGGAGATGCAGTCCCTGTGTCTCAACGTCGAAGTGCTCTCCGCCGACGGCTCCGCCGTCGAGATGAAGGACTCCGAGGAGGAGTTCTTCCGCGCTGCCGAAGAGCTCGGTATCGACCTGTCCCGCCGCGAGCCGTCGTCCGTCGACGAGCTCTGAGCACCACCGATACCGACCACTTCGACTCTGCTCCATCTTTGAAAGGGAAAGAAGACACCGTGCTCGACGTGAACTTCTTCGATCAGCTCAAGATCGGTCTCGCGACCGCCGACGACATCCGCAACTGGTCGTTCGGCGAGGTCAAGAAGCCGGAGACGATCAACTACCGCACGCTCAAGCCCGAGCGTGACGGACTCTTCTGCGAGAAGATCTTCGGTCCCACCCGGGACTGGGAGTGCTACTGCGGCAAGTACAAGCGCGTGCGCTTCAAGGGCATCATCTGTGAGCGCTGCGGCGTCGAGGTGACCCGCTCCAAGGTGCGCCGTGAGCGGATGGGCCACATCGAGCTCGCCGCCCCGGTCACGCACATCTGGTACTTCAAGGGCGTGCCGAGCCGGCTGGGCTACCTGCTGGACCTGGCGCCGAAGGACCTGGAGAAGGTCATCTACTTCGCGGCCTACATGATCACCTCGGTCGACGACGATGCGCGTCATCGTGACCTCGACAGCCTCGAGGGCAAGATCCGCCAGGAGATCGACCAGATCGAGAACCGCAAGAACGGCGCGATCAACGCCCGGGCGATCAAGCTCGAGGAGGACGTCGCGGCGCTCGAGGCGGAGGAGGCCAAGGCGGCCGAGCTGCGCAAGGTCCGCGATGCGGCCGAGCGTGAGATGGGCCAGCTGCGCGATCGCCACGACCGTGAGATCGCGCGCATCCAGGAGGTCTGGGACCGGTTCAAGAACCTCAAGGTCCAGGACCTCGAGGGTGACGAGCTGCTGTTCCGCGAGATGCAGTACCGCTTCGGCAAGTACTTCGAGGGCTACATGGGCGCTGCGGCGATCCAGAAGCGCCTGCAGGACTTCGACCTCGACGCCGAGGCCGAGCTGCTGCGCGAGATCATCGCCACGGGCAAGGGTCAGCGCAAGACCCGTGCCCTCAAGCGCCTCAAGGTCGTCTCGGCCTTCATGGGCAGCGAGAACAACCCGGCGGGCATGGTCCTGGACGCCGTCCCGGTGATCCCGCCGGAGCTGCGCCCGATGGTCCAGCTCGACGGTGGCCGTTTCGCGACGTCCGACCTGAACGACCTGTACCGCCGCGTCATCAACCGCAACAACCGCCTCAAGCGACTGCTCGACCTCGGCGCGCCCGAGATCATCGTCAACAACGAGAAGCGGATGCTGCAGGAGGCCGTGGACTCGCTGTTCGACAACGGCCGTCGTGGCCGTCCCGTCACGGGTCCGGGCAACCGCCCGCTGAAGTCGATCTCTGACATGCTCAAGGGCAAGCAGGGTCGCTTCCGTCAGAACCTGCTCGGCAAGCGCGTCGACTACTCGGGCCGTTCGGTCATCGTCGTCGGCCCGCAGCTCAAGCTGCACCAGTGCGGTCTGCCCAAGCAGATGGCGCTCGAGCTGTTCAAGCCGTTCGTGATGAAGCGTCTGGTCGACCTGAACCACGCGCAGAACATCAAGAGCGCGAAGCGCATGGTCGAGCGTGCTCGCCCGGTCGTGTGGGACGTGCTCGAAGAGGTCATCACCGAGCACCCCGTGCTGCTGAACCGCGCGCCCACCCTGCACCGTCTGGGCATCCAGGCGTTCGAGCCGCAGCTCATCGAGGGCAAGGCCATCCAGATCCACCCGCTCGTCTGCTCGGCCTTCAACGCCGACTTCGACGGTGACCAGATGGCCGTGCACCTGCCGCTGTCGGCCGAGGCGCAGGCCGAGGCCCGCGTCCTGATGCTCTCGACGAACAACATCCTCAAGCCGTCGGACGGCCGGCCGGTCACCATGCCCACCCAGGACATGATCATCGGTCTGTACTTCCTCACGCTCGACCGTGACGGTCACGTGGGCGAGGGCCGTGCGTTCAGCTCGCCCTCCGAGGCGACGATGGCGTTCGAGCGGGGCGAGATCACGCTGCAGAGCAAGGTCAAGATCCGCATCAACGGCGAGATCCGCGACACGACGCTCGGCCGGGCGATCTTCAACGACACGCTCCCGGACGACTACCCGTTCGTGAACTTCCAGGTCGGCAAGAAGGAGCTCGGCGTCATCGTCAACGACCTCGCCGAGCGCTACAGCAAGGTCGACGTGGCCGTCGCGCTGGACAACCTGAAGGACGCCGGCTTCCACTGGGCGACCCGCTCGGGCGTCACCATCTCGATGGACGACGTGGTCAGCCCGCAGGAGAAGGGCAAGATCCTCGAGAAGTACGAGGGTCAGGCCGCCAAGGTGCAGCAGCAGTTCGACCGCGGTCTCATCACCGAGGACGAGCGTCGCCAGGAGCTCATCGAGATCTGGACCCAGGCCACGGCCGAGGTCGCGGGCACGATGGAGGAGATGTTCAAGGCCAGCGGGGACAACCCGATCTGGATGATGGTCAACTCCGGTGCTCGAGGCAACATGATGCAGCTGCGTCAGATCGCCGCCATGCGAGGCCTGGTCGCCAACCCGAAGGGCGAGATCATCCCGCGCCCGATCAAGGCGAACTACCGCGAGGGCCTGTCGGTCGTCGAGTACTTCATCGCGACCCACGGCGCTCGTAAGGGCCTGGCCGACACCGCGCTGCGTACGGCCGACTCGGGTTACCTGACCCGTCGTCTGGTCGACGTCAGCCAGGACGTCATCATCCGCGAGGAGGACTGCGGCACTGAGCGTGGTCTGCCCAAGGTGATCGCGACGCGCCTCGACGACGGCACCCTCGTGGCCGCCGAGAACGTCGAGACCTCGGCCTACGCCCGCAACGCCGCGGTGGACATCGTCCACCCGGAGTCGGGCGAGGTGCTGGTCGGTGCGGGCGAGGACCTCGGCGACGTCGAGATCCACCAGCTCATCGCCGCCGGCGTCGAGTCGATCAAGGTGCGCACGGTCCTGACCTGCGACGCCAAGACCGGCACGTGCGCCAAGTGCTACGGCCGTTCGCTGGCCACCGGCAAGCTCGTCGACATCGGCGAGGCCGTCGGCACCATCGCGGCCCAGTCGATCGGTGAGCCCGGTACCCAGCTGACGATGCGTACCTTCCACACCGGTGGTGTGGCCGGTGACGACATCACGCACGGTCTGCCGCGCGTCGTCGAGCTCTTCGAGGCTCGTCAGCCCAAGGGCAAGGCGCCGATCACCGAGGCCGCCGGTCGCGTCACGATCGACGACTCCGACAAGGGTCGCAAGATCGTGGTCACGCCCGACGACGGTGCCGAGCCGATGGAGTACCCCGTCACGAAGCGCGCGCGCCTGCAGGTGCAGGACGGCGACTCGGTCGAGGTCGGCGACCAGCTCACGCACGGTACGCCCGATCCGCAGGAGGTCCTGCGCATCCTGGGTGTCCGCAAGGCGCAGGAGCACCTCGTGGACGAGGTCCAGGAGGTCTACCGCAGCCAGGGCGTGGCGATCCACGACAAGCACATCGAGATCATCGTGCGCCAGATGCTCCGTCGCGTGACGGTCATCGAGCAGGGTGACGCGAAGCTGATCCCCGGCGATCTCGCGGACCGCGCGATCTTCGAGGAGGAGAACCGTCGCGTCGTCGCCGAGGGTGGCACCCCCGCCTCCGGCCGTCCGGTCCTGATGGGCATCACGAAGGCCTCGCTGGCCGTCGAGTCCTGGCTGTCGGCCGCCTCCTTCCAGGAGACGACCCGCGTCCTCACCGAGGCCGCGATCCAGGGCAAGTCGGACTCGCTGCGCGGTCTGAAGGAGAACATCATCATCGGCAAGCTGATCCCGGCCGGCACCGGCCTGGAGCGGTACCGCAACATCCGGGTCGAGCCGACCGAGGAGGCGCGTCAGAACGCCTACGCGGTCACCGGCTACGACAGCTTCGACTACCAGTTCGGAGCCTCGGACGCGGCGCCGGTGGCGTTGGAC
Organism: Aeromicrobium phoceense; assembly: GCF_013868155.1. Taxonomy (NCBI): domain Bacteria; kingdom Bacillati; phylum Actinomycetota; class Actinomycetes; order Propionibacteriales; family Nocardioidaceae; genus Aeromicrobium; species Aeromicrobium phoceense. The sequence goes on from NZ_JACEOG010000001.1 coordinate 1,185,850, forward strand.
GACTACGACTTCAGCTTCGACAAGTGAGTCACTGAGTCACGCGAAGGGGCCCTGCCGATCCGGCAGGGCCCCTTCGTCATGCTCGGGGTGGGCGGTGGGTCAGCGGAGGTGGTGTCCCAGCGGGCGGTGGTGCCGCGACGGGTAGGCCGGCTCGAGGCCGCGGTCCCACACGTCCGGGTGCTCGCCCTGGAAGTGGTCGGTGTCCTCGCTGGGGTCGCGGAACATCCAGGTCAGTCGCGGCTCGAAGACCGGCCGGAACACCGTGGCCACCGGCTTGGTCATCAGCAGGTTCGCCACGATGAGCGCCGTGACGATGCAGCCGAGCACGGCGGTCGCGCCGTAGGGCTCGATCCGGGCCCACAGGTCGTAGTGGCGATCGAGCCACAGGATGACGAAGCCGTGCAGCAGGTAGCAGTAGAAGGTGCGGCCGCCGAGCGTCGTGGTCCACGAGCGACCCCGCGGGATGAGCGACAGCGCCGCGAGGGTCAGCACCAGCGCGATGACCATCAGCAGCGCGCGGATCGCGACGCCCTCGAGCGGCGCCGCGTCGAGCTCGTCGTAGCGCGCCTTCCACAGCAGCCAGGTCGTGGTGGGCCAGCGGTCGGCCCACGACTGGGCGAAGAGCTGGCAGGCGACGAACGCACCGACCAGCAGCGCCACCGAGACGATGCGGATCCGGGTGCGCCCGAGTCGCAGGAACATGTCGCGGTCGAAGTGCAGGCCGATCACGTAGAACGGCAGCAGTCCCAGCACCTTCGGCAGAGCGAGGACGTTGGGGATCTCGATCAGGCCGGCCAGCAGGGAGATCAGGACAGCGGTCGTGATCGGGTACTTCAGCGCCCGCCAGATGGGCGTGGTGAGCCGCCAGATGAACAGGGCCGCGAGGAACCAGCCGAGCCACTGCGGCGACAGGATCATCAGGTATTCGGGCTCGCCGTCGTAGTGGCGGGTGATCAGCTGCAGTCCGGTCTCGACGATCAGGTACGGCACGATCAGGGTGGAGACGATCCGGCGGATCTGGCGGAAGTCGCCGACGTAGTGCCGGGCGGTGTAGCCCGAGATCAGCACGAAGAACGGCATGTGGAACGAGTAGATCCACGTGTAGACGCCCCGCGCGGAGTCCATCACCACCAGCTCGGTGAGCGAGTGCCCGATCACGACCAGGAGCATGACCCAGTACCGCGCGTTGTCGAGGTACGCGACACGTTCCTTCGGCGCTGAGGTGCTGACCGGCAGCGGATCGAGGCGGCTCATCGCCTCGACTCTAGTAGTTCCCGGCCACGCCGCAGCCCGTGCGATTCCGCGTGGGATCAGGCCGGAGGCGTCAGGAAGAGCGAGAGGTAGTTGCCCCGCGCGGAGAGCGTGTGCACCGTGCGCACGCCGGTGCCGTCGGCCCTCGTGCCCCACGTCGTGATGATGACCTCGTTGAGGTCGGCCACGACGTCGCGCTCGAGGGCGCCCTCGACGCGCTCGCTGGTGAAGGTCTCGGCGACCTCCGTGGCGATGGAGGCGCGCAGCGTGGTCATCGTGGCGAACGGCGGACGCTGTCCCGACAGCAGGACGGTGGCGCTCGACGGCGGCAGGTAGCCGTCGATGACGGGCTCGGTGGCCGGGGCGTCCTCGTCCATCTTGGGCCAGATCCAGTCGGTCTTCTCGGTGGTGTCCTCGACCTCGACGGGGTCCTCGAGCTCCTCGGGAGTGCGATCCTCCTGGCCGGTGCGGGGATCGCCGACGTAGGAGAGGTCGAGGCGCATCACGGGCCGCTCGAGCGAGGCGAAGTTGCCGGTGCGGGTGGAGACGCGTCCGGGATCCACGGTCAGGTGCACGCGCAGGTCGCGCCCGCCCGGGCTCGTGCCGGTGATGTCGAGGTCGCAGCCCGTGACGCGGCGGTCCTTCGCCTGGCAGTACGCGGACAGGTCGTCGGTGACGATGTCGGACTCGGGCAGCAGGACGTCGAGCTCGGCGAGCATCCGGCGCACGACGAGCGTCGGGTTGCCGTCGACGCGCATCAGCGAGACGAACGTGTCGGGCTTCGGCGGATCGTCGAGGTCCTCGAAGAGGTCGCCCTCGGGGCGGGTGTCCACGGTGGGCGTCGGTGTGGGGGTGGGCGTGGTGTCGGTGCCCTCCTCCTCGGCCTCCTCCGCGTCCTCCAGCGCCTGCTCCGCGCGCACCGCGTCGAGCTCGGGCTTGAAGGCGTCGATCAGGCGCTCGTTGCGGTAGCGAACCAGGGGACCGAGCTGGGTGGCGCCGGCGGGAACGCTCAGCCCGTAGGCGATCGGGCTCGCCGGACCGGACTCGTGCGAGTCGATCTCGGGCGGCACGGTGGTGCGGTCGGCGCTCGGCACACCCCCGTCGGACGTGCAGCCGGTCAACGTCAGGAGCGCCGTCGTCGCGGCGATGGCAGCAGTCAGACGGCGCATCGAATCCCTTGGTAGATGTGGACCACCCAAGGTTACAAGGTGGCGCCGTATGGTTCTGTCCATGATCGTCCCGAGGCGACCGTGACCGCACGGACGACCGCCACCGACCGGGTCTTCGCGTTGCTGCGCGAGCAGATCGTCGGCGGCGAGCTCGCGGCGGGATCGCAGCACTCCATCTACCGGCTGTCCGAGCAGCTCGACGTCTCCCGGACCCCGGTCCGCGAGGCCGTGCTGCGGCTGGCCGACCTGGGTCTGGTCGAGATCGAGCGCAACCGGGGGGTGCGCATCCGCGGCGTGACCGTGGCCGACGTCCGCGAGGTCTTCGAGCTGAGGCTGCTGCTCGAGGTGCCGGCCGCCGCGGCGGCGGCGCGCCTCGCCGACCGCGCCCTGCTGGACGAGCTGGCCGCCAACGTCGAGGCGACCCGGGCCCACGCGGAGGCCGGGCGCCGGACCGACTTCACCCGGGTCGACCGCGACTTCCACTCGCTCGTGGCGTCCGCGGTGCGCAATCCACGGCTGGAGGCGGAGGTCACCCGCCTGCGCGACTCGATCCAGGCGCGGGGCGTCTCCACCTTCGGGCGCTCGCGCCCGCTGGGCGAGGTGGCCGCCGAGCACGCTCCCGTGGCGGAGGCGGGCGCGGCCCGCGAGCCCGAGGCCGCCGCCGCACGGATGTCGGCGCACCTCGAGCGCACCGGGACGCTGCTGATGCGCCAGGTGGCGGGACCGGGGGAGACCGTCGACCCGGGGTGGGCTGAGGACGTCCGCGCCGCGACCGTGGCCGCGGGGAGTAGCATGCTACTGAAGGAATCCGCGGACGAAGGACACCGATGACCACGCCTCCCCTCGAGCGCACGCACACCGCCGGCGACGTCCTGTCGGCGCTGGACCGCGCCGGGGTGCGCGACGTCGACGCCTCGTCGCTGGCGCGCGCGCTCTACAGCTCCGACGCCTCGCTCTACCGGGTCGAGCCCACCGTGGTCGTCCGCCCGCACGACATCGACGAGGTCCACGCCGTCGTCGAGGCGTGCCGCACCACCGGTACCCCGCTCACCTCCCGCGGCGCCGGCACCTCGATCGCCGGCAACGCGATCGGCGCGGGCGTCGTGCTCGACTTCTCGCGCCACATGAACCGCATCCACGCCATCGACGAGGCCACGCGCACCGCGCAGGTCCAGCCGGGGGTCGTGCACGCGACGCTCCAGCGCGCGGCCGCGCCGGTGGGACTGCGCTACGGGCCCGACCCGTCCACCCACACGCGCTGCACGGTGGGCGGGATGATCGGCAACAACGCCTGCGGCAACCGCGCGCTGGGCTACGGGCGCAGCGCCGACAACGTGGCCGCCCTCGACCTGCTGACGATGTCGGGGGAGCGGTTCCAGGTGGGCCGCGACGTCACGGTGGCGTCCGACCGGCTCGAGCGGCTCCGTTCGCTCGTGGGCGCCAACCTCTCCACCGTCCGCACCGAGTTCGGCCGCTTCGGCCGCCAGGTGTCGGGGTACAGCCTCGAGCACCTCCTGCCCGAGCGGGGCTTCGACGTCGCCTCCTTCATGGCCGGCACCGAGGGCACGCTCGCGGTGATGCTGGGCGCCACGGTCGACCTCGTCGCCGACGCCCCGGTCCGCCACCTCGTCGTGCTGTCCTTCCCGTCGATGGCCGAGGCCGCCGACCACGTCCCGGCGATCCTGCCGTTCGAGCCGATCGCGTGCGAGGGGCTCGGCGGCCGCATCGTCGAGGTCTACCGCGCGGCGAACGGCGTCTCGTCCGTTCCCGATCTGCCCGAGGGCGACGGCTTCCTCTACGTCGAGCTGGCAGGGGACGACGCGGCCGAGCTGCGCGCCCGGGCCGACCGGGTCGTCCGCGCCTCGGGTGCGCTGGGCCACCGCCACGTCACCTCCCCGATCGAGCAGTCGGTCCTGTGGCGGATCCGCGAGGAGGGCGCCGGCCTGGCGTCGCGCGCCTGGGACCGCCCGGCGCTCGCCGGCTGGGAGGACGCCGCCGTCCCGCCCGAGCGGCTGGGGGAGTACCTCCGCGGCTTCGAGGCACTGCTCGACCAGCACGGCCTGCACGGCACCCTGTTCGGCCACTTCGGCGACGGCTGCGTGCACGTGCGCATCGACTTCCCGCTCGATGCGTCCGAAGGCCGCCGCGGCTTCCGGTCCTTCCTCACCGATGCCGCCACGCTGACCGCCTCGTACGGCGGCTCCTTCTCCGGCGAGCACGGCGACGGCCGGGCCCGGTCCGAGCTGCTGCCCCTCATGTACTCGCCGGAGGCCGTCTCCCTGTTCGAGCAGGTCAAGGCGGTCTTCGACCCCGACGACCTGATGAACCCGGGCGTCCTCGTGCGACCCCGTCCGCTCGACGCCGACCTGCGCGGCATGGGCGCCGGCTGGCCCGCCGGCCTTCCCGGGCAGCGGCGCGGACTCAAGCTGCTGCACGACGACGGCGACTTCGGCGCCGCGGTGCACCGGTGCACGGGAGTGGGCAAGTGCCTCGCGGCGCCCGCGTCCGGCGTCATGTGTCCCTCGTTCCAGGCCACCCGCCAGGAGAAGGACTCCACGCGTGGTCGAGCCCGCGTCCTGCAGGAGATGATCGACGGGCGTCTCGTCGACGGCGGCTGGAGCAGCCCGGAGGTGCACGAGGCGCTCGACCTGTGCCTGTCGTGCAAGGGGTGCCTGGGCGACTGCCCCACCGGTGTGGACATGGCCAGCTACAAGTCCGAGGTGCTGCACCAGACCTACCGCGGCAAGCTGCGGCCCCGCAGTCACTACGTCCTGGGCCGGCTCCCGTTGTGGGCGCGACTCACCGCACCGGTCGCGCGCCTGGCGAACCTGGCCCTGCGCACGCCGGGCGTCGCGCACCTCGCCCGTTGGGTGGCGGGCGTCGACCAGCGCCGCAGCCTGCCCGCCTTCGCGACCCGCACCTTCTCCAAGGTCCTGGCGCGGGAGGAGCGTGCCACCGGCGGCGATCCCGTGCTGCTGTGGGCCGACTCCTTCACCGAGTACTTCTCCACCGACGCCGGCCGGGCGGCCGTGCGTCTGCTCGAGGCGGCCGGGTACGAGATCCGGCTGCTCGAGCGCCAGCAGTGCTGCGGGCTGACCTGGATCTCGACCGGTCAGCTCGACCAGGCCGCCGAGCTGGCGGGCGCTGCCGTCGACCAGCTGCACCCCTACGTCGCGGCCGGGATCCCGGTGGTCGGCCTCGAGCCCTCGTGCCTCGCGGTGCTGCGCACCGACGCCGTCGAGCTCGTCGACGACCCGCGCGCGGCGGAGGTGGCGAAGGGCGTGTTCACCCTGGCCGAGCTGCTGGCCGACCGCGAGGAGCTCGAGGTGCCCGACCTGTCCGGGCGCACCCTCGTGGTCCAGCCGCACTGCCACCAGGCCTCGGTCATGGGCTTCGACGCCGACCTGCGCCTGCTGTCGCGGACCGGCGCGAGCGTCGTCCGGGTGGGCGGGTGCTGCGGTCTCGCCGGCAACTTCGGCGTCGAGCAGGGGCACTACGAGGTCTCGGTCGCCGTGGCCGAGCAGCAGCTGCTCCCCGCCGTCCGCGACGCCGGTCCCGACGCGATCGTCGTCGCCGACGGCTTCAGCTGCCGCACCCAGCTCGACGACCTCGCCGACGTCCAGGCCGTCCACCTCGCCCAGCTGCTCCTCGGCGACCGCTGACCACCGCCCCCGGGGCAACTTTTGTGACACCGTTCGGTTCGATCCGGCTCGGCGTGCCGAACCGCGTCACAAAAGTCGGGCGTGGAGCGGGAGGATGGGCGCCATGGAAGACCCGCTGATCCTGCTCGGCCGCGAGATGGCCGGCTTCGCCGCCCTCGTCGGGGACATCGAGGGCGACGAGCCCGTGCCCGCCTGCCCCGGCCGGACCTCGGCCGACGTCGTCCGTCACCTCGGCTCGATCCACCGGTGGGCCGCGGCCATCGTGCTGTCGGGCCAGCGGACCCCCGACGAGCCGGCCGCGCGCGCGGGCGAGCCGCTGGACGAGTGGTACGCCGGCACCGCCACGGCCCTCATCGCGGCGCTGCAGGCGGTGGATCCCGACGAGCCGGTGCCGAACTTCTCGCGCACCGACGAGGTGGCCGCCTTCTGGCCGCGGCGCCAGCTGCACGAGACCTGCATCCACCGGGTCGACCTGCTCCAGGCGTGCGGGCGCCCGGACCTCACGTGGGACGTCGATCCCGAGGTCGCGGGGGACGGGATCGCCGAGGTGATCCGTGTCTTCGGCCGCCGGATGACCGACCGCGGGAAGCGGCCCCACGTCCACGCGCCCGTCCGTCTCGTCGCCACCGACCTGGAGCGCAGCTGGATCGTCGCGCCCGACGAGGACGACCCCGAGGGGCCGCCGCGCCTCGTCCAGCGCGAGATCGACGTCGAGGGCGAGGCCGTCGGCACGGCGACCGACCTGTACCTCGCCCTGTGGGGCAGGGCGCCGGCGTCCGCCGTCGCGCCCTCGGGTGCGGCCGTCGCCTGGTTCGACGGGCCGCGCGTCCCCTGACGCCAGACCGCTGCCGGCCGGTGGAGGCGATTTGTCCCGACGCGGCGGGCTCAGGTAGTATGGGGAGCCGTGCCCGACGTGAGTCGGTGCGACGTTCGAACGGACAAGGGCCCCTGGCCCGATGATCCGTGACCACGGTGGTCGGATGCCCCCGTGGTGGAGATCGAGAAAGACCCGCGAGGCGGTATGCGCGCCCGCGACTGCACGGGAGAATTCCCAGGAAGAGGCATAGTGCCCACCATCAACCAGCTTGTCCGCAAGGGCCGCCAGAGCAAGGTCGTCAAGACCAACACCCCGGCCCTGAAGGGTTCGCCCCAGCGGCGTGGCGTGTGCACCCGCGTGTACACCACGACCCCCAAGAAGCCGAACTCCGCGCTGCGGAAGGTCGCTCGTGTCCGCCTCTCCAGCGGCACCGAGGTGACCGCCTACATCCCCGGTGAGGGCCACAACCTCCAGGAGCACTCGATCGTGCTCGTTCGCGGTGGTCGTGTGAAGGACCTCCCGGGTGTCCGCTACAAGATCATTCGCGGCTCCCTCGACACGCAGGGTGTCAAGGGCCGCAAGCAGGCTCGCAGCCGTTACGGCGCGAAGAAGGAGAAGAGCTGATGCCTCGCAAGGGTCCCGCTCCGAAGCGTGCCATCGAGACCGATCCGGTCTACGGCAGTCAGCTGGTCACCCAGCTGATCAACAAGGTGCTGTTCGACGGCAAGAAGCAGGTCGCACAGCGCATCGTCTACAGCGCCCTCGAGGGCACGCGTGAGAAGTCCGGCACCGATCCGGTCATCACCCTCAAGCGCGCGCTCGACAACGTCAAGCCCGCCCTGGAGGTCAAGAGCCGCCGCGTCGGTGGCGCCACCTACCAGGTCCCGGTCGACGTCCGTCCGGGCCGTCAGACCACTCTCGCGCTGCGCTGGCTCGTCAAGTACAGCTCCGAGCGTCGCGAGAAGACCATGGCCGAGCGTCTCCAGAACGAGCTGCTCGACGCCAGCAATGGCCTGGGTGCCAGCGTGAAGAAGCGCGAGGACACCCACAAGATGGCCGAAGCCAACAAGGCGTTCGCCCACTACCGCTGGTGACCGTGAGCGCGGTGACCCCGCGCTCGCCCACCCACCCCATCTCTGCGAAGGCTGATCCTCACGTGGCAACCGACATCACCACCGACCTGACCAAGGTCCGCAACATCGGCATCATGGCGCACATCGATGCCGGTAAGACCACCACCACCGAGCGCATCCTGTTCTACACCGGCATCACGTACAAGATCGGTGAGGTCCACGAGGGTGGCGCCACGATGGACTGGATGGAGCAGGAGCAGGAGCGCGGCATCACGATCACGTCGGCCGCGACGACCTGCTGGTGGAAGAACCACCAGATCAACATCATCGACACCCCCGGTCACGTCGACTTCACCGTCGAGGTCGAGCGCTCGCTGCGCGTCCTCGACGGCGCGGTCGCGGTGTTCGACGGCGTCGCCGGTGTCGAGCCCCAGTCCGAGACCGTGTGGCGTCAGGCCGACAAGTACGGCGTCCCGCGCATGTGCTTCGTCAACAAGCTCGACCGCACGGGCGCCTCGTTCGACTTCTGCGTCAAGACGATCCGCGAGCGCCTCGGCGCGACCGCGCTCGTCCTGCAGCTGCCGATCGGTGCCGAGTCGGACTTCCTGGGCGTCGTCGACCTCGTCGGCATGCGTGCCCTGACGTGGCGCGGCGAGACGACGATCGGTGAGGACTACACGGTCGAGGAGATCCCAGCCGACCTGGCCGACGCCGCCGCCGAGGGTCGCGAGAACCTTCTCGAGACGCTGGCCGACGTCGACGACGAGATCGCCATGGCGTACCTCGAGGGCGAGGACATCTCGGTCGAGGACCTCAAGGCCGCGATTCGTCGCGCCACCCTGGCCGCGAAGCTCAACCCGGTCCTGTGCGGCACGGCGTTCAAGAACAAGGGCGTCCAGCCCCTGCTCGACGCGGTCGTCGACTTCCTGCCCAGCCCGATCGACGTCGGCGACATCGTCGGCCTCGATCCCAAGGACGAGTCGAAGAACGACACGCGCCCGCCGTCCGACGACGCGCCGTTCGCCGGTCTGGCCTTCAAGATCGCCACGGACCCGCACCTGGGCAAGCTGACCTTCGTGCGCGTCTACTCCGGTCGCCTCGAGGCGGGCACCCAGGTGCTCAACGTCACGAAGGGCCGCAAGGAGCGGATCGGCAAGGTCTACCAGATGCACGCCAACAAGCGTGAGGAGATCGCGTCGGTCGGCGCCGGCCAGATCGTGGCCGTCATGGGCCTCAAGGACACCACCACGGGCGAGACGCTGGCCGACTCGGCCAACCCGATCGTGCTCGAGTCGATGACCTTCCCGGACCCGGTGATCCAGGTCGCGATCGAGCCCAAGACCAAGAGCGACCAGGAGAAGCTGGGCGTCGCCATCCAGAAGCTCGCCGAGGAGGACCCGACGTTCCAAGTCCACACGGACGAGGAGACGGGTCAGACGATCATCGCCGGCATGGGCGAGCTCCACCTCGACATCCTGGTCGACCGCATGAAGCGGGAGTTCCGGGTCGAGGCGAACGTGGGCAAGCCGCAGGTCGCCTACCGCGAGACCATCCGCAAGGCGGTCACGGGTCACAGCTACACCCACAAGAAGCAGACCGGTGGTTCGGGTCAGTTCGCCAAGGTCGTCATCGGCCTGGCGCCCAACGGTCCCGAGGCCGGTGGCGAGGGTGGCTACGAGTTCGTCAACGAGGTCACGGGTGGTCGCGTCCCGCGCGAGTACATCCCCTCGGTCGACGCCGGCGGCCAGGCCGCCATGGAGTTCGGCGTCCTCGCCGGCTACCCCATGGTGGACGTCAAGTTCACCCTTGAGGACGGCGCCTACCACGACGTCGACTCCAGCGAGCTCGCCTTCAAGCTGGCCGGCAACATGGCCTTCAAGGAAGCAGCGCGCAAGGCCAACCCGGTTCTCCTCGAGCCGATGTTCGCCGTCGAGGTCACGACGCCCGAGGACTACATGGGCGACGTGATCGGCGACCTCAACTCTCGTCGTGGACAGGTTCAGTCCATGGAGGAGGGCTACGGTGGCGCCAAGATGATCAAGGCGCTCGTGCCGTTGTCCGAGATGTTCGGGTACGTGGGTGACCTGCGGTCGAAGACCTCAGGCCGCGCGTCGTACTCGATGCAGTTCGATTCCTACGCCGAGGTCCCCAAGGCCGTGGCCGAAGAGATCGTCAAGAAGGCCCGCGGCGAGTGAGCTTCGGCCCCATCGCATAGGGTGGCCTGAGGTTCGCTCCGACGCGTTCCACACGGCGTTTCAGTCAAACAAGATCTAGAGAAACCAAACCAGGAGGGCCCCAGTGGCTAAGGCGAAGTTCGAGCGGACCAAGCCGCACATGAACATCGGCACCATCGGTCACATCGACCATGGCAAGACGACGCTGACCGCGGCGATCACCAAGGTGCTGCACGACAAGTACCCCGACCTGAACGAGGCCTCGGCCTTCGATCAGATCGACAAGGCTCCCGAGGAGCGCCAGCGCGGCATCACGATCTCCATCTCGCACGTCGAGTACCAGACCGAGAACCGTCACTACGCGCACGTCGACTGCCCGGGTCACGCCGACTACGTCAAGAACATGATCACCGGCGCGGCTCAGATGGACGGCGCGATCCTCGTGGTCGCCGCCACCGACGGCCCCATGCCCCAGACGCGTGAGCACGTGCTGCTCGCCCGCCAGGTCGGCGTGCCGGCCATGGTCGTGGCGCTCAACAAGTGCGACATGGTCGACGACGAGGAGATCCTGGAGCTCGTCGAGCTCGAGGTTCGCGAGCTGCTCAACGAGCAGGACTTCGACGGCGACAACGTCCCCGTCGTCAAGGTTGCGGCCCACCCGGCCCTGACCGGCGACGAGAAGTGGGGCGAGTCGATTCTCGAGCTGATGAACGCGGTCGACGAGTACATCCCGCTGCCCCCGCGTGAGACGGACAAGCCGTTCCTCATGCCGGTCGAGGACGTCTTCACGATCACCGGTCGTGGCACCGTCATCACGGGTCGTATCGAGCGTGGCATCGTCAAGGTCAACGACACCGTCGACATCGTGGGCATCCGTGAGGACAAGCAGACCACGACCGTCACTGGCATCGAGATGTTCCGCAAGCTGCTCGACGAGGGTCAGGCCGGCGAGAACGTCGGACTGCTCCTGCGTGGCACGAAGCGCGAGGACGTCGAGCGCGGCATGGTCGTGATCGCCCCCGGCTCGACGACTCCCCACACGGAGTTCGACGGCCAGGTGTACATCCTGTCCAAGGAGGAGGGTGGCCGTCACACGCCGTTCTTCAACAACTACCGCCCGCAGTTCTACTTCCGCACCACGGACGTCACCGGCGTCGTCACGCTGCCCGAGGGCACCGAGATGGTCATGCCCGGCGACAACACCGAGATGTCGGTCGTGCTGATCCAGCCGATCGCCATGGAGGAGGGCCTGCGCTTCGCCATCCGCGAGGGCGGCCGCACCGTCGGCGCCGGCCGTGTCACGAAGATCAGCAAGTGATCTGACCTGACACGCACTGCGTGAGAACCCCCGGGGCTTCGGCCCCGGGGGTTCTGTCATGTCCGGGTGCCGTTCGGGGGAGGGGCCTGCCGTACCCTCGCGGTGTGGGACACGATCACGCGCACGGCGCCGGGGTCCAGCACCGTGGACGCCTGCTCGCCGTGCTGGCGCTGACCCTCGGGGTCCTGGTCGTGCAGGTCGTCGTCGGTCTGATGACCGGTTCGCTCGCCCTGCTCGCCGACGCCGGCCACATGCTCAGCGACTCGCTCGGACTGGTGCTCGCGCTGGCGGCGATCGCCGTCGCCCAGCGGCCCGGCGGTCCGCGCAGCACGTACGGCTGGCACCGCACCGAGGTCCTCGCCGCCGGCGCCAACGGGCTGATCCTGCTGGGCATCTGCGTCGTCATCGCGGTGAACGCCGTCGCTCGGCTCGACGACCCGCCGAGCATCGAGGGCGGCTGGGTCCTGGTGGCGGGCGCAGTTGGACTCGCGGTCAACATCGTCGGACTCGTCGTCCTGCGCGCCGGCTCGAAGGAGAGCCTCAACGTCCGTGGCGCCTACCTCGAGGTGCTCGGCGACGCCGTCGGCTCGGTCGCCGTGATCGTGTCCGCGGTCGTCATCCTCCTCACCGGCTGGCACGAGGCCGACCCGATCGCCTCGCTGGTGATCGCGGCACTCGTGATCCCGCGCGCGGTGTCGCTGCTGCGCGACGTGGCCGAGGTCCTGCTGGAGACCAGTCCTCGCGACGTCGACCTCGACGAGGTGCGGGGCCACATCCTCGGGGTGGAGGGCGTGGTGGACGTGCACGACCTGCACGTCTGGACGATCACCAGCGGCATGCCGGTGATGAGCGCGCACGTCGTCGTCGACGACTCGGTCGTCGACATGGCCGACGCGCACCACGTGCTCGACCACCTGTGCACGTGCCTGAGCCACCACTTCGACGTGGCCCACTCGACGTTCCAGTTGGAGCCCGCCGGGCACCTGGAGTCGGAGCGCCACGGCCACGACTAGGGCGGGTGTCGCAGCCCACGGTCACACCCGCACGACCCGATTTGTGTTACGCGGGCGGAGTCTGTCAGAATGGTCAGGTTGCCCCGGCATGTTCGCGGTGGCGCCTGCGGTTGGGAACTCACGCCCAGCTCAACGTCGGCGCCGAACCCGAGACCATGTTGTCCGGCCAGTCGCACCGCATCGGCGGGGCGGAGCCGGTCCAACCACCTAACTCGAGAAGTGTGTGTTCCTTTGTGCGCGTCAGCGCCGCGACACGCCCGACCTCGGGGAACGGAGACGGGGGCCTGCCTACCCCGAACCCGGGGGCTGGCGAAGACGAATGTAAAGGACGAGCGAGAGCATGGCGGGACAGAAGATCCGTATCCGGCTCAAGGCCTACGACCACGAGGTCATCGATTCCTCGGCGAAGAAGATCGTCGACACCGTGACCCGCACCGGCGCCAAGGTTGCCGGCCCCGTGCCGCTGCCGACGGAGAAGAACGTGTACTGCGTCATCCGTTCGCCGCACAAGTACAAGGACAGCCGCGAGCACTTCGAGATGCGCACCCACAAGCGGCTCATCGACATCATCGACCCGACGCCCAAGACCGTCGACTCGCTCATGCGACTCGACCTGCCGGCCGGCGTCGACATCGAGATCAAGCTCTGAGGGAGGGACGCACACCATGAGCAGCAGCACACTCACCGCGCGCGGCCTCCTCGGTCGCAAGCTCGGGATGACGCAGGTCTGGGACGAGAACAACCGGGTCATCCCGGTCACCGTCCTCGAGGCCTCGACCAACATCGTCACCCAGATCCGCACCCGCGAGACCGACGGCTACAGCGCCATCCAGCTCGGCTACGGCGAGATCGACGGCCGCAAGCTGAACAAGCCGCAGGCCGGTCACTTCGCGAAGGCCGGCGTCACGCCGCGCCGCCACGTCGTGGAGATCCGCACCGAGGCCGTCGCCGACTACACCCTGGGCCAGGAGATCTCCCCGGAGATCTTCGCCAACGGTGACAAGGTCGACGTGACCGCCACCAGCAAGGGCAAGGGCTTCGCCGGCGTCATGAAGCGTCACGGCTTCGCCGGCGTCTCCGCCTCGCACGGCGCGCACCGCAACCACCGCAAGCCCGGCTCCATCGGTGGCTGCGCCACCCCCGGCCGGGTCTTCAAGGGCCTGCGCATGGCGGGCCACATGGGCACGGACACCGTGACCACCCAGAACCTCACCGTCCACGCGGTCGACACCGAGCGGGGCCTCATCCTGGTCAAGGGCGCAGTGCCCGGGGCCAAGGGCGCTCTCGTCGTCATCCGCTCCGCTGCGAAGGGGGCCTGACCGACATGGCACAGACCATCGACGTCGACCTGCCCGTCGACATCTTCGACGCCCGCGTCAGCATCCCGCTGATGCACCAGGTCGTCACCGCACAGCTCGCGGCTGCCCGTCAGGGCACGCACAGCGTCAAGACGCGCGCTGAGGTCCGCGGCGGCGGCAAGAAGCCGTACCGCCAGAAGGGCACCGGCCGCGCTCGTCAGGGCTCGATCCGCGCTCCCCAGTACGCCGGTGGTGGCGTCGTGCACGGCCCCACGCCGCGCTCGTACGACCAGCGCACGCCCAAGAAGATGAAGGCCGCCGCCCTGCGTGGCGCCCTCACCGACCGGGCCCGCAGCGGTCGCCTGCACGTCATCGACTCGCTCGTCTCCGGTGACGCGCCGTCCACCCGGACCGCGCTCGCCGCGGTGCGTGGCCTCTCCAACCGGGCGCGCGTGCTCGTGGTCGTCGACCGCGACGACGCGCTGACGGTCAAGAGCCTGCGCAACGCCGAGTTCATCGCCACGCTCACCTTCGACCAGCTCAACACGTACGACGTGCTGCTGGCCGACGACGTGATCTTCACGAAGGCCGCGTTCGACGCCTTCGTGGCGGCGCGCTCGACCGAGGGTGCCGAGACGGTCAAGCTGAGCCAGGCGGTCGTCGAGGCTGACGCCCCCGCGGCCAAGCCGGCCAAGAAGTCCGCCCCCAAGCAGGCTGCCGCGAAGACCGAGGCCAAGGCCGAGGTTGCCGAGGACGACGCCAAGGCCGGCGCCACGAAGACCCAGCCGTACGGCCCGGGTTCGAAGGCGCCGCTGGCCAGCGGCAACGCGCCGAAGGGTCACGAGGTCAAGGCCGTCGAGGCCGACAAGACCTACGTCGCCCCCGGTGCCGCCGCGTACGACGCGACGGAGGCCACGGTCTGGTTCGACAGCGCCGAGAGCGCCGAGGCCGCCGGGTTCACCGCCCAGGAGGAGAACTGATGACCAACCACGGAACCTTCGCGCGGGACGTCCTGATCGCCCCCGTGGTCAGCGAGAAGAGCTACGGCCTGCTCGACGACAACAAGTACACGTTCCTGGTCCACCCGGACGCCAACAAGACCCAGATCAAGATCGCCGTCGAGGAGATCTTCGGGGTCAAGGTCACCGGTGTGAACACGATCAACCGCAAGGGCAAGACCCGTCGCACCCGCAACGGCGAAGGCAAGCGCAAGGACACCAAGCGCGCCGTCGTCAGCGTGGCCGCGGGCCAGAGCATCGACATCTTCTCGAGCCCGAGCTGAAGGACTGACTGAGACATGGCTATTCGCAAGTACAAGCCCACCACGCCGGGCCGTCGCGGCTCGAGCGTGGCGGACTTCGCCGAGATCACGCGTACGACGCCCGAGAAGTCGCTGGTCGAGCCGCTGCCCAAGAAGGGCGGCCGCAACAACCAGGGCCGGATCACCACCCGTCACCAGGGTGGTGGCCACAAGCGCGCCTACCGCGTCATCGACTTCAAGCGCTACGACAAGGACGGCGTGCCGGCCAAGGTCGCTCACATCGAGTACGACCCCAACCGCACCGCCCGCATCGCGCTGCTGCACTACGCCGATGGCGAGAAGCGCTACATCATCGCGCCCGAGGGTCTGAAGCAGGGCATGGCGGTCGAGGCCGGTACCGGCGCCGACATCAAGCCCGGCAACAACCTGCCGCTGCGCAACATCCCGGTCGGCACCACGATCCACGCGATCGAGCTCCGTCCCGGTGGCGGCGCCAAGATGGGCCGCTCCGCCGGTGCCAAGGTGCAGCTCGTCGCCAAGGAGGGCTCGAAGGCGCAGCTGCGCCTGCCCTCCGGCGAGATGCGCTACGTCGACGTCCGCTGCCGCGCCTCCATCGGTGAGGTCGGCAACTCGGAGCAGTCGAACATCAACTGGGGCAAGGCCGGCCGCAACCGCTGGAAGGGCAAGCGCCCGACCGTCCGTGGTGTCGCCATGAACCCGATCGACCACCCGCACGGTGGCGGTGAGGGCAAGACCTCCGGTGGCCGTCACCCGGTCAGCCCGTGGGGCAAGCCCGAGGGCCGTACGCGCAAGCGCAAGGCCAGCGACCAGATGATCGTCCGCCGCCGCAAGAGCGGTCGCTGAGAGAGGACCTGGAGAAAAAGATGCCTCGTAGTTTGAAGAAGGGTCCCTTCGTTGACGGCCACCTCGAGAAGAAGGTGGACGCTCAGAACGCGGCCGAGACCCACAACGTGATCAAGACCTGGTCCCGTCGCTCGATGATCCTGCCGTCCTTCATCGGACACACGATCGCCGTGCACGATGGCCGCAAGCACGTTCCCGTGTTCATCACCGACTCGATGGTTGGCCACAAGCTGGGGGAGTTCGCTCCCACCCGCACGTTCAAGGGCCATGAGAAGGACGACCGGAAGGCGAAGCGCCGATGAGTGCCACCACCCGTGACAACGTGAGCGAGCGCCGCGCGCGCCTGCTCGGCGACCGCCCCGGCGCCTTCGCCGTGGCGCGGTACGTCCGCGTCACCGCGCAGAAGTCGCGCCGTGTCGCCGACCTGATCCGCGGATCGCGCGTCGAGGACGCCCTGACCATGCTGAAGTTCCAGCCGCAGGCTGTGGCCGAGAACTTCTACAAGCTGGTCGACTCGGCTGCCTCGAACGCCGAGACCACCGAAGGACTGGATCGTTCGACCCTGGTCATCACCACCGTGCTGGTCGACGAGGGCCCGACGATGAAGCGCTGGCGCCCGCGCGCCAAGGGTGCGGCCAACCGCATCCTCAAGCGCACGAGCCACCTGACGGTGGTCGTCGAACCCGCAACCGACGAGAAGAAGGGTGGCAACTGACATGGGTCAGAAGATCAACCCGCACGGTTTCCGCCTGGGCATCTCCACGGATCACAAGAGCCGCTGGTACGCCGACAAGCTGTACTCCAGCTACGTCGGTGAGGACGTCAAGATCCGCCGCCTGCTCACCAAGGGCATGGATCGCGCCGGCATCAGCCGCGTCGAGATCGAGCGCACCCGTGACCGCGTCCGCGTGGACATCCACACGGCGCGTCCGGGCATCGTCATCGGTCGCCGTGGCGCCGAGGCCGACCGCATCCGCGGCGACCTGGAGAAGCTGACCGGCAAGCAGGTCCAGCTGAACATCCTCGAGGTCAAGCAGCCCGAGATGGACGCCCAGCTCGTCGCGCAGGGCGTGGCCGAGCAGCTGTCCGGTCGTGTGCAGTTCCGTCGTGCCATGCGCAAGGCGATGCAGACCACGATGCGTTCGGGCGCCAAGGGCATCCGGATCCAGTGCTCGGGTCGTCTCGGCGGCGCCGAGATGAGCCGCTCGGAGTTCTACCGCGAGGGTCGCGTCCCGCTGCACACGCTGCGCGCCGACGTCGACTACGGCTTCTACGAGGCCAAGACGACCTTCGGCCGCATCGGCGTGAAGGTCTGGATCTACAAGGGCGAGGTCGCCGGTACCCGGGCCGAGCGCGAGGCCGAGGCGGCCCGTCGCGCGGCTGCTCCGGGCAGCCGTCGTCCCGGCCGTGGTGAGCGTGGCGGCGCCCGTCGTCCCGCTCGTGACGCCGCTCCCGCCGCTGCTCCGGCCGCCACCGAGGCGGCTCCCGCAGCTGCTCCCGCGGCCACTGAAGGAGTTGAGTCCTGATGTTGATGCCTCGTCGCGTCAAGTACCGCAAGCAGCACCACCCCAAGCGCCGCGGCATGGCCAAGGGCGGCACCGAGCTGGCCTTCGGCGAGTTCGGCATCCAGGCGGTCGAGGGTCACTACGTGACCAACCGTCAGATCGAGTCCGCTCGTATCGCCATGACCCGTCACATCAAGCGTGGCGGCAAGGTCTGGATCAACATCTACCCGGACCGTCCGCTGACCAAGAAGCCCGCCGAGACCCGCATGGGCTCCGGCAAGGGCTCGCCCGAGTGGTGGGTGGCGAACGTCAAGCCCGGCCGTGTCATGTTCGAGCTCTCCGGTGTCACCGAGGAGGTCGCCCGTGAGGCGATGCGCCGCGCGATCCACAAGCTGCCCATGAAGGCACGCTTCATCACCCGCGAGACAGGAGACCTGTGATGGCAAGCAACACCGCAGAGCTCCGCGACCTCACTGCCGATGACCTGGCCGCGAAGCTGAAGGAGGCCAAGGAGGAGCTGTTCAACCTGCGCTTCCAGAACGCCACCGGTCAGCTCGACAACACCGCGCGTCTGCGCACGGTGCGCAAGGACATCGCGCGCATCTACACGGTCATCCGTGAGCGCGAGCTCGGCATCATCGAGGAGGTTCAGGCATGAGCACGAAGGACACTACTGTGCCCAATGAAGGTGGGAGCAACGAACGCTCCTCGCGCAAGATCCGTGAGGGTCTGGTCGTCAGCGACAAGATGGACAAGACCGTCGTCGTCAGCATCGAGGAGCGCTTCAAGCACCCGCTGTACGGCAAGGTGCTGCGCCGCAACATCAAGCTGAAGGCCCACGACGAGGCCAACGCGGCCGGCATCGGCGACCGTGTGCTCCTGTCGGAGACGCGTCCGCTCTCGGCCACCAAGCGTTGGCGGGTCGTGGAGATCCTCGAGAAGGCGAAGTGAGAGACAGATGATTCAGCAGGAGTCGCGACTCAAGGTCGCCGACAACACGGGTGCCAAGGAGATCCTCTGCATCCGCGTTCTCGGTGGCTCCGGTCGTCGCTACGCCGGTATCGGCGACACGATCGTCGCCACCGTCAAGGACGCGATCCCCGGAGGCAACGTCAAGAAGGGCGATGTCGTCAAGGCGGTCATCGTGCGCACCACGAAGGAGCGCCGCCGTCCTGACGGTTCGTACATCAAGTTCGACGAGAACGCTGCCGTGATCCTCAAGACGGACGGCGATCCGCGTGGAACCCGCATCTTCGGCCCCGTGGGCCGTGAGCTGCGCGACAAGAAGTTCATGCGCATCATCTCGCTCGCTCCGGAGGTGCTCTGAGATGGCAGGAATCCGCAAGGGTGACCAGGTCAAGGTCATCGCCGGCAAGGACAAGGGCGTCGAGGGCAAGATCATCGGCGTCCTGGAGAACGACCGCGTCGTCGTCGAGGGCGTGAACCGCGTCCAGAAGCACACGCGTGCCGGCCAGACCGGGACCGAGGGCGGCATCATCACCGCCGAGGCCCCGATCCACGTCTCGAACGTCATGCTCGTGGTCGACGCCGACGGCGGCAAGACCACCACCAAGATCGGCTCGGGCGTCGTCGACGGCAAGAAGACCCGCATCAGCCGCAAGACCGGAAAGGAGATCTGAGATGGCAACCACCACCGCGCCTCGCCTGAAGGCGAAGTACCGCGAGGAGATCGTGGCCGCGCTGCGGGAGCAGTTCGACTACGACAACGTCATGCAGGTCCCCGGCCTGACCAAGATCGTCGTCAACATGGGCGTCGGTGAGGCGGCCCGCGACGGCAAGCTCATCGAGGGTGCCATCAAGGACCTCACGGCCATCACCGGCCAGAAGCCCCAGGTCACCAAGGCCCGCAAGTCCATCGCCCAGTTCAAGCTGCGTGAGGGCATGCCGATCGGCGCGCACGTCACGCTGCGTGGCGACCGCATGTGGGAGTTCCTCGACCGCCTGCTGACGCTCGCGCTGCCGCGCATCCGCGACTTCCGCGGCCTGTCGCCCAAGCAGTTCGACGGCCGGGGCAACTACACGTTCGGCCTGACCGAGCAGGTCATGTTCCACGAGATCGACCAGGACAAGATCGATCGCAGCCGGGGCATGGACATCACGGTCGTCACCACGGCCACCAACGACGATGAGGGCCGCGCTCTGCTCAAGCTGCTCGGCTTCCCGTACAAGGAGAACTGACATGGCGAAGACCGGTCTGAAGGTCAAGCAGTCCCGTACGCCGAAGTTCGGCGTCCGTGGCTACACGCGCTGCCAGCGCTGCGGCCGTCCCCGCTCCGTCTACCGCAAGTTCGGCCTGTGCCGCATCTGCCTGCGGGAGATGGCGCACCGGGGCGAGCTGCCCGGCGTGACGAAGTCCTCTTGGTAATCGCGCGACTTTAAGAAACCACTTCACACCGCAGCAGGTCCCCTCCCACGGCCCACGGCCGGACGAGACGGAAACCGCAGCGAGAAACGGAACACACTGAAATGACGATGACCGATCCGATCGCGGACATGCTCACGCGTGTCCGCAACGGCAACCAGGCGTACCACGACGCCGTCACGATGCCGCACTCCAAGCTGAAGGAGGGCGTCGCCGCCATCCTGAAGCAGGAGGGCTACATCACCGACTACGCCGTGGCCGAGCCGACCGAGGGCGAGGTCGGCAAGTCGCTGACCATCACCCTCAAGTACGGCCCGCACCGCGAGCGCTCGATTGCCGGCATCCGCCGCATCAGCAAGCCGGGGCTGCGCGTCTACGCCAAGTCCAACAACCTTCCGAAGGTCCTCGGCGGCCTGGGCGTGGCGATCATCTCCACGAGCCAGGGTCTGCAGACCGACCGTCAGGCCAACAACAACGGAGTGGGTGGGGAAGTCCTCGCCTACGTCTGGTGACGAGAGAGGACTGAACATGTCGCGCATCGGCAAGCTCCCCGTCGCCGTCCCCTCCGGCGTCGACGTCAACATCGACGGCCAGACCGTCACGGTCAAGGGTCCCAAGGGCCAGCTCTCGCACACCGTCGCCGAGCCCATCACCGTCCGCAAGGACGATGACGGCGCGCTGGCGGTCGAGCGTCCCAACGACGAGCGTCGCAGCAAGGCCCTTCACGGCCTGTCCCGCACGCTGGTCAACAACATGGTCATCGGTGTCACCGAGGGCTACGAGAAGAAGCTCGAGATCGTCGGCGTCGGTTACCGCGTGCTCCCCAAGGGCCCGTCGGAGATCGAGCTGAACCTCGGCTTCAGCCACCCGGTGCCGTTCATGGCGCCCGAGGGCATCACGTTCACCGTCGAGGGTCCGACCAAGCTGACCGTCTCGGGCATCGACAAGCAGGTCGTGGGCGAGGTCGCCGCCAACATCCGCAAGATCCGCAAGCCGGAGCCCTACAAGGGCAAGGGCGTGCGGTACGCGGGAGAGCGCATCCTGCGCAAGGCCGGAAAGGCTGGTAAGTAAGCCATGGCAATCTCGATCAAGCACGCCAAGCACACTGCGGGTCGGGTCGCGTCGCGTCAGCGCCGCCAGATCCGTGGCCGCAAGAAGATCCAGGGTTCGGCCGAGCGTCCTCGCCTGGTCGTCACCCGCTCGAGCAAGCACATCGTCGCGCAGGTCGTCAACGACCTCGAGGGACACACGCTCGCGTCGGCTTCCACCATGGAGTCGGACCTGCGTTCGTTCGAGGGCGACAAGACGGCCAAGGCCAAGAAGGTCGGCGAGCTGCTCGCCGATCGCGCCAAGGCTGCCGGTGTCGGCTCGGTGGTGTTCGACCGCGCGGGCAACAAGTACGCCGGTCGCGTCGCTGCGCTGGCCGACGGCGCCCGCGAGGGCGGACTGGAGTTCTGATGACCATCACGACGAACAAGGGGAGTGCCGCATGAGCACGCGCCGACAGGGTGGCGAGCGTCGCGGAGGCCGCGGCGACCGCAACGCCGAGAAGTCCAACTACATCGAGAAGGTCGTCACGATCAACCGTGTGGCCAAGGTCGTCAAGGGCGGCCGGCGCTTCAGCTTCACCGCGCTGGTCATCGTCGGTGACGGCGACGGCCAGGTCGGTGTCGGCTACGGCAAGGCCAAGGAAGTTCCCACGGCCATCGCCAAGGGTGTCGAGGAGGCGAAGAAGTCCTTCTTCCGCGTCCCCCGCATCCAGGGCACCATCCCGCACCCGGTGCAGGGTGAGAAGGCGGCCGGTGTCGTCTTCCTGCGCCCGGCGTCGCCCGGTACCGGCGTCATCGCCGGTGGCCCGGTCCGCGCCGTGCTGGAGGCCGCTGGCATCCACGACGTCCTGAGCAAGTCGCTCGGCTCCTCGAACGCGATCAACATCGTCCACGCGACGGTGGAGGCGCTGCGCTCGCTGGAGTCGCCGCAGGACGTGGCCACGCGCCGCGGCCTGACGGTCGAGGAGGTCGCCCCCGCCGCCCTGATCAAGGCCGGCAAGCTGAAGCACGGCGAGACCGCGGAGGTGACCGTCTGATGGGCAAGCTCGAAGTCACCCAGGTCAAGTCGGGCATCGGTCGCGAGCAGAACCAGCGCAACACGCTGCGTTCGCTCGGGCTCAAGCGCATCGGCGACGTCAAGGTCGTCGAGGACCGTCCCGAAATCCGCGGCATGGTCAACACCATCCCGCACCTCGTCACCTTTAAGGAGGTCGACTGATCATGGCGATCAAGTTGCACCACCTGCGTCCCGCTCCGGGCGCCAAGAAAGCCAAGACCCGCGTGGGTCGCGGTGAGGGCTCCAAGGGCAAGACCGCCGGTCGTGGCACCAAGGGCACCAAGGCCCGCTACCAGGTGTCCGCCGGCTTCGAAGGCGGCCAGATCCCGCTCCACATGCGCCTGCCGAAGCTCAAGGGCTTCACGAACCCGTTCCGGGTCGAGTACCAGGTCGTCAACGTGGGCCGGATCTCCGAGCTCTTCGCCGAGGGCGGCACGGTCGACGTGGCCACGCTCGTCGAGAAGGGTGCGGTCCGCAAGGGCCGTCCCGTCAAGGTGCTCGGTGGCGGCGACATCGACGTCGCGGTCCAGGTGACCGTCGACAAGGTGTCCGCCTCGGCCCAGGCCAAGATCGAGGCCGCCGGCGGTTCCGTCAGCGCGTCCTGACGCCAACTGCAGGATCCGAAGCGATCGTCGGGCGGGTTCTCCCCATGAGGAGAGCCCGCCCGTTTCGCTCACTGTTACAGTCAGACGGCGTCATGCCGTGAAGCGGGAGGAAGTTCGTGCTCAAAGTCTTCGTGAACGCGTTCAGGACACCTGAACTGCGTCGCAAGATCCTCTTCGTCCTGGGGATCGTCGTGCTCTTCAGGATGGGCTCGATGCTGCCCGCGCCCGGCGTCAACGTGGCGAACGTGCGCGAGTGCGTCGACCTCGCCGCGGGCGGCGAGAATGCCGGCCTGTTCGCCCTCATCAACGTCTTCTCCGGCGGTGCGCTGCTGCAGCTGACCGTGTTCGCGCTCGGCATCATGCCCTACATCACCGCGAGCATCATCCTGCAGCTGCTCGTCGTGGTGATCCCGCGGCTGGAGGCCCTCAAGAAGGAGGGCCAGTCCGGCCAGGCGAAGATCACGCAGTACACCCGCTACCTCACAGTCGGCCTCGCGATCCTGCAGGCCGCGGGCATCGTGGCGCTGGCGCGCAGCGGCGACCTGTTCCAGGGCGCCTGCAACCTGCCGCTGCTCTACAGCCCCGACAGCATGGCCTCGTACCTGCTGATCGTCACGGTCATGGTCGCCGGCACCACCGTCATCATGTGGTTCGGCGAGCTCATCACCGACCGTGGCGTCGGCAACGGCATGTCGATCCTGATCTTCACGCAGGTCGTCGCCACCTTCCCCGGCGCGATGTGGAACATCCGCCAGACGAACGGCTGGACCACCTTCGCCATCGTCGTGGCCGTCGGCCTGGCCGTGGTCGCGCTGGTCATCTTCATCGAGCAGGCCCAGCGCAGGATCCCGGTCCAGTACGCCAAGCGCATGGTCGGCCGTCGCATGTTCGGTGGCTCCTCCACCTACATCCCGCTCAAGGTGAACCAGGCCGGCATCATCCCGGTCATCTTCGCCTCCAGCCTGATGTACCTGCCGGTGCTGTGGGTCAACTTCAACTCCGACTCCTCGGCCGCCAGCTGGATCCAGGACCACTTCGTCACGGGCGACCACCCGTACTACATGGCCACGTTCTTCGCGCTGATCGTGTTCTTCACGTACTTCTACGTGTCGATCACGTTCAACCCCGAGGAGGTCGCCGACAACATGAAGAAGTACGGCGGCTTCATCCCGGGCATCCGCGCCGGCAAGCCCACGCAGGACTACCTGGGCTACGTCCTGTCGCGCATCACCGCGCCGGGCGCGCTGTACCTCGGCCTGATCTCCCTGATCCCGATGCTGGCGATCGCCTTGGTCGGGGCCAACCAGAACTTCCCGTTCGGCGGAACCACGATCCTGATCATCGTGGGCGTCGGGCTCGACACGGTGAAGCAGATCGAAAGCCAGTTGCAGCAGCGCAACTACGAAGGGTTCCTGAAGTGACGCGACTCCTCATCATGGGTCCGCCCGGCGCGGGCAAGGGCACGCAGGCCGTGGCGCTCGCCGAGCGCATCCACGGTGCGCACGTCTCCACCGGCGACATCTTCCGCGAGAACGTCGCGAAGGAGACCGAGCTGGGCCAGGCCGCCAAGCGCTACATGGACGCCGGCGAGTACGTGCCGGACGAGGTCACCAACGCGATGGTGGCCGACCGTCTCGCGCAGGACGACGCCCGCGAGGCGTTCCTGCTCGACGGCTACCCGCGCACCCTCGACCAGGTCGCCAAGCTCGACCAGATCCTGGCCGACCTCGGCTCGGGCCTCGACGGCGTCATCGCCCTGACGGTCGTCGAGGACGAGCTCATCGGCCGCCTGCTCGAGCGGGCCAAGGTGAGTGGTCGCTCCGACGACACCGAAGAGGTCATCCGGCACCGCCAGGAGGTGTACCGGAACGAGACCGCGCCCCTGCTGGCCGTCTACCGCGACCGTGGCCTGCTGATCGAGGTCGACGGCATGGGCACTCCGGAAGAGGTCGGCGCGCGCATCGCCGAGGCTCTTTCCACCCGCGCCTGAGTGGCGGTTCTCGATGTTCGGTGAGTCGATCGAGCTGAAGACCCCCGAGCAGCTGGCCACCATGCGCCAGGCCGGCCTGGTGGTGGGCCGCACCCTCGAGGTGCTGCGCAGCGCTGTCGCCCCCGGAGTCAGCACGGGCGACCTCGACGCGCTGGCGCGCGAGCGTCTGGCCGCCGAGGGCGCCACGTCCAACTTCCTGGGCTACCACGGCTTCACGGGCGTCATCTGCGCCTCGGTGAACGACGAGATCGTCCACGGCATCCCCGGTGACCGTGTGCTCGCCGAGGGCGACCTGGTCTCGATCGACTTCGGCGCGGTGGTCGACGGCTGGCACGGCGACGCCGCGATCAGCGTCCCGGTCGGCGAGGTCGCACCCGAGGTCGCCGAGCTCAACCGGGTCACCGAGGAGTCGCTGTGGCGGGGCATCGCCGCCGCCCGCATCGGTGGTCGGGTCGGGGACATCTCCCACGCGATCGAGTCCTACGTCCGCAGCCAGGGGCGCTACGGCATCACCGACGGGTTCACGGGACACGGCATCGGGTCCGAGATGCACCAGGCTCCCGACGTGCCGAACAGCGGACGCCGGGGCAAGGGACCGAAGCTCGCGCTCGGCATGGCGCTGGCCATCGAGCCGATGATCACGCTGGGCACCTCGCGCGCCGCGATCCTCGAGGACGACTGGACCGCCGTCACCACCGACGGCACCTGGGCGGCGCACCACGAGCACTCGATCACGGTGACCACCGAGGGCGTCTGGGTGCTCACTGCACTCGACGGCGGAGCCGCGCGTCTCGCCGAGCTCGGCGTGCCCTGCGCCGAACCGGCCTGAGCCGCACTCGGCGTGAGTGCGCGCGGGCGGGGTTGGGGCGCGGGGGAGACTGAGGGCATGAGTCTTCGGTCGGTCGTCCCGTTCCTGTTGGCCGTGGTCCTGCTCGCGGGGTGCGGTCAGGGCGAGTCGTCGGGTGACGGCGCCGACCCGAGCCCCAGCGCCTCGGCCGAGGGCGCGGACCGGCAGCAGGCCGCCGAGGCCCTCCTGCGGCGCCACCTCCTGGCCGCGGACGCGGGCGACTGCGACACGGTGAAGGAGACGGTCCTGGTCCCCGAGCAGGTCGAGTGCGGTGACGTCCGTGAGCAGGAGGGCCGGTGGAGCGCCGACGGCACCGACCTGGAGGAGGTGCCGATGAGCGTCGAGGTCTTCGACGACAGCGCGACGGTCACGGTGCAGTGGCCGAAGGGCCCGGAGGACACGTGGGACCTGCAGCTCGCCGAGGGGGAGTGGCTGGTCCTCTCGGCCGACAGCGGCGACGACGTCTGAGCGACGCCTCACCCGCCGGACTCGGCGGCGAACTCCCCTGGTGTCAGGCCGGTGACGGCGCGGAAGTCCCGTCCGAAGTGGGCCTGGTCGGCGTAGCCGAGGTCGGCCGCGACGCGCGCCAGATCGGGGCGCGTCTCCTCACGCAGGCGCTCGGCCGCCTCGTGGAGCCGCCGGCGCTGGACGAGCCACTTCGGCGAGAGCCCGATCCGCCGCGCGGTGAGCCGCTGCAGCGTGCGCTCGGTGAGGGCGAACTTCTCGCACACCTGGCTCACCCGCTGGACGTCGGTGTCGCCCTCCACGTACTCGACGATCGCGTTGACGAGCAGGCCCTCCTCGTCCACCGGCAGGAGCGCCGCCAGCCAGGCCTCCATCACCGCGACGGCGGCTCGCTGGTGCTGCGGATCGTGGGGGTCCTCGCCGACCGCCGAGCGGATCCCGGTGACCAGCTCCTCGTCGGCGAGGGAAACGGAGCCGTCCGTCAGTCGGTCCACCGGTCCACCGGCGAGGGCGAGTCCGGCTGCCGGCTGGAGCATCGTGCCCAACGCCCAGCCAGAGCCTCCGAGCTCGGTGGTCGACAGCCCGCTGCTCGGCCCCACGAGGAGTGCGTACTCGTGCGAGACGACCAGGAGGCAGACCGGGTACTGCAGCACGCGTTGCACCGACACCGCCCCTTCGGGCAGTGACCAGACGGGCATCCAGTACCGCCGGACGACCGACGCGAGCCCGGGGGAGGGCGCGAAGCGGTGGATCGGCGGCGTGTAGCCCGACGCGTCGAGCAGGTGGGCCCGCTCGGTCGGGTCGATGCGCCGCACGTCCTCTCCCGTCATGTGTCGGATTCTTTCAAGAGTCGAGGTCGTCCCGCGACCATGCTGGGGGCATGACCTCCTACTTCGAAGCAGCCGACCGTTTCTCCGCCATCGTGGCCGCCACGACCGACTGGTCCGCCGCCTCCCCGTGCGCGGACTGGACCGCCGCCGACGTGGTCGCCCACGTGATCGACTCCCAGCGCGACTTCTTCGCACGGCACGAGATCGACCTCGGCGAGCGGCCGACGGGCGCTCCCGCGCAGGCCTGGGCCGTCCACCTCGACGCCGTCCGCCCCTACGCCACCGACCCGGCGGTGACCTCGCGCGAGTTCGACGGCTTCTTCGGCCGGACCACCATCGGCGCCACGCTGGACGCCTTCTACGGCTTCGACCTCGTGGTGCACGGCTGGGACCTCGGCGCGTCCAACGGGCGGCCCACCACGTTCTCCGACGCGGACATGGACGCGCTGGACGCCGCGTTCGTGGGCTTCGGCGACCACGCCTACGACGACGGTGTCTTCGGTCGGCCGGTCGACGTGCCGGACGACGCTGATCGGCAGACGAGGCTGCTGGCACGGATGGGCCGCCGTCCCGGGGTCACGGCCTGAGGCAGGCTCAGCGGTGCAGCTCGGCGGTGCAGCACTTCACGCTGCCACCGCCCTTGACGAACTCCGAGAGCTCGACCGGCACCGGGTGGTAGCCGCGATCGCGCAGTGTCGCGGCGAGCTCCGGAGCCTCGCTCGGGAGCACGACGTTCGCGCCGTCGCTGACGAGGTTCAGCCCGAACGCCAGTGCCTCCGCCTCCGAGCACTCCAGCGACGCGGGGAACAGGCGTCGCAGCGTGCGACGCGCCGCCGGGCTGAAGGCGCCGGGGAACCACGCGATGTCGGCGGGTGCATCGCCCCAGCCGTCGTCGAGCACTCCGAGCGCGACGTCGAGGTGGTAGAACCGCGGGTCGACCAGCTCGAGCGAGACGACCGGGCGTCCGAGGGCCGCCTCGGCCTCGCGGTGGGCGTCACGCGAGGTGCGGAAGCCGTGGCCGGCGAGCACGACGTCGCGCAGCACGAGGAAGTCACCCTCGCCCTCGTTGGTGTGGCTCGGACGCTGGACCTCACGGCCCCCCGCCCGGAGGAAGTCGACGTGCGCGTGAGCCTCGGCCTGGCGCTGCGGGAACGCGAAGGCCGCGCCGTACGTGCGGTCCCCGACGGACACGGCGCCGTTCGCGGCGAACACCATGTCGGGCAGTCCCGGGACCGGCTCGAGCAGGTCGACGCGGTGCCCGAGCGCCCGGTACACGTCCTGCAGTGCCTGCCACTGCGCCTGCGCGAGTCGCGCGTCCACCGGGTTCGTGAGGTCCATCCACGGGTTGATCGAGTAGACGACCTCGAACTCGGTGGGTGGGCACATCGCGTAGTGGCGCGTGCGCGCGCTGCGGGCCGGGGCGGCCTGCGGCGTGGTCAGGATCTGCGTCATGGAGCTCCTCGGGCGGGGGATGACACGAGCGTAGGGACTCCGGACGGCCGGAACCAGCCGTTTATCCCTCGCATGACCTACGCTTTCTTGTGTGTTTCATCTCTTCGGGTTTGATACGTTGCGTCCATGAGCCTGGACCAGATCGATCGTTCCCTCCTGGACGCCCTCACCGAGGACGGCCGCGCGAGCTATGCCGCCCTCGGCTCGCGGGTCGGGCTGTCCGCGCCGGCGGTCAAGCGCCGGGTGGACCGGCTCGTGGAGACGGGCGTGATCAGCGGGTTCACCGTGGTCGTCGACCCGCACCACCGCGGCTGGACCACCGAGGCCTACGTCGAGGTGCACTGCCAGGGCACGATCTCGCCGCGCGTGCTGCGCGAGGCGTTCCTGCAGGTGCCCCAGGTCCACGCGGCGGCCACCGTCTCCGGTGCCGCGGACGCGATCCTGCACCTGGTGGCCGAGGACGTGCGCGACCTCGAGTCCGCGTTGGAGCAGATCCGCGTGGGCGCCGCCAGCGTGAGCCAGACCGAGACCTCGATCGTGCTGTCGCGGCTCATCCACGACCGGCACGGGGTCGAGGGGGACTGACCCGGCGATCCACGGTCCGGACCCCGGCCGAGGGTCTAGCCTGTGGCGCATGGGACGACATCGCGCTGCCTCCGTCGGGGCCGGACTCGTCGGCGCGCTCGTCTTCGTGGAGTTCGTCAGCGGATTCCTCCAGGGCTACTACACACCGCTGGCCACCGACATCGCGCGTCACCTCGACATCAACGACGCCGACGTCAACTGGTTCGAGGCGGCGCAGCTGCTCCTCTCGGCGCTGTGCGTGCCGCCGCTGTCCAAGCTCGGTGATCTCATCGGCCACCAGCGGGTGCTGGTCGGGGCGGCCGTCCTCACGGCGGTCGCCACGTGCGGCATCGCCTTCGCCACCTCGTTCCAGAGCTACCTCGTGTTCTGGGCGCTGCAGGGCGTCTTCACCGTGTGGCTGCCGCTCGAGGTGGCGCTGATCTACCGCCGCAGCGCGGGCCTGCCCCAACGGGCCGCCGCCACCCGGCGGGCGACCGGAGTCATCGTGGCCGCGCTCCAGGCCGGTGCGATCGCCGGAGCGCTCTCGGCCGGTGCGACCTCGGCGCTGTTCGACTCGCTGTGGATGGTGCTGGCCGTGCCCGGCGTCCTGACCGTGGTGGTCGTGTTCGTCATCGTCGGCTTCGTGCCCGACACGCACGATCGCCAGGCCGGCAGCCTCGACGCTCCCGGACTCCTGCTCCTGAGCGCCAGCCTGCTGCTGGTGACCGGCGGCCTCTCGCTCGTGCGGATCGTCGGCGTCGCCTCGCCATGGCCCTGGCTCGCCATCGCCTTGGGTGCGCTGGTCCTGGTGCCGTTCGTCCAGCACGAGCTGGGGGCGGCCGACCCGATCATCGACCTGCGGGTCATGCGCCAGGCGTCGATGTGGCCCGTGCAGTTCACCGCGCTGCTGTTCGGCGTCAGCGTGCTCGGCGCGCAGATCCCGCTCTCGACGTTCGCCCAGACCGATCCCGACGTGCACGGGTACGGGCTCGGCCTCACCGCCAGCTCCGTGGCCCCGGTGATCGGCGGCTACGTGCTGTCGATGCTCGTCGGCGCGCTCGTGTTCGCGCGACTCAGCCAGCGCTTCACCCCCCGCGCGTGCCTCATCGCGGCGGCGGGTCTCGTGGGCCTGGGCTACGCCGCGCTGGTGCCGCTGCACTTCTCGGTGGCGCAGATGGCCGTGTGCATGGTCGTGGCCGGCCTGGGCTCGGGTGCGCTCGTCGCCGCCCTGCCCGCCGCCGCGGCCGCCGCCGCGCCCGAGGGACGCACCGCCGTGGCCACCGGCCTGACCAACACGACCAAGACGATCGGCGGCTCCTTCGCCTCGTGCATCTTCGGGGTGGCCCTGGCCGCCGGCGCCACCCATGCGGCCGCCGCGTCGATGTCGGGCTACTACACCGTCTGGATCGTGTGCTCGGCCACGGCGTTCGTGGCCGCCGTCGGACTGACCTTCGTGCCGCGGCTGGCCTTCGCCGACCCGGCCGGGATCGAGGAGGAGATCGGGCGATGAACGCCGCCGCACGCCTGGCCGAGCTGATCGGCTGCCGCACCGTGTCTGCCCCGGACGAGCGGGACGAGGCCGAGTTCGTGGCCTTCCGCGAGACGTTCGCGCGGCTGTACCCGAGCCTGCACGCCGCCCTGGAGCTGACCGAGTTCCCGGGTGGCACGCTGCTCTTCCGCTGGCCCGGCCGCAGCACCGAGCGGCCGCTCGTGCTGATGGCGCACTACGACGTGGTGCCCGCCCCGGCCGAGCAGTGGGACCGCGATCCGTTCGCGGGAGTGATCGAGGACGGCTTCGTCCACGGCCGCGGCGCCCTCGACGACAAGGGACCGCTGGTCTGCATCGCCGAGGCGGTGGAGTCGCTGCTGGCCGAGGGCTTCGAGCCGGCCCGCGACGTCTACCTCTCGTTCGGGTCCGACGAGGAGGTGTTCGGGCACGGTGCGGCCGAGGTGGTCGACCACCTCGACTCGATGGGCGTGCGCCCGTGGCTCGTCTCGGACGAGGGTGGCGCGATCGTGGACGACGGGCTGCCGGGGGTGTCGGCGACCACCGCGATGGTCGCGATCGTCGAGAAGGGCACGGTCGACGTCGGCCTGCTCGCGCGGGGGGGAGGAGGTCACGCCTCCACGCCGGCGAAGAACGGCGCCACCGCGCGCCTGGCTCGCGCCATCGTGCGGATCGACCGGCATCCGGCGAGGCCGCACCTGTCCGACCCGGTCCTGCAGATGCTCGACGCGCTGTCGGGTCTCGTGCCCAAACCGCTCGCCCCGGTGCTCCAGCACGCCGGCCGGGCCAACCGCCCGGTGGCCGAGCTGCTGGCGCGGCTCGGCAAGGAGACCGGCGCCATGGTCCGCACGACGATGGCGGTCACGCAGGTCAGCGGCAGCCCGGCCCGCAACGTCCTCGCCACCGAGGCGCGCGCCAACGTCAACGTCCGGCTCGCCGTGGGCGACACCCGCGAGCGACTGCGCGGCCGGCTCGAGAAGTTGTTCCGCGGGCTCGACGTCGAGATCGAGCGGATGGACGGCGAGGACCCGCCTCCGGTCTCGCGCACCGACAACGACGCGTGGCACGCCCTGGGCGAGGCCATCGCGGCGCTCGGTCCCGGGATCTCGGTCGTGCCGTACGTGCAGACCGGCGGCACCGACTCGCGGCACTTCACGCGGATCAGCGACTCGGTCTACCGGTTCGCACCGCTGCACATGAGCCGGGCGCAGCGCGACTCGATCCACGCGCCGAACGAGAAGGTCGCGATCGACACGCTCGAGCGCGGCAGCGCGTTCCACCGCGCACTCATCACCGGCATGGGCTGAAGCGGGCTAGGGTCGGGTCATGCCTGTCGATCCCACCGGCGCCGACCTCAAGCGCTTCCTCGCCGAGGACCCCGGCGGCCCCGTCGTGATGCTCAACCTGCTCCAGTTCCGCGAGGACGGCGCGTCGTCCTACCGCGAGTACACCGAGCGCATCGGCCCGTTCCTGGAGAAGGTCGGCGGTGAGGTCATCCACGCCGGTGACCTGGGCACCGCGCTGGTCGCCCCCGACGGCTGGTCGTGGGACGCGCTCCTGCTCGTGCGCTACCCGTCACGCCAGGCGTTCAGCCAGATGGTCGCCGACCCGGAGTACCAGCAGATCACCGGTCTGCGCACCGCCGCGCTCGACGAGGCCGTCCTGCAGGCCGGCGTCTCCTGGCCGATTTGAGTCCAGCACCCCTTTCGGCGTAGACTTGTGTGTCGGCCTTGTCGGGCCGTATCCCCATCCCCTCCGGCAGACCTTTCGAGGTGGGGACACGTGCGTGTCAGGTCGATCAGTCGATACGAAGAAGTTGAGGTGTATGGCGAAAAAAGAAGGCGTCATCGAGATGGAGGGTGCGGTCGTCGAGGCCCTGCCCAACGCGATGTTCCGGGTCGAGCTGGCCAATGGCCACAAGGTCCTGGCGCACATCAGCGGCAAGATGCGCCAGCACTACATCCGGATCCTCCCCGAGGACCGGGTCGTGGTGGAACTCTCGCCGTACGACCTCAGCCGCGGACGCATCGTCTACCGCTACAAGTGACAACTACACATCCCCCACGTTCAGTTCGTACCGAAGAGAGAGCTTCTCGATGAAGGTCAACCCGAGCGTGAAGAAGATCTGTGACAAGTGCAAGGTGATTCGTCGCCACGGCCGCGTCATGGTGATCTGCGAGAACCCGCGCCACAAGCAGCGCCAGGGCTGAGCAGAGAGCCTCTTCTTCAACGCAGCACCCTGAACATCTGACGGCTCATCCGGGCCCCGCCACCAGGCGGAGCCCCGGGTGTCACCTCCGGCGCAGAGGCCGGAGCTCGATCGAGGCGATCGAGGTGCCCCAGGTGACGACACCTCTGCCGAACCGAAAGGAACTGCCAGCACATGGCACGCCTCGTCGGAGTGGATCTGCCGCGCGAAAAGCGCGTGGTGATCGGACTCACGTACATCTTCGGTGTCGGTCGCACTCGTGCGATCGAGACCCTCGCCGCCACCGGCATCGACCCCAACACCCGCGTTCACGAGTTGAACGACGACCAGCTCGTCGCACTCCGTGACCACATCGAGGCGAACTACCAGGTCGAGGGTGACCTGCGCCGCGAGGTCACCGCGGACATTCGCCGCAAGATGGAGATCGGCTCGTACCAGGGCCGCCGTCACCGTGCGCACCTGCCCGTTCGCGGCCAGCGCACCAAGACCAACGCGCGCACCCGCAAGGGCCCGAAGCGCACCGTCGCCGGAAAGAAGAAGTGAGGTAGCAGATGCCCCCGAAGAACTCCGGCGCCAAGAAGGTGCGCCGCAAGGAAAAGAAGAACGTCGTTCAGGGCGAGGCCCACATCAAGAGCACGTTCAACAACACGCACGTGACGATCACCGACCCCAGCGGTGCGGTGATCGCGTGGGCCTCCGGCGGAACCGTCGGCTTCAAGGGCTCGCGCAAGTCGACTCCGTACGCCGCCGGCATGGCCGCCGAGGCCGCCGGACGTCAGGCGATGGACCACGGCATGAAGAAGGTCGACGTCTTCGTCAAGGGCCCCGGCTCCGGACGTGAGACCGCGATCCGGTCGCTCAGCGGCGTCGGCCTCGAGGTCGGCACCATCTCTGACGTGACCCCCAGCCCGCACAACGGCTGCCGTCCGCCCAAGCACCGTCGTCTCTGACGCGTCGTCGACTTTTCCTCAAGGAGTAATCAACCATGGCCCGTTACACCGGACCTCTCACCAAGAAGTCGCGCCGTTACGGCGTCGACCTCGTTGGTGGGGACAAGGCCTTCGAGCGCCGTCCGTACGCGCCCGGCCAGCACGGCCGCACCCGCGTCAAGGAGTCGGAGTACCGCACCCAGCTGCAGGAGAAGCAGAAGGCGCGCTACACCTACGGCGTCCTCGAGAAGCAGTTCCGCAAGTACTACGAGCTGGCCTCGCGCCGTCCCGGCAAGACCGGTGACAACCTGCTCAGCCTGCTCGAGAGCCGCCTGGACAACGTCGTCTACCGTGCCGGCCTGGCCCGCACGCGTCGTCACGCCCGCCAGCTGGTGACCCACGGTCACTTCCTGGTCAACGGCGTGAAGACGAACATCCCGTCGTTCCAGGTCAGCAAGCACGACATCATCGACGTCAAGGCGAAGAGCCTGGAGACCACGCCGTTCATCGTCGCGCGTGAGACCCACGACGCCGACACCGTGCCCGGCTGGCTCGACGTCTCGCCCGATCGCGGTCGCATCCTGGTGCACCAGCGCCCGGTCCGCGAGCAGATCACCGTGCCGATCCAGGAACAGCTCATCGTCGAGTTCTACTCGAAGATCTGATCCACCTCATCTGTCCACTTACCCGGCCCTCAAATAGCGGTGGGTCCGGAAAGGAAGAACCATGCTGATCGCCCAGCGCCCCGTCCTGTCCGAAGAGGTCGTCGACGAGTTCCGTTCGCGGTTCGTCATCGAGCCCCTGGAGCCCGGATTCGGCTACACCCTCGGCAACTCGCTGCGTCGTACGCTGCTGTCGTCGATCCCGGGTGCGGCCGTCACCTCGATCAAGATCGACGGTGTCCTCCACGAGTTCTCGACCATCGAGGGCGTCACCGAGGATGTCACCGAGATCATCCTCAACCTGAAGAACCTCGTGGTCTCCTCGACCATCGACGAGCCCGTCGTGATGTACCTGCGCGCCGACGAGGCCGGTGACGTCACCGCCGCCGCGATCACGCCGCCGGCCGGTGTGGAGGTCCACAACCCGGACCTGCACGTCGCCACGCTGAACGGCAAGGGTCGCCTCGAGATCGAGCTGGTCGTCGAGCGTGGCCGCGGCTACGTCTCGGCCGTCCAGAACAAGACCGGCGACGAGGAGATCGGCCGCATGCCGGTCGACTCGATCTACAGCCCCGTGCTGAAGGTCACCTACAAGGTCGAGGCCACCCGAGTCGAGCAGCGTACCGACTTCGACAAGCTGATCATCGACGTCGAGACCAAGGCCTCGATCCTGCCGCGCGACGCGATCGCGTCGGCCGGGTCCACCCTGGTCGAGCTGTTCGGTCTGGCCCGCGAGCTGAACGTCGAGGCCGAGGGCATCGACATCGGTCCCTCGCCGGTCGACGAGCAGCTGGCTGCCGACCTCGCCCTGGCGATCGAGGACCTGGACTTCACCGTCCGTTCCTACAACTGCCTCAAGCGCGAGGGCATCCACACGGTGGGTGAGCTGATCACGCGCAGCGAGCAGGACCTGCTGGACATCCGCAACTTCGGATCGAAGTCGATCGATGAGGTCAAGGCCAAGCTCGCCGAGCTCGGTCTCTCCCTCAAGGACAGCCCGTCGGGATTCGACCCGTCCGCCGTCATCGACAACTTCGACGAGGACGCCAGCTTCGCCGAGGACGAGCAGTACTGAACTGCTCTGACACCACTGATTCAGGAGTAACGACATGCCCACCCCCACCAAGGGTCCTCGCCTCGGCGGCAGCCCCTCGCACCAGCGGCTGATCCTGGCGAACCTGGCCCAGAGCCTGTTCGAGCACGGCCGCATCACGACGACCGAGGCCAAGGCCAAGCGCCTGCGCCCGTACGCCGAGCACCTCATCACCAAGGCCAAGACCGACACGGTGGCCAACCGCCGCCACGTCGTGAAGGTCATCCGTGACAAGGGTGTCCTGCACACCCTCTTCACGGAGATCGGCCCGTCCATGGCCACCCGTCCGGGCGGCTACACGCGCATCACGAAGATCGGTCCGCGCAAGGGCGACAACGCTCCCATGGCCGTCATCGAGATCGTCGAGGCCAAGGAGTTCGAGCCCCAGTCGCAGAAGAAGGCGACGAAGGCCGAGTCCGCTCCGGTCGTCGAGGAGGCCCCGGTCGAGGAGACCGTGACCGACGAGACCACCGAGGCGCCCGCCGAGGAGACCACCGAGGTCACCGAGGCTCCCGCCGACGAGGCCCCCGCGGCCGCCGAGGACGAGACCAAGTAACAGCTCCGCACGCAGCGCCCACCCCGCACGGGGTGGGCGCTGCGTCGTTCCCGGGCCCCTCGTCGATCGAGGCAGGGAATCGGGCGCTTTCGGGATATGATCTGCGGGGCCCCTCGGCGGTGAGGCGCCAATTGACTCGGGGAAGGCCCACCACATGACGCAGCGCCTGCGCCGTCCACTCACTCTCGTCGTCCCGCTGGTGACGTCGCTCGCCCTGGCCGGGGGTGCGATGGCTGCGGTGGCCCAGACCGAGCCGGTCGAGCCGGCGCCGCTCAACACCACCGAGCTGGAGCAGCCCGCGCGCGGCATCATCGTCAAGCTGGCCGACGACACCGACGCCGAGGTCGCCGACCTCGCCGACGACGTGGCCGCGGAGCTGCCCGACGGCGTCGGCGTCGCCGACTCGACGTCCGGCACCCAGGACCTCGGCGTGCTCGACCTGTCCGAGCAGGTGGACGCCACCGACCTCGACGACGCGATCGAGGAGCTCAACGCCGATCCCGCGGTCGAGTGGGCTGTCCCCAACGGCGTGCGCCTGCCGTCGGCCACCGCCAACGACCCCTACTTCACCAACAACTCGCTGTGGAACCTCACGGGCCCGTGGGGCGTCCAGGCGAACCGCGCCTGGGACATCAGCACCGGCTCGCCGAACGTGCGGGTGGCCGTGCTCGACACCGGCGCGATCCTGGGCCACCCCGACCTGGCCGGCCAGTTCGTCGCGGGGCGGGACTTCGTCGACGACGAGTACGACTGCATGAACCGCTCGTGCTCGCGGATCGCCTACCGTCGCTCCTACGTCAGTGCGAACGATCGCAGCAGCTGGGACGCCAACGCCGCCGATCCGGGCGACGGACGCCAGAACAGCAGCATGTGCCCGTACCTGTCCGCCGGCAACAGCAGCTGGCACGGCACCCACGTGGCGGGCACGATCGCCGCGAAGCGCAACAACAGCACCGGCGTGGTCGGCATCGCCCCCACCGTGAAGGTGCAGCCCGTGCGCGTCCTGGGTCGCTGCGGGGGCACCGACTGGGACATCGCGATGGGCATCCTGTGGGCCTCCGGCGCGAACGTGACCTCCTACGACGGACGCCGTCACGGCTCGATCCCGGTGAACCGCGCACCCTCGAAGGTCATCAACCTCTCGCTGGGCGGTTACACCCCCGACCGGGCGTACGTCCGTGAGATGTGCCAGTTCTACGGGCAGATCTCCTCGATCGCACGCAAGCGCGGCTCGACGCTCGTCGCGGCTGCCGGCAACAACTTCGGCAACCACGCCTACAACGTCCCGTCGTCGTGCCCGGGCTTCATCTCCGTGGCCGCCACGGACAGGAACGGCAACCGCGCGTCGTTCTCGAACCACGGTGCCGGTATCGACGTCGCGGCGCCGGGTGTCGGCATCCCGTCGACGTACAACGACGGCCAGTACGCGCCGGGCGGAAACACCTACGCGGCGATGGACGGCACCAGCATGGCTGCTCCGGCGGTCGCGGCGACCGCGGCGCTGGCCTACTCGGTGGGCATCACGAGCCCCGACGTCGTCGAGCGGGTCCTGAAGGCCACCGCGCGCCGTGCGGCGAGCTGCGCCGCCTCCTCCTGCGGGGCCGGTGTCGTGAACGCGCACGGCGTGCTGACCGCGAAGGCGCCCCTCACGGCGCCCGGCCTCAGGGGCTCGGCGCGTCCGGGACGCACTCTCGTGGCGAGTCCCGGTCGCTGGCGCAACGGCGCGACGGTCCGCCTCACCTGGTTCCGCGGCTCGAAGGCCGTGCGCACCGGCAGCACGTACCGCGTGACGAAGGCCGACCTCGGCAAGCGGGTCACCGTGCGGGCCACGGCCACGAACGGCTCGGGCGGCATCTTCCACCAGCGCTCGGTCGTGGTGAAGTCCAAGCCGCGCCTGAAGTTCGCGGTGCCGTCGAAGTTCAGCAAGTCCAAGCGCGTGAAGTTGACCGTCAAGGTGACGGCGCCCTACGTGCGGGCCACCGGCACGATCCGCGTGTACGACGGCAAGAAGCGGATCGCGGTCAAGAAGATCTACTCGAAGAACAAGGGCAAGGTCACGATCAAGCTGCCCAAGATCAAGAAGAAGGGCAAGCACCGGATCCGCGTCATCTACTCAGGCAGCGCCAAGGTCAGCAGCGCCCAGAAGAGCAAGGTCGTCCGCGTCCGCTGAGCTGAGGGCGGTGGGGCTTCTGTGACACGTGGGATTTGCCCTATCCTGCTGAGGTCGTTCCCGTCGGGGAACCCTCGAGTCAGGACCACCGTGCGCCGCAGCCTCGCCCTCTCCGCCCTGCCCGCTCTCCTCGTCGCGTCGGCGCTGGTGTCCACGGGTGCGTCCGCGGCCCCGCCGCCCGAGCCGGCGGGGGCGCAGTCGCCCGCCGCGAAGCAGGCACCACGCGTCGCGCGCGGCCTGATCGTGAAGGCGAAGTCCGCCACGGTGGCGCGGCGGACGTCGCTGGCGCGCAGCGTCGACGCCAAGCTGCCGGCCGCCGCCGACGTGGCCACCACGCTCCCGGCGCCCCAGGGCGTGTCGCTGGTCCGGCTGGAGCGACCTGTCGCGGTGGAGGACCTGGACCCGGCGATCGAGGCGATCAAGGCCCGTGCCGACGTGGAGTGGGTCGTGGCCGACACGCTGCGCACTGCGTCGAGCGCGCCGCCGGTGTCGGTGAACGACCCGTATCTCACCAGTCAGGGCAACCTGTGGGACACGCGCGACGAGATCGACGGCCAGCCGACCGTCGGTGGCTACACCACCAAGGCTCCGGCGCTGTGGCGCGCCACGCAGGGCAGCGGCTCGGTGGTCGTCGCGGTGATCGACACCGGCATCACGAGTCACCCCGACCTCGTCGGCCAGACCGTGGCGGGCTACGACTTCGTCGACGACGAGTGCACGCCGGTCGAGGAGAGCTGCTACTACGACGAGACCTACGTGAACGCCGGAGACGGCAGCGGCTGGGACGCCGACCCCTCCGACCCGGGCGACTGGCTGGACGAGGACCTCGTGACCCGGTGCGGGCTGCCCGAGGGCGAGGACCCCGCGGACTACGTCATGCCGAGCTCGTGGCACGGCACGCACGTCGCGGGCACCATCGCCGCGAAGGCGAACAACGGCATCGGCGTGGCCGGGGTGGCGCCCGGCGTGAAGGTGCAGCCGGTCCGTGCGCTCGGCCACTGCGGCGGCTGGGACTCCGACATCGCGGCGGGCATCCTCTGGGCCGCCGGGTACGACCTGCGTGACTACGGCGCTCCCCTGAACCGGACGCCGGCCCGGGTCATCAACCTCTCGCTCGGCGGGGAGTCCGAGGACCCGGCCGAGGTGGAGTACTTCTGCGAGTACTACGGCGGCGTCGCCGCCGACGCTCGCGCGAAGGGTGCCACCCTGGTCGCCGCCGCGGGCAACGCCTCCGCCTCCACGATCTTCCCGCTCGCGGGCAGCGTGCCGGCGTCGTGCGACGGCTACGTCAGCGTGACCGCGACGAGCGACACGGGCCACCGCGCGTGGTACTCCACCGCAGGTGACGGGGCCGACATCGCGGCGCCGGGCGGCGACCAGAACATCCAGCCCTCGAGCGAGACCCGCGGCATCCTCTCCACGGTCAACCAGGGCTCGGAGGGGCCGACCGAGCCCGGCTACGGCTGGTACCAGGGCACCAGCATGGCCGCGCCGGCCGTCGCGGCGGGAGCGGCGCTGCTGTACTCCCTCGGGGTCACGAGCCCGGCCGCCGTCGAGTCGAGGCTCAAGGCTGCCGTGCAGCCGTTCTCTTCGGTGACCAAGGGCCCCGGGACGATCCTGTTGGGCGGAGTCGAGCGCACCACCGACACGATCGACTGCACGACGTCGGGCCGCACGTCGTGCGGCACCGGCATCCTCGACCTCTCGAAGGTCACGGCGCCACTGGGTGCGCCGGCGATCTCGGGAACGCGCAAGCCTGGGGGAGTGCTTCGGGCGACGTCGCGAGGCCTGACCAACAAGGGCGGCACGTCCGCGATCACGTGGTGGCGCGGATCGACGCGGATCGGCTCGGGCGCGAGCTACCGGATCACCGGAGCCGACCTCGGTCGCACGCTCACCGCTCGCGACACGGTCGTGTCGGGGAGCTTCGCGGGCGTGTACCGCGCCGGCTCGGTCGCGGTGCCGAAGACCAAGGCCAGGGCCCGGGTGTCGATGTCGATCTCGTCGAGCCTCAAGCGCACGAAGCGCGCGCGCCTGGTCGTGCGGGTCTCCGCGCCGCTCGTCCGTCCGACCGGCACGATCCGGGTCTACGACGGCTCGAAGCGCATCGCCACGAAGCGCCTGTACGCGAAGAACGGCGGCAAGGTGGCGGTCCTGCTGCCGAAGATCACGAAGAAGGGCAAGCACCGGATCCGCGTGATCTACTCCGGCGACGGGGTCACCACGTCGGCGCAGAAGAGCAAGGTGGTCCGCGTCCGCTGACGGTCAGGCGAAGTGGTCGCCGCGTCCGATCCGGACCGGCCCCTTCGCCGTCGTCGCGGTGACGGGCTCGCCGCGCTGCGTGACCACCACGGCGCCGGCCTCCGCGAGGGCGTCCGCGACCTCGCGCACCGCGTCCATGCGACTGCGCCAGTGCTCGCCGCCCACCACGCGGGCGACGTCGCTGGGGCAGATCGTGGTGCCGTCGCGGTGACGCAGGAGGGCTCGGACCGCTGCCTCGGAGCGAGCGGCGATCGAGTGGTCGGTCGGCGTCTCCCACCAGGGGCGCCCCCGCTCGCCGAGGGCGACCTTCGCATCGCCGACGCGGTCGCGGGCGTCCGGCTCGCCGGCCTTCACCGCGCGCCGGGCGCTCATCAGCTCGTCGACGAGCTCCTGGCGCAGCGGGCCGGGGATCTCGGGGTCGCTCGCCCGCCACCGGCGTCCGCCGATCACCAGGAAGCGACCGTCGGGGGTCCGCTCGGGCTCGGTCGTGTCCGCCATCGTCCCTCCTGTCCGACGCCTCGACGCTAGCCGAGCGGGGCCGCGGACGCAGCGAGCGGCGGGCTCAGCGAACGCCGAGGGGTCCGGCGAGGGGAAGCCCCCACGGCAGAGCGGCGTGCTCGTCGCGCAGCGCCTCCAGGGGTGCGATGAGGTGCTGCGGCATGGCGGTCGTGCGGCGGGTGGTGAGGTCGACGTGCAGCTCGAGGAACTCCAGCGTGTTGGCCACGGTCCCGCGGGAGCGGTTCACCAGGATCGTCTGGGCGTGCAGCGCCTTCGCGCTCACGCCCAGTAGGCGCAGGTGCACCGAGAGCTCGTCGCCGACGAGCGACTCGTCGAGGAACTTGATGTGGTGCTCGACGCTGAAGACGCTGTGGCCCGTGCGGTCGCGGTAGTCCTCGTCGAAGCCCAGCCGCTGGAACGCGGCGTCGCCGGCCTCCATGTGCAGCCGGTAGTAGTGGCCGACGTTGACGTGGCCGTTGCCGTCCTCGAACTCGGGGAGGGCGACCAGCGAGAGGGCGGTGCCGAGGGCATCGATCTGGTCCACGGTGGGCCGGGCGACGGTGTGCATGGCCGCCACCCTACCCAGAGTTGAATCCCGCCTCATGTGCGGTGCGGGACGTCCGGGGTGGTCAGGTCGGGGGCCCGCGGGATACTCTATTAAAATTGAACCCAAGTTCACCTTGTGACGCAGCCCCATGAGGCGCGTCACACCGAGATTGATCGAAGGACGACGCATGGTCAACATCGTTTCGCGGGTCTGGGCCCACGCCGACTCCGAGCCGGACCGGGTGGCGATCCGCTCGCCCCGGACGATCACGTTCCGTGAGCTGCGTGAGACGAACCAGCGCGTGGCCGGCGCGGTGCGCGCGGCCGGCCTGGCGCCGCTCGACCGCGTGCTGTTCATCGCTCCGACGATCCCGGAGTTCCCTGAGGTCTACTACGGCCTCCATGCCGCGGGCGTGACCGTGACGACGATGAACGTGATGTCCACGGCCCCGGAGATCGGCTACGTGCTCGACGACTCGGGCGCGACGCTCGTCATCGCGTGGCACGAGTGCTCCGACGCGGCCCGCGCCGCGGCCGCCGACCGCGGCATCGAGCTGTGGGAGCTGCGCCCCGGGCTCGAGCTTCCGGGCGAGCCGCTGCTGGAGGCGCACGACCATGCGCCGGACGACACGGCGATCATCCTCTACACCTCCGGCACCACGGGCCGGCCGAAGGGCGCCGAGCTCACGGCCGCCAACCTCGACCGCACGGTCGACTCGTTCCTGCCCGTGCTGGAGCTGACGGGCGAGGACCGCTTCGGCACCGCGCTGCCGCTGTTCCACGTCTTCGGCCAGGCCGTCTGCATGAACACGGCCCTGGCGATCGGCGCATCCTTCTCGCTGCTGTCGCCGTTCGACCCCGCGAAGATGCTCGACATGGTCAAGCAGGACCAGCTGACCACGGTGTCGGGCGTCCCCACGATGTGGAACGCGATGTTGCACGCCCAGGGTGACTGGCAGCCCGAGGACTTCGCCTCGCTGCGGATGGCCAGCTCGGGCGGCGCGTCGCTGCCCGTCGAGGTGATCCGCGCGTTCACCGACCGGTTCGGCTGCACGATCCTCGAGGGCTACGGCCTGACCGAGACGACCGGCGCCGCGACGTTCAACGACATCCACCGCGAGCAGCGCACCGGGACCACCGGGCCGACGCTGCCCGGCACCGAGGTCGAGATCCGCGACGGGAGCGGCCAGGTGCTCGCGCCGGGCGAGGTCGGCGAGGTCTTCATCAAGGGCCCGACCGTGATGAAGGGCTACTGGAACCGCCCCGAGGCCAACGCCGCCGAGCTGAAGGACGGCTGGCTCAAGTCCGGCGACCTCGGCTCGGTCGACGCCGACGGCTACCTCACGATCGTGGACCGCGTGAAGGACCTCGTGATCCGCGGCGGCTACAACGTCTACCCGCGCGAGGTGGAGGAGGTCCTCTACGAGCACCCCGACATCGTCGAGGTCGCCGTGGTCGGGATCCCGGACGACCACTACGGCGAGGAGATCGCCGCGGTGATCGCCCTGGCGCCCGGCGCAGAGCTGACCGGCGAGGACCTCCGCGCCTGGGCGAAGCAGCGACTCTCGGCCTACAAGGTCCCGCGCATCTACTCGTTCGTCGACGCGCTGCCCAAGGGCGCCACGGGCAAGATCCTCAAGCGCTCGATCGACAAGGACCAGCTGCGCGAGATCGCGCACGCCGCGTCCCGGGCGCAGGCCCGGTGAGCGACAACGACGCCCGCGTCGTCGCCTCGGCCGAACCGCCCCGCGCGGTGCTGTTCGACTTCGGGGGAGTCCTCACCGGCAGCGTCTTCGCCTCGTTCGAGCGCTTCAGCCGCGAGGAGTGCGGCGATCCCGACGCGCTCGTGCGGGCGCTGACCGACGACGAGGAGGCGCGGGCCGCCCTCGTCGACCACGAGTGCGGCCGCATCGAGGACGAGGCGTTCGAGGAGGCGGTCGCCCGCGCCCTCGCGGTACGCGGGGCCACCGTGGAGCCCCAGGGCCTGATCGCCCGCATGCAGCGCGACCTGCACCCCGATCCCGCGATGACGGCGCTCGTGCGACGACTCAAGGACGAGGGCATTGCGGTCGCGCTGGTCTCGAACTCGCTCGGCCGCGACTGCTACACGGGGCACGGCCTCGACGAGCTGTTCGACGTCCAGGCCATCTCGGGCCGCGAGGGGGTCCGCAAGCCGTCGCGCGCGCTGTACGAGGTCGCGTGCGAGCGGCTGGGCGTCCGGCCCTCCGAGGCGATCATGATCGACGACCTCGCGATGAACATCCGCGCGGCCGCGGCGCTGGGCCTGGGCGGGATCGTCCACCGCGAGGCCGCCGAGACGATCGCTGCGCTCACGGACATGCTCGGGCTGGCGCCCGGAACGCTGGACGCGGATTCGTCGGTCCCGACGACTTGAAGTTGAGTCCGACTTCAGATTATGATGACGGGGCACTGTGAACCACGTCACTCGACACGGAGGAACAGCATGGACATCAACGGCAAGGTCGCCGTCGTCACCGGAGCCGGTGGCGGAATCGGCGCCGCCCTGGCCGACGCGCTGGTCGCCGGCGGCGCGCGCGTCGTCCTCGCGGACCTGAAGGCCGACGGCGTCGAGTCCGTGGCTGCCCGCCTCAACGAGGCCACGCCCGGCTCGGCCGTGGCGGTCGCCGGTGACGTGTCCCGCACCGACCAGATCGAGAAGCTCGTCGCCGCCGCCGAGGAGTCCTTCGGCCCGGTCGACATCTACTTCGCCAACGCCGGAGTCGGCGGGGGAGTGGACCTGGACGCCTCCGAGGAGGACTGGGACCTCGCCCACCAGGTCAACGTCATGGCCCACGTGCGCGCGGCCCGCCTGCTCGTCCCCGGCTGGGTCGAGCGCGGCCAGGGCTACTTCGTCTCGACCGCCTCGGCGGCCGGGCTGCTCACGCAGATCGGCTCGGCGACCTACTCGGTCTCCAAGCACGGTGCCGTGGCCTTCGCCGAGTGGCTCTCGATCACGTACGGCGACCAGGGCGTCGCCGTCAGCTGCCTGTGCCCCATGGGCGTCAACACCGACATGCTCACCGGCGGCGCCCCCATCACCAACGAGACGCAGCGCCGTGCCGCGCAGGCCGTCACCGACGCCGGTGGCGTGCTCGAGGCCGACGAGGTGGCCGCGATCGTGCTGCGGGCCATGGAGGCCGAGCAGTTCCTCATCCTGCCCCACCCCGAGGTCGCGGTGTTCCAGTCGCGCAAGACCGGCGACATCGATCGCTGGCTCGCCGGCATGCGCCGCTACCAAGCCTCCCTCGCCTGATCCCCTCACCCTGATTCCACCTCGTCGAGACCCGACGCGACCAGCAAGGAGCTGACCCCATGCATTTCGAACTCTCCGACACCGCCAAGGAGTACCAGGAGCGGTTGCTCGCCTTCATGGACGAGCACGTCTACCCGGCGGAGGCCGTGTACCACCAGCAGATGGCGGAGTCGGGGAACCCGAACTTCCACCCCCCGGTCCTTGAGGACCTGAAGAAGACGGCGCGTTCGCT
Organism: Aeromicrobium phoceense; assembly: GCF_013868155.1. Lineage (NCBI taxonomy): Bacteria > Bacillati > Actinomycetota > Actinomycetes > Propionibacteriales > Nocardioidaceae > Aeromicrobium > Aeromicrobium phoceense. The sequence goes on from NZ_JACEOG010000001.1 coordinate 1,230,435, forward strand.
GGGTCTGTGGAACCTGTTCCACCCGCACAAGAACGAGGAGTGGGGCTCGCCCGGCCTCAGCAACCTCGAGTACGCGCCGTTGGCGGAGATCACCGGTCGGAGCCCGTACCTGGCTCCTGAGGCGATCAACTGCAACGCTCCGGACACCGGGAACATGGAGGTGCTGCAGCTGTTCGGCACCGAGGAGCACAAGGAGAAGTACCTCAAGCCGCTGCTCGCGGGCGAGATGGCGTCGGCGTTCTGCATGACCGAGCCGGCCGTGGCCTCCTCGGACGCGACGAACGTGGAGCTGCGGATGGTTCCCGACGGCGACGAGTACGTCCTGAACGGTCGCAAGTGGTTCGCCTCGAACGCGCTGCACGCGAACTGCAAGGTCCTGATCGTGATGGGCAAGACCAACCTCGAGGCCGAGACCCACCGTCAGCAGTCGATGATGGTCGTCCCGATCGACACGCCGGGTGTCACGGTCGTGCGTGGTCTGCCGGTGTTCGGCTACCTGGACCGTGAGGGCCACGCGGAGATCCTGTTCGAGGACGTCCGGGTTCCCAAGACGGCGCTGCTGGCCGGCGAGGGCGACGGCTTCATGATCAGCCAGGCCCGCCTCGGGCCGGGTCGCATCCACCACTGCATGCGCTCGATCGGCATGGCCGAGCGTGCGCTGGACCTGATGATCGACCGGGCGCAGTCGCGGACGACGTTCGGTCAGCCGGTCGCTGACCGGGCGAACATCCAGGACTGGATCGCCGAGTCCCGCATCGAGATCGAGGCGACCCGTCTGCTGGTGCTCAAGACCGCGTGGCTGATGGACACCGTCGGCAACCAGAAGGCCCGTGTCGAGATCGCCGCGATCAAGGTCAAGGCGCCCGAGATCGCGCTGAAGATCATCGACCGCGCGATCCAGGTCCACGGCGGCGGCGGCGTCACCGACGACTTCCCGCTCGCGTCGTTCTACGCCCACCAGCGGACCCTGCGGATCGCCGACGGACCCGACGAGGTCCACAAGCGCACCCTCGCCCGCGTCGAGCTGCGCCGCCGCACCAACGAGCGCGACGCTCGCGCCTGACCCCCGCGTCGGGTGGCTGGGGACGCTTTCCCTGTTCCCAGCCGCCCGGTGGGGCGGTACTACACCCCACGAACTGAACTTGATTTCAACTATGAATTAGGGTGTGACGGACGGCATACGGCCGGTCCGCGCAGCCCCCTGAGCACCCTGAGACCCCCCGAACTTCCAGGAGATCGACCAATGCTGATGGAGACGATGTGACATGAAATGGCGTCGGTTCCTGGTGTCCCGGCTCGTCCGGCTCGCCTTCGTGCTGGTGGCGATCACCACCCTCACCTTCCTGATGATGCACCTCGCCCCGGGCGATCCCGCCCGGCTCGTGGCCGGCATGGACGCGGACGAGCAGGCCGTGCAGGTGGCTCGTGAGCGCCTCGGCCTCGACCAGCCCATGTACCAGCAGTTCCTCGACTACGTGGGCGGACTCCTGCGCGGTGACATGGGCACGTCCTTCGCGACGAACCAGCCCGTCACCGCCGAGATCGCCCAGAAGATCGGGCCCACCGCCCAGCTGGCCATCTTCGGCATGGCGATCATCCTGCTCGTCGGCCTGCCGATGGGCATCATCGGCGCCGTGATGACCCGCAACGGACACCGCACGTTCGAGGTCATCTTCAGTGGCTCGACCGGCGCGATGGCCTCGATTCCGCAGTACCTGATCGCGACCTTCCTGGCGTTCTTCTTCGCCGTGACGTGGCAGATCTTCCCGGTGGCCGGCTCCGGCTCGCTCAACGCGGCCGTGCTCCCGGCGATCGCCATCGCGATCCGACCGGCGGCCTCGATCGCCCGACTCGTCCGCGTCCGCACGCTGGAGGTGCTCGAGTCGCCGTACGTCCGCACTGCCCGCAGCAAGCGGCTGCCGACGCGCAAGCTCTACCTCGCGCACGTGTTCCCGAACTCGATCACCACGATGCTGGCGATGGGCGGCGTCACGTTCGCCAGCCTGCTCGGCGGCGCGGTGATCGTCGAGCAGGTCTTCGCCCGGCTCGGCCTGGGCACGACCCTCGTCCACAGCGTCCTCGTCGGCGACTACCCGGTCGTGCAGGGCATCGTCCTGCTGCTCGGCTTCGCGGTGGTCGTGGTCAACGCGCTGGTGGACATCATCCTCGGGATCGTCGATCCCCGGACCATGGAGGCGGGCCGATGAAGCAGCACAAGCGCGAGAGCAGCGCCAAGCAGATGTTCCGGGCGTTCCTCGCGACGCCCACCGGCATCATCTCCGGCCTGATCCTGCTGGGCCTCACCGTCCTGGTGATCATGGGCCCGAACGGCTTCGGCGAGCAGGCCGTCGTCAGCGACATGGCGCGCTCGAGCGAGGGTCCGTCCGCGGACTACCGCTTCGGCACCGACGCCCTGGGCCGCGACATCTTCACCCGCACGCTGGCCGCGACCCGGCTCTCGATCCTCTACGCGTCGGCCGCCGTGCTGTTCGCGATGGTGGTCGGCGGGCTCATCGGCGGGCTGATCGCCGCCGGCGGACCTCGCGTCCGCAAGGTCGGCGGCACCGTCATCGACACGATGATGGGCTTCGGCGACATCCTGCTGGCCGTCGTGGTCGTCGCGATCGTCGGCGTCGGCGCCAAGGGTGCCGTGCTGGCCATCGGCGTGGCGTTCACGCCGCACTTCGCCCGCTTCACCTACAGCCTCGTCGACTCGGTCATGGTGAGGGACTACATGTCCGCCGCCCAGGTCGTCGGTGTGAGCAAGTCGGGCATCGGCACCCGGTACGTCGGGCGCAACGTGGCCGACAGCCTCGTGATCGTGACCTTCACGACCGTCGCCGAGGGCATCATGGCGATGTCCTCGCTGAGCTTCCTGGGACTGGGCATCCAGTCGCCGCAGTTCGACTGGGGCCAGATGCTCACCGACGGCGTCAAGAACTTCTACCTCAACCCGTACGCCGCCCTCGTGCCGGCGACGCTGATCCTCATTACCGGCCTCGCGGTCAACCTCTTCGGTGACGCGGTGGCCCGTGCGGTCAACCCCGTGCTGTGGAACGAGCGGCCCAGCCTGTTCCGCTCGAAGTTCCGGCGCTCCAGTGCGGCGACTGCCGCCATCGAGCCCGAGATCACCATCGACCCCGGCATGGAGACCGAGACCAGGAAGGGACGCCCATGAACGACGACATCCTGCTCGACGTGCGCAATCTCTCGATCACCATCGAGGGCCGGGACGACGTCCCGCCGCTGGTGCGCGACGTCTCCTTCTCGCTGAAGCGCGGCGAGATCGTCGGCATCGTGGGGGAGTCCGGAAGCGGCAAGACCCTCACCTCGCTGGCGGTGTCGCGGCTGCTGCCCAAGGGGCTGGCCATGACCGCGGACCGGGTCGACTACGACGGTCACGACCTGGTGAACGGCTCGGACCGCGAGCTGCGGAGCGTGCTCGGCACCGACTTGGCGATGGTCTTCCAGGACCCGATGTCCTCGCTCAACCCCGCCCGCAAGATCGGGGCGCAGATGATCGAGACCGTGCGCGAGCACAAGGGCCTGTCGAAGAAGGAGGCCCGCGACCTGGCCATCCGCAGCCTGGAGGACGTGCGCATCACCGAGCCCGAGAAGCGGCTCAAGCAGTACCCGCACGAGCTCTCGGGCGGCATGCGCCAGCGCACGATGATCGCCATGGGCCTGATGGGCGAGCCGAGCCTGATCCTGGCCGACGAGCCCACCACCGCGCTCGACGTGACGGTGCAGGCCCAGGTCATGCAGCTGCTGTGCGACCTCAACGACCGCAAGGGCAGCGCCGTGCTGCTGATCTCGCACAACATCTCCCTGCTGTCGGAGGTGTGCGACCGGATCATCGTGATGTTCCGCGGCGAGATCGTGGAGGACCTCACCACCGCGAAGCTGCTCTCCGGGCCCGACCACCCCTACACCCAGGGACTGATCCGCGCGGTCCCGGACCTCAACACCGACCGCACCGAGGACCTCGTGACGATCGAGGACGGGCAGTTCGACGTCGAACGGGAGATGAACCATGCTTGAGCTGGAGAACGTCGAAGTCACGTACCCGGGTCCGCCCCCGTTCACGGCGGTCAAGGGCATCAACCTGACCGTCCCCACCGGCTCGACCGTGGGCCTCGTCGGCGAGTCCGGCTCGGGCAAGTCGTCCATCGCGCGCGCCGCGATCGGCCTGACGCCCGTGACGAAGGGCCGGATCCTGCTCGACGGCGACGACGTGACGAACCCGAAGGGCAAGGCGCTGCGCCTGCTCCGCGGCAAGGCCCAGCTGGTGTTCCAGGACCCGCACGCCTCGCTCAACCCGCGCATGGAGATCGCGATGGCCGTGCAGGAGGCCGTCAGCGTCGCCACCGGCAAGCGCATCACGTCGCAGTCGTGCGCCGTGACCGCGCTGGACCTGCTGGACAAGGTCGGTGTGCCCAAGGCCGCCATGCGTCGCTACCCCCACCAGCTCTCGGGTGGTCAGCTGCAGCGCGTGTCGATCGCCCGTGCCCTGGCCCTCGAGCCGTCGCTGATGATCCTCGACGAGGTCACCGCGTCGCTCGACGTCTCGGTGCAGGCGCGCATCCTCAACCTGTTGCGCCAGCTGCAGCGCGAGCTCGACGTCTCGATGCTGTACATCTCGCACGACCTGTCGGTGATCCGCTACCTGGCCGATCACGTCTACGTCATGCGGCACGGCGAGATGGTCGAGTCCGGCACGGCCGACGCAGTGTTCGACGCGCCCCAGCAGGAGTACACGAAGGCGTTGCTGTCGGCCGTGCCGACGCTGGGCGGGAGCCGCTGGCGTGCGCGCCACGAGCCCGTCGCCGCGCTCTGATCCTTCCACCCGTCGATCGCTCCCGCGGGAGCGAGAGGAGTCATGACATGAACGCCGTCGATCGCCTGTGGGGCCACGCCCGGACCGCTCCGGACAGCATCGCGCTGCGCGTGGGCGACCAGGCCTGGACCTACGCGCAGGTGCGGGACCTCGCCTCCGCCTGGGCCGACCGCCTCGTGCGGGCCGGGATCGAGCCCGGGGACCGGGTGCTGCTGGTGGCGCCGACCTCCCAGGAGTTCGCCGTGGTCCACCAGGCGATCCTCGCCTCGGGCGCGATCGGCGTGACGGTGAACTCCGCCTCGACCGCCGTCGAGCTGGAGTACTTCCTCACCGACGCCGAGTGCTCGCTGGCGATCGCCTGGCACGAGACGGCCGACGTCGCCCGCCGGGCCGCCGAGGCCACCGGCATCGAGCTGTGGACCCTGGAGGCCGGTGACATCGAGGTGGGACCGGGCGCCGACCTGGATCTGCCCCGCGCGAGGGAGGCCGACGACACCGCCGTCCTGCTCTACACGTCGGGCACCACGGGCAAGCCGAAGGGCGCCGAGCTCACGCACGGCAACCTCGCGGCCTGTGCCGAGATCGTCTCGGGCACGCTCGGCAGCGACAGCTCGGACCGGGTCGGGACGGCGCTGCCGCTCTTCCACGTGTTCGGGCAGGTCTGCGTGATGATGGCGACGTTCCACGTGGGCGCGAGCCTGTCGCTGCTGCGTCCCTTCAGCGGCGAGGCGCTGCTGAGGATGGCCGCCGCCCACCAGCTGACGGTGCTGGCGGGCGTCCCGACGATGTGGAACGCGATGCTCCACGCCGACGTCGACCTCTCGCGCGACGACCTGGCCAGCCTGACCCACGCGCTCTCCGGCGGCGCCGCGCTGCCGCTCGCGGTCGCCGACGCGTTCCGCGAGCGCTTCGGCTGCCGCGTGCTCGACGGCTACGGCCTCAGCGAGACCACGGGCGCCGGCACGTCGGCCAAGCTCAGCGTGCGCCGCAAGGAGGGCTCGGTCGGACCGGCCCTGGCGCGGATGAAGGCGCGCGTCGTCGATCCCGAGGGCAACCCCACGCCGCCGGGCGAGCGGGGCGAGGTCGCCCTCGCGGGCCCCGTCATCATGAAGGGCTACTGGCGCCGCCCCGAGGCCACGGCCGAGGTGATGCGCGGCGAGTGGTTCCTCACCGGCGACATCGGCAAGCAGGACGAGGACGGCGACATCTGGATCCTCGACCGGAAGAAGGACCTGGTCATCCGCGGCGGCTACAACGTCTACCCGCGCGAGATCGAGGAGGTCCTCTACACGCATCCCGACCTGCGCGAGGTCGCCGTGATCGGCGTGCCCGACGAGCGGCTGGGGGAGGAGGTCGCGGCCGTGTTCGCGACCCATCCCGGACGCGAGGTCGACACCGCGCAGCTGCGGGCCTGGCTGGAGGAGCGCCTCGCCGCCTACAAGGTGCCGCGCATCTACCAGGAGGTCCGCGAGCTGCCCAAGGGCTCGACCGGCAAGATCCTCAAGCGCCAGCTGGACCGCGGGACGGTCCGGGAGCAGGGCGTGAAGGTCACCCGTGAGAGGAGCATCTCGTGACGCAGCTGATCGAGACCGAGCCCATCGCCCGTTGGATCGAGACCCTCGGCATCGAGGCCGAGGGCCCGCTGAACTTCGAGCGCGTCGGCGCCGGGCAGTCGAACCTGACGTTCCTGGTGACCGACACCGCCGGCCACCGCTGGATCATGCGCCGCCCGCCGCTGGGCAAGCTGCTGGCGTCGGCCCACGACGTGGAGCGCGAGCACCGGATCATGTCCGGACTCCAGGGCACGGGCGTGCCGGTGCCGACGATCCACGGGTTCACCAAGGACCCGGCGGTCACCGACGCGCCGCTCATGCTGATGGACTTCGTCGACGGGCGCGTGCTCGACACGATCGAGGCGGTCGAGTCCGTGCCCGAGGAGACGCGCCGCGAGATCGGCCTGTCCCTGGCGTCCACGCTGGGCGAGGTGCACGCCGTCGACCTGGAGAAGGCCGAGCTGGTCGACCTCGCGAGCCACTCGCCCTACGCGGAGCGTCAGCTGCGCCGCTGGCACCGCCAGTGGGAGCAGTCGCGCACGCGTGAGCTGCCCATCGTGGACGACCTGGCCGCGCGGCTGACGGCGAACGTCCCGAAGGACCAGGGGCTGTCGCTGGTGCACGGCGACTTCCACCTGATGAACGTCATCACCGATCCCCGGGCGGGCCGCGTGACCGCGGTGCTCGACTGGGAGCTGTCGACCCTGGGCGACCCGCTGGCCGACCTGGGCGGCCTGCTCGCGTACTGGCCGCAGGCCGACGACGAGATCGTGACCGGCTTCCAGGGCCCGACCCTGCCGGGGTTCCCGACGCGCGCCGAGCTCGTGGAGGAGTACGCGCGGGCCACAGGGCGCGACGTCTCGGCCATCGGCTTCTGGTACGTGCTGGGCCTGTGGAAGATCGCGATCATCGCCGAGGGCGTGCTGCGCCGCTCGATCGACGACCCGCGCAACAAGGCCGTGACCGGGCAGGTCTCGCCCGAGCTGATCGACGCGCTGATGCAGCGGGCCGACCTCGAGGCGCGGGCCGTCGGCCTGTGACCTGAGCCACCCCCCTGCAAGTAAACATGAACCCAAGTTCATATACGATGGTGCGGTGCCGTGCCCCCCGCCGGCAGCCCTGAGTATGTGAGAGGTCGAGCATGAAGTTGAACCACCGAAGCCGCGCGGATCGTCCGTCCGCGCTGCGCCGCGGACTGGGGTCGGCAGCCGTCGTCGCCCTGGCCGTGTCCCTCCTGACCGCGTGTGGCGGCGGCTCGTCGTCGTCCGCCGGCACCTCCGGCGAAGCGCCCGACGAGGCGACGCTGGTGCTGCGCAACGACGTCGACACCTTCGATCCGATGCTGACCGCCGCCGAGCAGGGCGCGGTCCAGATGTACGAGGCGCTCTACGACACGCTCGTGCGCCGCAACTGGAAGACCGGCGAGTACGAGCCGGCGATGGCCACGAAGTGGGAGGCCACCGCCACCAAGATCGACTTCGAGCTCAAGTCGGGCCTGAAGTGCAGCGACGGCTCGGACCTCAAGCCGACCGACATCGCCAACTCGCTCAAGCGCCTGGCCGACCCGAAGACGGGCTCCATCTACACCGGCCGCTTCTTCGGCGCCGGCGGCGTGAAGGAGATCGTCGGCGACGACGCCGCGAACACCGTCTCGGTCGAGGTCAACGAGCCGCACTCGGACCTGATCGACAGCATGGCGACCGCGTTCATCGTGTGCCCGAAGGGCCTCGAGGACACCGAGGCGCTCGCCACGACCCCGCAGGGCTCCGGCCCCTACAAGGTCACCTCGATGAAGCGTGGCGACACGTACGAGCTCGAGGCCTGGGGCTCGCCCGCGCTCGAGGACCCCGAGAGCGTCCCGGCGAAGCTGACCTACCGCGTCGTGACCTCCGACTCCACCCGCGCGAACCTCGTCGACACCGACGGCGCCGACATCGTCAGCGTCGTGGGCCGTGACTCCAAGCGCCTCGAGGCGACCGTGGAGCCGATCCAGGGCAATGCGTTCCAGTCCGACTCGGTCGTGTTCAACCAGCGCGACGGTGCGCCGTTCGCGGACGAGAAGCTGCGCCGCGTCGTGGCGCAGGCGCTCGACGCCGAGTCCTACACCAAGGCGGCGTCGTTCGACGTCGGCGAGGCGATCGACACCCTGGCCACGCCCAACATGGACTGCTACGTCGAGAGCAACGGCGACCGGAAGCCGAAGTTCGACAAGGACCAGGCGAAGGCCGACCTCGAGGCCGCGGGCTACGGTGCCGGCGGCAAGGAGCTCACGGTGCGCCTGCTGGGCTACGACCTGCAGAACTCCGGCCCGGAGTACGTCGCCGACGCGCTGCGTGAGATCGGCATGAAGGTCGAGATCACCAACGGCACGCTGGCCCAGGCCGCGGGCATCGTCTACGGCGACCAGGGGGAGTGGGACCTGCTGGTCTTCCCGATGAACGCCCCGGCGCCGCACCTGTACCCGGCCGTGACGAAGATGAGCTCGAACCTCGGTGAGGGCGGCTCGTACAACTTCGGCCGCATCAAGAACGCCGAGTTCGACAAGTACGCCGCGCTGGCACCCGCGAGCACGGGTGACGAGCGGTGCGAGAACTGGAGCAAGGCCGAGGCGGCCCTGCTCGAGCGCGCCGACGTCGTGCCGATGATGTGGCCGATCGCCAACTACTTCTCGAAGGACCTGACCTTCGAGACGGGCTACCGCACCACCGATCTGCGGACGATTCGCGTGAAGGGCTGAGCCTCCACGCCGCGAGCGGCCGGTCCTCCTGGGTTCCTCACCCGGTGGGGGCCGGCCTTCGCTGTAAATGAAACTGAGTTCAGTATTGATATTTCTGGTGACCTCCGTCACACTCGACTCAAGAACCTGAATTCGGATTCAGGCCCCTCGACGAAGGATGACCGATGACCTCTCCCCGAACCCGTCCGTGGCGCCGCACGGTCGGCCTCGCCGGCGCACTCGCGCTGTCGACCTCGATCCTCGCTGCCTGTGGAGGCTCCGACGAAGGCGGCGACCGTGTCGCCGGTCAGGCGCCCGACAAGGTGGTCATGGACCTGCGCAACGACGTGGACACCTTCGACCCCTTCCTCACCGCGGCCGACCAGGGCGCCGTGCAGATGTACGAGGCGCTCTACGACACGCCGGTCCGCCGCGACATGAAGTCGGGCGAGTACGTCCCGGCCATGGCCACGGACTGGGAGGTCACGACCACGAAGATCGACATGACCTTCCGTGAGGGCCTGAAGTGCAGTGACGGCACCGACCTCACGGCCACCGACATCGCGAACTCGATGAAGCGCCTCGCCGATCCGAAGACGGGCTCCATCTACACGGGCCGCCTCTTCGGCGCCGGGGGAGTGAAGGACATCGTCGCCGACGACGCCGCCCGCACCGTCTCGATCGAGGTCAACGACCCCCACTCGGACCTGCTCGACAGCATGTCGACCGCCTTCGTGATCTGCCCGAAGGGCCTGGAGGACACCGAGGCGCTGGCTACGGCTCCGCAGGGCTCGGGCCCCTACAAGGTCACCTCGCTCAAGCGCGGCGACACCTACGAGCTCGAGGCGTGGGGCTCGCCCGCGCTGGAGGACCCCAAGAGCGTCCCGGCCAAGATCACGTTCCGCGTCATCACGAACGACGCGACGCGCGCCAACCTCTTCGAGACCGGTGAGACCGACATCGCCGGCATCCTCGGTCGTGACTCGGAGCGACTCGAGTCCAACCACGAGTTCATCCAGGGCAAGGCCTTCGAGGCCGACTCCCTGACGTTCAACCAGCGTCCCGAGGCGCCCATGTCGGACGAGCGCCTGCGCCGGGTCGTCGCCCAGGCGATCGACGCCGCCGCGTACACGAAGGCCGCGTCCTTCGGCGTCGGCGAGCCGGTGAACACGGTCATCACGCCGAACATGGACTGCTACACCGAGTCCAACGGCGACATCGGCCTGAAGTTCGACGAGGACCAGGCCAAGGCCGACCTCGAGGCCGCGGGCTACGGTCCCGGCGGCAAGAAGCTGACGGTGCGCCTGCTCGGGTACGACGTGCAGAACTCCGGCCCGGACTACGTCGCGGACGCCCTGCGCAAGGTCGGCATCGACGTCAAGGTCACGAACGGCACGCAGGCCCAGGCCGGTGCCATCGTCTACGGCGACGAGGGCGACTGGGACGTCATCGTGTTCCCGTACCTCAGCGCGGCCCCGCACCCGTACCCGCTCGTGACGAAGATGAGCTCGAACCTCGGTGAGGGCGGCTCGTACAACTTCGGCCGGACCCGCAACGACGACTTCGACAAGTACTCGGCGGCCGCGACCGGCTCGCTGGGCGAGGAGCGCTGCGAGAACTGGGGCAAGGCCGAGGCCGCGCTGCTCGAGCAGACGAACCTGGTGCCGCTGCTGTGGCCCATCGCCAACTACTTCGCCGACGGACTCACGTTCAACGCGACGTACCGCACCGTCGACCTGCGGAGCATCCGCGCGGTCGAGTGAGAGCCGGCGGGCGCCCCGCGCAGCACGGGGCGCCCGCCTCCTCACGTCCTGATCCACCGCCGGTGCCACCGGCGACCAGCACAAGGAGATTCATGTCAGTCGTACTCAGCGAGAAGGTCCTGGACGGCCGGGCCCTGCTGATCACCCTGAACCGCCCCGACGCCCGCAACGCGGTGAACGGACAGGTGGCGCGCGAGATGGCGGCGGTGCTCGACGAGCTCGATGCCGACCCGTCGCTCGTGGTCGGCATCATCCGCGGCGAGGGCCGGGGCTTCAGCGCCGGCATGGACCTCAAGGCCTTCCTCGAGGGTGACTTCCCGGCGTTCGAGGACCGGGGCTTCGGCGGCTTCGCCACGCGCGGCCCCAAGACCCCGCTCATCGCCGCGATCGAGGGCTTCGCCGTCGCCGGGGGCCTGGAGATGGCCCTCGCGTGCGACCTGATCGTGGCCGCCTCGGACGCCAAGCTCGGCCTTCCCGAGGTCAAGCGCTCCCTCATCGCCGCCGGTGGTGGCCTGCTGCGCCTCGCGCAGCGGATCCCGTACCACGTGGCCGCGGAGATCGGGCTGACCGGCGACCACCTCCCGGTCGAGCGGCTGTACCAGGTCGGCCTGGTCAACCGTGTCGCCGAGCCCGGCCAGGCCCTCGAGGTCGCGCTCGAGCTGGCGCAGCAGCTGGTCGACAACGCGCCGCTGGCCCTCGAGGGCACCAAGTACGTGCTCGAGAACGCCGCCGACTGGGGCATGGCCGAGGGCTGGAAGCAGCAGGAGCCCATCGCCATGAAGGTCAGCACGTCGGAGGACGCCCGCGAGGGCGCCACCGCGTTCGCCGAGCGCCGCGCGCCCGTCTGGCGCGGACGCTGACCCCGATTTCACACCACCACCACCACCACTCACGAAGGACAGAACCTTGACCGACACCACCCAGCTGCCCGTCCGCCCGCAGAACGTCGCCGACCTCGAGGCCCTCATCGGCAAGACGATCGGCCCGACCGAGTGGCACGACGTCACGCAGGAGAGCGTGAACGCGTTCGCCGACGCGACCGGCGACCACCAGTGGATCCACGTCGATCCCGACCGCGCCGCGCAGAGCCCGCTCGGCACGACCATCGCGCACGGCCTCTACAGCCTGTCGCTCGGACCGGCGTTCTCCTACTCGCTCATCTCGTTCGAGGCGTTCGCGCACAGCCTCAACTACGGCTACGAGAAGGTGCGGTTCCCCGCGCCGCTGCCCATCGGCTCGCGCGTGCGCATGACGACCGAGGTCATCTCGATCGACCACGTGCCCGGCGGCGTCCAGCTGCGCGCGCGCCAGGTCTTCGAGCGTGAGGGCTCGGAGAAGCCGGTCGCGGTGGCCGAGTCCCTCGGACGTCTCGTGGAAGCGAAGTAGAACCTTCGTGACCACGCGGTAACAAAGCCGAACTCGACCTCAGATTCCCCTTAGGATGACGGCATGAGCAGCTCTGCAGAGAGTACGACGCGCCATCGGCGCTCCGCCGGCTTCTCCGGCGAGGCGCCGTCGCGCGAGCTGCCCACGACCCCTCGTGGGCTGCGTACGCGCGCCAACCTCATCGACGCCGCGCGCGTCGTGTTCGAGCGCGACGGCTTCCTCGACGCGCGGCTCGTGGACATCACCACCGAGGCGGGCATCTCTGCCGGCTCCTTCTACACGTACTTCGACAGCAAGGAGGAGATCTTCTCCGCCGTGCAGGCCGAGGTCGAGAAGGAGATGCTGCACCCCGACGTCCGCTCGGTCACCGGCGGGGACGACCCGGTCGCCCAGATCCGTGAGGCGAACCGCGCCTACCTCGAGTCCTACCAGCGCTTCGCGCCGTTCATGCGGCTGATGGAGCAGGTCGCGAACATCGACGACAACTTCCGCGACCTGCGACGCAAGCGCGGTGAGGCGTTCGTCGAGCGCAACGCCAGGAGCATCAAGCAGCTGCAGGACCAGGGCATCGCCACGAAGGACGTCGATCCGAAGCTGGCCTCGTTCTTCCTGTCCGGCATGGTCGCTCGGGCGGCGTACTCGCGATTCGTGCTGGGCGAGGAGTGGACGATCGAGGAGATGGTCGACTCGCTCACGCAGCTGTGGGTGAACGCGCTGAAGATCTCGTCGCCCTCCTCCTGAGGTCGCACGCGAAGGGCCCCTGACGACTCGTCGTCAGGGGCCCTTCGAGGTGTCGGTCAGGGCGTGAGGTCGCGAGCCGTCTCGGGCTCGTCCGTTGCCGGCTCCGCAGCGCGGGCCGCGGCCACGTCGCGTCGGGGGATGCCGACGAGGGTGATGACGATGCTGAGGACCATGGTCACGGCGCCGATCGCGAAGACGATGGCGAACACCGACTCCTCGGGGTGGTCGTCGGGCATCAGGTGGCTCGCGATCAGGGCGACGACGAGCGCACTGCCCAGCGCGCTGCCGCCCGAGCGCATGATCGAGGCCATCGCGTTGGCCAGGGCGGTCTCCTCGGGGCGCACGACCGAGGTGACGACGGCCGGGACGGCGGCGAAGCCCATGCTGAAGGCGAAGTTCGTGATGACGCCGCCGAGGATGACCTGCCACACCTCGTCGTGGAACGCGAACAGCTGCACGTAGCCGATCAGGCCGATGATCGAGGCGACCAGGAGGGTGGCGCGGCCGCCGAAGCGGGTGACCCACACGCCGCCCAGGGGAGAGGCCACGATGCCGATGCTGGCAGCAGGCAGCAGGTAGACCAGGCTCGTCTCGAGGACCGAGGCCGAGAACCCGTGGCCGTGTCTCTCCGGCACCTGCACGAGCGCGGTGAGGCTCAGGAAGATCAGGAACATCCCGAAGCCGATGAAGAAGCCGATCGCGTTGGCCGACGCGAGCGTGCGGTCGCGCAGCATCGCCACGGGGACGAGGGGCTCGGCCACGCGGTTCTCCACCGCGAGCCATACGGCGAAGGTCACCACCGAGCCAGCGAGCGTCGCGGTGGTGGTGACGCTGGTCCAGCCCCAGTCGTTGCCCTGCGTCATGGCCAGCAGCACCAGCACGAGCGCGACACCGAGCAGGAATCCGCCGAGCCAGTCCACGCGTCCGGCGGCGTGCGGCCGGTCCTGGGGGATGACGACCACCGACATCACGAACAGAACCAGCGCGACCGTCATCGTGAACCAGAAGATGTTGCGGTAGTCGCGGTCGCCGTGGGTGAGGACGCCCGTCAGCACGAGGCCCGCGCCGGCGCCGACGCTGATCGCGCCGGTCAGGAACGAGAGCCCGAGGGGCAGGCGGCGCATCGGGAGGTGCTCACGCAGCAGGCCGACCGCCAGCGGGAACAGGCAGAAGGACGCTCCCTGCATGGCGCGGGCCACGAGCAGGATCCAGTACGACGACGTGACCGCAGCGAGCAGCGATCCGATCGCGACAGCGCCCACGACGACGAGCACGAGGCGGCGCCGGCCGTGCAGGTCGCCGGACTTGCTCAGGACCGGGGTCAGCACGGCAGCGGCCAACAGGTTGATGGTGACGACCCAGCCGATCGCAGCGGTGGAGACCTCGAGGTCGCGGCTCATCTTGCCCAGGACCGGCACCGCCATCGTCTGCAGCAGTGCGGTCACGGTGGAGAGCAGGGACAGGACGATGACCAGCGCCGCGCCTGATCGACGCGCGGTGTTCCGTGCCATCGGTGTCCATCCCACTTCCCTGCGGGGCGCGTTGTTGACATCGGGGGGACAACGAGCCAAAGTTGAAACTGAAGTAAGATTCATATTACCTGTTCCGCGCCGCCGGCGCGAGGACTCTCGACCATCGACTTTCGGATCAGAAGGAACGCTCATGAGAGAGGCAGTTGTCGTCTCGACCGCCCGCACCCCCATCGGCAAGGCCTATCGCGGTGCCTTCAACAACACGCAGGCCCAGGAGCTGGCGGGTCACGCCATCGCCGAGGCCGTGAAGCGTGCCGGCATCGATGGCTCGGAGGTCGAGGACGTCGTCTTCGGCGCCGCCATGCAGCAGGGCAGCAGCGGGTTCAACGTCGCACGCCAGGCGGCGCTGCGCGCGGGCCTGCCCACCTCGGTCGCCGGCATGTCGGTGGACCGCCAGTGCGCCTCGGGCCTGATGGCCATCGCCACGGCCGCGAAGCAGATCGTCGCGGACGGCATGGACATCACCATCGGCGGCGGCGTGGAGTCCATCTCGCTGGTGCAGAACGAGCACATGAACGGCCACCGCGCCAACGACCCGTGGCTCGAGCAGCACCGCCCCGACCTCTACATGCCGATGCTTCAGACGGCCGAGATCGTGGCCGAGCGCTACAACGTCAGCCGCGACGCCCAGGACGAGTTCGCCCTGCTCTCGCAGCAGCGCACCGCCGCCGCGCAGGAGGCCGGCCGCTTCGACGACGAGATCGTGCCGTTCGAGTCGGTCCAGCTGGTCCAGGACCGTGAGACGAAGCAGATCAGCGAGCAGCGCGTGACCCTGGCGAAGGACGAGGGCAACCGCCCCTCGACCACGCGTGAGTCGCTCTCGGGCCTGTCGGCCGTGCTGCCCGACGGTCAGGTGACGAAGGTGTCCAGCGTGACCGCCGGCAACGCCTCGCAGCTCTCCGACGGCGCTTCCGCCTCGGTGCTCATGGAGCGCAAGGTCGCCGAGCAGCGTGGCGCGAACGTCCTCGGCGTCTACCGCGGCATGGCCGTCGCCGGCTGCGATCCGGACGAGATGGGCATCGGCCCGGTCTTCGCGATCCCGAAGCTGCTCAAGCACCACGGTCTGACGGTCGACGACATCGGCCTGTGGGAGCTCAACGAGGCCTTCGCGTCGCAGGCGCTGTACTGCCGCGAGGCCCTCGAGATCGACCCCGAGCGCTACAACGTCAACGGCGGCGCGATCTCGGTCGGCCACCCGTACGGCATGACCGGCGCCCGCCTCGTGGGCCACTCGCTCATCGAGGGCAAGCGTCGCGGCGCGCGCTACGTCGTGATCTCCATGTGCATCGGCGGCGGCATGGGTGCCGCGGGCCTCTTCGAGGTCGCGTGATGTCGCAGCTCATCAACGGCACGAGCACGGACGACGACGTCTACGGCGAGGTCGCGGACGGCATCGGCACCATCACGCTGAACCGTCCCGACCGCCGCAACGCGCTGTCCGATGCGATGGTCGCCGGCCTGGAGACCCTGCTCGACGCGATGCAGGACTCCGAGGACGTCGGTGTCATCGTCATCACGGGCGCCGGCAAGGCGTTCTGCTCCGGTGGCGACGTCCAGGACTTCGACGCCAAGGGCGGTGAGGGCGGCGGCAGCTCGGAGGTCGACGTCGAGGCCGTCGAGGCGCAGCGTCAGGCGCAGCGCGCGACGGTGGGCAAGATCTACCGCAGCCGCAAGCCCGTGATCGCCGCGATCCCCGGCGCGGCCGCCGGCGCCGGTCTGGGCCTGGCCCTGGCCGCCGACTTCCGGATCGGCAGCGAGCGCGCCGTCTTCGCGACGGCGTTCGGCGCGGTCGGCCTCTCGGGCGACTTCGGCGTGGCGTGGCTGCTCAACGACATCGTCGGCCCGGTCAAGGCGCGGGAGCTCATGCTCCTGAACCCGCGCGTCCGCGCCGAGGAGGCCCGCAGCCTGGGCCTGCTCAACGAGGTCGTGCCCGAGGACGAGTTCGACGCGCGGGTGCGAGCCCTCGCCGAGCAGCTCGCCAACGGTCCCGCCCAGGCCTACGAGTACATGCTGGACAACCTCGACCGCGCCCCCCGCGTGAGCCTCGAGGAGAGCATGGACGCCGAGGTGCCCCTGCACAAGGCGACCGGGCTCACCGAGGACCACATCGGCGCCGTGCGTGCCTTCGTGGAGAAGCGCACGCCCGTGTTCGGCCGTCGTGCCGCGACCGCTGGAGGAGACCGATGATCAACGTGACCGCCGCCGTCACCGTCCGCGAGGACCGCACGGCCGAGTTCGAGCAGGCCGTCGCGGCCGCCCGTCCCGGCATGCTGGTCGACGAGGGCTGCACCCGGTGGGACCTGCAGCGCGTGAGCGGCAGCGAGGTCGACTACGTGCTGATCGAGGAGTACGCCGACGGTGACGCGCTGCGTCGCCACGGCTCGTCGGCCGAGTTCGCCACGTTCGGCGAGGTGCTGAAGGATCTCGTCGCGGGCCCGCCCGTCATCTCGGTGCTCAGGCCTGTCGGTGAGCAGATCAAGTAGTCCCGACGGTCACGCCCCCGGGTCGTTGGTCGACGAGAGCACCCTGCGCTCGTTGCCCGTGACGGCCCGGGGTCAGCGGACCCGTGAGGCGCTCGTGAGGGCGGCGCGAGGCGTGTTCGAGCGCGACGGGTTCATCAACTCCCGCCTGACCGACATCGCGCGCGAGGCGAACACGTCGATCGGCACCTTCTACACCTACTTCGACAGCAAGGACGAGATCTTCACGGCCGTCCTGCAGGTCGCGCAGGACGACATGCTGCACCCCGGCCTGCCGCGCGTCGAGGAGGACCCCCAGAACATCGCGGCGGTCCTCGAGGCCAGCAACCGTGCCTACTTCGAGGCGTACCGGCGCAACGCCAAGCTCATGGTGCTGCTGGAGCAGGTCGCCACGATCAACCCCGACTTCCGCGCGCTGCGCGTGCAGCGCTCCACGCTGTTCACCGACCGGGTGGCGCGGTGGGTGGAGTCGGCCCAGGAGTCCGGACTGGCCGACCCCGGGCTCGATCCGGTCATGACGTCGCGCGCGCTGTCCAGCATGGTGAGCCGACTGGCCTACTACTCCTTCGCGCTGGGGGAGGAGTACGACCTCGACGCGATGGTCGAGACGTCGACGAAGCTGTGGTTCAACGCGCTGGGCATGACGCTCCCGTCGCGCGCCTCGGCCTGAGCCGGACCGGCCATTGCCATCCGCGGGGCGAGGCGCTAGCCTGAGTTGAATCTGAATTCACCTTTGGGAGTACCCCGTGGAATTTGCTTACGACGCCACCACCAACGACCTGATCGAGCGCCTGACCTCGTTCATGGACGAGTTCATCTACCCCGCCGAGGCGACGTTCTGGGAGCAGCTCGAAGCAGCTCCCGACGTGTGGTCGCCCCCGCCGGTGATCGAGGGCCTGAAGGTCGAGGCGAAGAAGCGCGGCCTGTGGAACCTCTTCCACCCGGGCGCCGAGGGCGCCGGCCTGACGAACCTCCAGTACGCGCCGCTGTGCGAGATCATGGGCCGCAGCCTGCACCTGGCCCCGACCGCCACGAACTGCGCGGCGCCCGACACGGGCAACATGGAGGTGCTGAGCATGTTCGGCACCGACGAGCAGAAGAAGCAGTGGCTCGAGCCCCTGCTCGAGGGCGAGATCCGCTCCGCCTTCGCGATGACGGAGCCGGCCGTGGCCAGCTCCGACGCGACCAACATCGAGACCTCGATCGTGCGCGACGGCGACGAGTACGTCATCAACGGCCGCAAGTGGTTCATCTCGGGTGCGATGAACCCGAACGCCAAGATCATGATCGTCATGGGCAAGACCGACCCCAACGCGTCGCGTCACCGCCAGCAGTCGCAGATCCTCGTGCCGCGGGACACCCCCGGCATCGAGATCAAGCGCGGCATGCGCGTCTTCGGCTACGACGACCGCGACCACGGCGGCCACGCCGAGGTGATCTTCACCGACGTGCGCGTGCCCGTCACGAACCTCATCGCCGGCGAGGGCGAGGGCTTCGCGATCGCCCAGGCTCGCCTCGGGCCCGGCCGCATCCACCACTGCATGCGTCTCATCGGCATCGCCGAGCGCAGCCTCGAGCTGATGGTCGCGCGAGCCAACGACCGCGTGGCTTTCGGCAAGCCGCTGAGCGAGCAGGGCGTCGTCCGCGACTGGATCGCCGAGTCGCGCGTCAAGATCGAGCAGATCCGCCTGCTGACCCTCAAGGCCGCGTGGCTCATGGACACCGTCGGCAACAAGGGTGCCCACACCGAGATCCAGGCCATCAAGATCGCCGCCCCCCGCACGGTGGAGTGGATCGTCGACAAGGCGATCCAGGTCCACGGCGGTGGCGGACTCAGCCAGGATTTCCCGATCGCCGAGTGGTTCGCCCAGGTGCGCACGCTGCGCTTCGCCGACGGGCCGGACGAGGTGCACAAGAACGCCCTCGCGCGTCACGAGCTGCGCAAGGCGGGGACGCGTGACTGACGTTCGCGCCGAGGTGGCGGCACTGCTCGAGCGCTTCGACCTCGCCACGGTCGACCCGGTGGAGTTCCTCGGGGCCCGGTTCGACGCCGGGCTCGCGTGGGTCCACTTCCCGGTGGGCCGCGGCGGCCTGGACCGCCCGCGTGACGAGCAGCAGGTGGTCGAGCAGCTGCTCGCCGAGGCGGGTGCCCCGGCGCCCGACCTCGGCCTGAACAGCATCGGCCTGGGCATGGCGGCGCCGACGCTCATCGCGTTCGGCACCCCCGAGCAGCAGGAGCGGTATCTGCGCCCCCTCTTCACGTGCGAGGAGGTCTGGTGCCAGCTCTTCAGCGAGCCCGGTGCCGGCTCCGACCTCGCGGGCGTGGCGACGAAGGCCGTCCTCGACGGCGACACCTGGATCGTGAACGGCCAGAAGGTCTGGACCTCGGGGGCGCAGAACGCCCAGCGCGCGATCCTCGTCGCCCGCACCGATCCGACCGTGGTCAAGCACGCCGGCCTGTCGTACTTCGTCGTCGACATGGCCGATCCGGGCGTCGACGTGCGTCCGCTGCGCCAGATCACCGGCGAGGCCGAGTTCAACGAGGTCTTCCTGAACGACGTGCGCGTGCCGGACGCCGACCGGGTCGGTGATGTCGGCCAAGGTTGGCGCGTGGCCACCACGACGCTCAACAACGAGCGCGTGGCGATCAGCAGCGGGGCCGACCGCGAGGCCGGCCAGATCGGCATCGTCACCGAGCGGTGGCGCACCGACCCGTCGGTCCGCTCCGCCGCCGAGCACGACCGGCTCATGCAGTGGTGGGTCGAGACCGAGGTCACCCGCCTCGCGGGCGAGCGCCTGCGCCAGCAGCTGGCCGTCGGTCAGCCCGGCCCCGAGAGCTCGGCGATGAAGCTCGCGTTCGCGAAGCAGGCACAGCAGGTGTCCGGCTTCGCGCTCGAGCTCGATCCCGACGCAGGGCTGCAGTACGACGACTGGACCATGGTGCGCACCGCGTCCGCGAGCTTCCTGGGCCGCGGCCCTGGCTTCCGCTACCTGCGCGCCAAGGGCAACTCGATCGAGGGCGGCACGTCCGAGATCATGCGCAACGTCGTGTCCGAGCGCGTGCTGGGCCTGCCCGCCGACCACCGCCCCGACAAGGGCGTCCCCTTCAACGAGGTGCCCCGATGAGTGAACTGCTGTATTCGGATGTCGAGGAGTCGCTGCGCTCCAGCGTGCGCGGCGCGCTGAAGCGCACCGTCGATCCCTCGACCGTCGCGGCGCTCTACGACGCCCCGGAGACCGACGTCTCCGCCGCCTGGTCCGCCCTCGCGGGTGACCTCGGACTGGCCGGCCTGCTGGTTCCCGAGCAGTGGGGAGGCGCGGGTGCAGGTGCGCGCGAGGCCTCCGTGGTGCTCGAGGAGCTCGGTCGCACCGTCGCGCCCGTCCCGTTCCTGGAGAGCGCGGTCATCGCGACCACCGTCCTGCTGTCGGTCGAGGCTCAGGACGTCCTGCCCCGGGTCGCCTCGGGCGAGCGCCGTGCCGTGCTCGTCCTGCCGTGGTCGGCTCGTGCCGGCGCCTGGTCGGCGGGCGAGGGTGCCACGGCTCCGGTCGCGGGCGCCATCGGCGCCGACCTCTTCCTGGTGCCCACGTCCGAGGGCGGGACCGTGCGGCTCGTGCTGCACGAGACCGCCGACGTCACGCCGCTCACGTCGCTCGACATGAGCCGGCCGCTGGCGTCGGTCACCCCGACGGGCGAGGGGCAGGTGCTCGCCGAGGGCGACGCCGCGATCGCCGCCGTCGACGCAGCCCTGGCCGCGGGCGCCGCGCTGCTGGCCTCCGAGCAGCTGGGCCTGGCCCAGTGGTGCCTGGAGACCACCGTGGAGTACGCGAAGACGCGCATCCAGTTCGCCCGGCCGATCGGCTCGTTCCAGGCGATCAAGCACCGGCTCGCCGACCTCTACCTCGAGGTCACCCAGGCGCAGGCGGCCGCGCGGTACGCGGCCGACACGCTCGCCACGAGCGATCCGGACGCCCCCGTCGCGCAGGCCGTGGCGCAGTCGTACTGCTCCGACGTCGCGCTGCACGCGGCCGAGGAGGCGCTGCAGCTCCACGGCGGCATCGGCATGACGTGGGAGCATGCGATCCACCTGTACCTGAAGCGGGCCAAGTCCGACCAGCTCGCGCTCGGCACGCCCGCGGCGCACCGTTCCGACCTGGCCGACCTCGTCGACCTGCCGCAGTCCTGACCCCCCCCCCCGACCCACCTCACCCACCACCTGGAGGATCCACGTATGGACACCACGTCACTGTTCTCACTCGAAGGCCGCACCGCTCTCGTCACCGGAGGGTCCCGCGGGATCGGCCGCATGATCGCCGAGGGCTTCCTCAAGCAGGGCGCGCGGGTCTACATCTCGGCCCGCAAGGCCGAGGCGTGCGACGCCACCGCCGCCGAGCTCTCGGAGTTCGGCACCTGCGTGTCGCTGCCGGCCGACGTCTCGACGCTGGACGGCATCAACGACCTCGTCGCGCGCTACCGCGAGCACGAGTCGAGCCTGGACATCCTGGTCAACAACGCCGGTGCCGCCTGGGGCGCGCCGTTCGACGAGTTCCCCGAGTCCGGCTGGGACAAGGTCATGGACCTCAACGTCAAGTCGCTGTTCTTCCTGACGCAGGCGCTGAAGTCGGACCTCGTGGCCGCGACCGGCGACCACCTCGCCAAGGTCATCAACATCGCCTCGATCGACGGCATCAGCCTGAACCCGCAGGAGACGTACTCCTACCACGCCAGCAAGGCCGGGGTCATCCAGCTGACGCGCCGCATGGCGATCCGCCTGATCGAGGACGACATCGCCGTCAGCGGCATCGCGCCGGGCGCGTTCGCCTCGAACATGAACAAGGACGCTCGCGACCACGCCGAGGAGATCAAGTCCTCGATCCCGTCGGGCCGCATCGGCACGTCCGAGGACATGGCCGCCGCTGCGATCTACCTCGCGGCACGGTCGGGCGACTACGTCGTCGGCTCCACCATCACGGTCGACGGCGGCGTCACGCACGCTCGCTGAGACAGCTTCACGGAGGGGCCGCGCGGTGATCCGCGCGGCCCTTTCGCTTGAGTTGAAACCAACTTCATATAAACCTGAGTTCAACATTGACTTTGCGGGTCGGCGCCATCAGGATGGGCTGAACATGTGAGACCGATCACATGTCCATCGGAGGGAAAGGCTGGTCATGTCGAGACGAGTTCAGGCATCTGCACTGGTGACGATCGCGGCGCTCACGCTCGCCGCGTGCGGAGGGGAGTCCGGGGGAGCGCAAGGCCCGGCGGGAGAGGTTCCCGAGAGCCTCGTGATGGACCTGCGCAACGACATCGACACCTTCGACCCGGCGATCTCGTCGTCGGACCAAGGGTCGATGCAGTTGTTCGAGGCGCTCTACGACACTCCGGTCCGCCAGGACCGCAAGACGGGCGGCGTCGCCCCGGCCATGGCCACGAAGTGGGAGGTCACGCCCACGAAGGTCGTGTTCACCCTGCGCCCCGACCTCAAGTGCAGCGACGGCTCCGACCTGCTGCCGTCGGACGTCGCGAACAACATGAAGCGCCTCGCCGACCCGAAGTCGGGCTCGCCGTTCACCGGTCGACTCTTCGGTCCCGGTGGCGCGAAGGCGATCGTCGGTGATGACGAGGCCGACACCCTGACCATCGAGGTCAACCAGCCCCACGCGGACATGCTGGAGTCGATGACGAACGCATTCGTCGTCTGCCCGAAGGGCCTTGAGGACGTCGAGAGCCTCGGCACCGAGCCGCAGGGCTCCGGCCCCTACAAGATCGCCTCGATGAAGCGCGGCGACGAGTACGTGCTCGAGTCGTGGGACTCGCCGGCCCTCGGCGAGGACGAGGAGGTCCCGGCGAAGATCACGATGCGCGTCGTGACGTCGGACTCCACCCGCGCCAACCTCTTCGAGACCGGGGCCACGGACATCGCCGCGATCCTCGGCCGCGACAACGAGCGCTTGGTGCAGGACAACGACCCGATCCAGGGCAAGGCCTACGGCGCCGACGCCATCTCGTTCAACGAGCGCGAGGGCCGTCCGTTCGCCGACGAGCGCCTGCGCCGCGCCGTCGCCCACGCCATCGACCCGGAGGGCTTCACGAAGGCCGCCTCGTTCGGCCTGGGCGAGCCCACCCGGACCTTCATCACGCCGGACATGAACTGCTACACCCCGGAGAACGAGCAGTTCACCCCGGAGTTCGACCTGGACACCGCGAAGAAGGAGCTCGAGGCGGCCGGCTACGGCCCGGGCGGCAAGGAGCTGACGGTCGAGATGCTGGGCTACGACGTCCAGAACTCCGGACCGGAGTACCTGGCCGACGCGGTGCGCCAGCTGGGCATCAAGGTCAACATCACGAGCGGCACCCAGGCCCAGGCGGCCGGCACGATCTACGGCGACGACGAGGACTGGGACATCATCGTCTACCCGTACCAGACCGCGATCCGCACGCCGTTCCCCATGGCCACGAAGATGAGCTCGGTCTACGGTGAGGGCGGCGCGCTGAACTGGGGCCGCGTCGACAACGACGAGTTCGACGCGATGGTCAAGGACCAGCTCTCGAAGGTCGAGGGCGACGAGCGCTGCAAGCTCTGGGGCGAGGCCGAGGCCGCGCTGCTGGAGCGGGTGGACTTCGTCCCGCTGATGATCCCCGTCGTGAACTACTTCACCAAGGGGCTCACCTTCGACGCCGGCTACCGCGTCGTGAACCTGCGCAGCATCCGCAACGCGGACTGACGCCCACAAGCCAGCAGCCCCGCCGGATTCCTCCCCGGCGGGGCTGCTGTCTGTCCGGGCCGGTCCGGTGATCGAGTAGGTGGCGAGCGCAGCGAGACGCCGTATCGAGATCAGGCGAGGGTTCTGCTCAAGCGCCGGCGAGCGCGCGCACCGCATCGATGGTGTCGGCCTCGTGCGGCGCCTTGTCGTCGCGGTAGCGCACGACGCGGGCGAAGCGCAGGGCCAGGCCGCCGGGGTAGCGGGTGGAGCGCTGGAGCCCGTCGAAGGCGATCTCGACGACCTGCTCGGGCCGGACGTGGACGACGTGACCCTCGCGGTGCGTCTCCAGGGCGAGGAACCGCTCGGTCTGCCAGGTGAGCATCGCGTCGGTCATCCCCTTGAAGGTCTTGCCAAGCATCACGAACCCGGTCGGGGACGACTCGTCGCGCGCGCCGAGGTGGATGTTCGAGAGCCAGCCCTGTCGGCGGCCGGAGCCCCACTCCACGGCGAGGACGACCAGGTCGAGCGTGTGGACCGGCTTGACCTTCACCCAGGCCGCGCCGCGGCGCCCCGCGGCGTAGGGAGCGGAGAGGTCCTTGAGGACGACGCCCTCGTGCCCGGCGGCGACGGTCTCCGCGGCGAAGGCGTCGGCGGCCGCCGCGTCGGAGGTGACGAGGCGGCGGACCCGGTGGGCCTCGGGCACCAGCGCGTCGAGCGCGGCCGTGCGCTCGTGTCCGGGGGAGTCGAGCAGGTCACGGCCGTCGACGTGGAGCACGTCGAAGAAGTGGGGCGTGATCGCGACGCCGGCGGCCTGGGCCGTGCGGCTGGCCGTGTCCTGGAAGGCCATCGGACGGCCGTCGTCGGACAGAGCCAGCGCCTCGCCGTCGAGCACGAACCGCGTGGCGGGCAGCGAGCGGGCGACCGCGACCACCTCGGGCAGCCGGTCGGTGATGTCGTCGAGGCTGCGGGTGACCACGAGCACCGCGTCGCCGTCGCGGTGGACCTGGATGCGGATGCCGTCGAGCTTGGCGTCGATGGCGACGTCGGTGCGGCCGTCGGGGGAGAGACCGGCCATGGCGGTGGCCACGTCGGGTGCACTCGAGGCCAGCATCGGCATGACCGGTCGGCCGACCTCGAGGCCGATCGCGGCCAGTGCCTCCTCGCCCTCGAAGGCGGCGCTCGCCGCGGCGACCGTGCTGCCGGCGAGCATCGCCGCCCGGCGCACCGCGGCCACCGGCACCCCCGCGACCTGCGCCACGGCCTCCTGCGTGACGGCGTCGAGCGCGCCCTGGCGCAGGTTGCCGGTGACGATCGCCCGGAGCCACGCCTGCTCGGCGGCGGTGGCCCGCGCGAAGAGGTCGGCGACGGCCTCCCGGCGGTCGCGCTGGGAGCCGGACCCCGACAGCCGCGACATCGCCTCGAACGCCGCATCGACTTCGAGCACGTCCAGCGACGGCTGGTCGGCAGGCGGGGTGGGGGCGCTCACGCCCCGCCAGCCCAGGCCTGTGCGCCGCTGGCGAAGGGCGCCACCGAGGTAGGACACCACGACCTCGAGCTCGTCGGGTTCGACCCGGCCGAGCAGCTCGGCGAGCAGCGCCACCTTCGCCTTCCGGGAGCGCGTCGCGGCGACCTCGGTGGAGGTGGCGACGAGCTCGGCGAGCAACATGCCCCCATCCTGCCGCTCGCCACCGACAGCCGCTGGCCCCGAGCGGGCAGGATGGGCTCGTGAAGCCGGGTCGGATCAGGGAGCGCTTCGTCGGCCGCATCGCGGGCGTCGGCAGCACGAGCGGGATCCGCGTGGTCGTCGGGCGCTGGGATGCCTCGCCGTGGGGCGCGTTCGCGGACGTGATGATCGAGGACGCGTCCGGTCACCGCGTGCTGCTGGCCCCGTCCGAGCGGGTGCGGGACTTCGTCGCGGCAACCTACACGTTCGACGAGCACGTCGTCGAGCCCGTGTCCGTGACGGACACGGCCGACGGGTGGCAGGTCGCGACGCCGTCGCTGTCGCTGCGGTTGGTGGTGGGTGGGCGGACGCCGCTGGGTGCGCTGCTCCGCCTGGTGCCCGCACGCCTCGCGACAGCGCCCGCCTGGTGCGGCGCGATCGACCCGATTGCGCGCGTCGTGATGCGAGGCGTAAGGACGCGCGGGACGGCCGGTAACGACCGCCGCGAGTGGTACGGCGCGACGGGGATCGTCTCGGTGGACGCGATGGCGGGAACGTGGCGGGGGACCGACCTCGGGGACCTCCGGCCGGTGGACCCGCCCTGCCGCTTCGGGTTCTCGAGCACGCCGACGAGGCCGTCGGTCACGAGTGTCGTGACGACGATCGAGCGGTCGCTACCAGCGTGATCTCGATACGCCTGCTCGTTCCTCGCAGTGCTACTCGATCACCGGGTGCGTGATCTCGATACGCCTGCTCGGCGTCCGGTGGTTGAGTAGCTCGCGAGGAACGAGCGGCGTATCGAAACCACTGCTCAGACGCGCCGCCGGCTCACCAGGTGTCGACGAACCGGTGCGAGCCCTCGCCGTCCCAGTCGCCGAGGGTGGCGACGATCCAGCGGCGGGTGTCGGCGGGGTCGATGACCTCGTCGAGCTCGAGCTTCATCGCGCCGTTGATCGCCTTGCCGGCCTCGTAGTGCTGCGCGACGAGCTCCTCGTAGCGGTCGGCCCGGGCCTGCTCGTCCTCGATGGCGGCCAGCTCCTTGGAGAAGCCCAGGCGCACCGCGCCCTCGAGTCCCATGCCGCCGATCTCGCCGGTGGGCCACGAGACCGTCGCGGTGGTCTGGGCGAAGCCGCCGGCGGCCATCGCCTGCGCGCCGAGCCCGTAGGCCTTGCGCAGGACGATCGTGGTCATCGGCACCTTGAGGTGCGCGGCGATCACGAACAGCCGGCTGAAGTGGCGCACGGTGGCGGTCTGCTCGCTCTCCGGCCCGACCATGAAGCCGGGGGTGTCGCACAGCGACACGACGGGCAGGCCGTGCGCGTCGCACAGCTGGAGGAAGCGAGCCATCTTGTCGGCCGCGTCGGCGTCGATCGCGCCGCCGAGGTGGGCGGGGTTGTTCGCGACGAGTCCGTACGCCCGGCCCTCGATCCGCACCAGGGCGGTGATCGCGCCGGTGCCGAACTCGCGGCGCAACTCCAGCACGCTGTCGGTGTCGACCAGCGCGTCGATGACCGTGCGGATGTCGTAGACCTGCTTGCGGTTCTCGCCGATGACGTGGCGCAGGCGTCGCTGGTCGGCGGCGTCCCACGCGGTGCGACCGCCCTGGAAGTAGGAGAGGTACCGCTGGGCCACGCTGATCGCCTCGGCGTCGTCGCCGACGACGATGTCGACCACCCCGTTGGGG
The DNA here is from genome assembly GCF_013868155.1 of Aeromicrobium phoceense. Lineage (NCBI taxonomy): Bacteria > Bacillati > Actinomycetota > Actinomycetes > Propionibacteriales > Nocardioidaceae > Aeromicrobium > Aeromicrobium phoceense. The sequence goes on from NZ_JACEOG010000001.1 coordinate 1,257,492, forward strand.
CCCTGCACCGACATCGGGCCGATCTGCTCGGGCGTGAAGACGCCGAGTCCACCGCCCTCGATCATCGCCGGGCCGGCCATGCCGAGGTTGGCGTCCTCCGTGCCGATGATGACGTCGCAGCAGCCCAGGAGGGCCGCGTTGCCGGCGAAGCAGCGGCCCGTGAGGATGCCGACCGTCGGCACGACGCCGCTCAGCGATCCCATCGTGGCGAAGGTGCGCACGTTCAGCCCTGCGGCGAGCAGGTCAGCCGTGTCGGTGTCGCCGGGACGGCCGCCGCCGCCCTCGGCGAAGAGGACGACGGGCAGCTTCCGGTCGCGCGCCAGCTCGAGCAGGCGGTCGGTCTTCTTGTGGTTGAAGTAGCCCTGGGTGCCGGCGAGCACCGTGTAGTCGTAGGCCAGGACGGCGCAGCGGCGCGACGTCTCGGAGTCGTCGCCGTTGATCGTGCCGAGACCGGTGATGATGCCGTCGGCGGGGGTGTTGTCCATCAGGTCGTCGAGCGTGCGGCGCTGCCTCTGGGCCGCGACCGTCAGGGCGCCGTACTCGGTGAAGGTGCCCTCGTCGACGAGCAGGTCGACCCACTCGCGCGCGGTGAGGTGGCCGCGGGCGTGCCGCTTCGCGACGGCCTCGGTCCGGGCCGAGTCGCGGGTGCGGGCGATCCGGTCCTGGAGCTCCGCGAGGTCGGGGCGGATGTGGTCGAGGTCGACGTCCGCGTCCTCGGCGTGCTGGTGGTCGACGGTGTCGTCGGGCGCGACGACGGCGATCGGCTGGCCGGCCGCCACCTGCTCCCCGGTCGCGACGAGGACCTCGGTGACGGTGCCGGCGAACCCGGCCGTGACGGGGTGCTCCATCTTCATCGACTCGAGGGTCGCCAGCGGCGTCTTCGGCCCGACGGTGTCGCCGGGCTTCACCGACACGGCCAGCACGGTGCCGTTCATGACCGAGGAGACGGTGCCGGACTCGTCGGTGGCGCGCTCGGAATCGGCGCGATCGGCGAGCAGGCGGTCGAGCCACGCGGTGGTGACCTCACCACTGCGCACGGCGTCGTGGGCCAGCAGCTCGCGCAGCAGCGGGACGTTGGTCCGCACGCCCTCGATCCGCAGGGCGGCGACGGCCGCGTCGGCGTCGGCGCAGGCCGTGGCGTGGTCGCCCTCGGTGACGGTGACGACCTTCGCGAGGAGGGAGTCGAACGTGCCGTCGACGACGGTGCCAGCGGCGATGCCGGTGTCGACGCGGACGCCGTCGGGAGCGGAGAACCCGGTGACGGTGCCGGTGGTGGAGACGACCGTGCCGCCGACGACCTCCTCCGCGTTGACGCGCGACTGGATCGCGACGACGCCCGGGCGGGGCTGCACGTCGGTCGGCACGCCGACCTCGTCGAGGCGGTGGCGGGCCGCGACGAGCAGCTGGGCCCGCACGAGGTCGGTGCCGGTGACCTCCTCGGTGACCGTGTGCTCCACCTGGAGCCGGGGGTTGACCTCGATGAACACGGCGTCGAGGGGACCGCCGCGGCGCAGCAGGTCGGCGTTGACGAGGAACTCGACCGTGGCCAGGCCGCGGTAGCCCAGGGGAGCGGTGAGGTCCTTCGCCCACGTGGTCAGGCGCTCGCGGTGGGCGTCGGTCAGCGACGGGCTCGGCGCGACCTCGATGACCTTCTGGTGGCGGCGCTGCACGGAGCACTCGCGCTCGCCGAGCGTGACGACGCGCGCGCCGTCGCCCAGCACCTGCACCTCGATGTGCTTGGCGCTGGCGAGCAGCCGCTCGGCGTAGACGGAGGAGTTGCCGAAGGCGCGCTCGGCCTCGGAGCGGCAGCGGTCGTACGCCTCGGCGAGGTCGGCGGCGTCGGTGACGGGGCGCATGCCGCGGCCGCCACCGCCGGAGACGGCCTTGATCATGATGCCCGCGGGGTGGCGCTCCAGCAGGGCCGCGACCTCGGCGAGGGAGGCGTCGCGTCCCGTCGCGTCCAGGACCGGGACGCCGTGGGCCAGCGCGTGCTCGCGGGCGCTGCCCTTGTCGCCGAACAGCTCGAGCGTGGTCGGGTCCGGGCCGACGAACGTGAGCCCCGAGGCCTCGCAGGCCCGTGCGAGCTCCGCGCTCTCGCTGAGGAAGCCGTAACCGGGGTGCACCAGGTCCGAGCCGGTCAGGACCGCGGCGGCCACGATGGCCTCGACGTCGAGGTACCCGGCCACGCCGGCCTTCGGGAGCAGGTAGCTCTCGGGGTCCGCGCTGCCCGCCTCCTCGGCGGTGTGCACGTGCTGGGGCGTCCAGTCGAGAGCACGGACCGCGCGCTCGATCCGGTGGGCGATCTCGCCGCGGTTGGCGATCAGGACCTTCATCGTCGACTCCTGGTGTTGACGTGGGTGTCAACTTCCATCCTCGCGACTGTTGACACCTGTGTCAATGGGCAGGCTAGGGTGAGGCCATGACTCAGGGCTGGGCGATCCGCGAGGACCACGACCGGGCGGACGCGCAACGGCACGGCGAGCTGCTGACCGCGGCGCGCGCGGCGTTCGAGGAGCTCGGCTACGGCGCCACCACGATCGCGGAGATCACGCGCCGGGCCGGCGTCAGCCGCGCCACGTTCTACGTCTACTTCGCCTCCAAGGAGCAGGTCTTCGCCGTCCTCGCCGAGCAGGTGCGCGACCGCTTCCTGCGGGCCCAGGACCTGTCGGGGATCGATCGCGACGCTGTCGACGAGGTGCTGCGGCGCACGATCGCGACCACGCTCGAGGCGACGGTCGAGAACCTCGCGCTGATGACGGTGCTCAACCACCAGGCGGTCGCCGACGACGAGATGCGCCGCCTCTGGAGCGAGATCCAGGGCGAGGCCGTGCACCGCACCGCCACGTACGTCAGCCAGCAGGCCCGCGCGGGCCGGGTCCAGCCGGTGGCCGATCCCGAGGCCCTCGGGACGATGGGCGCCGGGATGAACGACCGCTACGCGCCGCTCGTGGTGGCCGGCGCGACCACCGTGGACGAGGCCGTCGAGGAGATGCACCGCATCTGGATGGCCTGCCTCGGCCACTGATTTCCACAGACGGCCACCACCCTCTGGTGAGGGCGCCGGCCGAATCGCCACCATGTGCGGATGCCCTCCACCATGCACGCTCTCGGTGTCGTCCTTCTGGCGCTCCTGCCCGGAGCCCTCTACTCGTGGGCGTTCGAGCGGATCGTGGGCAGGTGGGGCTCGGGAGCCAGTGACCGACTGTTCCGGTTCGTCGGCGGCTCGGCGGTCCTCCATGCACTCTTCGCTCCCGCCACGTGGTGGCTGTGGTCGACTCACCTTCCGCTGGCTCGAGCCGACCCGCCGTCCTGGTGGGCCTGGCCCACCGCACTCCTCTACGTCGCCGTCCCACTGGTGGCAGGAACCGCCGTCGGGTGGGGGACGCGATCGCGCCAGCGATGGGCACTCGCGATCACCGGGCCGGACCCTGCGCCTCGAGCCTGGGACCATCTCTTCCAAGGACCGCGGAACGGCTGGATCCGACTCAGGCTGAAGTCCGGTACGTGGCTGGGCGGCGCCTACGCCAGCAGTGGGGAGCTGAAGTCCTACGCCTCCGGGTACCCCGAGCCCGAGGACCTCTTTCTGGCTGCTGTCGCTGAGGTCGACCCGGCCACCGGGGAGTTCGAGCTGAGCGGCTCAGGTCGACCGATCCTCGGTCGTGGGCTGCTCGTGCGGTTCCAGGAGGTCGAGTACCTTGAGTTCATCGATGCCTGAGGGGAGTGACCGGTGACCAGAAAGAACTCCGAATTCCAGGCGCCTCGAGTCGGCAGGAGCCGACCGAAGCGTGGGGGCTACGAGTCCTCCTCCAAGGACGTCTCGGCCCTGAAGCCTCCGCCGGCCGGCGCCGCGCCCGGTGGCGCGGTTCGACCCTCGCCGCCCTCGCCCGCCTGAGTCCGTCTCGGACTGCGCGACCCGCTGTTCAGCTCGGACGCGTGGTGCCGAGGCGATGGCTCGGAGGCAGCGACCACGGCAGCGCGGCGTGCTGCTCGAGGAGCGCGTCGATGCGCTCGGCGACCTCGGGCGCGAACGGCGCCGTGCGGCGGGTGGTCAGGTCCACGTAGGCCTCGACGAACTCCAGCGTGCTGGCGATCTCGCCGGTGGTGCGGTTGGCCACGATCGTGACGGCGTGGACGGTCTTGGGCCCGCGCGCCAGGATCCGCAGGTGCGCCGAGACCTCGTGGCCCACGAGGATCTCCCGGTGGAACTGCACGTGGTGCGTGAGGCTGAACGAGCTCTGGCCCGTGCGGTCGAGGAAGGCCTGGTCGAGGCCCACCTGGTGCTCCCACGACTCCTCGGCGGCGTCCATGTGCAGGTCGTAGTGCCCGCGCACGTTCACGTGACCGTTGAGGTCCTGGTACCGCTCGGGCACCGTCCGCGTGAACAGTGCGCCGAGCGACTCGAGCTCCTCGAGCGTGGGCAGGGTGGTCACGAGGAGGCCCCGGCGTTGAGCGCGGCCGCGTCGTCGGCGAGCTCGTTCTTGCGCACCTTGCCGGTGGCAGTCATCGGCAGGGAGCCGAGCACCGAGACGAGCGGCACCTTGTAGGTCGCCATGTTGGCCCGCGACCACGTCACGAGCTCCTCGGCGGTGACGTCCGAGCCGGGCTTGGGGACGACGAACGCCACGGGGCGCTGGCCGGTGTCGGGGTCGTCGGTGGGGACGACCGCGACCGAGTCCACGGCGGGATGCTGGGCCAGCAGCATCTCGACGTCGGCGGGGAACACGCTCATGCCGCGGACCTTGATCATCTCCTTGCGGCGACCGAGGTAGTGCAGGAAGCCCTGCTCGTCGATGCGGCCGTTGTCGCCGGTGTGGATCCACCCGTCGACCAGCTGCTCGCGGGTGGCCTCCTCGTTGCGCCAGTAGCCGTCGGTGACCGAGGGGCTGCGCACGATGATCTCGCCGACCTCGCCCAGCGGGACGGGGATCTGGGTGCCCAGCTCGACGACGGCGATGTCGGTGCCGGGCACCGGGATCCCGCAGAAGACGGGCTCGGCCAGCAGGTCCTGGTCGTTCTCGGCGAAGCCGTAGGGCACCGCGTCGATCGTGTGGGTCTCGGTCATGCCGTAGGCCGACTCGCGCAGCACCGAGTCGGGCACGAGGTCGGCCCAGCGGTGCCGGACCTCCGGGGTCATCTTGCGGACGAACGAGACGGCCTGCGGGTCGAGCAGCGAGCTCAGGTCGCGCGATGCCAGGTCCTGGGTGTCCATCAGCTCGAGGTAGTTCTCGACCGTGCCGGTCATGAGGGTGACGCGCTCGCGCTCGACGGTGTCGACCACCTCGGCGGCGTTCCAGCGCGCCATCAGGATGCTGGTGCCGCCGAGCACGAGGGGGATCAGGATGCCGAGGTCCTCGCCCGCGATCCAGAAGATCGGCAGGTAGCAGAGCGAGACGTAGCTGCCGTCGGACGGCATCGCGGTGGCCGCGGCGGCGCTGGCCACGGTGTAGAGCATGTGGCGCTGCGAGTGCTGGCAGCCCTTCGGCATGCCGGTCGTGCCACCGGTGTAGTTGAGCGCGGCGAGCGAGTCGAGGTCGCCGTCGTCGCCCGCGTACGGCGCCGCGGCCACGGCCGACTCCCAGTCGAGCTCGCCGGTGCCGTCGGTCAGCAGGACGGGGATCGCTGGGACCCGGTCGGCGCACGCCTCGAGCGTCGACGACAGCGCCGTGTTGGTCACGACGAGCACCGGCTCGCTGTCGAGCAGCTCGTACGCGAGCTCGGCCGGCTGGAACATCGGGTTCACCGGGACGTGGACGGCGCCGAGGCGCAGCAGGGCCAGGAAGGCGATGACGAACTCGGTGGAGTTGCCGAGGTAGACCGCGACGCGATCGCCGCGGCTCACGCCGTGCTCGGACATCCACGTCGCCACCCGGCGGTGCACGTCGTCGAGCTCGGCATAGGTGAGCCGGGTGTCGCCGAGGGCCAGCGCGAGATGGTCGGGACGCTCGCCCGCCCAGTGCGACACGTGAGCCGGGATCGTGATCTCGCCGGCCGGGTAGGTGACCTCGGCCGGGATCCCGGCGGGACGCCGCGCGTCCTGGAGCCGGCGGACTTCGGTCAGGTACGCGTCGAGGGTCTGCGGGGTCGTCATGGGACGGCTGCCTCCGGGGGGTCGGGGGAGACCGGGCACGGGACGTGACGGCGGTCTCATTGACGTCAGCGTCAACGAGTGAAGCCGACTTTGACGGTCGTGTCAACAGGCGGGTGCGGACGCGCCCGCGCGAGCCCTCAGTGCGGGAGCTGGCGGGCGCCGGCGAGGGTCATCGCCAGGTCGGCGTACTGGAAGCCGATCGCGGTGGGCGTGCGGGGGGATCCGTGCCGGTACCAGCGCGCCACGTCGATGCAGGTCGACAGGATGGTGATCTTGGCCCATTCGGGGTCGGCGAGCCGGAAGGTGCCCTCGGCCACGCCGGCCTCGAGAATCTCCAGCACGTGGTCGTCGACCGAGCGCCGCATCGCCCACACGTCGGCGAACTCCGGTCCGCGCTGGAGCCGGATCTCGTACTCGATCGAGCGCGACAGGAGGTTCATCTCGGCGTTCCACGTGGCGAACGACGCGACTCCCAGCCTGAGCTGGCCCACCGGGTCGCCCGCCTGCCGCGCGGGCTGGCTGAAGGCGCCCGTGGAGGCGCGGTGCCCCTCGAACGCGATGCGGTGGAACAGCTGCTGCTTGGACTCGAAGTGGATGTAGACCGCCGCCGAGCTCATGCCCGAGCGCGTGGCGATCTCGCGCGTGGACGCGCCGTGGTAGCCGAGGTCGGCGAAGGCCAGCGTGGCGCCGCGCAGGATCTTGCGCGAGGCGCCCGACGCGCGCTCGTCCCAGAACTGCTCGATCCGCCGCTCGGCGTGCTCGCGGTCGATCAGGACGCGCGGCGGGATCGTCGCCTCCGGGCTGGTCTCGGCCATCGTCGTCACTCCATTTCGGCCTCTGCGCGCCGCTGGGTGGCGCTGCAGGCTCCCTATCATCTCATCATAAGCGTATGCTTAGGTTTCCTCCGCCATGACGAAGCAATGAAAGGTCACGACATGTCCGACGTGCGATCCGAGCTGACAGCCTCCGTGTTCAAGATCGAGGTTGCCGTCGGCGACCAGGTGGAGGAGGGGCAGCCCCTCCTCATCCTCGAGTCGATGAAGATGGAGATCCCGGTCGTGGCTCCCCGTGCCGGCGTGGTGCAGGAAATCCTGCCGTCCGAGGGAGATGTCGTGGAGGAGGGCGCCGTGGTGGCGCGCTTCAGCGACTGATTCGACCGACGTTCCTCGTGGCCGAGCCTGATTTCCGGGCTCGGCCACTGGCATTTCAGCGACATGAAAATAACTTCAACTTCAGTCTTGATTCTGTGATTCGGATCACCTAACGTGGAACTTCGCAGACCTAAGCGAATGCTTAGGTCGAGTGAAAACCAGGTGGGTTCGCCCGCCTCTCCGATCAAAGGGGCAGCAGTGAGCCACGTGTGGTCCGACGAGATCGACGAGATCTCCCGCCGACAGCATTTCGCCGAGTTGCTCGGCGGCGAGGACAAGATCCGCCGCCAGCACGAGAACGGGCGCAGCACCGTCCGCGAGCGCATCGTCGACCTGCTGGACGACGGCAGCTTCGAGGAGGTCGGCGCTCTCGCGGGCTTCGCCACGCGCGCCGATGACGGCAGCACCGTCAGCGTCATGCCGGCCAACTTCGTGTTCGGCCTCGGCGAGATCGACGGCCGCCGCGTCGCCCTCGGCGCCGACGACTTCACGATCCGCGGCGGTGCGGCCGACGCGTCGATCATGGCCAAGCAGGTCGACTCCGAGCGGATGGCCGGCGCCCTGCGCGCACCCCTGGTGCGGCTGGTCGAGGGCACCGGTGGTGGCGGCAGCGTTCGGATGATCGAGGACGCCGGCTACACCTACGTGCCCGCCAACCCGGGCTGGGACGCCCTGGTGGACAACCTCTCGCTCGTCCCCGTCGTCGCCGCCTGCATGGGCCCCGTGGCCGGACTCGGCGCGGGCCGCGTGGCGATGAGCCACTTCAGCGTCCTCATCGAGGGCATCTCGCAGATGTTCGTCGCCGGACCGCCCGTCGTGAAGCACGCCACGGGGGAGACCCTGGACAAGGAGCAGCTCGGCGGCTCCGAGGTGCACCGCCGCAGCGGCGCCATCGACCGGATCGTCCCTGACGAGAAGGCCGCCCTCCAGGCCGTCCGTGACTTCCTCTCGTACCTGCCGTCGAGCGTCCACGACGTGCCGCCGGTCATCGCCGGCATCGAGCCGACCACCTCGTCCGAGGGCCTGGCCGACGTCGTGCCCCGCAACCGTCGTCAGCCCTACCGGCTGCGGACGATCCTCGACGCGATCTTCGACGGCGGCTCGAACTTCGAGTACGCCGGGTACGGCGCCTCGGTCTACACGGGCCTGGCCCGCCTCGACGGACACCCGGTCGGCGTCGTGGCCACCGATCCGTACAAGGGCGCCACGATGACGCCCAACGGTGCCGACGCACTGACGCGCCTCATCGACCTGTGCGAGACCTTCCACCTGCCGATCGTCAGCCTGACCGACCAGTCGGGGATGCAGATCGGCCTCGCGGCCGAGAAGTCGGCCTCGATCCGTCGCGGCGCCCGCGCCGTGGTCGCCGCCTACCAGGCGCGCGTGCCGATGGCCGAGATCATCGTGCGCCGGGTCTTCGGCGTCGGTGGAGCCGGTCAGATCAACCGCCACCGCTTCAACCGCCAGTGGGCCTGGCCCTCCGGCGACTGGGGCTCGCTGCCCGTGGAGGGCGGCGTCGAGGCGGCGTACCGTGCCGACCTCGAGGCGTCGGACGACCCCGCGGCGATGATGCAGGAGATCCACGATCGGCTCGAGGTCGCCCGCTCGCCGTTCCGCACCGCAGAGCGCTACGGCGTGCAGGACCTCATCGACCCGCGCCGCAGCCGTGAGCTGCTGACGCGCTGGGTGCGCGACGCCTACCGCGTGGTCCCCGAGCAGGTGGGCCCCCCGTCGTTCGGAACGAGGCCCTGACATGGGCGACACCGTGACCGGTGCAGAGCTCGAAGCGCTGCTCGAGTGTGACTTCGCCACCGCGGTCGACGCGCTCGACCACCACGTGGCCGCCACGGGCGACCGCCAGGCGATCGTCTACGGCGAGACCGGTGAGACGCTGACCTACGCCGAGCTGGGCCGCACCACCGACCACGTCGCCGGGAACCTGGCCGCCCTCGGCGTCGGGCCCGGCTCGCGGGTCAGCATCCTGACCACGCACCCGCTCGTCTCGACCCTCGTCATGTACGGGCTGTGGAAGGCCGGCGCCGTCTACGCCCCGGTGAACTTCCAGTACGCGGGCGACCTGCTGGCGTACCAGCTCAACGACACCCGCCCCACCGCGCTGCTGGTGGACCGGGCCATGCACCAGCGGATCCTCGACATCGAGGACCGGCTCGAGTGCTCGCCGCGCGTGGTCGTCATCGACGGCCTGCACGAGGGCGAGTTCGGCAAGCTCGTGCAGCCGGCCGAGCGCCCCGACGTGCGCGTCGAGTTCGACGATCCGGCGAACGTCATCTACACCTCCGGCACGACGGGCCCGTCGAAGGGCGTCGTCCAGTCGCACCGTTGGATCAACGGCTACACGTGGGTCGCGCGCACGATGATGACCCCGGAGGACGTCGTCTACAACGACCTGCCGATGTACCACGTCGGCGGAGCGCACTTCAACGTCGTGCGGGCCCTCTGGACCGGAGCCTCGGTCAGCCTGTGGGACCGCTTCAGCCCCAACGACTTCTGGCGCCGCATCACCGAGACCGGCTGCACCACCGCCGTCCTGCTGGACGTCATGACGCCGTGGCTGCTCAACGCCGAGCCGCGTGACGAGGACCGCCGCAACCCGCTGAACAAGGTGCACCTGCAGCCCCTGCCGGCGAACCACCACGAGTTCGCCGTGCGCTTCGGCATCGACTTCGTGACGTCGGGGTTCGGCCAGTCCGAGTCCGGCAACCCGCTCGTGACCCTGACCGAGCAGACCGAGCCGGGGGAGGGCACGCCGGACGACCTGTACCGCGGGCTCCCGCACGACCGGATGCGCGAGATCTTCGAGGGAAACGGGCTGCTCGTCCTGCGCGGCAAGGACCCGATGCCGAAGGGCATCATGGGCCAGCCCACGCCCTTCCTGGAGGTGGCGATCCTCGACGAGCGCGACCGGGTCTGCCCCGACGGAGTCGTCGGCCAGCTGGCGATGCGTCCGCGCGTCCCCGCCCTGATCCACGAGGAGTACCTCGCCAAGCCCGAGGCCACGGTGAAGGCCTGGCGGAACCTCTGGTTCCACACCGGCGACGCCGCCGTGCGCGACGAGAACGGGATCTTCGCCTACATCGACCGGATGGGCGACCGGATCCGCGTCCGGGGCGAGAACATCTCGGGCTTCCACATCGAGGAGATGCTCGTCAAGCATCCGTCCCTCGCGCTGGCCGCGGTGATCGCGGTGCCCAGTGCCGAGGGCGACGAGGACGACGTCATCGCCTTCGTGGAGGTGGCCGACGGCCACACGTTCGATCGCGCCGCGATCGAGCAGCACTGTCTCGACACGATGCCGAAGTTCATGCGGCCCCGTGACGTGATCCCGGTGGGGCAGATCCCCCGGACCCCGACCAACAAGATCGAGAAGTACAAGCTGCGTCAGCAGTGGACCGAAGGGCAGGCATCATGAAGATTCGATTCCGTGGGGGTGCGATCGCCGCGGCGCTCCTCCTCTCCGTCGTGGCCGCCTGTGGCGGTGGCGGGGGCGACTCAGGCGACTCCGACCGCGCCCTGCGCGTGGCGGCCGTCTCCGACGCGTCCTCGCTCGATCCGATCCGCGGCAACGCGGGCACGGACCACGTGCTGATCTACCCGCTGTACGACACGCTGATCTCGTACGACAAGGGCCTCGAGGCCCAGCCCGGACTCGCCGAGTCGTGGGAGCAGAAGTCGCCGACCGAGCTGACGCTGAAGCTGCGTGAGGGCGTGAAGTTCCACGACGGCGAGCCGTTCAACGCCGAGGCCGTCGTCTACAACTTCGAGCGCGCCAAGGGCGAGGGCTCGAACATCCAGGCCGACCTCGCGTCGGTGGACTCGGTCACGGCCGACGACGAGTACACGGTGACCTACAAGCTCAGCGCTCCCGACGCCTCGCTGCTGCTCGTGCTCGCCGACCGCGCCGGCATGATGGTCTCGCCCAAGGCGGCCGAGGCGGCCGGTGGCGACCTCAGCACCAAGCCCGTGGGCGCCGGCGGCTGGGAGTTCGTCGAGTGGAAGCGCGGCTCGGTCATCAAGGTCAAGCGCTACGCCGACTACTGGGACAAGGACGCCGAGCGCGTCTCGGCGATCAACTTCAACATCATCCCCGACCCGAAGACCCGCGTGACCTCGTTGCGCTCGGGCCAGCAGGACGTGGTGATGGACGTGTCGCCGTCGGACGCCGACGGCCTCGAGAAGGCCTCGGGCGTCGCGGTCAGCGACACGCCGCGCGTGAACGTCAACCAGGTGTACCTGAACCGCGACTCCGAGGAGCTCGGAGACCCGCAGGTCCGCAAGGCCCTGAGCCTGGCCATCGACCGCGAGGCGCTGCTCAAGAGCGCCTACTTCGGTCGCGGCTCGGTCGCGAACGGCGCTCTGCCGAGCGACTACTGGGCGGCGCCGCCGGAGTCGGTCAAGTCGGAGTTCAACCCCGACGAGGCCAAGAAGCTGCTCGCCGCGGCGGGTGAGACCGACCTGACGTTCGACATGATCGTCAACGCCGACTCCGCCACCGTCCGCGTGGCCGAGATCCTCAAGCAGCAGTGGTCCGACGTCGGCGTCACGGTCAACATCAAGCCGCTCGAGATCGTGCAGGGCACGAGCGACTACTTCAACGACCGCAAGTCGCCGGCGTACCTGTCGCAGTGGACCGGTCGTCCGGACCCGGCGATGACGTACCGCCTGCTGTTCTCGGACGAGGGCTACTTCAACACGTCGGACCAGTGGACGCCCGGCCTGGAGGAGGCGCTGGAGAAGTCCGACGTCTCGACCGAGCCCGACGAGCGCAAGCCGGGCTTCGACGAGGCCGCCGAGGCGGTCTTCGCCGACACGTCGTTCTTCCCGCTCGTGTTCGGCAACTCGATCGTCGGCCTCTCCGAGGACGTCGATGGCTTCGAGGGCAACCTCCTCGGCAAGCCGAAGTTCATCGGAGTCACCCTCGGCTGAGCCGAGGTCCAAGAGGAGGTGACGGTCATGTCATTGCTCACGGTCGAAGGACTTCAGGTCCACTTCGGTCACGAGGGGAACCAGGTTCAAGCCCTGTACGACGTCGATCTGACGATCGAGCCGGGGGAGATCGTGGGACTCGTCGGCGAGAGCGGAAGTGGCAAGACCGTCACCTCCCTGGCTCTGATGGGGCTCCTCGATCCGCGCAGCTCGCGGATCGAGGGCCGGGCCGTCCTCGACGGCAAGCCGCTGTGGCAGGGGAAGGGCGAGAAGCGGACCCCGCGCCGCGACCTGCCGATGGCGATGATCTTCCAGGAGCCCATGACGGCGCTGGACCCGGTCTTCACGGTCGGGTACCAGCTCGTCGAGACGCTCCGGATCCGGCGCGGCATGGGCAAGTCGGAGGCCAGGACCGAGTCGCTCTCGCTGCTCGACGCGGTCGGCATCTCCGACCCCAAGGCGCGCATGAAGGCGTACCCGCACGAGCTCTCGGGCGGCATGCGCCAGCGCGTCATGATCGCGATCGCGCTGGCCTGCGACCCGAAGCTGCTCATCGCCGACGAGCCGACCACGGCGGTCGACGTCACGATCCAGGCGCAGCTGCTCGACCTCATCAAGAACCTCGCGAAGGAGCGCGGCATGGCCGTGCTGTTCGTGACGCACGACCTCGGCGTCGTGTCCGAGACGTGCGACCGGATGATCACGATGTACGCCGGTCGCATCGTCGAGCGCGGCCCGGTCGCCGAGGTGCTGGCGTCCCCGGGCCATCCGTACACCGCGGGCCTGCTGGCCGCGCTGCCCTCGCCGGAGTCGCGCGGCGGACGGCTGGCCACGATCCCCGGACGTGTGCCGCCGCCCGGCCTGACGATCCCCGGCTGCGTGTTCGAGTCGCGGTGCCCGTACTCCCAGCCGGAGTGCTCGGTGCCGCAGGCCCTGCTGCCCCTGACGCCCACGCGCGAGGTGCGGTGCATCCGCTCGAACGAGCTCGACTTCGAAGGAGTTGCCCCATGACCGCCCCCTTGCTCTCCCTGGACAACGTGTCCGTGCGGTTCCCGATCGGTCGCCGGCGTCACGTGACGGCGGTCGACGGCGTCACCCTCGAGCTGCGTGAGGGCGAGACCCTCGGCCTGATCGGCGAGAGCGGATCGGGCAAGTCCACGGTGGCGCGCGCCGCGATGGGCCTGGTCCCGATCGCCGACGGCACCGTCCGCTGGCGCGGCGAGGACGTCGCCGGCTTCGGTGCGAAGCAGCGCCGGTCGTTCTCCGAGTCCGTCCAGATGGTGTTCCAGGACCCGCACAGCGCCCTCGACCCGCGCCGCACGATCCTGCAGAGCGTGCGCGAGCCGCTCGACGTCATGGGTCGCGGCGACAAGAAGGACCGCGAGGCCGTGGCGGCCAAGGCGCTCGAGGACGTGGGCCTGCCGCTGCAGATGCTGAAGCGCTACCCGCACCAGCTCAGCGGCGGCCAGAAGCAGCGCGCCAACATCGCCCGCGCGCTGGTCACCGACCCCAAGGTGCTGGTCTGCGACGAGTCGGTCGCGGCCCTCGACGTGGCCCTGCAGGCGGAGATCCTCAACCTGCTCCAGGACCTCAAGAAGGCCTACGAGCTGACGATCCTGTTCATCAGCCACGACCTGTCGGTGGTCAGCTACCTGGCCGACCGCATCAGCGTCATGTACCTGGGCAACATCGTGGAGAACGCCACGACCGAGTCCCTCGTGAAGCAGAGCCTGCACCCCTACAGCGAGGCCCTGCTGTCGGCCCAGCCGCTCGTGCACGACTCCTCGGCCGAGCGCCGGATCGTGCTGAAGGGCGACATCCCCAGCCCGGTCTCGCCCCCGCCGGGCTGCCGGTTCAACACGCGGTGCCAGTTCGCGCAGGACAAGTGCCGCCAGGAGAAGCCCCCGCTGCTGGAGATCCTCCCCAACCACTCCTCGGCGTGCCTGCGTGTCGACGAGCTCTACGGCGAGCGCATCGGAAGGACGGTGGCGTCATGAGGATCCTGCGCGTGGTGGGAACCTGCCTGGTCTCGGCCATCCCCACCCTCATCCTGGCGACGTTCATCGTCTTCATGCTGCAGCGGCTGATCCCCGGTGATCCGGCGGTCGCGATCGCCGGCGAGTACGCCACCCCCGAGAACCTGGCGCGGATCCGCGAGGACCTGGGCCTGAACGAGCCGCTGTGGTCGCAGTACCTCACGTGGATCGGGAACGCCTTCACCGGTGACCTCGGGACGTCCTTCCAGACCGGGGAGTCGATCTCCGCCCTGGTGATGCAGCGGCTGCCGCTGACCCTGATCCTCACCACGATGGCCCTCTTCGTGGCCATCGCGGTCGGCCTGCCGACCGGTGTCATCGCCGCGCAGAAGGTCGACACGAAGTTCGACCGGTTCCTCACGACGGGTGCCACCTTCGGCATCGCGATCCCGAACTTCTGGCTCGGCATGATGCTGATCATCGTCTTCGCGCTGAACCTGGGGTGGTTCCCCGGCCCGGGAGGCGTCAGTCTCCAGGACGACCCGGCCCAGGCGCTGAAGGGCCTGGTGCTGCCGGCGCTCGCTCTCGGGCTCGTGGGAGGCGCCGAGATCTGCCGTCAGGTGCGCAGTGCGATGGTCGAGAGCCTCTCGACCGACTACGTCCGCACGCACCGGGCCAAGGGACTGTCGAACCGCAGCATCGTGTGGAAGCACGCGCTGAAGAACTCCAGCCTGCCGTTCGCCACGATCATCGGCCTGCAGGTGTCGCGCCTCATCGGCGGCGCCGTCGTCGTCGAGGCCGTGTTCGGCCTCTCCGGCATCGGATCGCTGGCGGTCGAGGCGACCAACCAGCGTGACTACGGCGTGATCCAGGCGGTGGTGTTCGTCGCCGCCGTGATCGTCCTGTTGACGAACCTCATCGTCGACGTCTCGTACCGACTGCTCGATCCGAGGATCTCCTGATGACCGCTGTCGACACCGCCAACCTGGCCACCACGACCGACGCACCGACCCGCCGGGCCCGCAAGGCCGGCCGGCTCTCGGTAGGCGTGAGCTACGCGATCCTGCTGATCGTGCTGATCGTCGTCCTCTTCGCCGGCTTCCTGGCGCCTTACGACCCGAACAAGCAGGACCTCAACGCGATCCTGCTGCCGATGAGCGGCGACCACTGGCTCGGCACCGACGACCTCGGTCGCGACGTGTTCAGCCGCATGCTCTACGGCACCCGCGTGTCCGTCCTGGCCGCGTTGCTCGCCGTGGGCATCTCGGTCGTGATCGGCCTGCCGCTGGGCATCGCCGCCGGCTGGCTCGCCGGCTCGACCGACCTCATCGTCATGCGCGTCGTCGACGCGGTCATGTCGTTCCCGGCGATCGTGCTGGCGATCGGCATCACCGCCACGATGGGGCCCGACATCACGACGGCGATGATCTCGGTCGGCATCGTGATGTCACCGGCGATCCTGAGGCTGGCCCGAGCGCAGACGATGGCCATCCGGTCCGAGACGTACATCGAGGCGGCGAAGTCGTTCGGCGCGCGCGGGCTGCGGCGCATGGTCCTGCCGCACGTGCTGCCGAACATCATCCAGCCCGTCCTCGTGCAGGTCGCGGTGCTCATGGGCTTCGCCCTCATCGCCGAGGCGAGCTTGAGCTTCCTGCAGCTGGGCGTGCAGCCGCCGACCGCCTCGTGGGGTGCCGTCCTCTCGCGGGCCTACACGTTCCTGGACCAGGCGCCGATGCAGATCTTCATCCCCGGCATCGCGATCGCGGCCACCGTGTTCGCGTTCAACATCATCGGTGACGAGATCCAGCGCCTCCTCGACCCGAAGCGGAAGTGACTCGAATGAGCGTCGTCTTCATCGCCAACCGCGGCGAGATCGCTGTCCGCATCCTGCGCACGGTCCGCGAGCTCGGGCACCGGGGAGCCGTCGCGTTCCCGGCCGTCGACGCCGATCTGCCGTACGTCATGGAGGCCGACCTCTCGGTCGAGCTGTCGGGCCCGCGCGACTTCGGCGACGTCGAGGCAATGGTCGCCGCGGCGCGCTCGGCCGGTGCGGACCTCGTGCATCCCGGGTACGGCTTCCTGTCGGAGAATGCCGCCTTCGCCCGGGCCGTCGAGGCGGCCGGGATGGTGTTCGTCGGCCCGTCGCCCGACGTGATCGAGCTGATGGGGGACAAGGCCGGGGCACGCACCGCCGCGGTCCGCGCCGGACTGGCCGTGGCGCCGGGGTCCGACGGTGCCGTCGAGACCGTCGACGAGGCCCGTCAGGCCGCCCTGGACGCCGGCTATCCGGTGATGCTCAAGGCCGTCGCCGGCGGCGGTGGGATCGGCATGGCCGTCGTCCCGGATCCCGCGTCGTTGGACCGGGCCTTCGAGTCGGTCACGAGCCGGGCCGCGTCGGTCTTCGGTGACAGCCGCGTGATCGTCGAGCGGTACATCGAGCGCTCGCGGCACATCGAGGTGCAGGTGATGGGCCTGCCGGGCGGCCGGGCGGTCGCCCTGTCCGAGCGCGACTGCTCGGTCCAGCGCCGTCACCAGAAGGTCGTCGAGGAGAGCCCGTCCCCGGCGCTCGACCAGGAGGCGCGGGCGAGCCTGCTGCGCCGAGCGGCCGCGCTCACGGAGTCCGTGGGCTACGTCGGCGCGGGCACCATCGAGTTCATCCACGACCTCGACTCCGGCGAGTCCTTCTTCCTCGAGATGAACACGCGCCTGCAGGTGGAGCACCCCGTCACCGAAGCGGTGCACGGCGTCGACCTCGTGGCCTGGCAGCTGAGCATCGCCACCGGCGACCCGACCGTTCCGGAGTACAGCGTCGAGCCGCAGGGCCACGCCATCGAGCTGCGCCTGTACGCGGAGGACTCCGAGCGGTTCCTCCCGCGACCGGGCGCGATCGAGACGTGGCGGATGCCCGAGGGTGAGGGAGTCCGCGTCGACGCGGGCTACGCCGACGGCACGATCGTCACGCCGTTCTTCGACCCCTTGCTGGCGAAGCTGATCGTGTGGGCCCCGTCCCGCGCCGAGGCCGTCGAGCGGGCTCGTGAGGCGCTGGCGGAGACGGAGATCGTGGGACCGGGCTCGAACCTGGTATTCCTCGCGCGGGTGCTCACCGAGCCGGAGTTCGTCGACGCTACGCACGACACCGGGATCGTCGGACGGATGACCGCGGCACCGGTGCGCTAGCGGACCGAGAGGACCCGGAAGCCCTTGCTGCTGGCCACGCGCTCGGCGGGGTGACCGTGGTCGGTGAGCCACTGCTGGAGCGAGTCGGCCCCGAGGTTCCTGCCGACGACGAGGCGCGCCTCGCCGCCCGGCCGCAGCCGGGGCAGCCACGTGAGCAGCAGCTCGTGCAGGGCGTCCTTGCCGATCCTGATCGGCGGGTTGGACCAGATCGCGTCGAACCGCAGGTCGGCGGGGACCTGCTCCGGCAGCGCGGTGTGCACGTCGAGCCCGCGCGCGTTCTCCGCCGTGAGCTCAAGCGCGCGCTCGTTGACGTCGACCGCCCACACCGTGCTGCCGTGCGCGGCGAGCGAGCAGGCGATCGGCCCCCAGCCGCAGCCGAGGTCGAGGACGGTGGAGCCGGCCGGGGGAGGGCTGCTCTCGGCCAGCAGGATCGCGGTGGCCTTGTCGAGCCGGTCGCCGGAGAAGACGCCGGTGGAGGTGACGAAGTCGCGCCGTTCGCCCCAGACCTCCACCGAGATCGTGCGGCGCTCGTCCTGGGTGCTGGGCGCGCGATCGAAGTAGTGGCTCACGCGTCCTCACCGTGCTCGGCGAGCCACGCCTTGCGGACCGTCGGCTTCGCCGTGACGAGCCAGGCATCGGTGAGCATCTCGCGCAGCTCGTCGGGGTCGACGTCCTCAGGACGCACGAGCACCGCGTTCGAGTCGAACTTCCGGAAGTGCTCGATCGTGAAGTACGGGGTGGAGGAGTCCTCGACCAGCCCGTCGAGCTCGGCACGGTCGACCTTGAAGGCCACGCAGCCGGGGGAGTCGTGCTGGTCGCGCCACCACGCCACCAACCGGCCGCCGGTCTTCACGCCCGGCATGCCCCACGACGTGCTGGTCTCGGTGTCGGGGAAGCCGAGCAGGAAGGCCTCGATCTCGCTCCACGTCATGGAGCAACGGTACGCCCGCACGCGGGCTCGCCGGTCGAGTGCTCGCGAGGAACGAGCGAGTGTATCGAGACCATGGCGCGGCTGATCTCGATACAGCGTCTCGCTGCGCTCGCCGCCACTCGATCACCGAGCGGCGGGCAGACGTTCCAGGAACACCGCCTGGGCCGCGACGACGGCCTCGGCGGCGTCCTCGAGGCCGAACCAGGCGACCCGGTCGATCTCGGGGAACGCCTGCATCGTGCCGGAGCCGGGCGGCCACTCGAGGTCGAAGGTGCCGGGCACGACCACCGTGGGATCCAGGTCGGCCTCGACGGCCCAGACCACGACGTCCTTGCGCGACTGGCGCACCGAGCCGAGGTCCACCCAGGGGCCGTCGGGAACGGGGACGCCGAGCTCCTCGAGGAACTCGCGCCGGGCCGCGTCGGCGGGCTGCTCGCCCTCCTCGACCACGCCCTTGGGGATCGACCAGGCCCGCTCGTGGCGCTTCGCCCAGAACGGTCCGCCGAGGTGTCCGAGCAGCACCTCGCGCCGTCCGTCGCGCACGCGGTGCAGGAGGATCCCGGCGCTGAGCAGGCGCGCCATCACTCGTCCCGGCGCCGGCGCGACTCCTCGACGCGTGCGGCGAGCTGGTCGTCGGCGGGATAGACGACCTCCTCGAGCACGAGGCCGTGGGCCGGCATCACCTTCACGCGGGGATCGCGGGTCTCGGCGGCGAGGATCTCGGCCGCGAACCGCGGCTCATACCGCCGCTCGCCCACGGCGACGAGACAGCCCATCAGCGATCGCACCATCGAGTGGCAGAAGGCGTCCGCGCGGACCGTGGTGGCGATCGTCTCGCCGCCGCGCACCGTGCGGAGCGTGAGCAGGTTGCGGATCGTCGTGGCGCCCTCGCGCTGCTTGCAGAACGACGCGAAGTCGTGCTCGCCGAGCAGGTGCTGGGCCGCCTCGTTCATGAGGCCGACGTCGAGCGGGCGCGGGGCCGCCGCGACCATGCGTCGCTGCATCGGGTCGGGGCCCGCCGGGTGGTCGGTCATGCGGTAGACGTAGCGGCGCTCGATCGCGGCGAAGCGGGCGTCGAAGTGCTCGGGGGCCTGGGTGACGCGCAGGATCCGGATGTCCTCCGGGACGATCCGGCGCAGCCGCCGCTCGAGCACACCGGGGTGGCTGTCGACGTCGACGTGGGCGACCTGGCCGCGCGCGTGGACGCCCGCGTCGGTGCGTCCCGCGACCGTGAGGCGCGGCGGCTCGGGCAGGCGCAGCACGGTGCCGAGCGCGGCCTCGATCTCGCCCTGCACGGTCCGCAGCCCCGGTTGGGTGGCCCAGCCCCTGAACTCGGTCCCGTCGTAGGCCAGGTCGATCCGCATGCGCACGGGTCCACGGTACGCGCCGGCGACTCCCGCCCGGATGACGGATCCGACGGAGCGACCTACCGTGGAAGGGTGCGCACCGTGCCCGTGCTGGTCGCGGCACTGGCCACCTCAGTGCTGCCGGCGGTCCCTCCTGCTGCGGCGACCCCGTCGGGCATCCACCGGATCCTGCTCACGCCCACCGCGACGCCCGACCGCTCGCAGTACGTGTCCTGGAGCCGTGCCTCCGCCTCCTCCGGCCAGCGCGTCGTGGCCGTGGCGTCGAACGGTCTCACCGTCACCACCCCCGCGCGCCGCAAGCTGGGCACGACACCGGGCACGGCCGGGAGCCGGCAGTACCGCTACGTCGCCAGCCTCGCCGGTCTCGCGCCGTCGACCCGGTACCGCTACCGGATCGTGGGTCGCGGGGTGACCACGCGGTGGCGCGCCTTCACCACCGCGGGACCGGCGAACCGCTCCTTCCGGCTGCTGCAGTTCGGGGACACCCAGAACGACAACGACGGCATCCCGGACCGCATCATCACGAGGGCGACCGAGCGGTTCCCCGACGCGAGGCTGCTCCTGCAGGCGGGCGACGTCGTGAACAAGCCGTGGGTGGGTCGCGAGTGGTCCCAGCTCCACGAGGCGCTCTCGCCGGCCGGGCAGTGGCGCAACTGGATCTCGTCCATCGGCAACCACGAGCAGTGCCGGCTCAAGTCACCGTGCCGCTCGGGCGCGGGGCGGGGATTCCGCTCCTACTTCCAGTTCCCCTCCAACGGGTTCCCCGACCAGCGCCGGACGTGGTTCTTCGTCGACCAAGGACCGGCCCGGGTCATCGTGCTCGACACGTTCGCCTCCGACCTGCGGCCGCAGCGGTCGTTCCTCGCCCACGCCCTGCGGACGAACCGGCGGCCGTGGTCGATCGTGCTGATGCACAGCGGGCCGTTCGCCTCGGTGGGCGACCGGAGGAACACCGAGATGAGGAAGTGGTTCCTGCCGACGCTGGAGAGGTACGACGCCGACCTCGTGCTGTCGGGTCACGACCACTCGTACGCCCGCGGCCGCAAGGCGGGCGTCACCTACCTGACGTCGGTCAGCGGGCCGAAGTACTACGACTCCTCGAGCCGGGACTGGAGGGCGGGCGGGGCCACGCGGGTGAAGGCCGCGTATCGCACGTCGACCTACCAGGTGATCACCGTGACGCCCACGAGCCTGAAGGTGCGCGCGGTCGTGGGGCACCGCGGCAAGGACGCACGACCCGCGACGAAGGTGGGCCAGACCTTCGACGGGTTCACGCTCACGCGGTGATCCCGCGCCCGCGGCTCAGGTGGTGACGAACTTCAGCGCCAGATCTGCGTACTGCAGGCCGATCGCCGAGGGGGAGCGCGGGCCGCCCTCGACGTACCAGCGGCTGACGTCGATGCAGACCGACATCAGCAGGCGGCGCGTGCCGGGGAGGTCGGGCACGGAGAACTGCCCGCTCGCGACCCCGGCGGCCAGGATCTCGTCGAGCAGCGCCATCGTCGCCCGCCGGACCTCGACGACCTCGGCGAAGTGCTCGTCGGTGAGCACCTGCATGTCGTTGTGGACGGGCCGGGCGATGAGGCTCCACTCCGCGTGCCAGGCGGCGTACGTGGCGACGAAGTGCCGCAGGCGCTCCGCGGGGTCGGTGCTGAAGCGCAACGCCTGGACCAGGGCCTCGCACGAGGCCGAGTGACCGTGCATGACGATGCGGAAGAACAGCTCCTCCTTGGAGGAGAAGTGGATGTAGATCGCTCCCGGGCTCATCTGCGCGCGCTGGGCGATCATCCGGGTCGAGGCGCCGTGGTAGCCGACCTCGTTGAACACCAGGGTGGCGCCGACGAGGATCTTGCGGGCGGCGCCCTCGGCCCGCGGCTGCCAGAAGGTGGCCACCCGCAGCGCGTCGTGGGCGGGGTCTGCGCTGGCTCGGGTGCTCACTCGTCTCTCCGTCTCGCCCGCGTCACGGGGGTCGAGGACGCGTGGTGGGAATGCTAGGTGGCCGCTCGCGCGGGTGACAAGGCAGGCGCGGCCGCCCGGAGCCGGGCCGGCTCAGGCCGGGGGACGCCGGTCCCGCAGGGCGGCACGGATCGGTCCGAGCACCTCCTCGTCGTGCTCCCCGATCGCCGGGACCCGGAGCCGGCGCGGCCCGTCGGCCAGCCCGACCGAGGTCATCGGCCCCGGCGCGGCGACGGTGCGCCCGGCGGGGGACGTCACGCGGACCACGCTCTCGTCCCCTCGCGCGTCGAGGTGCCGCACGGCCTCGTCCAGCTCGCGGACGGGGCCGGACGGGACCGCCAGCTCGCGCATGAGGGCGAGGATGTCGTCGCACGCGCGGTCGCGGCACCACTGCGCCAGGTACTCGTCGACCTCGTCACGGCCGGTCAGCACGGCCTCGTCGTACGGCAGCTGCTCGGCCCAGTCGTCGCGGCCGACGGCGCGGCAGAACCGCTCCCACTTGACGGGGCCGACGGGGGCCAGGTGCACGAAGCCGTCGCGGGCGGCGTACGTGTTCGCAATCGACACGGGCACCCGGTTGCCCTCCCGCATGTAGGGGCGCCCGTCGAGCGACTCGTGGATGTCGTGGGCGAGCAGGCCCATGTAGGAGCTCAGCATGTTGACGTCGACGAACTGGGCCTCGGGCGAGACGTCGCGGACGCGCAGCGCCATCAGCACCGACATCGTGGCGCGGTAGGCGGTGATGTGGTCGGCGACGAAGGTGCCGATGAACATGGGGTCGCCCTCGGGCGTCCCGGTCATCTGCGGGATGCCGCTCATGCCCTGGATGATGCCGTCGAAGGCGAGCATCGCCCGGTCGGGACTGGTCGCGCCGAAGCCGGTGATGTGGACCATGATGATCGACGGGTTCACCGCCTTCAGGGCCTCGAACCCCCAGCCGAGCCGCTCGGGCACCTCGACGCTGTAGTTCGTCACCACGACGTCCGAGTCCTCCACGAGGCGCAGCAGCGCCGCCAGGTCGTCCGGCTCCTTGAGGTTCAGCACCACGCTGCGCTTGCCACGGTTCTGCGCCGAGAAGTAGATGCTGTCGTCGTCGGCCAGGGGCATCGCCTGACGAGCGAGCTCGCCCCCGGGCGGCTCGACCTTGATGACGTCGGCCCCGTGGTCGGCCAGGATCTGTCCGGTGTGCGGCCCCGCGATCGCGTGGGTCAGCTCCAGGACCCGGATCCCGTCGAGGGCAGGCGTGGTCGCCATGGGCGCTCCGTCCGACGTCACTGCGGCGCGATCGACGAGGCCAGCTTCTCCAGGCCGACCTTCGACACCTTGCCGGTCGGCGCCAGCGGCATCTCGTCGATGATCTCGACGCGCGGGATCTTGTACGTGGCCATGTGGTCGCGGCACCACGCCAGCAGGTCGTCGGCCGTGACCTCGGACGCCGCCCCGGGCTCGAGCTGCACGTAGGCGACGGGCACCTGGCCCTTCTTCGGGTCCGCGATGCCGATCACGCCGCAGGCGGCGATGCGGGGGTGCCGGCTGAAGAGGTGCTCCAGCTCGGAGGGGAACACGCTCATGCCGTTGACCTTGAGCATCTCCTTGGTGCGGCCGAGGTAGTGCAGCGCGCCTGTCTCGTCGACCATGCCGATGTCACCGGTGTGGAGCCACCCGTCGCGCAGCGTCTCGGCCGTCGCGTCCGGCCGGTTGTGGTAGCCGCGCATCATGCTGGGGGAGCGCACGATGATCTGGCCCTCTTCACCCACCGGGAGCAGCTCGCCTGACTGGAAGTCGACGATCGCCACCTCGGTGCCGGGGATCGGGATGCCGGTGAAGCCGGGCCGGCCCTTCAGGTCGGCGTCGTCCTGCTGCAGCCCGAGGGTGAACGTGTCCAGGGTGTGGTCCTCGGTCATGCCGTAGGAGCTCTCGCGGATGATGCCCGGGGCGCCGGTCTCGCGCGCCCACCGCTCGCGGATCTCGACCGTGAGCTTGGTGACGAAGGACATCGTCACGGGGGACTTCATGGAGGCCAGCGACAGGCCCGAGTCCTTCGCCGTGTCCAGGAGCTCGAGGTAGCTGTCGACCGTTCCGGCCATGGCGGTCACGCCGTACGTGTCGATGGACCGCAGGACCTCCTCGGCGTCCCAGCGGTAGTGCAGCACGCAGGTGCCGCCGGTCATGACGGACACGAGGAACGCGTCCTCGCCGGCGATCCAGAACACCGGGACGAACACGAGGCTCACCGTGTCCGGGCCGCCGCCGAAGCCGAACTGCCCGCCGCTCACGGCGGTGTAGAGCATGTCGGCCTGCGTGTGCTCGCAGCCCTTGGGCATGCCGGTCGTGCCGCCCGTGTAGTTCAGCGCCGCGAGGGCGTGGGGGTCGTCGGGGTCGGCCGGCACGGGCAGGTCGTCGCGGTCGACGACCGAGAGGAAGCGCGTCGTGTCGGGGGTGACCGGCGCGTCGGCCACCATGCCGCGCGGGAGGTCGGCGCCGTCCGGCAGGAAGTCGGTGTTGGCCGAGGCGATGACCTCGGCGACGTCGGTGCCCTCGCCGCCCGCACGGAACTCCGTGGCGACCTCGTCGAGGATGAAGGCGAAGGTGGCGGCCGAGTCGAGCAGCTCGTAGTTGATCTCCTCGCGGCGGAACATCGGGTTCACCGGGACGTGCACGCCACCGGCCTTCAGGATGCCGAAGAACGCGATGATGAACTGCGGGCAGTTCGGCATCATCACGGCGGCCCGGTCGCCGGGGGCGAAGCCGCGGTGCACGAGGTACGCGGCGACCCGGTCGCTCGCGCGGTCCAGCTCGGCGTACGTGACCGTCCGCCCGTGGTAGACGATCGCGGCGTGGTCGGGGCGCTCCGAGGCCCACGACCGGAGGTAGTGCGTGACCGTGGACTCCCCGAACGGGTAGTCGACGGTGCGCCCGACCGCCTTGGGCCAGGCGCGCCGGCGGAGGTCCGCCAGGTTCGCCAGGTAGGAATCGATCTCGCGGTGGAACTGCTCCGACATCCTCACAGGAAACGCACCTCTCGGCCGACGATCTGACTTGAAGTTGAAACAAGTTTCAGTTTGAACACTATGACCTTCATCACGTCTGGTCAACGCCACATTCGCGCGGGCCGGTCGGGGAATTCCCGCTGAACGATCGTTCACCACTGGGGCGTGGCGAGTTGAGGTCCGTGCGGTGTCGTTGAAGATTTCCCCTTGCCTGATGTGATTTCCGTCTCTATCGTCGTCGGCACGAGGACCTAAGCAGTCGCTTAGACCCCTCGAGCGTGACCACCTGCGAAAGGAACCAGCTCATGATCAGGTCCCGAATCGGCGTCGCCGTCGCGGCCGCCGTGCTCGTCGCGGTCAGTGCCTGTGGAGGAGGAGGGTCGGACGAGGGATCGGGCAGCGGCACGCTCCGCGTGGCCACCCAGGCCGACATCTCCTCGATGGATCCCATCCGGGGCAACTCCGGTGGCGACCACCAGATGCTCTACCCGCTCTACGACACCCTCGTGTCGTTCGACAAGGACCTGAAGCCCCAGCCCGGTCTGGCCGAGTCGTGGGAGTACAAGTCGCCGACCGAGCTCGTGCTGAAGCTGCGCGAGGGCGTCACGTTCCACGACGGCGCGCCGTTCGACGCCGAGGCGGTCAAGTACAACCTCGAGCGCGCCGCGGCCGAGGGCTCCAACATCGTCGCCGACGTCGAGTCGATCGAGTCCGTCGAGGTCGTCGACGACCTCACCGTGCAGCTGAACCTCGCCCAGCCGAACTCCGCGCTCGTCATGACCCTGGCCGACCGCGCCGGGATGATGGTGTCGCCGAAGGCGGCCGAGGCCGCGGGTGGCGACCTGAGCACGAAGCCGGTGGGCGCCGGTGGCTGGAAGTTCGTCGAGTGGAAGCGCGGCGCCTCCATGACGTACGAGAAGTTCGACGACTACTGGGACAAGGACGTCGAGCGGATGGACAAGGTCGTCATCAGCGTCATGCCGGAGCCGAAGACGCGAGCCACGTCGCTGCGCTCGGGTCAGCAGGACATCGCGTGGGACATCGTGCCGTCCGACGCCGAGTCGATCCAGAAGGACGACAGCCTCACGCTCGACGAGCAGCCCCGCATGTGGACCTGGATGATCTACACGAACCGGGCCTCCAAGGAGCTCGGCGACCCGCGGGTCCGCCGGGCGCTGAGCCTGGCCATGGATCGCGACCTGCTCCTCAAGAGCGCGTACTTCGGCCTCGGTGCGAAGCCGCGCGGCTTCCTGCCCGACGGCTACTGGGCCGAGCCCGCGGACGACGTCCAGCTGGACTTCGACCTCGACGAGGCCAGGAAGCTGATCGCCGACGCCGGCGCGGAGGGCCTGACCTTCGACATGCTGCTCTACGCGGACGCCACGTCGACGCGCGTCGGGGAGATCCTCAAGGAGCAGTGGTCCGAGATCGGGGTGACCGTCAACCTGATGCCCCGTGAGGTCAACCAGGCCAACGGCGACTACTTCAACGACATCAAGACGCCGGCGTTCTTCGCGGCGTGGACCGGCCGTCCGGACCCGGCGCTGACCTACCGGCTGATGTTCACGAAGGAGGCGTACTTCAACACCTCGAAGGAGTCGACTCCCGGCATCGAGGAGGCGCTCGCCAAGGACGCCGGCCTGACCGAGCCGGAGGAGCGCAAGGCGGCGCTCGACGATGCGTCGCGGGCCGTGGTCGACGACATGCCGATCATCCCCATCGTGTTCCAGCACTCCCTGACGGGGCTGGGGGAGAAGGTCGAGGGCTTCGAGAACAACCTGCTCGGCAAGCCGAAGCTCACGGGCGTGACGTTGAAGGAGTGACCCGAGGGAGCGCCCCGGACCGTCGTCGAGGACGGTCCGGGGCGTCTCACGTCTCGACCGTGCTTCGCCGTTGCTGCGTCAGCTCACTTCCAGCGCTCGCTGGCCGGCACGAAGTCCAGCTGGCGTCCGCCGGTGTAGATCTGCTTGGGGCGGGCGATCTTCTGCTCCGGGTCGTCCACCAGCTCGAGCCACTGCGCCAGCCAGCCCGACGTGCGGGGGATGGCGAACAGGACCGTGAACATCTCCGGCGGGAACTGCAGGGCCTCGTAGATCAGGCCCGAGTAGAAGTCGACGTTCGGGTAGAGCTTGCGCTTGACGAAGTACTCGTCCTCGAGCGCGATCTTCTCCAGCTCCTGGGCGACCTCGAGCAGCGGGTTGACCCCGGTGACCTCGAAGACGTCGTCGCAGGCCTTCTTGATGATCGTGGCGCGCGGGTCGTAGTTCTTGTAGACGCGGTGACCGAAGCCCATGAGGCGCTCGTCGCCGTTCTTGACGCCCTCGATGAAGGCCGGGACGTTCTCCTTGGTCTTGATGCGCTTCAGCATCTTGAGGACGGCCTCGTTGGCGCCACCGTGCAGCGGGCCGTAGAGGGCCGCGATGCCGGCGGTGACCGCCGAGTACGGGTCGACCTGGCTGGAGCCGACCGAGCGCACCGCGTTGGTGGAGGCGTTCTGCTCGTGATCGGCGTGCAGGATGAACAGCACCTCGAGGGCCTTGGCCAGGCGCGGGTCCGGGTCGTACTTCGGCTCGCTCATGCGGAACAGCATCGAGAGGAAGTTCTCGGTGTACGACAGGTCGTTGTCGGGGTAGACGTACGGCTTGCCCTGCGCGTGGCGGAAGGACCAGGCGCCGAGGGTCGGCATCTTCGCGATCATGCGCACGATCTGCTCGTGGCGGATCTGCGGGTCCTTGATGTTGCGGGCCTCGGGGTAGAACGTCGACAGGGCGCCGACGCTCGACAGCAGCATGCCCATGGGGTGCGCGTCGTAGCGGAAGCCCTGCAGCTGGCTCTTGAGGTTCTCGTGCACGAAGGTGTGGAAGGTGATCTCGTGCACCCACTGGTCGTGCTGCTCCTTCGTGGGCAGCTCGCCGTGGATGAGCAGGTAGGCGACCTCCAGGTAGGTGGAGGACTCGGCGAGCTGCTCGATGGGGTAGCCCCGGTACTCGAGGATGCCCTTGTCGCCGTCGATGTAGGTGACGGCGCTGCGCGTGGAGGCGGTGTTGGTGAAGCCCGGGTCGTAGACGGCCAGGCCCGGGTCGTCGTCGGACTTGCCGATCTTGCCCAGGTCCGCGGCGCGGATGCTGCCGTCGGTGATCTCGACCTCGTACTCCTCGCCGGAGCGGTTGTCACGAATGGTCAGCGTCTGCTTGTCGGTCACGATTCGGGTCTCCTGTGACGTCAGAGAAGTAACGGCCGCGGGGGTGAGCGACCCACTCCAACCTAGTGTCCCCCGCACTCTCGCGCGAGAGCAGGGTCACGTTGTGGTGACCCGTTTTGACCCGCGTGGGTGCGGGCAGGTAATCTGGGCAGTCGTTGTGTTGCGGCATGTCATGTGGATCGTGCCCGACCGACGCGAAAGTCCCGACTTCACAGATTTCGATTTGCAGCGAGAAGGTCACGCCGTGCGTACGTACAGCCCGAAGCCTGCTGACATCACCCGTCAGTGGCACGTCATCGATGCCCAGGACATTGTCCTGGGCCGTCTCTCGGTTGCTGCGGCGACCCTCCTGCGAGGCAAGCACAAGCCCACCTATGCGCCCCATGTCGACGGTGGTGACTTCGTCATCATCATCAACGCCGACAAGGTCGCACTGTCGGGCAACAAGCGCTCCGACAAGAACGTCTACCGCCACAGCGGTTACCCGGGCGGCCTGAAGCAGATCGCCTACGGCGACCTGCTCGACAAGGACGCCCGCAAGGCGATCGAGAAGTCGGTGCGCGGCATGCTCCCCAAGAACCGTCTCGGCCGTCAGCTCATCACGAAGCTGAAGGTCTACGCCGGCCCGGATCACCCGCATGCCGCCCAGAAGCCCCAGCCGTTCGAGATCACGCAGATCTCCCAGTAAGCGAGAAGCAGGTTCATCGTGGCTGAGACCACCACCGAAGAGACCGAGTACACCACCAACTCCGAGGGTGTCGCCTACACGTCGGAGTCCTCCGGCGCTGCCGCGACCGGCGAGATCAAGTCGATCATCGCTCCCGGCTCGGCGACCGGCCGTCGCAAGGAGGCCGTGGCCCGGGTTCGCATCGTTCCCGGCACCGGCGTCTGGACCGTCAACGGCAAGCCGCTCGAGGAGCACCTGCCGAACAAGCTGCACCAGCAGATCGCCAAGGAGGCGCTGGCCGTCACCGGCCTGGTGGACTCCTTCGACGTGATCGCTCGCGTCAGCGGCGGCGGCATGACCGGCCAGGCCGGCGCGCTGCGTCTCGGTGTGGCCCGTTCGCTCAACGCGATCGACGTCGAGGTCAACCGACCCACCTTGAAGAAGGCCGGCCTCCTGACCCGCGACTCGCGGATCAAGGAGCGCAAGAAGGCTGGACTCAAGAAGGCCCGCAAGGCGCCGCAGTACAGCAAGCGCTGATCTGCCGGCGCGCATGGGCCGGATCTTCGGTACCGATGGTGTTCGGGGTCTGGCCAATCGGGACCTGACCGCCGAGCTCGCGGTCGACCTCTCGGTCGCCGCGGCCCACGTCCTCGGCGAGGCCGGTGCCTTCGCCGACCAGCGCCCCACGGCAGTCGTCGCCCGCGACACCCGCGCCTCCGGAGAATTCCTGGAGGCCGCGGTGGTCGCGGGTTTGGCGTCTGCGGGGGTCGACGTGCACCGCCTCGGCGTGGTGCCCACCCCCGGTGCGGCCTACCTGACGGCGTTCCTCGAGGCCGACATGGGCGTCATGATCTCCGCCAGCCACAATCCGATGCCCGACAACGGCATCAAGTTCCTGGCGCGCGGCGGGGTCAAGCTCGACGACGCGATCGAGGCTGCCATCGAGCAGCGCCTCGAGGAGCCATGGGACCGGCCCACCGGCGCCGACGTGGGTCGCGTCGGTGACAGCCACGCCGGACTCGGCGCCTACGTGCGCCACCTGCTCGACACCCTGCCCACCCGCCTCGACGGGATGCGTGTCGTCCTCGACTGCGCGAACGGCGCCACCCACGAGGCGGCCCCCGACGCCTTCGCCCGGGCGGGCGCCGAGGTCATCGCGATCCACGCCGAGCCCGACGGCCTCAACATCAACGAGCGCTGCGGCTCCACGCACCTGGACGACCTGCGCCGCGTGGTCGTCGAGCGTCGGGCCGACGTCGGCTTCGCGTTCGACGGCGACGCCGACCGCTGCCTGGCGGTCGACCAGTTCGGCGAGGTCGTCGACGGCGACCAGATCCTGGCCATCCTTGCCCTGCGCGACAAGCGCGAGGGCCTGCTGGTCGAGGACACGGTCGTCGCCACGGTGATGAGCAACGTCGGCTTCTCCCGCGCGATGGACGCCGCGGGCATCACCGTCCTGCGCACGGCGGTCGGCGACCGCTACGTGCTCGAGGAGATGCGCGCCGGGGGTTACACGCTGGGCGGCGAGCAGTCCGGCCACGTCATCATGGGCCGCCACGCCACCACCGGCGACGGCACCCTCACGGCGCTCCAGCTGGCCGCCGAGATGGCCACCACGGGCCGCACGATGTCCGAGCTGGCCTCGGTGATGCAGCGGCTGCCGCAGGTGCTCGTCAACGTCGGCGGCGTCGACCGCGCCGGTGCCGCCAGCCACGAGGTGCTGCTGGCCGAGGTCGCTGCCGCCGAGGAGAAGCTCGGCGACTCCGGTCGCGTGCTGCTGCGTCCCTCGGGCACCGAGCCGGTCGTGCGCGTGATGGTCGAGGCGCCCACCGCCGACCAGGCGCAGGAGATCGCCGACCACCTCGCCGGCGTCGTCCGCACGACCCTCGCGCTCTGACCGTGGTCACCGTGGAGCCCGGAGGGCTCGAACGTGACGACGTCCGCGCGCTGCTGTCCGAGCACCTCACCGAGATGTTCGCCACCAGCCCCGCCGAGAGCGTGCACGCGCTCGACCTCGACGCCCTGCGGCACGAGGCGATCAGCTTCTGGACGGCTCGCGAGGACGGCCGGCTGCTGGGCTGCGGAGCGCTCAAGGACCTCGGATCGGGGCACGGTGAGATCAAGTCGATGCGCACGACGGCGCTCGCCCGCGGCCGCGGTGTGGCCACCACGCTGCTCGACCACCTCGTCCGGAACGCGCGCGAACGCGGTTTCACCCGGCTGAGCCTCGAGACCGGCACCGAGCCGTACTTCGCTCCCGCCCGGCGCCTCTACGTCCGTCACGGGTTCGAGCCGTGCGAGCCGTTCGCCGACTACGTGCCCGACCCCCACAGCGTCTTCCTCACCCGCGCGATCTGACCCTGTCGGCGCCCGTGCTTCGGTGCGAGAATGCCCGGGTGAGCTTGACCATCGACGTGCTCGATCCCACCGACCACGGCAGTTTCGTGGAGTTCCACGACGTCTACCTGCGGTCCAACGAGCGCTACATCGACCAGCCGTGGTCCGCCGACGAGCTGCGCGTGCTGCTCATCGGCGACGCCTACACCCGCTGCGACTCCCTGCTGCTGCGCGACGGCGAGACCGTCGTCGCGGTGGCGCTGGCCGAGCTGCCCGAGCGAGACAACGCCACCACCGCGTTCGCGGAGGTGTGGGTGCCGCCCGAGCTGCGACGGCGCGGCCACGGCACCGCCCTGCTCGAGCGCCTGGAGCTGCGCGTGGCCGAGGACGGCCGCGACCAGGTCCTCACCGAGACGCTGCGCCCGATCGAGGACGAGACCGGGTCCGGGCGTGAGTTCATGCTGGCCAGCGGCTACCGCTTCGACACGCAGTTGGTCCAACGCGAGCTCGCCCTGCCAGCCGACGTGCCGCCCGCCGAGCCCCGGGACGGGTACACCCTGGCCGCGTGGCGGGGCGCCCCGCCGCAGCAGTGGCTCGAGCAGTACGCGCACCTGCGCGCGCTGCTCAACCAGGAGGCGCCGTCCGGGGAGACGCAGCTGGAGAACGAGTACTGGGACCCCGACCGGCTGCTGCACGAGGTCGACCAGTGGAAGCGCCAGCGCCGGGTAGCCCAGACCGTGGTGGCGGTCGCGCCCGACGGCGCGCTCGCCGGCCACACGCAGCTGCTGTTCCCGCACGGGACGCCCGAGGTCTACCAGTGGGACACCCTCGTGCTGCCCGAGCACCGCGGCCACGGGCTCGGCTTCTCGCTCAAGCAGCAGGCCATGCGCGAGTCCAGCGACCTGATGCCCGGCCGTCGCCGCGTCGTCACGTGGAACGACGCCCAGAACGACCACATGATCGCCGTCAACGAGGACCTCGGCTACCGCGCCAGCGCGTGGGCCGACCAGTGGGTCAAGCACCTCGCCTGACGGTGCCAGCGGTCAGAGCTTGCGCAGCCGGACCCACTCGACCGTGTGGTCGGCCGACTTGCGCAGCACGAGGTCGGCGCGGCCGCGGGTGGTGGCCACGTTCTCGCGCAGGTTCGGCCAGTTGATCGTGTCCCAGAGCTCCTCGGCGCGCATGACGGCCTCGGCGTCGGTCAGGGTGCTGTAGCGGTGGAAGTACGACGCGGGATCGGCGAAGGCGGTCTCGCGCAGCCGCAGGAACCGGCTGATGTACCAGCGGCGGATGTCGCGGCTGTTCGCGTCGACGTAGACCGAGAAGTCGAAGAAGTCGCTGATCGCCAGGCCCGGCGAGCCGTCGCCACGGGTGCGCGGGGGAGCGAGGACGTTGAGGCCCTCGACGATGAGGATGTCGGGACGCTTCAGCGAGACGGTCTCGTCGGTGCGGTCGTAGGTGAGGTGGTCGTAGACCGGCGCCTCGATGTGCTCGGCGCCGCTCTTGGCCTGCATGACGAAGCGCAGCAGCGCCTTGCGGTCGTACGACTCGGGGAACCCCTTGCGGTGCATGATGCCGCGCCGCTCGAGCTCGGCGTTCGGCAGCAGGAAGCCGTCGGTGGTCACGAGGGCGACGTGCGCGTGGTCGTCGTGCTGGGCCAGCAGGTCGCGCAGCAGGCGCGCCGTGGTGGACTTGCCGACCGCGACCGATCCGGCCAGGCCGATGATGAACGGCACACGGTCGGGCTGGGGATCGCCGAGGAACCGCTCGGTGGCCCGGTAGAGCGCCTCGGCGAGCCGGACGCGCAGGCTGATGAGCTGCGTGAGGGGCACGTAGACCTGCTGCACCTCCTCGAGATCGAGCTCCTCCCCGAGGCCCCGGACGCGCTCGATCTCCTCGCCGGACATCGGTTGGACGGCATCGCGTGCGAGCTCGGCCCACGCGGAGCGTTCGAGCTCCACGTAGGGGGACGGGTCCCGTGACATACCGACCATTGTTGCCAGCGACCTCGCCCACCGCTCAGTCGGTACCCTGAACCCATGTGTGGAATCGTCGGATACGTGGGCCATCGCCAGGCGCTGGACGTCGTGATGGGCGGTCTGCGACGGCTGGAATACCGCGGCTACGACTCCACCGGAGTCGGCGTCGTCGACGGCGACCGGATCGCCTGGGCGAAGAAGGCCGGCAAGCTCGCGAACCTCGACGCCGAGCTGTCCGAGCACCCGCTCCCGGCGTCCACCACCGGCATCGGCCACACGCGCTGGGCCACCCATGGCGGCCCCACCGACGCGAACGCCCACCCCCACCTCGACCCGGGTGAGCGGGTCGCCGTCGTGCACAACGGCATCATCGAGAACTTCATGGTCCTGCGCGACGACCTCGAGGCCGCGGGCTACGAGTTCGCGTCCGAGACCGACACCGAGGTCGTCGCCCACCTCCTGCACCGCGAACTGCAGCAGACCGCCGACCTCCCCGACGCCGTGCGCGCGGTGTGCCGACAGCTCCAGGGCGCGTTCACCCTCGTGTTCGCCGACGCCCTGAACCCCGGCGTCGTCGTGGGCGCCCGGCGCAACTCCCCGCTCGTGGTGGGACGGGGCGACGGCGAGAACTTCCTCGGCTCCGACGTGGCGGCGTTCATCGACTACACGGCCGAGGCCATCGAGCTGGGCCAGGACCAGGTCGTCACGATCACCGCCGACTCGATCGAGGTCACCGACTTCGACGGCCGCGAGGCGCCCACCACCGCCTACACGGTCGACTGGGACGTCACCGCCGCCGAGAAGGGCGGCTACGAGTGGTTCATGGCCAAGGAGATCGACGAGCAGCCCAAGGCCGTCGCCGACACCCTGCTCGGCCGCGTCGGGGCCGACGGCCGTCTCCAGCTCGACGAGATGCGCCTGTCCGACGACGAGCTGCGCGAGATCGACAAGATCATCGTCATCGCGTGCGGCACCGCCTCCTACGCCGGCCTCGTGGCCAAGTACGCGATCGAGCACTGGACCCGCATCCCCTGCGAGGTCGAGCTCGCGTCGGAGTTCCGCTACCGCGACCCGATCATCGACCGCTCCACGCTGGTCGTGGCGATCAGCCAGTCGGGCGAGACCATGGACACCCTCATGGCCATCCGCTACGCGCGCCAGCAGCGCGCCCGGGTGCTGTCGATCTGCAACACCAACGGCTCCACGATCCCGCGCGAGTCCGACGCGGTGATCTACACGCACGCGGGTCCCGAGATCGCGGTCGCGTCCACCAAGGGCTTCCTCTCGCAGATGGTCGCCTGCTACCTGCTCGGTCTCTACCTGGCCCAGGTCAAGGGCGCGAAGTACGGCGACGAGATCAGCCACGTCATCGACGAGCTGCACGCCATTCCCGCGAAGGTCCAGCGGATGCTCGACGAGGGCGACCAGGTGCGCAAGCTCGCGGCCGACCTCGTCGACCGTCGCTCGTTCCTCTTCCTGGGCCGCCACGTCGGCTTCCCCGTCGCGCTCGAGGGCGCGCTGAAGCTCAAGGAGCTGGCCTACGTCCACGCCGAGGGGTTCGCCGCCGGTGAGCTCAAGCACGGGCCGATCGCGCTGGTCGAGAAGGGCCTGCCGATGTTCGTCGTCGTGCCGCCCCGGGCGCGCGACCAGCTGCAGGAGAAGATCGTCAGCAACATCCAGGAGGTGCGGGCCCGCGGTGCCTACACGATCGTCCTGGTCGAGGACGGCGACGACTCGGTCGTACCCTTCGCCGACGTCGTGATCCGGCTGCCGAGGACGCCCACCCTCCTGCAGCCCCTCGTGGCCACCGTGCCGCTGCAGATCTTCGCGGGCGAGCTGGCCGAGCTGCTGGGTCACGACGTCGACCAGCCGCGCAACCTGGCCAAGTCCGTCACGGTCGAGTGATCCGATGCTGACCGCCCACACCGTCGCGCAGGTGCGCGCGGCGGAGGAGGTCGCCGCCGCCGAGCGGGGCTGGGACGCCCTCATGCAGAGCGCCGCCACGGCGCTGGCGCACCGGGTCTCGCGGGTCGTGCCCGCCCACGAGGCGCTCGTCGTCCTGGTCGGTCCGGGCAACAACGGCGGCGACGCGCTGTTCGCCGCCGCGCACTGGTGCCGCGAGGGCCGTCGGGTCAACCTGTGCCTGCTCGACCCGGCGGCGGTACACCCCGCCGGGCTGGAGGCCGCGCGCGAGGCCGGTGCCCGCGTGGTCGGGGGACCCGAGGGCCACCGCTTCGTCGTGGACGCGATCTTCGGCATCGGGGCGCGCCCCGGGCTCGAGGGCACGGCGGCCGCGTGGGCGCGGTGGATCGAGCGCGAGCGGCCCTTCGTGGTGGCCGTCGACGTGCCGTCGGGCATCGGCGTCGACGACGGCCGGCTCGACGGGCCCGCGGTCCGCGCCGACCTGACCGTCACCTTCGCCACCGCCAAGTACGGCCTGCTGGCCGGTCCGGCGGCCGAGCTGGCCGGCGAGGTGGACGTCGTCGACATCGGACTTGACCTCGCCGCCGAGTCCGCCCTGGAGGCGCTCGGGCCGGGCGACGGGCCGCGGTTCCGCGACGCCATCGTGCCGGGACGTGACGCCCACAAGTACACGCGCGGCGTACTGGGAGTCCGAGCCGGCTCCCCGCAGTACGCCGGTGCCGCGCACCTCTGCGTCGCGGGGGCCCAAGCCGGTCCGGCGGGCATGATCCGCTTCGTCGGCGCCCAGGAGCTGGCGCGCCGGGTGGTCGACCGCGCGCCCGAGATCGTCGCCCGCCGCGGCCGGGTCCAGGCGTGGGTCGTCGGGTCGGGCGGCGAGGACACGCCCGCGCCGCTCGCCGCCGCGCTCCGCGACGGCGTGCCGGTGGTCGTGGACGCGACGGCGCTGCACCACCTGCCCGACACCTTCGAGGTCGACGCCCTCCTGACGCCGCACGCCGGCGAGCTCGCCGCGGTGCTGGACACCGACCGCGAAGCCGTCGAGGCCGACCCGCTGCGCCACGCCCGCGAGGCCGCCGCGCGGTGGGGCGCCACGGTGCTGCTCAAGGGGCCGCGCACCGTCATCGCCGCTCCCGACGGCCGCCTGCGGGTGAACCTCACCGGTACCCCGTGGCTCGGTACGGCCGGCTCGGGTGACGTGCTGGCGGGCTTCATCGGCTCGTTGCTGGCCGGCGGTCTCGACTCCTTCGACGCCGGCTCGGTGGGCGCCCTGCTGCACGGGCTCGCCGCCGAGCGCCTCGGCGGCCCCCTCGTCGCCTCCGGCGTCGCGCGCGAGCTGCGCCCCGTCCTCCACGACTTCTGTGACGACGTTCCCCGGGGTGGCCGTCCGTGAGCGCCAACGCGGAGCTCGTCATCGACCTCGACCAGTACCGCGCCAACCTCGCGGCGCTGCGGGCCCACGCGCCCGGAGCCCTGCAGATGGCCGTGGTGAAGGCGAACGCGTACGGGCACGGGATGGTCCCCGTCGCGCGCGCCGCCCGGCAGGCCTCGGTGGACTGGCTCGGGGTCGCCACGCCGGCCGAGGCGCTGGAGTTGCGCGCCGCCGGCGACCACGGGCCGCTCCTGTGCTGGCTCGCGGTGCCCGGCGCTCCCTTCACCGAGCTGATCGGCGCGGACGTCGAGATGACCGCCTCCGGCGTCGACCAGCTCGAGGCCATCGCCGCCGCCGGCGACCGCCCGCGCGTCCAGCTCAAGGTCGACACGGGGCTGTCGCGCAACGGTGCCTTCGGGCCGCACTGGGACGATCTCGTGGCGGCCGCCGCTCGCATGCAGGCCGCCGGCCGGATCGAGGTCACGGGCGTCTGGTCGCACTTCGCCAGCGCCGACGAGCCCGAGCACCCGGCGAACGACCACCAGGAGGCCGTGTTCCGGGCCGCGGTCGACCAGCTGGCCGCCGCGGGCGTCCACCCGGCGCTGCGCCACCTCGCGAACTCCGCCGCGGCGGTCACACGCCCGTCCTCGCACTTCGACCTGGTCCGCCTCGGCATCGCCACCTACGGCATCGCCCCCGACCCGGCGGTCCCCGTACCCGACGTGCGTCCGATCCTGACCGCGCGCACCGTGCTGGCGAACGTCAAACGGGTCCCGGCGGGCAGCTCCGTGTCCTACGGCTGGCGCTGGAGCGCCGACCGTGAGACCACCCTCGGCCTCGTCCCGGTGGGCTACGGCGAAGGCATCCACCGCACCGCCTCGAACCGGGCGCAGGTGGGGTTCGCGGGTGGCCGCGCGCCCGTCCGTGGGACGATCTGCATGGACCAGCTGGTCGTCGACCTGGGCGACCGGCCCGCCCGGATCGGCGATCCGGTCACGGTGTTCGGGCCCGGCGACGACGGCGAGCCCACCGCCCAGGACTGGGCGGACGCCGCCGGCACGATCGCCTACGAGATCGTCACGCGCCTCGCCGGACGGTGGTCCCGGACCTACCGAGGAGAGCGATGACATCGGTCGCAGGACGTGTCGCAGCCACCGCAGGCGCCTTCGCGGCGGCGGGGGTGGCCGGTGCCGCCGCGACGATCCTCAACAAGCGCAAGACCGAGCAGCGCCGCCTCCAGCGTGGCGAGGAGATCGCGTTCGGCACGGTTCGTGGCGACTCGTACTACGTCTCCGCCGCCGACGACGTC
This sequence comes from Aeromicrobium phoceense, assembly GCF_013868155.1. Classification (NCBI taxonomy): domain Bacteria; kingdom Bacillati; phylum Actinomycetota; class Actinomycetes; order Propionibacteriales; family Nocardioidaceae; genus Aeromicrobium; species Aeromicrobium phoceense. The sequence continues at coordinate 1,294,858 of NZ_JACEOG010000001.1, forward strand.
CCGATCCACGTCGAGGTCGACGAGGGCCCGGCGCCGACCGTCGTCTTCGTGCACGGCTGGATGTGCGACCTCGACACGTGGCACTTCCAGCGCCTCGCGCTGCGCGACCAGGCCCGTCTCGTGTTCATGGAGCAGCGATCGCACGGACGCTCCGGACGCAGCGGTCCGCGCAACTCCTCGCTCCACGACATGGCCGACGACCTGCGCCGCGTGCTGGACGCGCACGCCGCCGAGGGGCCCGTGGTCATCGTCGGGCACTCGATGGGCGGCATGGCCGTCATGCAGGTGGCCCAGCTCGATCCCGAGCTGTTCGACGACCGCGTGAAGGGCGTCGTGCTCATCAGCACGAGCGCCGGCCAGCTGATGCGACGCAGCCCCGGCCTGCGCTTCGTCGTGCCGCTGGTGAAGGCCGCCAGCCCGCTGCTCGACTGGGGCCGCGAGTTCAACAGCTACTCGATCATCCGTCGCTGGGCGTTCGGGGCGCACGCGCAGCCTGCGATCGTCGACATGGCCGACGAGATGATCCTGCGCGCCCCCACCGCGGTGGTGCTGAACTTCTACGACAACTTCGTCGAGCTCGACCTCGGGGCGGGACTGGGCGCCATCTCGCGCTGCCGCACCTCGGTGGTGTGCGGGACGAAGGACGTGATGACGCCGTTCAGCCACAGCCGCTGGCTCGCGCGCCACATCGCCGGAGCCGAGCTCGTGCCGGTCAACGACGCCGGCCACATGGTGATGCTGGAGGAGCACGAGCAGGTGACGGAGGCGATCGAGCGGGTCCTGAAGGACATCGCATGAGCGAGCGCCAGCGAGTGATCGAGAGTCCCCTCATGCCGGTGCCGACGTACTGTGCTTCTCCCACGGAGGTGGCGGCATGAGCAGTGAGCTCGACGTCACGCTGGTCGGGCCGGACCGCGCGGCCGAGGTCGTCGGAGTCATCCACCGTGCCTTCGCCGCGCGCCCGCCCCTCGACCCGCCCGCCACGGCCGGCGACGAGACCGTCGAGACGGTGGCCGCCTCGCTCGAGCGCGACGGCGGCCTGCTGGCCACCCGACGCGGCCACCCGATGGGCGCGATCCTGTTCGACCGCTCCCGTCCGGGGATGCTGGGTTTGAAGCGCGTCAGCGTCGACCCGCTCGGCCGCGACCGCGGCGTCGCGTCCGTCATGGTCGGCGTCGCCGAGGACGTGGCCGAGGAGCAGGGCATGGACGGCATCTGGCTGACCGTGCGCGAGGAGCTTCCGGCCAACTACCGGTTCTGGAACCACCGGCTGTACCTGCCGGTGCGCCAGGACGGTCCCACGATCGAGATGGGCAAGACCCTGTGGCTGGCGCGCGAGGTGCCTGACGCCGACACGATGCGCGACCTCGCCGCACGCGTCGCCGGGCTGCTGCGCCCCGGTGACCTGCTCGTGCTGACGGGTGGTCTCGGTGCCGGCAAGACCACGTTCACGCAGGGCCTCGGCGAGGCGCTCGGCGTCCGCGGGCCCGTGACGTCCCCGACCTTCGTGATCGCGCGCACCCACCCCAGCGAGGTGGGCGGCCCGCCGCTCGTGCACGTGGACGCCTACCGCCTCGGCGACGCGGCCGAGATCGACGACATCGACCTCGACGCCACGACGGACGAGTCCGTGACGGTCGTGGAATGGGGCGAGGGGATGGCCGAGCAGCTGTCCGACAGCTGGCTGTCGATTTCGATCGAGACCCGCGCGGCCAGTCCGGGCGATCCGCTCGGCACGGCCTGCGGCATCCCGTCGGACGAGATGCGCGTGGTCTCGATCCGGCCCCACGGCCGGCGCTGGCTCGAGGTCCCGCTGCGCACCGCCCTGCTCGGCTGAGCCCGGCACGCCGAGCGCGTTCGGACCCTGCGATGCCCCGCAACTAGGCTGGGCCCGTGCTGCTGCTCGCGTTCGACACCGCCACCCCGGCGATCTCCGTCGCCCTCCACGACGGCTCGTCCGTCGTCGCCGAGGCGACGGGGGAGGGCGCCATGGCTCACGGCGAGCTGCTGGCGCCCGCGATCCGCACGGCGCTCGCGCGGGCGGGAGTCACTCCCTCCGACCTCACCGACGTCGCGGTCGGCGTCGGTCCGGGCCCGTTCACCGGGCTGCGTGTCGGTGTCGTCACGGCACTCACGCTGGGCCAGACCCTCGGCCTGGCCATGCACGGCGTGTGCTCGCTGGACATCCTCGCCGCCGAGGCCGCGGGCCTGCTCGACACCGACTTCGTCGTGGCCACGGACGCGCGTCGCAAGGAGGTCTACTGGGGCCGCTTCCGCGCCGACGGGTCGCGCGTCACCGGCCCCGACGTTGACTACCCCGACACCGTCGCCGCGCTCGGACTGCCGGTGGTGGGCCGCGGGGGAGTGCTGTACGCCGACCGGCTCACGGCGGTCGCGGGCGCGCCGCTCGACCCGTCCGCCGCCGCCCTGGCCGGCCTCGTCGCCGCCGGGAGGGCCGCCGAGCTCCCGCTCGAGCCGCTGTACCTGCGCCGACCCGACGCGATGCCCCAGGTCGCGCCCAAGCTGGCATGATCCGGTCCGCGGGCCTGCGTGACCTCGACACGCTGGAGTCGATCGAGAACGCGAGCTTCGGCCGCGACGCGTGGTCGTCCGGCCAGGTCCGCGACGAGCTCGTGGGCGACCGGATCGTCCTGGCGCTCGTCGACGAGTTCGGCGTCCGCGGCTACGCCTCGCTGCGGATGTTCGCCCCCGACGCCGAGCTGATGCGCATCGCCGTGGGTCTGGGGTCGCGGCGCCAGGGTGTGGGCTCGGAGCTGCTCGAGGCCGTGCAGGACGCGGCCCGCGCTCGCGGCGCCGAGCGGCTCCTGCTCGAGGTCGCCGACGACAACGAGGCTGCGCTCGCGCTCTACCGCCGTGCCGGGTACCGCGAGACCGGCCGCCGCCGCGGCTACTACCGCTCGGGCTCGGACGCCGTGCTCATGGAGCTGGGCTTGGCATGACCGAGCTGCTCGACTCCATCCGCGCGTGGCCGTGGTTCTGGGCGTGGCTGACGTTCTTCGTCATCGTGCTGCTGCGGGCCGGCGCCACCTACGGGATCGGGCGCGCGATCGCCGCCGGCCTGCTGCGTGAGCGCGAGCCCGGTCCGCGCGTCCGGGCCGCCATGCGACAGGTCGACCGGTGGGGTCCTCCGGCCGTCACCGTGAGCTTCTTCACGGTCGGTGCGCAGACCGCGGTGAACCTGGGCGCGGGCCTCGCGCGCATGTCGTTCCCGCGCTACCTGACCGGTCTCGTGCCGGGCGCGGTGATCTGGGCGACCATCTGGTCGACCATCGGGATGAGTGCGTTCCTGGCCGTCTTCACGGGCGGATCCGAGCGTCTCGCCTGGCTCTTCGTGCTGATGGTCGTGGTCGTCGTGGCGGTCCTGCTGAAGCGCTCGGCCAGCCAGGCCGACCCCGCGCGCGAGCCCGGCCCGGACTGATCCGCACGACCGGCGCCTGCTCCGGGTGCGTGGCAAGGTGGAGGCATGACTGATCCGCGCAACCAGCCCCCGGCCCCTTCCCAGTACCTGAGCCAGGACCAGGACCAGGACACGCTGCTCGGTCGCGAGACCCATGACCCGCTCGACGAGGGGCTGACCGCTCCCGAGCGCTGGTCGGCCGGCGAGGGATTCGGCACGACGGTCGACGAGCAGATCCAGGGCGAGTCGTTCGAGCAGCGCCTCTCGCAGGAGGAGCCTGACGTCGACCCCGACTCCGAGTGGAGCGAGGAGGACCTCGACGACGGTGAGGTCGGTGGTCGTCGCTCGGGCCGCCTCGTCGATCCCGAAGGCGGCAACGGCGTCGACCACGTGTCCGAGCTCGTCGGCGACGATGTCGGCATCGACGGTGCCGGTGCGAGTGCCGAGGAGGCCGCGGTCCACGTCGTCGAGGACGAGTGACGAGAAGCCTCATCGGTGAACGCGCGTGCACTAGGGTTCACGCATGCGCGACGTGACGTACCCGCCCATCATCGGCACGGCCAAGACGCTGTTCCGGGTGCTGGGCATCAGCTTCCAGACGTCCGGCACCGAGCACATCCCGCGTGAGGGTGGGGCCATCCTGGCCTCCAACCACGTCAGCTACGTCGACTTCATCTTCAACGGACTCGCCGCCCAGCCCGCCGGCCGGCTCGTGCGCTTCATGGCGAAGAAGGAGGCGTTCGAGCACAAGGTCTCCGGACCGATCATGCGCTCGATGCACCACATCCCGGTCGACCGGGCCCAGGGCGAGGCGTCGCTGCACGAGGCCGCCGACTACGCCCGCCGCGGCGAGATCGTCGGGATCTTCCCCGAGGCCACGATCAGCCGGTCGATGGAGGTCAAGGAGATCAAGACCGGTGCCGTGCGCGCCGCCGCCGAGGGCGGTGTGCCGCTCGTCCCGATGGTCGTCTGGGGCACGCAGCTGCTCAAGACGAAGGACCACGAGGCCGACCTGTGGGGCCGCGGCAAGACGATCGCGCTCCACGTCGGTGAGCCGATCCCGGTGACGGGGGAGGACCCGGTCGCCGAGACGGCGCTGCTGCACGACTCGCTGACGGCCCTGCTCGACAAGGCGATCCACGAGTACCCCGTCTCGCCCGAGGGCCAGTGGTGGGCCCCGGCCCGCTACGGCGGCACCGCTCCCACGCCCGAGGAGGCCCGCCGCCTCGACCTCGAGGAGAAGGCGGCCCGCGACGCCAGGCGCGCCGAGCGGGGCTGAGCCTGCGCACCGACGGCACGGTGCTTCCTGCCCCACGGCACAATGGACCGGTGAGCGAACCGCTGGTGCTGGGGATCGAGTCCTCCTGCGACGAGACCGGTGTCGGCATCGTGCGAGGCACCACCCTGCTGGCGCACGCGGTCGCGTCCAGCGTCGAGGAGCACGTGCGCTTCGGCGGCGTCGTGCCCGAGGTCGCCAGCCGGGCGCACCTGGAGGCGATGGTTCCCACGCTCGAGCAGGCCTACGAGCAGGCCGGCGTCGACGTGCGTGACGTCGACGCGATCGCGGTGACGAGCGGTCCGGGCCTCACCGGCGCCCTGCTCGTCGGGGTCGCCGCGGCGAAGGCCCTCGCCCTGGCCCACGACAAGCCGCTCTACGGGGTCAACCACCTGGCGGCGCACGTCGCGGTCGACCAGCTGGAGCACGGCCGGTACACCGAGCCCTCGATCGCGCTGCTGGTCAGCGGCGGTCACACCGAGCTGCTGCTCGTCAACGACATCGCCACCGACATCACGCTGCTCGGCGGCACCATCGACGATGCCGCCGGCGAGGCGTTCGACAAGGTCGCCCGGCTGCTGGGCCTGCCGTACCCCGGCGGCCCGGAGATCGACAAGGTGGCGCGCGACGGCGACCCCACCGCGATCGCCTTCCCGCGCGGACTGACCACGGGGCGCGACCTCGAGCGGTACCGCTGGGACTTCTCCTTCTCCGGGCTCAAGAGCGCGGTGGCCCGCCACGTGCAGCACGAGCAGCGGATGCAGCGCCCGGTCGCCGTGGCCGACGTCGCGGCCTCGTTCCAGGACGCGGTCTGCGACGTGCTGAGCCGCAAGGCGATCAAGGCGTGCCTCGAGCACGACGTCCCCCGGCTGATCCTGGGCGGGGGCGTGGCCGCGAACGGCCGCCTGCGCCACTTCGTCCTCGAGCGCGCCGAGAAGGCCGGCGTCGAGGTCCGCATCCCGCAGATCTCGCTGTGCACCGACAACGGCGCGATGGTCGCGGCGCTCGGCGCCGAGGTCGTCCGCCGCGGCATCGCTCCGTCGTCGCTCGACCTCGCCGTCGACTCCAGCCTGCCCGTCACGCGCATCGTCGCCGCCTGACCCAGCCCCGCCCCCGACACTCGCGACCCCGGTTTGCGCCACTCGGCGTTGGTGGGTCGGAGGTGGGTCGGAGCGGGCGATCCCGCGTCAGGCGCGGTGGCGGCGGAACCGCAGCGTGTCGCCGGGCCGCAGCTGGGCGAGCACGTCGGTGTCGGCGTCGAGGACCACGGCGATCACGGGGTAGCCGCCGGTGACGGGATGGTCCGGACCCAGCACCACCGGACGACCCGAGGTCGTCACCTGGATGCTGCCGCGCACCACGGGCTCGCTCTCCAGCTCACCCTCGCGTGCCCGGTCGAGCGCGGGCCCCTCCAGCCTGACGCCGATGCGGTCCGAGACGGGGTCGACGCCCCAGCCGGTCGAGAGCAGCGTCGCGACGGCCGCCGGGGTGAACCAGTCGTCGCGCGGGCCCAGCACGACCCGGACCGCCACCTCGCCCGTGGGCAGCAGGGGCGGCAGTCCTTCGAGCGAGACCGGTCCGACGGGAGGACCCACCGCGAGCTCGTCGCCGGCCGCCAGGGCATCGGGGCCGAGGGAGGCGAGCGTGTCGCGGGAGCGGCTGCCCAGGACCGGGGGCACCGCGATCCCGCCCGCGACGGCGACCGTCCAGCGCAGCCCGGCGACCGGCGCCCCGAGTCGCAGCACGTCGCCACGCCGCAGCGCGAGCGGGCGGCCGGAGTCGACCGGCCGGCCGTCGACGGTCAGCGGCCCCGCCGCCCCCGTGACGGCCACGACGTGCGGCAGGGTCGCCACCAGCGCGAGACCGCCGCCGAGCGCCTCCACGACGGCCGCGTCGCCCGGATTGCCGACGAGGTGGTTCGCGGTGCGCAGGGCGCGGCGGTCGAACGCGCCCGACGGCCCTACGCCAAGATCGCCCAGCCCGGGACGCCCGAGGTCCTGCACCAGGCTCAGGGCGCCTGCCTCCAGCACGCGCAGGGTCATCGCGTCACCTCGACGAACCGGACGGTGTCACCCGGGTGCAGTAGTGCAGGGTCGTCGCGATCGAGGTCCCAGAGCGGCGCGTCGGTACGGCCGATGAGCCGCCAGCCGCCGGGGGAGGCGCGGGGGTAGACGCCGCTGAACCGGCCGGCGAGTCCGACCGAGCCCGGCTCCACGCGTGGCCGCGGACGGTCGAGCCGCGGGACCTCGAGGCGGGGATCGCCCCCGGACAGGTAGGCGAAGCCGGGCGCGAAGCCGGCGAACGCCACCGTCCACGGCGTCGCCCCGTGGAGGCGCACGACCTCGTCCGGGTCGAGTCCGCAGTGTCGCGCCACGGCCTCGAGGTCAGGTCCGTCGTACACGACCGGGATCTCCACCTCGGCCCCGGCGGTTGCGGCCAGGTCTGCAGGGGTGGTCGCGCCCACCAGCGAGCGCAGCTCCTCGGGCCGCCCGCGCAGCAGCACGGTGGTCGCACCGAGCGTCGCTCCGCGATCGCGCAGCGCGGCATGCCAGCGACGGGCCTCGTCGGCGTCCGCGCAGTCGAGCAGCACGGCGCGATCGCCGCAGGGCAGGATCCTCATCTCAGTGGAAGGGCTCGATCTCGACGCGGTGCTCCACGAGGACGCCGCGCACGTGGCGCAGCAGGCGCTCGGCGCCCGGGCTGTCGCCGTGCACGCACAGCGAGTCCACCGATCCCACCAGCTCGAGGGCCTGGGCGGCGGCCTCGGCCGGATCGGTCAGCACGGCACCCGGCTGGTCGCGGGGCACGAGGCCACCCTCGGAGGTGTACGCGCGGTCGGCGAAGCCCTCGAGCACGACACGGATCCCGGAGTCCTGCGCCATCTCGAGCGCGACCGACCCGGGCATGCCCACGAGGGGCAGCGGCGTCCCGTCGGCCAGCAGCGCCTCGACGACGGCCTCCGCCTGGTGGGGATCGTGGCCGATGCGGTGGTAGAGCGCACCGTGCGGCTTGAGGTAGGTGACCAGGCCGCCGACGCGGTCCGCGAGCTCGCGCAGGTGGTCGAGCTGGCGCCGGACCTCGTCCACGAGGTCACGGGGCGGCAGGTCCACGAACCGGCGGCCGAATCCCTCGCGGTCGCGGTAGCCCACCTGCGCCCCGATCGCGACGCCGTGCTCGACCGCGGCCTCGCACGTCGCGCGGATCAGGTCGTCGTCGCCGGCGTACGCGCCGCAGCAGACGTTCGCACTGGTCACGAGGGGGAGCAGGCGCTCGTCCTCGCCGGACGCCCACCGCTCGGGCGACTCGCCGAGATCGACGTTGAGGTCCACGCGGCCGGCCATGGACCGACGCTACCGCGCGCCAGGTCATCGCTGGCGGTGACGTTCCGGGGGTCCGCACCGGCGTGTCGACCCCGCGAACGTCACGCTCAGCGCTCCCGTTCCACCAGGAAGGCGCGCGCCTCGTCGGCCACGCGGGTCAGCACGACCGTCGCGGTGCGGGTCCCGGTGAGCTTGAGGCGAGCGACGAGCCGTTCGGGTACGACGTCGACGCCGCGCTTCTTGATCGTGAGGGTCCCGATGTCGCGCTCGCGCAGGGCGGCGCGGAGCTGCTTCTCCCGGAAGGGCAGCTCCTCGACCACCCGGAACGCCCGGCCGAGCGGCGTGGCCGCGGGGGAGTCCGTGGTGATCCAGGCGATGCGGGGGTCGAGGAGGTGGCCGCCGAGGTCCTCGGCGAGCTCGGCCACGAGGCCCGCCCGGATCACGGCGTCGTCCGGCTCGACGAGGTGCGACAGGGCGTCCCCGACGTGGGCCCGGGCGCCGCGACCCACGAGCGTGGCGCCGCGCGGCAGCACGGTGGCGCGACGGGCCGGGTCCTGGCCGAAACCGGCCCCCCAGAGGCTCGCCTCGACGAGGTCGCCGCCGTGCGAGACCCACTCGGCCTGCACGCCCGGCGGGACGGCGTCGTGGGCGATGCCCGGCATCACCTTGGCCACGGCGCGGCCCTCGAGCAGGCCTATGGCGAAGTCCCACGAGGGCACGAGCGCGTCGAGACGGAAGGTGCGGCCGGCGCCGTCGCGGCGCGCAGGGTCGACGAAGGCGACCTCGTCGGCGCCGATCGGAGTCGTCGTGGCGTCACCGACCTCGACCGTCCCGGCGAGGCCGAGGGCGGCGAGGTTGGCTCGCGCGATCGCGGCGCGCACGGGGTCGAGCTCGACGCCGCGCACCTCGAGGCCCGCCCGGGCGGCGGCGATCAGGTCGCCGCCGATGCCGCAGCCGAGGTCGACCAGGCGCGTGGCGCCGAGCGCTGCCAGCCGGCTCGCTCGGTGCGCCGCGACCGGGGCCCGCGTGGACTGCTCGAGGGCGTCGGGGGTGAAGTAGAGGAGCTCGGCGTCGGCCCCGAACTTCGTGACCGCGCGCCGCCGCAGGTGGTGCTGGGTGACCGCCGCCGCGACGAGCTCGGCGGGGTGGTCGCGTCGCAGTCGCGTGCCCAGTGCGAGGTCGGACTCGCTCCCCGCGCCGCGGGCCACCTCGGCCAGCAGAGCCTGCCCCGCGGGGGCCGTGAGCTCGGCGAAGGTGTGCGCATCCACGCGCCAGAGTCTGCCACCGGGCGCCGTCCCGCCCTCCGCTCTGGCACTCCGTTTGGTCGAGTGCCAGCCGGTGCTAGGCTGACTTCTGGCACTCCCACCGAGTGAGTGCCAACCGAACGTTACTCATCCGAAAGGGGAGGTCGACCAGTGTCGGTCACCATCAAGCCGCTCGAAGATCGCATCGTCATCAAGGCCGGAGAGGCCGAGCAGACCACCGCGTCGGGTCTCGTCATCCCCGACACCGCCAAGGAGAAGCCGCAGGAGGGCGAGGTCGTGGCCGTCGGCCCCGGTCGCGTCAGCGACAGCGGCGAGCGCATCCCCGTCGACGTGGCCGTCGGCGACAAGGTGCTCTTCAGCAAGTACGGCGGCACCGAGGTCAAGCACGGCGGCGAGGAGTTCCTCATCCTCAACGCCCGCGACGTCCTCGCCGTCATCGCCTGAGTCCACCCAGCCAACCGTTAGGGAGCACTCGTGCCCAAGATTCTGGAATTCGACGAGGACGCACGCCGCGCCCTCGAACGCGGTGTCGACAAGCTCGCCGACACCGTCAAGGTCACCCTCGGCCCCAAGGGCCGTTACGTCGTCCTGGACAAGAAGTGGGGCGCCCCCACCATCACGAACGACGGCGTGTCCGTCGCGCGTGAGATCGAGCTGGACGACCCGTTCGAGAACCTCGGCGCCCAGCTGGCCAAGGAAGTCGCCACCAAGACGAACGACGTCGCCGGTGACGGCACGACGACCGCCACGGTGCTGGCCCAGGCCATGGTCCACGAGGGCCTGCGCGCGGTCGCGGCCGGCGCCAACCCGGTCGGCCTGAAGAAGGGCATCGAGGCTGCCGTCGAGGCGGTCACGAACGAGCTGCACTCGCGCGCCCGCGCCGTCGACTCGGTCAAGGACATGTCGGCCGTCGCCACGGTCTCCAGCCGTGACTCGGTCATCGGCGAGCTCATCGCCGAGGCGTTCGACAAGGTCGGCAAGGACGGTGTCATCACGGTCGAGGAGTCCAACACCATGGGCACCGACCTCGAGTTCACCGAGGGCATGCAGTTCGACAAGGGCTACCTGTCGCCGTACATGGTCACCGACACCGAGCGCATGGAGGCCGTCCTCGACGATCCCTACATCCTCGTCAACCAGGGCAAGATCTCGGCCGTGTCCGACCTCCTGCCGCTGCTGGAGAAGGTCGTCCAGTCGGGCAAGAGCCTGTTCATCATCGCCGAGGACATCGAGGGCGAGGCCCTGTCCACGATCGTGGTGAACAAGATCCGCGGCACGTTCACGTCCGTCGCGGTCAAGGCGCCGGCCTTCGGCGATCGCCGCAAGGCGATGCTGCAGGACATCGCGACCCTCACGGGCGCGACGGTCGTCACCCCCGACGTCGGCCTCAAGCTGGACCAGGTCGGCCTCGAGGTGCTCGGCACCGCGCGTCGCGTCGTCATCACGAAGGACGACACGACGATCATCGACGGTGGCGGCGACCAGGCCGAGGTCGAGGGCCGCGTGGCCCAGATCAAGGCCGAGTTCGAGCAGACCGACTCCGAGTGGGACCGCGAGAAGCTGCAGGAGCGGCTGGCCAAGCTGGCCGGTGGCGTCTGCGTCATCCGCGTCGGCGCGGCCACCGAGGTCGAGCTCAAGGAGAAGAAGCACCGCATCGAGGACGCCGTCTCGGCGACCCGCGCGGCCATCGAGGAGGGCATCGTCCCCGGCGGTGGCTCGGCGCTGGTCCACGCGGTCGGCGTGCTGGACCAGGACCTGAACCTGTCCGGCGACGAGGCCCTCGGCGTGCGCATCGTCCGCAAGGGCGCCGACGCCCCGCTGGAGTGGATCGCCCGCAACGGCGGCGTCTCCGGCGAGGTCGTGGTGGCCAAGGTCCGCGAGTCCGGTGAGGGCTACAACGCGGCCTCGAACGAGTACGGCGACCTGCTCGCGCAGGGCATCCTCGACCCGGTCAAGGTCACGCGTTCGGCGCTCGCCAACGCCGCCTCGATCGCGGCCATGCTGCTCACCACCGAGACCCTCGTGGTGGACAAGCCGGCCGACGAGGCCGACGATCACGCTGGTCACAACCACTGATCGGTCCCTGCTGACGATCTCGTCACGCACGAAGGCCCCGGGCACCCGCCCGGGGCCTTCGTCGTGTCCGGCGACGCCGCGACGCGCGGGTGAGACACGGGGACGACAAGGCGCGCCGGGCCCAATAACCTAGGGGTCGACCCGGTGTCCGCACCCGTTGATAGGACTGCCCCATGACGACGCCATCGACCACCTGCCCGTGGTGGTGCACCGACCACCGCTCCGGCGAGACGGCTGAGGACGAACAGCACGCACGCGTGTTCCCGGTGCCCGGGGGAGCCTGGGTGGCGATCCTGCACGGGACCCTGCCCGGCGACCGGATCGAGCTGGCCTACGGCGCCGAGGCCTACGCCGCGTCCGCGGGCGAGGGCCGGGCCTTCGCGGCGGCCCTGCACCACGCGGCCGACGTGTTCGACCGGATCGTCGCCGACGTCGAACGGGCCGCCGGGCTGGCCGGCGACCGCAGGAGGGTCAGCGCCCGGCGGAGTCCATGAACTCGCGGACCTCGACCAGCAGGTCGCCCAGCGACAGCCCAAAGGCCGCCTCGAGGGCCAGCAGGGTGTCCAGGCTCGGGTTGGCCGACGACCGTCCGGTGGCGTTGTTGTTGCGGTTGTTCTCCAGGTTCTGCACCTGGTTGCGGCTCAGGCCCGCGCGGTGCGCGAGGTCCTCCTGCGTCATGCCCGCGCCCTCGCGCCGTTGGCGCAACCAGGAGGCGAAGGCGCTGGCGACCTCGGCGGTGTGGGCCGTCGGTGTGCGTTTGGGCATGCACAACAGCATGGGCCCAATGGGCAGGCGGTGCAGCCCAATACGGTGGTGCCGCCAGGCGCGCGCGAGCCACCGTGGGCGGTTTTGGCGCACTCGCGAACCGCGGCCGAAAAACATCGTGACGCGACTCACAACCTATGTTACATTCACAATGTCACATACCGCTGACCGAGGAGATCGCATGACCGTCACCGACGATCGCGCCGCCGTCGAGTTCCGCCAGTCCATCGACATGGACACCGAGCTGGAGCGACTGCTGGAGTCCGCCGCCGTCCTGTCGTACGACCCCGACCAGGAGATCGACTGGGCCAAGCCCCTCGACCCCACCAAGTACGGCCTCAACCCCGAGTGGTCCACGCTCTACGGCACGCCGCTGTGGGACTCCATGACCGAGCAGCAGCGGATCGACCTCACGCGCCACGAGGTCGGCTCCATCATGAGCACGGGCATCTGGTTCGAGACGATGCTGCAGTCGATGGTGCTGCGCTCGCAGTACTCCGCCGACTACGGCGACCCGGAGTTCCGCTTCGCCCTCACCGAGATCGCCGACGAGTGCCGGCACTCGCTCATGTTCAGCAAGACGTGCAGCAAGATGGGCGTCCCGCACTACCGCCCGCGCCGGCTCTTCCACGAGCTCGCCCGCGTCTTCCGCAGTACCGCCAACGGCGAGCAGTCCTACGCGTCGATCCTCGTCGCCGAAGAGGTCCTCGACGTCATGCAGCGCGACTGGATGCGCGGCGAGAACGTGCTCGAGGAGGTGCGCACCACGAGCAAGATCCACGTGGTCGAGGAGGCGCGCCACATGAAGTTCGCGCGCATGGAGGTCAAGGAGTACCTCGAGGGGGTCTCCAAGCCTCGGCGTCACCTCGCGGCCTTCGTCATCTCGGTCGTCGCGGCGATCATCGTGGACTCCCTGGTCAACGACGACGTCTATGCCAACGTGGGTCTGGACCCCGAGGTGGCCAAGGCGGCCGTGAAGGCCAACACCCACCACCAGAACCTCATGCGGATGAGCTGCGTGCACCTCATGGACTTCCTGTCCGAGGTCGGCCTGCTCACCCCGGCCGCGATGCGGATGTACCGCACCGTCCACATGCTCTGACCCGGCCCGGCCGACCCTCGAACCCGAAAGCACCCGCCGTGGCCTACGCGATCACCCAGTCCTGCTGCAAGGACGCCTCGTGCGTCTCGGTCTGCCCCGTGGACTGCATCCACCCCACTCCCGACGAGCCCGACTTCGGCACCACCGACATCCTCTACGTCGACCCGAAGGCCTGCATCGACTGCGGGGCCTGCGCCGACGCGTGCCCCGTGGCGGCGCCCAAGGCGATCGACCTGCTGCGCGGTGCCGAGGCGGTGTTCGCCGACCTCAACGCCGAGTTCTTCGAGCGGCGCCCGCCGCGGGAGAAGCCCAAGACCCACACGTGGGACGAGATGGGCGGCGACCTCGAGCGCTCGCTGTCGATCGCGATCGTGGGCACCGGCCCGGCGGCCGCGTACACGGCGCGACAGCTGCTCCTGTCCACCGATGCGAAGATCACGATGATCGACAAGCTGCCCGTGCCGGGCGGCCTGGTGCGCGGCGGGGTGGCGCCCGACCACACGGACACGAAGAAGTTCGCCGACCTCTTCCACTGGGCCTACCGCCACCCCCGCACGAAGATGGTGATGAACGTCGAGGTGGGCCGAGACATCTCCCACGCGGAGGTGCTGCAGCACCACGACGTCGTGATCTACGGCGTCGGCGCCCGCCGCGACCGCGAGCTGGGGGTGCCGGGGGAGGACCTGCCCGGCGTGTACCCGGCGCCCGAGGTGGTCGGCTGGTACAACGGCGCGCTCGACGTGGCTCCCGACGGCGTCGTGCTGTCCGGCGACCGCGTGGTCGTGGTGGGCAACGGCAACGTGGCCCTCGACCTCGCCCGCCTGCTGCTGCACGACCCCGAGGTGCTGGCCCGCACCGACATGCCCGATCACGCCGTCGCCGCCTTCCGCGGTCTCGACGTACGCGAGGTCGTCCTGCTCGGTCGCCGGGGTCCCTCGGCCGCGGCGTTCACCCGTCCCGAGCTGCTGATGATGCCCCCGGGCATCGACGTGGTCGTGGCACGTGACGAGTTCACCGAGGCCGAGCTGGCCGAGCCCGAGCCCGAGTCGAACGCCGCCGTGCTGGCGGCACTGCCGCTGGTCGACGTCGACCTCACCGCACCGCCCGGCGACCGCCGCCGGCTGGTGTTCTCCTTCGGCCGTCAGGTCGTCTCGGTGGAGGGCGACGAGCGGGTCGAGGCCGTGCAGGTGGCCCCGTCCGGAGTGCCCGAGCAGGCCGAGAAGGTCCCGTGCGGCACCCTGATCCGTGCCACGGGTCACCGCGGCACTCCCGTCGCCGGCCTGCCCTTCGACGAGGCCACCGCCACCGTGCCCAACGAGCACGGTCGCGTGGTCGACCCGGCCACGGGCGAGGCGGTCCCCGGCACCTACGTCGTCGGCTGGATCAAGCGCGGCGCCACCGGAGGCATCGGCACCAACCGCACGTGCGCCCACGAGACGATCGCCACGATGGTTGCCGACGCGAACGCCGGACTCATCGCGCCGGCACCGAAGCGCAGGCTCACGTTCGGGCCGTTCGTGCGCACCCGGGTCGACCGCGTCGTCGGCCGCCGCCGGATGCTCGCGATCGAGAAGGCCGAGGAGACGCGGGGACACCGGGAGGGTCGCCCGCGCGTGAAGTTCGAGTCGGTCGACGAGATGCTCCGGGTCAGTCCCGCCACGAGCCTGCACTGACGGCTCAGATCACATCCCGCGCGTGTGGGAGCGCGGTCGCGCGCGGGTAGACTCGGCCCATGGTGGGCATCCCCGACAAGTTCTCCTCCCTCGGCCTCACGTACGACGACGTCCTGCTGCTTCCCGGCGAGACCGACGTCATCCCCAGTGAGGTCGACACCACGACCCGGCTGACGCGCGAGATCTCGCTGCGGATCCCGCTGCTGTCCAGCGCGATGGACACCGTCACCGAGTCGCGCATGGCCATCGCGATGGCGCGCGAGGGTGGCATCGGCATCCTGCACCGCAACCTCTCGATCGACGACCAGGCCTACCAGGTCGACCTCGTGAAGCGCACGCAGACGGGCATGATCCCCAACCCCGTCACGATCGGCCCGAAGGCCACGCTCGAGGAACTCGACGAGCGCTGCGGCGAGTACCGCGTCTCCGGCCTCCCGGTCGTCGACGAGGACAACACGCTGCTGGGCATCGTCACCAACCGCGACCTGCGCTTCACGCCCGTCGCCGAGTGGGCCACCACGCTCGTCCACGACGTCATGACCCACATGCCGCTCATCACCGGCCCGGTCGGCATCAGCCGCGAGGACGCCTCCGCCCTGCTGCGCCAGCACAAGCGCGAGCGCCTGCCGATCGTCGACGACCAGGGCAAGCTCGCCGGCCTCATCACCGTCAAGGACTTCGTGAAGTCCGAGCAGTTCCCGATGGCCAGCAAGGACGCCGAGGGCCGCCTGCTCGTCGGTGCGGCCGTCGGCTTCTTTGGCGACTCCTACGAGCGCGCCACCCGACTCATGGAGGCCGGTGTCGACGTCCTCGTGGTCGACACGGCCCACGGTCACGCCCGCGCCCTGCTCGACATGGTGCGCAAGCTCAAGGCCGACTCCGCGTTCGACGGCGTGCAGATCATCGGTGGCAACGTGGCCACGCGTGAGGGCGCCCAGGCGCTGGTCGACGCGGGCGTCGACGCGGTGAAGGTCGGCGTCGGGCCGGGCTCCATCTGCACCACGCGCGTCGTCGCGGGTGTCGGCGTGCCCCAGATCTCCGCGGTCTACGAGGCATCGCTGGCGGCCGAGCCCGCGGGCATCCCCGTGATCGCCGACGGTGGCCTGCAGTACTCCGGCGACATCGCCAAGGCGCTCGTCGCCGGCGCCGAGAGCGTCATGGTGGGCTCGCTGCTGGCCGGCTGCGAGGAGAGCCCCGGCGAGCTGATCTTCGTCGCGGGCAAGCAGTACAAGACCTACCGCGGCATGGGCTCGGTGGGCGCGATGGCCTCCCGCGGCAAGAAGTCCTACTCCAAGGACCGCTACTTCCAGGCCGACGTCACGAACGACGAGAAGATCGTCCCCGAGGGCATCGAGGGCAGGGTCGCCTACCGGGGTCCGCTCTCCTCGGTCGCGCACCAGCTGGTCGGCGGCCTGCACCAGTCGATGTTCTACGTGGGCTCGCGGTCGATCCCCGAGCTGCGTGAGCGCGGACGCTTCGTGCGCATCACGTCGGCGGGGCTCAAGGAGAGCCACCCGCACGACATCCAGATGACCGTCGAGGCGCCGAACTACACGATCCTCTGACGCGATCGGCGCCCGATAGGCTGGGCGGGTGAGCATCGACATCGGACTGGCCAAGCGAGGCCGGCAGGGTTACCACTTCGACGACATCGCCATCGTGCCCAGCCGTCGCACGCGCGACCCGCAGGAGGTGTCGACGCACTGGCAGATCGACGCCTACCGCTTCGACCTGCCGGTGATCGCCGCGCCGATGGACTCGGTGATGAGCCCCGAGACCGCGATCGCGCTCGGCAAGTTCGGCGGCCTCGGCGTGCTCAACCTCGAGGGCCTGTGGACCCGGTACGAGGATCCCCGGCCGCAGCTGGAGGAGATCGCCCGGATCGAGCCCGCGCAGGTCACCCGGCGCCTGCAGCAGATCTACAGCGAGCCGATCAAGGCCGAGCTGATCACCGCCCGCCTGCAGGAGATCCGCGACGCCGGCGTCACGGTCGCCGGCTCCCTGTCGCCGGGCCACACCAAGCAGTTCGCCGACGCGGTCGTGAAGGCCGGCGTCGACCTGTTCGTCATCCGCGGCACGACGGTCTCGGCCGAGCACGTCTCGGGCAACGCCGAGCCGCTGAACCTCAAGGAGTTCATCTACGAGCTCGACGTGCCGGTGATCGTGGGCGGCTGCGCCACGCACCAGGCCGCGCTGCACCTGATGCGCACGGGCGCCGCGGGCGTGCTGGTCGGCTTCGGCGGCGGCGCCACCCACACCACGCGCAGCGTGCTGGGCGTCGCGGTGCCGATGGCCTCCGCCGTCTCCGACGTCGCCGCGGCACGCCGCGACTACCTCGACGAGTCCGGCGGTCGCTACGTGCACGTCATCGCCGACGGCTCGATCGGCCGCAGCGGTGACCTCGCCAAGGCGTTCGCCTGCGGTGCCGACGCCGTCATGATCGGCTCGCCGTTCGCGCGCGCCACCGATGCGCCGGGCCAGGGCTTCCACTGGGGTGCCGAGGCCTGGCACGACGACCTGCCGCGCGGCGAGCGCGTGGAGATCGGCACGGTCGGCTCGCTCGAGCAGGTGCTGTTCGGCCCGTCGCACGTGCCCGACGGCACGATGAACCTCGTCGGGGCGCTGCGCCGCGCGATGGCCACCACCGGCTACACCGACCTCAAGGAGTTCCAGCGCATCGAGGTCGTCCTCGGGTGACGCTGCGCGTCGCAGCCGGCCAGTACACCTCGGCCGGCGACGTCGAGGCCGACATCGCCACGGTGGTCCGGGCGATCGAAACGGCGCGCGCCGACCTGCTGGTGATGCCCGAGCTCTTCCTGGGCGGCTACCGGATGCCCCCGATCGTGGTGGGGGAGAACGACCCGCGGCTCCAGCCGATCGCCGACGCGGCCGCGGCGGCCGGCACGGTGGCGCTCGTCGGCGCCTGCCTCGACGGCCCCGACGGCTTCACGATCTCCACGCTGGCGTTCGGCCTGGGCGACGACCCGGCGGGCCGGCGGATCTACGACAAGCAGAACCCCTGCGGTGACGAGGGCGACCACGTCGTGGCCGGCGCCCACAGCGTCGTCGTCGACGTGAAGGGCTGGGCCGTGGGCCTCTCGATCTGCTACGACGGCTGCTTCCCCGAGCACGCCCGCGCCGTGGCGCTCGCCGGCGCCGAGGTCTACGCAGCCTCGGTGGCCTACTTCGCCGGCAGTGCCCATCGCCGCGAGGTCTACTACCGGGCCCGTGCGGTCGAGAACGGGATGTTCGTGGTGGTCAGCGGACTCAGCGGCTCGGTGGCCGGTGCGGAGTTCGACGGCGGCAGCGCCGTGTACGACCCCGAGGGACGCGTCCTCGCCGAGGTCAGTGAGGTCGAGGGGCTCGCCGTGGCCACACTCGACCGGCCGCTGCTGAAGGCGACCCGCGCCACCCACACGATGCTGGCCGACGTCCGCGACCCCGGTCCGGTGGTCCGGCGGTGACTGCGGAGATCGTCGAGGTCGACTTCCTCGACCCGCGGGCCGCTGCGCTGCGCAGCCGCATGGCGACGGAGATGGCCGAGCTCTACGGCGAAACCCGCCACGGCACGGGCGCCGAGGGGATCGACCCCGACTCGGTGCTGGCCTGCCTGCTCGTCCTCGACGGCGACGAGCCCGTGGGCACCGTGAGCCTGCGCCGGCTGCGCGACCTCGTCGAGATCAAGCGGATGTACCTCCTGCCGTCCACCCGCGGCACGGGCATCGCGGCGCGCCTGCTGGCCGCGATCGAGGCGCGCGCCGCCGAGATCACCGACCGTGTCGTGCTGCACACGGGGGAGCGACAGCGCGCCGCGATCGCCCTCTACGCGCGGTCGGGCTACGAGCCCATCGAGGTCTACCCGCCGTACGACCAGGTGCCGGAGTCGGTGTGCTTCGCCAAGCGCCTCGGCGGCACCGGCGTGGTGTAACCGTCGTTGACATGATGTGACAGACGCGGTGTCACATCAGGCCGTTCCGGGGTATCGTCCTCTTCATGCCTGATGTCGCCCAGATCACAGTCGCGCCCGCGCGCATCGCCGAGCTCACCGCCCTGATCCGGGCCACGGGCACGGAGACCCGCACGACCGTCTCGCCGCTGGACGGCGCCGACGTCGCCACCGTCCCGGTCTCCACCGACCAGGACGTGCTCGACGCCTTCGCCGCGGCCCGCGTGGCCCAGCTCGACTGGGCGCGCACGCCGCTGCGCCGCCGCAAGAAGGCGCTGCTGCGCCTCCACGACCTCGTGCTGAAGCACCAGGGCGAGCTGCTCGACCTGATCCAGCTGGAGTCGGGCAAGGCCCGCTCCCACGCGTTCGACGAGGTGCTGCACACGGCCCTGACCGGCCGCTACTACGGGCGCAGGCTGTCGCGGATCCTCGGCCCGCACCGGCGCAACGGGGTCTACCCGGTCATCACGGGTGTCCGCGAGCACCATCAGCCGAAGGGCGTCGTCGGGCTGATCACGCCGTGGAACTACCCGCTCTCGATGGCGCTCGTCGACGGCCTCGCCGCGGTCGCCGCGGGCAACGCGGTGGTGCACAAGCCCGACAGCCAGTCGCCCCTCACGGCCCTGGCGATCATCGAGCTCATGCACCGCGCCGGCTTCCCCAAGGACCTCTGGCAGGTCGTCAGCGGGGCCGGCTCGGTCATCGGCTCGGTGATCATCGACCACGCCGACTACATCTGCTTCACGGGCTCCACGGCCACCGGCAAGCGGATCGCCGCGCAGTGCTCGCAGCGCCTCATCGGCTGCTCGCTCGAGCTGGGCGGAAAGAACCCGATGATCGTCCTGCCCGGCGCCGACGTCGAGAAGGCCGTCGAGGGCACGGTGACCGCGGCGTTCAGCTCGGCGGGTCAGCTGTGCGTCTCCATCGAGCGCGTCTACGTGCACGACTCGATCTACGACCGCTACCGCGACGGGCTGGCCGAGCGCCTCTCCCACCTGGCCTCCGGCGCGAACGCCGACTGGGAGGTCGAGATGGGCACCCTCGTCTCGCCGTCGCAGCTGGCCACCACGCAGAAGCACGTCGCCGACGCGCTCGACCACGGGGCGATCCTCGTCTCGGGCGGTCACGCCCGCCCTGACATCGCGCCGTGGTTCCACGAGCCCACCGTGCTGGAGGACGTGCCCGAGTCGGCGCTGTGCTTCGCCGAGGAGACCTTCGGCCCGCTCGTCTCGCTCCACCGGTACCGCAGCATCGGCGAGGCCGTGCAGGCGGCGAACGACACCCCCTACGGACTGAACGCCAGCGTCTGGGGTCCGGCGCGCCGGGCCCGCAAGGTCGCCACCCGGATCAAGGCCGGCACGGTCAACGTCAACGAGGGCTTCGCCGCCACCTTCGGCAGCATCGGGGCGCCCATGGGCGGGATGAAGGAGTCGGGCACCGGCCGCCGCCAGGGCGCCGAGGGCCTGCTGCGCTTCACCGAGACCCAGTCGATCGGCGTCCAGCGGGGGATCCCCGTGGGGGGCCCGTCGTTCCTGTCCAAGCGCACCTTCGGTGCCCTCCTGACCATGGGCCTCATCGGCCTGCGTCGCTTCACCCGCCGGGCCTGAGAGGAAGACGAGCATGAGTGAGTTCGACTACGACGTCGTCATCGTGGGATCGGGGTTCGGCGGCAGCGTCTCGGCGCTGCGGCTGACCGAGAAGGGCTACAAGGTCCTCGTCGTGGAGGCGGGCCGACGCTTCGCCGACCACGAGTTCGCCAAGAACTCCTGGCACCTGCGCGAGTACCTGTGGGCGCCGAAGCTGGGGTGCTACGGCATCCAGCGGATCAACCTGCTGCGCAACTCCCTCGTGCTGGCCGGCGCGGGCGTCGGCGGCGGGTCGCTGGTCTACGCCAACACCCTCTACGAGCCGCTCGACCCGTTCTACAAGGATCCGGCCTGGAGCCACATCACCGACTGGAAGAGCGAGCTCGCGCCCTA
The DNA here is from genome assembly GCF_013868155.1 of Aeromicrobium phoceense. Taxonomy (NCBI): domain Bacteria; kingdom Bacillati; phylum Actinomycetota; class Actinomycetes; order Propionibacteriales; family Nocardioidaceae; genus Aeromicrobium; species Aeromicrobium phoceense. The sequence goes on from NZ_JACEOG010000001.1 coordinate 1,315,678, forward strand.
CTACGACCAGGCGAAGCGCATGCTCGGCGTCAACCCGGTCACGCAGATGAGCCCGGCCGACACGGTCGTGAAGAACACCGCGGAGCGCCTGGGCTACGGAGACAGCTTCCACTTCGCGCCCGTCGGCGTGCTGTTCGGTGACGACGAGGGACGCGACGTGGGCGACCCCTACTTCGGCGGCGTCGGTCCGGCCCGCCGCACCTGCATCAACTGCGGTGAGTGCATGTCGGGCTGCCGCCACAACGCGAAGAACACCCTCGTGAAGAACTACCTGTACCTCGCCGAGCAGGCCGGAGCCGAGGTCCGCGACCTCACCACCGTGGTCGACGTCCGCCCGGCGGGTGGCGGCTACGAGGTGCACACGCGCTCGACGAGGAAGTGGCGCGGCAAGCAGCCGGTCATCCGCGCCGAGCAGGTCATCTTCGCCGCCGCCTCGCTGGGCACCCAGCGGCTGCTGCACCAGCTGCGCGACTCGGGCAGCCTGCCGAACATCTCCGACCGGCTCGGGCTGCTCACCCGCACCAATTCCGAGGCCCTCATGGGGTCGGTGGCGATGCACCGCGACGTCGACTACACCCGTGGCGTCGCGATCACGTCCTCCATCCACCCGAACGACACGACCCACATCGAGCCCGTCCGCTACGGCAAGGGCTCCAACGTGATGATGTTCGTGCAGATGGTGCTGTCCACCGACGGCAGCGGGAACGGCAAGCCGAGCGTGTTCACGGTGCTCAAGAACATCGTCAAGATCGCGCCGCGGCTGCCCAAGCTCTACGACGCGTTCCACTGGTCCGAGCGCACCGTGATCGCCCTGGTGATGCAGGCCCGCGACAACTCGATCACCACCTACACGAAGCGCCGGCTGTTCGGTGGTCGCAAGATGACCACGAAGCAGGGGTCGGGGGAGCCGAACCCCACCTACATCCCGGAGGCGCACCGCGCGGTGTCGGAGATGGCCGACTACATGGACGGCGTCGCCGGCGGCATCGTCACCGAGCCCATCGGCATCCCGATGACGGCGCACTTCCTGGGCGGCTGCGCGATCGGAGACTCGCCCGAGACCGGCGTGATCGACCCGTACCAGCGCCTCTACGGCCACGAGGGACTCCACGTCATCGACGGCTCGGCGATCAGCGCGAACCTGGGCGTGAACCCGTCGCTCACGATCACCGCGCAGGCCGAGCGGGCGGTGGCGCTGTGGCCCAACCGCGGCGAGCGCGACGAGCGGCCCCCGCTCGGCCGCGCCTACCGCCGCCTCGAGCCGGTGATGCCGAAGAACCCGGTCGTCCCCGAGTCCGCGCCGGCCGCCTACCGACTGCCGATCGTCCAGGTGTCCTGAGGCGCGCCGACCGCTACGGCTTTTGCTCCCGTTCGGGACGGAACGTGCCCGAGGGCGTGAGGACGAGGTCCACGGGCTGGTCGTGCGGCTCGCGGGGCACGTGCGGCAGCAGCTCGTCCTCGAACACGACGGCGCAGGTGACGCCGGTGAAGTCCGCCAGCGCGCGGTCGTAGTACCCCGCGCCCCGGCCGAGCCGGTTCCCGGCGTGGTCCGCGGCCAGTCCCGGCACCAGGGCCACGTCGCACGTGGCGAGGGCCTCGGGGCCCAGCGTGGGGCCCGTGGGCGCGGGCACGCCCAGCGCGCCGGCGACCACCGCCCCCGGCTCGTACGCCGCCCAGTCCAGCGTGCGGTCGGGCCGGCTCACGGGCACCAGCACCTCGACGCCCCGTCCCACCAGCATCTCGAGCAACGGGGCGGTGCCGGGCTCGCTCGGCAGCGACAGGTAGGCCGCGACGCGACGCGCCCGCACCAGCGCGGGGAGCGCGGCGGCATGCAGCGCGATCGCCTCGGCCGCGAGGACCCGATCCCCGGCCGACCTGGCCCGTCGACGTGAGGCGACCGCTTCGCGCAGGTTGGACTTCTCACCCGTCACGGAAGTCGACATGGCGCTAGCCTAGGGCCGATGAATGCACTGGCAGCCGCACAGGAGAAGATGCGCTCGGACGGACTGCCCGAGCAGGCCATCGACGTCTTCACGGCGTTCTACCACCAGCTCCACGAGGGCGCGTCCGGCCTGATCCCGGAGTCCGAGGTCGAGCCGCTGAAGGACGTCGCGAGCATCGAGTCGCTCGACTTCGCCGCCGAGACCCTGCGTCGCGCCGCCGCCGAGACCGTGGTCATCAAGCTCAACGGCGGGCTCGGCACCACGATGGGGATGACGCAGGCGAAGTCCCTGCTGCCGATCAAGCACCGCCTCAGCTTCCTGGACCTCATCGTCGACCAGGTCTGGCACGTGCGCTCCACCCTGGGCGTCGACCTGCCGCTGCTGTTCATGAACAGCTTTCGCACCCGTGACGACACCCTCGCGACGCTGGCGCGCTACCCGGAGCTCCGGGTCGGCGACCTGCCGCTCGACTTCCTGCAGAACCGCGAGCCGCGCCTCGACGCCGAGACGCTCGAGCCCGTCGACTGGCCCGACGACCCGTCGCTCGAGTGGTGCCCGCCCGGACACGCCGACCTCTACACGGCGCTCGACGCCTCGGGCGTCCTGGACCAGCTGATCGAGGCCGGCTACCGCTACGCCTCGATCTCCAACGCCGACAACCTCGGCGCCGTGCCCGACCCCGCGATGATGGCCTGGTTCGCCCAGACCGGGGCGCCGTACGCCGCCGAGGTGTGCCGCCGCACCCCTGCCGACGTGAAGGGTGGCCACCTCGTCGTGCGCCGCTCGGACGGCCGGCTCATCCTGCGCGAGACCGCCCAGATCGCCCAGGACGACCGCGACGCCGCGGCCGACCTGTCGGTCCACCGGTACTTCCACACGAACAACCTGTGGTTCGACCTGCCGGCCCTGCGCGCCGAGCTCGACCGGGCGAACGGTGTGCTCGACCTGCCGCTGATCCGGAACCAGAAGAACGTCGACCCCACCGACCCCGACAGCCCGCAGGTCATCCAGATCGAGTCCGCGATGGGTGCGGCCATCTCGGTGTTCGAGGGCGCCACGGCGATCGAGGTCGACCGGGCCCGGTTCCTGCCGGTGAAGACCACCGACGACCTGATGCTGCTGCGGTCCGACGTCTACGACGTGGGCCCCGACTACCAGATGCGGGCGCGCGTGGACGAGGTTCCCTCGGTCTCCCTCGACAAGCGCTACTTCGGCGCGATCAGCGAGTTCGACAAGCGGGTGCCGTTCTCGGTGGGCCTGCTGTACGCCTCGTCCCTCACCGTGCGCGGTGACTGGAGCTTCGGCGAGGGCGTGGTCGTGCGCGGCGACGTGGTCCTCGAGGACGAGGGCCGACCGCGCCACGTGGCCTCCGGAACGGTGCTGTCCGGGATCTGAGGCGGAACGGCCGTTAGGCTGGCACGCATGTCGTCAGGTCAGCTGCCTCCGCGGACGCGTCCCGTCAGCGTCGCCCCCGGGCGCCTGACGGTCGAGGACCATCTCGAGACGATCCTGCGGGGCGTCGGACCGCTCGCGGCCTACGACCAGCCCGTCGTGGAGTCCCTCGGTCTGACCCTGCACGAGGACGTCATCAGCAACGAGGACCTGCCGCGCTTCTCCTCCGCCGCGGTCGACGGCTACGCCGTCAACGCCACCGACGTGGTCGGGGCCCGACCCGGTGACCCCGTCGAGCTTCCCGTCGTCGCCGAGATCGTCCCCGGCCTGGGCAAGCCCTTCGCCATCAGCGGCGGCTCGTGCGTGCGGATCATGGCCGGCGCGCCGCTCCCGCGCGGCGCCGACGCCGTGGTGGCGGCCGACTCCACCGACGGCGGCCGCACCCGCGTCGCCATCAGCCGCGCCGTCCTGGCCGGCTCGGGCGTGCGGCACGCAGCCGGTGACCTGTCCCGCGGCGGCATCGCGCTGCCCGAGGGCGCGGTCCTCGGTCCTCGCGAGATCGGCCTGCTGGCGGCGATCGGACGCGACCGCGTGCGCGCCCGGCCCCGCCCGCGCGTGGTGGTCATGTCCACGGGCCGCGAGCTGCGCGAGCCCGGGGCCCACCTCGACGCCGACTCGGTGCACGACGCCAACTCCTCGATGCTCGCGGCCGCCGTGCGTGACCTCGGCGCGATCGCCTACCGCGTGGGCGTCGTCGACGACGACCCGGCGCACTTCAAGCGCGTCCTGTCCGACCAGCTGGTGCGCGCCGACCTGGTGATCACCACCGGCGGCATCACCGGCGACGAGCGCGCGCTGGTGAAGCGCACGCTCTCCGAGATCGGCGAGGTCACCTTCTCCGACATCGCGATCAGCCCGGGGCGCACCCACGGCTTCGGTCGCGTCTTCGACGAGCAGACCCCGGTCATCACGCTGCCGGGGGATCCCGTCTCGGCCTACGTCGGCTTCGAGGTCTTCGTCGTGCCGGCGATCCGCCGCATGCTCGGCCGCACGCCCTACCGGCGTCCGCAGGTGCACGCGGTGCTCGCGGAGGACCTCACCTCCGACACCGGCGTCCGCGAGTACCGCCCCGCGTTCTTCGAGGTCACGCACCGCGGGGCGAAGGTCACGCCGTTGCCGCACACCGGGCCCCACCTCGTGGGCGCGCTCGCCAAGGCCAATGCCCTGATCGTGGTCGGTGAGGACGAGAGCGCGCTGCACCTCGGCGACACCGTCCGCACCCTCGTGCTGGACCGCAACTTCTGATGGCGCGCGGCTGGCCGGCGACCCTCTCGGACGGCTTGATCGGCGTGCGACCCCTCACACGTCGCGACGCCTCCACGTGGGCCCGGCTGCGTGCGGAGAACCTCGAGTGGCTGTCTCCCTGGGAGGCCACGCTGCCGCGCGGCGAGGGAACCGCCCCCGACTCCTACGGCGCCACGATCGCGGCGCTGCGACGCAAGGCCCGCGAGGGCCTTGCGATGCCGTTCGCCGCCACGTGGGCCGGCGACATGGTCGGGCAGGTCACCGTCACGGGAATCACACGCGGCTCGGCCCTGTGGGCGAGCATCGGCTACTGGGTGGCCCGCAGCCATGCCGGCAAGGGCGTCACGCCCACCGCCGTGGCGCTCGTGTGCGACCACCTGTTCACCAAGGCGGGCCTGCACCGGATCGAGATCTCCATCCGTCCGGAGAACGCGGCGAGCCTGCGGGTCGTGGAGAAACTGGGCTTCACCGAGTTCGGTCTGGCGCCGCGCTACCTGCACATCGCGGGGGACTGGCGCGACCATCGCGTCTTCCAGCTGCTCAAGGAGGACGTGCCCCACGGGGTGCTCGAGCGGCTGCGCCAGGAGCGTCCCCCGGCCTGAGCCGGACGGGGCCGGCGTGAACTCTGGTGCGACACACCCGGCTCGCTCCCACGGATCGAGCGCCGCACGACCTACGGTTTCAAGCGTGGGTTCCAGCGGATTGATCGTCGCGTTCGTCGTCGCACTGTGGGCGGCGTACTTCGTGCCGCTCGTCCTGCGTCGCTACGACGAGGCGAGCAAGAACTCCTCGTTGGACCAGGACGGTCCGACCCGCCGCGTCGTCGAGCCCCGCCGGGTCTCCGTCGCCGCCGAGGAGCGCCCCGTGGACGCCCTTCCCGTGCAGAAGAGCCCGGTGGTGAAGAGCCCCGCGGCCCCGCAGCGCGCCGAGGCCGCCCCCACCCCTTCGACTTCCCCTCGTGTCGACCGGACTTCTCCGGCGGTCGACACGCAGCGTCCGCGCGTCACGCGCGACGCCGCCCGGATCGCGGCCCGACGCCGTCGCAACGTGTTGCTGACGCTCGTGGCCGTGCTGGCGGCGCTCTCCGGCCTGGCCGTCGGCCGGGTCGTGCCGGTCTGGACCCCGGCCATCGGCGTCGGCCTGATCGTCGGCTGGCTGGTCCTGTGCCGGGTCATGGTGCGCCAGGAACGTGGCATCGCCCGCCGCTCCTCGCAGGGCCGTGTGCTGCGCGGGCTGCGCGCCGTGCCCGCCGCCACGGGCCGGGTCCTCGGCTGGGCCGCCGGCCGGGTGGGCGACCGCGGCTCCACCTCCGTGGGTGGCTCCGCGGCCGACGAGGAGATGACCGTCGTCGTCTCCGACCAGGTCGAGGACCTCGATCCCGACCGTCGCAACGTCATGGAGATGGACGCGCCCCTGGGTGCCGACGCCCTCGACGAGCAGCTGCAGATCGCCGTGCCCAGCGTCTCGGCCAACAGCGGCGAGCCGCTGTGGGACCCGCTGCCGATCACGGTGCCCACCTACGTCAGCAAGCCGCGCGCGGGTCGCACGGTCCGCACCATCGAGTTCGGCCAGCCGGGCGCGTGGACTTCCGGTCACGTCGAGGGTGAGCAGACCGAGCTGCCCGGCGTGGACGAGGGCGATGCCGGCACCGACCAGCACGCCGTCGGGCACTGACCCGACTCACCGACCCTCGGGAGCGACTGCTTCGACGGTCTTGCTATCCTGAATCACGACCTTGGGGCATTGGCGCAGTTGGTAGCGCGCTTCGTTCGCATCGAAGAGGTCAGGAGTTCGAATCTCCTATGCTCCACGTCTGATCGACGCCCCCGGACCAGTTCCGGGGGCGTCGTCGTCTGTCCGGGGGGTGCGAGCCGTGGCCGTTGCTACATCGAGTGGTTCTTTGGCACCACCTTGGGACGAAAGTCCTCCCAGCAGTCACATGCGCCCCTAGGCTCACGCGCATGATCCCCCCGAAGAACCAGTCCCGAGTCCTGTCCGGACTCCTCACCGGCGCCCTCGCGGCCGGTGCTCTCGCGTTCGCCGCGCCCGCCGCGACGGCAGCCCCCGAGCCGGAGACGCCCGGCGCCAAGATCGCCCTGCTCAACGACCCGAGCTTCGTCGACACGACCGACCTCGAGAACGTGAGCACGGACCCGGGCCACGAGGCCGCCAACATGATCGTGGGCCTGCGCGCCGACGGCCACACGGTGACGCCGTTCACCGGCACGACCGCCGAGGCCGTCACCACGGCACTCGAGGGCCAGGACACGCTCGTGGTGCCCGAACTCGAGCGCGGCGAGTGGGTGCCCGCCTTGGAGCCGGCCGCGAAGTCCGCCATCGTCTCGTGGGTCAACGCCGGTGGCACCATCGTCGTCGCCCTGGACAGCCTCGGAACCCTCAACGGACTGTTCGGGTACGAGGTCGAGGCCACCAGTGACGACCAGTGGCTCAACGTGGCACCCACCGGGAGCCCGTTCCACGGTGGCCCGGCGACGCTGCCGAGCAACAACGGCTCGATGTCCTACCAGATCTCCACGCTGCCTGCGGGCGCCGTGAGCCAGTACGCCGACGCCGACAACGACAATGCCGGCGTGTATTCGACACGTGAGGGCAAGGGCACCACGGTGTCGCTGGCCTGGGACTGGTTCTACGCGAGCCCCGCGCAGGCCGAGGGCCAGGACGGCGGCTGGCGCACCGTCCTGGACACCGCGGTGCGCACGGGCATCAAGGCCCCGGTGGTCGTCCCGAGCCTGACCCCGACCCCGTCCCCGTCCCCGTCCCGGCCGCGCCGAGCAACGCGTTCACGCTGCCCAAGGCCTCGGCCTACTCCCGTGCCGCCGCGGTGAAGCTGAAGATCCAGCTGCCCGGCGCCGGCCGGTTGACCGTCGGCCCGTCCCGGAAGGGCGCGCTGAAGACCGTCTCGAAGCGGGTCGGCACCTCCGGCAAGGCCGCGGTGTGGGTCAAGCCGTCGCGCGCGACGATCAACAGGCTCAAGAAGGAGCTGAAGAAGAAGGGCGCCGCCTCGACGAAGATCCGTGTCAAGGCCACGTACACGCCGACGGGCGGCAAGCCCCGCACCGTCACGAAGGTCTACGTCTTCAGGATGAAGCGGTAGTCCCTTCGACTCACGCGCGGTGGATCGTGGCTCCGGCCACGGTCCACCGCGCTGTCGTTCCCGGGAGCGTAGGCTCGGCGCGCACCCGTGCCGTCACCACCGAGAGGACTCCCGTGCGCGCTGACGACGCCACCGCGCGGCCGCTGTTCCTGCAGCCCGCCGTGCTCGCCCTCGTCCTGGCCGGCGGCGCGATCGGCACGGCCGCGCGTGCCCTGCTCACCGACGCCCTCCCCGTGGCCCACGGGGACTGGCCGTGGGCGACCTTCGGGGTGAACGTGGCCGGCTCGTTCCTGCTCGGGCTGCTCGTCGCGCTGCTCGCGGTGCGTGGTGGTCGTTCGGGCTCGTGGCGTTTCATTCGGCCCGCGTTGGGCGCCGGGGTGCTCGGCGGCTTCACGACCTACAGCACGTTCGCGGTCGAGGTGGACCGGCTGCTGGGCGGCGGCTCGGCGGGGCTGGGGCTCGCGTACGCCGGGGTGAGCGTCGTCGGGGGAGTCCTCGCCGCGGCGCTCGGAGTGCTTGCGGGCGGCGGCGTCCCGGCGCAGCGGTCCGGGGAGGCCGGCCGATGATCGCGCTGGTCGCCCTCGCCGGAGGGCTCGGCGCCGCGCTGCGCTTCGTCGTCGACGGCGTGGTCGCGCGGTGGGTCCGCGGATCGGTCCCGCTGGGCACGTTCGCCGTAAACGTCACCGGGTCCTTCGTGCTCGGTCTCGTGGTGGCATCGACGACGGCCGGCTCCGACGTGCGCGCCGTCGTCGGCACGGGCCTGCTCGGCGGCTACACCACCTTCTCGGCCGCCAGCGTCGAGTCCGTGCTGCTGGCCCGCGCCGGCGGGACCCGCGCGCTCACCGCCGCCGCGCTCCACGCCGCCGCGATGCTCGCCCTCAGCCTCGCCGCGGCCGCGCTGGGGCTCTGGGCCGGGTGACAGTCGACAGCCTCAGAGGACCAGCTCGGCCATCATCCGCAGGGTGTCGGCGTCGCCGCCGACCATGAGGGTCGTGACGACGGACTCGCTCCAGGCGGCGAGGTCGTCGCGGATCTTCTCCTTCGGGCCGATCAGGGCGATCTTCTCGACGAGGTCGAGCGGGACCGCCGCGGTGGCCTCGTCCTTGCGGCCCTCGAGGTAGAGGTCCTGGATCTTCGCGCAGACCTCCTCGTAGCCCAGGCGCGCGACGGCGTCGAAGTGGAAGTTCGCGCCCTTCGCGCCCATGCCGCCCACGTAGAGGGCGATGAACGGGCGGATCCAGTCGGCCGCGGCCTCGAGGTCGTCCGAGACGATCACCTGCACGGGGCAGGCGATCTCGAACTGGTCGCGGGGGAGGCGCTCGGGCGCGCGCCGGGCGAAGCCCTCCTCCAGCGCGGTGTGCGCGAAGTCGGCGTCCCAGGGCGAGTAGAAGAACGGGAGCCAGCCGTCGGCGATCTCGGCCGACAGGGCGATGTTCTTCGGGCCCTCAGCGGCGAGCAGCAGCGGGATCTGGTCGCGGACCGGGTGCAGGGTCGAGCGCAGCGCCTTGCCCAGGCCCGTCGACTTCATCCCGTACTTGTCGACGTAGGGGATCTGGATCTGCGCGCCGTCGTGCTCGACCCGCTCGCGGGCGATGGTCTGGCGCAGCACCTCGAAGTACTCACGGGTGCGGGCGAGCGGGCGCGGGTACGGCTGGCCGTACCAGCCCTCGACGACCTGCGGGCCGGAGACGCCCAGGCCCAGCAGCACGCGGCCGCCCGAGAGGTGGTCGAGGGTCATCGCGGCCATGGCCGTGGCGGTGGGAGTGCGGGCCGACATCTGGACGATGCCGGTGCCCAGCTTGATGCGCGAGGTGGAGGCACCGAGCCACGCGAGCGGGGTCAGCGCGTCCGAGCCGTAGGCCTCCGCGGTCCACACCGAGTCGTAGCCGAGCTCCTCGGCCAGGGCCAGCTGTTCGGCCTGGCCCGGCGGCTGTCCCTTGCCCCAGTAGCCGAGGCTGAGTCCGAGCTTCATGTGCACCTCCGTGGTCCGGGCGGCCCTCGCCCGCGTCGAGGCTCACGCTGCCACATCGAGGGGCGTCCCGTCCCGGGGCCCGGTCAGACGAACGATGATGCGTTCGGGTACGGGAGCGGGGCGGAATGCATCAGCCTTCGTCGCGCCGTGCCCGCCACCGCCGGAACGCCAGCGCGACGGCGGCCACGAGCCCCACCGGCAGCAGCCACGGCACGGCCACGCCGACGGCGGTGACGAGCGCGTCGACGGTGTCGACCAGCGCGTTCCAGCCGCGGGGGGGCCCGCCGACGAAGCCGTCGCCGGGATCGACCGACCGCGCGGAGTCCCGCGCCACGACCGACACGTCGATCGTGGCCAGCGAGGTCTCGTCGCGCAGGGCCCGGCGCTGCGCCTGGAGCGACTCCAGCTCGCCCTGGCGCTGGGTCAGCTGCGCCTCCGCGTCCAGGAGGTCACGGGTGGAGGAGGAGTCCGCGATGATCGCCCGCAGACGCCGGATGGAGGTCTCCAGCGACTCGATCCGCGCGTCGACGTCGGCGATCACGGTGGCCTGGTCGGAGCGCTCGAGGAAGACCCCGGAGATGTCTCCGAGCTCGTCGAGCTCGCGGCGCAACGGCTCCACGTCGCCGGCCGGGACCCGAACCACGAGGCTCGCGCTCGAGCGCTCGAGGCTCTCGGAGTCGATCCGCCCGCCCGTGCCGCCGACGAAGTCGCGGATCGAGGCGACCGCGTCGTCGACCGCGTCGACCTCGACCGACATCGATCCGCGGGTGACGACCGTGGTGACGAACGGCGCCTCCGCGTCGTCGGCCTCGGCCTCGGCGGCTCCGGCGTCCTCACGGGCGGCCGGTGCCTCGAGGTCGCTCACCTCACTGGTGCCCGAGTCCGAGCCGCCCGTGGTTCCCACGAGACCACCGCTCAGCCCGATGCCCACGCCGCCCACGACGACCACGGCCGCGGCAGCCGCGCCGGCCAGAGCGCCGCGCACCCGCCGGCGACGGCGTCGCGCCTGCGCCGCGTGCTCGGTGACGGCGTCCATGACGCCCGCCCTCATCCGCTCGATCCGCTCCGGCTCCAGCACCGGCAGTTCCGTCCCGGTCATCACGCACGCTCCTCACGCAGGTCGCCGCGCAGGCGGGTCCGCAGCCGCGACACGCGGTTGCGGACGGCGCCGTGGGTCACGCCCAGCTCGGCGGCCGCCTGCTCGTAGGTCAGGTCGCCGTCGACGCACAGCTCGAAGAGCCGGCGGTCGACGGCCGAGAGGCGGGACACGGCCGCCTCGATGGCCGCCGCGACGGCGGCCTCCTCCACGTGGCCGGCCGGGTCGGCGGCCGAGTCGGCCGGCTCGTGCTCCAGCGCCACGGCCCGCAGCCGCGCCCGCTTCCGGCCGGCGTTGAGCGCCGTGTAGCGGGCGGTGACCATGAGCCACGGCAGGATCGAGCGGTCGACGATCGTGATGTCGTCGATCCGCCGCCACGCCGTGACGAAGGTGTCCTGGCAGACGTCCTCGGCCTCGTCGGCGTCGCCGACCACGCGGTGCGCCTGCCAGTAGACGGCACCGACGTGCCGGTCGAAGAGGGCGCCGAACGCCCACGTGTCGCCGCGCTGGGCGCGAGCCAGCAGCGCGGCGTCGCTCACCGGCGCGTCGCTCGACGCGGGCTCGGCCGGTCCGGCCATCGTCTCGATCCTTGCCTCCACGACCTCACATGTCGCGGATGCGGTGATCGTCTCAGATCCAGCGGTCCCACCACATGCGTTCGCGCCACTGGTCGTACGTGATGATCCGGTTGGCCAGGATCGGGTAGAAGTACCAGAACGCGATGACGACGACGCCGAGGTAGGCACCCACGGCCGGCCACCACAGCCGGTCGGGGACGCGGCGCCGGATGGCGTTGAGCACGAGGCACAGCGCGATGATCATGAACGGCAGGATCGCGACGGCGTAGAAGGTGAAGATCGGGCGGCCCGACGTGATCCACCACGGTGCCCACGTGGCGAGCACGCCCACGAGGGGCAGGCTCCAGCGCCACGTGGGGTTGCGGATCCAGGCCACCAGCGCGGTGACGAGGCCGAGCGTGCCGACCCACCAGAGCGCGGGGTTGCCGAGCGTCAGCACCTGGCGGACGCACTTGGAGTCGGCCGCCGCCCCACAGACGTCGGCGGCGATGTCGAAGTTCGACGAGACGTTCGTGGGCCGCCACTGGATGAGCCAGCCGAACGCGTTGGACTGGTAGGGGTGGGTCTTGGTGGCGAGGTAGTCGCCGGTGTGGAAGTCCAGGGTCATCACGTGGAACGCCCACAGCGAGCGGAACGCGTCGATCACGCCGCCCAGCGGGCCACGCGTGGGATCGGAGACGCTGCCCCACACGGGCTCCTCACCGTAGCCGTGGCCGAACCGGGCCTCGAAGACGTCGTGGTGCAGCAGCCAGCCGGTCCAGGTGAGCAGGTAGACGACGAGCGCGACGCCGACGAGCCAGCCGAACGCCGGCAGCCCGACGCGCAGGACGCGCGTGGCGGCCTCCTGCCAGGTGGTGACCCGGCCGCGGGCCCAGACCTCCCAGATCACGACGGTGACACCGAACGCCGCGAGGACGTAGAGGCCGCTCCACTTGGTGGCCACGGCCATGCCGAAGCAGGCGCCGGCGGCCAGCTGCCACGGCCGCCACGCGTAGTAGCGCCGGTCGACGGCCAGCCGCTCGCCGAGCCAGTCGCGGTCGACCGCGAGGCAGGCGACGGCACACAGGATCCAGAACGCCAGGAAGATGTCGAGCAGGGCGATCCTCGACATCGTGAAGTGCAGCCCGTCGAGCGCCAGCAGCAGCCCGGCGATGCACCCCAGCGCGAGCGACCCCGTGAGGCGCAGCACGAGCCGGGCCAGCACGAGCACCATGAGCGAGCCGACGACGACCGCCGCGAACCGCCAGCCCAGGGGCGTCAGGCCGTAGATCTTCTCGCCGATCGCGATCAGCCACTTGCCGCCGTCGGGGTGGACGATCCACGTCGGGTCCTGCGTGAAGACGTCGGTCTCGCCGTTGATGATGCGGCCGTTGGCGTCGTCCGTGGCGTCCCGTGCGTAGCCGCCGTGGATCAGCCCCCAGGCGTCCTTGGCGTAGTAGGTCTCGTCGAAGGTGAGCGCGTTGGGGCTGCCGACCTTCCAGATCCGCAGCGCGAACGCCACGAGGGCGATGGCGATCGGTCCGATCCATTCCCACGCGCGCAGGCTGATCCTGTCCAGCAGAGTCACTCGCACACCCTAGCCAGACGCGGCGCTCCGTGGGAGAGGCTGGCGAACTCCGAGTTACATTCCTCTCCCGCCGCCGGACCTGCGGCGCAGGGCCGCCGTGGCAGGATCGAGGGGTGCTGATCCTCGCCGCGACGCCCATCGGAACCGTGGCGGACGCGTCCGGGCGACTCGCCGTCGCGCTGTCCGAGGCCGACGTGGTGGCCGCCGAGGACACGCGGCGCTTCCGCCGGCTCGCCTCCGACCTGGGGGTCGAGGTGCCCGGGAAGGTGGTCTCGTACTTCGAGGGGAACGAGCAGCAGCGCACCGTCGAGCTGCTCGAGCACCTGCGCGACGGTGCCACGGTGGTGCTGGTCACCGACGCCGGGATGCCCAGCGTCTCCGACCCCGGCTACCGGATCGTGGCCGCCGCGGTGGCCGAGGACCTGCCGGTCACGGCGATCCCCGGTCCGTCGGCCGTCCTCACGGCCCTGGCGGTGTCGGGACTGCCGGTCGACCGGTTCTGCTTCGAGGGATTCCCGCCGCGCAAGCCGGGCGAGCGGGCCCGCGTCCTGGGCGCCCTCGCCGCCGACGAGCGCACGATGGTGTTCTTCGAGTCCCCGCACCGCACGGCCCCCACGCTCGAGGCGATGGCCGAGGCCTTCGGCCCCGACCGCCGTGCCGCCGTGTGCCGCGAGCTGACCAAGACCCACGAGGAGGTCAGGCGCGGCCCGCTGTCGGAGCTGGCCGCCTGGGCCGCCGACGGCGAGCGCGTGCGGGGCGAGATCACGATCGTGGTCTCCGGCGCGGAGCCGCAGGCGCCGGCCGACCTCGCCGAGACCGACCTCGCCGCGATGGTGGCCGAGGTCCGCGCCGAGGGTCTCAGCACGAAGGACGCGATCGCCGACGTCGCGCGGCGCACCGGAATCTCCCGCAAGGTGGTCTATGCCGCCGCCCACGCCCCGAAGGAGTCGTCATGAACGAGCGCCAGCGAGTGAGCATGAAGTCACGAATGACGGCACTGCCAGACTGTGCTGTTTCGAAGGCGGTGGCGTCATGAACGAGCTGAAGCTGGGATACAAGGCCTCGGCCGAGCAGTTCGGTCCGCGCGACCTGGTGGAGTTCGCCGTCTCCGCCGAGGCGCACGGGATGGAGTCGGTCTGGACGAGCGACCACTTCCAGCCATGGCGCCACGTCGGCGGGCACGCCCCGTTCTCGCTCGCGTGGATGACCGCGGTGGGGGAGCGGACCGAGTCGGTCGTCATCGGCACCTCGGTGATGACGCCGACCTTCCGCTACAACCCCGCCGTGATCGCGCAGGCGTTCGCGACGATGGGCTGCCTGTACCCGGGTCGGATCGTCCTGGGCGTCGGCACCGGCGAGGCCCTCAACGAGATCGCCACCGGATTCCGCGGCGCGGGCGAGCAGGACTGGCCCGAGTTCAAGGAGCGCTTCGCCCGCCTGCGCGAGTCGGTGCGGCTCATGCGCGAGCTCTGGTCGAACGAGCGCGTGTCGTTCGAGGGCGAGTACTACTCGACCCACGACGCCTCGATCTACGACCGGCCCGACGAGCCCATCCCCGTGTACATCGCGGCGGGCGGACCCATGGTGGCCCGCTACGCCGGCCGCGTCGGTGACGGCTCGATCTGCACGTCCGGCAAGGGCGCTGAGCTCTACACCGAGAAGCTGCTGCCGGCGTTCCGCGAGGGCGCCGAGAAGGCCGACCGCGACCCCGACGCCGCCGACCGGATGATCGAGATCAAGCTCTCGTACGACACCGATCCCGAGCTGGCGCTGGAGAACACGCGGTTCTGGTCGCCGCTGTCGCTCACGCCCGAGCAGAAGCACTCGATCACCGACCCGGTCGAGATGGAGAAGGCCGCCGACGCGCTGCCCATCGAGCAGATCGCGAAGCGCTGGATCGTGGGCTCGGACCCCGACGAGGTCGCCGCGATGATCGGCCAGTACGTCGACTGGGGCTTCAACCACCTCGTGTTCCACGCCCCCGGCCACGACCAGGAGCGCTTCCTCGAGCTGTTCGAGCGCGACCTCGCCCCGCGCCTGCGCGACCGCTGAGCCGGGTCAGAGCGCGATCTCGGGCTTGATCTGCGAGACGCGCCAGATCCGGCGGCGGTAGGCGGCGCCCGCGGAGATGGCGACGCCTCCGACGACGTAGGCGGCCAGCACCGCGATGTCGCGCGGCAGCGAGTCGAGGTTCGCGCCGTACATCAGGTGCCGGATCCCGTCGATCGCGTAGGTCATCGGCAGGACGTGGTGGATCGACTGCAGCGTGGGCGGCAGGGTCTGCCACGGGAACGTGCCGCCCGCACTGGCCAGCTGGAGCACCAGCAGAACGAGCCCGAGCAGCTGTCCCACGGGACCGAGCCAGGCGTTCAGGGCGTGCACGATCGCCACGAAGGCCGCTCCCACGAGCAGCAGGAAGAACGCCACCTGCGTCGCGCGCAGGACGTCGATGCCGACGACCGACATCACCACCGCGAGCATGATCAGCACCTGTGCCGCGGCGAGTGCGGCAGGCGTGAGCCAGCCACCCAGCGCCGTGCGCCACGGCGACTGCCGCGCCGCGATCGCGCGGTTCGACAGGGGGCGCACCAGCAGGAACATGACGTAGCCGCCCACCCATGCGCCGATCGCGAGGAAGAACGGCGCCAGCCCGGCACCGTAGCTGTCGGCGGAGGCCTGGGCGACGTCCTCGGTCCGGATGGGCGAGGCGATCGTGCGCGCCGTCTCGTCGCGGCGCTGCTCGGAGAGGTCGGGGATCGACCGCACGCCGTCGGCGAGCCCGTCCGCCAGCTCTCGGGAGCCGTCGCGGGCGCTCTCGAGCCCGTTGGCGAGGGAGCCCGCGCCGTCGGCCAGCTGGTTGGCGCCGTCCTGGGCATCGGTCTGTCCCGCGAGCAGTTCGGCGTTGCCGTCGCGCGCGGTCTGCAGGCCGTCACGGAGCGTCCCGGCGCCGCCGGAGAGCCGGGTGGCTCCCGCGCGAAGCTCGTCCGCACCCGAGGCCACGCGGTCCGCCCCGTCGGCCAGCTCGTCGATCTGACCGGTGGTGGTCTGCACCCGCTCGTCCAGGTCGTCCAGGGGCTGGCGCAGGTCATCGAGCGAGGCGAGGATCGCCTCCTGCTCGGCCGGGTCCAGGCCGGAGGCGGCCAGCCGCTCGGCGATGTCGGCGCGTGCCGTGTCGAGATCGCCGTTGGCCTGCGCGGACGCCTCGGCGATGCGGTCGGCGACGGCGGCCAGCTCGGCGTTGCCGTCCGCGACCTGCCGGGCGCCCGAGGCGAGCTCGCCGGCGCCGTCGGACAGCGTGTCGGCGCCGGAGGACAGCGTGCCGGCTCCGGTCGCGGCGTCGTCCAGGCCGGCGCCGAGGGCGCGCTGGCCCTCCACCAACCTGGCCTCGCCCGCGGACAGCTCGGTGGCGCCCGCGCTGAGCCGCTGGGCGCCGTCGAGCGCGTCGACGAGGCCGTCGGCGAGCGTCTCGGCGCCCTCACCGGCCTCCTTCAGCTGGTCGTGCAGCGTCGAGAAGCCGAGCAGGAAGGAGGAGGCGGCCCGCTCGCTGACGTTCTCGGCGATGGAGGAGCTGACCTTCGTCAGCACCTGCTCGGCGATGGTCGAGGAGAGGTAGTTGTTCGCCTCGTTGGTCGTGAGGATCAGCGTGCCCTGCGCCGGGTCGAAGTCCGCCGTCGACGCGAGGGCGGTGGAGAAGCCGCGGGGGATCGTGAGGGCGAACAGGTAGGTGCCGTCCTCGACCCCGGCCGCGGCCTCGTCGGACCCGACCTGCTGCCAGTCGAACGAGCCGTCCTCGACGAGGTCGCGGGCCACGTCCCGCCCGGCGTGCACGGTGCCGCTCTGGGCGCTGTCGGCGGGTACGTCCTCGACGACGAGCGCCGCCTGGACGGAGGCGAGCTTTCCGTAGGGGTCGTGGTTGGCCCACAGGTAGAGGGAGGCGTACATCGTCGGGATGAGCACGATCGCCAGCACGGCCAGCCGCGGCATCCGTCCGGCGGTGAGGCGGCGCAGCTCGCTCAGGGCGAGCCTCAGCGCGGTCACCGGGCACCTCCGAGGGTCGCGTGCGAGGTCCTGACGTTCCGCAGCGAGTTGGTGGTCAGCTGCAGGCACACCGCGAGGCCGCGGTCGGCCAGCTCGTGCGCCACGCCGAGCGCCGCGTGGGGATCGGCGCCGTACCGGTCGGGGCAGCACAGGACGAGAGCCGTGACACCGGGCCGCCGGGCGGCGACGTCGGCCAGCAGCGCGAGCCGCACGTCGGGTGGGACGTCCTCCACGCGGGTGCGCCGCCACTCCTGCGCGCCGCGCTCCTCGAGCCAGTCGCGGACGTCGCGTCGACCCGCGGGCCGGCGTGCCATCGCCAGCTCCTCGCCCATCGTGGTGGCCAGCGAGACGACGTCGTCCGGCTCGGAGACGTCGGGAACGTCCACGAGCGCCACCTCGTCGCGCAAGCGCTGCCCGTCGGCCTCACCGTCGATGAGCACCCGTCCCGAGGACGGGACCAGCCGCCCGCCGAGCAGCAGGCTGAACGCGGTGTGGCCGGTGCCGGGCGGGCCGTCGACGACGGTCACCCCTCCGGACTCGATGGTGGCCGAGGTCGGCTCCAGCACCGCGGAGTGCGGGCCGTCCACCGACGTGGCGATCGCTTCGATTCTCATGATTCTCGCTCCCGGGGCCGGGGAGGTGGCCCGACCTTCCAGTCTCCAGCGTCACCCGCGGTTGCCCCAGAGGCGAGGCGGGTGATTCCCGTTACCCGCGCCGGGCGGTCCGGACCCCGTCGGCGCGATCACTAGACTCGGACTCGTGCCCGAACCCACCTTCTACGCCACGACGCCGATCTACTACGTCAACGACGCGCCGCACATCGGTCACGGCTACACGACCACGATCGGCGACGTCATCACGCGGTGGCACCGCCAGCGCGGCGAGCGGGTCCACTACCTGACCGGCGTCGACGAGCACGGCCAGAAGGTGCTGCGCAAGGCCGACGCCAACGGCGTCTCGCCGCAGGAGTGGGTGGACCGCCTCGTGGAGAACGAGTGGCTGCCGATGCTGCGCACGATCGACGCGGCCAACGACGACTTCATCCGCACCACCGAGCCGCGCCATGAGAAGGGCGCCCAGGCGTTCTGGCAGGACCTCAACGACCGCGGCGAGGTCTACCGGGGCGAGTTCTCCGGCTGGTACAGCGTCGGCTCCGAGGAGTTCGTGGCCGACGAGTACGTCGCCGACGGCGAGGGGGAGGACGAGGGCTTCAAGGTCTCCACCCTCGACGGCAGCCGGGTCGAGCACGTCACCGAGGAGAACTACTTCTTCCCGCTGAGCAAGTACGCCGAGCGGCTGCTCGCGCTCTACGAGGAGCGCCCCGACTTCGTCCAGCCCGAGTCCGCCCGCAACGAGGTCATCGCGTTCGTGCGCGGCGGCCTCAAGGACCTGTCGATCTCGCGCTCCACGTTCGACTGGGGCATCCCGCTGCCGTGGGACGACTCGCACGTCATGTACGTGTGGATCGAGGCGCTGCTCAACTACGTCACGGCCGCCGGGTACGGCGTCGACGACGAGCGCTTCGAGGACCTGTGGCCGGCCAACGTGCACTTCGTCGGCAAGGACATCGTCCGCTTCCACGCGGTGATCTGGCCCGCGCTGCTGATGGCCGCCGGGCTGCCCGTGCCGCACCGCGTCTTCGCGCACGGCTGGCTGCTGGTCGGCGGCCAGAAGATGAGCAAGAGCAAGGCCAACGGCATCCACCCCACCGAGATCGTCGGCACGTTCGGCTCGGACGCCTACCGCTACTACTTCGCGCGCGCCCTCACGTTCGGCAGCGACGGCTCGATCTCGTGGGAGGACATCGGCGCGCGCTACCACGCCGAGCTCGCCAACGGCTTCGGCAACCTCGCCTCGCGCGTGGCCGCGATGATCGGCAAGTACTTCGACGGCGAGCTGCCGCCGGCGGGCCCGCTGAGCGACGCCGAGCAGCACATCGTCGACACGGTCGCGGCCGCGGTGACCGAGGCCGACGAGGCGATGGAGCGCATCGCGCCGCAGGACGCGCTCGCCGCGATCTGGCGCATCGTCGACGCGCTGAACCTCTACATCACCGAGTCCGAGCCGTGGGCCGTCGCGAAGGACGAGTCCCAGCGCGAGCGCCTCGGCACGATCCTCAACACCGCCGCCGAGGGCCTGCGGGTCCTGGCCGTCACGCTGCACCCGGTGATGCCGAAGGCGACCGCCTCGCTGTGGGAGTCGCTCGGTGCCGAGCCCGGCCTGGGCGCGCTGGCCGACCAGCGCATCGACGAGGCCGCGCAGTGGGGCCGCCTCCGGCCCGGGGCCACCATCACGAAGGTGCCGTCGCTGTTCCCGCGCATCGACCTCGCCGAGGCCTGAGCCGGTGACGCTCACCGAGGGCTGGCCGGCCGCGCCCGAGGCGCTGCCGCGCCCGGTCGTGGACAACCACTGCCACCTCGACACCCGCATCCGCGGGGGCGCGCTCATCCCCGTCGACGAGGCGCTCGACCGTGCCGCCGCGGTCGGGGTCACCCGCACCGTGCAGGTCGGCTGCGACCTGGCCGGCTCGCGCTGGGCGGTCGAGGTCGCCCGCACGCAGCCGAGCATCGTGGCCGCGGTCGCGATGCACCCCAACGACGCGGCCCGCAGCGACACCCTCGAGGCCGACCTCGCCGAGATCGACCGGCTCGCCGCCGACCCCGTGGTGCGCGCCGTGGGGGAGACGGGTCTGGACTACTTCCGCACCGGCCCCGAGCTGCGTCCGCTCCAGCACCACAGCTTCCGCCAGCACATCCGCATCGCGAAGCGCCACGACCGCTCGCTGGTGATCCACGACCGCGACGCCCACGACGACGTGCTCGCGATCCTCGACGACGAGGGCGTCCCGGAGCGCGTGATCATGCACTGCTTCAGCGGCGACGCCGAGTTCGCGCAGCGGTGCGTCGACCGGGGCGCGTACCTCTCGTTCGCCGGCACCGTCACGTTCAAGAACGCCGAGTACCTGCGTGAGGCACTGCGTGTCACGCCCCGCGATCGCATCCTCGTGGAGACCGACGCGCCCTTCCTCACGCCCATGCCGCACCGGGGCGAGCCGAACGCCTCCTTCCTCATCCCGCACACCGTGCGCTTCATGGCCGAGGTGCTCCAGACCGACGTGGCCGAGCTGTGCGACGCCATCGACGAGAACACCGATCGGGCGTTCGGCGGACACTGGCCGGAGCGAGTCGCTACAGTCACATGAGTCACAGGATTTGAAATTGCCGCCACCAACACGCATGGTGGAAAGGTTGTATCTCCAACCCCTGAGGTAGTTTGTGCCCCGTTTGTTGCCTGAAGTCACCCCCCGGAACACCGTCACCATGGCCCTGGCGGCCGTCGGTCTGGCCGTAGCCGTCGGCGGCGTCGTCCACGCCTCGACCTACGACGACCTCGTCCGTTTCGACGTCGACGGCGTCGTCACCGAGGTCCGCACCGAGAGCGAGACCGTCAGCGAGCTCCTCGCGGAGAAGAACGTCACGCTCGACCCCGCCGACCAGGTCAGCCCCGCGCCGGCCACAGACCTCGACGACGGCGACGTCGTGAAGGTCCGCCGCGCGAAGGCAGTCACCCTCGTGGTCGACGGCAAGATCAGTCAGCGCACCGTGAACGACGTGGACGTCGCCGGCGCGCTGGAGACCCTCAACGTCCAGCCGAAGGAGGGCGCCTCGTTCTCGATGGCTCCCGACGAGCGGCTCGGCCTCGAGGGCAACAGCGTCGTCGTGAGCAACCCCAAGCCCGTCATCCTCAAGGTGGACGGCAAGAAGCAGAAGCTCGTCACCGCCGCCCCCACGGTCCAGTCGCTGCTCCAGCAGCGCGGCGTGAAGGTCGGCGAGATGGACGAGGTCAAGCCCGGACTCGGGTCGTACCTCAAGCCGCGCCAGTCGCTGCGCGTCGTGCGGATCGAGAAGGTCACCCGCACCGAGAAGATCGAGGTCGACCACGAGGTCGAGTTCACCGACGACTCCTCGCTGTACGAGGGCGACACCGAGGTCCTCAAGGAGGGCCGCGACGGTCTCGTCCGCGCGAAGGTCGAGCTGATCCTGGCCGACGGCGAGGTCCGCAAGCGCCGCGTCATCTCGCGCAGCACGGTCCGCCCGCCGATCGCCGAGGTGCAGAAGCGCGGCACGAAGAACCCCGACACCGTCGACGGCGGCGTCTGGGACCGCATCGCGAAGTGCGAGTCGGGTGGCAACTGGAGCATCAACACCGGCAACGGCTACTACGGCGGGCTGCAGTTCTCGGCCGCCACGTGGCACAGCGTCGGCGGCCCCGGGCTCCCGCACCAGCACAGCAAGGCCACACAGATCAAGTACGCCAAGATCCTGCAGGCGCGCTCCGGGTGGGGCCAGTGGTCCTGCGCGGCGAAGGTCGGCGTCAACTGAGCGAGTCCGGAGCCGACCGCTCCGTCCGCCTCCTCGGCGCCGCCGACATCCGTCGGCTGGCGGCCGAGGCCGGCGTGCGCCCCACGAAGCAGAAGGGGCAGAACTTCGTCATCGACGGCAACACGGTGCGCCGCATCGTCGACGTCTCCGGTGTCGGCCCCGACGACGTCGTGGTCGAGATCGGGCCCGGTCTCGGCTCGCTGACGCTGGCCCTGCTCGATCGCTCCAGCCACGTCACGGCCGTCGAGATCGACGACGTGCTGGCGGGTCTGCTGCCGGCCACGGTGGAGGAGTTCGCGCCCGGTACGGCCGACCGCTTCGACCTCGTGGTCGCCGACGCGATGCACGTCCGCGAGCTGCCGGGCCCGCCGCCCACGGCTCTCGTGGCGAACCTGCCGTACAACGTGTCGGTGCCGGTGCTGCTGCACTTCCTCGAGACGTTCCCGTCGCTGCGCACCGTACTCGTGATGGTGCAGGCCGAGGTCGCGCACCGGCTGGCCGCCGGGCCCGGCTCCAGGACGTACGGCATCCCCAGCGTGAAGGCCGCCTGGTACGCCGACGTACGCCTGGCCGGCAACATCGGCCGCAACGTGTTCTGGCCGGCGCCCAACGTGGACTCCGCGCTCGTCGCCCTCACCCGCCGCGAGCCCCCGGCGGGCGACCGCAAGACGGTGTTCGGCGTCGTCGACGCGGCCTTCGCGCAGCGCCGCAAGACACTCCGCGCCGCGCTGTCGGGCTACGCCGGTGGCGGCGACGTCGCCGAGCGCGCCCTCCTGGCGGCGGGCATCGACCCGCGCACCCGCGGTGAGCAGCTCACCGTCGAGCAGTTCGCGGCCGTCGCCGACGCGCTGCCCCCGCGCTGAGCCGGCGGAGTTTCGCCACCGGTCACGGCGCGCGGTGCGCCGATGGGGACGCCCGTTAGGTTGGTGCCCGTGGTGACGAGGGTGACCGTGCGCGTGCCGGCCAAGATCAATCTGTGCTTGGGCGTCGGACGCGTGCGCCCTGACGGGTTCCACCCGCTGGCCACCGTCTACCAGGCCGTGGACCTCCACGACGAGCTGCGCATCACCGCGCGCGAGGACGGCGAGCTGAGCGTCGCCGTGCACACCGAGTTCGACCTGCCCGAGGGCATGAGCGTGCCGGAGGGCCCCGACAACATCGCCGTCCGCGCGGCGCAGCTGCTGCGCGAGCGGCTCGGCGACCCGGACCTCGGCGCGGACATCGCGATCCGCAAGGTGATCCCGGTGGCCGGTGGCATGGCCGGCGGGTCCGCCGACGCGGCCGCGGCCCTCGTGGGCTGCAACGAGCTCTGGGGCGGTGGGCTGGGCCGCGCCGACCTCGAGCCGCTGGCCGCCGAGCTGGGCAGCGACGTCCCGTTCCTGCTGCACGGCGGCAATGCGATCGGTGGCGGCCGCGGCGAGACCGTCAGCCCCGTCCTGGCCCGCGGCGGTTACCACTGGGTGTTCGCCACGTCGTCCGAAGGACTCTCGACCGCTGCGGTCTACGCCGAGTTCGACCGGCTCAACCCGGGCGCGCCCGAGGTGCCCGAGGTGCCCGACGAGCTGATCAACGCGCTGCGCGCCGGCGATGCCCACGCGCTGGGGCGGGCCCTGTCCAACGACCTCACCGATGCCTCGCTGTCGCTGCGCCCCGAGCTGGCAGACACGCTCGAGGTCGGTCTCGAGGCCGGCGCACTCGGTGCCGTGATCTCGGGCTCCGGTCCCACCACGGCCTTCCTGGCCGCCTCCGAGGAGCACGCGCTCGACCTCGCGATGGCGCTCGCCAGCACGGGGTCGGCCGCCGACGTCATCCAGTCCCGTGGACCCGTGTCCGGGGCGCGGCTCGTCTGATGCCGCCCCTCGTCGTCGGCGAGCGCATCGCGCAGTCCTTCCCGTCCGGCACCGTCCTGTCCGACGTCACGATCGGCGTCGGCGACGGCGACCGGATCGGCGTCGTCGGCCGCAACGGCGACGGCAAGTCCACCCTCCTGCGCATCCTGGCCAAGCGGCTCGAGCCCGACTCCGGCCGCGTCACGTGGCGCCGCGACCTGCGCGTCGGCGTCGTCGAGCAGGACGACGTCCTCGACCCGAGCCTCACCGCCATCGGCTCCGTCGTCGGCGACCGGCCCGAGCACGAGTGGGCGTCCGACCCAGCGGTCCGCGACGTGCTCGCGGGGCTGATGGGCGACGTGGACCACCACGCCGAGGTCGGCACCCTCAGCGGCGGGCAGCGGCGCCGCGTCGCGCTGGCGCGCACGCTGGTGCGGCGCTGGGACCTGCTGGTCCTCGACGAGCCCACCAACCACCTCGACCTCGAGGGCGTCACGTGGCTCGCCGACCACGTGCGGCGACGGACCGAGGCTCTGCTCGTGGTCACCCACGACCGTTGGTTCCTCGACGAGGTCTGCACGCTGACGTGGGAGGTCCACGACGCGCGCGTGGACGCATACGAGGGCGGCTACGCGGCCTACGTGCTGCAGCGCGTCGAGCGCGACCGGCAGGCCGCCGCCAGCGAGGAGCGGCGCCAGAACCTCATGCGCAAGGAGCTGGCCTGGCTGCGACGCGGCGCGCCCGCCCGGACTTCGAAGCCCAAGTTCCGCATCGACGCGGCGAACGAGCTGATCGAGCGCGAGCCGCCCGTGCGCGACTCGGTGTCCCTGGCCAAGCTCGCCACGGCGCGGCTGGGCAAGGACGTCGTCGACATCCTCGACGTCTCGGTCTCCTACGACGACCGGCCCGTCTTGCGCGACGTGGAGTGGCGGATCGGTCCGGGCGACCGCGTCGGCATCCTGGGCCCGAACGGCGCGGGCAAGAGCACCCTGCTCGGCCTCGTGACGGGCGAGGTGACGGCCACATCCGGCCGGGTCAAGCGTGGCAAGACCGTGAAGATCGCGGCCCTCACGCAGCACCTCGCCGATCTCGACGCCGTGGCGGACGACCGGGTCAGCGAGGTCGTCGGCCGCAGGCGCACGTCCTACGAGACCGAGGGCAAGGAGATGACCCCGGGCCAGCTGCTGGAGCGCCTCGGCTTCACCTCCGCCCAGCTCTCCACGCCGGTGCGCGACCTGTCGGGCGGCCAGAAGCGACGCCTGCAGCTCATGCTGATCCTGCTCGACGAGCCGAACGTGCTGATCCTCGACGAGCCGACGAACGACATGGACACCGACATGCTCGCGGCCATCGAGGACCTCCTCGACACGTGGCCCGGCACCTTGCTGGTGGTGTCGCACGACCGCTACCTGCTCGAGCGCGTCACCGATCACCAGTTCGCCGTCCTCGACTCGCACCTGCGCCACCTGCCGGGCGGGGTGGACGAGTACCTCCGGCTCCGGGCAGCCCAGCCCGTCGCCGCTTCCGGCGCCCCCGCGAAGCCGGCGGCGCCCGCGTCCTCGTCGCAGCGCGGTGGCCAGAACGAGCGCCAGCTGAAGAAGGACGTCGCCCGGATGGAGCGCCAGATCGAGCGGCTCACCGAGCGGATCGCGGACCTCGACCGCGCGATGGTCGACGCCTCGACCCAGCCCTCGCGGCTCATGGAGCTCGATGCCGAGCGCCGCCCGCTGGCCGAGGAGCTCGAGGCCACCGAGGAGGCGTGGCTCGAGGCCTCGGCCGAGCTCGAGTCCTGACCCGCGGGTCAGCCGTTGAAGTGAGCCGTCAGGGTGCGCAGCGCGTCGGCGACGTGGTCGCGCTCGGACTCCGGGAGGTCCGCCAGGATCGTGGTCTCCAGGGCCAGCAGCGTGTCGAGCGCGCCGTCGACGCGACGGCGGCCCTCCGGCGTCAGCCGCACCAGCACGCCGCGCCGGTCGGAGGGTGCGGGGCGTCGCTGCACCAGGCCGCGCTGTACGAGCCGGTCGACGCGGTTGGTCATGGTGCCGCTCGTGACCATCGTGGCGGCGACGAGGTGGCCGGGGGAGAGCTCGTACGGCTCACCCGAGCGGCGCAGGGCCGAGAGCACGTCCCACTCCCACACGTCGAGCTCGTGCGTGGTGAAGGCCTGCTTGCGGAGTCGTTCGAGGTGCTTGGCCAGGCGCATGAGCCGGCTGAAGACCTCCAGCGGGGAGACCTCGACGTCCGGGCGCTCGCGGCGCCACGCCGCGACGATCTCGTCGACCTCGTCCATGTCGCCACGGTAGACCATCAAGAATCTTGACGTAGAGATAGTTCCCCGGAGGGCTTCACGGGGCGCCGGCGCATCGTGCGGCTCCGGTAGCCTGAGGCCACCGATCCCCGGTTGGTCTGCCGGCAGGGCCCGCCTGACTTTGAATCAGGACTAGCGACGTAGGTTCGACTCCTACCCGGGGAGCCGTCTCAGCGGTAGAAGCCCTCACGCAGGTTGATCCCGTGCTCGACCCACACCTTGAGGGCGGCGAGCATCCCCGTCCAGCCCTCGCAGTTGCCGAACGCGTTCGTGGCGCCCTCGGGCGTCACCGTCCACGACTGCTCGGAGATGGTGACCAGGGTGCGGCCCTCGTCGCCCTCGACGGGCTCGAGCTCGAACGTCGTCCGCGTCGTGCCGGTCTCGCTCGTCGTCGCGTTGCCCTCCCACTCGATCACGAGGCGGCGGGGCGGGTCGGCCTCGACGACGGTCACCGGGAAGCGGCCGGGGTAGTCGTGGAAGTCCCAGGTCACCTCGGCGCCGGGCTCGAGGCGGCCGCGCGCCCCGCCCGTCGTGAAGTACCGGGAGAGCTGGTCGGGGTCGACGATGGCCTCGTACACCTCGACGCAGGGTCGGGCGATGCGGCCGGAAATGGTGAAGGACAGGGTGTCGAGACGTGTGGAAGGGCTCATGTGTTGTAAATTTACAACATGAATGCCGCCACGAACAGGAGTGACGACGACCTGGTCTTCAAGGCCCTCGCCAATCCCGTCCGCCGGCGGATGCTCGACGCGCTCCGCGAGGAGCCCCTGACGACGGGTGCGCTCTGCGCGGCATTCGACGACCTCGACCGCACCACGGTCCTGCAGCACCTGCGAGTGCTGGAGCGTGCCGAACTGGTCACGGGTCGGAAGATCGGTCGCGAGCGCCACCTGTCCCTCGCCCCGCTGCCCATCAAGCGCATCCACGACCGCTGGATCAGCGACTACGCCCGCGCCGCGGTCGACCTCCTGGGGCGCCTCGACGACGACTGACCCGCTGTGCTCGCGGGAGGCACCTACACT
The DNA here is from genome assembly GCF_013868155.1 of Aeromicrobium phoceense. NCBI lineage: Bacteria > Bacillati > Actinomycetota > Actinomycetes > Propionibacteriales > Nocardioidaceae > Aeromicrobium > Aeromicrobium phoceense. Next base: position 1,342,222 of record NZ_JACEOG010000001.1, read on the forward strand.
CGGAAGGTCGTCAACGAAGGAGTGCCGTGAGCGAGCAGGTCACCGCGATCGTCCTGGCCGCAGGGGCCGGGACGCGCATGAAGTCACGCCGGGCAAAGGTGCTGCACGAGATCGCCGGGCGCCCCATGCTGGGCCACGCGCTCGACGCCGTGCGGGCCGCCGGGGTCGACCGGGTCATCACCGTCGTGGGCCACGACCGTGAGCAGGTCGAGGCCGCCGTGGCCGCGCTCGACCCCTCCGCCACGATCGCCGTCCAGGTCGAGCAGCGCGGCACCGGCGACGCCGTCCGGGTGGCGCTCGACGCCGCGGGCGCCGACGCCGCCACCTACCTCGTCACCTACGCCGACGTGCCGCTGCTCTCGGCCGAGACCCTGCGCGCGCTCGTGGACGAGCACCGCGAGAACGGCCGCGCGGTCACGATCCTGACGTCCGAGCCCGAGGACCCCACCGGCTACGGCCGCATCCTGCGCGACGGGACCGGCGCCGTCGTGGCGATCCGCGAGCACAAGGACGCCACCGACGACGAGCGCGCGACCCGCGAGGTCAACAGCGGCATCCTCGTCGTCGACGGACCGTTCCTCGACCGCGCCGTGCGCGCGCTCAGCACCGACAACGCGCAGGCCGAGCTGTACCTCACGGACATCGTCGGTCAGGCCGTCACCGAGGGGCTGCCCGTCGGCGCGCACGTCCTGGAGGACGTCTGGCAGACCGAGGGCGTCAACGACCGTCGCCAGCTCGTCCGCCTCGGCCGCGAGCTGAACACGCGGATCGTGAACCACTGGCTCGCCGAGGGCGTCACGATCCTCGACCCCGGGACCACGTGGATCGACACCGGTGTGACGATCGGCCGCGACACCACGATCCTGCCCGGCACGCAGCTGCTGGGCGCCACCACGATCGGCGAGGGCGTCACGATCGGACCGGACACCACGGTGCGCAACGTCGAGATCGGCGACGACGCCTCGGTGGTGCGCACGCACGGCTCGGACTCCGTCGTCGGGCCCCGCGCCAGCGTCGGTCCGTTCGCCTACCTGCGCCCGGGCACGGTCATCGACGAGGGCGGCAAGGTGGGCACGTTCGTCGAGGTCAAGAACAGCCACATCGGCGCCGGCGCGAAGGTGCCGCACCTGTCCTACGTCGGCGACGCCGAGGTGGGGGAGGGCAGCAACCTCGGTGCCGGGGCGATCACGGCGAACTACGACGGGGTGAACAAGCACCGGACCACCATCGGTGCCCACGTGAAGACCGGCTGCCACAACGTGTTCGTGGCGCCCGTCGAGCTCGGTGACGGAGCGCACACCGGCGCGGGAACGGTCGTGCGCGAGGACGTGGCGCCGGGGGCGCTGGCCGTCCCCGCCGCTGGACAGAGGACAATCGAGGGGTGGGTCGCGAGCCGGCGACCGGGTACGCCTTCCGCGCTTGCCGCGGACCAGACCACGCAGGAGACCAGCGGTGGCCACTCACAAGAGCCTCAGTAAGCGCACGCCCACGAGCAACCTCATGTTGTTCTCGGGCCGCGCGCACCCCACGCTGGCGAAGGAGGTCGCCGAGCTGCTCGAGGTCGACTGCGTTCCGACCACGGCCTACGACTTCGCGAACGGCGAGATCTACGTCCGCTTCGAGGAGTCGGTCCGCGGCTGCGACGCCTTCGTGATCCAGAGCCACGCGGCGCCGATCAACGAGTCGATCATGGAGCAGCTCATCATGATCGACGCGCTCAAGCGCGCGTCGGCCAAGCGCATCACCGTGGTGCTGCCGTTCTACGGCTACGCCCGCCAGGACAAGAAGCACCTGGGCCGCGAGCCGATCAGCGCGCGCCTCATGGCCGACCTCTTCCTGGCCGCCGGCGCCGACCGCCTCATGACGGTCGACCTGCACACGGCGCAGATCCAGGGCTTCTTCGACGGCCCGGTCGACCACCTGCTGGCCATGCCGATCCTGACCCGTCAGGTCCGCAAGCGCTACGGCAAGAAGCCGCTCGCCGTCGTGTCGCCGGACGCCGGTCGCATCAAGGTGGCCGAGCAGTGGGCGCGCCAGTTCGACAACGCGCCGCTGGCCTTCATCCACAAGACCCGCGACGTCTCCAAGGCGAACGTCACCAAGGCCAACCGCGTCGTGGGCGAGGTCGCCGGCCGCACGTGCATCCTGGTCGACGACCTCATCGACACCGGCGGCACGATCTGCCAGGCCGCCGAGGCGCTCATGAACGACGGGGCGGCCGAGGTCGTCATCGCGGCCACGCACGCCGTGTTCTCGGGCGAGGCGATCGACAAGCTCAAGAACTCCGTCGCCACCGAGGTCATCGTCACCAACACGCTGCCGCTCGCCGACGAGCACCGCTTCGACAAGCTCACCGTCCTGTCGATCGCGCCGCTGCTCGCGCAGGCCGTCTCGGCCGTGTTCGAGGACGGTTCTGTCACCAGCCTGTTCTCGGAGTGAGGACGCCGTGACCACGGGGCAGGTGCTGCGCGCCGCCGTGCAGCTGGGCCTGCTCTACGCCGCGATCGGCGTCCTCGCCACGCTGCTGCTGGCGCTCGTGGGCGGCGGTCTCGGCGGGTCCCTGCTGCTGCCGCTGGTGGTGCTGGCCGTCGCGCTGTTCGTCGCCGCCGCCTTCATCGTGGTGCTCGCCCGGCTGGCCGCCGGCTGGCTGCAGGGACGCGTCCGCGATCCCGTCGCCGGCGCGATCATGATCGCCTCCGCGGTCGTGCTGCTCAGCGGAGCGCTCACCGTGCAGTCGCTCGGCGTCCTCGCGCTGGCCGTCTCCGCCCTGATGGCGCTGGCCACGCATCTCGTGCTGACCCGCCGCTGGGCCTGATCCCGGGTCCGCAGCCGATTTCGGCTCCCGCGCGAGGGTGCGTTAGACTCGTGGGGTTGCCTCGGCGAGGGTCCACCTGACCGTGATCGACAGGGCGCTCCACAGGAGTGCTGTGTCGAGCGCCGAGACCAAAGACTTCAGACTGAACCCCCTCCCAAGGAGAGAATCCCCGTGGCCGAGATCAAGCTTTCCGCCGAGCAGCGCACCGAGTTCGGCAAGGGTGCCGCCCGCCGCATCCGTCGCGAGAACAAGGTTCCCGCCGTCCTCTACGGACACGGCTCCGACCCCATCCACGTCACGCTGCCCGGCCACGACACGATGCTGGCGCTCAAGACCGCTAACGCGCTGCTCGCGATCGACCTGGGCTCGGACAACCACCTGGCCATCCCGAAGCAGGTCCAGCGCGACCCGCTCAAGGGCTTCATCGAGCACGTCGACCTGCTGATCGTCAAGAAGGGCGAGAAGGTCACCGTCGACGTCGCGATCACCGTCGTCGGCGAGCCCGAGCCGGGCGTGCTGCTCGTCACCGAGAACACCACCGTCTCCCTCGAGGTCGAGGCCACGCACATCCCCACCGACATCGAGGTGCCCGTCGCCGGCCTCGAGGTCGGCGCCCAGGTGCTCGCCTCCGACCTCGCCCTGCCCGAGGGCGCGTCCCTCGCGGTCGAGGAGGACCTGCTGATCCTCAACCTGACCCACGCGCCCACCGCGGCCGAGGTCGACGCCGAGCTCGAGAGCGCCGAGGCCGATGCCGGCATCGAGCACGACCAGCCCGAGACGCCCACCGAGGGCGCGCCCGAGCCGGAGTCCTCCGAGGGCTGATGACCTGGCTGGTCATCGGGCTGGGCAACCCCGGCCCGTCCTATGCCGCCACCCGGCACAACGTCGGGTACCACGTGACCGATGAGCTGGCCGCCCGCATGGGCGGCCGGTTCTCGTCTCTGAAGGCGGCCCGCGCCGACATCGTCTCCGGACTGCTCGCCGGCGAGCGCACGGTCCTGGGCCGGTCGCGTGCCTACATGAACGAGAGCGGCGGCGCCGTCTCGTCACTGATGAAGTACTACGACGTCACGCCCGAGCGCCTCATCGTCATCCACGACGAGCTGGACCTCCCACTCGGCTCGCTGCGCTGCAAGTCCGGCGGCGGCGACAACGGGCACAACGGCCTCAAGTCGATCCGCCAGTCGATCGGCACGGGCGACTTCCTGCGCGTCCGGTTCGGGATCGGCCGCCCGCCGGGACAGCAGCCGGTGCACGACTTCGTGCTGAAGCCGTTCGCCAAGACCGAGCGCACCGAGGCCGACATCGTCACGCAGGAGGCCGCCGACGCGGTCGAGAGCCTGATCTCGGTGGGCCTGGAGAAGACGCAGAGCGCCTTCAACTCCTGAGCGCGATGCGTCAGAGGCGCTTGAGCTGGACGAGCTCGCCCTCGGCGAAGACGCCGACGTAGCGCGTCGCGACACCGCAGGCCGCGAACTCGCGCTCCTGGATCGAGCGCACGCCCTTCGTCGCGAGACGGCGCAGCGGCGCCAGCTCGGCGTTCGCTTGGGCCATCACGTTCGGGTCGCCGGCGTACAGCTGGGAGAGGCGCGCCGAGTGCTGGAGCACCTGCGACACGTCGACCCGCTCGAGGACGCCCGGCGAGCGCATGAGCCGCTGGGCCTGCGCCAGGGTGGTGCCCCTCACGGAGGGGGAGTACGCCGCGTCGACCTTGAGGGCGCGCACGTCGGGTGACGTCGCGCAGGCGTTCTGGCGCACGACGAGCCGCAGGGAGCGGCGGGTGGTGCTGGTGCGGCCCCTGGTCTTCGACTTGACCTTGACGACGAGGCGGTAGGTGCCGGGGCGCAGGCTCACGGCCCGGCGGTTCGCCTGGCGCAGCTTGCCGGAGCGGTAGACGGTGATTCGCTTGGAGACGACCTTGACGCCGGAGCCCTTCTTCACCAGCGGGGTGACGCGGACCGACCCCGACCAGCCCACCACGCGCTGGGTGGGGTTGGTGATCTTGACCTTGCCCTTCGGCATCTTCGTCGCGGCGCTGACGGTTCGCGGGGCCGGGGAGCTGGCCTTGGCGGACGTGATCGCACCGGCCACGAGCACGGCGGTCGCGATCGTCGCCACGAGCGATCCCAGCGCCCACGTCTTGGTGTTCACCCCTGAAGTATGGGGCACATGTGACTCGCGTGACCACTGATATGCCAGATACGCATTGTTACTCGTGGTAAAGCAGCGTTTCGAAGGCGTATCACCGCCGGCCCCGGAGCGCTCATGGGCAGCAAGGTCGGTTCGCCGGGAACAAGGTTTCGAACCACATCCGTCGCACTGGTCACAACATTGTCCAAGCGGCCAAAACGCAGTCGTTCCAGTCGTTAGGCTCCCAGTCACGGGGGTGCTCGCGGTCGGTCACGTTCACGGCGCGCCGCGTGGCAACGGTGAAGATTCGGGTCTCATGCGTCGCACAGGGCGGGAGTTGCAGAGGCCATCGGTGAAGGACGGCACGATGCTCCATCTCAACCCTCCCGGGCGACGCACGGCTGCCATCGCAGCCGCGCTGGTCGTCCTGACGGCGGCGCTCCAGGGCCCCGCCGCGGCGGAGACGGAGGGCACGGCGTCCACCTCGGCACCGACCTCCGCGCCCACCAGCACGCCGACCTCGGCGGCTCCCACCACGGCCCCGACCCCCGCCCCGACGCCGGCGCCGACGGCGGCGCCCACGAGCGCGCCGACCCCGTCCGCCTCCGCGTCGGCCGTCCCGGACTACAGCCGCTCCGTGCTCGACACGTCGCCGTCCCAGCTCGCCTTCGGCACCCGCCACGCCGTGCAGTGCGACGGTGCCCAGACCGTCTCCGTCGTCACGTGGAGCGGTGACAACCTGCCGTGGGTCGCCTCGGCCGACGCGCCGTGGATCACCCTGTCGGCCACGTCCGGAGCCAGCCCGGCCCAGTTCACGGTCACGGCCGACTGCGACGACCTGCCGGTGGGCGTGCACTCCGCCCGGGTCACGGTCCGTGACGACGTGGCCGGGGTCGACCAGAGCCAGAGCGTCGACGTGCGCGTCGTGGTCAACCCGTCAGGCCCCGTCGGCATCTCGACGTGGAAGGACGGCCACCGCGGCGCGTTCAGCGCGTCGACCGACGACAGCTTCTCCTCGGGCTACCCCGAGCTCAAGGCGGCCGGCATCACGGGCACGTTCGTGATGAACGGCAGCACGCCGCCCGCGGACTACCCCCAGATGTACGCCGACGGGATGGAGCTCGGCTCGCACCTGCTCTACCACCTGTGCACGCTGGTCAGCCGCACGAGCCTGATCTCGCACATGACCGGCAGCATCAGCGCCGTCGCCCAGGCGACCGGCTCGGCCGACGAGGTCTCTAGCCTCGTGTGGCCGTGTGGCCTCCGGAACACCGAGTACGGCGTCATCGCCGCCGACTACTTCCTCTCGGCACGCGGCTACAACTGGAACGCAATGGAGGACACCACACCGACCGACTTCATGGACATGAAGAGCTTCAACTCCCACGAGCACACGCCAGTGCCACCGGCCGACCTGAAGGCGATCGTCGACCGAGCGCAGAGTGAGGGCAAGTGGGCCAATCTCGTACTGCACGCGGCGACGAATGACGACGGCGCGATCACCTACGCGGCGACGAAGGACGTGTGGAGCGCGCCCATCGGCACCGTCGTGAAGTACATCCACCAGCGCAACCGCACGGTGATCGACGACGTCGTCGAGGGCGAGGACGCGCTCGACTTCACGATCCGGCGCCTGGGCCTGCCCGAGGTGCCGCAGCGCGATGCCGAGGCGTTCGTGAAGTCCCGCGACAAGCTGACCTTCACGGTCGACGTCACGGGCGTGCCGCACGTCTCGGGCGTTCGTGTCGCCGGTGCCGCGGTGCCGTTCCGCATCCGCACCGACGGGGGCACGTCGACGCTGTACTTCTCCTCGGCGGTCACCACCGACAAGCAGTCGGTGAAGGTGCTCAAGTCCGAGACGGTTCCCGCGATCCTCGACGCCGACGACGCGCCGCTGACCCTCACGGCCGCCGAGGGCGGCGCCGCCGTCGAGAAGGCGCTCGGCGTCCGCAACGCCGGCGAGGGCACCCTGCAGTGGACCGCCGAGGTCCTCTCGGGCGAGTCCTGGCTCTCGGTGTCCCCGGCATCCGGCACGGGCAACGGCTCGTTCACCGTGCGGGCCACGCCCGGCACGCTCGCCGCCGGATCGCACACGGGCTCGATCAAGGTCCACGCCGCGGGTGCCGCCGGCAGTCCCGTCACGATCCCCGTGACGCTCAAGGTCACGCCGCGCGGCGAGGCGAGGTACGTGCTGACCTATCCCGACCGCCAGGCGCTGCTGGCCGACGGCTGGGACTTCCGGGCGAGGACCGCCGCGGGCGCGGTGCGCGACACCGAGCGCACGAGCGGCTCCGTCGTGGCCTACTCGGCCGCCGGGCTGCGGATGCCCGTGGACACCGGCGACATCTGGTCGTCCATGAACAACTCGCGCAACTCGCTGCTGCGCGACCTGCCGACCGGGTGGAACCGCGTCGAGCTGAACGTCCCGTCGTTCGCCCCGACGCGGAACTACCAGTCCGCCGGCATCGGCGTCTATGACGACGACGACAACTACGTGCTCCTGACCCGCAGCTTCAACGTCGGCCAGCGGGTCTCGCTGGTCAACGAGGTCGCGGGCAACGCCCAGATCGTCCTGGCCCAGACCTCGACCGCGACGAGCCTGCGGCTGCGCCTGACCCGCTCGGGCAACACCATCACGGCGGCGATGTCGACGAACGGCGGAACCACGTGGACCCCCGCCGGGTCGGTCACGTCGACGCGGGCGTTCTCGCGCCTCGTCCTGCTGACCGGGGCGGACGCGCAGTCCACGTCGCAGCCGACGGCCGTCTACGACGAGGTCGTCGTCGCCTCGGCGGGCGAGTCGACCGAGCCGACGACGACGCCCACGACGCAGCCGACCACGACGCCGACCACGGTGCCGACGACCGAGCCGACGACGACGCCCACGACGGTGCCGACGACCGAGCCCACGCCCACGACGCCCACGCCGACGCCTCCGGCGCCGAGTGCGGGCACGTTCTCGCTGGGCTACCCGAACCGCGCCGCCCTCGTGGCCGACGGCTGGGACTTCCGGGGCCGCACCGGCGCCGGCCTGGCCCGCGACACCGAGCGCACGTCGGGCAGTACGGCGACGTACTCGGCCCAGGGCCTGGGCCTGCCGACCACCTCAGGCGATCTGTGGTCGACGTCGAACAACTCCGACAACACGGTCCTGCGCGACCTGCCGAGCAACTGGAGCTCGGTACGCGTCCGGCTCACCCACGCCCCGAGTGCGAACTACCAGCACGCCGGCATCGTGCTGTACGACAACGACGACAACTACCTCGAGCTCGCGCGGTCGTACCACTCCACCGCGGGCGGGCAGATCGTCATGGCGATCAACGAGACCGCGGGCACCCCGGTGGCCCAGGCCGTCGCGGGCGTGACGGCGACCGACCTGGTGCTGCGCTTCGAGCGCAACGCGGCGACGAACCAGGTCGTGTCGTCGTTCTCCACCGACGCGGGCGCCACGTGGCGCACGGTCAGCACGGCGACCCGCGGGTTCACCGCGCCGCGACTGGCGCTGAACTCCGGCGGCGCCACGGGTGCGCAGGTCACTGCGACGTTCCGCGAGGCCACGGTGCAGGTGCCCACGACGGTGGCTCCGACCGAGCCCGCGCCGTCGCCGACCACCCCGTCGCCGACGCCCACCACCCCGTCGCCGACGCCGACCACCCCGTCGCCGACGCCCACCACGCCGACGCCGACGCCGAGCCCGACGCCGACCCCGACCACGCCGACCCCCACGGTCCCGACCGAGACGACGGACACGCACGTGCTCGACCAGACCTCGCGCACGGCACTGCTGGCAGCGGGCTGGGACTTCGCCGCCCGTACGGCGGCCGGCGCGGCGCGCAGCACCGAGAGCGCGACGCTCGCCCCGACGTACGCGGCCAACGGGCTCGGCCTGGCGACCGGCCCGGGCGACCTGTGGCAGGCGATGAACAACACCGCGAACACGGTGTTCCGCGACCTGCCCAGCACCTGGACCAGCGTCACCGCGACGATGGCCTACGCGCCGACGGCGAACTACCAGCACGGCGGCATCGTGCTCTACGTCGACGACGACAACTACATCGAGCTGACCCGCGCGTACAACTCCAGTGCCGGCGGGCACAGCGTGGCCCTGATCGACGAGCGCGCGGCCAGTCCGATCGTGCAGCGCGTGCCCACCACCGCCACGTCCCTGAGACTGCGGTTCACCCGTGATCCGGCCACCCAAGTGATCACCGCGGCCTTCTCGGCCGACGGTGGCTCAAACTGGAGCGAAGTCGGTCGCGTCACCCGTACGCTGACGAACGTGCGCATCGGACTCAACGCAGGCGGAGCCGTTACGGGCGCGCCCGTGGCGCGGTTCGAGCGGGTCGTCGTCGGCCGGAGTGCGAGCTGATCCATGCGCGTCGGAATCATCGGGGGCGGCTTCTTCGGCTTCCACATCGCCCAGCAGATCGAACGGCGCTTCGGCGACGTCCGGGTCGAGATCTTCGAGCGTGAGCCCACGCCGCTGATCGGCGCCGGCACGACCAACCAGTGCCGGCTGCACATGGGGTTCCACTACCCCCGGTCGGGCTACACGATCTACCAGTCGATCATGGGCTTCGACCGCTTCACCGCCGAGTACTCCGAATTCCTCAGCGACGTCGACGAGAACCTCTACGCCGTGCACCACGACGGTCTGGTCTCGGTCGAGGAGTACCTCGCCGTGATGAGCTCGTTCCACCTCAAGTACGAGGTGCTGCCGATCACCGGAGAGCTGCTGCGCCGCCCCGACGACTACGGGCTGCTCATCAAGGTCCTGGAGAAGTCGATCGACGTGAAGGCCCTGCGTGAGCGCCTCGTCCGCAGGTTCGACGGCGTCCTGCACGTGGACACGCCCGTCGACGAGGTGGACGCCGCGGCCGGCACGATCCGCAGCGGCACGCGCGAGTTCGGTCCGTTCGACTACGTCATCAACGCCAGCTACACCGACCCGAACATGGGCCTGCCGGACGACAAGCACTTCCGGATCAAGTGGGAGCTGGCGGCGCTCGTGCTGGCCAAGACCTCGCTGCACTCGAGCATGGCGGTCACGATCATGGACGGCGACTACGTCTCGGTCTACCCGGCGTATGACGGCCTGCACACGCTCTCCTCTGTGGCCTACACGCCGATGCGGCGCTACGACACCCACGCCGAGCTGATGGCCGACTACCCCCACCGCCACGAGATCGCCGAGCGCGAGCACGTCGCGGCGAAGATCGCGCAGGACGTGGGGGAGTACCTGCACGTGGAGCACGACCAGAAGGAGCTGTGGGTCACCGCGAAGACCAAGCTCGCCACCGACATGGGCGACTCCCGCGTCACCGAGGTCCGTCACCACGACCGGCTCTTCTCGGTGCTCTGCGGCAAGATCGACGCCGTCTTCGAGGCCTCCGACGCCATCTTGCGAGAGATGCGGTGAGTGAGCCACGGCGGCTGTCGATCGGCATCCGCGACTCCACGTTCGGTGACGACTGCGTCGTGGCCGAGTGCGTCAACGTCTACGAGGCCACCTTCGGCGACCGGTGCTTCGTGGGCCCGTTCGTCGAGGTCCAGAACGACGTCGTCTGCGGCACGAACGTGCGCATCCAGTCCCACACGCTGGTCTGCGAGGGGATGCGGATCGGTGACGACGTGTTCATCGGCCACGGGGTGATGACCGCCAACTCCCGCTACCCGCAGGCCGGTGCGGCCGACTGGACCTGCGAGCCGCCGGTCGTGGGCGACCGCGTCTCGATCGGCTCCAACGCCACGATCCTGCCGGGCGTCACGATCGGCGACGACGCCGTGATCGGCTCCGGCGCCGTGGTCTCGCGCGACGTCGCGGCAGGCGCCATCGTGGTGGGCACCAACCGTGTCCTCGAGAAGCCGGAGCCCGCATGACCGTCCCCTTCCTCGATCTCGCCGCCCAGCAGGCCGAGATCGCCGACGAGGTGCTGCCGCTGTGGCAGGAGGTCTTCGCGTCCGCGGACTTCGTCGGCGGACCCCACGTCGAGGCGTTCGAGCGCGAGTACGCCGCCTACGTGGGCGTCGAGCACTGCATCGCCGTCGCCAACGGCACCGACGCGATCGAGCTGGCGCTGCGCGCCGTGGGCGTCGTGGCCCAGGACGAGGTCGTGCTCCCGGCGAACACGTTCGTGGCCACCGCCGGCGCGGTCGCCCGGATCGGGGCCGTGCCCGTCCTCGTCGACGTGGACCCCGACCACCTGCTCATCGACCCGGCCGCCGTGGACCCCGTGATCACCGACCGCACGCGGGCCGTCGTCCCCGTCCACCTGTTCGGCCAGACCGCGCCCGTCGAGCTGCTGCGGACCATGGTGCAGGACCGGGGCATCTTCATCGTGGAGGACACCGCGCAGGCCCAGGGCGCCCGCTCGGCGGCCGGCACCGCCGGCGCACTCGGCCACGCCTCCTCCACGAGCTTCTACCCGGGCAAGAACCTGGGCGCGGCCGGCGACGCCGGCGCGGTCCTCACCCGCGATCCGGTGCTGGCCGAGGTGGTGCGCAGCACCGCCAACCACGGCAGCACGGTCAAGTACGTGCACGACCGAGTCGGCATCAACTCGCGCCTCGACGCCGTGCACGCGATCGTCCTGAGCGCGAAGCTGCGCCGCCTGGAGCGCTGGAACGACGCCCGCCGCGCCAGCGCCCAGCGGTACACCGAGCTTCTCGCCGACGTCCCCGGCGTCCGCACCCCGCGCACGCGGCCGGGGAACGAGGACGTATGGCACCTCTACGTCGTGCAGGTCGACGACCGCGACCGCGTGCTCGCGCGCCTGCACGAGGAGGGCATCGGGGCGGCCATCCACTACCCGACGCCCGTGCACCTCACCGATGCGTACGCGCACCTCGGCTACGGGCCGGGCAGCTTCCCGGTCGCCGAGGAGGCCGCGGGCCGGATACTGTCGCTGCCCATGCACCCGCACCTGAGCGCCACCGACCAGGACCGCGTCGTCGACGCCCTCGCCCGCATCGTGGGGGAGGGCGCCGCATGAAGGTGCGCTGGCCGAGCCGGCCCACGGTCGGGCGACTGCCCCACGTCGAGGTCGTCGTGCCCTGCTACAACTACGGCCACTACCTGCCCGGCGCCGTCGAGGCGATCGTGCGCCAGCCGGGGGTCACCACCACCGTCACGATCCTCGACGACAAGTCCACCGACGACTCCGCCGAGGTCGCGGAGCGGCTGACCGAGCAGCACCCGAACGTGCGGCTCATCCGCAACGAGCAGAACCTGGGCGCCGTCCCCACCTTCAACAAGGGCGTCTCGCAGGCCGACTCCGACTACGTCGTCCTGATCTCGTCGGACGACCAGCTGGCGCCCGGTGCGCTGGGCCGGGCCACGGCGCTGATGGAGACGCACCCCAGCATCGGGCTGGTCTACGGCAAGACGCAGAAGTTCCTCACCGACCCGGTGCCGCGGCCCACGCGGCCGGCGGTCACCTGGACCACGTGGGACGGCGACGACTGGATCCGCATGCAGCTGCGCCGGTCGTGGAGCAACATCGCCTCGCCCGAGGCCGTCGTGCGCACCTCGGTCCAGCACGAGGTCGGTCCGTACGACGAGGACCTGCCGTTCACGCACGACGCGCTGATGTGGCTCAAGATCGCCGCGGTCGCCGACGTCGGCCACGTGAACGGCGTCGACCAGGCCTACTACCGGCGCCACCCGAGCAGCATGTCGATGCAGGTCGGCCTCGCGCGCGACGCCTGGGAGCGCTGGCGCGCCTACGACCGCTTCCTCTCCTCCTGGCCGGATCGCGCCAGTGCCGAGCGCCTGCACCCGCACGTACGCCGGCGGCTGGCCGACGAGGTCCTGCTGACCGCACTGCTCCTCGGCGCGGAGTCCCCGCTGACGGACGAGGCGTTGGACGAGGCCTTCGACACCGCCCGCCGGATCGACCCCGAGGTCGTCGGCCGGGCCCAGTGGTCGGATCTCGAGGCCCTGCGCGACGGCCGCCCCGCCGAGGGCCTGCCGGCGCACGCCCGGGCGGCGGCCCGGACGGCCGCCCTCAAGTCCCGGTGGCAGCGCTGGCACCGCTACCGCTACTTCGGGTAGGACGATGAGCTCCCTGCGGTCGCGGCTGTCGCGTCCGGTGGTCCTCGTGGCCATCGCGCTCACGGTCGTGCTCGTCGCGGTCGTGGCGGTGGCCGTCCTGGCCACCCGGGGCGACCCCGGCGACGGTCAACGGTCGACCGCGCCGCTGCCGCAGGAGCCCGGCGAGCTCCTGGAGGCGACGCCCGTCGCCGAGGGAGCGCCCGAGGGCAGCCGCGCCTGGCGCATCCTCTACACGACCAGCGACCGCGAGGGCACCACGATCGAGGCGACGGCCGGCGTGTACGCGCCCGCGGACACGTCCCTCACCGACCTGCCGGTCGTCGCCTGGGGTCACGGCACGTCCGGCTTCGCGCGGGCGTGCTCGCCCAGCCTCCAGCCCGACCCCATGGCCGCCGGCTCGATGTACGTGGCCGACGAGGTGATCGACCGGGGCTGGGTGCTGGTCTCGCCCGACTTCCCCGGCGTGGGTGACGACGGCGACCAGCCGTACCTGATCGGCGAGGGCGCCGGCCGGGCCCTGCTCGACGCGGCGCAGGCGGCGCGCGACCTCGACGACCTCGACACGGCGCCCGAGACGGTGGTGTGGGGCTTCTCCCAGGGCGGTCACGCGGCGCTGTGGGCCGGCGGGCTCCAGCCGGCGTACGCCCCCGACGCCGAGCTGGCCGGGGTCGCCGCCCTCGCGCCGGCCACCTTCCTGAAGGAGACGTTCGACCGGCTGCCGGCGCAGGACCGGATCTTCGCCGCCTACACGATGGCCTCGTACGACGCGGCCTACGACGACGTGCGCTGGAGCGACTACGCGACCGAGGAGGGCGAGTCCTTCGGGCGGGAGGTCGCCGCCGAGTGCCTCCCCGACCCGCAGGCCTACTCCGAGCTGGCGACGGAGGTCATGTCGTTCCAGGACGGCGCGCTCTTCGACCAGTACTTCGCCAGCGGCGCGATGGGCAAGCGGCTGGCCGAGAACGAGCCGGAGCTGCCGGTCGAGGCGCCGCTGCTGATGGCCCAGGGCGCGACCGACACCGTGGTGCTGCCCGAGCGGCAGGCCGAGTTCGCGACGCGGGCGTGCGCGCGCGGCCAGGTCCTGGAGTACGTCACGGTCGAGGGTCGTGACCACCTCGGCCTCGTGCTGGAGGACTCGCCCCTGTTCCCCGACCTGTTCGCCTGGACCGAGGCCCGCTTCGGCGGGACCCCGGGTCCGGCCGAATGCGTCCGGCGCACGGCCGGCCGCGGGTAGGCTCGGCGCGATGCTCGACTACGCCATCGTGGTGGCCACCCGGAACCGGCTCGACATGCTGCGCGTCTCGCTGCCGCTGTTCGTGGCGCAGACCCGGCCTGCCGCCCGCATCGTGGTGGTCGATCGCAGCGACGACCACGAGTCCGTGCGCGCCTACTGCGAGTCCGTGGCCCGAGAGACCGAGATCCCGCTCATCGTGCGGTACGGCGACCAGGCCAACCTCCCCGCCCAGCGCAACCAGGGCCTCGATCTCGTGACCGAGCCGGTCACGATGTACCCCGACGACGACTCGCTGTGGTTCCCCGACACGGCCGAGCACCTCATGGACGTCTACGAGGCCGACCGCAACCGCCGCTACGGCGCGATCTCCGCCACGCCGGTGGCCGCGGCCCCGCCCGGCGTCGACGTGCCGATCCCGCCCACCCGGCGACTGACGAACGTCCCCGTCGTGATGGCGATCAGGAACCGCGTCGAGCGGCTGCTCGTGCCCGCCCCGTTCGTGCTCTTCGGCGCCGAGCGCACGAAGGCACTGCGGTCCGGTGCGGAGCAGGACGGTCTGGACCACCCGCTCGTGCCCACCATCGGCGGCTACCGGATGACGTTCCGCACGGAGGTCCTGCGCGAGCTGCGGTTCGATCCCACGCTCGGCTCGCGCGTCGGGTACGCCACCCACGAGGACATCGACATCGGCCTGCGCGTCCTGGCCTCGGGATCCCTCGTCGCGGCGGCGCCGCGGTCGCTGGTGTTCCACTGCGTCGCCCCCGGCGCGCGGGCGGCCGGGTTCGACTACGGCTTCTTCCACGTCCTGAACTACCTGTACATCTGCGCGAAGGTGATGCCCGAGCGGTCGCTCGCGCGGCGCCGGCTGCGGCGGTACCTGCGCTACAAGCTGTTCCTCTACGCGGCCAAGCGCCGCGACCAGTACGGTCGCGAGGTGCACCAGGGCGCGAAGGCGGCGTACGCCCGGTTCGACGAGATCATGGCGGCCGACCAGTCCTCGCTCCCCGTGCTCTACGGGCAGGTCGCCGACGCCGAGCGCGCGGCCCACGCCGCGTCGCTCACCGCTCGCAGCTGAGCGGCCCGAGGGCGCTGATGTCGCCGTCCGGCGACACCGACACGATTTCGTTGCCCGCGCCCCAGGTGGTCCGGTCGCACGTGGTGACGTTCGAGGGTCCGTACTGCCAGGAGTCGGCGACGACCTTGAGGCCCGAGACCCGGCCCGGGGTGCCGAGCCGGAACGAGAAGCCACCGCCGCCGACCAGCACGTTCTCCACCGTCAGACGCTCGTTGCCCGAGTTCTCGGGGTGGAAGATCGCGCCGTTGCCCAGGCACCCCTCGTCGTGGTTGAGCAGGATCGTGGTGTCGCGGATCGTGGCGGGGGCGGCGCTGTTGGCCTGGAAGCCGTCGCCGTGCCAGTCGACGTCGGGGCAGCCGTCCGCCGGGGCGATGCTGAGGTAGGAGTCCTCCACCACGACGGGGCCGCAGCCGTGCTCGGCGCCACCGGCCCGCAGCCCCTCGGACAGGCCGATGACCTTGACCCGGGTGGCTGTGTAGCCGCCGAACTGCACGGCCGGCTGGAACAGCTCGGTGTCGCCGCGGACGAAGCTGGAGTCCTCGATCACGAGGTCGTTGTTGCAGGCGTTCGCCTGCAGGTTGTCGATGCGCGAGCCGACGAACTCGACGCGTCGGATCGTGACGTCGGGGGCGCGGACGTGCAGCACGCCGTTGACGATCCTCACGTCCTCGAGCACGGTGCCGGGCTCGTCGACGTCGAGGTCGCCCGTGTACGTCTGCTCCGGCTCCCAGTCCTCGGGCACGCCGGTGTCGGCCGACGTGGGGTAGCCGGAGGCCTTGAAGTCGTCGGTGTCGACGATCTTCGGGTCGGCGGGGGCCGCGGCCTCGGGCACCTTGCCACGCGGCATGAACAGCGGGTCGACCCAGTACTGGCTGGACTCCCACGACTTCGTCGGGAAGTTGCTCTCGGCGCCCTCGGCGTAGACGCCGCTCTTGCCGGGCTCGATCTCGAGCGCCCCGGAGTACGACTGGCCCGAGTAGCCGACCGTCTGGGCGAAATTGCCCTGCGGTGCGTGGTACGACACGACGTGGCGCTCGCCCTGCTCGATCTCGACGGGCTGGTCGAACCACGCGGTGCGCCACCCCTCCTGGCCCCCGGTCTCCCCGAAGTCGACGGTGGCGAGCCGCTCGCCGTCGGACGACCACAGGCTGGCCACGTGGGGCCCCTCGTTGCGGGGTGTCCACCAGAAGCGCACGCCGGCGACCGCGCCCTCGACCTTGCTCGTGAACGCCGTGCCGAGCTCCACGGGACCTTCGTCGTTCACCACGCCGACGTGCGCCGGGGGGACTTCGGGCCACAGCGAGACGACGTCGCCCGAGGGGGCACCGTCGTCGAGCGGGTCGATCACGAGGAACGCGACGACGGCGAGGGCGACGAGGGCGACGATGACCCCGAGGCTGATCAGCAGGAGCTTGCGCATCAGCGACCCGCTCCCGCGTCGACCGGCCCGCGCGAGGTCTCGTCGCGGTTCCACGCACGCGTCGAGCGCACCCGCGCGTGCAGGCGGGCCGCGACGGTGACCGTCAGGTAGACGACGGCGGCGGGCAGCAGGCGCGGCTCCTCGCGGACGATGTCGCGCCACGTGGGCCGCGGCGCCTGCACCCGGTGGCCGAGCGCGGCCAGCTCCTGGTTGCCGGCGACGATGCGCACCTGGCGGCGGTAGAGCGAGCGCAGGGTGCGCGGGGGATGCACCGTGAAGGTGGCACCGTCGGGGTTGTGGCGCTCGGCGTGCTCGAAGTGGGCGTAGACGAAGCCGTCGTCGGCGATGACATCGGGGAAGGCGCCGAAGCGGGCGCGGCCCTGCTCCGACAGGGCGTAGACCCCCGCGCCGATCACGTGGTGCCTGACGTAGCCCAGCCGCGAGCGGATCGCGTAGTAGGCCCGGCACGGGAGCGAGAGGCCCGTCATGTCGAACATCGGCCGGGGTGCCGCCGCGAGGTGTCCCGACTCGAGCGCGCCGACGACCGCCTCGAGGGCGCCGGGCGACAGCACGACGTCGGCGTCCAGGTAGATGCGCGGGAAGGCCGAGACAGCCGCGTCGCCGGCGTTCAGGGCAGCGGTCTTGGAGGCGGTGGGGATCTCCACGACCCGGACGCCGTCGTACGCCGCGGCGACCCGGGCGGTGGCGTCGGTGGTGGCGTTGCAGACCACGACGGTCTCGAAGTCGGCCGGGTCGAGGCCGTCGAGCGCCGCCTCGATCGTGCGGCCGATGACGCGCTCCTCGTCGTGGGCCGGAATCACGATGCTCGCGCGGGCCCGGTTCATCGCGCCTCGCCGGGGAAGCCATCCCACCACTCGCCGCGACGACGCCAGGTGGCGAGCCACTTCGCGCCGCGGCCGGTGAGCCGAGAGCCGAGGGCGCGCAGACCGACTCCGGCCCGCAGCAGCGCGACGCCCAGTGGGGCGCCTCGACCGTGGTGGGTGCGGGCGTAGGTGATCTTGCCGGCCAGCAGCAGCGGCTTGCTGCCTGCCGTGCCCTCCGACGAGCGGCCGACGGCGTGGACGACCTCGACCGCGGGATCGATGACGGGCCGGGCGCCGAGCGAGCGCGCGCGGGCGCTGAGGTCGGCGTCCTCGCCGTAGACGAAGTAGCGCTCGTCGAAGCCGCCGAGGCGGTTCCACAGGTCGCGCTCGACGAGCAGCAGGCATCCGGTGATCATGCCGACCTCGCGCACCGTGTCGCGCGGCCAGCGGCCGAGCGACTCGGGATCGAAGACGGTGGAGTGGCGGAAGACGGTGGACAGGCCCGACGCGAAGCAGAACGTGCTCCACAGGCTCGGCAGCCCCCAGCACGACGAGGGCTCGAGATCGCCCTCGGTGGTGAGCGTGCGACCGCCGTACATGCCGTGGCCCGGGTGGCGGCGGGCGAAGTCGACGAGCTCGGCGAGCGAGCCGGGACGGGCGTCCATGTCCGGGTTGAGCATCAGCACCCACGGCGCGGAGCTGGCGGCGGCACCCTGGTTCACGGCGCGGGCGAAGCCCACGTTGGCGTCGTTGCGCAGCAGCCGGGCGTGCGGAGCGTGGCGCTGCACGACCTCGGCGCTGTCATCGACCGACGCGTTGTCCACGACGACGAGCTCGGCGGACAGGTCGCCGAGGGCGGCCGGGAGCGAGTCCAGGCAGCGGCCCACCCAGTCGGCGCTGTTGTAGGTGACGATGACGATCGCCAGGTCGGCGGCGCTCACGTGGCGGCACCGCGGCGGCGCACGACCTTGGCGGGGACGCCGGCGGCCACCGAGTCGGGCGGCAGGTCGCGGGTGACCACGGCGCCGGCGGCCACGATCGTGCCGTCGCCGATCGTGACGCCCGGCAGCACGACGACCCGCGTGCCCAGCCAGGTGTTCGCGCCGATGACGACGTCGGCCTCGCGCTTGGGCAGGTCCATGACGGGTCCCGGCCCCGCGTCGAAGTCGTAGTTCGAGGCGGTGATGAAGACGTCGGGGCCCAGGAGGGCGTGGTCGCCCAGGGTGATGCGGCCGTTGGAGTCGCCGGCCCACAGGCAGCTGCCCTGACCGATGTGCGAGCCGTCGCCGATCGTGACGCGGCTGCCGTTGCGCACCGAGACGGTGGGGGAGAGGCGCACGCCCGCGCCGATCGTGGCGTCGTCGATCGAGGCGCCGTCGTACCCGGCGAAGTTCGCCATCCGCGCCCAGCGACGCCACGTGCGGGGGCGCAGGACGCGTCGCGCCGCACTCGAACCCGGTCGACCGTCGCTCATGAATCGGTCCTCTCGACGTCGCCCGCGAGGTGCGGGCGGTCTGCGCATTCGGCCTCTGACGGACAGTGCCGCGCAGTACAGTGTATTGCGGTCGGGCGCTGCCTTTCCGGGGTTTGGGGCGATGGACCGAGGTCCGTGCGATGGGGTGGGAATGAGCGAAGACACCGGACTCGCCCGGCACACCTCGATCAGCGTCCTGTGGATGACCGCGCAGCGCTGGATCACCCGGCTCGGCGGCTTCCTGACGATCATCATCCTCACCCGGATCCTGTCGCCCGAGGACTTCGGCGTCGCCGCCACGGCCACGACGCTGCTCCCGCTGATCTACGTCCTGGCCGACGCGGGCTTCTCGGCATACCTCGTCCAGGCCGACGAGGTCGACGAGCGCACGCTGGCCACCGCGTTCTGGTTCTCGCTCGTGTCCGGTGCGGCCCTCGCCGGGGTGATCGCGCTCGCGGCGCCGTTCATCGGCGCGGCGCTCGACGTGCCCGAGGCCGCTCCGCTCCTGCAGGTCATGGGCCTGTCCGTGCTCGCCGTCGCGGTCGGCTCCGTGCCGATGGCGCTGCTGCGGCGCGCGATGGAGTTCCGCAAGCTGGCCCTGATCGAGGCCAACGCGGCCATCATCGCCCAGGTCGTGGCGATCACCGTCGCGGTCACCGGCGGGGGCGCCTGGGCGCTGGTGCTGCAGGTCCTGTGCGGCCAGACGATCGTGCTGGTCTCGGTGTGGATCGTGGCGCGCTGGCGGCCCCATCCCGGCTTCTCGCTCGCGCGGTTCAAGGTGATGGTCGCGTTCGGCTCGCACGTCGTCGGCAGCGGGCTCGTGTACGCGCTGCGTGTCTGGGCCGAGACGGCGATCGTCGTCGCCGGGCTCGGCGTGCGCGAGATGGGCTTCCTCTCGATCGCCCAGCGGCTGGTGCAGACGGCCCAGGACCTCTCGATCTCGGCGCTGCTCCCGGTCTCCATGGCCGCGTTCGCGAAGATCCGCGACTCCGTCGACCGGCTACGCGGCTTCTACCTGCGCGCCTCGGCGGTCGCGTACGCCGTGATCACGCCGCTCATGGTGTTCCTCGCGGTCGCGGCGCCCGAGGTCGTGGAGCTGCTCTTCGGCGCCGACAAGGCCGAGAGCGCGCTCGTGGTCCCGGCGCTGGCGATCATGGCGATCGCGGGAGTGGGCTGGGCCGTCGACCAGGCGCTCCTGGTGGGCACGGGTCACCCGGGCCGCTGGTTCGCCTTCATCGCGGTGATCTACAGCCTCGCGCTGCTCGTCTCGCTGTACCTCGTCCAGTTCGGGCTGATCGCGGTCGTCACGGGCTGGGCCGCCATCGCGGTCGCCGAGGCGCTGCTGCGCTCGATCCCCGTGGCGCCGGTCATCGGCGCGACGCGGTGGCAGGTCATGGCACCGTTCGTCAGCGTCGTGCCCACCGCGGTGCTGGCGGGGGCGGCCGGCTGGGGCGTGCTCTGGCTGGCCGACCCGCTGCCGCTCCTCGTCGAGATCTTCCTGGGCGGGACGGCGGTTCTCGTCACCTACCTCGTGGCGATGGCCCTGCTCAAGCCCGCGACGACGGCCACGGTGCTGTCGGTGCTCCCCGGTCGCATCGCGGGTCCGGTGCGCGCCGTGCTCGGCCGTCGCCTCCGCGTCGGGGACGAGTCCCCGGGCGCCTGAGGTCAGCGACCCTCGAGGGCGCGGCGGTAGAGCGTCTCCAGGTGCTCGACGCGGCTGTCCCAGAGCGAGACCTCCGCACTGCGCTCCCGCGCTCCCGCGGCGAGGCGGGCCCTCAGGCCCGGATCGGCGCACAGCCGGGTGAGGGCGTCGGCGAGGTCGCGCGCCAGCTGCTCGGGATCGGTGACGGGCACCCGGATGCCGCAGTCGTCGGTGACGGTGCTCGACGGACCCCCGCGGTCGCACGCCACCACCGGCAGACCGTGCGAGAGCGCCTCGATCACGACGATGCCGCCGGCCTCGCGGTAGCTGGGAAAGACGAAGACGTCGGCGGCCGCGTAGAAGTCGTCGACCGCCTCGTGGTCCACGCGACCGTGGAAGCGGACGAGGTCGGCGATGCCGAGCTCGGCGGCCAACGCCTCGCACGCGGCCCGGTCGTACCCGTCGCCGACGACGTCGAGGGTGGCGGTGCCGCGGGGAAGCAGGTGCAGGGCGCGGACGGCGTCGCGGACGCCCTTGTTGCGGATGACGCGGCCCACGTAGAGCAGTCGCACGTCCCGGGTGCGGTCGGATCCTGGGGCGGCCGGCGGCAGGACCTCGATGCCGGTGTCGCTCATCGTGGTGAAGTCCCGCACGGGGATGTCGCCCAGCTGGTCGCGCACGTAGTCGGCGATGCCCACGACGAGCGAGGCGTTCGCGAACGTGGCGCGCAGGGCGGGGCTGCGCCGCAGGCGGAACCGGTCGAGCCGGCGCAGCCCGGTGAACCACGGGGCGCCGCCCTCCTGGTCGGCGAAGGCGGGCGGCGACTCGAGGCTGCCCCCGACGGGTCCGATCACGTACGGGATGCGGTCGTCCCGCAGCGGCGAGGCGAAGCGCAGGGACACCGGGGTGATCTGGTGGGCGAGGTCGAAGCGCTCGCCGCGGGCGAGCGCCCGGCGGATCCAGCGGCGGGCCCGCCACGCGAAGGGGTAGTAGCCGGGGTTCAGCATGGCCTTGAAGCGCTCGTGGCGCCCGATCAGCGGAGGCTCGTCCCACTCGATGACGCGGGCGCCCTCGACCGTCCCGGTCAGCGGCAGCCCGGCCCTCTGGCGGTAGCACAGGACCGTGACGTCGTGGCGCTCCGCGAGCCGGCGGATCCACTGGTGCGCGATCCACGCCTCGCCGACGGACTCCGGGTGCGCCGTCGAGACGACCAGCAGGAGCCTCACGCGCCGGGTCCCGCGTGGACGGGGGCGAGGAGGACCTCGGGATCGGACATCGCAGCGCTCACCTCGGCGTCGGGGACGGTCGGGCACATCGTATCGGCGAGACGCCCTCGGGCGGGCGATTCCGCGACTAGGCTCGGGCCATGGCAGATCCATCTCGGCTGGTGCCGATCGCCGGGATCGACCGGCTCCTGGGCGGCTCGCGGATCCGCCAGTCCTTCAGCCCACTCGACCTGCCGCCGCTGGAGCTGCTGGGTGACGCGCTCGTGCGGCTCGCCGCCCACGGCCCCCACACCCGGGCCGGGTTCGTGAAGGCCGACGACGAACACTGGCGCTACGTCGGCGCCGGCATCGCCGAGCGGCTGCCCGAGATCTTCCGCGTCGTACCCGAGGGCACGGCCGAGTCGGCCCAGGACTGGCTCGCGGCGCACCTCGTCGAGGACCTCCCGCTGCAGTTCGCCGTGAAGGGCGACGAGCTCGCCTCGGCCTTCGACCACGTGCTGCTCGACGCACCTCTGGCCTCGAGCATGCCGACCATCATCGTGACGATGGCCGGGGGAGCGCCGGTCCCGTCGCTGTTCGACACGGTCACCGAGCGGCCCGTGACGCGCGCCCTGTGGAACACCTTCGGCCGTCACCCCGGCACCCTGCTGACCCTCCTGCGCAGCCGCGGCGCTGCTCCCGAGGTGGCCGCCCTCCCGGCCGGTGCGGTCGAGCGCGAGGACGATCGCGTGCCCCTCGTCGATCCCGGGCACCTGACCCACCGCCTGCACCGCTCGTGCGACGTCGAGCAGATGGCCGGGGTCCGCGAATGGGGTGCGGCGCACGGTCTCGGGATCAGTCCCACCATGATGCTGCTGGCGGCCGCCGCCACGCAGCAGGCCGGCATCCCCATCGAGCCGCAGGGCGACCTGGTGGTCGACCTGCGCCGCTACCTGCCGAAGGGCGTGACCACGGGCGGGAACTTCATCACCGGGGTGTCCGTCCCGGTGTGGGGCGAGGGGTTCGAGCCGCCGATGGTGGGCGAGCGCCTCAGCACGATGCTCGACTCGGGCCGGCCGCTGGCGGCGGTGGCCGCGCGACTGCTGCGAGCGCGGCGGCGCCCGCCCACGGCCCCGACCGAGGCCGACACCGTGCCGCGGCCGGTGCGCGCCCGGACGTCGGTCAGCAACCCCGGCGTCCTGCGGATCTACGAGGCGCTGCCGTGGAAGGTGCCGCCGGCCGAGCGCCGGGTCGTGCACGGCACCGACGGCATCGCGCCGAACGCGATCGGCTGGATCAGCTCGACCGACGCGGGACAGTTCCGCGTCTCGGTGTCCTTCCGTGCCGACGTGTTCGACCCCGCCCTGGTGGACCGTGCCGCCACGCTCATGTTCACCGATCCGGTGGGCGTGCTCGACGCGATGGTCTGACGCCTCAGCGCGCGCGGCGGAGGCGGCGGCGCACCGCGCCGACCCAGCGCCGCGGGTGCGGGACGGCCGGCTTCGTCTGCGCCAGCGCCGCGGGACGGCGTGGCTCGAGCACGACGATCCGGTGCACCGCCCCTGCCATGCCGAGCAGGAGGAAGTACGTGCCCATCGTCATCGGGAACGCGAACGCGTCGAACAGGGCCATGCCCGTGGCGCCGGCGGCGATGGCGGCCAGCAGCGACAGGCCCAGGTCGCGCGTGTCCTCGTCCTCGGCCAGCAGGCGCACCCGCAGCGACACCCACAGGCCCGCCACGGCGAGCAGCAGGAAGGCCGCCGTGCCGACCAGGCCGATGCTGACCATGAGCAGCAGGTACTGGTTGTCGAAGATCCGGTACTTGGGCAGGAACGAGCCCAGGCCGCGGCCGAAGAAGGGCGACTGCGCGATGTACGCCCAGGCGATCTCGTAGCTGTCGGTGCGCGACGTGATGCTCGGGTCGGTGCCGACGTTGCGGAACAGCGACTGGATCGTGCCGAACAGCCGGGGCACGGCGGCGAACAGCACCACCGCCATCGCGAAGGCGCCGGCGAGGAAGAGCCGACGACGCTCGCGCGGCCAGCCGATCACCAGCACCGCCGCGGCGACCGCGGCGCTGACGTAGGCCGAGCGCGAGAAGGTCAGGGCGATCGTGACACCCACCATGAGCGTGGGGATCCACTGCAGCAGCCGTCGCCCGTGCGTGGTGTGGAACGCCGCGTGCAGCGTGAACGGCAGCATCATCGCCATGATCACGCCGAACTCGATCGGGTGCGTCGCGGTGGCCGATGGCCGGATCGTGTCGCCGCGCGTGAACACCTCGAACTGCGCGGCGGACAGCCCCGGGATGGAGATCCGGTTGATGATCGGGTCGCTCGTGACGACCTGCATGATGCCCAGGAACGCCATCAGGCCACCGGCCCACGCCAGGCCCGTTGCCAGCGTGCGGGCGCGCTCCATGGAGGAGATGCCGTCGTGCGCGACCAGCAGCGTGCCCGACCACGAGAGGACGACCGCCATCGCGACGTTCACGGGGCTGATCTCGTCGAAGTCGATCGGCCGGGACATCGCCACGACGTAGGGGATCGCGACACAGCCCACGAAGCCGAACAGGGCGCGCCGGACGGGCAGCACCTCGCGCGCGTGACTCTGGCTGGTGGTGCGCCCCACCTGGTAGAGCGCCCAGCCGCCGAGGCTGATCAGGCCGACCAGCATCGAGGGCGAGCCGGCGCTGCCGAGCGCGGGGACGACCAGCCGGGACGGGATCGCGTAGAGGATGGTCAGGTAGAGCAGGAGCCAGGTGACCGAGTCCATCCGCGCCGGAGTCCGGACGGACGAGCTCATGGCGGGGGGAGGCTCCGGGGGCTCCGGCGGGCGGGCTCCCCCTCCGCGGGCTCCCACGTCTGCTCGTCGCCGGGGGTGTCGGTGCCCCCGTCGGTGTCGGAGGTGGCGTCCTTCACGGACTGCTCGTCGGCCGGCTCGGTGGCCACGGCGTCGTCCGTGTCGGTGGAGTCGGAGGTGACCGTGCCGTCCGTCGCGGGGACCGGTGCGGCGTCGGCCTCGCGACGGCGGCGCGCACGACGGCGGCGCGCGATCGCATCGATGCCTGCGGTGGCGCCGGCGGTCAGCGCCAGGCCCACGGCGACCGCTGCGACGACGGCTCGCGTGGTGGCGCGGGTGACGGCGGTGGCCTCGAGGTCGGCGGCGAGCTGCATGGAGGTGATGGAGTCACCCTTCGGCACGTCCTGCTGGGCCTGCAGGTCGGTGAGCGCGGTGGGCGCCGCGGCCAGGACCGCCTCGAGGGTGTCGACGGTGGCCTTGGCGCTCTGCGCCGACACCTGGACCAGAACCACGGGGCCGCGCATCGTCGGGTCGGTGGTGACCTCGTAGAGGGCGCCCGGCTGCTGCTCGAGGATCTGCTCGCGGACCTCGTCGCCGTTGAGGCGGGCCACCACGAGCGACGTCGGCACGTCGAGGTTGTTCAGCTGGAGGAACGGGTTCTTGATGCCCTCGCCGCTGACCTGGTCCTCGGGAGGCAGCAGCAGCACCGTGCCGCTGGCCTCGTAGACCGGGGGAGTGGACGAGTACGCGGCGTAGCCCAGGACTCCGGTGAGGAGCAGGCCCGCCACGACGACGTACCAGCGTCGCAGCACCGTCTTGATGACTTCTACCAGCATGGATTCCCCAGTGGATCTCGTTCCCCGACTCCCGCGCGATGACCCTGTGCCGGCCGCCGTGGTCCCATCGTAACGAGGGGATCGCGATGCGGGGGGCTTTCCGCCCGGCGGTGGAACACCGCGATCGGCCCGGAACGACGGGAGTGCGTGCCAGACTGGAGGGCGACGCGGACGCTCGGTCCGCCGGAGGAGGAGTGACGTGGTCTTCTGGGACGTGCTCGTCGCCGCCTTCCGGCGCTGGTACGTCGTCGTCCTGGGGCTCGCGATCACCTATGTCGCCGTCGCGGCGGTCGACTCCGGGCAGGACGTCTACTACCTGCGGGGGCAGGCCGTCTTCGTCTCCCCGGCCAGCGAGGTCTACCCGAACAAGCTGCGGGTCAACGCTGCCGACCTGATCACCGTGGCCGGAATCGTCGGCAAGCGGATCAACGGCATGGACGCGCTGCCCAAGACGGCGTCGTCCGCCGCGACCATGGTGGGTCGCGGGGTGCGCGACGGCGTGCTGATCACGCTGCCCGACAACGGGGTCCAGTGGGCGCCGTACTTCGACACCCGCGCCCTCTACATCGAGGTCGCCGCCCCCGATCCCGAGATCGCGCGAGCGCGGCACCGCGAGGCGCTGCGCCAGATCTCGGCCGACCTCCAGACCCTCCAGGACGAGCAGGACGTCGCCGCCGACGAGCGCGTGACGATCGCGCCCTCGCCCGAGTCGCCGGCCGTGGTCCAGTTCCGCGGCCAGCCCAGGCTCGCCCAGCTGATGGTGCTCGTTCTCGGCGGCGGCGCCACCCTGCTGTGCGTGGCGGCCCTGGAGCGGAGCGCCCAGCGCCGCCGCGACCGCAAGCCCGCGGCTGCGGACGACGACCGTGAGCTCGCTCGGGTCTGACCTCCTCCTGCCTGCACGACGAAGCCCCGCGCACCCTCAGGTGCGCGGGGCTCCGTCGTCACGATCGCAACGGGCGGTGCGGGGTCAGCCGCGGAAGCCCAGGCACGAGAGCGGGCGACTGGACGACCAGGCTCCGGTGCTCTCGTTGTAGTTGACGTACTCGTTCCCCGAGCCCCAGGTGATCCCGGCGCCGCAGGCCTGGTTGTGGCTCGGCCCGTAGATCCAGGAGTCCTCGGCCACCTTGAGGTTGGTGACCTGACCCGGGGTGTCAAGGCGGAAGACGAAGCCGCCGCCGGACACGAGCACGTTGTCGATCACGGCACTGGTGTTGCCCTGGGTGGGGTAGAAGAACGCCGAGTTGCCGATGCAGTACGGCGTCGGGTTCAGCTTCAGCACCGAGTGCCGCACCGTGACCTTGGCGCCGTTGTAGCCCTGCAGCGCGTCGCCGTGCCAGTCGATGCCACTGCCGGCACGCTCGCAGCCGGCGTAGGCGTTCACGCTGACGAACGAGTCGACGACGGAGACCTCGCCGCAGCCGTAGTCGCGGCCACCGACGCGCAGGCCCTCGGACGGACCGTCCACCTTGACCCGGCGAGCGGTGTAGCCGCCGAACTGGATGGCCGGCTGGCCGATGTCGGTCGACCCGCGCAGGATCGTCGTGTCCTCGACGACCAGCCCGTTGGAGCACTGGCGGTTGAAGACGTTGCTGATCTGCCCGCTGCTGATCTCGACCCGCCGGACGGTGACGTTCGCCGCGCGGATGTTGAGGTTGCCGTTCACGATCCGCAGGTCCTGGACCACCGCGCCGGCCGTGGTGACGTTGTGGTCACCGTTGATCGTGCGGGTGGGGGTCCAGCCGGCCGGCGTTCCGGTGTTGGCTCGGGTCGGGAAGTTGGAGCCTCCCGCCGGCGGGCTCGTCGGCGCGGTCGTCGGGCTCGTGGTGGGCTGGCTCGTCGGTGCCGTGGTCGGAGCACTGGTCGGCGCTGTCGTCGGAGCCGTGGTGGGTGCCGAGGTCGGAGCCGTGGTGGGTGCCGAGGTCGGGGCCGTGGTGGGCGTCGTGGTGGGCGGGGGCGTCGTGGGCCCGGCGTCGCCGGTGGAGACCACCACGTCGACGTGGTAGTTCGAGGCGCGGTACGTCCGCGTCGGGAAGTTGCCGAGGCGTCCGCTGTAGACACCCGCCTCCGGGGCGGCCCGCAGCACGCCGTTGCTCACCGCACGGGTGAACTGGCGCTGGTCCTGGGGCTGGCGGCCCTGGGGTGCGGAGTAGGAGACGACGTAGTTCTCACCGGGCTCGAGCAGCACGGGGGAGTCGAGGTCCACCGTCTGCAGGCCGGTCTGGCCCGAGGCGGGGGAGGGCGCGGTCGACAGCGGCGAGCCGGTGGGCGACCACAGGGTCGCGATCGTGCCGCTGCTGAGGGTCTGGCTCCGGTACACCTGGATCGACTCGGCGTAGGCCGGACGGGTGACCTGGAACTTCAGCCCGACCTCCCAGGGGCGGGAGTCGCCCAGCGCGCGGGGGCGCAGGTCGTCGGGGAGGAGGCTCTGCGTCTCCGCGGCGGCGGAGGTGCGCTCCGTGGCGGCGAACAGGGCTGGGGTGGTGAGTGTGACGGCGAGCAGTGCCATGACGAGGCTGCGTCGCGAGAAGGAGAGTTTCCGCTTGGCCGAGATCCTGCGGTGCTTTCGGGGGGACTGGGGGGTCAACGGCATGGAGATAGGCCTTGAAGTAGAGGCGTGAACCCGCCAACCCTCGCACGCCCCGACACGGCGATGCAAGCGAAATGGCAGGCAGAACCGGCGCTCGGGCGAGAGTGGAGTGACTCAGGATGCGGGTGGGACTGGGCCCCGCGAGAGCACGAAGCGCTCGAACTCCTCCTGTGTGACCAAGTCCACATAGTTCTTTCTGACTGGTCCGGCCTCGTCCGTGGTACCCAGCAGGGCCCTCCAGACGCCGACGTAAGCCGCCGACTGCGGTTTCCAGTCCAAGTGGGTCGAAACGCGTTCGCGGGCCTCTCGCGCCAGCCTGACGCGCAGTTCCGGGTCGTCGAGCAGGCGCTCGACGGCATCGGTGAAGGCGCCGATGTCACCCGATTCGACGAACAGACATGTCTCACCTGCCGAGACCCGGGTCTCCACGAGGTCGAACGAGACGGTGGGCAGCGCGTAGGCCATGTACTCCATCGTCTTGTTCATCGTGGAGACGTCGTTGAGCGGCGTCTTGAGGTCGGGGCACAGCCCCACCGTGGCGGCGCTGAGGTGGCGCGCGATCTCGGCCGGACCGACCCGACCGGTGAAGCTGACGAGGTGATCCAGGCCCAGCTCGGTGGAGCGCCGGCGCAGGTCCTCGTAGCAGTCGCCGAAGCCCATGAGGACGGCGTCGACATCGGTGCGTCCGCGCCGGTGCACGAGCTCGTCCATGACGTCGAGCACGGTCTCCACGCCGTCCTGCGGGCCCATGATCCCGAGGTAGGCCAGCGTGTGGCGGGTGGGCGTGGGGGCACCCGGATCGTGGATCGGCCGCATCGTCGAGGTGTCCGGGCCGCTGCGCACCACGGTGACGTCCTCCGGACGGAACCCGCCGCGCTCGAGGGCGATCCGCTTGTACGACTCGTTCGTTGAGATGACGTGGTCCGCCGTGGCGTACGTGCGGCGCTCGAGCCACTTCAGGAAGGAGAACTGCAGGCGCTGCATGAGCGAGGAGGGCTCGCCGAAGCGCGAGAGGAAGAGCTCGGGATTGAGGTCGTGCTGGTCGAAGACGAATGCCACGCCGCGCCGGCGCCACAGCCGGGCCAGCGCCCAGTAGGTGTCGGGCGGGTTGCAGGCCTGGATCGCCTGGAAGGGGCGCTCGCGCCACACGCGCAGCGAGAGCCAGGCGGTGCGCAGCCACGAGTAGACGAACTCCACGAGGTACCCGAGAGCGCCCGAGGCCTGCGGCGCCGGACGGTACTTGTGGATGCGGACCCCGTCGAGGGTCTCCGCGGACGGGTCGCCCGGGCCCTTGGGGCAGATCACGCTGACGTCGAACCCGGCGGCGATCAGCGCCCGGCACTCGAGCCACACGCGGCGGTCCAGCGGAACCGGCAGGTTCTGGACGATCACGAGGACGTGCGGCCGGGATGCGGGCGCGTTCGACATGGGCACCAGCGTAGGCAGTCCGCCGGGCCGTCGTGGCGAAACCGCGAGTCTGTCCCGAGTGCCGCGTTTCGTGGCTCGACCGGCGGCCCACGTCCGGTGCCATACTCCTGCCATGACGACAGACCAGGAGCCCGCGAAGCCGACCGCGCCGGTCGTCACCGACCCCACCGAATGGGACATGTCGACGTGGCAGGGCCTGCTCGACATCGTCCGCGAGGACATGGCCTCGCACGCTCCCGGCTGGCTCGTGCCCGCCAAGCACATGCTCGCGGTGCACCGCTTCGGCGAGTGGGTCCACGCTCCCGGGCGCGGCTTCCTCGTCCGCCGCCTGGGCCGGGTGCTCTACAAGTTCGTCAACGCCGCGTACGTCCGGAACGTGCTGGGGTTCGAGGTCAGCCACGACACGGCGATCGGTCACCGCGTGGTCTTCGTCCACCAGAACGGCGTGGTGCTCCAGCCGGGCGCCGTCATCGGCGACGACTGCATGATCTACCACGGCGTCACCCTCGGCCGCCGGTGGGAGCCCGACCACGCGGAGTCGTACTACGCGCCGCCCCGGATCGGCCGCGGCGTCCACCTCGGCGTGGGCAGCGTCGTCATCGGAGCGGTGCGCGTCGGCGACGGCGCCAAGGTCGGTCCCAACGCGGTCGTCGTCACCGACGTCCCGGCCGGCGGCAGCGTGGTGTCGCCCCCCGCCCGGTCGCTGAGGCTGCGATGACGGGTGCCTCGTTCGCCGACCTGCTGAGGTGGACCGACGACCCGCAGCGCGTCGCGGTGATCGACGGGGAGACCGTCCTCACGCGCGGCGACCTGTTCACGCGGGCCCTCGAGCGCGCCGAGCACATCGCGGCCACCGTGCCGGCCGACGAGCGCGTCGCCCTGTCGGGTGCGGGGCACGAGGCCGTCGTCGACATCGTCGCGGTGCTCCTCTCGGGCCGGTCGCTCGTCATGCTGCCGCGACCCACCCCCGAGCGCACCCGCGAGCTCGCGGCGCGGTCGCGGTGCCGGTTCGACCTGGCGGCCGGCACCCTCGAGCCGTTCGGCGTCGAGCCCTCGACCGATCCGCGCCACCTCCCCGCCGACGGCGTCGACGTCGTCGGCTCGCCCGAGGCGCTGCTCCTGTTCACCTCCGGCACGACGAGCGAGCCGAAGGGCGTGCGGCTCTCGGCGCGGAACGTGGCGTGCAACGTCACCGCGGTGAACCAGGTGGTGCAGCCGTGGGACCCCGATCGGGACGTCCTCGGCTTCATCCTCGACCCGACGCACTCCTACGGGTTCTCGATGGTGCTGCTGGCGCTGATGCGCTCGGTGCCCCTGCTGATGACGTCGGGCACCCTGCCGTCGCGACCGCTCGCCGAGCTGCTCGACCATCACGGCGTGACGATCCTGCCGTGCGTCCCCTACTACCTGCGCCTCGTTGCGCGCCGCTTCACGCTCGGCGAGGACTTCGCCCCGGCCCTGCGCATGCTGCTGCTGGCCGGCGGCGGGGTGTCCGACGCCTCGCTCGCCGAGCTGACGCCGGGGTTCGGTGGCGGCACGCACCTCATGTACGGGCTCACCGAGGCCACCGCCCGGGTGGCCGTGCGGCCGCCGGGCAGCACCGCGCCGGCCGACTCCGTGGGCCTGCCCCTGCCGGGCACCACGGTCGACCTCGTCGACGCCGACGGTCGGGTCGCGATGCACGAGGAGGGACGCATCCGCGTGAACGGCCCCTCGGTCTTCATGGGCTACCTCGGCGACCCGGTGCGCGAGCCCGGCACGCCGCTGGTCACCACCGATCTCGGCCGGATGGACGCGCACGGCCACCTCACCGTGACCGGACGGCTCGCGGAGATGATCAACTTCCGCGGCAACCGCGTCTCGGCCGTGGCGGTCGAGGCCGAGGTCGCCCGCGTCGACGGCGTGGCTGGTGCGCTGCTGCTGGCCGACGACACGGTCGAGGACGCGCAGTGCTCGCTGTTCGTCGAGCTGACGCCCGATGCCGATCGCGAGGGACTCACGCGGCGCGTGCTCGCCGCGGTCGACCCGCGCGGCCTCGTGCGCGAGGTGGTGGTGGTCGACCGCCTCGAGACCACGCGCACCGGCAAGCTGGTCAGGCGCCGCCCGGCCGGCGCCTGAGGCTCACAGCGACGTGAGCAGGTACTCGGCGTACAGCGCCCGGCGCGTGTAGAGCTCGAAGAACTTCTCCACGTCCGAGGTGCCCAGGCCGAGGCGCTCGGCGGTGGCCGCCGGGTCCTCCTGCTGGTCCCAGGCCAGCCACAGCTCGTCGTTCATGCGCACCGACGTGCCGTAGAAGTACTCCTCCTGGCTCTGCGGCGCGCTGAACGTGTCGGTCGTGGGCGGCCGCTTCTGCACCGACTCGGGCACGCCGATGTGCGCCGCGACCTCGTAGACGTGCGACTTGAGCAGGTGGCGCAGCGGGAAGACCTCGCCGCAGCCGTCGCCGTGCTTGACGTAGAAGCCCTGGTCGAGCTCGAGGCGGTTGGAGGTGCCCACCACGATCTGGTTGCGCTCGTCGGCGATGCGGTAGGTCGAGAGCATGCGGATGCGCTGCTTCTGGTTGGTCGCGGCCATGATCGTCAGGAAGTCGCGGCCGCCGAGGCGGTGCATCGTCTGCTCGCCGCCGCGGATCACGTTCAGCCGGAAGGACTGGAGCTGCTCGTCGTTGCCCAGCGCCGGATCGAACTCGACCGAGTAGCGGTCGCCGGCGTCCGCGTCGAACTCGGGCACGATCTTGCGGACCACCGCGAGCCGGTCGTCGTAGCAGCCGAGGGCGTCCAGCGGGGCGGTGATGTCGCGGTGCAGCAGCTCGACACCGAACGCGTCGGCGACCTCCTGCGCGTAGCCGACGGTCTCGCCCGAGCTCTCCTTGTCGGGCAGCGTCAGGGCCACGACCCGCTTCGCGCCCAGCGCGCGCACGGCCAGGCCCAGGCAGGCGGAGGAGTCGATGCCGCCGCTGAGCGCGACGATCGCCCCCGTGCGGCGGAAGTGCCGCGCGGTGTCGCGGATGGACGCGACGAGCAGGTCGGTGGTGGCGCCCACGTCCTCGAGGTCGATCCGGCGGCTCAGTTCCTGGATGTCGGTCATGCGGTTCCCCTTCGAAGGTCGGCGTCCGCGTCCGCGAAGCCGTAGGTCTGGACGAGCATCGTGGTGCTGAGGATCCACACGAGCGCGAGGTCGTCGTGGAAGCTCGTGCGGCTGCGATGGGTCTTGTCGATGAGCCACGCCACCCGACGGGGGTCGAAGACCCCGGTGTCGGCCACGGCGTCGGGCGAGAGGTACCGGTCGAGCAGGGCGCGGCCGGTGGGCGAGCGGAAGACGCCGCCCTCGGGCGCGGTGTACGGCTGCTTGACGCGCTCGGTGACCGCGGCGGGGAGGTGGGCGCGCACCGCCTCCTTGAGCACGAGCTTCTCGTTGAGGTCGTGCAGCTTCGAGGCCTCGGGCAGCGTCAGGGCGAAGTCGATGACGTCCTCGTCGAGGAACGGGTACCGGCACTCCACGCTCTGGGCCATGAACGGGCGGTCGCACTGGGTGGCCAGCAGTGAGGTGCCCAGGAAGTAGGTGGCCTCGAGGTACTGCGCCCGCTCGACCGTGGACCACCCGTGGAAGGCGTCGGGCAGCCGATCGCGGACGCGCCCGAGGGTGCCCTCGAGCGAGGTCTGCTCGCGTAGCGGCTCGGCGAGGTACTGGGTGATCCGGAAGGCCGCCGACCAGCGGTGCAGGTGGGAGAAGACGGGGTCGTCGCGCTGCTCGAGTCCGCGCTCGTAGAACGCGGCGCTCGCTCCGCGACCCAGCTGCTCCTGGTGGGCCAGCGCCTTCTCGAGCAGCCGGCCGAAGGCGGGGGAGTCGGGGTCGGCGGCCCAGGCGTCGCGGATGGACGCCACCTTGAACACGTCGTAGCCGCAGAACAGCTCGTCGGCGCCCTCGCCGCTCAGCACGGCGCGCGAGCCGCTGTGCTTGATCCGCTCGGCCAGCGCGATCGAGGACCCCGGCGCCGTGCGCATGAGCGGCAGCTCGGCGTGGCGCGTGATCAGCTCGAGGGCCGAGGCGACGGACTCGTCGTCACACACGATCGCGTCGTGGTTCGTGCCGAAGTGCTCCGAGACGAGTGCTTGGTAGGGAGCCTCGTTGAGTCCCTCCTGGGCGAACTGGATCGAGAAGCTGTCGATCGTCTGGTCGGGCCGGATCGAGCGCAGGGCCGCGAGCACCGCGCTGGAGTCCAGCCCACCCGACAGCAGCACGGCGGGGTCGCCGTACTGGGGGACCCGGCGCTCGACCGCGGCCGTGAGCAGCCCGAGCAGCTCCTTGGCCTGGTCGTCGACGCTGCGGTCGTCGCGCTGCTCGGCGAACTCGAAGCGCCAGTAGCGCGAGGCGGTCTCGTGGCCGTCGTGGGACTCGACGAAGCCGCCGGCCGGGACGGAGGAGACGCCGTGGAACGCCGTGCGCCCGGGGTGCAGTCCCCACAGCACCCCGGCGTCGACGATGTCGGGCAGCGACATGGGGGTGCGCAGTCCCGCGTCGGCGAACGCCTTGACCTCGGAGGCGAAGACCAGCTCGTCGGCGGGCGTCCGCGTCCAGAACAGCGGGACGATGCCGAGCCGGTCGCGCGCCAGCAGCAGCCGGCGCCGGTCGGCGTCCCAGAACGCGATCGCGAACTGGCCGCGGAAGCGGGCGAACGCGTCGGAGCCCCACTCCATCAGGGCGTGCAGCACGACCTCGGTGTCACCGGAGGTGCGGAACGTGTGCCCGACGCCCTCCAGCGCGGACCGCAGCTCGGCGAAGTTGTAGACCTCGCCGTTGAACGACAGGAGGTAGCGCCCGGCGTCGTCGGCCATCGGCTGGCGCGACGTGGGCTTGTCGACCAGCGCGAGCCGGACCGTGCCGAAGTGCGCGGCGCCCGAGCTGGTGGAGAGGCTCTCGTCCGGGCCGCGGTGCGCGATGCTGGCCAGCATCCGCTCCACCGACCGGAGTCGGTGGGCGTCGTCGTGGGACGCCGGTGCGACGATCCCCGCAATTCCGCACATGGCCGGTCCGGTGGCGAATCAGCTGTGCTGCACGATGAAGTCGACGACGGAGTCCACGGACGCGAAGGTGGCCCGGGTCTCCTCCTCGGCGGCGAGGGGCCGCCCGATGCGGTCCTCGACGAACACGGCGACCTCGGCGATGCCGAGGGAGTCCAGGACGTCGTCCACGAGGGGGGAGTCGTCCTTCAGCTCGTCCGGATCGAGGGGAATGAGCTCTCCGAGGATCAACTCGCGCAGCTCGGTCACGAGCTCTTCTCGCGTGGCCATGGGCACTCCTTTACCTTCTGTCACACCTGCCGGTGCCAGCCCGGGGTCGACCGTCCCGGTGTCCGGACACTACCAGTCGAATTACGGGGAATTCATGGGTTTCCGGCAACGGTCGGACGGTACGATCGGGGCACCGGATCACGTATCTCCCACGAGTCCCGCGGCTCCTTGGTGATACCACCGCGACGAGAGGAGTTCGACGATGCGCAAGGCCTGGGTCATCCTGGTGGCGCTGCTGGCCGCCGTCGCCCTCGCCGCGGGCATCGGGATCGCCGTCGCGGCCGACGTCGACGAGGTCGCCGGCGAACCCTTCACCCCCGTCGAGGCGAGCGAGGCCGACATGGAATCACTGGGCGACACCAAGGTCTTCTTCGCGCACCAGTCGGTGGGCGACGACGTCCTGCGCGGGATTGGGCTGATCCACGAGCAGGAGGGCCTGCCCGCTCCCGAGGTCACCGAGGCCACGTCCGTCGCGGGTCCGGGCATCACCCACATGCACGTCGGCACCAACGGCGATCCGCTCGGCAAGATCAAGGAGTTCGACTCCGTGGTCCGTGCCGGGGTCGGCGACCAGGCCGACGTCGTCGTGTTCAAGCTCTGCTACGTCGACCTGTGGGCGTCCTCCGACCTCGACGAGGTCTTCACGGCCTACCGCGACACGCTGCGCTCGCTGCAGGAGGCCTACCCGGACACCACGTTCGTCGCCACGACCGAGCCGGTCACCACGCGACGCAGCTGGAAGGGCTGGGTCAAGAAGGCGATCGGGCGCGACGACGGCCTCGCGAACGAGAACAACGTCGCCCGCGAGCGCTACAACCAGATGATCCGCGCGGAGTTCTCCGAGCCGGGCGGGCTGTGGGACGTCGCCGCGATGCAGTCCACGACACCCTCGGGCGAGCGGGTCGCGGCCTCCGAGGACGGCCAGACCTTCTACTCCCTCTACGACGGGTACGCCCGCGATCCCGGCCACCTGAACGAGGCCGGCAGCATCGTCGCCGCCCACAGCTTCCTGGCCACGGTGGCGGCGGCGAACCGGTCGTGACCCCCGGCGTCGCCTGCGGGGTCGACATCGTGTCGGTCGCCCGCATCCGGGCCGCCGTGGAGCGCTCGGGCCCCCGGTTCCTGCAGAAGTACTGGACCGAGGACGAGCTGGCCTACTGCGCGGGGCGGCCCGAGCGACTGGCAGCCCGGTGGGCGGCGAAGGAGGCCGTGATGAAGGTCCTGGAGGGCGGCTTCGACCGGTTCGACCCGCTCTCGATCGAGGTGCGCCGCGACGTCGGGGGAGTCCCGCGGCTCGAGCTCGCGGCTGCCGCCGCCGACCACGCGCGCGAGGTCGGCCTCGCATCGTGGTCCCTCTCGCTCTCGCACGAGCAGGAGCACGCGATCGCGATGGTCACGGCACTGCGCTGGCCCCCGTCGTCCTGAGGCTCGCCCGGCGGGTCCCGCGCGGTCCCAGCCCGTAGGCTTGACAGGCCATGGCACAACCTGAACTGACCGCGGCGGTCGCCGCTGAACCCCATCTCCTCGAGTTCGCCTCCGCCCTGCGCGGAGGTGCCGCGACGGCGCAGCTGACGGCTCCTCCCGCGTTCCACCCGTTCGTCGCCGCGGCCCTGTCCGGCGACGAGTCCGTCGTCGTGGCCGTGACCGCCACCGAGCGCGAGGCCGACGACCTGGCTGCCGCGGTCGGCGCCCTGATCGGCCCCGAGCTGGTCGCGTCGTTCCCCGCGTGGGAGACGCTGCCCCACGAGCGGCTGTCGCCGCGCTCGGACACCGTGGGCCGGCGGCTCGCCGTGCTGCGCCGCGTCGTCCACGGCGGCGACGAGCGCCCGCGCGTCGTGGTGGCGCCGATCCGGTCGATGCTGCAGCCGCAGGTCAAGGGGCTGGCCGACCTCGAGCCGGTCGAGCTGCGCGCCGGCCAGGACGTCGAGCTCGACGACATCGTCGCCCGCCTGGCCGCAGCCGCCTACACCCGCGTCGACCTGGTCGAGCGGCGCGGCGAGTTCGCCGTCCGCGGTGGCATCGTCGACGTCTTCCCGCCCACCGAGGACCACCCGCTGCGCGTGGAGTTCTGGGGCGACACGGTCGACGAGATCCGGCGCTTCGCCGTGGCCGACCAGCGCACCCTCGAGCCGGTCGACCGGCTGTGGGCGGCGCCGTGCCGCGAGCTGCTGCTCACCGACGAGGTCCGCGCCGCCGCCGCGCGGTACGCCGTGAGCCACCCCTCGCTGGCCGAGCTCTTCACGAAGCTGTCGGAGGGTCACGCGGTCGAGGGCATGGAGTCGCTGGCCCCCGTGCTGGCGGGGGAGATGGAGCTGTTCGTCGACCTGCTGCCGCCGGGGTCGACGATCGTGACGTCCGAGCCCGAGCGGATCAAGGCGCGCGCCGCCGACCTGTTCGCCACCAGCGAGGAGTTCCTCGCCGCGTCGTGGGCCACGGCTGCCGGCGGCGGCGAGAGCCCGATCGACCTCGGCTCGGCGGGCTTCCACGAGCTCGACGACGTCCGCGAGCACGCCGCGAAGCTCGGCCTGGGCTGGGGCGAGGTCTCCTCCTTCGCCCTCGACGAGTCGCACGTCGTGCAGGCCGAGCCGGCCCCGCAGTACCGCGGTGACACCGAGGCGGCGTTCGCCGACATCGTGAAGTGGCGGGCCGAGGGCCGCCACCTCGTCCTCGTGGCCCCGGCGCACGGGCAGGCCCAGCGCACCGTGGAGTGGCTCGCCGAGCACGACGTCCCCGGCGCCATCGTCGACCGTGCCGACGGGTCCGACGGCATCGAGCGCGGCGTCGTCCAGGTGATCTGCGCCGAGATCGGGCACGGGTTCGTCTCGGACTCGCTCGGCCTCGTCCTGCTGACGCGCGACGACCTCGTGGGCCAGCGCGCCGTCGAGCGCACGACGAAGTCGATGCCCGCGAGGCGCCGGCGGCAGATCGACCCCCTCGAGCTCAAGCCCGGCGACGCCGTCGTCCACGAGCAGCACGGCGTCGCCCGCTACGTCGAGCTGGTCAACCGCGTCGTCCACGGCGCGGCCCGCGAGTACCTCGTGCTCGAGTACGCGCCCAGCAAGCGCGGCCAGCCCGCCGACCGGCTGTTCGTCCCGATGGACCAGCTCGACCAGGTCAGCCGCTACATCGGCGGCGAGTCGCCGTCGCTCGACCGACTCGGCGGTGGCGACTGGTCGAACCGCAAGTCCAGGGCCCGCAAGGCGGTGCGCCAGATCGCCGACGAGCTGATCAAGCTCTACGCCGCGCGCCAGTCCACGAAGGGTCACGCCTTCGGCCCCGACACCCCGTGGCAGGCCGAGCTCGAGGACGCGTTCGCGCATGTCGAGACCCCCGACCAGCTCGCCACGATCGACGAGGTCAAGCGCGACATGGAGCGCACCGTCCCGATGGACCGCCTCGTGTGCGGCGACGTCGGCTACGGCAAGACCGAGATCGCCGTCCGCGCGGCGTTCAAGGCGATCCAGGACGGCAAGCAGGTCATCCTGCTGGTGCCCACGACGCTGCTCGTGCAGCAGCACTACGCCACGTTCGCCGAGCGCTTCGGCCAGTTCCCGGTCACGATCCGGCCGCTGTCGCGGTTCCAGAGCGACAAGGAGTCCAAGGCCACCCTCGAGGGGCTGGCCGACGGCTCCGTCGACCTCGTCATCGGCACCCACCGGCTGCTCCAGCCCGGCGTGCGGATCAAGGACCTCGGGCTCGTCATCGTCGACGAGGAGCAGCGCTTCGGTGTCGAGCACAAGGAGGCGCTCAAGCACCTGCGCGCCGCCGTGGACGTGCTGAGCATGTCGGCCACCCCGATCCCGCGCACGCTCGAGATGGCCGTCACCGGCATCCGTGAGATGAGCACCATCGCCACCCCACCGGAGGAGCGCCACCCGGTGCTCTCCTTCGTCGGTCCGTACGAGGACAAGCAGGTGACGGCAGCGATCCGTCGCGAGCTGCTGCGCGAGGGCCAGGTCTTCTACCTGCACAACCGCGTGCAGAGCATGGACAAGACCGCCGCCCACATCCGCGAGCTCGTGCCCGAGGCCCGCGTGGCCGTGGCCCACGGCAAGATGGGCGAGCACCAGCTCGAGGAGGTCATGGTCGCCTTCTGGGAGAAGCGCTTCGACGTCCTGGTCTGCACCACGATCGTTGAGTCGGGCCTCGACGTGTCGAACGCCAACACGATGCTCATCGAGCGCGCCGACACCCTCGGCCTCTCGCAGCTGCACCAGCTGCGCGGCCGCGTCGGCCGTGGCCGCGAGCGCGCGTACGCCTACTTCCTCTACCCGCCCGACAAGCCGCTCACCGAGACGGCGCACGACCGGCTCGTCACGATCGCCCAGCACTCCGAGCTCGGCGGCGGCATGGCCGTGGCGATGAAGGACCTCGAGATCCGCGGTGCGGGCAACCTGCTCGGCGGCGAGCAGTCCGGGCACATCGCCGACGTCGGCTTCGACCTCTACATCCGGCTCGTCGGCGAGGCGGTCGCGGAGTTCCGCGGCGACGCGGCGCCCGAGAAGGAGGTCAAGCTCGAGCTCCCCGTCGAGGCGCACCTGCCGCACGACTACGTGCCCAGCGAGCGACTGCGCCTGGAGATGTACAAGCGGCTCGCCGACGTGCGGGCCACCTCCGACATCGACGAGCTGCGCACCGAGCTGCAGGACCGTTACGGCAAGCTGCCCGACTCCGTGGAGGCCCTGCTCGACGTGGCGGCGCTGCGGGTCAAGGTGCGGGCCGCGGGCCTCACCGAGGTGACCTCGGCCGGGTCCAACATCCGGTTCAACCCCGTCACGCTGCCGGAGTCGGCGAAGCTGCGCATCAACCGCATCTACCCCAAGAGCCTGTACAAGGAGGCCGTCAAGGTCCTGCTCGTGCCGGCTCCGCGCGAGCCCGGGATCGGCGGCAAGCCGCTGCG
Source organism: Aeromicrobium phoceense (assembly GCF_013868155.1). NCBI lineage: Bacteria > Bacillati > Actinomycetota > Actinomycetes > Propionibacteriales > Nocardioidaceae > Aeromicrobium > Aeromicrobium phoceense. Next base: position 1,381,938 of record NZ_JACEOG010000001.1, read on the forward strand.
TGGGCGCGAGCTGCTCGACTGGGTCGGGCGCGTCGTCGACACCATCGTCGGCTGACTCCGGCGCAGCCTCCTGAGAGGTTGCTGAATCCGCGGAAACACCGGCGGAATCTCGGTTACTGTCAGGCGGTGACCGACACCGAAGCCCCCGTCGCCGCGGCGCCCAAGCCGCGGTGGCGGCGCGTGCTGCGGAGCCTGGTGATCGTCACGACGATCGTCGTCACGGTCGCGGTGCTCGCGGCCGTGGGCACCGGCGTGTGGGTCCAGAGCCGGCTGGGCGGCCAGGTCGAGCACCTGCCGTCGGCGATGCCGCAGGGGAAGCGCCCCGCGGAGTCCGCCGGGGACTCGATGAACATCCTGCTGATGGGCAGCGACAAGCGCGTCGACGGCTCCGTCGCCGGCCAGCGCAGCGACACGATGATGGTGGTGCACGTCCCCTCCGACCGCAGCGGGCTCGGTGTCGTCGGCATCCCGCGCGACTCCTGGGTCCAGGTGCCCGGCCGCGGGCCGGCCAAGATCAACGCCGCGTTCGCCTGGGGCGGCCCGGCGCTCGCCGTCGAGACGGTCGAGAACCTCACCGACGTCCGCGTCGACCACGTGGCGGTCATCGACTGGGAGGGCTTCAAGGCCCTCACCGACGCGATGGGCGGTGTCGAGATCACGGTGCCGGCCACCGTCACCGACGGGTACTCCGGCCGCACGTGGCAGGCCGGCACGCAGCGCATGGACGGCGCGACCGCGCTGGACTACGTGCGTCAGCGGGCCGGGCTCGCCGGCGGTGACTTCGACCGCATCAAGCGCCAGCAGAACTTCCTGCGCGCGCTGATGGCCCAGGTGCTCTCCACGCGGACTTTCGCCAATCCCTTCCGCATGTACGACGCCCTCGACGCGGTCACCGCGAACCTGACGGTGGACGCGGGCTGGAGCACCGGGGACCTGCGCGACTTCGCCTGGTCGCTGCGGTCGATCCGCTCCGAGGACGTGGCGTTCACGACCGTGCCGGTTAAGGGCACGGGTATGGAGGGCGACCAGAGCGTCGTCTACCTCGACCGCCAGGCCGGCGAGGAGATGTGGAAGGCCGTCCGCGAGGACGCGGTGGCCGAGTGGGTCGCCGAGACCGGCACGGGCCTGCCGGCTGACGTGAACTGAATCACGCTCCCGGTACGCTGACGCCATGTCGAAGACCCGCCTGGCCGTCCTCGGGCTCGCCGCGCTGCTGATGGCGGGCTGTGGCCCCGTCAATCCCGGTGCCGCGGCCGTCGTGGACGGCACCCGGATCCCCATGTCCGACGTCGAGGAAGTCGCCGACGTGTACTGCACCGCCTCCCTCTCGGGCCAGAGCGGCAGCGCCGCCGGCATCGACTCGGCCGCCCTGCGCCGCCAGTCGGTCGCCGACCTGGTCTCGGGCGAGGTCGCCGACCAGGTCGCGAAGGACCGCGGCTACGACGTCACGGTGCCGGCGCTGGCCACGGCCGACCAGGAGCAGCTGGTGCAGATGTTCGGTGACGACCTCGACGCGGCGCTGAGGCTGATCGAGCGCAACCAGCGCACCGGCGTCATCGCCCAGGAGATGGCGCGCGAGGCCGGCGCCTCGATCCAGGAGGGCGAGCAGCTGCTCCAGGCCGGCCAGCAGCTGCTGGCCGAGGCCACCGCCGAGGCCGACATCTCGGTCGACCCGCGGTTCGGCCTCGACGAGACCATCCAGCAGATCGCCGAGACCGGATCGCTGTCGGTGTTCGGCGGCGAGCTGGACGCCACGGCCACCGAGGACCGGCCCGCGGCGCTCCAGTGCTCCTGACGTGAGCCGGGAGTTCGACCGCCTCGTCGAGGTGATGCGGCGGCTGCGCGCCGAGTGCCCGTGGACCCATGAGCAGACCCACGCGTCGCTGCGCCGCTACGTCATCGAGGAGGCCTACGAGACCGCCGAGGCGATCGACCTCGCCGACTCGGGGCACCTGCGCGAGGAGCTGGGCGACCTGCTGATGCAGGTCGTCATCCACGCCGCCATCGCCGAGTCCGACGACGAGGGCTGGACCACCGACGACGTGGTGCGCGAGATCGCGGACAAGCTGGTGCACCGGAACCCCCACGTCTTCGGCGACGTGACCGTGACGTCAGCGGCCGAGGTCGACGCCAACTGGCAGCGCCTCAAGGCCGAGCGCAAGCAGCGCACCCACCCCACGGAGGGCATCCCGGCCGACCTGCCGGCCCTCATGGCCGCCGACAAGGTGCTGGGCCGGGTCGACCGCCCCGTCGAGGGCGACGGCCTCGGCGCGGACCTGCTGAGACTGGTCGAGAAGGCCCGTGCCGCCGGCCTCGACCCGGAGGCCGAGCTGCGGCGAGCCACCCGCCGCCACGCCGACGGCTGATCTCGATACACCGTCTCGCTGCGCTCGCCGGCACTCGATCACCGGGCCGCCCGGTGGTCGAGTAGCTCCGCGAGGCACGAGCGGGCGTATCGAGACCAGGCCCGGCCTCAGACGACGGTGATCTGCGGACCGTAGAGCGCCATCACGTCGAGCGCCTTGGCGTGGTTCTCCGGCGTCGACCCGGCGCAGGCCCGCGCGACGACGCGCACCGTCGCACCCGCGTCCGCGGCCGCCAGGGCGGTAGAGATGACACAGCAGTCGGTGGCCACCCCGGCCAGCACCAGCTCGGGCGCCGGCCCCGTCACGGCCTCGAGCGCCGGCCACTTGCCGAACGTGGTGGCGTCGACGGTGCCACCGGCGGCCAGGTCGGCCACCTCGGGCACGAGGTCGAACAGCGCGTCCCCGGGCGGACGGTCGGCGAAGGGCCACGCCTCGAAGTAAGCGTTCCAAGCGCCCACCCGCTCGTCACCCACAGCCGGCACCCATCGCGTGACGATCGTGCGGTGCCGCGCCGCGAGCTCACGCACCGGCTCGACGATCGCCTCGAACATGGGCGACCCCCACGGCGAGTTTGGCGCCGCGAAGACCCGCTGCGGGTCGATCACGACGAGCCAGGGCTCGCTCACGCGCGCTCCTCCTGGCGGGCCACCCGCCCGCGCTGCAGCAGCAGGGTCGCGAGGAATCCGATCGCGAAGGCCAGCAGGACGCCGAGGTTGGCGTAGGCCCAGTTGCCGTCCCAGTACGCCCCGTCCTCGACCCACGTGGCGAGGCCGAGCGGCTCGAGCAGGTAGCCCTGCCAGTTGTTCCAGGAGGCGTCCTGCGCGAAGTTGTTCACGACCAGGCCCCAGCCGATGACCGACGCGACCACCATCGCGGCGATCGCACCCCAGTTCACCGCGCCGTACCGCCCGCCGGAGTCGAACAGCGCTGCCTCGTCGTAGTCGCTGCGGCGCAAGGCGATGTCGGCGATCACGATGCCCGCCCACGCCGCGATCGGGACGCCGAGCGTGATGAGGAAGCTCTGGAAGGGCGCCAGGAAGCTCTCGGCGAAGAAGACCACGTAGATCGTGCCGAGCGTCAGGATCACGCCGTCGACGAACGCGGCGGTGGGCCGGGGGATCTTCACGCCGAGGCTCAGCAGCGTGAGGCCGGAGGAGTAGATACCGAGGACGGCGCCGCTGACCAGGGCCAGCACGGAGGCGACCAGGAAGGGCACGAGGTACCAGGTCGGCAGCACCGTGGCGAGGGTGCCGATCGGGTCGTTGACGATGCCGGCGCTGAGCTCGGGCGACGACCCGGCGAGCAGGATGCCGTAGAGGACGAGCACCACGGGGGCCAGCGCGCCGCCGACGGTGTTCCACAGGACGATCTGGGCACCCGGAGTGGAGCGGCGCTGGTACCGCGACCAGTCGGCGGCGATGTTGATCCAGCCGAAGCCGAAGCCCGTCATCACCATCACGAAGGCGCCGATGGTGGCTTGGCCCGAGCCGTTCGGCAGCGCGGTGACGGCGTCGAGGTCGATCTCGTCCAGCGTGAGGAGGATGTAGCCGATCGTGGCCAGGCCGGTGAGCCACGTCAGGACCGACTGCATCCGCATGATGATGTGGTAGCCCGCCACGGAGGCGGCCACGATGAGCGCGGCCACCACGAGCATCGCGATGACCTTCACCGCGTCGCCGCTGCTCCAGCCGAGCTCGCGGAACACCGTCGCGGTCGCGAGGGTCGCCATGATCGCCAGGAAGGTCTCCCAGCCGATCGAGATGATCCAGCTGAAGACGCCCGGCAGCTTCTGGCCGACGACGCCGAACGGCGCGCGGGACAGGATCATCGTGGGCGCGGAGCCGCGCTTGCCGGCGATGGCCACGAGTCCGCACGCGGCGAACGACACGACGATGCCCAGGACGGCGACGAGCACGGCCTGCCACAGCGAGATGCCGAAGCCGAGCACGTAGCTGCCGTACGAGATGCCGAAGACCGACACGTTGGCCGCGAACCACGGCCAGAACAGGTCGGAGGGCTTGGCGGTGCGCTCGCCCTCGTCGATGATCTCGATGCCGGTGGTCTCGATGCCCGCGCGGCGGACCGCCTCGAGGCCCCTGCCGGGCCCCTCGCTGTGAATCGTCATGTCCGTCCTCCTGCCGATGCCTGGGCTCACTGTCCCACGCAGGCGACGAAGGATGAGGCATTCGGCCCCGCTGCGGTACCCGAATGCATCATCGTTCGTCCGGCGGGCGCGGGGTCACCCCGGCACAGGGGCCCACGGCGCTACGCTGGGGCTGCTCGACTCCCACACCTTCCGCCACCCACCGAGGAGCCTGCCGTGGCCATCATTCATGACGTCGCCGCCCGAGAGATCCTGGACTCCCGGGGCAACCCGACCGTCGAGGTCGAGGTCGTCCTGGACGACGGCACGCTGGGCCGCGCCGCGGTCCCCTCGGGTGCCTCCACCGGTCAGTTTGAGGCCGTCGAGCTGCGTGACGGCGGCGACCGCTACCTCGGCAAGGGCGTGCTCAAGGCCGTCGAGGCCGTCAACGGCCCCCTGGCCGAGCTCCTCGTCGGGTTCGACGCCGACGACCAGCGCGCGATCGACGAGGCGATGCTCGACCTCGACGGCACGCCCAACAAGGGCCAGTACGGCGCCAACGCGATCCTGGGCATCTCGCTCGCCGTCGCCCACGCGGCCGCTGAGTCGGCCGGCCTGCCGCTGTTCCGCTACGTCGGCGGCCCCAACGCCCACGTGCTTCCCGTGCCGATGATGAACATCCTCAACGGCGGTGCCCACGCCGACTCCAACGTCGACGTGCAGGAGTTCATGGTCGCGCCGATCGGCGCCGAGAGCTTCGCCGAGTCGCTGCGCTGGGGCGCCGAGGTCTACCACGCGCTCAAGGGCGTCCTGCACGACCGCGGCCTGTCCACGGGTCTGGGCGACGAGGGCGGCTTCGCGCCCAACCTCGAGAGCAACCGCGCCGCGCTCGACCTCATCGCGGTCGCGGTGGAGAAGGCCGGGTTCACGCTGGGCTCCGACATCGCGCTGGCGATGGACGTCGCGGCGAGCGAGTTCCACGGCGATGCCGGCTACACGTTCGAGGGCGTGGCCAAGTCGACCGACGAGATGATCACGTACTACAGCGAGCTCGTCGCCTCCTACCCGATCGTGTCGATCGAGGACCCGCTCGACGAGGAGGATTGGGCCGGCTGGACCGCGATCACCGCGGCGCTGGGCGACAAGACGCAGCTCGTCGGCGACGACCTGTTCGTCACCAACGTCGAGCGCCTGGGCCGCGGCATCGCCGAGAAGGCCGGCAACGCGATGCTGGTCAAGGTCAACCAGATCGGCTCGCTGTCGGAGACCCTCGACGCCGTCGACCTCGCGCACCGCGCCGGGTTCCACAACATGATGAGCCACCGCTCGGGCGAGACCGAGGACGTCACGATCGCCGACCTCGCGGTCGCCACGAACTGCGGCCAGATCAAGACCGGCGCCCCGGCCCGCTCGGACCGCGTCGCCAAGTACAACCAGCTGCTGCGCATCGAGGAGCTGCTCGGCCCCGCCGCCAGCTACGCGGGCGCGCAGGCCTTCCCGAGGTTCGCCTGAGCCATGGCAGGACGCGGATCGTCCCCGTCGTCGCGCCGACCCACGGGTCGGCGCGACGGCCGGTCGACCCCCCGCACCACGTCACGCCCCACCACCGCACCCGTCGTCGCGGCGGCGCCGGGCGGCTCCGGTACCCGGTTCACCACCCGCGCCCTGATCCTGCTGGGCGTGGCGGTCATGCTGATCGCCTCCTACACGGCCTCGGTGCACGCGTGGTGGCAGCAGCGCTCCGAGATCGCCGCGCTCGAGGCGCAGAACCGACAGACCAGCGCCGAGATCGAGGACCTCGAGGACCAGCAGCGCAGGTGGAGCGACCCGGCCTACATCCGCCAGCAGGCGCGCGAGCGCTTCGGCTGGGTCATGCCCGGCGAGATCGGCTACCGCGTCATCGGCGTGGACGGCGAGCTGAAGGGCCAGTCCTCGCGCCTCGAGGAGCCCGAGGTCGCACCGCGCCAGCCGTGGGTGGAGCGGCTCTGGGGCTCGGTCGAGGCCGCCGGGACCCCCGAGCAGGAGTCCGCGCCGCAGGGCGACCCCGAACTGGAGACCGACGAATGATCGACCCCGCCGACATCGCCGCGATCACCGAGCAGCTCGGCCGGCCGCCCCGCGGGATGATCGAGATCTCCTCGCGCTGCCCTTCCGGGCACCCGAACGGCGTGAAGACCGAGCCGCGGCTGCCCGACGGCACGCCCTTCCCCACGCTGTACTACCTGACGTGCCCCCGCCTGACCGGCGCGATCGGCACGCTCGAGGCCTCGGGCCTGATGGCCGAGATGACCCAGCGACTCGGCGAGGACGCCGAGCTGGCCGCGGCCTACCGCGCGGCCCACGAGTCGTACCTGGCCGAGCGCGAGGCGATCGGGCACGTCGAGGAGATCGACGGCATCAGCGCCGGCGGCATGCCCGACCGCGTCAAGTGCCTCCACGTGCTGGTCGGCCACTCGCTGGCGAAGGGCCCGGGCGTGAACCCCCTCGGCGACGAGGCGGTCCGCCTGCTGGGCGACTACTGGGGCCACTCGGCGTGCGCGCCCGCCGACCCCGCCTGACCGAGGCCCTCGCACCGGCGCGGAGCCGGGCCACGGCGCCCCGATAGCCTGACGGCATGGCTGGGAGCACGGTGGCGGCGATCGACTGCGGGACCAACTCCATCCGTCTGCTCGTCGCGCAGGTCGACGGCGGCACCAAGACCGACCTGCTGCGCGAGATGCGCGTGGTGCGGCTGGGGCAGGGCGTCGACCAGTCGGGCACCCTCGCCCCGGAGGCCGTCGAGCGCACGCTCGAGGCCTGCCGCGAGTACGGGCGGGTCATCGAGGCCATGGGCGTCGACGTCGTCTCGTTCGCGGCCACCTCGGCGGTGCGCGACGCCGACAACGCCACCGAGTTCTCCGACAAGGTCGCCGAGATCCTCGGCGTGCGGCCCCGCGTGCTGAGCGGGCAGGAGGAGGCCCGCGCCTCCTTCGAGGGCGCCACCGGCGACATCGCCGAGGCGCTCACGGCCGTGATCGACCTCGGCGGCGGATCGACCGAGGTCGTGCAGGGCCTCGGAGCGCCGTCGTTCTCGCACTCCTTCGACCTCGGCTCGGTGCGCATGACCGAGCGGTTCCTCTTCACCGACCCGCCCTCGGTGGGCGAGGTCACCGCCTGCATGAGCCACCTCGACGCCGTGCTCGCCCCGGTGCTGGGCTCGCTGCCGGCCTCGGACGAGATCGTCGGGGTCGCCGGCACGATCACCACGATCGCCGCCCACTCCCTGGCGCTGCCGTCCTACGACAGCGAGCTGATCCACCAGGCGCGCATCCACGTCGACGACGTCCGTGCGGCCTGCGGCAACCTCATGCAGATGCCCGTGGCCGACCGGCGTGCACTGCCGTACATGCATCCCGGACGTGCCGATGTGATTGCCGGGGGAGCGCTGATCCTCGACCGCGTCCTCGAGCACCTGCCGCGAAACACCGACGAGCTGGTCGTCAGCGAGCAGGACATCCTCGACGGCATCGCCTGGGCCGCAGCGAGGGAGATCGCCTGATGCGCGTCTCGGTTCCCGACGAGTCCTGGCAGAACGTCCTGGCCGACCTCCCCGTCGACGTGATCGTGTGGGACGGACGCGCGCCCCAGCCCGAGGGCCGCATCGACCTCGCCGTCTGGCCCTACACGCTCGACCCCTCCGACATGGCGGCCGTCGACGCGTCGCGCATCGGCCTCATCCAGGGGCAGTCGCTCGGCTACGACGGGGTCGCGGCGGTGCTGTCGGCCGGTGGCCGCTACGCCAACGCCGTCGACGTGCACGAGGACTCCACCGCCGAGCTGGCGGTCGCGCTGCTCCTGGCCGCGGTCCGCGACCTTGACGTCTTCGGGGCGCAGCAGGCGCAGGGTCTGTGGCGCAAGAGCTGGACCACCAGCCTGCTCGACCGCCGAGTGATGCTGCTCGGTGTGGGCGGCATCGGCCGTCGAGTCGCGGCCCGCCTCGACGGCTTCGGCTGCGAGATCGTCCGCGTCGGCTCCCGGGCCCGCGACGACGAGCACGGGCACGTGCACGGCACCGACGAGCTCGCCGACCTCCTGACCACCGTGGACGCCGTCGTCGTGGCGGTGCCGCTGACGCCCGACACCGAGGGCATCGTCGATGCCGAGTTCCTCGCGCGGCTGCGCGACGGCGCCATCGTCGTCAACGTGGCGCGCGGACGCACCGCCGTCACCGAGGCGGTCCCGGCCGAGGCGGGCCGTGTCCGCTACGCCTCCGACGTGTTCGACCCCGAGCCGCTGCCCGACGGTCATCCGCTGTGGTCGGCGCCCGGCGTCATCATCACCCCTCACATCGGCGGCATGACGTCGGCGATGGCACCGCGGATCCAGGCCGTCGTGCGCGGTCAGGTGGAGCGTCTGCTCGCCGGGCAGGAGCCGGCCGACGTCGTGGTGGACCACAGGGACGCGCCCGGATCGTAGGCTGGGCCAGGCTCCCGTAGCCCAACGGCAGAGGCAGACGGCTTAAACCCGTTTCAGTGCGGGTTCGAATCCCGCCGGGAGCACCTCAGGACTGGGTGAGCTGCACCGCGGACCACGTCTCGTCCAGTGCGGTGGGATCCGTCGTGGTCCAGCCGTACTCGTCCACGCCGGTGCGCAGGATCGGCAGCGGCAGCGCGTCCGTGGGGTAGAGCACCCAGACCCGGCCGATCGAGCCGAGCCGCGGCAGGACGTCGTCGAGCCGCATGTGGAACTCCTGCGTGTTCGACACGGCGATGAGGGCGGTGTCGATTCCCGAGGGCTTGTCGCGCTCGGCCGGCTCGGGATGGTTCTCCGCGCCCGTCCAGGTGTCGTCGAACCAGCGCTCGCTCTGCTCGGGCTCCTCGTCCTGGTACGTCTCGACGCCGTCGGGAAGAGGATCGAGCAGCGCGGTCTCCTCGATGGAGTCGCCCACGATCCAGACGAGGGTGCCCGGCTCGATCCCCAGCAGGTCGGCCGTCGTCTGCTCCTGCGTCATGCGCTCATCCTAGTGGCGCTCAGATCCCGGATCGTGCGTCCCTTCGCCGTGCCCTTGGCCTCGAAGCGCGTGACCGGGCGACCCGCGAAGCGCTCGTCCCAGTCGCCGGAGGTGGTGAAGCCCTCGGCGCGGCCCAGCACCTCGAGCATCTGGTCGGCGTAGTCCTGCCAGTCGGTGGCCAGGCGCCAAGTGCCTCCCGGCTTCAGGACGCGGCGCACGAGGGGGACGAAGTCGTCGGTGACCATGCGGCGCTTGTGGTGGCGCGTCTTGTGCCAGGGATCGGGGAACCAGACCCGCAGCTCGTCGAGGCTCTCCTCGGGCAGCACGCGGGTGAGCGTGGGGACGGCGTCCACCACCGCGAGTCGCACGTTCTCCACGCCCGCGTGGCGAAGTCCGATGAGGGTCTGGGCGACGCCCGGCACGTAGACCTCGAGGCCGAGGAAGTCGGTGCCGGGGTTCTCCTTCGCCGCGTGCACGAGGGACTCGCCGCGTCCGCTGCCGATCTCGAGCACGAGCGGAGCGCTGCGGCCGAAGAGCTCGGCCGGGTCCAGCGTGAAGCCCTCGGCGGCCGAGGTGCTGGTGCGGCCGCGCGGAACGTCGACGACGAACCGCTCGGCGACGTCGTCCCACGCGTCCTGCTGGCGGTCGGAGAGGCGGCCTCCCCGCCGGGTGAACGACACGATCTCGCGGCGGAAGGGCTCTTCGTCTCGATCCGTGCGGTCTTCGGCGGTTTCGGGCATGGTCCGAACCTATCGAGCCTGCCATCGTGGCCGGCATGGCGATCATCCCTGACACGAAGGACTGGACGTGGGTGCTGGAGCGCACCTGCGAGGAGTGCGGCTTCGACCCGGCCGCCGTCGACCCGCCGCGGGCGGGGGAGGAGGTCGCGGCGATGGTGCCGCGGTGGCGCGCGGCGCTCGAGCGGCCCGACGTGCGCGAGCGGCCCGACGACGCGACGTGGTCGGTGCTGGAGTACGCGTGCCACGTCCGCGACGTGCTGCTGCTGTTCGCCGAGCGCCTCCAGCTGATGCGCGAGCACGACGGCCCGGAGTTCGCGAACTGGGACCAGGACGCGAGCGCCGTGGGGTACGCCCGTGAGTCGCCGGCCGCCGTCGCCGCCGAGCTCGCCCCGGCCGCCGACGCCTTCGCGGCGCAGATCGAGGCGGTCACCGACTGGGCACGCCCCGGATACCGCTCCAACGGCTCGGCCTTCACCACCGACACCCTGACCCGCTACGCGCTGCACGACCTGGTGCACCACCTGGAGGACGTCCGGGCCTAGGACCACCAGTCACGACACGCCGGGGCGGTGTCGCGTCGTGCACACTAATGCGGATTGCGTGGTACTGTCCGACGCATGGATGCGACCCAGCTGCTCAAGGGAGTGCTCGACGTGGCCGTGCTGGCCGTCGTCGAGGGCGAGGACGGGTACGGCTACGACGTGGTCCGACGACTGCGCGCCGCCGGACTCGAGGAGGTCGGCGACGCCTCGGTGTACGGCACGCTGCGACGGCTGTACTCCGCCGGAGCCCTGACCTCGTACGTGGTGCCCAGCGAAGAGGGCCCGCACCGCAAGTACTACGGCATCACCGACCAGGGCCGGTCGATGCTCGCCGCGCAACGCAAGACGTGGGCCGAGTTCGCCCGCACCATGGACCGCATGCTCGAAGGGAACGCCGCATGAACGCCACCACCCTGCCCGCCGAGATCATCGCGTTCGCGGCCGCAGTCCGCACCGCGCTCGCCGACCTGCCGGCCGACGAGGTCGAGGAGCTCACCGACGGGCTCGAGGCCGACCTGGCCGAGGCCTACGCCGAGGACCTGGCGCGCGAGCTGCCCGATCCGGCCGCGTACGCCAACGAGCTGCGCGGCGCCGCCGGCCTGCCGACCCCCGTCATCGAGCGCGGCAGCCGCCTGCGCGCCGTCGTGGAGCCCTTCTCCGAGATGGTCCGCGACCTCGACCGCAACCTGCGCCGCAGCCCGGCGATGGCGGCCGTGCTCGACTTCCTGGTGACCCTGCGTCCGGCGTGGTGGATCGTGCGCGGCTGGGCGGCCTACCAGGTCGTCGGCGCCTTCTTCGGGTTCGAGGGCGACCTGCTGCCGTCGGGTTCCTACTGGCTCGTCCTCGCCGTGCTGGTCGCCGGCAGCGTGTTCGTCGGTCTGCGCCGGTGGCCCGGCTGGGTCCGGGTGCTGATCGCCGTCGGCAACGCGATCGCCGTCGTGGCCACGGTGGTGGCGGTCGCGCAGGTGCCGTCGAGCGAGGACGTGGGCCGCGCCTGGTCCTACGCCGACTCCGCCTACGAGAACGACAGCGCGATGGTGGGCCCCGACGGCACCGGCATCTGGCTCAACGGCACCCAGGTGACGAACATCTTCGCCTACGACGCGAAGGGCCAGGTGCTCGACGGCGTCCAGCTCTTCGATCAGGACGGCAAGCCGCTGGCCACGTCGGTCCCGGGCGGCAACGGCTGCCTCGCCAAGGACGAGTGGGATGAGTGCACGACCCCGGGGGCGTGGGTGCCCACGCAGCTCGAGACCGGCGCGACCGCCTGGAACGTCTACCCGATGCGCATGGCCGAGTCCAGCTTCGAGGACCCCACGGCGCCGCTCGCCGGCGCCGTGCCGCAGGAACGCCCGGCACCCTTCGTGAAGGTCCCGGCCCTGATGACGGTCACCCCCGAGGAGAAGGCGCCAGCAACCGAGGAGAAGTCACCCGCCCGGGAACAGTGAACGCGGTGGATGCGTTGGATAGTGTAGGAACACCGACCCCGCCACCACCGGCGCGCGGGGCCAGATTCTCCGGAGGAGATCATGAGGAGCAGCAACCCCGTCTTCGCCAGAAGCGAAGAGTTCAACGGACGCAACACGACCCAGTACGCCGATCCGTCGCAGTGGAAGATCGACCTGTCCGGATCGGGTGACGGCTCGCAGTCCGCGGGTCTGCAGGCTCCCACGTCCCCCGGACGCATGACCCTCGACACCGTCGTGGAGAAGACCGCCATCACGCTCGGCCTCGTCGTGCTCGGTGCCGCCGTCGCGTGGTTCCTGATCGGCGACATCGACTCCGACGCCGCGCTGGCCACCGCCTGGACGTTCTCCATGGGCGGCGCCCTCATCGGCTTCGTGCTGGCGATGGTGAACTCGTTCAAGAAGGTCATCAGCCCCGCGCTGGTCATGGTCTACGCCCTCGTCGAGGGTGTCTTCGTCGGCGCCTTCTCCAAGATCGTCTCCACGTGGGTCGGCGACGCCGGGATCGTCTTCCAGGCCGTCCTCGCCACCTTCGTGGCCGCCGGTGCCACCCTGGCCGCCTACAAGTTCTTCAACATCCAGGTCACCCCGAAGTTCCGCCGCGTCGTCATGATCTCGCTCTTCGCGTTCATGGGCGTCATGCTGCTCAACCTGGTGCTGAGCCTGTTCGGCGTGTTCCCCAACGGCGGCCTGCGCAGCATGGACAACCCGATGCTGGCGGTCCTCGTCGGCGGCGTGGCCATCGTGCTGGGCGTCCTGTGCCTGATCATGGACTTCGACTTCGTCGAGCGCGGTGTCGCGGCGGGCCTGCCCGAGCGCGAGTCCTGGCGCGCGGCGTTCGGCCTGACCGTCACGCTGGTCTGGCTCTACCTCGAGATCCTGCGCCTCCTCGCCATCTTGCGCGGGGACGGCTGATCCACTCCGCACGAAGGCCCGTCACCGTGAGGTGGCGGGCCTTCGTCGTGCCGGGAGGGTGAGGGCTCAGCGGCGACGCAGGACGGCGGCCCAGCGGCGGCCGCGCGGCGCGGGTGCCACCTCGGTGCCGCCGTGCTCGGAGGCCCATTCGGCCGCCTCGCCCAGCGGCATCTGCTCGACGGCGCCGACCTCGACCGGCTGCTCCTCGCGGGAGCGCCACTGGGCCACGCCGGCCGCCACCAGGAAGCCGCACACGGTGGAGTAGCCGTCGGCGCTGGGGTGGAACCGGTCGTCGCCGAAGAGGGCGTCGCCCTTCACCAGCAGCAGCGGCTCCAGCACGTCGGCCAGCGACACCACGCGCGCCCCGGCCTCGACGGCCGCCACGGTCTGGCGCCGCGCGAGGTGACGGCTCCAGTAGCGGCACACGGTGCGCAGCGGGTCGGGCAGCGGCTTGATCGTGCCGAAGTCCGGCACCGATCCCACGACGACCTCAGCGCCCAGGGAGCGCAGGCGCGAGACGGCCCCGGCGAGCCGGCGGGCCGAGCGCTTCGCGGGCACCTGGTGGGTGATGTCGTTGGCGCCGATGAGGATGATCGCCAGGTCGGGCCGCTGCTCGTCGGAGGCGGTGATCTGGTGCATGAGGTCGCGCGATCGCGCTCCGACGGTGGACTCGTTGCGGATCCTCACCGGACGGTCCAGCAGGTGCGACAGTCCATTGCCGATGAGGGCCGAGGGCGTGTGCGCGACGTCCTTCACGCCGTAGCCCACCATCGTGGAGTCACCCAGCAGCAGGCAGTGAAGCGGCTCGCCGGGCAGGTCGTCGCCGTAGAGCCCGTTGCCCGAGGGCGGACGGTCGGTGGTGGTGCCGATCCGCTTGCGTGCCAGGAGTGCCTGGGCGACCAGGATCGCGTAGGTGCCGAGGCTGACGCCCGCCGTCCTCGCGGCGGCCTTGGCGGTGGTCCTCGCGGGGCTGGGCACGCATCCAGTGTAGGAACTCGCGCCAGAGGGTCGGACCCGGTTCCTAGGATGGGGGAGTGAACGAGACCGTCCCCAACCTCCGCGACCTCGGTGGCACCCCCGTCGAGGGTGGCGTGATCCGCACGGGTCGCCTGCTGCGCAGCGCCCTGCCCCTGCCCGACGACGTCGCCCCGCCCGAGATCGAGTGGCCGCCGACGGTGGTGATCGACCTGCGCTCGCTCGCCGAGACCGAGCCCGAGCACCCCCTGTCCGCGCCGGGCGTGACGGTGCTCAACTTCCCGCTGCTCAGCGCGCTGCGCCCGGGGGTGGCGCCGCCGGAGTCGCTCGCCGAGCTCTACCAGCTGATGCTGCGCACGACGGCCGATCACCTGGTCGAGGTGGTCGACGCGGTCGCCTCGGCGGAGGACGCCACCACCCTGGTCCACTGCGCGGCGGGGAAGGACCGCACTGGCGTCAGCATCGCGATGGTGCTGGCGCTGCTCGGCGCCAAGCGCGACGACATCGTCGAGGACTACCTCGCCACCGCCCAGCACGAGGAGCAGATCCAGGCGCGCTTCCGCCGGCTCTTCGGGCAGCGCAGCGCCGAGCTGCCGGCGGCCTACATCGCCACCCCGGTCGAGGCGATCAGCGGCGTCCTCGACACCTGGGACGAGCACCCGGGCGGGGCGCTCGGGTGGTTCCACCACTGGGGCGGCAGGCCGGAGACGGTCGACCGGCTCCGCACTACGCTGGTGGGATGAGCGCTGGTGCGATGAGCCCCGACCGGACGATCGAGCCGCGCGAGGTGCCCCTCGGCGGCCTGCGCGGACTGCTCGTCCACCGCACCCTGCCGAGCAAGGAGATCCCGCTCATCGGAGCGTGGTGCTTCCTCGACCACTTCGGTCCCACCGACCACCGGATGCAGGTGCTGCCGCACCCGCACACCGGGCTCCAGACCGTCACCTGGCCGCTCGTCGGGCGGATCCGCCACCGCGACAGCCTCGGCAGCGACCTCGTGCTGGAGCCGGGCGAGCTCAACCTGATGACGTCCGGGGACGGGGTATCGCACTCGGAGTTCAGCGAGGGCGAGCCCGGTCCGATGCACGGCCTCCAGCTGTGGGTGGCGCTGCCCGACCACCGCCGCACCGGGCCGGCCGCGTTCGAGCACCATCCCGACCTGCCCCAGGTCGAGGGTGCGGGCTGGACGGGCGTCGTCCTCGCGGGCACGTTCGCCGGAGCCACCTCCAAGGCCACGGTCCACACGCCGCTGGTGGGGGTCGAGCTGCGGCTCGAGCCCGGCCGTCACGAGTTCGACCTCGACCCGGCGTTCGAGCACGGCGTGCTGGCCGTCGACGACGCCGTCACCGTCGCGGGCCGGCCCGTGCCGCACCGGTCGCTGCAGTACCTGGCGCCGGGGCGCGCCCGGCTGGCGCTGGAGGTCGAGCGACCCACGATCATCTTGCTGATCGGCGGCGAGCCGTTCGAGGAGCAGATCGTCATGTGGTGGAACTTCATCGGCCGCAGTCACGACGAGATCGCCGCCGCGCGCGAGGACTGGGAGGCCCACGAGCCTCGCTACGGCCACGTCGACGGGCACGACGGACAGGTCATCCCGGCACCTCCGATGCCACACGTGAAGCTGCGTCCGCGAGTTCGTCGCGCCTGAGCCCACTTTTCGGATACTCTCGGTATCCGGAGGTGGGTATGACGTACTTCACAGGCAAGGTCGCCGTCGTCACGGGCGCGGGATCGGGCATCGGCAGGGCCCTCGCGATGGGTCTGGCGCGACGGGGCGCCCGCGTGGCGATCAGCGACGTGGACGCCACGGGTCTGGCCGAGACGGCCCAGGCGCTCGAGGCCCTCGGAGCCACCGTCCGGGCCGACCACCTCGACGTCTCCGAGCGTGAGCGGGTCCTGGCGTACGCCGACGAGATCGCCGGGCACTTCGGCGTCGTCCACCAGGTCTACAACAACGCCGGCATCGCTTTCACCGGCGACATCGAGGCGATGGACTTCAAGCACCTCGAGCAGGTGATGGACGTCGACTACTGGGGCGTGGTCAACGGCTCGAAGGCCTTCCTGCCGCACCTGATCGCGTCGGGCGACGGGCACGTCGTCAACATCTCGAGCGTCTTCGGGATCATCTCGGTGCCCACGCAGGGCGCCTACAACGCCGCCAAGTTCGCCGTGCGCGGCTTCACCGAGGCGCTGCGCATGGAGATGGTGGCGCGCGGACGCCCGGTGAAGGTGACGTGCGTGCACCCCGGCGGCATCAAGACGAACGTGGCGCGCAACGCCGGCCAGGTGGACGGGCTCGACCACGACTCGCTGGCCTCGTCCTTCGACCGGATCGCGCGCACCACCCCCGACCAGGCCGCCGAGGTGATCCTGCGCGGCGTGGAGAAGGGCAAGGCGCGCGTGCTCATCGGCGCCGACGCCCGCGTGATCGACCTGCTGGCCCGCGTGACCGGCCCGCACTACCAGCGCCTCGTGGCGCGCTTCGCCGGGAAGGCCGGACTGTGAGCCTGATGACCGTCAAGAACAGCTGGGGCGGCCAGCGGTTCCCGCACCCGCCCGGTCGCCGGCCGATCGCGTACGACGCACTCACGATGCGCACCGGCACGCCGCTGGCCAACGTCATGCGCGTGGGCCAGGACCTCGGCCCGCTCTTCGAGGTGCGGGTGTTCTCGCAGAAGTTCGTCTTCGTCACGGGCGCCGAGCTGGCTGCCGAGCTGTGCGACGAGACGCGCTTCCACAAGAACCTGCCGCCGGCGCTGGTGGCGCTGCGCGAGTTCGTGGGCGACGCGCTGTTCACGGCCTTCGACCACGAGCCGAACTGGCAGACGGCGCACGGCGTGCTGATGCCGGCGTTCTCCAAGGCCGCGATGCGCGGCTACCACGGCACGATGCTCGAGACCGCGGCCGAGATGTTCGCCGTGTGGGACGACCTCGAGGGTCCGATCGACGTCACGGCCGACATGACGAAGCTGACGATGGAGACGATCAGCCGGTGCGCGTTCAGCCGCGACTTCGGCTCGTTCACCTCGCGCGAGCGGCACCCGTTCGTCGACGCCATGATCGCAGCGCTGATGACCGGGATGCAGAAGTCGTCGCTGGACTCGATCCCTGGCGGGAAGCGGATCGCGCGGCGGATCGACGAGCAGAACGCCGAGCACCGCGCGTACGTCGACGAGCTGGTCGACGCGATGGTGCGCGAGCGACGCGCCTCGGGAGAGCGGCGCGACGACCTGCTCGACCGCATGCTCTACGAGGCCAACCCCGAGACGGGGGTCCGGCTCGACGACCAGAACATCCGCGAGCAGATCCTCACGTTCCTGGTGGCGGGTCACGAGACCACCTCGGGCGCGCTGAGCTTCGTGCTGTACTACCTGTCGCGCAATCCCGAGCTGCTGGCGAAGGCGCAGGCGGAGACGGACGCGATGCTGGGCGACGACCCCGACGTCGAGCCCACGTTCGAGCAGGTGCCGCGGTTCCGCTACCTGCGCCGCTGTCTCGACGAGGGGCTGCGGCTGTGGCCGACGGCCCCCGCGTTCGCCCGCTCGCCCCGCGAGACCACGACCATCGCGGCAGGGACCGACCACGAGGCCGTCATGACGCCCGATGACTGGGCGATCGTCGTGCTCCCGATGATGCAGCGCGACCCGGCGGCCTGGGGCCCGACGGCCGAGGAGTTCGACCCCGACCGCTTCCTGCCCGAGAACTCCAAGGGCCGGATGAAGAACGTCTACAAGCCGTTCGGGACCGGCGACCGCGCCTGCATCGGGCGCCAGTTCGCCCTCCATGAGGCGATCCTCGTGCTGGCCCGGCTGCTGCACCGGTACGACATCACCGGCGACCCGGACTACGAGCTGCGGATCGACGAGCGCCTCACGATCGTGCCCAAGGGCTTCGAGGTGACGCTGACCCGGCGCACGCCGGGCGCGCGTCCCGAGCCCGAGCCGGTCGACGAGGGTCCTGCGGAGGTCGCCTCCGGCTGCCCGGTGGCCCACTAGGCACCATCACCTCAACGCAGCGTGGTGCGCCCGTCATCGTGCACCGTCCAGAACGGGTTGTGCGCGATCTCCCACGGGTGGCCGTCGGGGTCGGCGACGTAGCCGGAGTATCCGCCCCACTCCGTCGCCGTGGCGGGCTTCAGCACGCGCGCACCGGCTGCGCGCGCCTGCTCGATGACGGCATCGACCTCATCGGGTGAGCCCACGTTCTGGGCGAGGGTGATGCCACTGAAGGTGGCGCCGGTGTCCTCCACGGCGGCGTCGGCGGCCAGGCCCTCGCGTGTCCACAGGGCCAGGATCAGGCCGGGCAGCTGGTAGAAGGCGATGCCGTCCTCGTCGTTGTCCTTCGTGAACCCGAGGCCCTCCTCGTAGAAGGCACGCGCGCGCCCGAGGTCGGCGACGCCGAGGGTGACGAGGCTGAGTCGTTGGTCCATGAGCGCCACGATAGGCGCGGCCTCGGACACGCGAGGGAAGCCGCGATCGACTTCGTCACAGGAGCAACTCCCGCAACTTGCCTCGCGCTCGACACATCGTCGGTAACCTGCGTCCCGGGCGCCGTTCGGATCGGCCACGGCGCTGTGCCCGGAACGAGTGGAGGGCGAGGATGAGCTCCTTGCGGATGGTGTTGGCGTGCGGCGCGGTGTCGGCGGTGATCGGTGCCGGATCGGCCCTGGTGGTGACGACGGCCTCGGGCGATGATGCGGTGCGGGTCAGCTCGCCGATGTACGGCTGCATGGACGTCGCTGAGGGATCGCTCTACCTGTCGGACGCGTCGGCCTCGTGCGCGGACGATCTGGTGCCTGTCACGTGGCAGGGCTCGGAGGAGGCCGCCGACGGTTCCGATGGCGAGGACGGTTCCGATGGCGAGGACGGCTCCGACGGTGAGGACGGCTCGGACGGCCTCGATGGCGCCGATGGTGCGGCGGGCGCCGACGGCGGCTCCGGTGCGAAGGGCGCCGATGGCCAGGACGGCGCCGCGGGCGACAAGGGCGCGAAGGGTGACGACGGCGCTACCGGTGCGAAGGGCGACAAGGGTGACCCCGGCGCTGCGGGTGCGACCGGCGCCAAGGGTGACGACGGCGCGACCGGCGCGGCAGGTGCCAAGGGAGACAAGGGCGACAAGGGCGACGAGGGCGCTGCCGGTGCGGCCGGCGCCAAGGGTGACGACGGCGCGACAGGTGCCGCGGGTGCCGCGGGTGCCAAGGGAGACAAGGGCGACAAGGGCGACGACGGCGCCGCAGGTGCCAAGGGCGACAAGGGCGACGACGGCGCCGCAGGTGCCAAGGGCGACAAGGGCGACGACGGAGTCGTCCCGTGGAGTGCCGTGTCCACGTGGAGTGCCTCGACCACCTACAGCGCAGGCCCGCCGGCCTCGGTCGTGACCCGCGGCGGCAACACCTACGTGGCCGCCCGTTCCTCGATCGCGGCCGACCCGGCCGCCTCGCCCGCGGACTGGATCCTCGTCGCGGCAGCCGGCGCGAAGGGCGACAAGGGCGACCAGGGTGCCGATGGCGCGGCGGGCGCGACCGGCGCGACCGGCGCGACCGGCGCCGCGGGAGAGACCGGACCCGCTGGCCCGGTCGGCCCTGCGGGCGATACCGGTCCTGCCGGACCGACCGGTCCGATGGGACCCGCCGGACCGCAGGGCCCCGCCGGCAACTCCCTGCTCTCCGGGCAGTTCAACCAGTGGCAGGGCTCCGGTCGCGCGTTCCGCGATGACTACGACTGCACGATGGGCAGCATCGTCCTCGGCGTCGGTTCGCGCGGCATCCCGGCCGACGGCCGCCTGATGGCGATCCAGCAGAACTCGGCGCTGTTCTCCCTCATGGGCACCACGTTCGGCGGGGACGGCGTCAACACCTTCGCGGTTCCGGATCTGCGGGCCGTGACCCCGAACGGACTGCGCTACAGCGTCTGCTCGATCGGCATCTATCCGTCGTCGGAGTGACGGAAGCGCCTCACGCGAGCAGGCCCGCGGCCTGCGCCGCCTCACGGTAGGCGCGGGCCAGCGACTCGACGGTCTCGTGGGCGTTCAGTCCGCTGGGGTTCGGCACGACCCAGACCTGCGCGCCGGCGAGGTCCTCGGGCTGGCGTCCGGGGCGCGCACCCCGCTCACCGAACGCGGTGCGGTACGACGTGATCCCGGCGATCGCGACCACGCGAGGCCGGCGTTCGAGAACGAGCTCGGCCAGGCGGGCGCGTCCCTCGACCAGCTCAGCCGGGTCGAGCTCGTCGGCGCGCGCCGAGGCCCGCGCCACGAGGTTGGTGATCCCGACGCCCCGGGCCCGCAGCTGGTCGGCCGCGGCCGCGGGGTCGTCGGTGTCCACCAGTCCGGCGCGCACGAGCGCCGGGTAGAAGCGGTTGCCGCGCCGGGCGAAGTGCAGGCCCGTCGCTGCACTCACCAGGCCGGGGTTGATGCCGACGAACAGCAGTCGCAGGTCGTCGGGCATCAGGTCCGGGATCGTGCTCCCGGCGAACGACTCCAGCTCGGCGCGGCTCCAGCCCACGCGATCAGGCGTAGCTGACGCCGGTGGCGTGCAGCGGGCAGTAGCCGTACGGGTTCTTCACCAGGTACTGCTGGTGCGGCGCCTCGGCGTAGTAGTACGCGTCGAGGGGCCGGATCTGCGTGGTGATCTGTCCGTACCCGTGGTCGGTCATCTGCTTCTGGTACGCGTCGCGCGACGCCTCGGCCTCGGCCTGCTGCTCGGGGCTCGTGGTGAGCAGGATCGAGCGGTACTGCGAGCCGCGGTCGTTGCCCTGGCGCATGCCCTGCGTCGGGTCGTGGTTCTCCCAGAACACCTTCAGCAGGTCGGCGTAGCTGGTGACCGAGGGGTCGAAGATGACCTTGACGACCTCGGCGTGACCCGTGCGACCGGTGCACACCTCCTCGTACGTGGGGTGCGGCGTGTGGCCGCCGGCGTAGCCCACCGAGGTGGACCAGACGCCGGGCTGCTCCCAGAACGTCTTCTCCTCGCCCCAGAAGCAGCCGAGGCCGAAGACGGCGACGCCGAAGCCCTCGGGTCCGTCGGTCTCGATCGGGTTGCCCGTCACGAGGTGGCGGTCGCCGACCTCGAAGGGGCGGGTGTCGCGGCCGGGCAGGGCCGAGTCGGCCGTGGGCAGCGTGGTCTTGTCGAATCCGAATCTCATGGAACCTCCTGTGTCGTCGTCAACACCGTGCGGCGTCGGGGTGTTCCCGTAGCCTCGAACCGTGAGTGACGAGACGCCACGCGGGTCCGGGCGATACGAGGTTCCCATCGGCGTCGAGATCGCCGCGGCGTGGGCCTGGCGGGTCGTGGTGATCGGCGCGGCGCTCTACGTCCTCGCGCTCGCCCTGGGCCACTTCTCCGAGGTCACCATCCCCGTCGCCGTGGCCATCCTGCTCGCGGCGCTCACGGTCGGCGGCGTCGACTGGCTGCAACGCCACGGGGTGCCGCGGCTGCTGGCGGCGCTCGCGGTCGTGCTGGGGCTCGTCCTCGCCCTCGTGGGCATGCTCGGGCTCGTCGGGCAGCAGCTCTCCACGCAGTTCGACGACCTGCGCGACAGCGTGGTCAAGGGAATCTCGCAGTTGCAGGACTGGGCGCGCACGGGCCCGCTCAACCTCTCCGACCGCCAGCTGGCCGACTGGATCGACCGGGTCGAGAAGGCCATCTCCGGCAGCGACACCTCCGTCGTGAACCAGGCCACCGAGGTCGGCACCCAGATCGGCCACTTCGTCACGGGGTTCTTCATCGCCCTGTTCGCGCTGTTCTTCTTCCTCTACGAGGGCGCCCGGATCTGGTCCTGGGTGGTCACCCTCTTCCCCAAGGCGTCCCGTCCGCGCGTCACCTCCTCGGGCCGTGCGGCGTGGGGCTCCCTGACCGCCTTCGTGCGAGCCACGGTGCTCGTGGCACTCGTCGACGCGATCGGCATCGCCGGCGTCGCGCTGATCCTGCAGGTCCCGCTCGCAGCGGCGATCGGCGTGCTGGTCTTCCTCGGCGCGTTCGTGCCGATCGTCGGCGCCCTCCTGTCGGGCATGGTCGCGGTGCTGGTGGCCCTCGTCGCCCAGGGGCCCGTCACGGCCCTGCTGATGCTGGCCGGCGTGATCGCCGTGCAGCAGCTCGAGTCGCACGTGCTCCAGCCGTTCCTCATGGGTGCGATCGTCGCGCTGCACCCGCTGGCGATCCTGCTCGCGATCGCCACCGGACTCGTCGTTGCCGGCATCGTCGGCGCGCTGCTCTCGGTGCCGTTCGCGGCCTGCCTCAACAGCGTCGTGCGGCACCTCGCATCGGGGGAGCCACCCGACACCGACGGCATGCTGGGCGAGGAGTCACGGGACTTCGGCGACCCGCCTCCGGCCACGGCCTAGGCTGGTTCCGTGGACCTCGACGATGCGCGCGCGGCGCGTGAACTGCTGGACGGGGTCAGTGAGGTCACCCCGCTGACCCACTCGCGCTGGCTGCACTCCCTCACCGGCTGCGACATCCGGCTCAAGTGCGAGAACCTGCAGCGCGCCGGGTCGTTCAAGATCCGTGGCGCCTACACGCGGATCGCGCGGCTCTCCGAGGAGGAGCGCTCGCGCGGCGTCGTGGCGGCCAGCGCCGGCAACCACGCCCAGGGTGTCGCCCTCGCCGCCGCCCAGCTCGGCGCGCACGCCACGATCTTCATGCCCCACGGGGCGGCCCTGCCCAAGGTGGCGGCCACGCGCGGTTACGGCGCCGACATCCGGTTCCACGGCAACGGCGTCACCGAGTCGCTCACCGCGGCCGAGGAGTTCGCGGCCGAGACCGGCGCCACCCTGATCCACCCGTTCGACCACCCCGACATCGTCGCCGGCCAAGCCACCGTCGGCCTCGAGATCATCGAGCAGCTGCCCGAGGTCGCCACGATCCTGGTGCCGCTCGGCGGCGGGGGACTGGCCGCCGGCATCGGGCTGGTCAAGACCGAGCGCCCCGACATCCGGGTGATCGGCGTGCAGGCCGAGGCCGCCGCGGCCTACCCCGACTCGCTCGCCGAGGGCATGCCTGTCCAGGCCGAGCTCGGCGCCACGATGGCCGACGGCATCGCAGTCGCCCGGCCGGGCGAGGTGCCCTTCGGGCTGATCCGCGAGCACCTCGACGACGTCGTCACCGTGTCGGAGGAGTCGATGAGCCAGGCGCTCATCGGCCTGCTCGAGCGGGCGAAGCTGCTCGTGGAGCCCGCGGGGGCCGTGGGCGTGGCCGCGCTCCTGGAGCACCCCGACCGGTTCGAGGGCCCGATCGTCCCCGTGCTCTCGGGAGGCAACCTCGACGCCCTGCTGCTGATGGAGGTCATCCGTCACGGCCTGGCGTCCGGCGGTCGGTTCCTCATGTTCCGCGTGCGCATCTCCGACCGGCCCGGCGAGCTGATGCGCCTGCTGACCGCACTGGCCGAGATGGACGTGAACATCCTCAACGTGCACCACGACCGTGGCTCCGAGGCCCTCGGCGTGCGCGAGGTGGAGGTGGCCCTGCAGGTCGCCACCCGCGGTCTCGAGCACCGCGCCGAGGTCTGGCAGCGGCTCGAGGAGCTGGGGTACGACCCGATCTGACGGCGCCGCCCCGCGAGTGGCGCAGAAACGCCCGCCACTCGACGAGTGGCGGGCGGTCTTGCGCCACTCGAAGAGGGGCGCTGGGGGGTCAGAAGGGCTTGGGCTCGACGATCTCGACCGTGAGCTTCTTGCCGTTGGGCGCCTCGTAGGTGGCGGGGTCGCCGGCGGACTTGCCCACGATGGCCTCGCCCAGGGGCGAGGTGGGGGAGTAGACGTCGAGGTCGACGCTGGAGTCCATGCTCAGCAGCTCGCGCGAGCCGAGCAGGAACGTCTCGGTGTCGGTGTCGCCCTCGAAGCGGATCGTGACCTTCATGCCCGCCTCGACGAGACCGTCGTCGGCCGGGACCTCGCCGACCTCGGCCCGGCGGAGCCGGTCCTCGAGCTGGCGGATCTGGGCGTCGGTCTTGCCCTGCTCCTCGCGGGCGGCGTGGTAGCCGCCGTTCTCCTTCAGGTCACCCTCTTCGCGCGCGTTGGCGATCTTCTGGGTGATGTCGGGCAGGACCTCGTTCTTGAGGCGGTTGAGCTCGGCGACGAGTCGGTCGTAGGCCTCCTGCGTGACCCAGATGGTCTCAGTCGACATGGCTGTTCTCCTCACTACGTACGACACCCCGGGACCTCCCGGGGTGAAACCTCGAGTCTACAGCATCAAACAGGTTCGCAGGAGTCCAAGACGGCGGTGACGGCCCGCCGTTCCGTGCGGATCTCCGCGACCACGCGGACCTGGGCGGCGTCCGAGGCGGGCACCTCGATCGTCTTCTCGCCGACGACGACCTTGTCCTGGCTCTGCGCGAAGACGCGACACGTCAGGGCCACGGGGTCGTCACGGAAGATCTCCAGATCGACCTTGGTGGTCCCTGCGTCGACGACCTCGTAGGAGTGGACGCGCGCCTGGTGGACGGGGACGTCGGTCCACGACGCCCACGCGGCCCACGCCACGCCGAGGGTGATGCCGATGGCGGCGACGACGGGCCACAGCCAGCGCGGAGTGGTGCGGCGGTGGCGTCCGTAGCGTGCGTCGAGGTCGGTCACGACATCCATTGTCTCAGGGGCGTGGAACACTAAGGGACGTGGTCGAGAACGCCGAAGCCGGCACCCTGCGTCTGATGCACGTGCACGCCCATCCCGACGACGAGTCGAGCAAGGGCGCCGCGTCCACCGCCAAGTACGTCGCCGAAGGGGTCGACGTCCATGTCGTCACCTGCACCGGTGGCGAGCGTGGATCGATCCTCAACCCGGCGTTCGAGCATCCGGGGATCCTGGAGAACCCCGAGCTCATCGCCGAGATCCGCCGCGAGGAGATGGACAAGGCCCGCGAGATCCTGGGCGTCACCCAGGACTGGCTCGGCTTCGTCGACTCCGGCTGGCCCGAGGGCAACCCCAAGCCGCCGCTGGAGGAGGGCTGCTTCGCGCTGGTGCCGATCGAGGAGGCAGCCGCCCCGCTCGTGCGCCTCATCCGCTCGTTCCGTCCCCACGTGCTCACCACGTACGACGAGAACGGCGGCTACCCGCACCCCGACCACATCAAGTGCCACGAGGTCAGCGTCTACGCCTTCGAGGCGGCCGCCGACCCCGAGCGCTACCCCGATCTGGGCGAGCCGTGGCAGGTCAAGAAGCTCTACTACCACCACGGCTGGTCGCGGTCGCGGATCGAGGCGATCAACTCCGCGATGGAGCGCCACGGCCTCGAGTCGCCCTACAAGGACTGGCTGCAGGAGCGCGAGCTCGACCCCGAGCGCGAGAAGCGGATGACCACGCGCGTGCCCTGCGCCGAGTACTTCGACGTGCGCGATCGCGCGCTGATCGCTCACGCCACCCAGATCGACCCGAACGGGTTCTGGTTCGCGGTGCCGCGCGAGGTGCAGGCCGAGGCGTGGCCCACCGAGGACTACGAGCTCGTCACGTCGTTCGTCGACTCGCAGGTTCCCGAGGACGACCTCTTCGCCGGACTGCGCTGACCCACGCTCAGCGGCGCAGGGCCCGGCGTCCGAGGCCGCGCAGTGGTGCGAGCGCCGCGTCCACGCGTCCGTGGGCGAGTGCGGCGCGCGCCGCGTTCATCCCCGGAGCGCCGTGCACGCCTCCGCCGGGGTGGGCCGACGCGGAGCCGAGGTAGAGACCGCCGATCGGCGTCTCGGCGCGGCCCAGGCCGGGGGTGGGCCGGAAGACCAGCTGCTGGTGCAGCTGCGCCGTCCCGCCGTTGATCGCCCCACCGACGAGGTTCGCGTCGCGGGCCTCGAGCTCGCGCGGACCCAGCACGCGGCGCTTCAGGATGCGGGATCCGAAGCCGGGCGCCAGCGCCTCGATCCGGGCCTGCATGCGGTCGGCGAACCGCTCGACGTCGTCGTGGTCCCACGTGCCGCGGATGGAGCCGTCTCCCGCGTCGGCCACGGTCTTCTGCGGCACGTGCGTGTAGGCCCAGACGGACTCGGTGCCCGCCGGTGAGCGGGTGGGATCGGTCGTGGTCATCTGGCCGGCCAGCAGGAACGGGTGCGCCGGCACGCGCCCGGCGTGGACCTGCTGGAGCGCCTGGTTCATCTCGAAGCGCGAGTCGGCGACGTGGAAGGTGCCCGGTGCGTACAGGGGCGGCGTGGCCCACGGGATCGGCCCGTCGAGGGCCCAGTCCACCTTGACCGTGCCGGGATCGAGCCGGAAGTCCTTGATCCGTCGGTGCACGCGGGCAGGCACGTCGGCGGGGTCGAGGAGGTCGCCGTAGAGCTGCGTGACGATCACGTCGGCGATCACGGCGCGGGTGGCGGTGTGGTGCTCCCCGTCGGCCGTGCGCACCCCGGTGGCCCGGCCGCCGGCGACGTCGATGTGGGCGACGCGGGTCGACGTCTCGATGCGTCCACCCAGCGACTCGAGCCGGCGCGCCATCGCCTGCGTCAGCATCCCGGCGCCGCCCTCCGGCACGGGGAATCCCACGGTCTGCCCCAGCATCGTCAGCATGAGGCCCATCAGCCCGGAGCCGGGGGCGTCCAGCGGGATGTCGGCGTGTCCGGAGTTCCCGGCCAGCAGGAGGGCGGGGGAGGGGCCGCGGAAGCGGGCGTCGGCCAGGTCGATCACGGGGCTCAGCAGCGTCTTCACGAAGTCCATGCCGCCGACCCGTGGCAGCTTCGCGGCCGTGCTCAGGCCTCCGCGCACCGGCGGGAAGGGAGTCAGCAACGAGGTGATGAGGGCGTCGCCGATCGTGTCCCACGCGGCGCACAGCTCGAGCCATGCGTCGCCGTCGCCGGGCTGCTGCTGCTCCATGAGGGCTGCGGTGATCGCGCGGTCACGGTGCAGCAGGGCCCAGCTGCCGTCGGGAAACGGGTGGCCCAGCACCGCAGGCGCGTGGCGCCAGACCAGGCCGTGCTCCTCGAGGTGGAACCCCTGGATGGTGCGCGACGCCGCCGCGAGGGGGTAGAAGGTGCTGAACGTGTCGTGCACGAATCCCGGCTGCACGGCCGAGTCGCTGCGTACCGCGCCGCCGACCGTGTCCTGCTCCTCCAGCACCAGCACCGACCAGCCGGCGTCGATGAGGTGGTTGGCGGCGACCAGGCCGTTCGGCCCGGCGCCGATGACGATCGCGTCGTGGGTGCTCATCGGTGGTCCACCTTCTGCAGCGAGGACAGGACGTTGCCTGCCGTGGCCCGGACGGTGCGGTCGGCGTCGGTCGCCAGCCGGGCGAAGAGCGGACCGATGAGTCGATCGTAGACGCGCGGTGTGGCGACGAAGCCGAGCCGCAGGACGTGGTTCAGCATCGGGACCTGCGTGTTGCGCCGCGGGCGCTCGAGGCGTCGCACGATCACACGGGCGACGGCGTCGGGCGACAGCACCGGAGGCGGCGGTGTCCCCGCGTTCCCCGTGTAGTTCGCGGCGTGGGGGTAGATCGGCGTGTCCACGCCGCCGGGGGAGACGCACGAGACGCTGACGCCGACGTCGCGGTTCTCGACCTGCAGCTGGCGGCACAGGGCCCGTACGGCCCACTTGCTCATGACGTAGGGGGTCATCGTGGGGACGGTCAGGTGCCCCACGACCGAGCTCACCACGACGATGGAGCCCAAGCCGCGGGCGCGCATCGGCGGCAGCACGTGGCGGACGACGTTCACGACGCCGAGGACGTTGGTGCGCAGGACGCCCTCGAACACCTCGGGCGGGACCTCCTCGGTGCGGCCGTAGGAGACCACGCCGGCGCTGCACACCACGTCGTCGATCCGTCCGTGCCGGGCCAGCGTCCCGCGCACGCACTCCGCGACCGCGTCGTCGTCCCCGACGTCCGTCGGCGCGATGTGCACCGAGGCGGCGCCCGCGGCCCGCGCCTCCTCGGCGGTCCGCTCCAGCGCCTCAACGCCGCGGGCCACGAGGGTCAGGTGGTCGCCGCGCGCGGCCAGGCGGCGGACCACGGCCAGCCCGATCCCGCTCGACGCCCCGGTGACGAGGGAGACGCGAGGGGTCATGAAGTCGGCAGCTCGCGCCGCTCGGCGATGAACGCGAGACGCCGCAGCGACTCGGAGTTGCGCCAGCGCAGGGACAGGCCGCGCACCGGCTGCGGGATCAGCGTGGCCGGGCCGCTGACCGGCTCCTCCTCGATCGTGACGAGCGTGCCGGCGCCCTGGGGCGAGAGCGTGATGACCACCTCGGCCGCTCCGGCGGGCCAGCCGCGGGCGTGCAGCTTGATCCGGCGACCGGGGTCGGCCTCGACCACGCTGGTGCTGTCGTCGATGAGGGCCGGCCAGACGCCCACCGAGTGGTGCAGCTTCGCGCCGACCTGGGGCCAGTGGCTGTCGACGTCGCGCATGCGTGAGGCGCCGACGACCCAGAGCGGGTAGAGCCAGCCGTCCGAGAGGACCTCCCAGACGCGCTCGGGCGTGGTCTCGACGAGTCGGGTGTTGGTACTCATGCCTCGCAGGTACCCACCGACGCGCGCCGCACACCCCGCCGCGGTGGCCGCGTGGTTGCCGGAATCGCCTACGCTGCGTGGTGACTACAGTTTTCGACAGTGAGGATGCGAGCCCATGTGCTCTCCGGTCCCGTGCAGGCAGTGCGGCAAGACGACGTGGCGAGGATGCGGCGAGCACGTCGACCAGGTCCGTGCGGCGATCCCGGCCGACCAGTGGTGCGGTCACGAGCAGGACTAGGCTGATCCGGTGACTATGCTGGATCTCGCGGTGCTCGCCACCCAGGAGATCGACCCCAAGGGCAACCAGTCGATCGGCTGGCTGGCCGGCCTCTACACGCTCGGGCTGTTCATCGTGATCGGCCTGCTGCTGTGGTCGTTCACCAAGATGGCGCGGAAGGCTCGCGAGCCGTGGGAGGGCGAGGACACCGACGCCCGCCGTCCTGAGGACGACCCGCCGGCGCCGTGACCGACCTGCCCCGCCTCTGGCACGAGTTCGTCGAGGCGTTCCCCGAGTTCGCCGGCGAGAGTCCGGAGGTCGAGCCGTTCGGCGACACCCCCGAGATGGCCGACCGCCTCGGGCGCCTGGTGCTGGAGGGGACGAAGCGCGCCACCGCCGGACCCGTCGAGGAGGGCGTGCCACCGGACGGAGCGCACTGGGTGCTGCTCGACGGTCGCGGCGAGGCCGTGGCCGTCATCCGCACCACCGAGATACGCATCGGACGGCTCGACTCCGTGGACGACGCGTTCGCCTGGGACGAGGGCGAGGGCGACCGCACCCGCGACTGGTGGCTCGACGCCCACCGCGGCTACTTCCGCCGCCGCCTGCCGCACGTGACCGACTTCGACGCGCTGCCCACCGTGTTCGAGCGGTTCACCGTCGTCTGGCCGCCCGCGCTGGCTGACTGATCGGGGCGCCGTGACCGAGCTGACGACCGAGCGCCTGACGTTGCGCCCGTGGACGCCCGCCGACCGCGAGCCGTTCGCCGAGCTCAACGCCGACCCCGAGGTCATGGAGCACTTCCCGTCCACGCTCGACCGCGCGGGCAGCGACGCCCTCGCCGACCGCATCGAGACCCGCATGGCCCACCAGGGCTGGGGCCTGTGGGTCGTGGAGGCGCCCGACGGCCGCTTCGCCGGGATCGCCGGACTGAACCCGGTGCCGCCCGAGGTCCGCTCACTGCTGCGGGGCACGCCTCCGGTCGAGGTCGGCTGGCGCTTCGCCCGCTGGGCCTGGGGCCACGGCTGGGCCACCGAGGCCGCCACCGCCGCCGTGCGCCACGGCTTCTACATGCTGGGGCTGGTAGAGATCGTCTCGTTCACGGCTACTGGGAACCTGCGCTCGCGGGCGGTCATGGAGCGCCTCGGCATGACCCGCGACGAGGCCGACGACTTCGACCACCCGGCCCTGCCGGTCGACAGTCACCTGCGCCGGCACGTGCTCTACCGCCTCGCCCGGTAGAGCGGCCGACTCGGTAGTCCTGCTCTCGTCCAGCACAACTGATCCCAGCAAGAAGAAGCCTTCTCCGGTCAAGGAGTCAGGGGGGGTCGCGTACTGGAGTTGATCGAGCCGGCGCGGACCCCGTCGCTGTTAGCCTCACAAAGTGTCCGCGCTATCTCCCGCTGGTTGGTATCCCGACCCGTTCACGCGACATGAGTTGCGTTACTGGGACGGTGCGCGGTGGACCGGTGATGTCGCGTCCCAAGGAAGGCAGTCGTTTGAGTCACCATTCGAAGGCGAGCACGCTACGTCCAGTTCGTCGTCCCGATCGATGGCCGGTTGGTATCCCGACCCGAGCGGCCGACACGAACTCCGATACTGGGACGGTGAGAGTTGGAGCCCCCACGTGGTGGCTCGCGGTATTCAAGGGCTCGACGATTCAGACGCCGGATCAGGTCCGGCCGCGGCGGTGCTGGAGCAATCGACCGGATCGCCAAATCTCCCCGTAGACGCTGACGCAGCAGCAATGTCGCCAAGCACGACACAGACAGGTCAACCGAGCGAGACGATCAAGCGCCGGAGCGATGAAAGCGACGCGGCAGAAAGCCGCGCTGGGAGCGGGACGCTGCTCACAGCGCGAGTTCTTGTCGTCAACCAGAAGGCAAAGATCATCGGTTCCCGCCTTGAGTACCCGATTTTCGACCACGAGGGCAATCGGCTGGGGGCAGTCCAGGAAGAGCGTCGCTCATTCTCCCAGACAGTCGATGACAAGTGGCGTGGACGCACGGAGTTCAACAGGGCGCACCGGTTTCAACTGATCGACAGACAGGGACGTGTACTCCTCGCGTTGACACGGCCTCAGATGGGTTGGTTCGCAGGGAAGGCGAAACTGGTGGTCGAAGGTCCGAAAGGTCCCTTCGGCCACATCGTGCACGAGTCGTACGGCGTGAAGGGCGCGTTTGCGACTGTGGTGCACACCGGAGTCACGAACGCGTCCACGTTGCTTGCTGGATGGGGCGGAATGGCAGGCGTGGTCACTGGCGCGGCACTCGAAGGTGTTCAGGGGCGGTTGAACTCATCGGTTGAGGGACTGGACGAAGTCGGGCACGCCCGTTTTGGACTTGAGTCCGCGGCGGGTCACCGGCTCGCGACGATTAACGCTGAGACCCACAAGGCTTGGGATTTCAACGTCCAGGATCCTTCGGGGATGGAGATCGCGCGGATCTCCAAGACGTGGGCAGGGTGGGCGAAGGAACGTTTCACCAAGGCCGACAATTACGTCATTCAAATCCACGACACCATGGACGAGCCGTTGGTCTCACTCATCATCGCGGCGGCCGTGGCCATTGACGTTGAACTGAAGCAGCAAGGGGATCAGACCAGGAGATCCGCAGTCCGCAGAAGCCGCACCTACAAGTGATCTGCGCCTTTGCGCAGCGACCCTCGGCGATTTGGTTCGTGGGAGTAGGCCGGTACTGCGTGGGCTCTACGTGAGGGCTTTGCCCGCCTCCGACCGTTCGTCGGTCTACCGGCCGGCCACGGCGTCAAAGGTCGGGGTGACACATGACGTTCGGCGGGGCCCCGGGGCTTCAGAGTGCCGCCGCTCTTCTGACTCGCGATCGGCGAGTAGGCGCAAAGAGCCACTCTGGGGATTCGAGCTCTCGGATGAGTTCAGCTTCCGAACGCTCTCCACATCACGAAGTCGAGTGGCGCTGACGTCGGGGCTCGGAAATAGCGCTGCCTGACCGCCATGGAAGCTTCGAACGCGCCGTGACCGCTCGATCAATCGCCTGTGCGCCACGAGGGCTTGAGGTACGTTCCCGCCATGGCGAAATACCCTCGGGTCCGTGAGCAGCACATAGCAGTATTCGGTGAGAGCGGCTCCGGAAAGACCGTCTTAGTCTCGTCGTTCTACGGACCTGCACAGGCCGGCGTGAAATCGAACGACCTCTGGGACTTGGTCGCTGATGAAACAGGTCAAGGCAACCGACTCCTCCAGAACTACCTCGGCATGAGGGACGACACGAAAGCACCGCTCGCGACTCGATTCGAGTCCACGACGTACTACCTCTCGGTGAAGCTCAAGAATGGCGACAACCCCGCTTCGAAGAAGCGCGCCTTCGACACGCTGCGGCTTGCGTGGCACGACTATCCGGGGGAGTGGTTCGAGGAATCGCCGTCGAGTGAGGAGGAAGCGAACCGACGCATCGACACGTTCAGATCGCTGTTGCGTTCCGACGTCGCTCTGTTCTTGGTCGACGGTCAGAAACTCCTGGACTACGAAGGCCAGGAGGAGCGGTACCTGACGTCGCTCCTGGCCAACTTCCGCCAGGGGGTACTGCGGCTCAAGGAAGACCTCCTGGCGGACGAAGATTGTCTAACGGAATTCCCCAGGATTTGGGTGTTGGCGCTCTCGAAGGCCGACCTCCTCCCCGACTGGAACGTCCAGACGTTCCGCGACCTCGTCATCCGCAAAGCCAACGATGACGTCGACAGACTGCGCGAAGCGATTCAGGGCGTGGTGGAGACGCCTGGCGCACTGTCCATCGGTGAGGACTTCATGCTCCTGTCCTCGGCCAAGTTCGAACTATCGCCCGCCGACTCCGCGCCCGTGGACATCGATGTGACCCAGCAGGTCGGACTCGATTTGATACTGCCGGTGGCGTCCGTGCTTCCCCTCGAGCGGCGAGTCCAGTGGAGCGAGCGCATGGAGATTCCGCGGAAGGTCCTTGACTCGCTGGCCGATGGAGCCGAGGTCTTGGCACTTGCTCTGCTGGGCGGGAAGCTCCTGAACGTTGACCAGCTCGTGGCCAGAGTTCCGAGAGTCGGCCGGTTGGCCAGGGTCGCGCTGCCTGCGTTGATCGCCGCGGCCAGGATGAGCGAGTCGCGATTGCGTGAGATCAACGCGACCGCGCGCGAGAAGCACGATTACCTAACGGCGATGCTGACCCAGTTCAAGTTGGACCTAGCCCAGGCCGTCACGGACAAGCTGTTCATTCGGAGCCTCAAGTGAGCCTTGACGCCGAAGCCGACGGATGCGGATGGCTCATCTGGGCCACCCGAGGTCGCACGTGGGGTTTTCGCTTCCTTCTCGACGGCGGATTGACCGATCCGCTATCGGAGTACGACCGCGTCTTTGCCGGCCACTCAGATGAGTCCGCGCTCTGTCATCGCGTGGGCGCGTCCGTGGGACTGCGGTTCGTGGACCCAGAAGATCGGCGAGATGTGGCAGGTCGGCTCATCCCGCACGAGTTCGTCGTTATGGGGGACCACGCCGACGAGATCACGTCAGTCGAAGACGGACGGAGCCGGGTATGGCCGCTCGTGTCGGACTTCTATGCGCGAGTCTGGGACGCCGACAGTCCTCCCGAGTAGCGGAGGCGACCATCAAGATCGTCCCTGTACATGCGTGTCGACGCCTAGTTCCGCTGAAACTGGCAAAGACCGGGTCCCATCGGGCTAGCCTGCTCACATGACTGAACCTTGGGTGTCTGCTGACATGATCGCCGAGCACCTCGGCGTGACCAAGGACAGCATCTACGGCTGGATCGCCAACAAGGCCATGCCTGCCCATCGGGTTGGCCGGCTATGGAAATTCAAGATCACCGAAGTCGACGCCTGGGTTCGTGGCGAGGGTGCTGCTGACACCACGGACCAGGGAGCCGAGCGATGAGGATCATCGACAACGTTAGTGAACTTCTCGGTGACGACCTCAAGGGGGAGATCTCACCGGGCTCGAAGGTGAGGATCGCCGCTTCCACCTTCTCGATCTTTGCCTTCGAGGCCTTGCGCAAGGAACTCGAGCAAGTGGGGGATTTGGAGTTCATCTTCACCTCGCCTTCGTTCGTCACGGACAGGGTCGCCGACAAGTTGCGCAAGGAACGCAGGGAGTTTTTCATCCCCGCCGCTGGCAGTGGCGAGTCGAGCCTCTACGGCTCCGAGTTCGAGATTCGGCTTCGTAACAAGCTGACCCAACGCGCGATAGCCAAGGAATGCGCGGACTGGGTCCGGAGAAAGGTCCGTTTCCGATCAAACTCGACCGGAAATCCGATGCAGCAGTTTGCGGTGGTGGACGATAAGGCCGCCTACATGCCGCTCCAGGGTTTCACGACTGCGGACCTCGGCTACGAACGGGGCAACGCGGTCTCGAACATGGTGCACCGCATCGACGACGCCCCAATGACGTCGCAGTACGTCGCCCTCTTCGACCAGATTTGGAACAACCCGACGCAACTCGAGGACGTGACCGAAGCGGTCGTCGAACACATCGCCAGCGTGTATGCCGAGAACTCGCCGGCCCGGATCTACTTCCTGATTCTCTACAACCTGTTCGCCGAGTTCCTGGACGACATCAGCGACGATGTGCTTCCGAACGACCGGACGGGCTATCAGGAGACTCAGGTATGGCAGAGCCTCTACAACTTCCAGCGGGATGCCGCCACGGGCATCATCAACAAGCTGGAGACCTACAACGGCTGCATCCTCGCTGACAGCGTTGGACTCGGTAAGACCTTTACGGCGCTAGCCGTCATCAAGTACTACGAGCTGCGCAACAAGTCCGTCCTTGTTCTCGCCCCGAAGAAGCTCTCGGAAAACTGGACCAACTACAACGCCAACCTGACGACCAACATCTTCGCCAGCGACCGGTTCAACTACGACGTGCTCGCACACACCGACCTCTCTCGCACTCGCGGAGAGTCACTAGGGATTCGACTCGACCGGCTCAATTGGGGCAACTACGACCTCGTGGTGATTGATGAGTCGCACAACTTCCGAAATGCCGACTACGCCGAAGAGAAGGAGTCGCGCTACCAACGACTCATGCGCCAAGTCATTCGTGAAGGCGTGAAGACCAAGGTCCTGATGCTTTCTGCCACGCCGGTCAACAACCGGTTCAACGATCTGAAGAACCAACTTCAGCTCGCCTACGAGGGAGAGTCCGAGAACCTCTCCGAGCGCCTCAAACTTTCGAGCAGCGTCGAGATGGTCTTCCGAGACGCTCAAAAAGTCTTCAATGAGTGGTCGAAGCTCGACCCAGGGGAGCGAACAACTGACCGAATCCTGAAGATGCTCGATTTCGACTTCTTCGAGCTGTTGGACTCGGTGACCATCGCGCGGTCGCGGAAGCACATCCAAGCCTTCTATGACACCACGGAGATCGGAGCCTTCCCTGAGCGGCTTCCACCAGTCTCGATTCGCGCACCGCTCACTGATCTGGCAGGTATTGCGACCTTTAACGAGATCTTCGAGCAGATTCAGGCACTGAATCTCGCGGTTTACACGCCTTTGGCCTACGTCTTCCCGAGCAGGATCGGCAAGTACGAGGACCTCTACAACGTAAAGGGCGGCACCGCACGGTCCAACCTCGGTCAGGTCGGCCGTGAGCAAGGTTTGAAACAACTGATGACGGTTAACCTGCTCAAGCGGCTCGAGAGCTCGGTCGAGGCGTTCAGGCTCACTCTCGGCAAGATCGAGGGCGCCGTCGATAAGACACTGGGCCGACTCGAGGCGCGTGCTGGCGCGATGGCAGAGTTGGATGTGGACTTCGCCAAGCTTGATCTGGACGTCGAGGACGACGCCAACGTTGAGGCCCTGACCTTTGGTGAGAACATCAAGATCGATCTGGCCGACATCGACGTCGAGGCGTGGCAGCGAGACCTGTGGAACGACCGCGAAACCCTCCGTGAGCTACTGGAGGAGATGGAGAAGGTCACCCCGGATCATGACGTCAAGCTCCAGGAGCTCAGGCAGCTGGTTGAGAACAAGGCCGCCAATCCGATCAATACTGAAAACCGCAAGGTGCTGATCTTCTCTGCCTTCGCCGACACGGCCCGGTACCTCTTCCGAGAGCTTTCACCGTCTCTCGCCAACGCCGGTCTGGAGAGCGCGATCATTACCGGCGGGGCACACGCCGCCAAGACCACCCTTGGCCCGGGCCACGACTTCCAGCAGGTCCTGACGCTGTTCTCGCCTCGGTCGAAGCAACGGCACCTCACGATGCCGAAGGAGACCGCCGAAATCGACGTTCTCATCGGGACCGACGTCATCAGCGAAGGTCAGAACCTCCAGGACTGCGACTACCTGGTCAACTACGACATCCACTGGAACCCGGTCCGGATCATCCAGCGCTTCGGACGCATCGACCGCATCGGATCGACGAACGCGCAAATCCAGCTGGTCAACTTCTGGCCCGATCTCTCGCTCGACGAGTACATCAATCTCAAGGAGCGAGTCGAGAACCGCATGGTCATCGCGGACCTTGCTGGCGTTGGGGATGACAATATCCTCGACCCGGCAAGTGCCGACGCTGCATACCGCAAGGAACAGCTCCGCAAGCTCCAGGACGAGGTCATCGAGCTCGAGGACGTCCGCGCAGGCGTTTCCATCACTGACCTGGGTCTCAACGACTTCCGGATGGACCTGCTCGGGTACATCAGCGAGCACGGTGCGCTCGACACCCTCCCGAAGGGCCTCCACGCCGTGATCCCGTCTGACCGGGCAAAGGGACTCAAGCCGGGCGTCATCTTTGCGCTCCGCAACGTGGACGCCGACGAGACGATCGATCGCGGCAACCGCCTCCACCCTCACTATCTCGTCTACCTGGACGAAGCCGGCAGCGTGATAGCCGACCACACCGAGGTGAAGCATCTGCTCGACGTGATCCGTGCCGGCTGTCGCCCGTACGACGAACCAGTAGGTGCGGTCACACGAGTCTTCAACGCGGCAACCGGCGAAGGCGCCGAGATGGGCAAGTACTCCGCTCTGCTCACCGCGGCCATCCGCTCGATGATCGAGGTCACGGACGAACGCGACCTCGACAGCCTCTTCACCGACGGCCCAACCACAGCTCTGAGCCAGGCCATTGGAGGCGTCGAGGACTTCGAGCTGATCGCCTTCCTGGCAGTCGTCGATCCAGAGCAGGGGAGCGCATGACGGCGCTTCTCTATCGGTGGCCCAAAGCGTCCCAGTTCGGACGGGTCGTGCCGAAGACCAAGTTCTACGAGAACGCCAGCCTCGGATCAACGGTGAAGGACCGATTCGTCTCCGACGTACGGCGGATCACCTGGGCCTACAAGCTTGCCGAGTCCACGATCAAGCTCCCGGGCAGCGCCGAGGTTCCGGAGATCCAGGTCTTCGAGATCGAAGCGAAGGAGGAGGACGTCGCGGAGGGCGTCCTCGCGGCGATCGACAAGGCAGTCCGTACGCCGATCATCTTTGAGATCAGCCGGGGGGAGGACGGCGACGGATCCATCCGCATGGTCGCGGCCCACAAGCAACTCGGCACCGGTGCCCCCAAGCTGGGCCCCTACTTCAGCACCGCCTGGCAACCGGCCTCAGGCGACCGAGTCCCGCTCCCAACGGCCATCGACTTGATGGGCATGTACACGGCACTTCTTGAGCCGCTGACGCCCGTCGCGGGGCGCGCTGGCGAAAATGTGTCGGACGTCGTCGGCAGACTTACGACCGTTCGGTCACTCGAGCGTGAGATCGCCGCCTTGGAGCGCAAGCTCCGGAACGAACCGCAACTCAACCGCAAGGTCGAGCTGCGCCGAACCTTGAAGACCAAGCAAGCCGCACTCGTGGATCTGACGAGTGCCACCGAAGGCCCCGCCGCGGGCAACAGGAACTGAGGAACACCGTGGAGAAACTTCGAATGACGTCGCCCGACCTGACGGCGAGCAACGTCGCCAAGATCGCTGAATTGTTCCCGGGCGTCATCACAGAGTCGGTCGACGCGGAGGGGAACGCCGTCAGCGCGGTCGACTTCGATCTGCTCCGACAGGAGCTTTCGGATCACGTGGTGGAGGGCCCGCAGGAGCGGTACCAGCTCGACTGGCCGGGGAAGCGTGCGGCCTGGTTCGCAGCCAACGCGCCGATCGCTAAGACGCTCCGGCCGGTTCGAGACGAGTCGGTTGACTTCGACACGACCAAGAATCTCTTTATCGAGGGTGACAACCTCGAAGGCCTCAAGTTGCTGCAGGAGTCCTACCTGGGGCGCATCAAGCTCATCTACATCGATCCGCCGTACAACACTGGCAATGACTTCGTGTACGCCGACACCTTTGCCGCCAGCAGGGCTGAAGAGCTGCGCCGGTCGGGACAAGTCACCGACGACGGCGTACCGCTCGTCTCCAACACCAGCGCGAACGGGCGGTTCCACTCTGACTGGCTGAGCATGATGTTCCCGCGACTGAAGCTCGCTAGGAACCTCCTGGCCGATGACGGCGTACTGGTGGTCTCAATCGACGAGAACGAGCACGCGAACCTCATCAACCTTGGGACAGAGGTCTTCGGGACCGACGCATACGTCGGCGAAATTGTGCTCAAGAACAGCAGCAAAAACGACCAGAGCTACATCTCGATGCAGCACGAGTACATCGTCTTCTTCGTCAAGAACAAGGCCGCGAATCCCGGCGACTGGACCGAGCGCAAGGCTGGCCTGGAGAAGATTTACGCCGCGTTCGAAGGCTTCAAGAAGACTCACGGAACCGACTGGGCGGCGATCAACGCCGCTGCCAAGCAGTGGTACCAAGGTTTCACGGACAGCGATCCGGTATCCGGGAGCAAGCACTACAACTGCATGGACGAGCGCGGCGTCTACTTCGCGAGCGATATTTCAGGACCGAACGATGGCCAGTACGTGTACGACCTGCCGCATCCGTCGACGGGAGGCATCTGCAAGATGCCGGCATCAGGGTGGCGGTACCCGGAGGACGAAATGACGCGACGTGTGGCGGAGGGTCGAGTTCACTTCGGTCCAGATCACTCGAGTGTTCCTAAGAACAAGACGTACCTGGCGAACACTGAGACGCAGAGTCTCACGAGCATCCGCTACGTGGATGGCCGTGCCGCCTCGAAGCGATTGGCCTCGCTCTTCGGCGAAAAGGTGTTCACGAACCCGAAGGACGAACTCCTCCTGCGGGATATCTATCGAGCCGTCGGAGTCTCGGACGGCGACGTTGTCCTGGACATGTTCTCTGGATCCGGGTCCGCGCTTCACGCCGTCTGGGAGCTGAACCTTACGTCGGGGAACAGTGCTCAGTTCATCGGAATTCAGGTCGCCGAGGAGCTGAACGAGACCCTCAAGACGGCCAAGGGTGCGGCAAAGCAGGTCACCACCAACGCCATCAAGTTCCTTGCCTCGCTGGGGCGGCCCTCCACCGTCGCCGAGATCGGCAAGCAGCGTCTCCTCTTGGCAAGTACGAAGGTACGAGGGCAGGCGCCGATGATGGATACTGGCTTCCGGGTCCTGAAGGTCGACACGACCAACATGTCGGACGTCCTCCGCACCCCCGACGCGACCGAGCAGCAGGAGCTGGCCGGACTGGAGGACAGCGTCAAGCCAGGCCGAACCGCTGAGGACCTGCTTTTCCAGGTCTTGTTGGACTGGGGCCTGGAGGTGACCGTGCCAATCTCGATCGAGAGGATTGAGGGAAGCGAGGTCTTCTTCGTTGACGACGACGCGCTCGTCGCATGTTTCAGCGAGGACGTGACTCCTGAGGTCGTCCGTGCGCTGGCGAAGCGTGAGCCGTTGCGTGCGGTATTCCGTGACTCGGGATTCGCGTCTGACGACGCTCGGATCAATGCGGAGCAGATCTTCAAAGAGCTCTCGCCCGCGACCGATGTGAAGGCGATCTGAACTAGATGAAACTTCAGTTCAAGATCCAGCCGTACCAGACCGACGCAGTCGACTCAGTAGTCGAGGTGTTTTCGGGCCAGCCTCGACGTACCGGACTGTCGTACAAGATCGACCCTGGCAAGGTGAACCCGACTGCCGCGCCGGCCCTGTTCGAGACCAGCACGACTCCCGACTCTGGCCTGCGCAACGCTGAGATCGAGCTGTCCGCGGCTCAGCTGCTCGCCAACCTTCACCAAGTTCAGAAGTCTCGCAACCTGCCGCTGGCGTCGAAGGTAGCCGACAGCAAGGCCGCGCCTGGTGCACCCAACCTCGACATCGAGATGGAGACCGGCACTGGCAAGACCTACGTCTACATCAAGACGATCATGGAGTTGAACAAGCGCTACGGGTGGTCGAAGTTCATCATCGTCGTGCCGTCCGTGGCGATCCGTGAGGGTGTGAAGAAGTCTTTCGACGTCACGGCCGAGCACTTCCAGCAGACCTACGGCACGAAGCCGCGATCGTTCATCTACAACTCCTCGCAGTTGCATGAGCTCGAGCGATTCAGCTCCGACGCTGGCGTACAGGTCATGATCATCAACATCCAGGCCTTCAACGCGACGGGCAAGGACAACCGGCGCATCTATGACGTGCTCGACGACTTCCAGTCCCGCAAGCCGATCGATGTGATTAGCGCGAACAGGCCGATCGTCATCATCGACGAGCCCCAGAAAATCGGGGCCCCGAAGTCGCTGGAGGCGCTGTCGCGGTTCAACGCCTTGATGGTGCTGCGCTACTCCGCGACCCACAAGGTCGAGCACACCAAGGTCCACCGGCTCGACGCGCTTGACGCGTACAACCAGAAGCTCGTCAAGAAGATCGCGGTGCGTGGCATCACGGTCAAGGGGCTCGCTGGGTCGACGGCCTACCTTTACCTCGACGCGATCGAGGTGAAGAAGAGCCAGCCGCCGACTGCCCGTGTCGAGCTGGAGATCCAGACCAAGGGTGGGTCGATCAAGCGGCAGCTGAGGCGCGTTACCAAGGGCACTCGGCTTCACGACCTTGCGAACGGCATCGAGGCCTACAAAGATCTCGCGGTGACTGACGTCAGTGCCATCGACGACAGCATCACGCTGAGCAACGGCGACGTCGTTGTCGCTGGACAGCTCGCTGACCGCGACGTCACCGAGGATACCAAGCGGCGTATCCAGATTCGCGAGGTGATCCGCGCGCACATCGACAAGGAACGTGAACTCTTCAGCCAGGACATCAAGGTCCTCTCGCTCTTCTTCATCGATGAGGTCGCCAAGTACCGCGACTACGACCGTGAAGACACGCTGGGCGACTACGCCCGACTGTTCGAGGAGGAGTACGCCGCTCTCGTCGAGGAGGTGCTCGGTGAGCTGGATCTCGACGGAGCAACAGCGGCCTACAAGAAGTACCTCAACCGGGACAAAGCCCGCGAGGTGCACCAGGGCTACTTCTCGATCGACAAGAAGAGCAAGCGCCTCGTCGACGGCGACGTGCACAAGACCGGCGACGAGAAGGGACAGTCCAAGGACGTCGCGGCATACGACCTGATCCTCAAGAACAAGGAACGCCTCCTGTCCTTCGAGGAGCCCGTGCGGTTCCTGTTCTCGCACTCGGCTCTGCGCGAGGGCTGGGACAACCCCAACGTGTTCGTGATGGGCATGCTCAAGAAGAGCGACAACACCATCTCTCGCCGGCAAGAGATCGGCCGTGGTCTGCGGCTGGCGGTGGACCAGCATGGCGAGCGCATGGACAACCCCGTCACGGTCCACGACATCAACGAACTCACCGTCGTGACCGACGAGTCCTACACCGACTTCGTCGCTGGGCTGCAGAAGGAGATCGCTGAGTCCCTCGCGGCGCGGCCGCGCAAGGCCAGCGTCAAGTTCTTCACCGGCAAGACGATCCACACCGCGGACGGCGAGTCGATCGTCGAGGAAGCGCTCGCGCAGGCGCTCTACAAGTACCTGGTCAAGAACGACTACATCAACGATGACGACACAGTCTCCGACACCTACATCGAGGCCAAGGAGAACGGGACCCTCGCACAGCCGACGTCCGATGTCCTGAAGCCCGTCATCGACTTCGTCTGGCCCTTGGTCGACGCACTGTACCTCGACCTGCCCGTCCCTCCAGACGCTCGCAAACCGAAGAAGATCCCGCTCAACGAGGCGAACTTCAAGAAGAAGGAGTTCCAGGAACTCTGGAACCGGATCAACCACAAGGCCGTCTACCAGGTCGAGTTCGACTCGGCTGAGCTGATTGGCAAGTGCGTGGCATCTCTCGACACCCACTTGAACGTCGCCGCCATGCAGTACGTCATTCAGGCCGGCCAGCAGCGAGCGTCGCTAGACGCAGACGACTTGGCCAGCGGTGCGGGATTCGACCTCTCCAAGACGTCAACGCAGACCGAGACCGTGTCCGCGGGGTCTCAGGTGCCGTACGACCTGCTCGGGGAGATCACTGATAAGACCCAGCTCACCCGGCGCACCGCCGCTGCGATCCTTGGCCGGATCAACCCGAACACCTTCGCCAAGTTCCGACTCAACCCGGAGCAGTTCATCACCGAAGCCGCACGCCTGATCAACGAGCAGAAGGCCACGGTCATCGTTGAGCACCTCGCGTACGACACGCTCGAGGACCGCTTCGACACCGCCATCTTCACGGAGAACCAGAGCGCCCAGGACTTCGCCAAGGCTGGTGAGAAGCTCAAGAAGCACGTGTACGACTACGTCGTCACGGACTCGAAGGTCGAGCGTGACTTCGTAACGGAATTGGATACGAGCACCGAGGTCGAGGTGTACGCCAAGCTCCCGCGCGGCTTTTTCATCCCGACCCCCGTCGGCAACTACAACCCGGACTGGGCGATCGCGTTCACCGAGGGATCGGTCAAGCACGTGTACTTCGTCGCCGAGACGAAGGGTTCTTTGTCGACGCTCCAGCTCAAGGGTGTCGAGGAAGCAAAGATCGCGTGTGCCCGGAAGTTCTTCGCGGACGTCAACAAGAAGTTCGAAGGCCAGGTGAAGTATGACGTCGCCGACAGCTACTCGAAGTTGATGCAGCTCGTGGTGGGCTGATGCCTGTGTCGTGGCCGGCGTCCGCGACGTCCCTGGCCGCCAACGCGCTTTCGACAGAACTCGGCTTGTAAGAGGCTCCCTGCGGCTTGGGCCACATTGAGTAATCGATCCGGCCCGAGAGTCTCGGGACACTAGTGTGACCGGAACGAGACCTCGCCCAGTTGTGGTGGGACACGAGGCGAGCCTGGGCCGGCAGGACAACCCCGTGCCCGATAACAGACGAGACCACTTTGCCCGGGCGCGGACCGCCGCCACGAGCTCGAGAACGAGGTTGCCCTCCAAATCCGCAGCGAATCGTGCGACGGAGCAGGTCCCGGGTGGCGCTGTTGCTGCCGATTGGATCGATGCTCGACGAGTCAGTCCGTGAGCGGATATTCCGCCGAGTGGTGCTCGGTACCGCGATATCCAACGCGCGCTCCAGCGCTCGGCGGCGTGACGCCGCGGTCAACAAGCGCTCCGCCGCGATGAGCAATGCAACGACATCCGCAGTTGCCGCAGAGGAGCCCAAGGCTCCGCCGTTGCCTGGATCACCGACCAAGAGCAGGCGCCACCAGTTGATAACGCGGGTGATGAGGAAGATTCCGACCACGAGTAACAGGCATCCGCACGCGGCGCCGTCGCTGCCAGCGATCTCGATCCTCCGGGCAGCTGACACCGGCCCCTCGGCATTGACCCGAGCGGAAGCGACCTCCTTTCGATGCCTGCCCCGTGCGTAGGCCGGAAGGTCGAGCCAAGGGTGTTTCGGCCACGGTTTTCCCCAACGCCTCGAACCGCACCTTCGAGCCCGCTTGGCTCTTCCCGAAGTAGAGACACGGGCTTCGCAGATCGGGCAGGTCGCGTTCAGTTCGCTCGGCATCGGAGTTGCCCAAACGAGGGTGGCGAACTGCTCCGATCCGAAGGTCGGACACGCGCAGAGCGGGGTGTTTGCGGTCGGTAGGACGATCCCCGGTCCACGGAGTAAGCGCGAACGTAGTGGCGCGTGCCATTCGGACTACGCCGATAGTGGCCACGGCGCCGATAGCGACTCAAGAGACTCTGCGGTCCGTCAGAGTGCTTGGTAGTAGGCGCGGATCGTGGCGGCCATAAGCTTCCGCCGCTCGATCAAGAACTCCTTGTATGTCCCGGCCTCGACGCTGGCGAGCCTCGACGGGATGGCGTTCTCCTCAAGATTCCGGGTCAGGTCATTGACGTCCGTGATCTCGCCGAGCGTCAGCTTGCCGGACTCGATCTGGGCGCCGATCTCGGCCATGTAAACGGTCGGGGGCTTGTTGCTGATGCTGATG
The DNA here is from genome assembly GCF_013868155.1 of Aeromicrobium phoceense. Classification (NCBI taxonomy): domain Bacteria; kingdom Bacillati; phylum Actinomycetota; class Actinomycetes; order Propionibacteriales; family Nocardioidaceae; genus Aeromicrobium; species Aeromicrobium phoceense. The sequence goes on from NZ_JACEOG010000001.1 coordinate 1,425,878, forward strand.
TTGATCGACGTTTCGGTGAGGACGAAGTTCGCGACCTGGTTGTAATCCCCGCGGTCGGGGTAGCCGTGCTTCTGCAGGTAGTCCTTGGGCACGATGTGGTGGATGTCGCCGGATTGCTGATGCATCGCAGCGATGGTGATGCCCTTGGACAAGAACCCGCGAGCGTTGGTGGTGACCTGAGCTGCAAGGAAGGTCTGGAAGAACGGGCTGACGGTGCTCGTGGTCTCCAGCGAAGCGGGCAATGCGACCGCCCAGAAGGCGTCGGACAGTTCTGACTCCTCGACCTGCTTGAGGTAGTTCGCGGGTCCTTGCTCGCCGATACGCCTGATGTCTTGCTCCCACGTGGACTCGAAGCTGCCCGAGTGGCGGCCGGTGAGCATTGACATCACGAACCATCGCTTAACGATCTGCTTCCGCTCGCCTTCGCTCATGTCCTTGTGCTCGCGCAGGCGGAGGTAGAGGGCGTAGGCGAAGTTGAGAGCGTTCTTGGAGTTGACCATGCCCGGCGTGATGAAGCCCGCGGACTTAATGAGCATCAAGAAGTTGTCGAAGTGGTAGTTGTTCACGATCTGAAGCAGCGCGCTCTCGAGTCTGTCGTACGCAACAGGGATGCGCTCTTCGTCGACCTTCCGTGTCTCTGGGTCGCGCCCAGACAGTTCGCTCACAATGCTCGATGCCTTGCCGCGGCTGAATCCCACGAGGCCTGCGACGCGGATGACGTCGCTGTACTCCGGGTCGTAAAGGTCCTCCGCCTCGTCCTTTAGCCAGCCGATCGCCTTGAGATACGGGCTGGCGGAGAACTCGTGGTCGTTGCCCTCGATGTCGGCGTACGCATGTGGTGCGACGGCGAGGTGGCAGAAGTAGTCTACGAGCTTTCGGAGGTTGCGGCCGCGGTCCCCGTAGGTCGCGATCTTGCTCATGGCGAAGTCGGCGCTGCTGAGCGGGACGCCCTTGGAGTTTATTCGGATGAAGATTTCCGAGACCGTTTCAACGTCGAGATCATCGGCCAGGCCGATGATGCCGATCTGGGCGTTCTTGATGCCCTCGAGCCGGGCAAGGTTTGACTCGAACGCCTTCGCGTCGACACCCGGGTTCCGCTCCAAGTATTCGCGAGCGAACGAGAGTGGCGACTCGGCGTTGAAATAGTTGCTGATATCTGAGATCCATTGCGGGTTCTTGTCGATGACCGGAGTCAGCGTTGCGAACTCCTCGGTGATCGGATTGAAGGCGATGGTGATTCGGACGGCCTTGTACTTCTTGTTGATCACCTTGAGTCCGGCAACCGCGGCACGGAGCGCGGTGATCCGCTGCTGTCCGTCAATGAGGATCTGCTGGTGCGCGGCCACCTGCCCGCCCTTGAGCTTGGCGCCGACCGACTGCCACGTGATCAGATAACCGACCGGATACCCCTTGTAGAGCGAGTCCATTAAGTCGCGAACCTTGATGCTGTCCCAGACGAACGGGCGCTGAAGTTCGGGGATGGCGATGCGATCGCTCTTCACGTCAGCCAGCAATTGCGTGACAGCGGACTGCGTCACCGAGTACTTCGCCATTCAGGAGCTCCTTGTCGTTGCCATGAACGTTAGTGGCGACCTCTGATGCAGAAGCGGGCATCCCGTTGATTCGTTCTGGCGCTCGAGTGATCAGGCGTCGGCGTGATCGACCCTTGACAGCCTGTATAGGCGCTTCGGACTGAGTGATGACTCCGATGTCGTAGAAGCGCTCGAACTGATCTCGGTGAATAGCTACCGAGTTGCGAGTTGGCTGACGGAGTCGCGGAGGGCATCCTCGCCCGCGCGGACGTAGTGGTTGAGGACCGTCGTGAGCTGTCGCCGAGGTATTGGGCGACGACCTCCCAAGGTTCGCCGAGCTCTTCGTGGAACCACGGCGCCTGCCGGCAGCTCCCGCGCCCTGCTCGACAGCTTCTCGCGCCTCAGGTCGGAGTTGGCCCGGCGCAGGACTGTCTCCACGGCTCGCCCTCACCACCCAGAGCGGCAGCACCTTCTGATGGATGATGTCGCCGAAAACGACCGCGGACGTCGCGGACCCGTTAGGGCCACCAGCCGAGCTGGACCACACTTGCTAGGGGCTGAGGGCCCGTTGAAGTGATCTCGATACGCCGCTCGCTGGCGCTCGCGAGCTACTCGATCAGCGGGTTTCGCGGCCTTACCGGCAACAGCGTCGAGCGACTCTTCGCAGTCGCCGGTAGCGTGACGAAATGGCCAATCGACTCGCTCAGTCCCAGTCGCCGTACCTCCTGCAGCACGCCGACAACCCCGTCGACTGGTGGGAGTGGGGGCCCGAGGCGCTGGCGGAGGCTGAGCGGCTCGACCGGCCGATCCTGCTGAGCGTCGGGTACGCCGCCTGCCACTGGTGCCACGTGATGGCGCACGAGTCGTTCGAGGATCCCGCGACCGCCGCGTACATGAACGAGCACTTCGTCAACGTGAAGGTCGATCGCGAGGAGCGGCCCGACATCGACGCCGTCTACATGCGCGCCACGCAGGCCATGACGGGCCAGGGCGGGTGGCCGATGACGTGCATCCTGACTCCGAGCGGCGAGCCGTTCTTCGCCGGCACCTACTTCCCGCCCGAGCCCACCGCCGGGCACCCGGCGTTCAGCCAGGTGCTGCAGGCGCTCGCCGACGCGTGGGAGAACCGGCGCGGCGAGGTCATGGAGTCCGCAGGGCAGGTCCTCGACTTCCTCGGCGCCGAGGACGCCCTCGCCGGTGACGCGCTGAGCGCAGCCGACCTGGACGAGGCGGCCACGGCGCTGCTGCGCCAGTTCGACGCGGAGGCCGGCGGCTTCGGTGCCGCGCCCAAGTTCCCGCCGTCGATGGTGCTGGAGTTCCTGCTCCGCCAGCACACCCGCAGCGGCGACGACCAGGTGTGGACCGCCGTCGGCCGCACGTTCGAGGCGATGGCGCGCGGCGGCATGTACGACCAGCTCGGCGGCGGCTTCGCGCGCTACAGCGTCGACCGGAACTGGCGCGTGCCGCACTTCGAGAAGATGCTCTACGACAACGCGCTGCTGCTGCGCGCCTACCTCCACTGGTTCCGCGCGCTGCGGGCCCGCGGCGAGGACGGTGCCGCTGTGGCGCTGGCCGAGCGCGTCTGCCACGAGACCGCCGACTTCATGCTGCGCGAGCTGCGCACCGACCAGGGCGGCTTCGCGTCGGCGCTCGACGCCGACAGCGACGGCCACGAGGGCACCTACTACGTCTGGAACCCCCACCAGCTGATGAAGGCGCTCGGCACGGGCGACGCGGCGTGGGCGGTCCAGCTGCTGTCGGTCACCGGTGGCGGCACGTTCGAGCGAGGCCTGTCGACCCTCCAGCTGCTGCAGGACCCCGACGACCCCGAGCGCTGGGCCCGCGTGCGCGAGCGCCTCCTAGAGGTGCGCGCCGAGCGCACCCGGCCCGCCCGCGACGACAAGGTCGTCTCGGCGTGGAACGCCTACGCCATCACGGCCCTGGCCGAGACCGGGATCCTGCTCGAGCGCCCCGAGCTCGTAGAGGCTGCCACGAAGGCCGCCACGCTGCTGTGGGATCTCCACGTCGAGCCCGGCTTCGTCCGCACTTCGCTGGGCGGCGTGCGCTCCGGCCACGCCGCCGTCCTGGAGGACCACGGCGCGGTGATCGAGGCGTTCGTCGCGGTCCTCGGCGCCACGGACGACGACCGCTGGCTCGACCGCGCCCGGCACGTCGCCGACCGCGCTATCGCGCACTTCCGCGCCGAGGACGGCGGCTGGTACGACACCGCCGACGACACCGAGACGCTCGTGGTGCGTCCGCGCGACGCAGCGGACAACGCCCACCCCTCGGGGTCCTCGGCGCTCGCGCACGGCCTGCTCGCGCTCGCCGCGGTCACCGGCGACCACGAGATCCGCGCCGCCGCGACCTCGTGCGTGGAGTCGGCCGCGGCCCTGGCCACGGGCGCGCCGCGCTTCGCCGGCTGGACGCTGGCCGCGGGGGAGGCCCTGCTGGACGGTCCCGCCGAGGTGGCCGTCGTCGGCGAGGTCGGCGGCCCGATGCACCGCGCCGCGCTCGGCCTGCTCGCCCCGGGCGCCGTGGTGGTGGCCACCCGCGAAGGATCCTCGGTGCCGCTGTTCGAGGGGCGTGAGGCGATCGACGGGAAGCCGACCGCCTACGTGTGCCGCGACTTCGTCTGCGCTCTGCCGGTCAACGACCCGGAGGCGCTGCCGCCCCGGTGAGGCTGTCCTGCGCCCCTACTTCTGTGACGCGGTTCGCCCGCCGGTGACCGAGCGTGCCGAACGGCGTCACAAAAGTGGGGTGGGGGCGACGTCAGGACTGGCCGTAGACCAGGAAGCTGACGCCGATGTAGTGCACGATGAACGCCGCGATCGTGAAGACGTGGAAGACCTCGTGGTAGCCGAACCAGCGCGGGCTGGGGTTCGGCCACTGGAACGCGTAGACGAGCGCGCCGAGCGTGTAGAGCAGGCCGCCGACGCAGAGCATCACGAACACCACGGTGGACGCGGCCGCGTAGAAGTCGGGCAGATAGATCAGAGCGGCCCAGCCGAGGGCCATGTAGAGCGGGACGTACACCCAGCGCGGGGCTGACATCCAGAAGATCTTGAACAGCACGCCGAGCAGGGCGCCGCCCCACACGAGCGAGAGCAGCGTGAGCATGTCCTTGCGGTCCAGCAGCAGCAGGGAGAACGGCGTGTACGACCCCGCGATCATCACGAAGATGTTGGAGTGGTCGAGGCGCCGCAGGGTCTGCTTGGCCCGCTCGCGCCACGGCACCGTGTGGTAGACGGCGCTGACCCCGAAGAGCAGCAGCGCGCTCAGCATGAACACCGCGGCGCCGAGGCGTGCGGCGCGGCTGTCGGCCAGCACGAGCAGCACGAGGAACGAGATCAGGGCGAGGGGAGCGGTCGCGGCGTGGAGCCAGCCACGCAGCTTCGGCTTGATCTCCTCGACGGTTCCTCGGAGTCGGTCGCTGACCTCGTCCGCGAGGGAATCCTGCTGGGGGGCCGCCATGCGCCGATTCTAGTCCCTGCGGGGAAGCAGGCGAGTCGGACGAACGCGTGACGGTCGTCCCACCGTCGCAAGGGAGCCGCGTACTCTGGCCGCATGCCGGTCAGCGATCTCCTCTACGGCGCGTACGAACGTCGGCTCGCCAAGGGGCTCGATCCCGCCAACCTCCCGCGCCACGTCGGTGCGATCGTCGACGGCAACCGCCGCTGGGCCAAGGGTGCGGGTGCCCGCGTCGACCTCGGCTACCAGGCCGGCGCCGACAAGATCACCGAGTTCCTGGGCTGGTGCGACGAGCTCGGCGTCGAGATCGTCACCCTGTGGCTGCTGTCGACCGACAACCTGCGCCGCCCGGCCGACGAGCTCGCGGCTCTGCTGGTCGTGATCGAGCGACTCGTGGAGGACCTCGCCGCCCTGGGTTACCGGATCCGCCTGATCGGCAACCTCGACATGCTGCCGGCCGAGTCGGCCTCGCGGATGAAGCGCGCCGCCGACCTGACGGCCGACCAGGACTCGAGCCTCTCGGTCAACGTGTGCGTGGGCTACGGCGGTCGCCAGGAGCTGACCGACGCGATGCGCTCGCTGCTGCTGGAGCAGGCCGCCGCGGGCAAGAGCCTGCAGGAGGTGGCCTCCACCCTCGAGGTCGACCACATCGCCGAGCACCTCTACACGAAGGGCCAGCCCGATCCCGACCTGGTGATCCGCACGTCGGGCGAGCAGCGCCTGAGCGGCTTCCTGCTGTGGCAGAGCGTGCACTCGGAGTTCTACTTCTGCGACGCGATGTGGCCCGCCTTCCGGCGCGTGGACTTCCTGCGCGCGATGCGTTCCTACGCCGGGCGCGAGCGCCGCTTCGGCACCTGACGCGCGACCCCGGTCGTTCACGCGATCGTCACGTAGACACGCGGTGAGCCTTCCCGGAATCGACGACCTCCAGTCGTACTTTCGGTGTGTGCCCAAGCTCGATCCCGAGCCCTTCGTCCCCCGACAGGCTCAGGCCCCCACCCACTAGTGAGGGCTGGGCGCCGGGCGCGCGCATGGCTCTCGAGGAGATTGCCGTGGCTGCTTCGAAGAGCGTGACCCTCCGCCCCGATCACCGCACCTACGTCCTCGACACGAGCGTCCTGCTGGCCGACCCGGCCGCGATGCAGCGCTTCGGCGAGCACGAGGTGGTCATCCCGATCGTGGTGATCACGGAGCTGGAGGCCAAGCGCGCCCATCCCGAGCTCGGGTACTTCGCCCGCAACGCCCTGCGCTTCCTCGACGACCTGCGCGTCCAGCACGGCACGATCGACGTCCCGATGTCGATCGGCGACGAGGGCGGCACCCTGCGGGTCGAGCTGAATCACACCGACGCCGGCTCGCTGCCGTCCGGGTTCCGCCTGGCCGACAACGACACCCGGATCCTTTCGGTCGCCCGCAATCTCGCGAACGAGGGCCACGACGTGGTCCTGGTGTCCAAGGACCTCCCGATGCGCGTGAAGGCCTCGGCCGTCGGCCTGACCGCCGAGGAGTACCGCGCCGAGTGGGCCCTGGAGACCGGCTGGACGGGGATGACCGAGATCGACGTCGAGAGCGCCGACCTCGACGACCTCTACGAGCACGGCACGATCGACCTCGAGTCGGCTCGTGACCTGCCGTGCCACACCGGGATGGTGCTGCTGTCGGACAAGGGCAGCGCGCTCGGCCGGGTCACGCCCGACAAGCAGGTGCGCCTCGTCCGTGGCGACCGCGACGCCTTCGGGCTCCACGGTCGCTCGGCCGAGCAGCGCGTGGCACTCGACCTGCTGCTCGATCCGGAGGTGGGGATCGTGTCGCTCGGTGGTCGCGCCGGCACCGGCAAGTCGGCCCTGGCGATCTGTGCGGGCCTCGAGGCGGTGATGGAGCGCCAGCAGCACCAGAAGGTCATCGTGTTCCGGCCGCTCTACGCCGTGGGCGGGCAGGAGCTCGGCTACCTGCCCGGCAGCTCCGACGAGAAGATGGGGCCGTGGGCGCAGGCCGTGTTCGACACGCTCGGCGCCGTCGCCTCACCGCACGTGGTCGAGGAGATCATCGACCGCCAGATGCTCGAGGTGCTGCCGCTGACGCACATCCGGGGGCGCTCGCTGCACGACGCGTTCGTCATCGTCGACGAGGCCCAGTCGCTCGAGCGGAACGTGCTGCTGACGGTGCTCTCGCGCATCGGCGCCAACTCCAAGGTGGTGCTGACTCACGACGTCGCGCAGCGCGACAACTTGCGGGTGGGTCGCTACGACGGCATCGTCGCCGTGGTCGAGAAGCTCAAGGGCCACCCGCTGTTCTCGCACGTCACGCTGACCCGTTCGGAGCGCTCGCCCGTGGCGGCGCTGGTGACCGAGATGCTGGAGGACGTGACCCTCTGAGGCGTGATCTCGATACGCCGCTCGCTGCGCTCGCGTGCTACTCGATCACCGGGCAGCGGGCGTGATCTCGATACGCCGGCTCGTTCCTCGCCGGGCTACTCGATCACCGGGCAGCGGGCGTGATCTCGATATGCCGGCTCGTTCCTCGCCGAGCTACTCGATCACCGGGTGACGGGCCCGGTGATCGAGTGCCGGCGAGCGAAGCGAGACGTGGGGGCACCTCCCGCTTGCGGGGGCGTATCGAGATCACCCATGGTCTCGATACAACCGCTCGTTCCTCGCGATCCCTCGACCGCCGTTCCCGTCAGTTGACGGCGCGGGCCGCGAGGGCGCGGCGCAGGTCGTCGCGACCCTCGAGCACGTAGCGACGCGCGGCGGCGGGCGCCTGCGTGCTCTCCAGCCAGGCGTCGACCTTGGCGAGCGCGTCCTGCGACGGGTTGGCCAGCGGGAACAGGTGGATCAGCGCGTTCTGCCCGATCCACACGCCCATCTCGTCGATGACGGTGTCGGCCATCTTCAGGTAGCGGTCGACGTAGGGCTCGAGCAGCTCGGCCTGGCCGGGCACCTGGAATCCCTCGGCGATCTGGCGGCGCGTCTCGTTGGGCGTGGAGGCGTCCTCCACGACCTTGCGCCACGCTTCCGCCTTCGCCTCGGCGTCGGGGCGGCGGGCACGCGCACCGGCCGCGTTCTCGCGGCCCTGGTTCGTGTCGTCGCGCGCCAACTCGGCGTCGATCTCGGCCTCGTCGGCGTCTCCCAGACGCGCGAGGCCGCGGATGTACGTCCACCGCAGGTCGGCATCGAGCTCGAGTCCCTCGACCGACCCGCCCAGCACCTGGCGCAGGAGATCCGCAGAGGTCGCCGCCGACGCCAGCGCCCGCGCGAACGCCAGCTGGTGGTCGCTGCCCGCTTCGGCGGAGGACAGCAGCTCGGCCACGCCCTGCTCCCAGTGCCGCGCGAGCGCGGGACGGTTCTCGTCGGAGGTGAACAGGTTGATCGCCGAGTGCCCCTGGCGCAGCAGCGACGACACGGCGGTGAGGTCGGACTCGGTGCCGACGCCCGCCAGCACGAGGTCGACGAAGCGCGCCGACGGCAGTTCGGCGTCGCGCGTCATGTCCCACGCCGAGCCCCAGCACAGGGCCCGCGGCAGCGAGTCGGCGAACGTGGCGATGCCGGCGAGGAGGGTCTCGAAGGAGCCCTCGTCGAGGCGAATCTTGGCGTACGTCAGGTCGTCGTCGTTCAGCAGGATGAGGTCGGGACGGCGCTGGTCGACGAGTTCGGTGATCGTGGTGCGCTCGTCGCGGACGTCGGTCTCGATGCGCTCGGTCCGCACAAGGCGGCCGTCGTCACCGCGGTCGTACAGGCCGATCGCGATGCGGTGACGGCGCAGCGTGGGGTACTCCTCGGTGGCCGTCTGCACCACGTCGAAGCGCGTGAAGCGACCCTCGTCGTCGACGTCGAAGTCGGCGCGCAGCGTGTTGACGCCCGAGGTCTGGAGCCACTCGGCGGCCCAGCTGTCGAGCTCGCGGCCCGACGCCTCGGACAGCTCGACGAGCAGGTCCTGGAGCTCGGTGTTCCCGTACGCGTGCTTCGTGAAGTAGGCGCGCAGCCCCGCGAAGAAGTCGTCCTCGCCGACCCAGGCGACCAGCTGCTTCAGGGCGGAGGCGCCCTTGGCGTAGGTGATGCCGTCGAAGTTCGCCTCGACCGCGTGCAAGTCGTAGTTGTCCGCCGCGATCGGGTGCGTGGTGGGCAGCTGGTCCTGGCGGTAGGCCCAGTTCTTGCGGCTGTTGGTGAAGCCGGTCCACGCGTCGGTGAACCGGGTGGCCTTGACCGAGGAGTGGTGCGCCGCGAACTCGGCGAACGACTCGTTCAGCCACAGGTCGTCCCACCACTTCATCGTCACGAGGTCGCCGAACCACATGTGGGCCATCTCGTGCAGGATCGTGTTGGCGCGCTGCTCGTAGGCCGAGACCGTCTGGCGGCTGCGGAAGATCATCTCGTCGCGGAAGGTGACGGCGCCCGCGTTCTCCATCGCGCCCATGTTGTACTCCGGCACGAAGAGCTGGTCGTACTTGCCGAACGGGTAGCCCATCTGGAAGGCGCCCTCGAAGAACTCGAAGCCCTGCTTGGTGATGCCGAAGATGTCGTCGGCGTCGAGGAACGGCACGAGCGACTGGCGGCAGAAGACGCCGAGGGGGATCTCGTCGTACGCACCGGCGTAGGAGTCGCGCACCTCGTGGTACTCGCCGGCGACGAGCGCCGTGATGTAGGTGCTCATCGTCTTGGTGGGCTCGAAGTGCCACACCGCACTGCCGCCGTCGAGCGTGATCGGCTCGGGCGTGGGGGAGTTTGAGACGACCTTCCAGTGCGCGGGCGCCGTGACGTGGAACGTGAACTGCGCCTTGAGGTCGGGCTGCTCGAACGTGGCGAACACGCGGCGGGCGTCGGGCACCTCGAACTGCGTGTAGAGGTAGACGCGGTCGTCGGTGGGGTCGACGAAGCGGTGCAGGCCCTCGCCCGAGTGCGAGTAGAGGCACGTGCCCGTGACCACGAGCTCGTTCTGCGCCTCGAGACCGTCGATCGCGATGCGGCTGTCTGCGTAGGCCGACAGGTCCAGCTCGCGGCCGTTGAGGGTGACCGAGGTCAGCTCGCCGTCCACCAGGTCGACGAAGGTGGAGGCGCCGGGCTGCGCGGCGAAGGTCAGGGTGGTGACCGAGCCGAAGCGCTCGCCCTCGAGGGTCAGGTCGAGCGCCACGTCGTAGGACGCGTCCGAGACGACGGCTGCGCGCTGGCGGGCTTCTTCACGGGTGAGGTTGGTACCGGGCATGCGCCCACTCTTTCACCCGCCACCCACAGATGTCACAGGCAGCGTCTGCACGATCTGGGTCACACGAGCGCCTTTCGTCGCGGCATGCTCCGGCGGGTCGGGCAGGATGGGGGAATGCACATCCCGTTCGCGGCTTCCGAGCGCTCGACGATCGGCATCGAGTGGGAGCTGGCGCTGGTCGACCAGGACTCCGGTGACCTCCGCCAGGTGGCGCAGACGGTCCTCGACGCGGTGGCGCCCGCCTACGGCGAGGAGCACCCGCACATCAAGCAGGAGCTGCTGCTCAACACGGTCGAGGTCGTCACGGGGGTGTGCCACACCGTCCGCGAGGCCACCGACGACCTGGGCCGCAACATCGAGCGGCTGCGCCAGGTCACCGATCCGCTGCGGGTCGAGCTGATGTGCGCCGGCACGCACCCGTTCGCGCGCTGGACCCAGCAGAAGGTCACCGACAAGGAGCGCTACGCCACCTTGATCGACCGCACCCAGTGGTGGGGGCGCCAGATGCTGATCTACGGCGTCCACGTCCACGTGGGCATCGAGGACCGCGACAAGGTGCTGCCGATCAGCCGGGCGATGCTCACGCACTACGGCCACTTCCTCGCGCTCAGCGCCTCGAGCCCGTTCTGGGGCGGCCAGGACACCGGCTACGCCTCGAACCGCGCCCTGATGTTCCAGCAGCTGCCCACGGCGGGACTGCCCTTCCAGTTCGACCACTGGCACGAGCTCGAGCAGTACGTCGACGACATGATGCACACCGGTGTGATCGACGTGTTCGACGAGATCCGCTGGGACATCCGCCCCTCGCCGAAGTTCGGCACCCTGGAGATGCGCATCTGCGACGGCATCCCCTCGATGTCGGAGCTGGCCAGCATCGCGGCGCTCACGCACTGCCTGGTCGAGCACCACTCGCGCGAGCTCGACGCCGGCCGTGAGCTGCCGTCGATCCCGTCGTGGTTCGTGCAGGAGAACAAGTGGCGGGCCGCCCGCTACGGCATGGACGCGATCCTCATCCTCGACCGCGAGGCCCGCGAGGAGCTCGTCACCGACGACCTCGAGCGGCTGCTCGTCGAGCTCGAGCCGGTGGCCGAGGACCTCGACTGCGCCGAGGAGCTTCAGGGGATCCGCGAGATCATGAGGGCCGGCGGCGCCTCCTACCAGCGCCAGCGGGCGGTGGCCGCGCAGAACGGCGGCGAGCTCGACGCGGTCGTCGCGGCGCTCGTGGAGGAAATGCGCGCGGGTCATCCGGTGTTGGACCGGACATGACCACCACCGAGACCGTCGACCTCTGGTTCGACCCCCTCTGCCCCTGGGCCTGGATGACCTCCCGCTGGATGCTCGAGGTCGAGCAGGTCCGCCCGGTGCGGACGTCCTTCCACGTGATGAGCCTGTCCGTCCTCAACGAGGACAAGGACGTGCCGGACGAGTACAAGGAGATGATCGAGCGCGGCTGGGGTCCGGTGCGGCTGTGCATCGCCGCCGAGCAGCAGCACGGCACCGAGGTGCTGCGCGACCTGTACACCGCGCTCGGCACCCGCCACCACGTCGAGGGCCGCGACTTCGATCGTGCGCTCTACGAGGAGTCGCTCGCCGAGGCCGGCCTGCCCCTCGAGCTCGCCGACGCCGCCGACGACACGTCGCTCGACGACGCCGTGCGCGCCTCGCACACCGACGGGATCTCGCGTGTCGGCGAGGAGGTCGGCACGCCGGTCATCTCGATCGGCGACACGGCCTTCTTCGGCCCCGTCGTCTCGCCCGCCCCGAAGGGCGAGCAGGCCGGCACCGTGTTCGACGGCGCCCGCGCGCTGGCGTCCTACGACGGCTTCTTCGAGCTCAAGCGGACGCGCACGCGCGATCCGATCTTCGACTGATCCGTCCGTTCGCGGAGCGTGATCTCGATACGACCGTCTCGCTCCGCTCGCCGGTCACTCGATCACCGAGCTCAGCCGCCCGGTGATCGAGTGCCGGGGCGAGCGCAGCGAGCTCCCGGTGCATCGAGATCACGCGGCGCTCCTCGGGCCCGCGGATCCGAACCGCTAGGTTGGATCCGATGTCGACATTGCTGGAGCGGGTGCGAGGGCACCTCGATCGCCGCGAGCACCGCATGCGGCACCGGTTCCGCACCGACGTCTCCAGCCGCAACGGCGTCTTCGTGTGGTCGACGGCCGCCCTGGTCGCGGTCGCCGCGCTCGCGCTCCTGATCCGGTGGCTCCTCGACCTCCCGATGGTCGCCGGCGTCGTCGCGGCCGTGATCGGCGTCCTGGTCGTCCGCGCGGCGATGCTCCGCCCGGCCACGCCGCCCCACGTCCACGGTCTGCCCGGCGTCCCCGAGCCGAAGGTCTGCCCCGCTCCCGATCCGGCCGACCGTGGCCCCTTCGTCATCGCCGTGCGGTGGCTCGGCGCGGTGACGGCGCTGGCCGTCGCGTTCGCCCCGTCACTGGCCGTGGGCTTCGCCGTGCTCCTGCTCGCGGCGGCGGCCGCTCCGGTCATCGCCGACAAGGTCGTGCTCTGGCGGGCCCGCCTGACGCTGCGCCGCGCGCTGAAGGCCTACGAGCCGCGCTTCGTTCTCGGCTACGGCGGCTACGGCGGCGGCCCGATCCACGTGGGCATGTGGGAGCCGCACCTGCTGGCCTCGGGCGACCGGGGCGTCATCGTCGGCCTCCGCAGCCACTACTGCGCCGAGCTGCGGGCCGCCATCCGTCCGTCCATGCCCTGGATCTCCGCTGGCTCCGACGTGCTGGGCGACATGCGCGTCCTCACGGTGCCGAGCGTCACCACCTTCTTCTACGTCCACAACGCGCCGGGCCACCTCAAGCTCATGGGCATCCGCTCGGTGCGCCACGTGTGGCTCGGCCACGGTGACTCGGACAAGGCCGGGAGCCACCACACGCGCCACCTGCGCTACGACGTCCTGGTGGCGTCGGGCGAGGCCGCGATCGACCGCTACGCCCGCCACGGCGTGGAGATCCCGCGTGAGCGGTTCGTCCTGCTGGGCCGGCCCCAGTCCGGTGACGTGCTGCCGGCCGAAACGCCCGGCACCGAGGTCGCCCGGCCGACCGTGCTCTACGCGCCCACCTGGACCGGCAACGGCAAGATGACCGACTTCTCGTCGATGCGGATCGCCGACCGCATCCTGCGGGCGCTGCTCGTCGCCGGCACCGACGTGATCTTCCGCCCGCACCCCGTGTTCCTGCGCGACGCGTACTGGGCCGGGCGGCTGGAGGAGCTCAACGCGATCCTCGCCGCCGACCACGAGGATCTCGCCACTCCCGGCCGCCACGTGTGGGGCGAGGAGGCCGTGCGGGGCTGGTCGGTGGCCGAGTGCATGAACCACGCCGACGCCCTCGTCTCGGACGTCTCCAGCGTCGTCTCGGACTGGCTCGCCTCGGGCAAGCCCTACCTGATGGTGAGCATGGTCCACGACCTCGACGAGTTCGCCGACGCCGTGCCCGTGGCCGCCGGCGGCTACATGGTCGACCGCGAGCTCACGGATCTGCCGAAGGTGCTCGCGCAGATGCTGCGCGAGGACCCCCTGGCCGCGCGCCGCCGCCAGCTCAAGGTGCACGTGCTGGGCGAGTTCGAGGGCGACGCGTCGGCCCGGGCGTTCTCGGCCTGGGTCCACGAGATGGCCCACACGCCGATGGTCCGCGGCTGATCCCACCTGCGAGAATGGCCGCATGCGCGTCCACCTCGGTGCCGATCACGCCGGCTACGAACTCAAGACCCACCTCGTCACCTGGCTGCGGGAGAACGGCCACGAGCCGATCGACCACGGCGCCCATGCCTACGACGAGCTCGACGACTACCCGCCCTTCTGCATCGACGCGGCCCAGGGCGTTGTCGACGACCCGGGCTCGCTCGGCATCGTCATCGGCGGCTCGGGCAACGGTGAGCAGATCGCCGCGAACAAGGTGCCTGGCATCCGCTGCGCGCTGACGTGGAGCGTCGAGACGGCTCAGCTCGCCCGTCAGCACAACAACGCCCAGGTCATGGGCATCGGCGCGCGCATGCACTCGGTCGAGGAGGTCGAGTCGATCGTCGAGGCGTTCCTCGCCACGCCGTGGAGCGAGGCCGACCGCCACCAGCGTCGGATCGACCTGCTGGCCGAGTACGAGGAGAAGGGCACTCTTGCCTGAGGGACACACCCTCCACCGGCTCGCGCTCGACCTGACCGGCACGTTCGGCGGCAAGCGCGTCCGTTCGTCCAGCCCTCAGGGCCGGTTCGAGTCCGCCGCGGTGTTCGACGGCCGTGAACTGGTCGAGGCCACGGCCCACGGCAAGCACCTGTTCGTCGCCTTCGCGGGCACCGAGGAGCAGGTGCACGTGCACCTCGGGCTGTACGGGTCGTTCAACCTCGTCGACGATCCCGCGCCTCCGGTCGTGGGGCAGGTGCGCTGGCGCATCGCCTCCGACCGGGTCAGCGCCGACCTGCGCGGCCCGACGGCCTGCGAGGCGCTGACCCCCGACGAGGTGGAGGCCGTGCTGGCGCGGCTGGGCGAGGACCCGCTCGACCCCGACGCCGACGTGGAGAGGGCCGCCGCGATGGTGGCGCGGTCCCGCGCACCGATCGCGACGCTCCTCATGGACCAGCGCATCATCGCGGGAGTCGGAAATGTCTACCGCGCCGAGGTGCTCTTCCGGCACCGCATCGATCCGAGGACCCCGGGACGCGACCTGCGGCCGGTGACGTTCCTCACGCTGTGGTCCGATCTCGTCGGCTTGATGGGGGAGGGGGTGCGCACCGGACGCATCGACACGGTGCGCGCCGAGCACGAGCCCGAGGCCATGGGACGCCCGCCGCGCGTGGACGATCACGGCGGCGAGGTCTACGTCTACCGCCGCGCCGGACAGCCGTGTCACGTCTGCGGGACGAAGGTGCGCACCGAGGTCGTCGCGGCGAGAAACCTGTTCTGGTGCCCGCGCTGCCAGAGACGCCGATAGGGTCAGTCCGTGAGTACGGCGCGAGGGGCGAGACGCGACCCCGTCGGTCGCTACCTGTCGTCCAACGCCCGTGAGTGGCGCTCGGGCTCCAAGGACGGCCAGATGGCGGTTCTGGCCGCCCTGCTGCTGGTCACCGTGGTCATGTTCATCATCAGCCTGACCTGGTACGCGATCATGCCGGTCACGATGTTCATCCTCCCGCTGCTGGTGGGCGGGATGCTCCTCCAGTGGTGGCCGCAGGCCTCCCTGACGGGCATCGTGCTGTTCGCCGCCACGGTCTCGTCGCTGGTCTACACGCTCGACAGCGGCTGGAACGCCGCCCGGCCCGCGTCCCTGCTCGCGGTCTACCTCGCCGCCGCGATCCTGCTCTACAGCGCGTCCCGCACCCGCTCGGGCCTGCCCGCCGCGCTCGGCGAGGCCATGCTGATGGAGCTGCGCGACCGCCTGCAGGCCCAGGGCACCGTCCCGAGGCTGCCCGAGGGCTGGGTCAGCGAGTCCGCGATGGAGTCGGCCGGATCGGCCAAGTTCGCCGGCGACTTCCTCGTCGCCAACCTGTCCAAGGACGAGAAGTACCTCGAGATGGTGCTCGTCGACGTCTGCGGCAAGGGCGTCTCCGCCGGCACCCAGTCGCTCCAGCTGGCCGGAGCGCTCGGCGGGCTGATCGGCTCGCTGCCACCGCTGGGGCTGTTCGCCGCGGGCAACGACTACCTGCTGCGTCAGTCGTGGGACGAAGGCTTCGCCACGGCGGTGCACGTGCTGGTGAACCTCGAGACCGGCGGCTACGAGGTCCTGAACGCCGGGCACCCGCCGGCGATGCACTGGAAGCCCGACGAGGACCGGTGGGTCGTCTCGGGTGCGCGCGGTCTGGCGCTCGGCATCATCGACCACCCCGAGTTCCGCGGCGCCACCGGCGTCCTCGCGCCCGGCGAGGCGCTGATGTTCTACACCGACGGCGTCGTCGAGACCCGCACGCTCGACCTCGCGGTGGGCATCGAGTGGCTGCGCGGTGCGGCGAAGATCGCGATCAGTCACGGCATGGACGGCGCGCCCCGCCGGATCCTCGACCAGACCGAGCCCGGCGAGGACGACCGCGCGGTGCTCATCCTGCACCGGCTTCCCGCCTGACCTCGGCGCTGCGGCCGTCGTAGAGTCCGAGGCATGGACGACTCGCCCCGCGGACTCGCCGACCAGTGGCCGCTGCTCGCCACGGCGGCGGGCGTCGTGCTGATGGGGGTCTTCATCCTGACCAGCACGAGCGACCCCGACAAGGGCTGGGTCTTCGTGGTGTTCGGCGCGGCCTGGATCGTGGTGACCGTGGGGCGGACCCTCGTCGCTCGCGGGCGGGGCCGGCGCGACTGAGGCGCCGGTGCGTGGAGCGGACGACGAGATTCGAACTCGCAACATCCTGCTTGGAAGGCAGGGACTCTAGCCATTGAGTTACGTCCGCGTGGCGCCGAGGCGCCGCCTCCATGATGCCACAACCGCGCGAGGAGTCAGGACCCCGTCGACACGATCAGGTCGGCTGCCTCCGGCGTGTGGTCGGTGGCGATGTACTGCTCCTCCTGGGCGGCCCACACGTCCCACCACGGGGCGTAGGTGTCGCCGTCGCGGGTGAGGGCCCGCCGGCGCCGCTCCACCTCGGGCGCCTCGAGCCACACGAGATGGCTGAGGAACGGCCGCAGCGCGGTGGCGCCGGCCCCCACGCCCTCGATGATGAGGTCGTTCGTCGGTCGCACGGTGAGCCACCGGCCCGGCGCGTCGGCCTCCCAGTCCCACTGCCGGGCGCGGCCGATCTCGCCGATCGCCAGGTCGGCCAGGAGGGCACGGACGATGGCGGGGGTCCGGGACAGGCCGTGCCAGCCGGGGTAGAGACGCTCGAGGTGCAGGATTGGCGCGCCGATCCGGTCGGCGAGGTCCAGGGCGAGTGCCGTCTTGCCGGCTCCGCTGCGGCCGTCGATCGCGATGACGCGGGTGGCTCCGCAGGCCGGAGCGCGGCCGCGCACGCGCGCGGCCAGGAGCTCGGGAAGGCTGGAGGGGTCCACCGGGTCGACGCTACCCGTTCGTCGGATCGTGGCGAGCCCGCGTGGACGCTAGTTTGGCTGCATGGAGCCCGTGAGAGTGCGACTCTTCGCCGCCGCCCGCGAGGCGGCCGGCACGTCGGAGACGACGGTGGAGGCCGCCACGATCGGCGACGTCCTTGACGCGTTGGCCGCGAGGTTCGAGGACCTCGGTCCGGTGCTGACGCGGTGCTCGGTGCTGGTGGAGGGCACGCGCACGACCGACCGGTCGGCGCCCGTCCCTGCCGGTGGCACCGTCGACGTGCTGCCGCCCTACGCGGGAGGCTGAGCCGCGCCGCTCAGCCGCCGATGGCGCTCATCGGGCGGTCGGGCTGCACGAAGGTCGGGGAGTCGATCCCGTGGCCGGCGCGCTTGGCGGCGATCGAGCCGCTGATGATCCGCACCAGGTCCTCGTCGCTGCCGCCGCCGCGCAGGACCTTCACGAGGTCGGACTCGTCGCGCGCGAAGAGGCAGTTGCGCACGTGGCCGTCGGCGGTGATCCGGATGCGGTCGCAGGCGGCGCAGAACGGCGCGGTCACCGAGGCGATGACGCCGACCGAGCCGGGACCGCCGTCGAGCAGCCACGTGTCGGCGGGGGAGGAGCCGCGGCCGGGGATCGACTCCAGCTCGTAGCGCGTACGGAGGCGCTCGAGGATCTCGTCCCCGGTGAGCATCGCGGCGCGGTCCCACGTGTGACCCGCGTCGAGCGGCATCTGCTCGATGAACCGCAGCTGCGCGCCCTGGCCGACGGCGTACTCGACCAGGTCGACGAGCTCGTCCTCGTTCACGCCGCGCATCGCGACGGCGTTGAGCTTGAGCGGCGTGAAGCCGGCGACCCGCGCCGCCTCGATGCCCGCCAGGACGTCGTCCAGCCGGTCGCGGCGGGTGAGCTGGGCGAAGCGCTCGCGGTCGAGCGTGTCGATCGAGATGTTGAGGCGAGCGAGACCGGCCTCGCGCAGGGGCTGGGCGAGCTCGGCCAGGCGCAGTCCGTTGGTGGTCATCGAGACCTCGGGGCCCAGCGCCGCCAGGCGCCGGACGACCTCGACGGCGTCCTTGCGCACGAGGGGCTCGCCGCCGGTCAGCCGGATGCTGGTGACGCCGAGACCGACGCAGATTCGCGCGATCCGCTCCAGCTCGTCGGTGGTGAGGATGCTGTCGCGCTCGATCCACGGCACGCCCTCGGCGGGCATGCAGTAGGTGCAGCGCAGCGAGCACTTGTCGGTGAGGGAGATCCGCAGGTCGCGGTGCACGCGGCCGAAGCCGTCGACGAGGGTCACAGGCCCACCCAGTCCGAGCGGCCCTGCGTGTCGGTCTGGCGCTTCCAGATCGGGACCTCGGTCTTGATCAGCTCGATCAGGGCGCGAGTGGCTTCCAGCGCCTCGCGGCGGTGGGGGGCCGCGCTGGCGATCACGACGGCGACGTCGCCGACGGAGAGCGAGCCGAAGCGGTGCGAGACGGCGACCGTCGCTCCGGTGCTGAGCGCGACCTGGCCCGCCAGGGCGGCCATCATCCCCTCGGCGTCGGGGTGCGCCTCGTACTCCAGCTGCGCGACGGTGCCGGCGGCGTCGGGGTCGTGGTCGCGGATCGTGCCGACGAACACGTCGGTGGCGCCGGTCGCGCGTCCGGTGACGGCGGCCAGGTGCTCGGCCACGTCGAGCGGCTCGTCGACCACGCGGGCGTGGACGACCCGTCCGGTCACCGCTTCGGTCGTCATGCAGACAGCCTAGGTGCCCGCACCGAGTTCGGCCGGGCTCGTCTCGTGGCCGGGACGTGGTCGGGATGACAGGATTTGAACCTGCGGCCCCCTGCTCCCAAAGCAGGTGCGCTACCAAGCTGCGCCACATCCCGTGGGCACGGATCAGTGTAGGCCGCTCGGCGGCAGCCCGTTTGACCCGCCACCACGGGGGCCCCGTAGACTGGACGCTGGCCTGCGTGAGGACTCCGTGGGCTTGCCACGAGCCCAACGACGCAGGAGTCATCACGTGAAGAGCAGCACCGAATCGCTGAGCCCCACCCGGGTCAAGCTGACCATCGAGGTGCCGTTCGAGGAGTTCAAGCCGAACCTCGACAAGGCCTACAAGACCATCGGTGCACAGATCCAGGTCCCCGGATTCCGCAAGGGCAAGGTTCCCTCGGCGATCATCGACCAGCGCGTCGGCCGCGGCGCCGTCCTCGACGAGGCCCTGAACTCGGCCCTCCAGGGCTGGTACGCGCAGGCTCTGCAGGAGACCAAGACCACGCCGCTCGGCCAGCCCGAGATCGACCTGACGAAGTTCGAGGACGGCGAGACCATCGAGGTCACCGCCGAGCTCGACGTGCGCCCGCAGCTCGAGATCCCCGACGCCTCCGAGATCGCCGTGACGGTCGAGGACATCGAGGTCGGCGACGACGACGTCAACGAGCAGCTCGACCAGCTGCGCGAGCGCTTCGCCACCTTCAGCGAGGTCGACCGCCCGGCCGCCGAGGGCGACTCGATCACGATCGACCTGTCGGCCGCTCGCAAGGACGGCTCGCTCATCGACGAGGCCCAGGCCGAGGGCCTGCCCTACGTCATCGGCAAGGCCACCATGCTCGACGGCCTCGACGAGGCCGTCACCGGCCTGTCGAAGGGCGAGTCGGCGACCTTCTCCACCACGCTGGTCGGCGGCGACCTCGCCGGCGAGGAGGTGGACGTCACCGTCACGCTGCAGGACGTGCGCCAGACCGACCTGCCCGAGCTCGACGACGAGTTCGCCCAGATGGCGTCGGACTTCGACACGATGGACGAGTTCCGCGCCGACCTCGTCGAGCGCCTGACCCGCGGCAAGCGGATCGAGCAGGCCGCCGAGGCCCGCGACCTCGTCCTCGAGGAGCTCGTCAGCAAGATCGACGCCCCGATGCCCGAGGGCCTCGCCGAGGGCGAGCTGACCAACCGCCGCCAGCAGATGGACCAGCAGCTCGCGATGGCCGGCCTGACGCTGGAGGACTACCTCACGGATCAGGAGGACGGCAAGACCGTCGAGGAGTTCGAGTCCGAGCTCGAGCGCGACGTGCGCGAGTCGATCGTGGCGCAGTTCGTCCTGGACCAGCTGGTCGAGGAGAACGAGTACCCGCTCGACAACGACGAGCTGAGCCAGCACATCATGCGTCGTGCCCAGCAGTCCGGTGAGGACCCGAACTCCTACATCCAGCACATCATGGAGCACAACCACGTGCCCGAGATGATCAGCGAGGTGCTGCGCGGCAAGGCGCTCGCCGCGCTCGTGGAGTCGGCGAAGGTCACGGACAAGTCCGGCAACGTCGTCGACCTGGCCAACCTGCGCGCCGACGGCACCGTGGGTGGCCCCGAGGACGAGACCGAGCCCGAGTCCGACTCGCAGTGATCTCCGGTGGGCTCGTCCCACCGCCCGAGAGCCGGTACCCCGCTGGGGTGCCGGCTCTCTTTGTCTCCAGACGTTCTCGCCGGGCCGTCCAACCAGAGAACAGGGTCTTGACGTGAGCCACCTCACACGGGACTGTAACTTCTAGTTACACGTAACTGACAGTTACACGTCGTCCCAGCGACCGGACCCCAGGAGACAATGTGAAGTTCCCACGCCCCCGTACCGCGAGCCTCGCGGCGACCGCCGTCGTCGCGCTCGCCGTTTCGACGATGTCCTCGCCCGCGCACGCCGCCGATGACGTCTACACGCCGCCGGCCAGCATCGCCGGCGCCCCCGGCGCCATCCTCAAGCAGGCACCCGGCACCTACGCCTTCGACAACCTGGGTCTGAACCGGGCCGATGCCACGGTCACGAAGGTCCAGTACGTCTCGACCGGTGCCCGCGGAGCCAAGACCGCCGTCACGGGCACGGTCATCGTCCCGAAGGCAGCTTGGACCAAGGGCGGTGAGCGTCCGATCATCTCGCTGAGCCCCGGCACCCAGGGTCTCAACGACAAATGCGCCCCCAGCAAGCTGATCGAGACGGCCCAGCTGTACGACGGGAACTGGCTCAAGCAGTTCTACGACGCCGGCTACGCCGTCGCGATGACCGACTACGAGGGCCTCGGCACACCGGGCACGCACCCGTACGCGAACAACATCGCGCTGGGCCAGAACGCGCTCGACGTGGTGCGGGCCGCGCAGAACCTCGGCTTCTCCAAGACCGCTCCGGTCTTCCTCCAGGGCTTCTCCGAGGGCGGCGGCGCCACGGCGGGCGCCCTCGAGCTGGCCCCGACCTACGCGCCCGAGCTGAGGATCAAGGGCGGCCACGCCACGGCGCCCACGGTCGACCTCGGTGCGGTCGCGAGGAACATCGAGCACAGCGCCTACCAGACGTTCATGCTGTTCGCGGTCAAGATGCTCGACGTCACCTACCCCGAGCTGGGCATCCGCGCCCTGACCAACGAGGCGGGCCAGAAGCTGCTCGACGGCGCGGACACCGCCTACGGCTGCCTGCCCGAGAGCCTGCCCAGCGGGTGGCTGGACACCAAGACGCTGACCAAGGAGGGCAAGACGATCACGTCCTACCTGTCGCGGGCCGACATCGCGAGCCGCCTGGGCCAGCTGAAGCTCGGCTCGAAGAAGATCGGCGTCCCGTTCAAGGTCACGTCCTCCTGGGCCGACGACGTCATCCCGAACGCGACGGTGAAGCAGGCCTCCAAGGACTGGTGCGCCAAGGGCTCGAAGATCTCGTACAGCACCCTGTTCGCGCCCACCCACGTGGCCTCCGGCTACGAGGGCAGCGGCCAGGCCGTCGGATTCTTCAACGACCTCGTCGCCGGCAAGTCCTTCGCCTCGAACTGCGGCTGGATCTTCTGAGGTCCTCCTCCCACGGCGCGACACCGCCCCCGCGAGCTCCGGCTCGCGGGGGCGGCTGCGTTCACGGGACGAGATCGCGCGCCTGCGATGCGAGGGCGTACGGCACCATGGGGTCCATGTCCACCACGGCGCGCACCACCGATGTCGCCGCGCTGGCCCTCGAGTACGGCGACCGGCTCGTCCTCGGCACGGTGCGCGAGGTCCACGGCGCAATCGCCCGCCGGGCCTTCCGGGCGACGCGACTGGTCGGGAGCCGGGTGCCCGAGTCCGTGCACGACGCGGTCGCGGGCTCGATCTACGGTGGCATCTCGGGTGCCCTGCGCCTCTCCGGCGGGGCGGCCCGCGCCCTGGCCGCGCGCGGCGTCGGCGCGCCGGTCGACGACTCCCGGCTCGGGCGCCAGGTGCGATCCGCCGTCAACGGGCTCGTCGGCGACGAGCTGCGGCTGCTGGGGGATCCGCAGGCCATCACGATGTCGCTGCGCCACGACGGCACGGACATCCCTGCCACGCCGTGGAAGCTGCGGCAGGCCTACCCCGACGCCACGGGCCACCTCGTCGTCCTCGTGCACGGCCTGTGCGAGAACGAGGAGTCGTGGTCGCGCAGCAGCCGCGAGCGCCCGACGTACGCCGACCGCGTCGCCGCCGACACCGACGCCACCCCGGTGCTCCTGCGCTACAACACGGGCCTGCACGTCTCGGAGAACGGCCAGCACCTCGACGAGCTGCTGGAGCAGCTGGTCGAGGCCTGGCCGGTGGCGGTGCACCGCATCACCCTCGTGGGCCACTCGATGGGCGGCCTGGTCGTGCGCGCCGCCACCAACCGCGCCACCGTGGCCGGGCACCAGTGGGCCCACCGCGTGAGCGACGTCGTGTGCCTCGGGACGCCGCACGCCGGCGCGAACCTGGAGAAGGCCGCGCACCTCGGCTCGCGCATCCTGAGGATCTGGCCGCAGTCCACGCCGTTCGGCGCCATCCTGGACTCCCGCTCGGCCGGCATCGTCGACCTGCGCCACGGCTACATCACCGCCGACGAGTGGGAGGGTCAGGACCTCACCGCCCGCTGGGGCCTCGACCGGATCGCCGCCGCGCCGCTGGCGCACGCGGAGTACCACTTCGTGGCCGCCACGGTCGGGGCCACGCAGCGTCACCTCCTCAGCACGGTGCTGGGAGACCTGATCGTGCACTTCTCCTCCTCGGCGGGCATCGGCCGGAGCGGGCCGGTCGTGGAGCACGCCCGGCTCGAGTACCTGCCCTCGACCCACCACCAGGCGTTGCTCAACCATCCGCGGATCGCGGACTGGCTGGTCACGTGGGTGACCGCGCGCCCGCGGCGTACGCGGGCGCTCGAGTCCTGAGTCGGCTCACACTGTGAGCCGGATCACCCCCATGTGACAGTTCTGGTGTCACGGTCCACTAGGCTCGCCGAGCAGTGACCGCGACGAAGGAGAGCAGCATGGCCAACCGCGACGAGATCTCGGCGACCATCGACATCGAGGCACCCCCCGAGCGGGTGTGGGAGCTGGTGAGCAACCCGGCCCACATGCCCCGCTGGAGCCCGCAGTGCCGCAAGATGATCGTCCGCGGCAAGGGACCCGTCGGCGTGGGCACCACCACGATCAACGTGAACCGGCGCGGCCCGCTCTTCTGGCCCACGCGCTCGAAGGTCAAGGAGTTCGTCCCCGGGAAGCGGTTCGCGTTCAAGATCGCCGAGAACGGCACGATCTGGTCGTACGACCTCGAGGCCACCGCCACGGGCACGCGCCTCACCGAGAGCCGTCACGCGCCGCACGGTGTCTCGTCGCTGTCGAACTTCCTCACGCGCCGCGTGCTGGGCGGCACCGAGAACTTCGAGGAGGAGCTCGAGGCGGGCATCCGTCAGACGCTCGAGCGCATCAAGGCCGCGGCCGAGAGCAGTGACCTGGTGGGAAAAGCCTGAGCGGGGGAGTCCCGCCCCCCGAGACGTCCCTGCTCGTCGCCGCTCCGCCGGAGAAGGTCTGGGACGTGCTGAAGGACCAGCGCAGGATGAGGCGCTGGAGCCCCGAGACGTGGCTCCAGCTCTTCTACCCCCGGCGGCTGAGCCACAACCAGGTCTCGCTCAACCTGAACCGGCGCAAGGCGTTCGTCTGGCCCACCGTGAGCCGCTACGTCGACGTGGTGCGCCCCCAGCGCCTGGCGTTCCAGGTCTACGGCCCGGCCGCGCGGTGGAGCTACCGCCTCGACCCCGAGGACGGGGGCACGCGCCTGACCCTGCGCCGCGACCTGGCCGGGGGCCGGCGCAGCCTGCTCAGCCGGGTCGTGGCCACGCTGGCGCTCGGAGGGATCCAGAGTCACGACGACGAGCTCCTCGTCGGCATGGACCGCACGCTCGCGGCCATCTCGGCCGAGGTCGACGCGCACGTGGCCCACTGACCCTGTACGCCGATGGCGAACATGGGGGCCGGGCGCGTGTCTGCGTCGGTTCCGCGGTCTAGGGTCAATGACGTGAACGCACCCATGAGCCCCCAGATGGCCGTCGAGGCGGGTCCCTCCGATCTCGACGGGCACATCTACAACCGACTGCTGAAGGAACGCATCGTCTTCCTCGGCTCGGAGGTCCGCGACCAGAACGCGAACGCGATCTGCGCGCAGCTGCTGCTGCTCAACGCCGAGGACCCCGAGGCCGACATCTACTTCTACATCAACAGCCCCGGCGGCTCCGTCGACGCGGGCATGGCGATGTACGACACGATGCAGTTCATCTCCAACGACATCGTCACCGTCGGCATGGGCCTGGCCGCCTCGATGGGCCAGTTCCTGCTCGCCGCCGGCACCGCGGGCAAGCGCTACGCGCTGCCCCACACGCGGATCATGATGCACCAGCCCTCGGGCGGCATCGGCGGCTCCGCGTCCGACGTCAAGATCCAGGCCGAGCAGTCCATCCTGCTGAAGAAGCAGCTCAACCAGCTGCAGGCCCAGCACACCGGCCAGAGCGTCGAGCAGATCGAGGCCGACGCCGACCGCGACCGCTGGTTCACGCCCGCGCAGGCCAAGGAGTACGGATTGATCGACGAGATCGTCAACACGGCAGGAGACGTGCGATGAGCTACTACATGCCGCAGTGGGAAGAGCGCACGTCGTACGGCTTCCGCCGCATCGACCCCTACACGAAGCTGTTCGAGGACCGCATCATCTTCCTCGGCACCCCGATCAGCGACGACGTCGCCAACGCGGTCACGGCCCAGTTGCTGTGCCTGCAGTCGATGGACCCCGATCGCGACATCAGCATCTACATCAACAGCCCCGGCGGCTCGTTCACCGCGCTGACGGCGATCTACGACACGATGCGCTACATCAAGCCCGACGTGCAGACGTTCTGCCTGGGTCAGGCCGCCTCGGCTGCCGCGGTGCTGCTGGCCGCGGGTACGCCCGGCAAGCGCTTCGCGCTGCCGAACAGCCGGATCCTCATCCACCAGCCCTACACCGAGGGCACGGGCGGCCAGATCTCCGACCTGGAGATCCAGGCCAACGAGATCATCCGGATGCGCGAGCTGCTCGAGAAGATGCTCGCCGAGGCCTCCAACAAGACGGCCGAGGAGGTCAGCCGCGACGTCGAGCGCGACAAGATCCTCACCGCCGCCGGTGCCGTCGAGTACGGAATCATCGACCAGGTGCTCGACACCCTCAAGGTCCCGGTCTGAGCGACACGACCGGACCGAACCGCCGTTGACGGGTCCCCCACGAGGCCTCCGTGTGGCATCGTGGGGGGACCGCCAGGAAACGACAGGAAACAACTCGCATGGCACGCATTGGTGAGACCGCCGACCTGCTGAAGTGCTCCTTCTGTGGGAAGAGCCAGAAGCAGGTCAAGAAGCTGATCGCCGGACCCGGCGTCTACATCTGCGACGAGTGCATCGACCTGTGCAACGAGATCATCGAGGAGGAGCTGGCCGAGGGCGCCGAGGTCAGCCTCGGCGAGCTGCCGAAGCCGGCCGAGATCTACGAGTTCCTCAACACCTACGTCGTGGGCCAGGAGGGCGCGAAGAAGTCGCTCGCCGTGGCGGTCTACAACCACTACAAGCGCGTGCAGGCGCAGGCCTCGGGCCGGATCAACAAGGACGAGACGGTCGAGCTGGCCAAGTCGAACATCCTCATGGTCGGCCCCACGGGCTGCGGCAAGACCTACCTCGCCCAGACGCTGGCGCGCATGCTGAACGTCCCGTTCGCCATCGCCGACGCCACGGCCCTCACCGAGGCCGGCTACGTCGGCGAGGACGTCGAGAACATCCTCCTCAAGCTCATCCAGGCCGCCGACTACGACGTCAAGAAGGCCGAGACGGGCATCATCTACATCGACGAGATCGACAAGATCAGCCGCAAGAGCGAGAACCCCTCCATCACCCGCGACGTGTCGGGCGAGGGCGTGCAGCAGGCGTTGCTGAAGATCCTCGAGGGCACCACCGCCTCGGTGCCGCCCCAGGGTGGTCGCAAGCACCCGCACCAGGAGTTCATCCAGATCGACACCACCAACGTGCTGTTCATCGTCGGTGGCGCCTTCGCCGGACTCGACCAGATCATCGAGCAGCGCAGCGGCAAGAAGACCCTGGGCTTCAACTCCGACATCGCGCCGGTGGTCGAGGAGAACGACCTGCAGAAGCTGTCGAAGGTCGTGCCCACCGACCTGCTGAAGTTCGGCCTGATCCCCGAGTTCATCGGCCGCCTGCCGGTCATCGCCGCGGTCAACAAGCTCGACAAGCCGGCCCTCATCTCGATCCTCACCGAGCCGCGCAACGCGCTCACGAAGCAGTACATCCGGCTGTTCGCCATCGACGACGTCGAGCTGGAGTTCACCGAGGACGCGTGCGAGGCGATGGCCGACCTGGCCCTCGAGCGCGACACCGGCGCGCGAGGCCTGCGCTCCATCGTCGAGGACGCCCTGCAGGACGTCATGTACGAGATCCCCAGCCGCGAGGACGTCGCGAAGGTGATCGTCACGGCCGACACCGTGCGCCACCACACGCCGCCGCGGGTGCTCACCCACGACGAGGCCGACAAGAAGGCGAGCTGACCCCGGTATAGCGTCGACCCATGGTCGATCTCACGCTCTTCGGAGCCACCGGGTTCACCGGCGGTCTCACCGCCGACTACCTCGCCGTCCACCTGCCCGCCGACGCCACGTGGGCGATCGCGGGCCGCTCGCGCGCGAAGCTCGAGCAGGTGGCGGCGCGCATCGCGGCCACGGGTCGTGAGGCGCCCGCGATCGTCGTCGCCGACCTGGCCGACGACGCCTCGATGGCGACGATGGCCTCCGGCACGCGGGTCCTCATCAGCACGGTCGGGCCCTACCTCGAGCACGGCGAGCCGGCGGTCAAGGCCGCCGCGGAGGCCGGCATCGACTACGTCGACCTGACGGGCGAGCCGCAGTTCGTCGACGAGATGTACCTCAAGTACCACGAGACCGCGGTGGCCACCGGGGCCCGGCTGGTGCACTCCTGTGGCTTCGACTCGATCCCGTACGACCTGGGCGTCTTCCACACGGTGCAGCAGCTCCCCGCCGACGCCCCCATCACGATCAAGGGCTACATCCGCGCGAAGGCCTCGTTCTCGGCCGGCACCTACCACTCGGCGCTGGGTCAGATCGGCCAGTTCCGCGGCTCGAAGGCCGCCGCCAAGCAGCGTCGCGCCCACGAGGGCCGGCCCACGGGCCGCAGGGTGCGTGGTGGAGGCCGCGTCGGTCGCGCCGAGCCGCCCGTCAAGGGGTTCGGGGTGCCGCTGCCGACGATCGACCCGCAGATCGTGCTGAGGTCGGCCCGGGCGCTCGAGCGCTACGGCCCGGAGTTCACGTACGAGCACCACGCCCACTTCAGGACCCGGCGGATGATGGCGCTGGCCGCTCCCGTTCTCGGCGCGGTGGCGGTGGGCGCCCTGATCCCGCCGGTGCGCGCCCTGCTGGTCAAGCTCAAGGCGGCCGGCGACGGCCCCACCGAGGAGCAGCGTGCGAAGTCGTGGTTCACGCTCACGCTCGTCGGGACGAGCGGCGACACCAAGCTCGTCACCACGGTGCGCGGCGGCGACCCGGGCTACACCGAGACCGCCAAGATGCTCGCGGAGTCGGCCATGTCGCTGGCCTACGACGACCTGCCCGAGGTCTCGGGCCAGACCACCACCGCCGTCGCGATGGGCGCCGCCTTGGTCAACCGGCTGCAGAACTCCGGCATCGACTTCGCTACCCAGCCCGTCGAGTAACCCTCAGGCGACGACGACCTCGACGCCGACGTCCTCGAGCATCGCGCGGTCACGTCCGGTGATGCCGTCGTCGGTGACCACGGCGGAGGCGTCTCCGAGGTCGGCGAAGGAGAACACCCGGTGCGGGCCGAACTTCGTGGAGTCGGCGAGCACCACCCGCGTGCGGGCAGATCCGAAGAGCGCGCGCTTGACGGCGGCCTCCTCCGAGTCGGGGGTGCTGAAGCCGTGGTCGGCGGCGATCCCGTTCGTGCCGATGAACGCCACGTCGGCGCGCGTGCCACGCAGGGCCTCCACCGTGGTCTGGCCCACGGCCACGCCGGTGACCTCGCGGACACGGCCTCCGAGCGTGTGGAGGGCGATCCCGTCGTGGCCGAGCAGCAGGTGGGCGATGGCGACGCTGTGGGTCAGCACCGTCAGGTGGCGGTCGGCCGGCAGGACGTCGGCCAGGTGCGCCACCGTGCTGCCGCCGTCCAGCAGGATGCTGCCACCGGTGCCCGGCAGGAAATCGAGGGCGGCCGCCGCGATGCGCGACTTCAGCTCGGGCCGCTCGCCCGTGCGCTGGGCGAGGCTGGCCTCGATGCGCGCGTACGCCGTGGACAGCACCGCACCGCCGTGCACCCGCGTGGCGGTCCCGGCGCGCTCGAGCACGTCGAGGTCGCGGCGGATCGTCTCGGTGGACACCGACAGCTCCGCCGCCACCTCGTTCACCGAGAGCCGCCCGTCGCGGGTGAGGCGCTCGGCCAGCAGCACCTGACGTTCAGCGGCGTACACGTGACCTCCCGAGCTGTGGAACTCTGTGGCTTTCGCTGGGAGTTTACGGGGTCAGGACTCCGCGAGCGTGGCGTCGACCTTCAGCGCGCCCTCGCCCGCGGTGGTGACGACCTCGCCGACGACCCGCCCGGCCGCCCGCACGTCGGGCAGCGCCGACGCGAGGAGGTCGAGCGTGGCGGCGTCACCGGAGATCTCCACCTGCGTCACCTCGGTGCGCTGGCTGACCTTCGCCGTGGACTTCGCGCCACGGATGCCGGCCAGCGCCTCACCCGCGAGCGCGAGCAGACGAGCGTCGAAGGCCTCGATCGCGAGGTCGTCGGCGGTCGGCCACGCGGAGCGGTGGATCGACCCCTCCTGCCACCACGACCAGACCTCTTCGGTGACGTAGGGCAGGAACGGCGCGAGCAGGCGCAGCTGCACCGAGAGCGCCAGCACGAAGGTGGCCTTCGCCGAGGTGCCCGAGGCGTCCTCGGCGCGGGCGCGCTCCTTCACGAGCTCGAGGTAGTCGTCGCAGAAGTCCCAGAAGAACTTCTCGGTGACCTCGAGCGCCGAGGCGTAGTCGTAGGCCTCGAAGTGCGCGGTGGCGGTCTCCACGACATTGCGCAGGCCGGTGAGCAGCGCCCGGTCGAGCGGCTCGGTGACCAGCGTCGGGTCGAGCAGGGAGGCGTCGGCGCCGAGGCCGTACTGCTCGACCGGGGCGACGACGAACTTGCTGGCGTTCAGGACCTTCATCGCGAGGCGACGCCCGACCTTCATCTGGGTCTCGTCGAACGGCGAGTCCGCGCCCGGGCGAGCGCCCGCGGCACGCCAGCGCACGGCGTCGGCGCCGAACTTCTCGAGGATCTCGTCCGGGACGACGACGTTGCCCTTGGACTTGCTCATCTTCTTGCGGTCGGGATCGACCACGAAGCCCGAGAGGGCGGCGTGCTTCCACGGAACGGTGCCGAACTCCTGGTTGGAGCGCACCACGGTGGAGAAGAGCCACGTGCGGATGATGTCGTGGCCCTGCGGGCGCAGGTCCATCGGGAACGTGCGCTCGAACAGGTCGAGGTCGCGCTCCCAGCCGCACACCAACTGGGGGCTGAGCGACGACGTGGCCCACGTGTCGAGCACGTCGGGATCGGCGATGAAGCCGCCCGGCTTGCCGCGCTGGGACTCGTCGAAGCCCGCCGGGGCCTGCGAGGCGCGGTCCACCGGCAGGTCGTACTCCGGCGCGAGGATCGGGTTGTCGTGGTCGGGCTCGCCGTCCTCGTCGAGGAGGTACCAGACGGGGAACGGGATGCCGAAGAACCGCTGACGGCTGACCAGCCAGTCGCCGTTGAGGCCCTCGATCCAGTTCGTGTAGCGCGACTGCATGTAGCCGGGGTGCCAGTCGATGTCGTCGCCGAGGCCGACCAGGTGCTGGCGCAGCTCGGCGTCACGGCCGCCGTTCTTGATGTACCACTGGCGGGTCGAGACGATCTCGAGCGGCTTGTCGCCGCGCTCGTAGAAGTTCGCCATGCGCTGCGTGGGCGTGGGCTCGCCGTCGAGGTCGCCCGACTCCGCGAGGGCGGCCGTGATGGCCTCACGGGCGCTGAAGGTGGTCTTCCCGGCGAGCTCGGCGTAGACGCTCTCGCCCGGACCGCCGGCGATCCAATCGGGCACCTCGCGCAGGATGCGGCCGTCGCGGCCGATCACGGTGCGGTTGGGCAGGTCGAACTCGCGCCACCACTGGACGTCGGTGAGATCGCCGAAGGTGCAGCAGTGGACGATGCCCGAGCCCTTCTCCGGGTCGGCCAGCGTGTGCGCCAGGACGGGCACCTCGACGCCGAAGATCGGCGAGTGGGCGGTGGTGCCGAACAGGTGCTGGTAGCGCTCGTCGTCGGGGTGCGCGATGAGCGCCACGGCGGCCGGGGTCAGCTCGGGACGGGTGGTCTCGATGAACACCTTCTGGCCGTCCGCGAGGTGGTAGGCGACGCGGTAGTAGTGGCCGGGGTAGTCACGTGCCTCGAGCTCGGCCTGCGCGACCGCGGTCTGGTAGGTGACGTCCCACATCGTCGGCGCGTCCTGGCTGTAGGCCTCGCCGCGCGACAGGTTGCGCAGGAACGCGCGCTGGCTGGTGACCTGCGCGTCGTGGCCGATCGTCGTGTACGTCTGCGACCAGTCCACCGAGAGGCCGAGCGTGCGCCACAGCTTCTCGAAGACCTGCTCGTCGCGCACGACCAGCTCGTTGCACAGCTCGATGAAGTTGCGCCGGCTGATCGGGATCTGCTTCTTCGGGTCGGGCTTGGCCGGGGGAGTGAAGTCGGGGTCGTACGGCAGCGAGGGATCGCAGCGCACGCCGTAGTAGTTCTGCACGCGGCGCTCGGTGGGCAGGCCGTTGTCGTCCCAGCCCATCGGGTAGAACACCTCGAGGCCGCGCATGCGCTTGTAGCGCGCCATCAGGTCGGTGTGGGTGTAGCTGAAGACGTGACCCACGTGCAGCGAGCCCGAGACGGTGGGCGGCGGGGTGTCGATCGAGTACACCTCGTCGCGCGTCTTGGTGCGGTCGAACGCGTACGTGCCCTGCTCGGCCCATACGTCCACCCACTTCTCCTCGAGGCCTTCGAGGACGGGCTTCTCCGGAACGCGGTTCTGTGCAGTGGTCACGAGCGTCGATTCTACGTGGCTTCGCCGGTGACATCCGCCGCGGGAGCACGGCCCGTCGCTCGGGCTCTACGGACCGGGGATCGCGATTCCGGGGTTGAGGACGTCGCGGGGATCGAACGCCTGCTTGACGAGGCGGTGGGCGCGTACCGCGGAGGCATCGAGCTCGGTGCCGAGCCACCCCCGCTTGAGGGCTCCGACCCCGTGCTCGCCGGTGATCGTCCCGCCCAGCTCGAGTGCGCGAGCGGTGATCTGGTCGAAGGCACGCAGCGCGGCGACGCGACGGTCGGGCCGGCCCTCGTCGTAGATGATCGTGGGATGCATGTTGCCGTCCCCGGCATGGCCGAAGACGCCGATCACCAGGCCCTCACGCGCGGCGATGTCCTCCACGGAGGTGATGAGGTCGACGATGCGGGACCGGGGCACGCAGACGTCGTCCAGCAGCCAGTCGCCGAGCCGCTCCAGGGCCGGCAGCGCGAGCCGTCGTGCCTGCAGGAGCAGGTCGCCCTCGCGGCCGTCGTCGCTGACGGCCACGTCCTCGGCCCCTGAGGCCCGGCAGAGGTCGGCCGCGAGGGTCACCTGCGAGGCACTGTCGGGATCGTCGCTCTGGGCGAGCAGGATGGCGGCGGTGCCGGTGTCGAAGCCGAGCGGGCTCATCGACTCGATGGCGCTCAGGGTGGTCCGGTCCATGATCTCCAGCAGCGACAGCCGCGTGCCCGCCCGCGTCAGCTGCTGGACCGCCGTGCCGGCCGCGGCGAGCGTGCCGAAGGTGGCCAGCATGGTCGTGGGCGGCGCGGGCCGCGGGACCAGCCGCACCGTGATCTCGGTGATGACGCCGAGCGTGCCCTCGGAGCCCACCAGCAGCGAGGTGAGGTCGTAGCCGGCGACGCCCTTCGCGGTCCGCCGCCCGGTCCGCATCACTGAGCCGTCGGCCAGCCCCCCCTCCAGCCCACGGACGAAGTCGGGGGTGCCGCCGTACTGGCCGCAGCACAGGCCGCGGGCGTTCGTGGCGCCGTTCCCGCCGATGGTGCAGCTGTCGACGCTGCCGGGATCCGGCGGGTAGAAGAGGCCGTGCTCCAGCACCGCCGCACGCAGGTGGCCGGTGATGACGCCCGGCTGGACCACCGCGACCTGCTCGTCGGGGTCGATGGAGACGATGGAGTCGAGCCGGTGGGTCGAGAGCAGGATGGAACCGCGCTGGGCGTTGGCCCCGCCACTGAGGCCCGTGCCGGCGCCGCGAGTCACCACCGCCAGCCCGCGCCGAGCCGCCTCGCGCAGGACCTCGGCGACCTCCTCGGTGCTCCTGGGCGCGAGGACGGCCACCGGCATCGCGTGCTCGGTGAACCGCGACTGGTCCCGCGAATAGCTCGCCATGACCTCGGGATCCGTCGACAGCAGCGCGGGTCCCCACCCGGAGAGGTTCGCGTCGTCCATCGGTCGATCCTTCCCTCGGTCCGGGTCGCGGGCAGCGCTGCCGCCGCCCGAGTGTCAACCTAGCCAACGTGGAGCAGGCGCCCCCCGGGCCGGTCGGGTGGTCGGCTCCGGCCGGCGGTCGAGCAGGATGGGGACCGGAGGCGATCAGATGAGCGAGGACGAGAGGCCGACGATCCACGTGGTCGCGGCGTTCACCACCGACGCGCAGGACCGAATCCTCATGGTCCGCAAGCGCGGCTCGGAGGTGTTCATGCAGCCCGGCGGCAAGCCCGAGCCGGGCGAGGGTGCGGTGCCGGCGCTCGTGCGCGAGCTGGCCGAGGAGCTGCTCGTCGAGGTCGCCCCGGACGACCTCACGGCGTGGGGCCGGTTCGAGGCCGACGCCGCCAACGAGCCCGGACACCACCTCGTGGCCGACGTGTTCGCGCTGCGCCTCGACGGCGAGGTCACGGCGGCGGCAGAGATCGCGGAGGCCCGCTGGTTCACGCGCGAGGAGGCCCGGGCCCTCGGCGACCGCCTGGCCCCGCTGGCCCGGCGCATGCTCGAGGTGCCCGAAGTCCGCTCGCACCTCCGGCCCTTCCGCTTCACCGAGCCGATCGAGACCGAGCGGCTGCGGCTGCGGCCGATCACCCTGGACGACGTCGACGCCTTCCACGCGTACCAGGGCCGCGAGGACGTCGCGCGCTTCATGCTGTTCGAGCCGCGCACCCGCGAGGAGATGGCGGACAAGGTGGCGGAGTGGTCGTCGCACACCGCGCTGGAGCGCGAGGGCGACTACCTGGAGATCCCCGTCGAGCGCCGCACCGACGGGCGCATGATCGGGCACCTCTACCTGAGCCTGCGCAGCGTCGACCACCTCACCGCCGAGATCGGATGGGGCCTCCACCCGGACTTCCAGGGGCAGGGCTTCGCCGAGGAGGGCGCCCGAGCGCTGCTCCGACTCGCGTTCGAGGACATGCGCCTGCACCGGGTCGTCGCCGAGCTCGACCCACGCAACGACGCCTCAGTGGCCCTGTGTCGCCGCCTGGGCATGCGCGAGGAGGCGTTCTTCCGTCAGGACATGTGGTTCAAGGGCGCCTGGGCCGACACCGGCGTCTACGCGATGCTCGCGGGCGACTTCTCCTCGACCTGAGGCTCCGGCGGTGCGGAGCCGTCGGTGCGGCCGAGCCGGCTGGGCCACCAGATCGACTTGCCGATGTCGAGGTTCAGCGCCGTGACCAGCACCGACCGGACGATGATCGTGTCAAGCAGGACGCCGATCGCGACCGCGAAGCCGAGCTCGGCCAGGAACACGATCGGCAGCGTCGCCAGGGCGGCGAACGTGCCGGCCAGCACGAAGCCCGCCGAGGTGATCACGCCGCCGGTGGCCGCCAGCCCGATCAAGGCGCCTCGGCGCGTGCCGTGCAGCAGCGCCTCCTCGCGGACGCGGGTCATCAGGAAGATGTTGTAGTCGATGCCCAGCGCCACGAGGAACACGAACGCGAAGAGCGGGAACGAGGAGTCGGCGCCGGCGAAGTCGAACACGTAGTGGAACACCAGTGCGCTGATGCCCATGGCCGCCGCGAACGACAGCACGACCGTCAGCAGCAGGATCAACGGCGCGGCGATGGACCTCAGCAGGAGCATGAGGACCAGCAGCACGACGAGCAGGATGATCGGGATGATCAGCCGGTTGTCGGCCGACGACGCCTCCTGGACGTCGAGGTTGAGGGCGGTGTTGCCGCCGACGAGCGCGTCAGCACCCTCCACGTCGTCGAGCGCCGTGCGCGTGTCCTCCACGGCGGTCTTGGCCTCGTCGGAGTCGCTCGGGACGCTCAGGGTCGCCTCGAAGTACGCGATGTCGTCCTGGACCTGCGGCTCGGTGACCGTGGCGGGATCGACGTTCTCCACCCCGGCCACGACCTCGCGGACCTCCGCGGCCTGGTCGGCGTTCGTGATGATCTGGAGCGGATCGCCCGCACCTGCCGGGAAGTGCTCGGCGATGCGCTCCTCGGCGACCACCGAGGGCTGGGTGGTGGTGAACGCCTCGGCGTTGCTCAGGCCCGTGGCGTCGAGCTTCACGATGCCGAACGACAGGGCCACGAGGATCAGGCTGGTGACGACCCAGACCGCGCGGGGCGCCCGGGCGATCCGCGTGCCGACCTTCGCCCAGAAACCGGTGTCGGTGCGCTCGGGGTCACCGAAGTGGGGGACGAACGGCCAGAACACCCAGCGGCCGAAGATCACCAACAGGGCGGGCAGCAGCACCAGCATCGCGAGCAGGGCCACCGCGATGCCGGCGGCGCCCACCGGGCCGAGGCCCGCGGTGGAGTTCATCTGCGCGAAGAGCAGGCACAGCAGGCCGATGATCACGGTGCTGCCGCTGGCGAGCACGGCGGGCGCGGCCCGGTGAAGGGCGTGCGCCATCGCCTCGTGGCGGTCCTCGTAGCGACGCAGCTCCTCGCGGTACCGCGCCACGATCAGCAGCGCGTAGTCGATGCCCGCGCCGAGCACGAGGACGCTGAGGATGCCGGCGCTCTGGCCGTTCACCGTCAGCCCGCCGTACTTGGCCAGCAGGTAGACCAGGCCCTGGGAGGCGAAGACGCTCATCAGGCCGCAGAACAGCGGGATCAGCCACAGGATCGGGCTGCGGTAGGTCAGCAGCAGCATCACGACGACGACGCCCACGGCGGCCGCGAGCAGGATGCCGTCGATGCCGGCGAACGCCTCGGCCTGGTCGGCGCCGAGCGCGGCCGGACCGCCCACGTCGACGCGCAGGTCGGTGCCCTCGACCGCGTCCTCGGCGGCCTCGGTCACGTCGTCGATCCAGTCGGGCAGTTCCTCCCAGCCCTCCTCGTCGAGGGTGATGGGCACGATGAGCTGCGCGGCCACGCCGTCCTCGCTGGGGATCGGCCCCGCGACCTCGCCGACCGGCACGTCCTCGAGGGCGCCGATCGCGGTGGCGGCCTCCTGGGCGGCGGCCAGGTCGGCCGGCGTCAGCGGCTCCTCCGACGTCAGCAGCACGATCGCGGGCGCCATGTTCTCGTCGTAGAACGAGCCCGCTTGCTGGATCACCTGCGTCGACTCGGCCTCGTCGGGCAGCCACGAGGCGATGTCGTTGTCCTGCACGCTCGTGAGCTTGGCGCCGAACGAGCCGAGGCCGCCGAGGATGACGAGCATGACGACCAGCACGACCCACTTGACCCAGCGATGAGTGATCCAGCCCGCGATCTGACGGTTCATGCGTTCAGTCTGTGACCGTGCTGTGGCCCCTGACCATGGGTGAAGACCCCGATTCTCGAATCGGTTCCGCCCACCCGCCACAGCGGGCGCTCCAGCCCCAGGCGTGACGCGACAAACGCCTGTGACGCCGCGCGATGCCCGGGCTGGGATACTGGGGACGATGAGGCCCACCTACCCCGATGTCGAGCTCGCCCTGCTGTCCCGCTGGCCCGAGACGCGGCTCGAGCCGTCGCTCGACCGGATCCGCGCCATCTGCGAGCTGATGGGTGACCCGCAGCGCGCCCAGCCGGTGATCCAGCTGACCGGGACCAACGGCAAGACCTCGACGAGCCGCATGATCGACGCCCTGCTGCGCGCCCTCGACCTGCGCACGGGTCGCTTCACGAGCCCGCACCTGCAGCGCATGAACGAGCGGATCTGCGTCGACGGCGAGCCGCTCTCGGACGAGCTCTTCGTCGACGCGTACGCCGACGTGGCGATCTACGCCGACCTCGTCGACCAGGGCCAGCCGCACCCCTTGAGCTTCTTCGAGATGCTCGTGGCGATGGGCTACGCGGCGTTCGCCGACGCCCCCGTCGACGTCGCCGTCGTTGAAGTCGGCATGGGCGGCGCGTGGGACGCCACCAGCGTCGCCGACGCCTCGGTCGCCGTGATCACGCCGATCGACGTCGACCACGCGTCCTTCCTGGGCGACACGCCCGCCGACATCGCGGTGGAGAAGGCGGGGATCATCAAGCCCGGCTCGCGCACCGTGCTCGCCTCGCAGCCCGAGGAGGTCCTCGAGGTCATCATGGGCCGCGCGAACGAGGTCGGCTCGATGCTCGTGCTCGAGGGTGCCGACTTCGGCGTCGAGTCCCGCACGGCCGCGGTCGGTGGCCAGGTGCTCACGATCCAGGGCGTCAAGGGCCGGTACGAGGACATCCTGCTGCCGCTGCACGGCGCGTTCCAGGCCCGCAACGCCGCTCTGGCGGTGGCCGCCGTCGAGGTCTTCACCGGTGACGCCGAGCTCGATCCCGACCTGATCCGGGCGGGCTTCGGCGCCGTCACCTCCCCGGGACGGCTCGAGGTCGTGCGCCGCAGTCCCACCGTCGTGCTGGACGCCGCGCACAACCCGCACGGGGTGCGGGCGATGGTCGAGTCGATCAGCGAGGAGTTCGCGTTCAGCCCGCTCATCGGCGTCGTCGGCGTCATGGCCGACAAGGACGCCGAGGAGATCCTGCGCGAGCTCGAGCCCGTCGTGGCCCACCTCGTCTGCACGCAGAACAGCACCGAGCGGTCGCTCGCCGCCGCCGACCTCGCCGAGGTCGCGAGCGGGGTCTTCGGCCCCGAGCGGATCACCGTCGTGCCCCGGCTCGACGACGCGCTCGAGCGGGCCATCGGGCTCGCCGACGCGTCCGGCGAGGACTTCGGCGACTCGATCGGCTCCGGCGGCGTGATCGTCACGGGCTCGGTCGTCACCGTGGGCGAGGCCCGGACGCTGCTGCGTGGCGGTGAGTCGCAGTGAGGCACATGTGCGCGGCGATGCTGTCGCTCCAGGCGATCATCCTGGGCCTGTCCATCCCGGTGATGATCGCGGTCGAGGACGTCTCGGCGCCGCTGGCGTCGCTGATCGGCGGCGGGCTGGCCGTGCTGTGCGTCGTCGTGGCAGGTCTGCTGCGGCACCCGTGGGCCTACTGGGTCGGCCACGGGATCCAGGTGGCCACGATCCTCACGGGGTTCCTGGTGCCGATCATGTTCTTCATCGGGCTGATGTTCGCCGCCCTGTGGCTGGGTGCGTTCTTCCTCGGCCGCAAGATCGCGGCCGACAAGGCCCGCTGGGCCGCCGCGGAGGAGTAGGAAGAGTCCCGCGATGTGACGTGGCTCACCATGTTCCCCGGTACGGTTGAGGCATGGTGCGCGTGCTCGTGGTCGCTGACGAGATCTCGCCGGTGATCCACGACGCCGGCGTCCGTCGGCTGCGCCCGGACGTCGTGCTCGGCGCGGGCGACCTGCCGTGGGACTACCTGGAGTTCCTGTCCTCGATGCTCGACGTGCCGGTGGTCTTCGTCCCGGGCAACCACGACCCCGCGGTGGAGGCGCCTCTCTCGGGCTTCCGCGGCTGGCTGACCAGCAACGGTCTGCCCCAGGAGGATCCGCGCCCCCTCGGCGGCGTGAACGCCGACGAGTCGGTGGTCGACGTGGCCGGACTGCGCATCGCGGGCCTCGGCGGCAGCATCCGCTACAACGACGGCCCGAACCAGTACACCCAGGACGAGTTCGCCAAGCGCGC
Organism: Aeromicrobium phoceense; assembly: GCF_013868155.1. Classification (NCBI taxonomy): domain Bacteria; kingdom Bacillati; phylum Actinomycetota; class Actinomycetes; order Propionibacteriales; family Nocardioidaceae; genus Aeromicrobium; species Aeromicrobium phoceense. Next base: position 1,464,398 of record NZ_JACEOG010000001.1, read on the forward strand.
CAAGCGCCTCATGAAGATCGCCGCCAAACGTGGGGGAGGGGTCGACGTGCTGCTCACCCACTCGCCGCCGCGCGGCCTCGGTGACGGCGACGACCCGCCCCACCACGGCTTCGAGGCGCTCCACGAGGTGATCGAGACCCTGCGGCCCACGTGGCACCTGCACGGTCACATCCACCCGTTCGGCCAGCCCCAGCCCGACCGGGTCGTGGGCGGCACCACGATCCGCAACGTCGTGCCCTACAAGCTGCTCGAGATCGAGTCGGCGCTCGACCCGGTGGGCGGTCATGGCTGAGTCCGGCTCTCACCGGATCGACGCCGAGAGCGACTTCATGCGGGCTCGGCGCCTGCAGACGCTCTCCGCCCTGGCCGCTCGCCTGCGCGGCGAGGGCGGCGAGGGCACCCGTGCGCTCTCCTTCGACGAGGTGGTCGACGCGCTCGGCCGCCGCGGCGAGCGCAAGATCGGGCTGCACCTGATCCCGCTCGACGCGATCATCGGCTCGGTCGACAAGGTGCGCGACTTCGACCGGCGGTTCCGGCCCACCTCGGACAAGAGCCGGGCGCGCTGGGAGCGGATCGCGCGCGCCAGCCGGATCGGCGAGGAGATCCCGCCGATCGACGTCTACAAGCTGGGCGACTACTACTTCGTGCGCGACGGCCACCACCGCGTGTCGGTGGCTCGCGCCCTGCGGCTGCGTCTCATCGAGGCCGAGGTCACCGAGGTGCAGACCCTGCTGGAGCCGCGCGACATCGGCCGTCGTGAGGACCTCGAGCTGAAGCACTGGCGCAAGGTCTTCCTGCAGCGCGTCCCGCTGCCCCCGGGAGTGCGCGACAAGGTCCGCGTGACCAAGCCGCACGGCTACGGCGTGCTGGCCGAGATGGTCGAGGCGTGGGCCGCTCGCACGATGCAGGCCGAGGCCCAGCTGATGGACAAGAAGACCATGGCGCAGCGCTGGATGGACGAGGAGTTCCTGCCGGTGCTCGAGCTGGTCGACGAGGCCGGCCTCAAGGGCGAGGACGAGACCGAGGGCGACGCCTACATGCGCGTCTCGGGGGAGCGATACCGGCTGATCCGCGAGCACGCGTGGGACCGCGAGATCATGAAGCAGGTCGCCGCGGGCAAGCGGCGGCGGCGCAAGTCTCGCTGACCTGCGCCGCGCCCGCCCCGGGTCTCAGTGGGCGATGTTCTCGCCGGACTGGGCATCGAACACCTGGATCTTGCTGGAGTCGACGTACAGCTCGGCGCTCTGGCCGCCCGCGACCTTCGACTCGGCGCTGAGCCGGGCGTTGACCTGCGTGCCGTCGCCCGCCATGTCCTGGCCGGTGTCCTTGGCCAGGTCGTCGAGGTCGGCGTTCGCCGCCCCGCCCTGCACCGTGAAGTAGGCGTAGACGTCCGATCCCATCTGCTCCACGAGGTCGACGTTCACCTCCACCCGCGCGCCGGGCACGTCGGAGGACACCAGCGAGGCGTCCTCGAAGTGCTCGGGCCGGATGCCCACGATGACGTCACGGCTCGCGCTGCCCGACCGCAGAGCCTCGCGGTAGGCGTCGGGGACCGGCAGGTCGCCGATGGAGGTCGACAGCGACTCGCCCTCGATCGTGGCCGGCAGGAAGTTCATCGACGGGCTGCCGATGAAGCCCGCGACGAACAGGTTGTTCGGGTTGTCGTAGAGGTCGGTCGGCGAGCCCACCTGCTGGATCTTGCCGGCGCGCATGACCACGACCCGGTCACCCAGCGTCATGGCCTCGGTCTGGTCGTGCGTGACGTAGACCGTGGTGGTGCCCAGGGTCTTCTGGATCCGCGCGACCTGGGTGCGCATCTGCACGCGCAGCTTGGCGTCGAGGTTCGACAGCGGCTCGTCCATGAGGAAGGCCTTCGGGCTCCGCACGATGGCGCGGCCCATGGCGACGCGTTGGCGCTGGCCGCCCGACAGGTTGGACGGCTTGCGGTCCAGGTGCTGCTCCAGCTCGAGCATCTTCGCGGCCTCGGCGACCTTCTCCTTGATCGTGGACTTGTCCACGCCGGCGAGGGTCAGCGGGAACGCCATGTTCTCGTAGACGGTCATGTGCGGGTACAGCGCGTAGGACTGGAACACCATCGCGATGTCGCGGTCCTTCGGCGCCTTGTCGTTGACGACCGTGCCGTCGATCTTGAGGTCGCCGGTGGTGATGTCCTCCAGCCCCGCGATCATGTTCAGGGTGGTGGACTTACCGCAGCCGGACGGGCCCACCAGGATGATGAACTCGCCGTCGGCGATCTCGAGGTTGAAGTCCTCCACCGCGAGGGCTCCGTCGGGGTACCGCTTGACCACGTGGTCCAGGACGATTTCAGCCATGATGATTCCTTTCAGCCCTTGACGGCGCCGCTGGTGAGGCCGGCAACGATCCGGCGCTGGAAGAAGAGGACGAAGATGACGATCGGGATGGTGATGACCACCGCAGCTGCGGCGATCGCCTGGGTGGGCTTCTCGAACGTCGTGGCGCCGGTGAAGTAGCTCAGGGCCGCCGGCACGGTGCGCGAGCGCTCACTGGAGGTCAGCGAGATGGCGAACAGGAAGTCGTTCCAGCAGGAGATGAAGACCAGGATGGCCGTGGTGAAGACGCCGGGCATCGCCAGCGGTGCGATCACCTTGCGGAACGCCTGGTAGGGCGTGGCGCCGTCCATCTTGGCCGCCTTCTCCAGCTCCCAGGGGATCTCGCGGAAGAAGGCGCTCAGGGTGTAGATCGCCAGCGGCAGGGCGAACGTGATGTAGGGGATGATCAGGCCGAGCCAGGTGTCGAACAGCCCGATGCCCGTCAGGATCTTGAACAGCGGCGTGACCAGCGCGATCTGGGGGAACATCGCGATCATCAGCGACGCGCCCACGACGAACTTCTTGCCCGGGAAGTCCAGGCGAGCCACGGCGTAGGCCGCCATCGTGCCCACGACGATCGCGATGAACGTCGAGATGAGGCAGATGCCGATCGAGTTGATCAGGGCTCGGGTGAAGCTGTCGTTCTGGAAGATCGCCTCGTAGTGCTCCCCGGTGTACTGGCTCGGGAAGAAGCTGCCGTCGTTGAGGATCGCGTCGGGCTTGACCGACAGCGAGATGATCCACAGGACCGGGATGAACGCGTAGATGAGGACGATCGCGTTGACGCCCCACCAGATTGCCTTGCGCTTCGGTGTCTCGACCGCGGTACTCATGACGCCACCTCCGTGGAAAGGCACAGTACGGCGGCGCCGTCATTCGGTGCTTGGACGTTCGCTCGCTGGCGCTCGCTCATGGTCACCGCCTCCCTTCATCGGAGCCCGGCGCCGCGGCGCCGAACAGCTTCACGAAGATGAACGCGATGATCGCGATCGTGATGAAGATCAGCACCGACATCGTGGAGCCGATGCCCAGGTTGAGCCCTCGGATGAGGTTGTTGTACGCCACGATCGACACGCTGGAGGTGTCGTTCGCGCCGCTGGTCAGCACGTAGATGTTGTCGAAGACGCGGAAGGCGTCCAGCGTGCGGAACAGCACCGCGACCAGGATCGACGGCTTGATGAGCGGCACCGTCACCTTCCAGAAGCGCTGCCACGGGGAGGCGCCGTCGATCGAGGCCGCCTTGAGCAGGTCCTCGGGCACGAGCGCCAGGCCGGCCATCAGCAGCAGGGCCATGAAGGGGATGGTCTTCCAGACCTCGGCCAGCACGATGATCCAGAACGAGGACCAGTGGCCGGTCAGGGGTGCGTTGTCCCCGGCCAGCCAGCCGATGTCCTGGCTCCAGGCGAACCGCCAGCTGAACGCCGCGACGACCGTGACGATCGCGTACGGGACCAGCGCCGAGGTGCGGATGAGTCCGCGTCCGACGATCGTCCGGTGCATCACGATGGCCAGTCCCATGCCGAGGATCAGCTCGAAGACGACGCTCACCACGGTCAGCAGCAGGGTGAAGCCGAAGGCGCTCCACCAGATGTCGCTGGTGAGGACCGTGACGTAGTTGTCCAGACCGACGAACTCGTTGTCGTCAGGGGTGCGCAGGTCGGCGCGGAACAGCGACAGCCAGATGGCGTACCCGATCGGGTACGCCGTGACGGCCACCATGAGGAACACGGCGGGCGCCACGAGCATCAGGCCCAGCCGGCGCTCGGCCTTCTTGCCCTCGCTGTAGCGCTGTCGGGCGATCTCGGCGCTCTCGTCGTCCGTGCGGGACTCGACCGGTGCGGTCGTGGTCATGGCAGGATCCCCTTCCCCACAATGGCGTCGTTGATCGCCGTGTCGAGCTCCTCGGCCGTGTTCTCACCGTCGATGCTCGACGGGGGCGAGAGTGTGGAGGAGATGATCGTCGAGATGTTCTGGTAGACCGGCGAGATCGGACGCGAGCTGGCCGCCTCGAGCGAGTCCAGGAGCACCTGGCCCTGCGGGTAGGCCTCCTTGAACTCCGCCTCCTCGAACACCGACTCGATGACGGGCGGCTCACCGGCCGTCAGCGAGTGCTTGAGCTGGTTCTCGGGCGAGCGCAGGCACATGGCCGCCTCGAACGACTCCTCCGGGTGCTCGCTGAACTTGCTGATGGCGAAGTTCATGCCGCCGACCGTGACCTTGGACGGCTGGCCCTCGACCGTGGCCGGGAACGGCGCGAACGCGAGGTCCTCGGCGATCTTGGGGCTGGCCTCGCGCATGGCACTGAGGACGTACGGCCAGTTGAGGCTGAAGGCGGAGGCGCCGTTCTGGAGCTGGGCGAAGACCTCGGGCTCCTGCGAGTTCGAGAGCGACGCGTTCGCCAGGCCCGACGTCGCGAGCTTGTTCAGCAGGTCCAGCGCCTGCACGGTCTTGTCGTCGATCGTGGTCTCGGTGCTGTCCTCGTTGACGATCGTGCCGCCGAAGGAGGAGAGGATCGTGTTGAACCCGACGACCAGGCCCTCGTAGCGCGCTCCGGTGAAGCCGATCTCGTACGGGTCGCCCTCGGCCTTGAGCTTCTCGGCCATGTCGAACATCTCGTCCCACGTCTTCGGCGGCTCGCCGTTGCCCACCTTGTCGACGAGCGACTTGCGGTACCACATCAGCTGGGCGTTGGTGTGCTTCGGAATCGCGTAGAGCTTGTCCTTCCACGTCGCCGTCTCGAGCGGCACGGCGAGCGTGCCCTCGGACGCCTCGGCGCGCTGCGCGTCGGTCAGCGGGAGGATCCAGCCGGCCTCGGCGAACTCGGCGGTCCAGACGACGTCCATGCCGATCAGGTCCATGCCGGTGTCGCCGGCGGCGAGGCGCCGGACCATCTGCTCGCGCTGACCATCCGCGTCGCTGGGAACGAGGTTGCCCTCGATCTTCCACTTGCCCTCGGCCTGCTCGTTGCAGCCGTCGATGAGGTCCTGGAATCCCGTGGCGGATGCGCCGCCGAACAGGTTGATGGTCGGGACGCCGCCCTCGTCACCGCCGCCACAGGCAGCCAGTGTCGCCATGAGGGTTGCGGCGGCAGCCAGCCCTATTCCACTGCGCGTCTTCTTCGATCGCCTAGTCACGTGCACCACCCGACCTTCCCCCGAGATCCTGCGGCGTGCGACTCGTGGAAATGTGACGCCGCTCACATGAAACTACGGCGGGTGGAAGAACGCCGCAAGTCCGGCGAAGGGGTGAACCTTCAGCCGGGGGCGATCCAAGCCGTGGTGTCGGTGGGCAGGCGGTGCCCGTCCAGCGGACCGCTCACGGCCAGGAGCTCGCCGTGGGGCAGATCGATCGGCTCCGCGCCGAAGTTCGTCACCACCTGCACGCGCCGACCGCCGGAGCCGACGACGGTGAACGCGAGGAGGTCGTCGGAGCCCTCCTGCCAGTGCAGCTCGCCACGGCCGAGGCCGTATTTGCGGCGCACGGTGAGCAGGCGCCGGTAGAACTCCAGCGTGCTGCCCGCGACGCCGTCCTGGCGGTTGGGCGCGAGGTCGCCGTAGACCTCCGGCTGAGGCAGCCAGCTGCGGCCGGTGGGGGAGAACCCGAACGCGGGCTGGTCGGCGTGCCACGGCACGGGAACGCGGCAGCCGTCGCGGCCGACGTCCTTGCCCTCGGTGCGCACGAACGTGGGGTCCTGGCGGACCTCGTCGGGCAGCGTCGTGGCCTCGGGCAGGCCGAGCTCCTCGCCCTGGTAGAGGTAGGCCGAGCCGGGCAGCGCGAGCATGACTCCCGTGGCGGCCCGCGCGCGGCGCAGGCCCAACTCCGCATCGGGCTGGGGGTCGTCGGGACCGATGCCCAGCACGCGGGTCGCCCGGTCGATGTCGTACGACAGGCGCGACGCGTGACGCGGCACGTCGTGGTTCGACAGCACCCACGTCTGCGGCGCGCCGACGGCCGCGGTGGCCTCGAGTGCGGAGGTGATGGAGTCCCGCTGGTGCTGCGCCCTCCACGGGGTCATGAGGTAGCCGAAGTTGAACGACTGGTGCAGCTCGTCCGGCCGGACGTACTTGGCCAGGGACTCCTCGGGCACGACCCACGCCTCGGCCACCAGGATGCGGTCGGCGTCCTGGCCCTCGACGCGGTACTCGTCGACGAGGCGGCGCCAGTCGCGGTAGACCTCGTGCACGGCGGGCTTGTCCCACATCGGCTGGGCGGAGGTCGGGTGGATCGCGAGGTCGTAGTCGTCGGGCGCGTCCGGCAGGCCGGGCTCCTTGTGCAGCCCGTGCGCCACGTCGATGCGGAACCCGTCGACGCCGCGGTCGAGCCAGAAGCGCAGGACCGAGCGGAACTCCTCCTGGACCTCCGGGTTGTTCCAGTCGAAGTCGGGCTGGCTGGGGTCGAACAGGTGCAGGTACCACTGGCCGGGCGTGCCGTCGGGGTTCTGCACGCGGGTCCACGCCGGGCCGCCGAAGTTGCTCTCCCAGTTGTTCGGCGGGAGGTCGCCGTTCTCGCCCCGGCCGTCGTGGAAGATGTAGCGCGCGCGCTCGGGGCTGCCGGGATCCGCCGCGAGGGCCTCCTGGAACCAGGCGTGCTGGTCGGAGGAGTGGTTCGGGACGAGGTCGACGATGACGCGCAGGCCCAGCTCGTGGGCGCGGGCGGCCAGTGCGTCGAAGTCGGCGAGCGTGCCGAACAGCGGGTCGACGTCGCGGTAGTCGGCCACGTCGTAGCCGGCGTCGTTCTGCGGGCTCGTGTAGAACGGCGACAGCCAGACGGCGTCGACGCCGAGCGCGACCAGGTGGTCCAGGTGCGCCGTGATGCCCGGCAGGTCGCCGATGCCGTCGCCGTCGGAGTCCGCCCACGAGCGCGGGTAGACCTGGTAGATCACGGCGTCCCGCCACCAGGCGGGGGTGGTGGTGTGGGTGCTGTCGACCATGGGAACTCCTTGGCGAGCGCGGGGGATAGGTTGGGCACATGACGCAGCGCACGCTTGTTCTCATCAAACCCGATGCCGTGGCCCGGGGCCTCGTGGGGGCCGTGCTCTCGCGGTACGAGGCCAAGGGATTGCGCATCGTGGCGATGGAGCACCGCGCGATCGACGCCGAGATGGCCGACGCCCACTACGCCGAGCACACCGAGCAGCCCTGGTACCCGCCGCTGCGCGAGTTCGCGGTGTCCGGCCCGCTCGTGGCCCTGGTGCTCGAGGGCGACGAGGCGATCGAGGTCGTGCGTGCGCTCAACGGCGTCACCGACGGCCGCAAGGCGGCGCCCGGCACGATCCGGGGCGACCTGTCGCTGTCCAACCGCGAGAACCTCGTGCACGCGTCGGACTCCGAGGAGTCCGCGGCGCGCGAGATGAGCCTGTGGTTCCCGGGGTTGTGACCCCATGGGCCCGCCGTTGATCCAGGCCTGCATCAACGGCGCGCGTCCTCCCGCCGCCCATCCGGCCCTGCCCGTCACCCCGGTCGAGATCGCCGCGGACATCGCGGCGGTCCTGCAGGCTGGGGCCGACGGCGTCCACGTCCACCCCAAGGACGTCGACGGGCTCGACACCCTCGATCCCGACGCCGTCGACGCCGTGATCACGGCGGCCCGGTTCGTCCTGCCCTCGAGGCCGATCGGCGTCACCACCGGCGCCTGGGCCCTGCGCGACCCGGCCGCACGGGTGGCGGCCGTCCGCCGCTGGAGCGTGCTGCCCGACCTCGCGTCGGTCAACTGGCACGAGTCTGGGTCCGAGGCGGTGACCGCGGCGCTGCTCGAGCGAGGGATCGGCGTGGAGGCGGGCCTGTGGACGGTCGACGACGTCCGGGAGTGGGCCGTGTCGCCCCTGCGCGACGAGGCCGTTCGTGTCCTCCTCGAGCTGCCCGAGGGGATCGGCGATGCCCAGGTCGTCATCCTCGCCCAGGAGATGCTCGACCTGGTGCGCGAGGTCGCGCCCTCCGTCCCGGTGCTGCTGCACGGCGAGGCGCACTCCGCCTGGCCGACGCTGCGTCATGCGCTGCGCCTCGGCCTGCAGACCCGCGTCGGGCTGGAGGACACCTTGCAGCTGCCGGACGGCTCGATCGCCCCGGACAACGCCGCCCTGGTCCGGGCTGCGCGGGCGTTCGCCGACCAGCAGGCGGTGGACGTCGGCCTGCCCGAGCAGGACGACTCAGCGGTCTGACGGAGCCCGCTCCGCGAACTCCCCGTCGAGCCACGCGACCCGCCGCTCCAGCCAGCGTCGCAGCAGGTCGACCTCGTTCCGCCAGCCCTCGCGCACGTCGACGGCCGGGTCGGAGTTCGCGAACACGTACACCTCGGGATCGTTGTCGAGGGCACTGGCGGCCACCGGCAGGCCGGGGCCGTCGACCTCCGGAGGGCTGAAGTTGTCGACCGCGTCGTCGGCGATCACGGCCGCGCGGTCGTCGACGAAGTCGCCGATGGTGGAGAGGTCCTCGGACACCGCGGTCCACCGCTGCGCCACGCGCCCGGCGAAGTCGGGGTCGGACATCAGCACGTTGAAGTAGTGGCCCTGCGGCTCGTTCCAGACCTGCGTGGGCGAGAACGCGCGACGCCAGGCGGGGTCGTCGCTGATCGCGTACCAGGACCGCTGCAGCCACCAGCCCTTCGGATGGTCCAGGCGCCAGGAGCCGTTCCGGCGATTGCCCTGCGAGGCCGAGAAGTCCCACGGAGGCCCCATCGCCAGCGTGCCGTCACCGCGCAGCACGAAGTACACGTCGTCGTAGAGCGGGCTGCCCAGGTTCTTGGTCACCTCGTTCAGCAGGTACCAGTCCACGAAGGAGTCGACGTCGATGCGGTCGCGGTAGCCGTTGTCGGGGAAGGCCGGGTCGTAGAGCAGGTCCTCCACGGCCTGGAAGCCCGCGGCCACCTCCTGCGGGTCGGCCTCCTCCGGGTCGGCAACGTGGACGCGCAGGCCTCGCTCGGTACTGAACCGCGGACCCTCGAGGTCGCGCGCGTCGGCCAGCAGCAGGACGTCGTCGTCGGCGAGCTCCGCGCGACCCTCCTGCGCGGTCGGGACCTCGCCGAACGAGTACAGGCCGCAGGGCGTGCCGTTGATCTCGAGGTTCGCCGGGACGAGTCGCGGTACCCAGTCGATCCCCAGGCGCCGGGCGATCTCCATCGCGGAGGCGGTGCGCAGCAGGGACCGGTCGGCGAACTCGTCGAGCAGCATCCAGTCGCGCGACGCCGGGAGCCCGAGCACGGAGGCGGGGTCGGCCAGCTCGACGGTGTACGGGCGCTTGAGGCCGTTGAACGGGTTGGCCGTCGCGGAGACGCGGACCTCGGCATCGAGCTCCTGCTGCTCCCCTTCGGAGGCGGTCACGGCCAGCTCGACGGACTGCGGGTCCGTGGCGCTCGTGACGAGGTCGCTGCACGGGGCGGCGGGCCCGGTGGCGAAGTCGTCGGTGGGGACGGTGAGCCGCACGGTGGCGACCCCGTCGACCTCCACCTGGGGCTGCTCGCTGGTCTCCTCGGCTGCCTCCGGGGCAGTGGCCTCGGGTGCCGCGCGGACGTTGACGACGATGACGAGCGCGAGGAGGGCCAGGGCCAGCAGGGCCGCCAGCGCCACGGCGGTCACTCTGGTCCGGCTCATGGTCCGACGATACGTCCCACGCGTCACGGGAGCACTCAGGAGCCCCCGGCGCCGAGACGGACGACGAAGGAACCGCAACCGAGGGTTACCGCCCGGTACGGTGTCGAGGTGAACCGATGGATGCCTTGGGTGTGGGCCGCGGTCGTCGGCCTGCTCTACAGCCTGATCTCCCTGCTGTCGTGGCGGCGACTGACCGTGAACTCGTGGGACAACGCGATCTTCGAGCAGGCCGTCAAGGCCTACTCGCGGTTCGAGGCGCCGATCGTGCCGGTGAAGGGACCCGGGTACAACATCCTGGGCGACCACTTCTCGCCGATCGACGCACTCCTCGCGCCGGCGTACTGGCTGTTCCCCTACGGGCAGACGCTGCTCGTCGCGCAGGGGCTGCTGATCGGCCTGTCGGTGGTGCCGATCACGCGCCTCGCGGTCGCCCGGCTCGGCCCGCGCGTGGGATGGACCATCGCGCTGATGTACGGATTGGCCTTCGGCTTCGGCAACGCCGTGGTGGCCGACTTCCACGAGGTCGCGTTCGCGGTGCCGATCCTGGCGATGGCGGGCGTGGCGTACGTGGAGCAGCGGTACAGCGCCGTCGTCTGGTGGTCGCTGCCGCTGCTGCTGGTCAAGGAGGACATGGGCGTCACCGTCGCCGCCGTGGGCGTGGCGCTGTGGCTCGCTGGCGAGCGCAGGCGCGGACTGCTGCTCGCCCTCGGCGGAGCCGTCGCGCTCGTGCTGGTCGTGTGGGTGATCATCCCGGCGTTCAACACCGGCGGCGGCTACGACTACACCGGCAACCTGGGCGGCGAGGTGGGAGTCTGGGAGACGCTCACCACGGAGGCCGACCGCAAGCTCCTGACTCTGCTGCTGACCTTCGGCGTCACCGGCTTCGCGGCGCTGTGGTCGCCGTGGGCCGTGGTCGCGGCTCCCACGTTCCTGTGGCGGTTCCTCGGCGACGTCGAGTACTACTGGGGCACGGAGTGGCACTACTCGATCGTCATCATGCCGATCGTGTTCGTCGCGATGATCGACGCGATCGGCAAGCGCCCGAGGCTGGAGTGGCCGGGTGTCGTGCTGGGCGCCGCGGTCAGCGGCTACCTGCTGGCCGGCGGGCCGGTGGTCAAGCTGCTTGAGCCCGAGACGTGGGACGCGTCGCCGCGGCGCGAGGCGATGCAGGAGGCGATCGCCACGATCCCCGAGGACGCCGTCGTCGAGACCGACATCGCGGTCCTGAAGTACCTCACCGGCAGCCACGACGAGGCCTACTGGATCGGCACGATCGGCGATGTCGTGCCCGACTACATCATCTTCGACCGCAACCTCACGCAGACGGATCCCATCCAGCACGGGGCCGAGCACGGTGCCTCGTACGAGGTCGTCTTCGAGCGCGACAACTACGTCGTCGCCCGCAAGGTCAGCTGATCTCGATACGCGGCTCGCTGCGCTCGCCAGCTACTCGATCACCGATGATCGGCGTCCGTTCTCGCTGGTGATCTCGATGTGCTGCTCGGTCACCGGGGCGGCGAGCCGGTGATCGAGTGCCGGCGAGCGGAGCGAGACGGTGTATCGAGATCAGGCACAACGACGAACGCCGCCCGCTCCCAAGGAGCAGGCGGCGTTCTCGGCTTCAGACCGTCAGGGGTGGGTCATGCTCATGACGTCCAGGGCGGCGTCGAGGTCGGCCTCGCTGATGTCGCCGCGCTCGACGTAGCCGTCCTCGATCACGACCTGGCGGATCGTCTTGCGCTCCTTGACCGACTTCTTCGCGATCGCGGCGGCGTTCTCGTAGCCGATGTGGCGGTTGAGCGGCGTCACGACGGACGGGCTCGACTCGGCCAGCTCGAGGCAGCGTTCGACGTCGGCGGTGATGCCGTCGATGCAGCGGTCGGCCAGCGTGGTGGAGGCGTTCGCGAGCAGGCGCATCGACTCCAGGATGTTGCGGCCGATCACCGGCAGCATCACGTTGAGCTCGAAGGAGCCGGAGGCACCGGCGAAAGCGATGGCGGCGTCGTTGCCGATGACCTGGGCGCACACCATGAGCGTGGCCTCGGGCAGGACCGGGTTGACCTTGCCGGGCATGATGCTCGAGCCGGGCTGCAGGTCGGGCAGGTGGATCTCGCCCAGACCCGTGCGCGGGCCCGAGCCCATCCAGCGCAGGTCGTTGTTGATCTTGACCAGGCTCACCGCGATGGTGCGCAGCTGGCCCGACATCTCGACGAGGCCGTCGCGGGCGCCCTGCGCCTCGAAGTGGTCGCGCGCCTCGGTCAGCGGCAGGCCGGTGCGCTCGGCGAGGATCTCGATGACGCGCTGCGGGAAGCCCTTCGGGGTGTTGATGCCCGTGCCCACGGCGGTGCCGCCGAGGGGGACCTCGGCCGTGCGGGGCAGCGAGGCCTCGACGCGCTCGATGCCGCGGCGGATCTGCGCGGCGTAGCCGGCGAACTCCTGGCCGAGGGTGACCGGCGTGGCGTCCATGAGGTGCGTGCGGCCGGACTTGACGACCTCGGCGAACTCAGTGGCCTTGGCCTCGAGGCTCGTCGCGAGGTGGTCGAGCGCGGGGATGAGGACCGTGAGGGCCGACTCGGTCGCGGCGACGTGGATCGACGTGGGGAACACGTCGTTGCTGGACTGCGAGGCGTTGACGTGGTCGTTCGGGTGGACCTCGATGCCCGAGTTCCTCGTCGCGAGGGTCGCGATGACCTCGTTCGTGTTCATGTTGCTCGAGGTGCCCGAGCCGGTCTGGAAGACGTCGATCGGGAAGTGCGCGTCGTGGGCGCCGGTGGCGACCTCGTCGGCGGCGGCGACGATCGCGTCGGCCATCGCCTGGTCGAGGATGCCGAGCTCGGCGTTCGCGGTCGCGCAGGCGGCCTTGATCTGCGCCAGCGCGCGGATCTGCGCCGACTCGATGGGCGTTCCGGAGATCGGGAAGTTCTCGACGGCGCGCTGCGTCTGGGCGCGATAGAGGGCGTCGGCGGGGACCTTGACCTCGCCCATGGTGTCGTGCTCGATGCGCCACTGAGTGTTGTCGGTCATGCCTCGCACCTTAGTGGGCCGCGGTCGTCAGGACGTTGAGAGGTCGGGCCTCAGCGGGTGCGGGCGGCGGTGGCCGCGATGGCGTCGACGAAGGTCCCGTACAGCTGGGCGGGCAGGTCGTGGCCCATGCCGGCGATCTCGAGCAGCTCGGCCCCATCGATGGCCGCGGCGGTGGCCCGGCCGCCCGAGCGGTGCACGAGCAGGTCCTTCGAGCCGTGGATCACCTGGGTGGGCACCGTGACCGCGCCGAGGCGCTCGGTGCGGTCGGGCTGGGTGAGCACGGCGAGCATGTGGCGCGAGACGCCGCTGGCGATCCAACCCCGGTCGTAGGTCTCCAGGGCGCGGGCGTGAGCCACGTCGTCGGGGGTCGGGAACGCGGGGGAGGCCACCGCCTTGCCGTTCCTGACCGAGAGCTCGGCGTACTCGGGGCGGGTGCGGCCCGCCGACGCGAGCATCGTGCGCATGATCAGCGGGTGGATCCAGCCGACGCGGCGGCGACCCGTGGTGGACATGATCGACGTGAGCGAGCGGACCCGGTCGGCGTGCTCGACCGCGAGGGTCTGCGCGATCATGCCGCCCATCGAGACCCCCACGACGTGGGCCGCGTCGATGCCGAGGTGGTCCAGCAGTGCCGCGGCGTCGTCGGCGAGGTCGTCGAGCCCGTAGGGCGCCGAGCCGCGGCCGAGGTAGGCCTTCACGATGTCGGTCCGGGACACCCGGTGGTGGCGCAGTTTCGTGGAGCGGCCGGTGTCGCGGTTGTCGAACCGGATCACGTGGAAGCCGCGGGCGGCCAGCTGCACGCAGAACGCCTCGGGCCACCATGTCATCGGGCCGCCGAGCCCCATGATCAGCAGGACCGGCTCGTCGCCGGGGTCGCCGAAGGTCTGGTGGCACAGGTCGAGCCCGCTGGGCAGGTGCGCGAACGACTCCTCGGAGACCGCAACGGACTCCTCGCGCGCCGGCCCTGGACCCATCGGCTCAGTGCTCGTAGTCGATGGAGGAGAAGGCCATCAGCTTCTGCAGGCGGTGCTCGCTGCGGATCGTGCGGATCGTGCCCGAGCGGGACCGCATGACGATCGACTCGGTGGTGGCGCTGCCGGCGCCGTACCGCACGCCGCGCATGAGGTTGCCCGTCGTGATGCCGGTGGCGACGAAGAAGCAGTCGTCGGCGGTGACGAGGTCCTCGGTGGACAGGATCCGGTCGAGGTCGTGGCCCGCGTCGATCGCGCGCTGGCGCTCCTCGTCGTCCACGGGAGTGAGGCGGCCCTGGATGACGCCGCCGAGGCACTTCATCGCGACCGCGGTGATGATGCCCTCGGGCGTTCCACCGATGCCCAGCAGCAGGTCGACGCCGGAGTCGGGGCGGGCCGCGGTGATGCCGCCGGCGATGTCGCCGTCGGCGATGAACTTGATGCGGGCGCCGGTCTCGCGGATCTCGTGGACGAGTGCGTCGTGGCGGGGGCGGTCGAGCACGCAGACCGTGACGTCCTCGACGTCGAGGCCCTTGGCCTTGGCGACGATGCGGATGTTCTCGGCGGCGGGGAGGCGGATGTCGACCTTGTCGGCGGCCTCGGGGCCGGCGATGAGCTTCTCCATGTAGAAGACCGCGGAGGGGTCGTACATCGAGCCGCGCGGTGCGACGGCCATGACCGAGATGGCGTTGGGCAGGCTCTTGGCCGTGAGGGTGGTGCCGTCGATCGGGTCGACGGCGACGTCGCACTCGGGGCCGGTTCCGTCGCCGACGTGCTCGCCGTTGTAGAGCATGGGCGCGTCGTCCTTCTCGCCCTCGCCGATCACGACGACGCCGTCCATCGCGACGGTGTTGATCATCGACCGCATCGCGTTGACCGCGACGCCGTCGGCGCCGTTCTTGTCGCCCCGCCCGACCCAGCGGCCGGCGGCCATGGCCCCGGCTTCGGTCACCCGGACGAGGTCCAGGGCGAGGTTGCGGTCGGGGGCGGCCTCAGCGGGCTTCAGTCGGTCCACGCGGTCATCCTATCGGGCACGAAGGCTAGGCTGGCCAGCGCGACCGAACGGTTCTTCCCGGCACGACAGGAGCACGATGAGCGGGTACTCGCGCGGCAATCCGGCGATGGGCGACGTGGTGCGCTCGGTCCTCGTGCTCGGTGCCATCGTGGTGGGCCTGTTCCTGTTCGGCCGGCTCTTCACCGAGACGCCCGACAACCCCACCTCCGAGGTCGACTGGCGCGGTGCCGCGTCGGGCGTGGAGGTGCGCGCCGGATTCGTGCCCCTCGTTCCCACCGAGCTGCCCGAGCGCTGGCGCGCCACACGGGCCGAGCTGATCGACGACCGCTGGCAGCTGAACGTGGTCACCGACGAGGGCGACTACGTGGGCCTGACGCAGCGGATCGGCGAGGCCGACGACCTGCCGAACCTCGTGGAGGACCGCGCGGCCGGCAGCACGCCCGACGGCGAGCAGAAGATCGCGGGCACGACGTGGCAGGTGTTCTCCGGACCCGACGACGCCGTCACCTTCGGCGCGGTCGTGGGCACCGATCTCGTGGTGGTCACCAGCGGCGCCGAGCGCCCCGTGGTGGAGGACTACGTGGCCTCGCTGGAGCCCTTCGCGTCCTGACCCGGGTCGATCCGGGCCCGCGCGCCGTCGAGCCAGCGCTGGCACGCCTCGGCGAGCGCCTCGCCGCGCTCCCACAGCGCCAGCGACTCCTCGAGCGTCGTACCTCCGGTCTCGAGACGCTGGACGATCGAGACCAGCTCGTCGCGGGCCTGCTCGTAGGAGAGCTCGGCCGGGTCGGTGGGCGTGGGTTCACTCATGCGGGTGCTCCTGCAGGTCGGTGACGCGGACGGTGGCGTGACCGTCGGTGAGGTGGAGGACGAGGTCGTCGCCGGCGGCGAGCGTCTCGACGGACGTGACGGCCCGGCCCGACGGGTCGAGGGCGACGGCGTAGCCGCGCTGCATCGTGGCCAGGGGCGAGAGGGCGCGAA
This sequence comes from Aeromicrobium phoceense, assembly GCF_013868155.1. Lineage (NCBI taxonomy): Bacteria > Bacillati > Actinomycetota > Actinomycetes > Propionibacteriales > Nocardioidaceae > Aeromicrobium > Aeromicrobium phoceense. The sequence continues at coordinate 1,480,322 of NZ_JACEOG010000001.1, forward strand.
CGCGGGCCAGGTGGTGGCCGACCTCGTCGTGGGCCCGGTTCAGCCGGGCGCGCATCGCCAGCCGGGCGCGCTCGCGCTGCGCGGAGACCACGTCCTGCTGCGTGTCGACGAAGGCCGCGGGGGAGCGGAGCACGGGTCGGCTGCGCAGGGCGGCGAGCCCGGCCGCCTCGCGGTGCAGGTGGGCGGCGACAGCCTGGCGGGCTCGTTCGCGGGCGGTGGCCAGCCCGGCCAGCTCGTCGCCGACGTGGGGCACGACGCGCTTCGCCGCGTCGGTGGGGGTGGAGGCGCGCAGGTCGGCGACGAGGTCGAGCAGTGGCACGTCGGGCTCGTGCCCGATCGCGCTGACGACGGGCGTGGTGGCGCCGTGCACGGCCCGCACGAGCGCCTCGTCGGAGAAGGGGAGCAGGTCCTCGAGCGAGCCGCCGCCGCGGGCGATGACGATGACGTCGACGTGCTCGGCCGCGTCGAGCTCGCGCAGGGCCCCGATGACCGCCATCGCCGACTGCGACCCCTGCATCAGCGCGTGGCGCACCTCGATCGAGGCGCCGGGCCAGCGGTCGTGAACGTTCTGCAGGACGTCGCGCTCGGCGGCCGAGCCCTTGCCCGTGACCAGCCCGATGGAGCGGGGCAGCAGCGGCAGCGGGCGCTTCCAGCGGGCCTCGAACAGGCCCTCGGCGGCCAGCAGCTGGCGGCGCCGCTCGAGCTGGGCGAGCAGCTCGCCCTCCCCGGTGGGGCGAATCTCCAGCAGCTTGAGCGAGAGGCGGCCGTTGGGCGAGTAGAACTCGGGCTTGGCGTGCACGATCACACGGGTGCCGTCGGTGATCGGGGTGGCGCTGGACTCGATCACGGCGCGGAACGCGATGGCACTGATGCTCATCGTGGCGGTGAGGTCGCGCAGGGTGAGGTAGTAGGTGTTGCCGCTCAGCTTCGGCTGGACGACCTCGGCCTCGACCCACACCGCGCCGAGGCGCGCGATCCAGCCCTGCAGCGCCAACGAGATGGAGCGCAGGGGAGCCGGGTTGTCCGCGCTCGTCTCCAGGGCCATGCGCCCACCCTATGAGGCGGCGCCGACGCTGCGGTCGTCATCGGCGGGTCGGTAGGCTGGGCGACATGTCCACTCAGGTCAATCTCGGCATGCCCGGAACGTCGGGCCAGGTTCTCTTGGCCGACCCGCGAGGTTACTGCGCGGGCGTCGACCGAGCGGTCATCACCGTCGAGAAGGCGCTCGACCTCTACGGCGCGCCCGTCTACGTGCGCAAGCAGATCGTGCACAACAAGCACGTGGTGAACGACCTCGCCGCGCGTGGCGCGATCTTCGTGGAGGAGCTCGACGAGGTGCCGCACGGCGCCACCGTCGTGTTCAGCGCGCACGGCGTCTCGCCGGCCGTCCACGCCGAGGCCTCCGAGCGCAGCCTCAAGACGATCGACGCCACCTGCCCGCTGGTCACCAAGGTGCACCACGAGGCGCGCCGCTTCGCCGCCGACGACTACCGCATCCTGCTGATCGGGCACGCCGGTCACGAGGAGGTCGAGGGCACCGCGGGCGAGGCTCCCGAGCACATCACCCTGGTCGAGCACCCCGATGACGTCGACGGCCTCGAGTTCCCCGAGGGCACCCGGCTGAGCTGGCTGAGCCAGACCACCCTGAGCGTCGACGAGACGATGGAGACCGTCCGCCGCCTGCGCGAGAAGTTCCCGCAGCTGGAGGATCCGCCCAGCGACGACATCTGCTACGCCACCCAGAACCGCCAGGTCGCGGTGAAGGAGATCGCCAAGGACGCCGATCTGGTGATCGTCGTGGGCTCGTCGAACTCGTCGAACTCCGTGCGCCTCGTCGAGGTCGCGCTCGAGGCCGGCGCCAAGGCGTCGTACCGCATCGATGACATCACCGAGATCGACGAGGCGTGGCTCGAGGGCGTCAGCACCGTGGGCGTCACCTCCGGCGCCTCGGTCCCCGACGACCTCGTGCAGGACGTACTCGGCTACCTCGGCGAGCGCGGCATCGGCAACGCCAAGGCCATCCGCACCGCCGACGAGTCGCTCATCTTCGCGCTGCCGCCCGAGCTGCGCCGCGACATGAAGGCCGCCGCGCAGGCCTGACGCCTCGGTGGTCGTTATCGAGACCACCATCTGTGTGATCTCGATACACCGTCTCGCTGCGCTCGCCGGCACTCGATCAGCGAGGCCGCTCCGGGTGGTCGAGTGCCCGCGAGGAACGAGCGGGTGTATCGAGACCACGTGATCTCGATACGCCCCCGCAAGCGGGAGGTGCCCCCACGTCTCGCTGCGCTCGCCGGCACTCGATCAGCGAGGCCGCTCCCGGTGGTCGAGTGCCCGCGAGGAACGAGCGGGTGTATCGAGACCAGTCAGCGACGACGGACCGGCTTCACCACCAGGGCGGTGCCGCCGCCCCGGCGCTGCGGCTCGGCCGCTGCGGTGATGAGGCCGCGGCGATCCACCTCGATCGTGGCGGCCGCCCCGATCTCGGCGGCCGACGTGAACGTGTCGCCCGACGGCACCAGTCGCTGACCGAACGGCGCGAGGTCGTCCGCGTACTGCTCGATGAAGGCCGGCTCGGCCGGGGTCGTGGCCGCGTTGCGCTGCGAGGCCCGCGGTGCCGCCACCGCCTCGGGCAGTGTCATGCCGAGGTCGATCCGGTTCATCAGGATCTGCAGAACGGTCGTGATGATCGTGGCGCCACCGGGGGAGCCCACCACGAACCGCACCTGGCCGTTCTTGGTGACGATCGTGGGCGACATCGACGAGCGCGGTCGCTTGCCCGGCTCGATCCGGTTCGGGTCGGTCGCGACGTACGTGGTGCTGAAGTCGGTCAGCTCGTTGTTCAGCAGGAACCCGCGACCGGGGACGGTGATGCCCGAGCCGCCGGTCTGCTCGATCGTGAGCGTGTACGCCACCGCGTTGCCCCACTTGTCGACCACGGACAGGTGGGTGGTGGAGACGTTCTCGGTGTCGCGCATCTCCTCGAAGGCCGTCGTGCCGCATCCGGAGCCGTCCAGCGCGCCGGCCGGGACCGGGCGGGTGGACGCCTGGTTCGGGTCGATGGTGCAGTCACGCGAGTCGGCGAACCGCTGGCTCAGCAGCGTGCGTGTCGGCACGTCGACGAACGCCGGGTCGCCCAGGTAGGCGGCACGATCGGCGAAGGCCCGGGCCGAGGCCTCGAGGTAGAGGTGCAGGCTCTGGCCGATCCGGGCGCCGCCGCCGAGACGGTGGTTCTCCAGGATGTTGAGTGCCTCGCCGACGGCGATGCCGCCGGACGACGAAGGCGCCATGCCGTAGACGTCGTAGCCGCGGTAGTTGACCTTCGTGGGCTTCTGAAGGCGCACGGAGTAGCCGGCGAGGTCGCGCGTGGTCATCGACCCGGGCGGCACCGGCAGCGTGGTGTCGGGGCTCTTGGGCGGAGCCTGGACGGTGCGAGCGATGTCCTCGGCGAGCGCTCCGCGGTAGAACGCCTGCGGTCCGCGCCGCGCGATGAGCGCGTAGGTCCGGGCGAGGTCGGGGTTGCGGAAGCGCGAGCCGACGACCGGCAGCTGGCCACCCGGCAGGAACAGCCGCGCGGTCTCGGGGAAGGCGGCGAAGCGCGTCGCGTTGTCCTTCGTCTGGTTCTGGAAGGTCTGGTCCACCGTGAAGCCCCGCGCGGCGAGCGAGGTGGCCGGCGCCAGGTTCCGCTTGAGGGAGCGCTTGCCGAACAGGCGGGTCGCCTTGTCCCACGTGGCGACCGTGCCGGGGACGCCGACGGAGACGCCGGAGGAGACCAGATCGGCGAAGGGGCGCGGCTGATTCGTCGCCGGGTCGTAGAACGTGGTGGGGGTGACGCCCGCCGGAGCGGTCTCGCGGCCGTCGATCGTCGTCACCCTGCCGGTGCGGCCGTCGCGGAACACGAAGTAGCCGCCTCCGCCGACACCGGCGCTGTAGGGCTCCGTGACGCCGAGCGCGGCGGCGGTGGCCACGGCGGCATCGGCCGCGTTGCCCCCGGACTTGAGGACGGAGAGTCCGACCTGGCTCGCGTCACGGTCGACCGAGCTGACGGCACCGCCGTAGCCGTAGGCCGTGGGGCCCGCGGTGGTGGGGCGATCGGGGTGGTGGCCCCCGCGGGCCTGGGCCGGTGACTGCAGGGCCACCGCGCCGGCGGCCAGGGTGAGGGCCGACAGGGCGGCGACGGAACGGCGGACGAACATGGGTTCCCCCCGGAAAGTGGTCGTCCTGCCACGGTAGGTCTCGCCCGGCAACCGGGCAACCGGGTCGTTAGGGTGGAGGGCCGCCTCGGGGAGGGGCGCGCCCGTACCGAGCGAAGGGGAGTTCCATGCGCCGCGACCAGACGCTGCTGCTGACCAAGGTGATCTCGTGCGTGGTCGCCGCGGGGGTGCTCCTGTACCTGCCGATCCTCATCGACGAGTCCGACGATCCGGAGCCCGGCCTGCTCTTCCTGACGCTGCTGATCTCCGGCATGGTCGCCGGCGTTCCCGTGCTGGTCAGCGCGGTCGTGCACGGGTGGGCGGGTCGCGCCGACACGTGGACGCCGTTGGTGGCGTCGGCGGCCACCGTGGCCGCGACGGTCATCCTGCTGACGAAGGGCGGTCGGGTCGCGAACCTGCTTCCCACGGCGTTCGTCCTCATCGCGCTCTTCACCGCGCTGATGTTCGTCGGGCTGTGGGTGGCGCGCCGCGTGTCGGGCGGCGGCGCAAAGGGGATCAGCGCCGAGCGCTGAGGATCCGCGCCACGATCACGGCGATGGCCAGGGCGTGCCCGATCAGCAGGGGCACGCCGTGGGCGATCGTCGCGTTGAGCGTCAGGCCGAACACGCCGGTGGTCTCGGGCAGCCCCTCGATCACGATCGCGTCGGGGACGACGGAGGCGAGCACCAGCAGGGCACCGACCAGCAGCACCGGCGGCAGGACGCCGACGGTGAAAAGCCCACGCTCCTGCACCGCGGCGGCGGCCGTGAGGACCACCAGGACGAAGCCGACGGCGAAGGCCGGGCCGAGACGGCCGTCGATGAGGTCGAGCCCCGTGACGGCGGCGAGGGTGAGCACGGCGCACACGACTGTGGCACGCGGCGTCAGGTCGTACCTGGAGGCCGCGGCCGGAGTCCTGGCCAGGGCCATGACGGCGCCGGCTGCCGGCGAGCTCATGGTCATGAACTTAGTTCATCGAGCAGCTCGGGCGCGGTCATGACGCGGGGTGTCGCCTCGATCACACGCGGGTGGAACGGCGGGGTGTCGTCGACCTTCAGGTCGTGCAGTCGCCGGGCGCTGACGAGCAGGCGCGACTCCACCGAGGCGACCGTGTCGTTGTACGAGCGCACGGCGCGCTCGAGCGACGATCCGAGCCGGTCCACGTGGCCGGCGACCGTGCCGAGGCGCTCGTAGAGCTCGCTGGCGACGCGGTGGATCTCGCGGGCGTTCTCCGCGAGCGACTCCTGCGTCCACGCGAGGGCGACCGTGCGCAGCAGTGCCACCAGCGTGGTGGGGGAGGCCAGCACGACCTGCCGCTCGGCCGCGTGCTCCAGCAGCCCCGTGTCGGCCTCGAGGGCCGCCGAGAGGAAGGACTCGCCGGGCACGAACAGCACGACGAACTGGGGCGCGGAGTCGAACTGGCGCCAGTAGGACTTGGCCGCGAGCTGGTCGACGTGGCCGCGCAGCTGGCGGGCGTGCCGGTCGAGGTGGGCCTCGCGGGCATCGGGGTCGTCGCTGGCCGTGGCGTCGAGGAAGGCGTCGAGCGGCACCTTCGCGTCGACGACGATGTCGCGGCCGCCGACCAGCCGCACGACCATGTCGGGGCGCAGGCGACCGTCGTCGGTGGTGACTTGGAGGTCGAAGTCGCAGTGCTGGGTCATGCCGGCGAGCTCGGCGGTGCGCCGCAGGTGCATCTCGCCCCAGCGGCCGCGGACCTCGGGTCGGCGCAGGGCGGTGGACAGCGAGGCGGTCTCGCGGCGCAGGGCCTCGCCCGTGACGCGCACAGACTCCACCTGCTCGCGCAGCTGGGCGTGCCACTCGATGCGGCTGGACTCGAGGTCGCGCAGCCGCGTGTCGAAGCGGTCGAGGCTCTCGCGGACCGGCGCGACGGCGCGGGACGTGGCGGTGGCGGCGATCTCGACGTCGTGCGCCGACGCGGTGCGCGTGCGGGTGCCGAGGAGGTAGCCGAGCGCGCCGGCGAGGCCGGCGACCAGGAGCAGGACGAGCAGCGCGGTCAGGCTGGGGAAGGTGGCCATGCGGCCATGGTGGCGGCGGGCACCGACAGTTCCCGTGGAGCGGTGGACACGGTGCGGTCGGGCGGGTCACGATCGAGGCACCCGGCGCACCCAGGAGGCACCATGCCGAAGATGACACTCACGATCAGCACGACGCTGGAGCCGCGCGGCCCCGCGGCGGCGGTGATCCTCACCGACCAGCAGGTCGCCTCGTTCGGCGCCGGCAAGTCGTTCCCCGTGCGGATCACGATCGGTGGAGTCACCGAGCCGGCGCGCCTCGCCCGGATGGATGCGGAGAACCTGATCGGCCTCAGCAAGGCCAAGCGGGAGGCGCTCGGCGTGGAGATCGGGGACGAGGTGGACGTGCGGATCGAGCTCGACGACGCTCCTCGTGAGGTCGACGTGCCCGATGCGCTCGCGGAGGCGCTGGCCGCGGCGGGACTGCGGGAGGCCTTCGATGCGCTGGCCTACTCGCACCGCAAGGAGCACGCGCGCTCGGTGGAGGAGGCGAAGAAGGACGACACGCGGGAGCGCCGAGTCCAGAAGGTCCTCGACGCCCTCCGCGGGTCGTGAGGGGTCAGCCCTGCGAGAGGTCGGCGACCTCGTAGCTCCAGACCTCGCTGTGGGTGGACACCGGCTTCGGCGCCTCGCCGCCCGATCGCTCGGACTCCGAGCGGTGTCCGTGGCCGAACGCGGGGGAGCTCAGCCACGCCTGGAACGACTCCTCGTCGCGCCAGCGGGTGACGACGAGCCACTGCTCGCGGTCGTCGGTGGGCTTGAGGAGCTCGAACCCCTCGAAGCCCTCCTGGCCGTCGACGGCTCCGGCGCGCTTCGCGAAGCGGTGGGCGAGCTCGTCGCCGGCGGACGTGGGCACGGTGATGGCGTTGATCTTGATGACGGTCACGCCAGCCATGATCCCACCGACTCCGGATCCAGGACCAGCACGGCGTCCTCGTCGTCCTGCCAAGCGATGCGGCCCGGGACGTGCGCGGCCTGCTCGACCGAGAGCAGGGTGACGAACGCGCCGCCGGGCGCGAGCCAGGCGGCGAGCGGCGCGACGACGGCGCGCAGGTGGTCGAGCCCGTCCCCACCGCCGTCGACCGTCGAGCGCGGCTCGTGGGCGCGGAAGTCGGGGTGGATGCCGTCGACGCGCGTGCTGGGGACGTGGGGGAGGTAGCCGACCGCGAGGTCGATCCGTCCGCGCAGGCGGCGCGGCAGGCCGTTCCACCAAGAGCCGTGGTGGGCGCTGAAGCCGAACCGGCGGCCGTTCGCGCGGGCCACCACGACCGCGGTGGGGTCGAGGTCGACGGCGTGGATCTGGGCGGCGGGCAGCAGCCGGGTCATCGCCGCGGCCAGTACCCCGGACCCGCAGCCGAGGTCGACGACGATGCGGGCTCTGGGTCGGTGGGCGGCTGCCGCCTCGGGGATCGCCTCGGCCCGGCGGCGCGGGACGAACACGCCCTCGGCGACCGCGACGGTGACGCCGTCGAACTCGGCCACGCCCACGGCCTGCTCGAGCGGGACGCCGGCGACCCGGGCCGTGACCGCGCGCTCGACGTCGCCGGGGTCGACGAGGTGGCGGCGCACGAAGGCGGCCTCGCGCTCGGCGAACACACAGCCCGCGGCGCGCAGCCGGGCGATGATCGGGTCGCTCTCCACGACTCGATCATCGCCCGGTCGGCTCATCGTGCTGCCGTCAGGGCAGCAGCCACAGGGAGCTGCAGTTCGACCTCACGGACTTGCCCGTCAGACGGTCGGCGAGCCAGTCGTGGGTCTGACCCAGGCGCGTGATGGCTGGACCGAGGTGGTTGAGCGCCGTGCCGCCGGTGCCGACGAGCTGCACCACGGGGGTGTAGGTGACGTTCACGCCCTTCGCGCACCAGTCCTTCGCCAGCTGCTTGGCCTGCGCGTGGTCGACGATGTCGTCCTTCGTGCCCGTGAGCACCTGCACCGGCACGTTCGGCTTGAGGCGGCCGATCCGCTGGGCGTCGACGGGGGCGCGCAGCGCGGGGTCGGCCTTGACGATGTCGTACAGCGACTGGCCCGTGGTGGTCCACTTCGAGGTCTTCTGGAACCCGTAGGAGAACAGCGTCCCGCCGATGCACTGGGTCTTGACCTTCTCCAGCGCCTCCTTGCCGGCCGGCGTCGCCAGCTGGTCGAGCGCGCCCTGCAGCTCGGGGTGGTACGGCGTGATGCCGTTGATCGCGTACGCGATGACGCCCGTGAGGTCGGTGCCGTCGGCGGACTTCAGCACCTCGACCAGGTTCGCCGGGGGAGCGCCCGCGTAGGCGCCCTTCAGGTTCAGCTCGGGGGCGTAGGTGGGGGCGAGCTCGGCCGCGGAGCCGGCGGCGCCGCCACCCTGGGAGTAGCCGTAGAGGCCGATCGGCGACGACGTCGTGACCGACGTGTCGGGCAGGTTCAGCGCGGCGCGGGCGGCGTCGAGCAGGGCCTGGCCCATGTCGAGTCGGTTCGTGTAGGTGTGCACGCGGTCGGTGGTGCCCAGGCCGATGTAGTCGGTCAGGACGACGGCCATGCCGCGGTTGAGGAAGTCGTGGATGCTCGGGATCTCGTAGCCGATGCCGAACTCGTCGCCCTCGACGTTGAGGAAGGTCTCGAGCGACTTGGAGGGGGCGCACGCGTCGCCCTGTCCCTGCGTGCCGGCGGCGACCGCGACCAACGGGCGGGGGCCGGTGCCGGTCCACTTCTTCGTGGGCTCGATGTACGCTCCGCTCACGGCGGCGGGAGCGCCGGCCTCGTCGGTGGAGGTGTACATGATCCGCGTGGCCTTGCCCGGAAGGTAGAGGCCGTTGAGGGTCAGCGCGAGCTTCATCGGCTCGGTGCGGATGACCGTGCCCTTGCCGGCCGGGAGGTCCGCGGGCGGGTCGTAGAACGTGGGCGCGGCGGTGGCCTGGGGTGCCGCGGCGAGGCCGGCGACGAGGGCGCCGGCGGCCGCAAGGCCGAGGAATCTTGCAGAACGGAACACGGGGTACTCCCAAGTAATGTGACGCTGGTCACGCGAAAGGTATCACGGAGTTACACCTGAGCGACATGGGGAATTCTCTGGCGCGCAGGTCCCGGCAGTAGGCTGGCTCCCCGTGGCCCTCACCATCGGAATCGTCGGACTTCCCAACGCTGGCAAGTCGACGCTCTTCAACGCCCTGACCAAGAACGACGTCCTCGCGGCGAACTACCCGTTCGCGACGATCGAGCCCAACGTCGGAGTGGTCGGCGTGCCCGACTCCCGCCTCGAGAAGCTGGCCGAGATCTTCGGGTCCGAGCGCATCCTGCCGGCCACGGTCGAGTTCGTGGACATCGCCGGCATCGTGCGCGGCGCGTCCGAGGGCGAGGGCATGGGCAACAAGTTCCTGTCCCACATCCGCGACTCCGACGCGATCTGCCAGGTGACCCGCGTGTTCCGCGACGAGGACGTGACGCACGTCGACGGCGACGTGAACCCGGCGAGCGACATCGAGACGATCGCGATCGAGCTGATCCTCGCCGACCTCCAGACCGTCGACAAGGCGCTGCCGCGCCTCGACAAGGAGTCGCGCAAGGACAAGTCCCTCGTGGCGCAGTTCGAGGAGGCGAAGAAGGCCAAGGAGGCCCTCGAAGCGGGCACCGGCGTGCGCAACGCCGGACTCGACCTCGAGGCGCTGCGCGACCTGCACCTGCTCACCGCGAAGCGCTTCCTCTACGTGTTCAACTGTGACATCGACGAGCTGTCCGACGAGGACCTCAAGTCGAAGATGCGCGAGATCGTGGCGCCCGCCGAGGCCGTCTTCCTCGACGCCAAGAGCGAGGCCGAGCTGGTCGAGCTGGGCGACGACGAGGAGGCCGAGCAGATGCGCGCCGAGATGCTCGCCGACCTCGGCATCGAGGAGCCGGGCCTTGACCAGCTGGCTCGCGTCGGCTTCGACACCCTCGGCCTGCAGACCTACCTGACCGCGGGCCCCAAGGAGTCGCGCGCCTGGACGATCAAGAAGGGCGCCACCGCCCCCGAGGCCGCCGGCGTCATCCACACCGACTTCCAGAAGGGCTTCATCAAGGCCGAGATCGTGTCCTTCGAGGACCTGGTCGCCGCGGGCTCGATGAACGACGCCAAGGCCGCCGGCAAGGTGCGCATGGAGGGCAAGGACTACGTCATGGCCGACGGCGACGTGGTGGAGTTCCGCTTCAACGTCTGAGCTAGCGCGTTTGTGCAGGTCAATGGGGGTCAGGGCTCTCCGGTCCGCACATAGTCCGCAGTGAGATCAAGGTTGACGTGCCGGCGAGTTGCTCCGAACGGTGCACTCGGCCCGGCGTGTCTGACTTCTAGTCCTGCCTGGCAGGCGTGGCGCCGGGTGCCTGTGAGTGGGTGTTGCGCACCACAGATCTCTGTGGCCTGAAACGCGCACGGCACTGCTGAATGTTGGATACCTTCACTCGGTGTACCGATTCCCCAGTCTCTCGACCTCGCCGACCTCGCCGCGCACGCGCCGATACTTGACCGTCATCGTCGCGGTGCTGATGTTGGGAATCTCCTGCTCTGCGTGTGGTGAAGACTCGGGTGACTCCGAGGTGGCAGCCGAGGTCAAGGACCAGGACTCGGACGGAGTTCCCGACGACGAGGATGCCTTCCCTCGCGACGCGAGTGAGAGCTCGGATGTCGACGGCAACGGAGTCGGCGACAAGGAAGATGCCCGGATCAAGGCGGAGGCGGAAGCCAAAGCCATCGCTGAAGCAGACGCGAAGGCCACGGCAAAGGCGGAGGCCGAGGAAGCTGCCGAAGCCAAGGCGGCGGAGTCCTTCAAGATGCCGAAGTTGGCCGGTGAGAACCTCCAGCTGGCACAGGACATGCTCCAAGCGCTGGGCAGCTACGGACTGATTCAGAACGACGCGCTGGAACTTGGGCGATTCCAGGTTCTTGACGCGAACTGGAAGGTCTGCGCTCAGAAGCCCAAGGCCGGCAAGAAGGTTCCGATCGACACGATCGTCGAGCTTGACGCGGTGAAGCTTGAGGAGTCCTGCCCTTAAGGGGTGAGCAATAACCCCGTCTCCGGAGGCAGCGTTTTCACGAGGGTGGCGAGGACCCACCTTCATTGCTCACACGCCCCCGCAGTGGTCGCGCCCTCGGGCATCGTCAGCGAGCACGTGCGGCGTGTGCGCATGAGCCGCATGGGTCTCTACTGGGCGCTGGCGCCGTAGGCGGAAGGAAGCCCGAGATTTTGCGACGATCATAAAGGTCGTGGCGGATCTCCCGAGCTATTGAGGCAACGCGAGCCAACGACTTCGGGACACTCTGAAGACCGCGGATGTCAGGCAAGTGTCGTCGGTGCCTGATAGGTGCCGAGCCAGCGCAACCGGCACATTGGTCCTTGGCGGCTCGGCGTCAAAACTCCGTGTTCGTCGCGTCCCGCGGCGACAAGTTCGTCCGCGTACGCTTCCGCCACCTCGAGGGCGAACCGGATGACGTTCTCAGTTTGCTCCGGCGTGAGCCAACGCTGGGCACTGCGTTCGCTGGACTTGGTTCCGCTGAGTCCGAAAATCAGTTGGGCGCGCTCCTGGAAGTCGCTGCTGGTGTGAGCGCGGGGATAGAAATGCCTGCGTTCAGCCCGGCGTAGGCGCCGGAAGGGATGCCGACCTGTCCGTTGAGAGATCGGACCCCTCCCAGCAGATGCGGGTCAGCGATCCGGCGGCGGAGACCAGACCATGGTCTGCTGATGCACGGGCTGCCTCTGATACCGGACCCCCGGCACCAGCGGTGTCGAGCCATGAACGACGAATCCACACTTCTCGAAGAACCGCGTCGCACGGGTGTTCTCGACCAGAGTCTGCAGGTAGCAGCCAGGACTTCCGGCGTTCGTGAGCCAGGTCTGCCAGGCGAGCATCAGTTCCTGTGCCGCACCGGTCCCACGTGCCTCGGGCGCGAGGTTGATGTGCAGGTGAGCAGGCCAGCGTCGACCCACCCCTAGGCCAGAGGCGGCCTCTCCGCCTCGCAACTTCACTGCGCCGAGATCGATGAGGCTCCGGACGAAGAACGGCATTGACCGTGGCCTGAGCATCACCTTGTGACGGATGATCGCTCGGGTCAACAGCTCGTCTTCACCCGGGAGAAGCGCACTGTCGGGACAGCCGGCGAGGTACCCGACGAGGTCGTTGTCGACCTCCGCGAGGAAGAGCGTGTCCGAGCAGAACTCAATGTAGGGGTCGAGATAGACCATCCGCTCAGACGCCAGGTGTCCCCACAGTTCGCCACTGGCCGAATCGACACCCGCTCGGGCAAAGAGGTCGAGGAGCGCGTCGTGGTCTGCAGGCTTGTAAATCCGGATCATGCTTCTCCCGTGGGTGAGGGGCGTGCGCTCGGCGATGTTGAGCGGTGGGTGATGCGCGCCCGAGTCCTGCTGCTGAGTTGTCGATGGCGGAACCTCCGCGACCCACGATCTCCGCGCTACGCAGAGTCGGCCAGGTCTCGAACGACGCGTGCCACGTCGCGCGACAACGGCTCAGGAAGATCGTGACCGACCCCTGGCCATGTGATCATCCGCGCTCCGGCTATGCGGGCAGCTGTCGTACGCCCGGCCGACAGCCGCAGGATCGGGTCCGCGTCCCCGTGCATCACGAGGGTGGGCTTGTCCAGTTCCAACAACCTGCGTCCGTGCCACTGGGCACCGATCTGGCGACTCTGCGCCTTCTTGTCACGGGGCCCGCTGTCGACCCCGCGCTCGATCCACTCGCGCGCTACGTCCTCGTCGAACGGGTACGCCGGCGACGCCACTCCGCGCGCCACCGCAAGGCTCGCGGCGATGTCGCCTTCGCGTCCCTCGGGGAACTTCGTGCGTGCCAGTCGGGCGAGCAGTCCGAAGCGCAGGTAGCGAGCCACCTTCACACCGGACGTGTCGCTAGGCAGCGCGGCCGAGGACACCACACTCAGAACCCGGTCTGGATGGCGCAAGGCGAGGCGCTGCGCGACGACGCCACCCAGAGAGTGGCCGAAGAGGTGTGCGCCCGACCAGCCGAGATCATCGATGACGGCGACAGCGTCGTCTGTCATGTCTTCGGAGGTGTACGCGCCCGCCCGCTTGCGAAACAGTGCGCTGAACGGGTTGGCGTCACTGACATCCGGCATCCGGGTCGACTGGCCAGCGTCACGCTGGTCGTAGCGCACCACCTGGAAGCCCTCGTCAGCGAAGCTCCGACAGAGTGCCGCCGGCCACCAGAACCGCGAGGTGCCCAGGCCCATGATCAACAGCAGCGGGTCTCCTTGGGACCCGACGAGCTGATCCCAGGCGATCTCCACCTCACCGTTGCGGGCATATCGCGTCGGCCCCCATTTGACAGCGTCAATCATCGGAGCACTCCCGTCGCTAGTGCGAACGGCGTTCGCATCTAGACTCAGGATAGACTTCGCGTACGTTGTTCGCAAGTCTGCGTGTCGGCTCACCGATGGAGGCAAGGACGTGCCAGCACAACCACGGCCGAGCCGACAGTCGACCGGTGCCCCACGCGGCCGGGCTCCGTCGCGGAGCAGCCGAGAGATCGCCGAAGCCGCCATCTCCCTGGCCGACCGAGACGGGCTGCCCGCCGTCACCATGCGCGCAGTCGCCGGGTCCATCGGCACCGGCGCCGCCTCGCTGTACCGCTATGTCAGCACTCGCCACGAGCTCATCGAGCTCATGGTGGAGGAGGTCAACGGAGAGTTCGAACTACAACGCTCAACGACTCGGTCGTGGCTGGACCACATGCTCGACCTGGCCCGACAGGCACAGGCCATCTACCGCCGGCACCCCTGGATGCTCGAAGCGCTCGACAGCACACCAGCACTTGGTGACAACGGACTCGCCTTCCTCGACCACGCGCTCGCGGTGCTCGCCGGTACCGGAGCCGATGGCCGCACCAGGCTCGAAGCAGTAGGCGTCTTCAACGCGTTGGTGCGGATGCTCTGCAAGCAAGAGCACGACCAGCGGCGCGCTGCGCCGGCCGACCCCGGGGGCACTGCGCTCACCACCCAACTGACGGCCATCACATCGACGGGGTCATACCCCCACCTGGCCGCAGCTCTGGCCGACACCGGCCCCGGCCCTACCGACGATCAGTTCGAACGCATCCTGCGGCGCGTGATCACCGGGCTGCTTCACATCGAAAGCTGAGTTAGCGACAACCACCGGCTCACCCGCCGCAGCACGGGTGAGCCCGCCTGACAGGCTTCTGTCATGGGTCACGTCGACGTCGCACACCTTGACTACGTCCTGCCGGACGGGCGGATGCTGCTCGGGGATGTGTCGTTCCGAGTGGGGGAGGGTTCGGTCGTGGCGCTGGTCGGCCCGAACGGGGCCGGCAAGTCGACGCTGCTCCGGCTGATCGACGGCTCCCTCCAGCCCGACTCGGGCACCGTGAACGTCTCCGGCGGCCTGGCGGTGATGCCGCAGTTCGTCGGGACGGTTCGTGACGGGTCGTCGGTGCGTGACCTGCTGGTGAGCGTGGCGCCTGATCGGATCCGCAACGCCGCGCGGGCGGTCGATGCCGCCGAGGCCGCACTGGCCTCGAACGACGACGAGGCCACGCAGATGGCGTACGCCCAAGCGCTCTCGGACTGGGCCGAGGCCGGCGGCTACGACTACGAGAACACCTGGGACATGTGCACGATCGAAGCACTGGGTGCCTCGTACTACTCCGTCATGGACCGCGAGGCCGTGACGCTGTCGGGCGGCGAGCAGAAGCGGGTCGTGCTGGAGGCGTTGCTGCGCGGACCGGCCGAGGTGCTGCTGCTCGACGAGCCCGACAACTACCTCGACGTGCCCTCCAAGCGCCGGCTGGAGCAGCAGCTGCGCGAGACCCGCAAGACCGTGCTGCTGGTCTCGCACGACCGTGAGCTGCTGTCGGAGGCCGCTGACAAGATTCTGTCGGTCGAGCCGTCGCCGGCCGGGGCCGACGTGTGGGTGCACGGAGACGGCTTCGCGTCCTTCCACGAGGCCCGCAAGCAGCGCTTCGCCCGGTTCGAGGAGCTGCGCAGACGGTGGGACGAGCAGCACGCGCGCTTGAAAAAACTGGTGGTGAGCCTGCAGCAGGCTGCCGCCGTCAGCCATGCGATGGCGTCGCGGTACGCCGCGGCGCAGACCCGGCTGAGGAAGTTCGAGGAGATCGGGCCGCCCCCTGAGCCGCCGCGCGATCAGGACATCACGATGCGCCTGAAGGGCGGCCGCACCGGCGTGCGGGCGATCACCATCGAGAAGCTGGAACTGACGGGCCTGATGATGCCGTTCGACCTCGAGGTGTTCCAGGGCGAGCGGGTGGCCGTGCTCGGCTCGAACGGCTCGGGCAAGTCGCACTTCCTGCGCCTCCTGGCGGGCCAGCCGGTCGACCACTCGGGTGCGTGGAAGCTCGGCGCGAGGGTCGTGCCGGGTCACTTCGGGCAGACCCACGCCTACCCCGAGCTCGAAGGCCGCACGCTCCTGGACATCCTGTGGGCCGAGCATGCGCTGCAGCGCGGGCCGGCGATGTCGTCACTGCGTCGCTACGAGCTGGAGCAGCAGGCCGAGACCACGTACGAGCGGCTCTCGGGAGGGCAGAAGGCGCGGGTGCAGATCCTGCGCCTCGAGCTCGGCGGAGCGACGTCGCTGCTGCTCGACGAGCCCACCGACAACCTCGACCTGGAGTCGGCCGAGGCGCTGCAGTCCGCGCTCGAGTCGTACGAGGGCACCGTCCTGGCCGTGACCCACGACCGTTGGTTCGCCAAGACCTTCGACCGATTCCTGGTCTTCGGGGCCGACGGCGTGGTGCGCGAGAGCTCGGAGCCCGTGTGGGACGAGGGACGCGTGCAGCGCGACCGCTGAGACACTGGACTGTCCGGAACCGCTGCCCACGCGCCGCTCGACTCCAGAGGAACACCGCATGACCGCAACACTCGTCGCCACTGGACTGGCCGGTGGCCATGCGCACCGGACGCTCTTCGACGACCTCGACCTGACGGTCGCGCCTGGCGACGTCGTCGGCGTGGTGGGTGTCAACGGGGCCGGCAAGTCGACCTTGTTGCGCATCCTGGCCGGAGACCTGGAGCCGCAGGCCGGCACGGTGCAGCTCGCGCCGGCCGACGCGTTCGTCGGAAGTCTGCTGCAGGAGCACGAGCGGGTCCCGGGCGAGACGATGGCGCAGTTCGTCGCGCGCCGCACCGGCTGTGCCGCCGCGACCACCGACATGGACGCTGCGGCCGTGGCGCTGGGCAACACCGAACCTCCCGCTCCTGGCGCGCCCGACCCCGCCGACGTCTACCAGGCGGCGCTCGACCGCTGGATGGCCAGCGGCGCTGCCGACCTGGAGGACCGACTCCCGGCCGTGCTCGCCGAGTTGGGGCTCGTGCTGGAGGACTCAGCCGACCCGAACGCCGGCGCGCTCTCGCCCGACAGCCTGATGACGTCGCTGTCCGGCGGCCAAGCCGCGCGCGTGGGCCTGGCCGCGCTCCTGTTGTCGCGGTTCGACATCGTGCTGCTCGACGAGCCCACGAATGACCTGGACCTGGACGGCCTCGAACGCCTGGAGAAGTTCGTGCAGGGCCTGCGCGGCGGCGTCGTGCTGGTGAGCCACGACCGCGAGTTCCTGGCGCGCTGCGTGACCCGCGTCCTCGAGCTCGACCTCGCCCAGCACAGGAATCGGGTGTTCGGTGGCGGCTACGAGTCGTACCTGGAGGAACGCGAGATCGCCCGCCAGCACCAGCGCGACGAGTACGAGGAGTTCGCGGCCAGGAAGGCTGACCTGGTCGGGCGCGCCCGCGTGCAGCGCGAGTGGTCCAGCCAAGGCGTGCGCAACGCGATGAAGAAGAACCCGGACAACGACAAGATTCGCCGCAAGGCCGCGTCGGAGTCGAGCGAGAAGCAGGCGCAGAAGGTGCGGCAGATGGAGAGCCGCATCAGCCGGCTCGAGGAGGTCGAGGAGCCGCGCAAGGAGTGGAAGCTGGAGTTCGTGATCGGCGCCGCGCCGCGCTCGAGCGCCGTGGTGGCCACGCTCAACCAGGCCACGGTGCGGCAGGGTGAGTTCACGCTCGGCCCGGTCTCGGTGCAGCTCAACGCCGGCGAGCGCATCGGCATCACCGGCCCGAACGGTGCCGGCAAGTCAACGCTGCTGCGGGCGCTGCTGGGTCGGCAGGAGCTGGCGAGTGGAACGGCCGGTCTGGGTGCGTCCGTCGCGATCGGCGAGGTGGACCAGGCGCGCTCGCTGTTCACCGGAGCCGCCACGCTGACCGACGTGTTCGAGGGGCTCGCGCCCGACATGTCACCAGCCGACGTGCGCACCCTGCTGGCGAAGTTCGGGCTGAAGGCCGACCATGTGACCCGACCCGCCGGTGAGCTGTCGCCCGGCGAGCGCACCCGCGCCGGACTCGCGCTGCTGCAGGGCCGCGGCGTCAACGTGCTGGTGCTCGACGAGCCCACAAACCACCTCGACCTGCCCGCGATCGAGCAGCTGGAGCAGGCACTCGAGACGTATGAGGGGGCGCTGCTGCTGGTGACCCACGACCGTCGCATGCTGAGCACGGTGCGGCTCGACCGTCGCTGGCACGTCGAGGCCGGCCGGGTCACCGAACTCACGGCGTAGTCTGGCGTCGAGCGTCCCCAGTCGGAGGTGGTCCTGATCGTGACCGAGACGACCCCGCGATGGGAGTGGCGCAGCTTCGCCGACTCAGCCGTCGACATCGGGTCGGCGCTGATCCTCTCGCCTCCCGACCGGATTCAGGAGAGCGACGAGCTCTACCTGCTGTCGGCCGAGGGAACCGACACCGTCAAGATCCGCGACGACCTGATGGACGTCAAGCACCTCGTCGCCGTGGACGAGCGCGGACTCCAGCAGTGGTCCCCGGTGATGAAGGCCGATTTTCCCCTGTCCTCGGCCGACGTCGACACCGTCATCGCAGCTCTGGGCGTCGTGTCGCCGCCTCTGGCACGGGACATGTACACGCTGGGCCAGTTCATGAACGAACTGGTGCACCCCCACCCCGACGTGGTCGCGGCCGACGTGCACAAGAGGCGGGAACGCCACACCATCGGAGGTTGTCTGGCCGAGCTGACCGAAGTGCGCAGCGGGAAGGGATCGACCCGCACCATCGCGATCGAGTCCGAGGACCCGGCCTTGGTGATGGCCGCACTCCGCGAGCTCGGGTTGCCACCGATGCCCAACGTGAGCTTCCCGCGCGGTCTCAAGTCGCTCCTGCGGCTCGGTACGGAGCGCTACGGCGTCATCGACGTGGGCACCAACTCGGTCAAGTTCCACCTCGGTGAACGAGGCGCTGACGGTCACTGGCGGGCGGTCGCCGACCGTGCCGAGGTCACGCGGCTCGGTGAAGGTCTGCACGAGGCCGGCCGACTCAGCCCCGAGCCCATGGAGCGGACGGTGGAGGCCATCGTCGCCATGGTGGACGAGGCCGCACAGGCAGGCGCCGCGGAGACCGTTGCCGTGGGCACCGCCGGCCTGCGGATCGCCTCCAACAGCGAAGATCTCATCGCTGCTGTCCGGGCACGGTGTGGTCTGACGATCGATGTCGTCTCCGGAGACGAGGAGGCACGACTGGCCTATCTCGGTACGAGGGCCGGGATCGGACAGTCGCGAGGCTCCCTCGTGGTGTTCGAGACCGGCGGCGGCAGCTCCCAGTTCACGGTCGGGCACGGCGAGGAGATCGACGAGCGGTTCAGCCTGGACGTGGGCGCTGTTCGCTACACGGAGGCACATGGACTCGGAGCGGCGGTCTCCGAGGACGCCCTGGCCGAGGCGTTCGCGGCGATCGCTGCCGACCTCCGCCGGCTCGACGACCGGCCGACACCGAACCTGCTCGTGGCGATGGGTGGCGCTGTCACGAACATGGCCGCCGTCATGCACGCCCTGGGGGAGTACGACGCCGACATCGTCCACGGCACGGTGCTCGACAGGACCGAGATCGACCGGCAGATCGAGCTCTATCGCACGAGCTCCAGTGACGAGCGTCGTTCGATCATCGGCTTGCAGCCCCAGCGGGCCGACATCATCCTCGCGGGTGCGTGCATCGTGCGAACGGTGCTCGCCGCGTTCGGCAACGAGTCGCTCACGGTCAGCGATCGCGGACTGCGACACGGCCTGCTGGTCGAGAGATTCGGCTAGTCACTCCCTGAGAGCTGGGCGGAGAAGTACTCGAGCGCTGACTTCGTCTTCGTCTGTTGCTCGCCCGAGAGATCGAGACCCTTCAGGGTCAGGAAGGCCCTGAGCTCGGCCGCGGCCTGGAAGGTCTCCGCCGGAGGGCACTTCGCCGAGAGCTCGAGGATCCGGGAGCCGTCCGGGTAGAGCCAGAGCTCCGCGACGAGACGCATCCGCAGCTCGGGCGGATGCAGCTTCAGCTTGAGCACGGTGATGGGGCCGAGGATCGACAGGTCGTCCAGTTCGACACCCTCGGGCGCATGGGCCGTGAAGAACGATCGTTGCTCCTTGGAGTACGCCTTGTGGATCGCCTTCGCGCCTGAGGCGACCTCCTTCACCAGGGTCGGTTCCCACGTGGCCTTCATGGACGCCGAGCAGACGAAGCCCCCGGGCATCGCGTCGACCTCCACCCCGAGGTTGTCCGAGGCCCACGCCTCCTGGATATGAGCCGGCGCCACGGGCCTCAGCTTGACCACCGAGTCGTCTCCCCGCCGCTGCGCCCGGCGGGCCCGGACGACGACACCGGCCTTGTCGAGCCTCAGGTCAGGAGTGTCGAAGAAGTACACCTGGCGAATCTCGGCATCGAGCGCATCCATCCCCAGGGCCACCACGGCAGCGCGTCGATCCGAGTCCGGCACGGTCATCTTGAGCTCGACGCTGTCCACGTCCCTGGTCAGCGCGAGCAGCTCGGCGACCTGCGCATCCGAGAGTCGGCCCTGCGATTGATCGGTCACGTTCGGCACCTGTGCCTTCCGGACGGTGGAGGTCGCGCCGTTGCGACACCGCACCCCGTCAGCCACTGTGCCGCGTGGCGAAGAGCGGGACATCACCCACCGCAGGTGAGTGGCGGCCCGGCCTGCCCGCGATGGCCGTTGGCGCCGGCGGCAGGCGCAGGCGCTCATGGTCGACGGCGACCTGGTCGAGTTCCGATCGAATGTGTGAGCTCGCGCGCTTCGTCCGATCGGTTCGGGCGTCGTGCGCGCGGGGGCCGGCGGCTACTCGGAGTGGGCCAGCTGCTCCGGTCGGCGTGAGGCGTCGAGGGCCACCCGGACGAGGGTCGCCGTGATGAGCAGGATCAGCGGTGGCAGCAGGAAGTAGGGCAGGATCACGCCGGGGAACTCGTTCGCCTGTCCGGCGCCGGTGTGGAAGCTCGAGGTGTAGAACAGCACCCCGGCGACGACCGCGCACACCTTGAACCACTGTCGCCGTCGAGGCGCGACGAAGGTCCCGATGAGGCAGCAGGCCGTGGCCACCCCGAGCGACCGTCCCTGGACGTTGGAACCGTAAGGGAGCCATCGAGATCCGTACGGCAGGGTCTCCCAGTAGTCGATCGTGGCGGCGATCACGGCGACGAGCGCGAGCGCGGCGAGAGCGATCGACCAGCGCCACGAGACGGTGGGCATGCCTGATGGTGCCACGCGGCCTTGCCTGGTGTGTCGCGGTTCGCGATCTTGTGTCGTTGACGCCCCCATGTGGGCTCAATCGACACAAGATCGGGCCAGTCGGGCGATGTTCAGCGCTGGTCGGGCAGGGTGCCGTAGCTGTTCTGGTACTGCTGGCCGGGCTTCGGGTGGGTGAAGCGCAGCGCGCTCCAGGTGTCGTCCACCAACAGGCACGTGCTCTCCACGAGGCCGTGGTCGTAGCCGATCTCAATCACGGTCGGCAGGGTCAGGTCGGACCCGAGCCGTCGGCCCTTCGGCCACGAGAGCCAGAGCTTCCCCTGGGGTGCGAGGTGCGGGACGAGGCGGGGGAACTCGTCACGCATTTCCTGCTGGGTCGTGACGAAGAGGTGGAGGTAGTCGACCTCGCCGCTGAGGGGTACCGGCTGGAGGTCGGGCAGACCCATCGACTCCGGCACGCCGTCGGGAGCGTTCACGAAGTGCGCCGTCCAGCCCGCTCGCAGGCCCATCTTCTCGGCGACGGTGCGCATGCTCATGCGTTCAGCCTCATGCGCTCAACCCCGGCAGGTCGAGGTCGGCGCCGGTGACCTCCCAGTGGTCGACGTGGAGGTCCTTCTCGACGAGCAGCTCGTCGTCGCCGGGGTAGAACACGGCGACCTCGGGCTGCTCGCCGGCGAACCGGCGGACGTCCTCCATCGAGTCCCACAGCGAGAGCGTGACGACCTCGACGAGGTCGCCGAGTGGCCTGCGCAGCACGAACACGCCGCGGTTGCCCGGGGTGGCGCGGTACTCGCGCACGCCGGTGTCGTCCTGGTGGGCGAGGTAGGCGTCGGCGTCCTGCGCCCTGACCGCTCCGCGCCATCGCCGCATGATCACGGGTCCATTCTCGTCCGCGGGGGTGGCATGCTGCACGGTATGGAGTCTCGCCACGTCAGCCGGGTCATCGCCGCGTCGCCGCAGGACGTCTACGCCTTCGCGGTGGAACCCGCGAACCTGCCGCGCTGGGCCTCCGGTCTGGCGGAGGCGGAGGTCGAGGTGAGGGACGACCACCTCGTCGTGCAATCGCCGATGGGGGAGGTGCGCGTGCGGTTCGTCCCTCGTAACTCCTTCGGGATCCTCGACCACGACGTGACGCTGCCGTCCGGTGCCACCGTCACCAACCCGTTCCGGGTCCTCGCGCACCCCGACGGCGCCGAGGTGGTCTTCACGGTGCGCCAGCTCGACCTGTCGGACGAGGAGTTCGAGCAGGACGCCCGCACGATCGCGAAGGACCTCGACGCGCTGGCGGCCCTGGTCGAGTCCTGACGGCTCAGTCGTGGCGAAGTGCACCCGACGCGTTCGGGTTCGTGGGACGGTTTGGCCATGGATTCTGCTGTCCTTCTCCCATTGGCGACGTTGGTGCTGGGCTCCGTCCTCACGTTCACGCTGGAAGCAATTCGACATCGCCGCCAGAGGAAGGAGTCGGTCCAGGACGCACGCCGTCTGGAGCGGTCACAGGCTTACGTCGACTACTTGGAGTGCGCGCACGAGGCGGCACACCTCCTCGGCCGGGCGACCCCGGGCTGCCCCAATCCTCTCGAGGACATCGCGCACAGCTACTGGCTCGTCGACAGCTCGGTCGCCTCGCGCCTTCGGGTGATCGAGGTCCTCGGCTCGGAGGACGTGATCAGCCGGGCGAAGGGCATGCGTACAGCGCTCGTCACGTTCCGCCGCGACCTCCAAAGCGAGGAAATGACCTACTGGTCGGAGGAATACCAAGACGCGTACGGCCTCGTCGTGTCCGCCCGCGGAGCCTTCATCGAGGCGGCTCGATCGGACCTGCGGCAGACCTGAAGCAATCTCAGGGGTGGACGGCGCGGCTCTCGGCGGGGTGGCCGGGCTCGAGGTGAGTGGCCGCCGAGACGCGCAGCGGCGTGAACGGCTCGCCGGCGTGGGCCGCCACGACGCGCGACGCCAGGCACACGTGGTCGCCGCCGTCGTCGAGCACGGCGATCCGCTCGAGCACGATGCGGTTGGGGCAGTCGCGCAGGAGGGGGACCGCGTACTCGTCGGTGTCCACGTCGAGGCCGTCGAACTTGTCGGTCTCGGCGCTGCACGTGGTGCCGAACCGCTCGGCCAGGGCGAGGTCGCGGTCGGTGAGGAAGTGCACGGCGAAGTGCTTCGCGCGCAGGCCGGTGCGGTACGTGTGGTTCGCCTTCGACAGCCACACGCTGTAGTGCTCGGAGTCGATGCTCGACTGCGCGTGGAACCCGACGAGGCACCCCGCGCGTTCGTCCTCGGCGGCCGTCGTCACCACCACGAGCGGCTGGTCGACGGAGGCCATCAGCGTCTCGAACGCGTCGTCATCCACGCGACGACCCTACGTCCGGTCGCGCGGGTCCGCAGGGAACGAACAATGAGGCATTCGGGTACCTGAGCGGGGCGAAGGGCATCATCGTTCGTCGCCTACGGTGGACGGGTGACCGAGGAACTGGTGGGCCGGGCCGTGATCGGCGTGGTGATGCTCGGCGTCGCCGCACTGCTGTGGTGGATGGCGCGGGCCGCGGCCGAGGGGCGGTTGGAGCGCAACGCCTTCGTCGGCATCCGCACGCCGAGCACCATGGCGAACGACGGGGCCTGGCTCGCCGCTCACCAGCGGGCCGAGCGACCCACCAAGGCGGCGGCGCTCATCTCCGCCATCGTTGCCGCGGCCTGCCTCGTCCCGATGCCGGAGGCGGCACTGGTCGCGGTGGTGCTCGGCGGGGCCGCGGTCATCCTCGGGCTCGTGATCCGCGCCGCCGTGGTCGGCGGCCGGGCCGCCCGCGCCACGACGGCCGACTGACCTCACACGTCGGCGAGGTCGGTGCCCTCCGGCGCCCAGTTCCCGTGGAAGCCCGCCGGCACCCGGCCGGGCAGGTGCACGGTCGCCACGTCGTCGAGCGTCGCCGCGTCGAGCAGCCGGAGCTGGCTGCGGCCCTCGGCCCGGTCGTGGACGTACCCCATCAGCACGCCGTCGTCCTCGGCCGTGCCGTCGGGGTTCGGCACGAAGCAGAACTCGCTGGCCTCCAGTCCCGCGCCGAGGCGACGCGACTCGGTAGAGCCGGACTCGAGGTCGTGCCGCAGCAGCGTGTCGCCCGGCACGCCGTCCTCGAAGCCGACCGCCCAGCCGTAGCGGTGCCGCCGTCCCGTCAGCCGCTCGTCGTGACGTGGGAACTCCTGCGAACGCTGGTCGATTCCCGTCTCGCGGGCCTGTCCCGTCCGCAGGTCGAGGGTGAACCGGGTGAGAACCGCCGGGCCCTCGTCCGGCCCGTTCAGCACCGTCGCGAACATCTTCGGGTGGCGGATCACGTCGACCACGACGGTGTCTCCGTCGTCGTACGCGTTGAGGGTGTGGAACACGTAGCAGGGCGCGATCTCGAACCACCGGACCGAGGCGCCGTCGCCGTCGCGCGGCATGATGCCGATCCGCGCCGGGTAGTCGGGGTTCCAGCGGTAGGGGAGGGAGACCGCGTCGCCTCCGCGGGCGATCCGCGCGATCACCGGCTCGGGCAGCGGGTTGCGCCCGATGACGCGGTTGAGCAGCCCCCGCACCAGCGGCCTGACGAGGCGCGGCACGTCCTCGGTGGCCGTGGCGATGTCGAACGTGACGGGCAGGTCGAGGATCACGACGTGACGCTCGGTGAGGGCGAAGTCGTGCATCATCGGGCTGCCGTGCACCTCCACGTCGACGCTGCGCCTGATGCGACCGTCGTTGCCGAGCACCGAGTAGGCCACGCGGTTCCCGGCGGTCCAGTTGTAGGACAGGGCGTGCAGCTCGCCGGTGTCCGGGTCGCGGTGCGGGTGCGCGGCGTAGCCCGGCCGGCCGGCGACGCTCGGAAGGGTGCCACCGAAGTCGCACGGCCCGACCGTGGCGAGGTCGTGGGTCAGCTCGTAGGGCGGGGCGCCCGCCTCGACGAGCGCCAGGGTGCGGCCGTGGTGCTCCAGCACGTTCGTGTTCGCGGCGAAGTCACGCTCGCCGGGCGTCCCGCGGTGCGGCTCGCCCAGCGTGTCGGCGATGGCGGCCGAGCGCACCCAGCGGTTGCGGTACCACTCGGCGTGCCCGTCGCGGATCCGCACGCCGTGCACCATCCCCTCGCCGAGGAACCAGTGGTGCTGGTCGCCCGGGTCGTCGAGAGGGTTCGGTCCGATGCGCAGGTAGCGGCCGTCGAGGTGGTCGGGCAGGCGGCCGGTGACGGTGAGGTCGGTGGCGGTGAGCTCCTCGCGCACCGGCGCGAAGTTGTCGCGCAGGTACCGGTTCGTGGACTCGGTCGTGGGATGGATGGTCTCGGTCATGACGTCTCTCCTGGTGACGCGCGCCCGAGTCGCATAACACTGTTATCCCCGACCATAACGGCGTTATGCCATGCTGTCGAGTATGAGTTCTGAACCGGGTCCGCAGGCGCTCGCCGTCCGCGCGCGGCTCCTCGAGGAGGCGGCACGGATCCTCGACGAGGAGGGACCCTCGGCGCTGTCGACCCGTCGACTCGCCACCGGCGCGGGTACGTCCACGATGGCCGTCTACACGCACTTCGGGAGCATGGGCGGGGTGGTCGACGCTGTCGCGACCGAGGGATTCCGTCGCCTCATCGACCGGGTGGGTGCCGTCGACAGGACCGACGATCCCGCGGCCGACCTGCTGGCGGCCGCCGTGGCCTACCGCGAGAACGCCCTCCAGAACCCGCATCTCTACGCGGTGATGTTCGGGGCGATCAGCGTGCGGGGTCTCGGTGGACAGGGGCCCGACGCGGACGTGGCGTATGCGGCGTTCCGGCAGCTGGTGGTCTTCGTGGAGCGGGCCATGGACGCGGGAGTACTGCGCCCCGACGATCCGAAGGCGGTGGCGGCGCAGTGGTGGAGCGCGCTCCACGGCTACATGATGCTGGAGCTCGCAGGGATGGACCAGGTGGTGAAGGACCCCGAGCACCACGTGCTGTGGCAGCTCATGGGAAACCTGCTCCGCTCGTTCTCGGCCTGACCCCTCAGGCGCTGCGCGGCGCGTACATGATCACGGCCACGCCGACGAGGCAGACCGCGGCGCCGGCCACGTCCCACCGGTCCGGGCGGAAGCCGTCGAACAGCATCCCCCAAGCGAGGGAACCGGCCACGAACACGCCGCCGTAGGCGGCCAGGATGCGACCGAAGTTCGCGTCGGGCTGCAGCGTGGCCACGAATCCGTAGAGCCCCAGCGCGACGACGCCGAGACCCATCCACAGCACGCCGCGGTGCTCGCGGACGCCCTGCCAGATCAGCCAGGCGCCGCCGATCTCGGCGACCGCGGCCACGGCGAACAGGCAGATCGAGCGCATCACGTCCATGCCGTGATTGTGTCGTGCCACGCGACGGCCGTGCGAGGCTGGTGCCGTGACGGACCAGCCCCTGACCGCCGAGGCGCTCATGCGCTCGCGGTTCGATGCGTTCCGACGCGGCGACCGCGACTGGCTGCTCGCCACCTGGCACCCCTCGACCCGTCCGGCCGAGCTCGACCTGGCCGACAATCCGCGGTGGCGCGGGCTCCAGGTCGTGGACACCGAGGCCGGCGGACCGCAGGACGACAGGGGAGTGGTGGAGTTCCGGGCGACCTACATCGCCGACGGCGAGCTGGGGATCCTGCACGAGCGGTCGACGTTCCTGCGCGAGGACGGTCGCTGGTACTACGTGGACGGAGAGATCAGATGACGAACACCGACGCACCCCGGCCCAGCGGCCTGCCCGCCTCGATCGGGCGTCCCGCGACGAACGCCCTCGCCGCGCAGGGCATCACATCGCTGGAGCAGGTCGCGGGCCTCTCCGAGTCCGAGCTGCTCGCCCTGCACGGCGTGGGCCCCAAGGCCGTGCGCCTGCTCGGCGAGGCCCTCGCGGCACGCGGCCTGGAGTTCGGGTCCCGGGCCGCGGGGACTGACTAGGCTCGAGTCATGAGTGAGGACGTCAAGGGACCCGCGTCGTACTTCCCGGCGATCGAGAAGAAGCACGGTGAGCCCATCGAGCACTGGATGCGCCAGCTGGAGTCGGTCGCGACCGCCAAGCACATGGAGCAGGTCGCGTTCCTGAAGGACGACTTCGGCTTCGGGCACGGCCATGCCAACGCGGTCGTCGCGGTGTTCCGCAAGGAACGGGGCCTCTGAGTGGCACGCATCGCCTTCGCCACCTGCGACCGACTCGCTGACGGATTCGAGGACGACCACGAGGCCGCGCGTCTCGTTGGAGCCGAGTTCGTCGTCTGGAACGACCCCGACGTCGACTGGTCGGTCTACGACCACGTGGTCATCCGCTCCGCCTGGGACTACACGATCCAGCGCGAGGCGTTCGTGGTGTGGGTGCGGTCGCTCGGCGACCGCGTCTCCAACGCTCCCGACCTGGTCGCCTTCAACTCCGACAAGGCCTACCTCGGCGCGCTCGGCGTTCCCACCGTGCCCACGGCGTACGTGGTGCCCGGGGCGCAGGCGCCGCAGCTGCGCGGTGAGGTCGTCGTGAAGCCCACGGTCTCGGCCGGCGGGCGCGACACGGGTCGCTTCGACCCGGCCCACCACGACGACGCCCGCGAGCTGATCGAGCAGATCAACGCCTCGGGGCGCGTCGCGATGGTCCAGCCGTACGTCGAGGGCGTCGACGCCGCGGGCGAGACGGCCGTGGTCTTCATCGGCGGTGAGATCTCGCACGTGCTGCACAAGAAGCCGGTCCTGCGCGAGCAGGGCACCGCGGCCCTGCTCAACCCTGACGACCCGGCGTCCGAGGCCGCGATCATGCACGACGAGGACCTCGTGACCGCCGGGGAGGCGGCACCGGAGTTCCTCGACCTCGCGAACGCCGCCCTCGGCGAGCTGGCCGCGCGCTTCGGCGTGCCGCTCTACGCGCGCGTCGACCTGGTGCCCGGCCCGGCGGGTCCGGTGGTCATGGAGATCGAGGCCGTCGAGCCGTGCCTCTACCTCGACCTCGTCCCGGGGGCGGCCGAGCGCTTCGCCGACGCGATCAGGTCGCGTCTGAAGCGCTGAGCGTGACGTTCGAGGGGTGCTTCACGGCGTGTCGACCCCGGAAAGGTCACGCTCAGTGATGCGGGTGGGTGCCAGCCAGACCGCGATGACCGTGGTGATGGGCACCGCCAGCACGAGGCCGATCGCGCCGACGAGCGTGCGCACGATCTCCTGCGCGATGCCCTCGGTGACGGCGACCTCGAGCAGCGGGCGCTGGTACGCCGAGATCAGCAGGAGCGTGGTCATGGCCGTGCCGGCGTACGCGAAGACCAGCGTGTAGACGCTCGAGGCGATGTGGTCGCGGCCGATGCGCATGGCCGAGCCGAACAGCTCGGTGCGACCGGCGGTGGGCTTGAGGGCCCGCATCTCCCACACCGCGCTCGCCTGCGTGACCGTGACGTCGTTGAGCACGCCGAGTCCGGCGATCACCATCGAGGCCGAGACGACGCCGGCCAGGCTCATCTCGGGCGCGGTGGCGAGCAGCAGGTGGTCGTCCTCCGACCCGACCCCGGTCAGGTGGGCCCAGTCCGTGGACATCGCTCCGGCGAGGGCCGTGAAGCCGATGCCGAACAGGGTGCCGAACAGCGCCGCGGTGGTGCGGATCGAGACGCCGTGCGCCAGGTAGAGCACCGCCAGCATGATCACGGTCGAGCCCGCCACGGCCACCGCGATCGGTGGCTGGTCGGCCAGCAGCGCCGGCAGCACGAACCTCAGCAGGACCAGGAGGGTGATGCCGATGCCGACGAGCGCGAACAGTCCGCGCCAGCGACCGACCACGGCGACGAGGATCGCGAA
Source organism: Aeromicrobium phoceense (assembly GCF_013868155.1). Taxonomy (NCBI): domain Bacteria; kingdom Bacillati; phylum Actinomycetota; class Actinomycetes; order Propionibacteriales; family Nocardioidaceae; genus Aeromicrobium; species Aeromicrobium phoceense. Next base: position 1,508,839 of record NZ_JACEOG010000001.1, read on the forward strand.
CACGATTGCCAGGATCATCAGCTGGGGACCGCGCTGGTGGTCGTAGAACTCGTACGTGGGCTGCTGGCCGTCGGGGGCGACCTCGATGACGCGGATGTCGTCGCCCTTCTCCACGGCTCCGCCGACGTAGCGCGTCGGGTCGAGGGTGAACACCGCCGACGTCCCGCGCTCGGTCTCGGCCGTGACGTTCGCGCACGAGCCCTCGACCATGGGGATGTTGTCGGGCCCCGTGCCCGTGCTGTTGCAGTCGAACGGGGTGACGTCGGTGACCGTCGCGTCGAGGATCGCGACGGCGCCGTACGGGTCGGCGCCCTGCGGGACGTCGTCGGGATCGGGCCACAGGGCGGCCACCGCGCCGAAGGCCAGGAGGGCCACGGCGAGCACCACGGCGGTCAGCGACCACGCCAGGCGGGGTCGGGGCGGTCCCTCGGCAGGCTCGATCGCGTGGTGATGTGTCACGATGCCAGCGTGGCACGTGGTGAAGAGATCCCCGAACACCTCCCCGGTGGTTCCGGCGGCGTGTGGCGTGTGGGCCGCACGGTCCGGCGCCCCACCGGCCCCTGGACGCCGGCCGTCCACGAGCTGCTGGACTGGCTCGCCGGCGAGGGCCTCGGCGGCATCCCGCACGTCTCCGGACTCGATGAGGACGACCGCGAGGTCGTCTCCTACATCGAGGGCCGCGGCGTGCCCGTCGACGACGAGGTCGTGCTCGACACCGTGCTCGTCGAGGCGGTGGCGTGGCTGCGCGACTTCCACGACATCGTCGAGGACTTCCGGCCCGACGGCCCGCGCACGTGGCGCCAGGCGGGCGAGGTCGAGCTCGGCGACGACGAGATCATCTGCCACAACGACCCCGGAGCCTACAACTGGATCATCCAGAGCGGGCACTTCGTGGCGATGATCGACTGGGACCTCGCCGGGCCGGGGCAGCGCATCGACGACCTCGCCTTCCTGTGCTGGACGGCCATCCCGCTCTACCGCGAGATCCCGCTCGAGGACGTCGTCCGTCGACTGGACCTCGTGGTCGACACGTACGCCGAGTGGGGCCCGATGGCGCTGCTGGACGCGGTGGTCGCCCGGATGACCACCGCGACGGAGCGGATCGCCGCCGGGATCGAGCGAGGTGACCCCGGCATGCTCAACCTGGCGCGCAAGGGAGAGCCCCAGCGCACGCGCGACCGGCTGGCCGCGTTCGAGGCCCGCCTGCCGGCCATCCGCGCCGCCCTCTGAACCCGCCCGGAATGTGACACCCGTCACGTAGGGTGTCGGCCATGGATTCGATGCTGTCGACCGTGGGCCTGCCGATCGCCCTCGGGATCATCATGTTCGGTCTCGGGCTGTCGCTGACCGTCGCGGACTTCGCGCGGGTGCGGAGGTCGCCGAAGGCCGTCGCGATCGCGCTGCTGTGCCAGCTCGTGCTGCTGCCGGTCGTGTGCTTCGGGCTCGTGCTGGCGCTCGACCTGCCGCCCGTGCTCGCGGTGGGCATGCTGCTCCTGGCCGCCTCGCCCGGCGGCAGCACCGCGAACCTGTTCAGCCACCTCTTCCGCGGCGACGTCGCCCTGAACATCACGCTGACCGCGATCAACTCGGTCGTTGCGATCGTCTCGCTGCCGATCGTCACGAACCTGGCCATGGCCTACTTCGACCTCGGGGACGAGGTCACGCTGCAGTACCGCAAGGTGGTCGAAGTCTTCGCCATCGTGCTCATCCCGGTCGTGATCGGCATGTGGGTGCGGGCGAAGCGGCCCGACTTCGCCGACCGCATGGACCGGCCCGTGCGGATCGGCTCGGCGCTGGTGCTCTTCATCATCATCGTGGGCATCGTCGTCGACCAGCGCTCGAACGTGGGGGACTACGCGGCCTCGGTCGGCCTGGCGGTCGCGATCTTCTGTGCCGCGAGCCTGGTCATCGGGTTCGTGGTGCCCGCCTGGGCGGGCGTCACCGAGCGGCAGGCCGTGGCGTGCTCGTTCGAGATCGGCGTGCACAACGCCACGCTCGCGATCTACGTGGCGGTCGAGGTGCTCGACAGCGTGGAGCTCTCGGTGCCGGCGGCCGTCTACGGACTGGTGATGTTCGTGATGGCCGCGCTGTGGGGCCTCGCGCTCACCCGGTGGATCCTGCCGCGGACGGAGGCCCGGACGCTACCGTCGCACCATGGCTGACGTGCACTTCGACGAACGCGACGACGCGGAGGCGTTCGCCGCGGCGCTCGGGGCCGAGGGCATCACCTGCCGGCTGCACCGCGACGAGTTTGCCGGCGAGGACGACTTCGAGGACGCCGCCTGGCTGGTCGAGGTCGACGACTCGGTGCCGGCCCTGGCCGACCGTGCCGAGCAGGCCGGGGGATGGGTCGTCGTGGCGCCGGATCCACCCTCCGCCGCTCCCGCGCCCCTGCCTGCGGCGCCCCGACGGATCAAGCGATCCCCGCACCGTTGACGAGTTGCTTGTTTTTTGCAAGTGTGGGATCACGGCACTCCGCAGACGGCGCTGGGCCGCTCGTCATCGACTGGAGTTCGATCATGACCGACATCTTCGTGAACCTGCCCACCTCCGACCTCGATCGCGCGAAGGCGTTCTACACGGCGCTCGGCGCGAGCCTCAAGCCGGAGTTCACCGACGACAACGCCGCGTGCGTCGTCTGGGACGAGCACATCTACTTCATGGTGCTCACCCGCGAGTTCTTCTCGACCTTCACCGACAAGCAGGTGGCCGACCCGGCCACCACGGCGTTGGTGTCGACCGCCTTCAGCCGCACGTCCCGTGAGGAGGTGGACCGCGTCGTGGAGGCCGGTCTCGCCGCGGGAGGCGCCGAGCCGCGCGAGGCGCAGGACTACGGCTTCATGTACAGCCGCGACCTGGACGACCCCGACGGGAACAGCCTGAGCTTCCTCTACATGGATCCGGTGGCGGCCGAGCAGGGCCCCGAGGCCTACCTCGCCGAGCAGGGGCAGCAGGCCTGACGCGGTGGTGGCCCGGAGCTACGACCAGTACGACGGGGTCACCGCCGCGGTCGAGGTGATCGGCGAGCGGTGGGCGCTGCTCATCGTGCGTGACCTGCTGGTCGGCGCGCGGCGCTACACCGACCTCAAGCAGGGGCTGCCCCGCATCCCGACCAACATCCTCTCGGCGCGGCTCAAGGACCTGCAGGATGGTGGCGTCGTCCAGCGGGTGCCGCTGCGGAACTGCGGACTCGTCTACCAGTTGACGGAGGCCGGTCGGAGCCTCGAGCCGATCGTGCTCGCCCTGAGCCGGTGGGGCGTCGAGCGGCTGGGGGAGCCCGGCGCCGAGGACCTGACGACGGCGGACGGCCTCACGGTGGCGCTCCGGGCGGCGTTCCGGCCCGAGGCCGCGGCGGCGCCGCCGGTCGACTACGAGCTGCGTGTCGAGGCGGTCGTGCTGCGGGTGCGGGTGGACTCCGGTGCGCTGGTGATCCACCAGGTGGCACCCCCGGCGCCGCCGGTGGCCGGGAGCGCTCCGGAGGGGAACCCGGACGTCGTCCTGGTGGCGGGGCGCGACCTGCTGCGCGGCGAGTGGCCGCAGGTGGCGTCCGGCGATCCCGCGCTGGCCGAGCGGTTCGCCGGGTGCTTCGCGCTCAGGTGGGGACCGAGGTCTCCTCTTCCGGCAACTGGATGATGCCGTTGAAGATCGTCACCATCATCTGGTCGAGGACGCTCTCGCGGTCGAACGGGCGCTCGGTCCACCGGGCCATCTCCGCGGTGAACCACAGGGCGCCGAAGACCTTCTCCATGCCCAGCCTGACGTCGACGTCGTCGCGCATGAGATCGGGGATGCCGCTGACGGTGATCGCTGTCGCCACCTCGAAGAGTGCGTCGAGACGCTCGATCAGCTTCGTGCGGACGGGCGACTCGGGACCGAAGCCGGTGGCGCCGATGAGCGGACCGAGGTCGACAGCGAGGTCGAGCAGGTCGGTGAAGAACTTCCGGATGCCGTCCTCGATGTCGGTGGCCGAGCCGGCGAGGTCGCGGCTGATGCCCCGGGCGTTCTCCGTGGCGCGCACCATCGCCGCGTCGATGGACTCCAGGACGGAAGCCTCGAAGAGCTCCTCCTTGGACGGGAAGTGGCGGTAGAGCATCGCCTCGTTGACGCCGGCCTCCGCCGCGATCTCGCGCGTGCGGGTGGCGGCGAAGCCCTTCTGGGCGAACACGTGACGCGCCGAGTCGATGATCTGGGCACGGCGTCGTTCGGCGCTCATCCGCCGCTTCGGCCCACGTTCAACGGTCACGGCTGAACCGTAGGACACGCACTCGCCACGGGCGTGGAGAAGTGAAACTAGTGGGGGACATGTGTCCAATGTGACTGGATTGACGAAGAAATGTCGCCGGAATCACAAATTCTCAGGTTTCGATTGCAACTCGCGTCATAGCCCCCCTAATCTGGCGTCACTTGCTTGAAGTCAATACCTACTTACTTAGGTCGGATGCTGCCCCGGCCTTCGCGAAGGAGAAGACATGAGCGTTCCGAAGCCGCTCGTCCGTACCCGCCTCCTGCTGGCCCGACCCGTGATGCACTCGACCCGCGTCAGCCTCGGTGCCAAGCGCACCATGGCCGATTCGATCGCCTCCGCCGCCCGCGCCCCCGAGGGCGCGATCTACGACTTCGACGTGATCGCCGGACTGCCCGTGCAGTTCGTCACCGTCGAGGGCACCGGCCCGGCCACCGGCCGCGCCACCATGATCTACCTGCACGGGGGCGGTCACGTCGTCGGCAGCTCGCGCGCCTACCGTGCCTTCGCCGCCCATGTGGCGATGCACGCCGGCATGGACGTGCTGCTGCCGGAGTACCCGCTGGCTCCCGAGAGCCCCTATCCCGCGGCGCTGGACATGCTCATCGCGCTCTACCGGGCGCTCCCGTCCTACGGCGTCGACCCGAGCACGGTCGTCCTCGCGGGCGACGACGCCGGAGCCGGCCTGGCCCTGGCCATGGCGCTCGAGATCCGCGACCTCGGCCTGCCGATGCCCGCGGCGATCGGCATGATCAGCCCCTGGCTCGACATGCATGCCGACATCGAGCGCTCGCGCCCCTCGGCCTCCGACCCGTGGTTCACCCCGGCGCTGGCCACCCGGTGGGCCCGCACGTACCTGGGCGGCGCCGATCCGCTCGACCCGGGCGTCTCGCCGCTGCACGGCGACTTCGACGGGCTCCCGCCGATCGTCATCCACTACAGCGGCCTCGACCCGCTGCGCACCGACTCCGAGGCGTTCCTGCAGAAGGTGACGCTGAAGTCCGACAGTCCTCGCGTCATCGCGCGGGAGTACCCCGAGATGTGGCAGTCGTTCCACCTGCAGGCCGGCCGCCTCGACGCGGCCGACCAGGCGGTCGAGGAGTTCGGCAAGGCGATGGCCTCGCTCGTCGAGGTCCCCGGCGGTCACGGCGACGTGGTGCCGATCAACCGCCCGGTCGCCGGCCAGGGTGGCCGTCGCCTGCGGCTGGTCAAGCCAGCTGCTGCCGCAGGAACTCCATCTGTATGAGCTTGAGGTTCTCCGCGACCTCTTCCTGAGGCGTCATGTGGGTGACCCCCGACAACGGCAGGACCGTGTGGGGGCGCCCCGCCGCCAGCAGGGCTGACGAGAGCCGAAGCGTGTGCGCCGCGACCACGTTGTCGTCGGCCAGCCCGTGGATGAGCATGAGCGGACGCTCCAGCCGCGGCGCCAGCGGCAGCAGCGAGTTGGCGTCGTACACGTCGGGCTGCTCGTCCGGGTGTCCGAGGTAGCGCTCGGTGTAGCAGGTGTCGTACAGCCGCCACTCGGTGACGGGAGCGCCGGCGACCGCCGCGTGGAAGACGTCGGGACGGGCCATCACGGCCAGCGCCGCCAGGTAGCCGCCGTAGGACCAACCCGTGATGCCGACTCGCCCGGGATCGATGTCGTCGGGGAACCGCTCGGCGACCGCGGCAACGGCGTCGACCTGGTCCTGCAGCGTGACCTCGGCGAAGCGGTCGCGGATCTCCCGCTCCCACGCGGAGCCGCGTCCCGGCGTGCCGCGGCCGTCGGCCACGACCACGCAGAAGCCCTGGTCGGCCATCCACTGCGCCTCGAGGAACATCCGTCCCGAGGCCAGCACGCGCTGGGCGTGCGGGCCGCCGTACGGATCCATCAGCAGCGGGAGGCGCCGCGACCCGCGCACGTGGTCGCGGGGGAAGAGCACCGCGGCCCGCAGGTCGCGCTCGCCCAGGTGGACGATCTCGACCTCGGGCGTGAAGGGCGCCGGCTCGGCGAGGACGCGGATCGAGCCCGTGGCGTCGCCGGAGTGGACCGTGATCGTGGCGGTGGTGGAGTCGAGGCCGTGACGCACCACCACGGTGGTCCCGCCGTCGGCCACCGCGCCGTGCACGGCTGCGCCTTCGGTGAGGACCTCGGCCGAGCCGTCGGCTCCGAAGCGCACGAGCTGGACCTCGGTGGGTTCGGCCGACGCGGTGGTGAGCACGCCCGCGTCGTCGACCGAGACGATCGAGCGGACCTGCCACTCGTCGCCGCTGGCGGGGAAGCCGTCGAGGCACACCCGGTGGCGGCCGCCGACGTCCTCGAGCGTGACGAGGCGGCCCTGCGCGTCGCGGCGCGGGGCCGAGGACAGCTCGACCCAGGCGTCGTCGGTCAGCTCGCGCAGGGTGCGCGTGGCGCCGGTGGCGGGATCGGCCTCGAGGACGCGGCTGCTGCGCTGGTCGCGGCTGAGCACCTGCAGGACGGGATCGTGGCCGGGCGTCCAGTCGACCCGCGCGAGGTACTCGTGCGCCTCGTGGTCCCACACGATCTCGGTGGGCGCCGTGCCGTCGAGGCTCACGTGCCAGAGGCTGACCGTGCTGTTGGTCGTGCCGGCGGCGGGGTAGCGCTGCTCCACGGCGGGCTGGTCGGGGTTGGCGGGATCGGCGATGTGCCACACCTGGACGTCGGCGTCGTCGTACCGCTCCACCAGCAGCGAGCGGCCGTCGGGCGCCCACCAGAAGCCGCGGAAGCGGTCCATCTCCTCCGCCGCGATGAACTCGGCGCGGCCCCACGCCTGCGTGGGGGAGTCGGGCGTGACCAGGGCGCGGTCGCCGGTCCCGGCCACGCCCACGACGCGCAGCTCGCCCGCGGCGTTGGCGTAGGCGACGTGGCGGCCGGTCGGATCGAGGCGGGGGTCGATGACGGGGCCGACGGCCGGGAGCTCGCGCACCGCTCCCGCGCCGAGGTGGATCGCGAAGAGGCGCCCCGACAGGGGGAAGCAGGCCCAGCGGCCCGTGCCGTCGACGTCGTAGGAGACGAGGCCGCCGGCACCCTCGCGGCTGCGCTCGCGGCGGGCGCGCTCCTCGGGGGAGAGGTCCTCGTCGGCGCCGCCGAGCACCTCGACCGGGTCGGCCAGCAGCGACTCCTCGCCGGTGGCGACGTCGTACTCCCACAGCGCACCCGAGCGCGTGACGCCGTCGGGCGTACGGATGAAGCGGACCGTGGCGCCGTCGGGGGAGACCGTGAGGTTGCGGGGGATGCCGAGGGTGAAGCGCAGCGTGCGTGCGGCCAGTCGGGGGTAGGACTCCGTCATGCCTCCCATCCTGTCAGGGCGGCCTGTCGGTGTCGGCCCCTACATTGGGGGGCATGTCCGATCGCCGACTCCTCCTCGTGCACGCCCACCCCGACGACGAGTCCATCCAGTCCGGCCTCACGATGGCCAAGTACGTCGCCGAGGGAGCCCACGTCACCCTCGTCAGCTGCACCCTGGGCGAGCACGGTGAGGTCCTCGTCCCCGACCTCGAGCACCTCGCCGCCGAGCGGGAGGACCGGCTCGGCCCGCAGCGGCTCATCGAGCTGAGCGACGCGATGGCCCACCTGGGCGTCACCGACTTCCGCCGGCTCGGCGGCGACGGCGCCTTCCGCGACTCCGGCATGGTCTGGGACGAGAACGGCAACGCGGCCGCGATGGAGGACGTCGACCCGCGCTCGTTCTGGCGCGCCGACCTCCTCGAGGCCGCGAACCACCTCGTCGCGGTGATCCGCGAGCTGCGCCCGCAGGTCCTGGTCACCTACGACGAGTTCGGCAACTACGGCCACCCCGACCACATCCAGGCCCACCGCGTGGCCCACTACGCGGCCGCGCTGGCCGCCGTGGAGTCCCACCGGCGCGACCTCGGTCCGGCGTGGGACGTGCCCAAGATCTACTGGACCGCCGAGTCCGCCTCCCGGATGCGCGAGGGCGCCAGGATGATGGCCGACGCCGGCCAGCCGCCGCCGTTCGAGATCGACCCGGAGAACCTCCCTCCGATGTTCATCGAGGACGAGGACCTCAGCACGGCCGTCTCGTCCACGCCCGAGCACGTCACCGCCAAGCTCGACGCGATGCGGGCTCACGCCACCCAGATCACCCCGGACGGGGTCTTCTTCGCGATGGGCATCGACCTCGCCGCGATCGCCTGGGGCACCGAGTACTACCGGCTCGCGAAGGGTCGCCGGGGTCCGGTCGGCGCGTCCGGGTTCGAGGAGGATCTGTTCGCCGGTCTGGACTGAACTGCGGGCGAATCTGCCGCTTGGGCCGGAGCCCGTAGGCTTGGCGGGTGGAGAAGTCCGTCGATCAAGCCGCATTCCGGGGTGCGCTGTCACGATTCGCCAGTGGCGTGACCGTCGTGTCCACCCAGCACGAGGGCATCGATCACGCCATGACCGCGAGCGCGTTCACGTCCGTGTCCCTCATCCCGCCGCTCGTCCTGGTGTGCTCGAACAAGGGCAGTCGCTTCCACGACGCCGTCCGCGAGTCGCGCCAGTGGGGTGTCTCGATCCTGTCCGAGCACGGCCGTGAGGCGTCCGCCTGGTTCGCCCACCGCGGGCGCCCCCTCGACACCCAGTTCGCCGGCATCGAGCACCACCGCAGCCCGGCTGGCCTGCCGCTGCTCGACCACGCGCTGGCCTGGCTCGAGTGCGAGACCGAGGTCGAGCACGACGGCGGCGACCACGTGATCCTCATCGGTCGCGTCACGTGGGCGCAGTACCAGGACGAGACCGACGATCCGCTGCTGTACTACCGCTCCCACTACGGCACGATCATCCGTCAGGCCGACTCGGAGAAGACCGCCTACCGAGGGGGCGCATGAGTCGCCGTCGCGGGCTGATCGCCCTCGGCGCGGTGGTGGCCGTGCTCGCGATCGCCTACGTCGCCGGCTACGTGATGACCGGGCAGCGCCTGCCCGCCGACACCTCGATCGCCGGCGTGGACGTCGGCGGCATGAGTCCCGACGCCGCCGAGGACGCCCTGACGAAGGGGCTGTCCGATCGCGTCGAGGAGCCCGTCGTCGCCACCTTCGAGGACCGCGAGATCGAGATCCAGCCCACGCAGGCCGGTCTCGCGGTGGACGTCCCCGCCAGCGTGAAGGCCGCAGGGGGTCGGTCATGGGACCCGCGCGACATGATCGCCCTCGTCGCGGGTGGGTCCGACCACGATCCCGTGCTCGACGTGGACTCGGCGAAGCTCTCCGCGGCCGTCGCGTCGATCGCCGAGACGGTCGACCAGCCGGTGGTGGAGGCCCAGATCACCTTCCCCGACGCGAAGCCGAAGGCACGTCGCCCGAAGGCCGGCAACGAGGTCCCGCAGGACGAGTTCGCCGAGGTGATCCAGGAGTCGTGGCTGGTCACCGACGAGCCCGTCGAGGTCCCCGTCGAGTCCGTCGCCCCGGCCGTCGACGTGGCCGGACTGCGCCAGGCGCTGCGCGACATCGCCGCGCCGGCCGTCGCCGGTCCCGTGGCGCTGAAGGTGGGCGACGCCACGGTCGACCTGCCCGTCACCGCCTACGCGCCCGCGCTGTCCGTGGTGGTCAGCGACGGGAAGATGGTCCCGGTCGTCGATGCGAAGGACCTGGCGAAGCCGCTCACCAGCTCGACGACGGGAGTCGGCAAGCGCGCGGTCGACGCCTCGTTCCGGTTCGAGGGCGGCAAGGCCGTGGTCGTGCCCAGCAAGGCCGGCGTCGGCCTGGATCCCGACACCATGGCGAAGCAGCTGGTCCCGGTGCTGACCAAGACCGGCGCCGCTCGCTCGATCACGGTCGAGGCCAGTGCGGTGCAGCCGGAGTTCACCACGAAGGACGCCGAGGCCCTCGGCATCAAGGAGAAGATCGGCAGCTTCACCACCGAGTACCCGCACGCCGACTACCGCAACACCAACCAGGCCGAGGCCGCCCGCCGCATCGACGGCGTCATCCTCGAGCCGGGCGAGACGTTCAGCTTCAACGACATCGTGGGCGAGCGGACCGCGGCCAACGGGTTCGTCGCGGGCTTCGTCATCAACGGGGGAGTGTTCCGCGAGGAGCTGGGCGGTGGCGTCTCCCAGGTCGCCACCACGGCGTACAACGCGGCGTTCTTCTCGGGTCTCGACGACGTCGAGCACCACCCCCACGCCTTCTACATCGACCGCTACCCGGTGGGCCGCGAGGCCACGATCTACTACGGCAGCCTCGACCTGCGGTTCCGGAACCCCTACAAGACCGGCGTCGTGATCCGCGCCTGGGTCGACCGGAGCTCCCCGGGCACGGTCGGCAGGATGAACGTGGAGATGTACGGCACGAAGGTCTACACGGTGAAGTCGCGCTCGAGCGAGCGCTACAACTTCCGCGAGCCCGGCACCCAGTACGACGACACCGACGCGTGCGTCAGCCAGTCCCCGGTCACCGGCTTCGACATCGACATCCACCGCGACTTCTACCAGGGCGGGAAGCGCGTCAGGACCGAGAAGGACACCGCCTACTACCAGGCGGCCGACCGCGTCATCTGCGGCAAGAAGCCCAAGGCCGACTGACCTCGCGGAGACGGTGATCTCGATACACCGTCTCGCAAGCTCGCCGGCACTCGATCACCGGTGGTTGAGTAGCACGGCGAGGAACGAGCCGGCACATCGAAACCACCGGCTCAACCGGGCGTGAGGTAGCGGTACGCGTGGTGCGTCGTGAAGCCGTAGGGCTCGTAGAGGGCGAGGGCGGGCGCGTTGTCGCGCATCGTCTGCAGGTAGGCCTTGTCGGCGCCGTGGGCGACGGCCCAGGCCAGTGAGGTCTCGACGACGCGCCGGGCCAGGCCGCGGCGGCGGTGGGCGGGGTCGACCTCCACCGCGGCCAGGCCGGCCCACTCGCCGGTCACCACCACGCGCCCGATCGCCACCTCGCCGATCGACACGAAGCCCACCGTCGCGGGACCCTCCATCACGGCGCGCGCGGCGGCGGGGTCGCGGACGCGTCCGTAGAGCCCGAGCCACGCGTCGGTGGCGTGATCGCTGACGACCGCCTCCGGGTCGGTCTCCGGTGCCGAACGGAGGTCGGCCACCTGCAAGATCGCGCCCGGCGGCTGGTCGACCACGCCGGTCCAGCCCGCGTCCACGAAGCGCCGGTGCCAGGGCGAGTCCTCGACGACCTGAACGAGCGGCCGCAGCCCGCGCGTCGCGTAGAAGTCGACGACCGCCGCGAAGGGATCGTCCACGCCGGGGTCGCCGTGCACGGCCGCGGAGTTCGCCCGGCCGGTGAAACCTCCCGACGCGCGCAGCTCCCACTCGCCCAGCGATGCGGACTCGACGGCGGGCCAGCCGCGCGACGTGATCCGGGTCAGGTCCTCGGGGGTGACGGCGGTGGCCCGGCGCGTGCGCACGGGACGATCCGGGACCACCCGCATCGCCAGGACGGTGCCCGTGGGGACGAACGCGAGGTCGCCGTCGCGCCGCTCGATGCGCAGCCCGTCGGCCTCCACGCTGAGCACGCGGCCGACCACATCGCGCACCCCATCAGCCGCACGATGCCGCACGGAGACGCGGCGCCCGACCAGATCCACGACGCCACGATCTCATGAGGCGAACCCGCCCAGCGCCACTTGGGTCGGGCACGCGATACTGGAGCCGAACCGAAGGAGCAAGCCCGTGACGTATGTGATCGCCCAGCCGTGTGTCGACATCAAGGACCGTGCCTGTGTGGACGAGTGTCCGGTCGACTGCATCTACGAGGGCAACCGCATGCTCTACATCCAGCCCGACGAGTGCGTGGACTGCGGCGCCTGCGAGCCGGTCTGCCCCGTCGAGGCCATCTTCTACGAGGACGACACCCCGGACGAGTGGAAGGACTACTACGACGCGAACGTGCACTTCTTCGACGACCTCGGCTCGCCCGGCGGCGCGGCGAAGATGGGCGTGATCGACGACGACCACCCGCTCATCAAGGCGCTGCCCCCGCAGAACCAGGAGTGACGTTGTCAGGCGTCCGGGTGTCGGACCGGTTCCCCGACTTCCCGTGGGACACGATCGCCGCCGCCAAGGCCCGCGCGGCCGAGCACCCCGACGGTCTCGTCGACCTCTCGATCGGCACCCCGGTCGACCCGACGCCCGAGGTCGCCCGCCAGGCCTTGGTCGCCGCCGCCGACTCGCCGGGCTACCCCACGGTCCTGGGCCCCGAGTCGCTGCGCCGCGCGGTCGTCGACTGGCTGGAGCGCCGCTTCGCGATCACGGGGGTGGGCACCGAGCACGTGCTGGCCACGATCGGCAGCAAGGAGCTGATCGCCAACCTGTGCGTGCAGCTGGGCGTCGGGCCCGGTGACGTCGTCGGACTGCCGGAGACGGCCTACCCGACCTACGCCGTGAGCGCCGCCTACGCGGGCGCCACCGCGATCCCCACGGACTCGCGCGTCGCGTTCGGGCCGCAGCGGCCGAAGCTGGTCTTCATCAACTTCCCCGCGAACCCGCACGGCCGCGTCGTGGGACGCGAGCACCTCAAGGCGTGGGTGGACTTCTGCCGCGAGTCCGGCGCACTGCTCGTGAGCGACGAGTGCTACCTGGAGTTCGTCTGGGAGGGCGAGCCCGTCTCGGTGCTCGACCCCGAGGTCAACGGCGGGTCGCTCGACGGCATCATCGCGCTGCACTCCCTGTCGAAGCGGTCGAACATGGCCGGCTACCGCGACGCGTTCGTCGTGGGCGACCAGTCGGTGGTGGCCGAGCTGCTGGCCGTGCGCAAGCACCTGGGCTTCATGCTGCCCACGCCCGTGGCCGCCGCGATGCAGGCCGCGCTGGGCGACGACGCCCACGTCGACGAGCAGCGCGCGCGGTACCTGGCGCGCCGCTCCACCCTGCGGGCCGCTCTCGAGGGCGCGGGCTTCCGCATCGACCACTCGCAGGGGTCGCTCTACCTGTGGGCCACCCGTGGAGAGCCCTGCCGCGAGACGGTGGACTGGCTCGCCGAGCGGGGCATCCTCGTCGCACCGGGCGACTTCTACGGCGCCACGGGCTCGCGCCACGTGCGGTTCGCCTTCACCGCCACCGACGAGCGCATCGCCGCGGCCGCGGCCCGGCTGGCCTGATCAGCCGGGCAGCTCGACGGCCTCGAGGGCCATCAGCACGCTGCCCACGCACGAGGGGCGCCCCGTCAGCTCCGAGCCGGTGACCCGCACCTCGCGGGCGACCGGGGTCAGGGCGTGGCGACGCATCGAGGCCCGGACCTCGTCCAGCAGCAGGTCCCCGGCGGCGGCCAGGTCGCCTCCGATCACGACGACCTCGGGACCGAGCAGGTTCGCGACGGCGGCGACGGCCTCGCCGAGGTGGCGGCCCGCGTCCTCGATCAGGCGGCGCGCACCCTGGTCGCCGCGCAGGGCCCGCTCGACGAAGCCGGGGACGTCCAGCTCGCCACCGGTGGGGGCGTACTGGGCGATGAGGGCCGCTCCGCCGACGTAGGCCTCGAGGCAGCCGCGGCTGCCGCACCGGCACAGGGGGCCGGACTCGTCGATCGTCAGGTGACCGAGCTCGCCGGCGGTGCCGAGGCCGCCGTGGTGGATCCGTCGGTCGAGCACGAGTCCGCAGCCGACACCCGACGCGATCTTGATGTAGACGAGGTCCTGGTGGCCGCGCCCGGCGCCGAGCCTCCACTCGGCCAGAGCACTGAGGTTGGCGTCGTTGTCGACCACGGTGGTGCGCTCGAAGACCTTTTCGGCCGCGGCGCGGGCCTCCACGCCCACCCAGCCGGGGAGGATCGAGCCGGAGTCGATGATCCCGTCGCGGCCGATGGGGGCGGGGATCGCCATGCCCACCGCGCGGAGGCTGTCGTGGCCGAGGCCGGCCGACCCGAGCAGGTCGTCGATCATGGTGCGGGCCAGGGCGAGCGAGCCGTCGCTCGGGGCGTCCGGCGCGAGGGCGGCCAGCCGCGAGTCGCTGATCTCGCCCCCGAGATCGGCCAGCGCGACCTGCAGGTGAGCGTGGCCGAAGTCGACGCCTGCCACCACGCCGGCCCCGCGCGAGACCGTGACGGTCGCGCCGCGGCGACCGGCACCGCCCTCGGACTGCAGGAAGCCCGCGGCCACGAGCTCGCGGATGATGCCCGAGACGGTGGCCGGGGCCAGTTGAGTCCGGCGGGCGATCTGGGCCTGGCTGAGCCCACCGGCCTCGCGTACCGCCTGCACGACGCGACTCTGGTTGGAGGCGCGCAGGGCGGCGGTCGAGCCGGGGCTGGTGGACATGGCGTCCACTGTGACTGACGTCGCAGTTGTCGTCAAGACCTGAAGGCAACGTCATGGCTTACGGTGTACCGACCGGATTTGCGTTCATCTCTTGACGTCAAAGTTGTGACGTAGTTCACTGGTCATGCTCCACGCCGACGTGGGGTCGACATTTCTTGGAGGAACTGTGAACACCATCTCCCGTGTCGCCGTGGTGACGGCGACCCTGACGATCGGCCTCGGCGGCCTCGCCGCCTGCGGCTCCAACGACGACGGCGGCAGCGGCTCGGACGAGGGCAAGACCATCGCGCTCCTGCTCCCCGAGACCAAGACCACCCGCTACGAGAGCTTCGACAAGCCGCTCTTCGAGGCCAAGGTCAAGGAGCTGTGCGACGACTGCAAGGTCGACTACCTCAACGCCGACCAGGACGCGTCCAAGCAGCAGCAGCAGGCCCAGTCGGCGATCACCAACGGCGCTTCCGTGCTCGTGCTCGACCCGGTCGACGGCAAGGCCGCGACCACGATCGTCAAGTCCGCCCAGGGCTCCGACGTGCCGGTCGTCGCGTACGACCGCTTCATCGAGGGCGCCGACTACTACATCTCCTTCGACAACGAGCGTGTCGGCCAGATGCAGGGCGAGGCCCTCGTGGAGGCCACCGGCGACAAGGGCGACATCCTCATGCTGAACGGCTCGCCGACCGACCCGAACGCCGCGCAGTTCAAGAAGGGCGCGCACTCGGTGCTCGACGCCAGCGGCCTGAACATCGTGGCCGAGTACGACAACCCCGACTGGAGCCCGGACAACGCGCAGAAGTTCACCAGCTCGCAGTTCAACAAGGTCGACCCGGGTGACCTGGCCGGCGTCTACGCCGCCAACGACGGCCAGGCCGGTGGCGTGTTCGCCGCGTTCACGTCCGCCGGTGCCGGCGAGGTCCCGCCGATCACCGGGCAGGACGCCGAGCTCGCCGCGATCCAGCGCATCGTCGCCGGTCAGCAGTTCATGACCGTCTACAAGCCGATCAAGGCCGAGGCCGAGCAGGCCGCCGAGCTGGCCGTCGACCTCGTCAACGGCGAGGACATCAGCGGCACCGAGGACTTCCAGGGCGTGCCGTCGTTCATCCTGGACCCGATCTCGGTCAAGCAGGACAACGTGGGCGACACGGTCGTCAAGGACGAGTTCTACACCGTCGACCAGATCTGCACCGCCGAGTACGCCGACGCGTGCACGAAGGCCGGTCTGTCCTGAGTGAGCCACGGTGGGGTCGGCCCGGCCGGCCCCACCGTGCTTCCTCTCCCTCACTCGTCCGACCCCAGGAATTCCCATGACCACACCCGTGCTTTCCCTGCGCGGCGTCGGCAAGCGGTTCGGTGCCGTCCAGGCACTCACCGACGTCGACTTCGACGTGCGACCCGGCGAGGTGGTGGCGCTCGTCGGAGACAACGGCGCCGGTAAGTCCACGCTCGTCAAGATCATCTCCGGCGTCTACTCCGCCGACTCCGGCGCGATCGAGGTGGAGGGCCGTCAGGTCCAGATCCACGGTCCGAAGTCGGCCCAGGCCCTCGGCATCGCCACGGTGTTCCAGGACCTGGCCCTGGCCGACAACCTCGACGTGGTGGCCAACCTGTTCCTCGGCCAGGAGGCGACCTCGGCCGGTGTCCTCGACGAGGAGACGATGGAGTCGCGCAGCTGGGAGCTGCTGCGTCAGCTCTCCGCCAAGATCCCGTCGGTGCGCATCCCCATCGCCGCCCTGTCCGGCGGTCAGCGCCAGACCGTGGCCATCGCCCGCAGCCTCGTGGGCGAGCCGAAGATCGTCATGCTCGACGAGCCGACCGCCGCCCTCGGCGTCGCCCAAACCGCGGAGGTGCTCAACCTCATCGAGCGGCTGCGCGAGTCCGGACTGGGCGTCGTCGTGATCTCGCACAACATGGCCGACGTGCAGGCCGTGGCCGACCGGATCTACGTCCTGCGACTGGGCCGCAACGCGGCCGAGTTCACCATCGACGAGGTCACCACCGACCAGCTGGTCGCGGCGATCACCGGCGCCTCGGACAACGTCGTGGCCGCCCGCCGCGCACGCGCCGAGGGAGCCGACGTGTCCCCGATCCCGCAGGTCGACCTCCCCGAGGAGCAGTCATGAGTTTCGCGGACCGCGCCGACGAGCGCCTCGTCCAGGACACGTCACCGAAGGCCCTGCTCGGCAACGTGAGCCGACGCCTGCGATCGGGCGACCTCGGGATGATCCCCGTGATCGTCGGACTGGCCGTCATCTGGATCGTCTTCTACGCGATGAACCCGCGGTTCCTGTCGTCGCGCAACTTGGTCGAGCTGAGCCTGGACTCCGCCACGATCGGCATGATCTCCGTCGGCATCGTGCTGGTGCTGCTGCTCGGCGAGATCGACCTGTCGGTCGGATCGGTGTCGGGTCTCTCGGGATCGATCCTCGCGGTGCTGCTGGTCTACCAGGGCTGGCCGCTGCTCGGGTCGATCCTGGCCGCGCTGTGTGCGGGCCTGCTGATCGGTGTCTTCTACGGAGTGCTCTACACCCGCTTCGGCGTGCCGAGCTTCGTCATCACGTTGGCGGGCCTGCTGGCCTTCCTGGGAGCCCAGCTCCAGGTGCTCGGCTCGAACGGCACGGTGAACCTGCCCGGCGACTCGGCGCTGATCGAATTCGCCAACTTCACGTTCCTGCCGCCGTGGCTCTCGTACGTCCTGGCGGGCGTCGTGGGCCTGGCGTACCTGCTCGCGCGGGTGCGGACGATCCGCCGCCGTACCGCGGCGAACCTCTCGACCCCGGGCCTGCAGTCGGTGGTCGTGAAGGCCGTCCTGATCACGGCGGCCGTCGCCGGCGTCGCCTGGTACCTCAACATCGACCGCGGCATCGGCGCGATGCCCCTGCTGTGGGTCGGCGTCATCATCGGGATGGACTTCCTGCTGCGCCGCACCACGTGGGGCCGGCACGTGTTCTCCGTCGGTGGCAACGAGGAGGCCTCGCGTCGCGCCGGCATCGGCGTCGACCGCGTGTACATCTCGGTCTTCGCGCTGTGCTCGATGTTCGCCGCGTTCGGTGGCGTGCTGGCGGCCGGACGTCTGCAGGCCGTGAGCCAGACCAGCGGCGGCACCGACACCAACCTGATGGCGATCGCCGCCGCGGTGATCGGCGGCACCAGCCTCTTCGGCGGCCGCGGCTCGGTGTACTCGGCGCTGTTCGGGATGCTCGTGCTGCAGTCGATCACGAGCGGCCTGAACCTCGTCGGCGTCGACGCCTACGTGCGCTACATGGTCACCGGCGCCGTGCTGCTGCTGGCCGTCACCATCGACTCGCTGTCTCGCCAGGCGCGCAAGAGCAGCGGCAGCGGCTGAGCCGCCGCCGCCGCCCTGCGTCGTCCCCCCGGCACGGCGAGCGGCGCAGAAGAGCCCGTCACTCAGCGAGTGGCGGGCTTTTCTGCGCCACTCGGGAGGTGGGCTTGCACCGCTCGCGGACCAAACTGAACCTGACGTTAGGGTCGAGACATGCGAACCGAGACCGACATCGTCGTCGATCACCTGACCAAGCAGTTCGGTTCCGTCAAGGCCGTCGATGACCTGAGCTTCACCGTCCGTCCCGGTGCGGTGACCGGATTCCTCGGCCCGAACGGCGCCGGCAAGACCACCACCCTGCGCATGCTCCTGGGCCTCGTGAAGCCCTCCGGCGGCCACGCCCTCATCGGCGGGAAGCGCTACGAGGAGATCCACCAGCCCGGGTCCATCGTCGGTGCCGCGCTGGAGGCCTCGAGCTTCCACCCCGGCCGGACGGGCCTGGACCACCTGCGCGTCTACGCGCCCCAGGTGGGTGCCAGCGACGCGCGCTGCCACGAGCTCCTCGAGCTGGTCGGCATGACCGACGCGGCCAAGCGCCGCGTCGGCGGCTACTCGATGGGCATGCGCCAGCGCCTCGGCCTGGCCTACGCGCTGCTCGGCGATCCCGAGGTGATCCTGCTCGACGAGCCGGCCAACGGCCTCGACCCGCAGGGCATCGTCTGGCTGCGTCACCTGCTGCGCGCCTTCGCCGCGGAGGGCCGCACCGTGCTGGTGTCGAGCCACGTGCTCAGCGAGGTGCAGCACACCGTCGACGACGTCGTCATCATCGCCGGCGGACGCCTCGTGCACTCCTCGCCGCTGCAGGGCCTGCACGCCCTGGTGGAGTCCCGCGTGCGCCTCGCCGGACCCGCGCCCGACCGCATCGAGGCTCTCGCCGCCGAGCGGAGCTGGCGCAGCGAGCCGGTGGCCGGCGGCGTCGACATCATCGACGTCCCCGCGGCCGAGGTCGGCGCCGCCGCGTTCGGCGCGGGCATCGAGGTGCACCAGCTGGCCGACGTGGGCGTCGGCCTCGAGGACGTGTTCCTGCGCCTGACCTCCAGTCCCGACGCCCCGGCGTCGCGAGGGGGTGTCGCGGCATGAGCACTGCGATCCGCGCTGAAGTGCGCAAGCTGTTCACGACCCGTCTGTGGTGGCTGCTGGCTCTCGTGCTGGTGGCGTACCTCGTGTTCATCGGCGCCGTGATGGCGTTCTCGTTCACGGTCGACACGGGCGATACCGGCATGACCGGCGCCGGGCCCCTGGCGGAGGGGGAGGAGCTGGCGAAGCAGATCTACTCCCTGACCAGCCCCATCGGCTACGTCTTCCCGCTCATCATCGGCAGCCTGCTGTTCACGGGCGAGTTCCGGCACAAGACGATCACCGCGTCCCTGCTGGCGCAGCCGAACCGCTCGGTGCTGATGGCGGCCAAGCTGGTCGCCGGCCTCGTCGTCGGCGTCGTGTACGGCGTCATCGGGACCCTGTCGACGGTGCTCGGCGCCGCACCGATCCTCGCGTGGCGCGGTGACGGGGCGTACCTCGGCTCGAGCGACGTGCTGGTGCTGCTGGGCATGTCCGTCGTCGTCATGACGATCTGGGCCGTCCTCGGCACCGCGGTCGGCAGCGTGCTGACCAACCAGGTCGCCGCGATCATCGTGATCCTGGCGTTCACGCAGTTCATCGAGCCCATCGCGCGCGTGGCGCTCGGGGCCTGGGATGCCACGTCGGAGGTGGCCAAGTACCTGCCCGGCGCGGCGGCCGACGCCGTCATGGGCTCGAGCTTCTTTGCGAGCGACGCCTCGGCCGACCTGCTGTCGCGGGGCGCCGGCGCCGCCGTGCTGCTGGTCTACGTCGCGGTGTTCGTCCTCATCGGGCGCCTCGTCACCCTGCGTCGCGACGTCGGCTGAGCGGCCGCCCGAGCTCCCCGGGTCACCCGGCCCCGCTCCACTTGTGGAACGGGATCCACCGTCTGCCAGCGCAGGAACGTGGATCCTGTTCCAAAAGTGGGCAGGGGGGAGCGGGAGAGGCCGGCGTCAGCGACGGACGAAGCGCACCTCGGTGCGGCTGGCGTCCTCCGTGGGCTCCCAGCCGGGCTCGCTCTGGCCGGCCTCCCAGCGCATGTCGTCGAACGTGACCTCGCTGATGCGGAACTCGGTCGAGTTCGCGACGAGGAACTGTGCGAGCGCCCAGCCGCGTGCGTCAACGTCCTCACCCGTGAGCGCGATCGCGCTCTGGCCCGACGACGGGTCGGTGTCCACGCGCACGCGGCCGAACGCCGCGTTCAGGTAGTCCTCGAGGTCCGCGGAGGTGCTCGACTCGGCCTTCAGGTCGGTCGCGCAGGCGAACGCGGCGGGGGAGAAGCCACGCAGCGACGAGGCCAGCACGCGCGCGTCGGCCTCGTGGTCGGCGTAGGCGTCGGGGAATCCCGAGCGCTGCACGGCCTGGGCCGCGTCGGTGATCTCCATCGACTCGTAGTCGTCGAGCTTCTCCAGCGCGTCGTAGAACTTCGTGATCGAGTACTGCGGGTCGAGGATCTGCTCCACGGTGCCCCAGCCCTGCGAGGGTCGCTGCTGGAACAGTCCCACCGAGTCGCGGTCGCCGTAGTCGATGTTGCGGATCTTCGACTCCTGGTAGGCCGTCGCGATGGCGATCGTGGTGGCCCGCGGCGGCAGCCCCCGCTGCTGGGCCTTGGCGGCCATGAGGGACGCCCACTTCGCCTGCTCGAGGTCGACCTCGACCGTGCGGTCGCCGACCGTGGCCACGCAGAAGCCGCTCGCGTCGGTGCCGCTCTCGAAGACCTTGAAGACGACGAGCACGAGCGCCACCGTCGCGACGACGGTGGCGACGATCCAACGCATCAGTTGGCGTGCAGGTCGGCGTTCAGCTCGACGCCGGTGCGGCCCCCGCGGGGACGCGCCTCGATGGCGCCGGTCTGGCTGTTGGTCAGGAAGAGGATGCCGTCGGAGCCGGACAGCTCGGCGGCCTTCACCACGGAGCCGTCGGGCAGGGTGACCTTGGAGCCGGCCGTGACGTAGGTGCCCGCAGCCACGACGCAGTCGTTGCCCAGCGAGATGCCGATGCCCGCGTTGGCGCCGATCAGGCAGCCCTCGCCGACGCTGACGACCTCCTTGCCGCCGCCGGAGAGCGTGCCCATGATCGAGGCGCCGCCGCCGACGTCGGAGCCATTCCCCACGACGACGCCGGCCGAGATGCGGCCCTCGACCATCGCGTGCCCGAGCGTGCCGGCGTTGAAGTTCACGAATCCCTCGTGCATGACGGTGGTGCCCTCGGCCAGGTGCGCGCCGAGGCGCACGCGGTCGGCGTCGCCGATGCGGACGCCGGCGGGGACGACGTAGTCGGTCATGCGCGGGAACTTGTCCACGCTGGTGACCGCGACGGTGAGCCCGGCGGCACGGGCGCGGGCGCGCACGTCCTCGAAGTCCTCCACCGGGCACGGGCCGATGGTGGTCCACACGACGTTCGTGAGGAGTCCGAAGACACCGTCGAGGTTCTGCCCGTGCGGCTGCACGAGGCGGTGCGACAGCAGGTGCAGGCGCAGGTAGACGTCGTAGGCGTCGGTGGGCGCGGCGTCCAGGTCGGCGATCTCGGTGTGCACCACGCGGGTCTCGACCCCGCGGATCGCGTCCTCACGAGCGGCGGCCACGAGAGCGGACGGCTCAGTGGTGGTCTCCGGCGCGGAGCCCAGCAAGGGCTGCGGGTACCAGACGTCGAGGACGGTGCCTTCGGGCGTGACGGTGGCCAGGCCCCAGGCGTGGGCGGATCGGGGGGAGTCGCTCATGCCCCAAGGCTATCGAGCGGTCACACCCCGCCGGCGAACCCGTGCTGCCGCCAGGCCTCGTAGACCGCGATGGAGGCGCAGTTGGCCAAGTTCATCGACCGGCGCGACGGCAGCATCGGCAGCCGGAGCCGGTCGGTCACGCGGTCGTCGGCGAGGACATCCTCGGGTAGGCCGGTCGGCTCGGGCCCGAACAGCAGCACGTCTCCGGGCTCGTAGGCGACGTCGGCGTACCCCGTGGTGGCGGCCGTCGTGAACGCGAACACCCGCGCCGGCAGCAGGGCGTCGTAGGCCTGGTCGAGCGTCTCGTGGACCGTGACGACGGCGAGGTCGTGGTAGTCCAGGCCGGCGCGGCGCAGCTTGCTGTCCTCGAAGTCGAACAGCGGATCGACCAGGTGCAGGTGGCTTCCGGTGGCGGCGGCCAGCCGGATCGCGTTGCCCGTGTTGCCCGCGATCCGCGGCTCGAAGAACAGGATCCGGAACACGGACCCACAGTAGGCGCTATCACTTCCACGACGGTGCGGACGTCCGTTCTTGATGGGTGAGACGTGGTCGAAGGGGCGTGTGGGACCTGCCTACGGTCGTCGTGGCTCCCCCCACAAGGACCGGGGCCGTCGCACCACCGAAAGGAACCACCACCGTGTCCGACCAGAACTCCCCCCTCATCGAGGCCCCCAAGCGCCGCGGACCCGCGATCGCGCTGGCGGTCGTCGTGATCGCCGTCATCGGCGCCCTGATCGCCTTCGCCCTGACCCGGGGCGGCGACAGCGCCGGCAGCGACCTCGACAAGGTCAAGCTGGGCGTGGTGGGCGCGAGCGACCCGTACTGGAAGACGCTCACCGAGGAGGCCGAGAAGGAGGGCATCGACCTCGAGGTCGTCGACTTCGCCGACTACGCCCAGCCCAACCCGGCGCTGACCGAGGGCGAGATCGACATCAACCAGTTCCAGCACATCGTGTACCTCGCGGACTACAACGTCGCCAACGACCAGGACCTCGTCCCGCTCGGCGCCACCGCGATCTACCCGCTGGGCCTGTACTCGCAGAAGGTCGACTCGGTCGAGGAGATCAAGGCCGGCGACACCGTCGTCGTGCCCGACGACGACAGCAACCAGGCCCGCGGCCTGCTGATCCTGCAGTCGGCCGGGCTCATCGAGCTCAAGGACGGGGGCTCGATCTTCTCGACCCTCGCCGACGTCGACGAGAGTGCCTCCAAGGTGAAGGTCAAGGCCATCAAGGCCGACCTGACGCCCACCTCGCTGCCCGACGTGACCGCCGCGATCGTCAACAACGACTTCGTCGAGAAGGCCGGCCTCAAGTTCTCCGACGCCATCGCGCAGGACGACCCGGCCGACCCGAAAGCGCTGCCGTACGTCAACATCTTCGCCGTCCGCGCCGAGGACAAGGACAACGCGACGTACAAGAAGCTGATCGAGGTCTACCAGAACAGCCAGCCCGTCCTCGACGGGGTCCAGGAGGTCTCGGGCGGTACCGCGCAGCTGCTGAAGACGCCGACCGCCGACCTCCAGGCGTCGCTGGCCGACGTCGAGGCGGACACCCGCGCGCAGGGCTGACATGGCACTGGTCGAGCTGCGCGACGTCCACAAGACGTTCGCGCCGACGAAGAAGGGCGGCGCCCCGATCGAGGCGATCCGGGGCGTCGACCTCGACGTCGAGGCCGGGGAGATCCACGCGATCGTCGGCTACTCCGGCGCGGGCAAGTCCACCCTGGTGCGACTCGTCAACGCGCTGGAGCAGCCGACGTCCGGCAGCGTCACGGTGGACGGGACGCGGCTCGACCAGCTGGGCGAACGCGACATCCGCCGGGTCCGGCAGGGCATCGGGATGATCTTCCAGCAGTTCAACCTCATGCGGTCGCGCACCGTGTGGGGGAACCTGGAGTTCCCGCTGAAGCTCGCGGGAGTCGACCAGGCCGAGCGCCAGCGCCGGATCTCCGAGCTGCTCCACTTCGTCGGTCTCGCCGACAAGGCGCACGCCTACCCCGAGCAGCTCTCGGGCGGGCAGAAGCAGCGCGTCGGCATCGCCCGTGCGCTGGCCACGAACCCGTCGATCCTGCTGGCCGACGAGTCGACGAGCGCCCTCGACCCCGACACGACGCGCGAGGTGCTGTCGCTGCTGCGCAAGGTGAACGAGGACCTGGGCATCACGATCATCGTCATCACCCACGAGATGGACGTGGTCCGCACGCTGGCCCACCGGGTGAGCGTCATGGAGCACGGCCGCGTCGTCGAGTCCGGCGACGTCGCCGAGGTCTTCGCCCGCCCGCGCGAGCAGGTGACGCGCCGCTTCGTCGCGACGCTCGTCGACGAGGTGCCGCAGGGCGCCGAGCTCGAGGCGCTCCGCGAGCGCTTCGGCGGCCGGCTGCTCGTGGTGGACGTCGAGGGCCACACCAGCCAGGCGGAGGTCTTCGCGGCGCTCGCCGCGCGCGGCGTCTCGGTCGAGGTCGTCCAGGGCGGCGTGAACCGCGTCGGATCGGCCGTCTTCGGGCACGTGACGCTGTCGGTGCACGGGGATGACGTCGATGCCGCGGTCGCCCAGGTGGGCCGCCTCGAGGGCGTGGAGGTGCTCGCATGATCGCCACCGACACCAACCTTCCCGAGCTCTGGCCGCTCATCGCCGAGGCCACGTGGGAGACCGTCTACATGGTCGCGATCACGGTCGCGATCGGTGGCGTCCTCGGCCTCGGCGTGGGGCTCGCGCTCTACGCCACCCGCTCGGGCGGACTGTTCGCGAACCGCGTCGCGTTCACGGTGCTGAACGTCGTGGTGAACTTCTTCCGCCCCATCCCGTTCGTCATCTTCATCGCCGCGGTCCAGCCGCTGGCGCGCGTCGTGGTGGGGATCGGGATCGGCAACAAGGCGATCATCTTCGCGATGACGCTCGCGGCGATGTTCGGCATCGCGCGCATCGTCGAGCAGAACCTCGTCACCGTGGAGCCCGGCGTGATCGAGGCGGCGCGGTCGATGGGTGCGAGCCGGCTGCGGATCCTCACGACCGTCGTCGTGCCCGAGGCCCTCGGGCCGCTGATCCTGGGCTACACGTTCGCCTTCGTGGCCATCGTCGACATGAGCGCCATCGCGGGCGCGATCGGCGCCGGCGGCCTGGGTGCCTTCGCGCAGCAGTACGGCTACCGCCAGTTCGACACCGTGGTGACCTGGACCGTCGTCCTGATCATCGTGGCCTTCGTCCAGGTGGGGCAGTTCCTCGGCAACACGCTGGCGCGCAGGGTCCTGCGCCGCTGACCACGGCGTGCCGGTGAGTGGGGTTGACTATCACCCGATCGACCACATCCTGAGACGGTCCGCCCCGTTTGGTTGCACATGAATGACTGAAGTCCCATTCACGAGCACCGTCCGGAGGTGACCGTCATGACCGAGCCGATCCGTCGCCCGGTGTCGCAGCTGCGCGCCGGCGACCTGATCGCCCTCGACGACGAGGAGACCGCCCTGGTGGTGTGTGCCGTGTCGCAGCCGCTCGGCGCGAGCCGCCGCGTGGAGCTGGCCGATGCCGCCACCGGCCGGCCGGTGCCGTGGGTGCGGCTCGACCTGCACGACGCCGTGCTGACGCTCCCGGGCCGGGCGCGGTGGGTCGTCGCCACCGACGGGCAGGGCCGCGCCGAGCAGCTCGTCGCCGGCGACGACTTCGAGGCCCCGGTCGGCGACGGCCGGTCCTACGCCTGGTGGCCGGTGGAGGTCGATCCGCTCAGCCGGCCGGGCTGGGAGGAGCTCCGCCGGGGGCCCCGCCGGGACGAGGCCTCGGCCGCCTGACCAGCGGCCGCGCGGTCAGAGGAAGTCGCGCGGGTCGAACTCGTCGATCGGGATGATCCTGATGCGCGGCAGCGGCACCGTGAAGGCGTCGACGTCGTGCTCGAGGTCGAAGCACTCCAGGCCCCGGGGGACGAGCGCGGCGAAGCGGGAGTTGCGGAACTCCTCGAAGCCGAGCACCGCCACGCGCCGCGACCCGCTGACCAGCGCCTCCACCTGGGGAACGAAGTCGCCGTCGTTGCTGGCGAGCATCACGTCGGCCTCGCGGCGGGCGATCTCCTCCAGCGTGCGCTGGATGGCCAGGTCGACGACCTTCTGGTCGGACGCGCCCGACAGCGGCACCGGGCGGTAGCCGATCGAGGTCAGCGCCTGCACGAACGGCATCGGCAGCTCGGTGTCGACGGCCAGGAAGAACAGGCCCTGGACGGGCTGCTCCCAGAGGTCCTCGGCGAAGCGCAGGAGGCGGTCCCAGCGCGGGCGCTCCTGCGGCTGGGGGCGACGCCCCAGGATCGACATGCCGAGGGTCGCGTCGATGTTCTCGCCGTCGACCAGGAGGTAGGTCTGGTTGCCGGGGGCGCTCTGGTTCACGGTCCGACCCTACGCGGCCCGCCGGCGCCCCAGGAACGCACGACGCCCCCGGGAGATCCCGGGGGCGTCGTGGCGGACGTGCCTCAGACGAGGTCGTAGCGGTCCAGGTCGACGACCTTGGTCCACGCGGCGACGAAGTCCTTGACGAACTTCTCCTTCGCGTCGGCGCTCGCGTAGACCTCGGCCAGCGCGCGCAGCTCGGAGTTCGAGCCGAACACGAGGTCGGCGCGGGTGCCCGACCAGCGGCCGTCCTTCGTCGCGAACTGCGTGCTCGTCGAGTCGGTGGCGGTCCACTCGGTGTCGATGTCGAGCAGGTTGACGAAGAAGTCGTTCGTCAGCGTGCCGACCCGGTCGGTGAGCACACCCAGGTCCGAGCCGTCGTAGTTCGCACCCAGGACGCGCAGGCCACCCACCAGCACGGTGGTCTCCGGCGCGGTCAGGGTCAGCAGGTTCGCCCGGTCGATCAGCTCGTACTCGGCCGGCATGCCGCCCTTGCCCTGGTAGTTGCGGAACCCGTCGTGACGCGGCTCGAGGTAGCCGAAGGACTCGACGTCGGTCTCGTCGGCGCTCGCGTCGACGCGGCCCACGGTGACCGGCACCGTGATGTCCACGCCGCCGTCACGAGCGGCCTTCTCGACCGCGGCCGCACCGGCGATCGCGATGACGTCGGCCAGCGAGACGTTCTTCTCGTAGTCGTCGGCGACACCCTGCAGGACCGACAGCACCTTCGCGAGCTGCGCCGGGTTGTTGACCGCCCAGCCGTTCTGCGGGGCGAGGCGGATGCGGGCGCCGTTGAGGCCACCGCGCTTGTCGCTGCCACGGAAGGACGACGCGGCCGCCCAGGTGGTGGAGACGAGCTCGGAGACGGTCAGGTTGGTCTCGAGGACCTTCGCCTTGAGCGCGGTGACGTCGGCGTCGCCGATGACCTCGCCCTCCCACGCCGGCAGCGGGTCCTGCCACAGGAGGTCCTCCTGCGGGACCTCGGGACCGAGGTAGCGGGCCTTGGGGCCCATGTCGCGGTGCGTCAGCTTGAACCAGGCGCGGGCGAACGCGTCGCCGAAGGCCACCGGGTCGTTCTTGAACCGCAGCGAGATCTCGCGGTAGGCGGGATCCTCGCGCAGCGCGATGTCCGACGTGAGCATGCGGGGCTCGCGACGACCGGTGCCGTGCGCCTCGGGGACCATGTCCTCGCCCATGCCGTTGACCGGACGCCACTGGTGCGCACCGGCGGGGGACGTGAACAGCTCCCACTCGTAGGCGAACAGGATGTGGAAGAACTCGTTGTCCCAGCGCGTCGGGTGGTAGGTCCACGTGACCTCGATGCCCGACGTGATGGTGTCGGCGCCGTGGCCGGTGCCGTGGGTGTTCTTCCAGCCCAGCCCCATCTGCTCGATGGGCGCGCCCTCGGGCTCGGGCTGCAGGTGGTCGGCCTCGGCCGCACCGTGCGTCTTGCCGAAGGTGTGGCCACCGGCGATCAGCGCGACGGTCTCCTCGTCGTTCATCGCCATGCGGCCGAACGTCTCGCGGATGTCGCGCGCGGAGGCCAGCGGGTCGGGGTGACCGGCGGGGCCCTCGGGGTTGACGTAGATCAGGCCCATCTGCACCGCGGCGAGCGGGCTCTCGAGGTCGCGGTCGCCGCTGTAGCGGTGCTCGTCGCCCAGCCACTCGGTCTCGGCGCCCCAGTAGACGTCCTGGTCGGCCTCCCACACGTCCTCGCGACCACCGGCGAAGCCGAAGGTGGAGAAGCCCATGGTCTCCAGCGAGACGTTGCCCGCGAGGATCATGAGGTCGGCCCAGCTGATCTTCTGGCCGTACTTCTGCTTGACCGGCCACAGCAGGCGGCGGGCCTTGTCGAGGTTGACGTTGTCCGGCCAGGAGTTGAGCGGGGCGAAGCGCTGCTGGCCCGCGCCCGCGCCGCCGCGACCGTCGGTCACGCGGTAGGTGCCCGCGCCGTGCCACGCCATGCGGATCATGAACGGGCCGTAGTTCCCGAAGTCGGCGGGCCACCAGTCCTTGGAGTCGGTCAGGACGGCGGCGATGTCGGCCTTCACGGCGGCCAGGTCCAGCGACGAGAACTCCGCGCGGTAGTCGAAGTCGTCGTCCATCGGGTTCCGGACGGGGGCGTTCTTGGCCAGGATCTGCAGGTTCAGACGCTCGGGCCACCACTTGCGGTTGGCGTCACCGACCGTGGGGGCCGGGAGCTGGTTGTGGACGACGGGGCACTTGCCCTTCGCCTCGTCCGGGTCGTTGACCTCGGCGAGAATCGCGTCGTCGTGGTTCTTGTCAGACATGCTGGTCCTTTCGGGGTTCTTCAGGCGTTCGTGGAGGAGCAGGAGGGGCACAGGCCCCAGAAGACGACCTCGGCCTCGTCGATCACGAAGCCGTGGTCCTCGGCGGGAGTGAGGCACGGGGCCGCACCGATCGTGCAGTCGATGTCGACGATCCGGCCGCAGGACCGGCACACGAGGTGGTGGTGGTTGTCGCCCGTGCGGGACTCGTAGCGGGCCACGGAGCCGGCCGGCTCGATGCACCGCACGAGGCCGGCGTCGGTCAGCGCCTTCAGCGCGTCGTAGACGGCCTGGTGCGAGAGCTCGGGGATCGACAGGCGGGCGTGCTCGATGATCGTCGAGGTCTCCGCGTGCGGGTTGGCCGCCACGGCCTCGAGGACCGCCGTGCGCTGACGCGTGACCCGCAGTCCGGCGTCGCGCAGCGACTGCTCGGAAGCGGGGGAGAGGGTCATGGCTCCACCCTAGTGAGTTTTCTTGAATGGATCAAGAAAAGATGCCGGCGCGTCCTCTCCGATGAAGGTGGGTGCGCGGCGGTCTCGCTCTGTCACGATCCGTTCCCGGCGCCGAGCGGTCAGCAGTCGGGCGTCCCCGACCCGGACCCGGTCGCCGAACTCCGCCGACCAGCACTGGGAGCCGCCCGCGGCCCGCAGCATCGAGCGCGCGGGACTCGACACCTCGCTGCGCAGTCCGAACCGGGCGCTGAGGTCCTTGGCGGTCATGAGCCGCTGTCGGCCGGGGCCGAGGTCGTCGTTCGCGCGCAGGACGATCCACGCGATCGCGGCGGCGCGGCGTAGCAGCGGACCGCGGCGCAGCGGGCGGGGGTCGCGTCGCGCCACGGTGGCGGCAAGGCGCCGCATGGCGGTGCGGTGCTCCACGGTGAGCCACTGGTCGGCGCACGAGTCGAGCAGCGGCACCAGGTCCTCGAAGACGGGCACCAGCGTGCCGGGAACCTCGGTCCAGCCGAACGGCTCGTCCGGCAGCGGGGTCGTGTCGAGGTGCTCCAGAGCGGTGAGGTCCCCGACGAGATCGGCGAGATCCTGCAGGGGGTGCGTGGGCTCGGCGTACGCCCAGCGCATCGCCGGTGTCTGCCAGCCGTCGGCGCCGATGAGGCGCAGGAACTCGGGTCGGAGTCGGTCGATCGTGCCCAGGGTCTCTCGGGTCTGCTCCACCGGAACGTCGTCCCGGTGCGCGAACTCGATGAAGTCGCCGAGCAGGTCGGGCAGGAGGCGCAGCTGGTCGGGAGCGTTCATCGGTGGCTCCTCGAGTGACCGTCCCAGGACGTGGTCGGCGTCGCTCGGCATCCATCGCCACGGATCGCCACCACGACGCACGTGGTGACCGATCGTGTCCTCGAGCAGGTCGAAGCACGGCCCGTAGGGGTAATCGCGAATGCGCGGCTTGCGCAAGAACTCGTGAGCGGCCATCCGTGCGTACGAAGGGTCGGGGGCAGGCGGCGTGGGCAGGTCGGGCAGCGCGCGGAGGTGGCGATCGGTCATGGGTGGTGACCGTAGGCGCGGAGTCCGACAGCCCGGTCGCTCGTCCACAGCGACTCGTCGCGGACGTCGGTCCGGCGTGCTTTGCTGGGACCACACCGACGCACGAGGAGATCAGATGCCACTGACCGGAGAATACGAACCGAGCACGTCCGAGTGGGCGCGCAAGCAGGCCGAGACCTTCGAGGCGACGGACGGCCGCGAGGCCAACACGCTCAAGGGGGTGCCGATCATCGTGCTCACGAGCGTCGGCGCGAAGTCGGGCAAGCTCCGCAAGACCGCGCTGATGCGGGTCGAGCACGACGGCGACTACGCGGTCGTCGCCTCCAAGGGCGGACACCCCGAACAGCCGAACTGGTACTGGAACATCAAGGGGAACTCGCACGTCGAGCTGCAGGACGGCGCCGAGAAGAAGGACTACCGCGCCCGCGAGCTCGACGGCGACGAGTACGAGACCTGGTGGGAGCGCTCCGTGGCCGTGTGGCCCGACTACGCCGAGTACCAGAAGAAGACCGACCGGAAGATTCCCGTGTTCGTTCTCGAACCGATGGGCTGAGCCGTCCTCGAACCGATGGGCTGAGTCGTGCTGGAGCCGATGGGCTGAGTCGCGCTCGACACGGTCGCCGCACCGTCGCGCCACGTCCGCAGGTCGAGGCCGCGCACGGTGCTCGCCAGCACGTCGAGCGAGCCCGCCTCGTCGAGGTCGGCCACCCCGGCCTTGACGAGGGCCTCCTTGCGCGTCCACAGGTGGGTGAAGTCGCCGCCCGACGCCACCCACCGGGCCTCGGACCCGGTGAGCGCTCGGCGCGGGGGCGGCGCGGTCACGCGCGGCTCCACGTCGATCCCGCAGGGACCGTGGGCGGCCAGCGCCACGACGTGACCGTGCGCGTGCGACCAGCTGACGCCCACCTCGGGATGGTCGACGACGAAGGGCCGTCCGTGGTCGTCCGCGTCGCACGTGGGGCACCTCTGAGCGAGGCGCACCTGCGACGCGGGGATCGTGAGGAGCTCACCGACGCACGCCCGCGCCAGGTCGCGGGCAGCGGTGAACGTGGCGCGGTCGACCGGGTCGGCCAGCCGGTCCCGGCGCGCACTACGCATCGGCCACCAGCGCGGCGATGATCCCGCCGACCTCGTGCGCGACCGGGGCCCGCACCAGGTCGCCGTGTGACACGTCCACGGACACGGAACGCAGGTCGCCGCTCACGTACGGTCGCCAGCCCTCGGCCCAGAGCCAGTCCTCGGGGCGGGGCCGCGCCGCGACCACGACGGGCGCGTCGCCCTCGAGCACGGCGTGCTGCGAGGGCCGCGTGATGCGCGCCGCCTCCGCCACCGAGGCCAGGCAGCCGGCGAGGGCGCGCTCGGGCAGCCGGCCGACGGCGCTGCCCGACTCGCGCAGCATCCGCACCGCCGTCTCGCGGTCGAGGTCGGTGCCACCCGGCCACTCCAGCCCGCCGAGCCGCAGGACGCCGCGCAGTGCCTCCGCCTCGGTGGGATCGGGGAGGTGCCGCCACTGGTCGGCGGGGTAGGCGTCGAGCAGGACGACCGCTCCGACCTCCTGACCGTCGGCACGCGCCTGCGCGGCCACGGCGTGGGCCGCCATCCCGCCGAGCGACCAGCCCGCCACGTGGAACCGGCCGGTGCCGACGATCTCGCGGATCGCGGCCAGCTGACGCTTGGCCAGGGACTCCAAGTCGTCCACGGGCTCGGGGGCGCCCTGCTCGAGACCGGGAGCCTGGATCGTGTGCACGCCGATTCCCGGCGGGAGCGAGGGCAGCAGCGAGGCGTAGCACCACCCGAGGCCGCCGGCGGGCGGCAGCAGGATCAGCGGCGCCACGTCGGGTGCGCCTCGCCGCAGGGTCAGGACCTCGCCGGTCTCGGCGGCCGATCCGCCGGAGGCCACCCGGCGTGCGAGGCGCGACGGGGTGGGCGCCTCGAAGACGTCGGCGAGGCGCAGCTCGACCCCGAGGTCCGACTCGATCCGGTCGAGCAGCCGCAGGACGCGCAGCGAGTCGCCGCCGAGGGCGAAGAAGTCACGGTCGGCGCCCACCCGCGGCAGTCCGAGGACGTCGGCGAAGGCGGCGCAGACCCGTTGCTCCAGCAGTCCGGACGGCGAGTCGCCCTCGACGTCGACGGGCGGCTCCCACGACTCGACGATGGCCTTCCGGTCGACCTTGCCGCTGGTGGTCAGCGGGACGGACGGCACCCGGATCCAGTGGTGCGGCAGCACCGAGGCGGGCAGCGTCGCGGCCGCCCGCTCGCGCAGGTCGTCCACCGTCACGGAGTCCGCTGCCGCGAACCACACGACGAGCAGGTCGTCGACCAGCGCGGCGGCGCTCGCCTCGACCAGCCCGGCCACGGCCGCCTCCACCTCGCCGAGCTCGATGCGCTGGCCCCGGACCTTGACCTGGTCGTCGACGCGTCCGAGGTAGGTCAGTGCTCCGTCCGGTCGCCACGCGGCCAGGTCGCCGGTGCGGTAGAGCCGGTCGCCGTGCGTGCGCAGCGCTGGCGGCGCCTTGACGAAGCGCTCGGCCGTGAGGTCGGGGCGCCCCACGTACCCCTCGGCCAGCTGCACGCCCGCGAGCCAGAGCTCGCCCGGAGCGCCGACGGGGCGCGGGCGCATCCGGTCGTCGAGCACGAAGCACGCGGTGTTCCACACGGGCCGTCCGATCGGCACGGTGGCCTCGTCCGGGGCGCACTCCCAGCCGGTGACGTCGATCGCGGCCTCGGTGGGCCCGTAGAGGTTGATCGGCGGCACCCCGAACGCCTCGACGCAGCCGGCGACCAGGTCGGGCGTCAGCGCCTCGCCGCTGGTGACCACGTGCCGCACCGGTGGCGTCGCGGCCGCCGCGACCCCGTCGGCGAGGTGGGCCCGCAGCATCGACGGCACGAAGTGCAGCACGTCCACCTCGTGCCGGGCCACGAGGTCGGCGATGGCGCGCGGGTCGCGGTGCGCCCCGGGCGGCGCGATGACGAGTGTCGCGCCGGTCTGCAGCGGCCAGAACAGCTCCCACACGGACACGTCGAACGAGATCGGCGTCTTGTGCAGCACGCGGTCGCCCGGCCCGAGCGGCAGCCGGTGCTGCATCCAGGCGAGGCGGTTGTCGATGGCGCGGTGGCCCACCAGCACGCCCTTCGGACGTCCGGTGGAGCCCGACGTGAAGAGCAGGTACGCCGGGGCGTCGGGGTCCTCCGGCGTCGGCACGGAGGAGGAGCCGGCCGGGGCGTTGTCGTCGGGTCCGAGCACCGTACGGGCGCCGGCGTCCTCGATCATCGACGCGATGCGGGCGTCGGGGAGGTCGGTGTCCAGTGGCAGGTACACGGCACCGAGCAGCGCGATCGCGTGGACGGCCTCGATCAGCGCGGTGGAGCGCTCGAGCGCGACGCCGACGACGTCGCCCGGGCCCACCCCGCGCGCTCGCAGGTCGGCGGCCACCGCCCCGGCGCGCCGGGCCAGCTCCGCGTACGTGCACGTCGTCTCTTCGTCGACGACCGCGACCGCCTCGGGGGTGCGGGCCACCTGGTCGAGGAAGCACCGGCCGAGGGTCGCTGACTCCCGGTCGACGTGGGTGGCGTTGAACCTGTGCACGACCGCATCGAGCTCGTCCGCGGTCGTCAGCGCCAGGTCCCTCACGCGTGTGCCACCCGGGGCCGCCGCCCACGTGTCGAGCCACGCTGCGATGCGCTCGAGGTGGCTGCGAGCCTCGTCCGGTCCGTAGAGCCGGGGGTTCGCGTCGATCTCGAGCCGGACCGAGCGCCGCCGGCCCGGCGTGCCGCGCAGGCAGACGGTCATGTCCTCGACGGGCCCGGCCGTGAGGTTGCGGACGGAACCGCGCGCGTCGCCGAACCGCAGCGACAGACCGAACGGCACGAGGTTCGCCTGGACGCCGAACAGCTGGCGCCCGTCCGTGCGCAGGACGCGGGCGAGGTCCTCCTGCCGGTGAAGGGGGTGGGCGCGGACCTCGGCGTGGTCCTGCGCCACGGCGCGGACGGTCTCGGCCACGGTGCCCAGCGCCGGCACCCGCACCGGGAGCACGTTCATCGCGGTGCACGCGGTGGTGGCGGCTGGAAGGACCCCGGCTCCCGGGCGCGTGCGGTTCATCAGCGGCACCCCGAGGCGCATCTCGTCGGTCCCCATGAAGCGGGCGACGTAGGCGCCGAGGGCCGCCACGAAGAGGTCCGGCCAGGACTCGCCGAGCCGCGCGGACGCCTCGACCAGCCGGGCCTGGGCCGCGTCGTCGAGCGCTCGGCTCGCGCGCAGCGCCCGGGGTGCGGGCGAGGCCTCGCGTCCGGCGGGGGAGACGACTCCGGTCATCGCGTCGAGCCGCGCCTGCCAGAAGTCGTCGTCGGCGACCGCCTCCTGGTCGATGCGGTCGGCCTCGACGAGGTCGGTCAGGGGGACGGGCGCGACGGGCTCGGCACCGTCGTACAGGTCGGCCACCCGGCGCAGCAGCTGCTGGGCTCCGTAGCCGTCGAGGACCACGTGGTGCGCGGCGTGGTACCACCAGCAGCGACCGTCCCTCAGCGTCAGCAGCGCCGTGCGGCAGGGCCCCGTGGTGAGGTCGATCGGGCGGGCGAGGTCCGCGTCGAGCCACGCCTCGGCGGCCGCATCGTCGGGCACGTCGACGACGGCGAGCCCGTTCTGCGCCTCCCCGACGCGTTGTTCCGGCCCGTCCGGGGTGAGGCGGAAGACCGTGCGCAGCTGCTCGAACTCGGCGTACGCCGCCTCGACCGCCGCCGCGAGCCGGGCCGGGTCGACCGGTGCGTCGAGCTCGACGACCTCCGCGGTGGTGTGGCACGGGTTCGACGGATCGAGGTGGTGCGCGAAGAACAGCCCGCGCTGCGCGGAGGTCAGCGGCAGCCAGCCGGAGTCGGTCACCGCCGGGCCGGCATCCGTCCCTGCTCCAGCAGGAACGTCAGGGTGGGACGGCGGACCAGCTCGCCGAAGTCGATGTCGACCCCGGCGTCGGCGAGGTCGTCGAGCAGCTCGAAGGCCTTGAGCGACGACAGGCCGACCGCGAAGAGGTCGGCCTCCGGGTCGGCCAGTACCGAGGCCAGGGCCGAAGGCGGCAGCGCTCGCGCGAGCGACTCCCGCACGACCGCCTCCCAGCCCGACGTCTCGGCGACCGGAGCGAGCCGGTCGACCACGGCGTCCGTCAGCGTCACGACGCCGCACGAGTCGGCGACGATGTCCAGGGCCCTGACGTGCTGCTCGTGGGTGAACGCGGCGATCGCGTCGGCGGGCACGAACGGGTGCACCTCGCGCTGGAACGCGTCGAGGGCGGTGGCCGTGATGCCGATGTGGGCGTACACGCCGGTGATGACCAGCTGGTCACGCCCGGCGGCTGCCAGCTGCTCGGCCAGGTCGGTCTTGACGAAGGCGCTGTAGCGGCGCTTCGTGACGAGACGGTCGCCCGGAGCGGGCGCCACCTCCGGAACGATCGCGGTGTCCGAGGCGACGGCGCGCATCCCCGGGCCCCACAGGTCGCCCTGCAGGCCGCGGTCGGAGTGGTCGCCGTCCTGGGCGGTGTAGAAGACGGGCACCCCGGCGACGCGGGCCGCTGCGAGGATGCGCGCGGTGCCGTCGAGGGTCGTCGTCAGGGCCGGGCACGCGCGGTCGAAGGGGCGCAGGAAGTACTCCTGCAGGTCGTGCACGAGCACCGCGGCGCGCGCGGGATCGAGGTCCCAGCGCGCCTTGCTGTCCGGCAGCACACGCGTGGGCGGCAGGGGCGCCGCGTAGTCGATGAGGGTGGGCAGGGCGGTCATCGAGGTCTCCTGGGGTCAGGCCGACCAGCGCCGGGCCAACACCCGGCGCAGGTCGCGGCGGCTGTTCTTGCCGACGTGGGTTTCGGGCAGGGCGTCGAGGAAGCGGAACTCGTCGGGAAGCTTGTGGGTGGCCAGGCCGGCGGCGCGCAGGTGGTCGGCGAGGTCGGTGGGCTCGGGGCGCCCGGGCTCGATCCGCAGCGCGACGCAGAGGCGCTCGCCCAGCAGGTCGTCGGGCACGCCGACGGCCACGGCGTCGAGCACATCGGGATGCGCGAGCAGCGGGGTCTCGATCTCGTCGGGACCGATCTTCTCGCCGCCGCGGTTGATCTGGTCCTTCTCGCGTCCGGTGACCACGAGGTGCCCGGACGGGAGCCGGCGCACGAGGTCGCCCGTGCAGTAGAAGCCGTCCTCGGTGAAGCTGTCGCGGTCGGCGGCCTCGGCGCGGTAGTAGCCGCGGATCGTGTACGGGCCCCGGGTCTGCAGCCGGCCCTCGTCGTCCACCCGCACCTCGTCGTGGTCCGACATCGGCCGGCCCTGCGTGGTGAGGACGACCTCGTCCGGGTCGTCGGGACGGGTGTAGTTGACCAGGCCCTCGGCCATCCCGAACACCTGCTGCAGGCGGCCGTGCAGGACGGGCTGCACCTGGGCGGCGACGGCATCGCTCAGCCGGGCGCCGCCGACCTGCACCAGTCGGAGGCTCGACAGGTCGGGCTCGCGCCGCCGGGCGGCCGAGATCCAGGCCTGGGCCAGTGGCGGGACGAGCGGCACGATGTCGACGCGCTCGCGCTCGATCAGCGTGAACGCGGTGCGCGGGCTGGGGTCGCGGGCGAGGACGACGGTGCCGCCGGCGTGCCAGACGCCGAGGACCCCGGGCGAGCTCATCGAGAAGTTGTGCGAGACCGGCAGCGGCACGAGCATCACCGTCGTCTCGTCGAGCTCGCAGATCGTGGCCGAGCGCCGTACCGAGTAGAGGTAGTCGGCCGCGGTGCGCGGGATCAGCTTTGACAGACCCGTGGTGCCGCCGGAGAGCTGCAGGAAGGCCACGTCCTCGGCGCTCACGCGCTCGGGTGCGTCGGGCGCCGCCTCCTCGGTGAGGTCCCAGCCCGCGACGTCGACGAGCGTGGGCGGCTCGACAGTCACGTGCGCGGCCACCTTGCCGTGCAGGTCGACCGCGTCCGTGTCGGTGCCGCACAGCACGAGCGCGGCGGCGTCCGCGACGTCGCAGAAGTGCGACAGCTCGGTCTCGCGGTGGGTGGGCAGCGCGAACACGGGCAGGGCCGCCAGGCGGAACAGACCGAGGACGACCGCGGCGTACTCGACGACGTTCGGCAGGGCCACGACGACACGGTCGCCGGGCGCGACCTCGGCGCGACGCAGTCGGCGGACCGCCGCGTCCGCCTGCCGGCCGAGCTCGGCGTAGGTCCACCGGTGCTCGGTGCCGTCGGCGTCACGGCCTACGACCGCGGTGCGGTCGGCGAACCGGCTGGTGCGGTCGGCCACGAAGTTCGCGAAGGTCTCGTCGGTCCACAGGCCGAGGTCGCGGTAGCGCTGCCGGGCCTCCTCGGGCCAGGATCGGACCGGTGCGAGCGGCGACCTCACAGCCCCCCCGCCCGCGTCATCGTGCTGAGCTTGGCGGCCGTCTCGTCGGCCTCGGCCAGCGGATCCGACCCGGCCACGATGCCGGCGCCGGCGAACAGCCGCAGGCGCTCGCCGTCGAGCACCCCGGCGCGGATCGTCACGGCGAGCTCGCCGTCGCCGTCGCCGTCCATCCAGCCGACGAACCCGCCGAACGGACCGCGGAGTCCGGGACCCTCGAGCTCGTCGATCAGGTCGGTGGCCTCAGGCGTGGGGACGCCGCCCACGGCGGGGGGCGGGGGCAGGAGCTGGGCCAGGTCGGGCGCCGTGAGGTCCTCCGGGGCGCGCAGCCGGCCGCGGATCGGACTGGCGAGGTGCCACATGGAGTCGGTGGCGAGGACCTCCGGAGCGGCCGGCACCTCGAGCCACTCGCACGCCGGTCCCAGGGCCGCGGCGATGTGGTCGACGACGAAGGCGTGCTCGGCGAGGTCCTTCGCCGAGTCGGCGAGGGCGGCGGCGCGCCGGGAGTCCTCGTCCGGGTCGGGGGAGCGGGGCACGGATCCGGCCAAGGGGGTGCTGGCAATCTCGACGCCGCGGCGCCGCACCAGCAGCTCGGGGCTCGCGCCCACGAGCCACGGCGCCTCGGGCCGGTCGTCGAGCGGCAGGCTGAAGACGTACCGGCCGGGCCGGCGGTCCAGCAGGGTGGCGGTGACCTCGGCGGGCGACAGGGCGGGGCTGCTGTGCCCCTCGAGGCACCGCCCCCGCACGACCTTGGCGACGTCGGCGCCCTCGATGCGGTCCAGGGCCGTGGCGACGAGGTCGACATAGGCCGAGCGGTCGGGCTCCGGCACGACGTCGTGCACCCGCACCTCGACGGGGGAAGGCTCGGCGCGCCCGAGTGCCCGTGGGGTCACCAGGTGGGCCACGACCGGGCCGTCGGCGCGGAAGGCCGCGCTCACGACGGCACGCTCGCCGGGCTCCAGCGCTCGAATGACGCGGCAGGCGAGGTCGGGGTCGCCGGTGCGCGCCTGCAGGGTGCGGCGCACCTCGTCGGCGGCGAAGGGATCGGACCCGGCGAACACGAGTGGCGAGTGGCGCAGTGCCGAGGCCGAGCGAGTGGGCTCGAGGGTGGGGTTCACAGGGAGGCGCCTCCGTCGACGAGGATCTGCTGGAGCGTGATGTGGCGGGCGTCGGGTGAGACGAGGAACGCCACCAGCGCGGCGACGTCATCGGGATCGGCGATGCGTCGCAGGGGAATGCCCACGCGGTAGGCGCCGGGGTCGCCGTCGAGGGCCGCCCGCCGGCCGGCTCCGGGATCGGGCCACAGGTCGCGCTGCATGGCGGTGTCGGTAGAGCCGGGCTCGACGACGTTGCAGCGGATCCCGCGCGCGGCCAGCTCGAGTCCAGCGGCGCGCACCAGGGCTGCTGTGGCGGCCTTCGACGCCGAGTAGCCGAGCATCCCGGTACGCGGCACGCGGGCCGCGTTCGAGCCCACGACCGCCACGGCACCGCCGTCGAGCAGGTGCGGCTCCGCTGCCTGCAGGCAGTGCAGGACGCCGGTCGTGTTGACGTCGAAGTGGCGCTGCCAGTCGGCGGCGCGCGTGTCGCGCAGGCCGCCCGGGACGAGCACGCCGGCGGCGCACGCCAGCGCCTCGAGGGGGCCGAGGGCGTCGGTGATCGCGGCGACGGCACGTCCGACCTGGTCGGCCGAGCGGACGTCGGCCACCTCGGCGTGGGACGAGCCCAGTCCGGCCGCCGTCGCGGCCAGTCCCTCGGGATCGACGTCGATCAGCCCGAGCGTCCAGCCCGCGGCGCCGAGCCGCTCGGCGACGGCGCGTCCGATGCCCGACGCAGCGCCCGTGACGAGGGCGGTCCGCCCCCCGGTGGATTTCATACGACGATGGTAAGGCAAGCCTTAACTACGTCGTCAACGGGGAGGACCGCCGAGTGCCGGTGACAGGACTTGAACCTGCACGCCCGTGAGGACACCAGGACCTAAACCTGGCGCGTCTACCATTCCGCCACACCGGCAACTGGCCCCAGCGTAGGGCCGGGGCGGGCGACGCCTCAGGCGGCGTCGAGCCCCAGGTCGCGCCGCAGCTTCGCCACGTGCCCCGTGGCCTTGACGTTGTACTGCGCCACCTCGACGCGGCCCTCGGCGTCGATCACGAAGGTCGAGCGGATGACGCCCTCGACGACCTTGCCGTAGAGCTTCTTCTCGCCGAAGGCCCCGTACGCACCGAGCACCTGCTTGTCCGGGTCGGACAGCAGCGTGATGCCCAGGCCGTCGCGCTCGCGGAACTTCGCCAGCTTCTCGGGCTGGTCGGGGCTGATGCCCAGCACGTCGAACCCCTCGGCCTGCAGGCGGTCGAGGGAGTCGCTGAAGTCGCAGGCCTGCTTCGTGCACCCCGGCGTCATGGCGGCGGGGTAGAAGTAGACGATCACGCGACGACCCCGCAGATCGGAGAGGGTCACGGTCCTCCCGTCGTCGGTGGGGAGGGTGAAGTCGGGTGCCGGATCGCCGGGCTGCAGTCGGGTCGTCATGGGCACTATCCTGACAAGGCATCCCGCACCGATCGAGAGGACTCCCGTGGCACGAGGACATGCGGAACCCGCCCAGACGTCCCCCGACGTGATCGTCGACGAGCTGGAGGTGCTGCTGACGCGCTTGAGCGGCAACATCGACGAGCTCGTCGACCGTGTCAAGCCCGCCAACGTCGCCAAGCGACAGGTGCAGCGCATCAAGGAGTACTTCGTCGACGAGCAGACCGGCCCGCGGTACGAGCACATCGTCCCGGTGGTCGTCGGCACAGTCGGCACGATCGCCGGCTTCGCGGTGCTGCGCCGACTCCTGAAGTGATGGACGCCAAGCTCCCGATCCGCATGCTGCACGACCGACTCCTGGTTGCGCTCGACACGGAGGCGGGCGACCGCCGCTCGTCCGGTGGCATCGTCATCCCCGCCACGGCGGCGATGGGCCGCCGGCTGGGGTGGGCCCGGGTCGAGGCCGTCGGGTCGCAGGTCCGCGCGGTCGAGGTGGGCGACCGCGTGCTGTTCGACCCGGAGGACCGCGCCGAGGTCGAGGTGCGCGGCGAGAGCTTCGTCCTGCTGCGCGAGCGCGACCTGCACGCCGTCGCGTCCGAGCGCATCGACGAGGGCCAGACCGGCCTGTACCTGTGACCACCAGCGACCGGCTCCCGTTCCGCCGGTTGCGCCTGCCCCACTCCGACGTCTCGGTCCGCGACCGCCTCGAGCGGGTCCGCCGCAGCTGGCGCCTCCTGCTGCGGCTCGCGGTCGCCACCGGCGCCTCCTACGCCATCGCGACCTACGCGTTCGGTCACTCGCAGGCCTTCTTCGCGCCGATCGCGGCGGTCATCGCGATGATGGCCGGCGCGGGCCGTCGCCAGCGGGTCGTCTTCGAGCTCGTCCTCGGGGTGGCCTTCGGCGTGCTGGTCGGCGAGCTCTTCATCCTGGCCATCGGCCGCGGTGCCTGGCAGATGGCGCTCATCGCCTCGCTGACCGCGATCGTGGCGATGCTGTTCAACCTCACGGGGATGGCGCTGACCCAGGCGATCAACTCGGGGGTGCTCCTGGCGGCCGTCGTGCCGCTCGCGGGGACCGCCAATCCTGCGGTCACCCGGTTCACCGACGCGCTCATCGGCGGGCTGTGCGGGTTCGTCATGATGCTGCCCCTGCCGCGCAACCCCCGCCGCGACATCGACGAGAGCCTCCAGAAGCTGCTGGCCGGGCTGGCCGAGGTGCTGACGCACGTCGGCGACGCCATGCGGACCCACGACGTCTCGGTCGCGGAGAAGGCACTCACCGAGGCCCGCGAGGCCCAGCCCGTCATCGAGTCCCTGCAGGCCACGGCCACGAACGTCAGCGAGATCGCCCGGCTCGCGCCCCTGCGCTGGAACCAGCGCGCCGATGTCGCGCGGTACGCCGGAAGCGTCAACGACCTGGACAACGCGCTGCGCGACGCGCGGGTGCTGGCTCGCCGCGTCGCCTCGATGCTGCGCCACGGGGAGCAGGCGCCCGAGCGACTCACGGAGTCCGTGGAGACGTTGGTGACCGCCGTGCGGATCTACGCCGACGAGTTCGCCTCGGCCGTGGACCTGGAGCGGGCGAACGAACGTCTGGTCCACGCCTCCGACCTGGCCATGCACGCGATGGGCGACCGGCTCACGATCAACACCGCCTCGATCGCCGCCCAGGTGCGGTCGCTGGCGGCCGATCTGCTGATGGCCGGGGGAGTGCCGCGCGCCGCTCTCGACGACCTCCTGGACGTGGACTGATGGAGCCGAGACACCTGCTCGAGGAGCTGCGGCGACGGCTCGGACTACCGGGCCCGGAAGAAGATTCCGAGAAACACGCGGAAGAACCCTCGACAGAGGACGACTGACTCCACTATCTTCGATGAGTCGCTTCGATCGAAGTGACACAGCACACATCAGGAGGTGAGCCCCGATGACCAAGTTCTTCGCGCTCACGAACGCCCCCGGGCGTCGCTCCGTCGTGTTGCTGACCTAGTCGATCCTTTTCGACACGTATCACCAGCCGCTTCGGACGCTCGTCCGGAGCGGCTCTTCTTTTGCCCACCATCCCCACGAATCAGAAAGGAGGCGCGTCATGACCACGACTCTCACCCACCTCATGCCCGCGAACACCACTGCCCCGACCACAGTCCCGAACCCCGGGACCGTCCACGCGGAGGCGACCACGGGAGAGGAGGTGACCTCCATGTCGTTGTTCGAGTTCAAGAGTCAGCCACGACCGCGCGCCGACCTTGATCGAATCGTGGTCCTGGAAAGGATGAAGCAGCGCCGTCGCGCCGAGCGCCATGCGTCTGCTGTCTACAGCCAGGTCTGGGGCATTCGCGCCAACCGGTGAGCATCGCCGGTCGAGTAGCTTGCGAGCGCAGCGAGCGGCGTATCGAGACCACGTCACGTGATCTCGATACGCCGCCTCGCCAGCTCGGCGGCTACTCGATCGTCTTTCAGCGGCCCTGCAGGGCCTCGGCGTAGGCCAGGATCCGCTTCGCGTCGCGGATGTGCAGCTCCTCGATCATCTTGCCGTTGTACGTGGCCACGCCCTTGTTCTCGGCGGCGGCCTCGTCGAACGCGGCGATCATGCCCTCGGCACGCTCCACGTCGGCCGCGCTGGGGGCGAACGCCTCGTTGGCCGGCTCGACCTGCGAGGGGTGGATGAGCGTCTTGCCGTCGAAGCCCATCTCGCGACCCTGGCGCGCCTCGGCGGCGAAGCCCTCGGGGTCCTTGACGTCGTTGTAGACGCCGTCGATGACGACCTTGCCCGCGGCGCGGACGGCCAGCAGCGTCCAAGCCAGCGACGTCAGGACGACGGCGTTGCGGCCGGGCACGTGCAGGCCGTACGTCTCGTTGACGATGTCGTTCGTGCCCATGACGATCACGGTGAGGCGCTCGTGCGCGGCGGCGATCTCCTCGGCGTGCAGCAGCGCCTTCGGCGTCTCGATCATGGCCCACAGCTGCGTGGACTCCGGCGCACCGGCGGCCTCGATGGCAGCCACCAGGTCGCGCACCTGCTCGGCCGACTCGACCTTCGGCACCAGGATCGCGTCCGGCCCGGCCTGGGCGGCCGCGGCGATGTCGTCGTCGTGCCACTGGGTGCCGATCGAGTTCACACGGATGGCGAGCTCGCGGTGGCCGTACTCCCCGGAGGTCACGGCGGCGCATACGTTGGCGCGGCCGGTGTCCTTCGCGTCGGGGGACACCGAGTCCTCGAGGTCGAGGATCAGCGCGTCGGCGTCGATCGACTTGGCCTTCTCGAGCGCGCGCTCGTTGGCGCCGGGCATGTAGAGGACGGAACGGCGGGGGCGGATCTGCGTCATCTCAGGCTCCTCAGAGGTCGTAGGCCGCGGCCAGGTCGGCATCGCGCTCGGCCAGGGACTTGGCCAGGTCGAGCATGACGAGGCACTGCTTGCAGGAGGCGTCGTCCTCCATCTTTCCGTCGATCATCACCGCGCCGGAGCCGTCGCCCATCGCCTCGACGACGCGCTTGGCGTGCGCGACGTCCTCGGGGCTGGGGGAGAAGACCTTCTTGGCGATGTCGATCTGCACGGGGTGCAGGCTCCACGCGCCGACGCAGCCGAGCAGGAAGGCGTTGCGGAACTGGTCCTCACACGCGACGACGTCCTTGATGTCACCGAACGGGCCGTAGAACGGGAGGATGTCGTTCATCGCGCAGGCGTCGACCATGCGCGCGATCGTGTAGTGCCACAGGTCCTGCTGGTACGTGGTGCGGCCCACGGTGAGGTCCTCGCCGGTGGGGTCCTGGCGCACGATGTAGCCGGGGTGCCCGCCGCCGACGCGGGTGGTCTTCATGCGACGGCTGGCGGCCAGGTCGGCCGGGCCGAGGCTGATGCCCTGCATGCGCGGGCTGGCCGCGGCGATCTCCTCGACGTTGGCGACGCCCTCGGCGGTCTCGAGGATGGCGTGCACGAGGATCTGGCGGTCGAGGCCGGCGCGGGCCTCGAGCTGGGCCAGCAGGCGATCGACGTAGTGGATGTCCTGGGCGCCCTCGACCTTCGGCACCATGATGACGTCGAGCTTGTCGCCGATCTCGGTGACCAGCGTGATGATGTCGTCGAGGACCCACGGGGAGTCGAGGCTGTTCACGCGGGTCCACAGCTGCGTGTCGCCGAAGTCGGTCGCCTTCGCGATGTCGACCAGGCCCTGGCGCGCCGCTTCCTTCTTCTCGGTCTTCACCGCGTCCTCGAGGTTGCCGAGGATGATGTCGACCTTCTTCGCGATGTCCGGCACCTTCGCGGCCATCTTCTCGTTGCTCGGGTCGAAGAAGTGGATCATCCGGCTCGGGCGGAACGGGACGTCGGAGCTGGGCTTCGGGGCGCCGACGGCGAGCGGACGCAGGAAGGCACGGGGATTGCGCACGGGAACTCACTTCCGTGGGAGTCAGGGTCGGGGCCAGTATGGCGCGCCGGGTGAGAGGCGGCGCGACGGGTCCGGAATCCGAGGGTCAGAGGATCTCGTCGACCGAGTCGATCGGTCGGGCCAGTCGGGTGCCCTTGTCGGTGACGACGAAGGGCCGCTCGACGAGCACCGGGTGCTCGACCATCGCGGCGAGGATCTGGTCGTCGGTGGCGTCGGCGAGGCCGAGCTCGGCGTAGTGCGGGTCGCGC
The DNA here is from genome assembly GCF_013868155.1 of Aeromicrobium phoceense. Taxonomy (NCBI): domain Bacteria; kingdom Bacillati; phylum Actinomycetota; class Actinomycetes; order Propionibacteriales; family Nocardioidaceae; genus Aeromicrobium; species Aeromicrobium phoceense. The sequence goes on from NZ_JACEOG010000001.1 coordinate 1,553,060, forward strand.
TTGCGGACGGCCTGGGCCGGGGTGAGCCCGGCGGCGGCGAACAGGTCGCGCAGCTGCTGCTCGGTCCAGCCCACGTCCACGTACTTCACGACCGTCGGCTCGATCCCGGCCTCCCGGAGCCGGTCGAGCGTCTTGCGCGAGGTCGTGCAGCGGGGATGGTGATAGATCGTCGCGTCCACGCCTCCGACGGTACCCACCGCCGGGGCCGGAGGGGCCGACGGCTCAGATCACGTTCGACGACCGCGTCGGCGGTTGCGGCTCGAGCAGTCGCTCCGGCCCGATCGAGCGCTCGACGGCGGTCACGGTGAGAGCGACGGCGGCCACGGTCATGGCGACCGTGAGCGCCGCCCAGCCCACGCGCGCTGCGGTGCGTCGGGCGTCGGTCCAGGCCGTCAGCGTGGCGGCCAGCATCGACGCCTGGAGGAACATCAACGCCGCCGCGGTCGCACTGGGCGCGAACGCCGCGCCGTACTCGAAGCGGCTGACCGAGACGGCGGTGATGATGAGCCCGGGGATCGCGAACAGCAGCATCCGGTTGCGCAGGCTGCGGGGGGTCACCTGTTCGGGCTCCCACGGCGCGGCCGCGAAGCCGCGGCGACGGAGGTCGAGCGTGCTGTGGACGACCGTCGCGCCCACCATGGCGACCGGGCCGACCGGCGAGTGGAGTGCCAGCAGGACCAGGCCGACCGCGAGGACGGCACCGAGGCACATCACCTCGATCCGCTGCGCCCGCGGCCACAGCCGCTCGACCGTCGACGCCGGGACACGCCGGCTGAGGACGAAGGACCATCCGGCGACGAGCACGCCGGTGACGGCGGCGATGAGGAGCGGGATCGCGTGGGTGCCGTGCGAGCTCGTGGCCAGCCAGGCCACCAGCGTCGCGGGCATCCACGTGACGCCGATCTCGGCCGCCCCGCGCGCCGCCAGCACCTGCCCCTCCAGGGCATGGCGCGACTCAGCGTGCATCGGGTCCATCGCCAGGATCGACAGGTAGATCGAGTTCCGCTCGTCCGGGGCGGACTTGAGCCGGGAGCGGAGCATCAGCAGGTCGACGTGCTGCGGGTGCTCCTGGAGGCCCTGGTCCACCAGCTCCCGGGCCCGGTCCCTGTCGCCGAGCTTCTCCTCGGCGCGCGCTGCCATGGCGATCAGGGACGGGTCGCGACTGAGGGCCAGGCCGCGGGCGTAGGAGTCGCGCACCTCCTGCTTCGCGGCCTTGGAGGCGAACGGCTCGGCGCGGAAGAGCGCGAGGGCGACGTGGGGCCACGGGTGGTGGGGCCACCACTCGAGCATCCGCTCGCACGAGTAGACGGCGTTGGCGCTGTCGCCGGTGTGGGCGGCGATCCGGGCGAAGGACAGCCAGGCCTCGAACGAGGGACCCTCGGCGTTCCCGGCGAGCGCCTCGGCGTGGGCCTCGGGGTATCGCTCGAGGTCGACCAGGACGGTGGACAGCCGCGCGTGGAGGTCGGCGTCGTGCGGGTGGGACGCCAGCGCCCGCCGCAGGAGCTGCTCCGCATCGTCCGTGCGTCCGATGTCGAGCAGCAGGTCGGACTGGTACAGGGCCGTGCGCGGGTCCATGGTGTCGCTCATCGTGTCCTCCGGCCGTGTCAGCGGATCCGACGAGACTTCAGGTAGGCCTCCAGCTCGTCGTAGCGGCCGTCGGCGTTGGCGAACTCCACGACGTTCCGGGCCGACTGGAGCCAGCTGGTGGTCGACGGCCTGATCTCTGCCAGCGCGGCGACGACGTCGTCCATGCCGATGGGGCGCACCTGGCCGTCGCCGAGTGACCGGGTGAGCGCCTTCTGCGCGCTGGCCTCGACGAGATGGGTCAGGTCGGCGCCCGAGAAGCCCTCGGTGCGGGCGACGATGGCGTCCACGTCGATGCCGGCGATGGGCCGGCGGGCGAAGGCCTTCTGCACGATGGCAGCCCGGGCGGGCGCGTCGGGCGGGACGACCAGCAGCATGCGGTCGAAGCGACCCGGTCGCAGCAGGGCCTGGTCGACCTCCCACGGCTGGTTCGTGGCGGCGAGGACGAAGAGGCCGTCGTTGTCCGAGCCGACGGAGTCGAGCTCGATGAGCAGCTGGTTGACGACGGCGCGCATGCCGGAGAAGCCGCTGCCGATGCCCGAGCGCTTCGCGCCGAGGCCGTCGATCTCGTCGAGGAACAGCACGGCCGGTGCGAGCTCGCGCGCTGCCGCGAAGAGTCGCTGCAGGTTCTTCTCGCTCTCGCCCTGGTACGGCCCCATCACGTCGGCGATCGAGGCGGTCAGGAAGCGCACGCCCAGCCCGCCGGCGATCGCCTTCGCGATGAACGTCTTGCCGCAGCCGGGCGGCCCGTAGAGGATCAGGCCGCCGCGCAGTGACGTGCCGAAGGCCTGGGCGATCTCGGGGGGGCGCATGGGGTCGAGGAACGCCTCGTTGATGCGCTGCTTCACCGAGTCGAGGCCGCCGACGTCGTCGAGCACGACGACCTCGGTGTCGATGTCGAGGACCGGATCGACGTCGCTGCCACCCGCGCCGACCTTCTCGCCCTGGGACACGAACGGGGGCGGGAGGTCGAGGTCGAGGTCGTCCTCGGCCTGGCTCCAGTCGAACCCGCCCTCGACGTTCGTGGCGTCCGGCGGCTCGTGAGGGGCCGCCGTCCCGGACGCCGCACGGGTGAGGACCTCGAGCGCGGCCGCGTCGGACGGGCGTGCGCGCAGGACGATCGACGCGTGCTCGGCGGCCTCGTCAACGCGGCCTCGCTCGAGCAGCATCCGGGCGACCTGCAGCCGCAGGTCGTGCTGTTCGGGCGCGGCCTCGAGCGCGGCGAAGAGGTTGTCGAACAGCGCGTCGCTCATGGGTCAGGAGTGTAGGGCGGGACGAGCGGGTCGTGTCACCAAACGCGGGGGAGCACGTCCACCCGGCCGCCGGGTGCGATTCCCGCGCGCGGCACGACGGCGACGACGTCGGCCTCGGCCAGTCCACGCAGCATGTGCGGTCGGCTGGTCCCGGCGGGGACGACCCCGTCCGGGGTGTGCACGGCAGGGACGAGGGTGGTGCCGGCCCGGCCCTCGAACGCCGCCCCGGCGACGGCGACCGCGGGCTCACGGAGGGCACCACCCGTGAATCCGGCGACCAGTGCCGGCACGAACGAGAGCGCCGTCAGCGCCGCGGCCAGGGGATTGCCGGGCAGGGCGAGCCAGGGGCGCCCGTCGGGCAGGACCGCCAGCGAGACGGGGTGCCCCGGACGCACGTCGACGCCGCGGAAGCGCACCTCGGCGCCGAGTGAGGACCACGCGCCCGCGATCGGGTCGGCCGAGGAGTGACCCGTTCCGCCCGCACTGATCAGGAGGTCCGCGTCGCTCGACCGCGCCGTCCGGGCCACGGCGGTCGCCTCGTCGTGGACGTGGTCGTGGTGGGAGGTCTTGGCGCCGAGCGCGGCGAGCAGCGGGGGCAGCATGGGCGTCATGACGTCGCGCACCTGACCCGGTTGGGGAAGGCCAGACCCGACGAGCTCGTCGCCCGTGACCAGCAGGTGCACGAGCGGGGCACGGCGGATCCCCACGTGGTCGTGGCCCGTGGCGGCCAGTACAGCGAGCCTCGCCGGGGTCAGTGCCGACCCGGCCGGAACGATCACGTCGCCGAGCGCGGCCTCCTCGCCCGCGGGTCGCAGGTGCCGGCCGGGCGGGGGAGCGTCGCCGTGGAGCAGGTCGCCCTCGACCCGGCCCAGCTCGGAGGGCAGCACGGAATCGGCGCCCTCCGGGGGAACGCCTCCCGTGACGATCGGCCGGGCGCTGCCGGTCGCGAGGGCTCCTTCGGACAGGTCGAGGCGCCAGGCCCCGGGGCCCGCCACGGCCCACCCGTCCATGGCCGAGGTGGTCGCGTGGGGGACCGGGCCGAGGGCGCACAGGTCCTCGGCGGCCGTGGTGCCCAGCGCCTCCGTGACGAGGAGCTCGATCACCTCGCCGGGGCTGATCGAGGCCTGCGCGATCTCGCGGGCCTCGTCCCAGGAGGGGTGGGTCACGCGAAGTCCTCCGCGGCGCGCTCGGCGCGGGCGACCAGGTCGGCCAACCCGTCCCGGTCGGCATCGGCCAGGCCGGCGGCGTAGCCGACCAGGAACGTGGTCAGCGGCGCGGCGGGTCGTACGACCGAGTGCGCCGCCGTACCGGCGAGGTCCAGCAGGGCCTCGGGATCGGCGTCGGGTGCGATGCCCAGCTCGGTCGTCAGGGCCTGCCACCAGCGCGCGAGGGTCTCATCGTTCGTCATCGGCGTACTCCTCCAGATCGTCGGGGGTGTCGAGGTCCGCACCGGCCTCGGTGCTGACAGGGACGTCGACCGGGTCCAGCCGGCCGATCAAGGATCGCAGGGAGAGGCCCTCCGTGGGCAGGGACGCGACCGCCGCGGCCAGGTCGCCGGCCCGGACCACGCTGGCGGCCCACTGGCGACGGCCCGAGGGGTCGACCGCCACCCGGTTGCCGGTGCCGTCGCGCAGCGCCGCCACCACGAGGTCGGGCCGGACGTGGTCGGCGGCGAGGACGAGAATCTCGTCGGCGGTACCCGGTGCCAGCGCGGCCAGGCCCGCGACCACCGCGTGGGCGGGGCCGGCGAACGGCGGGTCCTCCCGCACCCAGACGACCTCGCGACCGAGGTCGAGATCGCGTCGCGGACCCACGACCACCACGTCCGCGGCGTCCGCCACGGCGTCGATGGCCCGCCCCAGCAACGGCGTTCCGTCCACCGGGACCAGGACCTTGTCGATCCCGCCCAGCCGGCTCGAACGCCCGCCGGCCAGGACGATCGCGTGGAGCCGGGACATGGCCTCATCGTGCCCCAGGTGACACGAGGGTTGCGTGTGACCCACCCCAGAGACTTGGTTGGAGCCATGGCGAAGCCTCCCGATGGCCCCGCAAGCGCTGCACTGCTGCGAACCGGCCGGTTCTTCACGCGATGGGACGAGACGGACGACGGCAGGGCGGTGTTCCGCGAGGGTGGTCGTCGCGGCGACGTCTTCTACCGCGACCGCTGGAGCCACGACAAGGTCGTGAGGTCCACCCACGGCGTGAACTGCACGGGCTCGTGCTCCTGGAAGATCTACGTCAAGGACGGGATCATCACGTGGGAGGCCCAGCAGACCGACTATCCCTCCGTCGGACCCGATCGCCCCGAGTACGAGCCGCGCGGCTGCCCTCGGGGCGCTGCCTTCTCTTGGTACACCTACTCGCCGACCCGCGTGCGCTACCCGTACTCCCGCGGCGTGCTGCTCGAGATGTACCGCGAGGCCAAGGAGCGCCTCGGCGATCCGGTGCTGGCGTGGGCCGACGTGGTCGGCGACCCGGAGCGCCGGCGCCGCTACCAGCAGGCGCGCGGCAAGGGTGGCTTCGTCCGCACGAACTGGACCGAGGCCGTCGAGATGGTGGCCGCCGCGCAGGTGCACACGATCAAGGAGCACGGTCCCGACCGGATCGCGACCTTCAGCCCCATCCCGGCGATGTCGATGGTGTCGCACGCCGTGGGCGCCCGCTTCACGCACCTGCTCGGTGGCGCGATGACGTCGTTCTACGACTGGTACGCCGACCTCCCCGTGGCGAGCCCCCAGGTGTTCGGCGACCAGACCGACGTACCCGAGTCGGGCGACTGGTGGGACTCGACGTACCTGATGATGTGGGGCTCGAACGTCCCCGTGACCCGCACGCCGGACGCGCACTGGATGGCCGAGGTCCGCTACCGCGGCACCAAGGTCGTCACGATCAGTCCCGACTTCGCCGACAACACGAAGTTCGCCGACGAGTGGCTGCCCGCGCAGGCCGGCACCGACGGCGCCCTCGCGATGGCGATGACCCACGTCATCCTCAAGGAGTTCTTCGTCGAGCGCCGCGTGCCGTTCTTCGTCGACTACGTCCGCCAGTACACCGACCTGCCGTTCCTCATCACGCTCACGCCGAACGAGGAGCACGGCGGACTCGTGCCGGGCAAGTTCCTCACCGCGCGGGACCTCGGCGACGAGGCGCCCGAGGGCGCCTGGAAGACCGTCCTGATCGACGCCGCCACGGGCGAGCCGGTGGTCCCCAACGGCACGCTGGGCGACCGCTACTCCGAGTCGGGGGAGGGCAGGTGGAACCTCGACCTCCAGGGCGTCACCCCGGCGCTGTCGCTGCGGGACGCGAAGCTCGAGCCCGACGCCGCCGAGGTGCTGCTGCCAGCGTTCGCGGGGCTCAACGGCGACGGGGAGGTGCTGCGTCGCGGCGTGCCGGTCACCCGCATCGGCGACCGGCTCGTCACCACCGTGTTCGACCTCATGCTGGCGCAGCACGGGGTGGGCCGCCCCGACCTGCCGGGCGAGTGGCCGGCCGGCTACGAGGACGCCGAGTCCCCGTACACGCCCGCCTGGCAGGCCGAGATCACGAGCGTCCCGGCCGAGGCGTGCCTGCGCATCGCGCGCGAGTTCGCCACGAACGCGGAGGAGTCCGGCGGCCGCTCGATGATCATCCTGGGCGCAGGTGTGTGCCAGTGGTTCCACGCCGACGCCACGTACCGGGCGATCCTGTCAATGCTGCTGCTGACGGGCTGCATGGGCCGCAACGGCGGCGGCTGGGCCCACTACGTCGGCCAGGAGAAGTGCCGTCCGATCACGGGCTGGATCTCGTTGGCCAACAACCTCGACTGGAGCCGCCCGCCGCGCACCATGACGGGTACCTCGTACTGGTACATGCACACCGACCAGTGGCGCACCGACGGCTACCGCGCCGACGCGCTCGCGTCGCCGCTGGCCGAGGGTCACCTCTCCGGCATGCACACCGCCGACACGATCGCCCAGTCGGCGCGGATGGGCTGGATGCCCTTCTACCCGCAGTTCGACCGCAACCCGCTCGATCTCGCGGACGAGGCGCAGGCGGCGGTGGATGCGGGCACCGCCACGGACGTCAACGACTACGTGGTGCAGCGGCTCAAGGACGGAACGCTGAGGTTCGCGATCGAGGACGTCGACGCGCCCGAGAACTGGCCGCGCACCCTCATGCTGTGGCGGTCGAACCTGTTCGGCTCCTCCGCGAAGGGCAACGAGTACTTCCTCAAGCACCTGCTCGGCACGCACTCGAACGCCGTGGCCGTCGACGGGGAGCCGGCCGTGCGCCCCAAGGACGTGGTCTGGCGCGAGCAGGCGCCCGAGGGCAAGCTCGACCTGCTCGTCTCCGCGGACTTCCGCATGACGTCGACCACCCTGCTCTCGGACGTCGTCTTCCCGGCCGCCACCTGGTACGAGAAGCACGACCTGTCCTCGACGGACATGCACCCGTTCGTGCACGCCTTCACGCCGGCGATCGACCCGCCGTGGGAGTCCAGGACGGACTTCGACCTCTTCCACCACGTCGCCCGCAAGTTCTCCGAGCTCGCGAGAACGCATCTGGGCGTCCGCAAGGACATCGTCGCCGTCCCGATGCAGCACGACACCCCGGGCGAGACCTCGCAGCCCGGCGGCGTGGTGCTGGACTGGAAGCGCGGCGACGTCGAGCCCATCCCGGGCCGCACGATGCCGGCGCTGCACGTCATCGAGCGCGACTACACGGCGGTGGCCGACAAGCTCAAGGCGATCGGCCCCCTCGCCGACCGGCTGGGCTTCGGCGTCAAGAACGTCACGTTCGACCTGTCGAAGGCGCTCGACATCCTCGCGAGGTCCGGCGGCGTGTTCGACTCGGGTCCCGCCGCGGGCCGCCCCGCGATCGACACGGACTCCAAGATGGCCGAGGCGATCCTGACGCTGTCGGGCACGACGAACGGCGAGCTGGCCACGCAGGGCTTCCACACGCTGGAGAAGCGGGTCGGCAAACGGCTCGCCGACCTCGCCGAGGGATCGGAGGAGAAGCGGATCACCTTCGCCCAGACGCAGGCGGCACCCGTGCCCGTCATCACCTCCCCGGAGTGGTCGGGCTCCGAGACCGGCGGCCGGCGGTACGCGCCCTTCACGGTCAACGTCGAGCGGCTCAAGCCGTGGCACACGCTCACCGGGCGGATGCACTTCTTCCTCGACCACGACTGGATGCGCGACCTCGGCGAGGCGATGCCGATCTACCGGCCGCCCCTGGACATGAGCCGGCTGTTCGGCGGGCCGCGCCTGGGCGACAACGGCGAGCGCGAGATCACGGTGCGCTACCTGACGCCGCACTCGAAGTGGTCGATCCACTCGGAGTACCAGGACAACCTGCTGATGCTGTCGCTCTCGCGCGGTGGTCCGACCGCGTGGCTCAGCCGGGAGGACGCCGCCGCGATCGGGGTCAGCGACAACGACTGGATCGAGTGCTCGAACCCGAACGGCGTGTTCGTGTGCCGGGCGATCGTGACGCACCGCCTGCCCGAGGGCGTCACCTTCGTCCACCACGCGCAGGAGCGCACGATCGACGTGCCGAAGTCGGAGTTCTCGGGCCGTCGCGGCGGCATCCACAACAGCGTGACCCGGGTGCTGGTCAAGCCGACGCACCTCATCGGCGGCTACGCGCAGCTGTCCTACGCGTTCAACTACCTCGGTCCCACCGGCAACCAGCGGGACATCATCGCGACGATCCGTCGCCGTTCGCAGGAGGTGACGTACTGATGCGTGTCATGGCCCAGATGGGCATGGTGATGAACCTCGACAAGTGCATCGGCTGCCACACGTGCTCCGTCACGTGCAAGCAGGCGTGGACGAATCGCGCGGGCACCGAGTACGTGTGGTTCAACAACGTGGAGACCCGGCCCGGCCAAGGCTATCCGCGCCGCTACGAGGACCAGGAGCAATGGAAGGGCGGCTGGGAGCTGAACGGCCGCGGCAACCTCGTGCTCAAGGCCGGCGGACGCCTGAAGAAGCTGTTCGGCATCTTCGCCAGCCCCGTCCAGCCCGAGCTGAGCGACTACTACGAGCCGTGGACTTACGACTACTCCACGCTCATCGACGCACCGCTCGGCGACGACTTCCCCGTGGCCCGGCCGAAGTCGCTCATCACGGGCGAGGACACCAAGATCTCGTGGTCGGCGAACTGGGACGACAACCTCGGCGGCACGAGCGAGCTGGGGCACCTCGACCCGATCGTGGAGAAGGTCCGCCGCGAGAGCGAGGACCGGATCACGTTCGAGTTCGAGCAGACCTTCATGTTCTACCTGCCGCGCATCTGCGAGCACTGCCTCAACCCCTCGTGCATGGCGTCGTGCCCGTCGGGCGCGATCTACAAGCGCGAGGAGGACGGCATCGTCCTGGTCGACCAGGACCGCTGCCGCGGCTGGCGCCAGTGCATCACCGGATGTCCGTACAAGAAGATCTACTTCAACCACAAGTCCGGCAAGGCCGAGAAGTGCACCTTCTGCTACCCGCGGATCGAGGTCGGCCTGCCGACCGTGTGCGCCGAGACGTGCGTGGGCCGGCTGCGCTACCTCGGGCTGTTCCTGTACGACGCCGACGCCGTGACGGACGCGGCGTCGACCCCCGATCCGCAGGACCTGTACGGGGCGCAGCTCGACCTCATGCTCGACCCGGACGATCCCGAGGTGGCGCGCGCCGCCCGCGAGCAGGGCATCCCCGACGACTGGATCGCCGCCGCCCGCCGGTCGCCGGTCTACGCGCTGGCCAAGAAGTACCGGGTCGCGCTGCCGCTGCATCCGGAGTACCGCACGATGCCGATGGTCTGGTACGTCCCGCCGCTGTCGCCGATCGTCGACCTGCTGCGCGAGCAGGGCCACGACGCGGAGGCGCCCGCGACGCTGTTCGGCGCGATCGACGCGCTGAGGATCCCGGTGGAGTACCTCGCCGAGCTCTTCACCGCCGGCGACACCCAGGTCATCACCGAGGTGCTCAACAAGCTCGCGGCGATGCGGTCGTACATGCGCGACGTCAGCCTCGGCCGCGAGGGCGACGCGTCGATCCCCGAGGCCGTCGGGATGACCGAGGAGTCGATGTACGAGATGTACCGGCTGATGGCCATCGCGAAGTACGAGGAGCGCTACGTCATCCCGAAGGCGCACGCCGAGCAGGCGCACGACCTCGAGGAGCTCGGCTGCTCGCTCGACTTCGACGAGGGCCCCGGAATGGGCGGCTCGGGTCCGTTCGGCGAGGCCAGCGGCGGGCCCGTGCCGGTCGCGGTCGAGACCTTCCACGCGCTCAAGAACCGCCAGGAGGGCGACTCGCTGGCCAGCGACGACCAGCTGCGTGGCCGGGTCAACCTGCTGAACTGGGACGGCAACGGCACGCCCGCCGGGATGTTCCCCGACCGGGGCGCGGACGCGTGAGCGCGCGCATCGTCCACCAGGTCGCCTCGTGGGTGCTGTCCTACCCGCACGACGACGTGGTCCAGGCGCTCCCCGGACTCGCCACCGCCCTGCGCGAGCAGCGCCGGCCGACCGAGGCGGTGCGCGAGCTGCTCGCCGTCGTCGAGGCGCTCGCGCAGGTCCCGGCGGAGCAGCTGCGACACGACTACGTCGAGACGTTCGACCTGACCCGGCGGCACGCGCTGCACCTGTCCTACTGGACCGAGGGCGACACGCGTCGCCGCGGCGAGGTGCTGGCCGCGTTCAAGCAGGTCTACCGCGACAGCGGCCAGGTGGTCCGCCTGGACGGCGAGCTGCCCGACCACCTGCCGGTGGTCCTGGAGTTCGCGGCCGTCGTCGACCCCGAGACGGGCACCGCGCTGCTGCAGAAGTACCGCGCGAGCCTGGAGCTGCTGCGCATCGAGCTCGAGGACGACGCGTCGCCGTGGGCCGGAGCGGGGCGCGCCGTGTGCGCCACCCTGCCGGGTGCGTCGCCGCGCACGAGGACCGAGGCGATGGCGCTGGCCGGTCCGGTGCAGCCGGTCGAGTCGGTGGGACTGGAGCCGTACGACCCGCGGCTGCTGCCGCTGGCGGAAGGAGCGCGCTGATGGACGTCCTGCTCTGGGGCGTGCTGCCCTACGTCATGCTGGCCGTCCTCGTCGGCGGCACGATCTGGCGCTACCGCTACGACAAGTTCGGGTGGACGACGCGCTCGTCGCAGCTCTACGAGTCGCGGCTGCTGCGGATCGGCTCCCCGCTGTTCCACTTCGGCATCCTCATGGTCGCGATCGGGCACTTCGGCGGCCTCGTGATCCCCAAGAGCTGGACGGAGGCGCTCGGCGTCTCGCAGGACCTCTACCACTTCAACGCCCTGTTCTTCGGCGCGATCGCGGGGATCGCGACCCTCGCGGGCATCGTGCTGCTGATCTACCGCCGTCGCACCACCGGTCCCGTCTTCATGGCCACGACGACGAACGACAAGGTCATGTACGTCGTGCTGGTCTCGGCCATCGTGCTGGGACTGTGGACCACCCTCGTGTCGGTCGGCGCCGGGCACGACGCGCACGACTACCGCGAGACGGTCTCGCCGTGGTTCCGGTCGATCTTCGCGCTCCAGCCGAACGTCGACGCGATGGCGGCGGCGCCGTACCAGTTCCACATCCACGTCCTGGTCGGGATGCTGCTGTTCACGATCTGGCCGTTCACCCGGCTGGTCCACGCCTTCACGGCGCCCCTGCACTACCTGTTCCGTCCCTACATCGTCTACCGCAGTCGCGACGTGGGACGCAGCGCCGGGGCCCGCGCCCCGCGGGCCGGATGGGACCCCGTCGGCACGCGCGACAACGCACGCGGAAGGAGATCACGATGAGCGATCAGCAGCACCAGCTCGAGGCCGGCCGGGGGAGGAACCTGGCCCTGGCCACCCTCGCCTTCACGATCAGCTTCTGGGCCTGGAACGTCATCGGGCCGCTGGGCGTGCGCTACGCCGAGCAGCTCGACCTCACCGCCAACGAGAAGTCGCTGTTGGTGGCGACGCCCGTCCTGGTCGGCTCGCTCGGGCGCATCCTCGCCGGAGCGATGACCGACCGCTTCGGCGGCCGGATCATGTTCCCCGTCCTGATGATCGTGTCGGCTCCCTTCGTGCTGCTCGTCGCCTTCGCCGGCGACCGGGGGTCGTACCCCCTCCTGCTGGTGTTCGGGTTCTTCCTCGGCATCGCGGGCACGACGTTCGCGGTGGGCATCCCGTTCGTCAACGCATGGTTCGACAAGCCGCGACGAGGCTTCGCCACCGGCGTCTTCGGAGCGGGCATGGGCGGCACGGCGCTCTCGTCGTTCTTCACCCCGCGGATGGTGGAGTGGTTCGGCTACGGGCTCACGCACGTGCTGATCGCGGCGGCGCTGGTCGCGGTGGCGGTGCTGTCGTGGGTGATGATGCGCGACTCGCCAGCCTGGACCGCCAACAGCGACCCGGTCGCGCCCAAGCTGGTCGCTGCCCTGAAGCTGCCGATCACGTGGCAGATGTCGTTCCTCTACGCCGTGACCTTCGGCGGCTTCGTCGCCTTCTCGACCTACCTGCCGACCTACCTCAAGGACGTGTACGACTTCGACCTGGCCGCCGCGGGCACGCGCACCGCGGGGTTCGCGCTGGCTGCCGTGGCCGCGCGTCCGCTCGGCGGCACCCTGTCGGACAGGCTCGGCCCGAAGGTCGTCACCGGCGTCTCGCTGGTGGGCACCGTCGTGATGGCCGGCGTGGTGGCCCTGCAGCCCGTGCCCGAGATTCCCGCCGGCGCCTCGTTCATCTTGCTGGCGCTCTTCCTCGGCCTCGGTACCGGCGCCGTCTTCGCGTGGGTCGCGCAGCTGGCACCGCCGGAGCGGGTCGGCAGCGTGACGGGGATCGTCGGCGCCGCCGGTGGCCTCGGCGGGGTCTTCCCGCCGCTCGTGATGGGCGCGACGGACGACGCCGAGGACCACAGCTACACGATCGGGCTGGTGCTGCTCATGGCCGTCGCCCTGGCCGCGTTCGTGTTCTCCCAGTGGGGGATCCGCAAGCGCGTCAGCCGATCCCCAGCAGGTTCGCCATGACGGTGACGCCCGTGACGATGATGACGATGCCGATGACGTCGAACACGATGCCGGAGCGCAGCATCTTGGTGATCGGGACCATTCCGGTGCCGTAGACGATCGCGTTCGGCGGCGTCGACACCGGCAGCATGAACCCGAACGACGCGCCGAAGATGGCGGCCAGCACGGGGATCGCCGGGTTCACGTCGGCCGCGAGCGCCAGCTGGGCGGCGATCGGCGCGACCACCACGACGCTGGCGGTGTTGCTCGTGGTCTCGCTGATGATCACGGCAATGACGGTGGCCAGGATCGTGATGCCGACGAGCGTCTCGGTGCCCAGCAGGTCGCCCAGGGAGGTGCCCATCGTCTCGGCCAGGCCCGTGGACGACAGCAGCCCGCCGAGGGCGATGCCGCTGCCGAACAGGATGATCGTGCCCCAGTCGATCTTGACCGCGTCGTTCCAGTTCAGGGTGAACTCGCGCTTCTCCCAGTTCAGCGGCAGCAGGAAGAGCAGCGAGGCCGCGAAGATCGCCACGGCGCCCTCGTCGAGGTGCTCCAGCAGCCAGTCGTAGGTGGCGGACTCGCCGCCCGTGACCAGGCCGACCGCGCCCGGCAGGATCCAGAGGGTGACCGCGACGCCGAACGCGATGAGGGTGTTGCGACCGCCGGTGCCCATCGAGCCGAGCTTCTCGCGCTCCTCGGTGATGTAGCCCTCGACGCCCTCCACGTGCTTGAGCTCGGGCTTGTTGAGCCGCACCAGCAGGACGCACAGGACGGCGAACATCACCAGGACGAGCGGGAACGCCAGGAGCATCCACTGGAAGAACGGGATGGTGATGTCCAGCTCCTCCTCCAAGTAGGCCCGGCCGATGAGGTTGGGCGGGCTGCCCACCGGGGTGAGCAGGCCGCCGACGCTCGCGCTGTAGGCGACCATGAGCATCAGCGCGGTGGCGAACCGGAGCCGCTGGGGGTTCACGTCGACGTCGCCGTCACCGCTGCGGCGCATCGCCGAGGCCATGAATCCGACGATGCCGGCGGCGATCGGCATCATCATCGCGGCGGTGGCGGTGTTGGAGACGAAGCCGCTCAGCACGGCCGTGATCACGCCGAACGCCACCACGATGCGCGTCGTCGACCGGGCGATCCCGGGCAGGTTCAGGATGCCGAACGCGAAGCGCCGGTCGAGCCCGTGCTTGCTCATCGACTCGGCCAGGATGAAGCCGCCGATGAAGACGAAGATCGTGCTGTTGCCGAAGGAGCCGAAGACGTCGTCGGCCGGGGCGATCCCCAGTGCGATGACCGCCGCCATCGCCAGCATGGCCGTGACCGGGATCGGGATGGCCTCGCAGATCCAGTAGACGGCCACCCAGGCCAGGACACCCGCCAGCCGCTGAGCCGGCTCGTCGAGCGAGCTGCACGCGAGGTAGACCACGATCCCCAGGACGGGCCCGGCGAACAGGCCGGTGGTGCGGCGGATGCGCTCGAACCGCTGCTCCGCCGGACTCAGGGTCTCCTGGACCTCGTCGAACGTGCGGTAGGTGGTCGGTCGTTCCTCGGCCGTGCTCATCGCGCCCCCTGCAGGTGGTGATCGGAGTCACATGCAGCCTAGGGAGGCCCACCCGGTTGCGCGAACGCAGCGGCTCAGCCGAACGGGAGCTCGCCCTGGTCGTCCTCGTCGTCGGCGCTGCTCGCCAGGTGGCGGTGGGCCTGGAGGATCTCGACCTCCGGCCGGTCGGCCATCCAGCGCTCGACGGAGTCCAGCACGTCGACCACGTGGGACCGGTCGATGGACACGAGGGACCCGCCGATCCCGGCGCGGCGGTACAGGTCGAGGGAGTCGGTCTCGGCCGCGGACACCGAGAACCGGCGCCGCAGCTCGTTGACGATGGGTCGCACGATCGCGCGCTTCTCCTTCAGGGAGTGCACGTCACCCAGTCGCAGATCGAACTCGATCCATCCCACCCACACAGGCTCAGTGTGGCAGCAGGTCGTCGACGAACCGGTGAAGGTGCGTGCGCAGGTCCTCGAGGGGCTGCACGGTGCGCAGGGCACGCGCGGTCAGGATGGCGCCCTCGATGGCGCTGATCTGGAAGCGCGCGAACGCCGTCGCGGCCTCCGGCTCCGCACCTGCCGCGACCAGGCGGTCGGCGAACGACCGGGTCCACGTGGCGAACGCCTCGGCCGCCGCCTCGACCACCTCCGGGTACTCGCTGCCGGCGAGTGCGGCGGCCGCTACGGGGCAGCCCAGCGCGAAGTCGTGTCGCCGCATCTGGCCGATCCCCCAGTCGATGCGGCGGTCGAGATGGGCGTGCGGATCGGCCGGCTCGTCGGAGCGGACGATGAACTCGCCGGCCCGCCGCGTCGCCGCCGCGACCAGCTCGGCCTTGCCGCCCGGGAAGTGCTGGTAGATCGACTGCCGTGCCGCGCCGCTCGTGTGGAGCAGATCGGCGATGCCGGTGCCCTGGACGCCGTGGCGGCGCAGGGAGGTGATCGTGGCGTCGAGGAGCCGCTCGCGAGGGGAGGGGCGGGAGGCCATGTGGACACAGTAGACCGATCGGTCTACATTGACCAGCATGAGTGCCCCCGGCCTGACCGACGACCAGCTCGCCGCCATGTCCCGTATGAGCGGCCTGGAGTTCCTGCGGTTCGCGTTCGCGCTGCCGAGCGACCAGCGACCCGCCGTGATCGGTGACCTGTTCGGGATGCGGATCGTGTCGCTGGAGGAGGGGACCGCCTCGTTCTCGATCCAGTCGCTGCCCACCGCCGCCAACCCCTTGGGCACGCTGCACGGCGGTGCGTGCGCCACGCTGCTCGACTCCGTCATGGGGTGCGCGGTCCACACGACGCTCGGTGCCGGCGTCGGCTACGGAACGCTCGAGCTCAAGGTCAACTACATCCGCACGGTCCCGGTCGACGGCCGCACGCTGACCGGCACCGGGAACGTGATCCACGTGGGCCGCAGCACGGCCACGGCGGAGGGCAAGGTGCTCGACGAGAACGGCAAGCTCGTCGCCCACGGCACCACCACCTGCATGATCTACTCCTGAGCCCGTGCCTCGCGCCCGTTAGGGTGGAGTCAGGTGTGCCGGGAAGTCTGGTCGGCGTCCTGCCGCCGACCCCTCGAGGAAACCCATGAGCTCACCTGGTCTGTTCACCCGCGGAAGCTGGCCTGAGGCCTCCCGCGTCGCCGACGTGCTGCGCCGCGAGACGGTCGGCGGGACGATCCTGCTGGTCGCCGCGGTCGCGGCTCTCGTCCTGGCGAACTCGCCGTGGTCGGATGCGTACTTCGACCTGGCGGAGACGCGCATCGGTCCGGCCTCCCTGCACCTGGACCTCACCGTCTCGGCGTGGGCGGCCGACGGCCTGCTGGCCATCTTCTTCTTCGTCGTGGGACTCGAGCTCAAGCGGGAGTTCGTCGCCGGCGACCTGCGTGATCCGCGCCGCGCAATGCTGCCCGTGGTCGCGGCGGTGGGCGGCATGATCGCTCCGGCCCTCATCTTCGTGGCGATCAACGCCGGCCACGGGACCACGCACGGCTGGGCCATCCCGACCGCGACCGACATCGCCTTCGCCGTGGCGGTGCTGGCGGTGCTGGGCACCTACCTGCCGCTGGCCCTGCGTACCTTCCTGCTGACGCTCGCCGTGGTCGACGACCTCCTGGCGATCACCGTGATCGCGGTGTTCTACACCGCCGAGCTCGACCTGGCCATGCTCGCCGCGGCGTTCATCCCGCTGCTCGCCTTCGCGGTCGTTGCCCGCCGCGCCCCGAATTGGTGGTGGCTGCTGATCCCGCTCGCCGTGGTGACGTGGGTGCTCATGCACGAGTCCGGCGTCCACGCGACCGTCGCGGGCGTGCTGCTCGGCTTCACCGTCCCGGCGCACGGCCACCACAGCGTCGCCGAGCGGATGGAGCACCGCGTCCGGCCGGTGTCCACGGGCTTCGCCGTGCCGGTGTTCGCGTTCTTCGCCGCCGGGGTGGCGGTGTCGGGGGAGGTGCTCTCGGGTGCCTTCGACTCCCCGGTGACGTGGGGCATCGTCCTGGGTCTCGTGCTCGGCAAGCCGATCGGCATCGTCGGCAGCTCGATGCTGCTGTCGGCGACGACGCGCGCCCAGCTGGACCCGAGCATCCGCTGGATCGACGTGATCGGGGTGGCGATGCTCGCGGGGATCGGCTTCACCGTCTCGCTGCTGATCGGCGACCTGGCCTTCGTCGACGAGGGACGCGAGGACTACGTGAAGATCGGTGTCCTGCTCGGCTCGCTCGTCGCGGCCGCGCTCGCGGCGGTGGTGCTGCGGGCGAGGAACCGCCACTACCGCGAGGTCGAGGAGCAGGAGTCGCGCGACGACGACGCCGACGGCGTCCCCGACGCGTTCCAGCGCTGAGTCAGAGCACCCAGACGAAGCCGGCCACGCAGAACGACAGCAGCAGCACGAGCCACGGGGTGGTGCGCCAGCTGAGCGGCGGCTTGTCGAGGATCACCACGGTGACGCCGTAGATGATCAGCGCCAGCGGCACCGAGACCACCAGCAGGATGATCTGGTCGCTGCGCCGGTCGGCCCCGAGGGCGTAGGCGGCGCCGATCGCGCCGAACAGGCCGTGGATCGACGTGACCACCCAGGTGATCGCCATGATCCGGCGTCGGACGATGTTGAGGGACTCCTCCGAGGCGTCGGGGAGGCGCTGGCTCATGCCGTGGTCCTTTCGTGGGCGCGGTCGGCCCGCTCGATGAGTTCGTGCAGCCACCGGTTGACCTGCTCCAGCTCGGCGACGTCCATGTCGAACCGGTCGAGCATCGTGGCCGGGACCGCGAGGGCTCGCTCGCGCAGCGCCCGGCCCTCGGGCGTCACGGTGAGGGCGAAGGCGCGGTCGTCACCGGCGCGGCGGTCGCGGCGGACGAGGCCGGATGCCTCGAGGCGCTTGACGAGGGGAGAGACGGTGGCCGGCTCGAGGCGCAGCACGTCGCTCAGGCCGCGCAGCGTCAGCCCGTCGTTCTCCCACAGCGCAAGCATCACGAGGTACTGCGGGTGCGTGAGGCCCAACGGCTCGAGGACGTCGCGGTAGCAGCCGATCACGGTGCGCGACGCCACGGACAGCGCGAAGCAGACCTGCTCGTCGAGGGACAGCGGATTCGGGGCGGCCATGCCGTCAGTGTACTAATGGTTCGTGCACTCACGAAATCACCCGTGCGGTTGGCCCCCGGGGGTCGTAGGTTGACCCCATGGCCTTCCGCCACCGTCGTGAGTACGACGAAACCGTGCCGCAGGCACTCCGTGCCGCGCGTGAGTCGTACGACGCCGCCTCGGCCGAGTACGAGGAGGCGATCACCCGCGCGAGGCGCGAGTGGGCCGCCGCCCTGGCGACCGCCATCGAGGCGGGCATGTCCTACCAGGAGATCGCCGACGAGGTCGGCGTCTCGCACACCAGCATCAGCCGGGCGATCAAGCAGTACGGCTCGACCTGACATGAGGCGCGTCGGCGTCGTGGTGCGCGGGACCGTCCAGGGCGTGGGCTACCGCTTCAGCCTGCGCGTGGTGGCCGAACGCGCAGGCGTGTCGGGTTGGGTCCGCAACCGCGCCGACGGCAGCGTCGAGGCCGAGCTCCAGGGCGCGCCCTCGGCGGTGGACACGGTGCTGGCGTGGATGGCGGAGGGGCCGCCCGGCGCCCGGGTGGACTCCCGCGACGTCACCGACCTCCAGCCCGAGGGCACGCAAGGCTTCGAGGTGCGCTGAGCCACCAACGTCGAAGGCCCCGGCGAACCGGGGCCTTCGACATTGGTACACCCCCTCGGACTCGAACCGAGAACCCATTGATTAAGAGTCAATTGCTCTGCCAATTGAGCTAGGGGTGCTCGCGCGCTGCGCGATCACCAACTCTACCGCATACCTTCACGCGACATGAAATCGAGTGCCATGCTTCCGCCATGACAGCGCTCGCACGGTGGGACCAGGGCACGTTCACGCACGACGGGATCACCCACGAGACGTGGCGCCAGGGCAGCGGGCCGGGTGTCGTGGTGATCCACGAGATCCCCGGGATGACGCCCGAGGTCATCGCCTTCGGGCAGGAGCTCGTCGCCCACGGGTTCACCGTGGTGATGCCGCAGCTGTTCGGCGAGCCGGGTCGGCCGATGACCGCGGGGTACACCGTGAAGTCCCTCGTGCGGGGGTGCGTCAGCAAGGAGTTCAGCGCGCTGGCGCTGCGCCGGACCGCCCCGGTGACCCGGTGGCTGGCCGCGCTGGCGAGCGACCTGCACGGCTCGGTGGGCGGACCGGGGGTCGGCGCGGTGGGCATGTGCTTCACGGGCGGCTTCGCGCTGGCGATGATGGTGGACGACGCGGTCGTCGCGCCCGTGCTGGCCCAGCCGTCGGCGCCGTTCCCGATCACGCCTGCCCGCTCGCGCGACCTCGGCCTGTCTCCTGCCGACCGCGAGACCGTCGTGGGGCGCGTGAACGCCGGCTGTCCCGTCCTGGGCCTGCGATTCGAGGACGATCCCGCGGTGGGCCGCCGCTTCGAGGTGCTTCACGAGGAGCTGGGGGAGAACTTCACCGCGGTCGAGTTCCCGGGCCGTCGGCACAGCACCCTGACGCTGCACCGGCAGGAGCGCGGGGTCCGCGCCGTGCTGGACTTCCTCGACGGGCGCCTGCGCTAGGAGAGCAGCGCCTGCGCGGCGTTGTGGCCGCCCAGTCCGCTGACCGCGCCACCGCGCCGCGTCCCGCTGCCGCACAGCAGCACGCGCGGGTGCGCGGTCGCCACGCCCCAGCGCTGGGCGGGGGAGTAGGGACGCTCGTCCTCCTCGAGCCACGGCCACGTGAGGTCGCCGTGGAAGATGTGCCCGCCCGGCATCCACAGCTCGTGCTCGATCTCGGTGGGGGTCTTGGCCTCCAGGCCGAGGATGAGGGGCTCGATCGGCTCGGCCAGGTGGGCGTCGAGGGCGGCGAGCACCCGCGCGACGGCCTCGTCCTTCGCGCCGGGCGCGTCGAGCACGCCCGGCGGCGTGTGCAGGCCGAAGTAGGTGAGCGTCTGCGCGTCGGAGTCGCGCAGGTCGGGCCCGAGGATCGAGCGGTCGGTCAGGGTGTGGCAGTAGAACTCGCCCGTGGCCGGGGGCAGGTCGCCCGAGGCGGCGGTCGCCCACGCCCGCTGCAGCTGGTCGTAGGACTCGTCGAGGTGGAACGTGCCGGCGAACGCGACCGCCGGGTCGGCGCCGGACTTGAGCGCCGGGAGGCGGGACAGCAGGAGGTTGAGCTTCAGCTGCGCGCCCGCGGGCTTGGACGTGGGGGTGTGGCCCAGCAGCCGCTCGAGCACGTAGGGCGCCGCGCCGAAGAGCACGTGGTCGGCCCGCTCGACGAACCCGTCACCGCACACGGTCACGTCGACGTCGCTCACGTCGATGCCGTCGACCTCGGAGTTGAGCCGGATCGTCGCGCCCGCCTCGGTGGCCACCCGGGCCAGCTCTGCGGTGACCGCGCCCATGCCGCCCACGGGCACCCGCCACTCGCCCGTGCCGTTGCCGATCAGGTGGTAGAGGAAGCAGCGGTTCTGCACCAGGGACAGGTCCTCGAGGGAGGCGAAGGTGCCGATGAGGGCGTCTGTGGCCACCACGCCGCGAACGACGTCGTCGGCGAAGCGACGCCGGATCACCGTGCCGATCGGGTGCTCGACGAGATCGGTCCAGATCGCCATCTCCACCCGGTCGCGCAGGTCGCCGATGTGGGGGAGCGGCTGCATCAGCGTGGGGGCGATCGCGTCGGCGAGCGTGCCGATCTCGGCGTAGAACCGGTTCCAGGCCTCGAGCTCGTCGTCGCCGCCGGTGAGCTCGGCGAACGAGGCCCGTGTGGCCTCCCCGGGCCGGGTCTCGACGACCAGGCCGCCGTCGCGCCCGTCGCGGTGCCAGGGCGTGAAGGAGGCGGTGTCGCGCGACCGCAGCTCCAGCTCGAGGCCGAGGTCGTCGATCAGAGCCTGGGGGAACAGGCTCACGAGGTAGGAGAACCGCGAGAGACGCGCGTCGTGCTCGGCGAACGGCGCGCCGCTGACGGCAGCACCACCGACCCTCCCGAGCCGCTCCAGCACCAGCACCTCGACGCCCGCCCGGGCGAGCAGAGCCGCCGCCACGAGCCCGTTGTGTCCCGCTCCGACGATGACGACGCGTTCGGCCATGCCTCACCCTATGACGCCTCGGGACCGGACTTGCGTCATACGGAGCGGTCGCCCGCGCCACCGCTTCGTATGACGTCCGGCTCGGGCCGCCAGCCACCTCGCACGAGCGCCGCCCTGACCTGCGCCAGGAACTCGTGGGGCGCGACGCGGAGCCCGAGGTTCGGCACGCGGATGACGGTGGAGCGATGCAGCACCAGGTGATTCTGGCGCAACGCGTCGTCCACCATGACCGGCGCGCTGAGGTGTTGCACTCCGTCGACCTCGACGACCACGCCGTACTCGGACCACTCGACGTCGAGGTACGCCGAGCCCCGCGCGGTCCTGCGCGGTGCCTGACGGGTCGGCTCGGGCAGCCCCTGCTCGCGGCACAGGCGGGCGAAGTCGAGCTCGCCGAGCGCACGCACGCCGTCGACCAGCTGGGTGGAGACGTCGAGCAGCAGCCGCCGGCGTGCGTGGCGCCGGATGTCCAGTGCCGCCCGAGCCACGTCCTCGGCGCGGCAGAGTCGCTGCTGGACGCTCGCGGTCAGGAAGAACGCCGCCTGCCGGTCCGAGCGGGCCCACAGGGCGGCGCGTACCGCCGCGATCTCGGCGCGGACGCGGGGGAGACCCGGACCGGCCAGGTCCCGCCGAGTGAGCCGACGGGTCTGCCGGAGCGTCACGCCGGCGATCCTCGGTGTGCGGGCGCCGCGCGGCACCGACACGCGGACGGTCTCGACGTCGACGCCGGTGAGACCGGCCGCCTGGAGCGCGGAGACGCCATCGAGCATCGACCGGGGGCCGGCCTCGATGACAGCGCGCCACCACACCGACCGCAGGGGCAACGGCCCCGAGTGCAAGGCGATCGCGTGCCGTCCCCACGACCGCCACCGACCGGCCTCGAGCTGTGCTCGCAGGGTGGCGCGTGTGACTCCCGCGGCGAACAGCTGGCGACGGCTCACCACCTGCTCCTGCGCGGTGGCCGTGGCGTGCAGGCTCTGATCCATCCCGTGAGGGTGGCGCTTCCAACGGATCGGGTCGATCCGGCGTCCACAGCGGTCGGGGACGTCATACGGAGCGGTCGCCGGCGCGACCGCTCCGTATGACGCAACAGCCACGCCCGCGTGGCTAGGGTGAGGCCCATGTCACAGCAGTTCGTCGGCGCGATCGACCAGGGCACCACCAGCACCCGCTTCATGGTCTTCGACCACCAGGGCGAGGAGAAGGGCCGGCACCAGGTCGAGCACGAGCAGATCCTTCCGCGGGCCGGCTGGGTCGAGCACGACGCCACCGAGATCTGGGAGCACACGCGCGAGGTCGTCGAGCAGGGTCTCGAGGCGGCGGGGATCACGGCGGCCGACCTGGCCGCGGGCGGCCTCACGAACCAGCGCGAGACCACGGTCGTGGGGGACCGGCGCACCGGCGAGCCCTACGCCAACGCCATCGTCTGGCAGGACACCCGCACCGCCGACCTGGCCAAGCGCCTCGACGAGGACGGCAGCGGCAAGGTCATCCACGCGAAGTCGGGGCTGCCGCCCGCGGCCTACTTCGCCGGCGGCAAGCTGCACTGGATCCTGGAGAACCTCGACGGGGTGCGCGAGGACGCCGAGGCGGGCCACGCCCTCTTCGGCACGATCGACACCTGGCTCATCTGGAACCTCACCGGCGGGCCCGACGGCGGGGTGCACGTCACGGACGTCACCAACGCGAGCCGCACGATGCTGATGAACCTCGAGGACCTCACGTGGGACGACGAGCTGCTCGAGATCTTCGGCGTCCCGCGGCAGATGCTCCCCGAGATCACGTCATCGTCGCAGGAGTTCGGCCGGACGACCGAGGACGGCCCCTTCGGCTCCGAGGTGATCCTGGCGGGCAACCTCGGCGACCAGCACGCGGCACTCGTGGGCCAGGCCTGCTTCGAGCCCGGGATGCTCAAGAACACCTACGGCACCGGCAACTTCCTGGTCCTCAACACCGGCACCGAGATCGTGCGCTCGGAGCGCGGACTGCTGACCACGGTGGCCTACCGCTTCGGCGACGAGCCGCCCGTCTACGCGCTCGAGGGCTCCATCGCCGTGACGGGGTCGGCCATCCAGTGGCTGCGCGACCAGCTCAAGGTGTTCGCCGAGGCGGCCGACTCCGAGGCGCTCGCCGAGACGGTCGAGGACAACGGTGGCGTCTACTTCGTGCCGGCCTTCAGCGGCCTGTTCGCGCCGTACTGGCGGTCGGACGCGCGCGGCGTGATCGTCGGCCTCTCGCGCTTCAACACCGTGGCCCACGTGGCCCGCGCCGCGCTCGAGGCGATCTGCTACCAGAGCAAGGACGTCGTCGACGTGATGGTGGCGGACTCCGGCATCGACCTGGAGGTGCTGCGCGTGGACGGCGGGATCACCGCCAACGAGCTGTGCATGCAGATCCAGGCCGACATCCTCGACATCGAGGTCAGCCGTCCGGTGGTGCCCGAGACCACGTGCCTGGGCGCCGCCTACGCCGCCGGGCTCGCGGTGGGCTTCTGGTCGAGCACCGACGAGCTGGTGGCGAACTGGTCGGAGTCCAAGCGCTGGACCCCGGCGTGGGACGACGACCAGCGCGAGGCCGGCTACCACCAGTGGAAGAAGGCCGTCGAGCGCACGCTGGGCTGGGTCGAGTGAGCGCCGCGACGCGGCACGGGCTCTCCGCCGCGCTGAAGGCCGAGCGCTCGGTGGTGCGAGGCTTCGCGCGGCTGCCCGACTCCGTGGTCGCGCGGCTCGGCCGGCACGCGCCGGTCAACCGCGACGGGGAGACCCTGTCACCCGAGATCGCGGTCGCCCTGCGGGTCATGAACCGCATCCCCGGCGGCGACTTCACGCAGCATCCCGTCGAGCAGGCGCGCCGGATGCTGACCGACGAGGCGCTCGTCTTCGCCGACGTCTTCCCCGACTTCGCCGTCGAGGAGGACCTCGTGATCCCCAGCGCGGCCGGCCCGATCCCGGCCACCCGGTACCGCGCGACCACTGAGTCGAAGGGCCTCGTCCTGTACTTCCACGGCGGGGGATGGGTGCTGGGCAGCCGCGTCAGCACCGACTCGGCCGTGCGCTTCCTCGCGCTGGAGGCCGGCGTCGACGTCCTCTCCGTGGACTACCGGCTCGCGCCCGAGCACCCGTTCCCCGCCGCCACCGAGGACGCACTCGCGGCCTGGGACTTCGCGGTGGAGCACGCGCCGAGCTGGGGCCTGGACCCGCGCCGGATCGTGGTCGCGGGCGACAGCGCGGGCGGCAACCTGAGCGCGGTGCTGGCCCAGGACCTGCGCGGTCGGGACATCGTCCCCGCGCTGCAGGTGCTGCTGTTCCCCGTCACCGACCTCGCCACCAAGCACCCGTCCTACGCCGAGTTCTCCGAGGGCTACTTCCTCACCGAAGGGCACATGGACTGGTACCGCGAGCGCTACCTCGCCGATCCCGCCGACGCGCTCGACCCGCGCGCCTCGCCGCTGCTGGCCGAGGACCTCGCGGGGCTGCCGCCGGCCTACGTCGCCGTCGCCGGCTTCGACCCGCTGCGCGACGAGGGCATCGCGTACGCCCGCCGTCTGGAGGAGGCCGGGGTGCCCACGACGCTGGCCCGGGAGGGCTCGCTGATCCACGCCTTCATCAACATCACCGGCGTCAGCCGCCCGGCGAGGGAGGCGACGCAGCGGATCGCGAACGCGATCGCGGCAGCCATGGCGTGACACTGGTTGACTGGAGTCCATGCGACCGGTTGCCCTCTCCCCGCAGCACCGCCAGGAGGCGCTCGACGCGCTGGCCTCGGAACACCTCGACATCCTCGTCATCGGCGGCGGGGTCGTGGGCGGTGGTGCCGCGCTCGATGCCGCCACGCGAGGCCTCTCCGTGGGGCTCGTGGAGGCCCGCGACTTCGCCTCCGGCACCTCCAGCCGCTCGAGCAAGCTCGTGCACGGCGGCCTGCGCTACCTCGAGATGCTCGACTTCCGCCTCGTCGCGGAGGCGCTCGGCGAGCGCAGCCTGCTGATCGACAAGCTCGCGCCGCACCTGGTGAAGCCGGTGCCGTTCCTCTACCCGCTGACGCACCGCGTCTGGGAGCGCTTCTACGCCGGCTCCGGTGTGGCCCTCTACGACTCGATGGCGCTGCTGTCCGGGCGCTCGCGCGGCGTCCCGCGGCACCGCCACCTCACCCGCACCGGCGCCCGCCGGATCATGCCGGGCCTGCGCAAGGACGCCCTCGTGGGCGCCCTGCACTACTACGACGGGCAGGTCGACGACGCCCGCCACACGATGTTCCTGTCGCGCACGGCCGCGGCCTACGGCGCCCACGTCGCCAGCCGCACCCGCGTGATCGACCTCGTGCGCGAGGCCGACCGCGTCGTCGGCGCGCGGGTCAAGGACCTCGAGTCGGGCCGCGAGATCGAGATCCGCGCCCGCCAGGTCGTCAACGCCACGGGTGTGTGGACCGACGAGACGCAGTCCTTCGCCGCCGAGCGCGGCCAGTTCAACGTCCGGGCCAGCAAGGGCATCCACCTCGTGGTGCCGCGCGACCGGATCCGCGGCGAGTCCGGGCTGATCCTGCGCACCGAGAAGT
Source organism: Aeromicrobium phoceense (assembly GCF_013868155.1). Classification (NCBI taxonomy): domain Bacteria; kingdom Bacillati; phylum Actinomycetota; class Actinomycetes; order Propionibacteriales; family Nocardioidaceae; genus Aeromicrobium; species Aeromicrobium phoceense. The sequence goes on from NZ_JACEOG010000001.1 coordinate 1,578,570, forward strand.
CGGTGCTGTTCGTCATCCCGTGGGGGCGTCACTGGATCATCGGCACGACGGACACGGACTGGTCGCTGAGCAAGGACCACCCGGCCGCCAGCGCGAAGGACATCGCCTACCTGCTCGAGGAGGTCAACAAGGTCCTCGTCGAGCCGCTCCTCGCCGAGGACGTCGAGGGCGTGTATGCCGGCCTGCGCCCGCTGCTGGCCGGCGAGGACGAGGCCACCAGCAAGCTGTCGCGCGAGCACGCGGTCTCCACCTCGGTGAAGGGGCTCGTCGTCATCGCCGGCGGCAAGTACACGACCTACCGCGTGATGGCGAAGGACGCGATCGACGCCGCCGTGCAGCAGATGGGCACGCTGCTCGACCGTCGCGTGCCGGAGTGCGTCACCGACGACATCCCGCTGCTCGGCGCGGACGGGTACTCCGCCCTGTGGAACCAGCGCCAGGCGCTCGCGGCCCAGCACGGGCTCGGCGTCGGCCGGGTCGAGCACCTGCTGAACCGGTTCGGCACCCTCGCCACCGAGGTGCTCGACCTCATCGCCGACCGACCGGACCTCGCCGAGCCGCTCACCGGCGCGGACGACTACCTGCGCGCCGAGGTGGTCTACGGCGTCACGCACGAGGGCGCCCGCCACCTCGACGACATCCTCGCGCGGCGCACCCGGATCTCGATCGAGACGTTCCACCGCGGCACCGAGTGCGCGTCGGAGGCGGCCGAGCTCATGGCCGAGGTCCTCGACTGGTCCGACGCCCAGCGCGAGCGCGAGGTCGACCACTACCTCAAGCGGGTCGACGCCGAGCGCGAGAGCCAGACGATGCCCGACGACGAGACCGCCGACGCGGCGCGCATGGGCGCTCCCGACGTCGTCCCGGTGGCGCACCTGTGAGGCTCGACCCGGCCCGGGTCCTCGTCATCGCGGCGACGAAGGCCGAGGCTGCCCACCTGCCCCCGGAGGTGCCGCTCGTCCTCACCGGGATCGGGAAGGTCGAGGCCGCGGCCGCCACCACGGAGGCCATCGCGGCGCTGCGTCCCGAGCTGGTCCTCAACGTGGGCACGGCTGGCGCGCTGCGCCCCGGCCTGACCGGGCTCTTCGTGCCCTCGGTCGTCGTGAACCACGACTACTCCGCCGACGCGATCCGCGCGCTCGGCCACGACGCCGTGGACGAGATCGATCTCGCCGGCGGCGACGGCACCGTGCTGGCCACGGGGGACCTGTTCGTCACCGACCCCGTCGTCCGCGACGCGATCGCCGCGCGGGCCCACCTGGTCGACATGGAGGGCTTCGCGGTGGCACGGGCGTGCCAGCGCGCCGGCGTGCCGTGCCGCCTCGTGAAGATCGTGAGCGACGCCGCCGACGACTCCGCACTGGAGTGGACCGCGGTGGTCGACGCCTGCGCGCGGCTGCTCGGGCACTGGGTGCGCGAGCGGCTGGCCTGACCTCAGGGCTCCGGGTCGTCCTCGCGCTCCCACGCGATCGCCACGAGCCGGCGCAGCACGCCGAGGTCGACGTCGTCGAGCCTCTTGACGTACACGCAGCCCGCGCCCTCGGTGTACGTGCCCAGCTCGGGAAGCAGCGCGGCGCCCTCGGGTCGGTCCTTCAGGCCGTAGATCGTCAGCGCTGCCTTGCGGGGCGAGAACGCGACCTTCGGCCAGGTGCCGCGGGTGCGGGGGTTGGCGGGGGAGACGTAGCGGTAGCTGCCGTAGCCCACCATCGACGGTCCCCACATCACCGGATCGGTGCCCGTGACCTCGCCGACGATCTCGGCCAGCCGCTGACCGTCCTCACGCCGGCGCGCGGGCGTGGCGGCGGCGAGGAAGGCGCCCACGTCGGCGTCGGTGGGCTGCGTCTTCGGCTCGGCCATGACTCCATCATGACGAACGGCCCGGAATCATCGATTCCGGGCCGTTCATGGGGTGGATGACGGGACTTGAACCCGCGGCCACCGGCACCACAAGCCGGTGCTCTACCAACTGAGCTACACCCACCATGTGCGCCTCGCGGCACAGCGCGACGAGTCTACCGGACGTCTCGCGCAGGTCCTACTCGGAGGGGGTGCCCCCGAGGATCTCCGCGGCGACGGCGCGCGCGGTCTCGGTGTCGACCCCCGGATCGGGGGTGAAGACGGTGCGGCGGTAGTAGCGCAGCTCGTCGATGCTCTCGCGGATGTCGGCCAGCGCGCGGTGGGCGCCGCCCTTCTCGGGTGCCGCGAAGTAGGCGCGGGGGAACCAGTGGCGCGCCAGCTCCTTGATGGAGGACACGTCGATCACCCGGTAGTGCAGCCACGTCTCGAGCTCGACCATGTCGCGGGCCAGGAAGGCGCGGTCGGTGCCGATCGAGTTGCCGGCGAGCGGAGTCTTGCCCGGCTCGGTGGCGTACTGGCGGACGTACTCGAGCACCTGCTCCTCGGCCTCGCGCAGCGTGATGCCGCTGGCCAGCTGGTCGAGCAGGCCAGAGGAGGTGTGCATCTGCGTGACGACCTCGTTCATCTGCTCGAGCGCCGCCTGCGGGGGCTTGATGATGAGGTCGACCCCGTCGCCGAGGATGTTGAGGTCGTAGTCGGTCACGAGCGCCGCGATCTCGACCAGGGCGTCGTCGCGGATCGACAGGCCCGTCATCTCGCAATCGATCCACACCAGCTTGTCGTTCACCCCGCCACCCTAGTGCGCGCCACTGACGGATGGGCCGCACCGGGTAGGCTTCCGGCCGTACCGCGTCCATGTCCCGAGGAGCCCGCACGTGACGAACGACCGCCAGGCCCGCGCCGCCCGCGCCGAGCAGATGCGCAAGGAGCGCGAGAAGGCCGAGCGCAAGCAGCGCAACAAGATCACCGTCGCGATCGTCGTCGTGGTCCTCGTGCTGATCGCCGCCGCAGGCTGGGGCGTCAAGTCCCTCTCGGACGACAACGCGAAGAGCACCGAGGTCATCGAGCCGGCCAACCTGACCGAGGGCGGTGTCGACTTCCCGGCCACGGGACAGACGAAGCCCGACGCTCCGGTGATGGAGGTGTTCGAGGACTTCCTGTGCCCCGCCTGCGGCTCCTTCGAACAGCTCAGTGGCCAGTTCCTGCAGGACCAGGCCGCGTCGGGCGCCATCACCCTGCGCTTCATGCCGTTCTCGTTCCTGCACAACCAGAGCACGAACGACTACTCACGCCGCGCGGCCAATGTGGCGATGTGCGCCGTGGACCAGGAGGGCCCGGAAGCCTTCTGGAAGGTCCACACCGCGCTGTTCGCCAACCAGCCCGCCGAGGGCGGAGCCGGCCCGGAGGACGCCGAGCTGATCGAACTGGCCGAGGAGGCCGGCGCGCCGGACGTCGAGTCGTGCGTCCGCACCGAGAAGTTCGTCCCGTGGATCGACGAGATGCAGGAGAAGTCGGCCGACGAGCGCGAGGTCTCGGGCACCCCGACGGTGCACATCAACGGCAAGGCCTCCGAGGCGCGCACGCCGCAGGAGCTGCAGGCCGCGATCGCCGAGGCGTCCAAGTCCTGACGTGACGAACGACCGCAAGGCGCGGGGCGCCCGGGCCGAGCAGGCTCGCCTCGAGCGTGAGCGTGCGGAGCGCCGCAAGCGCACCACGCTCACGCTCGCGGCGGTCGTCGGCGCCCTCGTGCTGGTGCTCGGGGTCGCCTGGGGTCTCTCGGCGCTGGGCGGCGACGACGCCGCGGACGGTCCGGTCGTCGAGCCGCGGAACGTGACGTCCGGCGGCGTGCAGCACCCCGGTGCCGCGCCGGCCGGCGCGCCGGTGGTGGAGGTGTACGAGGACTTCCTGTGCTCGCACTGCGCCGACTTCGAGGCCGAGCACGGTGCGTGGCTGGACGACCGCGCCGAGCGCGGCGACATCGTGTTGCGCTTCATGCCCATGACGATCCTCGACGGCACCGCCGGCACCGGCCCTGCGCACGACGCGATGAACGCGGCCTTCTGCGTCGCCGATGCCCAGGGCGCGGAGGCGTTCTGGGCGATGAAGTCGGCGCTGTTCGGCGCGGGCTACGCCTCGGGTGACGAAGAGCCGTCCGAGACCGCGCTCGCGGCCCTGGCGCAGGACGCCGGGGTCCCCGGCGCCGACGCGTGCATCCAGGACCGCAGGTTCGTGCCCTGGCTGAACGAGGCACGCGAGACCGCGCGGGAGCGCGACGTCACGGGCACCCCGTCGGTGTTCGTCGACGGCGAGAAGCTCGATGACGTCTTCGAGGTGCGCTCGGCCGTCGAGGACGCGCTCGCGTCCTGACGGCCGTCAGGTCACCAGCGCAGCTCGATCTCCAGCTCGTTCTCGTCACCGATCTCGACCTCGACGGTCAGCTCGACCTCGTCGGGCACGTCGACCGTGATGCGGTGGCCGTTCTTCTCGAACTCCACGGAGTTGTGGCGCGCGAGCGCGTCGGCGAGGGCGTGCAGCCTGGCGGCGGCCTCCTCGCGGCGAAGTCGCTGGGTCTGGTCGATCTCGAACAGGTCGCTCACGGTTCTCTCCTTCGATTCGGCTGGCGCGCCCGGCAGGATTCGAACCTGCGACCTAGAGATTAGAAGGCTCTTGCTCTATCCAGCTGAGCTACGGGCGCCTGCGGCCCACACTATCGGGGGCGTTCGGTGTCGTGGCTCCGCTCTAGGCTGTCCACGTGACGACGACCGAGGCGCCCGCCGCCCTGCCGCGCGAGGACGACCCGTTCCGTCAGCGTGGTCGCAAGCTCCTCGTCGTGCTGGTCTGGATCTCCGCCCTGGCCGGCGCCGCCGGCGCGATCTTCCTGGCCTCCACGTCGGGATCGGTCACCGGCGCCTCCCTCGCGGTGGTCTACGCCCTGGTGCCCCTCCCGGCAGCGCTGGCCATGTACTGGTGGCTCGACCGCGTCGAGCCCGAGCCGTTCCGCTACAAGGCGGCCGCGTTCGTCTGGGGCGCGGTGATCGCCGTGGCGATCGCTCTGCCGATGGAGATCGGGATGTCGCGCCTGGGCATGAGCGAGGACTGGCTCATCGCCTTCGGTGCGCCCGTCGCCGAGGAGTTCGCCAAGGGCCTGTTCGTCGTGCTCACGCTCGTCCGGCTGCGCCGCATCATCGACGGGGTCCTCGACGGACTCATCGTCTCGGGCCTGGTCGCGCTGGGCTTCGCCGCGATGGAGAACGTCGGCTACTACGCCGCCAGCTACCTGGGCTTCGATGAGGTGCCCTACTCCGGCACCGAGATGGCGACCGCCACGTTCGTGGTCCGCGGGCTCTTCAGCCCGTTCGCGCATCCGCTCTTCGCGTCGGCGATCGGCATCGCCGTCGGCCTGTCGGTCTCGCGCACCTCGCGCGCCCAGCGCTGGGGGCTGGTGGCGCTGGGCTACCTCGTCAGCGTCGGCCTCCACGCGCTGTGGAACGGCTCGATCGTGGTCGGGGGCGGCGTGGGCTTCCTGCTGGCGTACGTCGTGCTCGCGTGCCTCCTGCTCGGCCTGGGCGTCACGGCTGTCGTGCTGCGCATGCGCCAGTTCGACGTGATGGCCCGGTCCCTGGGCGACATGGCGCGGCGCGGCTGGCTCCACCCGGCAGAGGTGCCGTGGCTGGTCCGCTTCGGCCGCCGGCGCCAGGCCCGCGTGTTCGCCGCGCGCTACGGACCCATCGCCGCGGAGGCCGTCGACCGGTACCAGCAGCTCGCGACCGAGGTCGCCTTCCTGCACGACGCGGTGATGACCGGACGGGCCAAGCCCGAGGGTCCCGACCGCACCTACGCGCTGCTCGACCGCATGTGGCACCTGCGCCCGTTCCTGCGGTTCCCGCCCGCCCTGCCGCCCGGCTCGAGGTGAGTGTGGCGTCGATTCGTTGAGGCTCGGTACTCGCCGGTACGCTGGTGGGTATGGATTATCGCGTCAAGGACCTGTCCCTCCACGAGTACGGCCGCAAGGAGATCGAGCTCGCGGAGCACGAGATGCCGGGCCTGATGGCCATGCGTGAGCGCTACGGCGACACCAAGCCGCTGGCCGGCGCCCGTATCGCCGGGTCGCTGCACATGACGATCCAGACCGCGGTCCTGATCGAGACCCTCACCGCCCTCGGCGCCGACGTGCGCTGGGCGACCTGCAACATCTTCTCCACCCAGGACCACGCCGCCGCCGCGGTCGTCGTCGGCCCGAACGGGACGCCGGACGACCCGCAGGGCACGCCGGTCTTCGCCTGGAAGGGCGAGACGCTGGCCGAGTACTGGGACGAGGCCGAGAAGGTCTTCGACTTCGCTGAGGGCGGCCCCAACGTCCTGCTCGACGACGGTGGCGACATCACGATGCTGTTGCACCTGGGCGTCGAGTACGAGAAGGCCGGCGCCGTGCCGCCGCAGGACAGCACCGACAACGAGGAGTTCAAGGAGGTGCTGCGCGTCCTGGCCCGCTCGCTGGAGACCAAGCCGCAGCACTGGACGAACATCTCCAAGGACATCAAGGGCGTCTCCGAGGAGACCACCACCGGCGTGCTGCGCCTCTACGACCGCTTCCGCGAGGGCACGCTGCTCTTCCCGGCGATCAACGTCAACGACTCGGTCACCAAGAGCAAGTTCGACAACAAGTACGGCTGCCGCCACTCGCTGATCGACGGCATCAACCGCGCGACCGACGTCATGATCGGCGGCAAGGTCGCCGTCGTGTGCGGCTACGGCGACGTGGGCAAGGGCTCGGCCGAGTCGCTGCGCGGCCAGGGTGCTCGCGTCATCGTCACCGAGATCGACCCCATCTGCGCCCTCCAGGCCGCGATGGACGGCTACGAGGTCAAGCGCCTCGAGTCGGTCGTCGAGACCGCCGACATCTTCATCACCACGACGGGCAACTTCGACATCATCCGGGTCGAGCACTTCGAGAAGATGAAGCACCAGGCGATCGTCGGCAACATCGGTCACTTCGACAACGAGATCAACATGGCCGGCCTGGCCAAGATCCCCGGCATCGTCAAGGACGAGATCAAGCCCCAGGTCCACCAGTGGATCTTCCCCGACGGCAAGAAGATCATCGTGCTGTCCGAGGGCCGCCTGCTGAACCTCGGCAACGCCACGGGCCACCCGTCGTTCGTGATGTCGAACTCCTTCACGAACCAGGTGCTCGCGCAGATCGAGTTGTACAGCAAGGCCGACCAGTACGAGCTGGGCGTGCACGTGCTGCCCAAGCACCTCGACGAGGAGGTCGCCCGCCTGCACCTGGACGCCCTCGGTGTCGAGCTCACCGAGCTGTCGAAGGCCCAGGCCGAGTACCTCGGCGTCGACGTGGCAGGTCCGTACAAGTCGGACCACTACCGCTACTGAGCATGTCGCAACGTCGCCCCAAGAACGATCGGGTGCTGGTCGTCGACGATGACGCGTCGTTGGCCGAGATGCTCACGATCGTCCTGCAGGGCGAGGGCTTCCGTACGTCGGTGTGCCGCACCGGCGACGCGGTGATGGAGGCCTTCGAGGCCTTCAAGCCCGACGTCGTGCTCCTCGACCGGATGCTCCCGGGTCTGGACGGCATGGAAGTGTGCCGCCAGATCCGGGAGGTCTCGGGCGTCCCGATCGTGATGCTGACCGCCAAGGGCGACACGCGCGACATCGTCGACGGGCTCGGCGTCGGGGCCGACGACTACATCACCAAGCCGTTCCGCAACAGCGAGCTGATCGCGCGCATCCGCGCCCGGCTGCGCCGCAGCGACCCGATGGGCGCACGGATCGAGTTCGGCGGGATCGTGCTCGACCCCCAGGCCCACACCGTTACCCGTGACGGCCGCCCGGTCTCGCTCACGCCGCTGGAGTTCGACCTGCTCGCGTGCCTGATCTCCGCGCCCGAGCAGGTCTTCAGCCGCGAGGCGCTGCTGGAGAAGGTGTGGGGCTACCACCATCCCGGCGACACCAAGCTGGTGAACGTCCACATGACCCGTCTGCGTCAGAAGATCGAGGACGACGCCGACAACCCCAGCGTCATCCGCACGGTGCGCGGCGTCGGCTACCAGGCGATCGATCCGGCGAACTGATGCGCCGGCTCGTCGGGCTGTGGCGCCGTTCGCTGCGGACGCGGGTCGTCATCAACACCCTGCTGCTCAGCATCGCGGTCATCATGATCGTGGGCTGGGCACTGCTGCGTGACGTCGCCGGCGGCCTGGCCGACAACCGGCGTGACGCCGCCATCGCCGAGGCCCGCGCGGGCCTCGAGCAGGCCCAGTCCCAGCTCGACGCGGCGGTCGACAGCGAGCCGGCGCGCCAGTCGCCGGCCCTGACCCAGCTGGTCGACTCGCTGGCCGCCACGCGCGGCGAGAACCGCGCCTACGAGCTCGTCCTGCAGGGCCCCCTGGCCGAGGCGGGCGGCGCGCCCGTCCGGGCCTCGGGCAACGTGGGGATCGAGGAGGTTCCGGAGTCGCTCGTCGAGCGTGTGAGTGCCGACCAGGGCACGTTCTGGACCTTCTCCGAGCTGGCGCCCTTCGGTGCCGGCGACGATCTCCCGGTCGTGACGGTCGGGGGCCGCGTCACCGCCCAGGGCTCCAACGACCAGTACGCGCTCTACTACGTCTTCTCGATGGCCGACCAGCAGGAGACGCTCGACCTCGTGCGCACGGCGCTGCTCGCCGGCGGTGCCGCCCTGCTGGTGATGGTGACGCTCGTGGCGTGGCTGGTGGCCCGCCAGGTCGTCGAGCCCGTCCGCCTGGCCCGCCGGATCGCGGAGCGCTTCGCCGCGGGCAACCTCGAGCAGCGCATGCACGTCAAGGGCGAGGACGACATCGCCCGCCTCAGCACCTCGTTCAACCAGATGGCCGAGAGCCTGCAGAGCCAGATCCGCCGGCTGGAGAACCTCTCCCGGCTCCAGCAGCGCTTCGTCTCCGATGTCTCGCACGAGCTGCGCACTCCGTTGACGACCGTGCAGATGGCCGGCCAGGTTCTGTTCGAGGCGCGGCCGAAGTTCGACCCGCAGACCGCCCGTGCCGCCGAGCTGCTGCACACCGAGGTCGGCCGCTTCGAGGCGTTGCTGTCCGACCTGCTCGACCTCAGCCGGTTCGACGCCGGCGCGGCCACCCTCGAGCTCGACCCCGTCGATTTGGCCTCCGTGGCGAAGGCGGCGGCCGCCGACGAGGTGCTGTCGCGGGCGGGGATCGTGGGCCGTGCGCGGGGCGTCGGGGTCCCGGCCGTCGTCGACGCCGACATCCGGCGCGTGGACCGCATGGTGCGAAACCTCATCGTGAACGCGGCGCGCTACAGCCAGTCCTCGCGGGTGGAGGTCATCGTCGCGCAGGCGCCCGACCGCGTGTCGCTGGCGGTCCGCGACCACGGCGTGGGGATGGAGCCCGAGGAGGTGCGGCGCGTGTTCGACCGGTTCTGGCGCGGCGACCCGGCGCGGTCGCAGGGCGGCACCGGCCTGGGGCTGGCGATCGCCCGCGAGGATGCCGCCCTCCACGGCGGCACGCTCGAGGTCTGGTCGCGCAAGGGCCAGGGCACGGAGTTCATCCTCACCCTCCCGCGCGTCGCCGGTGAGCGCGTCTGGTCGCCCGTCACGAGGTCGGTGTTCGCATGAGCCGCCGCTCCGTCGCCCTGGTGCTCACGCTGGTCGCCGCCCTGCTGACGGGGTGCGCGGGCATCCCCACGTCCGGCCCGGTCGAGCGCGTGGAGGACGAGGCCGGCCTGGGTGAGAGCACCGTGCGCTACACCCCGTCGGGACCCATCCCCGGCATGACCGAGGCCCAGACCGTGCGCGGGTTCCTCGACGCGATGCTCGCCTACCCGGTGACCCACCGCGTCGCCGCGGAGTACCTCACGGCGGAGGCGGCGCAGCAGTGGCGGCCCGGCGGCGGCACCACGGTCTACACCGAGGCCCAGGTGTTCTCCGAGTCGGTCGGCTCGAGCCGGATCGACCTGTCCACCGACGTGCGACTCGACGAGCAGGGCCGCCTGACGCCTGCTGACGGGAACCGCCGGATCGAGTTCGACCTCGCCCGGATCGACGGTCAGTGGCGCATCTCCAACCCACCCGACGGGGTGCTGGTCAGCCGCGACTGGTTCGAGGACTACGTGCGCGCGTTCGACCTGTACTTCCTCGACGAGACCGGCCGTCACCTGGTGCCCGTGCCGGTCCACGAGGTCGTGGGCGACCAGCTGGCCACCTCCCTCATGACGAGCCTGGCCCTCGGTCCGCAGCCCGACTCGGCCCCGGGCCTGACCACCGCCGTGCCGCCCGCCGACGACCTGCGCGCCTCCGTGCCGGTGGTGGCCGGGGTGGCCCAGGTGGACTTCTCGCGACGCGTCGGCGAGCTGTCGACCACCACGCAGAAGCGCATCTCGGCCCAGGTCGCGTGGACGCTGAGGCAGGTCCCGGCCGTCACGGACATCCAGATCACCGGCGACGGCACCGTCGTGGCGCCCACGGGCGACCTCGTCCAGGACGCCGGCGGGTGGGCCTCCTTCGGTCCCGACAAGTCGCGGCGCTGGGCCTACGTGGTGGCCGGCGACATCGTGCACCAGGTGGGCCCCCGCGCGCAGCAGCCGGTGCCGGGCGCCTGGGGTCGCTCCGACGAAGGCGCCTCCGCCGTGGTCGTCGCGGAGGACCGCGCGGTCGGCGTGTGGGCCGACCGGGCACGCATCACGGCCGCCGACGGCTCCGACCCGCTCGAGGTCGCGGGGGAGGGCTTCCTGCGGCCGGTGCTCGACATCGACGCGCAGGCCTGGCTCGTCGACCGACCCGGGGGACGGGCCCGCGTGAGGGTCCACGACGGCACGTCGCTCTCGCTCGTGCCGAGCCCGGGCCTCGCCGACGTCTCGTCGTTCGCCGTCTCGCCCGACGGCGCCCGCTACGCAGCCACGGCCGGGGGCCGGCTCCTGCTCGGCGGGGTCGTGCGGGCCGAGGGCCGGGTCGTGCGCCTGACCCGCCCGGTCGAGCAGGCCACCGAGGACCCCGCGCGCCAGGTCGTCTGGGTCGACGGCTCGCGGGTGGCGCACCTCGGGCCGCGCGGTACGCAGATCCGCTCGGTCCGCATCGACGGCACCGGCGCGGTCGACGCGTGGCCCGGCGGCGGTCAGCTGCTGCCCGACATCGTTCCCGTCGGCCTGGTCGCGACCGCGGCCGCCTCGCCCGACCTCTACCTGATCGACGCCGACGGCGGGGTCTGGATGCTCGACCGCACGCGCTGGGTGCCGGTCGACGTGCCCGTCGCGCGCGGCATCGCCTGACCCGTCCACAGGTGCGGCGTTCGCTCTGGTCCGCCCGGCGTCGCCCGCCCACACTGGGCCGATGGAGCGGTGGTGGCAGGCGGCGGCCGACCTCGTCCTCGGCGCGTCCTGCCCGCTTTGCGGGTCGCCCGGAGGCCGGGTCTGCCGGCGGTGCGCGGCGGCCCTCACGCCCGAGCCCGCCCGGGTCTCGCTCGAGGGCCTTGACGTGGTCGGCGCGGGGATCCACGCCGGCTCGCGCCGCGACGCGCTGCTGGCCTGGAAGCTGGGCGGCACCCACGCGCTCGATGCGCTCATGGCCCACCACCTCGCCGCCGCGGTCATCACGCTGCTCGGTGCCGAGCGGTCGGTGACGCTCGTCCCCGTGCCCTCCACGCGCCGGTCGCGTCGCGAGCGGGGTCGCGACCTCGTGGCCGACCTGGCCACCGCCGCGGCCCGGTCGCTCGGCGCGGTCGGCGTCGACGCCACCTCGCTCGGCTGCCTGAGGCTCGTCCGGCAGACCGGTGACCAGCACGCCCTCGGCCGCCTCGAACGATCGCGCAACCTCGCCGGCAGCATGCGGTCGATCGCGGTCCCGCGGGGGCCCATCGTGGTCGTCGACGACGTCGTCACCACGGGCTCCACCGCCCGCGAGGCGGCGCGTGCACTCGCGGCGGCAGGGGTCGTCGAGGTACTCGGAGCGGCGGCGGTCGTGGTGGCCTCGGCGGGGTCCGCAGCGGTGGCGGGTCACCCTCCCGACGGGCTACGGTCGAGGTAGCCGAGAAGCTCGGAACCTCGGACACTGGAGAAGGAGTCGGACATGGAAATCGTGGTCACCGGACGCAACAGTGAGATCTCGGAGCGGTTCCGCTCCCATGTCGCCGAGAAGCTCCAGCGGATCGAGAAGTTCGACGGTCGCCAGCGGATCAATCGGGTCGAGGTCGAGGTGACACACGAGAAGAACCCGCGCCAGCACGACAAGGCCGCCAAGGTGGAGATGACGCTGCACTCGCGCGGTCCCGCCGTCCGGGTGGAGGCGGCCTCCACGGATCAGCACTCGGCGCTCGACGCCGCGGTCGACAAGCTGGAGGGGCGTCTGCGCAAGGTGGTCGACCGCAAGATCCGGCACCGCGACAAGCACGCTCCCGGCACGCTCGAGGAGGCCACGGCCGACCTGCAGGTCGCCGGGGCGCCCGAGGAGGACTCCGGCGACCCGCTGGTGCGCCAGGTGGCCAGCATGGAGGTGCAGGGCGACGGGCCGCTGGTCGTGCGCGAGAAGGACCACACCTCGGTCGCGATGACCCTCGACCAGGCCCTCTACGAGATGGAGCTCGTCGGGCACGACTTCTTCCTCTTCGTGGAGAAGGACTCGATGCGACCGAGCGTCGTCTACCGGCGCAAGGGCTACGACTACGGCGTCATTCGGCTCAAGGTCGAGGGGTGAAAGTCCCCGGACGTGGCATGATCGTGCCGTGACTACGAACGCGGATGCGATCCGGGTGCTCCTGGTCGATGACCAGGAGCTCTTCCGGAGGGGCGTCACCATGGTCCTCGGTGCCGACGGCGGTTTCGAGATCGAGGACGTCGACGACGGTGACGCGGCCCTCGAGCGGATCGCGGAGGAGCCGTTCGACGTCGTGCTGCTCGACGTCCGCATGCCCGGTCGCAGCGGCGTGGAGATCTGCGGCGCCATCAAGGAGACGGCTCCCACGACCGGCATCATCATGCTCACGGCCAGCGACGACGAGGCCGACCTCTACGAGTCGATCAAGGCCGGTGCAGCGGGCTACCTGCTCAAGGACGGCTCCACGTACGACCAGGTCGCCGAGGCGGTCAAGCTCGTCGCCGCGGGGCAGTCGCTGATCAGCCCGAGCATGGCCACCAAGCTGCTCGACGAGTTCGTGCACATGGCGAAGGGGCCGGCCCCGTCCACCAGCCTGACCGCCCGCGAGCTCCAGGTGCTGCGCCTCGTCGCCCACGGCAAGAGCAACCGCGACATCGCCGGAGAGCTCTTCATCAGCGAGAACACGGTGAAGAACCACATCCGCAACATCCTGGAGAAGCTGCAGATGAAGTCGCGGATGGAGGCGGCCATGTACGCCGTCCGCAGCAAGCTCATCGACGACGTGCTGTGACACCACGCCTCTCGGCGTTGCAGGCGCGACGCATCGCGCTCGCCGCCCAGGGGTTCACGCGCTCGCAGCCGGCCGAGGTCCGCCGCGAGCACGTCGCCCGCACCGCCCAGCGGCTCGGGTTCTTCCAGATCGACTCGGTCAACGTGCTGCAGCGCGCCCACTACCTGCCGCTCTACTCGCGCCTCGGGCCCTACGACACCGAGCTGCTGCACCGGGCGGCCGGTCGCGCGCCGCGGCTGCTGTTCGAGTACTGGGCGCACGAGGCGTCCCTCGTCGACGTCGACCTGTGGCCGGCGATGAGCCACAAGATGCGCTCGGGGCGTGGGATGTGGGGAGCGATGGCCCGCACCGCCGACGAGAATCCCGACCTGATCGACCAGGTCGAGTCGGCGGTCGCGCAGTGGGGCCCGATCACGGCGCGCGAGCTGGAGGCCCGGCTCGGTGCGCAGGAGCGCGACCGGACGCACTGGGGCTGGAACTGGTCCCAGACGAAGCAGGCGCTGGAGTACCTCTTCTTCGTCGGTCGCGTGTCGTCGGCCCGGCGCAACGCCGCGTTCGAGCGAGAGTACGACCTGCCCGAGCGCGTCCTGCCCACTCGGGTGCTCGCCCTGCCCGAGCCGTCCGACGAGGAGGCGCACCTGACGCTCGTCGGCCACGCCGCCCGGGCCCTGGGCGTCGCGACCGTGCAGTGCCTGCGCGACTACTTCCGTCTGGCGCCCGTCCCCACGGCTGCGGCGGTGAGCACGCTCGTCGCCGCCGGCACGCTCGAGCCGGTGACCATCGACGGGTGGAAGCGGCAGGCCTACCTGCACGCCGAGGCGGCGCGTCCGCGCCGGGTGGAGGCACGCACCCTGCTCAGCCCGTTCGACCCGCTGGTCTTCGAGCGCACGCGCACCGAGCACCTCTTCGACTTCCGCTACCGGATCGAGATCTACGTGCCGGCCGAGCGACGCGTGCACGGCTACTACGTCCTGCCGTTCCTGCTGGGCGACCGCCTCGTGGCTCGGGTCGACCTCAAGGCCGATCGCGCGCGCGGCCGGCTGCTGGTGCCGGGGGCCTTCGCCGAGCCCGACGCGCCCGACTCCACTGCCGCCGAGCTGGCGCAGGAGCTGCACCGGCTCGCCGGATGGCTGGGGCTGGAGGGCGTCGAGGTGGGGGAGCGGGGAGATCTGGCTCATACGCTGGCGACGGAGTGTGCCCGCCCGCACTAGGATGGCCGGGTGCCGAAGATCATCGACAGTATCCTGCGGGCCGGCGAGGGCAAGATCCTCAAGCGCCTCGACCGCATCGCCGACCAGGTCAACGCCCTGGGCGACGAGTTCTCCGCCATGAGCGACGCCGAGCTGCGCGCCATGACCGACGAGTTCAAGGAGCGGCTGGAGGCCGGCGAGTCCCTCGACGACATCCTGCCCGAGGCCTTCGCCACGGTTCGTGAGGCCGCCACGCGCGTGCTCGGCCAGCGTCACTTCGACGTGCAGATCCTCGGTGGCGCCGCGCTGCACCTGGGCAACATCGCCGAGATGAAGACCGGTGAGGGCAAGACCCTCGTCGCCACGCTCCCGTCCTACCTGAACGCGCTGTCCGGCAAGGGCGTCCACGTGGTCACGGTCAACGACTACCTGGCCAAGTACCAGTCCGAGATGATGGGCCGCGTCCACCACTTCCTGGGCCTCACCGTCGGCGTCGTCGTCGCGGGCCAGACGCCCGCCCAGCGCCGCGAGGCCTACGCCTGCGACATCACGTACGGCACGAACAACGAGTTCGGCTTCGACTACCTGCGCGACAACATGGCCGACTCCCTCGAGGAGTGCGTCCAGCGCGGCCACAACTTCGCCATCGTCGACGAGGTCGACTCGATCCTCATCGACGAGGCTCGCACGCCGCTGATCATCTCCGGCCCCACCGAGGACGAGGTCAAGTGGTACGGCGAGTTCGCCCGCATGATCGACGGGATGCGCATCGACGAGCACTACGAGGTCGACGAGAAGAAGCGCACCGTCGCGGTCACCGAGAAGGCGATCGACGTGGTCGAGGACCAGCTCGGCATCGCGAACCTGTACGACGCGGTCAACACCCCGCTCATCGGCTTCCTGAACAACGCCGTCAAGGCCAAGGAGCTGTTCAAGAAGGACAAGGACTACGTCGTCATCGACGGCGAGGTCCTGATCGTCGACGAGCACACGGGCCGCCTGCTCGAGGGCCGCCGCTACAACGAGGGCCTGCACCAGGCGATCGAGGCGAAGGAGGGCGTCCGGATCCGCGAGGAGTACCAGACGCTGGCCACGATCACCCTGCAGAACTACTTCCGTCTCTACTCCACCCTCTCGGGCATGACCGGTACGGCCATGACCGAGGCGGCCGAGTTCGACAAGATCTACAAGCTCGGCGTCGTGCCCATCCGCACGAACAAGCCGATCCGCCGTGACGACCTGCCCGACCTCGTCTACCGCACCGAGGACGCGAAGTTCAACGCCGTCGTCGACGACATCGCCGCGCGTCACGCCAAGGGCCAGCCGGTGCTGATCGGCACCACCAGCGTCGCCAAGAGCGAGCGGCTCAGCAAGCAGCTCAAGAAGCAGGGCATCGCTCACGAGGTCCTGAACGCCAAGCACCACGACCGCGAGGCCGCGATCGTCGCGCGCGCCGGTCACAAGGGCGCGGTCACCGTCGCCACCAACATGGCCGGTCGCGGTACCGACATCATGCTCGGCGGCAGCGTGGAGTTCCTGGCCGACGCCGAGCTGCGCAGCAAGGGCCTCGACCCGGTCGAGACCCCCGACGAGTACGACGCCGCCTGGACCGAGGCCCTCGAGCGCATCGAGAAGCAGGTGGCGGCCGAGAAGGACGAGGTCGTCGCGGCCGGCGGCCTGGCCGTCATCGGCACCGAGCGTCACGAGTCCCGACGCATCGACAACCAGCTGCGTGGCCGCTCCGGCCGTCAGGGCGACCCGGGCTCCACCCGCTTCTACCTGTCGCTCGAGGACGACCTCATGCGCCTGTTCAAGGGCGAGTGGGTCAACTGGATCCTGCAGACGATGAAGATCCCCGACGACGTGCCGATCGAGAACAAGCGCGTCACGAAGTCGATCGCTTCGGCGCAGGGCCTGGTCGAGGCGCAGAACTTCGAGACCCGCAAGAACATCCTCAAGTACGACGACGTCATGAGCGCCCAGCGCGAGGTCGTCTACTCCCAGCGCCGCCGGGTGCTCGAGGGCGAGGACCTCGAGCCGCGCGTGCGCCAGATGATCGAGGACGTCACGGGCGCCTACGTCGTCGCGGCCACCGAGGGCTACCCCACGTCGTGGGAGCTCGACAAGCTGTGGACCGCGCTGCGCACCCTCTACCCGATCTCGCTCGACCACGAGCAGGTCGTCGAGGAGGCCGGCGGACTGGAGCGGATCGACGCCCCCACGCTGCGGGCGCGGGTCGTCGAGGACGCCCTGTCGGCCTACGACAAGCGTGAGGCCGAGCTGGGCGACGAGGTCGCCCGTGAGCTCGAGCGCCGTGTCGTGCTGAGCGTGCTCGACCGCAAGTGGCGCGAGCACCTGTACGAGATGGACTACCTCCGCGAGGGCATCGGCCTGCGCGCCTACAGCCAGCGCGACCCGCTGGTGGAGTACCAGCGCGAGGGCTACGACCTGTTCAACGCGATGATGGAGGGTATCTCCGAGGAGTCCGTGGGCTACCTGTTCAACCTCAGCGTCGAGATCGAGGTCGACGAGGACGACGAGGGCGACGAGCCCCCGCACATCTCGGCCAAGGGCCTCGAGCCGGACACCACGCCCAAGCAGCTCTCGTACTCGGCGCCGTCGGAGGACGGCTCGGCCATCGCGGTCGAGGAGTCCGTCGTCGACGACGACGAGGAGCTCGACCCGAACGAGCTGGCGCGCCAGAACAAGGCCAAGGAGGCCGCACGCCGCAAGGCCAAGGCCGCTCGCCAGTCGCGCAAGAAGAACCGCTGACCCACGCCTGCACGGCGCGCTGAGGGGCTACGCCCACTCGGCCGCCGTGCAGCGCCATGTCGTGCGCCCCTGGTGGTCGCGACCGCGCTGCAGCCGGACCGCCAGCGCGTGGGACCGGCCCCGGTGCACCATCCGGGCTGCGATCTCCGCCGCGGCGGGGTCGACCATCGCGATGTGCACCGAGACCACGCGCGGGCTGTGGCGCGGGCCGCCGGCGACGAACCGCTCCGCGACGTACCGGTGCAGCTGCTCGTAGACGTCACGGCTCAGCCACGGCCCCAGCTGGCGCACGGGCCGGATGCCGGTGATGACCTCGGCGAGCGCCTGCGTGAACCGCGCGCAGCGATGCCGCAGCTCGCTGGCGTCGCCGCGCTCGGCCGGCACCGGAACCAGCGGCGGTGAGGGGGCGAAGGGCAGGGGCACCTGCCGTGGCCCGAGCGGATCGGTGGCGAGTGCGGTGGCGGTGATCATGGTGCTCCTGGCGGATCGAGGCGTTGGCCGAGCTGGATGAGGTCGGGGTCGTCGCCGATGACGTCGCGGTTGGCGCGGTACCAGCGGTCGACGGCGGCCCCGACGCTGGCGTCGTCCGCTCCGGGGGACCGGCTGCGGACGATCGACCAGAGGCTGTCGCCGGGAGCCACGACGTGGGCCGACGGCTCCGGCGGTGGCCGCTTCGGTTCCGGTGCGGCCGTGAGCGGCCGGTCGGGCAGGGCGAGCCCGTGCAGGGTCTCGACGCCGCCGGGCGTCGCTCGCGCGGGTGACTGCACCGAGACGACCGCGCCGGTGACGAGCAGCGCCCGCAGCAGGGGAGGGGCGAGCCGGGCCGCGAGCCGCCTGTCGGCCAGCGCCACCAGCAGGACCAGGCCCCACCAGGTGATCCACAGCGCGAGCACCCCGGCCAGAACCACGCGCAGTGCCTCCTCGGGTCCCGAGGTCGACAGGTCGAGCATCCGATCCCCCGATCGTGACTGTCACTGACGTCGGATGAATGCATTTGACGACAGATGACGTGATGAGCGACCAGCGAACCGCATGCCGCGGAGCCCGTCAATGCCGGCGACGGGACCGTGTGGATGAAGGCTCAGTGCGAAGTGGGGCGGCGCCGCAGGCGCTCGTTCTCCCGGCGCAGACGCGCGAGCTGCTCCTCGAGCGCCAGGACGCGCTCGATCCCGGCGAGGTTCAGCCCGTCGGCGAGAAGGTCGCGGATGCGGACCAGCCGCCGGATGTCGGCGCGGCTGTAGCGGCGGGTGCCGCCCGCGGTGCGGAGGGGCTCGAGCAGTCCACGGCGTTCGTAGACGCGCAGGTTCTGCACCTGCATCGACACCATCTCGGCGGCGACCGAGATGGCGTAGACGCCGTCCTCGTCGCCCTCGTGCCTGGCCGTCCACTCCATGACCTGAACTGTACTTGACAAGGAATATGAATTCGCCAATATAGGCTTTAACGGATGAGATCCACCCATCACTCGCAAGGAGGAACCGACGATGATGATCCGTACGACCGACCCGTTCCGCGACTTCGACCGCATCACCCAGCAGCTGCTCGGGACGACCAACCGCCCGGCGTTCATGCCGATGGACGCGTGGCGCGAGGGTGACACCTTCGTCGTGGAGTTCGACCTCCCCGGGGTGGCGAAGGACAGCATCGACCTCGACATCGAGCGCAACGTCCTGACGGTGCGCGCCGAGCGGGTCGCCCGCAACGGCGACTGGGAGATGCTGGCGTCCGAACGTCCGCGCGGCGCCTTCAGCCGCCAGCTCGTGCTGGGCGACAACCTCGACCTCGAGCGCATCGAGGCCACCTACGAGGACGGCGTCCTCGGGCTGCGCATCCCCGTGGCCGAGCGCGCGAAGCCGCGCAAGATCGAGATCGGCGGCGCCCGCAGCGGCGACGCCGCCTCGATCGAGGCCTGATCCCCACGACACCGTAGGGCCTTCGTCGAAGGCCCTACGGTGTCCTCATGCGCTGGGACCGACTCTTCGCCGACCTCGAAGGCGCGGCGATCGACGAGCACGCCGACGAGCGTGACGCCCTCGCGGACGACCTGCGCGAGGAGCAGTGGGCCGCCCTGGGCTGGACCGACCTGCTCGGCGGCCCGGACGTCCGTCTCGACGTGGCGGGTCTCGGCGAGATCGGCGGCCGGGTCGCCGGCGTCGGCGACGTGCTGCTCGTCGAGGACGCGGGCCGTCGGGTCATCGTGCTGCCGGAGGCGGTCACCGCCGTGTCGGGCAGCGACGGCCGTGCCGCGACCGCACCGGCGACGTCGCGGACCCGTCGTCAGGTCGCCCGCGCCGTGAGGGACGCGGGGGTCGAGGTGCGGGTCGTCCGTCGCGACGGACGGGCCGTGGAGGGTCCGATCGTCGCGGTCGGTGCCGACTTCGTCCAGGTGGCCGCCGGCGACCGGCGGGTCAGTCTGCCGTGGGGATGGATTGCGGCTCTCGTGCAGCGCTGACCCCGGTGTCGCGCGCGGTGCGCTCGTACTGACGAGCGATGTAGTCCTCGAGCGCGCTCGCCTCGATGCGCCACATCTTGCGCCCTCCGACCTGGAAGCCGCGCAGCTCGCCGGACTTCAGCAGACCCCAGACGACGCGCACGTCGACCTTCAGGGTCTCGGCGACGTCGTTCGCCGTGAGGAACTGGTGCTGGGGGGCCATGACGCCATTCTCACACGCAGGACCTGCGACGAGGCGTAGGTCACGACCGGACTGTGGACGACCGGTGGCCGTGCCACGTCGCGACCCCGTATGACTGGCACATGCATGTCACGGGGGGTGACACGTCCCGGCGCGCGCTCGCCCGGCGCACCTCGATCTCCAGATGGCGCAATCCACGACTCGTCCTGGGTGCCGTCCTCGTCCTGATGTCCGCGATCGCCGGCGGCTGGCTCGTGGCCACCGCACGCGACTCCACCGACTACTGGCTCGTCCGTGCCGAGGTCCGAGCCGGCGAGCCCGTCGATCCGGCCGACCTCGCTCCCGTCTCCGGGCGCCTCGAGTCGGCGGCGACAGCGGGTCTGCTCGCCACGCGCGACGGCGTGCCCCGCGGGGTGTGGGCGCGCGATGCCTCTCCCGGCACGCTCCTGGTGCGCGACGCGATCGCCGACTCCGCCGACCGGGGCCGCGAGCTGGCGATGGCCGTTCCCGGCGGGACCGCACCACCGGACCTCGAGGCGGGGGAGCGGGTCGACGTGTGGGCCGGCCCCGGCGAGTCCGGTGACCCGGGCGCCCGCACCCGCCGCGTGCTCGTGGACGTCTCCGTCGTCTCGGTCTCCCGGGTCGACGGCACGGGCACCCGCACGCTCGTCGTCGACGCGGGACGCGGGGGTCCCGGGGCCGACGTGGTCTCCGCCCTGTCCACGGGGCACCTGACCGTCGTGCGGGTCCCGTGACCGCCACCGAGCCGCTGCGCGTCGCGGTCGCGGCGTGCGGGGCGCACTGGGAGGCCGCGGCCCTCGCCGAGATCGAGCAGGACCCGCGGATGCTGCTGGTGCGCCGGTGCGTGGACGTCGCCGACCTGCTCGCCACCGCGGGCACGCACCGGCTCGACCTCGCCCTTGTGGCGGTGGGCAGTCCCGGTCTCGACGCCGGCGTCGTCGAGCACCTCGTCGAGCTGGGAGTCCGTTGCGCCGCGGTGGAGGGCGACGGGGCCGCGCTCGGCATCGACCACGACGCCCGGCTCGGGCACCTCGCCGCCGCGGCGTCGGTGCCCGTGGCGCGGCCCGAGCGCGACGCCGATCCCGGGACGCTCGTGGCGGTGTGGGGCGCCACCGGCGCGCCCGGCCGCAGCAGCCTGGCGGTGTCGCTCGCGGCGGCCTCCGCGGCCCGTGGTCGCCGCACCGCGCTCGTGGACGCCGACGTGTACGGCGGGTCGATCGGGCAGCTGCTCGGCGTGCTCGACGACGTCAGCGGCGTGATGGCCGCGTGCCGCGACGTCACCCGCGGTCGCGCGGCTGCCATCGACACGCACCTGCTCAGCCTCGGCCCGCACTGGGACGTGCTCACCGGCCTGCCCCGGTCCGACATGTGGCACCACCTGCGCCCCGACGCCCTCGAGACCGTCCTGCGCGGGCTGCGGCGCGACCACGACCTCGTCGTCGTCGACTGCGGGTTCGGTGTGGAGGCCGCGATGGGACAGGGGCCGTCGCGCGACCTGGTGACCCGCCGCGTGCTCGACCTGGCCGACGAGGTGCTGGCGGTCGGCCGTGTCGACCCGGTGGGGCTGGCCCGACTGGTGCGCGCGCTCGACGACGCCGCCCCGTGGCGGCGCCCGCCGCGCCTCGTGCTGAACGGGTTCCGGGCCTCGCTGGGCTGGACCGAGCGCGAGGTCGCCCAGACGGTGCGCGAGCTCACGGGGCACACGCCGTGGGCGTTCCTGCCCCAGGACGGACCGGGCCACGACCTCGCGCTCATGACCGGCCGGCCGCTGCGTGAGGTGGTGCCGACGTCGGGCTACGTCACGCGGGTGGAGCGGCTCGCCACCGAGCTGGTGACCGCCCGATGAGCCGGCCGTCAGCGCAGGAGGTAGCGCCCCTCGCCGACCGTGTCGTAGATCGCGACGACCTCCGAGGTGAGGGTGACGGCCCCGACGACGAAGAGCGCCACGAGCGCGCCGCGTGCGAGCCACGGTCCCGCCGTCGGCATCCGTGGCCCGGCCCAGCGCGCGAGGAGCCAGCCCGCGACGAGCAGGACGGCGGCGGGCAGCAGCGGGAAGATCCACGGCACGAGTCCCACCCACGTCCAGCGGCCGCGCAGCAGGGCGCCGTCGTCGCGCATGAGCCGGTCCACCGCCGGCGGCATCAGCAGCAGGAAGACGAGGGGGACCGCGAGCGTGAGGGCGATCGCGGCCCACGTGGGCTCGAGCAGGGTGAAGTCGGGCCCGTCCTCGTGGACGAGCACCGCCCCCACCATCACCGTGCCGCCGACGGCGGCGCACGCGCGGCGGAACCACGTCGGTCCGGGTGCCAGCCCGCGCAGCGCGAGGTAGATCCCGGCGCCCAGCACACCGAGGACCGTGCCGGTGGCGAGCAGCTGGAACGTGCCGCTCGTGGTCACCTCGCCCATGGGGAAGCCGTCGCTCGTGATGACGCCGTGGTCCTCGCGGTTGAGGCTCGCGAGCAGCCCCATGAAGAGCCGTCCGCCCACCCCTCCCACGAGCAGGCCCAGGACCGCTCCGACGCACGAGGCGGCGGCCAGTCGTTTCGCAGCAGGCGCCGCGTCCGTCCTCAGGCGCATCATCGCTCCTCTGATTTCCTTCGAGGCAGGATGGCACGACGGCGGGTCCGCTGTCAGCGACTCGCGCCCCTTTTCGTTGCCGCTCCGGTGGCCGCGACGGGTGGTAAGTTTCGGGGCTACCGCCGGACCGGATCTTCGCCAGGACAGCAGGGGAGCGCATGCAACGACTGAGTCCTCTCGACGCGATGTTCCTGCACCAGGATCGTCCCGAGACGCCCCGCCACGTCGCCTCCCTTGCCATCCTCGCGCCGGGTGACCGGCCGCTGGACTACGACCGTCTGATCCAGGTCATCAACGACCGGATCGACCTCGTGCCCCGCTACCGGCAGGTGCCGCGGGGGATCCCCGGCGGCATCGGCATGCCGGTCTGGGTCGACGACGAGCACTTCGACCTCTCCCTGCACGTACGTCGCTCGGCCCTGCCCAAGCCGGGCGGGCGCGACGCCCTGCACGAGCTGGTGGGCCGGCTCATCGCCCGCCGGCTCGACCACGAGCGTCCCCTGTGGGAGCTCTACCTGATCGAGGGCCTGCAGGGCGGTGAGCTGGCGCTGCTCTTCAAGTCGCACCAGGCGCTCGTCGACGGCTCGCACACCGTCGACCTGGCACAGGTGCTGCTGGAGGAGACGCAGCGCGACCGCGCGATCCCGCACGAGGAGTGGACCCCTCGGTCCGCCCCCGGCACGCTCGAGCTGCTCACCGGCTCGGTGCGCTCGCAGGTCAGCCACCCGGCCGAGCTGCTGTGGAGCGGCGAGTACCAGTGGTCGCGTGTCGTCTCCCGCCTGCCGGGACTGGGTCCGGACGGCACCGCCCACGGGGCGCTCACCGCGTCCCCGTCGCGGCACCGCCGCTTCACCTCGGTCAGTGCCCCGCTCACGGCGTTCCGGCGGGTCCGCGACGAGCACGGTGGAACCGTCAACGACGTGATCCTGGCGGCGATCGCCGGCGGGCTGCGCGGCTGGATGCTCACCCGGGCCGAGCCCGTCACCGCCAAGACCAGCTTCCGCGCGATGGTGCCGATGTCGGTGACCCGCGACGGGCCGGCGGAGGGCGGTCACCCGACCTCGCTCGGGCCGCTCGTGCGCGGCCTCATGCTGAACCTGCCGGTGGGGGAGTCCAACGCCGTCGTGCGGCTGCACCAGGTGTCCTACGCCCTGAAGGGTCACCGCGAGACGGGGTCGGCGGTGGCCGCCAACAAGCTGGCCAACCTGCCCGGCTTCGCCACGTCCACGTTCCACGCGGTCGGTGCGCGCGTGGCCGCCGACGAGGCGAACCGGCCCTACCACCTGGTCATCACCAACGTGCCGGGCCCGCAGGACCCGGTCTACATGGCCGGGCAGCAGCTCAAGGAGATCTTCCCGGCCATCCCGCTGACGGGCCACCGGGCGATCTCGGTGGGGGTCACGTCGTACGACGGGCACGTCTTCTTCGGCATCGTCACCGATCGCGAGGCGGTGCCCGACGCCGACGTCCTGGGGCAGTGCATCCTGGAGGCGTTGGAGGAGCTGACCGAGACGATCGGTCACCGGCGCGCCCGGGCTCCCCGCGGACGGAAGAGGCCTACATGACCCGTGTCTACGCGGCGGCCGACGTCGCCCTGCTGCGCACCCTCGCCCAGGACGAGCCGGTCACACCCGAGCGCTTCACGGCCGCCTCGCAGGGTGAGGAGGACGAGTACGACGCACTCCTGACCGTCGCCGAACAGGGCGCGGTGGTGGTGTGCGCCGAGCTCGATGACGCGGACGCGCCGATCCGGCTGAGCGACGTGCAGTCGTTCCACCTCGACGCCGACGGCAGCGGCGACCTGGCCTGGTATGCGCCGCAGGAGCTCGACGAGGTCATCGAGCTCCTGGGCGACTGAGGCTCAGATCTGGGTCTTGCCGTACTCGACCTCGTCACGCAGCGAGGCCGTGATCGCCTTGGCGACCTCCGGCTCGATGCGGCGGCCGATGAGCGGCAGCGACACCTTCACGTCGCCGTCCACCGACATGGTGGTGACGTTCCCGGACCCGGCGATCGTCGAGGTGCCGCGCATGCGGGCGGGCTGGCCGTGGATGTCCACCGAGACCTCGGCGGTGCGGGTGCCGGCGGGATCAGCCGGGCCCCACTTCTCGACCTGCGTCACGGTGACCGAGTCGCCCGTGAGCTTCTTGACGAAGTCGGGCATGTCCGACTCCATCGTGCGCACGATCGTGACGACGGTGGCCGCGCCCTGCTCCTCCACGGTGACGGTGTAGTCGCGGGCGCCCTGGCGCTCGCACGACCGCTCGCGGAAGCCCTGGTCGCTGACGAGTCCGAAGACCTGCTCGGGACTGGCCGGGTACTCGAACTTCTCGGTGAGCTTCACGCGTTCTCCTCGGGGGTGGGGGTGCCCTGGCCGAGCCCCTTGAGCTCGGCCAGGCGGGCCTCGACCTCGAGCTGGCCGGCGTCGGCCTCCAGCTCGGCGAACTGCGAGTCGAGACTGGAGGTGGAGAGCTCCTGCTGGCCGAGGACCTGGGCCTCGACGCGGCGGACGCGGTCCTCGTAGCGGCTCAGCTCGCTGGTGGGATCGAGGATGTCGATCGACTTGATCGCGTCGTTGACCTGCGCCTGCGCCTCGGCCGAGCGGTGGCGGGCGACGAGCTCGTCGCGCTTGGAGTTCAGCTCGGTGAGCTTGCCCCGCATGCCGACCAGGCCGGTCTTGAGCTTCTCGACGACCTCGCTCTGCTGCGCGATCATCGGCGCGGCGGCCTTGGCCTCGTTCTCGGCGGCGATCTGCTTGCCCAGCGCGAGCTTGGCGAGCTGGTCGAACCGGTCGGCCTCGCCGGCGTGGCCCTCGCGGCGCAGCTGGTCGGCCTTGTTGGACGCGGCGATCGCCTTGCCGCCCCACTCCTTCGCGGCGGCGACGTCCTCGGCGTGGTCGGCCTCGGCCAGGCGCAGGTTGCCGATCGTCTGCGCGACCGCCTGCTCCGCCTCGGCGATGGAATTGGTGTAGTCGCGGACCATCTGGTCCAGCATCTTCTGCGGATCCTCCGCCTTGTCGAGCAGCGCGTTGATGTTCGCCTTCGTCAACTGGGAGATGCGTCCGAGGATGGACTGTTTCTGAGCCATGCGTCGATCATGGTGCACCGTCCAAACAGGCCGCAACTAATCGGCGGCGAAGGCCAGGGCGAACGTCGTGTCGCCGGGCCGGCTGGTCAGCGACGCCTCGCCCCCGTGGGCGAGCATGATGGCGCGGACCAGCGACATGCCCAGTCCCGCGCCGCCCGATGACCGGGTGCGCGAGGAGTCGCCGCGCGTGAAGCGCTCCCACACGACCGGCTGCAGCTCCTCGGGGACCCCCGGGCCGTCGTCGTGGACCTCCACGCGGGTCGGACCGGCGAGGACGCGCACCGTGACGGTCGTCCCCTCGGGTGTGTGGCGGGTGGCGTTCGTCAGCAGATTGGTGAGCGCCTGGTGCAGGCGCAGCTCGTCGCCGATGACCGTCACGGGCTCCGGCGGCACCTCGAGCCGCCAGCGCCGGTCGGGGTCGACCACGCGCGCGTCGGCCACGGCCTCGACGACCAGGTGCGTGAGGTCCACCTCGCTCTGCTCGAGGGGGCGTCCCGAGTCGAGTCGGGCGAGGAGCAGCATGTCCTCGACGAGCGTCGTCACGCGTCCCACCTCGGACTCGATCCGGGCCATGGCCTCGGTCGGGTCGGCGTCGGTGCGGCGGCTCAGCTCGGCGTAGCCGCGGATCGTCGTGAGGGGCGTGCGCAGCTCGTGGGAGGCGTCGGCGAGGAACTGGCGCACCTGCTGCTCACTCTCGTGGCGGGCGCGCAGCGCGTCGTCGACGTGCCCGAGCATCTGGTTGAAGGCGGAGCCGACCAGCCCGACCTCGCTGGTCGGGTCGGTGAGCTCGTCCGGAACGCGCGGGATGGACGCCACCGCGCCCGAGGCCAGCGGCGTCTCGGCGACCTCGTGGGCCGTCGCCGCCACCTGGCGCAGGGGCCGCAGCTGGTGACGCACGATCTGGCGCGCCCCGACGGCCGCGACGCCGATGCCGAGGAGTGAGAGCAGGATCTCCCAGCGGACCAGGCTGCCGATCGTGTCGTCGACCCCGGCGGTGGGCAGGCCGAAGGCCACGCGGTCGCCGGCGGCGTTGGTCGTGGCGGCGACCCGGTACGAGCCGACGTCGGGGAGGTCCATGGTGCGCGGCTCGTCGCCGACCTCGGCCTGGCTCATCTCGTCGACCGCCGCCGGCGGCAGTTGGCTCAGCCCCCCGGCCGCGGTGATTTGGACGCCGATGCGGCAGGCGGACCCGAAGACGGCCGTCACGCTGCCGGCGTTCTGGCCCGGGGGGAGGGTGGGCAGCTCGCCGCAGTCCGTCACGAGCGCTCCGCCGCCACGCCCTGGCCCCTCCACGCGCTCGGCGCGCTCCACCGCCTGCTGGAGGTCGCCGTCCAGCCGCTCCATCAGCGTCGACCGCATGATGACGGTGGCGGTGAGCGCCACGAGCAGGCAGACCACCGACACCAGGGCCACGGCGGAGGCGATCAGCCGTCCGGTCAGGGTGCGGGGACGCATCACGGTGCCGCCGGAGCGGCCTTGAGGATGTAGCCCGCCCCGCGCTTGGTGTGGATCATCGGCTCGCGCCCGGCGTCGATCTTCTTGCGCAGGTAGGAGATGTACAGCTCGACGATGTTGTCGTTGCCGCCGAAGTCGTAGTCCCACACGCGGTCGAGGATCTGCGCCTTCGACACGACGCGGCGCTCGTTGCGCATGAGGTAGCGCAGCAGCTCGAACTCGGTGGCCGTCAGCTCGATCGGCGTCCCGCCGCGGGTGACGTCGCGGCTGTCCTCGTCGAGCTCCAGGTCACCGACGACGAGGGTGGAGCTCGGGTCCTGGCGGCGTCCGCCCGCGCGCCGCAGCAGCGCGCGCAGGCGGGCCACCACCTCCTCGAGGCTGAACGGCTTGGTCACGTAGTCGTCGCCGCCGGCCGTGAGCCCGGCGATCCGGTCCTCCACGGCATCGCGGGCGGTCAGGAAGATCACCGGTACGTCGGGGGAGAGGGCGCGCACCTTCGCCAGCACCTCGAGACCGTCGTAGTCGGGCAGCATCCAGTCCAGGATCATCGCGTCGGGAGCGAACTCCCGCGCCGCCGCGACGGCCTTGCGCCCCGTGCCGGCCGTGCGCACCTCGAAGCCCTCGTAGCGCAGGGCCATCTGGAGGAGCTCGGCGATGTTGGGCTCGTCGTCCACGACCAGCACCCGCAGCGGGGTGCCGTCCGGACGGGTCAGGTCGGGCGTGACGCTCATGCGGTCCAGTCTCCCGCCTGTGGGGGCGAAACCGTTGAGCATCGGCTGTGGAGTGGCTGTGAGCCCCGGAATGACAGCGGTGTCATTAACACAGAGGAACCCTAAAGTTCAACTTTAAGTTCATTTCGGCGTGTCGGTGTCGTAGGCTGTCGGCCATGCGTCGTTTGGGACTGGTGGGACTCGTGTGCCTTTTCGTGGTGTCGGGGCTCTCGGCCACCACCACGTCGGCCCAGGCGTTCACCCTGATCTGCACGGCCAAGACCAAGGCGCAGGTCGCCAAGTGCGACACCTCCGGATACGCCGACGTCATGCACCTCATGCACTGGCGGATGTACGCCGGGCACAACTGCACGAACTACGCCGCGTACCGGATGAAGAGGGCCGGCGTCCCCGAGCCGCGGATCCTCATGGGCAACGCGCGCGACTGGCACACCAACGCCAAGAAGCTGGGCTACCCCGTCGACAACCGTCCCGCCGTCGGGGCGATCGCCCAGTGGTCGAAGGCCGCCAGCCACGTCGCCTACGTCGAGCAGGTCGGCTCGGGCTTCCTCGTGCTGTCCGAGGACAGCTACACCTCCAAGACGTACCGCCGGTACCGGGTCAACACGGGTGACTCCTGGTACCCCGAGCGGTTCATCCACTTCAAGGACCAGAAGGCGCCGGTCGCACCCGCGCCAGTCGAGCCGTCGCCCACGCCTGCCCCCGCACCCGCGGTGGCGTCGGCCGTCTCCGTCTCGGGCCCGGCGAAGGTCAGCACCCGGATCCAGCCGAAGGTCACCGTGCGCGTGAAGGCCTCCAAGGGCGTCGTGCCGGAGGGCCGGGTGCGGCTGCGTCGTGGTGGCGTGACGGTCAAGACCGTCACGCTCAAGCCGGGTCACGCAGGATCCCTCGCGGTGACGCTCCCGCGGATGAAGCGGGGCAAGCAGTGGGTCTCCGCCGTGTTCGACGGCAACGCCAAGGTCCGCAAGTCGACCAGCCGCACGATCAAGGTCGTCGTCACGAATCCCCCGAAGGTGGTGTCGGCGAAGACCACGATCACCCTGCCGTCGACGACCGTCGCCGCGGGCTCGCGTCCGGTCGCCACGGTCGCCGTGACGCCGTCCGACGGCCGCACCACGACCAACGCGGTCTCGGTGTACGTCGACGACCGGCGCATCGCGTCGCCGGTCCTCACCAAGGCTCGCCGGGGCAAGGTCTCGGTGCGCCTTCCGGCGCTCACCGCCGGCCGGCACACGATCCGGGCCACCTACTGGGGCTCCAAGACCGTGAAGCGCTCCAAGGCCCGGACCACGGCGTTCTCGGTCGTCGAGCCCACCACGGTGTCCGCCGCGGTGGCGAAGGCGACGGTGCGCTCGACGGAGCCGGCGCAGGTCGCCGCCACCGTGGACACCGCACGCCGCGTCGCCCCCACCACGGGTGAGGTCTGGGTGCTCGCCGACGGCGCGAAGGTCGCCGCAGCGACCCTGACGCCCGCGGCCCGCGGCACCCTCACGATCCCCGTGCCGGGCCTGGCGCCCGGGACGCGGAGGATCTCGGTGGAGTATCGCGGAGCCGCCTACCAGCTCGCGTCGACCAGCGCCGAGGTCCCGCTCGTCGTCCAGGAGGCCACGACCACGGCCACCGCGCTGTCGGCCACCTCGGTGAAGTCGACCGCGCAGGCGAAGCTGACGATCACGGTCCTGTCGGCCCGCAAGGCCGGGATCACGTCCGGCTCGGTCGTCGTGATGGACGGGACGAAGCGGATCGCGACCGCCACGCTCACGTCCGCCTCGAAGGGCAAGGTCGTCGTGACGCTGCCGAGGCTCGCGGTCGGCAAGCACGCGATCACGGCCTCGTTCGGCGGCACCGGGCTGATGGAGCCGTCGGCCAGCGGCGCGCGCACGCTGACCGTCACGAAGTAGCGTCCGGCGCACTGCCCGCGGCCACGTACGCTTGTGCCATGCCTGTCGACTCCGTCTACCCCCGGCTCGAGCCGCTGCTCGCGGGGGTCTCCAAGCCCATCCAGTACATCGGCGGCGAGCTGAACTCGACCGTCAAGGACTGGGACGAGGCCGACGTCCGCTGGGCGCTGATGTACCCCGACGCGTACGAGGTCGGCCTGCCGAACCAGGGCGTCCAGATCCTCTACGAGGTCCTCAACGAGCGTGACGGCATCCTCGCTGAGCGCACGTACGCGGTCATGCCCGACATGGAGGCCGTGCTCCGCGAGCACGACATCCCGCAGTTCACCGTGGACGCGCACCGCCCGGTCGGGGCGTTCGACCTGTTCGGGCTCAGCTTCTCCACCGAGCTCGGCTACACGAACATGCTGACCGCGCTGGACCTGGCCGGGATCCCGCTGCACGCCGTCGACCGCGACGACTCGCACCCGATCGTGCTGGCGGGCGGGCACAGCGCCTTCAACCCCGAGCCGATCGCCGACTTCGTCGACGCCGCCGTGATGGGCGACGGCGAGGAGGTCGTGCTCGCGATCAGCGAGGTCGTGCGCGAGTGGAAGGCCGAGGGTCGTCCCGGCGGCCGCGACGAGGTGCTCGCCCGCCTGGCCGCGTCCGGCGGCGTCTACGTGCCGAAGTTCTACGACGTCTCCTACC
This sequence comes from Aeromicrobium phoceense, assembly GCF_013868155.1. NCBI lineage: Bacteria > Bacillati > Actinomycetota > Actinomycetes > Propionibacteriales > Nocardioidaceae > Aeromicrobium > Aeromicrobium phoceense. Next base: position 1,608,865 of record NZ_JACEOG010000001.1, read on the forward strand.
GCCCCGACGGCCAGATCGGCGCGATCGCGCCGAACCGTCCCGGGGTCCCGGTGCGGGTCGCGAAGCACACGCTGATGGACCTCGACAGCTGGCCGTACCCGAAGAAGCCGCTCGTGCCGCTCGCCGAGACGGTGCACGAGCGCTTCAGCGTGGAGATCTTCCGCGGCTGCACGCGCGGCTGCCGCTTCTGCCAGGCGGGCATGATCACGCGCCCGGTCCGCGAGCGCTCGATCCAGACGATCGGGCAGATGGTCGACAACGGCCTGAAGGAGTCCGGCTTCGAGGAGGTCGGCCTGCTGAGCCTCTCCAGTGCCGACCACTCCGAGATCGGCGAGGTCGCCAAGCAGCTCGGCGACCGCTACGAGGGCACCAACACGTCGCTCTCGCTGCCGTCGACCCGCGTGGACGCCTTCAACATCACGCTCGCCAACGAGTTCAGCCGCAACGGCCGCCGCTCGGGCCTCACGTTCGCGCCCGAGGGCGGCAGCGACCGCCTCCGCAAGGTCATCAACAAGATGGTCAGCGAGGACGACCTGATCCGCACCGTCTCAGCCGCGTTCTCGCACGGCTGGCGCCAGGTGAAGCTCTACTTCATGTGCGGCCTGCCCACCGAGACCGACGAGGACGTCCTCCAGATCGGCGAGCTCGCGAAGCGCGTCATCGACACCGGCCGCGAGGTCTCGGGTCGCCGCGACATCCGGTGCACCGTGTCGATCGGCGGCTTCGTCCCCAAGCCGCACACGCCGTTCCAGTGGGCCGCGCAGCTCGACCACGAGACCACCGACGAGCGCCTGCGCAAGCTGCGCGCCTCGGTGCAGTCCGACAAGCGCTACGGCAAGGCGATCGGCTTCCGCTACCACGACGGCAAGCCGGGCATCGTCGAAGGACTCCTCTCGCGCGGCGACCGCCGCGTGGGGCAGATCATCGAGGCGGTGTGGCGCGACGGCGGTCGCTTCGACGGCTGGAGCGAGCACTTCAGCTACGACCGCTGGGCGCAGAAGTCGGCCGAGGTGCTCACGCCGCTGGGCGTCGACCTCGACTGGTTCACCACGCGCGAGCGCGACCACGACGAGGTGCTGCCGTGGGACCACATGGACTCCGGCCTCGATCGCGAGTGGCTGTGGGAGGACTGGCAGGACTCCATCGACCCCGACGGCGCCGCCGAGGTCGAGGACTGCCGCTGGACGCCGTGCTTCGACTGCGGCGTGTGTCCTGAGATGGATCTGGAGATCCAGATCGGCCCGACCGGGCAGAAGCTCCTGCCCCTGTCGGTGGTCTGAGATGGGGAAGCAGTCGCCGCGCCAGTCGCTGGCGTTCGCCGCGCTCACCGGCCTGGCCTCGATCGTGCCCGTCGGACGCGCTTCGCGCGGGGTCAGGCTCGCCGTCGGGGCCGCCTCGGGCGTTCTGGCCGGCGGAGCGACCTATGTCGCCCTGACCCGTCCCGACGTCATCGCCGCCTCGCGCGAGCCGGTGCCGGCGCCGCAGTCGGGCGCGGTCGGCGTGGGCGTGGGCGCCCTGGTTGCAGGAACGATGGTCGCGGGGTTCGCGATCGACCGCGCGTTCGAGCAGGCGCTCGTCCGCCGGAACGTCCCGCATCCCCGCCTGGTGCTCGGCGTCGCCGGGGCCGTGCTGTCCTACGCGCTCGACGTGATCGACCGCCGGTTCGACACGCCCGACTGACCGAACCGACGCTCCGTCAGCGGCGGACCGCCGCCGACGTACGGCTCCACGTGGTACCCGAGCCGCTGTAGGCGAAGCGGTACTGGAACTTTTTGGTGGCTTTCGCCGTCGCCGTGGCCCGCCCCGTGGAGGACGTGCGAACGCTCTTGATCGTTTTCCACTGTCCACGCCCGTTCGATGGGCGGCGCTGAAGCTTGACGGGTGCTTTCTTCATGGCCTTCCACTGTGAGGCACCGACGTTGTAGTGGGTCAGCTTCGTCGAGAGAGTTCGCGTCCTGCCGGACGTCCTGCCGGTGGGTCGGGACAGGCGAGCGTCCTGCTTCACGAGGAATGATGCCTGCGAACGATCGCGGAGGTCGCCTTCGCGATAGTCCGTGTCGGTGATCCACATCTCCAGGTAGGAGTCCCAGTGGGACGTCTCGACCGTGTAGCTCCACTCGACATCACTGGGACCGGCTCGGAATCGCCCAAGTCCCTCATACGGGCACCACAGGTGCTCCACGGTCAATGGCGCGGAGGAGTCGTAGAGGAAGTCGAAGGTCTCGCCGACGTAACGAGAGCCCTTCCAGATCTCGACCTCGGCGGCGATTCGTTCGAGGTGTCCGCCGTTGTGATGCATCTTCAGCCGTGCGGTCCTGCAGGCACCGGAGTTCACCCGGAGATCTTGGGCACTGAGCCACACGTCGCTGACGTCGCTCGACTCATCGGCATGCGCCACGGACGGCAACAGCGCGATGAGGAGGGCAGCAGCGGCGGCGGCGACGCCGCCGGTGAGGCGACGGGTCGTGGTGTTCACGCGGTTCCTTCGGGAGAGATGATGGGTGAACGGCGAGTGCGTCCACGAAGGGGACGGACGAACTGGCCGACCATGACGCCACTGCGAACCCGGACCGACCTAGCGCAGGGTGTCCTCGAGCATCCGGGGACGGCTGATCACGATGCCTGCCGTGGTGATCACCACGGTCGAGGCGATGAGGGCGATGAGGGGTGCGTCCCACGAGCCGGTGGCGTCGTGGAGGGAGCCGACGCCGAAGGGGCCGAGTCCCGCCAGGAGGTAGCCGAGCCCCTGCGTCAGCAGGGACAGTGCCGTCGTGGCGGCGGGCGTGCGGGTGCGCTTGCCGATCATCGCCAGGACCCACGTGAAGGCGCCGCCGCCGAGCCCGAGCAGCACCGACCACAGCACCGGGAGACTCGCCGGTGCCAGCAGCACGCCGAGCCATCCGGCGGCCGTGACGGTGCCGAAGAACAGCGGCAGCACGGGCGTGTCACCGGTCCGGGCCATGAGCCACGGCAGCGCCAGCGTCAGGGGGATCCCGACGCCGGTGATGACCCCCAGGAGCACGCCGGCCTGGTGCTCGCCGACGCCTCCGTCGATGAGGATCTCGGGGTACCACCCGAACTGCGCGTAGGCGCCCGCCGACTGGGCACCGAAGCAGGCGACCATCGCCCACGCCAGGGGCGAGCGGACGATCTCCCTCATCGGCAGACGGTCGCCCGTGGCGGGGCCGGTGTGGACGTCGTGCCGCAGCAGGGTCAGCCACGGCAGGACCGTGAGGGCGGCGAGCAGGGCCCACGCCGCCAGCCCGGGGCGCCAGCCGCCGAGCGCCTCGCTGAGGGGGACGGTGGTGATCGACGCGATCGTGGCGCCCGCCATGATCGCGGCCCCGTAGAGAGCGCTGATCAGCGGGATGCGATCGGGGAAGTGGACCTTCGCCAGGGGTGGCAGGATGACGTTGCCGACGGCGGCGCCGGCCAGGGCGATCGCCGTCGTGCTGAGGAACAGCACCGTGTCGTCGAGCAGGGTCCGGGCGACGAGGCCGGCGGCGAGCAGGGCCAGCAGGGCCACGGTGGCGTGGTGCAGCCCGAAGCGGCGGACGAGTCCGCCCGAGCTGAAGCCGATCACCGCGAAGCACAGCACCGGGAGGGTCGTCAGCACTCCCGCGGTGGTCGGCGTCATGGAGAGGTCCTGGCGCACCTCGGGCAGGACGACGCCGAGGCTCGCGACGACGACGCGCAGGTTGAGGGCGAGCAGGACGATGGCCGCGCCGACGAGCCAGCGGCCGCCGGTGGTCGGCGTGGTGGGGGAGGAGCTCACGGTCAGCGCGGCGTCCCGAAGTCCTGGACCCAGTACGTCCCGTACCGGGTGTCGCCCGTCGCGTAGCCGACGCCGAGCTCGGTGAACGGGCCCATGATGTTCCTGCAGTGGCCCGGGCTCGCCAGCCACGCGTCGACGACCTGCTTCGCCGAGTCCTGGCCGGCGGCGATGTTCTCGCCGAGCCGGGACCAGTCGTACCCCTGCGCGTCGACGCGGTCGCTCAGGTCGGATCCGTTCGACCCGGTGTGGCTGAAGAAGTCGTGGGTCGCCATGTCGACGGCGTGCCGTCGCGCGGCGGCGGACAGGCGCGACTCGAGGCGCACGGGACCGCGGGCGGCGAACGACTCCGAGCCGCACGAGCGCGCCGTCGAGCGAGCCTGGTTCACGCGCGACAGGATCTCCTTCGACCGCGCGTCGGGCGTCCACGGACCTCGGACGGTGACGGTCCTGACCCGGGTGTTGACGGCGCGCAGCCGACCCTTCGCCGCGACGCGGACGCGCAGCTTCGTCGCCGCGCCCGCCTTCGTTCCGAGGCGATGGGTGAGGACCACGCGGCCGTACTTGGTCGTGCGGGCGCGATCGGCGCGCACCCACCGGCCGCCGACGTGCCGCTGCAGCGAGACGACCCGCCGCGCCGACGCCCTGCCCTTGACGGTGACCTTGACCGCGAGCCGCACCGTGGCGCCGGGCGCGGCGGTCTGGCTCGCCGTGCTGAATCCCGCGACCTTGGTGGGAACCGTCGCCGCGGCTCCCGCGGGGGCACTGCCCAGGACCAGCGCGGAGGCGGTCAGGAGCAGGGCGATCGTGTGACGCATGGGACCAACGGTAGCGGCGCGGACGGGACCCCGGCCCCGGAACGGGCCGCCGTACGCTGGTGGGGTGAGCAACGACGGCAGCAGGACCCTGGAAGGCACCCCGAACCCGGAGGCCCCGAACCCGCAGCTGCCGATCGTGCAGAAGCTGCGCCTGAGGTACGCCAAGCGGGGCCGGATGCGGTTCACCAGCCACCGCGACTTCGCCCGCGCCTTCGAACGGGCCATCCGCCGCGCCGGCCTGCCGATCGGGCACTCCTCGGGCTACACGCCGCACCCGAAGATCTCCTACGCGGGCGCCTCCCCGACCGGCGCGGCGAGCGAGGCCGAGTTCGCCGAGATCGGGCTGACCCGGGCCATGGCCCCGGCCGAGGTCCGCGACGCCCTCGACGCGGCGCTGCCGGACGGTCTCGACGTCGTCGACGTGGTCGTGTCGCCCGGCGGGGCGCTGGCCGACCTGCTCGAGGCCAGCCGCTGGTCCATCGAGCTGCCCGAGGTCTTCCCGGAGGCCGCCCGGGCCGCCGTCGAGGCCTTCCTGGCCCGCGACGAGGTGCTCGTCGAGCGCATGATGAAGCGTGGTCTGCGCACGTTCGACTGCCGCGCCGCCGTCGTCCGTCTGGACGTCGATGACCGGACCGGCGCGCAGGGGTGTGCGATACTGGACGTGGTCGTACGCCATGACACCCCGTCGGTACGACCGGACGACGTGATCACCGGACTGCGCACCCTGTGCGGCCTGCCGATCGAGAAGGCGCCGCTGGCGACCCGCTCGAGCCAAGGGCCGCTGGATGTTCGGACCGGTACGGTCGGCGATCCGCTCGCCACCGGCCGCGACGCACCGTGAGGTGTCGACCGCGGCAGGTCGGGTGGAAAGTCGAGTGACAGGCCTAAGCGCCGTCCTGAGACAGACTTGAGGTCCCACGGGACCATTGACCAGCCCGGTGGGTGGCTGCGCCGCTGCCGGGCGAAGGAGAGCACATGCTCGATCCGAACGACGCGGCCGACACGCCCGAGACTCCCACCGACGACGCCTCCGAGGCGCCGCTGGTCACCACCACCCGCACGCGCCGCCGCGCCGCGGGTCGTCCCGCCGGCCCGCCGGCGGCGGTGTTCGCCCCGCCCGTGGAGGAGGCCCCCGAGCCCGATCCGGTGACCGACGAGGACGAGGACGCCGACGACGAGCAGGACGAGGCCCCCGAGGTCGCGCCCAAGGTCTCCACGCTGCCCCCGGTAGGTGCGATGTTCCAGGCGCCGCCGGCCGAGCTGGCGCCCCCGCGCGAGCGCAAGCGGGTCGAGCCGCAGGACGACGCCGACGGCGACCAGGACGACGACGAGGACGGCTCCGGCGACGACGACGGGGGCGAGGGCGGACGCCGCCGGCGCCGCCGCGGAGGACGCCGCCGCCGCAAGAGCGACCAGGACAACGGCGACGACGAGGGCGAGTCCGGCTCCGACGAGTCCGACTCCGAGTCCGGCGACGACGACCAGTCGGGCTCCGGCTCCACCACCACCCGTCGCCGCCGCCGCCGTGCGCGCGCCGGCGAGGGCGCCGAGGGTTCCCCCGACGACCCCGAGAACACCGTCGTCAAGGTCCGTGAGGGCCGCACCGCCGAGGACGAGATCACCGGCGTCACCGGCTCCACCCGCCTCGAGGCCAAGAAGCAGCGCCGCCGCGAGGGCCGCGAGGCCGGCCGCCGCCGGGCGCCCATCGTCAGCGAGGCCGAGTTCCTGGCCCGTCGCGAGGCGGTCGACCGCGAGATGGTCGTGCGCCAGCGCGACGACTACACGCAGATCGCGGTGCTCGAGGACGGCGTCCTCGTGGAGCACTACGTCGCCCGCGAGTCCCAGACGTCGCTGATCGGCAACGTGTACCTGGGCAAGGTGCAGAACGTGCTGCCCAGCATGGAGGCGGCGTTCGTCGACATCGGCGCGGGCCGCAACGCGGTCATCTACGCCGGCGAGGTCGACTGGTCGAACATCCAGAACGGCAAGCAGCGCAAGATCGAGGATGCGCTCCAGCCGGGCCAGACCGTGCTCGTGCAGGTCTCCAAGGACCCGATCGGCCAGAAGGGCGCCCGGCTGACCAGCCAGGTCAGCCTGCCCGGCCGCTTCCTGGTCTACGTCCCGGGCGGCGGCAGCAACGGCATCAGCCGCAAGCTCCCCGAGAACGAGCGTGCGCGCCTCAAGGGCCTGCTCAAGGAGGCCCTGCCCGAGAGCGCCGGCGTCATCGTGCGCACCGCCGCCGAGGGCGCCACCGAGGACCAGCTGCAGCGCGACATCGCCGCGCTGACCGCACGCTGGGAGGACATCGAGAGCAAGGTGGCCGCCGGAAAGGCGCCCCAGCTGCTGTACTCCGAGCCCGACCTGATGATCAAGGTCATCCGCGACCTGTTCAACGAGGACTTCGCGTCGCTGACCATCCAGGGCGACGAGGCCTGGGACATGGTCGCCGGGTACATCGCCCACGTCGCGCCCGATCTGGAGGAGCGCGTCAAGCGCTGGGACCCTTCGACAGGCTCAGGAGGGACAGGCGACGACGACATCTTCGCCGCCCGCCGCCTCGACGAGCAGATCCACAAGGCGCTGGACCGCAAGGTCCACCTGCCCTCGGGCGGTTCGCTCGTCATCGACCGCACCGAGGCGATGGTCGTGGTCGACGTCAACACGGGCCGCTTCACCGGCTCGGGCGGCAACCTCGAGGAGACCGTCACCAAGAACAACCTCGAGGCGGCCGAGGAGATCGTGCGCCAGCTGCGCCTGCGCGACCTCGGCGGCATCATCGTCATCGACTTCATCGACATGGTGCTCGAGAGCAACCGCGACCTCGTGATGCGTCGCCTGGTCGAGTGCCTGGGCCGCGACCGTACGCGCCACCAGGTCGCTGAGGTCACCTCGCTGGGCCTGGTCCAGATGACGCGCAAGCGCATCGGCACCGGCCTGCTGGAGTCCTTCAGCCACGACTGCGAGGAGTGCCAGGGTCGCGGCGTCGTCATCCAGGACGCCCCCGTCGAGCCGAAGAAGGACGACGGCCAGCGTCGCGGACGTCGCGGCGGGCGCTCGGGCCGCGGCGGCAACAGCGGTGGCGGCAACGGCAACGGTGGCGGACGCCAGCAGCGTCAGGGCAAGGACGAGGAGTCCAGCTCCGAGCAGCCGCAGGCCGAGAAGGCGCCGGAACCGCAGCCCGTGGCCGAGGCGCCGCAGGCCCAGGAGGCACCCGTTTTGACCGACGACGGGGCACCCGAGTAGAATCGACAGTCGGTGCGCTCGGCGCGCCGCTCAGACTTTTTTTGCAGGACCCAGTTCAAGACCCAGTCTTTTTCAGTACAGAGTGAGGAATCCCGTGGTGTACGCAATCGTGCGCAATGGCGGCGGCCAGGCCAAGGTCGCGGTCGGCGACGTCATCTCGATCGACCAGGTCCAGGCGACCGAGGGCGACACCGTCCAGCTCGCCGCGGTCATGGTGGTCGACGGTGACCAGGTGACGGCCGGTGCCGACGCCTCCAAGGTCAAGGTCGACGCCGAGGTCATCGGTGGGCTCAAGGGCCCCAAGATCATCATCCAGAAGTACAAGAACAAGACCGGTTACAAGAAGCGCCAGGGTCACCGCCAGAAGTACACCCAGGTCAAGATCACCGGAATCTCCAAGTAAGGGACTGACGACATGGCACACAAGAAGGGCGCAGCCTCCACCAAGAACGGTCGCGACTCCAACGCCCAACGCCTCGGCGTCAAGCGTTTCGGCGGCCAGCTCGTCAACGCGGGCGAGATCATCGTCCGTCAGCGTGGCACCCACTTCCACCCCGGCTCCAACGTGGGCCGTGGCGGCGACGACACGCTCTTCGCCCTCGCCCCCGGCGCGGTCGAGTTCGGCACGAAGCGCGGCCGTCGCGTCGTGAACATCGTTCCGGGGCAGTGACGCGCAGATCTTCCTGAGGAGGGCGGTCCGCTGATGCGGGCTGCCCTTTCTCTTTTTTCCCACCCACCGTCCAGGAGAACCCATGGCGATCCCCTCGTTCGTTGACCAGGTGACCCTGCACGTGTCCGGAGGCAACGGCGGCAACGGCGTCGCCTCGGTCCACCGGGAGAAGTTCAAGCCGCTCGGCGGTCCCGACGGCGGCAACGGCGGACACGGCGGCGACGTCATCCTCGTCGTGACGCCCGACGTCACCACGCTGATCGACTACCACCACGAGCCCCACCGCAAGGCCACCAGCGGCGCGCCCGGCGCGGGCTCGAACCGCAACGGCGCCAACGGCGAGGACCTCGTCCTCAGGGTTCCCGACGGCACCGTCGTGCGCGACGCGAACGGCGAGGTCCTGGCCGACCTGGTCGGCACCGGCACCGAGCTCGTCATCGCGGCCGGCGGCCGCGGCGGGCTCGGCAACGCCGCGCTGGCTTCCAGCAAGCGCAAGGCCCCCGGCTTCGCGCTCAAGGGCGAGCCGGGCGAGGAGCGCACGGTCACCCTCGAGCTCAAGGTCGTGGCCGACATCGGCCTGATCGGGTTCCCCTCGGCCGGCAAGTCCAGCCTGATCGCGTCGCTCTCGCGGGCCCGTCCCAAGATCGCCGACTACCCGTTCACCACGCTGGTGCCCAACCTGGGCGTCGTGCGTGCGGGGGAGACCACGTTCACCGTGGCCGACGTTCCTGGCCTCATCGAGGGCGCCAGCGAGGGACGCGGCCTCGGTCACGACTTCCTGCGCCACGTCGAGCGCTGTGCCGCCCTCGTGCACGTGATCGACTGCGCCACGGTCGAGCCCGGTCGCGACCCGCTCACCGACCTCGACATCATCGAGGCCGAACTCGCCCGCTACGGCCAGTACGCGGGCGTCGACTTCTCCGACCGGCCCCGCCTCGTGGCGCTGAACAAGACCGACGTCCCCGACGCCGCCCAAATCGCCGAGTTCGTCATCGGCGAGCTGCGCGAGCGCGGCCTGCGGGTGTTCGAGGTCTCGGCCGCGAGCCACGCCGGCCTGCGCGAGCTGTCGTTCGCGATGGCCGAGATCGTCGCCGCGCGTCGCGCCGCCGAGCCCCACCGCGAGGCCACCCGCATCGTGCTGCGCCCGCCGGCGCCCTCGGGCGTGGGCCGCGAGTTCGAGGTCCGCAAGATCGACGGCCGCTGGCACGTCATCGGCGAGAAGCCCGCTCGCTGGGTGCGCCAGACCGACTTCAGCAACGACGAGGCCGTCGGCTTCCTCGCCGACCGGCTCAACCGGCTCGGCGTGGAGGACCACCTGCTGTCCCTCGGCGCGACCGCCGGCGACGACATCGTCATCGGTGCCGCCAACGAGCTCGAGCTGGGTCGCGACGAGGTCGTCTTCGACTTCGATCCCACGATCACCGCGGGCGCCGAGGTGCTCGGTCGCCGCGGCGAGGACCTGCGCCTCGACCAGAGCAACCGCCGCACGAACCAGGAGCGTCGTGAGCTGCTGGCCGCGCGCCGTGCCTGGGAGCTGGAGGCCGTCGCGCTGCGCGCCGAGGGCCGCGAGCCCGAGCCGTTCGACCCCAGCACGATCATCCCGGACTGGACGATCGGTGAGGAGTACCCCGGCGACGACGAGCTCGACGAGGACGAGCAGTGAGGGTCGTCGTCAAGGTCGGCTCGTCATCGCTGACCACCCCCGACGGTCATCTCGACCCCGACCGGATCGGCACGGTGGTCGATGCCGTCGTCACGGTGAGGGCGCGCGGTGACGAGGTCGTCCTCGTGTCCTCGGGTGCCATCGCCGCGGGACTCGGCCCGCTGAACCTGCCGCGACGCCCTCGCGACCTGCCCACGCAGCAGGCCGCGGCCGCCGTGGGCCAGCGCGCGCTCATCGCGCACTACTCGGAGTCGTTCGCGGCGGCCGGGCTCGTGGTGGGCCAGGTCCTGCTCACGGTCGACGACGTCAGCCGGCGCAGCCACTACCGCAACGCCCACCAGACCTTCGCGAAGCTCCTCGAGCTCGGAGTGGTGCCGGTGGTCAACGAGAACGACACCGTGGCCACGTCCGAGATCCGCTTCGGCGACAACGACCGGCTCGCCGCGCTCGTGGCGCACCTGGTGCACGCCGACGAGCTCCTGCTGCTGTCCGACGTCGACGGCCTCTACACCGGACACCCCGACCTGCCCGACTCCCGGCCCATCCGCGAGGTGCGCTCGGAGGCCGACCTCGCCGGCATCGACGTGGCCCGGGTCGGCTCGGCCGTCGGCACGGGCGGCATGGTGACCAAGCTCGAGGCTGCACGGATCGCCACGGCGGCCGGCATCCCGGTGCGGCTCACGTCGGCCGCACGTGCGGTGGAGGCCGTGGAGGGCGAGTCCGTCGGCACCCTGTTCACGCCCACCGGCAAGCGCCGCGCGGCGCGGCTCATGTGGCTCGCGCACGCCAGCGAGACCCGCGGGCGCCTCGTGCTCGACGCGGGCGCGCGACGCGCCCTGGTCGAGCGGGGTGCCTCCCTGCTGGCCGCCGGCATCGTGGCCGTCGAGGGCGACTTCGCGGCGGGCGACCCGGTCGACGTGGTCGACCCCGAGCACGTCGTGATCGCCCGCGGGCTGGTGAACTTCGACAGCGACGAGCTGCCCGAGATGTTGGGGCGCTCCACCGCCGACCTGGCGGCCGAGCTGGGTCCCGAGCGGGAGCGCGAGGTCATCCACCGCGACGACCTCATCCTCATGTCCTGAATCAGGACCCCTTGCCACGGACTCACCACCAGTGACACGGTCGAGTCACGGGAGGTGGACCGATGTCCGCACCGCAGCCCAGCAAGGTCGTCATGGAGCTGCGCGTGCACGGCGTCCGCGGCACGCCGACCGACTCGATGCTGGGCGTCCCGCCCGAGGACGTCGTCCAGGTGGCCGGCGACCGGCTCACCGGCTTCTACCGCACCGCCGGCGGCGCCGCCCCGCCGCTGCGCACCCTGCCGGCAGGCCTGTCCCTCGAGGCGTACTCGTGGGGTGAGCTGACCTCGGGCGTCCGTGGCGTCCTGGGCTGGGTCACCCGTGTGCTGTGGCTCGTGCTGCTGCCGTTCGCGCTGGTCAACCTCGCGTTCTGGGCGCGCACGCAGGCCGGCGAGGACAACGGCCAGGCCCGGTGGGGGATGCGTGCGGTGCGGGTCAGCGCCGTGATCCTGACCGTGATCGCCATGCTCACCGTGAGCTTCATCGCGATCGACCTCGTCGCGTGGCAGTGCTTCCGGGCGAACGCGATCGCGTGCCCCGTGCTGCCCGACTGGATGGACCGGATCGCCGGACTGTCCGCCGGGGCGCGCATCGCCGTGATGTCGCTGGTGCCCCTCGGCGCGCTGCTGGCGCTCGTCGCGCTGTCGTTCCAGAGCCTGGCGCGGTACGAGGCCGCGGTGCACGAGACCGAGGTCACGATGACCGACGCGGAGCGGGCCGAGCCGCGCGCCAGCATCCTGGAGCACCCACTGATGTGGCGCGGGGAGCAGCGCACGCGGCGTCTGCAGCGGCTGCACATCGCCGCCGGACTGACCACGGTGGTGCTCTACACCGGGATCCACATGCTCGTCCGGGGGAGTGGGGGTTGGCTGTGGCCCACCACGCTCGCGGCCGCGCTCATCATGGTGCTCGTGGTGCTGCGCACCATGACGGTCGACGAGGACGACCTCGAGTACCGCGACGAGCCGAACCTGGGCCGACTCACGCGACGGGTGTTCCCGTGGACGGGCCCGGGCCGTCTGATGCGACAGCTGCCGCTGGACACCTTGGCGTGGGTGGCGCTGGGGGTGGTGGTGGCACACCTCGCGGCGCTGTGGGCCGCGGAGCTCTCCTTCGCCAAGCAGGAGCTCGCTTGGTACGGCTCGAACCTGTGGTTCATCGGACTCTTCGTCCTGCTCACGGTGGTCCACGTCATCGTGTTCGTGGGTGGCCGCGTGCGCCTGCGGTGGACCTTCGTGGTGGTGCTCGCGATGGTCGCGCTGGTGGCGTCGGGCTGGTTCGTCCCGGCCGGGTGGCTCGCGGTGGAGACCCTCGCGGCGTGGGGCCTGCTGCTGCTGTTCCACCGCAACCGCAGCCGGCTGGCCGGGAACCGCTGCGTCGCGTGGGGTGGTGCCGGAGCGTCCGTGATGCTGGGCGCCGCCACGATGGTGGCGCTGCTGTTCACGTCCGCCGGGGCGGTCGCCGCCTCGAACTTCCTCAACGGCGACTCGCAGACCGTGGCCGACCTCATCACCGTCCGGAACGAGCGCTCCCCGGTGTCGGCGCAGGGCGAGCCGCGGCTCGTCGCCGCCGGCGATGTGCGGCTCGACGGTGCCCGCGTGGTCCTGGAGAACGGTGCCGTGCGGGTCACCCACGGCACGGTCCGGACCGACGCGCTCGCGCGCGAGAGCGACGGTGTGGCCTCCTACGCGACGGCGTCGACGATGGTCGACAAGGCGGTGCTGCTGCTCCCGCCGGGCACCACCACGGTGCAACTGGTCGGGTCCTGCTTCGGTCGGGGCGACGACCCCGCCTACCCCGCGCAGGAGCCGTGCACCGGTGAGTCCAAGGGCTTCCGCACGGCGGGTGCGCTCGACGTGTCGCCCTCGTGCATCCTCGACCGAGCCCTGGTGCCGTGCCTGCGGGTCGTGGCCGCCGACGGCAGGGTGGCGCTCAAGGTCAACGATCCGCCGCAGACGCCGCTCGTCGTGCCCCAGGTGCTGGTGTGGACCCCGCTCATGCTGTCGTCGATGCTCGTCCTCGGCGGTGTGCTGACCGCGGTGATGGTGGTGCTGTACCGGACGAAGGCCGCACCGGCGATCCGCGACCTCGTCGTCGGCGACGATCCCGAGGTTCCCTCGCAGGACCGCGACGGCGTCACGGACGCCCGGGTCGCGGCCGGGCTGGCCCACCGGGTCGAGCGCCTGCTCGACGGCTCGGGCACGCTGACGACGGCACTGGCGCTGACGACTCTGGCGCTCTCCTCGGGCGGGCGAGCCCCGTGGTCGGTGTACCCGGGGTTGCGGGACGTCGCCACGGTCTCGCTCTACATCGCGCTGCTGGGCAGCATCGGGCTGATGATGGCCGGCGCCCGGGTGCGGCGCTCGCCCACGGCCCGTCGCAACGTGGGCATCCTGTGGGACGTCACCACCTTCTGGCCGCGGGCGGCCCATCCCTTCGCGCCGCCCTGCTACGCCGAGCGCGTGGTCCCCGAGATCACGGCGCGCGCCCGCTGGGCGCTGGGGGACGACGACTCGAGCGCCGTGGTGCTGTCGGGACACAGTCAGGGCTCGCTGATCTGCGTGGCGGTGGCCTGCCGGCTCAACGGTCGGGCGAAGCAGCTGAGGCTGCTCACCTACGGCAGCCAGGTGCGCGCGATCTACGGCCGGATCTTCCCCGCCGCGGCCGGACCCGACGCGCTGGGCTACGTCCCGACGCCGGGAGCGACGGGGCTGCGCGAGGCCTGGCCCGACGTCCCGGACGGGAGGCCGGGCGGTGAGCCGGCCGGCACCGGGCTGCGGTTCCTGCTGGCCCGACCCGAGCACTGGGTGAACCTGTTCCGGCGCGGCGACCCGCTGGGGTATCGCGTCTACTCCGACTGCGACGACCCGGTCTACGACAGGCCGACGCTCGAGGTGCGCCCGACCGGGTCGGGGGATCCCGGGTCGCTCGTGATGACCCACGGCGGCTACCAGCACTCGCCCGAGTACCGGATCGCCATCGCGCAGTGGACCGGTGAGCAGGTGCACGTGCCCCCGACGGACCCGACCCTGGCGGTGCCGCTGCCTCCGGCCTGATGCACCAAATCTGAAAAACATTGCACAGGGGTCGTGCATGGTGCAGGATGCGTGGCGTGGATCACACGACGCAGGCCATCGTGCGCGCGGCCCGGCACGCGCTGATCGCCGGCGAGCCCGTGGACGTCGGACGCGTGGCGGCCGAGGTGGGAGTCGACCGCAGCACCGTCTTCCGCCGCGTGGGCCGTCGTGACCGCCTCATCGCCGAGGCGCTCTGGGAGACCACCGAGAAGCTCGCGTGGCCTGCCTCCGTCGAGGCGTACCCGCCCGGCACGCCGCACCGCGCCGCCCGCGTCCTGCGGGCCTACGTGCGGTTGCTGATCGACGAGCCGTGGTTCCGCGAGTTCCTGCACCGCGATCCGGCGCGGGCCCTGCGGATCCTCACCACTGCCGAGCTGCCGACGCAGGGGCGCATGCTCGCGCTCGTGACCGGGCTGATCGCGAGCGAGCCGCCAGGACCGGTGGACCTGGCGCCCGACGCCCTGGCCTTCGTGGTGGTCCGCGTCGCGGAGTCGTTCATCTACGCCGACTTGATCACCGGGGCAGCCCCCGACGCCGATGCGGCGTACCGAGTTTTCGTCGCCCTCCTGGGGTGACCGGATGAAGGAGAGAGACATGACCGTTCACGGAGACACCGACCCGCGATTCGACCGGCTGCGCGAGGTCTTCGCCGCCAATCTGGAGTCGGGTGAGGAGCTCGGTGCCGCGATCGCGGTCGACCTCGACGGCGAGACGCTCGTCGACGTGTGGGGTGGGCACGCCGACGTCGCCCGCACCCGCGCGTGGGAGCGGGACACGATCGTCAACGTCTGGTCGACCACCAAGGAGGTCACCGCACTGGCGATGCTGACGCTCGTCGAGCGCGGACTCGTCGACGTGGACGAGCCCGTGGCCACCTACTGGCCCGAGTTCGCCAAGAACGGCAAGGAGAACGTGCTGGTGCGCCACGTCATGTCGCACACCTCGGGCGTCTCCGGCTGGGACCAGCCCTTCGTCGTGGAGGACATGTACGACCGCGAGGAGTCGACCGCGCGGCTGGCCGCGCAGGAGCCGTGGTGGGAGCCGGGCACGGCCTCGGGCTACCACGCCATGAACCAGGGCCACCTGCTCGGCGAGATCGTCCGGCGGGTGACCGGCCGGACCCTCACGCAGTACGTCGCCGAGGAGATCGCCGGCCCGCTCGGCACCGACCTGCAGATCGGCGCGAAGGAGCAGGACGACGACCGCATCGCCGAGATCGTGCCGCCCCCGCCGCTGCCGATCGACTTCTCGCAGATCGATCTCGAGTCGCCGATGGCCCGCACGTTCATGGGTCCGATCGCGGACGCTGCCGCGGCGAACACCACCGCGTGGCGCCGCGCCGAGCTCGGCGCCCTGAACGCGCACACGAACGCGCGGGCGCTGGCCCGGACCTTCTCCGTGGTCTCGCGCGGGGGAGAGGTCGACGGGATCACGCTGCTCTCGCCCTCGACCATCGACCTGATCTTCCGTGAGCAGTCGCGGAACGTGGACCTCGTCCTCGGCGTGCCGCTGCGATTCGGCATCGGGTTCGCGCTGCCCGAGCCGGCGACCCTGCCCTACATCCCCGACGGCAGGATCTGCTTCTGGGGCGGCTGGGGCGGATCCCTCACGGTGATGTTCCCGGACCGCGGCCTGACGATCTCCTACGTCATGAACAAGATGGCGCCGGGCATCATCGGCTCGGAGCGCTCCGCGGGCTACGTCAGCGAGATCCTCGCCGCCGTGGGGTGAGCCAGCGGTCCCACGCCAGCACCACCGCCAGACCGACGGCGACACCCAGGACGGTGTCGAGCACCCGGTCCACCACCAGCGTGGACGCGGGCACGCTCGACCCGAGGCTCACCATGAGCAGCGCCGTCGGCGTGATGGCGACGAGGGCGACCGCGTAGTTCCGGCCGACGAGGAGCTCGGCGACCATCTGCAGCACGATCACCACGAGGATCGTCGCGAGCACCGGCAGGTCAAGCGCCAGCAGGCCGCCGGCGACGACCACGCCGGCGATCGTGCCGACGGCGCGGTGCAGGCCGCGCTGGACCTGGTGGCCGGTGCTCGGACCCGAGGACACGGCGGCGGCGCCGACGGCGGCCCAGTAGGCGTGACCGAGGTCGAGCGTCGTGGCCACGGCGGCAGCCAGCCCGACGACGAGGGCCACCCGGGCCACCTCCTCGCCGGTCCGCGACGACCGGAGGGCCGCGTGCAGGGGAGCGTCCCACGGCTGACGCGGGCGGTGCCGGGCGGGCGTGAGGACGCCGAGGCCGCCGACGAGGATGGCCAGCACGGCCGTCACGGCGGCCACGGCCACATGCAGCGCGACGTCGCCGCCGTCCACGCGCGCACCGGCCGTGGCGCCGACGGCGAAGACGGGGAAGAGCGCGCCCGGGGGATGCCAGGCCCACGCGTGGGACGCGAGCGTGGCGATCGCGGCGGCCACCGTGAGCGCGAGGGCCGACCACCAGGGCCCGGCACCCAGCGCGCCCAGCGAGGTGCCCAGCGCGACGCAGGCGACGAGCACGGTCCCCGCCGAGGCCTGCATGACCGCTCGGGGTCGGTGCGCGTTCGCCCGTCCGTACAGGGCGGTGAACGCGCCGAAGGTCGCCGGCAGGACGAGGTCGAGGCGGTCGATCCACCACAAGAGCAGCAGCGGGACGCCGAAGCTGACGCCGGCACGCAGCGAGATCCAGTGCGCGTCCCCGTGGGGAGCGAAGGCTGTCAGCGACGTCCACGCGCGGCGCGGGAGCGACGGGCGGGACGGCACTCCCCGAGCCTAATTCGTCGAACTACACTCGCCGCATGGGTACCGAGGTCCGCGAGGCCGCTCTCCGCGCGCGTGACGCCGCGCGCGTGCTGGCACTCGCGACGCGCAAGGACAAGGACGCGGCACTGACCGCGATGGCCGAGGCGCTCGTCGCCGGCACCGACCGCATCGTCGCCGCGAACGGTGACGACGTGGCGGAGGCGCGGGCCGAAGGGACCCCGGAGAACGTGATTGACCGGCTGGCGCTCGACGCCGACCGCGTCGCCGCCTTCGCCCAGGGCGTGCGCGACATCGCCGCGCTGCCCGACCCGATCGGCGAGGTCGTGCGCGGCTCCACGCTGCCGAACGGGCTGCAGCTGCAGCAGATCCGTGTGCCCATGGGCGTCATCGGGATGATCTACGAGGGTCGTCCCAACGTCACGGCCGACGCCGCCGCGATCTGCCTCAAGGCCGGCAGTGCGTCGCTGCTGCGCGGGTCCCGCTCGGCCCGCCGGTCGAACGCCGTGATCGTGGAGATCATGCGCGACGCCGTGGCCTCGGCGGGCCTGCCGGCCGACGCGATCCAGGCGATCAGCGCCGAGGACCGCAGCACGTCGACCGACCTGATGACCGCCCGCGGTCTCGTCGACCTGGTGATCCCGCGCGGGGGAGCCGGCCTCATCCGCACGGTCGTCGAGCAGTCCACCGTGCCGGTCATCGAGACCGGCACCGGCAACGTGCACGTCTACGTCGACGCGGACGCCGACCTCGACATGGCGCTGGACATCGTCCTGAACTCCAAGACCCAGCGCAACAGCGTGTGCAACGCGGCCGAGTCGCTGCTCGTGCACCGTGCGGTGGCCGACGAGTTCCTGCCGCGCGTCGTGAAGGAGCTCCAGCACCGCGGCGTCTCGATCCACGGCGACGAGGCCTTCCGTGCGTTCGACGGCGTCGACGCGGCCACCGAGGACGACTACGCCACCGAGTACCTGGACGCCCAGATCTCGGCGCGGGTCGTCGACTCGGTCGACGAGGCGATCGACCACGTCCGCCGCTACAGCTCGGGCCACACCGAGGCCGTCGTCACGCGATCGCTGGAGGCTGCGCGCCGCTTCACGATGGGCGTCGACTCGGCGGCCGTCATGGTCAACGCGTCCACGCGGTTCACCGACGGTGGCGAGTTCGGATTCGGTGCCGAGATCGGCATCTCGACCCAGAAGCTGCACGCCCGCGGGCCGATGGGACTGACCGAGATGACCACCACCACCTACGTGGTGACCGGCACCGGCCAGACGCGCTGATAGATTGTCGCCCATGCTCGATCTGATGCTGGCCGCCGAGGAAGCGGCCCACCACGGCGAGGCCGCCATCAACCCGTACATCATCGGCGGCATCGCCCTCGGGATCCTGATGGTGCTGCTGCTCATCACCTTCCTCTTCGGATTGGGTCGCGAGCACACCTGAGCATGACCGACCGTCGCCGCCGCATCGGCGTGATGGGCGGCACGTTCGATCCCATCCACCACGGACACCTCGTTGCCGCCAGCGAGGTGCAGTCGTGGTTCGACCTCGACGAGGTCGTCTTCGTCCCCACGGGCCAGCCCTGGCAGAAGTCCGAGCGTCAGGTCTCGCCCACCGAGGACCGCTACCTCATGACCGTCATCGCCACGGCGGCCAATCCGCGCTTCACCGTGAGCCGGGTCGACATCGACCGCCCCGGCCTCACCTACACGATCGACACCCTGCGCGAGCTCGCCACTCGGTACCCCGACGACGACCTGTACTTCATCACCGGCGCCGACGCGATGGCCGCGATCCTGACCTGGCGCGACCATGGCGAGCTGTTCGAGCTGGCGCACTTCGTCGGCTGTACCCGTCCCGGGCACGAGATGGACGAGTCCACGCTCGAGGGACTGCCCAGGGAGCGGGTCACCCTGGTGGAGATCCCCGCCCTGGCGATCAGCTCCACCGACTGCCGCGCACGGGTGCACAGCGGCGAGCCGGTCTGGTACCTCGTGCCGGACGGCGTCGTCCAGTACATCGGCAAGCACCGCCTCTACCAACCCCTCGACCCACCGAAGGACCCCTCATGACCGCCACCGATCGCGCGATCGAACTGACTCGGGCCGCCGCACTCGCCGCCGCCGACAAGCAGGCGGCCGACATCATCGCCTTCGACGTCTCGGAGCAGTTGGCCATCACCGACGTCTTCCTGCTGTGCTCGGCCGCGAACCAGCCGCAGATGAACGCCGTGAAGGACGAGATCGAGAAGAAGCTGCTCGAGATCGGCGCCAGGACGATCCGCCGCGAGGGCCAGCGCGAGTCGCGCTGGATCCTGATGGACTACGGCGACATCGTCGTGCACGTGCAGCACTCCGAGGAGCGCGCGTTCTACGCCCTCGAGCGGCTGTGGAGCGACTGCCCCACCATCGACCTGAAGCTGCCGTGAAGCCGGGATCGAACCCGGGCCGCCGGGTCATCCTGTGGCGGCACGGGCGCACCGAGTGGAACGTCGCCGGCCGCGTCCAGGGCCAGACCGACATCCCGCTCGACGAAGTGGGGCGCCAGCAGGCCGAGGACGCCGCCGCGCGCCTCGCGTCGCTGCAGCCCGCCCGGATCGTCAGCTCCGACCTGTCGCGCGCCGCGGACACAGCGCGTGCGCTCGCGGCACGCACCGGTCTGGAGGTCGAGCTCGACCCGCGCCTGCGCGAGCTGGCGTTCGGCGCGCGCGAGGGCCTGACGTGGCGCGAGTCGTGGGAGCGCTTTCCCACGGAGATGCAGGCCTGGGCCGACGGCGACGAGACCCGCATCGAGGGTGCCGAGACGCACGCCCAGGCGGGCGCCCGCCTCGACGTGGCCCTGCGCGAGCACATCGAGCAGCTGCCGCTCGGCGAGACGCTCGTCGTGGTCGCCCACGGTGCCGTGCTGCGCACCGGCGCACTCACGTTCCTCGGGATCGCCGAGCAGTCGTGGCGCCAGTTCGGCGGCCTGTCGAACTGCCACTGGTCGGTGCTGCAGGAGGCCCGGTGGGAGGACATGTCGCAGTGGCGGCTGGCGGAATGGAACTCCGGATCGCTGCCCGAGCCGGTCATGTCCGACGACGAGGCGGACGAACCCGACCCCGGTTTGGGGAACTCGGGGGCGAGCAGGTAATCTTGTCGAGGTTGTTAGCGGGGCATTGGCGCAGTTGGTAGCGCGCTTCCATGGCATGGAAGAGGTCAGGAGTTCGAATCTCCTATGCTCCACCGGACAGAGGCCGACCCACCGGGTCGGCCTCTTCTCATGTCCAGTGCGACGCTCTTCTCATTGTCCGTGCGACAGACTGTTCCCATGGCGCGCTACGTGACGTACTCGCAGACCGGCGGACCCGAGGTCCTCGAGCTGCACGAAGGCCCTGAGCCCACCCCCGGCGAGGGGACGGTGGTCGTCGAGATCCGGGCGGCGGGCGTGAACCCCATCGACATCAAGCTGCGGGCGGGCATCCGGCCGTCGCCGCCGTTCGACGAGCCGCGCCGAGCGGGCTTCGACGGCGCGGGCGTCATCTCCGCCGTCGGTCCGGGTGTCGACGGCTGCGGCGTCGGCGATGCCGTGGTCGTGCAGAACACGCAGGGCACCTACGCGACCCACGTGGTGGCGTCGCCGGGGAACCTCACCGCTCTGCCCTCCGGCGTGGACTTCGAGGTCGCCGCCGCGCTCGGCGTGCCGGTCTCCACCGCGTACCAGGTGCTGCGGTCGCTGGGCGTCGAGACGGGCGACCGGCTGCTCCTGCACGGCGGGTCCGGAAGCGTCGGCCAGGCCGTCATCCAGCTGGCGCGCTCCTTCGGGGCCGAGATCGTCGCTACGGCGGGGTCGCGCAACCACGACCGCCTGCGCGAGCTGGGCGCCGTCCCGGTCGCCTACGGCGAGGGGCTGCTGGACCGGCTGCGCGAGGCCGCGCCCGAGGGCTTCACGGTCTCGCTTGACTGCGCGGGCACCGAGGAGGCGCTCGCGGCGAGCATGGAGCTGGTCGACCACACGCGGATCGGCACGATCGTGCAGGGTGCGCAGTACCACGAGCTCGGCCTGCAGGCCTGGTCCGGCGGCTCGCCCGAGCCGCTGACCCCCGAGCAGCAGGGATGGCGCGACGAGGCCGTCGCGGCCGTGCTGCCCCTCGTCGCCGCCGGCGCGTTCGAGGTCGAGATCGGGCGGGTCATGCCGCTGGACGACGTCGTCGAGGCGCACCGGATCAGCGAGCGTGGGGCCGTGCGGGGAAAGATCGTCCTCGTCCCCTGAGTCGT
Organism: Aeromicrobium phoceense; assembly: GCF_013868155.1. Classification (NCBI taxonomy): domain Bacteria; kingdom Bacillati; phylum Actinomycetota; class Actinomycetes; order Propionibacteriales; family Nocardioidaceae; genus Aeromicrobium; species Aeromicrobium phoceense. Next base: position 1,630,198 of record NZ_JACEOG010000001.1, read on the forward strand.
CCCCGGCGTCCACAGCCGGCCCACAAGCGAGCCACACCGACCGCTGACGCTGCGTTGGTGTGCTGTTCACATGAACTCGTACCTGGGCTACGCAGCCGATCTCGTCGCCATCACCGTGATGGTCTTCGTCCTGTTCCTGCCGCGCGGCGGCCGTCGCGAGCTGGTGGTGGCCTACCTCGCGGTCAACGTCGGCGTCCTCGCCGTCGCCGCCGTGCTGTCCTCGAGTGGCGTGAGTGCCGGACTCGGTCTCGGGATCTTCGGCGTGCTGTCGATCATCCGGCTGCGCTCGGAGGAGCTCTCGCAGCGCGAGGTCGCCTACTACTTCGTCGCTCTGGCACTCGGCCTGCTGGGAGGACTGGCCCCGGCCGACTCCTGGCTCGCGCCGGGTCTGATGGTGGCGCTGCTGGCGGTGCTGTGGATCGGTGACCACCAGCGGCTCGCGGGTGGTGGTGGCGGCGGTCAGGAGCTCGTCATCGACCGGGCGATCACCGACCCGTCGGAGCTGGCCTCCCACCTCACCGTCCTCCTGGGCGCCGAGCCGGGGAAGATCGAGGTGCGCCGGACCGATCTCGTCAACGACACGACGACGCTCGTCGTTCGTGGCCTGGGCGGCTCCCGATGACCCTCCTGGCCCAGCGGCTGGAGCCGGTCGGGCTCGCCGAGCTGGTGCAGGACGCGGCGCTGCTGACGCGTGTCGACCGCAAGTACCTCGTGCGGGCCGATGCCGTGGATGAACTGCTGGAGGACGCTCCCGCCGGCACGCGCGAGCTGGAGATCGACGGTCTCCGGACGTTCGCCTACCGCTCGACGTACCTCGACACCCCGGACCTGGCCGCCTACCACCTGGCCGGCCGCGGCCGGCGCCGCCGGTTCAAGGTCCGGTCGCGCGCCTACGAGGACACGGGTACCTGCTGGCTCGAGGTGAAGGTGCCCGGTCCACGCGGCACGACGGCCAAGGAGCGGATCGAGCACCCCGATCCGGGACGGGTGCCGCTCGGGCGCGAGGCCCGGACGTTCGTCGACGCGGCCCTGGCCCGAGGCGGAGTGACCGGCGTGCGCGCCGCCGACCTGGAGCCCGTGGTCGTGACCTCGTACCGCCGGCGGACGCTGCTGCTTCCCGACGGGAGCCGCGTGACGATCGACCTCGACCTCGGGTGGACCGACGAACGCGCGTGTCGCGGGACTCGCCTCCACCGGCCCGGCCTGGCGATCGTCGAGACCAAGAGCCGCTCCAGCCCGTCGGCGTTCGACCGGCTGCTCTGGCGTCGCGGGCACCGACCCACCACCCTCTCGAAGTTCGCGGTCGGTCTGGCCGCGCTCGACCCCGACCTGCCGCCCCTGAAGTGGGCGCGAACCCTCAAGGAGATCCGATGACCACCCCGAACTGGAAGCGTCGCGTCGCGGCGTTCACCGCCGCCGCCGGACTGCTGCTGCTCGCTGCCTGCGGAGGTGGTGACGAGGCGTCGCAGGACGTGACGACCGGGGCCGTGACGGCCCAGCAGGCCCTCGCCGACAACGTCGCCCCGCACGCGAACCGCGACGACGCCGAGGACGCCGCGCAGTACGACGCGGCGAGCGCGATCAGCATCACGCTGGCCGACGGCGCGTCCACGACGTCGGACGACGCTGCTGTGGCGATCGACGGCGACACCGTGACGATCGGCGCGGCGGGGACGTACGTCCTCACGGGCTCGCTCGACGACGGCCAGGTCGTGGTCGCCAGTGAGGGCGACGGTGAGGTGAAGCTGGTGCTCGACGGCGTCGGCATCACCTCGGAGGCCGACTCGCCGCTGGTGGTCACGCAGGCGGATGAGACGACCGTCGTCCTCGCCGAGGGGTCGCAGAACACGCTCGCCGACGGCGCGGACTCCGCGGCCGACGACGAGGAGGAGGACGCCGCGAACGCGACGCTGTGGTCGTCGGACGACCTGACGATCGCGGGCGACGGCGCGTTGACCGTGACCTCACAGGCAGCCGACGGGATCACGGCCAAGGACGGCCTCGTCGTGCTGGGTGGCGAGATCAGTGTCGAGGCCGGCGACGACGGCATCCGCGGCAAGGACTACCTGGCACTCGACGGTGGGAGGATCTCGATCACGGCCGGGGGCGACGGGCTGAAGTCCGACGACGACACCGACGCGGGCACGGGGTACGTCCTGCTCGACGGTGCCGCGGTGACCGCGGACGTCGGCGACGACGGGGTCTCGGCCACCACGGACGTGCTGGTGGCATCGGGCTCGCTGGACGTCACCGCGACGGCGCCGTCGACCGAGGAGGACCCCTCGCCGAAGGGCCTCAACGCAGGCGCGGTGGTCGCGATCTCCGGGGGTGACGTCGTGGTCGACGAGTCCGAGGAGGCCGTCCAGGGCACGGTCGTCAGCATCACCGACGGCACGGTGGACCTCACGGCGACCGACGACGGGATCAACGCGTCCAGCGGATCGGGAGAGTCGATGGCGGCCGAGGACGGGGTCGATCTGGTGATATCGGGCGGCACCGTGACGGTCGACGCCGAGGGCGACGGGCTGGACTCGAACGGCACCACCACGATCACCGGCGGAACGGTGGTGGTCGACGGGCCCACCCGTGACGGAAACGGGGCCCTCGATGCCGCCGGAGGCACGACCGTCGACGGTGGCTCCCTGCTCGCGGTCGGCAGCGGTGGGATGGCCGAGGCCCCGACGGAGAGCTCGAAGCAGGGTTGGCTGCAGGCGAGTCTGGGCACTGCAGCGGCCGGCGCGACGGTCACCGTGCTCGACGCGGAGGGCAACGAGGTCGCGACGCACACGCTGGCGAAGACCGCCGCGAACCTCCTGGTCGCCAGCGACGACATCGAGACCGGCACGTCCTACACGGTGCAGGTCGACGGTGAGGAGGTCGCCTCCGTCACCGCGGGCGAGAGCACCGGGGGCGGGATGCAGGGCGGACGCGGCGGGGGAGGTCCCGAGGGCGGGCCCGGCGGCGACATGGCGCCGCCTGAGCGTCAACGCTGAGTTCACGCGACGTTCAGCCGGGGGCGGCCCGGCGTTGGCGCGAGGCCGACACAGTGACGCCCGTGTCACGTTCCCTCGCAGCCCTCGCCGGCGCCGCCGTGCTGGCCACGGCCCTCCCGCTCCTGTCCACCTCGGTCGCCGACGCGGCCCCCGAGAAGTCGTTCCACCGCCTCGCGACCTACCCGGTGTTCCAGAACGTGCCCCCGGGCACGCCGGCCTCGGCCGAGACCGTCGCCGAGATCTCCGCGGTGTCCGACGACGGCAGGACGCTCGTCTACACCGACGCCCTCGGCAAGCGCATCGGCTTCCTCGACATCAGCGACCCCTCGAACCCGCGCGGTGACGGCTCGCTGTCGCTGGAGGAGCTCGGCGACGCCGACGACCAGCCCACCTCGGTGAGCATCGTCGGGAAGTACGTCCTGGTCGTCGTGGACACCTCGGCGTCCTTCACCGAGCCGAGCGGCCGCCTGGACGTCGTGCGGCTGTCCGACGGCGTCCGCGTCCGGAGCATCGACCTGGCCGGCCAGCCCGACTCCATCGCGCTCGACGCCAAGAAGTCCGTCGCGGCCATCGCGATGGAGAACCAGCGCGACGAGGACTTCACCCCCGACGGCCGCGCGAAGGGCGACCTGCCGCAGGCCCCGGGCGGCTTCGTGCAGCTGCTGGATCTCGAGGGCGGCCCCGCCGACTGGAGCCTGCGCCGCGTCGACCTCGACGCGGACACGCTGGCAGCGGCCGGGATCGCCGAGCCGACCGACCCCGAGCCCGAGTACGTCTCGATCAACGGCAAGGGCACCCTCGCGGTGACCCTGCAGGAGAACAACGGGATCGTCCTGATCGACACCGCCACCGGCGAGGTCACGAAGGCCTTCAGCGCGGGCTCGGTCGACCTCACGGGCATCGACGCGAAGAAGGACGGCAAGATCTCGCTGACCGACTCGCTGCCGTCGGTCGTGCGTGAGCCCGACGCGATCGCGTGGATCGACGACGACCATCTCGCCACCGCGAACGAGGGCGACTGGAAGGGCGGCAGCCGTGGCTGGACCGTGTTCGACACCGATGGCGACGTCGTGTGGGACGCCGGCAACACCTTCGAGCGCCTCGCCGTGAAGCACGGCCTGTACAACGACGACCGCGCCGCGAAGAAGGGCTCCGAGCCCGAGGGCCTGGCCGTCGCCGAGTTCGACGGCACCACCTACGCCTTCGTCGGCTCCGAGCGCAGCAACTTCGTCGCCGTCTACGACATGAGCGACCCCGCGAAGCCGGAGTTCGTCCAGGTGATGCCGACGACCAACGGACCGGAGGGCCTCCTGCCGATCCCGTCGCGCGGCCTGTTCGCAGTCTCCAGCGAGACCGATGACGCGAGCGTCTCCGTGCGCGCCACGGTCGGGCTCTACGCCTGGAAGCCCGGGAAGGCGGCCTTCCCGTCGATCCTCTCCGAGGACCAGGGCGGCGACCCGATCGGCTGGCAGGCGCTCGGCGCGCTGACCGCCGATCCCACCGACACGAGCACGCTGTGGACCGCCGCCGACACGGTGGTCAAGAACGGCACCCTCTACCGGGTCGACGTCTCCGCCTCGCCGCCGCGCATCACCGACACGGTGGCCGTGACCGAGGGCGGCGCGCCCGCTCCGCTCGACATCGAGGGCCTGTTCAAGCGTCCGCAGGGCGGCTTCTGGCTGGCCTCGGAGGGCGCCACCGGCCCCGCGAACGTGCTCGTGCGGACCGACGACGCGGGCGCGGTGCAGGAGCGCGTGAGCCTGCCCGCCGACATCACGGCGAAGCTCGGCAAGTGGGGCCTCGAGGGCGTCACCGCCACGACCGACGCCGCCGGCGAGCACGTCTGGTTCGCGCTCCAGCGCCCGCTCACGGGTGAGGACGTCGCACGGATCGGCCGCTACGACGTGGCCGACCAGACCTTTCACTGGTTCGGCTACGAGCTCGAGAACCCGCTGCGCGGCAGTGGCGACTGGGTCGGCCTGTCCGAGATCACGGCGATCGACGCCGACACGTTCGCGGTCATCGAGCGCGACAAGCTGAACGGCCCGGCCGCGCGCAACAAGCGCATCTACACCGTGACGATCCCGAAGGACGCCGCCGAGGAGCTGCCGATCCTGGAGAAGCGCCTCGCGATCGACGTCCTCCCGCACCTGAGGGAGACGCAGGGCTGGACGCAGGAGAAGCTCGAGGGCTTCACGATCGCGGCGGACGGCTCGCTCTACGGCGTCACCGACAACGACGGGCTCAAGGACGCCACGGGCGAGACCGTGTTCCTGCGTCTCGGCCGGGCCGCCGACGCGTTCGAGCAGGAGGTCGCCACGACGACGGGGCTGCGACTCTCGGCCTCGCGGGCCGAGTACGCGCAGCGGATCACCGCGACGGTCTCGGTCGGGGGAGCGGCTGCGGGTGCGGTCGAGCTGCGCGACGGCGCGAAGGTCGTCGCCCGAGCCAAGGTCGCCGGTGGCAGGGCCACCGTCACGCTGCCGAGGCTCGCAGTCGGGCGCCACAGCCTGACGGCACGGTTCACCGGGTCCGCGCTGGCGGCGGCCTCGACCAGCACGCCGGTGACCGTCACCGTCGTGAAGGCCTCGAGCCGCACTTCCCTCGCGGTCAAGCGAGCGGTGAAGCGTTCGAAGCCGGTCAAGGTGGTCGCGACGGTCCGCGCGGCGGGCCACCAGCCCACCGGCAAGGTCCGCTTCATGGCCGGCTCGAAGGTGCTGAAGACGGTGCGGCTGTCGAACGGGAAGGCCGTTGCAACGGTGAAGCTCCGCTCCAGCCAGCGGATCCGCGCGGTCTACCTCGGCTCGGAGCAGACCAAGGGCTCGACTTCGGCACGAACCGCGGTCACCGTCAGGCCATAATGGGCTGATGCCCAAGATCTCCGCGCCCACGGTCGGCGCGCACCGCGAGGCGCAACGCGCCGCGCTGGTGCGCGCCGCCGAGGACGTCCTGCGGGAGGACGGCATCGCGGGGATCAAGCCGGGCACCGTCACCGAGCGCGCCGGGATGTCGCGGTCGAGCTTCTACGACTACTTCCCGTCGAAGGACGACCTGCTCGTCGCCGTGGCGATCGAGGCGTTCGACCGGTGGAACCGGGGCCTCGACGAGTCCATGGCGCAGGTCGAGCCGGGCCTCCCACGCCTGCGCGCTCTCGTCGACGCCACGATGCGGATGACCGCCGACGGTCACCATGGCCTCGCCGGTGCGCTCCGCCAGGCCGATCTCTCGCCGACGCGCTTCGACGACCTCATGGTCCTCCACGACGCGCTCATGCGGCCGGTCGCCGAGGTCCTCACGGAGCTCGGGATCCCGGACCGCTTCGTCCATCTCGTCCAGGGTGCACTCGGGTCGGGGGTCCAGCTCATCGAGCACGGCGCCGATGCCGGGACGACCGCCGACGACGTGTTCGCGATGCTCACGGCGGGACTGCCCCGGGACTGACGCGCTGGGAGCGTCTGACACACTGTCGGTATCTTCCCGACATAGTGTCGGGACGTTCCGACCCCGAGGGATGTGCATGTTCCTAGCGCTGCGCGAGTTGCGGTTCGCCCGTGGCCGATTCGCCCTGATGGGTGCGGTGGTCTCGCTGATCTCCGTGCTCGTCGTCCTGCTCTCCGGACTGTCCACCGGACTCGTCAACGACGGCGTCTCCGGGCTCAAGGCCATGCCGGTCACCGCGTTCGCCTTCGACGAGGGGACGATGAAGGACAACGCGTTCAGCCGCTCGATCATCGAGCCCGACCAGCTCGCCCCGTGGCGTGACGCCGACGGCGTCGAGGCCGCCGAGCCCCTGGGCGTGAGCATCGTCAACAGCACGACCGACGCGGGGAAGCAGGTCGACCTCACGCTCTTCGGCGTCGACCCGAACGGCTTCCTGGCCCCGGCCACGTCCAGCGGTGACGGCATCGCCGGCGTGAACGGGATCGTCGTATCCGAGACGCTCGCCGACGACGGGGTCGAGATCGGCACCGTCGTGACGCTCGACCGGATCGACGTGGAGCTGACCGTCGTTGGGTTCACCGAGGGCCAGGCGACCTTCGGCCACGTCGACGTCGCGTACCTGCCGCTGGAGACCTGGCAGCTCATCGCCTCGAACTCCGTGCAGCCCGGCCCGCCGACGCAGGCCACCACCGCCGCCGTGGACTACCCCCTGTTCAGTGCCATCGCCGTGCAGGCGCAGGACGGCGCGGAGGTCGACTTCGCCGCGGCCGACCGCGCCGCCGGGACGACGAGCATGACGCTCACCGAGTCGTTCAACGCCTCGCCGGGCTACGAGGCCGAGACGATGACCCTCAGCATGATCCAGGTCTTCCTCTACGTGATCTGCGCGCTCGTCGTGGGCGCCTTCTTCACCGTCTGGACGATCCAGCGCGCCGGCGACCTCGCCGTGCTGCGGGCGATGGGCGCGTCCAGCCGCTACCTGCTGCGCGACAGCCTCGCCCAGGCGACCGTCGTCCTCCTGGTCTTCACCGGCATCGGCGTCGCGGCCGGCGTGGCGATGGGTGCGGTCATGCCCGACGCGATGCCGTTCGAGCTCGAGGCGGGGCCGATCGCCGTCGCCTCCGCGCTGACGATCGCGCTGGGTCTGCTCGGCGCCGCCGTCTCCGTCCTGCGCATCACCCGGATCGATCCACTCGCCGCGCTGGGAGGCCGCCGATGAACACCACCACCCCCGCCCTGGAGATCGTCGACGCCACCTTGGAGCTCGGCGACGGCGACTCGCGCGTCCGCGCCCTCGACGCGGTCTCGCTGACCGTGCAGCCGGGCGAGTTCGTGGCCATCGTGGGCCCGTCGGGCTCGGGCAAGTCCTCGCTGCTGGCCGTCGCGGGTGCGCTGTCCCACCCGGACTCGGGCTCGGTCCGCGTCCACGGCACCGATCTGGCCACCCTCTCGAAGGGCGCCGCCGCGCGCTTCCGGCTGGCGCACATCGGCTTCGTCTTCCAGTCGGGCAACCTGCTGCCCGCGCTGACGGCCGCCGACCAGCTGCGGCTGGCGAGTCGGCTCGCGGGAAGCCGCCGGGTCGACCCTGCGGCCGTGCTCGACTCGGTGGGCATGGCCCATCGCGCGAAGCACCGCCCGGGCCACCTGTCCGGCGGCGAGCGCCAGCGCGTGGGCATCGCTCGCGCCCTGGTGAACGATCCGAGCCTCCTGCTGGTCGACGAGCCCACGGCGGCGCTCGACCGGCGTCGCAGTCACGAGGTCGTGCAGCTGCTCGCCGATCGCGCCCGCGACGCGAACGTCGCCGTGGTCATGGTGACCCACGACCACGACGTCCTCGAGCACTGCGACCGAGTGCTGGAGATGGTCGACGGATCTCTGACAGGGTTGGCCCATGCTGCCCGAAGGATGGATTCCGCACCGCCGCGCTGACGGCGAGGTGGTCGGGTGGATCGAGCTCGACGGTGACGACATCGCCGCGTTCGACCTCCTCGGCCGCCGCGCCACGCCCCCGGGCGTCGACTGGCACGAGGCCGAGCAGGCGCTCGACGAGCGGGGCATCGGCTACCTGGCCGACCAGTACACGCTGACGACACCCGCGGGAGATCACCTGCCCGTGCGCATCGGCGAGGCCACGACCGAGCAGGTCACGGTCGTGGAGGACGAGTTCGGCGGCGCGTCAGTGATCGGTGCCGATCCCGCGACCCACGTCCTCCCGTTCCCGGTGCCGATCGGGGTGCTGCGCGACTACGTGAGACCGCAGCTCGACCTCGGCACGTGGCTGGACGACGAGGGGCGGCCGATCGAGTACGGCAACCGGTGGGGCGTCGGAGAGACGCCCAAGAGCATGTACAGCGAGTGCGCTCACCCCGAGCGTTTCGAGCCGATCATCACGACGGCCCGAGCCTTGCTCGATCACCTGGAGCAGCGCTACGACGTCAACCGGGCCGAGCTCGTCAGGGGCGAGCAGACCTACGTGACGCTGACGCCGCGCTCCGGCGACGGAGCCACGCTCGCCGCTGTGACGTCCCGGGCCACGTTGCCCGGCGTGAAGGTTCGCGCCGGGTTCGGCTACCTGAACTGGTGGCCCGGCTGCGGTTGCGACGCGTGCGACGACTCCGTTCCCGACATGCTCGACGAGCTCGAAACGGCTGTGTTCGCGATCGTGGAGGGCGCCATGACCGAATGGCGCCGGGGTCCTGAGGGGAGTGCCCCGTGGAAGATCCACGTGGAGTTCGACGGCCGCCACGTGGATCCCGGGCACCATGAGGGAGGGAGCTCGGGGGAGCCGGAGCCGCTGGACCTGCCCACCACGCCGCACCGCTGGGGACCGTGGCCGGTCAGGACAGGCTGAGCCGCATCAGCACCCGCGGGAACCGGTTGAGCACCGAGTCGGTGTCGGCGGCCTTGGCGAAACCGGCGCGCTCGAACAACGCGCGCGTGCCGACGTAGGCCATCGTCAGGTCGACCTTGGCGCCGTCGTTGTCGACGGGGTAGGCCTCCACGGCGGGCGCGCCCTGGGAACGGGCGTACTCCACGGCGTCCTCGATGAGGTGGTGCGCGATGCCCTGTCCCCGGTGCCCGGGACGCACGCGCACGCACCACAGGCTCCAGACGTCGAGGTCGTCGACGTGGGGGATCTTGCGGTTCGTCGCGAACGAGGTGTCCGCGCGCGGGTGGATCGCGGCCCAGCCGACCACCTCGTCACCCTCGTACGCCAGGACGCCGGGCGGGCCCTGCTGCATCAGCTCGCGGACGTACTCGCCGCGCGCCTCGCGGTGCAGCTCGCGGTTGACCTTTCCCGGGACGCGATAGCTGAGGCACCAGCACGACTCGGCATCGGGCCGCTTGGGCCCCACCATCGTGCGGACGTCGTCGAACTCGGTCGCCGGACGCACCTCGATCGTCATGCGTCGAATGACATCAGATGACGGGGACGTTGGCCAGCGCCGCCTGCAGGTCCTCGTCCGAGAGCGGATCGTCCTCGAGGCGACCGTTGAGGTACGAGTCGTAGGCGCCCAGCTCGAGCAGGCCGTGGCCGGACAGGCCCACGACGATGACGGGCTCGGTGCCCTGCTCCGTGGCCTCCAACGCGGCCCGGCGCGCCTGGGCCAGCGCGTGGGACGACTCGGGCGCGGGCACGATGCCCTCGGTGCGCGCGAACTCGACCGCGCTGTCGAAGCACTCGCTCTGGTGCAGCGCCACCGCCTCGACCAGTCCTTCGTGCAAGGCATGGGAGACCAGCGGCGCCATCGCGTGATAGCGCAGGCCACCGGCGTGGATCGGCGAGGGCACGAAGTCGTGGCCGAGCGTGTACATCTTCATCAGCGGGGTCATGCCACCCGTGTCACCGAAGTCGTACCGGTACTCGCCGCGGGTCAGGGTCGGGCACGAGGACGGTTCGACGGCCAGGATCCGCGGGGACTGGTTCCCGGCCAGCTTCTCGCGCAGGAACGGGAACGTGAGGCCGGCGAAGTTCGAGCCGCCCCCGGCGCAGCCGATCACCAGGTCGGCACCGGACTCGCCGGCCATGGCGAGCTGCTTGAGCGCCTCCTCGCCGATGATCGTCTGGTGCAGCAGCACGTGGTTGAGGACCGAGCCCAGCGCGTACTTGATGGTCTCGTCCTGGGCGGCGACCTCGACGGCCTCGCTGATCGCGATGCCGAGCGAGCCGGTGTGGTCCTCGGGCAGGGAGCGCCCGAACTCCGTCAGACGGCTGGGGGAGCGGTGGACCTTGCCGCCGAAGACCTCGATCAGGGTGCGGCGCTGCGGCTTGGTGTCGAACGAGGCGCCGACCTGCCAGACCTCGCACTCGAGCCCGAACAGCGAGCAGGCGTAGGCCAGCGCGGTACCCCACTGGCCGGCTCCGGTCTCGGTGGTCAGTCGCTTGATGCCGTGGATCGCGTTGTAGTAGACCTGCGGCACGGACGTGTTGGTCTTGTGCGAGCCGGCCGGCGAGACGCCTTCGTACTTGTAGTAGATCCGGGCGGACGTGCCGAGGGCCTTCTCCCAGCGACGTGCGCGCACGAGCGGCGACGGCCGGTACTGGCGGTAGACGTCGCGGACCGGCTCGGGAATCTCGACGAAGCGCTCGGAGGTGACCTCCTGCGCGATCAGCTCGGGCGGGAACAGCGCGGCGAGGTCGTCGGGACCGACCGGCTCGTGAGTTCCGGGGTGCAGCGGCGGAGGCGGCGGCGTGGGGAAGTCCGGGACGATGTTGTACCAGTGCGTGGGCATGTCGGACTCGGAGAGCACGAATCTGATCTGATCGGTCACGCGGCGAGCCTAGTGGCGCGATAGACCACGGGAGCCCCCCGCAGGTAGGACTCGGCGAACTGCACCGGGGGCCGGAGGTGGCGCCGATGGAGGTGGCCGTGCGACTTCATGTTGTGGTGCCGGCGGCACAGGGATCTCAGGTTCTCGGCCGAGGTGGTGCCGCCGCGGTCGTACGCCAGCTCGTGGTCGAGGTCGGTGTCCCTGATGTCCGCTTGGCAACCTGCGACCCGACAGGTGCCGTCGCGCCAGCGCAGCGCCTCGCGGAGTGAGTCGCTGGGCTGGTAGCCGAGCTTCGTCGTGTCCATGACGTTCCCGAGCGGGTCGAGCACCAGACGGCGCAGGAGCGTGTGCTCGCTCGTGGCCAGCTCGCGAGCCCACTCGGCCGGGACCGGCTCGCGGTCGCCGCGGGTGAATCCGCTGCCGGAGGTGAGGCCGATCAGGTCGGTCGAGTCGATCGTGATGGCGATCTCGGCCCGGATGTCGGTGGTGGTGCCCTCGCTGCACGTGAGCCAGTGGGCGACCAGGTCGGCCTGCTTCTGCTCGCGGGTGCGGCGGTCGCGCTCGCCGGTGTCGGGGTCGATCTTGGGCAGCGCCTTGGCCGCGGCCCGCAGGCGATTGCCCACGGCGACGGCGACGCCGGTGGGCAGCAGGGCGCTCAGCCACGAGGTGCCGTCGTCGTTGTGCGAGATCTCCACGTGGCGCTGCTCGGTGGCGCGGGCCGCGTCGTCCTCGAACTGCTCGGGCTCGAGCCGGGCCCGCAGCCGCTTCAGCCAGCTGCGCAGCTCTCCGGGGGTGTGCTCGGCGGCGTAGCCGACGGCCGTCCGGTCGAGGGCCTCGATCGCCTCGGGGGAGCGGAGCTTCGCCACGGTGTCGGCGATGAGGCCGACGCGGCGCGCGTCGAGGACGCCGTCGCGGAACGCCCCCCAGACGGCGAGAGTGCGGTCGCGGACCTCCTCGCCCTGCACGACGATCCGCCAGACCGAGTTCTCGGTGATGCCGAGCAGCTGAGCGATCTCGAGCGCGATCCCGCGCCGCGCGAGCTCCTTGCCGATCGACACCTCGTCGCCGGCGTCGATCCGGCGGATCTCCCGCTCGCGATGCGTGAGCACGAGGTTCCACTCGGCGAACTCCGCCTGTGCCCGCGCACGCCGCACCTCGAGGAAGGCATCGACTGCGGGCGAGGTCATGTCGACCAGTGTAGAACAGATGTTCGAGAAAGGGGCCGAAAGCGTTGGGCTTTCTCGTCAGGTGAGACTGCGCGCAGGCGGCCGCGAGGCCATCAGGATCGCCGCGACGACCGGCAGCGTCAGCAGCGCGGCCACGCCGCTCAGCGCACCGAAGCTCCACAGCGCCACCACGACGCCCGCCACCAGTCCGCCGAACGCGCCGGCGAGGTTCATGGTGAGGTCGCTGAATCCCTGGACGAGCGGCCTCACCTCGGGGTCGACGCTGCGGGTGAGCAGGGCGGCGCCCGCGATGACCGACATCGACCAGCCGACCCCCAGCAGCACCAGGCCAACCGTGATCTGCACGTTGGACTCCCCGGCCGTGCCGGCGATGCCGCACGCGAGGATCAGCACCGCCTGGCCCATCAGGATCGTGGGCTCGGCGCCCCAGCGGTCGGTCATCCACCCGAAGACGGGCGAGAGCGCGAACATGCCCGCGATGTGCAGGCTGATGGTGAAGCCGATGATCGACAGCGAGGCGCCGTGGCCCGACATGTGAACCGGGGTGAGCGCCATGACCGCCACCATGACCGCGTGCGACAGGGCGACCGAGGCGATCGCTACGGCGGTGGTGCCGCGGACGTGGGGGAGTGCGGCGGCGATCCGCGGCGGGGGCGGGGCGGCGGCGGCGCGACGGGCGGGCGGAGCGGGACGGAGCAGCAGGCACGTCAGCAGCCCGGCGCCCGTGAACGCGATGGCGGAGAACACCTGCGGACCGGCGAGCTCGGGGATGCCGAGCGCGCGGGCCACGGAGGCACCCGGACCGGTGAGGTTCGGGCCGGCCACCGAGCCGATGGTGGTGGCCCACACGACGAGCGAGATCGATCGGCCCACGGCTGCGGGCTCGGCACGGTCGGCGGCCGCGAACCTCGACTGGAGGTTGGCTGCCGTGCTGGAGCCGAACAGCAGGAAGCCGAGCAGCAGCAGCGGCAGCGAGGCCAGTTCGGCACCGATGACGACGGTGACGGCACCCAGGGCACCGCCCAGCCAGCCGGCCGTCAGCGCCGGCCGGCGTCCACGATGCACCGCGAAGTTCGACAGCGGGATGGTGAAGCCGGCGGCGCCCAGCGTCATCGCGACGACGGAGAGACCGGCCCAGCCGGCCGAGCCCGTGACGTCCTCGATCAGCAGGGCGCCGACCGCGAGCCCGGCACCGTTGCCGATGCCGCCGACCACCTGGGCGAGGGCCAGCGTGCCGACGGTGCGGCGCTGCGCGGGCCAGGTCACCTCAGGCCCAGATCGTGACGCGCTCGGCCGGGTCGAGCCACAGGGCGTCGTCCGGCGTCACGTCGAAGGCCTCGTAGAAGGCGTCGATGTTGCTGACGACCTGGTTGCAGCGGAACTCCGGGGGCGAGTGCGGGTCGACCGTGAGGCGGCGGATCGTCTCGGCCGGGCGCACCTTGCCCTGCCACGCGCGCGCCCACGCCAGGAAGAAGCGCTGGTCGGGGGTGAGCCCGTCGATGGGCTCCGCGGGCTTGTCCTGCTGCGCCAGCCGGAACGCGAGGTGAGCGATGCCCAGTCCGCCGAGGTCGCCGATGTTCTCACCGATCGTGAGCGCGCCGTTGACCGTCTGCCCGTCGGCGTTCTCAGGGCTGAGGTCGTCGTACTGCGCGATGATCCGCGCGGCGAGGGCGTCGAAGGCCGCGCGGTCGTCGTCGGTCCACCAGTTGCTCAGCGCGCCGGTGCCGTCGTACTGCGAGCCCTGGTCGTCGAAGCCGTGGCCGATCTCGTGGCCGATGACCGAGCCGATCGCGCCGTAGTTCACCGCGTCGTCGGCCTGCGCGTCGAAGAACGGCGGCTGCAGGATGGCGGCGGGGAAGACGATCTCGTTCATCGTCGGGTTGTAGTAGGCGTTGACCGTCTGCGGCGTCATGTACCACTCGTCGCGGTCGATCGGCTGCCCGATCTTGGCCAGCTCGCGGTCCATCGCCACCGACTGGGCCCGGCGGGCGTTGCCGACCAGGTCGGTCGGGTCGGTCTCGAGGGCGTCGTAGTCCTTGAAGCTCTCGGGGTGCCCGATCTTCGGGGTGAACGCGTCGAGCTTGGCCAGCGCGCGCTGCTTGGTCTCGTCGCTCATCCAGGGCAGCTCGCGGATGCTGATGCGGTAGGCCTCGAGCAGGTTCGCGATGAGCTCCTCCATGCGCGACTTCGCCTCGGCCGGGTACTCGGTGCGGACGTAGATCTTGCCGACGGCCTCGCCCATCGAGCCCTCGACGAAGCCGATGGCGCGCTTCCACCGCGGGCGCAGCTCGTCGGTGCCCTGGAGGGTCTTGCCGTAGAACGCGAAGTTCTCCTCGACGAAGTCGTCGGACAGGAACGGCGCCGCGCCGTGCACCAGCTGCCAGCGCAGCCAGTCCTGCCACGCGGGCAGGACGTCGTCGGTGAGGAGGGTCTGGAGGCCCTCGAGGTAGGACGGCTGCGAGACGACCGCCTCGGCCAGCACGGCCTGCTCGATGCCGGCGGCCTCGGCCCAGGAGCGCCAGTCGAACGCGGGCGTCAGCGCGCCGAGCTCGTCGAGGGTCTTGAGGTTGTAGGTCTTCTGGGCGTCGCGCACGGCGACCCGGTCCCAGTGGTGCGACGCGATGCGGGTCTCGAGGTCGAGCACACGGTCGGCGCGCTCGCTGGCGTCGGAGAACCCGGCGAGCTCGAGCATCGTGGCGATGTGGTCGCGGTAGGCGTCGCGGACGTCGGCGAACTGCTCGTCGCGGTAGTACGACTCGTCGGGCAGGCCGATGCCGGCCTGCACGACGTGCGTGACGTAGCGGTCGGGGTTGCCACGGTCGGGGGCGATGTAGAGGCCGATGATGCTGTTGACGCCCTCGCGCTCCAGCGTGCCGAGGGTGCGGACCAGCGAGGGCACCGAGTCGATCGCGTCGATGCGGGCGAGGTCGTCGGCCAGCGGGGCCGCGCCGAGCTGCTCGATGCGCTCGGTGTCCATGAAGCTGGCGAAGAGGTCGCCGATCTTGCGCTGCTCGTCGTCCTGCGGCTCGGCGGCGGCCTTCTCGACGATCGAGCGGACCAGGATCTCGGCCTCGTCGACCAGATCGACGAACCCTCCCGCGGTGGCCCGGTCGGGCTTGATCGGCGTCTCGCGCAGCCACGGCCCGTTCACGTGTCGGAACAAGTCGTCCTGGGGGCGGATCTGGGAGTCGAAGGTCGATGGATCGAGGCCGTTGGTCACGCGGTTTAGGCTACACAGCGTGGCTCAGAAGACCGAGGTTGAACTGATCGTTCGTCGCACCGAGGACCTGGCGCCGCGACTGCGCCGCGTGGTGCTCGGCGGTCCCGCGTTCGAGGAGTACCTCGCGCACCACCTCGACTCCACCGACACCTACGTCAAGCTCGTCTTCGCCGACGGTGACGACACGGTGCTGCGGACCTACACGGTGCGGTGGGTCGACGCCGCGGCCGGCGAGCTCGCGATCGACTTCGTCACGCACGGCACCGAGGGCCTCGCCGGCCCGTGGGCGCTGCGCGCGAAGCCCGGGGACACGCTGCGGTTCCGCGGCCCCGGTGGTGCGTACCGACCCAGCCCCGACGCCGACCACCACCTCTTCGTGGGCGACGAGGCGGCGCTGCCGGCGATCGCCGCGTCGATCGAGGCGCTCGAGCCCGATGCGGCCGCCACGGCCTTCATCGAGGTCGACGGACCCGGGCACGAGATCGACCTGCCCAGCCCGGCGAGCGTCGACGTGAACTGGCTGTACCGCGACGGCGACGCGCCCGGCTCCACCACGCTGCTCGACCAGGCGGTGCGCGCGTGGGCGTGGCCCGAGGGGCGCGTGCAGGCCTTCGTGCACGGGGAGTCGGCGCTGCTGAAGTCCGTGCGGCCCTACCTGATGGACGGCCGCGTGGCCCGCCCCGACATCTCCGTCTCGGCCTACTGGCGCTGCGGCGAGACCGAGGAGGGCTTCCGCGCCTGGAAGAAGCAGCAGCAGGACGCGGTCATCCGCCCCGGCGCCTGAGCGTGGTCTCGATACGCCCTTCGCTGCGCTCGTGAGCTACTCGACCACCGGCTCCGTGGCCGTGGTCTCGATACGCCCCTCGCTGCGCTCGTGAGCTACTCGACCACCGGCTCCGTGCCCATGGTCTCGATATGGCCCTCCGCCGCCGGTGATCGAGTGCCGGCGAGCGCAGCGAGACGGTGTATCGAGATCCCGTGACGCCTCACCGGTAGCCTCGACTGGTGACCGAATTGCGCAACGTGGCCGTGATCCTCGCCGGTGGCACCGGGACCCGGGTGGGCCTGGCCATCCCGAAGCAGCTCATCAAGATCGCCGGCAAGACGATCCTCGAGCACACGATCTCCGTGTTCCAGGCCGCCGACTCGATCGACGAGATCATCATCCTGATGGCGCAGGGCCACCTCGACCCGGTGCACGCGATCGTCCGTGACGGCGCCTACCCGAAGGTCACGCAGGTCCTCGAGGGCGGCTCGACCCGCAACGAGACCACCAGCCTGGCGCTGAAGGCGCTCGGCGAGGAGGAGTGCAACGTCCTCTTCCACGACGCGGTCCGCCCGCTCGTCTCGCAGAAGATCATCACCGACGTCGTCGAGGCGCTGGGCACCTACGAGGCCGTCGACACCGCGATCCCGTCGGCCGACACCGTGGTGCAGGTTCATGACGAGCGCTCCGGCGACCTCGACACGATCTCCGACGTGCTGCGCCGCGACCTGCTGCGCCGCGGCCAGACCCCGCAGGCGTTCCGCGCGTCGATCATCCGCGACGCCTACGAGAAGGCGTGGCAGGACCCCGACTTCACCGCCACCGACGACTGCACCGTCGTGCTGCGCTACCGCCCCGACGTGCCGATCGCGGTCGTCCAGGGTCACGAGCGGAACATGAAGGTCACCGAGCCGATCGACGTCTACATTGCCGACAAGCTCTTCCAGCTGGCCTCCGCCGAGACGCCGGAGGAGCTCGACGACGAGGGGTACCGCGCCGCGCTCGAGGGCAAGACGATGGTCGTGTTCGGCGGCTCCTACGGGATCGGCGGCGACATCGCGAAGCTGGCCGAGTCGTACGGCGCCCAGGTGTACGCGTTCTCGCGCTCGTCCACGGGCACGCACGTCGACCGCCGCGAGGACGTCGCCGAGGCCGCGCGTGAGGTCATCGAGAAGGCCGGCCGCGTCGACTACGTCGTGAACACCGCGGGCGTCCTGCCGATCGGCGACCTCGCGGACACGTCGGAGGAGACGATCTGGGCCGCCACCGAGATCAACTACCTCGCGCCGATCTTCATCGCGCAGGAGTTCCGGCCGCTGCTGGCCGACTCGAACGGCTCGCTGCTGCTCTTCACGTCCTCGTCCTACACGCGCGGCCGCAAGGGCTACTCGCTGTACTCGTCGGCGAAGGCCGCCACCGTGAACCTCACCCAGGCGCTGGCCGACGAGTGGGCCGGTGAGGTGCGCGTGAACTGCGTGAACCCCGAGCGCACGGGCACCCCGATGCGCACCAAGGCGTTCGGCGAGGAGCCCGAGGGCACGCTGCTGTCGTCGGAAGAGGTCGCCCGTCGCTCGCTCGACGTGCTGGTCGCGTCGATGACCGGCCACGTGATCGACATCCGCCGCGAGGCGGGCCCGGCCGCCATCGGCGGGGGTCACTGAGGCTCGATGCCCCAGGTCACGGCGGAGGCGTGGGTCCCGGTCCCGCCCGACACGGCGTTCGCGGTCTCGCAGACCACGGGCGCCGTCCGGATGCGCTGGGACCCCTTCATCCGTGAGCAGCACCTGATCGACGCGGACCGGCCTGCCAAGGGCGTGCGCACGCACACCCGCGCCCGGGTCGGGCCGCGCATGGTCTCCGAGTACGTCTCCTACCGCCCGCCGACCTCGGTGGGCATGACGATGGTGACGGGTCCGTGGTTCTTCGCCTCGTTCGGCGGCGGCTGGCGGTTCGTGCCTGACGTCCGGGACGGGCGCGACGGCACGCGCGCCGTCTGGAAGTACACCTACTCCGTGCGCCCGTCGTGGCTGCGCTTCGTCGCCGAGCCGATCGGCCAATGGCTGCTCGGTCGCGAGATCCGCGCCCGGATCGCGGCGTGGGCGCGGGCGTGCGAGGACCCGGTCGTCCTCGACTCCCTCTGAGCGCGTCGCGCGCGATCGCGATACTGGACGCGTGACGGTCACCCGGCAGGATGTGCAGGCAGCAGCGCAACGCATCAAAGGCCGCGTGCGGCGCACGCCGCTGTGGCGGGCGTCCGCCGACGACTCCCTGTGGCTGAAGCTCGAGCAACTCCAGCACTGCGGTGTGTTCAAGACCCGCGGCGCGTTCAATCGCCAGCTCGCCGGTGTCGAGGCCGGTGAGATCACCGACGCCGGCATCGTGGTGGCGTCGGGCGGGAACGCCGGCCTGGCGCAGGCCTTCGCGGCCCGCGAGCTCGGCCTGAGGGCCACCGTCTTCGTGCCCGAGTCGGCGCCGCAGGTGAAGGTGGACCGGATCGCGGCGTACGGAGCCGAGGTGCGGCGGGTCGGCAGCGAGTTCGCGGAGGCGTACCGAGCGTCCGTCGACTTCGCGGAGCAGTCCGGGGCCGTGCTCGCGCACGCCTACGACCAGGTGGAGGTCGCCGCCGGCGCCGGGACGCTGGCCGAGGAGATCCTCGAGGACGAGCCGTCGATCGACACGATCGTCGTCGCGGTCGGGGGCGGCGGGCTGTTCGCCGGCGTCGCGGCCTCGGCGCTCGGCCGGGCCCGGGTGGTCGCGGTCGAGCCCGAGCTGTGCCCCACGCTGCACCGCGCGATGGAGGCCGGCGGCCCGGTCGACGTGTCCGTCTCGGGAGTGGCGGCCGACTCGCTGGGCGCGCGCCGCCTCGGCGACCTCGCCTTCGCAGCGGTCGAGGCCGAGTCGCCGGTTCCGGTCATGGTCACCGACGACGAGATCGTCGCGGCCCGGTCGGCGCTGTGGGACGAGTTTCGCGTGCCGTCCGAGCACGGCGCCGCCGCGGCCTACGCGGCGCTGCACTCCGGGCGGTACGTGCCGCAGCCGGGCGAGCGCGTCGCGGTCGTGGTGTGCGGCGCCAACACCGACACGGCCACCCTGGCCTCGCGACCCGCGCGCTGACCTCGCGGTCCTGATGATGGGTCGATTCGGCCCACATATGGGCCTCAGCGACTCAACTTCCCTCCGGTCGTGCGGTTGCCTCGGGCGGGTCCCGCCGCGAGCATGAGGGATGACCGCGCCGCTGAGCAGGAGGCTGATGGTGGTCCTTCTCGTGACGCTGCTGATCGTCGGGACGGGGGTGCTCGCCGTGTGGTTCCTGCAGCGCCAGCTGATCTACTTCCCGGACTCCGAGCCGGTGCCGTCGGCCGCTGAGGTGGTCGACGGCGCGCGGGACGTCACTCTCCGCACGGAGGACGGGCTCGACCTCGAAGCCTGGTTCGTCCCGGCGGCGGAGGCGACCGACAAGGGCCTCGCGGTGCTCGTCGCACCCGGCAACGGCGGGAACCGGTTGAGCCGCGCCGAGTTCGCCACGGCGCTGAGCCGTCGCGGGCTTGCCGTGCTGCTGATGGACTACCGCGGCTACGGCGGGAACCCAGGCCGGCCGAGTGAGTCGGGACTCGCCGCCGATGCGGACGCCGCCGCGGTCGCGCTGGAGGAGCTCGGCTACCCGCCCTCGCGGACCATCCACTTCGGCGAGTCGCTCGGCACCGGCGTCGTGGCGGCGCTCCAGGTCAGGACGCCGCCGGCGGGCGTGGTGCTGCGGTCGCCGTTCACCGAGCTCGCCGACGTTGGGGCCCACCACTACCCGTGGCTGCCGGTGCGCCTGCTGCTGCGCGACCGGTTCCCCGTTTCCGAGCACCTCGCGGACAGTGACGTGCCCGTCACGGTGATCTACGGGAACCGCGACTCGATCGTCCCCACGGCGCTCAGCGAGCAGGTCGCGGACGAGGTCCCGTCGCTGTTCGAGCGCGTGGAGCTCACCGCCGACCACAACGACGCCGTCATGTTCGGGGCGCCGGTCGCCGACGCCGTCCTGCGCCTGGCGAACGAGGTCAGGTGAAAGCTCCTCAGCGAAGCTCGGCGGTGAGCGGCTCCAGGCCCGGGCCCTCGAGGTCCTCGAGCGCGACCGCCCGTCCCGTCAGCACGAGCAGGAGGGACAGCGCCGGACCGCTGACCTCGGGGCCGTCGCCGAGCGCGACGTCGGAGTCCGTTGCCGAGAGCCGCACGTGCGTGAGGAGCTCCTTCCCACCGCCGAACGACCGCGGCGTGCGGGACTGGAGGTGGATCGCCCGCTCGACGGCCTCCTGCGGGTAGGCGCGGGCGATGGCCAGCGGCCGCCGGATGTCCTCGCCGTGGACGATCGCCTCCACGAGCCGGCTGTCGAGCGGCGCGGGTGGGGTGGTCGTGCGCTTCGCTACCGAACGGAGCCCTCGAAGCGTCTCCGCAGGAGTCGCGCCGCGATGGCGCCGGACGCCCCGGTCGTTCTGGCGGTCGAAGTCGAACCGTGCGCGCGCGAGTCCCGCGACGAAACCGACGCGCGTGGTGAGCGCCGTGTCCACGAGGTGCGCGACGACGACGTGCACCGTCCACGCGGCGCACAGGGACGGGGTGTCCCAGGCGGCGGCGGGCAGCTGCTCCAGATCGGCGATCAGCGCATCGCGCTCGGCGTGGACGATCGGCCAGACGTCGGTCATGCGCACTCCCTAGGGTCGGAACCGGTTGGCGCTCAGACTACGGACCCGTCGTCCACTACGGTGCCGAGCATGAGAGCCGTCCTGCAGACCCGCTACGGGTCCGTCGACGATCTCCGCGTGGGTGAGATCGACCGCCCGGAGCCCGCTGAAGACGAGGTGCTGGTCCGGGTGCGGGCCGCGTCGGTGCACCCGGACGTGTGGCACGTCGTGGCAGGGAAGCCCACCGTCCTGCGGCTCATGGGCTCCGGGGTCCGGCGTCCGCGCCAGCAGGTGCCCGGCACCGACGTCGCGGGCGTGGTCGAGTCGGTGGGCCGCGAGGTCACGCGGTTCAAGCCGGGCGACGAGGTGTTCGGCGAGACGATCCGCGGCGTCCAGTGGCGCAACGGCGGCGCCTGGGCCGAGTTCGCGACCGCGCCCGAGGTGGGGCTCGCGCACAAGCCCTCCGGTGTCACGTTCGAGGAGGCCTCGGCGGTGCCGACGGCCGGCCTCATCGCGCTCAACAACCTCCCGCAGCGGTGGGTGCCGGCGGGATCGCGGGTGCTGGTGAACGGGGCCGGCGGGGGAGTGGGCGCGATCGCGGTGCAGCTCGCCAAGGCGTACGGCGCGGAGGTCACGGCGGTCGAGCACACGAGCAAGCTCGACCTGGTTCGCTCGCTCGGCGCCGACCGCGTGATCGACTACACCGCCGAGGACTTCACCCGCAGCGGCGACCGCTGGGACGTCATCTTCGACGTGCCGGGCAACCATCCGTTCCGGGAGGTGCGCCGCGTGCTCGACCCGCACGGTCGCTACCTCCTCATCGGCCACGATGCGTTCGGTGCGGGCGGACACCACTGGCTCGGCGGCATCCCGCTCCAGCTCGGGCTCATGGCGCGCTCCGCGGTCAACCCCCAGCTGCGCGGCCCGTCGTTCGCCTCCCCGGACAAGCGCGAGCTGATGGGCACGCTGACGCAGCTCATGGAGACCGGGCAACTGCGCGTGGTGGTCGACCGCACGTTCCCGCTCGAGCAGGCGCCCGAGGCGCTGCGCCACCTCATGTCGGGCCGGGCGCTGGGCCGGGTCGTCATCCGTCCGTGAGCCTGTCGCATCGGCCCCGGCCGGGCGTACGCTCCGAGGATGAGCGCCGATGAGCTGCTTCCACCCCTCCCGTCCGATGCCTTCGAGCGCGTCCTGTGCGTCGTGGCGCACCCGGACGACGTCGAGTACGGCACGTCGTCCGCGGTCGCGCGGTGGACGAGCGAGGGCATCGACGTCGCCTACCTCCTGCTGACGCGCGGCGAGGCCGGCATGGACGCGCTGCCGCCCAAGGAGACGGCCGAGCTGCGGCAGCGCGAGCAGATCGCCGCCTCGGAGATCGTGGGCGTCTCGGACGTGCAGTTCCTCGACTACCCCGACGGGATCCTGGAGTACTCGCTGGCGATGCGCCGGGACATCTCGATGGCGATCCGGCGCTTCCGGCCCGACGCGGTCCTGGTGGGCTCGTGGGACATCGAGTTCGTCGCGGGGCTGAACCAGGCCGATCACCGGGTGGCCGGGCTGGCGGCCCTCGACGCGGTGCGCGACGCCGGCAACCGGTGGGTGTTCCCCGAGCTGCTCTCGGAGGGGCTGGAGCCGTGGTCGCCGCGGTGGCTGCTCG
Source organism: Aeromicrobium phoceense (assembly GCF_013868155.1). Lineage (NCBI taxonomy): Bacteria > Bacillati > Actinomycetota > Actinomycetes > Propionibacteriales > Nocardioidaceae > Aeromicrobium > Aeromicrobium phoceense. Next base: position 1,652,902 of record NZ_JACEOG010000001.1, read on the forward strand.
TGTCCGGTGACTCCGCGCCGACCCACGGCGTCGACGTCACGGGCGAGCCGCTCGAGAAGGGGATCGCCTCGCTCGAGGCGCACGGTCAGTACCTCGCGGGCATCGAGGGACATCCGCCGCCGCGCCCCATGATCACGGGGATCACCAAGATGCAGGGACGCCGAGTGGGCGTCGCGCACGCCGTGCTGTTCCGCGCCTTCGACTTCCAGGCCCCGCCGCCGATCGCGCGGGAGGCGATGGGGCTCAGTGGAGGGGCTTCACCCGAGGAACCTCCGCTGGGCCTGAGCTGACTGAGACGCGAGGGTGCCCCGAAGGGGTCACGTCCAGAGCCGGCCGTCGATGTAGAACGGCGCTCCGGGTGTCGTCGCCGCGGTGATCGCCTCGAGGGCGGCCGCGGCGGCGGCGGGCTGGCGCCCGTCGAAGGCACCCACGCGGTTCGCGAGCGCCAGGTCGTAAGGAGGCTCGCCGGGCTCGAGGGCGAACGACTCCACGGGCGAGCACCTGACGCCCACGAGTCCGTCGCGGATCTCGGCTGCGCAGGCTCTTTCGGTGGCCGCGGTGCCGCGTTCGGACCGGTCGACGACGAGGACGAAACCGGTCGGCCGCACTCCCGCGGCGATGGCACGGGCCAGTGGACCGGGCGCGCCGCCGATCTCGAGAACGCGCAGCCCGGGCCGCAGCGGCAGTACGTCGAGTACCTCCGCGAGTCGTGAAGAAAGCTTCGGACTCGGGTCCATGACGTCATCCTCGCAGCCGTCGACGTGAGCGGAGACACGCTCCGGACGTGGAATCCTCGGCTCGGCGTGGCGCGTTAGTTGAAATGTGAACAATTCTCTGCGTCTGTCCCCCGAAGCCCAGGACCTGCTGTTCCGTGAGGCCCGCACCGCCAACTCCTTCACCGACGAGCCGGTGACCGACGAGCAGGTCGCGGCCATCCAGGACCTCGTGAAGTACGGGCCGACCGCGATGAACTGCCAGCCCCTGCGCGTCGTGCTGATCCGCAGCGACGAGGCTCGCTCGCGGCTGCTGAAGCACATGGCGGACGGGAACCGCGACAAGACGGCGACCGCGCCGCTGGTGGCCGTGCTGGCCGCCGACACGAACTTCAACGAGCACCTGCCCACCGTCTTCCCGCACGCGGAGGGCGCCAAGGACTGGTTCCCGGACGCGGACGCCCGTGAGGCGATGGCCCGCTTCAACGCCGGCATCCAGGTCGGCTACTTCGTGATGGGCGTGCGCGCCGCAGGCCTGGCCGCGGGCCCGATGACCGGGTTCGACGCCGCCGGCATCGACGAGGACCTGCTGGCCGGCACCGGCTACAAGTCGATGGTCGTCGTCAACATCGGCCACCCCGGCGAGAACGCCTGGTTCGACCGCCTGCCGCGTCTCGAGCACGAGCAGGTCGTCACCGCGCTCTGAGCCGTCAGAGGAGCGGGCGGGTCGTCGGGGGAGCGTCCTCGGCGTCCGGCCCGTGACCCCGGCGCGTGACCTCGGCGCGCGCCCGGTCGATGCCACCGTGCTCGAGCGCGGCGACGTGCGACTCGCCCTCCCACGCGACGCTGCCCCGGTGCCGCACTGTGACGCGCATGTGCGCGCCGAGGTGCTCGATCGCGCCGGGCACGTTGCGCCGTTCGAGGGGGAGGGGCACCGGCAGCACGTGAGCGCTGGCGAGGCTGCCCGATCCCTCGATGTCGACGCGCCACCGCGCGCTGCGGCCCTGGAGCGACCAGCGCTCGTCTGTGACCTCCGCCCGCACGGGTGAGACGACCGGGTCGCCGAGGCGGATCACCGAGCCGTCGGGCAGCCGCACGACCACGGCCGTGACGGTGGTGCGCAGCGGCCCCGCGGTGACCTCGCCGCCGGCGAACGCGACGCACACCGACGGGTCGGCGAAGCCCTGCGCCTGGCCCCACCACCACGAGTCGGGGAACCCGCCCTTGCCCCAGTTCTTCTCCGCGTAGACCGACCAGCCGTCGAGCTCCCACGTCTCGTCGCCGACCACGGCCGTGCCGTGCGCGGACCCGCCGAGCAGCCACGGGTGCCAGTACTGGTTGAGCCCGGGGACCGACTGGAACACGCTCGACCCGCCGAAGCTGCGCCGCGGCCAGGGCACTGGCTTCGTGATCCGGACGTCGAGCCGCGCGTCCGGCGCGAGGTCGACGTGGAGGCTGTCGGTCGTGCCTTTGAGGGCGTCACCCGAGGTCACGCCCAGCTCGTGTTCGTCGGCGTGGCCCTCGGGGTGCGCCGTGGTGTGGAGGAAGCCATTCGGGTGCGCCGCGATCCCGAGGGTCGACCACGTCCCGTCGGCCGCCCGGTTCACTCCGTTCAGTGCGATCACCACGCGGCCAGTGGCGGGGTCGGTGAAACGCCAGAAGTAGCCTTCCATCGCGACCCCGTGCGCAGGCAAAGGGTCCCCGAACGGCCTGTCCGCCCCGTTCGCGCGGTACGTGACCTTCACGGATCCGACGGCACGACGCAGCGGCGATGTCATTTCCGCACTATCGCAGAGGACTCAACTGGCGGCATTCGCTCGACGCGATGACATCCCGCGGCGTCCCCCCCCCCCGGATCGATGCGGAGGAACTCCTCTCGGAGGCAGCGAGACGGGCACCGGGTTGGTGTTGCTCGGCGCTCAGGTCGCGCGCGCCGGGTCCGGGACGAATCCGTCGGGAGTTGGCTTGAACGTGGTGAGTCGTTTCGGCTTGTTCTGCGGCGGAGTTGTCGGCGGGGCGTTTTGGAAAGCTCTAAGACCGTCGTAGTCCATCTCGCCAACCACGAAGTAGTCGTGTTCGCCTCCGCGGAGCCGAACAACATCGCGCCCCCACTCTTCTTTGCTTGGCGCCCGGAGTCTGGTGTCTCCATATCCGCGAGTGTTGGCCTGAGCGATGTATGCATGAAGGTCAAGCGCAGACGCTTCGACGAGAGCCTCGAACGAATGTAGATCTTGGTTCCATTCGGGTACGAAGAGGGCGTCGACACCGCCCCGCAGATGAGCACGGTAGTTGATGTTGGTGAACTCACTGCATATGAGAAGTCCGAATCTGAAGCCTCCGTGCTCGATGACCGGTGGGTTCGACCATCGAAATTCAGGCGTCCACGTCGTCTTGGTTTCGGTCAGGATGGGACGCTCAGGGTATGCCGGATTCTGCTTGTCCTGGCGGTAGAGGAAGTAGTCGGTCGTCAGGTTGTTCGTTCGGAGCGCAGCCCACACCTGATTGGAAATGCCGCTGCTCGGTCGCGGTTGGTGTTCGATCCCTGCGATAAGGCTGATCCCGGACCGCATAAGGCCGAGGGCGAACTCGTCGAACCAGCTCTCCGGGATGGAGAGTTCCGGAAGGAGGACGTAGTCGGGCCGTCTATCGCGTTTCTTGTTGGGCGGCAAGTGGGCTCCGTCATCGACGCCCTTACGAACAGACTCGAGAAGCGCACGGATGGCGTTGTAGCGCTCGCCTGTCAGCGACGCGCCGCTTCCCTTTGCCGATTCGATGGTGTCCTGCTCGTTGGTCTCCATCATCACCAAAGCGATCCGGACAGGCGATCTGCGGCGGTCCATCGGCACATGGATCACCGAGGGGAGGTCCTTGCGGTTCTCGAGCATGGTCCTCGGGTGCCCGTAACCGCGGAACGCCTTCAAGACCTTGTCGACGAGGGTCCAGTCAGCGATGCCGTACCCGTTGGGAGCGTGCGGCGCGAGGACTCGATACAACTCCATCATCGACGGTGGACGTGTAGCGAACGCGAGCCCCGCGTCGTGGCTTCCGTGCCGAAAGTTGCCAAGAACTGGACCACGCCAGTTCGGTAGCGCTCTGGCGAGAGCGTTGAGCCCTTCCCGTATGACCGGATGCAGCGGCGCCTTCCGACGCGAAGCTGCGGGCACTTGCTCACCCTTAGCAAAGCCGAGAACACCCCATCTGTAGGGACGATGTGCCAAGTCGCGTTGCGCTAGCCGCACATGTGCATCTCCTACGGCGCTGACCTTCGAGAGGATCTCAGCGTGCCGCGGCTTTAGCGGAGTCAGCAATTCACGGGTCTCGCGGAGGATGCTCCCGGTCATCGGGCCAACCCAGCCGCGTGCGAGGCCATCTATCGCTTGGTCTGCGAGATATGTTGCCCACCGGTCAAGCACAAGATTGCGACGCCGCTCATCGATTGGAATGTCGGAGACCTTGATGTCGCAGGTGTCGCGGACTTCTTTCGGGAGGGTGGGAAGTACCGCGAAGGTCGGGAGGAGAACCTTCGCGTCCGAGCACGCCGCCCCCAACGCAAAGATGCGGGGCAGATAGTTCGCCAACTCGAACAGCGAAGGGAGTGACAGGACGTGTTCGCGGACGGCGTGGAAGAACTCCTTCCGTTCGGCCTCCCATGCGCCGGGGCCGAGGTTGCGTTCAAATCCCTCGAAATCTCGGATGCGAATGGAGAATGATTGCTTGCGAGCCGAGATTTCGTCGGCGTCCCGAAGGTTGAGGGCCGGGTCCCCGTCCGAGCGCCGAGCTTGAGCAATGGACGGTTCGATCTCGGCGAGCGACGGTGGGACGACTGCGAGCGCGCGCCACTCACTGTTTCGCTCTTCGATGTTGGACTTGATGGCGTCGATCACGGCGTACCCGCTGGGTGCCGCAAGATGGAATGTCTTGTTCTTATCGTTCGCGAACACGACTTTCGAGGCAGTGAGGTAATCGGGGACGTACCGGAGGCCGTGCTCGTCGGAAGCCGGGTCGGTACTCCCTAGGATGAGGAGCCCGCCAGTTCGTTTGGAGAGCTTGCGAAGGAATGCTGCCTGGTTCGGCGTGTCACCCTCGTCTTCGACTACCAGAAGGATGTCGTCGACATACCGTCCGTAGAAGAGAGGATCCATCTCGTCCATGACGTTGTCGAGTTCCCTCAGTGCCAGGTTCGCGACGACGGCGGATGCAGGGAGCCCGACCGGCAGTCCGCAGCCTCCGTGCCAGTCGATTTCTTCCGCCACAAACGCCGCCCACGACTGGAGCGCGTCGACGAACAGCCGGTGTAGCTTCCGCTGCCACGGTCCAAGTTCGAGGCTTAGGGCATCGTCGAGGAATTGTTCGTTGAGGAGAAAGCTGACGTCCAGACGGTGATAGAACGCCGTGACATCCGCAGTCATCGCGATGATCTCCGAGCCGGAGTCGAGTCCCTCCCGCATCCTTCTGAGGCCGTCATTGCGCCAACTCCGGTATGCGGACCGGTAATTCTTGAACGAGCCAGTGCTCAGGTGATCGATTGACCCAAAGTCCAAGTACTGAAGTCGGCTACCTCGCGCTGAGGAACTTAAGTTCATGTCCAAGAACGTGCCGACGTGCAACATCCAGAGGGTCGAAAGGACATGGAAGTCAATGCTGCAGGTTGCCATTAGTCGGAATTCTGCTGTTGGACGGTTGTCCTCGTTCCCGTCCCAATGACCGCGCCACGACTTCGCTGGCACCGACCAAAAGGAGCGGCGAACGCTCTCCGGCTCCCTCAACGACTTGGGGACAAACGTGAAGCCACCCGTGAAATCCCGGCATCGAACCCATGACTCGTCATCGCCCGCCAGTTGTTCGCGGAGCCTATGAAGATTTTGAGCTAAGTCCTCCTCGTACTGAACGAGTTCGAGGCGGCGAGGGTTGTCGTCGTAGTACAGGTCGACTTTTGCCTTCCGATACGCCGTGACAAGGTCTCGCAGAACGGTGTCATGGTCGTACTCAGAGCGCATTTTAGTCCAGTTCTCAGGGCCGATGCCGGGCGTCAAGCGAACGCCCTGCTTCTCGACGCCCGTATTCGAAGTATGTCAGTTTCGGCTCAGCGACTGGCCGACGTGAGCATCGTAGAGGTGCCTGATGATGCGCAAATGGCACAACCGAAAACTCCCAGCAACGACCGCCGTCGCGGGCGCGCCTTTGGGTACGAGAGCGTCGGACTACGCGCGCAAGAATTCGGGCGTTTTGATGCTCTTACCCGTTCCCAAGGCAGCGGTCATGTAGATCCCTTGGACGTTCTCATTTAGTACCTCGCGGGACGACGATGCGAGTTTCGCGACGTCCACGGCGTCTACGTACCATGTCTCGTTGGTTCCAGGCAGGAGCTGGTAGGGCAATGAAGGGCCAATCAGGCCACCGAGGGGGTTGAGGGTAAGAGCGCCGCCGCGAGTATGTACCGCAACGCTCGAGATTGAGACTGGTGCTCGACCGTGATTGGTCACCCGAATTCCGACAACTTGGGTACCAATGATTCCCTGCCGCCGCAGGCTGGAAAGATCATGTGGCACCCCCTCTTTCACCCGGCCGGAGTAGACGCTGTTCCCGTCGACCAGCCCATGGATGAGGGTTGCTCTTGGTCGGCCGCCGGCGAGCAGCCATTGGGCAACCTGCCATCCCAGGGAGAGCCCCGCAAGCACCAAAGACAAGGCCGAGATCAAGAGGGCGGCAACCGTTGCATCCATGGAGCGTCACCCTATGCGCAGTTTCTGACACTTCCGATTGCAACTATTACCGCACGATCCCGGCTGGCGTGGACCGGTGCGACGCTGGACCAAAGCGTGGCTGGGACCGAGTTCGACAGCTTTATGCGAAAGACGTCTCGAGGTGCGGCGCAGCTGACCCCGCCAGCTCATGCGTCTACACGGTTCGCGCGGCCCTGAAGGCCCCCGTATCGCTTGGGCCCCGCGAGCGATTCGTCGCCTCTCGCGTTTGTCGGGGGTCCTCCGCGCCGCACGCGACTTCCGTGCGCTCAACGGCTGGAGGGCTTTTCGCTCACGCGTCGCTGAACAGTTCCCAACGGAGTAGGGCCTGGACATCGCGTGACGCGAAGCGGACGAGCAGCTACTTCGCGCCTTTCGTGCCCGCAACGCACGGGTTACCGTCGGAGTATGTGCCGAAACATCAGGGTGCTCCACAACTTCGAGCCCGCGACGACCGATGACGAGGTGCGTGAGGCGGCGCTGCAGTTCGTGCGGAAGGTGAGCGGGTCGACGCGGCCGTCGCAGGCGAACGCCGAGGCGTTCGAGCGGGCGATCGACGAGATCGCGGAGGCGACGCGGCGGCTGCTCGACGACCTCGTCACGAAGGCGCCGCCGAAGAGCCGTGAGCTCGAGGCGATCAAGGGGCGCGAGCGTCACGAGAAGCGGATGGAGCGCGAGGTCCGGAACCGGACCGCGACGGCCTAGGCCGAACTCGCCGCCGTGTCGTGCACCAGGTGGTGCCACACGAGCGCGTGCCCCAGCGCGACCAGGAGGACCAGCAGGAGCGCCTCGGCCTGGATCGGTCGCAGGCCCACGAGGTCGGCCGCGCCGGGGAACACGCCCATGAGCGCCACCAGCACGTAGACGGCGATGGAGCCGGCCCGGATCGCGGTGAGGGCGGGCTCGTGGCCGGACGTGAGCAGGCGCACCGTCGCCAAGCAGCCCGCCGCGGCGATGACGATGAAGCTGACCCTCCAGATCGCCGGCTGCTCCACGCCGCCGACCTGCGCGAACAGTCCCATCAGCGCCGGCAGCAGGAACGCCAGGTAGACCCCGCCGATCGCGCGGCGGCGCACCGGGTCGCCCACCCAGCTCGTGTCGCGCAGCGTCACGCCCCACCACAGGCCGACCAGCGTGAAGCAGGTGGCGGAGAAGACCGCGTAGAACGTGTTGACATCCATCGTGTCCCCCCGGAGCGCTCAGCCCCAGTGTGGCGCGAGCGCGGCCACTTGGACAGACCTGTGGCTCAGCCCAGCAGCAGGATGCCGAACCCCACGACCACCGCGGGGATCGTGGTGATCACCGTCGCCAGCAGGGCCGATCGGTGTTCGAGCGCCAGCAGGGGGATGAGGGCGTCGCCGTCCTGGCTCACCGTGCTGGCGGCGAGCGTGGAGAGCGGCATGCCGCCTGCCAGGAAGATCCCCGTGAAGACGATCTGGATCGCGCAGCCCGGGATCAGGCCGACGCACGCGCCGACGAGCACGCCCACGGCACCGAACAGCGGCAGCTGCGAGCCGTCGAAGCCCGTGCCGGCCGAGACGAGCGCCTACGCCACGTAGGCGAAGGCCACCCAGACGGTCACGAAGGCGACCTCGCGTCCGCCATGACGCAGGACCTCGGCCAGTGAGCTCGGGTTCGCCGTCTCGGGGTCGTCGTCGGCCACCTTGCAGCCGTCCCGCACGAACGCCACCAGGCACAGCGCCGTGCCCATCGCGCCGAGCGCCAGGTAGGGGTCGACGCCGCCGAACAGCGACTCGCCCAGGGCCGCCGGGTCGAGGAGCTGGAACGTGACGGGCAGGCTCACCACCAGTCCGCCCGCCAGGAACATCCACAGCGCCAACGGCAGCGGACCGAACGCGGTGAGCGCCGGTGCCGCGACCGCCCCGCCGGGAGGTGCGGGTGAGGGCGCTGCCTCCCTGAGCAGCACCCCCACCGCACTGATCCGAGATGGAGCAGCGCTCGACCCGGTGGCCCGGACGACGCGGTCGCGGCGCAGACGGGGCGCGAGCCCCGCCGCGTCCACGATGTACCCCGTCACGGCGCCCGTGATCACCAGAAGCACCTTCAACTTCAGTGTGAGCACCGGCTCCGCCGCGAGGAGCACCCACGACGCGTCGCCCATCGTGGCCACCAGCGCCGCGACCGCAGCCCCGTACGACACGGCCCCGCGTGAGTAGACCGCCATGACGATGATCGCGCCGCCACACCCCGGAGGGACGTCAGCAGTGCCGCCACCAGCGGGCCGAGGCGACGGTGCCGCTCCAGCGCCGCGTCGAAGCGGTCGCCCCAGCGGTACCGGGCCCAGCCGAACGGGGCGGCGAGCAGGGCCACGAACACGCCCACCTGCATGAAGGCGTCGGCCATCGGACGGATCACGATCTCGAGCACGGAACCTCTCCTCTCACGCGGGCCGCGACTCACTTGTCGTCGCCGGTCAGGGCTTCCTTGGCCTTGTGCAGGAGGTTCTCGGCACCCTGCTTGAACGCGCCACCGGCGTTGCCTGGGGTGCCGGGGCCCATGCTCCCGTCGTAGGTCGAGAAGAGCAGCGGATCCGGCGGGGGCACCTGGTTGACGTCGTCGGTCAACGGGACGCCCTCGGCGAAGACCAGCTCCTCGTTGCCGATGAGCGTGTTGCCCTGGGCCCAGCGGCCCTCGCCGGCGCGGCTGCCCTCGGTGAAGGAGTAGAACGTGCGGGCGTGCTCGGTCTTCTCCTCGTCCTTGTGCGAGTCCTCGAGACCGTCGGTGAAGCCGTCCTCGATGAGCTGCTCGATGCCCAGCAGCCACTGCTGCTGGTGGTAGGTGTCGCGGGCGAGGTTGAACTGGAGGGTCTCCTTCACGCCCGGGTCGTCGGTCATGTTGTAGACGCGCGCGGTCTGCAGCCGGCTCTGCGCCTCCGCCGCGACGTTGCTGCGGAAGTCGGCCAGCAGGTTGCCGCTCGCGACGATGTAGCCGCCGTTCCACGGGACGCCCTGGCTGTTGGTCGGCATCGCGGCGCCGCCGGTGACGATCGCGTGCTGCACGTTCTGGCCGCCGAGCACCGCCGCGAGCGCGGGGTTCGCTGCCGCCGCCTGGGCCTGGGTCTCGGACGGGGCGCCCTCGAGCAGCCGCGCCATCATCGTCACGAGCATCTCGACGTGGCCGATCTCCTCGGTGCCGATGTCGAGGATCATGTCCTTGTACTTGCCGGGGATCCGGCAGTTCCAGCCCTGCCAGAGGTACTGCATCATCACGGTCATCTCGCCGAACTGACCGCCCACGAGCTCCTGGAGCTTCGCGGCGAACAGCGCGTCGGGGCGCTCGGGCTTGACCTGGAACTGGAGCGACTTGGTGTGCCGGTACATGGTGTCTTCCTCCGCCTCGGGTGCGCCGTTCGCACCGCTCGGCACCACCGTGGAGGCCGCGCGTCACCCCGTCGTACGACCTTCCGCGACGCTCACGCCGCCGTTGCGCCTCGGGCGCGTGACCGAGCCGTGCCGGTGACGTGGCAACCGCGTTTGGGCCCCTCCTCAGGGGGGGGTACCTGCGCGACACCGCAGGCCCTGCAGCCGGTCGGGGCCAGACCCACCCGAGCACGCATCCGAGGTCGCCCATGGACCGCTCACCGCCCACGCCACGACTCTCCCTGCTGGGCGGCTTCGACCTGGTCTTCGACGGGGAGCCGGTCGTGCTCTCCGTGCCTGCGCGCAGCCTGCTGGCCCTGCTCGCGATCGCGCACCGCCATCGCCCCGCGTCCCGCACCGGACTGGCCGAGCGGCTCTGGGTGGAGGCGCCCCCGGCGCAGGCCGCCTCCAACCTGCGCTCCGTGCTGTGGCGGCTGCCGCGGCCGCGCGGACGGCAGCTGGTGAGGTCGGAGGCGACGTCGCTGCGGCTCGCCGCCGACCTGGAGGTGGACGTGTGGAGGGGAGAGGCGCTCGCCGAGGCGCTGTGCGCGGCCGCCGACCCGCTGTCGCACCCGGGGGTCCAGGACCTCGCCATCCTCGGCATGGACCTGCTGCCCGACTGGGACGACGAGTGGCTGAGCGTCGAGCGCGAGAGCTACCGGCAGAAGCGCCTCCACGCCCTCGAGCGCTACTCCGCCCGGCTGCGCGAGCGGGGCCGCTTCGTGGACGCGCTGCTCGCAGGCCTGACGGCCGTGCGGTCCGAACCGTTGCGCGAGACCGCGCACCGCCGCGTGATCGAGGTGCACCTCGCGGAGGGCAACTACTCCGAGGCGCTGCGCCAGTACCAGGGCTACGAGCAGCTGCTGGCCGACGAGCTGGGCCTGCCGCCGTCGCCGGCCATCGAGGAGCTGGTGGCTCCGCTGAAGCGTCGGCCGTCCCGGTCGCGGCACCGCCCGCCGAAGCGGGCGACGCGGGCCTGAGGCGTCAGGCGACGAGCAACCCGACACCGAGCGTGGCGAGGCTGACCGCCAGGAGAAGTCCTCCGGCGAAGACCAGGACGATCAGCCGGTTCGGCTCGGTGCGTCCGCGACCCATCGAGGCGAAGAAGAAGCCGCCCGGCATCAGCAGTGCCGACACCGCGACGCCGGTGCGCGCCAGCCACTCCCAGATACCGGTGAGATCGGTGGCGTCGACGAACGGCTGGCAGACGAGCGCGAGCACCAGCAGCACGCCGGCGTGCGCGTGACCGGCGCGGGCGAACTTCTCCTGGAACGGCGTGGCGCGCTCGCGACCCGTGACAATGCGAACCATGTAGAGGCCGCCCGTCTCGACGGTCACGAGCGCGAGGAAGAGGATGCCGGCCAGCTGACGGGAGGCGTCGGAGAGCAGGGGTTCCATGGAGGACTCTAATGTTCGGATAGTGGAACTATCCCATTTATTGGAGACCTTGACTATCCCATCTGTCAAGATGGCGTCATGCGCCTCGCCGAACTCTCCGCACGCAGCGGACTGCCGACCGCGACGATCAAGTACTACCTGCGAGCGGGCCTCGTCCCGCCCGGCGCAACGGAGGGCGCCACGTGGGCGCGTTACGACGAGTCGCACCTGCGGCGCCTGCGCCTGGTCCGCGCCCTCACCGACGTGGCCGGACTGGCGCTCGAGGAGGTCCGCGCCGTGGTCGCTGCGCTCGACGCGTCCGGATCGCTGCACGAGGCCCGCGGCGTGACGCAGTGGCACCTGTCCGCGCCCGTGCAGGACGAGCCGTCCGAGGAGTCCCGGCGCCAGGTGGATGCCCTGCTCGCCCGGCGCGGTTGGGACCTGGAGCCGGACAGCCCGCACCGCCGGACGCTGGCGGCCGCGCTCGACACCGTCGACGAGCTCGACTTCCCGGCCACCGACGAGGTGCTGGACGCCTACGCCGAGGCCGCCGCGACCGTGGCCGCCGTCGACGTCCCACGGGTCACCAGTGAGACCGATCCGATCGTCGCCGCGGAGAAGCTCATCGTCGGAACCCTGCTCTACGAGCCCGTGCTGACGACGCTGCGGCGGATGGCGCACGAGGCGGGCTCGGGCGTGTCATCGTGGACGGGTGGAAGCTGAATTCCCGAGCCCGTCACTCCCGGCCGACTCACGAGCGGATGTCCTCATCCGCTACCTCGACTACTTCCGCGATCGTGTGATCGCCAAGACCGAGGGCCTCGACGAGGCCGAGCGACGACGCAGTCGTCTGTCGTCCGGATGGACCCCGATCGAACTCGTCAAGCACCTCACGTTCGTGGAGCTGCGATGGCTGGAATGGACCTTCGAGGGCCGTGAGGTCGACGCGCCGTGGGGTGACCGACTCCACCACGAGCGGGACCAGCCCTGGCACGTGGCACCCGATGAGGCCACCGAGGACGTCATCGCTGCGCTGGCGACCCAAGGTGCACGCAGTCGGGCCGTGATCGCGGCCCACGACCTGGCCGACGTCGGTCGCCCCGGGCCGCACTGGAGAGGCGCGCCCGCCACGCTCGAGCGCGTCCTGCTCCACCTCATCCAGGAGTACGCGCGCCACCTCGGGCACCTCGACATCGTCGCTGAACTCGCCGGTGAGCCTGTCGGGGAGTAGCCGGTCCTCGTCGTCGTGTCAGGCCGTCTCGCGGATGCGGTCCACCACGAGCCGGGGGACGTGATCGGGGTCCGCGCCGGGCGCGCGCTCGGGGAAGTCGAAGACCGCGAGGATCACCTGCATGGGGTACGCCGGTGGGCTCGCGCAGGTGCGCAGCGGCTTGCCGTCCACCGAGAACCGCACCTCGTCGGCGGTCCAGTCGAGGGCGTACGTGTGGAACTCGGCGACGTCGATCGGCAACCGTGTCGTCGCGAAGTCCTCAGGCACGTCGGGATCGCGGAAGGCATGCAGTCCGGCGCCCACCTCCGCGGAGCCCGCCTGGAGCGTGTCGCCGAAGACCTCGAAGAGGCAGATCTCGGCCGACTCGCGCGGATCGAGCTCGCGTCCCACCAGCCAGCACGAGGCCATCGAGCGCGGCGACAGGTCCATCCGCGCCACCACCTCGAGCGACGTGAGCCTCGGGGTCCAGCCCCAGAACGTCTCCTGCTCCTCGCGCACCGTCAGGCCCTCGCGGAACGGCTGCTGGCCGATCGTGCTGCCGACAGGTCCGGAGTGGTTGCCGCTCTGCACGCCCGAGACGCGCAACGGCGGCTGGTGGTCGTCGGCGCACCACAGGCCCTGTTCCGGCGCGATGCGCAGGGTCAGGCAGGAGTCGCGGACCTCGACGTCCGCTGCGGAGGACTCCAGCGAGCACCACGCGGGCAGGTAGTGGGGGAGCCACACCGACCGGTCGAGGCCCGGCCCGTCGAAGTCGTCGTGAAAGACACTCGGCATGCCTCATGGTGCACGTGCCGGGTGCCAGAGTGGAAGCCATGACGGACGGTCATATCGCGCCCATCGAGCTGGCGTATCCCTTCACCGGCCGGTGGCTGGCTCGCAACAGCCCGGCGCGGCGCGTGCCGAGCCATGGCACCCACCTGATGGGGACGACCTACGCGATCGACTTCGTCGCGGTGGACGAGCGGGGCCGGTCGGCGCCGTGGAGCTGGCGCGCGGCGGTGGCCACCGAACCACCCGAGGGCTTCGTGGGTTTCGGTCTCCCGATCCTGGCGCCGTGCTCGGGTCGTGTGGTGGTCGCCCACGACGGCGAGCCAGACCACGAGGTGCGACGATCCGCGCCGACGCTGTTGCGGTACGCGCTCACGCAGGCGCGGCGGGTGCGGGCCGGTGCCGCCGCAATCGCCGGCAACCACGTGGTGATCGCAATGGGGGAGGGTGGGCCGTTCGTCCTGCTTGCGCACCTGCGGCAGGAGTCGGTACGGGTGGCCGTCGGCGACGAGGTCATCGAGGGCCGCGCGGTGGGTGCCTGCGGCAACTCGGGCAACAGCACCCAGCCGCACGTGCACCTCCAGGTGACCGACAGCCTCGAGTGGAACGTGGCCAGGGGACTGCCACTGGCGTTCCGAGGGCCGGACGGCCCCACCCTCCCGGGCGAGTCCGAGATCGTGACTGCGTGACCCGCGTCAGTCCTCGGGCAGCTCGGCGAACTTCTTCTTCATGTCGTTGTACCAACCGAGCGACTTCTTCGGGTGGCGCCAGCGTCCCTTCATGGCGTCGCGCGCCTCCTGGTGGGTGGCGTCGCCGGCCTTCTCGGCGGCCTTCAGGTGCTTGTCCTGGGCGTTGATCACGGCGTCGGCGTCCTCGCCGCGGTGGGCGTGGTCGCAGGGTCCGCCGAGGTCGCGGCAGGTCATGGTCTTCATGGTGTTCTCCTTCGTTGGGCCTTCATCTGTCTGACGAGTGGGAGGGCGTCGGTGTGACCGATCAGCCCCGGGGATCTGCGCCGTCGCGGCGCTGCACCGTCTCCAGCACCTCGGGGGCGGCGCGGAACGTGATGGCCTGCACGAGGCCGTCGCGGATGGTGAAGTCGAACACCACCTGCGCGGCTCCCTTGAGGAACCACGCGGTGCCGGGACGGTCCTCGACGAACACGGGCAGGGCCGCGTGAGCGCTGCCGTTGAAGAACGCGGCCACCTCGCCGCGCCCCTCGATGCGCTCGGGCGTGCCGACCAGGATCGCCGCGTCGTCCGCCGACACGAGCGCGTCGGGCGCCAGCAGCTGCAGCAGGCGGTTGAACTCGCCGTTCCTCGCCGCGGCCATGAACGCGTCCACGACCTCCCAGTCGGTGAGGCTGTCCTCGGGCCGCGGCTGGGTCACCTTGGCGCGGGCGCGCGAGGCGAGCTTGCGCGCCGCCGCCGGAGTGGTGTCCAGGACCGCGGCGATCGTGCCGAACTCGAAGCCGAAGCTGTCGTGCAGCACGAAGGCGACCCGCTCGCGCGGGGCCAGCCGCTCCAGCACGACGCTGAGCGCGATCCCGACGGTGTCGGCCAGAGCGACGTCGTCGGCCGGGTCGCCCTCGGTCTCGCCGGGGTCGACGTCCTCGAACGGCACCGGGGTGCGGGACTTCAGCCGGTCGAGGCAGAGCCGCGTGGTGACGGTGGTCAGCCAGGCGGGCAGGTCGTCGATCGGGGTCTCGTTGCGGTGCAGGCGCAGCCACGCCTGCTGGACGATGTCCTGCGCCTCGGCCGGGTCGCCGAGCACGCGCCCGGCGATCGCGACGAGGCGTGGTCGCTCCGCCTCGAACTGTTCGGTCTGCTCCACGGCGTCCACCCTTCCATCTCGTTCGTTCACCCCGCTGACGATCGGGACGTGCCGGATGTGACCGATCAGAGCGGAGTCGTCGTGAACTCGAGGAAGTCGTGCACGTCCATGGCGCGCAGGATCGCGGCGATGGGCGCGGGCACGTCGGCGTGGGCGTCGGTGCGCCTGCGCGGGTCGGAGATCGCGTACCTGCGTCCGGCGCGGACCATCTCGCCCTGGCCCGCCGCGAGCAGGTTGAGCGCCCAGTTCGGGTCGTGCCCGTAGGTGAGCGCCACGATGTGGCCGCGACCCGTGGCGAACGCCATCACCGGCGCCTCGAACGTGCGGCCGGTGCGCCGGCCGAAGTGCCGCAGCACCACCAGCGGGGGCACTTTTCTCGCGAGCGGCAGCATGTACGGGTTGAGGACCCGGGGAAGGGCGGGGAACCGGCCGAGGAAGGGCATGGACTCTCCTGTCAGGTGCTGTCGATGTCACGCCGGCGGAAGCCGGCGAAGCCGATGGTGGTGAACACGGCGATGAAGCCGACGAGCCAGGCCAGGCCGCTCCACTCCGGCGACGCGGACGTCACGTCGGGCACGTGGCGCAGCGGGCTGATGTCGAGCACCCAGTCCCACAGGTTGAACGTCGGACCGAGGATCGTCAGGCCGAAGGTGGCCACCACGCCGAGCCAGCCGACGAGGCGCTTCGACGGCGCCGCGCCCACCACGGCGAGCGCGAGCGCGACCAGCACCCACACGCCCGGGATCGTCGCGGCGGCCTGCGCCACCACGTCGACGAACTCCACGGTCTCGTCCTCCGCCGAGGCGACGAGGCCGAGCGTGGTGCCCGCGACCAGCATCGCCACGGCCGTGGAGCCGAACGCCACGAGCGCGTTGCTGGCCAGGTAGGTCGGCCGCCGCAGCGGCGTGGCCAGCAGCGGGTCGACCCGGACGTCCGTCTCCTCGGCATGGATCCGCAGCACGACCTGCACGCCCATGGCGGCGGCGATGATCGCGATGATCTGCAGGATCGTCATGAGGAACGCGAAGGTCAGGCTGCCCACGCCGCTCGCGGCGAGCACGACGCCGACGGCCGGGTTCTCGGCGATGAGGTCGCCGATCGAGGTGGCGATGGTGCCGAAGAGCAGGCCCAGCCCGGCGAAGCCGATCAACCACGCGGCGAGCAGGCCACGGTGCAGCCTGAACGCCAGTCCCCACGCACTGCCGGCGAGCCCGGCGCGTGCCGGGCCGGGTCGGGTGGCGACCATGCCCTGGCCGAAGTCCCGGTGCCCCTGCAGGACGAACGCCGCCAGGACGAGAAGCACCGCGAAGGCCAGTGCCAGCAGCAGCGGCCACGGGTCGTTCTCCGTGGCGGGCCGGGTCTCCTCGAGCCACCCGAGCGGCGTGAGCCACGTGACCCAGTCGGGGAAGTCGCTCGAGTCGATGTAGCCGCGCAGGACGTAGAAGACGCCGAGCGTGCCCACCGCCATGCTGCTCGCCGTTCGCGCCTCGGAGGCGAGCTGCGACGTCACCGCCGCGACACCCGCGAACATCAGCGCCGATGCGGTGAAGCTGGCCGAGAGGATCAGGGTCGGCACCACGCCACCGCCGCAGAGCAGCGTGACGACGAAGCAGAACACGCCCAGTGCGACGGCGGCGACGGCGGCCATGAGCACGGCGACGGCGAGTCGCGAGTGGCGCGCGATCACCCCCGACGCGATGAGCTCCGCCTGACCGGAGTCCTCGTTGGCGCGGCTGTTGCGCACCACGATGAGGATCGCCATCAGCCCGGCGAAGAACGCGCCCAGCTGGCCGGCACGCCAGGCGTTGAACCCGTCGGCCGTCATCAGGTCGCGCGCCGGGCCGAAGACGAGCGACAGGGCGGGGTTCGATCCGAGCGTCGCCGCCAGCGCGCGACGGTCGTCGGCGTCGGGGAACACCCACGCGTAGGCCAGGATCGACGACGCCGACAGCACCGAGATCAGCACGACCCACGGCGCGATGAGGCGGGCGTCCTGGTGCAGCGAGACCTTCAGCAGCGGGCCGGTCCCGGTCAGCGGCGAGGCCCTGACGGCGGTCGTCATCGGGTGTCCTCGCCGGTGTCGCCGTACTGCCGCAGGAACAGGTCCTCGAGCGACGCGGGCGACACCGTCAGCGCCGTCATCCCGAGCTCGGTCAGTGCGGCCATCGCCTCGTTGATGCGGGCCGGCTCGACCGTGGCGGTCAGCCGCTGGTGCTCGTCGAGGTGCACGTCGTGGAGGACGCCGAGGCGCTCGTGCGGCACGCTCGAAAGCGTGGCGCTGATCGTGAGGCGCGTCTGCCCGCGGAGGTCGTCGAGCGTCCCGGTCTGGACCACCCGGCCGGCACGGATGATGCTCACGCGGTCGGCGAGCGCCTCGACCTCGCTCATGATGTGGCTCGACAGCAGGATCGTGCGGCCGCGCTCCTTCTCCTGCGCGATCTCGTCCTGGAACACCGCCTCCATGAGCGGGTCGAGGCCGGAGGTGGGCTCGTCGAGGATCAGCAGCTCGACGTCGGCCGCCCGCGCCGCCACGATCGCCACCTTCTGCCGGTTGCCCTTGGAGTACTGGCGCCCCTTCTTCGTGGGGTCCAGCTCGAAGCGCTCGAGCAGGTGCGCGCGTCGTCGCTCGTCCAGGCCGCCGCGCAGGTTGCCGAGCAGGTCGATCGCCTCGCCGCCCGACAGCCCCGGCCACAGCACGACGTCGCCGGGCACGTACGCGAGCCGGCGGTGCAGGGCGACCACGTCGCGCCACGGATCGCCGCCGAGCAGGCGCACGGTGCCCGAGCTCGCGCGCAGCAGGCCGAGCAGGACGCGGATCGTGGTGGACTTGCCGGCTCCGTTCGGGCCGAGGAAGCCGTGGACCTCACCGGTGGCGACGCTCAGGTCGAGTCCGTCGAGTGCCGGGAACGAGCCGAAGCGCTTGACGAGCCCGTCGACGACGATCGCCGGCTCTCCGGACGTGGGGGAGTGGGGCATCGGTCCTCCTCTCGTCCTCCCGTCGATCGTCGTGGACGGGAGCCCGGCTGTACAGGGTGCGCGATCGGTGGCGGGTGACCCGCTGCGGGAGGACAGTGGAGGAAGGGAGTGATCTCGATGACGAATCTCCTTCGGTGGACCGTCGTGGCGCTGGTGACCGTCCACGGCCTGATTCACCTCCTGGGGGCCGCCGAGAGATTCGGGTGGGCCGACGATCCCACCCTCGAGAAGTCCACCGGACTGGGGCTGCTGTGGCTCGTCGCCGCGGTGCTCCTGCTGGTCACGGCCCTGTTCGCAGCCCTGGGTCGGGTGGTGGGCTGGTGGCTGCTGGCGGTGGTCGCGGCGGTGGTCTCGCAGGTCGCGATCATGACGTCGTGGGACGTCTCGGGCTCCGGCACCGTGGTCAATGCCTTCCTGCTGGTGGTGGCCGCGTACTCGTTCCTGCTGCGTGGCCCGTTCAGCTTCCACGCGCAGTGGCACCACCAGGTGGAGGAGGCGCTCGCCCAGGCGGACTCCCTCGCTCCGGTGATCACGGAGGAGGATCTCGACGCGCTTCCCGCGCCCGTGGCGGCCTACGTCCGCAGCGCGGGTGCCGTCGGCCGGCCGCGCCCCACGAGCGTGCGGGCCGACTTCACCGGTCGCATCCGCACCGGCCCGGACGCTCCGTGGATGGGCTTCGCGGGAAAGCAGGTCAACACGTTCGGGGCCGACCCGCGCCGCATCTTCCTCATGGAGGCCAGTCGGTACGCGCTGCCGGTGCTCGTGCTGCACAGCTACGCCGGGGCGCGGGCGACGATGCGGGCCAAGGTGCTGTCGGTGGCCACGGTGCTCGACGCCTCAGGGCCCGAGCTCGACCAGGGGGAGACGGTCACGGTCTTCAACGACCTCGTGGTGCTGGCGCCGGGCGCGATCGTCGGGGCGCCGATCCGGTGGACGCAGATCGACGACCGTCAGGTGCGGGGCGTCTTCACGAACGGCCGGCAGATGGTGACGGCGGTGCTCACGTTCGACGGGGACCGGCTCGTCAGCTTCGTGTCCGAGGATCGCTTCCGGGCTTCGGACGACGGGACGGCGTTCGTCCCACAGACCTGGTCGACCCCGCTCGCCGGCCACACCGACGACGAGGGCCACCACGTGGTCTCCTCGGGAGTGGGTCGGTGGCGTGACCCGCGGGGCTGGTTCACCTACGTGGAGATGGAGTTCGAGGACGTCGACCTCGACCCGGTCAGGTCCGGGCGCTCGGCAGGAGCTCGCGCACCTCTTGGTCGCACCGGCAGGCCGCCGCGATCTCGGCGGCCCACTCCAGGGCCTCCTCGTACGTCCGCACCTCGATGAGCGCGAAGCCGGCGATGGCGCCGTTCGCGGAGGGCTCGGGACCGTCGACCAGGGTGCGCTCGGGCGTGACGACGGTGGCCTCGGAGTGGTTCTTCAGGCCGCCGCCGAGGATCCAGACGCCGGCGTCCTTGGCCTCGTCCACCACGGCGTGAGCGGCCTTCACCACGTCGGGCAGCTCGGCCTCGGGAACCCGCATCGCACCCTCGACGAACGAGATCAGAAATTTCGCCATCTCACGGTTCCTTCCGGGAGCCACGACCCGTCGGGCTGACAGGCACCTACTGGCCATTGTGGACCCGGAGGGACTCAGCGGCGTTGAACAGCGTTTACGCTCGCCCCATGACGGACCCGGAGGACGCGCGCTGGCTGAGCATGACGATCGATCTCGCCGTCGAGAACGTCGAGGCCGGAGGCGGTCCGTTCGCCGCCCTCCTGGTGCGTGACGGAGAGGTCGTCGCCACGGGCCAGAACCGGGTCACGCGCGACTTCGACCCCACCGCCCACGCCGAGGTCGTCGCCATCCGCGAGGCGGGCCGGGCGCTCGGCGACTTCTCCCTGGCCGGGCTCACGCTGTACGCGTCGTGCGAGCCGTGCCCCATGTGCCTCGCGGCGTCGCTGTGGGCACGCGTCGACCGGATCGTGTACGCCGCCGATCGGGACGACGCCGCCGACGGTGGCTTCGACGACCGGGAGTTCTACGAGCTGTTCGCCCGGGACCGGGCCACGTGGGGCATCCCGGTGGTCAGCGCACGCACGGAGGCCGCGTCGCGTCCGTTCGCGGCGTGGCTCGAGCGCGTCGATCGCGTGCGCTACTGAGCCGTCGGGCGTCGTCACACCAGTTGGGCGAGCCGCTGCATCCCCGGGACACCGTGGGCCGCGAGGCGCTCGCGCGCGTCGTCCAGGGCTGCTGACGAATACCCCTCGGGGATGCGCGCGGGGTTGAGGGCGACCCCGTTCGACCACGCCTTCACGTCGGCCTCCGAGGTCGCCGCGGCGGCGGAGCGGCCGCCCAGGACCGTCATCGCGATCCACTGCCGCATCGAGTCGCCGTAGGGCGTCGGGGCGCACAGGCGGTTCTTCGCTGCGTCGTCGTCGCGGGTCGCCTCGACGTAGCCGGCGAGCGCCGCGCCGAAGCACGGGAAGCCGGCGCGGATGGGCTGCAGCGTGATCGCGTCAGGGCCCCAGATCGGCACGAGCGGCGGGTACTTCAGGCCGTCCGCGGCGCAGTGGACGACCACGGCGTCGGGCGCCACCTGCACGGATGCATCGGCGAAGTCGAGGCGCCCGCGGCCGACCGATCTGAGGTGGCCGTGGCGGACGACGTGCTCGAGCGTGCGCAGCTGCTCCAGCTCCCACCGGCCCAGGGTGGGGCACTTCGCCATCGTGGGCGCCACGTCGCGGTCGATCCGCAGCATGATCCCGGCGTCCTCCAGGCGCAGGAAGAGGTCCTCGGGCGAGGCCGCCTCACGGGCGGTCTCCATGAGGTCGGCGACCATGCCCAGGAAGATCGCCGGCTCGGGCTGGATCACGGCACGGTCGAACAGCCAGGGATCGCGCGGACGCACCCACGTGATCCGATCGGGATCCACGCCGTGGGCCAGCAGCCAGATACAGGCGTCCGTCGCGGTCTTGCCCGCCCCGGCGATGACGTACTCGCTCGGCGCCTCCTTCAGGCGGGCGAGGTCGTTGACCGCGATCACGTGTGCTCCGTCCTCGACGGCGAAGGGTGGCGGCTGCTCCGCCGGGATGCTCGGGGCCAGGTAGTGGGCGTCGACGATCCGGCAGTTCTCGGGCACGCTGAACCGCTCACCGGAGACCAGCGACACCACCGTGCGGTCGCCGGCGTACTCGCAGCCGGACAGGAGCTCCACCCGGCCGGAGTCGGTCAGCGTCGTCAGCACCGACTCGAAGTAGCCGCAGATCTCGTTGCGGGTCGCGCGCTCCTGCAGGCCCCGCTCGGGTCCGCTCTCCTGGAGCCGCCCGCCGCCGAGCAGGGTGGACGCGACGCCGTAGAACGCGGAGGCCTGGTGCAGCCGGACGAACGGGTACGCCTCGAGCCAGTGACCGCCGGCGGCGTGCCGTCGGTCGACGAGGGCGACGCGGGCGTCAGCGTGGTCGACCAGGGCGTCGGTGAACGCCATCCCCATGGCGCCGGCGCCCACCACGAGGTAGTCCACGTCGAGCTGGGTGCTCATACGTTCACCGTGCGCCCGCGCGCGCGTGGCGTCAACGGCCCATCAGGACCTCCGGGTGATCCGGTAGTCCAGGACGAGGAAGCCGAACCCGAAGAGCCGGAACGCGTGCTCCGCGCGCAGGGCGCCGTCGCGGACGAAGACGTCGAGCTCCTCCTCGAAGCCCGGCACCGACAGGGTGGTCAGCTCGTCGGCGACGGTGTCGACGTAGGACAGGTAGTGCCCGGCCTGGCCGTCGTCGACGCGGCTGGTGAGGGCGAGGCCCCCGTCGGGTCGTGAGCGGGGACGCAGGGTGGCGGTGAAGCTGCCCTCGGGCAGGGGAAAGCCGACGCTGACGTAGCCCGCTCCCTCGTGCGCGTAGGTTGTGTAGATGCCGAGCATGATCGGCTCGTCGTCGTCGGCGAACGACCGGATCCAGCCGCGGACGGACACGGTGCCGTCCACGCCCGAGATCGTGTCGATGCGGCTGCGGATGCCGCGCTGGGCCTCGCGCTGGTTCATCGGCATGCTGGCCTGGCCCAGCGGCCGTGCGACCAGGCGGCGGTAGAGCAGGTAGCCGGGCCGGACCCACGCACGCCACCGCGGGACGATGTCGAGCGCGAACCGGGTGGTGTGCTCGTAGAACTCCCGCACGAGCGGATCGACGTGCTGCGGGTCGAAGTCGGGACCGGTCAGGGCATCGAGCGACGCGACGATGCCCGTGTCTGGGTGGTCCGCCGTGTAGGTCCCGCCGAGCTCCTCGGCGAGGGCCCGGACGTAGTCGGTGCCGACAAACCTCGACCGGGCAGGACGCGGGACCACGAACGGCAGGTCGGCGGCGCGGGCGCGCTCGGCCAGCAGGCTCACCTGCGGGTCGCGGAAGATCAGCGCCGAGAGGCTGCGCTGCGCCACGACCGTCACGGTGGCCGCCAGTGCCCCGGAGGCTCCTCCGCGGTGCAGGGCCTGGCCCACGGCGGCGCCGACCACGGGGCCCATCACCACCTTCTGCGGTCGCAGGCCGAGTGCGCCGATCGCGGCACCGGTGACCGTGCTGATCGCCCTCGGTCCGGCTCCCGCTCGCTCCGCGGTCCAGCCCAGCGGTGCGGCGAGCGCCGCGCTCACGGCGATCCGCTGCCACAGCGCGGGGATCTCGTCCTTGCCCTGGCGGGCGCGGGCCACGGCCTCGGACGCCGCCAGTGCTGCCCCTCCGGCCACCGAGGAGGCCACGACCGCATGAGTGCCACGCCGCGAGGCGAGGGCGGCCCCGGCAAGGCCTCCGACGATCGCGGCGAAGCCGACCGAGTCACGCGTGCTCACGCCCGCGAGCCTAGTGCGCGGCGGACCCGCTAGCGGAGGGTTCGCAGCTGCGACGAGGTCGCCAGCGGCACGCCGTCGGGGGTCCAGATGCGGATGTCCTCGGTGAGCCAGCCGTCGCCGCTCGCGTCGACCGTGGTGGAGTCGACGAGCACCCAGTCGACCTCCTCGGTGGCCACCTCGGGCGTGAACCGGACGGTGGTGCGCACGGTGGGGATCCGGCGCATCTCGCTGAGGACCGCCGCGAACGACGGGGCCAGGGCGTCGGAGAGGATGAGCAGCCGCTCCCACGGGTCCTCGACCCGCTCGTTGATGCGGATCCACGCGCTCAGGTTGGGCTCCGACGAGCCGGAGAACGGCAGGGGAGCGGTGGCGGGCCGGATCTCGATCCGGGTGCTGATGGGCACGAACTCGGGCGGCACCACGAAGCGTCGCGCCTCCTCGAGCGGGAAGTCCACGACGGGTGGGCGCCCCGGATCCGTCGGCACGTCCGGACGGCGCGGAGCCGCGAGCACCGCGGTGGCCACCGCTGCGGTCTTGCCGCCTGACGTGGCCGTCGCGCTGGCGAGCTTCGTGGAGCGCCCGTCGTGCGTCAGCTCGGGCCGCACCCGAAGGCGCTCGGTGACGGGTCGCACGACGTGCGCCGTCAGCTCGATGGGGACGAGGTCGGGCGACGCCACCGCGCGCATCTCGCGGAGCATGATCGCTGCGACGACCCCGCCCTGGAGACCGCCGAACCCGTTGAACGGCTGGAGGTCGATGTCGTGCGCGCCGTCGAGGACGTCGGCGATCACGGCGGTCATCGCGCGGACCGTCCGATCGCGGTGAGGCTCGCCGCGAGGGCGAAGCCGGCGGTCATCCACCAGGCGACCGCGAAGGCGTCGGCACCCGCCGGTTGCGCCGTGAGGACCGCGACGAGGGCGGCGACGCCCACCGCGATGCCGACCTGGCGCGCGGTCTGCAGGACGGCCGAGCCGGTGCTGCTCTGGTCCGGTGGCAGCGCGCTGCAGCCCAGCACCATGGACGACGGAACGACCAGTCCGACGCCGACGCCGGTGAGCAGCATGCCGGGAAGGATCGTCGCGGCGTACGAGGTGGAGGGGCCGGCGAGCACCGCCCACGACGCCACGCCCACGGCGAACACGACCGTGCCGAGCGCGATCGCCGCCCTCGGGCCGATCGTCGACACGAACCGGGCGCCGTACACCGCCACGAAGGGCACCAGGAGCGGGCCCGGCGCGATGCCCAGGCCGGTCTGGAGCGCGGAGAGGCCCCACACGTCCTGCAGCCACAGCACGACGGACAGCAGCATGGCGCCGAACACCACGTGGAACGCCAGGAGGGTGAGGCTCATCGAGGCGAAGTGAGGTGCCCGGAGCAGTGTGAGGCTCACGATCGGGTCTGCGGACCGCGCCACGGCCCACGCGTTGAGCGCGATCCCGAGCACCACGATCGCGGCGACCGTCAGGGTCCGCGTGGAGGTCCAGCCCCACTCGGAGCCGTCGACCAGGAGGAGGACGAGAGTGGCGACGGTGGCCACCAGCAGCAGCGCTCCGATGAGGCCGGGGCGCCGCCCGGGATGCCCGGTGGTGGCGGGCAGCAGGCGCCAGCCCACGACCGCAGCGGTGATGCCCAGCGGGACGTTGACCAGGAAGATCCACCGCCAGTCGACCTGCACGAGGACGCCACCGACCACGGGACCGAGCGCGGCGCCGACGCCGCCGAGACCGGCCCACAGCCGCACCGCGCCCGCGCGGCTCTCGGCCGGGAAGGAGGTCAGCACCAGGCCCAGCGATGAGGGAATCATCAGGGCCGCGCCCGCGGCCTGCACGATCCGGAACGCCACGAGCGTGCCGAGGTCGGGGCTGAACGCGCACGCGGCGGACGCGAGCGTGAACACCAGGAGGCCGGCCAGGAACCCGTTCTTGCTGCCGATGACGTCGCTGATCCGCCCGGCCGGCACGAGCAGCGCGGCGAAGGTGATCGCGTAGGCGTTCAGGATCCACGACAGGTTCGCGAGCTCGCTCTCGCCGATCGAGGCGGCGATGTCGTTCAGCGCGACGTTGACGATGAACAGGTCGAACCCCGACAGGAGGACGCCGACGGCGACGACCGCCATCACAGCGCGAGGCGAGGCGGTCCGCGTGGTCAGTTGTGTCACGAAACGGACTGTAGACCTAGTGCGTTGCGTGACGCAACCGACTAGTCTGGGGTCATGCGCCGCAGCAGCTTCTCCGAGATGAACTGTTCGATCGCCCAGAGCCTCGAGGTGATCGGCGAGTGGTGGACCCCGCTCATCCTGCGCGATGCGCTCATGGGCGTGACCCGGTTCGAGCAGTTCCAGTCGCGCCTGGGGATTGCCCGGAACGTCCTGTCCGCGCGGCTCCAGACGCTCGTGGAGCACGGGATCCTCGAGGAGGTGCAGTACTCGGAGCGGCCGCCGCGGTTCGAGTACGTGCTCACGCAGAAGGGTCGCGACCTGTGGCCCGTCCTCACGATGCTGCGCCAGTGGGGCGACCGGTGGCTCGCTCCCGAGGGCGCTCCCGTGGAGATCGTCCATGCGACCTGCGGCCACGTCGCCCACGCCGAGCTCACGTGTTCCGACTGTGGCGAGCGTCTGCGCGGGCGTGACCTCGAGCTGCGCCACGGGCCCGGGGCACCTGACGGCGGCATCGTTCCGGAGCACGTCGACAGCGGCCGCGCGGCCGTCTAGCTCAGGGCGGATGACAGGGTGGAGCCATGCGACTCCTGCTGCTGCGCCACGGCCAGACGCCGTCCAACGTGCGCGGACTGCTCGACACCGCGGCGCCGGGTGCCGAGCTGACCCCGTTGGGAATCCGTCAGGCCGAGGCCGTCCCGGATGCCCTCGGTGAGCGAGCGATCGACGCCGTTTTCGTCTCGAACCTGCGGCGCACGACCCTGACGGCCACGCCGCTGGCGGCGGCCAGGTCGCTCGAGCCGACCTCGCTGGAGGGCCTGCGTGAGATCGGCGCGGGCGACCTCGAGATGGCCGGTCACCACGACGCCCACCTGACCTACCTCCACACGGCCTTCGCCTGGGCGCGGGGACGGCTGGCGGCGCGGATGCCCGGCGGCGAGGACGGGCACGAGTTCCTCGACCGCTACGACGCCGCGATCGCCGACATCGCGCAATCGGGCGCCGAGACGGTGCTGGCCGTGTCGCACGGTGCCGCCATCCGCGCGTGGACCAGCGCGAGGGTGGGTGGGATCGACGTCGATTTCGTCGAGCGCTCGCCGCTGCCGAACACGGGCCTGGTCGAGGTCCAGGGCGATCCGCGGAACGGATGGACCCTCGTGGGCTGGCCCGAGGGTCCCGTGGGCGGCGCCCACCTCGACGTCCGGCAGGACGACCCGACCGGCGAGCCCGTCGACGAGGACTGACGCCGCTTCCCGGTCGAGTCGACAGCGGGCACGCGGGGGGTTAGACCTGAGGGATGGAACCAGTCACACGGGCGGGTGCGGGTCTCGCGGGGCTGGCGGCCGCCGCTCTCGGCGGCGTGGTCGCCTACGACCTCACGCAGAAGAAGCACGCGATCCTGCGCAACTTCCCCGTCCTCGGACACTTCCGCTACTGGGTCGAGACGGTCGGTCCCGAGCTGCGCCAGTACATCGTCACGAGCAACGACGAGGAGCGCCCGTTCTCGCGTGACCAGCGGCGCTGGGTCTACGCCAGCGCCAAGGGCGAGAACAGCTACTTCGGGTTCGGCACCGACAACGACATCGAGCGCGTCGTCGGCTACCCGATCATCAAGCACCGCACGTTCTCCGGCCCCGGCGCCACCACCGCGCCGCACGGCAGCGAGGGGATGCCGCTGCCCTCCGCGAAGGTGCTCGGTGGGCCACGCGGCCGGCGGCACGCCTTCCGTCCCGCCTCGGTGGTCAACATCTCGGGGATGAGCTTCGGCGCCCTCTCCGCACCCGCCATCCAGGCGCTCAACGCGGGCGCGGCCATCGCCGGGTGCATGCAGAACACGGGGGAGGGGTCGATCGCGCCGGCGCACCGCCACGGCGGCGACCTCGTCTTCCAGATCGGCACCGCCTACTTCGGCTGCCGCGACGAGCACGGGCGGTTCGACCTCGGCCGGCTCGTCGACCTCGTGCAGTCGGCCCCGGTGCGCGCCATCGAGATCAAGCTCTCGCAGGGGGCCAAGCCCGGCCTCGGCGGCATGCTGCCGGGCGCGAAGGTCGACCGGACGATCGCCGAGATCCGCGGCATCCCCGAGGGGGTGGACTGCGCCTCGCCGAGCCGCCACACCGCCTTCGACGACGTGGACTCGATGCTCGACTTCGTCGAGCTCGTCGCTGACGCCACGGGACTCCCCGTGGGCATCAAGTCGGCGGTCGGGAACATGGAGTTCTGGGACGAGCTCATCGAGCTCATGGGACCCCGTGAGCGCGGGGTCGACTTCGTCAACATCGACGGCGGCGAGGGCGGCACGGGCGCGGCGCCGATGATCTTCGCGGACTCGGTCGCCTACCCGTTCCGGATCGCGTTCACCGAGGTCTACAAGCGCTTCGCGGTGGCGGGGCTGACCGACGACCTCACGTTCATCGGTGCGGGCAAGCTCGGCCTCACCGAGAACGCGCTGGTGGCCTTCGCGCTGGGCGCCGACATGGTCAACGTCGGGCGCGAGGCGATGCTGTCGATCGGCTGCATCCAGGCCCAGAAGTGCCACACCGACCACTGCCCGGTCGGCGTCGCGACGCAGAACCCGCGCTACACCCGCGGGCTGGACCCGACGTCGAAGAAGGACCGGCTCGCCAGCTACGTCCTGGCCCTGCGCCGCGACCTGCTCAAGGTCTCCGAGGCCGTCGGCGTGGTGCACCCGGGGATGATGACCGCCGACGACATCGACATCCTCGACGGCCAGCGCTCTTCGGAGTCCCTGCGCGACCTCTACGGCTACGAGAAGGGCTGGGGCGAGCTCGGCCCGAAGCTCCAGGAGGAGTTGATCGGCGTCATGGCCGCCCTGGGTGAGGACCAGCGGGAGGCGGGTCAGCCCCTCCGCTGACCCGGCCGACTCGGCGCGCTCACCCCCGACCCAACTTTTGTGACGCGATTCGCTCTGTTTGAGCTCTGACGGCCGAGCAGCGTCACAAAAGTGGGCGTGGGGCTTGGGGGCGACGCCGAGCTGCGGGCGCCGGTCAGAACTGGCGGGAGTCCGACGAGGCGTCGGGGTCGGCGTTGCCCGCGCCGCGGACGGTGACGGCTCCCGAGGGCTCGACGGCCATGAGCACGAGCTGCAGCGGCGTCACGGCCTGGCCCGGCTGGTACGTGTAGTCGCACGTCACCGTGTCGAAGAAGTAGGGGTCGCCGTTCGATCCGCCCTCCTCGATGGGGCCGCAGCTCCACCCGGCCGAGCGCCGCTCCACGAATCCCGTCACGTCGTTCATGGTCAGGTCGACGCTCAGCGTGAACGACTCGGCGGCGGCGCCCTCCTGCGCGGAGATCGGAACGGTCAGCTCCCAGTGGGAGTCCTCGCCCGTCGCCACCACGGTGGGCTCGCCGACGCCGAGGTCGACCGGCTCGACCGGCGGCTCCTCCGTGGGCTGGGGCTCCGTGGGCTGGGGCTCCGTCGGCTGGGGCTCCGTCGGCTGGGGCGAGGGCTCCGGCGTGGGCTCTGGCGTGGGCCCGGGGCTGGTCTCCGGCGCCGGCTCGTCCGAGGGAGGCGGATCGGTGGGCGCGGGCGTCGTCGGATCGTCGCCGGACGGCAGCGGCGTCACGCCGAGCGGCGTCGCGAGGAGTCCCAGGGGGCCGGCCAAGGTGGGTGCCGCAGGCTTCGGCTTCGCGGGACTCTCCTCGACGACCGATTCCAGGACCGGGGTGACGACCCGGGCCGCGGAAGGCTCGGCCGAGCTGCTGGTGAGCCACAGGGCGCCGGCCGCCACGACGGCGACGAAGCCTACGATCCCCGCGGCGACCGCGGCCACGGGTGCACCCGCGACGACTCCGCCGACGCTCGTGCCGACGCTTGTCCCCGCTCCGCCAGCAGCGCCGGACGACTGGCCCGAGGGCGGGGGAGAAGCGACAGCGCCAACCGACCACGGGAACCCACCCGCGGAGACGCCACCCGCGAGCACGAGGGGCCAGACGAAGGCGCCCAGCTTCGTGTTGAGCCGGTGGAGGTCGTCGTAGAGCGCGGCGCACTCGGCGCACTGGTTGAGGTGGAGGTGGACCTTCGCGGTCGCCCGCGAGGTCAGGCTGCCCCGGGCGAGGCGGCTGAGGCGTGCGCGCGTCCACGCGCAGTCGCCGTCGTCCGCGCGCGGAACGTGCTGGTCGAGGTACGCCACGCGCAGGCCCTCACGCGCGCGGTAGACGGTGCTCGAGACCGAGGCGACGGGGATCTCCAGCTCACGGGCGACCTCGGCCGGCTTGCTGCCCTGGACGTCGAGCTTCCACAGCAACTGCTGCCAGTTGTCCGGCAGCGAGCGCAGGGCGCGCGCCGCGCGGTCGGCGTCGACCTCGTCGAAGACCTCGGGCTCGACCTCGTCGGTCGAGTCGAGCAGCCACGGCTTGTCCGACGCCGCCTGCTCGCGGCCCGCCTGCCGACGGCGCTCGATGTTGAGGTTGCGGATGACCGTGTGGAGGTAAGGCCGGAAGCCCGACGTGGGGCCGCCGCCCTCGGTGATCTTGGTGATGACGCGCGCGAACGCCTCGGCGGCGAGGTCGTCGGCGTCGGTGTCCTGGCTGACGATCCTGGCCACGCGCAGCGCGTCCGCACGGTGGCGCTCGTACAGCTGCGCCATCGCGTGCTCGTCCCCGGACCGCACCCCTTCCACCAGCTCGGTGTCAGGTGGCGCGGCGAGCGTTTCCTGATCCGTCATCGCCTCGTGGAGCGGTCCGTGTCCCGGCCCTGCTCTGCCTCCCCTTCGGCCGCCACGTTACGACACCACCCGGAACAAATGTCTCGTTTCGTCCCAATGTGAACAGGGACACGTTGCGTGCTTCTTGGCGCGAGATTTTCGCTCCCGTCACTCCAGTACATGTTCAGACGTTCGCGTTCTCGGGGACGAGAAGCTCCACCACGAAGGAAACACATCGATGAGACGAACACTGTCGGCCGCTCGGGTCGCGGTCGTGGCGGCACTGGCGCTGCTGCTGACCGTGCTGGCACTTCCCGCGGTCGCCGCGACCTCGGGGATCACGTCGAACCTGTTGCTCAACGGCGCCACGTACCACGGCACCGAGGTCGTCAACGAGGGTGACGAGCTGACCCTGCGAGTGCAGTACGACACCCAGGTCCAGCCCGGCGCGACGGTGGACTTCGAGCTCGGTCCGAACGTGAAGGTCACCGGCGTCCCGGCCGCCAACACGGCGATCGAGTCGGTCCGCCAGGACGGCAACAAGGTCGCCATCACCTTCAAGGATCCGTGGCCGAGCGGCGTGAACCAGGGCGTCTTCGACCTGAAGTTCACCGTGAACCAGGTCGACGGCAGCGCCGAGGACACCATCGTCTGGAAGGTGGACGGCCAGGAGAGCTCGATCGAGGTCATCGTCCGCGACTCGGGCGACGAGTTCGCGAACGTCTCCGAGGGCTTCTCGAAGGGTGTCGCCCCGGGCAACCTCGAGAGCTTCGTGACGGTCGTCGACGGCCGGGTGAGGCTCAAGCCCGAGATCGTGGACCAGGACCTCACCTACACGCTGCGGGTCAACTCGCCCGAGGCGCGCGACGACTTCGAGATCGCCGACCGGCTGCCCGCGGGACTCGGCTACGTGGCCGGCTCCTTCGGCGGTCAGCTGACCAGCTGGGACGCCGCGGGACTGAACCGGAAGACCGCACCGTTCACCTTCGCCCCGACCGTCACCGGTCAGCAGTTCAGTGGCGACGTCGACCTGCCCGGCCCGTCGATCCTCGCGATCACCTACCGTGCCGAGGTCACCGACGTGGCGGCGATCGAGGCTCTCCTGCAGGCGCAGTACGACCGGCTCTCGGGCGGCTACGGCCAGTTCGAGACGGTGCTGACGAACACGGCGAGCTTCGGCTCGGCCTCGGTGGTGCGCGAGGCGGGCGTCCGCCTGCGGCACTCCGTGGCGAACCCGAACCCCGGACCCAACGTGGGAGCGCTCTTCGGCAAGACGGCCGCCTGGGGTACGAAGAACATCGTCACCGACGAGGCAGGCAACCTCACGCCTCCGGCCGACCTCACCTACACGCTCAAGGCCGACCTGCGCGGCTGGGACGGCAGCAACCCGAACAAGGTCCTGGGCCGCAACGTGGTCATCAGCGACACGCTGCCCACCCAGGCGTCGTGGCGCACCGACGCGGCCGACTTCCTCACCTCCACCGGCGTCACGCTGACGAAGGCCGAGACCTGCCCCACGAGCGCGGCGGCCTTCGCCGGTGACGCGTTCGTCGGCCAGTACTGCGTGGACGGACAGCGGCTGCTCGTCAACGTCGGCAAGGACGCGACCACGAACGCCTCGATCGCGGTGAAGGCGCAGCTCACCACCGTCGACGGCCTCGCCGTCGCCGGCAGCACGACCATCAAGGACGCGACGCCGTACCGCTGGCGCAACGTGGCCGACTTCCACTACCGCGACGGCAACCCGCACTCCGTGACGCGCGACGTCACGGTGGTCGCGCTGCCCGACACGACGGGCGGGGTCAACGACCCGAGCGTGTTCACCAAGACCGGCGCCGCGCGTCAGCAGTCGGTGGAGCCGGGCGAGTCGGTCACGGTCGACTACACGTTCACGGTCGCCGCGGGCAAGGGCATCGACGTCCGCCACAGCCGCATCGTCGATCACGTCGACACCGACGTGTACGACCTGGGCGACCTCTCCGGCGTGACGGTCAAGGGCACCTACGACGGCGTCGCGCTCGACGCCTCGCACTTCGAGCTCCGGACGAACGCCGACGACGACCTCGTCATCGAGCTGAGCAGCGCGGGCGACGCCGTCGTCAGCGCCCGCGGAGCCGACAAGCGCTTCCAGGTCACGATCGCGCTGACCACGAAGGAGTTCGTCGGCAAGGAGACGAAGACGATCCGGAACAAGGCCACGCTGTTCGGGCTGGACGGCGTCCCGCTGCACTGGTCCGACACCGTCAGCGAGGCCACGTCCTACGGCGACGAGGCGGAGGTCCGCAAGCGCATCTGGGACAACGTGGCGCAGGAGTGGACCGAGTCGATCGCGGCGCAGATGGACGGATCGGGCTCGCTGGTCCAGGACCGCTACGTCTACCGGATCGAGTTCATCCCTCACGGCAGCTACGACCAGGTCGCCATCCTGCCCGTCGTGGACGAGCTGCCCGGCGCGGTCGACTTCCTCGGGTTCGTCGACGAGGCAGATCGGGCCACCGGCGCCGATCCCAGCACCGGACCGGTCGACATCGGCGGCAACCTGGTCGCGGCGTACGACGCCGGCAGCGAGTCCGTCACGATCAGGCAGAAGGACGGCACCCGCCTGCAGGCGGGTGGCTCGCTCGCGGCCTACGTGGCCGTGAAGGTCAACGACGCCTCGGCCCCGATCGTCAACCGGATCGGCGACACGTTTGCCGAGATCGTGCCCCTGCGCTCGGTCTCCGTCGGCGACTTCGTGTGGGTGGACTCCGTCCGCGACGGTCGCCAGGACGACGGCGAGCCGGGCATCGAGGGCGTCGTCCTCGAGGTCGTCGGACCCGACGGCAAGCCGGTGGTGGACGTGTTCGGCCAGCCGGTCGGCCCCGTCACGACGGGTGCGGACGGTGCGTACACCTTCGACCGCCTGCCCGCGCTGACCGGCGACGGGACGTACACCGTCCGGATCGACCGCGACGCGTCGGCGGAGGCGCTGAAGCCCTATATGCCGACCAAGGCCGGCGAGGGCGACCGCGTGCTCGACTCGTCCACGTGGGAGGCCGCGACGGTCCCCGGCGAGCTGCAGCAGGACGGCGACCGT
This sequence comes from Aeromicrobium phoceense, assembly GCF_013868155.1. Taxonomy (NCBI): domain Bacteria; kingdom Bacillati; phylum Actinomycetota; class Actinomycetes; order Propionibacteriales; family Nocardioidaceae; genus Aeromicrobium; species Aeromicrobium phoceense. The sequence goes on from NZ_JACEOG010000001.1 coordinate 1,685,639, forward strand.
GACCCGACGCTCGACTTCGGGTTCGTGACGAAGTCGTACGCGATCGGCGACCGCGTCTGGATCGACACGGACAAGGACGGCATCCAGGGCTCCGGCGAGAAGTCGCTGCCCGGTGTCACCGTCGAGCTGCTCGACGAGGACGGCGCCGTCCTGGCGACCACCACGACGGACCGCGACGGCCGGTACGCGTTCGACGAGCTCGCGGCGGGCACCTACCGGGTGCGCTTCACGCTCACCCCCGAGCAGCAGCGGACGTACGAGTTCACGCAGCGGGACGCCGGGGGCGACGACGCCCTCGACTCCGATGCGGACCCGGCGAACGGCCTCACCGTGGTGATCGTCCTCGACGACTCGAACGCCGCCCTGCAGGGCGACTACGAGCACCGTGAGATCACCGCGACGCAGGGCATCGACCCCACGTGGGACGCCGGCGTCGTCGTGAAGACCCCGCCGACGGGCATCGGCACGGGGGAGGAGACGGGGGACCCGGAGGGTGACGACCCTGCGGTGTCCGACGGGTCGGGTTCTGGGGGATCCGACTCGAGCGAGCCCGCCGAGGCGTCGGACGGACAGCTGTCCAGGACCGGCACCAGCATCGGCCTCGGGCTCGTGGCGCTGATGCTCGCCCTCTTCGGGGCGGGCGGAGCGATCCTGTGGAGCGGACGGCGACGCACGCTGTAACGAGCGAGCGACGCGACCGCCCCACAGCATGGGGAGGTGACGGTGCCCCGGTCGGAAGACCGGGGCACCGTTGCGTCCGGACGCGGCTCAGCCCTCGCCGATGCCCGCGTCGCGGGCCCTCGCGACGGCCTCCGCACGGGTGCCTGCCTGGAGCTTGGCCAGGATGTCGCTGACGCGGTTGCGGACGGTCTTCTCCGAGAGGAACAGGCGGCGCGCGATGCTCGCGTTGTCGAGTCCCCGGGCCATCAGGTCGAGCACCTCGCGCTCGCGGGTGGTCAGGTGCGGGAACGGCGCCGTCGCGGGGGCGCCCGCGCCACCTCCGGCGAAGAACCGCACGACGTGCTCGGCGACCTTGGGCCCGAAGACCGCCTCCCCGCGGGTGACGCCCTCGATGACACGGCGCACGTCCTCCGCGCCGGACTCCTTCAGCAGGTAGCCCCGGGCACCGGCCCGCAGGGCGGCGAAGACGGAGCCGGGGTCCTCGTTCATCGTCAGCACCACGACCTTGGTCCCGGGGTGCCGCTCGGTGATCCGGCCGGTGGCGGCCAGGCCGCCCATGCCCGGCATCCTCAGGTCCATCAGCACGACGTCCGGTTGCAACCGGGTCACGGCGTCGAGCGCCTCCTCGCCCGTGGCGGCCTCGCCCGCGACCTCGATGCCGGGCAGGCTGCCGAGCACGGCGAGCATCCCCGCGCGGAACAGCTCGTGGTCGTCGACGACGAGGACGGTGGTCATGGGCGCTCCTCGGGCAGCGGGATCGTCAGGTGCACGGCGGTGCCTCCTCCGGGAGGCGTGCGGTGGTCGAGCGTCCCCTCGAGCTCGGCGGCCCGCTGGCGCATGCTCGTGAGCCCCACGCCGGGACGCGGGTGCGAGGGCAGGCCACGGCCGTTGTCGCTCACGGTCAGCGAGATCCCGTCCGGGGTGCGCCGTGCCTCCAGCCGGACGCGGGACGCCGCGCTGTGCTTCACGGCGTTCGTCACCGCCTCGGCCGCGATGACGTAGGTGGCCACCTCGACGGCGGCGGGCAGGTCGGGCAACGAAGGCACGTCGGCCTCGCCGACGAGTGGCTCGATGCCCGAGACCAGCTGACGCAGGGCCTCCTCGAGTCCGACCTGGTCGAGGATCGGTGGCCGCAGCCCGTGCGAGACGGACCGCACGTCGGCCACCGTCTCGCGCAGCCGGTCGCGGATCAGGACGGCGTGGTCGCCGTGCTCACTCTCGCGGAGGTGGCTGGCCAGCACGTCGGCCTGCAGGGCGATTGCCGCGAGAGATGGTCCGACCCCGTCGTGCAGGTCGTTGCGCAGGCGCCGCCGCTCCTCCTCTCGCGCACCGACGATCGAGGACCGGCTGCGCTTGACGTCCGACACGAGTCCGGCCGCGTAGGCGAGCATCGCGGCCTGGGCCGCCGACTCCTCGAGCACCTGGCGCTCCTGGCGGGTGAAACCCTCGCCTTCGCGGCGTGGCCCGATCTCGAGGATCCCGACCTCGCGCCCCATCGCGACGGCGTCGAGTGCGACCACGTGGTCGGGGCGGCGGCCGCTCTCCACGCTCGGGGTGCCCGGGCCGCTGAAGCCGACGTACGGGAGGCGCATCGTCGATCGCACGGCGGCCACCAGCTCGCGCAGCGCCTCCCGCGGCTCGGTCGAGCCTGACATCGCGTCGGCGATGCGGCGGCCGAGCAGCCTCGAGCTCTCACGCTCGGGGAAGAGCCAGCGGTCGACGCCGTGCTGCACCGCGGCGCGCAGCAGCACCGCGGAGACGGCCAGGGCAGCGATGAGGAAGACCCCACGGCGCGTGCCGGCGACCTCGGGGTCGAGCCGCAGCAGCAGCCACGCGCCGCAGGCCATCACCACCGCGAGGACGGCGACGAAGACGACAGAACGGCCCAGGACGACGTCGATGTCGAAGAGGCGGTGACGCACGACCGCGACGGCGATCGCGAAGGGGATGCCCAGCAGGCCGAGGGCGAAGACCGCCGGAGGGGTCTCGGGGAAGGCGGAGAGCAGCAGCGAGACCAGGACGAACACACCACCGAGGGCCAGCCACTGCAGCTGCGCGCGCTCGACGCCGACCGAGCGGCGGATCCGCAGCAGCACCGCGACGATCGCGACCGGGATGCCGACGAGGTTGCAGTAGAGCGCCGAGGCGAGGACGACGTAGTTGAGGACGTCGAGGCCGGGCAGGTCGAGGGGACTCACGACGTTCGGGTCGATGTCGCTGCGGCCCGGGACCAGCATGCGGCACACCGCGAGGGTGGACGCCGCGATCACGATCGACCAGGCGAACGGCCACCACCGGCGGGACGGCAGCCGCCCGTCGGGGAAGAGCAGGGGCACCAGCGGCAGCACCAGCAGGTAGACCGCGAAACCCCACATCGAGGTCCAGTCGGTGAAGTCGGAGAAGGGCAGGTCGGAGACGTAGGCGTTCCAGATGCTGTACTCGCCGAGCAGCTGGTAGACCGAGATCCACGACGTGCCGACGAGCAGCCAGCCGCACCGGTTCCGCGGCTGCGCGCGGACCACGACGAGCCCGGCGAGCGGCCAGGTGGCCCCGAAGGCCAGGTTCGACCACGCGAAGACCGGGACCTCGGGGGAGCGGGCCTGCGCCGCGAGGTGCAGCGCGACCGCGCCGATCGAGCACGCCAGCGACACGACCACGCAGGCCGCGGCGAGGCGGCGCAGCTGCTGGTCGGTGGGACGAGGCACGAGCACATCGTGGCACGCAGCCGCGGTGTCCCGGAGTGGATCCGGGCAGGAATCCCGGGCGATCGGGGGTGCTCGTCCCTGCCGCCCGGGACACGTCCCCCCGCAGCATCGGGACACCGAATCGACATCGTTCTTCCACCCGAAGGGACTCACCATGACCACCACCGCCGCGCCCCACCCGCAGGCCGAGCACGCCGCCACCGTCGGACGAGGCCGCTGGCCGCTCCTGGGCGTCGCCGCCGGCATCGGCAGCATCGTCGCGACCCTCGCACTCGACATCCACCCGTCCGGCTGGGACGTCGACGAGCCGTTCAGTCAGGCCGTCGTCGAGGAGGTCAGCACCGGCAAGGCGCACGCCAGCATCGTCGTCGGGTACCTGACCGTCGGGCTGCTGCTGTTCCTCGCCGCCGCGTGGCGTCGTCACGTGGAGCCGCGCGCCCTCGCCAGCACCGCGGCCCGCGTGGTGCCGCTCGCCCTCACCGCCGCGGCCGGTGCCCTGTCGCTCGGCTACGGCTGGCGCGGCGCGTTCGGGCTCTACACCGGCAGCGAGGAGGGCGCCTTCGACACCGAGGGGCTCTACATCCTGTTCGTCCTGAACGACTTCGGCGCCTACATCGGCTACCTCGGGGTGACCGTCGCCGCCGCGGCCGTCGTGTGGATGTCGCTCAGGGAGCGCCTCGTGTCCCGCTGGATCGGCGTCTTCAGCATCTTGCCGATCCTGCCCGTCGTGATCACCGTCGGCGCCTTCGGCCTGCCCGGCTTCCCGGGCGTCGTGAGCGGCCTGTGGCTGATCGTCGCCTTCGCGGGCCTCGCCTTCGGCCGCAGCCCCATCAACCGCTGAACCCGATCACCCGGACCGGCACCCCGCGCGGGGTGCCGGTCCGTGTTGCTCCAGAGGCTGACGGGATTCCAGGACGCCGCCGCGAACCGAGATTAGAGTCGCCGGATGAGTTCTGAGGTGGCGACCGCGAAGCGCATGCGCTTGCGCTTCGCCGGCGTGTATCGGGTGTGCGGGACCGAGCTTCCCGTGCGTGCCCTCGCGGTCTGGGAACGGTCCAGCCGGACCGTCCGTTGCGTCGAGTGCCCGGTCGCACCGGCCGAGGTCGAAGCGCACGAAGCAGTCGCTGTGGATCCCGGCACCGCGGGCGCCTCAGCGCGTCGTGAGTACGAACGGCGCAAGGCGAAGGACGAGCAGGGGTTCGCGACCGCCATCCTCGCATCGGTGGACTGATACTTGCCCTGCGTGACGAGCGTCAGTCGACCAAGTCCTGGGCGACGGGTGCGACGGGTGAGGAGCAGCTCGGCGCTGCGCTCGACGCTCGCGCGTCCGAGCGGCTGCGAATCCTGCACGATCGCCGCATCCCCGGATCCCGGGCCAACATCGACCACATTGCCGTGACGCCCGCCGGCATCTGGGTCATCGATCCGAAACGCTACGTCGACAAGGCGCCGAAGCTCCGGGTCGAGGGCGGCATCCTGCGTCCGCGTGTGGAGATGCTGATGGTCGCGGGGCGGAATCGGACGAAGCTCGTCGACGGAATGCTGGGGCAGTGTGAGAAGGTCCGGGGCGTTGTCGGTCCGGAGGTTCCCGTGCGGGGCGTGCTCTGTTTCATCGAGGCCGCATGGCCGTTGTTCGGTGGCGACTTCGTCGTCAACGGGGTCGACGTCCTGTGGCCCCGCAAGCTCTATCCCAAGCTGGAGACGGAAGGCCCGCTGGAGCCCGCCGCGGTCGAGGCGCTGTACGAGCAGCTCGGCCGCGCGCTTCCGCCCGCGTGAAGAGCCCGCGCGGGGTGCCGGTCCGGGTGATCTTGGTACCAAGGTGTGGCCCCGGCGACCGGAAGGTCGAAGGATCAGTCGCCGGGCTCGACCACGTCGACCAGGGTGAACCGGATGCACACGATCGGGGTGTCGTCCTCGACCGGTGATCCGGCGGTCGCCCAGAAGCCGCGGTGGCCGGCTCGCCACTCGTCGAGGTCGGCGTCGCCCTCGCCCTCGGCGGCGGCGAACTCCCACGGCACCTCGATGAAGGGGTGGATCGAGAGGCCGGTGACCTCCACGGTCCCGATGCGGTTCCCGTCGTCGTCCAGCAGGGCGAGGCGCTCGCCGACGTGCTCGAGCTCCTCCTGCTCCACCTCGTACTCGGTCAGGATGCCCGCGGTCGCGCGCTTCTGCCCGGCCAGGACGAGCCCGTTCAGGCGGGCGCGCAGCTCACCGGGCGAGCCCAGCTCGAGGCCCCGCATCCCGTCGACCCGCGGCCACGTCATCGCTGAGACTCCTTCGCCGAGGCGCAGTCGATGCAGAGCCGGGCGACCGGGCGGGCCTCCAGGCGAGCCGCGGCGATCTGCCGGCCGCACGACTCGCAGGTGCCGTAGGTGCCGGCGGCGACCCGCTCCATGGCGGCGTCGATCTCGACCAGGTGCTGGCGGGTCTGCTGCAGCATCGAGTCGACCTGCGAGCGCTCGAACGCGACGGTGGACCCGTCGGGGTCGTGCTCGTCGTCGGCGTTGGAGTCCAGGGAGGCCTCGACGACCTGGTCGAAGTCACGCATCAGGCCGTGCAGCTGACCCCGGGTCCGCTCGCGTTCGGCCTCGAGTCGCTCGAGGGTCTCGTTCGTCATGGGGGACCTCCGTTCCGCGCCGCGCACGCGCCGCCCATCCATGATGCCGCGTCTGTCCACCATGAGGGGGTTCCGCGACGAGCGAGCCGCGACGACACTCGGGTGATGAGCACCGTCGACCTGCAACCCGCGGCCCAGGCCCTCCTCGCGACCGTCCGGGGCATCAAGGACGAGCACCTCGACCACGAGACCCCGTGCGAGGGCGTGTCCGTGGGGCAGATGCTCCATCACGTCGACGGACTTTCGCAGGCGTTCCGCGCGGCCGCCGACAAGGAGCTCGGGCCGCTGACCGACACCGCGCCGGATCCCGGGGCCTCTCCCACCGTGGAGGACGGCTGGCGCTCGGAGCTGGAGGATCACCTGGAGCGGCTGCTGGTGGCCTGGCGCGACCCCGCGGCGTGGGAGGGCATGACGCGGGCCGGTGGTGTCGACTTGCCGGGCGACGTCGCCGGGAGGGTCGCGCTCGACGAGGTGGTGCTGCACGGCTGGGATCTCGCCCGCGCGACCGGTCAGGAGTACGTCCTCGACGACGCGACGGCGGCCGCGTGCCTGGAGTTCGTGCAGCAGTTCGACCCGGCGGGAACGCCGGGGCTGTTCGGTCCGGCCGTCACCGTGCCGGACGACGCCCCGGTCCTCGATCGCCTGGTGGCGCGGGCCGGCCGCGACCCGCGCTGGACGCCCAGCTGACCGTTCAGCCGCGCAGGACCTTCTCCATCGTCTTGCCCTTGGCGAGCTCGTCGACCAGCTTGTCGAGATAGCGGATCTTCTGCATCAGCGGGTCCTCGACCTCCTCGACGCGCACGTGGCACACGACACCCGTGATGAGGGAGGCGTTGGGGTTGAGGTCGGCCTGCGCGAAGAAGTCCTCGAACGTCGTCCCGGCGTCGAGGTGCTTCTGCAGGGTGCTCTCGTCGAAGCCGGTCAGCCACTCGATGACCTGGTCGAGCTCGGCCTTCGTGCGCCCCTTCTTCTCGACCTTCGTGACGTAGTGGGGGTAGACCGAGGCGACGCTCGTCGTGAAGATCCGGTGCATGCGCCGATCCTAGGCTTCGATCAGGCTTCGGCGGCAGCCTCGACGAACGCGTCGGCGAACGTGCCGAACTGCTCGAGGAACCGGGCGCGGTCGGCGCGGGGGAGGGCGTCCAGGGCGCGGTCCAGCAGACCGAGGTGCCGGTCGAGAGCGCGGGCGAACTCCGCGAGGGCGCTCTCGTTGGCCACGAAGTGCCACGCGCTCTGGCCCGGCTCCCGCGACCGCTCCAGCAGCCCGGCCTTGAGGGCGGCGTTCGCCTGCCGGTTCACGGTGGACTGCTCGAGCCCGAGCTCGTCCGCGATCTCCCGCAGGGTCCGCGGCCGGCCGTCGGAGAACATCCACAGCAGCCGCTGGTCGGCGTGCCCTCGTGGTCCGACGACCGCGCGCTGGCCCCGCTCGAGTCGCGAGATCGCGGTGAGCGCGGACCAGGCCGGGTTGGCCCGGGCGGCCTCGGTGATGGAGGTCATGCTGGCTCCGGTGGTCGGGGGACGGACGTCATGTGTAGTCTACACAGGTTGATGTGTAGGTTACACATCGCTGCTTCCGACAGGACCCACCCATGCCCTCTCCCTCCGTCGTCGACGAGCGCGTCGAGACCCGCTTCCCCCCGATCGCCGTCATCTTCGTGCTGTGCTTCGGCAGCCTCGCCGGCGCGCTCATGCAGTCGCTCGTCATCCCGATCCAGAGCGAACTGCCGCGGCTGCTCGGCACGGAGCCGGGCAACGCGTCCTGGGCCGTCACCGCCACGCTGCTCGCGGCCGCCGTGACGATGCCCGTCACCGGGCGCCTCGCCGACATGTACGGCAAGAAGAAGGTCATGGTCGTCTCGGCGGGGATCCTCGTGGCCGGCTCCGTGGTCGCCGCGATGTCGAGCTCGCTCGCGCCGTTCCTCGTCGGCCGCGCGCTCCAGGGCATGGCCATGGGCTACATCCCCGTCGCGATCAGCATGGTGCGCGAGGTCGCGCCGCCCGAGAAGCGCGCGACGGCCGTCGCCGCGGTCAGCGCCACGCTCGGCGTCGGTGGTGCCCTCGGCCTGCCGCTGGCCGCGTGGATCGCCCAGGACTACTCGTGGCACGCGCTGTTCTGGTTCTCGTCCGTGCTGGCGGCAGTCATCCTCGTCGCGACCCTGGTCGTCGTCCCGAGCGTCCACGACGCGCACCCCGCCCGCATCGACGTCGTCGGTGTCATCGGGCTGGCCATCGGTCTGGTGTCGGCGCTGGTCGGCGTCAGCAAGGGCAGCGAGTGGGGCTGGTCGGACGGTCGCACGATCGGCGCGATCGTGGGCGGCGTCGTCGTGCTGCTGCTGTGGGGCTGGTTCGAGCTGCGCCACCACGACCCGCTCGTGGACCTGCGCACCAGCGCCCATCCGCCCGTCCTGTTCACGAACCTCGCGGCCGTCCTGATCGGCTTCGGCATGATGGCGCAGTCCATCGTGCTGCCGCAGCTGCTGCAGCTGCCCGAGGAGACCGGCTTCGGCCTGGGCCAGACGATCCTCCAGGCGGGTCTGTGGATGGCGCCCGGTGGCCTGATGATGATGTTCTTCGCCCCCGTCTCGAGCCGGCTGATCACCTCGATCGGTGCTCGCCTCACGCTTTCGATCGGCGCCACGGTCCTGGCGGTCGGCTACCTCGTGACGCTGTTCCTGATGAACGCGCCGTGGGAGCTCATGCTCGGCTCGCTGGTCGCGTGCGCCGGTGTCGGCATCGGCTACGCGGCCATGCCGACGCTGATCCTGGACAACGTGCCGGAGTCCGAGTCGGGCTCCGGCGTCGGCCTCAACGCCCTGATGCGCTCGGTCGGCACCACGATCGCCGGCGCCGTCATGGCGGCCGTCCTGACGAGCCGGACGGTGGACTTCGGGGGCTACGCGATCCCCGACAAGGGCGCCTTCCAGCTGTGCTTCGTCATCGGCGCGGGTGCGGCGTTCGCGGGTGCTCTCGTCGCGTTGCTGGTGCCGCGTCAGGGCCTCAGTCGTCGATGACGACCTCGCCCCGCTCCTTCATGGCGGCGAGGCTGTCGAGCATGTGCTGGAGGACCTCCGGCGGATGGGGCTCCCACCCGACGACCTCCTCGACCACGCGGATCGGCTCCTTGCTGCGGTAGGAGCGGGTGGGGTTCCCCGGGAACTTCTTGTCCGTCAGGTTCGGGTCGTCCTCGAAGGGCCCGGTCGGCTCCACCCGGTAGATGTGGCCGCGGCCCTCGCCCGCGGACAGCTCGGCGCCCCACGTCGCGGCGTCCAGGGTGCCGGTGAAGTAGATGTGGCCGGCGGTGCGGTTCTCACCGAAGTTCGCCCGGCGACCCGGCTCGAGCAGATCGCCGGGGGAGAGGACCGCCTTCGTGCCGTGGAAGAAGGGCCCATCATCGGGGCCCAGTCGGTCGTCGCTCATACGGTCAGGATCGCCCACGGTGACGCATCTGGGTACCCAGATGTCCCGAAGGACGAAGCGCGCGTCCCGTCAGGGGCCGGTCGCGCCCAGCCGGCGGTGCTCGGCCCAGGCGCGGTCGCGCAGGTCCATCGCGCCGGAGCAGGCCTGCAGGAACCGCTCGGTGGCGGCGCCGGGCGACGTGTCGCCGAGGTAGTACTCGATGAGGTCGCGGCGGGCCGCCGCGCTCGGGTCGGTCGAGAGGTGCTGCGCCACGAGCGCGGCCACGTCGGCGTCCTCGTCCAGCAGCGGCAGGGTGTCCATGAGGCGCGACGGCGGCACGGGCACACGGGGGCGGCACACGAGCACCGGCTTGCCGGTCGGCAGCCAGTTGAGGGTCACCGCCGAGACGTCGGTGATCAGCAGGTCGGCGTCCGCGAACGACTGCTCGAGCGGCACGTCGGTGTCCACGCGGTCGGCGCGGGCGCGGATCGCGGCGTCGGCCTCGCCGTAGGCCGGGTCGATGACGCCGTTCAGCGGGTGCGGGCGGTAGATCACCCGGTGGGTGCCCGCAAGGGCGTCGACCACGGCAGAGCCGTGGGTCAGCAGCGAGCCGTACGAGACCGACGGCTGCGACGCCTCCCAGGTGGGCGCGTAGAGGACCGTCGACCGCGACGGGTCGGGCTGCGGCTCCGGCGCGGGAACGTCGAGCTGCGGCTGGCCGATCAGCACCGAGCGGGCCGACGCGTCGTAGAGCATCACGCCGGCGCTCGTGCGGTCGAGCGCCGCCTGACCGGCCAGGAAGCAGAAGTCGTAGGCCTTGACCTGGTTCGACACCGAGACGCCCTTGTCGCTGTCGCCGTGGCCCAGGTACACGTGCACGAGCGAGGTGAAGCGCAGGCACTCGAAGTTGATCGGGTCGTGGTTCACGTACAGCGCGAGCTTCACGTCGCTGAGGGCCAGGATCTCGTCCAGCTGGCCGTAGCGGGCCAGGGTCACGCAGTCGAGGCCCGACTCGGCCCGCACGAGCGCGGCGGTGCGCGAGTCCTTGAACACCGCCACCACGCCGTGCGCGGCGTCGAGTGCCTTCAGCGCCGCGAACCACGGACGCAGCTGGTAGAGCGCGTCGGCGCCGTTGGGGAAGTAGACCAGGACCGCCTGCGCGAACGCGCGACCGAGGCGGTCCTCGTCGGTGCGCTTGTCGGGCATGCCGACGGGCAGGAAGCGCGAGCGGCGCAGCCGTCCGATCGCCCACTGGCGCAGCCGGGGAACGATCCCCGCCCGCGAGTCAGCCACGGACGAGCCCCGGCCGCAGGATGTTGTCGACCATCGACAGCGCCGACGCGATCGCCATGTGCATGTCGAGGTACTGGTACGTGCCGAGACGTCCCCCGAAGTGCACCTGCGACTCCTGCTCGGTCAGCTCGCGGTAGGCCTTCAGGGCCGTGCGGTCGTCCGAGGTGTTCACCGGGTAGTAGGGCTCGTCGTCGGTGCCGGCGTTCGCGAAGCGGCTGAACTCGCGCATGATCACCGTGGCGTCCGACGGGTAGTCGCGCTCGGGGTGGAAGTGCCGGAACTCGTGGATCCGGGTGTAGGGGATGTCGGTGTCGGCGTAGTTCATCACCGGCGTGCCCTGGAAGTCGCCGATCGGCAGCACCTCGGACTCGAAGTCCAGGGTGCGCCAGCCGAGCGGGCCGTGCGCGTGGTCGAAGTACCGGTCGAGCGGGCCGGTGTAGACGATCGGCAGCTGCCCGACCGTGGCCGCCTTGTTGTAGGGCTGGGACTCGTCGAAGAAGTCGGTGTCGAGGCCGATCGTGATGTTCGGGTGGTCGGCCATCCGCTCGAGCCACGCCGTGTAGCCGTCGGTGGGCAGGCCCTCGTAGCGGTCGTTGAAGTAGCGGTTGTCGTAGGTGTACCGCACCGGCAGCCGGGTGATGATGTCCGCCGACAGCTCGGTGGGATCCGTCTGCCACTGCTTGGCGGTGTAGCCCTTGATGAACGCCTCGTAGAGGGGACGGCCGATCAGGCTGATCGCCTTCTCCTCCAGGTTCTGAGCCGCGGCCGCACCGCCCGACAGCGCGGCGCCCGCCTGCTCGGCGACCCACGCGCGTGCCTCGTCCGGACCCATCGCCGAGCGGGTGAACTGGTTGATGGTGCCGAGGTTGATCGGCAGCGGGAACACCTCGCCGCGGTACGTCGAGTAGACGTGGTGGCGGTAGCCGGTGAAGGTCGTGAAGCGGTTGGCGTAGTCCCAGACCCGCTCGTTCGAGGTGTGGAACAGGTGCGCGCCGTAGCGGTGCACCTCGATGCCGGTGGTGGGCTCGGCCTCGCTGTAGGCGTTCCCGCCCAGGTGCGAGCGGCGGTCGATCACGTGGACCTTGAGACCGGGATCGTTGGCCAGCTGCTCGGCCACGGTGAGCCCGAAGAAGCCCGACCCGACGACGAGGACGTCAGTCATCGCGGCCGCCTTCCAGCGCGGGCATCGGCTGCCAGGTGCGATCGGCCCAGATCCTGCGGCCGTCGCGCCAGCCCTTCACGAGCGAGGAGAATCCGCGGAAGGAGCGCTCGACGACGACGAGCCGCACGATCTCCTTGGCGAAGGTCAGCGCCGTGCCCAGGGCGAAGCCGGGCCGGCTCAGGTGGCCGTGCTCGTCGAAGTAGCGGCCGACATAGGCCCGATTGCGCATCACGTGATACTTCGCCAGCGGGCTGGAGTCGTTGAGGTGGCGCACGCCGAGGCTGACCTGCTTCTGCTCGCGCTTCTTCTGCAGCACGAACTCGTCCACGTAGACGACCTCGGTCTCCAGGGAGGCCAGCCAGGCGTAGATCGCGTCGTCCCACGAGATGAAGAAACGCGGGTCGGGCAGGCCGATCCGGCGGACCACGTCGGCGTGCACGAGCATGCCCTCGAAGGTGCCGGAGTTGGTCACGGCGTAGCCGTCCGTGTTGAACGTCTTCACCGAGTACGGCAGCGGCACGCCGAGCCACTGGTTGAACTTCGCCTGCCAGTAGAACGGGGTGCCGTCGACGTCGTAGCGGCGGCCGTGGATGACCTTGAACCGCGCCATCCAGGGTGCGAACCGCTCGAGCGCGTCGGGCAGGATCTCGACGTCGTCGTCCATCAGCCAGACCCACTCGGCGCCGAGCTCGAGCGCGACCTTGGTGCCCTCGCTGAAGCCGCCGGCGCCGCCGGTGTTGGTCTCCATGCGGTGGTTCACGAGCAGGCCGGGAGGGAACTTCGCCTCCCAGGCGGTGACGACCTCCTGCGTGTCGTCGGTGCTGGCGTTGTCGACGACGATGATGCGATCGGGGGGTGTCGTCATCGTCGAGGCGCTCTGCAGCAGCTCGTCGAGCAGCGCGGAGCGGTTGAACGTGACGATGGCGATCGCCAGGGTGCCGGTCGTCGAACTCACCACGACAGGCTATCGGCCCGCCTGACGGATCAGTGAATCCGACCTACAGTGATCGAGTGGGGTTGCGCACCGCGGGTCGGGCACTCACCGTCGCCGGGATGCTGGCGGCGGCGGCTGGCGCGGGCCTGGTGGTCTCGCCTCCCGCTTGGGCTGTCGGACCGGTCAACCCGGTGCTGATCGACATCGCCGATCCTGCCAACGCCGGCTTCCTCGTGTTCGTCGAGAACGACGTCATCCTCGAGGCCGACGAGTCCGAGGGCACGATGGCCGTCGGTGGCGACGTGACCTTCCGCCGCAACTACAACGTCATGCGTCCCGCCTCCTCTCCGACGCCCGAGAACGTCGCGCTCTACGTCGGCGGCGGGTTGAACTTCCCGCAGGCCGGCTCAGGATCGATTCTGCGGATCATGGGCGGTCAGGCCCGCGTGATGGACGACACCACCTACGACGCCTTCGTCGGCGGCCCGGGCGCCGTCGCCGTGCCGCCGGGGGAGGCCGCCGACTACATCCCCAGGCTCGAGGTCCAGACGGCGCAGACGGTCGCCGAGTTCACCCAGCCGGTGCCCGAGGTCAACTTCGACGCGGCGTTCTCGCAGTACAGGACGCTGTCGACGGAGATGGGACAGTGCGCCAACACCGTCGCTCTCACATCGGCCGACGGGACCCAGCTCGTGCGGCCCGTCCCATCGGGGACGCAGGCTTATCTGTCTCTCACGGCTGGGACGACGAACGTGCTCAACGTGACGGCCGCCGAGCTCGACGGGCTGACGAGCCTGACGTTCAACGAGCCGCGGCCGGGGCCCGGCACGACTCTCCTCATCAACGTGACCGGGAACTTCAACGGCAGCATGCCGAACCTCGCTGGTGTCTCGAGCGCGAACGCGCCGTACATGCTGTGGAACTTCCCTGACGCCACGGACCTGGAGATCGAGAACTCGGACTCGCTGGAGGGGACGGTCTACGCGCCGCGCGCCGACCTCGACTGGTATGCCCACGGGAACATCGAGGGCAACGTGATCGCGCGGAGCTTCGACCACCTCAGCTTCGCGGGCCGCGATGTCCGGGAGGTGCACAACTTCCCCTTCCAGGGCGTCATCGACTGTGAGCCGACCACGGAGCCGACGACCGAGCCGACGACGGAGCCGACGACGGAGCCGACGACCGAGCCGACGACCGAGCCGACGACCGAGCCGACGACCGAGCCGACGACCGAGCCCACCACGGAGCCGACGACCGAGCCGACGACCGAGCCCACCACGGATCCGACCACGGAGCCGACGGACGTCGGTTCCGGCGGGGGCGAGCAGGGACCGGGCTCGGACTACTACTGGAGTTCCGACGGCGGCGGGGGAGGCACCGGCCTGGCCGCCGCGGGCGGCCCCGGCGCCGCGATCCTCGCGGGCGGGGCGCTGGCCACCGCCGCGGGGCTGCTGCTCCTGCTGCTCAGCGGTAGATCGAGCGCTCGGCGTCCGACCGCGCCACGAAGGCCGTGACCGCCTCGCGGAACGCCTCGAGCGAGCGCTGCTCCGGCGGGCCGAGCAGGTAGGTCGCGAGCTTCGAGCGGTACTCGGCCAGCTGGTCGGGGCCGCGTCCGGTGATCACGTCGAGGAACTCGTCCATGCCCTGGGCGTGGCTGCCGAGCAGCGTGGCGGCGGCGCTGGAGGGGTAGTCCTCGCGGAACTGCCTGGTCGAGACGCCCGCGTGGTTGAACACGGCGTAGGGCTTCTCGCCCGCGAGCCAGTCCGAGAGCACGCTCGAGATGTCGCTCACCAGGGCGGTGGACTGGTTCATCCAGCCGGTCAGCGACCCACTGGTGACCACGCGGTGGTCGATGCCGGTGCGCGCCTTGGCGTCGTCGAGGCGGCGCGAGATCACGGCGTGCGCGATGCGGTACTTGGCGTCGCGCTGGCCGGTGAACGGGTGCGGCTTGTAGACCACGCGCACCGACCCGTCGGCCAGCAGCGCGTCGATCAGCTGGACGCCGATGGCGCGCAGCGAGGAGTACTCCTGGTGCTGGTTCACGCCCTCCCACGTGGGGGCGTAGAGCACCGTGGGGATCTCGGCCTCGCCGACGCGGGGCGTGCGCTCGATCGCGTGCACCTGGGGGCGGCCGACGAACCGGTACTGGTCCTCGGGGATGTGCATGCCCGAGCGCCGGTAGCGGTCGGCGCCGGCCTCGCCGGCGACCCACAGCTCGTCGTAGACGCGCGAGAACGGGTTGTTGGAGGCGCTCTTGTCGCTGTCGCCGTGGCCGATGAACGCACTCATCATCGTGGGCAGGCGCAGCAGGTGGATGTTGTTGCCGGTGTTGCTGGGGTAGAGCGCCACCTTGACCATGGAGAAGTCGAGCATCAGCAGCTCGCCCGGCGCCGGCAGCGACAGCGTGGGCAGCGACGAGGACGCCATCCGCTCGAAGAGGGGATGGTCGCGCAGCACCACGAAGACCCGCTGGTCGAGGCTCTCGAGGGCCTCGATCCAGGTGTTGATCTGGTAGGCCGCGGTGTCGGGGCCGGAGAGGTGGACGACCACCTCGGGGCGGTACTCGTCCAGGAACTTCTGGACGGCCGACAGCTGCGGCGTGAAGCCCGTGGCGCGCTTGGCCATGCGCATGCGCCAGCTGGCGAGCACGTCGGGCACGGTCGCGGCGGCCAGGACCGCGAAGGCGGCCACTCCGGCGGACAGCACGATCCACCACGGGGCGCCGAGGATGGCCGGCGCGAGGGCCGCGAGCTGGACGAGCGTCACGAGGACGGGACGGCTGCGGGGCTCCTCGGCGATGTACGTGTCGCCCGGGATGTGGCGGGTGCGCATCGGCTTGAGGGGCCCGATCCGCCGGTACTCGGCGTGCAGGGCCCTCGCGCACAGGCCCGTGACGATGAGCAGCGTGACGAGCAGGAAGGCGTGCAACGCCGTGTCGTTGGCGAACTGCGAGGCGGCGGTGGCCGCCACGATGACGCGCAGGGCGAAACGCAGCGGAGGTCCGGCCGACGCCTGGCGCAGCAGCATCGACGACAGGGGTGAGCGGCGCTCGAGGAGCCACTCGGAGACGACCGAGACGATCAGCGCGATCGCGGCGGCCAGGTCGAGGTCGAGGACGACGAGCAGCAGCGCCAGCAGGATCGTGCCGTTGACCAGGAGCAGGCCCGGCAGCTCGGTGCTGTGACCCAGCCGCGCGACGAGAGAACGCACGAAACGCGCCGGGGAAGCCATGGGCGGCAATCTACCGCGTGTGACGGTTGTGGCCGGTGTACCGTCGGGGCGTGCCTTGGGGACGTCGCCGTTTTCGCCTCCCGGCGTCGATCGCCCATCCCGTGCGATTGCTGCCGCTGGCCTTCCTGACCCTCATCCTGGCCGGCACCCTCCTGCTGCTGCTGCCGTTCGCCCGCGAGGGCGAGGCGGACCCCTCGTTCATGGACGCGTTCTTCACGTCCACCTCGGCGGTCACGGTCACGGGTCTGGCGACGGTCGACACGGGCACCTACTGGTCGATCATCGGCCAAGCGATCATCCTGGTCCTCGTCGAGATCGGCGGCATCGGCATCATCGCGATGACCACGGTCCTGGGTCTGTTCGTGGGCGGGCGTCTCGGCCTGCGCACCCGGCTGGCGGCCCAGACCGACATGCACGTGGTGAGCCTCGGCGACGTGGGTCCGCTGTTCAAGCGCGTGGCCATCACGACGCTGCTCTTCCAGGGCGTCACCGCGGTGATCCTCACGTGGCGGTACGCCACCGGCTACTTCGACTCGTTCGCCGAGTCCCTCTGGCACGGTGTGTTCGACGCCGTCATGGCGTTCAACAACGCCGGCTTCTCGCTGCACCCCGACAGCCTCACCAGCTACGCCGGCGACTTCGCGGTGATCCTGCCGGTCTCGGTGGCCGTCTTCGCCGGTGGCCTGGGCTTCCCGGTCCTGGCCGAGCTCTACCAGGAGTGGCGCTCGCCGAAGACCTGGACGATCCACACGCGCCTCACGATCTGGGGCTCCCTGCTGCTGCTGGCCATCGCCTCGACGATGTTCGTCGTCGTCGAGTGGAACAACGCCGCCACGATCGGCGACCTCAGCCCCATCGACAAGCTGGTCACCGGCATCGAGGGCGGCATCATGACCCGCTCCGGCGGCCTGGCCAGCTTCGACTGGGGCGCGGTCGAGCCGGTCACGCTCTTCATGGCGATCATCATGATGTTCATCGGCGCGGGCAGCGCCTCGACCGCCGGCGGCATCAAGATCACGACGTTCTTGCTGCTGGCGTACGTGATCCTGGCCGAGCTGCGCGGTGAGGACCAGGTGCGCATCGGGTCGCGGGCGATCAACCCGCGCACGATCCGCACCGCGCTGAGCATCGCGCTCATCGCCGTGGGCCTGGTGACGGGCGGCTCCATGGCACTCATGATCCTGGCCGGCGTCCCGCTCGCGGACGGACTGTTCGAGTCCGCCTCCGCCTTCGGCACCGTGGGCCTGTCCACGGGCCTGACCCCCGAGCTCAACATCCCCGGGCAGCTGGTGCTCATCGTCTTGATGTTCATCGGCCGAGTGGGCACCATTACGGCAGCCTCCGCGTTCGTGCTGAGGCGGCGCCAATCCAGGTATCACCTTCCCGAGGAGCAACCGATCATTGGCTAACAACGACCCCCTCACCGCGCCCGTCCTCGTCGTGGGACTCGGCCGGTTCGGCTCCGCCGTCGCGCGGTCGCTGGTCCGGCTCGGCCACGACGTCCTGGGCGTCGACGAGGACCCCCAGCTGGTGCAGCGCTTCGCGAGCGAGTTCACCCACGTCGTCTCGGCCGACACCACCGACACCGAGGCCCTGCGCCAGATCGGCGCGGAGCAGTTCGACCGCGCCGTCGTGGGCATCGGCACCGACATCGAGGCCAGCGTCCTGACCGTGCTGAGCCTCGTGGAGCTGGGCGTCTCGGAGGTGTGGGCGAAGGCCATCAACGCCAAGCACGCCCGGATCCTCGAGCGCGTCGGCGCCACGCACGTCGTGCGTCCCGAGTCGGCGATGGGGGAGCGGGTGGCCCACATGGTCACCGGCGCGATGATCGACTACATCGAGTTCGACGACGGCTTCTCGATCGCCCGTACCCGGGCGCCGAAGCTCGCGGCGGGCCGCACGCTGCTGGAGTCCCAGCTGCGGGCCAGGTTCGGGGTCACCGTCGTCGGCGTGAAGCGCCGGGGCGAGGACTTCACCTACGCGCGCCCCGAGACCTCGATCGCCGCGTCGGACGAGCTCATCGTCTCCGGTCCCACGCGCAAGGTCGAGACGTTCTGCGCGCTGAGGAACGAGTAGTCCCGGGCGCCGGGTGACTCCGTTGACCTCGACCGCGGCCGACCTCCTGCGCGAGCTGCGCGACGTCACGGACCCCGCCGCGCATCCGCAACGGCACTACCGCGGTGGCGCCGGGGTCCTGGGAGTGCGGATGGGGACGGTCTTCGACCTGGCGAAGCGGCACAGCGCCATGTCGCTGCGCGAGGTCGGCCGCCTGCTCGACGAGCCCGAGTACGAGCCGCGCCTGGCGGCGTTCTGCGTCCTCGACTTCCAGGTGCGGCGCCAGGGCGTCACGGGCGCGGAGCGCGAGGAGCGCCACGACCTGTACCTGGCCCGGCACGACGCGATCGACTCGTGGGACATGGTCGACCGGGCCGCTCCGCGCGTGATCGGTCAGTTCCTGCGGGACCGCTCGAGGGAGTCGCTGTTCGCGCTGGCCGCGTCGGCCGACCCCCTGCGCCGTCGCACGGCGATGACGGCGCCGCTGGCGTACACGCGCCCGGCCCATCCCGCGGGCATCGCCGACCTCCTGCGTCTGGCCGAGCTGCTCGCCGACGATCCCGACCCGACCGTCTCCAAGCCCGTCGGCATCGCACTCAAGCACGCGGGCGCCGTCGCGCCGGCGGAGGTGCGCGCGTTCCTGGACCGGCTCGGCGACCGGCTTCCCGCGCCCGTGCGCCGCGAGGCCCGGGCCAAGCTCCCGTAGTCGAGCAGCCGCCTGTGCACCGGGTGGTGCCGGTCGCCGGATAGCCTTGACCGGTGAACAACCAGACGGAGGGCGCGACGCCGGACGGCGCCGCGCACCGCTACACCAGCGAGTACGCCGGCCGCATCGAGACCGCGTGGCAGGACCGCTGGGAGGCCGAGGGCACCTTCGAGGCGCCGAACCCGGTCGGCGACCTCGCCGCCGACGACGGCCGGCACAACGCGGGCGGCTCGAAGTACTTCCTGATGGACATGTTCCCGTACCCCTCGGGCGCGGGCCTGCACGTCGGTCACCCCCTGGGCTACATCGCGACCGACGTCGTCGGCCGCTTCCGCCGCATGCAGGGCGACAACGTGCTGCACGCGCTGGGCTACGACGCGTTCGGCCTGCCCGCCGAGATCTACGCCGTCCAGACCGGCCGCCACCCGCGCGAGACCACGCTGGAGAACATCGCGAACATGCGGCGCCAGCTGCGCCGCCTCGGCCTGGCCCACGACGAGCGCCGCTCGTTCGCCACGATCGAGCCCGAGTTCATGCGCTGGACGCAGTGGATCTTCCTGCAGATCTTCAACTCCTGGTACGACCCCGAGCAGGGCAAGGCCCGGCCCATCGCCGAGCTGATCCAGGAGCTGGGCACCGACGACCCCGAGGTCATCGACCAGCACCGCCTGGCCTACATCAGCGAGTCGCCCGTCAACTGGTGCCCGGGTCTGGGCACCGTGCTGGCGAACGAGGAGGTCACCGCCGACGGTCGCAGTGAGCGTGGCAACTTCCCCGTCTTCAAGCGCAGCCTGCGCCAGTGGAAGATGCGGATCACGGCCTACGCCGACCGCCTGATCGACGACCTCGACCGGGTCGACTGGCCGGAGCCGGTCAAGCTCATGCAGCGCAACTGGATCGGCCGCTCGCACGGCGCGAAGGTGCGCTTCGAGTCCGCCGCCGGCCCCATCGAGGTGTTCACCACCCGTCCCGACACGCTGTTCGGCGCGACCTACATGGTGCTGGCGCCCGAGCACCCGCTGGTCGACGAGCTGGCCGCCGAGACGTGGCCCGAGGCCGTCGACGAGCGCTGGACCGCCGGTGCCCCCGACCCCGTCTCGGCGATCGACCGGTACCGGCGCACCGCCGCGGCGAAGTCCGACGTCGAGCGCCAGGAGAACAAGGAGAAGACCGGCGTCTTCACCGGCTCCTTCGCGACCAACCCGGTGAACGGCGAGGCCGTCCCGGTGTTCGTCGCCGACTACGTCCTCATGGGCTACGGCACCGGAGCCATCATGGCCGTCCCCGGCCACGACGCTCGCGACTTCGAGTTCGCCACCGAGTTGAGCCTGCGGATCGTCCCGGTCGTGCAGGCGCCCGAGGACGAGGTCCTGCCGTGGACCGGCGCGGGCGTCGCGATCAACTCCGACAACACCGACGTGTTCGGCGACGAGGGCGTCAGTCTGGACGGCCTGGCCATCGACGACGCGAAGGCCGCGATCATCGCGTGGCTGGAGCAGCGCGGCCTCGGCGAGGGCACCACCACCTACCGCCTGCGCGACTGGCTGTTCAGCCGTCAGCGCTACTGGGGCGAGCCGTTCCCGATCGTCTACGACGAGGCCGGCCACGCGATCGCGCTGCCCGACTCGATGCTGCCCGTCGAGCTGCCCGAGGTGCCCGACTACTCGCCCAAGACGTTCGAGCCCGACGACGCCGAGAGCGAGCCCGAGCCGCCGCTGGCGCGCGTGCCCGAGTGGGTCGAGGTCGAGCTGGACCTCGGTGACGGTCCGAAGCGGTACCGCCGCGAGACCAACACGATGCCGAACTGGGCGGGCTCCAGCTGGTACGAGCTGCGCTACACCGATCCCCACAACAGCGAGGTGCTCGCCGACCCGACTAACGAGCGCTACTGGCTCGGTCCGAAGACGCCCGGCGGCACCGGCGGCGTCGACCTGTACGTCGGCGGCGTCGAGCACGCCGTCCTGCACCTGCTCTACGCGCGCTTCTGGCACAAGGTGATGTTCGACCTCGGTCACGTCAGCAGCGAGGAGCCGTTCCACCGCCTGTTCAACCAGGGCTACATCCAGGCGTACGCCTTCACCGACGAGCGGGGCACCTACGTGCCGGCCGACGAGGTCGAGGAGCGCGACGGCGGCTGGTTCTTCGAGGGCCGGCCGGTCAACCGCGAGTACGGGAAGATGGGCAAGAGCCTCAAGAACATCGTCACGCCCGACGACATGTACGACGCCTACGGCGCCGACACGTTCCGCGTGTACGAGATGAGCATGGGCCCGCTGGACGTCTCGCGTCCGTGGGAGACCCGCGCGGTCGTGGGTGCGCAGCGCTTCCTGCAGCGCGTCTGGCGCCTCGTCGTCGACGAGGAGACCGGCGAGGTCGTCGCCGACGACACCGAGCCCGACACCGCAGCCCTGCGTGCGCTGCACCAGGCGATCGCCGGCGTCACCGAGGACATGGGCGAGCTGCGCTTCAACACCGCGATCGCCAAGCTCATCGAGCTGACGAACCACCTCACCAAGGAGTCAGTGCGCTCGCGGTCCGTCCTCGAGCCGCTCGTGCTGATGCTGGCGCCCGTCGCCCCGCACCTGGCCGAGGAGCTGTGGTCGCGCCTGGGCCACGAGGAGACGCTCACGTACGAGGCCTGGCCAGTCGCCGACGAGCAGTACCTCGTCGAGGACCTGGTCACGTGCGTCGTGCAGATCCAGGGCAAGGTCCGCGGCAAGCTGGAGGTCCCCGCCGACATCAGCGACGAGGACCTCACGGCCCTCGCGCTGGCCGAGCCCAACGTCGTGCGCACCATCGGCGACCAGGAGATCCGCAAGGTCATCGTCCGCGCGCCGAAGCTGGTCAGCGTCGTCGTCTGAGCCTGCTGGAGGAGCACTCTCGCGTGCCACGATGAGCGGGTGACCGCCATCGAGCTGAGCAACGTCGTCAAGACCTTCGGTGCCGTGCGCGCCCTGGACGGTGTCGACCTGTCGGTCGAGGCCGGCGAGGTCCATGGCTTCCTCGGGCCGAACGGCGCGGGCAAGTCGACCACGATCCGTGTCCTCCTCGGGCTGCTGAAGGCCGACTCCGGCACGGCCAGGCTGCTCGGCGGAGACCCGTGGGACGAGGCGGCCGAGCTCCACCGCCGGATCGCGTACGTTCCCGGCGACGTGGCTTTGTGGCCCGGCCTCACCGGCGGCGAGGTCATCGACGTGCTCGCGCGGATGCGCGGCGGCCTGGACGAGGCGCGTCGTGCAGAGATGATCGATCGGTTCGAGTTCGATCCCAGCAAGAAGAACCGCACCTACTCCAAGGGGAACCGGCAGAAGGTGGCGCTGATCGCCGCCCTGGCGAGCCGGGCCGAGCTGTACCTGCTGGACGAGCCGACGTCCGGGCTCGATCCCCTCATGGAGGCGGAGTTCCAGCGGGCCGTGCTCGAGCTGAAGGGCGAGGGCGCCACCGTGCTGCTCAGCTCGCACATCCTCGCCGAGGCGGAGGCGCTGTCCGACCGGATCAGCATCATCCGGGCCGGTCGCGTGGTGCAGAGCGGCTCGCTCGCCGAGCTCCGGCACCTCACCCGGACGACGGTCATCGCGGAAACCGCGCGGCCCGCCGCGCTCATCGCGGAGGTGGAGGGGGTGCACCATCCCCGGTTCGACGGCACGCGGGTCACGTTCGACGTCGAATCGGCCCACCTCGACGACGCCGTGCAGGCGCTGGCACCCCTCGGCGTGCTCTCGCTCGCGGCCCATCCGCCGACGCTGGAGGAGCTCTTCCTGCGTCAGTACGGCGAGGAGCCGACCTCGTGAGCTCGCCCTTCACGGGGACTCGACATCTCGTCAGGCTCGTCCTGCGACGTGACCGGCTGATCCTGCCGCTGTGGATCATCGGCCTCGGAGGCACGATCGCGGCCAGCGCGCTGGCCGTCCCGTCGATCTACGACACCCCCGAGAAGATCGCCGGGTACGCGAGCGCGGTCGGGGCGAGTCCGGTCAGCTTCCTCATGTCCGGTCGCCAGGCCGGGATCGACACCCTCGGCGGCATCGTCGCCAACGAGATCTCACAGGTCGCGCAGCTGGGCATCTGCCTCATGGTGATGTTCCTGGTGGTGCGCCACACCCGGGCCGAGGAAGAGACCGGTCGTGCCGAGCTGGTCCGCTCGACGGTGGTGGGCCGCCACGCCGCGACGCTCGCGGGTCTGCTGTACGGCGTGTCGGCGGCGCTCCTGATCGGCCTCGTCACGACCGTCGCGATGCTCGCGGTGGACTTGGATCCCGTGGGCAGCCTGACCTACGGCGCGGGCCTGACGCTGCTCGGACTCGCGTACGTCGCCGTCACGCTGGTCGCCGTGCAGGTCTCGACGTCGGCGCGGGGCGCCCTCGCGCTGGCCGGGGCGGCGATCGCGGTGGGCTACCTGGTCCGGGGCCTGGGAGCGATGCGGGACAACGCACTCGTCTGGGCCTCGCCCTTCGGGTGGGCGCAGCGCATGGACGCCTTCGGCGACGAGCAGTGGTGGCCTGCCGTGCCCCTGGTGCTGCTGACGGCCGCGCTGCTCGTCGTGGCCGGCCGGCTCACCGTCCGTCGCGACTTCGCGGGTGGCGTGCTGCCGGATCGCCCCGGGCGGCCGCGCGCGTCCCGGTTCCTCAGCACGCCGCTGGGCCTGGCCCTTCGCCTCCAGCGTGGGCTGGTCATCGGCTGGGCCATCGGAGTGACGGCGCTCGGACTCCTCTACGGCGCGGTCATCCCGACCATCCCGGACCTGGTCGCCTCAAACCCCGACATCGCGGAGGTCATCGGCGCCTCACCCGACGTCGAGGAGCAGCTCATCGACGCGTTCCTGCGCTACATCTTCCTGTTCATGGCGGTCGTCTCCTGCGGCTTCGCGGTCACGTCGGTACTCCGGCTCCGCGCGGAGGAGGAGTCCGGCCGCGCGGAGCTGGTGCTGGCCACCGGTGTCCGGCGGGTCTCGTGGATGGCCGCCGCCGTCTCGGTCGCGTTCGTCGGTGCACTGCTCCTCTCGCTGCTGATGGGTCTGGGCCTCGCCGTGGGCTACGCGGTCGGCCTGGGGGAGTGGGACCGGATCGTGGAGCAGGTGGGCGGGCAGGTGAGCTACCTGCCGGGCGTGCTCGTCGTGGCCGCGCTCGCCGTCGCCCTCTTCGGGCTGTGGCCGCACCGCGCCCTGCTGGCGTGGGCGGTCGTGGCGTTCGTCGCCCTCCAGGTCATGCTCGGTGAGACGCTGCGGCTGCCGGACTGGGTCGACTCGCTCTCGCCGTTCACGCACCTGCCCGAGGTGCCGGTCGAAGGGTTCGACCCGGTCCCTGCGCTGGTCGAGATCGTCCTGGCGGCGGCCCTGGTGGCGGTGGGCCTGTGGGCGTTCCGGCGCCGCGACATCACCACCGGGTGATCCGACCCGCCTCAGACCCGCGCCGCAGCCGTCTCGGTGCCGGGCCGGGCGTAGACGCCCCAGGCCACGACCAGCATCACGGCGTACACCCCGGCGAAGGCCCACAGGCCGCCGGTGATGCCCAGCTCGGCGAACGTTCGGGGGACGAAGAACGAGCCCAGCGCACCGACGGCGCCCGCGATGCCGATGCAGCCGGCCGCCGCCCGGTGCGCGCGTGCCTTCGCGGCGTCGTCGTCGGCGCCGATGAGGAACGCGATCGGGATCATCCGGTAGACCGAGCCGTTGCCGATGCCCGCGGCGGCGAACAGCAGCAGGAACAGTCCCAGGAAGAGCCCGAAGCCGGCCTCCTCGACGGTGAGCACCAGACCGACGACGCCGACGCCCATGGCCAGGTACGAGCCCATCGTCACGCGGGTGCCGCCGAACCGGTCGGCCAGCGCACCGCCGAAGGGTCGGGTCAGGGCGCCGGTGGCCGCGCCGAGGAACGCCACCGCGATCGGCACGTCCGGGTGCATCGCCTTCATGAGCGTGGGGAACGTCAGCGAGAAGCCCAGGAACGAGCCGAACGTGCCGATGTACAGGAACGAGATCACCCAGGTGTGGTGGTTCTTCACGGCGAGCGCGTAGCTGCGCAGGTCCGACTTCGCGTTCGACAGGTTGTTCATGAGCACGAACGCCGCGAGCGCCGACAGGATCGCGGCGGGCACGAAGATCAGGCCGGCGCGCCCGAGCGCGATGCCCGCGCCCGACGTGATGATGAGCGGCACGACCAGCTGCACGATGCCGGTGCCGAGGTTGCCGCCGGCGGCGTTGATGCCGAGCGCCTTGCCCTTCTCGCGCTGCGGGTAGAAGAACGAGATGTTGACCATCGACGAGGCGAAGTTGCCGCCGCCGAGCCCCGCGAGCGACGCCACCAGGAGCATGACGCCGAACGAGGTCGTCGGGTCGCTGACGGCCCACGCCAGCCCGAGTGAGGGGATGAGCAGCAGCAGTGCCGAGATCACCGTCCAGTTCCGCCCGCCGAACACCGGGACCATGAAGGTGTAGAGCACGCGCATGGCCGCGCCGGTGAGTCCGGGCAGCGCGATCAGCCAGTAGAGCTGGTCGGTCGTGTAGGCGAAGCCGGCGGCGCCGAGGTTGGGCACCACCACGCTCCACACGCCGAGCATCATGAAGCCGAAGAACTCGGCGAAGACCGAGACGGCGAGGTTGCGGCGGGCGATCGCGCGTCCCTCGCCCTCCCACTGGTCGGTGTCCTCGGGGTTCCAGCCGTCGATCCAGCGGCCGGGGCGGTGGACGAGTGTCGAGGTCTGCAGGTCGGTCTTCACGGTGGTCATCAGGACTCCTGACGCGGGTCGGGTCGGACGCCACGACGCTAGGAACGCCGCATTTCACCCACGCGCTCCTTCGGGTAACCGGGCGGGAACGTTCTCCTCACAGGCCGTCCCGTCCGGGTGTGAGACCGATGTCATTGTTTGTTACATCCACATCTCGGGTCGGAAACCTGCGGCACCGAGGCTGGATGCATGACACGCAAGAGACTCATCGTCGTCGGCGCCGGCATGGTCGCGCGCCGCCTGGTCGAGGCACTCGTCGAGCGCGGCGCCACCGCGCAGTGGGACATCGACGTGTTCGGTGAGGAGAGCCGCCCGCCCTACGACCGCGTGGCGCTCACCTCCTTCTTCACGGTCGCCGACCCCGACGACCTGCTGCTCGGCGACCAGGCCCTGTGGCGCACGCCGGGCGTCCGCCTGCACCGACACGCCCAGGTCGGGGGCATCGACCGGGAGTCCCGCACGATCACGGTGCACGGTCGCGAGGAGCACTACGACGAGCTCGTGCTGGCCACCGGCTCGTACGCCGCGGTGCCGCCGATCGACGGTGCCGACCTGCCGGGCTGCTTCGTCTACCGCACGGTCGACGACGTCACCGAGCTGCGCACGTGGGTGCGTGACCGCGGCGAGCAGCTCGGTCACCCGGCTCGCGGCGTCGTCATCGGAGGCGGCCTGCTGGGCCTCGAGGCCGCCGGCGCGCTGCGCGAGCTGGGCGCGGACTGCACGGTCGTCGAGTTCGCCGACCGCCTCATGCCCGTCCAGCTCGACCTGGCCGGCGGACAGGCGCTGCGCCGCCTCATCGAGGGCCTCGGCGTCGAGGTGCGCACCTCCACCGCCACGAAGTCCGTGCGCACCGGCCGCGGCACCAAGAAGGTCGGCCGGATGACCTTCGCCGACGGCGAGACCATCCCGGCCGACGTCGTCGTCTTCGCCACCGGCGTGCGGCCCCGCGACGAGCTGGCCCGCGATGCGGGGCTGGAGGTGCACCCGCGCGGCGGCGTCATGGCCGACCCGGCCTGCCGCACCAGCGACGAGCACATCTGGGCCATCGGCGAGGTCGCCTGCATCGCCGACCGCGTCTGGGGCCTCGTGGGCCCGGGCTACACGATGGCCGAGGTCGTGGCCGACCGGCTGCTCGGCGGCTCGGCCGCCTTCACCGGCGCCGACCTGTCCACCAAGCTCAAGCTGATGGGCGTCGACGTCGCCAGCTTCGGCGACGCCTTCGCCGCGAAGGGCGGCAGCCTCGAGGTCGTCTACGCCGACCCGCTCGCCGGCGTCTACAAGAAGCTCGTGATGAGCGACGACGCCTCCACGCTGCTCGGCGGCATGCTCGTCGGCGACGCCTCGGCCTACACGAGCCTGCGCCCGATGGTCGACGCCGAGCTCGGCAGCGATCCCGCGGCCTGGCTCATGCCCGACGGCGTCGAGCCGCCCTCCACGGGCGCACTGCCCGACACGGCCACCGTCTGCTCCTGCAACAACGTGTCGGCCGGCTCGATCCGGTGCGCGATCAGCGGCGGTGAGTGCACCGACCTCGCCGGCGTGAAGGCGTGCACGAAGGCCGGCACCAGCTGCGGCTCGTGCGTGCCGCTGGTGAAGCAGATCGTCAACGCCGAGCTCGAGTCGCAGGGCATCGCCGTCAGCAACGCGCTGTGCGAGCACTTCGACCTGAGCCGCGCCGAGCTGTACGAGGTCGCCCGCATGACCGGCATCGGCTCCTTCAGCGAGCTGATCGCCAAGCACGGCCGCGGCCAGGGCTGCGACATCTGCCGCCCCGTCGCCGCCTCGATCCTGTCGACGCTGGGGCGCGGCCACGTGCTCGACCGCGAGAACGCGCGCCTGCAGGACACGAACGACCACGTCATGGCGAACCTGCAGAAGGACGGCACCTACTCGGTCGTGCCGCGCATCCCCGGCGGCGAGGTCACGCCCGAGGGGCTCATCGTCATCGGCCAGGTCGCCGCCGACTTCGGGCTCTACACGAAGATCACCGGCGGCCAGCGGATCGACCTCTTCGGCGCCCGCATCGACCAGCTGCCGGCGATCTGGAAGCGCCTCGTGGACGCGGGCTTCGAGTCGGGTCACGCGTACGGCAAGAGCCTGCGCACCGTGAAGTCGTGCGTCGGCCAGACCTGGTGCCGGTACGGCGTGCAGGACTCCGTCGGCCTGGCCGTCGAGCTCGAGCTGCGCTACCGCGGCCTGCGCTCGCCGCACAAGATCAAGCTCGGCGTCTCGGGCTGCGCCCGCGAGTGTGCCGAGGCCCGAGGCAAGGACGTCGGCGTGATCGCCACCGACAACGGCTGGAACATGTACGTCGGCGGCAACGGCGGCTTCACGCCCCGCCACGCGCAGCTCTTCGCGGAGGATCTCACCACCGAGGAGCTGATCCGGGCCATCGACCGATTCCTGCTCTACTACGTGCGCACGGCCGACCGGCTGCAGCGGACGGCGCCCTGGATCGAGTCGATCGAGGGAGGCATCGAGCACGTGCGCGACGTCGTCCTGCACGACTCGCTCGGCATCGGGGAGGAGCTGGACGCGCAGATGGCCGAGCACGTCGAGAACTACGCCGACGAGTGGGCGCAGACCCTGGCCGACCCGGAGAAGCTGGCCCAGTTCGGCTCCTTCGTCAACGCCCCGGACACCCCCGATCCCGACCTGTCCTACGTCGAGGAACGCGGGCAGCGCCGGCCCGCCGACCCCGTCGTGATCGCCGGCGGCACGCTGCCCGTGCGGACGGAGGCTGTTCAATGAGCGCCGCTGTGTCGGAGAGCGCATGGACCGCGGTGTGCACGATCGACCGCCTCTGGGTCGACCGCGGCGCGGCGGCGCTGGTCAACGGCGAGCAGGTGGCGCTCTTCCGCCTCGGCGACGGCGAGATCCTCGCGGTGGGCCACCGCGACCCGTTCACCGGCTCGAACGTCATCGCCCGCGGTCTCGTCGGGTCGCGGGGCGACGTGCCGACCGTCGCGTCGCCCCTGCACAAGCAGGTGTTCGACCTGCGCACCGGCGTCTGCCTCGACGACCCCGAGGTCTCGCTGGGCCACTGGGACGTGCGGGTGGTCGACGACGTCGTGTGGCTGAGACGGGGCGACGCGTGACCCCTCACGGGCCGGTGCTTGCCGGGACCCGCATCCTCGTCACGGCCCAGCGCCGCGCCACCGACCTGGCCAGCGCGTTGGTGCGCCGTGGCGCGCAGGTGCACATCGCCGCGACCCTCGGGGTCGAGGCGCACATCGACGAGGACACGCTCGTGCGGCGCACGCAGGAGCTCATCGCCGACCCGCCGGACGTCGTGGTCGTCACGACCGGCATCGGGTTCCGCAGCTGGCTGGAGACGGCCGAGTCGGTCGACCTGCTCGAGCCGCTGCTCGAGGTCCTGGCGGCGGCGCGGATCGTCGCGCGAGGGCCCAAGGCCCGGGGCGCCATCCAGGCCTCGGGACTCGTGGCGGACTGGGTCGCCGAGTCCGAGACGTCGCGCGAGATGGCCGAGTACCTCGTGGCCGAGGGCGTCGACGGGATGCGGATCGCGGTGCAGCACCACGGCGCCGGCGACGACGGGCTGGAGTCGGCGGTCACGGCGGCCGGCGCGTCCACGGTGCCCCTCGTGGTCTACCGCTGGGGCCCGCCGCCGGACCCCGAGGCCGTCGAGCGGTCGGTGCGCGACGCCGCGTGCGGCGGCTTCGACGCGATCGTCTTCACCTCCGCCCCCGGCGCGAGCGCCTGGCTGTCCGTCGTTCGCGACCTCGGCGAGCGCGCCGCCCTGCTGGAGCTGGCGCGCGAGGGGCGGCTCGTGCTCGCCGCCGTCGGGCCGGTCACGGCCGAGCCCCTCGTCGTCGCGGGCTTCGAGCCGCTCGTGCCCGATCGCGGGCGTCTCGGCGCCCTCGTGAGGTCGGTCGTCCTGCACTTCGGTGGCGACGACCTCGGCGTCGACGTCGCCACCGGCCGGCTGCGCCTGCACGCCACCGCTGCCACCCTCGACCACGCGGTGCTGCCGCTCCCGCCCGCCGGGCTGGCGGTCCTGCGGCTGCTGGCGTCCGACCCGGGCGCCGTCTTCACCCGCGACCAGGTGCTGTCGGTGCTGCCCCGCGCCACCGACGACCACCACGCCGCCGACGTCGCCGTCGGGCGCCTGCGGGAGGCCCTCGGCGACCGCAGCCTCGTCAAGACCGTGGTCAAGCGCGGCTACCGCCTCGAACCGCTCCACCGGGAGGACATCGCATGAGGTCCCTGTCGCAGCCCGTCCTGATCGCCTGCAGTCACGGCACCCGCTCGGCCCGCGGAGCGGCCGCGGTGGCCGCCCTCGTCGAGGCCGTGCGCACCGCGCTGCCCTCCGTGGAGGTGCTCGACACGTGGGTCGACGTCCAGGAGCCGGCCCTCCCCACGGTCGCCGAGTCGGTGGCTGACCGCGAGGCCGTCGTCGTGCCGCTGCTGCTCTCGGCCGGCTACCACGTGCACCACGACATCGCGGGCGTCGTCACCAGGCGTCCCGGCCACGTCGCTGCCGCGCCGCTGGGACCGCACGCGGCCATCACGCGGACGCTCGTGTCGCGCCTGCACGACGAGGGCCTGCGACCCGACGACACCGTGGTGCTGGGCGCCTCCGCGTCCAGCGATCCGCGGGCCCTGGCCGACCTCCGCGCGACGGCGGCCGAACTGTCGTTCCGGCTCGGCCGGCGCGTCGAGCTCGGCCACGTGGGCCACTGCGGCACGCCGCTGGCCGACGTCGTGCGCGGGGTGCGACGCCCGGGCCGGCGGGTGCTGGTCGCCAGCCACCTGCTCGCGCCCGGTCACTTCCACGACGCTCTCGGCCGGGCCGGGGCCGACGTCGTCACGGCCCCCCTGCTCGACGAGCGCCGGCCCGACGAGCGGCTGGTGTCCCTCGTGCTGGAGCGGTACGCCGCCGCCTGCGCCCACGACCTCGCGACCGCGGTGTGACGATGGTCGACACCGTCTGCGGCTACTGCGGCGTCGGGTGCGGTCTGACGCTCCAGGTCGAGCGACGGCACGACACCGTGCGGGTCACCGGTGCCGTGGGCACGGCGAGCCACCCCGCCAACGCCGGACGGCTCTGCACGAAGGGCGCCACCACCGCCGACCTGCTCGCCGCCCCGGGACGCATGGAGAAGGCCTCGGTGCGCTCCGACCGTGGGTCCGAGCGCGCGGAGGTCGGGATCGAGGCCGCACTCGACGAGGCCGCCACCCGGTTCCGTGCCGTGATCGACGAGCACGGACCCGACGCCGTGGCGCTCTACGTCTCGGGCCAGATGTCGCTGGAGGCTCAGTACCTCGCCACCAAGCTCGCCAAGGGCTACCTGCGCACCGTCAACATCGAGTCGAACTCTCGGCTGTGCATGGCCAGCGCTGGCACCGGCTACAAGCAGTCGCTGGGCGCCGACGGCCCGCCCGGCTCCTACGACGACTTCGACCACGCCGACCTGTTCCTGGTGATCGGCTCGAACATGGCCGACGCCCACCCGATCCTGTTCCTGCGGATGATGGAGCGGGTCAAGGCCGGTGCGCGCCTCGTCGTCGTCGATCCCCGGCGCACGGCGACCGCCGAGAAGGCCGACCTCTTCTGCCAGATCCGGCCCGGTACCGACCTGGCCTTCCTCAACGGGCTGCTGCACCTGCTGGTGGAGGCCGGTGCCGTCGACCGCGAGTTCGTCGACCGGCACACCCGCGGCTGGGACGACGTCGAGGCGATGCTGGCCGACTACGCGCCCGACACCGTCGCCGCCACGACCGGCATCGCCGCCGACGACCTGCGCACGGTCGCCGGCTGGATCGCCGAGGCGGGCGACTGGATGACCTGCTGGACCATGGGTCTCAACCAGTCCACGCACGGCACCTGGAACACCAACGCCATCTGCAACCTGCACCTGGCCACCGGCGCGATCTGCCGTCCGGGCTCAGGCCCCTTCTCGCTGACGGGCCAGCCGAACGCGATGGGCGGCCGCGAGATGGGCTACATGGGTCCCGGCCTGCCGGGGCAGCGCTCGGTGGTCTCGGCCGACGACCGTGCGTTCTGCGAGGACGTGTGGGACCTGGCACCGGGCACGATCCGCGACGAAATGGGACGCGGCACGATCGACCTCTTCGAGCAGATGGCGGCCGGCGACGTGCGGGCCGCGTGGATCATCTGCACCAACCCCGCGCACTCCGTGGCGAACCGGTCCACCGTCCTGGAGGGGCTCGCCGCCGCCGACCTCGTGGTGGTGCAGGACGCCTACGCCGAGAACGAGACGCTCACCCATGCCGACGTCGCGCTGCCGGCCGCGCTCTGGACCGAGGCCGAGGGCGTCATGGTGAACTCCGAGCGCAACCTCAGCCTGTGCCAGCCGGCCGGTCCACCGCCAGGCGACGCCCGCCCCGACTGGAGGCTCATCGCCGACATCGCGACGCGGCTCGGCTTCGGCGAGGCCTTCGCCTTCGACAGCGCCGAGGAGGTGTTCGAGGAGATCCGCGCGTTCGCCAACCCGGCCACCGGCTACGACCTGCGCGGAGCGACCTACGAGCGGCTGCGGGAGGGCCCGCTCCAGTGGCCGTGCCCGCCGGGCGGCGAGCGTCGTAATCCCGTTCGCTACGTCACGGACGGCGACATCTCGTTCCCGATGCCCGACGGGCGCGCCGTGTTCCACGCCCGGCCGCACCTGCCGCCGGCCGAGCTGCCCGACGACGACTTCCCCGTGGTGCTCAACACCGGTCGGCTGCCGCACCAGTGGCACACGATGACCAAGACCGGCAAGGTCCCGCGGCTCAACCGGCTCAACCCCGACCCCTTCGTCGAGGTCCATCCCGACGACGCGGCGGCCCTCGGCATCGGCGAGGGCTCGTTGGTGCGGATCGTCTCGCGGCGTGGTGAGGCGGTGCTGCCGGCCGTCGTCACCGATCGCGTGCTGCCCGGCACGTGCTTCGCGCCGATGCACTGGGGCGAGATGACGGGGGAGGGTCTGGCGGTCAACGCGGTCACGAACGACGCGGTCGACCCCGACTCGCTGCAACCGGAGTTCAAGGCCTGCGCGGTACGCCTGGAGCGCGCGCCGATCCGGCTGCCCGTCGCGCCCCCGGTCGGCGCGGAGCCGTCCGAGCTGGAGACGGCCTGGCTCGCCGGCTACCTCGCCGCCATGACGCACCGCGCGCCCACGCTGCCTCCGTCGGCGCCGGTCGCGCCGGAGGTGCGCGCGTGGTTCGCCGAGGTGCTCGTCGCCATCGCGCCGGAGGCGCAGGAAGCGTCCGCCGACGTCACGATCCTCACGGCGTCGCAGACGGGCCGGGTCGAGGACCACGCCCCCGAGCTGGTCCGACTCCTGTCCGGTCGGGGCGTCACCGCGGTCCACCGCTCGCTCGCCGGCATCCGCCCCGAGGACCTCACCGGCACGGTCCTGTTCGTCACGAGCACGACCGGCGACGGCGATCCGCCCACGGAGGCGGCGGCGTTCTGGCGCCTCCTCGCGGACGCGCCACGTCTCGCCGGGCTGCGCTACAGCGTGCTGGCCTTCGGCGACTCCACGTACGCCGACTTCTGCGGGTTCGGGCGCCGCCTCGACGAGCGCCTGGCCGACCTCGGTGCCGAGCGCCTCGCCGCACGCGTCGACTGCGAGCCGGCCTTCGACGCGCCGGCCTCGGACTGGCTCGACTCCGTCGGGCGGGCGCTGGGCGCCGTCGACACGATCACGGTCGCCGAGCCCGACACCCCGGCCTACGGGCGCAACCGGCCCTTGGCCACGCGGATGACGCGCAACGAGCTGCTGACCACTCCCGACTCGTCCAAGGAGGTGCGCCGGTTCGGCTTCCACCTCCCCGAGGGCACGCTCGAGTACGAGCCGGGCGACGCTCTCGCGGTGGCGCCACGCGTGGACCCGGCCTACGTGGACGCCTGGCTGACGCTCACCGGCCTGGACGGCGACGCCCTGCTGGAGTCCGACGGCGAGCCGGTGCGCCTCTCCGACGCGCTCGCCGAGCGGTACGACCCGGTCACGATCACGCCGGCCGTCGTGCGCCTGGTCATCGACCGCCATCGCGGCGCCGTGAGTGGCCTGCCCGATCCCGACGACCGGCTCGCGGTGCAGGAGTGGGCGTGGGGCCGGCAGATCGTGGACCTGCTGCACGACCACCCCACGCTGGCGCGCCTCGATCAGTGGCTCACCGTGCTCGGCCCGCTCACCCCACGGCAGTACTCGATCTCGTCCAGCCCGCTCGAGGACCCGCGCGAGGTGCAGGTGACCGTCTCGGTGGTCCGGCACCGCGTCCACGGCCTGTGGCGGCACGGCATCTGCTCGAGCCACCTCGCCGACCGGGCGGGGGAGCAGGACGTGAGCATCCACGTGCAGCGCCAGCGCCACTTCCGGCCACCGGGTGACCCGGGCGCCGCCGCGATCATGATCGGCCCGGGCACGGGCATCGCGCCGTTCCGCGGGTTCCTCCAGCATCGGGCGCTCGCCGGCGAGCCCGGTCCGAACTGGCTGTTCTTCGGCGACCGGAACGCGAGCTCGGACTTCCTCTACCGCGACGAGCTCGAGTCGCTGCGGCGCGACGGCGTGCTGACGCGGCTCGACACGGCGTTCTCGCGCGACCAGGACCGGCGGGTCTACGTCCAGGACCGGATGCGCGAGCAGGGCACTGAGCTGTGGCGCTGGCTCGACGAGGGCGCCCACCTCTACGTGTGCGGCGATCGCGTGCACATGGCCAAGGACGTCGAGGCCACGCTGCTGCACCTGGCCGAGCGCCACGGGGGCCTGTCCCGGGACGGTGCGCGCGACTGGCTCGCCGGGCTGGCCGAGGAGGGCCGCTACGCCAAGGACGTCTACTGACGACCGGCGCGACCCCGCTGGGTAGGGTTTCGGCCATGACCGTGGCCGTCGTGACCGACTCCACCGCGTCGTTGGATCCCGACGACGCGGCACGCGAGGGGATCACGGTCGTGCCCACCACGGTCATCATCGGCGCGCGGGTCTACACCGAGGGCGTCGACGTGACGTCCCAGATGATCGCCGACGCGCTCACCGAGTCCGTTCCGGTGAGCACCTCGCGGCCGTCGCCCGAGACGTTCCAGGCCGTCTACCGTGCCCTCGCGTCCACCGGCGTCGACGAGATCGTGTCGGTCCACATCAGCTCGAAGGTCTCCGGCACCGTCGACGCGGCCCGGCTCGCGGCCGACCGTGTCGACGTCCCCGTCCGTGTCGTCGACACGATGCAGGCGGGACTGGCCACCGGTTTCGCCGCGGGCGCCGCGGCCCGCGCGCGCGACGCCGGCGGCACCGCCGAGCAGGTGGAGGCCGCCGCGGTCGCCTCGGCCCGCTCGGCACGCGTCCTGCTCTACGTCGACACTCTCGAGTACCTGCGCCGCGGAGGCCGCATCGGCCGGGCCGCGGCGCTCATCGGGTCCGCGCTGGCGGTCAAGCCCATCCTCACCCTGGAGGACGGCGAGGTGACGCCCCTCGAGAAGGTCCGCACGTCGTCCAAGGCACTGGCCCGACTCGTCACGCTCGCCGTCGAGACGGTGGGCACCTACCCCGGGGACTACGACATCGGCGTGCTGCACCTGGCCAGCGAGCAGGTGGCGGTGGGGGTGGCCCACTCCCTCGCGCAGCGACTGGACCGCGCCGAGATCGGCGTGGACGAGGTGGGTGCCGACATCGGGGCCCACGTCGGACCCGGGATGATCGCGGTCACCGTCAGCGCTCGCTGACCGTCCACAGGACCACCGCCGCGGGACCGGCGGTCCACAGGACGTGCGCGGGTGGTTCCGCCGCCCGTGGGGCGTTCCTAGGGTCGCGACATGGCCCCCGTCCCGCCCGAGACCCGCGCCCAGGTCGCGCGGCAGCGCCTCGCCGAGCTGGCCGCGACCTTCGACGCCACGCTTCCCGATCCTGACCGGCCACCGCCCGGGCGACGTCGCAGGCCCGATCTCTCCCGACGCCTGCTGCGGCCCGGTCACGTGCGGTTCGCGGCCGTCGTGGGCGGCGCCGCGGCGGTCCTCGTCGTGTGGTGGCTGCTGGCGGGGCGGCCCCACGAGGTCACGGTTCCGGCGTCCTCGGGGGTGGAAGTCGCCGGCGCCGAGCCGTCCGCGGGCGCCACGGCGGGCACGCTCGTCGTCGACGTCGCGGGCCGCGTGCGGCGCCCCGGCATCGTCACGCTGCCGCCGGGGTCGCGCGTGCACGAGGCGATCGAGGCCGCGGGCGGGACCAAGGGCAAGGTCGACACGGCCTCCCTCAACCTTGCTCGCGTGCTCACCGACGGGGAGCAGGTGGTGGTCGGTGCCCCGGCTGCCGCGCCGGCCGGGGGAGCCTCGGGCCCGGCGGGGCCGGCGGACGCTGTCGTGAACCTCAACTCCGCGGACCTGGTGGCCCTGGACTCGCTGCCCGGCGTCGGACCGGTGACGGCCGAGTCGATCGTCGCGTGGCGCGAGGAGAACGGTCCGTTCCGCTCCGTCGACGACCTCTTGGACGTCAAGGGGATCGGCGAGGCGACCCTGGCTGACCTGCGTGACCGGGTCTCGGTCTGACCTGCGCGTCGTCCCGGCTGCTCTCGCGGCCTGGGCGACCGCAGCAGCTCTGACCCGGGCCCCGGTCCCTGTGTCGCTCGTCGTGGCCGTGGTCGCCGTGGCGGTGCTCGCCTGGGGGTGGCGCCGGCCCTCGCTGGCCTTCCCTGCGGCGGTCCTCGTGGTGGTCGCGGCCACGTGCGGATGGCGCGTGGCGGCCGTCGAGTCCTCGCCGGTGACCCAGCTGGCCGAGCGCGGGGCGACGGTGCGGGCGGAGGTGCACGTCCGCGAGGACGGGCGCGTGTTCGCAGGTGCCGGCCGCGCGGGGACGGTGGTGCCGGTGACCGTGCGCGTCGTGGAGTCGCGCGGCCGGACCTGGCGCGTCCGCGTCCGGGCGACGGCCTTCGTGGAGGGCTCCGAGCGCTTCGTCACCGGGACGCGGCTGACGGTCCGTGCCGGGCTCCAGCCGTCGGACGACAGCGACGAGGCGGCCGTACTGAGGGTGCACGACTGGCTCCCGGTGGGCGCCGGTCCGTGGTGGTGGCGGTGGAGCGAGGTCGTGCGCGACGGCGTCCGTGACGGTGTCGACCACCGGGACGACCAGGCGGCGGCGCTGGTGCCCGCGCTCGTCGCGGGGGACGAGTCGGGCCTCTCCGACCGCACGCGTGAGGAGTTCGCGACCACGGGCCTGACCCACCTGCTCGCGGTGTCCGGCGCGAACCTGACGATCGTGCTCGGCATCGTGCTCCTGGGCCTGCGCGCTGTCGGGGCGTCGCGTCGCGTCGTCCTCGTGGCCGGCGTGCTGACCGTCGTGGCGTTCGTGGTCGTCGCGCGACCCGAGCCCAGCGTCCAGCGCGCGGCGGTGATGGGCTCGGTCGCCCTCGCCGGGCTCCTCGTCGGCAGCCGCGGTGCCGGACTGCGAGCCCTGGCGTGGTCGGTCGTGGCGCTGGTGGTGCTGGACCCGTGGCTGGCCACCCGGCCCGGCTTCGTCCTCTCGGTCTCGGCCACGGCGGGCATCATCGCGCCCACGCCGGTGCTGACCCGCCGGCTGCACTGGCTCCCGCTGCCCGTCGCCACCGCCGTGGCGGTGCCGATCGCGGCCCACCTCGCGTGCCTCCCGGTCGCCACGTCGCTGAGCGGCGAGATCTCGATGGTGGCCGTCTTCGCGAACATCGTCGTCGCGCCCGCGGTCGCGCCGGCCACGGTTGCCGGCCTCGCGGCCGGCCTGGTCGATCTCGTGGCGCCCGCCCTCGCCCCGGTGCCCGGCACGGTCGCCTGGGCGGCGGCCTCGGTGATCGTCCGGGTGGCCCGTCTCGGTGCCTCCGCACCGGGCGCCGCGATCACGTGGCCCTGGCCGTGGTGGACGCTGATCCCCGTCACGCCGATGGTCGGGTGGGGCGTGTGGTGGCTGCTGCGCCGCCCTGCGCTCGCGGTCGGCATGACCCTGGGGCTGCTGGTCGCGATCGTGCGCACGCCGACACCCGGCTGGCCGCCGCGCGACGTGGTGGTCGTGGCGTGCGACGTCGGGCAGGGCGACGGGTTCGTCGTCCCCACGGCACCGGGTGAGGCGATCGTGATCGACGTCGGCCAGGAGCCCGGCCCCATCCACCGCTGCCTGACCGAGCTCGAGATCGACCGCATCGCCCTGCTGCTGTTCACCCACGGCGACGCCGACCACGTCGACGGCTGGCGTGGGGCGGTGCGCGGCCGTGAGGTCGCCGTGCTCGCCGACGGCCCGTCCGGCGGTCCCTCGGTGCCCGCCGCGCGTCGGATCCGGCTGCTCGCGGGCCAGCACGTGAAGGTGGGTGACGTCGGCCTCGAGGTGCTCTGGCCGCGGGCCGACACCGGCCGTGTGACGCCCGAGGCGCGCAACGACGCGAGCGTGGTGGTGCGGGCCACCGTGCGCGGACACCGGATCCTGTTCACCGGTGACTTGGGGGAGGAGGCCCAGCGTGGCCTCGGCCGGCTCAACGCCGACCTGTCCGCCGACGTCCTCAAGGTGGCGCACCATGGCAGCGCAGACCGCTGGGAGGGACTGCTCGAACGGGTCGGTCCGTCGGTCGCGCTGGTCGGCGTCGGGGCGGACAACCCGCACGGGCACCCGACCTCCGCGGTGCTCGACGACCTCGCGCGTCAGCGGGTCGCGGTGTGGCGCACCGACACCTCCGGCACGATCGCCGTCCTCGATCGCGACGGGCGCCTCGTCGTGTCGGCCCGGTGACCTATTCTCGGGACGTGGCGAACCCGTTCGGCAAGATCCTGCTGGTCACCGGCAACTCCGAGTTCCTCTCCGACCGCGCCAAGCGCCAGGCCGTGGCCCAGGTCCGCGAAGCCGCTCCCGAGGCCGAGATCGCCGAGACGGCCGCCTCGGCCCTGGCTCCCGGCGAGTTCACGGCCCTCACCAGCGCCTCGCTGTTCAGCCAGGCCACCGCGGTGGTCCTCACGGATCTGCAGGATCTCGGCGAGCAGGTCGCCGGAGAGCTGCTCCAGTACGCCGCGTCGCCGTCCGACGACACCGCCGTCGTGCTCGTGCACGGCGGGGGAGCCAAGGGCAAGGGCCTGCTCGACAAGCTGCGCAAGACCGCAGCCGTCTCCGAGGTCGCCCAGCAGGCGCCGAAGTACGAGCGCGACCTCATCGCGTGGGTGCGTCAGGAGGCCCGCACGCAGGGGCGCGCCATCGACGACGAGGGCGCCGCCCTGCTCGTCGCGGCCGTCGGCTCCGACCTGCGGTCGCTCGCGGCCGCCGTCGACCAGCTCGTCACCACCCTGGCCGAGGGCGAGCGGCTCGACGCGACGGTGGTCGGCCGCTACTTCGGCGGCCGGGCCGAGGTCCGCGGCTACGAGATCGCCGATGCCGCCCTCGACGGCCGGCTCGACCTTGCGCTCGAGCGGGCGCGGTGGGCCGAGTCCGCCAAGGTCGCCCCGCTGCTGATCACCGCCGCGCTCGCCTCGGGGCTGCGCCAGCTGGCCCGGGTCGCCACCGCCGATCCCGGCCTGCGCGACGCCGACCTGGCGCGCGAGGTGGGCGCACCGCCGTTCAAGATCCGCTCGCTGCGCCAGAGCGCCCGCGGCTGGAGCGAGGCCTCGCTGCGCCAGGCGCTCGACGCCGTCGCCCACGCCGACCTGCAAGTCAAGGGCGGCTCCGCCGAGCCCGGCCACGCCGTCGAGCGGATGATCATCGACATCGCCGTGGCTCGCGCCCGCACGTCGTAGGCAACGCGAAAACGCCCCGCACCATCAGGTGCGGGGCGTTGTCGTGAAGATCAGAGCGAGGCGGCCTTCTTGGCGATCGCGGACTTGCGGTTCGCGGCCTGGTTCTTGTGGATGACACCCTTGGAAGCAGCCTTGTCGAGCTTCTTCGCGGTGTCGGCGGCGAGGGTCTTGGCCTCGTCGGTGTTGCCGGCCTCGACGGCCTCCTGGAAGCGGCGAACGGCGGTCTTCAGCGCGGAGCGCACGGACTTGTTGCGCTCGCGCGCGGCCTCGTTCTGCCGGTTGCGCTTGATCTGCGACTTGATGTTCGCCACGGCAAACCTTTTCTTTCGTCGTTCCG
Source organism: Aeromicrobium phoceense (assembly GCF_013868155.1). Lineage (NCBI taxonomy): Bacteria > Bacillati > Actinomycetota > Actinomycetes > Propionibacteriales > Nocardioidaceae > Aeromicrobium > Aeromicrobium phoceense. Next base: position 1,725,172 of record NZ_JACEOG010000001.1, read on the forward strand.
GTGATGAGAAGTCTTGGTCGCGTCCGAGCCCGTCGTACGGTGGGCTGGACACGCAATCGTCAATGCTACCAGCGGGAGCACCCGGTCCTCAAATCCGCTCCGTCTCGTACGCTCGGGTCGTGCAGCTCTTCTACGACATCCTCGTCTGGGTCCACATCGCGTGCTGGGTCGCGGCCCTCGTCCTGTGGGCCATGTCGCTCCGCGCCCCGCGGGTCCCCAAGGGCATGGCGCACGCCGTCGCCACGGCCCTGGTGATCGGCATCGTGCTCACCGGGATCGGCTCGGCCAGCGAGACCGTGCACGACCCGAACAACGCCAAGGTCGGCGTCAAGCTCGTCATCGCGGCGGTCGCCACGGCGCTCGCGTTCATGAAGCAGAAGCTGCCCGCCCCGAACCCCTGGGGCCACGTCGTCGCAGCCCTGGTCGTGGTCAACGTCGTCATCGCATACGCCTGGCGATGATCGCTGGTCACGACCTGTGCCCGGGTCGTGGACAATGGACCTCACCATGACGCGCTCCACTCCTGCCCCCACCGTGGGGTCGACTCCGCCCGAACTGCTGCGGAACTTCTGCATCATCGCGCACATCGACCACGGCAAGTCGACCCTCGCCGACCGGATGCTCCAGCTCACCGGCGTCGTCGACGCGCGCGCCGCCCGCGCGCAGTACCTCGACCGGATGGACATCGAGCGCGAGCGTGGCATCACGATCAAGAGCCAGGCCGTGCGGATGCCGTTCACCAAGTCCGACGGTGACGACGACGGCACGACCTACATCCTCAACATGATCGACACCCCCGGGCACGTGGACTTCACGTACGAGGTGAGCCGGTCCCTGGAGGCGTGCGAGGGCGCGATCCTGCTGGTCGACGCCGCTCAGGGCATCGAGGCCCAGACGCTGGCGAACCTCTACCTGGCGATGGACGCGGACCTGCACATCATTCCCGTGCTCAACAAGATCGACCTGCCCGGCGCGCAGCCGGAGAAGTACGCCGCGGAGATCGCCGGGATCATCGGTGGCGAGCCCGACGACGTGCTGCGCGTCTCGGCCAAGACGGGCCAGGGCGTCGAGGCGCTGCTCAACCTCATCGTCGACGAGGTGCCGCCGCCCCAGGGCGACCCCGACGGGCCGCCGCGCGCGCTGATCTTCGACTCCGTCTACGACACGTACCGCGGCGTCGTCACCTACGTCCGGGTGATCGACGGCAAGCTCAGCCACCGCGACCGGATCAAGATGATGTCCACCGGCGCGGTGCACGAGATGCTCGAGGTCGGCGTCATCAGCCCCGAGCCCGTGAAGGCCGACCACCTCGGCGTCGGCGAGGTCGGCTACCTCATCACCGGGGTGAAGGAGGTTCGCCAGAGCCGCGTGGGCGACACGGTGACCTCGGCCACCAAGCCCGCCGCCGAGCCGCTGGGCGGCTACCAGCACCCGAACCCGATGGTGTTCTCCGGCCTGTACCCGATCGACGGCGACGACTTCGCCACCTTGCGCGACGCGCTGGAGAAGCTCCAGCTCAACGACGCCGCGCTCGTCTACGAGCCCGAGTCCTCCGGCGCGCTCGGCTTCGGCTTCCGCATCGGCTTCCTGGGTCTGCTGCACCTCGAGATCGTGCGCGAGCGGCTCGAGCGCGAGTTCAACCTCGACCTCATCTCGACCGCGCCGAACGTCGTCTACCGGGTGAAGCTCGAGGACGGCAGCGAGCACACCGTCACGAACCCGAGCGAGTACCCGAACGCCGGCAAGATCTCCGAGGTCTACGAGCCCATCGTGTCCGCCACGATCCTCGCGCCGTCGGACTACATCGGCACGATCATGGAGCTGTGCCAGGCGCGGCGCGGCCAGCTCGGCGGCATGGACTACCTCTCCGACGACCGCGTCGAGATCCGCTACACGCTGCCCATGGGCGAGATCATGTTCGACTTCTTCGACGCGCTGAAGTCGCGCACGAAGGGCTACGCCTCGCTCAACTACGAGCTGTCCGGCGAGCAGGCCGCCGACCTCGTGAAGGTCGACATCCTGCTCCAGGGCGAGCCCGTTGACGCCTTCAGCGCGATCGTGCACCGCGACAGCGCGTACTCGTACGGCGTCGCCCTGGCCGGCAAGCTCAAGGAGCTCATCCCGCGCCAGCAGTTCGAGGTGCCGATCCAGGCCGCCATCGGCGCGCGGATCATCGCCCGCGAGAACATCCGCGCGATCCGCAAGGACGTGCTCGCCAAGTGTTACGGCGGCGACATCAGCCGCAAGCGCAAGCTGCTGGAGAAGCAGAAGGAGGGCAAGAAGCGCATGAAGATGGTCGGCCGCGTCGAGGTCCCCCAGGAGGCGTTCATCGCCGCGCTCTCCACCGGCGACACCAAGCAGAGCTGAGCCGCTCGCCCGCCGCTCCGCTGCCCGCACAGGGTGGGCGGTGCCGCGCCCGGGGTGATTTCGTGACTGAGCGGTAACGGGGCCCTCCGCACGTATAGGGTGACCTGCATCACACGCTTGCCGTCCGTCCCCGGGAGAACTCCAATGGCTGTTTCCGAAGCCGACCAGCTCTTGATCGTCCAGAACCGCGCTCGCAACGTCGGCGAGCTGTTCTTCGGCCGCGTCGAGGCCTCCGGGCCTCGCGAGGCGTTCCGCTACCCCGATGCCGACGAGAGCTGGCACTCGCTGACCTGGAACCAGGCCGGTGAGCAGGTCTCGAAGCTCGCGGCGGGCCTCGTCGCGCTGGGCATCGAGCCCGAGGAGCGGGTCGCGATCGCGTCCGGCACCCGCATCGAGTGGATCCTGGCCGACCTGGCGATCAACTCCGCCGGCGCGGCGACCACCACGGTCTACCCGAGCACCGTCACTCCTGACGTCGTCTACATCCTGTCCGACTCCGACAGTCGCGTCGTGTTCGCCGAGGACGACGCCCAGGTCGCGAAGCTGCGCGACGGCCGATCCGAGCTGCCGCAGGTCATGAAGGTCGTCGCCTTCGAGGGCGAGACCGACGGCGACTGGGTGATTTCGCTCGACGACCTCCTCGCCCAGGGCGAGAAGTACCTCGCCGACCACCCGGGCGTCGTGCAGGAGCGCATCGCCGCGACCGGACCCGAGTCGCTGGCCACCCTGATCTACACGTCAGGCACCACCGGACGACCCAAGGGCGTCCGCCTCGTCCACGACTGCTGGACCTACGAGGGTGCCGCCGTCGCCGCGCCGGGCCTGCTCACGATCGACGACCTTGAGTACCGCTGGCTGCCCATGGCGCACTCGTTCGGCAAGGTGCTGCTCACGACGCAGCTCGCCGTCGGGTTCCCGTGCGCGGTCGACGGCCGCGTGCCGAAGATCGTGGAGAACCTCGCCGTCGTGAGGCCCACCTTCATGGGCGCCGCGCCGCGCATCTTCGAGAAGGCCTACGGCCGCATCGTCGGCATGATGGAGGAGGAGGGCGGCGCCAAGCTCAAGCTCTTCCACTGGGCCGAGCGCGTCGGCCTGCAGAAGTCGCGCCTCGAGCGGGCCGGCAAGCCCGTGCCGCTGCCGCTCAAGGCGCAGCACGCCCTCGCCGACAAGCTGGTCTTCTCCAAGGTCCGCGACCGCTTCGGCGGCCGGGTCCGCTTCTTCATCTCCGGGGCCGCGGCGCTGTCCACCGACATCGCCGAGTGGTTCCACGCCGCGGGCATCCTGGTGCTCGAGGGCTACGGCCTCACCGAGACCTCGGCGGGTGCCGTGGTCGGTCACCCCGACGACTACCGCATCGGCACCGTCGGCCGCCCCTTCCCGGGCACCGAGGTCAAGATCGCGACCGACGGCGAGATCCTCATCAAGGGCCCCGGCGTCATGCGTGGCTACCACAACCTGGACTCCGAGTCCGCCTCCGCGCTGGTCGACGACGGCTGGCTCGCCACGGGCGACATCGGCGAGTTCGACGCCGACGGCTACCTGCGGATCACCGACCGCAAGAAGGACCTGTTCAAGACGTCGGGCGGCAAGTACGTCGCGCCGTCGCACATCGAGGGCGCGTTCAAGGCGGTCTGCCCGCTGGCCAGCCAGATGGTGGTCCACGGCAACGACCGCAAGTTCTGCTCGGCGCTCATCACGCTCGACCCCGACGCGGTCGACGCCTGGGCCGCGAACCACGGCATGGAGGGCAAGTCCTACCAGGAGATCGTCTCGTCGCCGGGGATCCAGCAGCAGATCGCGCAGGACATCGAGGAGCTCAACGCCAAGCTCAACCCGTGGGAGACGATCAAGAAGTGGGCCGTGCTGGACCACGACCTCTCGATCGAGTCCGGTGAGATCACGCCGAGCATGAAGGTGAAGCGGCGCGTCGTGGAGGACCGCTACTCCGACGTCCTCGACGGCTTCTACGCCGGGGCCTGACCGCGGGGCCGCCCCGTACGCTGGGGACGTGGCGTTCGGCATCTACCTGCACGTGCCGTTCTGCTCCGTGCGGTGCGGCTACTGCGACTTCAACACGTACACCGCCGACGAGCTCGGCGGGCCGGACGTCGTGGGCGCCTCCCGGTCGACCTACATCGAGGCCGCGCTGAGCGAGCTGGCCCTCGTGCCCGAGCGCACCGTGGACACGGTGTTCGTGGGCGGCGGCACGCCGTCGCAGGTGGCCGCGGGCGACCTCGTGCGCTTCCTGCGCTCCGTCGACGACCGCCTCGGGCTCGCACCGGGCGCCGAGGTCACCACCGAGGCCAACCCCGACAGCGTCTCGCCGCAGTCGTTGGCCGAGCTGCGCGAGGGCGGGTTCACCCGGATCTCCTTCGGCATGCAGTCGGCCGTGCGGCACGTGCTCTCGGTGCTCGACCGCACCCACGATCCCGAGCGCGTCCCGCAGGCCGTGGCGTGGGCTCGCGAGGCCGGCTTCGAGCAGGTCAGCCTCGACCTGATCTACGGCACGCCGTCGGAGTCGATGGACGACTGGCGCCACACGGTCGAGTCGGCGCTGGAGATGGAGCCCGACCACATCAGCGCCTACGCCCTGATCGTCGAGGCGGGCACCGCGTTCGCGCGCAAGGTGCGCCGCGGCGAGGTGGTCATGCCCGACGACGACGAGACCGCCGACAAGTACCTGCTCGCCGACGACCTGCTCGAGGCCGCCGGCCTGAGCTGGTACGAGCTGTCGAACTGGGCTCGCGACGAGGCGGCGCAGTGTCGTCACAACGTGGGCTACTGGAACGGCGGCGAGTGGTGGGGCGTCGGCCCGGGCGCCCACTCCTTCGTCGACGGCGAGCGCTGGTGGAACGTCAAGCACCCCGCCGCCTACGCCCAGCGCCTCGCCGCGGGGGAGTCGCCGCGCGCCGACGGCGAGCGGCCCGATGCGCAGGCCCGCCACCTCGAGGACGTGATGCTGCGCATCCGGCTGGCCGAGGGGATCGAGCCGGCGCTGCTCGGCGACGTCGACCCCTTCATCGAGGCGGGCTGGCTCGAGCCGCTCGGCGATCGCGTCGTGCTCACTCGTTCGGGTCGGTTGATGGCCGACCGCGTGGTCCTGGAGGCCGTCGGCGGCGAGTGAGGCCTGTTCGGCAGACGTCGCACTGCGCTACGTTCAGCGAATGGGGGACACGGAGGTCACCACCGCCCAGGGCGGGTCGACCGGCAAGGTCAGCCGACCGGTCCTCACGGCCATGGTCATCGGGTCCATGGTCGGCGCTGGAGTCTTCGGGCTCCCGGCGCGCTTCGGCACGGCCACCGGGGTCGCCGGTGCGCTGATCGCATGGACCGTCGCCGGCACCGGCATGCTCATGCTCGCCTTCTGCTTCCAGACCCTCGCGATCCGCAAGCCCGAGCTGAACTCCGGCGTGTTCATCTACGCCAAGGCGGGCTTCGGGGACTACGCCGGCTTCAACTCCGCCGTGGGCTTCTGGGCCAGCACGATGGCGGGCAACGCGTTCTACTGGATCTTCATCACGGCGACGATCGGCTTCTTCTTCCCCGAGTTCGGGGAGGGCGACACGCTGCTGGCCGTGGCGGTGTCGACCATCGGCGTGTGGGTGTTCCACTACCTCATCGCCCGGGGCGTGCGTGACGCGGCGGTCATCAACCGGATCGTCACGATCTGCAAGGTCATCCCGATCCTGACGTTCATCGTCGTGCTGGGCTTCCAGTTCGACGCAGGCGTCTTCAGCGACAACTTCTTCGCCTACGACGATCTGGGCACCCTCACCGAGCAGGTCAAGAACACGATGATCATCACGACGTTCGTGTTCATCGGGATCGAGGGCGCCAGCGTCTACTCCCGCTACGCCCAGCGACGCGAGGACGTCGGCCGCGCGACGGTGCTGGGGTTCCTCAGCGTCCTCGCGATCTTCTCGCTCGTGACCATGGTCTCCTACGGCGCCTTCAGCCAGGCAGAGATCGTGGGGACCCCTCAGCCGTCGATGATCGGGCTGTTCGAGCAGGCCGTCGGCCCGTGGGGCAAGTGGTTCATCAGCATCGGCGTCATCGTGTCGGTTCTCGGTGCCTACCTGGCGTGGACGCTGATGGCGGCGGAGGTCGTGTTCATCCCGGCCCGCAGCGACGACATGCCCAGGTTCCTCGGTCGGGAGAACGCTGCGGGCACCCCCATCGCCGCGCTGGTCGCGACGTCGATCGGCGTTCAGGTGCTGCTGGCCCTGACGCTGTTCATCGAGGACTCGTTGGACTTCATGCTGGACCTCACCACGAGTCTCGCGCTCGTGCCCTACCTGCTGGCGGCGGCGTACGCGCTGAAGCTCGCACTGAGCGGCGAGACGTACGAGGCAGAGGACTCCGCCGAGCGGCGCAAGCACCTGGTGTTCGCCGCCGTCGCCTCCGCGTACGCGATCTTCCTGTTCATCGCGGCGGGGCTGGAGTTCCTGCTGCTCTCGTGCCTGGTCTACGCGCCCGCCGCGGTGCTGTTCGTCGTCGCGCGCCGCGAGCGCCGCCTGCGGGTGTTCACCCCGGCCGAGCTGGCGCTGTTCGTGGTCATCGCCATCGGTGCGGTGGTCGCCCTCTACCAACTGCTCACCGGCGGGATCACCGTGTGATCCCACGTCCCGAAGGAGTCTCATGACGCAGCCCTCCGACGCCTACGGCGTCCACTCCGAGGTCGGCCGCCTCCGCAAGGTGCTCGTCTGCGCGCCCGGACTGGCGCACGAGCGGCTGACGCCGTCGAACTGCGACGACCTGCTGTTCGACGACGTCCTGTGGGTGCAGAACGCCCAGCGCGACCACGAGGACTTCGTGGACAAGATGCGTGAGCGCGAGATCGACGTGGTCGAGCTGCACGACGTGCTCTCCGCGACGATGGCCGACCGCACCGCGCGAGCCTGGCTGCTCGACCGCAAGATCGTGGCGAACGAGGTCGGGATCGGCCTCGTGGAGGAGACCCGCGGCTACCTCGACGAGCTGCCGGCCGACGAGCTGACGAAGTTCCTCATCGGCGGCCTGTCCACCCGCGACCTCCCGCGCGACCTGGCCCCGGGCTACCGCGCCCTCGTCCGCGAGGCGCACGGCGGTCACGAGTACCTCATGCCTCCGCTGCCGAACACGCTGTACACGCGCGACACGACGTGCTGGGTGCACGGCGGTCTGACGCTGAACCCGCTGTACTGGGCCGCCCGCAAGGACGAGACGCTCCTGATGAAGGCCATCTACGAGTTCCACCCCGACTTCGCCGGGTCGAAGGTCTGGTGGGGCGACCCCGAGGAGAACTGGGGGACCGCCACGGTCGAGGGCGGCGACGTCCTGGTTCCGGGCAACGGCGTCGTGCTGGTCGGGATGAGCGAGCGCTCGTCGCGCCAGGGCATCACCCAGCTGGCGAAGGCCCTGTTCGACCAGGGCGCGGCCGAGAAGGTCATCGTCGCCGGCATGCCGAAGCTGCGCGCCGCCATGCACCTCGACACCGTCTTCACGTTCGCCGACCGCGACGTCGTCACGATCTACCCCGAGATCGTCAACACGATCCACGCGTTCACGATCCTGCCCGGCGAGGGACTGCCCGGCATCGAGGTCATCGACCACGAGGACGCGCTCTTCGTCGACGTCGTCGCCGAGGCCCTCGGGGTGGAGAAGTTCCAGATCGTCGAGACCGGCGGCAGCGAGTACGACACCGAGCGCCAGCAGTGGGACAGCGGCAACAACCTCGTCGCGCTGGAGCCGGGCGTCGTCATCGCCTACGACCGCAACACCCACACGAACTCGCTGTTGCGCAAGGCCGGCATCGAGGTGATCGAGATCGTCGGAGCCGAGCTCGGCCGCGGCCGCGGGGGCGGGCACTGCATGACGTGCCCGATCATCCGCGACCCGCTCGATGCCTGAGGAGTCAGGAGCGCGCCGACGCTGGGTGCGGCTCGGCCTGGTCGCGGTCCTGCTGACGGTCATCGTCGTGGTGATCCGCGGGCTGCTGGGCGACATCGACTGGGAGCAGGTCCGCACCGCGATCGCCAAGCTCGCGCCGTGGCAGTTCGCCGTCCTCGTGATCGGGCTGCTGGTGCGTCAGTTCCTCAATGCCCTGCCGCTCGCCCTCTTCATCCCGGGGTGTCCGCCGATCAGGGCCATGCAGAACGACCAGGCGGCCATCCTGATGACCACGGTCGCCCCGCCGCCCTCCGACGTCGTGCTGCGGCTGGCGATGTTCGGGTCCTGGGGGATCCCGGCGCCGGCGGGCCTGGCCGGCACCGTCATGAACACCGTGACGTTCTACGTGGTGCGATTCGGCGCGCCGCTGCTGGGGATCGCGCTGATGCTCGCTCTCGGCACGTTCTACCTCGGCGAGTTCGTCCCCGCCGTCCTGAGCGGTTCGGTGAGTGCCGCACTCCTGGCCGTCGTGTGGCTGGCGTTCCGCGGCGAGGCGTTCACGGTGGGTTTCGCCCGCCGGCTGGGACGGTTCGTCGGACGGATGCGCCACGGGGTCGACCCCGAGGCGTGGGCTGCCTGGGCGGCGGACTTCCGCGGGCGCGTCGTCGACCGCGTCCCGTGGGCACTGCCGCGCTCGGTGCTCGCCCTCGTGGCGATGGTCGTCGTCGATGCGACGCTGATCGTCGCGTCGCTGCGGTTCGTCGGGGTCACCGCGTCGGAGGTTCCCGCCATCGAGGTGCTCGTGGCCTTCCTCGTCGCCTACCCGCTGACGCTGTTCCCCTTCTCGGGGCTGGGCATCCTCGACGCGGTCGTCGTCGCGACCCTGCTGGCGATCGAGGCCGGCGCGGACGAGGCCGAGCTCGTGGCGGGCTTCGTGATCTGGCGCACCATCACGATCGCGGGGCCGCTGGTGCTGGGGCTGCTCTCCGTGGGGCTGTGGAAGCTGCAGCTGCTCAGGGCGAGGTGACGAAGTCGATGAGCTCCTCGACCCGGCCCAGGAACGCGGGCTCGAGGTCGGTCCAGGAGTCGACCCGGCCGAGGATCGCCTTCCAGGCCCGCGCGATGTCGGCCTGGTCGTCGTGCGGCCAGCCGAGGTGGGCGCAGATGCCGCGCTTCCACTCGATGCTCCGCGGGATCGTCGGCCAGGCGTCCATGCCGAGCCGCTGCGGCTTGATCGACTGCCAGACGTCGACGTAGGGGTGCCCGACCACGAGCAGGTGCGGCACGTGCGCGACCTCGTCGGCGAGACGCTGCTCCTTCGAGCCGGGCACCAGGTGGTCGACGAGCACGCCGAGCCGGCGCTTCGGACCGGGGGAGAAGTCGCGGACGATCGCCGCCAGGTCGTCGATGCCGTTGAGGTACTCCACGGCCACGCCCTCGGCGCGCAGGTCGTCGCCCCAGACCTTCTCGACGAGCTCGGCGTCGTGGCGGCCCTCGACGTAGATCCGGCTGGGCAGCGCGACCTTCGCCCGGGTGTCGGCGGCGATCCGCGAGCCCGAGGCGGTGCGGGTGGGCGCGGCCTTCCCCTTCGGCGTGGGGGCGACCAGCACGACCGGCTTGCCCTCCAGGAGGAAGCCGGGGCCGAGCGGGAAGACCTTGCGTCGCAGGCGCCGGTCCTCGAGCTGGACCGTGCCGAGGTCGCGCTCGACGCGCATGATCTCGCCGACGAAGCCCGTGGAGGCCTCCTCCACGACGAGGCCGGTGTCGGCGGCCACCTCGGTGGAGCGGCCGCGGGCGGGCCGGCGCCAGTCGCCGGAGAGGACGTCGGAGCCGTAGCGGTCAGCCATGGCCGAACCACACTCCCAGGAGTCGCTGGTGGAAGTCCTCGACGTCGTCCTTGGTGCCGCTGTCGAGGGTGTCGTGCACGATCAGCCCGATCGCCAGGTCGACCGCCGCGGGCCAGCTCTCGGGCACGGTGGCGGGGATCTCGTCGGTGACGAGTGCGCCCAGCGCGACGTCGGGGGAGTGGCCGGGCCGGGTGACCACCATGACCAGCTCGCCGCCCTCGGGGCCGTGGCCGAGGTGGCTGACCTCGACGAAGGCCTCGCCCACGGCACTCGCCCAGACCGCGGCCATCGTCCCGCCGCGCGACTCGTGCGCGACGGTGGTCCCGTCGGGGGCCGTCACGGCGTAGGCGGTGTACACGAGCACCTGGCCGCCGTCGGCGACCTCGATCGCGCCGTCGGGGCGTACGGAGACCTCACTCACCCCGACAGGTTGCCATGCCGCCCGGCGGCCTCCGCGCAGGCGCACCGCCCTCGACGACCTCGGTAGACTGGCACTGGTCAGGTTCGAGTGCCAGCAGCGTGGGAGGTGACAGCGTGATCGAGGACCGTCGGCTCAACGTCCTGCGAGCGATCGTCGAGGACTACGTCGCCACGCAGGAGCCCGTCGGCTCCAAGGCGCTCGTCGAGCGTCACCGCCTCGGCGTCTCGTCGGCCACGATCCGCAACGACATGGCGGCCCTCGAGGACGAGGGCTACCTCACGGCGCCGCACACCAGCGCCGGCCGGATCCCCACCGACAAGGGCTACCGGATGTTCGTCGACCGGCTGGCCGAGGTCAAGGCGCTCTCGGTCGCCGAGCGCCGCGCCATCGAGACGTTCCTCTCGGGCGCCATCGACGTCGACGACATCGTCATGCGCAGCGTGAAGATCCTCGCGCAGCTGACGAACCAGGTCGCGATCGTCCAGTACCCGTCGCTCACGCGCTCCACCGTCCGTCACGTGGAGCTCGTCGCGCTCGAGGGCTCGCGCGTGCTGATCGTCGTGATCACCAGCAGCGGCCGCGTCGAGCAGCGCATCGTCGAGCTCGCGCAGACCCCCGGCGAGGGCCTGCTGAGCGACCTCAAGTCGCGCATCGTCCGCGCCACGCTGGGCGAGCGGCTGCCCGAGGCCTCGCTGCGGCTGGCCGAGCTGATCGACACGTTCGCCACCGACGACCGCCCGGTCGTCACCTCGATCGTCACGACCCTGGCGAACACGTTCTCCAACGAGCGCTCCGACGAGCGGGTGGCCGTCGGCGGCACGGCGAACCTCGCGCGCTTCGGCGCTGACTTCGACACCGCGATCCGTCCCGTGCTGGAGGCGATGGAGGAGCAGGTCGTGCTGCTGCACCTGCTCGGTGAGGCCACGGTCGGACCGCACGTGCGGATCGGGCGCGAGACGGGCCGCGACGACCTGTCGGGCACGGCCGTCGTGTCCAGCAACTACGGACCCGACGGCGAGAGCTTCGCCCAACTGGGCACCATGGGACCGACGCGCATGGACTACCCCGCCACGATGGCCGCCGTCGGCGCCGTCGCCCGCTACGTCGGGCGGATCCTCGCCGACGGCTGAGCGATCCACCCCAGGAATTGCGAGAGAGAAAGAGACCTTGGACTACTACGAACTGCTGGGCGTGTCCCGCGAGGCGACCCCGGAGGAGCTGAAGAAGGCGTACCGCCGGCTGGCCCGCCAGTTGCACCCGGACGTCAACGACGCCCCCGACGCGTCCGAGCGCTTCAAGGAGGTCACCACCGCCTACGAGGTGCTGTCCGACCCGCAGAAGCGCGCCGTCTACGACCGCGGCGGCGACCCGCTGTCCGGCGGTGGCGGCATGGGCGGCGGCTTCGGCCAGGGCTTCAGCTTCGACGACATCATGGACGCGTTCTTCGGTCAGACGTCCTCGCGCGGTCCGCGCCCGCGCGTGCAGCGCGGCCAGGATGCGCTGCTGCGCCTGTCGATCTCCCTCGCGGAGGCCGCGTTCGGCGTCAGCCGCGAGATCAAGGTCGACACCGCGGTGACGTGTGAGGTCTGCGACGGCACCGGCGCGAACGAGGGCTCCGAGCCGGTCACGTGCGGCACCTGCCACGGCCACGGCAACGTCCACCACGTCCAGCGCTCGCTGCTCGGTGACATCCGCACCTCGCGTCCGTGCCCCACGTGCCACGGCTACGGCACGGTCATCCCCGACCCCTGCCGCGAGTGCAACGGCGAGGGCCGCGTCCGCTCGCGCCGCAGCCTGCAGGTCAACGTGCCCGCCGGTGTCGACGACGGGAACCGGATCCAGCTCGCCGGTGAGGGCGAGGTCGGCGCGGGCGGTGGCCCGGCCGGCGACCTCTACATCGAGGTCAAGGTGGCCCGCCACCCCGTCTTCACGCGCCAGGGCGACGCCCTCGCGTGCCAGATCACGGTGCCGATGACCGCTGCCGCGCTGGGCACCCGCATCGACCTGCCCACCCTCGACGCGGAGCGCGACGAGGTCGACGACGCCGAGCGCTCCGTGCCGATCGAGGTGCCGCCGGGCACCCAGTCGGGCGAGACCGTGGTGGCCCGTGGCTTCGGCGTCCCGCGCCTGCGCGGCTCGGGCCGCGGCGACCTCACCGTGCACGTCGTGGTGGAGACCCCGCGCGAGCTCGACGCCGAGCAGCGCGAGCTGCTCGAGAGGCTCGCCGCCGCGCGCGGCGAGGAGCACGTCGACCCGGTCGTGGGCCACAACTCGCGCTCCGGCGTCTTCGGCCGCATCCGCGACGCCTTCAAGTGAGCCGGTCGCTAGAGTCGGCGCATGGCTGCTGACTGCATCTTCTGCAAGATCGTCGCGGGCGAGATCCCGGCCGACGTCGTCGCCGAGTCCGAGCACACGATCGCGTTCCGGGACATCAACCCGAAGGCGCCGGTGCACGTGCTCGTCGTGCCCAAGGTGCACGAGCGCGACGCGGCCTCCCTCGCGTCGGCGGAGCCGGCCGTCGCGGCCGAGCTGCTGGCCCAGACGCGTGTGGTGGCCTCGCAGGAGGGGTACGAGGACTACAACCTGGTGTTCAACACCGGGGAGAATGCGGGACAGACCGTCTTCCACGCACACGTGCACGTGCTGGCCGGCGTCGACGTCTCGAAGCTGTTCCTGGCCTGACGCTACGCTGGAGGGGTATGACTGACGACACTGCACAGCCACGACACACGGTGACGATTCCCGCGTCCGTGCCCCTGGTCTCCCTGTTCGGGCCCGCCGACGAGTTCCTGCGCCTCATGGAGTCCGCCTTCGAGGCGAAGATCCATGCGCGCGGGAACGAGGTCACGATCACGGGCGAGCCCTCCGAGGCCGCCCTGGTCGAGCGACTCCTCGACGAGCTCGTGACGATCCTGCGCACGGGTCAGGCGCTCAGCGCCGAGACCGTGGAGCGCAGCATCGGCATGCTCCGCACCGAGACGCAGGAGCGCCCGGCCGACGTGCTGAGCCTCAACATCCTGTCCAGCCGCGGGCGCACGATCCGGCCCAAGACGCTCAACCAGAAGAAGTACGTCGACGCGATCGACGAGCACACGATCGTGTTCGGCATCGGTCCCGCCGGCACGGGCAAGACCTACCTCGCGATGGCCAAGGCCGTCCAGGCCCTCCAGGCCAAGGAGGTCACGCGGATCATCCTGACCCGCCCCGCCGTCGAGGCCGGCGAGCGGCTCGGCTACCTGCCGGGCACCCTCAGCGAGAAGATCGACCCGTACCTGCGCCCGCTGTACGACGCGCTGCACGACATGCTCGACCCCGAGTCGATCCCGAAGCTGCTGACGTCGGGCGTCATCGAGGTGGCGCCGCTGGCGTACATGCGCGGCCGCACGCTCAACGACGCGTTCATCATCCTCGACGAGGCGCAGAACACCACCGCCGAGCAGATGAAGATGTTCCTCACCCGTCTCGGCTTCGGCTCGAAGATGGTGGTCACGGGCGACGTCACCCAGGTCGACCTGCCCGGCGGCGCCACCAGCGGCCTGCGGGTCGTGCAGCAGATCCTCGACGAGGTCCGCGACGTGCACTTCAGCCGCCTGACCAGCCACGACGTCGTCCGCCACAAGCTGGTGGGCCGCATCGTGGCTGCGTACGACGACTACGAGGCGAACGGGCGCGCTCGCTCCGAGGTCGCCGGGGGAGCGCATGACCGTCGACGTCCTCAATGAGTCCGGGGTCGACGTCGACGTCGCCTCGCTCACCTCGCTGTGCCGCTTCGTGATGCGGCGGATGCGGCTGCACCCCCAGACCGAGATGACGCTGCGGCTCGTCGACGTCGACACCATCTCCGTCCTGAACCGCGAGTGGATGGGCAAGCAGGGACCCACCGACGTGCTGTCGTTCCCGATGGACGAGCTGACTCCGGGCCGCGAGGACGAGGAGCTCGACGCGGGCTACCTCGGCGACATCGCCCTGTGCCCGCAGGTCGCCGAGCAGCAGGCTCCCGCCGCCGGCCACGAGCGCGACGACGAGATGGCGCTGCTCACCGTCCACGGCATCCTGCACCTGCTGGGCTACGACCACGCCGAGCCCGAGGAGCACGCCGAGATGTTCGGCATCCAGGGCCGGCTGCTGCTCGAGTGGGCCGACCCGGCCCTGCGGGAGCAGTGATTCCCGCATGAGTGGCCCAGCCATACTCCTGGCGGTCTTCCTGGTCGTGCTGGCGGGTGTGCTCGTCGCCGTGGAAGCCGCCATCTCCACCTTCTCCAAGGCGCGCGCCGACGAGCTGACCGAGGCCGGCGTCGGCGGCGCCAAGCGGCTCGTGAGGATCCTCGAGGACCCCGCGCCGTACCTGAACTCCGTCCTGCTGCTGCGCATCGTCGCCGAGACCACCGGCATCGTGCTGGTCGCGGCGATCGTGGCCGACGAGGTCGCCGGCTACTGGCAGAACGTGCTCATCGCGGCCGGTGTCATGTCGGTCGTGTCGTTCGTCGTGATCGGCGTCGGTCCGCGCACCCTGGGTCGCCAGCACTCCGAGAGCATCGCCGTCGCGTCCGCCGCGCCCGTGATCTGGCTGACCGTGCTCCTCGGCCCCGTGCCGCGCCTGCTGATCTTCCTGGGCAACGCCCTGACCCCCGGCCGCGGCTTCGCCGAGGGACCGTTCGCGTCCGAGGTCGAGGTGCGCGAGCTGGTCGACCTCGCCGCCGCCAGCTCGGTCATCGAGTCAGACGAGTCGAAGATGATCCAGTCGGTGTTCGAGCTCGGCGACACGATCGTGCGCGAGGTCATGGTGCCGCGCCCCGACCTGGTCTACATCGAGCGGCACAAGACCCTGCGCCAGGCGATGTCGCTGGGCCTGCGCAGCGGCTACTCCCGCATCCCGGTCATCGGCGAGAACCTGGACGACGTCATCGGCATGGCGTACCTCAAGGACATCACCAAGCGTGTCTTCGACAACCACGCGGCCGAGACCACCGAGAAGGTCGAGTCGATCTGCCGCCCCTGCGTCTACGTGCCCGACACGAAGCACGCCGACGACCTGCTGCGCGAGATGCAGGCGCAGCGCACGCACGTGGCGATCGTCATCGACGAGTTCGGCGGCACCGCCGGCATGGTGACGATCGAGGACATCCTCGAGGAGATCGTCGGCGAGATCACCGACGAGTACGACGACGAGCCCGACGAGCGCGAGCAGCTCTCCGACGGCGCCTGGCGGGTCAGCGCACGCTTCGACGTCGACGACCTCGAGGAGCTCTTCGGCATCCCCGTGGAGGACGAGGACGTCGACTCCGTGGGCGGCCTCATGGCCAAGCACCTGGGCACCGTGCCCATCCCGGGCTCCGTCGTCGAGGTCGACGGCCTGCGCCTCGAGGCCCAGGCCCCGCAGGGCCGCCGCAACCGCATCGGCCGCGTCGTCGTCTCGCGGGTCGAGCCGCTGGACGTCACGGCCGACGCCTGAGCCCGGCCGGTACATTCGTCGCATGGACCTGACCCCCGAGGACGCCAAGCTCGTGACGCTCGCCCGGACCTCTCGTGCCCGTCTCGGCGTGGCGCAGGGAGCTGCCGTGCGCGACCTCGACGGGCGCACGTACACGTCGGCCACGGTCCACCTCGACACGCTGCGCGTCTCGGCCCTCGACCTCGCCGTCGCGATGGCGGTCTCGTCCGGGGCCAAGGGCCTCGAGGCGGCCGCGCTGGTCACCGAGGGCGACGTCCCGGTCGGCCTCGACTCGGTGATCGAGTTCGGTGGCGCGGGCGTCACCGTGGTGGTCGCCGACCCGGCCGGTGCCGTCGACACGGTGCTGTCCACATGAGCGCCCCCGAGGGATTCCGCTCGGGCTTCGCCTGCTTCGTCGGCCGTCCCAACGCCGGCAAGTCCACGCTGACCAACGCGCTCGTGGGCGGCAAGGTGGCGATCACCTCCTCGCGCCCCCAGACCACCCGCCACGTCATTCGCGGCCTCGTCCACCGCGACGACGCCCAGCTCGTCCTCGTCGACACACCGGGCCTGCACAAGCCGCGCACGCTGCTGGGTCAGCGCCTCAACGACCTGGTCCGCACCACGTGGGCCGAGGTCGACACGGTGGGCATGTGCCTGCCGGCGAACGAGAAGATCGGCCCGGGCGACCGGTACCTCATCAAGGAGATCGCCGCCCGGCGGCGCAAGCCGGTCTTCGCGATCGCGACCAAGCCCGACCTCGTGCCCCCGGCCCGCCTCGCCGAGCACCTCATGGACATCGCCGCCGCCGGCGAGGAGGCCGGGCTGACGTGGCGCGAGGTCGTGCCCGTCTCGGCCGTGGCGGGCGAGCAGGTCGACCTGCTGGCCTCGCTGCTCATCGACACTCTGCCGCCCGGACCGCCGCTGTACCCCGAGGGTCAGCTCACCGACGAGCCCGAGGAGACGCTGATCGCGGAGATCATCCGCGAGGCCGCGCTCGAGGGCGTGCACGACGAGCTGCCGCACTCGCTGGCCGTGGTGGTCGAGGAGGTCGTGCCCCGCGAGGACCGGCCCGCCGAGAAGCCGCTGCTCGACGTGCGCGCCAACGTCTACGTGGAGCGCGACAGCCAGAAGGGCATCATCATCGGCAAGAAGGGCTCGCGGCTCAAGCAGATCGGCATCGACTCGCGCGGCCAGATCGAGCGCCTGCTGGGCACGCCGGTGCACCTGGACCTTCACGTGAAGGTCGCCAAGGACTGGCAGCGCGACCCGCGCCAGCTGCGCAAGCTCGGCTTCTAGGCCACGCGGTAGCGCTCGACGTGCTCCATCGCCCGGTCGAGGTGCCGGTCGTCGAGGTGTCCGTGGGACTTCATGTTGTGGTGCCGTCGGCACAGGCAGCGCAGGTTGTCCGCCGACGTGGTGCCGCCGCGGTCGTACGCGAGCTCGTGGTCGAGGTCGGTGCTGCGCGCCGGGGTCCGGCAGCCGGCCACCCGGCAGGTGCCGTCGCGCCACCGCAACGCCTCCCTCAATGACTGCGGTGGCCGGTACGCCAGGACCGCCGTGTCCATCACCCGTCCGACCGGATCGAGGACGAGACGCCGGAACTCCGTGTGCTCGGACTGGGCGAGCTCGCGGACCCACTCGCTGCTCACCGGCTCGCCGTCCAGCGTGAGGCCAGGTCCGTCGGTGAGCCCGATGAGGTCGGTGGCGGCGATGCTGATCGCGATCTCGGCGTGGATCTCGGTCTCGGTGCCGGTGCAGGAGGTGAGCCAGTGCGCGAGCAGGTCGGCCTGCTTCTGGTCGCGCGTGCGACGGTCGCGCTCGCCCGTCTCGCCGTCGATGGCCGGGAGGGCCCGCGCGGCGCGCGTCAGACGGTCGGCGACCGCCACGGCGACTCCGGTGGGCAGGAGCGCGTTCAGCCATGACGTGCCGTCGTCGAGATGGACGACGTTGACGCGGCGCTCCTCGGTGGCGCGAGCGGCCTCGGTCTCCACCTGCTCGGGCTCGAGCCGCGCACGGAGGCGCCGGAGCCACGACCGCAGCTCGCCGAGCGTGTGGGACTCTGCGTACTCGACGGCCGCGTGGTCGACCGCCGCGACGGCCTCGGGCGTGCGGAGCTTCTCGACGAGGGCGGCGATCGTGCCGGCCTTCGCAGCATCGATGCGTCCGACGCGGAACGTGGCCCAGACGCGCGGCGTGCGATCGCGGAGGGTGCGCGCCTCGTGGAGGATGCCCCACGTGCGCTGCTCCGAGATGGCAAGCTGCTGCGCCATGTCGAGCACCACTGCGCTGCGGCCGTGCTGCTTGGACACCGGTGCCTGATCGGCGGCGTCCACCAGCTTCGTCGCCCGCTCGAAGTGGTTCAGGACGAGATTCCACGTGGCGTACTCGGCTCGTGCCTGCTCGCGACGAACGTCAGCGAACGCCTCGTCGTCGGTCCGGGCCCTGAACATGACGAAAGTGTAGTACGTGCGTTCGAACTACGGCTGAATCAGACTGATATTCCCGCATGGCGAGACGCGGTCCTCCAGAGGCGTCACGCCACGCGGAAGGTCGCGCGGTAGGCGGTCGGCGAGACCCCGACGGCGCGCTGGAAGTGGCGCCGAAGCGTGGCGGCCGAGCCCGACGCCACGGACTTCCTCGCTGCACTGGCCGAGGCCGCCGCCGACTTCGCCGTCACCGAGGAGCGTGTGTCTGCAGCGTCCCACTGAGCCGGTCGAGCAGCGGGGAGTCCAGCTTCCAGCGCTGCCAGTAGAGCGCCACCCGGGTCACCGAGCGGCCGAGCCGGACGAGCCGGGCGTCGTCGAGGGCGGCTCGGGCCTGCGTCTCGGGCAGCAGGCCCCAGCCGAGCCCGGCCTCGACGGCTGCGCGGAAGTCGTCGGACGAGGGGACCTCGTGGACGACCGCCGGATCGGTGTCGGTGTGCCGGCGCAGCTGCTCGTGCTGGAGGCGGTCCTTGGCGTTGAACACCACCATCGGCATGGCCGACCAGTCGGGACGTCCGCCGGGCCCGAGCAGGCGCGGATGAGCGACCGGGAGGTAGCGCATCGCGCCGAGCGGGGTGACCGAGCAGCCCTGGACCGGGGACGGGTCGCTGGTCACCGCGGCCACCACCTCGCCGCGGCGCAGGAGGTCGTGGCTGTGGCCCTCGTCCTCCACGCGCAGGCGCAGAGCGACCCCCTCCCACGTGGCCACCTCCGCGAGCACGGGCCGGAACCACGTGGCGAGCGAGTCGGCATTGACGGCCAGCGCGAGGTCGGTGGGGCCCTCGTGCCACGCCTCGGCGAAGACCAGTTCGAGCTGGCGGCCGAGGCGGACGAGGTCCGCTCCGGCATCCGTGGGCACACAGGGCGTGCCGCGGCCCACGAGCACGCGTCCGACCGAGCTCTCGAGGGCACGGATCCGCTGGCTGACCGCGCTCGGCGTCACGTGGAGCCGCGCGGCGGCGGCCTCGAACGAGCCGGTGTCGGCGATCGCGACCAGGGCGGCGAGCTGGGCGGGGGAGAGGTCCACCGCGCCAGTTAAGCATTCCTTCACGTCGTGCAGAAACATTCGTTGGACTTCATCGAGCGGCGAACCTACGGTCGAAGGGTGGTGAACCCCTTCCTGACCGGCATGGTGACCGGCCTCTCCCTCATCGTCGTGATCGGCGCGCAGAACGCCTTCGTCCTCCGGCAGGGGATCCGACGCGCCCACGTGGCGATCGTGGTCGCGATCTGCGCGGTCTCGGACCTCGTGCTGATCCTGGCGGGAGTCGCCGGCATCGGCGCGATCGTCGACCGTGCCGGCTGGGTGATCGACGTCGTCACGTGGCTCGGCGTCGCCTTCCTGGTCTGGTACGGCATCGGCTCGATCCGCCGCGCGTTCCGGCCGGAGCAGCTTGAGGCCACCGGACGGGCGGCCGGCACGGTCCGCACCATCGCGCTTCAGGCGCTGGCGCTCACCTGGCTCAACCCGCACGTCTACCTCGACACCGTGGTGCTGCTCGGCTCGATCGCGCAGACCCACGGTCCCGTGGGTCGCTGGTGGTTCGGGGCGGGTGCCTCGGTGGGCAGCGTCGCGTGGTTCTCCGCGCTGGGCTTCGGGGCCACGCGCCTGGCGCCGTTGCTGGCCCGGCCGCGCGCGTGGCAGGTGCTCGACCTGCTGATCGGCCTGGTCATGTTCGTCATCGCCGCCTCCCTGGTCTGGTGACCCGCGCCCATCTCTTGCACGATGGGGGAGTGGACCCCGTCGAGGCGCTGCGCGAGACCGCGTTCTGGTTGGAGCGCGAGCGCGCGTCCAGCTACCGGGTCGAGGCGTTCAGGAAGGCCGCCGCAGCACTGGCCGACCTGACCGCCGAGGACGTCGCCGAGCGCGCTGGCGCCGGCGCGCTCGCCCGGATGAAGGGCCTCGGCCCGCGCACCATCACGGTCGTGGAGCAGTCTCTCGCAGGCGAGGTCCCCACGTACCTGGCCGACCTCCGCGAGCGCAACACCGAGCCGCTCGCCGAGGGCGGTGCCGAGCTGCGGGCGCTGCTGCGCGGTGACCTGCACAGCCACACCGACTGGTCCGACGGCGGCAGCCCGATCGACGAGATGGCCCGCGCGGCCGCCTGGCGTGGCCGGGAGTACCAGGCGATCACCGACCACTCGCCGCGGCTCACGGTGGCGAACGGGCTGAGCCGCGAGCGGCTGGAGGTGCAGCTCGAGGTCATCGCCGACGTGAACGTGAGCGACCCCGGCGTGACCCTGCTGACCGGCATCGAGGTCGACATCCTCGACGACGGCGCGCTCGACCAGGACGACGACCTCCTCGCACGGCTCGACGTGGTGGTCGCGAGCGTGCACTCGAAGCTGCGGATGGACTCCGGTGCGATGACCCGGCGGATGGTGGCGGCCGTGTCGAACCCCCACACCGACGTCCTGGGGCACTGCACGGGTCGTCTCGTCGAGGGCTCCCGCGGCACGCGCAAGCAGTCGCAGTTCGACGCCGAGCAGGTCTTCCGCGCGTGCGCCGACCACGGCGTCGCCGTCGAGATCAACTCGCGCACCGAGCGGCAGGACCCGCCCGACGAGCTCATCGACCTGGCCAACGAGCTCGGCTGCCTGTTCTCGATCGACACCGACGCGCATGCGCCGGGTCAGCTGGACTTCCTCGACCACGGCGCCGAGCGCGCGGCGGCGCGTGGACTTGATCCCGACCGCATCGTCACGACCTGGCCGCTGGAGCGGCTGCGCGACTGGCTGAGCCGCTGAGACCGGTGGTTTCGATATGCGGCTCGTTCCTCGCCTGCTACTCAACCACCGGTCACATGAGCAGCGCCGCGAGCGTGCCGCCGAGCTCGGTGGCCTCCTCCAGGTGCGGCTCGATGTCGCCGGTGAAGACCAGGGGCGGCGCCGCGAGTGACCACTGCAGGCCCGTCGTGATCGACTCCATGGCGCGCTCGGCGCCGATCGTGTCGTAGCCGCCACGGATCCAGTACGAGAAGGGCCGCTTCGCGGTGGGCTCACGCACGTCGTTGTAGACGGTGTCGAAGAAGTGCTTGAGCGCGCCCGAGATGTAGCCCAGGTTGGCCGAGGTGCCGAGGACGAAGCCGTCCGCGGAGAGCACGTCCTCGACGGTGGCGTCCAGGGCCGCCCGCACGACGACCTCGACTCCCTCGATCGCGTCATCGCGCGCGCCGGCGAGCACGGCGTCGCCGAGCTCGGCCAGGCGAGGGGTGGGGCAGTGCTGGACGACAAGGAGGCGGGGCATGGCGTCACGGTATCGCCGGGTCGTTCCGTTCGCGTGTCCGATATTGCTCGGTATGCCTAGGATCGGGCCATGGACTTCGCCGCGGCTGCTCAGTCCGTGCTCGACAACGTCGCCAAGGTGATCGACGGCAAGGAGCACGCGATCGAGACCGCCCTCGTGGTGATGCTCGCGGAGGGTCACCTGCTGATCGAGGACGTCCCCGGCGTCGGCAAGACGGCGCTCGCCCGGGCGCTGGCGCGATCGGTCGACGGGTCGGTGCGCCGCATCCAGTTCACGCCCGACCTGCTGCCGTCCGACGTCACCGGCGTCTCGGTGTTCAACCAGGCCAGGTCGGAGTTCGAGTTCAAGCCCGGCGCGGTGTTCGCGAACATCGTGCTCGGCGACGAGATCAACCGCGCCTCGCCGAAGACGCAGTCCGCGCTGCTCGAGGCGATGGAGGAGCGGCAGGTCTCGGTCGACGGCACCACCTACCCGCTGCCCGCGCCGTTCATGGTCGTGGCCACCCAGAACCCCTTCGAGATGGAGGGGACGTACATCCTCCCGGAGGCCCAGCGCGACCGGTTCATGGCGCGCATCTCGCTGGGCTACCCCGACGTCGAGGCCGAGCTGGCGATGCTGCGCGACCGTGACGTCAGAGATCCTGCCGCGCTGCTCGAGCCGGTGATCCTCGTCGACGACCTCCAGCAGATGGTCACCCACGCACGAAGCATCCACGTGGCCGAGTCCGTCGAGCGCTACGTCGTCGCCCTCGCCCGCGCCACGCGCGAGTCCGGCGACCTGCGGCTCGGTGCGAGCCCGCGCGCCACGCTCCAGCTCGTCCGTGCGGCCAAGGCCCTCGCCGCGGTCCGCGACCGCGAGTTCGTCCTGCCCGACGACGTCGTCGAGCTCGCCCCGGTGGTGCTCAGCCACCGCCTCGTCCCCCTCCGCGGCGGTGGGAGCTCGGACGAGATCGTGGCCGACGTCCTGCGCCGGGTCCCGGTCTGACCATGTGGCTCACCGGACGCTCCGTCGCTTTGATCGCGGCCGCGGTGGTGAGCCTCCTGCTGGCCGCCATCGCCGGCATCCCCGCCCTCCTGTACGTCACGGGCCTGTGTGCCGGACTCGTGGCCGTGGCGGTCGTCCTGGCGCTCCTGGCCCGTCCCCGTCTCGACCTCACGCGCACCGTGGTGCCGGCGATCGTCGAGCCCGACGAGGTCGTGGAGGTCGAGATCCGGGTCGGCGTGCGGTCCGGGGTCCCGGTCGTCGCCGGTCACTGGCGCGACCGTCTCCCGAGCACCGTGCTGGGCGAGGCCACGGGCACGGTCCCGGTCACCGACGGCCCGTACGCCACGGTCGGGTACGAGGTGCGGGGCCGCCGTCGGGGCAGCCACGAGCTCGGTCCCTTCTCGGTCATCGTGGGCGACGCGTTCGGCCTCGTGCAGCGCTCGCTGAGCACCAGCGACCGCGACCGCTTCATCGTCCTGCCCCGCCGCAGCCCGCTCGACGTCCGCGTGGGCCCGGCAGGAGCCACCGACGGCGCCACGCGGCTGCACCCCACCTCCGGACTGGGCCAGGACGACGTGATCGCGCGCCCCTACCTGCCCGGCGACGCGCTGAAGCGCTGGCACTGGAAGGCGACCGCGCACCACGGCGAGCCGATGGTCCGGCAGGAGGAGTCCGAGCTGCGCCCCAGCGTGCTCGTCGTCCTCGACGCCGACCCGCGGGTGCACGACCAGGCGGGCTTCGAGTGGAGCATCTCGGCGGCCGCCTCGGTCGTCGCGCACTACGGCACGCGCGGCTTCGACGTCGACCTCGCGACCGGTGCACAGGCCGTGTCGCTGGAGTCCGGGCACGGCCTGCAGGACGCCCTCGTCGTGCTGGCGCTGGCCGAGCCCGACTCGACGCCGCTGGTCATCCCGGCGCGCGAGCGGACCACATTCGTGATGACCGGATCGCTCGACACCACGTCCGCCGCCCGGCTCCTCGACGCCGTGCCGTCGCGCGACACGATCGCGTTCGTCGCCCGCGGGACCACCGAGGGTGGACGCGACGTCCTCGCGGCCGCTGGGTGGCACGTCGTCGCGCGGGACGCCGGCGACGGGCTCGAGCAGGCCTGGCTGGCCGCCACCGGGGTGGCGTCGTCATGAGGCGCGAGCGCATGGAGGAGCTGACCGACACGCTCGTCGTGCTGGCCGCCACGGTGATCCTGCTCGGTGGCTTCGCGCCGCTCTTCGAGGGTGTTCGGTGGGCCGTCGTCGTGCTGTCGCTGCTCGTGCCCGTCGCGGCCGTGACGGCGACGGTCCGGATGTGGGCGCCGACCTGGGCGACCCCCGCCGGCGCACTTGCGGCGGTGGTCGGGCTCGTCTGGACGTTCGCGCCCGGCACCACGATCCTCGGGCTGCCGACCCCGTCGTCGCTCGCCGAGCTCTTCGACCTGCTGGGCGAGGCCCGCACCGTGATCGTGGAGGAGGTCGCGCCCATCGTGCCGCCCGATCCGGTGGTCCTGCTCGTGGCGGTGTCCTACCTGGTGATCTTCGTGCTGGCCGACGCGGTGGCGCGGCAGGTGTGGCGGGTGCCGCTGCTCGGTCTGCTCTGGGCGACGATGCTCGTGGTGCCCAGCGTCATCGCGATGGAGATGCCGCCGTGGTGGATCTTCGCGGGCACCGCGATCGCGTGGCTGTGGCTGTGGTGGTCGGAGTCCCCGCACGTGGGCGCCATCCCCAGCGGTGCCGCCGCGCTCACGGGCGCCGGGGCGCTGGCCGTGGCGCTCGCGGTCCCGGTGATGGGCCCGGACATCGAGCCCACGTCGAGCGACTTCGGGGTGGCCGAGAGCCAGGTGTTCGGCACCGGCATCAACCCGATGATCGAGCTGGGCCGCAACCTGCGCCAGCAGCAGCCGCGGCGGGTGCTGTCGTACTCGACCGAGGGCACGACGGGGGAGTACCTCAAGGTCGCCACGCTGCGGCAGTTCAACGGCCGCACCTGGAGCCCGAGTCCCGTGCAGAGCGACCTCGACGTGGAGGGCGTCGACGACCTCGACGAGGAGATCGAGACGCAGGAGAAGACGACGAGCATCCGCATCGAGAGCCTGCAGTCGAGCTTCCTGCCCGTGCCGTACCCGGCCACGCGGATCCGTGGGCTCGAGGGTGACTGGCAGTGGCTCCGCGACGGCAGCACCGTGCGCGGCCAGAACCGGACGACCACCGAGGACCAGACCTACACCGTCACCAGCCTGGAACGGCTCCCCACCGCCGACCAGATCCGTGACGCGGGCTACGCGGGCCGCTCCCTCGACTCCTACCGCTCGCTGCCGCAGGAGGTGCCCGAGATCGTCACGCGGCTCGCGCGCGAGAAGGCGGGCAACGCCGACAACGACTACGACCGGATGGTCGAGCTGCAGGACTGGCTCCGCACCGAGTTCTCGTACTCCGTGCGGGCGCCCGTGGAGGACGGCTACGACGGCAACGGCCTCGACGTGATGGCGGAGTTCCTGCGGCAGCAGACGGGCTACTGCGTGCACTTCGCCTCGACCCTCGCGGTGATGGGGCGCGTCCTCGACGTGCCCACGCGCGTCGCGGTCGGCTATGCACCCGGTGACAGCCTGCTCGGCCGCACCGTGGACGGCGCCACGTTCGGCGTCGACTCCGACGACCTGCACGCCTGGACCGAGGTCTACTTCCGTGACATCGGCTGGATCGCGTTCGACGCCACCCCCGGCATCGGCGAGCCGACCGAGTTCGCCGAGGAGATCGACACGTCGGGTGGCTCGGGCGAGGACTCCGAGGTGCCCGAGCAGCAGTCGCGCGAGGACCGTGAGCTGAACGCCCAGGACGACGAGACCGCGGCGCAGGCGCAGACGAGCAGCGGCACCCCGTGGCGGCCCGCCCTGCTCGCCATCGCCACGGTCGCGGTGCTCGGCGCGGTGCCCGGCGTCGTGCGCCAGCTCCGTCGCCGGCGTCGCTGGAGTGCCGGTCAGGCGTCGAGCGAGCCGCTGTGGAGCGAGGTCTCCGACACCGCGCGCGACCTCGGCATCGGACTGGATCCCTCCGAGACTCCCCGCGGGTTCGCCGGGCGGCTCGAGACGTACGGCGTCGGCGGCACCGACCTCGTCGACCTGGTGGACCAGGTGGAGCGCGACCGCTACGCCGCGAGCGCGCCCGGGGCGTCGCGTGTGGACGAGGCGCAGCGGGTGGTCGACTCGCTCCGGGCGGCCAGCAGCCGGCGCGCCCGGTGGTGGGCCCGGCTCGCCCCGCGCTCGCTGCTCAGGTGAGGCTCAGCCCCAGACGGAGGTGTCCGGCCCCTTCGGCACGATCTGCGTGGGGTTGATGTCCGTCTGCACCACGTAGTAGTGCTGCTTGATCTGCTCGAAGTCGGTGTTGCCGCCGAACGCGGGGTGCGCGTAGAGGTCGCGCGCGTACCGCCACAGGTTCGGCATCTCCGTGAGCTGGTTCCGGTTGCACTTGAAGTGACCGTGGTAGACCGCGTCGAACCGCGCCAGCGTCGTGAACAGGCGCACGTCGGCCTCGGTGATCGACTCGCCCATGAGGTAGCGGCGGTCCTTCAGGCGGTCCTCCAGCCAGTCCATCGTGGCCCACAGCCGGTCGTAGGCCGCCTCGTACGCCTCCTGCGAGCCGGCGAAGCCGCAGCGGTAGACGCCGTTGTTCACCTCGGTGAACACCCGCTGCATGACCTCCTCCATCTCGTCGCGGACGTCGGCGGGCCACAGGTCGGGCGCGTCGGGGGAGTGGTGGTCGCGCCACTCGAAGAACAGGTCGTGCGTGATCCACGGGAAGTCGTTCGTGACGACCTGGCCCGAGGCGATCTCGACGATCGCGGGCACCGTGATGCCGCGTGGGTAGTCGGGGTAGCGGGCGAAGTACGCCTGCTGGAGACGCTCGATGCCCAGGACCGGGTCGACGCCCCCGGGGTCGAGGTCGAAGGTCCAGCTCCGGGAATCGTGGGTGGGCCCGGGCAGCCCGGCGCTGAGGACGTCCTGCAGGCCGAGCAGGTCGCGCACGATCAGCGCGCGCGTCGCCCACGGGCACGCCTTGGCCGCGACCAGGCGGTAGCGGCCCGGCTCGACGGGCCACGTCGGCGCGTCCTCCACCGGCGGCTTCCCGGCGCCGGCGCGGTCGTCCAGCGGCGCTCCGCCGGTGCGCGTGATGCGGTCGGGGATGTAGTTCATGTCGCGGTCGAAGGCAGCTCCGGCCTTGACGTACGAACCGGTCGTGGCGTGCGCGTCGTCGGGCATGCTCCGACCCTAGCCACCGATCGCGAGGATCGCCCCCGCCAGCCGGTGATACGCTGGTCCCATCATGCGGATCGCGAACCTCCTCCTTCGCCGCCGCGTCGAGGTCCTCTGAAGGTCGGACCCCTCGGCGCGGAGTCAGTCATGACCGGCCGCTGAACCGCTCTCCGAGCCATCCGAGGAAGACCTCCACATGAACAGCAACCCCGTCTCGCCCCAGCAGTCGTCGCCGATGCCGTTCGGCCGCTACCAGCCCTTCGCCCCGATCGACCTGCCCGACCGCAGGTGGCCGAGCCAGCAGGTCACGCAGGCTCCGCGGTGGCTCTCCACCGACCTGCGCGACGGCAACCAGGCGCTGATCGACCCGATGACCCCCGCCCGCAAGCGCCGCATGTTCGACCTGCTCGTGCGCATGGGCTACAAGGAGATCGAGGTCGGCTTCCCGTCGGCCAGCCAGACCGACTTCGACTTCGTCCGCTCCCTGATCGAGGGCGATGCGGTGCCCGAGGACGTCACGATCTCGGTGCTGACCCAGGCCCGCGAGGACCTGATCGAGCGCACCGTCGAGTCGCTGGTCGGCGCGCCGCGCGCGAACGTCCACCTGTACAACGCCGTGGCGCCGCTGTTCCGCCGCGTGGTCTTCAACGTCGACCGCGACGAGTGCCGCGCGATCGCCACCCGCGGCACCGAGATGGTGATGAAGTACGCCGAGCAGCTGCTGGGCGACACCGCGTTCGGCTACCAGTACAGCCCCGAGATCTTCACCGGCGCCGAGCTGGAGTTCAGCCTCGAGGTCTCCGAGGCGGTCATGGACGTGTGGCAGCCCGAGGGCGACCGCGAGATCATCCTGAACCTGCCCGCGACGGTCGAGATGGCCACGCCGAACACGTACGCGGACCAGATCGAGTGGTTCAGCCGCCACATCAGCCGCCGCGACGCCGTGGCGATCTCGCTGCACCCGCACAACGACCGCGGCACCGCCGTCGCCGCCACCGAGCTGGCGATGATGGCCGGCGCCGACCGCGTCGAGGGCTGCCTGTTCGGTCACGGCGAGCGCACGGGCAACGTCGACCTGGTGACGCTGGGCATGAACCTGTTCAGCCAGGGCATCGATCCGCAGATCGACTTCTCCGACATCGACGAGGTGCGCCGCACCGTCGAGTACTGCACCAACCTGCCGGTCCACCCGCGCCACCCCTACGCGGGCGACCTGGTCTACACGGCCTTCAGCGGCTCCCACCAGGACGCCATCAAGAAGGGCCTGGAGGACCTCGACCGCATCGCGGCCGAGCGGGGCGTGCCGGTGTCCGAGCTGCCGTGGGAGGCGCCCTACCTGCCGATCGACCCGCACGACGTCGGCCGCACGTACGAGGCCGTCATTCGCGTCAACAGCCAGTCCGGCAAGGGCGGCGTCGCGTACATCATGAAGACCGAGCACCAGCTCGACCTGCCGCGCCGCCTGCAGATCGAGTTCAGCCGGGCCATCCAGTCGATGAGCGAGGGCGAGGCCGGCGAGATTCAACCCGACCAGATCTGGGGCGCGTTCACGCGCGAGTACCTGGAGCGCGACGAGCCGTACGCGCTGAACAAGTTCAGCTCGGTCACCACCGAGGACGGCCGCGACGAGCAGGTCGTCGACCTCGTCGTCCGCGGCGAGGAGCGCTCGTTCAAGGGTGAGGGCAACGGTCCGGTCGCGGCGTTCGTCGACGGCATGCGTCAGGCCGGCGCCGACATCCGCGTCCTCGACTACAGCGAGCACGCGCTCAGCTCCGGCGGCGACGCGAAGGCCGCGGCCTACGTCGAGTGCGAGATCGCCGGTGAGGTCGTGTGGGGCGTCGGCATCCACGAGAACATCGTCACCGCGTCGCTGCGGGCCGTGGTCTGCGCCGCCAACCGCGCCGAGGCCACCACCATCCCCTCGCACTGAGGCTCGACCGCCGGACGACGGGGGCCGTTGGTATACCGTTTTGGTATGCCAACGGCCCCCGCTCCGTACCGCCCTTTGCGTGACGACGTCCGCGACCGGATTCGCGACCTCATCGTCGACGGGGCCTACGCCCCGGGCAGTCGCCTCGTCGAGCGCACGATCGCGGCGGACCTCGGGGTGTCGCGGATCCCCGTCCGGGAGGCGCTCCAGGCGCTGGTCCTCGAGGGCTTCGCGGTCGACCGCGACACCCGCGGCATCGCCGTGCGCACCTACGACGCCCGCGAGATCGCCGAGCTGGCCGGGGTGGGAGCCGCGCTGGAGCGAGTCCTGGTCGGGCACGTCGTCGACGGCGTCACCGTCGAGGGCCTGGCGCCGCTGAGGACTGTCCTCGACGAGGCGCGGGTCGCGATCGAGCGCGGCGACGTCGAGGCCGCCGTGGCGGCGAACAGCCGCTTCCACGACGTCCTGGCATCGCTCGGGGAGGGAACGATGGCCCACGAGGTGCTCGCGATCGTGTCGCAGCGGCGACGCTGGCTGCTGGCGCAGCACTCCGATCCGGCGCCCATCCACGCCGAGCACGTCGAGCTGTACGAGGCGATCGCCGGCGGTGACCGCGCCCGCGCGCAGCAGATCACCGAGGACCACGTGCGGACCACGATCGAGAACGCCCTGCGCGCGGAAGGCTCACCGTCATGAGGGCGCGACGGGTGCCGCTGGTGGTGGTCGCCGCGTCCGTGGCGCTCCTGCTCGTCGGCTGCGAGTCGACCGACCGGTCCCAGCCCGACCGGTCCGCCGCCAGCACGTCGCCGAGCACCGCGGCGCCGAGCACCACCCCGCCCAGCTCCACGCCCACCCCGACGAAGGAGAACCCCTTCATGGACCTCGACCAGGCCGAGCTCGACGCCCGGCTCATCGCCGCGGCGTGGGACAACGACGTGGCGACCGCCCGACGCCTCGTCGCCGCCGGAGCGGACGTCAACGCCAAGGACGACACCGTCCAGAGCGCGTACCTCATCGCGACGAGCGAGGGCCACCGCGCGCTGCTGGACCTGACGCTGCGTCATGGTGCCGATGTGAAGAGCCTCGACTCGTTCGACGGCACCGGACTGATCCGCGCGAGCGAGCGGGGGCACGCGGGCATCGTCGGGCGCCTGATCCGCGAGGGCGTCGACCCCGATCACGTCAACAATCTCGGCTGGGTGGGACTCCACGAGGCGCTCGTCTTCGCCAGGCCCGAGCGCGCCGGAGCGTACGCGGACACCGTGCGGGTCCTCGTCGCGAGCGGCGCCGACGTGCGGATCGCGTCGCGGAGGGACGGCCTGACGCCGGTCCAGCTCGCCGAGCGGGGCGGCCTCGAGTCGCAGGCGCGGCTCCTGCGGGCGGCGGCGCGGGCCCAGGAGGTCGGCCGCGACGTCGCCGACCGTCGCCTCCTCGCGGCGGCTCGGGAGGGTGACGCAAACGCGGCTGCGCTCGCACTGCGCGCCGGCGCCGACCTCGAGGCGCGCAACGAGCTGAGGCAGACGCCGCTGCTGCTGGCGGCCACCCACGACCACGTGGCCGTCGCCCGGCTGCTGGTGGCGCTGGGCGCCGACCCCGACGCCCTTGACCACCAGCACGACACGCCCTGGCTGGTGACGGGCGTGACCGGCAGCGTCGCGATGCTCGAGGCGCTGCTACCGGCCCGGCCCGACCTGACGATCAAGAACCGGTACGGGGGCCTGTCGCCGATCCCCGCGGGCGAGCGCGGCCATGCCGACTACATCCGCCGTGTCGTGAAGACGGACGTCGACCTGGATCACGTGAACGACCTCGGCTGGACCGCGCTCCTCGAGGCCGTCATCCTCGGCGACGGCTCGCGGCCCTACCTCGACATCGTCACGACGCTGGTCGAGGCGGGGGTCGACGTCGGCATCGAGGACAGGAACGGGCGCACCGCGCTGGACCACGCGAGGGCTCAGGGGTACACCGGCATCGTCCGCGCGCTGGAGAAGGCCTGACCCGTCACCCGACTTTTGTGACACCTTTCGGCTCGGGCCGTCGCCCCGGGCCGAACGGCGTCACAAAAGTGGCGGGAGGCGTCACGAAAGTCGGTTGAGGTAGCGGGTCAGGCCGACTGCAGGGCCTCGGTGACGGCCCTGAGCAGCGGTCGGTTGCGCTCGCCCGAGCGCACGGCGGCGCGGATCTCGCGCCCCAGCCGTACCCCGGCCGGGATCGCGGTGTGCAGGCCCGGCCGGTCGACGTCGATCGCCAGCTGGGGCAGCAGCGTGACCCCCTGCCCGGCCGCGACGGCGCGCGAGAGGAGCTGCAGGTCGTCGGTCTCCCAGCGCACCTGCGGCTCGAAACCGGCCTGGCGGCAGGCGTAGCGCACCGACTGACCGCACGCAGCCTCCGGTGGCGGCATCACCCACGGTGCGTCAGCGAGGTCCGAGAGGGTGGTGCCCTCCGGGAACGGCTCACGCCCGATCAGCACGAGCGGCTCGCGGTGCACGGTGGTCGCCGAGACCCGGGGCGGGATGGGCATCGGCGCGTGCTCGTAGACGTCGACCAGGGCGAGGTCGATGCGCCCCTCGTGCAGGGCGGCGAGGCTCGAGTGCGGCTCGGCCACCGTGACGATGGCGTCGATGTCGGGGTGCAGGCGCCGCAGGTGCGTGAGCGCCGGCAGCACGAGGGCCTGGGCCGCCGAGGCGATGGTCCCGATCCGGACCCGCCCGACGAGGTGGTCGTCGAACCCGTCGATGTCGCCACGGGTCGCCTCGAGCAGCCGGACGAGGCCGCGCCCGCGCTCGGCCAGGACCTCGCCCGCGGCGGTCAGCGCGACACCGCGGGGGAGCCGCTCCAGCAGCGGGACGCCGCACTCGCGCTCCAGCGTGGTGATCTGCTGCGAGACCGCGGAGGCGGTGATGCCGTTGGCGCGCGCGGCACCGGCGATCGACCCGTGGTGGGCCACGTCCACGAGCAGGCGCAGCCGGTTCGGATCGGGCAGGTCGCGCATGGTCGGCTCCTCGGGAGTCGTTAGGAGAACTTACGCTGGACAGTCTGCCGCATCAGGCAGACGATGGGGTGGTGAGGATCGAGAGCGTCGCCGTGTTCGGACTCGGCAAGGTCGGAGAGCTCGTCGCGCACCTGCTGGGTCGCGCCGAGTTCAAGGTGGTGGGATTCGACTCGCGCGAGCGCGAGGTGCCGAACCTGCAGACCCGCGTGATGGACGTCGCGGACGCGAGTGCGCTGCGCGAGGCCCTGCGCGAGGTGGACGCCGTCGTGTCGTGCCTGCCGTACCACCTCAACATCGCCGTGGCCGAGGCCGCGCACGACACCGGGGTGCACTACTTCGACCTCACCGAGGACGTGCCCACCACCAACCGCGTCATCGAGCTGTCCAAGGACCGCCCCGACAGCGCCTTCGTGCCGCAGTGCGGCCTGGCGCCGGGCCTGATCGGCATCGTCGGCGCCAGCCTGGCTGCCTCGTTCGACTCGATCCGCAGCATCGAGCTGAAGGTCGGCGCGCTGCCGCAGAACCCCACGGGCCTGCTCGGCTACGCGTTCAACTGGTCGGCCGAGGGCGTCGTCAACGAGTACCTCAACGACTGCGAGGTGCTGCGCTCGGGCGAGCGCCGCTTCGTGCCCGCGATGACCGAGAAGGAGCGCGTGGTGATCGGCGGCATCGAGCTCGAGGCCGCGCTGACCTCCGGCGGTCTCGGCACGATGTGCCAGAGCTACGAGGGACGCGTGCAGCGCCTCGACTACAAGACGATGCGCTACCCCGGGCACTTCCGCCAAATGCACTTCCTCTTCGAGGAGCTGAACCTGCGCGACGAGCGCGAGCTGGTCGGCCGGATCCTCGTCGACGCGAAGCCGCCGGTGAACGACGACGTCGTCTACCTGCATGCCGCGGTCGAGGGCATTCACACCGGTCAGCCGTTCCGCCGCAACCACGTGCGCGCCTACCGGCCGCTCGACATCGACGGACAGACGTGGCGCGCCATCAGCTGGACGACTGCCGCCAGTGCGGTCGCCGTCGTCGAGCTCGTCGCCGCCGGGAAGCTCCCGTCCCAGGGCTTCGTCCGCCAGGAGGACATCTCCCTGGACGACCTGCTCGCCACCCGCTCCGGCAGCCTCTTCGACACCCACGGAAAGATCGACGCATGACCATCGCAGCACACGTCACGAGCATCTTCGAGCGGATCGGGGCGCCCGTCGGGTTCGACGCCGAGGGCGACATCGTCTGCCGCACGCCGATCGACGGCTCCGAGCTGGGCCGCCTCCAGGCCGACACCGCCGCCTCGGTGGGCGAGAAGGTCGGCCTGGCCCACGCCGCGTTCGAGCAGTGGCGCACCGTGCCGGCTCCCGCCCGCGGCGCCTTCGTGCGCGAGCTGGGCAACCTGCTGCGCGAGCACAAGGACGACCTCGGCGCGCTCGTCACCATCGAGGCCGGGAAGATCCTGTCCGAGGGTCAGGGCGAGGTCCAGGAGATGATCGACATCTGCGACCTGGCCGTGGGCCTGTCGCGCCAGCTGCACGGCCTGACGATCGCCAGCGAGCGACCGGGCCACCGGATGATGGAGCAGTGGCACCCGCTGGGCGTCGTCGGCGTCATCAGCGCCTTCAACTTCCCGGTCGCGGTGTGGTCGTGGAACGCGGCGCTCGCCTTCGTGTGCGGCGACAGCGTCGTGTGGAAGCCGTCGGAGAAGACCGTGCTGACGGCCCTGGCCTGCCGCGCGATAGCGGACGAGGCCGCGCGTCGCGCCGGCGCCCCGGAGGGCCTGCTCCAGATCGTCGTGGGTGCCCGCGAGGTCGGCGAGGCCCTCGTCGACGACCCGCGCGTGCCGCTCGTCTCGGCCACCGGCTCCACCCGGATGGGCAAGCAGGTCGCGCCCCGCGTGGCCGCCCGCCTCGGTCGCACCCTGCTCGAGCTCGGCGGCAACAATGCCGCGATCATCGCACCCACCGCCGACCTCGACCTCGCGGTGCGCGGCATCGTGTTCTCCGCCGTCGGCACCGCCGGCCAGCGCTGCACCTCGCTGCGTCGCGTCATCGTGCACGAGTCGGTCAAGGACGAGCTGGTCCAGCGACTCGTCGCGGCCTACGAGACCCTGCCGATCGGCTCGCCGCTGGACTCCGGCACGCTCGTCGGCCCGCTGGTCGACGGCTCTGCCGCGGCCGGCTTCGAGAAGGCGCTCGACCAGGTCCGCTCCGACGGCGGCACCGTGCTCACCGGTGGCACGCGGGCCGAGGGCGTCGAGGGCGGCCACTACGTGCACCCCGCGATCGTCGACATGCCCGAGCAGACCGAGATCGTCCGCACCGAGACGTTCGCCCCGCTGCTCTACGTGCTGACCTACCGCGACCTCGACGAGGCCATCGCGCTGCACAACGCCGTCGACCAGGGCCTCTCGAGCGCGATCTTCACGATGGACGTCCGCGAGGCCGAGCTGTTCGTCTCGGCGACGGGATCGGACTGCGGCATCGCCAACGTCAACATCGGCACCTCGGGCGCCGAGATCGGCGGCGCGTTCGGCGGCGAGAAGGACACCGGCGGCGGCCGCGAGTCCGGCTCGGACGCGTGGCGGAACTACATGCGCCGCACGACGAACACGATCAACTACTCCACCGAGCTGCCGCTGGCGCAGGGCGTCGACTTCGGCTGAGTCCTCAGACCAGGTCGTTGCGGTAGGCGAACAGGGACGGCCCGCCGCCGGTGTGCATGAACACGGTGCGGCGGCGCAGCTCCGGATCGCTCGGGATCGCCGCGTAGGCCTTGGCCGTGTAGACGGGGTCCAGGGCGATCCCGGTGGTCGTGGCGAGGCGGCGGATCTGCCGCAGTCCGGCCTCCGACGGAATGCCGTAGCCGTCGCCGAACTGCGAGTCGTCGAGCACCCAGCGGTCGTCGTCGGGCACGGGCACGCCGAGCTCGTCGCACGTCTGCGTCAGCAGGTCGCGCAGCGCGGCCTCGGTCTGCTCGCGCGAGTGGTAGACGCACACGCCGCGCACCACGGTGTCCAGCTCGGCCCGCGGCCAGGCCGATCACCAGGCCCGCCATCGTGCCGCACGTGGACGCGGCGACCACGACCTCGTGCGGGTCGAACTCCAGCTGGCCGTAGAGCTCGAGGGCGGAGTCCACGTGGCCGAGCGTGCCGATGCGGTCCGATCCGCCCGGCAGCACCACGGCGAGGTCGTCACCGTGCTCGGCCATCAATTCGAGTGCCAGGGCGCTCGCGGCCTCGTCGTCTGGCACGACGTGGCGCGTGGCTCCGTACAGCTCGGTGAGGAAGGCGTTGCCCGACGCGGTGTAGTCGTCGTCGGCGCGCGGCACCGCCTGCACGGCGACGGCCTCGAGCCGCAGGCCGAGCCGGGCGCACGCCGCGGCGGTGGCGCGCACGTGGTTCGACTGCAAGGCACCGAACGTGACGACGCGGCTCTGTCCGCGCGCGATCGCCGCGCCCAGCAGGAACTCGAGCTTGCGCACCTTGTTGCCACCGAATCCGAAGCCGCTGAGGTCCTCCCGCTTCATCCACAGTCCGTCGACGTCGTGCAGGGGAGTGGGCCACACGCCGAGGTGGGCGCGCGGGCGATCGCTCAGGTCCATGGATCCGAGCGTGCCACACCGGCTACCGACCGCGACTGGGGCAGAATGGAGCGGTGGGCACCTATCGCGACTCCGGTGTCGTCCTGCGCACCCAGAAGCTGGGCGAGGCCGACCGCATCGTCACGATGCTCACCCGCGGTCGCGGAGTCGTGAGGGCCGTGGGTCGCGGGGTGCGCAAGACCTCCAGCCGCTTCGGTGGCCGCCTCGAGCCCTTCATGCACGTCGACGTGCAGTTCGCCGAGGGCCGCTCGCTCGACGTCATCGCCCAGGTCGTCACGATCGACCCGTTCGCCTCGCACCTGGGTGCCGACTACGCCGCCTACACTGCGGGCACGGCGATGCTGGAGACCGCCGAACGCCTCGTCGCCGACACCGCCGAGCCCTCCGTGCCGCAGTACCACCTGCTCGTCGGGGCGCTTCGCGCGTTGACCGAGCACCGCCAGCCGCCCGACGTCCTGCTCGACTCGTTCCAGCTGCGGTCGCTCGCGATCGCGGGCTACGCGCCCTCGTTCGACGGCTGCGCGCGCTGCGGCCTCGAGGGTCCGCACCGGCACTTCCACGCGGGCTCCGGCGGGATGCTGTGCGACGCGTGCCGCGTGCCCGGCTCGTCGGTCCCCTCGGCCACCACGGTCGCGCTGCTGGCCGCCCTGCTGGTGGGCGACTGGACGGCGGTCGGGCTGGCCGACGACCGCTCGCGCCGCGAGGCCGGCGGCATGGTCGCCAACTACCTGTCCTGGCACCTCGAGCGCGGTCTGCGCTCCCTGGCTCACGTGGACCGCTGATGCACCGGAATCCCACCCCGCACCCCTCGGGTGCCACCGCCCCGCGCCTCGCCCCCGGCCAGGTGCCGCAGCACGTCGCGATCGTGATGGACGGTAACGGCCGCTGGGCGCAGGAGCGCGGGCTGCCGCGCACCGAGGGCCACAAGGCCGGCGAGGCCGCGCTGTTCGACGTGGTCGAGGGCGCCATCGAGGTCGGCGTGAAGGCCGTCAGCGCCTACGCGTTCAGCACCGAGAACTGGAAGCGGTCGCCCGAGGAGGTCAAGTTCCTCATGGGCTTCAACCGCGACGTGATCCGCCGACGCCGCGACGAGATGCACGAACTGGGCGTCCGTGTGCGCTGGGCCGGGCGTCGCCCCCGGCTGTGGCGCAGCGTCATCCGCGAGCTCGAGGAGGCCGAGGAGCTGACGAAGCACAACACCGTCTGCACCCTCACGATGTGCGTCAACTACGGCGGTCGCGCCGAGATCGCCGACGCCGCCGCCGCGCTCGCCCGCGACGTGAAGGCGGGGCGCCTCAACCCCGAGAAGATCACCGAGGCCACCTTCGCGCGCTACCTCGACGAGCCGTGGATGCCCGACGTCGACCTGTTCTGGCGCACCTCCGGCGAGCAGCGCACGAGCAACTTCCTGCCGTGGCAGGCCGCCTACGCCGAGCTCGTGTTCAGCGACATCGCCTGGCCCGACGTCGACCGCCGGGCCCTGTGGGCCGCGGTCGAGGAGTACGCCACGCGCCAGCGCCGCTACGGCTCCGCCTGACCCTCCCTCGCCGCCTCATCTCGGGCCATCACGAGGCGTGTCGTTGCTCCGGTCCCTGGGTACCTCTGGGTGCGACACGGGGAAGGAGACGGATGTACGACGCGCTGGTGATCGGCGGTGGGCCTGCGGGCCTGCAGGCGGCGCTCACGCTCGGGCGGATGCACCGCAGCGTGGTGCTCGTCGACTCGGGCCGGTACCGCAACGGCAGTGCCGCGCACGCGCACAACTTCCTCACCCACGACGGCCGCGACCCGGACGAGCTCCGGCGGATCGCGCGGGACGAGCTCGCCCGGTACGCCACCGTCGAGACGCGTGACGCCACGGTGCGGCGCGTCCGAGAGGCCGAGGAGGGCTTCGTCGCCGACCTCGACGAGGGCACGATCGAGGCGCGGACCGTCGTCCTCGCCACCGGGATGAGCGACGAGCTGCCCGACGTGCCGGGCCTCCACGACGCCTGGGGCGACGAGGTCATGAACTGCCCCTTCTGCCACGGGCACGAGTTCGAGGGCCGGCCGGTCGGCGTGCTCGGGAACGGGCCGCAGGTCGGCGAGATCGAGGGGATGCTCGCGCCGGTCGCCTCCGAGGTCGTCACCTTCCGCCGCGAGGAGCTGGCGAAGGTGGAGCGCGACCAGGACGGACTGCTCGCCCACCGGGTCGAGGGCGAGCCCGTCCGTGTGGCGGGGCTGTTCCTGCACCCCCACACCGCCCAGGCCGCCCCGTTCGCCGAGCAGCTCGGGCTCGACCTGCTCCCGTCGGGCTGCGTGCGGATCGACGCGCTCGGGCGCACAAGCCGGCCCGGGGTGTTCGCCGCGGGCGACCTCGCCCATGTCGAGGAGCTGCCCGTCCCGATGCCGTCCCTCCTCGGAGCGGCCGCGGCAGGTCTGGCAGCCGGCGCGAGCGCGGTGCGTCATCTCGCCAATCCCGAGGCCGAGCTGCGCGCCCATCCCTTCGTGGAGCGCTGAGCCGGCTCAGGCGGTGGCGGGGCCGTCGAGCGACCACGGGGTCGTGCCGGCCAGCACGTCGGAGATGAAGCCTTGGAAACGCGGGCACTGCGTGATGTCGTGCGAGCGGCAGCGCAGGGCGTGCTCGGTCATCTCGCGCGACCGCTCCATCTCCCGCATCCGCCGGTCGAGGTCGGCGATGTGCGACTCGAGCACCTCGTGCCGTGACGGGGCCTCCTCGTCGAGCAGCACCGCGATCTGCTCGAGCGACATCCCGGCCGCCTTGCTGCGCAGGATGACGGCGATGCGTACGAGGTCGTCGTCGCCGTAGCGACGGCGGTCGGCGCTGTCGCGGGCCGGCCGCAGCAGGCCCACGTCCTCCCAGTGCCGCAGCACGTGGGTCTCCATCCCGAACCGCGCGGCGACATCCCCGATCGACTGACTTGACTTCATGTTGACCTGAAGTCGCACGCTCGTCTCGTTATTCCATTTCGAGAGAGGCACACCATGTACGACGCACTCGTGATCGGCGGCGGCCCGGCGGGCCTGCAGGCCGCACTGACCCTCGGCCGCATGCACCGCACGGTCGCCCTGGTCGACTCGGGCCGCTACCGCAACGGCACGGTCGAGCACGCCCACAACTTCCTGACCCACGACGGGCGCGCGCCTGAGGAGCTCCGTCGCCTCGCCCGCGAGGACCTCGCCGAGTACGACACGGTCGAGCTGCGCGAGACGACCGTCCAGAGCGTGCGCGAGGAGGGCGACGGCTTCGTCGCCGAGACCGACGGCGGCCCGATCGAGGCACGCACGGTCGTCCTCGCGACCGGCCTGAGGGACGACCTGGCCGACATCCCCGGCCTGGAGGAGACGTGGGGCAAGGAGGTCGCGGCCTGCCCCTTCTGCCATGGTCACGAGCTCGCCGGGCGGGTCATCGGCCTCGTCGGGGACGGCCCTCACGTCCCGATGATGACCCAGATGCTCAGCCCGATCGGCTCGGAGGTGGTGCACTTCGGTGACGGAGAGGTCACCAAGGTCGAGCGGACCGGCGACGGCGTCCTCGTCCACCGTGCCGCCGCGGACCCGGTCGCCGTGGCCGGCCTGTTCCTGCACCCGAGCTTCGCCCAGTCGGCGCCGTTCGCGGAGCAGCTCGGCCTCGAGATGCTGCCGTCGGGCTGCGTGCGGATCGACGTGCTCGGCCAGACCAGCCGTCCGCGCGTGTTCGCGGCGGGGGACCTGGCGCACGTCGAGCAGCTGCCCATGCCGATGGCCTCGGTGCTGCTCGCCGCGGCCGCCGGGCTGGTGGCCGGGTCGAGCGTCGTGCGGTTCCTCGCGGCCGAGGCGGTCGACTCCGCCGGACCGAGCGAGGCACCGTAGTCTGGAGCCCATGCGCGTGGCCCGATTCGCCGGCGACGACGACCCCCGTTACGGGGTCGTCGGTGCCGATGGCGACACCCCCATCATCGCTCCCCTCAAGGGAGACCCCCTCTACGCTCCGCTGGAGCTGACCGGCGAGAAGCTGGCGCTCGAGGACGTTCGCCTGCTGGCGCCGGTCATCCCGCGCAGCAAGGTGGTGTGCGTCGGCAAGAACTACGTCGCGCACGCCGCCGAGATGGGCGGTGACGTGCCCGAGGAGCCGCTGATCTTCCTCAAGCCAAACACCTCGGTGATCGGCCCCGGCGAGCCGATCTTCTACCCGAAGCAGTCGCAGAACGTGCACTTCGAGGGCGAGCTCGCGATCGTCATCGGGCGGATCTGCCGCAACCTGACGGCGGAGGACGCCCCGAAGGTGATCTACGGCTACACGGTCGCGAACGACGTCACGGCGCGCGACCTGCAGGCCAAGGACGGCCAGTGGGCCCGCGCGAAGGGCTTCGACACGTTCTGCCCGCTCGGGCCGTGGATCGAGACCGACTTCGACCCCTCCGACGTCCGTGTGCGCACGACGCTCAACGGCGAGACCAAGCAGGACGGCCGCACGTCGGACATGGTCTTCGACGTGACGACGATCCTGCAGTACGTGACCAGCTTCATGACCCTCCTGCCCGGCGACGTCGTCCTGACCGGCACGCCCGACGGCGTCGGCCCCATGCAGGCCGGCGACCACGTGGCCGTGACGATCGACGGCCTGGGCACCCTGACGAACCCGGTGGTGGCAGATGACTGAGACACGTTGGACGACCGCGACCGGCAGCGACGTGGTCGCCCGGTTCTGCCCGTCCCCGACCGGCAACCCGCACGTGGGGATGGCGCGCACCGCGCTGTTCAGCTGGGCGTTCGCCCGCCACCACGGCGGTCGCTTCGTGTTCCGCATCGAGGACACCGACGCCAGCCGTGACTCGCAGGAGTCCTACGACCTGCTGCTCGACGTCATGCGGTGGCTCGGCCTGGACTGGGACGAGGGTGTCGAGGTCGGCGGCCCGAACGGCCCCTACCGCCAGAGTCAGCGCATGGACGTCTACGCCGACGTCGCGCAGCGCCTGATGGACGCGGGCTTCGCCTACAAGGCCTACGACACCGCCGAGGAGCTGGAGGAGCGCCGCAACGCCGCGCGCGCCGCCGGCCGCCCGAGCGGCTACGACGGCCTGCACCGCGACCTCACGCCCGAGCAGCAGGCCGCCTACGAGGCCGAGGGCCGCCAGGCGGTCATCCGCTTCAAGATGCCCGAGCGCGACTGGACCTTCGACGACCTCGTCCGCGGGGAGATCACCTTCGGCGCCGAGAACGTGCAGGACTTCGTCATCGTCCGCGCGAACGGCCAGCCGCTGTACACGCTGACCAACCCCGTCGACGACGCGCTCATGGGGATCACCCACGTGCTGCGCGGCGAGGACATCCTGTCGTCCACGCCCCGCCAGATGGCCCTGTACGAGGCGTTCGCCGAGATCGGCGTGGGCTCGGGCTTCACCCCGCGCTTCGGCCACCTGCCGTACGTCATGGGCTCGGGCAACAAGAAGCTGTCCAAGCGCGATCCTGAGTCGAACCTGCTCGGCTACCGCGACCAGGGCTTCCTGCCCGAGGGACTGCTGAACTACCTCGCGCTGCTGGGCTGGTCGATCGCCGAGGACCGCGACATCTTCTCCCTCGAGGAGATGGTGGCCGCGTTCGAGGTGGAGCGGGTCAACCCGAACCCCGCGCGCTTCGACCTGAAGAAGTGCGAGGCGATCAACGGCGACCACGTGCGCCTGCTGTCGCCCGAGGAGTTCGTGCAGCGGCTGCTGCCGTACCTGCCCGAGGGTGTCGACGCCGAGCTCGTCGCGCAGGCCGCGCCGCTCGTGCAGGAGCGCAGCAACCTGCTGACCGAGGCCGCCGAGATGCTCGCGTTCCTGTTCGCGGGCGCGGAGTTCGCCGTCGACCCCGACGACGCCGCCAAGCAGCTCAACGAGGACGGGCTCGAGGTCGCCA
The DNA here is from genome assembly GCF_013868155.1 of Aeromicrobium phoceense. Lineage (NCBI taxonomy): Bacteria > Bacillati > Actinomycetota > Actinomycetes > Propionibacteriales > Nocardioidaceae > Aeromicrobium > Aeromicrobium phoceense. The sequence goes on from NZ_JACEOG010000001.1 coordinate 1,766,456, forward strand.
AGGCCGCCCGCGAGGCGCTCGCCGGGCTGGGGGAGTGGACCACCGAGTCCATCGAGGCGGCCCTGCGCCAGGCCCTGGTCGAGGAGCGCGGCCTCAAGCCGCGTCTCGCGTTCGGCCCGGTGCGCGTCGCCGTGACCGGACGGCGCATCTCCCCGCCGCTGTTCGAGTCCATGGAACTGCTGGGACGCGAGGCTTCTCTGGCCCGTCTGGACGCGGTGCTCTGAGGACTCGGCCTCCCCGGTTTGGGCAGTCGGGGAGGTGTCCGGTAAAGTCATCTCTTGGTTCGGAGCGCTGCCGCGAGGCAGGGATCCGATACCCCCATGGGGTATGGTGTAATTGGCAACACAGCGGTTTCTGGTACCGCCATTCTAGGTTCGAGTCCTAGTACCCCAGCGAGGACGCACTGGAGTCGATCTGGTAGCGTTTCTCATCGCTGGCCCCGTTGTGTAGCGGCCTAGCACGTCGCCCTCTCAAGGCGGTAGCGCGGGTTCGAATCCCGTCGGGGCTACCAGCAAGAACGGCCCGTGATTCCAGGGTTTACCTGGAAGCACGGGCCGTTTCTCATTCCCGCGCCGAAGTGCTGGGGCCACACTGGGGCCACATCGTTCGATACGTTTCCCATGCTGGCCCGCGTTCTCTGGGCCCGACAGACAACTGAGGGGCGTGCTGTGGGTTTTCTCCGAAGGCTGGGGGGCCGGATCCGAATGACCTGCGGAGCGTTCATCTACGGGGTCGTAGTGAGTGCCATGATCCGCGATCTCTTGCAGGCTCTTGGATTCTGCCTCGCCGCTGTCAGCTGGGCCATCTACGTGCCCCTTGGGTCGTGCATGCGACTTCTCGGCCGGAGCGGTCACGTCTACTCAGTTGCCGCGTTCGTCTCGTTCTCGAACATGTTCATAGAGGCATTGCTGTCGCATACACTCTTACGTTCTTGGCTCAAGGGAAACGTTGAACCTTGGCCATGGCAACCCAGCGCGCGTCGGTGACGGCTTCGGGTACGCGGTCTGAGATCGGTTCGCGGTACTCGAAGAGTCACCTTGGGAGTTGTTCAACCCATCGGGCCAAAGACCAGGGCACCGAAGATGACGAACGGGGCGACGATGAGAGTCAGACCTGTGAGTCCGAGCGTCACCCGCTGCGTGACAAGTGCGATCACGCGCGTCGCCTCCGGCTCCCTCGGGCAGGTTCGCTCTTGGCGCCTTCGGCCGACCCAGCTAGACAGCACGAGGGCGACAGGCGTTCCGGTTGCCAACAAAACGAAACCCCAGTCGACGTTCGTCGCAGTGGCGTCCGTGACACCTGTGCTCCACAGCCAAGCCAGCGCCGCGAGAAGAGCCAACTGGGAAATAGCAACGACCACGGTCACGATGGGACTTGCGGTCGTCAAACTCAATCGGTTGTTTCGAAAACCGCTCATGGGCTGAAAGTCTGCCGTGCAGGATGAAGCCGTCTAAGCACTTGACGGCAGATGTTCCCGTGTCGCGGGTGCTCAGCGGCGATCTTCGCTGCCAGGGGAGTTTGGTTCAGAGACACCGAGCTGAGCGGCGCTGGCGAGGCGATACCTGTTCGCCTCCCGTGCGGCGTCCATGGCGTCGCTGATCTCGTCGAGGCGGTCCTCGAAGAGGTGGCCGTAGGTGTCCATGGTCATGGTGGCGGAGGCGTGACCGAGCATCTGCTGGACGACCTTGACGTCGGCGCCGGCGGCGATGGCCAGGGACGCCGCGGTGTGGCGGAGCTCGTGGGGGTGAAGACCGGGCACGCCAATCGCTTGTGCGGCGGTCGCGAGCGCAGCGCTGAAGGTCGAGACGCGGAGGACTTCGCCTCCTCGGACGCCGGTGAAAACGAGTTGGTCTGAGGTCTTGCCGTGGACGTGTGCTTCGAGGTCGGCGAGCAGGAACCTCGGGATGGGCACTTCTCGGCGTTGGTGGGTTTTCGGGGTGCCCCAGACGAGCCCTTGGCCGGCGACAGGAGTGACGGACTCGATGATCACGGCACGGCGCCGTGCGAACTGGAGGCGTCCGACGCGCAGTGCAGCCATCTCTCCCCACCGCAGCCCGGTGTAGGCGAGGAACAGCACGATGAGCCGGTAGGTGTCCCTCTGGCGGTCGGCCAGCGGGACATGCTTGGACACGTCGGTGGGGTGAGCGATCGCATCGGCCAGCGCGTCGACCTGGGCGTGGGTGAGATAGCGGTGCTCGTGCTTGATCGGACGAGGCAGGTTGACGCCCTTGGCGACATTGCGGACCAAGCGCCCGTCTTTGACGGCCATGTCGAGCACGAGCGACAGGACGCGATGCATCTTGCGGACCGACGACGGGGAGTGTGACTTGGACACCGCGGTGATCCACGCCTGGACGTCGGCGTGGGTGACCTTGCCGAGTGGGACGTGTCCCCAGACCGGGTCGAGGTGCTTGCGTACGATGCCCTCGTAGCGGGCGTAGGTGGTGGGCTTGACGTGTGCTTGACCGTCGAGCCACTGGTGCGCCCACTCGCGGACGGTCGCCTTCGACAGCGCCGGGTCAATGAACGCGCCGGTGAGCTTGGCGGCCTCGACGGTCGTCAGGAAACGCTCGGCGTCGATCTTGCGGGTGAAGACCTTGCTGCGCTGCACACCGGCGGGAGTGCGGTAGCGGGCGCGGTAGCTGGTCTCGCCGTTGCGGATCCGCTTCTCGATGGTGGCCATGTGATCCTCCTGCCCTGACGGTGAGGTGACGTCGGCGAGGGATTCAAGGCAAGCGCGGGTGGTTGTGGATATCTCGGGCGCCGGCCTGAGCCTGTTGATGAAGCCAGGACATGACTTCGCTCTTCCAGTAGCGGACGCACCGGCCCACGCGGAACCCAGTGGGGCCTTGGCCGAGGTGGCGCCAGTAGCGTAGCGTCGCGACGGGTACCCGCACGACGGCGGCGACCTCGTCGATGCTCCACAGTTCGTCCCCGTCGTGCAGGTCGATCTCGTTGATGGTCATGGTTCTTCTCCTTCGGTTCGGACCGTGCTCTCGTATGGCCAACACGGGCTGGAGAGAGCCATCGGTGCTCTGCTGCGGCCAATCTCTCCCACCCGCATTCCGTCATCCATGAGTCAGCCGTACACCCGAAATCGCGGACAACCCCTGCGAACACCCCCGAACACCCGGTCCGGGAGAGGGGCGTCCGCACGGCGTTCGCGCAGGTCAGAGGCCGTCCGCAAAAAAGTTGAAGAAATCTGTCGAGCTCGCCACGCGAACACCCCCGAACACCCCCTGTTCGGGAATATCTTCGCCAGGCCCTTGTTTCGGCGTTCGTGTCGCCGTTCTGATCTGGCGATACCGCGATCTACGGAATGGCCAGAAGTTGGGCTACTATCGAGTCATGCGAACCGTACCGCTCAGTGAGGCCAAGGACCGACTTTCCGCCTTGGTTGACGAGGCCGACAGCACCCACGAGATCATCCGGATCACCAAGCATGGGCGCGAGGCGGCGGTGCTGATGTCAGCAGACGACTTGGAGTCTCTGCACGAGACGATCCATGCGCTGTCGACGCCCGGGCTCGTCGAGGATCTGAAGCAGGCTCAGCGCGACTACGAGGCCGGCGAGACCGTCGCCGGTGAGGACGTGCGCGCCCGGTTCGCTCGATGACCGATGAGCCGTGGCGGGTCGAGTTCTCGGCTGCCGCGGTGCGGACTCTGGATCGACTTCCGCACAAGATCGCCGTCGCCGTGGTGGAGTTCTGCACCGGAACCCTGCCCCAGGACCCGTACCGGATGACGAAGCCGCTGCGCTACGAGCTCGAAGGCTGGTCGGTCGCCCGACGCGGTGACTACCGCGTGACCTTGAGGATTCTGGACGACGACCACTGCCTGCTGATCGGCCGCATCGAGCACCGGTCGACCATCTACCGAGGCCCCTGACCGCCTGGGGCCTTGAGCCTCGGCGCTAGTCAGAGCCCAAGGTCGGGACCGGGCGGCCCTCCCGTCCCTGCGTACCGCCGCTGCTCGAGTGTTCGCTGGACTTCACGATCGCGTGTCTGGCGGTCGTGGGGGCGCGGGTGGTCGTACTTCGCGGCCTCGGCCGCCGCCTGCTTCGCCGCGTGGGCGGGACCGAGGTCGGCCTGCTCGCGTCCGAACATCTCGACCCACCGCTGCCGAGCCTGCGCGGGGTCGTCGGCGATGAGGTGGGAGACGTTGGCGTGCCGGCCGCGGGTCATCGCCACATAGGCGGCCATCGCGTTCGTGGAGTCCCCGACCGAGAAGTGTGCTGACGGAACGGTCATCCCTTGCGCGCCGTGGACGGTCGCCGCGTGGGCGAGCTCGACGAACTCGCTCACGTAGGACGCGGGCAGAGTGCGAGCGCCAGCGTCGCCGACGACCCGCAGACTCCCGTCACCACCAAGTGCGGTAACGGTCCACGCTTCGCGATTGGCCACCTTGAGGTCGCGGTCGTTGCGGCGGGTCGCGATCCGGCTGCCGACGAAAACCATCTCGCCTTGGACGCCGACGGCGAGACAACGGTTGTCGCCGCCGATCCGGTGGTTCGACACCAGGGCCCGGGTGATCTGCCAGTTCAAGGCGCTCACGCTCTGGCGGTCGTCGGCCATCACCAACGCCCCGCCTGCGGCCGCGTCAACCAACGCCTTGGTCCGGGCCTCCTCGTCGCTGTGCAGGCGGATCTGTCCCCGCGCAAGGAGTCGGTCGAAGACCGCTTCCGGGTCGGCGCCTGTCCGCATTGCCAAGGACAACTCGGCATAGGCCGGATCGGAGAACCGGTGAATGGTGTCCAACGTCAGCCGTGCGGTCGGATGGGCGTGCTCGATAGCCAGGTCGAGAACACCGCCGCGCCCCACGGCGGGCAACTGGTGTCGGTCACCCACGAACGCGATCCTTGCGCCTGCCTCGTCGGCCACCGCGAGCAGCGCGCGTGCGGTGTCCTGGTCGAGCATGCCGGCCTCGTCGACCAGCAACAGGTCACCTCGCAATAGGACCGCGTCCGCTCGCGGGGTGGCCGCGGTACGGGTCCACTGGCCGTCCTCGTCCCATCGGTGGCCGTGCTGATGGGCCAGCCAGGCGGCCGAGAACGCAGCCGCGCCGGTCTCCCTCGAGGCGACCCGGGCAGCCTTCAATGTCGGCGTCACCACCACCATTCGGTGCCCGCTCGACTCGGCGAGCTGCTTCGTCGCGGCCAGCGTCTTGGTCTTGCCCGACCCGGCCGCACCCTCGACCACCACCACCCGGTGGCTGCCGGCCAGACCCCGGACGATGCGGGCCTGTGCCGGGTCGAGCCACTCACCACCGCTGAAGTCCGTCGGTAGACCGACCGTCGTCGCGCGAGCGGCGAGGCTTGAGGTGATGGCGGCCTCGACGCGAAGCACTTCAGGCGAGGTGAGCGAGCGGACGTGGTCTGGGGTGCCGGTGTCGTCGATCAGTGGGACGCACGCCGCGACCACTCGGGCGGTCAGGTCCTCGGCCAACTCGCGCCGCACCGGGCCCGGGGTGACGATGTGCTCGCGGGCGAGGAGCTGCTCGACTTCGCCGCGCACATCGGCGGCGTTCCAGCCGGACCGCTTCGCACCCAGCCGCGACAGCACCGTCTCGATGACGCCATCCCGGTCGAGCTCGCCCGGACGCCTCAGGGCGAGTGGCGCCTCGGTCCGAGGCCGATAGCCAAGCCGGCACAATTCGCTGGCCCACTCATCGACCAGCACCGCCCCGTCGGTTGCGGTCGACTTGTCCGGCCGGGCCTGGGCCCACGCACGTGCGTCCCATGACCTGATCAATCGCCGTCCCGGCTCTTCGCCGGGGTGGGCGGCACGCCAGTCGGACTCGTAGCGGGCGATGTTCTGCCCGATCTGCCGTGCCCGTGCGGAGAAGGCCCCAGCGAACGGACGCAGTTCGACCACCTCACCAGCGTCGTCCAAGGTGAAGCCGTGCTGAGCAAGTGCAGTCCGGAAACCGGGATCGCACATGACCGTCGCGTGGCCGATTCCGTTGATCGCGTCGATCGAGTCGCGCACCCCGACCGTGTGCAGGCCACGCCACTTTTCCTCGGCGAACACTCGCGCGTTGATCTGCAAGTGGAGGTGACGGTGCGGGTCGCCCGCTCGAGAGGTGTAGTGCCGGACCATCGCCGCTTCGATCCGCTCGACCGGCACCTGCACCTGACGTCCCCGCGGGCCGACGCGGGTCGTGGCGTGCTCGGCCAGCCAGCCGATGATCTCGCCCGCCGCCCGACCCAACGCTGCGTCATACGCCTCTGCGACCTCGGGCGACAGTGCCGCCGCCAACGACCATGTCTTCGGACCATTTACAGCCACCTCGACGAACCGCACGGCGTTGGCGTCGTTGCGCAACCTGCCGCGCGGTTCGCCCGTGTCCGGGTTTTGGCCGGCCACCCACGCTTCGTAGGCGTCACCATTGAGGTCACCAGCCCGAATGATGCCGCCCGGCGTGGCCACGTAGCGCTCGGCCAGCCCAGTTCCCTCCGCGAGGTAATAGTCGTCCGCGCGCGAGTGGTCCGCCTCGACGTATCGGCGCGCTGCGGCTGCCGCGCCCCGATACATCTTCACGCCACCACGCACAGTCCATCACCGCCAACCATTCGCCCTTGGAACGCACTCCGGGCCGCCCCAAAAGGGGCGACCCGTGTACGTCCTTCGTAGCATGCGTGCCGCACGAAATGGAACGCTTGAAAGTGACCAGTTTCGTCTGGAAACGGCGGGAAAACCGCGTGCGTCAAACAGTCGACGACGGTCAACGGCAGCCAGCATGAAGCGCAGGGTCGCTACTCCGTGTACGTCGGTGTGTCGAACGAGCGCCGTCGACGACCGAAGTGTGCCCGGTGCGAGCGCAGTTCGCGTGGGTCGTCCCTGGGCAAACTCGTCCCGTTGGACGTCAACGAGACCATCCCGAGGTGCTGCCGGCTCCCGACATCCGCCGCGCCAAGCGCGGCACGCTCTAAGTCCCGGACCCGACGACAATAGACCGAAGCCAGGGCTTTGCGTTCTTGGTTCTATGTCGCTCGGTCCGGTGACCGGCGATCGATGCAAATCTGGACCGCTCTTTTTCGATCTCGCACTCACAGCGGTGTCACGGGTGGCAAACTGCGGTGACCCCGACGTCGAGTCGGGGATTGATTCGAGGGAGCTGCTCGTGCTGGTTCGTCGTCTTGTGGTCTGGTTGACCACGATCGGAGTTTTCGCTGGGCTTGCCGCCGCGGTGTCGACGTCGGCTCAAGCCGAGGAGACGACAGGTGCATTGGCCGGCGGCACGTTCGTCCCGGTGACGCCTACGCGGTTGTATGAGTGGGGCGGAATTGCGGCAAAGAAAGCAACGCCCGCGGCTCCGAAGACTGTCCAGGTAACCGGCGTCGCCGGGATCCCGACAACAGGGGTTTCTGCGGTGGTGTTGGACATCTCCGCGGTGTCGACGACGGGGATCACGAACGTGTACCTGCGTCGAACTGCTAACGAGTCGACTGGTTCGGTGTTGGCGGTTGGTGATGACGCGGGTGTTGGGACGAACACGGCGATCGTGCAGCCTTCGGCGGCTGGGACGGTCACGGTCGCGACGCGCGATCAGCCGGTCGGGTTCAATTTGGATGTGCAGGGCTACTTCACGACGGAGAACGCTGAGGGACAGGCGGGTGGCTTCGTACCGATCACTCCGACGCGGCTGGTGGGGACGCACACTGGCACCGGTCTGCCGCAGGCGAAGCTGAATTCGGGGGTCACGTACACGGCTCAGATTGCCGGGCTGGCTGATATTCCGGCTGATGCGACGGCGGTGTTCGCGAACGTGCGGGTGGTCAACACCAGTGTTGATGGTGCGGCGTGGATCCAGGCGGCGGGGTCGACGATGTCGGGCGGGGTGACCACGGTGAGCTACGAGGCGGGGGAATCCAACGACACCGGCATGACCATCAAGCTCGGCACTGGCGAGACGAACGCAGGCAAGATTGGGATCAAGCTCCGTGACGGGGTTGGGGACGTGATCATCGATGTGCAGGGCTACTTCACCGGTGCTGGTGAGTCCGGGGGCGGGTTCACTCCGGTCGTGCAGACTCACATCTACGACTCGCGGCCGTCCTATGGCGGGGATGGGATCATCGAGCCCGGCGAGGAACGGGAGGTCCAGATCGCGGGCCTCGGGGGAGTCCCCGAAGACGGTACCGCCGGCTCGGTCGCCTTGACCGTGACCGCGTTGGATTGGACCGCTCAGGGATCACTGTCGGTCTACAACGCCGACCTCGAGAACTCCAACGGCACGTCGAACGTTTCTTGGTACGGCACCTTTACCGGAGAGCCGGAGTACTCCACCAGCATCGTCGAACTCTCTATCGATGGCACCGTGATGCTGAGAAACAACACCACCGGCAACGTCCACGTCATCCTCACTGCCCAAGGCTGGTTCTTGGCTCCAGACCTCTACGAGCCGACCGACTCAGATGACGAGATCGAGCCGTCGGCAGCTGTCCCTCTCGTTGTTCCGCCCTCGGACTCGCAAGAAGACTACGTGATAACGACGACGGACGAGCTTGGCAACGAGGTCACCTTCGAGCCCCAGTTGGAGGATGACTTCACAGGCTTTGCTACGCCACAGTCTGTGGGAGGTGGATTCTGGGATGCGGTTTGCGGATCTGACTCGAGCACAGCGAATAAGTACAAGATTGTCCGAAAATACAAGCGATCCAACGCTCACTCGCGTATGCAAGGGAAGTACGCGAAGATGTACTGCGGTAAACGGACCTCGACTCCGGATGAAAGCAAATTTGGGATCCGGCACATTCGAGATAAGCACAAGTACGAGTTCGACCAATGGGCGGAGATGGAGCTCGATGGCCGCAATTGGGGTAACTGGATGCACTGGGCCATTGGATGGACGCTAAAGGCTCCGGACGTCCGGACAGTGCAAAGTAGTAAGCGGTACTGCTATCAGCATCGATTCTCCTTCAAGGCTCCGAACGGTACCGTCACTAAGCAGGATATCGTCGTCATTCTTGGACAGACCGGGGTCAGGATCATGACATCTTTCCCGCCAAAGGATCGTGACTATTGTGTCGGGCGCGGTGAGGAGTTCTGAGTAAGGGAGCATCGATGGACCGCAGGCCTACTATCCGATTCTTTTGGGATTTCAGCGTTCGTGTACCGCTGTGGATGGACGACGGCCTGGTCGGTCAAGAACCTGCGTGGCTACGCAACCATCTGGGACTGAGTGACGAGCTCATAGCCGATCTCTCTGATTGGGGTTCAGTCATGTGCGACGCCGATGAAAACGAGGATAATGACCTCCCGCCTGACATGGAGGCTCGAGCAGATCGGCTCGTGTCTCGGCTGCGGTCAGAGATCGGTGACCGATATCTGATTGTCCGCCTCGAGGATTAGCGAACCGTCCGCCACCGGCGATGTTGATCCCGTCCGGTTCGGCATTGTCGACTGACGCATTCGTTGCACCTGGGAGGCGTGTGTCACGCGTGTGCGCGCGAGTTTCCGGACGTGGACTGAGTCTTGGTGACGAGAATGCTGGCGCTAGGAGCTCGATCCGGGGCGTCTAGTTCGGAGTCCTCGCTCCTTCAGCAATGCGCGCACAGCCCAATCAGAGATGCCGAAATCGGCGGCCACGGTCTTCATGCCCATGCCGGACAGGTAGGGATGGACGATGAGGTCGAGCGTGACGGGATCGAATCGGTGGACGAGGCGCTGCGATCGGCGTCTCGGTCGCAGCGCCTCGACTCGGGTCTGCTTGCTGGCTTCGACGGCGCTGAGCCCACGTCGCGGTGAGGTGAGCCTGTTTCGAGTAAGTTCTCAGTACGCGCACCAGAACGAGAAAGCCCCTGACCTGCAGAAGTCCGCAGAGCAGGGGCTTTGTCGTGTCCGGGCGCGCTGTCAGTCCGGCCGTCCACCGCCTCCAATCTGTGCCGTTCGGGACTGCCCAGAGTCTGGTTGATATCTGACTTGTGAGGATTTCGATCCTTGCTGGAAGGATGTTCACGTGCCGAAAGCGTTTCCCATCGAGTTCCGCAATGACGTGGTCGCGGTCGCCCCCAAGGGTGAGGCGTCAATCGCTCAAGTCGCGAAGGACTTCGGTGTCTCCGAGTCGTGTCTTCAACGCTGGCTGAAGCTGGCCGATATCGAGGACGGCAAACGTCCTGGTGTCACTGCCTCTGAGGGCGTCGAGCTGCGCGAGGCCCGCAAACGGATCCGTCTGCTCGAGCAGGAGAACGAGGTCCTGCGCCGTGCGGCTGCATATCTGTCTCAGGCCAATCCGCCGGGAAAATAGTCTTCCCACTCGTTCGCGAGATGGCCGCGAACGGTGCCCCGATCAGGGTGCCGGTCGCGGTGGCGTGTGGGGTCCTCAAACTGTCTCGGCAGGGCTATTACCAGTGGCTCGCTGAGCCGTTCTGTCAGCGGGACTGGGACGACGCGCACCTGATCAACGCCGCGTTCGACGCCCATGCCGAGGATCCGGGGTTCGGGTATCGCTTCATCGCCGACGAGCTCGCCGACCAGGGCTTCATCGCGTGTGAGAACCGTGTGTGGCGGTTGTGCTCGATCCAGGGGATTTTCTCGAACCATTCCAAGAAGCGTGGCCCGAACCGCAAAGCAGGACCGCCGGTTCATGACGATCTGCTCGCAACGATCGACCATCACGGCCGGCCGAGGCGGGACTTCTCCGCGAGCAGGCCGAACGAGAAGTGGCTGACCGACATCACCGAGCACCACACGGGCGAGTGCAAGCTCTACTTGTGTGGGATCAAGGGCTGCTACTCCGGTCGGATCGTCGGCTACTCGATCGACTCTCGGATGAAGGCGTCGGTGGCGGTCTCAGCGCTGCGCAACGCGATCACTCTGCGAGACCCGTCCGGCACGATCGTTCACTCCGACAGAGGCAGCCAGTTCAGGTCGAAGAAGTTCGTCCGCGTCCTGAGGTCCCACGATCTGGTCGGGTCGATGGGCCGAGTCGGGGCCTGCGGCGACAACGCCGCGATGGAGAGGTTCTTTTCGCTGCTGCAGAAGAACGTGCTGAACACTCAGCGGTGGCAGACCCGCGAAGAGCTGCGCCTCGCGATGGTGACCTGGATCGAGACCAAATACCACCGCAAGCGACGTCAACGCCGGCTGGGCAAGCTCACACCGATCGAGTTTGAGACCATCTACCTGGCCGCTGACGCGGCCTGAAAACTGTCAACCATTGGTGTCAACCGAAGGCCGGACAGTCCCGATCTCAGTCCGTCTCTCGCTGATGCGCCGGTGGTGGTCGGTATGGTTCTCCGTTGGAGAGGCACACCAGTGATATCGACTTTCTTAGAGTTCTTGGGCGAATGGGTGCTCGGGAAACTCACGCGGCACCCCGACGCAAAGGCGGCCCGATCGGCGTACAAGCGCGCCTTGGGCCAGCCTCAGGAGTTTCGAATTGCTTCGTTCCGCGCCGCGCTGGCGGCTGAGGGCGTCACGCTGGACCGCGACATCGAAGGCCAGTTGCACCACTCGCTTTCCGCGAGTGTTCCGACCCGTCGTGCCTGCGCGTTGTTCGAGTAAGGGGTACTCATGACATCTGGGTTCGTCTTGATTGGGGTGGGGTTGGTCATTTTGGCCGTGGGAAGGCTTCGAGATGCGAGACCCGGGTTTAGAAACGTCGGTATCGCCGCACTCGCTGCGGGCGCCGTCGTGCTCGTTCTCGAGTTGGCTGCCGGCTAGATCCCTGCTGACCATTTCGTGACGAGGCGCGTGTCCGCGGATCGCTAAGCGGCGATGTTGCACTTCTGATCGCGACGGGCGCGGCTTTGACCCTAAGGAGGACCAGATGCCGCCGGTGAATCGCGATGAGGCCGTCATCGCCAAGGCGCTTGATGACGGTTGGATCTGTGTGTTCACGGACTTTGAGCCCGCGCAGGGCTACCTGGAGGCGACCGATGTGGTCGACGGGTTGTGGGGCACGTTCTATCGGTTGGACGGGGAGATGATTCGCCCTGAGGTGAATGAGTACGGATGGATCGTGCGCCTCATGCCGACGGGTAGCTACGACTTGGCTGGCTTGAAGGCGGAGCTTGGCCACCTACGCTGCCGACCAGGGCTTCGATTCAGATGGCTCTGATCCTTCGGCGTTCGTCAATGAGTACTGGCAAGGCGAGTGGGCAGCGCGCTGGCCCCGATGGCCGAAGTGGCTCGACAGATGAATGCACGGGACCGGGCCGTCACGCTTGTGAGTGGCACAGACCTCGGGTCCGGCGGAAGGGGGGGCAGACCGAGTTGTACCCGCGCCGGTGAGGCATCCCAAGCGGGTGTGACGACGATCTAGGAGGGTCATGATGTTTGGGTTCGGTCGAAGCCGCCAACCACGAGAGTTCGTTGTGCCACCCGACCTTGCAGTGTTCGATGGTGGGCTCGCCGTCCTTTCGCGCGACGGCGAGTTCGCCGGCCACGTTGCGAGCGAGGTCTGGTCCTTCGTCACGCCATTCGCGCCCAGGACCAAGCAACCATGGGTGTGGTTCGTGATCGTGTGGCAATCTGGCGAGAAGGAGACAAAAATCGAGGAGTATCCGCCGTGGACGTATGTGGCGGAGATGCTGGATGGCTTCATCGAGCTCGATGGCGATCGGTATGGCATCGACTGGGTAGCCGCGGAGCTCGTCCCCTCTGAGAGGGAGCGGATTGGCATTCGCCCGGAGGACTTCTGAGCATGCGATCCGAAGCAGCACAGTGCAACGCGCTGGGGCCACACTGGGGCCACACGGGGCCACGAAATCACTCGATTCCGTCAATGACCTCCGATCTTCGAAAGTGCCTCTGACCTGCGCAAACGTCACTTTTCAACGTCGTTCCTACACTCCTTGAACGAACTCTCAAGGCGGTAGCGCGGGTTCGAATCCCGTCGGGGCTACCAGCGAAAAGGCCCCCGATCCTCGGATCGGGGGCCTTTTTCATGTCTGGCATCGAGCCCGGGTGCCACGGATCTTTCGACCTTCGGGTCGCTCCAACGACACGTTGGTACCAAGGTTCGGTGGCTCGCGGTCCGTCCACAGTGTCAACGCCTTCGCCCATCCTGCTGCGGTGAGCATGGAGGTGCTGGAAGGCTGGCGTTGTCTGGATCCGCAGCGAGGGAGGCTCGTGATGGTCCGTGTGGTTCACGCCCGGCGAAGTCGGTCGTCGATACTGTGCACGGTCGTCGTCACGCTGCTCGGGGTCCCGTTGCTGTCCGCGTGCTCGGCCGAGACCAACGGCGTGGTGGCTGTCTCTCGGACGGGCTCGGGCATGGAGTTGCTGATCGTGCCCTGTGAGGGTGGGCGAGCCGAGCGAGTCACCTTGCAGGACGTGTCAGCGATCGACAGCGGGAAGGTCAACACCGTCGGGCGACTGGTTCGGACTCACGCGCCTGACGGAGTGGTCGAGCTCAGCCCGTCGAACCCCGGCGCGGAGTGGTCCGGGTCCTGGGTCGACAAGATCTCGGAGCTCCAGCCAGGCGTTCCGTACGATGTCGGGGCCTATGGCGACCAGCTCAACACCGAGGACACCACCTTCACTCGTGCCGATCTCGAACGACTGGCCGAGGGAACGTGGCTGTACCCCGATCCCGAATCGCTGGACCTGCTGACCGCATCCACCGCGGACGAAGTGGCCGACGAAGCGTGCGAGTACTACGAGAGCCTCTGAACATGGGCGGAGGCTCCCACCTCGTCACGATTGTCAGGCAGTCCCGTCTCAGGCCTTCTCGCTCTCCGAGTCGGACTCGGCCTCCTTCGCCGCCGCCTTGATGTCGCGGGCCGCCACGTCGTCGACGGCGGACTCGACGATGGCGTCGGCCAGCGCGAGCGCCTTGCGGATCTCGACGGCGCCGGGGTCCGAGACGAGGGCCACGATGCCCGAGTGTCCCGGCTCGATGGCGGCCTCCAGCTCGTCGGACAGCTCGCTGCGGTTGCGGAGCTGACGGGCCTTGCCCACCGCCGCCCCCATGGCCCCCACGGCGGCGGCACTGCCGAGGATCGACGGCGGGAAGACCAGGCCCAGGGCCACGCCGCCGACGAGTCCCCACGTGAGTCCACGGCGGGTGCTGTGGTCGGTGGCCTTCTGGATCTCGAGCTTGCCGTCGGCCTCCCGCTTCACGACGATGACTCCCTCGAGCTCCACCGAACGACCGTCCTCGGCGGCCTTGAGCGACTCGTAGGCCTGCCAGGCGGTGCTGGTGTCGGCGAAGTCCGCGATGAAGAGCGTGTGCGCGCCATCGGTGACGGCCGCGGCGACGACCTCGGTCTCGCTCGTGGTCTCGGCGTCCGTGTTCTGGTTCTCTGACATGGGATCTCCTCGGGTGGATCGAGCGCGGAGCCCCGACGCTAGTTCAGGACAGGGGTCCGATTCCTCATCCACAGCGGCCGTTGTCGACGGCCGGCGAGGCCGCTATGTTGACCGCGAGATCCGTGCTCGCCGCCTCGCCTGACCCTCAGGGCGTGAGGGCGGCGCCGAGCGACGCGAGCGTCTCGTCGACGACCCGGTAGAAGGCCCAGCGGCCACGCTGCTCGCGCGTCACGAGGCCGGCGTCGACGAGCTGCTTCATGTGGTGCGACACCGTGGGCTGGGAGAGACCGACCGGCTCCGTCAGGTCGCAGATGCACGCCTCGCGGTCCGCTCCGGCCGCGATGATCGACAGCAGCCGGACGCGGGTGGGGTCGCCGAGGGCCTTGAACATCCTCGCCAGCCGCTGAGCCTCCTCGACATCGAGCACGCCGCCCGTGACGGGGGAGCAGCAGGCAGTCTCGTCGGCCAGGGGAAGCGTCGTGCGGGTGGTCATGGACTCATTCTGCCAGACGTATTGACAAACGTCGATACATCGATGAATCTCGATACATCGACATCCGCCTATACGATCGTGGATGCACTGAGTCAGAGGAGCCGTCATGACCACCACCCAGAAGTCCCCGCAGGACGTCCAGGAAGAGGTGCGCGCCCGGTACGCCGAGGCCGCTCTGAAGGTCGAGGGAGACGGCTGTGGCGGCTCGTCGTGCTGCGGCGGAGCCGTGGACGTCGACGAGTCCTTCGGCGCGGTGCTCTACGACAGCGACCAGCAGCAGGAGCTGCCGGCGGAGGCCGTCGCGGCCAGCCTCGGCTGCGGCAACCCCACGGCCGTCGCCGCCCTCGCGGAGGGCGAGCGCGTTCTCGACCTGGGCTCCGGTGGCGGCATCGACGTGCTGCTCTCGGCCCGGCGCGTGGGGGAGTCCGGCTTCGCCTACGGCGTCGACATGACCGACGAGATGCTCGACCTGGCGCGGGAGAACGCCGCCAAGGCGGGCGCGACCAACGTGGAGTTCCTCAAGGGCACCATCGAGGACGTGCCGCTGCCCGACGGGTCGGTCGACGTGGTGATCTCGAACTGCGTCATCAACCTGTCGGTCGACAAGCCGAAGGTGATCGCCGAGATGTACCGCGTGCTGGTGCCCGGCGGCCGGATCGGGATCTCCGACGTCGTCGCCGAGGACCACCTCGACGCAGATGCGCGGGCCGATCGCGGCTCGTACGTCGGCTGCATCGCTGGCGCGCTGTCGCGCTCGGAGTACCTCGAGGGGCTCGCCGCGGCCGGGTTCGTCGCCGCCGAGGTGGAGTTCACCCACGAGGCCGTGCCCGGCATGCACGGCGCCATCGTCCGCGCCACGAAGCCGACCGCATGACGGTGGACGCACCCGTCGGGCAGCCGCTCTCGACGCTCGACCGCTTCCTGCCGGTGTGGATCGGCCTGGCGATGCTCGCCGGGCTGGTCCTCGGCAGGGCCGTCCCCGGCGTGGCGACGGCGCTCGACGCGGTGACGGTCGGCTCGGTCTCGCTGCCGATCGCGGTGGGCCTGCTCGTGATGATGTACCCCGTGCTGGCCAAGGTCCGGTACGACGAGGTCGGCGCGGTCGCTCGCGACACGCGCACGATGGTGCTGTCGCTGGTGCTCAACTGGCTGATCGGGCCGGCGCTGATGTTCGCGCTCGCATGGCTCCTGCTGCCCGACCTGCCCGAGTACCGCACCGGGCTGATCATCGTGGGGCTCGCCCGCTGCATCGCGATGGTGATCATCTGGAACGACCTCGCGTGCGGCGACCGGGAGGCGGCGGCGGTCCTCGTGGCGGTCAACTCGGTGTTCCAGGTGTTCGCCTTCGCGCTGCTGGGCTGGTTCTACCTCGACCTGCTGCCGGGCTGGCTGGGCCTGTCGTCCTCGGGCCTGGACGTCTCGCCGTGGCAGATCGCCGGGAGTGTGCTGGTGTTCCTGGGCATCCCGCTGGCGGCCGGGTACCTGACCCGCGTCGTGGGCGAGCGCCGCCGCGGGCGCGAGTGGTACGAGGAGCGCTTCCTGCCGAGGCTGGGGCCGTGGGCGCTGTACGGCCTGCTGTTCACGATCGTCCTGCTGTTCGCGCTCCAGGGCGACCAGATCACCCGGCAGCCGCTCGACGTCGCCCGGATCGCGCTCCCGCTCGTGCTGTACTTCGCGATCATGTGGGCGGGCTCGCTGTGGCTCGCGCGCCTCGCGGGGCTGGGCTACGCCCGCTCGACGACGATCGCGTTCACGGCCGCCGGCAACAACTTCGAGCTCGCCATCGCCGTGGCCATCGCGGTCTACGGCGCCACCAGTGGTCAGGCCCTGGCCGGCGTCGTCGGGCCGCTGATCGAGGTTCCCGTCCTCGTGGGGCTCGTCTACGTCAGTCTGTGGGCGCGCCGCTTCTTTCCCGACACCCGAGCAGGAGTCACCCCATGAACGCATCCCATCAGCCCCAGGTCGTCTTCGCCTGCGTCCGCAACGGCGGCCGCTCGGTGGCGGCGCGCCTGCTGACCGAGCACTACGCCCAAGGGCGCGTCATCGCCCTGTCGGCGGGCACGCAGCCGGGCGAGCACGTGCACCCCGAGGTCGCCGCCGCGCTTGAGCAGCTCGGCCTCGACACCTCGCGCGAGCACCCCAAGCACCTGACGCGGGACATGATCGCCGCGAGCGATCTGGCGATCACGCTCGGTTGCGGCGAGGAGTGCCCGTACGTCCCCGGGGTCACGTACCGCGACTGGCCGGTCGAGGACCCGGGCGGCCAGAACGAGGCGACCGTGCTCCGGATCATCGCCGACCTCGACACGCGGGTCCGCGACCTCCTCGGCGAGATCGCGCCGGATCTCGAGTTGGCTCCGTCGGTCACAAGCGCGCGCTGACGCGTCCGCCTAGACGCTGAGGGTGTCGGGCTCGCGCGCCGGACGCATGAACACCGTCGTGCTCGCTGCCACGAGGCTCGAGACGGTGACGGCGAGCCACGCCCCGCTGAAGTCGTCGACCAGCACGCTCGCGCCCGTGATCGCGACCAGGATCGAGACGCCCAAGGCAGAGCCGACCTGACGTGCGGTGTTGATGATCCCCGTCCCCGCGGCGAACTCCGAGGACTCCAGGCGGCTCGTCCCGGCCGCGAGGAAGCCGACCTGTCCGGAGCCTGCGCCAAGCCCGGAGACGACCATGCCCGCGAAGAACACCGGGAGGGAGGTCGTCTGCGAGTCGAGGAGGACGAGCCACAGGAGGCCGGACAGCGCGAGCAGCAGGCCGCCCACGGCGGCCAGCAGCCGCGGGGACATGTCCGTGCGGCCCATCGCCACGGCGGTGACCCCCGCCGTGAGTGGCCCGAGCGAGAAGATCAGGCCGGCGGTCAGGGGATCGAGGGCCCAGACGCGGGTCAGCATGAGGCTGCCCCCGAGCAGCAGGATCGCGAAGCCGACGAAGTAGGTCGCGATGCCGAACGTCGCCCAGGCGAACGTCGCATCCCTGAACACGCTGAGGTCCAGGGCGGGCACGGGCTGCGTCAGGCACCGGCGCGTGAACCAGGCCAGCGCGATGGCGGAGACCGCGAACAGCGCCAGGAGACTGGTGTCGGTCAGGCCGCGATCCCTGACGTATGACAGACCCGCGACCAGTGTTCCGACGCTGAGCGCGAGGAGCGCCGAGCCCGCCAGGTCGGGCACCCGCGTCTCCTTCTTCGGGGTCTCCGTCAGGGTGACGGACGTGGCGAGCGCGACGAGGATGACCGGGAGGCTGATGAGGAAGATCCACCGCCAGTCCACCTGCGTCAGCGCGCCGCCCAGGATGGGGCCACCCGCGGCGGCCACCGACCCCACGGCGGTCCACACCCCCAGCATCGCCGTGTGACGCGACACGGGGGACGAGGCCAGCAGCAGGGCCAGTCCCGTCGGGACGAAGAGGGCCGCCCCCATGCCCTGCAGCCCGCGCGCCGCGATGAGCACGAACACGTCGCCCGAGAGCGCGGCGCCGAGGGCGCCGACGGCGAAGACGGTGAGCCCCAGCCGGAAGAGCTTCCGCCGCCCGTACTTGTCGGCCAGGCGGCCGGCTGGAACGAGGAGTGCCGCGAAGACCACCGCGTACGCGTTGATCACCCACGACATCGTCTGGGGAGCGGCTTCCGGGAAGTCCGAGCTGATGGCCTCGAAGGCGAGGTTGATGACGAACAGGTCCATCGCGAGCAGCACGGCGGCGCAGCTCACGGCGACGGCGGGCAGGAAGGTGCCGCCGGAGCGGGGGCTGGCGCGCAGGGAGTCGGTCACGGTCGCAGCCTAGAAGGGTGACTTGCTTGAAGCAAGTGAGTAGCATCGTCGGCGAAGGAAGGTGAGGGCTCGTGGCGCTGCGCTCGGACTGGTCAGGCAAGGCGTGCCCCATGGCACGGGGGATCCACGTCCTCGGCGACCCGTGGGTCCTGCTGGTCCTGCGCGAGCTGTTCGCCGGGGCCACCCGCTTCGACGAGCTGCGCGACCGCACGGGGGCTGCCGACAACGTGCTCACGAAGCGCCTCGCCGACATGGTCGAGGCGGGTCTCATCGTGCGCGAGCCCTACCGCGAGGGTCCGAGGCCGAGGTACGACTACCGACTCACCGAGGCCGGCGCGGACGCGCTGCCGGTGCTCCACGCCTATGGCCTCTGGGCCGAGAAGCACGATCCGCCGGCCGAGGCGTCGGGTCGCTTGCGCGTGATCTGCCGCAGCTGCGGGCAGCAGAGCACGCAGGGCGAGTCCTGCAGCTCCTGCGGCGCAGCGCTGACCACCGACAACGCGGCCTGGGTCAGGCCGGGCTCCACCAGCGCGACGCCGCGGCCACTCTCCGGGCCCGTCCGGTCATGAGCCGACGCCGGGATCGCATCATCCTCGTGGAGTGATGCGAGCCGAACGCCTTCGATCGACCATGGATGGGCGTGACATGTCCGTCACCTGTCGACCGAAAGGACCAGTGTCATGGCGACCACGCCGAAGGACCCGGAGCAGAGCATCGTCGACCAGCAGCGCGCCGTGCTCGAGAGTCTTCCGTTCTCCGACACCCGCGACTTCGAGGACGCCGAGCGCGGCCTGATCGCCCCGATCACGGAGCCCGTGCTCGCCGAGGACGGCACCGTGCTGTGGGACAACTCGACGTACGACTTCATCGAGGGCGAGGCCCCGGACTCGGTCAACCCGAGCCTGTGGCGCCAGTCTCGGCTCGCCGCGACGGACGGCCTCTTCGAGGTGATCCCCGGGATCTACCAGGTCCGGGGCATGGACCTGTCGAACACCACCATCGTCGAGGGCGACGAGGGCGTCGTCGTGTTCGACACCCTGCTCTCCGTCGAGACCGGTGCCGCAGCCCTGGCGCTCTACCGCCAGCACCGTGGCGACCGGCCGGTCAAGGCCGTCGTCATCACCCACTCGCACGCCGATCACTTCGGCGGCATCCGCGGATTCGTCTCGCAGGAGGACGTGGACGCGGGCCGGACACGGATCTTCGCGCCTGAGGGCTTCATCGAGCACGCGGTGGCCGAGAACGTCTACGCGGGCACGGCGATGAACCGGCGCGCCGGCTACATGTACGGAGCCGCGCTGGCCCGCGGTCCACGTGGGGGAGTCGGTGCCGGTCTCGGCCAGACGCTGTCGGTCGGACTCGTGTCGCTGATGGAACCCACGGACATGATCACCACCACGGGTCACGAGGAGACGGTGGACGGCGTCCGGATGGTCTTCCAGATGGCCCCGGACACCGAAGCGCCGTCGGAGTTCCTGATCTACCTGCCGGACTTCAAGGCGCTGTGCGCGGCGGAGGACGCCACGCACAACCTTCACAACCTGCTCACGCTTCGTGGTGCGGTGGTCCGGGATCCGCACGGCTGGGCGAAGTACCTCACCGAGACGATCGATCTCTTCGGTGACGACGTCGAGGTCGTCTTCGCGTCCCACCACTGGCCCACGTGGGGTAACGACCGAGTGGTGGAGTTCATCTCGCTCCAGCGCGACCTCTACGCCTACCTGCACGACCAGACGCTTCGGATGATGAACCAGGGCCTCGTCGGGCCGGAGATCGCCGAGGCGATGACATTGCCTCCCGCGCTCGAGAACGCGTGGTCGACTCGCGGCTACTACGGTTCGGTGAGTCACAACGTGAAGGCGATCTACCAGCGCTACCTCGGCTGGTTCGACGGCAACCCGGCGCACCTGTGGGAGCACGTCCCGGTCGAACGGGCGAAGCGCTACGTCAGGCTCGCCGGCGGCATCGATGCGATCGTCGCCGCGGCGAAGGAGGCGTTCGCCGAGGGTGACTACCGCTGGGCCGCGGAGATCGGCAACCACGCCGTCTTCGCCGAGCCGGAGCATGGGGCAGCGCGGGAGGTGCTCGCCGACACGTACGAGCAGCTCGGCTACGGCTCCGAGAACGGGACGTGGCGCGACTTCTACCTCTCGGGGGCCCTGGAGCTGCGCGACGGTCAGTTCGGCACCCCGACGGAGACCAACGCGCCCGACGTCATCGGCCAGCTCACGCCGGAGATGCTGTTCGACGCGATCGCGATCCAGGTCGACGGGCCCCGTGCGTGGGACGCGAAGCTCTCGATCGACGTCGTGCTGACGGACGCGGACGAGCGGTACCGGCTGTGGCTCGCGAACGGTGTCCTCACCTACAGCGCCCGGCCGCAGAAGGGTGATCCCGATGCGACGATCACAGCCACCCGTCGTGCCCTGCCGGCCTTGGCCGGCGGACTCGACGCTGCGGGTCTCTCGGCGGCAGGGATCGAGATCGCTGGCGACGCGAGCGCCCTCGGCACGCTGACCTCGGTCCTCGACCCGGGGGACAAGAACTTCGCCATCGTCACCCCCTGACACCGTGAACCCGCCGAAGCTGGGCAGGCCCACCCGACAGGATGCCGTCGCGGGATTCGTGACGGGGCTGTTCAGCATCCCCGAGGGCATGGCCTACGCCAGCATCGGCGGGTTCAACCCGCTGCTCGGCCTGTACTCCGGCATGGTGTCCACGGCCGTGGGAGCGGTGTTCAACCGCACCGTGCTGATGGTCACGACGCTGACGTCGGCGATCGCCCTGACGTCGCAGAGCGTCCTCTCCGAGGCTGGTCTGAAGGCCGACGACATCGGCAACGTGGCGATGCTGACGGTGCTCGTCGGCGTGATCATGGTCGTGTTCGGGCTGCTGCGGATGGGCTCGCTCATGAGCTTCGTCTCCAACGCGGTGATGACGGGATTCACGACGGGCATCGCGGTGCAGATCATCGCGGGGGTGATCGGGGACGCGACCGACTACGAGACCGACCGGCACAACACGCTCGCCAAGTTCGCCGACGCGGTCACCCACGTCGGACAGTGGGACCCGGTCGCGGTCGCGGTCGCCGTCGGCACCGTGATCGTCTGGGCGCTGGCGCACGCGGTGAAGCGGCTCGAGCCCTTCGCGATCCTCATCGCGCTGGTGGTGGCCACCGTGACGGTGGTCGTCGTCGGGGCGGACGTGGAGCAGGTCGGCGACATCGGGGCCATTCCCAACGCCGTGCCGACGCCGGTCATGCCCGACTGGTCGGTGATCCCGGACCTGCTGGTCGGGGCGGTGGCCGTCGCGCTCGTCGCGCTGGCGCAGGCGGCCGGGATCGGCGCGGCGGTCCCGAACCCGGACGGATCGCGCACCAGCGTGTCCGGCGACTTCACGGCCCAGGGTGTGGCGAATCTCGCCGGCGGCTTCTTCCAGGCACT
Organism: Aeromicrobium phoceense; assembly: GCF_013868155.1. Lineage (NCBI taxonomy): Bacteria > Bacillati > Actinomycetota > Actinomycetes > Propionibacteriales > Nocardioidaceae > Aeromicrobium > Aeromicrobium phoceense. The sequence goes on from NZ_JACEOG010000001.1 coordinate 1,788,422, forward strand.
CCCGACGGGCGGGTCGCTCTCGCGCACCGGTGTCGCGACCAGCGCCGGGGCGCAGACGCGCTGGGCCGGGATCTTCGCCGGCGTCTTTCTCGCCGCGATCGTGCTGGTCGCCGGCAGCACGGCCGAGCTGATCCCGATGCCGGTGATCGGGGGCCTCATCTTCGTGATCGGGGCCGAGCTGATCGTGGGCCGGCTCCCGGACATCAAACTCGTGCTGCGCACCGGCGTCCTGCCGGCCGTGGCCATGGTCGCCACCTTCCTGGCCACGACGGAACTGCCCCTGCAGCAGGCGATCCTCCTCGGGGCAGGCATCTCGATGCTGCTGTTCTGCGTGCGCGCCCAGCAGCAGGCCCGGATCCGCGCACTCGTGCGCGACGACGACGGGCACTGGCGGACCGACGACGTGCCTGAGGTGATCGCGCCGTACTCGGTCACGGTCCTGCACTACGAGGGGGTGAGCCTGTTCGCCGAGGTCAACCGGCTCGACGAGTCCTGGCCGTCCCTGGCCGACACGCACGACGCCGTGGTCATCTTCCACGTCCGCACGCTGCCGGACGTGCCGTCGTCGACCTTCCTCAAGTCGCTCGAGAGCCGTGCGGCGAAGCTGGCCGAGCACCACTGCCGGCTGATGGTCGTGGGGATGGATCCGGGCCTCATGCGCGTGGTCGAGCGGACCGGGGTGGCCGCCGCGCTGGGTCCGGAGAACCTGGTGGAGCGCACCAACGTCTTCTTCCAGGCCCTCGACCGGGCCCACGAGGAGGCGCAGGCTTGGGTCGACGGGCGACGCTCGGCGTCAGGCTGAGCCGGACGTCGCGCCGCCGCGACGCTTGCCCAGCTCGCCGGCCAGGACGATCAGCACGATGGGCAGGGCGAGGGCCGCGACGAGCGTCGTGACGACGACGTCAGGACCCAGCGACGCGGCGATCACGAGGGCGGCGGAGATGTTCCGCTGCGCCGCACCGAGACCCAGGACGAGCCGGTCCCCGGACTCACGACCGAGCCCGCCGGCCCACCCGGCGACCAGCCCGGTGATGATCACGACGACGGTCCCGACGAAGACCCACGAGCCGATCGACGCGAAGACCTCGCGCCACGTCACGAGCAGGCCCGACACGATCCCGACGGCGAGGCCCACCGTGGAGACCTGGGTGAAGCCTCCGACGACGTCGCCCGCGAAGCCGGCGTAGCGGGCCCTCACCACGAGGCCCAGGCCCAGCGGGACCAGCATGAACAGGATCAGCGACTGGGCGATGTCCCACGCCGACACGGTCGCGCCCTCGACGGCCAGCGGCACCACGATCGGGGCGAACGCCACGGTCACGACCATCAGCAGGACCATGACGCCGACCGCGAGTGGCTGGCTGCCGTGCGCCAGCTTGGCCAGCGTCGGCAGGAACGGAGCTCCGGCACAGCACCCCACGAGGATGATCGCCGCGCTGGTCGCGTCGTCCATCGGCAGGGCGCGCGCCGCGATGATCGCGACGAGCGGGACCACCACGAAGTTCGCGGCCAGCGCACCGACGACGAGGCGGAGGTCCTTCAGCGGCGTCAGGACCTGCTGCATCGTGAGGCCGAGGCCGAGCCCGGCCATGCCCGCCACCACGAAGGTCAGGATCCCGACCTGGGTGATCACGGTCAGCACGTCGGTCATGGGTGGTCTCCTTCATCTTGGCCGTCTTGGGACAGGTTGGTCCGGCAGGACCCGACGCGCACCATCCGGACGAGATGATCCGAGGACTCACCCACGCTGAGTGATTACGGGGGGAGTGCCAAGGTGCCAGAGTCCGTCCATGGACAGTTTCTGGGAGTTCTTCTGGTGGACCGTGTCGATCTTCCTCTTCATGGGCTACCTGATCGTCTTGTTCCACGTCATCATCGATCTGTTCCGCGACGAGGAGCTGTCGGGGTGGTGGAAGGCGATCTGGGTCTTCTTCCTGATCCTCGTGCCCGCGCTCGCGGCCCTGGTCTACCTGATCGCGCGCGGCGGCGGCATGGCCCGGCGCTCGGCGGCCCAGCTGGATCAGGCGCGCGCAGAGACCGACGCCTACATCCGCACGGTGGCGGCGACGTCGCCCGCCGACCAGATCGCCTCGGCCAAGCAGCTGCTCGACTCCGGCGCGATCAGCACCGAGGAGTTCGAGGCGCTCAAGGCGAAGGCGCTGGCCTGATGGTCCGGCAGTGCACCGAAGGAGCGATGGATGATGAGTGACTACCGAGCCCCCAAGCCCACCGAGCGTGAGGCCGCGATCTCGTCCGGCGTGCTCGGTTTCGCGGGCGCGATGCTGGCGACGGTCGGCGTGTTCCAGGTCCTGGCCGCGATCTCGGCCCTGGCCAAGGACGACCTGTTCGTGGCCGGGCAGGACTACGTTTACCAGCTGAGCGTCACGAGCTGGGGCTGGATCCACCTCGTCATCGGCGGCCTCGCGATCGCCGTCGGCGTGTGCCTCCTGCTGGGCAAGCCGTGGGCCGTCCTGACCGGCGCGGGGCTCGCGGCGATCGGGGCCATCGTGTCCTTCGCGTGGATGCCCTACTACCCGTGGTGGTCGATCGTCATCATCGTCTTCAACGTCGTCGTCCTCTGGGCCACGGTGACGCAGATGAACGCTCGCGAGCGCCGCTGACGCTCGCGGGTCAGGCGACCCCCGACGCACGGATCTTGTACCGGTTCAGCCCGGATATGGGCTGAACCGGTACAAGATCGGTGCCGCGTGGACCTCAGGCGCGCGCGCTGACCCGGCGGGAGCCGTGGTGCACGAGGAGGTCGAACAGGTCCTGGGCCGCCTTCGTCGGCCGCACGCCCCGTCGCCTCAGGATCGCCATCCGGATCACGGTGCCCTCGTCGTCGATGGGCCGGAACTCGATGGCGCCACGCGTCTCGAGCGGGTCGTCGAGCAGCGTGAAGTCGGGCATGAGCGAGACGCCGATCCCCGACGAGACCATCTGCTTGCACACGTCGGCGCTGTCGGCGGTGTGCCACTTCAGGGGCGGTGAGTCGCCGAAGACGCGGTGCGCGACGCGGTGCATGAGATACCCGGCCCGCGCGCCCACGAACACCTCCTGGCGCAGGTCGTCGACGGTGACCGTCGGCCGCTCCGCGAGCGGGTGGTCGCCCGGCAGCACCGCCATCGGCCGGCCGTGGAAGAGCTCGGTGGCGACGAGGTCGGGGTGCACGTCGTCGCCGGGGAGCAGCGTGACCAGCCCGATGTCGAGCGACCCGTCGCGCAGGCCGTCGCGGACCTCGCCGTGGCGCAGCTGGCGCATGTCGACGGAGGTGTGCTCGTCCTCGAGCTCGCGGCTGCGCATCGCGGGCAGCACGATCGACGTGACGCCGAAGTAGACGCTGCCGACCCGGGTCGGGCGGTGGAACTGCGACTCGCCCCGCGCGGCAGCGCGCAGGCGGTCGGCGGCGTCGAGGACCTCGAGGATGCGGGGGAGGAGCTCCTGGCCGGTGCCGTTGATCCGCGTCCCCGAGCGGTGCCGGTCGACCAGCGTGACGCCCAGCTCGCGCTCGAGCTTCGTGACCGCCTCGCTGAGCGCCGGGAGCGAGACGTGCAGGTGCTCCCCGGCGCGCCGCAACGAGCCCTGCTCGCTGACCGCCCTGACGTATTCGAGCTGCTCCAGTCGCATGCTCACCTCCCCGTTGACCGGTGAGGCTACGTGAACGGCAGCGCCTGTCGGGTGATCTCCCGCGTCGTGAGACGAGGCGGTCGGCGGTGCCCGGATTCGTAGCGTCGTCGTCACGCAACAGCGCCCCTCACGAGAAGAAGGCACCCGCATGAATCACGTCCGAACCCCACGCTTCACCCGCACCCTGGTCGTCACCGTGGCCGCTTCACTCGCCGCGATGGGCCTCGGCGCCTGTGGCAGCGCCGGCGCGGACTCGGGGCAGGAGGAGACCACGATCCGGTACCAGAGTTACGCCGGAGCCGTGGACGCCTTCCTGCTCGCGGACGCCCTCGGCGAGTTCGAGGGACTCACGCTCAAAAGGGTCGGTGACATCACCGGCGGCCCGCAGGCCCTCCAGGCACTCGTGTCCGACCAGACCGACGTGGGCGGCTCCGCCTTCTACGGCGCGATCGCCCAGCTCGTCGCCACGGGGGCGCCCATCAAGGCCGTCATCCCGTTCTACGGATCGAACGAGGCGACGAACTCGGCCGTCTCCGTCCTGGAGGAGTCGGACATTCGGACCGCCCGTGACCTCGTCGGCAGGAAGATCGCCGTCAACACGCTCGGCGCGAACCAGGAGGCGGTGCTCGACACCTGGTTCGAACAGCAGGGCCTCAGCCAGGCCGAGCAGGACAAGATCACGCTCGTCCCGCTGCCGCCGCTCAACACGCCCGAGGCGCTCGGCAGCGGCAAGGTCGACGCGGCCGTCCTGAGCTTCACGGCCAAGAAGCAGACCGAGGCGCAGTACCCCCTCCGCACGCTCGTGCGCGACATCGACGTCGTCGGCGAGCCGTACGCCGGCGGCGGCATCACCCTGCGCGAGGAGTTCATCGAGAAGAACCCGAAGACCTCGCGCCAGATCGTCGAGGGCGTCGCCGCGGCGATCGAGTTCCTCGAGACCCACGACAAGCAGGAGGTCTTCGACGTCTACTTCCCGTACCTGGAGGAGGAGGGCTACGGCGACTACATCGAGCCGATCAGGGCCAACTTCCCCGGCACGCTCGGCATCGACGCCAAGCCCGTCATCGCGGACGAGGACATCCAGCGCTGGGTCGACTGGCTCGACAGCCGTGGCGACATCGACGCCGAGGACATCGACGTCAAGGACGTCTACACCAACGAGCTCAACCCGAACGCCTGAGGAGGCAGCCATGAGTTCACGCATCGAACTGAGGAACGTCGGCCAGACCTTCTGGGTCCGTGGCGACGAGGACAAGAAGCTGCGCGAGTTCGTCGCGCTCGACGGGCTCGACCTGGACATCCGGGCGGGGGAGTTCCTGACCCTCGTCGGGCCGTCGGGCTGCGGCAAGTCCACCGTGCTCGACCTGATCTCGGGGCTCTCCGCGCCGACCTCGGGCTCCATCACGGTCGACGGGACCCCCATCACGGGCCCCGGCCTGGACCGCAGCGTCGTCTTCCAGCAGTACACCCTGCTGCCGTGGCGCAGTGCCCAGGCGAACATCGAGTTCGCGCTCGAGGCCAAGGGCGGACTGTCGAAGGCGCAGCGTGCCGCGACCGCTCGCGAGTACCTCGACCTGGTCGGACTGAGCGAGTTCGCGGGCCGCTACCCGCACGAGCTGTCCGGCGGGATGAAGCAGCGGGTGGCCATCGCGCGCAGCCTGTCCTACCAGCCGCAGGTGCTGCTGATGGACGAGCCGTTCGGCGCGCTCGACGCCCAGACCCGCGAGCGGCTCCAGGAGGAGCTGGTCCGGATCTGGCAGCACACGGGCACCACGGTCGTGTTCATCACGCACGACATCGAGGAGGCGGTCTTCCTCGGCCAGCGGGTCGCCGTCATGAGCGGGCGACCGGGGCGAATCAAGGAGATCGTCACGGTCGATCTCGACCGGTCGCTCGCCCAGGACGAGGACGTCCGGGCGACGCCCGAGTTCGCGGCGCACCGGCACCACATCTGGTCGCTCCTGCGTGAGCGGTCCACCGCGAAGGAGCTCACCCATGTCTGACCTGCTCACCGAGAAGACGCAGGCCCGGCCGAACCCGCGTCAGGAGGAGGCCGCCCGCGCGAAGGGCGCCTCACTGCGCCGCACCCGCACGGTCGCCGTCACGCGCGGCGCCGCCGGACTCGTGGCGCTCGCCCTGGTCTGGGAGTTCGCTCCGCGATGGGGCCTGGTGGATCCGTACTCCATCCCACCGCTGCACGTCGTGCTGCAGGAGTGGTGGTCGATGGTCCTCGACGGCGAGCTGTGGAGGCACGTCTCGGCCAGCCTCAAGCGGTCCGTCGTCGGGTTCACGCTGGCGATCGTCCTGGCCATCCCGCTGGGTGCGGCCATTGCCTGGTACCGGCCGGTCCGCGAGTTCTTCACCCCGTCCCTGGAGCTGTTCCGCAACACCGCGGCGCTCGCGATCCTGCCCGTGTTCATCCTCCTGCTGGGGCTGGGGGAGACGTCGAAGATCGCGATCGTGCTCTACGCGTGCTTCTTCCCGATCCTGCTGTCGACGATCGCGGGGGTGGCCAGCGTGGACGCCCAGCTGCTGCGCTCGGCACGCGTGCTCGGCCTCTCGCCGGTCGCGACGTTCCGCAAGGTGGCGTTCCCCGCCGCCGTGCCCACGATCTTCACCGGCATCCGGATCTCGGGTGCCGCGGCGATCCTGGTCCTCATCGCCGCCGAGATGATCGGCGCGAACGCGGGCCTGGGCTTCCTCATCAACTACGCGCAGTACAACTTCCTGATCCCGAAGATGTACGCCGCCATCCTCACCACCTCCCTCCTCGGCGTGGCCGTCAACTACGGACTCGTCGCCCTCGAGCGCCGCTTCTCCCAGTGGCGCGCCGCCTGACCTTCGAAAGAGAGACACCATGACCCGCCAGCTCAGCCTCAACGCCTTCCTTCACGACACCGGCCACCACGAGGCCTCGTGGCGCCACCCCGACTCGGCCATCGACCGGATCCACGACATCGACTTCGACACGGAGAACGCCCGGATCGCGGAGGAGGCGAAGCTCGACGCGATCTTCTTCGCCGACGCCCCGGGACTGTGGGGTGCCACGCCCTTCCGCCCGGCAGGGCACCTCGAGCCCATCACGCGGCTCGCGGCCATCGCCGCGCGGACCGAGCGGATCGGCCTGATCGCCACCGCGTCGACCACGTTCTACGACCCGTACAACCTGGCCCGGCTGTTCTCCTCGCTCGACACGATCTCCAAGGGCCGTGCCGGCTGGAACATCGTCACCACCCAGTCCGAGGCGGTGGCGCGGAACTTCAGCCTCTCGGAGCTGCCCAGCGCGTCCGAGCGCTACGTCCGCGCCCAGGAGTTCATCGACGTCGTCACCAAGCTCTGGGACAGCTGGGAGGACGACGCGATCCTCGCCGACCGCGAGTCGGGCCGGTTCTTCGACCAGGAGAAGGTCCACGCGATCCACCACGTGGGCAACCACTTCCAGATCGAGGGACCGCTGTCGCAGCCGCGCTCGCCGCAGGGCCGCCCGGTCTACGTCCAGGCCGGCTCGTCGAACGACGGACGCGCCTTCGCGGGCCGCAACGCCGAGGCCATCTTCACGGCCCACCAGACGATCGAGGACGCGCAGGCCTTCTACGCCGACATCAAGTCGCGCGCCGTCGCGTTCGGACGCTCGCCCGAGGACGTCAAGATCCTGCCCGGCATCAGCCCGTTCGTCGCCGACACGCGCGCCGAGGCCGAGGAGCTGCAGCGGTACGTCAACTCGCTGACCGTCCCGGCCTACGGCATCGCGCAGCTCGAGGGGCTGGCCGGCGTCTCGCTGGCCCACCTCGAGCTCGACGAGCCCGTTCCGGTGGAGGTCTTCGGGCAGGCCGGGGACGTGCTTGACAACAGCCGCAGTCGCCTGCAGGTGATCGCCAACATCGTCGAGCGCGACCGTCCGACGCTGCGCGGGCTGCTGCACCGGCTCGCGGGGGCCAGGGGCCACAACGTCGTCGCCGGCACCCCGACCGAGGTCGCGGACATCATCACCGAGTGGTTCCAGAACGGTGCCGCGGACGGCTTCAACGTGATGCCGCCGCTGTACCCGCAGCTGCTCCAGGAGTTCACGCAGAAGGTCGTCCCGATCCTGCAGGACCGCGGCCTCTTCCGCACCGAGTACACCGGCTCCACCCTGCGCGACCACTTCGGTCTCGCGCGCCCGGAGTCGCTGTACGGCGCGGACGCGAACGAGGAGGCCCACGTTGTCTGAACTCGAAGGACTTTCGTCCGTCAGCACCGCGGTCGTGGTCGGCAACCCGAAGTCGGCGTCGCGCACCCTGACCGCCGCGACCCACGTGGCCCGCGAGCTGTCCGGGGCCGACCCCGACCTCGTGGTCGACCTGGCCACGCTGGGCCCGGCCGTCCTCGACTGGAGGTCGACCGAGGTCGCCGAGCTGGTCGGCCAGGTCGGTCAGGCCGACCTCGTCGTCGTGGCGTCGCCGACCTACAAGGGCACCTACACCGGGCTGCTCAAAGTGTTCCTCGACCGGTTCGCCGGTGGCACCGGACTGCGTGGGCTGGCCGTGCCGTTGCTGCTCGGCGCCGGGCCGGCCCACGCGCTGGCCCCCGAGCTCACGCTGCGGCCAGTCCTGACCGAGCTGGGAGCCACGGTCCCCGGGCGGGGCCTGTTCGTGCTCGACTCGCAATACGGCGACGCGGCCGCCTACGACCCGTGGCTGGACGCGACGCGGCCCTGGGTGCGTTCGGTGCTGCAGGCGGCGGCATGACCGCGTTCTTCCCCACGAACCAGGACCTCGATCCGGGACGACTGCGCTCGGCCTTCGGGAACTTCCCGACGGGCGTGGTGGTGGTGGCGGCCGAGGTCGACGGTGCCCCCGTCGGCCTCGCCGCCAGCAGCTTCACCAGCGTCAGCCTCGATCCGCCCCTCGTGTCGATCAACCTGGCCGCGACGTCGAAGACCTGGCCCGACCTGAGCCGGGCGGACCGGCTCGGCGTGACGGTGCTCGCGAGCCACCACGGACCGCTGTGCCGCCAGCTCGCGGGGCCGGTGGAGCACCGCTTCGAGGGGATCGACTACAGCGTCAGCCCCGGGGGAGCGATCTTCATCGACGACGGGATGGCCACGTTCGACACCACGATCCATCGCGAGGTGCCGGCGGGCGACCACATCCTGGTGCTGCTGGAGCTGCACGCCGTGGATCACCGCGTCGACGGCGGGCCGCTGCTCTTCCACCGCAGCGTGTTCGGCCAGCTGGCCGTGGCCGAGTAGCGGGTCAGACCGCCACGGGCTGCTCGTCCTCGGGGCGCAGCGCGACCACGGCACACAGGATGAGCGCGGCCCCGACGAGGCCCGCGGCGCCGAGTCGCTCGTCGAGCAGCACCGCGGCCAGGGCCGCGGCGGAGATCGGCTCCACGAGAGTGGCCACGGTGGCCGCCGAGCCCGACGTCGTGCGAAGCCCGGCGTAGAGGAGTCCGTACGACAGGGCCATCGTGGCGATGCCCAGGTAGAGCAGCAGCGCCAGCGACGTGCGGGAGGTGCCCGCGACGGGCTCGCCCGAGGCGGCCGCGACCACGAGGAACGGTGCCAGCAGGACGGCTCCCGCCCCCGTCGCGCACGTGGTGAGCGCGACCGGCTCGAGCCGTGGGGCGAGCACGTGGCCCAGGACGGTGGTCGCGGCGTACGTGGCGCCCGCCGCCACCGCCAGGACCAGGCCCAGCACCGGGCGGTCGACGGGCGCGGAGGTGCCGTGCCCGGCGGTGGCGCTGATCAGGACGAGCCCGGTGAGCGCTGCGGCCAGGACCGCGACGTCGCGGAGGGTTGGCCGGGTTCCGTCGCGCAGGTGCTCCCACGTGGCGGCCAGCACGGGGGCGAGGCCGAGCGAGACGACGGTGGCGACGCTCACCCCGACCATCAGGACCGAGACGAAGTACAGCCCCTGGTAGATCGCCGTCCCGCAGCCGATGACGATCGCGGTCACGGGGTGCGACCGCATCGTGTCGCGGACCGCGCGGGCGCGGCCCGTCAGCACGACGAACGCGACGAGAGCCACCGCGGCGATGAGCATCCGCCAGGCGCTGACGGTCATGGCGCCGACGCCGTCGCGCTCGTGCAGCACCGTCACGACCAGGCCGCCGGTTCCCCACAGCACGCCCGCCGCGCACACCTGCAACAGCCCGACGCGCGCGTTCACCCGCTCAGGTTAGGGGCAGCGGCGTGATGGTCTCGATACACCCTCTCGTTCCTCGAGGGCACTCGACCACCGGGCTGGCAACCCGGTGATCGAGTAGCACGCGAGCGCAGCGAGCGGCGTATCGAGATCACGCAGCGCGGACCCGGTGATCGAGAGGCGGGCGGCCCCGGTGATCGAGAGGCGGGCGCCCCCGGTGATCGAGTAGCACGCGAGCGCAGCGAGCGGCGTATCGAGATCACCCCGCACGGATCCGGTGATCGAGTAGCACGCGAGCGCAGCGAGCGGCGTATCGAGATCACGCCCCCCAGCGCCGCCTAGGCCCGCTCCCGCTCCGCACCGATCGTGGTGTCGGGACCGTGGCCCGTGTGCACCACCGTCTCCGGCGGCAGCGTGAACAGCCGCTCCGCGATGGAGGAGCGGATCACGTCGGCGTCGCTGTAGGAGCGACCCGTCGCGCCGGGTCCACCGTTGAACAGGGTGTCGCCGGTGAAGACGCAGCCCAGCTCCTCGGAGACCAGGCACGTCGCGCCCGGCGCGTGCCCGGGCGTGTGGATCGCGGTGAGCGTGGTGCCGCCCACGGTGAACTCGGTGCCGTCGACGAGGTCGCGGTCCCAGGACTCACCGGGGTGCGTCAGCTCCCACAGCGGTCGGTCCTCGGGGTTCAGCCAGATCGGCGCGCCGGTGCGCTCGCGCAACTCGGGCGCGATGCGGCAGTGGTCGTCGTGCGCGTGCGTCAGCACGATCGCGAGGACCTTCCGCCGCCCGATGAGGTGCAGGATCGCCGCGACGTCGTGCGGGGCGTCGATCACGAGGCACTCGGTGTCGTCGCCGACGATCCACACGTTGTTGTCGACGTCGTGGGTCTCGCCGTCGAGGCTGAACGTGCCCGAGACGACTCCGTAGTCGATGCGCGCGGCCATCAGAGGACCACCACCGAGCGCAGCACGTCGCCGTGATGCATCTTCTCGAACGCCGCCTCCACGTCCTCGATGCCGATCTCCTCGGTGACGAACGCGTCGAGGTCGAGGCGACCCTGGCGGTAGAGGTCGATCAGCATGGGGAAGTCGCGGCTGGGCAGGCAGTCGCCGTACCAGCTCGACTTGAGTGCGCCGCCGCGTCCGAAGACGTCGATCAGGGGCAGCTCGGGCACCTCCATGTCCGGCGTCGGGACCCCGACGAGGACCACGGTGCCCGCGAGGTCGCGGGCGTAGAACGCCTGCTTCCACGTCTCGGGGCGGCCCACCGCCTCGATCACCACGTCGGCGCCCTCGGCGCCCTCGTAGGTCTCGGCGCAGATGCGCTTGATCTCCTCGACCGGGTCGGTCTGCGACGAGTCGACCGTGTGGGTCGCTCCCATCTTCCGCGCCGCCTCGAGCTTCGCGGGATCGATGTCGACGGCGATGATCGGGCTGGCTCCGGCCAGTGCGGCACCCGCCACCGCGGCGACGCCCACGCCGCCGCAGCCGATGACGGCGGCGGACCGGCCGCGCGTCAGGGCTCCGGTGTTGATCGCCGCACCGATGCCGGCCATCACGCCGCAGCCCAGCAGGCCGGCCGCCGCGGGACGTGCGTCGGGATCGACCTTGGTGCACTGCCCCGCCGCGACGAGCGTCTTCTCGATGAACGCGCCGATGCCCAGGGCGGGGGAGAGCTCGGTGCCGTCCTCGAGCGTCATCTTCTGCTTGGCGTTGTGGGTGGCGAAGCAGTACTGCAGGTCGCCGCGCTTGCAGGCGCGACACTCGCCGCACACGGCGCGCCAGTTGAGGACGACGAAGTCGCCCGGCGCGACCTCGGTGACGCCGTCGCCGACGGCCTCGACGATGCCCGCCGCCTCGTGGCCGAGCAGGAACGGGAACTCGTCGTTGATGCCGCCCTGGCGGTAGTGCAGGTCGGTGTGGCAGACGCCGCAGGCCTGGATCGTCACCACCGCCTCGCCCGGGCCGGGATCGGGAACGTTGATGGTGACCAGTTCGACCGGTGCGTCCTTCGCTCGAGCGATGACGCCCTTGACCTGCTGCACGGCTGTCTCCTTGCTTCGGGGGTTCTCCTGCGAGCCTGCCAGAGTGCTCACGGGGACGCGAGAGGTCGGCCTGCCCGTGTGGGCCATAAGCATCATCGTCAACCTGAAATGGCGGTGGAAAATCGAAGAAAATCGAACGGATGTGCGGTACGATTCAGGCATGTCTTCGGGGGATGACGGCGTCAGCGCGGCCATGGGCCACTGCGGGTCCGTCCTGCGGTCGGTGACCTCGTCGGTGCACGACGAGGCACGAGCGCTGGCGGCACTGCGCGACGCGGCCGAGGCCGCCCTGGCCGAGCGGCTCGAGGAGATCGAGCGGACGAAGGCGTACGTCGCGGAGGACGCGTCCAGCGCGGCCACCTGGGCACGGCGCGAGCTGCGCCTGGATGCGCGGCGCACGCGCCAACTGATCCGCGCGGCCGCCACCATGCGTGAGCTGCCGCTCGTCGGTGAGTCGGCCCGTGCGGGCCGCATCTCGGCCGACCACGTCGCGCGGTTCTCGTTCGCCCTCGCCCACGTCGACGAGGTGGAGGTTCGCCGAATCGAGGCCCATCTCGTGGCCGTGTCCGAGGCGCACCCGCCGTCCCGGGTGAAGTCGCTCGTCGACCGGCTCCGTTCGATCGTCCACGCCGAGGAGCTCGACGACGCGTGGATCGCCGGTGCCGACAAGGCACACCTCAGCCTCAACGCGCTCCCCGACGGGTGGCACGTCACCGGCTTCCTGCCGATCGACGTCGGTGCGAAGCTGAAGGCGGTCCTCGACGCCGTCTCGACCCCGCGCGAGGGAGGCGACCGCCGCTCGGCGTCCGAGCGTCGCATCGACGGGCTCGACCACCTGCTCACCCGCGTCCTGGCCGAGGGCCTGCCCACCGACGGCACGGTCCGGCCGCAGATCCACGTGCTCGTCGACGCCGGCACCCTCCAGCGGGCGCTCGCGCCCGGCGCGCGCGGTGCCTTCGAGCCAGACCAGCCGGCGGTCCTCGAGGGCTTCGGCCACATCGGCGCCAACCTGCTGGCCCACCTGACGTGCGGTGCCGACCTCATTCCGGTCCTGGTCGATCGGATCGGACCGAACCGGTCGGTGCTCGACGTCGGCCGTCGCCACCGCGATGCCACGCCGAAGCAGCGTCATGCGGTCTGGATCCAGCAGGACGGACGTTGCGCCACCGAGCACTGCCGGAACACGGTCGACCACGTGCACCACCGACGGCGGTGGTCGGACGGAGGCCCCACCGACCTCGCCAACCTCGTCGGACTCTGCTCCGCGTGCCACCGCCACGAACATCGCCACGACGTCGCCCTCGCCCGAGCCGGGTGAGAGGGCTGACGGTCGTGTCCGATTTCCGCGAGAACTGGTCAGGCCCGTAGGTCAGGATGGAGTCATGGACCCGAACGACTGCTACCGCGCCGTGAGTGCGCGTGACGCGCGGTTCGACGGCGTCTTCTACACAGCGGTCCGCACCACGGGGATCTACTGCCGGCCCTCGTGCCCGGCGATGACCCCGCGTCAGGCGAACGTCACCTTCTACCCCTCGGCCGCGGCGGCGGAGCGATCCGGCTACCGCGCCTGCCGCCGCTGCCGGCCCGACAGCACGCCCGGCTCGCCCGAGTGGAACGCCCGGGCTGACGTGGTCGCCCGCGCCGTACGCCTGATCGGCGACGGCGTGGTCGAGCGTGAGGGAGTGAGCGGACTCGCCGGCCGGCTCGGCTACAGCGAGCGCCAGGTGAACCGGCTCGTCACCACCGAGCTCGGTGCCGGGCCCCAGGCCATCGCGCGCAGCAACCGGGCACGCACGGCACGCATCCTGCTCGAGACCACCACGATGCGGGCGGCCGACGTCGCCTTCGCGGCGGGCTACGGGTCGGTGCGCCAGTTCAACGACTCCATCCGCGAGTCGTTCGACCTCACGCCGCGCGAGGTGAGGTCGCGCTCGCGCCGGGCGGCGCACCCGGGTGCCGGACGGCTCCGGCTGGAGCTCGCCCTGCGGCCGCCGTTCCACGCCGACGCGCTGCTCGACTGGTTCACCCCGCGAGCGATCGAGGGCGTCGAGGCCGTCGACGGTCGCACCTACGCGCGCGTGCTGAACCTGCCCCACGGCGTCGGCGCGGTCGAGCTGACGCTCGGCGACGACAGCGTCTCGGTCGAGCTCGAGCTCACCGACCTGCGCGACCTGGCGCCGGCGGTGCAGCGGTGCCGCCGGCTGCTCGACCTCGACGCCGACCCCGTCGCGATCGACGAGGCCCTCGCGGCCGATCCGCTGCTCGCCGGCCTCGTCCGCGAGGCGCCCGGCATGCGGCTGCCCGGCCAGGTCGACGGCTTCGAGATGGTGATGCGCGCGATCGTGGGCCAGCAGGTGTCGGTGGCGGGAGCCCGCACGATCCTGGGCCGGGTCGCGCGGTCGCGCGGCACCGAGGTCGACCTCGAGCTCGCGCGACGCCACGGCCTCACCCACGCGTTCGCCACGGCCGAGTCGGTGGCCGAGGCCGCTCCCGAGGAGTTCGCGATGCCGCGCGGCCGGGCCGCCGCCATCCTCGCCGTCGCGCACGCCGTGGCGTCCGGCGAGCTCGACCTGCACCCGGGCGCCGACCGCGAGGCCGCCCGAGCCCGCCTGCTCGCGATCCGGGGCATCGGTCCCTGGACCGCCGACTACGTCAGGATGCGGGCCCTCGGGGACCCCGACGTCCTGCTGGAGACCGACCTCGTGCTGCGCCGCGTCCTCGCGCGCGAGGGACTGGAACGGACGCGAACCGAACGGTGGCGACCCTGGCGGTCGTACGCCTCACTGCACCTGTGGAGAGTGGCATGAAGACACGCTGGATGGACACGCCCATCGGGGGCCTGCGGCTGCACGTCGACGCCGGACTGCTCACGGCGATCGACTTCGGGGCCGAGGCCCGGGGAGAGCGCGTCGAGGACCCGCTGCTCGACCAGGTCGAACGCCAGCTGGGGGAGTACTTCGCCGGCGAGCGCCACGACTTCGACCTGCCCGTGGCCGCCGACGGCACGGAGTTCCAGAAGAAAGTGTGGGCGTACCTGCGCACCATCCCCTACGGCGAGACGGTCACGTACGGGCAGATCGCGACCGACCTCGGCTACGAGCTCGGAATCTCCCGGGCCGTGGGCGCGGCCAACGGCGCCAACCCGATCCCCATCGTGGTCCCGTGCCATCGCGTCATCGGGTCGAACGGGAAGCTCACCGGCTACGCCGGCGGCCTCGACCGCAAGACGACCCTGCTCGAGCTGGAGCGTCCCGGGCTGTTCTGAGGCGTCAGCGGCGCAGGTTCTGCGAGAGCCGCTCGGCGGCGGCCACCACGGCGGGCGCATGCATGCGCCCGGGCTGGCGGGTGAGCCGCTCGAGCGGTCCTGACACCGACACGGCGGCGACGACCTTGCCGCTGGGGGAGCGGACCGGTGCGGAGACCGAGCCCACGCCCGGCTCGCGCTCGCCGACGCTCTGGGCCCAGCCGCGCTTGCGCACGGCCGACAGCTCGGCGGCGGAGAAGGTGGCCTTCATCAGGCCCTTGTTCATTCGCTCGGGGTCCTCCCACGCGAGCAGCACCTGGGCGGCGGAGCCGCCCGACATCGTCAGCTGGCTGCCCACGGGAATCGAGTCGCGCAGGCCGGTGGGCCGATCCGCGGCCGAGACGCACACGCGGTGGTCGCCCTGGCGACGGAAGAGCTGGGCGGACTCGCCCGTGATGTCGCGCAGGCGGGCCAGCACGGGTCCGGCGGCGGCGAGCAGGCGGTCCTCGCCCGCGGCAGCGGCCAGCTCGGACAGGCGCGGGCCTAGGATGAAGCGACCCTGCATGTCGCGCGCGACGAGGCGGTGGTGCTCCAGGGCGACCGCGAGGCGGTGGGCCGTGGGTCGCGCCAGGCCGGTGGCGGTCACCAGGCCGGCCAGCGTCGCCGGCCCCGGCTCCAGCGCCGCCAGCACGAGGGCCGCTTTGTCGAGAACGCCGACTCCGCTAGAGTTGTCCATGTCTTGATACTGCCGTATCGCATTGTGAGACGCAACCCCCGAAGTTGGAGAGAATCATGGGCAAGACGCTCGCCGAGAAGATCTGGGACGACCACGTCGTCCGTTCCGCGCCGGGTGAACCGGACCTGCTGTTCATCGACCTGCACCTCCTTCACGAGGTCACCAGTCCGCAGGCGTTCGACGGACTGCGCCTCTCCGGCCGCCAGGTGCGTCGCGCCGACCTCACCCTCGCGACCGAGGACCACAACATTCCGACCACGGATCTCGACAAGCCGATCGCCGACCCGGTGTCGCGCACGCAGGTCGAGACGCTGCGTCGCAACGCCAAGGAGTTCGGCGTCCGGCTGCACCCCATGGGCGACATCGAGCAGGGCATCGTCCACGTCGTCGGCCCGCAGCTGGGCCTGACCCAGCCGGGCATGACGATCGTGTGCGGCGACTCGCACACCTCCACGCACGGCGCGTTCGGCTCGATCGCCTTCGGCATCGGCACCAGCGAGGTCGAGCACGTCCTGGCCACGCAGTCGCTGTCGCAGGCCAAGCCCAAGATGATGGCCGTCGACGTCGTCGGCGAGCTGCCTCCGGGCTCCACCGCCAAGGACCTGATCCTCGCGCTCATCACGCAGGAGTCCACCGGCGGCGGCCAGGGCTACATCGTGGAGTACCGCGGCGAGGCGATCCGCGCCCTCTCGATGGAGGAGCGCATGACGATCTGCAACATGAGCATCGAGTGGGGCGCCAAGGCCGGCCTCATCGCTCCGGACCAGACCACGTTCGACTACATCGAGGGTCGCCCCCACGCGCCGCAGGGTGCCGACTGGGACGCGGCCGTCGCGTACTGGACCAGCCTCGTCACCGACGCCGACGCGCACTTCGACAAGGTCGTCACGATCGACGCCTCGAAGGTCACCCCGTGGGTCACGTGGGGCACCAACCCCGGCCAGGGCGTGGCCCTGTCCGGCCTGGTCCCGACCCCGTCTGACTTCGAGGACGCCGACGAGCGCGAGGCCGCCGAGAACGCCCTGCGCTACATGGGCCTCGAGGCCGGCACGCCGATGCGCGACATCACGGTCGACACCGTCTTCGTCGGCTCCTGCACCAACGGCCGCATCAGCGACCTGCGTCGTGCCGCCGAGCTGATCAAGGGCAGGAAGGTCGCCGACGGCACCCGCATGCTCGTCGTCCCCGGCTCGGTGCGCGTGCGCCTGCAGGCCGAGGAGGAGGGCCTCGACGTCGTCTTCAAGGAGGCCGGCGCCGAGTGGCGCGGCGCGGGCTGCTCGATGTGCCTGGGCATGAACCCCGACCAGCTCACGCCGGGCGAGCGCAGCGCCTCCACCTCCAACCGCAACTTCGAGGGCCGTCAGGGCAAGGGTGGCCGCACGCACCTGGTCTCGCCCGACGTCGCCGTCGCCACCGCAGTCACCGGCCACCTGGCCTCGCCCGCCGAGCTCTGAGGACGACCACCATGGACAAGTTCATCTCCCACACCGGAGTCGGCGCCCCGCTGCGCCGCAGCAACGTCGACACCGACCAGATCATCCCCGCGGTCTACCTCAAGCGCGTCACCCGCACGGGCTTCGAGGACGGCCTGTTCGCCGCGTGGCGCAGCGACCCGGAGTTCGTCCTGAACCAGCCGGCGTACGAGAACGCCACCGTGCTCGTGGCCGGCCCGGACTTCGGCACCGGCTCGTCGCGTGAGCACGCCGTCTGGGCGCTGCAGAACTACGGCTTCAAGGTCATCATCAGCCCGCGCTTCGGCGACATCTTCCGGGGCAACTCGGGCAAGGCGGGGCTGCTCGCGGCCCAGGTCGACGAGAAGGTCGTCGCCGCCCTGTGGGCGTACCTCGAGGCCAACCCGGGCGCCGAGATCTCGGTCGACCTGGAGTCCCGCACGGTCTCGGCCGGCGAGGGCGTCGACCGCATCGAGGACTCGTTCACGATCGACGACTACACCCGCTGGCGCCTGCTCGAGGGCCTCGACGACATCGGCATCACGCTGGGTCACGCCGATGACATCTCGGCCTACGAGTCCCGCCGTCCGAGCTTCAAGCCCGCGACCCTCTGACGCCTGCCCGGCGCGGCCTCCCTGGCGTACTAGGGTCATCCCATGTCCCGCACCCGCCCGTTGCCCACCGTGCTCCGGGTCGTCGTGTGGGTGCTTCGCCCGCTGTTCATGGTGGTCACGAAGCGCGACTGGCGCGGTGACGAGCACCTGCCCACCTCGGGCGGGTTCGTGCTGGCACCCAACCACCTGTCGTACCTCGACCCGTTCCTCTTCGGGCACTGGCTCGTCGACCACGACATCCCGCCGCGCTTCCTGGTCAAGGACCCGCTGTTCGCCGTGCCGGTGATCGGCCGGCTGCTGCGCAAGGCCGAGCAGATCCCGGTCTACCGGGGCACCGGCGCGGCCGCCGACTCGCTGCGCGCCGCGATCGACGCGGTGGAGTCCGGCTCGATCATCGCCATCTACCCCGAGGGCACGATGACGCGCGATCCTGCCGCCTGGCCGATGTCGGGTCGCGACGGCGCCGTCCGCACGGCGCACGCCGCCGGGGTGCCCCTCGTGCCGGTGGCGCAGTGGGGCCCGCAGGACATCATGTGGCCCTACCGCCGCGAGTTCCGGCCCTTCCCGCGCAAGACGATCCACGTGCGGGTGGGCGCTCCGATCGACCTCTCCGGCCTGGGGGAGAGTCCCACGCAGGACCAGATCCACGCGGCCACCGAGCGCCTCATGGACGCGATCACCGCGCTGCAGGCGCAGATCCGCGGCGAGTCGCCCACGACTCCGCGGATCGACGTGCGCACGCTCAAGAAGCCCAAGACCCGATACGAGGAGAGCTGATGGTCACTGCAGCAGTCATGGGAGCCGGGTCCTGGGGCACCGCCTTCTCGATCGTGCTGGCCGACGCCGGCCACGACGTCCACCTGTGGGGTCGTCGCGACGAGACGTGCGCCAACATCAACGAGCGCCACGAGAACACCGAGTACCTCCCGGGCCAGGAGCTGCCGGGAACGATCCGCGCCACCACCGACCCCGCCGAGGCGCTGGCCGACGCGGCGATCGTGGTGCTGGCCGTGCCGTCCCAGACGCTGCGCGCGAACCTCGAGTCGTGGGGCCACCTGATCGAGCCGTCGGCCGTCATGGTGAGCCTCATGAAGGGCGTGGAGCTGGGCTCGCACATGCGGATGAGCGAGGTCATCGCCGAGGCCACCGGTGCGGGACCCGAGCGGATCGCCGTCATCACCGGACCGAACCTCGCGAAGGAGATCGCGCGCCGCGAGCCGGCCGCCGCGGTGGTCGCGTGCGAGGACGAGTCCGTCGCGCTCCAGCTGCAGAAGTACCTGCACACGCCGGCGTTCCGCCCCTACACGAACACCGACCTGGTGGGCTGCGAGCTCGGCGGCACGGTCAAGAACATCATCGGCCTCGCGGTCGGCGTCTGCGACGGGCTGGGCTTCGGCGACAACACCAAGGCGTCGGTCATCACGCGCGGGCTGGCCGAGACCGCTCGCCTCGGCATGGCGATGGGTGCCGACCCGATGACCTTCATGGGCCTGGCCGGCCTCGGCGACCTCGTGGCCACGTGCTCGTCGCCGCTGTCGCGCAACCGCACCTTCGGCGAGAAGCTCGGCCGCGGCATGACCGTGGAGGAGATCACGTCGCAGACCCGTCAGGTCGCCGAGGGCGTGAAGTCCTGCGTCTCCGTCGCCGAGCTGTCGGCGATGCACGGTGTCGAGATGCCGATCGTCGAGCACGTCCGCGCGCTCGTCGACGGCAACATGACGCCCACCGAGCTCGTCAACGCCCTCATCAGCCGATCGGCCAAGCCCGAGACTCGCTGACCCGCGGCGGGACTCAGCCCAGGGCGGCCTCGATGTCGGACCACAGGTCCTCGACGGCCTCGATGCCGACGCTCAGGCGGATGAGTCCGGCTGGGATCGTCTCGGGCTCGGCGGGGAAGCGGCGGCGCCGCTCCCACGTGGACTCCACGCCGCCGAGGCTGGTCGCGTGGCTGATGATCCGGCTGGACTCCGTGGCCCGCTGGGCGTGCTCGGCGTCGTCGACGACGAAGCACACCATCGAGCCGAAGCCGGGGTAGCGGACCTCGGCCACCGCCGGGTGCGCCTTCAAGCGGTCGGCGATCACGGCGGCGCTCGACTCGGCTCGATCCAGTCGCACGGCCAGCGTGCGCACGCCGCGCGCCGCCAGGAAGCACTCGAGGGCTCCGGGGATCGCGCCGTGCAGCGAGCGGTGCGTGAGCAGACGCTCGAACAGGGCGTCGTCGCGCGTGGCCAGGACGCCCAGCACGAGGTCGCTGTGACCGCCGAGCAGCTTCGACGCCGAGTGGCACACGATGTCGGCGCCGTACGAGAGCGGCCGGTCGCGCAGGGGAGTACGGAAGGTGTTGTCCACCGCGACGAGGGCGCCGGCCTCCTTCGCGGCGGCGACCAGGGTGGGAAGGTCGCCCACTTCCATCGCGGGGTTGGTCGGCGACTCCAGCCACACGAGGTCGGCCCCGGCGAAGGCCTCGATGCTGCCCTCGGTGTCGGACGGGTCGATGAGGCGCACCTCGTAGGGTCCGCTCTCGACGAGGCTCGTGGTGCCGTTGTAGCCGTGCCGCGGCAGGACCACCACGGCACCGGGCTCGAGGAGCCCGAGCGTGGCGGCTGACGTCGCGATGCCCGAGGCGAAGGCCAGGGCCCGTCCACCCTCGAGCTCGCCGAGCACCGCCTCGAACGCCTCGTAGGCCGGATTGCCGTGCCGGCCGTACTCGGACGATCCGCCGGGCACGAAGGCGCTCGCGAGGGTGATGGGGGCGTTGAGCGGCGCGCCGGGCTGCTTGGCCGGGCGACCTGCGATGACGGTCACGGTGTCGGGCTGCATGGTTCCAGTGTCACAGGCGGGTAGAGTCGAGCCGGTGCGCACCACGATCGCCGTCGTCTTCGGAGGCCAGTCCAGCGAGCACGGTGTCTCGTGCCTGACCGCGCGCGAGGTCCTCGCCGTGATCGACCGCGACCGCTATGACGTCGTCCCCGTCGGGATCACCCCCGACGGCCGCTGGGTCGAGGAGACCGCGGTCTGGGACGACCTCGAGCCGGGCGCGCTGCCCTCCGTCCGCGACGGATTCCCCCCGTTCTCGTGGGACCGGGTGCGCGAGGTCGACGTCGTGTTCCCCCTCCTGCACGGTCCGTGGGGCGAGGACGGCACGATCCAGGGCCTCTTCGAGCTCGCCGGCGTTCGCTACGTCGGCGCCGGCGTCATGGCCAGCGCCGTGGGCATGGACAAGCCGTTCACCAAGACCGTCTTCTCGGCCGCCGGACTCCCGCAGCTGCCCTACGTGACGGTCCAGCCGTGGGAGTGGGACGCCAAGCGCGACCGCGCCGAGGCGCGCATCCACGCACTGGGCCTGCCCGTCTTCGTCAAGCCCGCGCGCGCCGGCTCCAGCTCGGGCGTCACGCCCGTGCACGACTGGGACCAGCTCGAGGACGCCGTCCTGGCCGCGCGGAAGTTCGACCCGAAGGTGATCGTCGAGGCCGCAGCGCACGACAAGCGTGAGGTGGAGTGCGCCGTCATCCAGGACGAGCGCGGCATGCCCATCGCCAGCGAGGTCGGCGAGATCGTCGTCGCCGCGGACACCGATCACGAGTACTACGACTTCGAGGCCAAGTACCTCGACGGCACCAGCACGAACGTCGTCCCGGCCGACCTCCCCGAGACGGTGCGCCAGCGCATCCGCGAGTACGCGCTGCAGGCGTTCGACGCCATCGGCTGCGAGGGCCTGGCCCGTGTGGACTTCTTCCTGACCAGCAGCGTCGGCGGCGGACTCGTGATCAACGAGATCAACACGATGCCGGGGTTCACGCCCTTCTCGATGTTCCCCAAGCTCTGGGAGGCCTCGGGTGTGGACTACCCCGAGCTGGTGGAGCGCCTCATCCAGCTGGCCCTCCAGCGTCCTCTCGGCCTGCGCTGAGCCCCGCCCCTCCCGCGGCGACCGCGGCGGTCAGGCCTTCGGGACCTGGACCCAGCGGTAGCCGGTGGGAGTGACGAGGAGTCCACGGCCGGGCGGGACCGAGGCGCCGACCGAGCGGGGCAGGCGGGCGTTGAGGACGTCGCCGTCGTTGGACGCACGCGGCGACAGGATGAGGCCGGTGCGGCCGCGCTTGAGGTCGGACGGCAGACCGCGGTAGACCGATCCGAGCTCGTCGATGCCGCCGGCGATGATCATGGCGTTGGCGGTGTCGCGCATCGCGCCGTAGGTCTCGCCGAGCAGCTGGCCCACCGGCGAGTCGGCGCCCAGGACCTCGAAGTCGTCGACGACGATCAGGTGCTGGGTGCGCAGGCGCGAGATCCCCTCGCGGATCTCCTCGATCGGTTCGGCGCCCGTGAACAGCTGCAGGCGCCGGTCGTCGAGGTCGCGCAGCGGTGAGCGGCGGGGCGCGATGACGAGGACGTCGCGGCGGTGCGCGAGGTGCTGGCTGATCGGCACGACGAGGGTCGAGCTGCGCCCCGAGCGCGGGGGACCGGCCACCAGGAAGCCCGGGCCGGTGGACAGCGGGTCGAAGCCCTCGAGGGCGAGGGTGTCGCCACCGACGCCCACGGGGATGAAGCTGGGGCTCAGCGCGGCCTCGGAGGGCTCCATCGTCAGCGCCTCGTCGAGGCCGATGGCCACGGGCAGCTCGTCGATGCGGTGCGGACGCAGGCCGCGCGGGAGGTCGCCGTAGCGCTCGGCGACGGCACGTCCGAGCTCGTGGATCGCCCGCACCTGGGCGGTTCCCTCGCCGGAGGCGTCGATCATCGCGAACTGGACCTCCTGCGGCCGCTCGCCGGCCCGGAAGCCGCGGCCCGGCGGGATGTGGGAGGGCACCTGCTTGGTCGGCAGGCCCACGACGGAGTAGTCCGACGGATCGCTCATCGACAGCACGATCCGGTCGTCGACCAGCAGCGAGTAGCGTCCGAGGATGCCGGAGCGGTCGGCGCCGATGACGACCCGGATGCCCGCGCCGACGCCCTCCTGGAGCAGGCCCACGAGCCGCTCCAGCAGCACGCCGCCGTCGACGGA
The DNA here is from genome assembly GCF_013868155.1 of Aeromicrobium phoceense. Lineage (NCBI taxonomy): Bacteria > Bacillati > Actinomycetota > Actinomycetes > Propionibacteriales > Nocardioidaceae > Aeromicrobium > Aeromicrobium phoceense. The sequence continues at coordinate 1,811,262 of NZ_JACEOG010000001.1, forward strand.
CTCGAAGGCCGTGGTGAAGCCCTCGAGGCGGTCGAGCAGGACGACGAGGTAGGGCATCCGCTCGGCGCCGTCGACTGCGGCACGCTGCTCGGCGATGTCGGCGAAGCCCTGCTCGGCCAGCACCTGCTGGCGCCGGGTGAGCTCACGGCCGAGGTGGTCGAACAGCCGGAAGATGCGGTCGGTCTGGGTGCGGGTGACGACGGCGCCGACGTGCGGCAGCGAGACCAGGGGGAGCAGCGCGTTGTTGCCGGCGTCGATGCCGAAGACGTGCACGTCGGTGGGGGCGGTCTGGCGGGCGATCGCCGCGGCGATGGCACGCAGCGACCACGAGCGACCCGAGCGGGACTGGCCCGCGATCACGAGGTGCCCTGCTCGCTGGAGGTCCCAGCTGGCGACCTCCTGCTGCTGCAGGTGGGGCAGGTCTCCGCGCCCGAACACGATCGGCGGGATGTCGGGGAGGGCTCCGATGTCGGGGGCGGGCTTGACCGGGAGGTCGTCGAGGGTCAGGGTCTCGGGCAGCGGCGGCAGCCACGGCTTGCGCATCGGCTCGAGTCCGATCAGGTCGTTCGCCTCGCGCACCGCGCCCACGAGCGTCGCGAGGTCGGTGGGGATCGACACGTCCTCCTCGTCGGAGCCGGCCGCCTTCGGGGGCGCCACGAGCTCCTCGACGCCGAACCCGCGGGTGCGCAGCTCGGCGCGCTCGGTGCCGACCGGCCGGCCTCCGACGCGCGAGCTCTGGAACGGCGTCAGGGACGAGTGGCCCAGGCGCGCGTACGCCCGACCGGGGAAGGACTTGGGGATCTCCGCGGCGACCTTCGACTCGATCACGTCGTCCGAGTCGTTCGCGTCGGTGACGCGCAGGGCGATGCGCAGGTTGGTGTTCGACTTGATCTCGGCGTTGACCACGCCGGCGGGCCGCTGGGTGGCCAGGATCAGGTGCACACCGAGCGAGCGGCCCCGTCGGGCGACGTCGACCAGGCCGGTGACGAAGTCGGGCAGCTCGGCCACGAGGGCCGCGAACTCGTCGATGATGATGAGCAGCCGCGGCATCGGCTCGTCGCCGGGCTGGCGCGCCGCGAGGTAGTCCTCGATGTCCTTCGCGGCCGCGTCGGCCAGCTGGTGCTCGCGATGCCTGAGCTCGGCACCGAGCGACTCGAGCGCCCGGGTGGTCAGGTGGCCGTCGAGGTCGGTGACCATGCCGACGGTGTGCGGCAGGTGCTGGCAGTCCATGAACGCCGCGCCGCCCTTGTAGTCGATCAGGACGAAGTTGAACTCGTCGGGCCGGTTGCCCACGGCCAGCGACGCGATGATGGTCTGCAGCAGCTCGGACTTGCCCGAGCCGGTGGTGCCGGCGATGAGGCCGTGCGGGCCGTCGGCGCGCACGTCGATCCGGAACGGTCCATCGAGCCCCTCGCCGATCACGGCCTTGGTGGTGCGGCCGCCGCCGGACCAGACACGGACGAGGTCCTTCCCGGAGGGAGCGTCCAGGCCGAGGACGTCGAGCAGTCGGCTGGCGGCCGGGAGGCTCGAGCTGAGGTCCTCGGTGCTGACGTCGCGGATGGGCGCGAGCGCGCGCCCGAGCCGCTCGAGCCAGACGCCGTCCACCACGTCGCGGCGGACGCCGTCGATGTGACGCTCGGCGGTGGTCTCGAGGTCGAGCAGGTCGCCGTGCAGCTCCACCACGGCGCGGCACTCCTCGGGCAGCTCGCGCGGGGTGCGGTCGAGGCAGATGAAGTAGACGTGGACGAACGCGCCGGACTTCAGCAGCGACGTCATGCCGGGAGCCATGCGCAGCTCGCGGGCGCCGTCGAGGACGACCACCACGGAGGGCAGCGCCTCCCGCTCGTCGGTGTCGAGCTCCTTGCGCCGGTCGACCAGCCCCGTGAGCTCGGAGATCATCGACGCCCGGTCCTCCTCGTCGAGGGCCAGGCGGGCGGCCCGCGGGTGGTCCTCGCTGGTGCGCGCGTGCGGGAGCCACTTCGTCCACTCCCCGGCCGTCGCGTTCGTGCGGTCGGTGAAGATCCAGACCGAGGCGTCGGTGGGGGAGTGCAGGGCGGCGACCTGGGCGATGAGCCAGGACGTGGTCGAGAGGCACTGGTCGGACGGGCCGCACACGCCCAGGACCGCGGTGGGCGCCAGCGGCACGATGACGGGGACGTCCGGCGCGGTCCAGCGCAGCGGTCCCTCGTGCTGCTCGCGGGTGGAGTCCTTCACGACGACGTCGGACGGCAGGTCGCTCGTGCCGAGCCGCAGCTCCAGGAAGTCGGGGTCCCAACGACGGCGCTCCCACAGGCGCGCCCGGGGGCCGGTGGCGAACAGCAGCACCGAGGCCGGATCGGGGTAGATGGAGCGGCGCTGCCCGCGCTCGTCGGCCAGCGAGGTGACGGCGGCCTTCTCCACGTCGGCACGCCGGCGGTGGAACTCCGCGAGCTGCTCCTGGTAGCGCGCCTTCTGCTGGCGGCGGGTGCCCGACGCGTTCAGCAGCATCATGAGCGGCATCAGGATCATGAACATCAGCGAGTAGATGGAGCCGGTGCGCCAGTACATGAAGCCACTCATCAGCAGCGGCGACAGCATCATCACCATCGGGATGGGCGCCTTCTCGGGCTTCTTCGGCTCGGTGGGCAGCGAGAACTCGCGCGTGCGCGCCGGCGGGTGCAGCCGCGGCGGGCGGTTGTAGTCCAGCTCCGGGCCGGTGGCCGACGGGGAGAGGGAGGCGTCCGGCGCGCTGACCGAGCCCAGCTCGAAGAGCACGTCGGCGACGCCGAGGACGGCGCCCTCCTTCCACACGACCGACGCCGTGACCGGCTCGCGGTCGAGACGGACGAGCGGCAGGGGAGCGGTGGGGTCGACCTGGCGGCCCTGCTCCAGGGCGCTCAGGCCGGGCTTGCGACGACGGAAGCGGCGCTGCTGGCGGGGGGCGGCGCCGGCCTGCAGCACGATCGGCTCGGTGGGGGGCTCGCGGCGCTCGGGGATGGCCACCGTGAGGTCGCGGGCGGACTCGTCGGCCGTGACCACGACGCGACCCTGCGCGTCGACCTCGAGCCGGGCGGCGACGTCGGGGGCATCCTGGACCCGGATCGCGCAGTGGCCGGCCGAGCCGATCGTCCACGTGCCGATGCCGAGGCGGTGGACCCGCCCGGCGCCCCGGCCGGAGCTGACGCGAACCTCCACCAGGCCCTGCGGCTCGCGCTCGCGGTGGCGGCTGGGTCCGCCGAGGCCGACGATCACCCCGTGGCGGATCCCGGCGGTGGCCAGGGTGGCGTCGGGATCGAGGCGGCGCGACCCGAGGAAGACCCCCGGTCCGCTGGGCTCGACGCCCCGGCGGCTGTCGAGGTCAATGACGTCGGCGACGTCCGCGTGGGGGCGGCGCATCCCGAAGAGCTGCTGCAGCACGGACTCGAGGTCACCGACCGTGCTGGCGACCGAATAGGCCACGATGGCATCGCGGATCTCCCCCGACGATGCCGCCTCGGCAGTGACGAGCAAGCGCATGGGGCTCAGCGTAGAGGGTCCCGCGCCACGGGCCTGGCGGAGCGCGGGAAGCGCCCGCGAGTGCCGTGCGTCACCTGGCAGGACGAGATGGTCGGGTGGGGCTAGACTGTGGTGGTTCCTGCGGGGGGCTGCGCGAGGGAGCACGTCTCGGCCCGTCCCAGGACGCACCTACGTCTGCAAGGGGGAGCCGTTCCATGGCGATGCGCACCAGTACCGATTCGGTCGGAGATGCGGTCCAGGACCGTCAGCGTGCCCGCACCGCGCGCGGTGTCGGAGGACGGGCCGCGCCTGCGGGCGCGCGCCCCACGCCGCCGCGTCGCCGTCGCCCCGCCGTCGCCCTCCTCGGCGTCCTGCTGATCCTCGGCGGTGCCGCGCTCGCCGGCCTGCTGGCGCTGCGGATGGACTCGCGCGAGCCGGTCCTCGTGGTGAAGTCCGACATCCCGGCCGGCACGAAGCTCACCGTCGACATGCTCGGGGAGACGAACGTCGCCACCGAGTCCGACCTCATCGTCCCCGCTGGCGCCATCCGCACCGTCGAAGGCACCTACACCCGCGTGCCGCTCAACGAGGGCCAGCTCCTCGACACGTCGATGCTCGTGCGCACCAACCCGCTCAGCGGGGGTCAGCTCGCCGAGGTCGGCGTGCCCCTCGTCGAGGGCCGCGTGCCCGACGACCTCGACTCCGGCGACCTCGTGCGGATCGTGCGCATCGGCGAGGGCGACCGTCCGAGCCAGCCCCTCGCGCTCGGCCTCGTGATCCGTCCCCCGGTCTCCTCCAGCGGTGGCGGCGTCCTCGGCGGCGGCAGCGACTCGGAGGGCTCCGCGGCCACGCTGCTCGTCCCGCTCGAGGTCGCCGACGCGATCGTCGACGCGGCCGGCAACAACCGCATCGGCATGTCCCTGGTCGACCGCGGGGTGGCGGTGACCGACACCGATCGGCTCCGCAGCCTGGCGGGTGCCACGCGATGACTGTCATTAGCTTCATCTCGGCGAAGGGGTCGCCGGGCGTCAGCACGGCGGTCATGGGGCTGGCCGCGCGCTGGCCCAACCCCGTCGTGGTCGCCGACCTCGATCCCGTCGGTGGCGACGTCGCCATCCGCGAGCGTGACGTCGACGACAACGCGCTCGACGAGCAGCGCGGACTCGTATCGCTCGGCGCGGCGGTGCGTGCGGGCGACGAGGTCGACCTCGTCGACCACCTCCAGGAGACCAAGTACGGCATCGAGGTGCTCGTGGGCGCCTCCGGACCCCGCCAGGCCCAGAGCCTCGGCCCGGCCTGGCCCCACCTGCAGCGCACGCTGCGCGCCCACCGGGGCGGCGACGTCCTGGCCGACGCGGGTCGCTTCATCGCCGGCTCGCCGGCCGGCCCCGTCGTGGAGGGCTCCGACGCCGTCGTGTTCGTGGTCCGCTCCGAGATCGCCGCCGTCGCGCACCTGCGCGACCGCCTCGCCACCGTGCGCGAGCCGTGGGCGCTGGGTCGTCCCGGCTCCACCCCGGTCGGCGTCGCGGTGGTCGGTGACCCTCGCGACAAGCGAGCGGTCGACGACATCGGCCGCCTGCTGGCCGCCTCCGAGCTCGACGTCACGATGCTCGGCACGATCGCCTTCGACCCCAAGGTCGTCGCGCGGGGCGCCGCCTCGCCGTCGCGCGCCGTGCTGCGCTCCCTGTTCTCGCGGTCCCTCGTCGACCTGGTGCCCCGGGTCCGAGCGCTGGCCACCCCGTCCGCCGTCGCGCAGGAGATCTGATGGACCAGCAGCTGTTGCGCACCCTGCGCGAGGAAGTCGCCGCCGCGCTCGCCCGCCAGCGTCGTGAGGACGCGGCCGCCGGCCTGCCCCAGATGTCGTCCGAGGACGAGCGCCAGTTCGCGCGCGCCATCATCGCGCGCGTCCTGGAGTCCTACGCCCGTCAGGAGATCGCCGCCGGTCGAGCGCCGCTCTCGGGTGCCGAGGAGGCCGAGCTGGCCGACGGCATCCACGCCGCGCTGTACGGCGTCGGTCGGCTCCAGCCCCTGCTGGACGATCCCGAGGTCGAGAACATCGACATCAACGGGTACGACAACGTCTTCGTCGGCTACGCCAACGGCGAGGAGCGCCGCATGCCTCCCGTCGCCGAGAGCGACGACGAGCTCGTCGAGCTCGTGCAGGTCCTCGGTGCCTACTCGGGCCTGACCAGCCGTCCGTTCGACACCGCCAACCCGCAGCTCGACCTGCGGCTGCCCGACGGCAGCCGCCTGTCGGCGGTCATGGGCGTCACGCCGCGACCGTCGCTGTCGATCCGTCGCGCGCGACTGGCCCGGGTGTCGCTGGACATGCTCGTGGAGAGCGGCACGATGACGCCCGAGCTCGCGTCGTTCCTGTCCGCCGCGATCGCCGCGCGCAAGAACATCATGATCGCGGGCGCGACGAACGCCGGAAAGACCACGCTGCTGCGGGCGCTCGCCAACGAGATCCAGCCCCAGGAGCGCCTCATCACCGTCGAGCGCGCGCTCGAGCTCGGCCTGGGGGAGTTCCCCGACCTGCACCCGAACGTCGTCGCGTTCGAGGAGCGGCTGCCGAACTCCGAGGGCCAGGGCGCGATCCACATGTCCGAGCTGGTGCGCCGCTCGCTGCGCATGAACCCCAGCCGCGTCATCGTCGGCGAGGTCTTGGGCGACGAGATCGTCACGATGCTCAACGCGATGAGCCAGGGCAACGACGGGTCCCTGTCCACGATCCACGCGAACTCCTCGCTCGAGGTGTTCAACCGCATCTGCACCTACGCGATCCAGTCCGCGGAGCGCCTGCCCGCCGACGCCACGATGATGCTGATCGCCGGCGCGATCGACTTCGTCATCTTCGTCGAGCGCCGCAACGAGTTCCAGAGCGGTGGCGGCCTGCGCCGTGTCATCACGTCGGTGCGTGAGGTCAACGGCGTCGACGGTCGCGTGCTCTCCAGCGAGGTCTTCGCCGAGGGTCCCGACGGCGTGGCCCACGCGGCCGCGGCGGTCAGCTGCATCGAGGATCTGCAGATGCACGGCTACCGGCCCAACGCCTACGAGGGTCAGGCGTTCTGATGATCTCCCTCGCGCTGATGGTGACGCTCCTCGGCGCCGTGATCGGCGCCGGGATCCTGCTCGTCGTGGTCGGCATGTCCGAGTACGACGAGCCGGCGCCCCGTCGCCCCGGCGTCTCCCTGCGCGACCGCGTGCAGGGCAGCGCCCGCCGTGCGCTGCTCGGCGGTGCCGCCGGCCTGGTCATCCTGCTGCTCACCGGGTGGCCCGTCCTGGCGATCTCGGTCGGTGCCCTGGTGTGGTTCGCGCCGATGCTCTTCGGTGGCCTGGCCAGCGAGAAGCGCGCGATGGCCAAGCTCGAGGGCCTCGCGGCCTGGACCGAGTCCCTGCGCGACACGATCGCCGGCGCGGTCGGCCTCGAGCAGGCCATCCCCGCCACCGCCTACGCGGCGTCGCCCGCGATCAAGCCCGCCCTGATCCGGCTCACCGACCGGCTGCGCGTGCGCACGTCGCTCTCCACCGCGCTGCAGGGCTTCGCCGACGACATCGACGACCCCAGCGCCGACCTCATCGTGGCCACCCTGATCCTCAACGCGCGGCTGCGCGGCCCGGGCCTGCGCGAGGTCCTGACCTCGCTGGCCAAGTCGGCCCGCGCCGACCTCGACATGCGTCGCCGCATCGCGGCCAGCCGCTCCAGCACGCGACGCAGCGTCCAGATCGTCATGGGCATCACGGTCGCGTTCGTGCTGTTCCTGTCGATCTTCAACCGCAGCTACGTCGAGCCGTACTCGACGCCGATCGGCCAGATCGTGCTGCTCGTCGTGATCGGCCTGTTCGCCGCCGGCTTCATCTGGATGCGCCGCCTGTCGGAGTTCGAGACGCCCGAGCGCTTCCTGCTGTCGAAGGAGGCGTCGTGATCCTCATCCTCATCGCCGGGGCCCTCGCCGGTGCCGGTGTCTGGCTGCTCTTCAGCCGCTCGCCCTCCTTCAGCGCCACCGCCGCGTCCGAGCTGGCACGGCTCGACGTCCAGCGCCGGCGGGGCGGCGTGCGCCCCTCGCAGGCCTCGCTCGACGAGGACGAGTCGCGCACCCTGCGGTTCGGCACGGCCGCCACGGCCTTCCTGAACGATCGCGGCATCGAGCTACCGGCGAGCATCCGGTCCGACCTGGCCGTCGTCGACCGCTCGGTCGAGAGCCACCTGGGGTCCACCCTCGTGGCCGCGATCGTCGGCGCCTTCGCGCCCGCCCTCATGCTGTCGCCGTTCATGATCGCCGGCTGGGTGAGCCCCGTGCTGCCGTTGTGGCTGGCGATCCTGGGCGCGCTCGGCGGTGCCGTGCTCGCCCAGCTGCAGCTGCACTCCGAGGCCACCGACCGTCGTCGCGACTTCCGCCACGTCGTCAGTGCGTTCCTCGACCTCGTGTCGATGAACCTCGCCGGCGGCCGCGGTGTCCCCGAGGCGCTGTCGGCCGCCGCGGGCGTCAGCCAGGGCTGGGGCATGGTCCGCCTGCGCGAGACCATCGAGAACGCCCGGCTCCAGGGCATCACGCCGTGGGCGGCGCTCGGTCGCCTCGGCGATGACATGAAAGTCGAGGAGCTGCGCGACCTCGCTGCCGCCCTCGCCCTCGTCGCGGAGGACGGTGCCAAGGTGCGCGACTCGCTCACCGCCCGCGCCTCGTCCATGCGCCAGCGCGAGCTGGCCGACTCCGAGGGTCGCGCCCAGGAGCGCTCCCAGTCCATGCTGGTCGCACAGCTGCTGCTGGCCGCCGGCTTCCTCGTCTTCCTGATCTACCCGGCGCTCTCTGGCATCGCCGGGCTCTGAAACCACCGCACCGAAGGAGAAGCACATGTTGAACCCCGCACTCGGTTACCTCGTCACGATGCTCGGTGGCCGCCTGGACAAGGCGCGTCGCGAAGAGGGCGCGTCCGCCGTCGAATGGGTCGTCATCGCCGCCGTGCTCGTCACGGTCTGCGGCATCATCGGCGTCATCCTCACCCAGGCGCTCCAGGGCGAGGCCAACGAAATCGGCAACAACATCCAGAACCCCTGATCTGATGCGTTCTCGGGCACGGGACGAGCGGGGGGCCAGCGCGATCGAGCTGGTCCTCTACACGCCCCTGCTCATGATCGCGATGATCATCACGATCCAGTTCGCGCTGACCTACCTGGCGAAGCAGTCGGCGAGCGCGTCGGCGCGCGAGGCCTCGCGCGTCGCGCGCGTCACCGGCGACGCCGACCAGGGTCGCGCGAAGGGGATCTCCTCGGCCCAGACCCTGGGCCGCGGTGTCCTGCGCGGTCCGCAGGTCACGGTGGTCCGGGACGGCGACTTCATGCGCGCCACCGTCTCGGGCCGGGCCAACCAGCTGCTGCCCTTCATCGGCTCGCCGCGCGTGGAGGAAGTCGCGCGGGGCCGGATCGAGGAGTTCGAGGAGGACGTGCCGTGATCGGCCGGCTGCGAGAGCGCGAGCGCGGCTCGATGTCCGTCGAGGTCGTGCTGATGGTGCCGATCCTCGTCATGTTCCTCATGCTGGTGCTGGCCGGCGGCCGCTACGTGGCCGTCCGCGCCGACATCGAGTCGGCGGCGCGCGACGCCGCCCGGGCCGCCTCGTTCGAGCGCAGCCAGTCCGAGGCGTTCTCCGCGGCCTACGCCGCGGCCAACGCCAGCGACGTGGACGACCGGTTCTCCGAGTGCGTCGTGTCCGACATCACCGGCTCGTTCGAGGCCGGCGGCGTCGTCGAGGTGTCGGTGCGGTGCCGCGTCTCGAACAACGGGCTGGGATTCATCGGGCTGAACGGCAGCGACGACTTCGAGGCCAGCAGCAGCGCCCCCATCGACCGCTACCGGAGGTTCGGATGAGCAGGAGAGAGCAGGGCGGCGCCACCATCTTCGTGCTGAGCATGTCGCTCGTGCTGATGCTGTGCGCGGGTCTGGTGGTCGACGGCGGCATGGGCATCAACGCCCGGATGCGCGTCGCGGACGACGCCGAGCAGGCGGCCCGTGCCGGCGCCAACGCGGTGAACGTCGACCAGCTGCGCGGCGGTGGATCGCTCGCGGTCGACCCGGGCCTCGCCCGGCTGTACGCGCAGGACTTCCTCAGCGCGCGCGGCTACCCCGCCGCCCAGTTCTCCATCACGGTCAACGCCAACACGGTCGCGATCGAGGTGCGGGACACCAGCGAGACCACGTTCCTGAAGCTCATCGGCATCAACGAATACCCGGTCACGGCGCGAGCCACCGCGACGGCCGCCACCTCATGACCTCGACGAGGAGCCACCCATGACTGAACCCACGACCACACCGGACGCGAGCCGGTTCGAGTCGCTCGCGCCCGCCCCGGTGGAGGAGTCCTCCTCCGCTGCCGCGCGGGCCGGCTCGGCGCTCGCCCTCGTGGCGCTGCTCGTCGGCCTCCCCGTCGCGCTGCTGCTGCTCGGCGGCGCGCCGCCGATCCCCACCGAGCTGCCGAGCCTGCGCGACCTCGCCCGCCAGCTGAGTCCCGAGGACCTCGTGTCGGTGCTCGTCGGCATCGTGTGGCTGATCTGGCTCGTCTTCGTCGTCTGTGTCGTCCTCGAGGTCATCGCCACCCGCCGCGGTGGACTGGCCCGCACGGTGCCGTTCGCCGGGCCGCTGCAGCACCTCGCGCGTGCCCTCATCGGCGGCCTGCTGGTGACCGGCCTGGTGGCCGGCCCGGCGGCGAACGCCTCGGGCCCGTCCGAGTCCGACATCGCGCCCCAGACCGGCGCGGTGGCCACCGCCGTCGTGGAGGCCGTGACGCCGGCCCCGGAGGAGAAGCCCACCGTCGCCGACAAGATCGAGAACCGCCTCGAGGGCGAGCTCGTCTACACCGTGAAGGCGCCCAAGGACGGCTACCACGACAACCTCTGGGACATCGCCGAGCGCCACCTGGGCGACGGCTTCCGCTACAAGGAGATCTACGAGCTCAACAAGGACAAGGTCCAGCTCGACGGCCGCAAGCTCGAGCTCGCCCGCCTGATCCAGCCCGGCTGGCAGCTGGCCATGCCCGGCGACGCCGTCGGCGTCGACCGCATGCCGGTCGAGCAGGCTCCCGTCACCCCGGCCCCCGCGGGCTCGCAGGGCGGCGGTGGCAGCAGCAGTGCGTCCGGTGCCGGGGGAGTGGAGTCCGACTCCACCGCCCAGGCTCCCGAGTCCACCGCGTGGTGGATGGGCGCCGGCCTGCTGGCCAGCGGCCTGCTCGCCGCGCTCGCCGTGGCGCGTCGTCGCCGGCCCGGTGGCGAGCCCGACGAGTCCGCGCGCGAGACCGAGGCCGACCTGCGCCTGGCCGCCGACCACGAGCGCGCCGCGTCGCTGGAGACCGCGCTGCGTCACCTCACCCACGCCTGCGCGCACGCGGGCGTCGACGTCCCGTCGGCCTACGCCGCGGTCGTCGGCCACGACGAGGTCGTGCTGCACCTCGCGCCCGCCGTTCCCGAGGCGGTCGAGGGCTGGGAGGCGCTCGAGGACGGTGCCGTCTGGCGCCTCGCCGAGGACCTCGCCACGCTCGAGGCCCCCGAGGACGTCGAGCCCGCCTACCCGTCGCTGGTCAGCCTGGGCGTCGACACCGAGGGCCGCGACGTCCTCGTCGACCTCGCGTCGTCCGGCGGCCTCATCACGGTGGGCGGCGACCTGCACGTCAGCGCCGAGGTCATCACGTCCCTGGTCCTGCAGGCCGCGGTCAGCCCGTGGTCGCGCTCGGTCCGGGTCCTGGCCACCGGCCTGCCGGCCGCCGTCGCCTCGGTCGCCGAGCGGGTCACGCTCGTCCCCGACGTCGAGACCGCGGCGTCCGAGCTCGAGGCCTCCCGCGCCGACGACGTCCTCACCGGGCGCCGTCGCGAGGACGCGCTCACCCTCCTGGCCGTCGGCACCTCCTCGCCGGGCTTCGCCCTCGAGCGCCTCGCCGGCGTCGCGGGTGCGAACCCCGGCACGGCCGCGATCGCGGTCGGCGACCACGACGCCGCGCGCTGGCGCCTGCACGTCGACGAGCACGGCACGCTGCACGTCCCGCAGCTCGGCCTGGCCGTCACTGCCAACCGCATCGGCTCGCACCACGCCGAGTCCGTGGCCGCGCTGTTCGCGTCGGCCGGCCTCACCACTCGCCCGGGTGACGACAGCGACCGCGTCGCGGTCAGCCTCCCGCGCCGCGACGCCGACGACGCGGCGTGGCTCACCGCCACCAGCCGGGTCGGCATCCTCGGCTCCGTGATCGTCGACGGCCCGGGCGAGCAGGCCGAGCGTCGCGCCACCGTGCTCACCGAGATCATCGCCTTCCTGGCGCTGCACCCCGAGGGCGTCCACCCGACCGTGCTGGCCGGCGCCGTGTGGCCGCTCGGCGTCACGCCCGAGGTGCGCGACGCCAACATCGAGCGCGCTCGCGTGTGGCTCGGCTCCGACCGCGAGGGGCACCACCGCGTGCGCGAGAGCCTTGACGGCCGACTGTCCCTGGGCCCCGACGTCGTGTGCGACTGGGACGCGTTCCGCCACCTCGTGATCGCGAGCCGCCGGGCCGAGTTCCCGCGCGACGAGATCGACCTGCTGCGCCGGGCGCTCAAGCTCGTGCGTGGTCCGGCCTTCGAGGACGCTCCGCGCGGCCGCTACGCCTGGTCGGCCACGCTCGGCCTGTCGCGCACCGTCGGTGAGCTCGTGATCGACGCGGCGCTGCGCCTGGCGACCCTGCTGCAGGACGGCCGCGACCCGGCCGGCTCGGCGGCTGCGGCCGGCGCGATCCTGCGGATCTACCCGACGCACGAGCAGGCCTGGCGGATCATCCTGCGCGCCCGTCACGAGACCGGCGGCACCGCCGGCGTCGCCGCCGCGGTCGAGCAGCTGCTCGTCGCCCTCGACGGGGAGCCCATGGATCACACCACCGCCACGCTCGTCGACGAGCTACTGCCCCAGGGCGGGTCGCAGGTCTCCTGACGCGCGTCGGGGTGGTCTCGATACGGCCGGCTCGTTCCTCGCCGTGCCACTCGACCACCGGCCGGTGATCGAGTAGCTCGTGAGCGCAGCGAGCGGCGTATCGAGATCAGTCGCGCGAGGGCGTGGTCTCGATACGGCCGGCTCGTTCCTCGCCGAGCCACTCGACCACCGGCCGGTGATCGAGTAGCTCGCGAGCGCAGCGAGCGGCGTATCGAGATCACGCAGGCCCCGACCCCGACGGCCCGGGGCGGCTCTCGTGCGGCCCCATTACGCTGGAGACGATGACCACGACCCCCGATCGCGTCTACCTCGACCACGCGGCCACCACCACGATGTGGCCCGAGGCCGTCGAGGTGATGCACGACGAGCTGCAGCGCACCGGCAACCCGTCGAGCCTGCACGAGGCCGGCCGCCGCGCCCGCCGCGTCGTGGAGGAGTCGCGCGAGTCGATCGCCGAGCGCCTGGGCGCCCGGCCGAGCGAGGTCGTGTTCTGCTCGGGCGGCACCGAGGCCAACAACCTCGCGATCAAGGGTCTCTACTGGTCGCGTCGCTCGGCCGATCCGCGCCGCGACCGCGTCGTCTTCAGCTCGATCGAGCACCACGCCCTGCTCGACCCCGTCACGTGGCTCGCCGCGCACGAGGGCGCCCGCATCGACGTCACGCCCGTCGACCGCCAGGGCCGCGTGCGCATCGACGCGCTGCGCGAGTCCATCGAGTCGAGTCCCGAGGACGTCACGGCGATCACCACGATGTGGGCCAACAACGAGATGGGCACGATCCAGCCCGTCGCCGAGGTCGTCGAGATCGCGCGCCAGTACGGCATCCCGGTGCACTCCGACGCCGTCCAGGCCGCGGGCTACCTGCCGCTCGACTTCGCCGCCACCGACCTCGACGCCATGACCGTCACGGCGCACAAGCTCGGCGGCCCCGTCGGCGTCGGTGCGCTGGTGATCCGGCGCGAGGTCGAGGCGACGCCGCTGCTGCACGGTGGTGGCCAGGAGCGCGACCTGCGCTCGGGCACGGTGGGCGTGGCGCTCATCGCCGGCTTCGCCACCGCCCTCGAGCTCACGGTGCAGCGCCAGGCCGAGAACGCGGCCCGCATCGAGGCACTGCGCACGCGGCTGGTCGAGGGGATCGCCCGCGTCGTCCCCGAGGCCGTCGTCAACGGCGACCCGCTGCCCGGGCCCGCACACCGCCTGCCGAACATCGCCCACGTGACGTTCCCCGGCTGCGAGGGCGACGCCCTGCTGATGCTGCTCGACGCGCAGGGCATCGAGGTCTCCACGGGCTCGGCGTGCCAGGCGGGCGTGCCGCAGCCCAGCCACGTGCTGCTCGCCATGGGCTTCGACGACGCCGCCGCCCGCGGCTCGCTGCGCTTCAGCCTGGGACACACGTCCACCGAGGCCGACGTCGATCGCCTGATCGAGGTGCTGCCGGCCGTGCACGAGCGGGCGCGCACCGCCGGACTCGTCCGGAGCCGCACCCGATGAGGCTCATCGCCGCGATGTCCGGCGGCGTCGACTCGGCCGTGGCGGCCGCACGCGCCGTCGACGCGGGCCACGACGTCACGGGTGTGCACCTCGCGCTGAGTCGCAACCCGAAGTCCTACCGCACCGGTGCCCGCGGCTGCTGCTCGATCGAGGACGCCGGCGACGCCCGCCGGGCCGCCGACGCCATCGGGATCCCGTTCTTCGTGTGGGACATGAGCGACGAGTTCGCCGACGAGGTCGTGGACGACTTCATCGCCGAGTACACCGCCGGTCGCACGCCCAACCCGTGCTTGCGCTGCAACGAGAAGATCAAGTTCGCCGCCGTGCTCGAACGCGCCGTCGCGCTGGGCTTCGACGGCGTGGTCACCGGACACTACGCGCGCCTCGTGACCTCCGATGGCACCGCTGGCGAGGTCGTGGAGCTGCACCGCGCGGTCGACCACGGCAAGGACCAGTCCTACGTGCTCGGCGTCCTCACGCAGGACCAGCTCGCCCGCTCGGTCTTCCCGCTCGGCGACGACCCGAAGTCCCTCGTGCGCGAGGAGGCTGCCCGACGCGGGCTTCAGGTGGCGAACAAGCCCGACAGCCACGACATCTGCTTCATCTCCGACGGTGACAACGCCGGCTGGCTCGCCGACAAGCTCGGCCCGAAGCCCGGACCGATCGTGGACGAGACGGGCGCGGAGGTCGGTGCGCACGACGGCGCCTACGCGTTCACGATCGGCCAGCGCAAGGGACTGCGGCTCGGTGTCCCGGCAGCCGACGGCAAGCCGCGCTTCGTGCTCGACATCGAGCCCGTGTCCGGCACCGTCACGGTTGGGCCGCGCGAACACCTCGCGATCGACGCGATCGAGGGGATCAAGCCGCTGTGGTGCGACGAGCCGCCCGTCGGCCCGCTGGCGTGCACCGTGCAGCTGCGCGCCCACGGCGACGAGCACCGGGCCACGGTCACGGTGGACGGCGACGTCGTCCGCGTCGAGCTGGCCGACCCGGCCACGGGCATCGCCCCGGGTCAGGCCTGCGTGATCTACGAGGGCACCCGCGTCGTCGGCTCCGCCACGATCGCGCGCACCAGCCGCACCGTCGCCGCCTGAGGGAATCCGCGCGGTCCCGGCGACGTTGACCCGAGCGTGTGGGACAGCATCGTCATCGGAGCCGGCCAGGCCGGGCTGTCGACCTCGTTCCACCTCCACCGCCTCGGCGTGAGCCACCTCGTCCTCGACGCGAACGCGCGACCGGGAGGAGCGTGGCAGCACCGCTGGGACTCCCTGACGATGTCCGACGTGCACGGCGTCGCCGACCTTCCCGACGCGCCGCTGCCGGCGACCCACGGGCCCGAGGCCGCCAACACCTTCGTCCCGGCCTACTTCACCGACTACGAGACGCGCAATGACCTGGCCGTCGTCCGGCCCGTGGTGGTCCGGGCGGTGCACGACGAGGGCGAGGCATTGCGGATCGAGGCCGAGGACGGCCGGACGTGGCACGCCCGCACGATCGTCAACGCGACCGGCACGTGGCGGCGCCCGTTCGTGCCGTACTACCCGGGCCGCGAGGACTTCGCCGGCGAGCAGCTGCACACGGTGGAGTTCGGCGACGTCGAGCGCTTCCGGGGGCGCCGGGTCCTCGTCGTCGGCGGCGGGGCGTCGGCGGTGCAGTTCCTCGGCATGCTGAGGCCTCTCACCGAGACGCTGTGGGTCACCCGCCGCGAGCCGGTGTGGCGGACCGACGAGTTCGACCAGGACGCCGGCCGCGAGGCCGTGGCCCTGGTCGAGGAGCGCGTGCGGCAGGGCCTGCCGCCGCGCAGCGTCGTCAGTGTCACCGGCCTGATGCTGCGCCCGCAGGAGCAGGAGGCGGCCCGCCTGGGCGCCTACGAGCGACGACCGATGTTCAGCCGGATCGAGCGTGACGGCGTGCGCTGGGCCGACGGGACGTTCGAGCCGGTGGACGTGATCCTGTGGGCCACCGGGTTCCGCCCCGACGTCGAGCACCTCGCCCCGCTCGGGCTCCGGTCGCCGCTCGGTGGGATCCAGCTCGGCGACACCACGTCGACCTCCACCACCGCGGTGGCGGATCCGCGCGTGCAGCTCGTCGGGTACGGCCCGTCGGCGTCCACGATCGGCGCCAACCGGGCCGGCCGGGTGGCCGCGCGTGCGGTGGCGCGCCGGCTGGAACAGGCCGGGGCTCAGGCCAGCTGACGCTCGAGGACCAGGTCGTCCTCGGTGTGCCCGCCCACGACGAAGCGCCGCTCGCCGACCACCTCGAAGCCGTGCTTGGCGTAGAACCGCTGGGCGCGGGCGTTGCGGCCGTTCACCCCGAGCCACACGCTCGCGGCTCCGGCCTCGCGGGCGGCCTCCACGACCGCCTCCATGAGCCGGCTCGCGACGCCCGTGCCGTGGGCGTCCGGGTCGGCGTAGCACTTGCTGAGCTCCACGGTCGGGCGCTGCCGCACGACGGCCGCGAGGTGCTCGTCGTAGGGCTCGCGCGCGAAGGTCAGGGTGTAGCCCGTGAGGGTGCCCGCGTCGTCGTGGGCCACCAGGACCTCGGCCTCGTCGGCGGCGAGGTACTCCTCGAACCGCTCGGGCGAGAGGTGCTCGGCGATGAAGGCCGCCATGCTCTCCTCGGGCATGCCGGGCGGCAGGCGAGGGGAAGGTGCGGGCGGCGAGGTCCGCGAGGGCGGGGACGTCGTGGTTCGTGGCGGGTCGAACGGTCACCGGATGATTCTCACACCGGGGCGTGGGGGATGATCGTGGGCATGCGCGCCACGGGGATCGGATCGATGCCGGGCGACGAGTTCACCCCGGTCGCCAGGTACGTCGTCGAGACGTTCGGCGCCGACGGGATCGTCTTCGTCCCCGAGCTGCCGGGCCGCGGCGCGCCATCGGCGATGCTCGGTCGCACGCTCGGCATCCTGCCCCTGCCGATCGACCTGCAGCCGGCGGGCTGGCGGCTCGCGCCGGGCGAGGGGATGGACCAGCGCCGGGCCCGATCGGCCTTGCGTCAGGACCTCGACGCACTGGAGGAGCTCCTCGCCGGGCAGTCCGTGACGCTCAAGCAGCAGCTGACCGGCCCGCTCACGCTCGCCGCGACCGTGGAGCGACCCCGCGGGGACAAGGTCGTCTCCGACCACGGGGCGCGGCGCGAGCTCGCCGAGGCGCTGGGTGCGGCGGTCGGGGACCACCTCGCCGAGCTGCGTCGTCGCTTCACCGGCGACCTCGTCGTGCAGGTGGACGAGCCCGCCATCACCGCCGTGCTGGCCGGCAGCATCCCGACCGCCAGCGGGTTCGGGCGGCACCGCTCCATCGACGCGCCCGTGGCCGACGCCCTGCTGCGGCCCGTCGTCGAGGCGATTGGTGAGGCCGGCGCCCGGCCCGTCGTGCACACCTGCGCGCCCGACGTGCCGGTGTCGCTGCTGGCCGGCGCGGGGTTCGAGGCGATCGCGTTCGACCTCTCGCTCGCCGAGCCCTCCGACGTGTGGGCGCAGGTCTTCGAGGCCGGGACCGACCTGTGGTTCGGCGGCGATGGCGCCGCCCGGATCGAGGAGTTCATGGGGCGCCTCGGCTTCGCGCCCGAGTCGTTCGCCGGCCGCGGCGTCGTGACCCCCGCGTGCGGCCTCGCCGGGCGCTCGCCGGCCGACGCCCGCCAGGCTCTCGAGCAGGCCGCCACCGCCGCCCGCTCCTTCGGCTGATCTCGACACGCGGGCTCCTCGCGTTCGGCGTGATCTCGATACGCGGGCTCGTTCCTCGCCCCGCTACTCGATCACCGGCAGGTTCCTCGCCCTGCTACTCGATCACCGACGGCCCGGTGATCGAGTGCCGGCGAGCGCAGCGAGACGGTGTATCGAGATCACGTGCTCCGCGTCAGTCCACGTCGCGCAGCAACCGCAGGGTCTCGCGCTCGATCGCGTTGCGGCGCTCGAGCGCATCGATCTCGCCCTCGAACGACTGGCGCGGGATGACGGTGCCCGACTCGTAGAGGCTGATGAGCCGCGGGTCGACGTACGAGCTCCGCACCACCGTGGGCGTGTTGCCCAGGGCGAGCGAGACCTCGGTCAACGCGGCGCGCACCGCCCGCGCCCGGGAGGCCTTGGTGTCGCCGGGCTCGTCGGACAGCGCCAGCACCTCGGCCGCGAGCACCGTGGCGGCCCACGTCCGCAGGTCCTTCGCGCTGATCTCCAGGCCCGTCTGCTCGCGCAGGTAGGTGTTGACGTCGGAGGAGTCCAGCGGGAAGCGCGACCGGTTGGCCAGGTACTCCAGCAGGCGCGGCCCGCCGCCGCGTCGCCGCCGCATGCGGTTCACCGCGTCCACGACCGGCTCGTCGTCAAGGACCACCTGGTGCTCCACCCCGGACTTGCCCACGAAGGTGAACACGAGCGTGTTGCCCTTGGCGCGCACATGACGCCGTTCGAGGGTGGTCAGGCCGAAGCTGCCCTGCTTGGCGTAGACGTCGTTGCCGACGCGGAACGAGCCGGAGTCGAGCATGCGCACGGCGACCGCCGCCGCGTGCTCGCGCGAGCCGTCGCGCGCGGTGATGTGGTCGGCGACCAGCTTGCGGAGCCGCGGCAGCTCATGGGCGATCTGGCTGATCCGGTCGAACTTCTCGAGGTTCCTCTGGCGCACCCAGTCGGGGTGGTAGAGGTACTGGGTCCGCCCAGCCTCGTCGACACCGGTGGCCTGCAGGTGGCCGTTGGCCCAGGGGCTGATCCAGACGTCCTTCCACGCCGGCGGGATCACGAGGGCCTCGATGCGCTCGCGCTCCTCGCCGGTGATGGTGCCGCCGAGCTCGTCCAGGTAGGTCCACCCGCGCCCCGCACGACGCCGGGTCCAGCCCCGGGTGCGGGTCGTCACGCGGCGAAGTCTCATGCTCCGCACCCTAAATCGGTGAGCGCGCGCGGCAACTCGACGTCGTGCGGCGCACCTGCATGGCACTGTCCGAGCGTCGCACTAGGCTCGTCGCCATGGCGGAGACACCCGGAACAGCGCCCGGAACTGCAGTGCCCGACGACGATCCCGGGCCCAAGGCGGCTCGCGCCGAGGCGGCCGAGCTCGTCGAGCAGATCGAGCGCGCGCGCGACGCCTACTACGGCCAGGACACGTCGCTGGTCGACGACGTCACCTACGACGGCTGGATGCACCGGCTGGAGGAGCTCGAGCGGCTCCACCCCGAGCTCCAGGGCCAGGACTCGCCGACGTTGGTCGTCGGTGCCGCCACGGGCGCCACGGCGCTGCCGCCGATCCAGCACGCCGAGCGGATGCTGAGCCTCGACAACGTCTTCTCGCCCGAGGAGCTGCGCGACTGGTGCGCCAAGACGCAGCGTGCCGCCGGGCGCCCGGTCCGGTGGCTCACCGAGGCCAAGATCGACGGGCTCGCGCTCAACCTGCGCTACGAGGACGGCGTGCTCGTCTCGGCCGCCACCCGCGGCGACGGACGCGTGGGCGAGGACGTCACGGTCAACGCGCTCAAGGTCGCCGGGATCCCCGAGCGGCTCGCGGGCGACGGTCACCCGCCTCTCGTCGAGGTCCGTGGCGAGGTGTTCATCGGCATCGAGGAGTTCGAGCGGCTCAACGCCTTCCAGGCCGAGCTTCGCGACCGGGCCGTGGCCGAGTCGCTCGCCCGCGGCGTGCCCGAGGAGCGTGCCACCGCCAGTGCGGCCCGGCGGTTCCCGGCCTTCGCCAACCCGCGCAACGCCGCCAGCGGCGGCCTGCGCCAGCAGCTCGACAAGAAGTCCGGCCTCGAGCTGGAGGCCGGCAACGAGCGGATCGCCGTGCTGAACCTCTACGTCCACGGCATCGGCGCGTGGGAGCGCCCGCCGGTGTCGGCCCAGAGCGAGGTCTACGACCTGCTCCAGGGGTGGGGCCTGCCCACCAGCCCCAACACGCGCGTGCTCGACGACGTCGACGACGTGCTCGAGCGCGTGGCCGAGCTGGGCGGCCAGCGGCACTCCCTCCAGCACGAGATCGACGGCCTCGTGGTGAAGGTCGACGAGTTGGCGCTGCACCCCGAGCTCGGCGAGACCAGCCGCGCGCCGCGGTGGGCCATCGCCTACAAGTACCCGCCCGAGGAGGTCCAGACCACGCTGCTCGACATCGTCGTGTCGGTCGGCCGCACGGGGCGCGCCACCCCGTACGCCCAGATGGAGCCGGTCCGCGTGGCCGGCAGCGTCGTGCGCCAGGCCACCCTGCACAACCAGGACGTCGTCAAGGCCAAGGGCGTCCTCATCGGCGACACCGTCGTGCTGCGCAAGGCCGGTGACGTCATCCCCGAGGTCCTCGGTCCCGTGGTCGAGCGCCGCGACGGCAGCGAGCGCGCGTTCGTCATGCCCGAGGGCTGCCCTGAGTGCGGCACGCCGCTGCGCGCGATGAAGGAGGGCGACAAGGACCTGCGCTGCCCGAACGCGCGCACGTGTCCGGCCCAGGTGCGCGGCCGGGTCGAGCACGTCGGCTCGCGCGGCGCCCTCGACATCGAGGCGCTGGGCGAGGTCACCGCCGCCGCGCTCACCCAGGGCACCGGCGCTCCGCTCGACTCCGAGGCCGGCCTGTTCTCCCTCACGCTCGAGCAGCTCGTGCCGATCGAGGTCACCGTGCGCGACGCCGAGACCGGCGAGGCCAAGCTCGACGAGAAGACCGGCCAGCCGGTCGTCCGCACCCCGTTCCGGGTGAAGACGGGCGACGCGTCCAAGCAGGCCCAGGTCCTCCTCGACGAGCTGGAGAAGGCAAAGACGAAGGACCTGTGGCGCCAGCTCGTCTCCCTCAACATCCGTCACGTGGGTCCGGTGGCCGCGCGGGCCCTGGCGCAGTACTTCGGCTCGATCGAGGCCATCCGCGCCGCCTCCCGCGAGGAGCTGGCGGCGGTCGAGGGCGTCGGCGGGATCATCGCCGACTCGCTCATCGAGTGGTTCGAGGTCGACTGGCACCGCGAGATCGTCGAGCAGTGGCAGGCGGCCGGCGTACGGTTCGCCATCCCCGACCACCCCGGCCCGGGCGCGGCCTCGACGGCCGGGGGAGTGCTCGACGGGCTCACCGTGGTGGTGACGGGCGGGCTCGAGGACTTCACCCGCGACTCGGTCAAGGAGGCGATCATCGCCGCCGGCGGCAAGGCCTCCGGCTCGGTCAGCAAGAAGACCGACTACGTCGTCGTGGGCGAGAACGCCGGTTCGAAGGCCGCCAAGGCCGAGGAGCTCGGGCTGAGGATCCTCAACGAGGAGCAGTTCAAGCAGCTGCTGGAGGGTGGCCCCGACGCGCTGGCCTGAGGTGAGCGCTGGCAGTGACGTTTGCGGGGTCGACACGCCGGTGGAGGCCCCGCGAACGTCACTGCCAGCAGTTCCTGTGGGCCCATGTCACCCGGCCAGCACAGTGGCGGCGGCGTACGCGATCGCCTGTGCCACGTCCGGATCCTCGTAGGCGTGCCGGTGGATCGTGTCGTCGGGCGAGCTACCGGCAGCGCACACGGCATCGCCGGCGATGCACGCCTCCACGGTCCGCTCGGCCAGCTCGCCGAGGTCCGGCCCCGGCCCGAGGCGGCCGGCCTCCGCCGGGACGCCACCGGTCAGCTCCACGTGCTCGAACGGCGAGGAGGGATCACGCACCGGACTGCCCACCAGCACGAGCACGTCGACGTGCCGGGCGAGGCGAGGATCCGCCGCCAGCTCCTGCCGGGCGACCTGCGAGCCCTGGCTGAAGCCGATCACGGTGATCTTCGCGTCAGGGCAGTCAGCGGCGACCGACCGCAGGTGGGTGCGGAGCCGATCGCGTCCGTCCCGCACGTCCTCGAGGTACTCGTCCCAGCTTCCGAGGCCGCTCGCGTGCCGGATCGCGGTGGTCCGCACCGTGCCGAGCGACGCCAGGTCGTCGGCGAGCGCGGCGGAGATCCGCGAGACCTCCGTGCCGAGTCCGTCGTTGGCCTCCAGGAACTGGCCCTGCCCTCGGATGCCCACGATCTCGACGGCCGCGCACCCAGACGGCTCGGCCTCCGAGGGGGTCCCGGAAGACGCCGCGTCACAGCCGGCGAGCGCGAAGCAGGCCAGGGCGAGCACCACCGTCCTGCCGAGCATGGGCGCCATCCTCGTCCATCGTGACCGGCGCGGGGCGCGAATGGCCGCCCGACTAGGATGAAATCCATGTCGTCACCCGAGATCTCCCGCGACGATGTCGCCCATCTGGCGAGCCTCGCGCGGATCGAACTGTCCGGCTCCGAACTCGATCGACTGGGTGCCGAGCTGCCCGCGATCCTCGACTACGTCCAGGTGGTCCAGCAGGCCGCCGGCGACGACGTGCCCGCGATGAGCCACCCCGTCCCGGTGACCAACGTCTTCCGTCCCGACGAGGTCCAGCCGAGCCTGACGCCCGACGCTGCCCTCGCCGGAGCCCCCGCCAGCGAGGAGCAGCGCTTCCTCGTCCCCAAGATCCTCGGAGAAGCATGAGCGACCTGACCCGTTCGACCGCGGCCGACCTCGCCGCCGCGCTCGCCGCCGGCACGGTGACCTCCGTCGAGGTCACGCAGCAGCACCTCGATCGCATCGCCGCGGTCGACGGTGAGATCCACGCCTACCTGCACGTCGACGCCGAGGGCGCCCTCGCCACGGCCGCCGAGGTCGATCGCCGCCGCGACGCAGGGGAGTCCGTGCACGACCTCGCCGGCGTGCCGATCGCGGTCAAGGACGTCCTGACCACCACCGGGCTGCCCACCACGTGCGGCTCGAAAATGCTCGAGGGCTGGGTCCCGCCGTACGACGCCACCGTCGTGTCGCGCCTGAAGGCCGCCGGCCTGCCGATCCTGGGCAAGACCAACATGGACGAGTTCGCGATGGGCTCCTCCACCGAGCACTCGGCGTACGGCCCCACGCGCAACCCGTGGGACACCAACCGGATCCCCGGTGGCTCCGGCGGTGGCTCCGCGGCCGCGGTGGCCGCGTTCGAGGCCCCGCTCGCGGTGGGCACCGACACCGGCGGCTCGATCCGCCAGCCAGGCGCCGTCACCGGCACCGTGGGCGTCAAGCCCACCTACGGCGGTGTCTCCCGCTACGGACTGGTCGCGATGGCCAGCAGCCTCGACCAGGCCGGCCCGGTCACCCGCACCGTGCTCGACGCGGCGCTCCTGCACGAGGTCATGGCCGGCCACGACCCGCGCGACTCCACCAGCCTCGACCTCCCGGTCCCGCCGGTCGTGGAGGCCGCGCGTCGCGCCGACGTCTCGGGCCTGCGCGTGGGTGTCATCCGCGAGCTCGCCGGCGAGGGCTTCCAGCCCGGCGTGCGCCAGCGCTTCGAGGAGTCGATCGAGCTGCTGGCGAAGGCCGGCGCCGAGATCGTCGAGGTCTCGTGCCCGAGCTTCGCGCAGGGCCTCGCCGCGTACTACCTCGTGATGCCGAGCGAGGTCAGCAGCAACCTCGCCAAGTTCGACGCGATGCGGTACGGCCTGCGGGTCTCGCCGCAGGGCGTGGACGGCCCCAGCGCTGAGCAGGTCATGGCCGCGTCGCGCGACGCCGGCTTCGGCGACGAGGTCAAGCGCCGCATCATCCTGGGCACCTACGCCCTCTCCAGCGGCTACTACGACGCGTACTACGGCTCGGCCCAGAAGGTCCGTACGCTCATCGCGCGCGACTTCGAGGCCGCGTTCGAGCAGGTCGACGTCCTCGCCTCGCCCACCTCGCCGGCCGTCGCGTGGCCGCTGGGGGAGAAGCTCGACGCCCCGCTGGCCATGTACGCGCAGGACATCGCGACGATCCCGGCCACCCGCGCCGGCGTGCCCGGCATCTCGCTGCCGATCGGACTGTCCGAAGGCCTCCCGGTGGGCCTGCAGTTCCTGGCGCCCGCGATGGCCGACGACCGCCTGTACAACGCCGGTGCCGCGCTGGAGCGGTTCGTCGCCGAGCGCGACGGCAGCCCCTTCGCCGCACTCGCCCCCGAGTTGGAGGTCGCCCGATGAGCACCACCGCCACGAAGCTCGTCCCGTTCGACGAGGCGCTCAGCCGCTACCAGCCGGTGATGGGCCTGGAGGTCCACGTCGAGCTGAACACCGCCTCGAAGATGTTCTGCGGCTGCTCCACCGAGTTCGGCGCCGAGCCCAACACGCAGATCTGCCCCGTGTGCCTGGGCCTGCCCGGCGCACTGCCGGTCGTGAACGCCAAGGCCGTGGAGTCGGCGATCCGGATCGGCCTCGCGCTGAACTGCGAGATCGCCGAGTGGTGCCGCTTCGCGCGGAAGAACTACTTCTACCCGGACATGCCGAAGAACTTCCAGACGTCGCAGTACGACGAGCCGATCGCGTTCGAGGGCTACGTCGACCTGGACGTCGACGGCGAGACGTACCGCATCGAGATCGAGCGCGCGCACATGGAGGAGGACACGGGCAAGTCGCTGCACGTCGGCGGCAGCACCGGCCGGATCCACGGCGCCGAGTACTCGCTGCTGGACTACAACCGCGCGGGCATCCCGCTGATCGAGGTCGTCACCAAGACGATCGAGGTCCCCGGCGACAAGGCGCCGGCCGTCGCCCGCGCCTACGTCAACTACCTGCGTGATCTGATGGTCGCGCTCGACGTCTCCGACGCCCGGATGGACCAGGGCTCGCTGCGCGCCGACGTCAACCTCTCGCTCAAGCCGCTCGACAGCGACAAGCTGGGCACGCGCTCGGAGACGAAGAACGTGAACTCGTTCCGCTCGGTCGAGCGCGCCGTCCGCTACGAGATCGGCCGTCACGCCGGCATCCTCGACGCCGGAGGATCGGTGGTCCAGGAGACGCGTCACTTCCACGAGTCCGACGGCTCCACTTCGGCCGGTCGCGAGAAGTCCGACGCTGACGACTACCGCTACTTCCCCGAGCCGGACCTCGCTCCGGTCGCCCCCGACCGCGCCTGGGTCGACCAGCTGCGCGGCACCCTGCCCGAGCCGCCCGCCGAGCGCCGCAAGCGCCTGCAGGCCGAGTGGGGCTTCAGCGACCTGGACATGCGCGACACGGTCGGCGCCGGTGCGCTTGACCTCGTCGCCGAGACCATCGCGGCGGGCGCCACGCCGCAGGCCGCGCGGAAGTGGTGGCTGGGCGAGCTGGCCCGTACCGCCAACGAGCGCGGCACCGACGTCACCGCGCTCGCGATCACGCCGGCGCAGGTCGCGCAGATCCAGGGCCTCATCGACGCCAAGCGGATCAACGACAAGCTGGCCCGCCAGGTCTTCGAGGGGGTGCTGGTCGGCGAGGGTGAGCCCGAGGAGGTCGTCGCCGCCCGCGGCCTCGAGGTCGTGTCCGACGACGGTGCGCTCGGCGACGCCGTCGACCGCGCCATCGCCAACGACCCCGACGCGGCACAGAAGATCCGCGACGGCAAGCAGGCCGCCGCCGGTGCGCTGATCGGGTTCGTGATGAAGGAGATGCGCGGCCAGGCCGACGCCGGCCGCGTCCGCGAGCTCATCCTCGAGAAGCTGTCCTGACGTGAGCTGCTCGACCACCGGAACGGTGGTCGAGCGGCTCAGGTGCCGGTGGTCGAGTAGCACGCGAGCGCAGCGAACGGCGTATCGAGACCACGTCGTTCTGAGTCTTCCCTCACCACAGGGGCGTCGTCGTACCGTCGAAGCAGGACCACCGATGGAGGCGACCATGAACGTCCAGGAACTGCCACCCGTCCACGACTGCGCCGTCGAAGGCTGCTCGTACAACGCCGATCACGAGTGCCACGCCGGAGCGATCAACATCACCGGGGCCGAGGCCGGCTGCGGCACGTTCATCGACATCAGCATCTCCGGTGGCCTGCCCACCGCGACCGCGATGGTCGGCGCGTGCCACCGGACCGACTGCACCCACAACGACGCGCTGGAGTGTCACGCGGACTCGATCCGCGTCGGGCCGGGCGCCGACGTGGCGGACTGCCTGACCTACCAGGTGGCCTGAGCGAACCCGTCCGCCTCGGGAGGCGGCGACCCGGCGCGGGTGCAAGGGTCGAAGCATGACCACTCATGACGACCAGACCCAGACCGTCACGGCGATCATGCGCGACACCCGGATCGCCGTGCTGACCTACGTCTCGCAGGAGGGCGCCCTCGTGTCCACCCCGATGGGCACGCAGGACTTCGAGCACCCCGGCACCACGTGGTTCCTCACCGAGCGCAGCAGCGAGAAGGTGCGAGCACTCGAGGCGGACCCCCGCGTGAACGTGGCCTACGCGAGCGACGCCGGGTGGGTCTCGCTCAGCGGCACCGCCCACGTCGAGCAGAACCGCGGCAAGGTCGAGGACCTCTGGGACACCTCCGCCGGCGCCTTCATGTCCGGCGGGCCCGAGGACGCCGACAACATCGCGCTGCGCATCGACGCCACCACGGCCGAGTACTGGGAGTCTTCGGGCAAGGTCGCCGCGGCCGTCCAGTTCGTGAAGGGCCTCGTCAGCGACTCGCAGCCCGACCTCGGCGACAACGACACCATTCGGCTCTGACGGGTTCCTCCGCCGGAAGGACATTTGGGGACTGCCGGTCAGTCTGCTTCGTGCGGCTCGTTCGAGTCGCTCATCGGCGCACCCGGTAGCGCAGGTGGAGCACACGCTCGCCCTGGATGACCACGTCCGGGTCCTCCAGCAGGTGCTGCGCGTCGACCGACCCGAAGTAGCGCTTGCCCGAACCGAACACGACGGTCACGACGTCCATGCGCACCTCGTCGACCAGACCAGCAGCGAGCACCTGGCCGCCAACGTCGCCCGAGGCCACCTCGACCCAGCGGTCGCCCGCGAGCTCCTGCGCCTTGGCCACCGCTGCCTCGACGCCGTCGACGAAGTGGAACGGCGCGCTGGAGTCCCAGCCCTCGGGCGGCGGCCGGTGCGTCACGACGACCACGTGCTCGATGCCGCTCGGAGGCGTCCCGTCCCACCCGTCCGTCAGGTCGAAGACGTGACGGCCGGCGATCGTCACCCCGATCTGGTCCCAGTACGGCCGGACGTAGTCATGGGAAGCCTGCGACACCTTGAGGAGTCCGCTGTCATCCAGCGGGACGTCGCCGCTGGTCAACCAGTCGAACAGCGTCCCGGGCTCGTCGTTCTCGTCGGCGATGAAGCCGTCCACCGACACCGAGCTGTACATCACGACCTGGCCCACGGCGCTCTCCTCTGGTTGGT
Organism: Aeromicrobium phoceense; assembly: GCF_013868155.1. Classification (NCBI taxonomy): domain Bacteria; kingdom Bacillati; phylum Actinomycetota; class Actinomycetes; order Propionibacteriales; family Nocardioidaceae; genus Aeromicrobium; species Aeromicrobium phoceense. The sequence continues at coordinate 1,838,249 of NZ_JACEOG010000001.1, forward strand.
GTCCAACCCAACTCGTGCGGCGGTCGTGCGTCAACCAGCAGCGGGAGGGGAGGTGTGTCCCGCCTCTCGCGACTCGCGTCGCCGGCGGAACCAACTGATCATCGCGAAGGTCGCCACCGCAAGGAGGGCGGGTGGCGTGGCCTCCCGGGGGTCACGGATGAGGTGGACGATTCCTGCGGTGACGACGAACAGCCAGCACACTGCGATGGCGAGTCCAAGCACGAGCGACACGGCCCTCATCGCCAACGTGATCATCCAAGTCACTCCTCATGGTCGCCCAGGAGGGCTCGGAAGTTCACCGAATCGGGACGAGCACTTCGAGGGCTCCGGACTCGCTCGCTTCTCGGTGTGGTTCGCGTCCCGGTACCTCGACCATCTCCGCCGTACGACGCCGCAATCCCCGTCCAGGAGCGGTCCGGGCTGGGCCGCGGGTGTTCCCGTGGGGCCCAGCCCGGACGCGACCGGCCCTAGGGCACGCGGGGCTGGAGGCCTGCCGCTTCCTCCGCCGGCGTCTCCTCCCACGTGTGGTCCAGCTCCGGCAGCAGCCGGTCCAGCCACCCCGGCAGCCACCAGTTGGCGTCGCCGAGGAGCTTCATCGTGGCCGGGACGAGCACCAGGCGGACGACGGTCGCGTCGAGGAAGATCGCCGTGGCCAGTCCGACTCCCATCATCTTCACCACCGGGTCGCTGCCCAGGACGAAGCCCGAGAAGACCGCCACCATGATCAGCGCGGCCGCGGTGATGGTGCGCCCGGTCCCGGCGATCCCGGCGATGACCGCGCGGGTGTTGTCGCCGTGGCGCCGGTACTCCTCGCGCACCCGCGACAGCAGGAACACCTCGTAGTCCATCGAGAGCCCGAACAGGATCGCGAACATGAACAGCGGGATGAACGACACGATCGGCACCGTCGACTCCACGCCGATCAGGCTGGCCGCCCAGCCCCACTGGAAGACCATGACGAGCACCCCGTACGCCGCGCCGACGCTCAGCAGGTTCAGCAGCACCGCCTTCAGCGGCACCAGGACCGACCGGAACAGCAGGGTGAGCAGGAGGAACGACAGCACCAGCACGGCAGCCACGAAGCGCGGCATCCGCTCCTGCACCCGCTCACCGAGGTCGGCGAAGGTGGCGGTCTGACCGCCGACGTGGGCGGTGGCCTCGGTGCCGTCGAGCACCGTCGGGATGACCTCGCTGCGGAGCCTCGCGACGGTCTCCTGGGTGGCTTCGTCCTGGGGCGACGTGGTGGGCTGCGCCACCAGGGTCGCCACGCCCGCGGTGGGATCGATGATCGGCTCGCCGACCGAGGCGATGCCGGGATCGGCCGCCATCGCAGCGGCCAGCGGTGCCACGACGGACACGTCGCGGGAGGTGTCGACCGCGATCACCAGCGGTCCGTTGGCGCCGGGGCCGAACCCGTCGGCGATGAGGTCGTAGGCCCGGCGCTCGGTCCTCGACTCGGGCTTGGTCCCGTCGTCGGGGAATCCCAGGTTCAGCGCGAGAACGGGCGTGGCCAAGGAGACCATGAGGACGGCTCCGCCGACGAGGTACGCCGTCGCGTTGCGGGTCACGTGAGCACCCCAGCGGTACCAGCCGGTGCTCGGCTGGTGGGGCCTGCGCCGGCGGCCGTTGATCCGGTGCCCCACCAGTCCGAGCAGTGCCGGCAGCAGGGTGATCGACGCGAGCACCATCACGAGCACCATCGCGGAGATGGCGATTCCACCGCCCGTCACGAACGGGATGCCCGCGAAGAGCAGCCCGAGGATCGCCACGACGACCGTGCCACCCGCGAAGATCACGGCCTGTCCCGCGGTGGCCAGGGCCCGGCCGACCGCCTCGGCGACCGGCATCCCCAGGGCCAGGTTCTCGCGGTGCCGGGTGACCATGAACAGCGCGTAGTCGATGCCGACGCCGAGCCCCACCATGGCCGCGAGCTGCGGCGCCCACGCGGGGATGTCGACCAGGTACGTCACCAGCTTCATCGAGGTGGCGCCGATGACCAGGCCGAACAGCGCCATCCCGATCGGCAGCCCCATCGCCACGAAGGAGCCGAAGGCGATCAGCAGGACGACCATCGCGACGACGATCCCCGCCACCTCGCCGAGCCCGGTGGGCGCCTCCTCGAACGCGAAGAACAGGTCGCCTCCGGTCTCCAGCGTCACTGACGAGTCGTCACGCAGGTCGGCGACGGCGTCCTTGAGGTTCTCCAGGTCGGAGGCATCGAGGTGCTCGATCGCCGGGTACTGCACGCGCACCAGAGCGACCGTGCCCTCGGGCGAGACGTCGCTGCTCGTCCCGACGACACGGGGAAGCGCCTCGAGGGAGGCCTCCACCGGCGGCAGCTGCGCCGCGGCGTCCTCGGCCTCGAGCACGACGTGGGCGGTGACTCCGCCCTCGTCGGCCTGGGCCTTGGCGAGCAGCTCGGCGGCCTGGTGGGAGTCGAGGCCGGGTGCCTCGAAGCTCTCCTCGAGATCGCGCCCGAAGGCGACCGAGGAGGTGACGACGACGACTGCGAGGACGACCCAGGCGCCGATGGCGATCCAGGGTCGGGTGGCAGCGGACCGGCCGAGCCGGTAGAGGAGATTCGACATGCCTCCACGCTGGCCCGGCGGCGAGCGACGCACATCGGGCGCAGGAACGGGGGAGTCCTCGGGCGAAAGGACGAGGAGCGGCTCCTGCTCGAGACCGGTACGAGGAGGGTCGCCGATCCCTAGGCTGAGGAAGTGCTCCCCGCCTTCATCCGCTCGATCCTTGCCGAGCCCCGCGCCCCGGACCCGCCGGCACGGGTCTGGTGGGACTGGGTCTTGGTCGGAGCCCTGCTGGTCACGGCCGCGGGTGAGGCGATCTTCCGCTCCGACGTACCGGTGCGGCCGTTGTCCACCGTGGTCGCGTTCCTGGTCATTCCGGTCCTGCTCTGGCGGCGCACCCATCCACTCCTGGCCACCGCGGTCGGCTTCGGCGGCGCGATGGTGCTGCACCTCCCGTTCATCCTCGACGGCATCCGCGATGCCGGGCTCTACTCCATGATCGCCGTCCTGCTGTTCCCGTACGCCCTCTACCGCTGGGCTTCCGGCCGCGAGGCCCTGATCGGCACGGCGATCGTCGCCGTGCCGGTCGTCTTCGGTCTCGCGGCCAGCCAGACCCTCGGGGACCTGATCGGTGGCACCACCGTGGTGGTCGCGTCCTTCGCCCTCGGGGCCGCGATGCGCTACCGCGCGGTGGCGCACCAGCGCGAGGTGCAGCAGGTCCGGACCCTCGAGCGCGGTGAGCTCGCCCGCGAGCTGCACGACACCGTCGCGCACCACGTGTCGGCCATCGCGATCCAGGCCCAGGCGGGACGGGCGGTGGCTGCCAACGACCCGACTCTGGCGGTCGAGGCGCTGGCCGTGATCGAGGCGGAGGCGTCGCGCACCCTGCACGAGATGCGCACGATGGTCCGCGTGCTGCGTGACGGCGCGGGCGCCGACGCGGAGCCGGCCGACTTCGCACCGCAGCGGGGCATCGGCGACCTGGACGAGCTGACCCGGATGAGCCCACTGGTGCAGGTGCACGGCGGAGGCGACCTCGCGGGCCTGCCGCTCCCGGTGGAGGTGGCGGTCTACCGGATCTGTCAGGAGTCGGTCACCAACGCGATCCGGCATGCGCTGAACCCCACGGCGGTCACGGTGGAGGTCACCGGCGACGCCGGCGTCGTACGGTTGCGTGTGCACGATGACGGAGAGGCGGCCCGCCCCGCGAACACCGGGGGCTACGGCCTGCTCGGCATGGCTGAGCGAGCGAAGCTGCTCGGCGGCACCTGTGAGGCCGGCCCCGACCCGGCCGGCGGCTGGACCGTCGAGGCGACCCTGCCGCGCGAGGTGCCCCAGTGACCGGTTCTGCGACCATCCGTGTGGTGGTCGCCGACGACCAGCTCCTCGTCCGCACCGGCCTCACCATGATCCTCAACGCGCAGCCAGGGATCGAGGTGATCGGCGAGGCGACCGACGGTCACGAGGCGGTGGCCGCGGCACGCGAGCTGCGTCCCGACGTCTGCCTCTTCGACATCCGGATGCCCGGCATCGACGGCGTCGAGGCCACCCGCCAGCTCGCCGGGCCGGGCGTCGAGGACCCCATGGCCATCGTGATCATCACGACCTTCGACCTCGACGAGTACATCCACGGCGCCCTCAAGGCCGGCGCCCGCGGCTTCCTCCTCAAGGACGCCGGACCCGAGCTGCTCGTCCAGGCGATCCACGCCGCCGCGAACGGCGACGCGCTCATCTCACCCGACATCACTCGCCGCCTGCTCACCACGCTGGCCGGGCTGGAGCGAACCTCCAAGCCGGCCCAGCCGATCGAGCCGCTCACCGAACGCGAGGAGGAGGTGCTGCTCACCGTCGCCCGCGGCCGCACCAACGCCGAGATCGCCGATGAGCTGCACATCAGCCTGAGCACGGTGAAGACCCACGTCGGCGCGCTGATGAACAAGCTCGGCGCCCGCAACCGCGTCGAGGTCGCGATGTGGGCCTACGAGACGAAGCGCGTCAAGGGGTAGAGCCGACCACCGTCGCGGTCGGCGCAGTGCGCGCGCCCACTCGCGGCGGATTCGGGTTGCTCACTGTCCGGAGCGAATGTGCATGCGTTCGCCCTGGGGGCCGAACAGGCCGATCACCTCGGCGGGGATGTCGCCACGGTTGGCGACGACGTGGGGCGTGCGGGTGTCGAACTCCACGACCTCGCCGGGACCGAGGTCGATCTCGCGTCGATCCAGGACAAGGTGTAGTCGACCTGAGAGGACGTAGATCCACTCGTACCCATCGTGGACCTGAGGTCGGTACGGCTCAGGCGGGTCGTGCGGGGGGATGACGATCTTGAAGGCCTGCACTCCGCCGGGCCGACGCGTCAGGGGGATGAAGGTCCGCCCGTGGCGGACGATCGGCTTCGCGCGCACCCGGGGATCGCCGGTCTCGGGCGCATCGACGAGCTCGTCGAGCGGCACCTGGTGTACCCGAGACAGCGCCAGCAGGAGCTCGAGGGTCGGCTTTCGCTGCCCGGACTCGAGTCGCGAGAGCGTGCTCGTCGAGATGCCCGTGTCGGCGGAGAGATCGGCGAGAGTCGCCCCGCGTGCGGTGCGCAGAGCCCGCAACCGCGGGCCCACGCCGTCGAGGACGCGACTCGTGTCGTCCGAGATGTCGGTCATGGGGCCACTTTGCCACAACGGCAAGGAATCTTGCCGTGCGTCCGAAGCGGCACCATGCTGAGACCATGACCGACTCACACGACCACGATGACCACCAGCAGGACGCCCCGGACTACTTCGAGCAGCCCGGCTGGGACAAGCGGTACGCCGGGTCCGAGAAGGTCTGGAGCGGCCAGCCCAACCCCCAGCTCGTCGCGGAGGTCAGCGCTCTGAACCCCGGCACTGCGCTGGATCTGGGATGTGGTGAGGGTGGCGACGTCATCTGGCTGGCGCAGCAGGGATGGACCGTCACCGGCGCCGACTTCTCAGCTCAGGGACTTGACCGTGCCGCCCGGCACGCGGAGGAGGCGGGCGTGGCAGACCGAACCAGTTGGTGGCAGGTCGACGCTCGCACGTTCGACGCCGGGAGTCGCCGGTTCGATCTCGTGACCACTCACTTCCTGCACCCCGGGGGCTCGATGGTCGACGTCGTGCGGCGCCTCGCCACGGCGGTCGCGCCCGGTGGACACCTGCTCGTCGTCGGGCACGCCCCGTCGGAGACCTTCGCTCAGCTCAGCGCCGAACAGTTCCGCGCCATGTGGCACGCCGAGGACCTTTTGCCTGCCCTCGACGACAGCTTTGAGCCGGTGGTGGTCGAGGAACGTCCGCGCGTTGTCGAGCGCGACGGGAAGACCGTCGAGATCGGCGACGCGACACTACTGGCGCGGCGGGTCGGCCTCGACGGCTGACGGCGACGGAGCGCTGGGGCGTCAGCCAGGGTGGTGATGCTCGCGGTACGGCTTGTACAGGCGGCGCAGGAATGCCTCCAGCTCCGCCCGGAGCTCGCCTTCCAGCGAGGCGAAGGAGAAGGTTGCCTTGCCGGTGCGCAAGGACTTGAACTCCTCGGAGGAACCCTTGAGCGCCTCTGGCCACGTGTCCACGGCGACGGCGTAGAGGCTCACCTTGCGCGCGCTCCGCTTCACCGCGGCGAAGTAGTCGTGGCCGCCAGAGCCGGGCCAGCGCAGTGAGGGCATCCCGTAGATCGTCGCGTCCTCGAGCTCAGCCCGATAGGGGGCGAGCAACGTCCAGATCCCGTCTTCGACAGCGTCCAGGTCCACCATCGACGCAGTCTATGACCGGATCGCTTGCGGGCGCTCTACGGCTCGAGCGTCATGCGCCGGACGTGAGGGCCCTCGAACTCATAGACGTGAGTCACCTCGGAACGCTCCAGGACGTTCCCGGCAGGGTCGCGGACCACGAGACGAACGCGCGCCTCGACCGTTCCATCGGGGCGATCCCGGAGGTGTCGCACGATGGTCATGGGGCGGATCTCCCGCCACTGCCGCTCCCAGTAGTCCCGCACCTCGTCGCGCCCGGACAGCCGACCGCCCTCCCAGCCGTTCGGCCAGTCGACGTCGGGTGCCATCGCGGCGAGAACGGCGTCGAGATCACGGTCGTTGAACGCCTGGTACAGCGCTCGCAGGCTGTCGGCGTGTCCACTGGTCATGGGGTTGATGATGGCGTCCCTCACCGTCGCGTGCGGGGTTGGTTCGTCCGTCGGGTGGCCGGCGCGTTGCGGGGATCGTCGGGCCAGGAGTGCTTGGGGTAGCGCCCGCGCAGGTCGGCACGCACCCCCGGATAGCCGTTGTCCCAGAAGGACTCCAGGTCTGCCGTGACGGCGGCCGGGCGCCGGGCGGGGGAGAGCAGGTGCAGCAGGAGCGGAACCCTGCCCTCCGCGAGACGTGGCACGTCTTTCCAGCCGAAGACCTCCTGCAGCCGCACGGCGAGCACTGGCTGCTCCTGCGAGTAGTCGATCCGCACGATCGATCCGCTGGGCACTTCCACTCGCTCGGGAGCCAGCTCGTCGAGTCGTCCAGCCTGCGGCCACGGCAACAACGCCCGCAGCGCGCCGACGACGTCGATGCGGCGAAGGTGCTGCGCCGAGCGGACCCGCGCCAGCTGCGGCCCGAGCCACGACTGGAGGTTCTGCGTCAGCGCCTCGTCGCTCACGTCGGGCCAGGGATCACCGAGGGCCCGGTGCAGGAAGTCGAGGCGAGCGCGCAGCGCCGTGGCCGCCTCCGACCAGGTGAGGAGGCCGATGCCCTCGCTCTCCAGCGCCTCCTGGATGGCCTCGGTCACGGCTTCCACCGGTGGGTCGCTGAGGGGGACGGAGCCGAGCTCGATCGCGCCGAGCAGCGTGCGGCGCCGGGCCAGGACCCGCCCGCCGGTCCAGCCGACCTCGTCCACCTCGGTCCACAGCGAGCCCGCCGCCTCCAGCGCGAGGTCCTCGGTGAGCGGTGCCGCTGACCGGATGCGGGCCTCCCGCTGCCCGGACCGGCGATCCGCATCGGCGACCGCGAGCCACTCCAGGCCGGCCAGGGGGCCCGGGTCGCGCTGGTCGAAGGCCGCGCCGGTTCCGGACGTCATCAGGTAGCTCGACCCACCGGAGCGCTTGCGCGCGATCCGGTCCGGGTGGGCGAGGGCGACGACGGGCCCCACCGCCACGTCATCGGTCAGGGCTGGGGCGTGCCGGTCAGCACCCTGATCCTTCGCACCCTGCTCTTTCGCGACCGCCTCCAACCGCTTGACCTGGGTGCGCCACGAGCCTGATCGGTGCCCTCCACGCAATGAACGAAGCGCCGCCACCAGGTCTCCAACGGGAGCACGAACGTCCTCGCTGAGCATGGCGACGACCTCGGCGGCCCGCTTCGTTCCGACGAGACCGGCCCCGTCGATGAGCGCCCGTGCGAGCCTGGGGTCGACCGGCACGCCTGCGATGACCCGGCCGCGCGGGGTGGCGGTTCCGTCCTCGGTGATCGCGCCGAGGTCCACCAGCACCTGCCGGGCTGCCGACAGCGCGTGCGGCGGCGGCTGGTCGAGGAGGGCCAGCTCGCGAAGGTCGTGACTTCCCCAGCACGCCAGCTCGAGGGTGAAGGCGGTCAGGTCGGCGGTGGCGATCTCGGGTTCGGGGTGAGGTGCCAGGTGCGCGTGCTCCGCCTTCGACCAGCACCGCAGGACCGCGCCCGGTCCGAGACGGCCGGCTCGTCCAGCTCGCTGGTCGGCCGCGGCCCGGCTGACGGCGACCGTGACCAGCGAGGCGAGTCCGCGCCGGTGGTCGGTGCGCGGCTCTCGCGAGAAACCGGCGTCCACCACGACGCGCACGCCGGGCACCGTCAGCGACGACTCGGCGACCGCGGTCGAGACGATCACGCGGCGACGCGGACCCTCGGTGAGCGCGCGGTCCTGCTCGGCGCTGGACAGGCGGCCGTGCAGGGCGTGCACGTCGGCGTCCACTCCGGTCAGGCGACGGATGGTCGCGTCGACCTCCGCGACACCGGGCACGAAGACGAGGACGTCTCCTTCTTGCTCGGCGAGCGCACGCCGGACGGTCGCGGCGACGTGGTCGTGGAAGGCGGGAGTGATGCCTCGGTCGTCGGTGCGGCGCGACCCGGGCGGCAGCGGGCACCAGACCGTATCCACCGGGTGCAGGGCACCGGGGACGGTGATCACCGGTGCGGGGTCGTGGCCGCCGAGCAGCGCGGCCGTGCGCTCGGCCTCGATGGTGGCGGACATCGCCACCAGGGTCAGGTCCTCACGGAGGTTCGCCCGGATGTCGATCAGCAGAGCGAGGGTGAGGTCGGCGTCGAGGTGGCGTTCGTGCACCTCGTCGAGGACGACGGCGCCGACGCTGGCGAGCTCGGGATCGTGCTGGATCCGCCGGAGCAGCAGGCCGGTGGTGACCACCTCGACCTGCGTGCGTCGACTGGTGCGCCGGTCCCCGCGCACGGAGTAGCCGACCGTCTCGCCGACCGGTTCCCCGAGCAGGCTCGCCAGCCTCCGGGCAGCGGCGCGTGCCGCGATGCGACTGGGCTGTGTGACGACGACCCGTCCGGACACGACGCCGGCGACCGCGGGCGGGACCAAGGTCGTCTTGCCGGTGCCGGGCGGCGCATGGACCACCGCGACGCCACGGCTGCGGAGCGCCTCGTCGAGTGCGGCCAGGCCCGCCGTGACCGGGAGGTCTGGGGGTGCGGCGAGCAGGCTGCGCAGCGGGTCGGACACTCCTGCAGTCTGCCCGACATGCCGCGTCCCACCCCGCCGCGGACGCATCTTCACGGGGCAGGCGGGTACAGAGACCACGTGACTGACACCAACCACGGCTTTCTCACGACGATCGGCGCCCATTCCCCCGAGGCAGCCGACGGCCAGGCGACGCTGACCATGGACGTCGACAACCGGCATCTCAACGCCGCCGGCACCGTCCACGGCGGACTGCTCGCGACCTTGGTCGACACGACGATGGGCGCAGCGATCCTCAGCCTCGTGGAGGACGAGACGCCTGCCACGAGTCAGCTCACGGTCACCTATCTCCGCCCCGGCAAGCCGGGCCGGCTCACGGTCACCTCGAAGGTGCGCAAGCGCGGCGACAGGCTCACCATCTGCGAGTCCGAGGTGGAGCAGGACGGGAAGTCGCTGGTGCACGCGCTGGCGACCTTCGCGCTCACAGAGAACTGACTCGCCGACGAGCAGCGACGGACCTCGCTCCTAGGGCAAAGTCGTGGTTTCCAGGTCCGGGTGTTCCGAACCCGATAGACAATGCACATGAAGAAGATTGCGATTGAGTTCGACGGAAGCGTGAAAGACGCGAGAGCCCTCGCAAGAGCAGTCGCGTACGTATTCGAGTCGAGTCGCGTAGATGATGGTGCGACTTACATCGAAGGATTCTCGATGAACAAGACCGACAAGTGGCAGGCCGGGGATCCGGCGATCACCATCACGGAGCGGTAGCGTCGGTGCCCGAACTTTAAGGCGAGGGACAGGACCAGCCCGCGTGAGCGGCAATGGCGCGCGCCTCTGACGAATCGCCCGCGGCGTTCCTCACCGCCACCATCTGAAGTTGCGGCTCCGCCTCGTGAGATCCGAACTTGCCTTCCCGAGGGCCTCGTTAAGCAGTTCGTGGACATCCTTCGACAGCCGACTGAGGTGTTGGTCGTCACTCGCGCCGTTCAGACGTCCTACGCTGCTCCGGGCGCTCTCGAGGCATCCTCTCAACGCTTCGTCGCCGCTGAGAATGGCGACTTGACCGATAGCTGAACGAGACCGGGTATTGGCACGATAAGCCTCTTGGCGAAGGGGTACGCGATCCGCCTCTGGCAGATCGTCGAGCCGGGCTTTGACACGGTTGAACGTGGCCCGATGATATTCGTACAGGCTCGCCGAACACTCACCGAAGGTGGTGAGTTTCGCGTCCAGTATCCGTTCATCACGCACCGCTTCGCGCTGGCCTCTGCCCGCCAACCACGCCCCACTCAAGGTCGCGAGAAAGCCCATGGCGGCGACTGCGATGGTGGCATCCACCCTCCGCAGCCTAAGCCGCTTCCACTCTCCAAGAGGCCTTTTCGCGCTTAGGAGGAAAGCGTCAGCGCCGCGGGCAAGTTTCCCGTTGGGCTGACCATGGCTCGCGCGGCGCGCACCCTAGTTCGCCATCTCAAGCAAAGCGTTCCGAACCCGAAGGAGGACGTCAGGCCCTTCATCGCGAGCATCACCAACGCGGCGGAATGCACGACCCCACGCGGCCCCGAGGCCGAGAGTGAGGCGTGCAGTCTCGGGTACACGATCACCATGAGCCTCTCCATCGGATGCACCCTCATGTGCGAGCAGTCCCCGCCCACGAAGCTGGTGAAGTACGCCCAGAAGGCCGAGGAGGTGGGGTTCCCGTTCGCCGTCATGAGCGACCACTTCAACCCGTGGCTGGACGAGCAGGGTCACAGCCCGAACGCGTGGGTGACCCTCGGCGCGGTCGCCAACGCCACGCAGACGCTGGAGCTGATGACGTACGTGACGTGCCCGATCGGGCGCTACCACCCGACGGTCGTGGCGCAGCAGGCCGCAACGCTCGGCGTCCTTAGCGAGGGACGCTTCTCGCTGGGCCTGGGCGCGGGGGAGAACCTCAACGAGCACGTGATCGGCGAGGGCTGGGACCCCGTCAACGAGCGTCACGAGCGGTTCGCCGAGGCGCTCCAGATCATCAGCGAGCTCTTCGAGGGCGGGTACGTCAACTTCGTCGGCGACCACTACCGGGTCGACTCCGCGAAGCTCTGGGACCTGCCGGAGACGCGCGTGCCCATCGGCGTCGCGGTCAGCGGCCCCCAGTCGATCGAGATCGCCGCTCCCTGGGCCGACTTCATGATCGCCGTCGAGCCCGACGGCGATGCGGTCAAGAACTTCGACGAGGCGACCACCGCGAAGAAGCCGGCCCGCAAGGTCGGTCAACTGCCGATCTCATGGGACTCCGACCAGGACAAGGCGCTGGCTCGAGCCCATGAGCAGTTCCGCTGGTTCGCCGGCGGGTGGAAGGTCAACGCCGAGCTGCCCGGCCCGTCCGCGTTCGACGCGGCGAGCCAGTTCGTGCGCCCCGAGGATGTCGCTGAGCAGATGGCTTGCGGCAACGACATCGACGCCGTGATCGAGGCCGTTCGGCCGTTCGCCGAGGCTGGCTTCACCGACCTCGCGCTGCTCCAGATCGGCGACGAGGGGCAGGACGAATTCTTCGAGGCGGCGCCTGAGATCCTGGCGGCTTTGAACCAGACCCTTACGGCCTAGACAAGGTGCTCTGAAGCTCACTGGTGGTACTGACCTCTGAATCTTCGGACGCCACGAGGCAGAGTTAGTACCGTCGCAGGCATGACTCTCGATCCAGGCTCACCGGATGCAGCAGCGGCGCGGGGCCGCGAGGAGGGGGCCCTCTCAAATCAACTCATAAGACTGAACGACGAAGTAGCAGGTCTACGTGACCTGTCTGATCGTATGAGTGCCCATGGCATCGCGCATGAAGGGGAAGAGGTCACTCTGCTGTCGGATCTTGTAGGTGTGTTAGTGGCGATCTGGACCCAGTGTGGAATTAATGTGCTCGAAAAGGATCCGGATGCCCCGACGCCGGTGATAGAGATCATGAGGACATTTCGGGTGGACGCCGAGATCTATGCGCTGACGAGCACCGTGCCGGACGGAGTCCGAGAGAAAATCAGAAAGTCGATCCGGCGAGAGGTCGCGCAAGCGTCGGAGAAGCTTGAAGCAGCGATTCGCTCAACGTTCGCTGAGGCGTCCGAGTACGCCGCGGTCGACGAAGGGGGGCGGCCCATAGACTACGCCGACCAATCCAGAGTCTGGTGGCGAACTTGCCGCCACCTCGGGCAATACGCACGAGAACTGGACCGAATGGAGGCCGCCGCGGAGAAGGCGGCTCTCTTCGCCGGGAAGACCGACGAGGCAGCGCAAGTACTTGCTGAGACCACGGCGAAGGTTGATGAGCAAGTGCAACGGGCTAAGGCGGCTGCGAACACTGAAGCGAATGGGAACCTCGCGAGCCACTTCAAAGAGCTCGCCGATAAGGAATTAGGTGCAGCTTTCCGCTATCGAGCCTTCGCCGTGACTTTGGTCGCATTGGCCGTAGGTATTTCTTTCGTTATCCACTCAAGTTCGAAGGGCAGCCAATGGAGTGAGCTTCCCTCCTATCTTCCGGGACTGGCCCTTACGTTGACCGGTGTGTATCTAGCACGTCTCGCCGGGCCGCACTTCCATCTGGGGAAGTGGGCAGCAGCGGTTGAAGTCCAGTTGAAGTCATTCGAAGGTTTCACCGGCGTCGTCGAGGACGGTGGCATTAGAGAGCGCATGCGTGAGGAGTTTGGCCGGCGTGTGCTGGGCCCCCCGCCGCTGTTCGATGCCAGCGCGGAACCGACGCCGGGGTTGACCACCACAGACGTGCTCCAGATCCTCGCAGCAGTGCGCCGCCAAGACTCGAAGTGAGACCCAATGCTTCTCGTCCACCACCGCAGGCATATCCGGGCAAGCGGCCGGCGAAGGCGCGACCTCATGGGCACTTTGCGACGGAATGCCGAATTTCTACTCCGATGAAGGAATTCCTCGAATCCAACACTCAGAGGCAACCTCGACGCGGAAACGTAGGGGTTATGCAGTCGTCGTCACGCCTGGTAGGTGCCGCCAGAATGACGGCGCAAAGATGCTCAACGGATTCTCGACTTCAGCAGTCTCATCCAGAGTCTTTCGTATTTGAGCCGCGATCTGCGCCTTGAGTGACTCCAACTGCGGAACCAGCGTGTAGATATCGGTTGTGTCGACGACGATCGTTCGGACCTGTCCAATGTCGAATGGAAGCCTGTCCGCAGCACGACTGATCTGGACGATTGGGCGCCTAACCGCGTGCCGCAGCGCCAACTCGTAGAAGACATTCGGGTTGTGGAAGGAGAGGTCAACAATGACGAGCTTGCTGTGGACGATGTGTTCGATGATTTGACCGGTGATCATACCGGCCTCGCCAATCTTGTCCGCCCGCACGAGACTCAGGCCGAACTCCGCAAGAGCAGGCTCAACGAGCGCGCCCATGAACAAGTCAGCGTGCTTGCGCTGTTCGCTGCCGTCCTCGCCAATTGGTGAGATGTAGAAGCATGCCGACTCGTAGCCGGCATTCTGAATCTGTTCCGGAGTAGCGATCGGAGACTGCCGCTGGGAGACCGTGGACCGCACGATTGCCGGCTGCGCGGCCGTCTGGGGGAGGAAGTCGTCGATGACGGTGTCGATGCTGAGCAGGCGCTCGGCGCCGCTGATTGACCGCAGCACTCCAACGAACTTCGTGTTGACCGTAAACGTCTCCACGCATTCGGTCGCATCCTCCTCTGGGATGCCCGCCTCTCTGGCCCTGTCGATGAGCACCGCCTGTACGGGCAAACGGTTGCCAATGTAGGAGTCGTAGAGACTCTTGAAAACCTCGACTGACTCGATTGCCAACTTAAATCTGGCACGGATTCTCGCCGCAGGAGAGGTGTCCTCGCTGACGGCGTAAAGTCCGTCGTCGGTGAGCTCAATGAACTCGGACGAGTAACTGCCTTTCGTGAGCCCGTACTTGGCGCTGTTAGTGATCAGTTGTCTGCTCGCGCCGCTGTCGGGGCTCTTGCCGAGATTGTCGAACAATGTGATTCGTCGCACGGGCTGCCCAGCGCCCGTCTCGTACACCGCGGTCGCAAGTTCCAACGCATCCTCAAATGTTGCCGCTGGAAAGAGTGTCGTTCGACGCTGACGCTTCGGCTTCGAAGGGCGCTCACTCTCGGAGGCTTTCCTCGGCGCAGTGCTTTTCCTTGGTGAGTGCTTGGCCGCGACTTTCTTCGCGGGAGTGGGTGCCTTGGCCCCGCTCTCGTCGAGAGCTCCGTCAGCAGCGTCCCCGGGCTCGACGGGTGTCGGCGCCGCTGCACCGCCTCTAAGCGTGACGTCGCTGATCGATTCGGGCGTCGCATCGATTGTGCCGGTCATATGGCCCTCCAGAGGATCACGTCGGTCGGCGCGGGGAATGTACACCGGCACGGCGTGCACCGTGCTGGTTCGATTGTGAACGAAACCACTGAGAGAATCCGGAGTTCGTCTCCGATTCCCCGAACGCTCGTCGTTCGAATGAACAATGCGGAACCGGCTATGTGACACCTCCAACGACGGCGCGATACGGAACGCCGTCGCGATGTCGTAGCCCTTTCAGGCACAGTGAAACGGTCCGAGGCCAGGGCTCTGGCCCGTCCCCGAGGCCATGTCCGCGCCCACGCCATAGAGTCGAACCGTGGAGCAGACGCGCGCGGTCGACCTCGTTCTCGAGGGCGGGGGAGTCAAGGGGATCGCCCTGGTGGGCGCCGCGACCGCGCTGGCTGAGCACGGTTACACGTTCGCGCGGATCGGCGGGTCGTCGGCCGGGGCGATGGTGGGCTCGGTGATGGCGGCAATGCAGCACGCGGGCGAGCCGTTCAGTCGTGTCGACGACATCATGCGCACGATCGACTACAGCGCGTTCCTCGACCGTCGCAAGCGCGGCGCGATGCTGGGGTGGTGGCCGCGGGCCGCCGACGCGTGGGGCGTGATGTTCCACCTCGGGGCGCACCCCGGCCGCCACATGGAGCAGTGGCTGAAGGGCGTCCTGGGCGACCTCGGCGTGCGTACTTTCGGCGACCTCTACTTCGACGACCCGGGCAGCGCGCTGCCGCAGGGCCAGTCGTACCGCCTCGTGGTCACCGCCAGCGACCTCTCCCGCCAGCGGGCCATGTTCCTGCCCTGGGACCTGCCCGCCCACGGCCACGACCCCGACGAGTACTCGGTGGCGCGGGCGGTGCGCGCGTCGGCCGCCATCCCGTTCCTGTTCGAGCCCGTCCGGCTGAAGTCGAAGTACGGCACCCTGACGCTGGCCGACGGCTCGCTCCTGCGCAGCTACCCAATCGAATTGTTCGACCGGCGCGACGGGTTGCCGAGCCGCTGGCCCACCCTCGGCGTGCGGCTCAGCTCCCCGGCGGGGGAGCGGGCGAAGGCCAAGCCCGTCACGTCGCCACTGTCGTTGCTGACGAACCTCATCTTCACCACCGTCGACTCCACCCAGGTGCGCCACGTCAGCGACCCGGCCGCGATCGACCGCAGCATCTTCGCCAAGCCGAAGGGCGTGCGCTGGACCGACTTCGATCTCACGCCCGAGCAGCGCACGAGCCTGTTCGAGTCGGGCCACAAGGCGGCCACCGCCTGGGTCGAGCGGAACCCTTCCGGGCCGCCGGTTCCCGAGCCCGTCGAGGCTGCCGACGTCATCCCGTCGTGGCGTCCCGAGCCCATCGAGTGAAGTCGATGGCTTCATTTCTCGGTAATGAAGGTATATGCTTCATTCCATGGAAATGAAGGTGTCACCTTCACAGGCCGTGGCGCTGATCGGCGACCTCGTGGCCTCACGGCAGGCCACCTCGCGCGCTGAAGCGCAAGAGCGGCTCATCGACGCCCTGGCCACCGCGGCCGAGCTCGTCCCGTCGGACCAGCGGCCCGCTCCCACGATCGGCGACGAGTTCCAGTCCACCCACGCCACGGTGCATGACGCCCTGCTCACCGCGCTCGTCGTGCGGCTCGCGCTCCCGGAGGAGATGGACGCCCGCGTGGGCATCGGTGTCGGCGCCTTCGAAGTCGTCGGTCGCTCCGAGTACGGTCTCACCCAGGACGGGCCGGCCTGGTGGAACGCGCGCGACGCGATCGGCGAGGTCGAACGACGCGTCACCCGCCAGTCGGGGCTGCGCACGTGGGTGCATGAAGGGGGAACCGTGAACGCGTATCTGATGGCTCGCGACCAGGTGGTGAGCGGGTTCGACGGCCGGCAGCGCCGGCTGACGCTGGGCCTACTCCAGGGCCGCACGCAGCGCGAGCTCGCCGCGGCCGAGGGCATCTCCGCGTCCGCCGTCTCCCAGTCGCTGCGTCGCAGCGGTGCGCTGGCCGTCGTCGACGGTGTGGAGCTGGTGCGCTGATGGCTCTCCTCGCCCTCGTCCTGCTGGCGATCTGCCTCGCCGAGTACCTGCGCCACGTCGACCGGCTGTGGGTGGTCGTCGTCGAGGTCGTCGCCATGGTCGCGATCGTGATCCTCGCCGCGTACGGCCTCGGCTACGGTCCGGGCGCCGGCTGGCTGCCCGCAGTCGTCGGCCTCTGGTGGGCCAGCGCCCGCACGGTTCCGTCGTGGCGGATCCCCGGCATGGTCGTCTCCGGCATCGGCGCGCTGCTGGCGCTCGTCGCCTCGCCCGCGATCGACCGCGACGTGCCCCCGATGCTCGACTGGTACGAGGACCTGAACGTGCCGGCGCTGGCCGAGGTCAGCCTCGACGAGATGGTGCTCGCAGTCGTCACCGCCGTGGCGATGATCGGCCCGGCCAATGCCGTGGTGCGCGAGGTCCTCGACCGCGTCGGCCGCGGCCTGCTAGCCGAGGAGCGCCGGCTCAAGGGCGGCCGCGTCATCGGTCCGCTCGAGCGGGTGCTCGTCTTCGGCTTCGCCATCGGCGGCAACTACGGGGGAGTGGCGGCGATCCTCGCCGCCAAGGGCATCCTGCGCTTCCCCGAGATCTCCAAGGACGAGGGCGACGGGTCGCGGGCCGAGTACGTGCTCGTCGGCAGCTTCGTCAGCTGGTTCCTCGCGCTCGCGCTCGTGCCGCTGTTCTGACCACCGGGACGGCACGCTCAACGCCGGTCGTACGATTCCGGTATGGCCGAGACCCCCGACACGCCCGACATCGACATCAAGCCGCGCAGCCGCGACGTCACCGACGGCCTGGAGAAGACCGCCGCGCGCGGCATGCTCCGCGCGGTCGGCATGGGGGACGACGACTGGGTGAAGCCCCAGATCGGTGTCGCGTCCAGCTGGAACGAGATCACCCCGTGCAACCTCTCGCTCGACCGGCTCGCCAAGGCCGTCAAGGAGGGTGTGCACACCGGCGGCGGGTACCCGCTCGAGTTCGGCACGATCAGCGTCTCCGACGGCATCAGCATGGGCCACGAGGGCATGCACTTCTCCCTCGTCAGCCGTGAGGTCATCGCCGACTCGGTCGAGGTCGTCATGTCGGCCGAGCGCCTCGACGGCTCGGTGCTGCTGGCCGGCTGCGACAAGAGCCTGCCCGGCATGCTCATGGCCGCCGCGCGCCTCGACCTCTCCAGCGTCTTCCTCTACGCCGGCTCCACCCTGCCGGGCAACGTCGACGGCAAGGACGTCACGATCATCGACGCCTTCGAGGCCGTCGGCGCCTGCATGAAGGGCCTCATCACCCGCGACGAGGTCGACCGCATCGAGCGCGCGATCTGCCCCGGCGAAGGTGCCTGCGGCGGCATGTACACCGCCAACACGATGGCGTCGGCCGCCGAGGCGCTCGGCATGAGCCTGCCCGGCTCGGCCGCCCCGCCGGCCCCCGACCGCCGCCGCGACGAGTACGCCCGCAAGTCCGGCGAGGCCGTCGTCGAGCTGCTCCGCAAGGGCATCACCGCGCGCGACATCATGACGCTCGAGGCCTTCGAGAACGCCATCACCGTGGTCATGGCGCTCGGCGGCTCCACCAACGCCGTGCTGCACCTGCTGGCGATCGCCCGCGAGGCCGGCGTCCCGCTGACGCTCGAGGACTTCAACCGCGTCGGCGACAAGGTCCCGCACCTGGGCGACCTCAAGCCCTTCGGCCGCTACGTCATGAACGACGTCGACAAGGTCGGCGGCATCCCCGTGATCATGAAGGCGCTGCTCGACGCGGGCCTCATGCACGGCGACGTCATGACCGTCACCGGCAAGACGATGGCCGAGAACCTCGCCCACATCGACCTCGGTCTCGACGGCGACGTCATCCGGCCCCTGGACAAGCCGATCCACAAGACCGGCGGCCTCACGATCCTGCACGGCACGCTCGCCCCCGAGGGTGCGGTCGTCAAGAGCGCCGGCTTCGACGAGTCGGTCTTCCGCGGCACTGCCCGCGTGTTCGACGGCGAGCGCGCCGCGATGGATGCGCTGGAGGACGGCACCGTCGTCGCCGGCGACGTCGTCGTCATCCGCTACGAGGGCCCCAAGGGCGGCCCGGGCATGCGCGAGATGCTCGCCATCACCGGTGCCATCAAGGGCGCAGGCCTCGGCAAGGACGTCCTGCTGCTGACCGACGGTCGCTTCTCCGGTGGCACCACCGGCCTGTGCGTCGGCCACGTCGCGCCGGAGGCCGTCGACGGCGGCCCGATCGCGTTCGTGCGCGACGGCGACCCGATCACGCTCGACGTGGCGAACAAGCGCCTCGACGTCGAGATCGACGACGCCGACCTCGAGCAGCGCAAGGTCGGCTGGGAGCCCAACCCGCCGAAGTACACCAGCGGCGTTCTGGCCAAGTACCGCAAACTGGTCAGCTCGGCCGCGCACGGCGCCGTCACGGGCTGAGGCTTAACCCGCGGCGGTACGTGATCTCGATACAACGTCTCGCTGCGCTCGCCGTCACTCGATCACCGGCCGGCTGCGCTCGCCGTCACTTGATCACCGGGCACTCGGTGGTCGAGTAGCTCGCGAGCGCAGCGAGCGGCGTATCGAGACCAGTCGAGACGGCGGGGAACCGCACCGTAGAATCACTCGGTGCCGAACTTCACCGACGACGAGCTCGCGACCGCCCTCAAGGTGCTGGGCGAGGCGCAGCACCTCGGTGACGAGGACGAGGCCTACGTGGCCCTCCGCCGCGCGTGCGGCAAGTTCTACAAGGACGTCAAGAAGCAGCGCCGCAGGGCCAAGCGCGACGCCGTCAACGAGGCCGACCGTGAGGTCGTCTCGCTGACCGCCACCGGCTCGCCGCGCCGCATCGACGACGAGACCGCCGGCATCCCGCTGGTCTCCACCGCGCGCGGTGCGTCGGCGGGCGTGCTGCAGGTGGCCCGCGGCTGCTACATCTGCAAGGACAAGTACACGGTGGTCGACGCGTTCTACCACCAGCTGTGCCCGAAGTGCGCCGCCCTGAGCCACGCCAAGCGCGACCAGCGCACCGACCTGACCGGACGCCGCGCGCTGCTCACCGGCGGCCGCGCCAAGATCGGCATGTACATCGCGCTGCGGCTGCTGCGCGACGGCGCGCACCTCACGATCACCACGCGCTTCCCGCGCCACGCGGGGCGCCGCCTCAGCGCCCAGCCCGACAGCGACGAGTGGATCGACCGGCTCAAGATCGTCGGCATCGACCTGCGTGACCCCGCCCAGGTGATCGGCCTCGCCGACGAGATCGCGGCGTCGGGCCCGCTCGACATCCTCATCAACAACGCCGCCCAGACGGTGAAGCGTCAGCCCGGGGCCTACCAGGCCATTGCCGACGCCGAGGCGCAGCCGCTGCCCGAGGGCTACGTGCCCGAGCTGATCACGTTCGGCCACACGAGCGACGCCCACCCGGCCTCGCTCGTGGGCTCCGTGAGCTCGCACCCGGCGCTCGCCGGCGACGCCGTCACGGCCGAGGAGCTCACCGCGATCGCCCTCGAGGCCGGCTCGGCCGACCTCGAGCGCATCGACGCCGGAGGCCTGCTGCCCGACCTCGTCGACACCAACAGCTGGGTCCAGCACGTCGGCCAGGTCGATGCGCTCGAGCTGCTCGAGGTCCAGCTCTGCAACAGCGTCGCGCCCTTCATCCTGATCAGCCGGCTGCGTCCGGCCATGGCCGCCTCGGCCGCCCGCCGCAAGTACGTCGTCAACGTCTCGGCGATGGAGGGACAGTTCTCCCGCGGGTACAAGGGACCCGGCCACCCGCACACGAACATGGCGAAGGCCGCGCTCAACATGCTCACCCGCACCAGCGCGCGCGAGATGTTCGAGACGGACGAGATCCTGATGACCGCCGTCGACACCGGCTGGATCACCGACGAGCGCCCCCACGTCACGAAGCAGCGCCTCGCGCAAGAGGGGTTCAAGGCCCCGCTCGACCTCGTCGACGGCGCCGCCCGCGTCTACGACCCGATCGTCCAGGGCGAGGACGGCGTCGACCTCCACGGCGTCTTCCTGAAGGACTTCGAGCCCTTTCCCTGGTGAGCCGATGGACTTCACAAGCCTGACCACCGAGCGGCTCGACCTGTCCGCGGTGTCGTTCGCTGACCTCGCCGAGCTCCACACGCTGCACGCGGACCCGCGGGTCTGGACGCACCTGCCCTCCGGCGTGCACACCGATGAGCAGCGGACCCGTGCCGACCTCGAGATGTACACCGCGGACTGGGAGCGGGACGGCCTCGGCTACTGGACGGCGCGGCGGCGCAGCGACGGTGAGCTGGTGGGCATCGGGGGAGTGCGGCTGCGCCCGACCGGAGTCTGGAATCTCTACTACCGGCTCGCCCCTGACCACCAGGGCCAGGGATACGCGCTGGAGATCGTGCGGGCCGCGTTCGAGGCGGCCGCCTCGTACGATCCCGAGGCGCCCATCGTGGCCTACCTGCTGGAGCACAACGAGGCGTCGCGTCGCACCGCCGAGCGGGCCGGGATGACGCAGGTGTGGCGCGGGCCCGATCGCGAGGTGCCCGGCGGCGTCCGGCTGGTCTACGCCGACCGGACCCTCTCAGCGGCTGCTCTCGCGGCCTTCACGGACTGACCCGCGTCCGTATGGTGGACACGGAATCTCACAACTTGACCACTTCGCGTCCGCGGCGCACACTGGTTCCATGCACGCGCTGCTTCTCGTAGTCCACTGACGCACGGCACCTCGCCGCGCGTCTCGCCCTCGTCGCCTCACGGCCGGGGGTTTTTTCATGCAGTGAATGGACGACGAGAAGCAGGGAATACGATGGGGAACCGAGCACCGGCCGCGATCACGGGGTGGCCGGCAGACGAGACGGGTAGGGCCATGACCGAGACGGCACCGGAGACGATGACCGGGGCGCAGAGCCTCGTCCGATCGCTGGAAAAGGCCGGGGTCGAGGTCATCTTCGGGATTCCCGGAGGCGCGATCCTGCCCGCCTACGACCCGCTGTACGACTCCTCGATCCGCCACGTGCTGGTCCGTCACGAGCAGGGTGCGGGTCACGCCGCACAGGGCTACGCCATGGCCACCGGCAAGGTCGGCGTGTGCATGGCCACCTCGGGCCCCGGCGCCACGAACCTCGTCACCGCGATCGCCGACGCCTACCTCGACTCGGTGCCGATCGTCGCCGTCACCGGACAGGTCGCCAGCAGCGTCATCGGCTCGGACGCCTTCCAGGAGGCCGACATCCGCGGCATCACGATGCCAATCACCAAGCACAGCTTCCTCGTGACCGACCCGGCCGAGATCCCGCGCGTCGTGGCCGAGGCCTTCCACATCGCCTCCACCGGCCGTCCCGGGCCCGTGCTGGTCGACGTCGCCAAGGACGCGCTCCAGGCCGTCACCACCCACGAGTGGCCGCACGAGCTCGCGCTGCCGGGCTACCGGCCCACCACGCGCCCGCACAACAAGCAGGTCCGCGAGGCCGCCCGCCTCATCGCCGAGGCGAAGAAGCCGATCCTCTACGTCGGCGGCGGCGTCATCAAGGCCGACGCGTCGGCCGAGCTCAAGATGCTCGCCGAGCTGACCCAGATCCCCGTCGTCACCACGCTGATGGCACGCGGCGCGTTCCCCGACTCCCACGAGCTGCACCTGGGCATGCCGGGCATGCACGGCACGGTGGCCGCGGTCGCCGGCCTCCAGCGCTCCGACCTGCTGATCACCCTCGGCGCCCGCTTCGACGACCGCGTCACCGGCAACCTCGACACGTTCGCGCCCGACGCCAAGGTGATCCACGCCGACATCGACCCGGCCGAGATCAGCAAGAACCGCGTCGCCGACGTGCCGATCGTGGGCGACGCCCGCGAGGTCATCGCCGACCTCATCCGCGCCCTGCAGAAGCAGTCGCAGGACGATGAGCTCACCGGCGACTACACCGCGTGGCGCAACTACATCCTCAACGTCAAGGCTCAGTTCCCGGTGGCGTACGACAAGCCCTCCGAGGGCCTGGCGCCGCAGACCGTGATCGAGCGCATCAACGCGGCCGCCGGCGCCGAGGCGATCTACACCGCGGGCGTCGGTCAGCACCAGATGTGGGCCGCGCACTACGTCCAGTACGAGCGCCCGCGCCAGTGGCTCAACTCCGGCGGTGCCGGCACGATGGGCTACGGCGTGCCCGCCGCGATGGGTGCCAAGGTCGGCGACCCCGACCGTGTCGTCTGGGCCATCGACGGCGACGGCTGCTTCCAGATGACCAACCAGGAGCTGGCCACCTGCGCGATCGAGGGCATCCCGATCAAGGTCGCGGTGATCAACAACTCCTCGCTGGGCATGGTGCGCCAGTGGCAGACCCTCTTCTACGAGGGCCGCTACTCCAACACCGACCTGAACACCGGTCCCGAGTCGATCGGCGCCCGCCGGATCCCCGACTTCGTCAAGCTCGCCGAGGCCTACGGCTGCATCGGCCTGCGCTGCGAGAGCGAGGACGAGCTCGACGAGGTCATCGCCAAGGCGATGAGCATCAACGACGTGCCCGTCGTGATCGACTTCGTCGTCGAGCGCGACGCGATGGTCTGGCCCATGGTCGCCGCCGGCACCAGCAACGACGACATCAAGATCGCTCGCGATCTCGCCCCCGAATGGGAAGACGAGGACCTCTGATGCCCCAACACACCCTCAGCGTGCTCGTCGAGAACACGCCCGGCGTCCTGGCTCGCGTGTCGAGCCTGTTCATGCGACGCGGCTTCAACATCGACTCCCTCGCGGTCGGTCCCACCGAGATCCCCGAGATCTCGCGCATGACGATCGTCGTGAACGTCGAGGAGCTGCCGCTCGAGCAGGTCACGAAGCAGCTCAACAAGCTGGTCAACGTCCTCAAGATCGTCGAGCTCGACTCCGGCAACGCCGTCGAGCGCGAGCTGATGCTGATCAAGGTCAAGACCGACCAGCAGACCCGCGGCCAGGTCCTCGAGACCGTGCAGCTGTTCCGCGCCAAGGTCGTCGACGTGGCCCAGGAGTCGGTCACGATCGAGGCCACGGGCGACGCCGGCAAGCTCACGGCGATGCTCAACGTGCTCGAGCCCTTCGGCATCCGCGAGATCGCCCAGTCCGGACGCGTCGCGATCGGTCGCGGCTCGCGGTCGATCACCGACCGCACGCTGCGCACCGTCCCCGGCACCGCCGCGGGCTGAGCCCACCCCAGAACTGCGCCGGCGCACGCACCTGCGCCTTCGACCCCCAACCAAGGAGAACCCCATCGTGGCTGAACTGTTCTACGACGACGACGCCGACCTGTCCCTCATCCAGGGCAAGAACGTGGCGGTGATCGGCTACGGCAGCCAGGGTCACGCCCACGCGCTCAACCTGCGCGACTCGGGCGTCGACGTCCGCATCGGCCTGGCCGAGGGCAGCAAGAGCAAGGCGAAGGCCGAGGCCGAGGGCCTGCGCGTCCTCCCGGTCGCCGAGGCGGTCGAGGAGTCCGACGTCATCGTCATCCTCACGCCCGACCAAGTCCAGCGTCACGTCTACACCGAGTCGATCGCCCCGAACCTGACCGCCGGCGACACGCTGGTGTTCGGCCACGGCTTCAACATCCGCTTCGGCTACATCAAGCCGGCCGAGGGCGTCGACGTCATCATGGTCGCCCCGAAGGCCCCCGGTCACACTGTGCGTCGCGAGTTCGTCGCCGGCCGTGGCATCCCGGACATCATCGCGGTCGAGCAGGACGCCTCGGGGCAGGCCTGGGACGTCGCCCTCTCCTACGCGAAGGGCATCGGCGGCACGCGCGCCGGCGTCATCAAGACCACGTTCACCGAGGAGACCGAGACCGACCTCTTCGGCGAGCAGGCCGTGCTGTGCGGCGGCGTGTCCCACCTGGTCCAGGCCGGGTTCGAGACGCTCACCGAGGCCGGCTACCAGCCCGAGATCGCCTACTTCGAGGTGCTGCACGAGCTCAAGCTCATCGTCGACCTCATGTGGGAGGGCGGCATCGCCAAGCAGCGCTGGAGCATCTCCGACACCGCCGAGTACGGCGACTACGTCTCCGGTCCGCGCGTCATCGACGCCGGCGTGAAGGAGCGCATGGAGCAGGTGCTGGGCGACATCCAGTCCGGTGCCTTCGCCGAGCGCTTCATCGCCGACCAGGACAACGGCGGCAAGGAGTTCCTCGAGCTGCGCGAGAAGGAGGCCGGTCACCCGATCGAGGCCACCGGCAAGGCCCTGCGCTCGCACTTCTCGTGGAAGCAGGCCGACGACGACTACACCGAGGGCAGCGCGGCTCGCTGAGCCTCGTCCCGTCGCCGAGCGCGGCGTCCCGTCCGACTCACGTCGTGCGGGGCGCCGCGTTCGTGCGTTCGGGGTCAGGAGGCCTGCGCACGAGGCCGGGGGAGCAGGATCACCGGGACCGGGCTGTGGTTGACGATCCGCGTCGCGGTGGAGCCCATGAAGACGCGGGCCACCGGACCATGACGACTGGACCCGACCGCGAGCAGGTCGCCCGGACGCCACTCGAAGGACTCCAGCGCCAGTGACCAGCGCTCGGCGGAGGTGACCTGCGTGGTGGTGACGTCCGTCTCCGGCGCCAGCTTGCGGATGCCGTCGGCCAGCTGCTCCTGGTGGGTGCGCACGAGCGTCGACCAAGCCTCGCGGACGCCCTGGTCGGAGAAGGCGGCGAACGCGGTCCGCGAGCCGCTCCGCACGGCGAAGGTCACGATCTCCACGGGCACCCCGAGCCAGGTCGCGAGCGAGGCGATCGGCGCGTCCAGCGCGGCATCGGAGGCGGTGGGGTCGACGGCCACGACCAGGCGCTCGATGCCGCCCTCGTTGGCGCGGAAGCCGCGCGGCGCCAGCGCCACCGGGATCGCCGAGCTGTGCGCGAGGCGGCCGTTCGTGCTGCCGAAGGCGATCCGGCCGAGCGCGCCGTGCGATGCCGAGCCGGCCACCACGAGGCGCGCGTCGCGGGCGCGGCTCTCGTCCAGCAGCGCCTGCGGCACGGACGAGGCGGTGCGCGAGACCGTCACCACCTCGGCCTCGTCGCCGAGGTGGTCACGAGCCGTCGCCAGCGCCTCACCCGCCTGGTCCCGGACGGAGCGGCGCCACTCGTCGTCCACCCCGGCGAAGTCGCGCAGGGCGTCCCAGCTGTCCTGGACGACGCTCGTGATGACGAGCTCCTCGCCGGTGGTCCGGGCGAACTCGGCGGCCAGGTCGAGCGCGGCGAGGCTCCGGGTGTCGCTGCCGAAGCCGACGACGACGCTCACGCGGGATCACCCTGGCGGGCACGGTTGAGCCGCGAGTGCCGGTAGCCGTAGGCGAAGTAGACGACGAAGCCCAGCAGCAGCCACACGATGAAACGCAGCCACGTGTCCACCTTGAGGCTCGCCATCAGGCCGATGCAGGACGCGACCGTGACGATGGGCAGGAACGGCACCCACGGCGTGCGGAACGGCCGGTTCATCTCGGGCTGGGTGCGCCGGAGCACGATCACCGCGATGGCCACCACGACGAACGCGAAGAGCGTGCCGATGCTCACCATCTCGGCGAGCACCGAGATCGGGACGAGTCCGGCGAGCAGCGCCACCGCCACCACCGTCAGCCCCGTCATCAGCACCGGCGTGCCCCACGTCGGGTGGATGCGGCGGAAGGCCTCCGGCAACAGCCCGTCACGGGCCAGCGCGAAGCCGATGCGCGGCATCGCGACGAGGTCCACCAGGATCACCGAGGTCAGTCCTGCGATCGCGGCCACGCCGATGAGGATGCCGGCCCACTCCAGGCCGACCTGGTCGAACACGTCGGCGACGGCGTCACCCTCCGAGAGGTCGGAGTAGTGCACCATGCCGGTGATGACAATGCACACGCCGACGTAGAGCGCGGTGCAGATCGCGAGCGTGCCGAGCAGGCCCATCGGCATGTCGCGCTCCGGCTTGCGGGTCTCCTCACCGAGGTTCGCGACGGCCTCGAAGCCCGAGTAGGCGAAGAAGACGACGGCCGCGGCCACGAAGATGCCCGGGATGCCGAAGGGCGCCGGCTCGACGCCCGTGAGGAACTGCCACAGCGGCGCGTGGAGGCTGCTGGAGGAGCCGCCGGCCGGGGGCTGCGACTCCGGGATGAAGGGCACGAGGTTGCCGGTGTTGACGTAGAAGGCGCCCACGGCGATGACGAAGAGGCAGACCAGGACCTTGATGACGACGAGGCCGTTGGTCACCCAGGCCGACTCGCGGATGCCGCGCATGGCGACCCAGCCCAGCAGCAGCACGATGAAGATGGCCCCGACGTTGACGACGGAGCCCTCCTCCGCGAACCACTTCTCCGGGAGGTTGAAGACGCCGGCGACGTAGCCGGACCAGCCTCGCGCGACCACCGCCGACCCGAGGGCGAACTCGAGGATGAGGTCCCACGCGATGATCCAGGCGAAGATCTCGCCGATCGTCGTGTAGCTGTAGGTGTACGAGCTGCCCGCCGTCGGCACGGCGGAGGCCAGCTCGGCGTAGCAGAGGGCGGCCATCAGGGCGACGGCTCCGGCGATGAGGAACGAGATCATCACGGCCGGGCCGGCGTTCTCCTTCGCCTGAAGGCCCGTGAGCGTGAAGATGCCCGTGCCGATGACGATGCCGATGCCGAAGCCGATGAGGTCGAGCGGTCCGAGGTGCTTCTTGAGCCGGCCGTGCTCCTCGGCGGCGCCTTCGGGCAGCTCGTCGTTCTGGTGGATGACGTCGTCGACGCTCTTCTTCCGTAGGACATCCATGCGCTGCTCCTCCGCGGGTCGTGCCCCGGCGGGGCGATGGCCTGCACAGCACTTTGCGGGGTCCGGAGGGACCCCGCAATTCGACGGAGCGCGGGTCAGGCGATGAGGTCGACCGCGTCGGGGTCGCGTGCCGTGCCCGACTGGCCGCTCGTGACCCGGTCCCACGCGCGGGCCAGGCGCTCCACGGCGTCCTCGAGGAGGTCGGGTCCGAGGGCGTAGGGCAGGCGCAGCCGGCGTTCACCGGCCGCGGGGTTGGTGGCGAAGAACCGTGGGCCCGGCGTGAGGGTGAGGCCCTCGTCCTCGGCGACGGCGACGAGGGCCGAGCTGAGCGGGGCGGGGAGGGTCGCCCAGCACGTGAGGCCGCCATCGGGACGCGTGATCGACCAGTCGGGCAGCCGGGACTCCACCGCGGCGATGAGGGTGTCGCGCCGGTGGCGCAGCTCGGCCCGCCGGGCCGCCAGGTCGAGGTCGCCGTCCTCCAGCGCCGTGGCCATGACGAGCTGGTCCAGCGCGGCCGTACCGAGGTCGCGGATCATCCGCGCCTGCACGAGCCGGGGGACCAGGCTCCTCGGGGCGCGGATCCAGCCGATGCGCAGGCCGCCCCAGAGGGACTTCGCCGCAGATCCCACGAGGACGGCGCCGGGGTCGTGCACGGCGTAGTGCTCGGGCAGGGGAGTGTCGCCGAGGCTCACGTCGCGCAGGGTCTCGTCGACGATGGTGGTGACGCCCGCCCGCTGGAGGATCCCGGCCACCTCGCGACGCGTGGCCGACGGCATGAGGCGCCCGGTCGGGTTGTGGAAGTCCACCACCAGCAGCGCCAGGGAGGCCGCGGGGGCGAGGCGGGCGATCTCCTCGACGGGCCAGGGATCCTCCCCGGTCGGGAGCGGCATCAGGCGCGCACCGGCGCGCGACACGAGATCGAACGAGTGCGGGTACCCGCAGCCCTCCACCAGGACGCGGTCGCGCGGCCGCACCAGCACCGAGACGAGGAGCGACAGCGCGCTCTGCGCCCCCGTGGTCACGACGATCTGGTCGGGGTCGGTCGGCAGCCCGTCGCGGGTGTAGCGGGCGGCGAGACGCTCACGCAGCACGGGGAGGCCGTCGGGCAGGTAGCCGTCGGTTGCCAGCAGGGCCGGGAGGCTCGTCATCGCCCGCTGGATGAGCGCGGCGAAGCCGTCGGGCGCCTCGGAGGCGGCAGCCGTGAGGGCGATCCCGTCGTGGCGCGGCGAGCGCGCGAGCATGCTGGTCGAGCCCGCCGCCCCGACCGGGAGCTCGACCGTCGTGCCCGAGCCCTGCCGGGTGCGGACGAGCCGGCTCTCCCGCAGCACCTCGTAGGCCCGCGTGGTCGTGGTGCGGCTCAGTCCGGTCGCCTCGGCGAGCGAGCGCTCGCTGGGCAGCGTCGTCCCGGTGGGGATGCGCCCGTCCATCACGGCGCCGCGGATCTGGGTCGCGAGACGGCGGTACGCGGGGCCCGAGCCGGACTCGGACGGGCCGAGCATCGCGGCGAGCCGGCGCGCGGACAGGGGCGGTGCAGAGGCCATGAAGCCACTTTGTCAGAATTGGCCATGGAAATGAAGTCCAATCAAGCGCACAGTGAGAGGGTGATCCTGTGCATCCTCCTACTCGCCCTCGCCGTGTGGGGCTGCGTCGCCACCGTCCGAACCGTGCGGCGCGACGGCCTGCGCCGCATCCCGAACGCACCGATCGCCCGACGCGTCGGGGAGCGTCGATGACGCGCCGGCTCGTCCAGCTCGTGGTGGGCCTGTGGCTCTACGGCGCGACCATGGCGCTGATGGTGCGCGCGGGGCTCGGGCTGGACCCGTGGGACGTCTTCCACGAGGGAGTGACGCACCACGTCGACCTCACCTTCGGGCAGGTCGTGATCGTGGTGGGCGCCCTGGTGCTGTTGGCCTGGATCCCTCTGCGCCAGCGCCCGGGGATCGGCACCGTGGCGAATGTCCTGGTGATCGGGGTGGCCGCCGACGTCACGCTGGCGATGCTGCCCGAGGCGTCCACCCTCGCGCTCGGCGTGCTGATGCTCGTGACCGGCGTGGTGGGCAACGGCCTGGCCGGTGCGATGTACGTGGGTGCCGGACTCGGCCCGGGTCCGCGCGACGGCCTGTGGACGGGGATCGTCCGCCGGACGGGCGCGAGCGTGCGCATCGTGCGCACGGGGCTGGAGGTCGTGGTGCTCGTGACGGGCTTCGCGCTCGGCGGCACCGTGGGCCTCGGGACCGTGCTCTACGCCCTCACGATCGGACCGATCGTGCAGCTCTTCCTGCCCTGGTTCGAGGTCCGCGAGGCCACGGCCGCCGAGCCGGCCGCGGCGTGACGCTCGCGCAGGTCAGAGCTTGCGCAGCGCCCAGCCCATCAGGATCCACATCAGTCCCATGCCCGCGGCGAAGAGCGCCACGCCGTAGGCCACGACGGAGGTGAACAGCGAGGCCCGCAGGAACGACGCGTTCATCGCCGTCTCGCGCAGCGGGTCGTCCTGCTCGAGCTCGGCGTAGGTCTTGCCGCCGGTGGCCTCGAGGGCGTGCTTGTCGATGATCTGAGCCTGGGAGTAGGCGGTGAGGGGGCCGTTGACCTCGTCGCCGCCGAACCACTCGGCGTCCTCGGACACGGTGATGTTCTGCGCGGAGAGCTGGTCGGTCACCACCCACCAGGTGGCGGCCCCGGCGACGATCAGCACGATGCCGGCGATGATCGAGAGCAGTCCGACGGTGCGGACGCCCTTGTGGCGCGGAGTGGTGGCGTAGGTGGGGGTCGGATCGGACATGGTGATTCCTTCCGTCGGGGCCTCAACGGCCCTCTTGGGCCGACAGTAGGGGACGGGAAGGGTCAGCCGTCGTGGCGCGTTCAGCGACGGGTGGCGATGATGAGGCTGGCGTCCGGGTCGATGAGCATCTCCACGGCGATGAAGCGCTCGTCGGTGAGCCACTGCTCGCGCACGGAGTCGACCTGGCCGTCGACGATCGGCGGCCAGAAGGGCGACGGCACGAAGTCGTCGAGCACCGCGATGCCACCGGGCTCGAGCAGGTCGGCGAGGACGTCGATGCTGGCCATCACGTCGCGGACGTCGACGAACAGCAGCGAGAACGGGGCGTACTGCTCCAGCACGGTCCAGTCGCCGCAGGTCACCTCGACGTTCGCGGCATCGTGGAAGATGCCCTGCACGTCCTCGGCCAGGCCGGGATCGAGCTCGGCGGTGACGATGTGGGCGCCCTTGGGGGCGCCGCTGGAGAGCCAGGCGGAGCCGACGCCGCAGCCGGTGCCGAGCTCGGCGAGGGTGCCGTGGCGCGTGGCGGCCAGGGTCGCGAGCAGCCGGCCCGTCTCGCTGCGGGTCGAGGTGATGAAGCCGCGGCGCCGGGAGAGGTCCAGGGCGCGCGCGACCAGATCGGGAACCTCAGCCGGTGCGCTCATGGGGCCAGTGTTCCACGTCATCGTCGCCCCGGCGGGCCAGGACGATCACTGAGACGCGCGGACCCCCTGACAGCGGCCCGGATCGCCGTGTATGCTCGCGGCCATGCGGAAGCAGCTCGTACTCATCGCTTGCCGCGGCAGGACCTCCTAGGGCCACACCTGCCGCGGAGTTTCGGCGTTGGCTCGACGACTCTGCAGCAGATGTTCTGGACCAGGACCTGGTTCTCCTCCTCTGAAACGCTGATCGACGTCACCCGTCGCAGCACGTGGCCCCGCAGGGTCGTCGGTCCCGTCGGATCCCGCACCGACCACACCACTGCCACTTCAGAGGAGCACTCATGTTCGATCCGACCACTGTCATCGAATGGGGACCCGCGCACCTGCGCGACGACGCCGATTTCGACGGGACGCCCGAGGACAACTGATGACCGGATGGCGAGACCCGAGTTTCAGTATCTGAGATCGACCGTTCTAGGATGGACCCATGACCAGCTCCTACTCGCTCGCGGTCGTTGCCGGTGACGGCATCGGCCCCGAGGTCACCGACCAGGCCCTGAAGGTTCTCGACGTCGTCGCGCAGGACGCCGGACTCACGTTCGAGCGCACGGCGTACGACCTCGGTGCCCGCCGGTGGCACGCCACCGGCGAGACCCTTCCGGACTCCGTGCTCGAGGAGATTCGCGGGCACGACGCGATCCTGCTCGGCGCCGTCGGCGACCCGTCCGTCCCCTCGGGCGTGCTGGAGCGCGGCCTGCTGCTGCGGCTGCGGTTCGAGCTGGACCACTACGTCAACCTGCGGCCGTCGAAGCTGTTCCCCGGCGTCCCGACCCCGCTGGCCGACCCGGGCGACATCGACTTCGTCGTCGTCCGCGAGGGCACCGAGGGCCCCTACGTGGGCAACGGCGGTGCGATCCGCGTCGGCACGCCCCAAGAGGTCGCCACCGAGGTCAGCCTCAACACGGCCTTCGGCGTGGAGCGTGTCGTCCGCGACGCCTTCGCCCGCGCCCAGGCGCGCCCGCGTCGCAAGCTCACGCTCGTGCACAAGAACAACGTGCTCGTCCACGCGGGTCACCTGTGGAGCCGCACGGTCGACGCCGTCGCCGCCGAGTTCCCCGACGTCACGGTGGACTACCTGCACGTCGACGCCGCCACGATCTTCCTGGCGACCGACCCGGCGCGCTTCGACGTGATCGTCACCGACAACCTGTTCGGCGACATCCTCACCGACCTCGCCGCCGCCATCACCGGTGGCATCGGCCTGGCCGCGAGCGGCAACGTCAACCCCGACCGCACGTCGCCCAGCATGTTCGAGCCCGTGCACGGCTCGGCGCCCGACATCGCCGGCCAGTCCAAGGCCGATCCGACCGCCGCGATCCTGTCGGCCGGTCTGCTGCTGGAGCACCTCGGCCACGCCGAGCAGGCCCAGCGGATCACCGAGGCGGTCGAGGCCGACATCGCCGCGCGCGCGGGTCAGCCGCGGTCCACGCAGGAGGTGGGGGAGGCCATCGCGTCGCGCGTGGCCGGAGCGGTATCGGTCGCCTGACGACCATCCCCTCCACCACCGAAAGGACTATCGTGTCCGCCATGACCACCCCCGCGTTCACCCCCCGGATCGAGACCAATCCGAACGCGCGCAGCTCCGCCGAGCGCGCCGGGATCCTCGCCGATCCCGGCTTCGGCAACCACTTCACCGATCACATGTTCCTCACCGAGTGGACGCCCGAGCTGGACTGGCACGACCCCCGCGTCGTGCCCTACGGCCCGTTGTCCCTCGACCCCGCCACCGCGGTCCTGCACTACGCGCAGGAGATCTTCGAGGGACTCAAGGCCTACGCCCACGCCGACGGCTCGGTGTGGCTGTTCCGTCCCGAGGCGAACGCGGCCCGCCTGCAGCGGTCCGCGGCGCGCCTGGCGCTGCCGCAGCTGCCGGTCGAGTGGTTCACCGGCTCGGTGAAGGCGCTCATCGAGGCCGACCGTGACTGGGTGCCCACGGGCGAGGAGCGCAGCCTCTACCTGCGGCCCTTCATGTTCGCCTCCGAGGTCTTCCTCGGCGTCCGGCCCAGCCAGCACGTCACCTACGCGGTGATCGCGTCACCGGCCGGCGCCTACTTCGCCGAGGGCGTGAAGCCGGTCGACATCTGGCTGTCCAGCGAGTACAGCCGCGCCGGTGCAGGCGGCACGGGTGCGGCCAAGTGCGGCGGCAACTACGCCGCGAGCCTGCTTCCGCAGCAGGAGGCGGCCTCGCACGGGTGCGCCCAGGTCGCGTTCCTGGACTCCGTCGAGCACAAGTGGGTGGAGGAGCTCGGCGGCATGAACCTCTACTTCGTCCACTCCGACGGGTCGATCGTCACGCCCGAGCTGAGCGGCTCGATCCTCGAGGGGATCACCCGTGACTCGATCCTGACCATCGCCCAGGACCTCGGCCACGACGTCATCGAGCGCAAGGTCTCGATCGACGACTGGCGCGACGGCGTGGCCGACGGCACGATCACCGAGGTCTTCGCGTGCGGCACGGCCGCGGTGGTCACCCCGGTGGGCAAGCTCAAGTGGGACGGCGGCGAGGTCGTCAGCGCCGAGGGCGAGCCGGGCAAGGTGACCGCCGACATCCGCGCCGCTCTCGTCGACATCCAGTACGGCCGCGCCGAGGACCGCCACGGCTGGATGACCCGCGCGGTCTGACCTCTCGGGTCTCGATACGCGGGCTCGTTCCTCGCCCAGCTACTCGACCACCGGCTCGGTGATCGAGTAGCTCGCGAGCGGTACTCGACCACCGGCCCGGTGATCGAGTAGCTCGTGGACGCTACGCGGCCGCCCGGTCCGGTGCTCGAGTGGCTCGCGGACGCTGCTCGACTACCGGCCCGGTGATCGAGTAGCTCGCGAGCGCTAGTCGACCGCCCGGCCCGGTGATCGAGTAGCTCGCGAGCGCAGCGAGCGGCGTATCGAGATCCGTCAGAACTGCACGGCCGGCGGCATCTCCTGGTCGGCGGGGGCGTCGTAGAAGGTGCGCTCCTTGACGCCGGCCACGCCCGCGAAGAACATCCACGGGATCGTGCGCACGAGCTCGTTGAGCGCGCGGACCGCGTCGTTGTAGTACTGGCGGGCGAACGAGAGCTTGTTCTCGGTGTCGCTCAGCTCGGTCTGCAGCTGCTGGAAGTTCGCCGAGGCCTTGAGGTCGGGGTACGCCTCGGCCACGGCCATCACGTCGACGAGTGCGCGCTCGAGCCGGGCGTCGGCCGTGGCCCGCTGCTCCACCGAGCCGGAGCCGGCGGCCTGCTGCACGCCGGCGCGGGCCGCGGTGACCTCCTCGAAGACACCCCGCTCGTGGGCTGCGTAGCCCTTCACGGTGTTGACCAGATTCGGGATGAGGTCGGCACGCCGGGTCAGCTGGACGTCGATGCCGCTGAGGGCCTCCTGGGCGCCGATGTCGGCCGTGCGCAGGCGGTTGAACGCCACGACCCCGAACAGCGCGACGGCCACGACGATCGCGACGATGATCCAGATCAGCACGGGTACCTCCGAAGTCGGGAACTGGTCGAGACTCTACTGGCGCGGCCGGCGGGCCCGTCCGCGAACGCGACGATCACCACGAGCCGCCTCCGCCCCCGCCACCGCCGCCTCCGCTGAACCCGCCGCCGCCGCCTCCACCGCCGCCGCTGCTCCCGGAGGAGGACGACGCCTGGCTCGCGGTGTAGGCGCTGATGGAGCTGGAGACAGCGCGCTCGAAGTCGCTGAACGGGTCACCGCCCAGTGCACTCCCGGAGGTGCCGTGATGGCCCCCACCGGCGTACCAGACCGGCAGCGGTGCGGCTTGCCCCGTCGCGACCTCGTACTTGCGGGCCCAGCGGTCGGTGACGCCGAACGCGACGGCGTAGGGGATGTAGGCCATGTACAGATCCTCTCGACCGCTGAAGTCGAAGCGGTCCTGCGAGGCGTCGGTGCCCAGGAAGCGCTCGAACCCGCCGGCGCGCGACCACAGGTCGCGGCCCTGCGCGGTGCGGCGGGACCCGGCGCCCGGCATCAGCACCCCGACCGCGCCCACGGCGAACGCCGCGAACGGCAGCAGGTAGAGCCCGGTGACGCCGAAGACCGTGCCGATGAGGACGGCCGCGACGGCGACGCCGAACAGCACCCGCCACATCCACTCGCGGTGGGCGGGGACCGTCGCACCGGTCGTGGTCGCCCACGCCCGGGTGACGCCGGGGATCGCGGACGTCACGGCGGACAGCTTCTTGCCCGCGCTGACGGAGCCGCTCGCCGTGAACGTCGGGCCGTTCTCGCCGCGCAGCCCGAGCCCCGACACGACGTGACGCGCCACCGGATCAAGGGCGTCCCAGGCGCCCTTCGCGAGGGTGCCCTTGACCGTCCAGCTGCCGGCGTTCTCGTGGAGGGTGACGTGTCCCTGCTCAGCCAGGTGCAGGAGCGTCGCCGTGAGGGCCCGCCGGGGGACCCGCTCGTCCACGATGTACGCCGCCTGCACGGGGCCGAGCCCCGCGGGCGGCTCGAACATCACCGGGAGCCCGGGGCGGCGCTCGCGCGACAGCCGGTCGAGCACGTAGCCCACCGCGAACGCCAGGGCAGCGAGAGCGAGCGCCAGCAGGAAGGGCCGCAGCGACGTCCCGAACAGCCGGTCCCAGCCGATCGACCAGGGCACCTGGGCACGGTCGGGGGCCGGCTGGTCCATCGCGGCGCGGAGCAGGACCGAGGTGTTCGGCGGCAGGTCGGCGGCGCTGATCCGCAGCGCAGTGGTGCCCTCGCCCTGCACCGTGCAGGGGCGCCCGTCGCCGATCGAGCACTCGAGGCGATCGGTGACGGCCGGCAGGTTCACGGTGAGGTCGGCCTGGCGGATCGGCATGCTCCAACCGGCGGCGACGACCTGCCAGACGAACTCCGAGCGGTTCGCGTCGCCCCCGGTCCAGCTCGCGTTGGCGTCAGCGACGCGCTCGGGATTCGGGGCGAGGACGCCGTCGATCCGGTAGCTGATCGTGTAGGTGTGCGGGCCGGGGGAGAGGTACTGGTCGGCGCTGCCGATGCGTGCCACCCGGAAGCGCCGCCCCTGCTCCCACGAGCGGCTGACCGCGACGGTGTCGCCGTCGAGCCGGATGCTCACGTCGCGCGGCCGGTACCGGACGGTGTGGTCGGCCCGGTCGGCCAGGTCCCAGTAGCGGAAGATCCCGTGGCGGCCCCAGGGGAAGTCGGCGGTGATCGTCTCCGTGGCGTTCAGCGTGCCGTCCGCGTCCACGTCGTAGGTGGCGCGGTAGGACGATATGGTCACCGGATCGGCCACGCTGCTGCTCGCGGAGTTCGACATCGTCGCGAGGGCGGGGACGAGCAGGACGCCCACCAGGATGACGGCGGTCACCAGGCGGAGCACGAGACGGGCCATGGCCGGATACTAGGGGAGCGGGACGGGACCCCGGCTGCAAGGAATTGCAGAGATGTGCAAGAATGTTCCGCATGTCCAAGGTCCTCACCAGTCTCCCCGTCGGCGAGCGCGTCGGCATCGCCTTCTCCGGCGGACTCGACACGTCCGTCGCCGTCGCGTGGATGCGCGACAAGGGTGCCGTCCCCTGCACCTACACCGCCGATCTCGGCCAGTACGACGAGCCGGACATCTCCGGGGTCCCCGGCCGCGCGATGGAGTACGGCGCCGAGCTGGCGCGCGCCATCGACTGCAAGCGCCCCCTGGTCGACGAGGGTCTGGCCGCGCTGGCCTGCGGCGCCTTCCACATCAAGTCGGCGGGCCGCACCTACTTCAACACCACGCCGCTGGGCCGCGCCGTCACCGGAACCCTGCTCGTGCGCGCGATGCACGAGGACGGCGTCAACATCTGGGGCGACGGCTCCACCTTCAAGGGCAACGACATCGAGCGGTTCTACCGCTACGGTCTGCTGGCCAACCCCGAGCTGCGCGTCTACAAGCCGTGGCTCGACGCCGACTTCGTCCACGAGCTGGGCGGTCGCACCGAGATGAGCCAGTGGCTCGTCGAGCACCAGCTGCCCTACCGCGACAGCCAGGAGAAGGCCTACTCGACCGACGCGAACATCTGGGGCGCCACCCACGAGGCGAAGACGCTCGAGCACCTCGACGTCTCGCTGGAGACCGTCGACCCGATCATGGGCGTGAAGTTCTGGGACGCCTCGGTCGACATCGACTCCGAGGACGTCACGATCTCCTTCGAGGAGGGCCGCCCGGTCGCGATCAACGGCACCCGTTTCGACGACCCGGTCGCGCTGGTGCACGAGGCGAACACGGTCGGTGGCCGGCACGGCCTGGGCATGTCCGACCAGATCGAGAACCGCATCATCGAGGCCAAGAGCCGGGGCATCTACGAGGCGCCCGGCATGGCGCTGCTCTGGATCGCGTACGAGCGGCTCGTGAACGCCGTGCACAACGAGGACACCGTCGCGAACTACCACGCGCACGGCCGCCGACTGGGCCGGCTCATGTACGAGGGCCGGTGGCTCGACCCGCAGGCGATGATGCTGCGTGAGTCGATCCAGCGCTGGATCGCCTCGCTGGTGAGCGGCTCGGTCACGCTGCGGCTGCGGCGGGGCGACGACTACACGATCCTCGACACTCACGGCTCGAACTTCTCCTACCACCCCGAGAAGCTGTCGATGGAGCGCACGGAGAACGCCGTCTTCGGTCCCACCGATCGGATCGGCCAGCTGACGATGCGCAACCTCGACATCGCCGACTCGCGCGCCAAGCTCGAGATGTACGCCGCGCAGCCGCTCGACCAGGGCCAGGTGCTCGTCGAGAACGGCACGCTGTTCGGCGAGCTGCCGGCCGGCGGTGCCATGCGCATCGAGGCGAACCCGTCGGTCGAGGGCGATGAGACTCCGTCGTTGGGTGAGGCAGCGCTCGAGGCGGCCGCCATGGAGTTCGGGACGGACTGATCGCCATGATCAAGGTCGCCGTCACCGGTGCCACGGGCTATGCCGGGGGAGAGGTCCTCCGGCTGCTGCTGGCGCACCCCGAGGTCGAGATCGGCGCCCTGACCGCAGGGTCCAGCGCGGGGTCGCGGTTCGGGCAGCACCAGCCGCACCTGCTCCCGCTGGCCGATCGCATCGTCGCCGAGACCACCGCCGAAAACCTCGCCGGGCACGACGTCGTGTTCCTCGCGCTGCCGCACGGAGCCTCCGGGGCCGTCGCCGCGCAGCTGCCGGACGACGTCCTGGTGATCGACTGCGGCGCCGATCACCGGCTCGAGAGCTCCGACGACTGGGGCGCCTACTACGGCGGTGACCATGCGGGCACCTGGCCGTACGGGATGCCCGAGCTGATCACCGGCTCGACGCGTCAGCGCGACGCGCTCGCGGGCGTCCGTCGCATCGCCGTGCCGGGGTGCAACGTCACCGCCGTCACGCTGGGCCTGCAGCCCGCCGTGGCCGCCGGGATCGTCGAGCCGACCGACCTCGTCGCGGTGCTCGCCAACGGCTTCTCCGGCGCGGGCAAGGCGCTCAAGCCGCACCTGCTGGCGTCGGAGGGACTCGGCTCGGCCTCGCCCTACGGGGTCGCCGGCACGCACCGGCACATCCCCGAGATCGCCCAGAACCTGGGCCGCGCCGGGGCCGACGAGGTCACCATCTCGTTCACGCCCACGCTCGTGCCGATGGCCCGCGGCATCCTGGCCACCGCCACCGCACGACTGGCGCCCGGGGTCGACGATGCCGCCGCCCGGGCCGTCTACGAGAAGGCCTACGGCGACGAGCCGTTCGTCCACCTGCTGCCCGAGGGCCAGTGGCCCACCACGGCCGCCACGCTGGGCGCGAACGTCGCCCACGTGCAGCTCGCGGTGGACGAGCGCGCCGGTCGCCTCGTCACCGTCACGGCCATCGACAACCTCGTCAAGGGCACCGCCGGTGGCGCGATCCAGTCGATGAACCTCGCCCTGGGCCTGCCCGAGACCACGGGCCTCACCACGATCGGAGTCGCGCCATGAGCGCCGTCCTCACGCCCGCCGTTCGGCCCGGTGATCGAGTAGCACGGCGAGGGACGAGCCGGCATATCGAGATCACGTTCACCACGATCGGAGTCGCGCCATGAGCGTCACTGCTGCACAAGGTTTCCGGGCCGCAGGCGTCACCGCGGGCCTCAAGGACTCGGGCAAGCCCGACATCTCCCTCGTCGTCAACGAGGGCCCCTCGTCGGCCGCCGCCGCGGTCTTCACCTCGAACCGCTGCAAGGCGCACCCCGTCATCTGGAGCGAGCAGGCGATCAAGGGCGGCAGCGCCCGCGCGATCGTCCTGAACTCCGGCGGCGCCAACTGCTACACGGGCCCCGAGGGCTTCGCCGCCACGCACCGCACCGCCGAGCGCGTCGCGGAGCACCTGGGCATCGGCGCGATCGACGTGCAGGTCTGCTCGACCGGCCTGATCGGTCGTCTCCTCGACGAGCCGAAGGTGCTGGCCGGCGTCGACTCCGCCGTGGCCGCGCTGTCGCCCGAGGGCGGCCTCGACGCCGCGACGGCGATCATGACCACCGACACCGTCAGCAAGCAGGCCACCGCCGGTGGCGACGGCTGGATGATCGGCGGCATGGCGAAGGGCGCGGGCATGCTCGCGCCGGCGCTCGCCACGATGCTCGTCGTCATCACGACGGACGCCGACCTCAACTCGGCCACGCTCGACACCGCACTGCGATCGGCCACGGCGCTGACGTTCGACCGGCTCGACTCCGACGGCTGCCAGTCCACGAACGACACGGTGCTGCTGATGTCGTCGGGCGCCTCGGGCGTCGCCCCTGACGTCGCCGAGTTCACCGAGGCTCTCACCATGGTGTGCCGCGACCTCGCGCTCCAGCTGCTGGCCGACGCCGAGGGCGCCGACCACGAGATCGCGATCACGACGATCAACGCCGCGAGCGAGAACGACGCGCTGGAGGTGGGACGGTCCGTCGCGCGCAGCAACCTGTTCAAGTGCGCGATCTTCGGCAAGGACCCGAACTGGGGCCGCATCCTGGCGTCGGCCGGCACCACGACCGCCGTGTTCGACCCGCTCGACCTCGACGTCGCGGTCAACGACGTGTGGGTGTGCCGCAACTCCGGCGTGGGGGAGTCGATCGACCTCGTCGACCTCGAGCCGCGATCGGTCACCGTCACGATCGACCTGAAGGCCGGCACGCACAGCGCCACCATCTGGACGAACGACCTGACCCAGGCCTACGTCCACGAGAACTCCGCCTACTCGACCTGAGGAAGCCATGAGCGACAACCGCATGACCGAATGGGCGCCCGAGGACTGGGCCGCCGCCACCACGAAGGCCGCCACGCTGGCCCACGCCCTGCCGTGGCTGAAGGCGTACCACGGCAAGATCGTGGTGGTGAAGTACGGCGGCAACGCCATGACCGACGACAAGCTCAAGCGCGCGTTCGCCGAGGATATCGTCTTCCTGCGCCTCGCCGGGTTCAAGCCCGTCGTGGTGCACGGCGGCGGCCCGCAGATCAGCGCGATGCTCGACCGGCTGCAGATCGAGTCGGAGTTCCGCGGCGGCCTGCGCGTCACCACGCCCGAGGCCGTCGAGGTCGTCCGCATGGTGCTCAAGGGCCAGGTCGGCCCCGAGCTCGTCGGGCTGCTGAACCAGCACGGCGACCTAGCGGTGGGCCTGTCGGGTGAGGACGGCGGACTGTTCCGCGCCCAGCGCACGATGCCCATCGTCGACGGCGAGCCCGTCGACGTCGGACTCGTGGGCGAGGTCGTGGGCGTGCGCCCCGAGGCCGTGATCGACCTCATCGAGGCCGGCCGCATCCCCGTGGTCTCCACCGTCGCGCCCGACGCCGACGGCCAGGTGCTGAACGTCAACGCCGACACGGCCGCCTCCGCGCTCGCCGTCGCCCTGGGCGCCGAGAAGCTGCTCGTGCTCACCGACGTCGAGGGCCTCTACGCCGACTGGCCGAACAGCAGCGACGTGATCGGCGAGATCAGCCCCGAGTCACTCGAGGCGATCCTGCCCGAGCTGGCCAGCGGGATGATCCCCAAGATGACCGCCTGCCTCGACGCGGTGCGCGGCGGCGTCAAGCGCGCCACGGTCGTCGACGGCCGCGAGCCGCACTCGGTGCTGCTCGAGATCTTCACCGACGAGGGCGTCGGCACCCAGGTGCTGGCCGGTGCGCGGACCAAGATCCGCTCCGCCCTCTACACGTCCAGCGCGAAGGAGACGTCGTGAACCTGCCCGAAGGAGTCGTGATCCACGGCCGCGAGCCCCGGCTCGGCGGACCGGAGTGGACCGAGCGCTACCGCGGTGCGGTGATGAACACGTTCGGCGACCCGCAGCGCGTCCTCGTCCGCGGCGAGGGCTGCCACGTCTGGGACGCCGACGGCAACAAGTACCTCGACCTGCTCGCGGGCATCGCCGTCAACGCGCTGGGCCACGGTCACCCGGCGATCCTCGAGGCCGTCACGCAGCAGCTGCAGACGCTCGGGCACATCAGCAACTTCTTCGCCTCGGCCCCGCAGGTCGAGCTCGCGGAGCGGCTGGTCGGACTGCTCGGCGGCGAGGGCCGCGTGTTCTTCGCGAACTCCGGCACCGAGGCGAACGAGGCGGCGTTCAAGGCCACGCGTCGCACCGGTCGCACCACGATCGTGGCGGCCGAGGGGTCGTTCCACGGACGCACGATGGGCGCCCTCGCGCTGACCTCGAAGGCCGCGTACCGCGAGCCCTTCGAGCCGCTGCCCGGCGACGTCCGGTGGGTGCCGTACGGCGACGCCGACGCGCTGGCCGCGGCCGTCGACGACACGGTGGCGGCGGTGA
Source organism: Aeromicrobium phoceense (assembly GCF_013868155.1). Taxonomy (NCBI): domain Bacteria; kingdom Bacillati; phylum Actinomycetota; class Actinomycetes; order Propionibacteriales; family Nocardioidaceae; genus Aeromicrobium; species Aeromicrobium phoceense. Next base: position 1,879,597 of record NZ_JACEOG010000001.1, read on the forward strand.
TCCTGGAGCCGATCCAGGGCGAGGCCGGCGTCATCGTACCCCCGGACGACTACCTCGCCGCGGCCCGCCGCATCACCACCGAGCACGGCGCGCTGCTGTGGCTCGACGAGGTGCAGACGGGCATCGGCCGCACGGGCGACTGGTTCGGTCACACGCCCTCCGGCGTCACCCCCGACCTGGTCACCCTCGCGAAGGGCCTCGGCGGCGGCATCCCGATCGGCGCCTGCGTGGCGCTCGGTGACGCGGCCACCCTGCTCGGTCCGGGCAACCACGGCACCACCTTCGGCGGCAACCCCGTGGCCACCGCCGCGGCCCTGGCGGTCCTCGCGACGATCGAGTCGGAGGGACTGCTGGAGGCCACGCGCGCCCGCGGCGACCAGCTCGCCGACGGGCTCCTGCGCAACTCCCGCGTGGAGTCGGTCACGGGCCGGGGCCTGCTCCGGGGCATCGTGCTGAGCGAGCCGCGCGCGGCCGAGGTGCAGAAGGCCGCGCTCGACGCCGGCCTCATCCTCAACGCGCCCACGCCGGACCGGCTCCGGCTCGCTCCGCCGCTGGTCCTCAGCGAGGACGAGGCGGCCGACGCCGTGCGCACCCTCTCCACGGTGATCGACGAGGTGCTGGCATGACGAGGCACTTCCTGCGCGATGACGACTTCAGTCCCGCCGAGCAGGCCGAGGTGCTGGCGCTCGCTGCCGAGCTCAAGGCCGAGCCCTACTCGCGCCGTCCGCTGGCCGGGCCGCAGTCCGTGGTCGTGCTGTTCGACAAGTCCTCCACCCGTACGCGGGTGTCGTTCGCCGTGGGCATCGCCGACCTCGGCGGCAACCCCGTGGTGATGGACACCGGTGTCACGCAGGTGGGCCGCGGCGAGCCCATCGCCGACACGGCGCGCGTGCTGGGCCGGATGGCCAGCGCGGTCGTGTGGCGCACCTACGCCCAGGCCGGCCTCGAGCAGATGGCCGAGCACGCGGGAGTGCCGGTGGTCAACGCCCTCTCGGACGACTTCCACCCGTGCCAGATCCTCGCCGACTGGCTCACCGTCATCGAGCACAAGGGCGCGCTCGCCGGGCTCACGGTGGCCTACGTCGGCGACGGCGCCAACAACATGGGCCACTCGTACCTGCTCGGCGGCGCCACCGCGGGCATGCACGTGCGCGTCGGCGCCCCCGAGGGGTTCCAGCCGGACCCCGCGATCGTCGCCGACGCCGAGCGGATCGCTGCGGAGACGGGTGGCTCGGTCGCCGTCACCGCCGATCCGGCCGCCGCCGTCGCGGGCGCCGACGTCGTCATCACGGACACCTGGGTCTCGATGGGCCAGGAGGACGAGAAGGCCGAGCGGGTCGCGCTCTTCGGCGACTACTCGGTCACCCCCGAGCTGCTGGCGAAGGCCGATCCCGAGGCCATCGTGCTGCACTGCCTGCCGGCCTACCGCGGCCTGGAGATCGCGGCCGACGTCATCGACGGCCCGCAGTCGGTGGTGTGGGACGAGGCCGAGAACCGGGTCCACGCCCAGAAGGCGGTCCTCACCTGGCTCCTGGAGCAGTCGTGATGCACCGTCTCGCAAACTCGCCAAGACTCGGTCACCGGTCCCGGTGGTCGAGTAGCTCGCGAGCGCAGCGAGCGGCGTATCGAGACCCCAGCGAGGCACCGTCATGATCCCCGGCACCCAGGCGGCGCGCCAGGCGCTGATCGCCGACCTGCTGGGCACGTGCGACGTGCGCTCGCAGGGCGACCTCGTCGACCTGTTGCGCGAGCGCGGGGTCACGGCGACGGCGTCCACGGTGTCGCGCGACCTCGACGAGCTCGACGCGGTGCGCGTGCGCCAGGGCGACGGCAGTCTCGTCTACGCCGTGCCGTCCGAGGGTGGCGACCGCAGCGTCCGCGCGGCGCCCGACTCCTCGGCCGCCCAGGTCCGGCTCCAGCGCCTGCTCCGCGAGCTGCTCGTCTCCGCGCAGTCCTCGGCGAACCTCGTGGTGCTGCGCACCCCGCCGGGCGCCGCGCAGTTCCTGGCCTCCGCGATCGACCACGTCCAGATGAGCGAGACGCTCGGCACGATCGCCGGTGACGACACGGTGATGCTGATCGCCCGTGACCCGGCCGGCGGCGAGGCCCTCGCCGCCCACCTCACCTCCCTCGCCCGTAAAGTGCCCACCGATGACTGACTCTCCCGAACTGACGCCCGCCGTGCCCGGCTCCACCGACGTCGAGGCCGCCGACTCCCGGCTCTGGGGTGGCCGGTTCGCGTCGGGCCCCTCGCCCGAGCTGACGGCCCTGTCGCGGTCGACGCATTTCGACTGGCGTCTCGCCCCGTACGACCTGGCCGGCTCACGGGCGCACGCCCGCGTGCTGCACACCGCGGGCCTGCTCACCGACGACGACCTCGCCTCGATGATGGACGGCATCGCCGCCCTCGACGGCGACGTGCGGTCAGGCGCCTTCCGGCCCGAGCCCGGCGACGAGGACGTCCACTCGGCGCTCGAGCGCGGACTGATGGAGCGCCTCGGCGCCGACCTCGGGGGCCGCCTGCGCGCCGGCCGTTCGCGCAACGACCAGGTCGCCACGCTCTTCCGCGCCTACCTGCGCGACCATGCCCGCCAGGTCGCGTCGCTCGTGCGCGAGCTCGTGGAGGCGATCGCGGGTCAGGCCGAGCGCCACCTCGGCGCGCCGATGCCCGGCCGCACGCACCTCCAGCACGCCCAGCCCGTGCTGCTGTCGCACCACCTGCTGGCCCACGCCTGGCCGCTCGTCCGCGACCTCGACCGCCTGCGCGAATGGGACGCCCGCGTGGGCTCGGAGTCCCCGTACGGCTCGGGTGCGCTCGCCGGCTCCTCGCTCGGCCTCGATCCCGAGGCGGTCGCGGCCGACCTCGGCTTCACCGGCTCGGCCGCCAACTCCATCGACGGCACCGCCGCGCGCGACTTCGTCGCCGAGTTCGCCTTCGTCGCCGCCCAGATCGGCGTCGACGTCTCGCGGATCGCCGAGGAGATCATCATCTGGAACACGAAGGAGTTCGACTTCGTCACGCTGCACGACGGGTACTCCACCGGGTCGAGCATCATGCCGCAGAAGAAGAACCCCGACATCGCCGAGCTCGCGCGCGGCAAGGCCGGCCGGCTGATCGGCAACCTGGCGGGCCTGCTCGCCACGCTGAAGGCACTGCCGCTGGCCTACAACCGCGACCTCCAGGAGGACAAGGAGCCGGTCTTCGACTCGATCGACACCCTCGAGGTCCTGCTGCCGGCGTTCACCGGGATGGTCGCCACGCTCGAGTTCAACACCGCCCGGATGGCCGAGCTCGCGCCGCAGGGCTTCGCGCTCGCCACCGACGTGGCCGAGTGGCTCGTCCGCGAGGGCGTCCCGTTCCGCGTCGCCCACGAGCTCTCCGGCGCGTGCGTCCGGGTGTGCGAGGAGCGCGGCATCGAGCTGTGGGACCTCTCCGACGACGACTTCGCGCAGATCTCGCCGCACCTGGCGAACGCCTCCGAGCCCGGGGGAGTGCGCGAGGTGCTGACGCTCGCCGGCTCCATCGCCTCGCGCGACGGCCGTGGCGGCACCGCCCAGGCGCGCGTCACCGAGCAGCTGACCGAGCTCCGCTCGCGGCTCTGACGCGGCCCCTCACCAGCGGTTGCGCGCCTCCTCGGCCCAGCCGAGGAGGCCGTCGAGCCGGTACTCCACGCCCTTGCCGCCGCGCGCCCACCCCGACCAGCGCCCGAAGGCCTGGTGGGTGCGCGAGGCGATCACGCCCAGCTGCGTCGAGGCCACGCGCCGGTGGAAGGGCGTCAGGACCGCCTCGACGTCAGGACCCGTGACCGTCCACGTCGACTCCGGGTCCTCGAGGTCGTACTCCCAGCGGAGGTCGTCGATCCAGTGGTGCAGGCGCCCGTCGACGAACAGCCCGTTCTCCGTCTGGCCGGTCCCGTCGGTCCACTTCCCGCCGAGCTGGAGGCCGATCCGGCGCCCGGAGACCTCACCGCTGCCGGCGCCCCAGTTCCACCTCATGCGGTACGGCCAGATGCCCCGGCCTCGGTCGAGCACGCCCCAGCCGGCCACCACCGCCTCGCGCTCGCCGTCGACCTCGATCGTGCCGCTGACGGGTCGGACCGGATCCTTCAGCGTGTACTGGAAACGCCGAGGGCTCCACGGCACGACGACCCCGAGCGCGTCGTCGCCTCCCTCCGCCTCGAGCGCGACCTTTACCCGCTCGTGGTCGACGCTCAGGCGCGTGCCCCGGCCGTGGTCGGCGAAGGTCAGCGGCCCGCTGGACGCGGTGATCGGCGGCAGCGCGTCGGACAGTCCCGGGCGCAGGGGGCCCAGCTTCGTCGTGTTGAGGCTGACCTCGTGGTGGCGCAGCCGGTCGTAGGCGTACACCTGCGTGAGGTTCGCATAGTCGAGGTCGGCGATCGTCAGGCCGAGCACGAACCGCCGGGTGACGACGCCCCAGTACTCCCAGCGCTTCGCCCGGCCCGTCCACGGCAGTGCCGTCCGGTGCAGCGGACGTCGCGTCCAGCCGACGGCGTCGGGATTCAGGCGGCGGCCCAGGGCCAGGTCGACCGGCTCGACGATCTCGGACATGCCTGAAGACTAGGGGGCTGGAGGCCCCGCCGGCGGCCGACGACGCGTCCTCTCGGACGCTCCGGACCGCCGCCACGATCTCGACGCTGCGTGCACCGGGGCCGCCGCCATCCTCTAATCTGGTGCCCATGGCTCGCCGCGTACTCCTCAAGCTCTCCGGTGAGGTCTTCGGAGGAGGTGCGATCGGCATCGACCCCGATGTCGTGAACGACGCCGCCTCCCAGGTCGCCACGGCCGTCCGCGAGGGCGTCCAGGTCGCGATCGTCGTCGGCGGCGGCAACTTCTTCCGCGGCGCCGAGCTGAGCCAGCGAGGCATGGAGCGCACGCGCGCCGACTACATCGGCATGCTCGGCACCGTCATGAACGCGCTCGCCCTGCAGGACTTCATCGAGAAGCAGGGCGTCGAGACCCGCGTGCAGTCCGCGATCGCGATGTCGCAGGTCGCCGAGCCGTACATCCCCCGCCGCGCGATCCGCCACATGGAGAAGGGTCGCGTCGTGATCTTCGGCGCCGGCGCCGGCATGCCCTACTTCTCCACCGACACGGTCTCGGCCCAGCGCGCACTGGAGATCAAGGCCGACGTCGTGCTGATGAGCAAGAACGGCGTCGACGGGGTCTACGACTCCGATCCGCGCCGCAACCCCGAGGCCCAGCGCTTCGACAGCCTGACCTTCAACGAGGCCCTCCAGCGCAACCTGCAGGTCGTCGATGCGGCCGCTTTCGCGCTGTGCATGGAGAACGAGCTGCCCATGATGGTGTTCAACATGAACGACGAGGGTGCGGTCACACGGGCCCTGCGTGGTGAGATGATCGGAACACTCGTCCACGCGTGAGCGTGGGCACCCCCGACGATGCAACGGAGCATGACGTGATCGACGAGACACTGCGCGATGCCGAGACCCGGATGAAGAAGGCGGTCGAGCACACTCGCGACGAGTTCGAAGGAATCCGGACCGGACGTGCCCACCCGGCGATGTTCGCCCAGATCACCGCGGAGTACTACGGCACGCCCACGCCGCTGCAGCAGCTGGCCAGCTTCCAGGTCCCCGAGGCCCGCACCGTGATCATCGCGCCCTTCGACCAGGGCGCCAAGGGCGCGATCGAGAAGGCCATCCGCGACTCCGACCTCGGCGTCAACCCGTCCGACGACGGCAAGGTGCTGCGCGTGACGCTGCCCGAGCTCACCGAGGAGCGTCGCAAGGAGTACATCAAGCTCGCCCGCTCCAAGGCCGAGGACGGCCGCATCGCGGTCCGCGGCGTGCGTCGCAGCGCCAAGCAGGCGCTCGACCGGGCCGAGAAGGACTCCGAGATCAGCAAGGACGACAACACCGGTGCGGAGAAGCGCCTCGACGGACTGACGAAGAAGCACGTCGACGAGATCGACGAGGCACTGAAGTCCAAAGAGGCAGAGCTCCTTGACGTCTGAGGTCCCCACTCCCGACGCGGCAGGCGAGAAGAAGACCGGTCGGGCCGGCCGCGACCTGCGCGCGGCGATCACGGTGGGCGTCAGCCTCGTCGCCCTGGTCCTGCTGTCGCTGTTCTGGGTCAAGGACCTGTTCGTCGCGGTCGCGGCCGTCGCCCTGGTGGTCGCCGCGATCGAGATCGCCCGTGCGCTGTCCACCGCCGGCATCCGCGTGCCGCTGCCGCCCGTGCTGGTCGGCGGCCTCGCGATGCTCGTCGTGGCGTTCTACGACGAGATGGACACCGCCGCGGCGATCATGGCGCTCACGGTCATCGCCACGATGGCGTGGCGCCTGCGCTCGGGCAGCGACGGCTTCGTCCGCGACGCCACCGCGGGCATCTTCCTGCTGTCGTACCTGTTCCTCATGGGCGTGTTCGTCATGCGCATGCTCGCCCCCGACGACGGCACGTGGCGGGTCGTGGCGTTCATCCTCGTGACGATCGCCTCCGACATCGGCGGCTACGCCGCGGGCGTCCTGTTCGGCAAGCACCCGATGGCACCCACGATCTCGCCCAAGAAGTCCTGGGAGGGCTTCGCCGGCTCGATGGTCGCCAGCGTTGCCGCGGGCATCCTGATCGTCGTCTACGCCCTCGAGGGCCCCTGGTGGGCCGGCCTCGTGCTTGGTGTCGCCGGCGTCTGCTTCGCCACGCTCGGCGACCTGTGCGAGTCGCTCATCAAGCGCGACCTCGGCATCAAGGACATGGGCGACCTGCTTCCCGGCCACGGCGGTCTCATGGACCGGCTCGATTCGCTCATCGCCGTCGCGCCGGTGGCGTACCTGGTGATGTACCTCCTGGTCTGATCCATGACCGTCCTGCGCGACTACGCCGCCTCGGTGATCCAGCCGGCGTTGGGCCAGTCGGCCGCCCTCTACGACGAGGTGGCCAGTCCCGACGGCACCCTGCGCAACGCGTGGAAGCGGCTCGCGGCCGAGGCGGTCGACCTGACGCTGCCCGAGCTCACCCGCGTGGGTGACGAGATCGCGCGCCTGCTGGCCGACGAGGGCGCGGTCTACACGCCGCCGTGCGGTGAGCAGCGCTCGTGGCGGCTCGATCCGGTGCCGCTGGTCATCGCGGCCGAGGAGTGGGCCACGCTCGAGAAGGGCCTGGCCCAGCGGGCCGAGCTGCTCAACGCGATATCTCTCGACCTCTACGGCCCGCAGGAGCTGCTCTCCAGCGGCACCCTGCCGCCCAGCATCGTCTTCGGCCACAGCGGCTTCCTGCGGGTGGTGGCACGCGCGAGCGCCGACCACCGCCGCCAGCTCGTCGTCACCGGCACCGACCTCGGTCGCACGCCGACGGGGGAGTGGCAGGTCATCGCCGACCGGACGCAGGCGCCCTCCGGGATCGGCTTCGCGATGGAGAACCGCCGCGTGCTGTCACGCGTGCTCCCGGTCGCCTACCGCGAGGCGGGCCTGCACCGGCTCGCGCCGTTCTTCCAGGCCCTGCGCGTCTCCCTGACCCAGTCCGCGCCGCAGGGGCGCGAGAACCCGCGCATCGTGGTGCTGTCGCCGGGCCCGACCTCGGAGACCGCCTACGACCAGGCGTTCATCGCCACAGCGCTGGGCTTCCCGCTCGTCGAGGGCAGCGACCTCGTCGCGCGCGACGGCGCCGTCTGGATGCGGGTGCTCGGCCGCCTCGAGCGCGTCGACGTCGTGCTGCGCCGCGTGGACGCCGAGTGGAGCGACCCGCTGGAGCTGCGCGGCGAGTCCCAGCTGGGTGTCACCGGCCTCACCGAGGCGGTCCGTCGCGGCACCGTCACCGTGGTCAACGGCCTCGGCTCGGGCGTCCTGGAGAACGCCGCGCTGCTGCCGTTCATGTCGGCGATGTGCGAGCAGCTGCTCGACGAGCCGCTGCGACTGGCCGGCGTCCCCACCGTCTGGGCCGGCACGCCCGAAGGCCGCGACCAGCTCCTGGACCGGCTCGACGAGCTCGTCGTCCGCCGGATCGACCCGCCGTTCGAGGTCGGCGGGACGTCGCGCGCCGACCTCGTCGCCGCGATCACCGCCGAGCCCCACCGCTACGTCGGCCAAGAGGTGGCCGCCGTCTCGGTCTCGCCCACCCTCGACCGAGGTCGCCTGCAGCCCCACGCCGTCACCCTGCGGGCGTTCACGCTGCGGCACGGCTCCAGCTACCGCCCGATGATCGGCGGGCTGGCCACCGTCGCCCCGGTGGGCACCTCGCCAGAGGAGATCAGCACCAGCAAGGACGTCTGGGTGCTGAAGGAGTCGCCGGACGAGCCCGACCAGGGCCTGCTCGACACCGCCCCCGTCGCGCACGCCCGGGCTCCACTGACCCCCGTGCCGCGCGTGCTCGACGACCTCTTCTGGCTCGGCCGGTACGCAGAGCGCGTGGAGGACCTGCTGCGGCTCGCGATCGTCACGCACGAGCTGGCGGAGGACTTCCAGGGCCGTCCGCGCTCCAGCGGCGGGCAGACCCTCACCGTGGTCGCGCGACTGCTGCGTTCCCTCAGCCCGTCATCGCACGATCCCGCCGACTTCGAGGGCGACCTGCGCTCGGTCCTGCTCGACGCCCGCCGCTCCGGCTCGGTCGCGCAGACGGTGGCGCGGCTCAAGGAGATCGCCCAGAGCGTGCGCGACCAGGTCTCGCCGGACCTGTTCCGGGTCTTCGGCGCGATGGACCGGGCTCGCGGTGCGCTGGCGGCCAACCCGCACGGCTGGCAGATCGGCGAGAGCGCCGGCCGCATGCTCACCGACATCCTCGCGCTGCACGGCGTCACCGGGAACATGGTCCGCGACGAGGGCTGGCACCTCATGGAGATCGGTCGGGGGATTGAGCGCAGCCTGCAGCTGTGCCACCTGATCGGCCCCACCCTGTCGGTGCGCCGCGGCATCGACGTCGATCGCAACGTCCACAACGCCGTCCTCCAGGCCGCCGAGAGCGCCATCACCCACCGGCGCCGGCACCGCGGCGTGGTCCGGGGCGCCTCCGTGCTCGACCTGCTGCTGCTCGACGAGTCGAACCCGCGCTCCCTGCTGTTCAACCTGCGCGCCATCGACGCCTCGCTGGCGACACTGCCGGGGTCGAGCGGCTCGACGCGCCCCGAGCGCCTCGTCGACGACCTGCTGGAGGAGCTCGACCGGCTCGACGTCGCCGCGCTGATGGCGATCGACGGCGAGAACCGGCCGAACTTCGTGCGGTTCGCCCAGGCCACGGCCCAGCAGCTCATGCGGCTGTCCGACGCGGTCGCCGAGGTGCACTTCGCCACCGGTCCCACGCCGCGCTCGCTGGCCTTCGCCACGGTGGGGTCGGGCGCATGAGGTACCGCGTGTGGCACCGCACCACCTACACCTACGACGACGACGTCTCGAACAGCTACGGCCTGGCGCACGTCGTGCCGAGGTCCTCGTCGTGGCAGCAGGTCGAGTCGGTGGACGTGCGGATCGAGCCCACGCCTGGCGACACCTCGCGCGACACCGACTACTACGGCAACACCGTCACGTACTTCCAGGTCACCGACCCGCACCGCACGCTCGTGGTGGACGCCACGAGCGAGGTCGAGGTGCAGGTTCCGGTGCACGACCCCGAGGCGCTCGCCACGCCGTGGGAGCTCGCCCGCCCGGCCGAGCGGCCCGACGTGCCGGGTGCCTGGCGCGCCGTCGACCTCGCGCTGCCGTCCACGCTGGTCGACCAGACCGAGCAGGCGCGCGACTACGCCGCCGTGTCGCTGACCCCGGGCCGCCCGGTCGGTGAGGCGGTCACCGACCTGATGCACCGGATCCACGCCGACTTCAGCTACGACAAGACCGCGACCACCGTGACGAGCCGGATCGACGACGTCTTCGCGCAGCGGGCAGGGGTCTGCCAGGACTTCGCCCACCTGACCCTGTCGTGCCTGCGCTCGCACGGACTGGCCGTGGCCTATGTCAGCGGCTACCTCGCCACGACGCCGCCCCCGGGCAAGGAGCGCGTCGTCGGTGCCGATGCCTCGCACGCGTGGGCGGCCGTGTGGCTGCCTGACGGCTCCTGGCTCGCGCTCGACCCGACGAACGACCACTGGGCCGACGACCGCTACGTCACGGTGGCGTGGGGCCGCGACTACAAGGACGTCCCGCCGGTGAAGGGCATCATCTACACCGACGCGCGGTCGTCCACCCTCGACGTGCAGGTGGACGTCGCGCCGCTCGCGTGATCTCGGCCTCGGCGGCCGTGTCGGACTGGCGCCACGGCGCCCGCAAGGGAAAGGTGGGGTCGTGCGTGCCTTCGAGTGTCGTCAGTGCGGCAACCCCCTCTACTTCGAGAACTCCACCTGCGTCTCCTGCGGGACGAAGCTGGGGTTCTCTCGCGAGGAGAAGGCGATCGTGCCCGTCGACGAGCAGGGCCGGTACGTCGATGCTGACGGATTCATCTGGTGGCTCTGCCGCAACCGTGAGCTGTCCTCGTGCACGTGGCTCACGCGCATCGAGGGCACGCTGTGCTTCAACTGCTCCCTGACCCGTACGCGCCCGGCGGACAGCGATCCCGCCGGCATGCGGGCGTTCCCGGGTGCCGAGTCGGCCAAGCGCCGGCTGATCGTCGAGCTCGACGCGCTCGAGCTGCCGATCGTCACGCGTGCCGAGGACCCGGCGAACGGACTGGCCTTCGACCTGCTGTCGAGCGCCAACGTGCCGGTGACCACCGGCCACCAGAACGGCATCGTCACGATCGACCTGGCCGAGGGCGACAGCGTGCACCGCGAGCGACTGCGGCGTGACCTCGACGAGCCCTACCGCACCCTGCTGGGCCACTTCCGCCACGAGACGGGCCACTACTACGAGGAGCAGCTGGTCCGCGGCGACCTCCGTGACCGAGCCCGCGAGCTTTTCGGCGACGAGCGCCAGGACTACCAGGCGGCGCTCGACCGTCACTACGCCCAGGGGCCCCCGAAGGGGTGGCGCGACCGGTACATCAGCGCCTACGCGACGATGCACCCGTTCGAGGACTTCGCCGAGACGTTCGCGCACTTCCTGCACATCACCGACACGATCGACACGGCCCAGTCCTTCGGCCTGACCACGGTCGACGCCCGGGCGTTCCGGTCGTTCCGCGACCTGGTGACCGGGGTCTGGATCCCGCTGTCGGTCGCGCTGAACCAGATCAACCGCTCGATGGGCAAGGACCCGCTCTACCCGTTCGTGATCGCGGGGCCGGTGCTGGACAAGCTCGAGTTCGTCGCCTCGCTGTCGCCGCGCTACCGCTCGCTCTGAGGCGCCGCCGCGCGGATTCGTTGCGGGTGGGCGCCATCTGGGACACTGGAGTCATGGCCAACGAGGTGAATGTCGCGGACGTCAATCCGAAGCCGCTGCCCCTCGTGATGGCACCGGCCCGCGGGCGGGGCAAGCCGCCGCGCCATCTCGCCGACCTCTCGGGCGACGAGCGCAAGGCCGCGGCCGAGGAGCTCGGGCTCAAGCCGTACCGCGTCAAGCAGGTCGCGCACCACTACTACGCGCGCCACGAGCGCAATCCCGAGCTGATGACCGACCTCCCGGCGAAGGAGCGCGACGCGATCGTCGGCGCCCTGCTGCCGCCGCTGCTGTCGCAGGTGCGCGTGCTCGAGGCCGACAAGGGCACCACCCGCAAGACGCTGTGGCGCCTGTTCGACAACGCGCTCGTCGAGTCGGTGCTGATGCGCTACCCCGACCGCGCCACGATCTGCGTCTCCAGCCAGGCCGGCTGCGGCATGGCGTGCCCGTTCTGCGCCACCGGCCAGGGCGGCCTCCAGCGCAACATGAGCACGGCCGAGATCATCGACCAGGTCGTCGACGCCGCCCACCAGATGTCCTCCGGCGCGATCCCCGGCGGCCCCGGCCGGCTCTCCAACGTGGTCTTCATGGGCATGGGCGAGCCGATGGCCAACTACAAGGCCGTCATCGGCGCCGTGCGCCGCATGGTGGCGCCCGCCCCCGACGGCCTCGGCATGAGCGCTCGCAACATCACCGTGTCCACGGTGGGCCTCGTGCCGCGCATGCGCCAGCTGGCCGAGGAGGGCATCCCGGTCACCCTCGCGCTGAGCCTGCACGCGCCCGACGACGAGCTGCGCAACGAGCTGGTGCCGATCAACAACCGCTCCAGCGTCGCCGAGACGGTCGAGGCCGCGTGGAACTACGCGAAGACGACGAAGCGCCGCGTCTCGATCGAGTACGCGATGATGCGCGACATCAACGACCAGGCCTGGCGCGCCGACATGCTGGGCGACGTCCTGAACTCCTACGGCGACTGGGGCTGGGTGCACGTCAACCTCATCCCGCTGAACCCGACGCCCGGCTCCATGTGGACTGCCTCGCGCCGCGAGGACGAGCGCGAGTTCGTCCGCCGCCTCGAGGCCAAGGGCATCCCGACGACGGTCCGTGACACCCGCGGCTCCGACATCGACGGCGCCTGCGGCCAGCTCGCCGCCGCCGAGTAGCCCGCCCCCTCTCCACTTGTGGAACGGGATGCACCTCATTCCCTTCGAGTGGCGTGCATCCGTTTCCAAAAAGGTGGACGCCGAGGAGCCTCAGAGGTGGCCGGCGTCAGCCATGCCGGCCGGCGCGCTCGCGCTTCGCTTGGCTCTGTCCTCGTCGAGGGCCATACTGTTCACGTCTGGCGCACTCCGCGTCAGGAAGTGAACCCGAGACCCGTCCGGACGGACGCGGCGCTCGGGTTTCGCGTTTCTCAGACCGTACGAGCGTCGTTGACGATCGGCCCCACTCTTCGCCGCCAATCCCCGCCGCGGGCCCAGCACCAGGCGATGACGTCCGGCAGTGCCAGCAGCGGTTGCGCGCGGAGGGACTGGTGGCTGTACGTGACCGATGGCGCTCTGGCTTCGCGTACGGCGGCGGAAAGGGCTCTCGCATCCCGCGCGACCAGAGTCTCGTCCAGGTCCAGGTCCAGGATCAGATGAGCCGCGCCCTCGGGTGCCGCCCGCACGACGAGAGCCCGAAGCGCCCGCTCCCGACGGCTCAGCTCCGACTCGGGGCCGCGACCTGCATCGAGCACCCAGGCACGAACGCCGACATGGCGGAGATCGCAGACGGCCCCTGCGATCTGGCTTCGACGACGCGCGCTCTCGTTCTTCATGTGAAGCGCGCGTTGGCCGGGAAGAACCAGTTTCGCGAGAGCCCTGCGCGACACGCTGAGTGCCGCATCCGGGCATGCGACCGCCACGACCACGTAGCCCTTGGCCTTGGTCTCGTCGACGAAGAACTGGGTGCCCACGCTCGGAGCATCTCGCTCGGAGCCGACAGCGATTCCCGACGTGGGGGTCAGACGATACTCAGAGGCGGCCGGCGTCGTGCATCGTGATCGCCACCTGCACGCGGTTCGTGGCGTCGAGCTTGGCGAAGATCCGCGAGATGTGCGCCTTCACGGTGGCCAGGCTCATGAACAGCTCGCCGGCGATCTCGGCGTTCGAGCGACCGTGCCCGACGGCTCGGGCGACGTCGAGCTCGCGCTCGGTCAGCGTGGCGACGAGGCGCTCGGCGTCGGTACGTCGGTGGTCGGTCGAGTCGGCCGTGACCTGGCGGATCAGGTTCTGCGTCACGGCGGGCGACAGCATCGGCTCGCCGGCCATCACCGCCTCGATCGCCTTGACGATCCGCGGGGGAGGGGTGTCCTTCAGCAGGAAGCCCGCGGCGCCGGCGGCCAGCGCGCGCACGATGTGGTCGTCGGCGTCGAAGGTCGTGAGCACCAGGACCTTCGGTGCCCGCGGCTCCGCGGAGATCGCGCGGGTCGCCTCGATGCCGTCCATCACGGGCATGCGGAGGTCCATCAGGACGAGGTCGACGGACTGCTCGCGCACTGCCGCCAGGGCCTCGCGCCCGTTCGCCGCCTCGGCGACGACCTCGATCGTCTTCGCGCCGCCGAGGATGAGGGCCAGGCCGGCGCGGACGAGGGGGTCGTCGTCGGTCAGCAGGACTCGGGTCAGGCGCTCCACGGCAACCACACTCTCAGGACGTGGTGGCCGGACACCGTCCCGTGGTGCAGCCGGCCACCGGCGAGCTCGGCCCGCTCGGTCAGGCCCACCAGTCCGAGACCGGACTCCGGGAAGTCGGGTGATCGGCCACCGGCCGGCAGGGGATTCGACACCTCGATCACGAGTCCGTCGTCCGCACCGCCCGTCACCAGCAGCGTGACGCGAGCGTGCGGCGCGTGCTTGGCGGCGTTCGTCAGCCCCTCCTGGACGACGCGATAGGCGGTGCGCCCGATCAGGTCGGGGATCGTGGCCGGGTCGATCCGGTCGTCGTACTGCAGGTTCATGCCGGAGTCCCGGAACTGGGCGACGAGTCCGTCGATGGCGCCCGCGGTGGGCTGCGGCGGCTCGGGGGCGCCGTCGCCGACGTCGTCACGCAGCACGCCGAGCACCTCCCGCAGCTCGATCAGCGCGAGCCGCGAGCTCTGCTCGATGACCGACGCGGTGCGCTTGATCTCTTCGGGCGCGAGGTCGTCGCGGAAGGTCAGGGCGCCGGCGTGCATCGTCACCATCGAGATCCGGTGGGCGAGGACGTCGTGCATCTCGCGGGCGATGCGGGCGCGCTCGGCCGTGCGGGCCTGCGAGACACGCGCGCTCTGCTCGGACTCCGCGCGCTCGGCCCGTTCCTTCAATGTCGCCATCAGCTCACGCCGCGACCCCACGTACATGCCCCAGCCGACGGTGATCCCGACGATCGCGACGACGAAGCCCGCGTTGAACAGGCGCAAGCCCGAATCGACCGTGGGGTCGATGCCCACGAAGACGAAGGCCGAGAGCATCGTGACGGCGCTGACGGGGATGATCTCGCGCCAGCGCCTGCGGGTGGACAGTGAGAACAGGGCGAGTGTCGCCGGACCGCCCGCGGTGGTGGCGAAGGCGCTGGCGACGTTCGTCACCAGGGCCACCGTCACGGGGAACCGGCGGCGCCAGAACATGAGCACGAAGCAGGCGATCCCGACGGCGAGGTCGAGCCACCACCACCAGCGCGCGTTCTCCCACTGCCACGGGAACAGGGTCCACCACGCGAGGGCACTGATGCTGAGCCCCAGCACGATGCGCCAGGTGTGACCCCACACGCTGAGGGGAGGGGGCGGGGGCGTCACCGCCTCAGGATAGGGCCGCCACCGCGGGCGCCACATCGCCCCACGGACGCACCGACCCCCTACTTTCGGCTATCAGGAAAAGCGTGTCGGGGGCTGTCTGGTGCCGGTCGGACACGGCAGGGGGGGACCCCTGATCGAAGTCCAGAGTCTGTCCAAGTCGTACGGCGACTTCCGCGCCGTCGACGACGTCTCGTTCGTGTGCCGCCCAGGGCGCGTCACCGGGTTCCTCGGACCCAACGGTGCCGGCAAGTCCACGGCGATGCGCATGATCGCCGGCCTGACCCGCCCCTCCGGCGGCTCCGCCACCATCGGCGGCTCGGCGTACACCGACATCCCGAACCCCGCCACGCAGGTCGGCGTGCTGCTCGACGCCTCCGCTCAGCACGGCGGCCGCACGGGCCGCGAGGTGCTCGTCATCGGTGCCCGCGCCATGGGTCTGCCCATGTCGCGCGTCGACGAGATGCTCGCCCTCGTCGGCCTCACGCCGAAGGAGGCCAAGCGCCGCGTCCGCAACTACTCGCTCGGCATGCGCCAGCGCCTCGGCATCGCCCACGCGCTGCTGGGCGACCCGAAGGTCCTCATCCTCGACGAGCCGGCGAACGGCCTCGACCCGGCCGGCATCCACTGGATGCGCCAGCTGCTGCGCGAGTACGCCAACCGCGGCGGCACCGTGATGCTCTCGTCGCACCTGCTGCACGAGATCCAGATCATTGCCGACGACCTCATCGTCATCGGGCACGGCCGGATCGTCGCCAGCGGCACGAAGGACGAGCTGCTGAAGACCGCGGGATCCCGCGTCCGGGCCCGCGACCAGGTCGCCCTGCTCGAGGCCCTGAAGGGCGCCGGGCTGGAGGCCATCGTCGCGTCCGACGCGGTCACCTCCCCGGCGTCGCCCGAGGAGGTCGGCCTCGCCGCCGCGAAGGCCGGGGTGCCCCTGCTCGAGCTGCGCGAGGCAGACGGAGCGGGCCTGGAGGCCATGTTCCTGCAGCTCACCGCCGAAGACCAGCGCGATCTCATCGCCACCGAAGGAGTCCAGTCATGAGCACCACCACGACCGGGTCGACGATCGACCTGTCCCGCCCCGCGATCCCCTTCGGCCGCGAGGTGAGGGTCGAGCTGCGCAAGATGTTCGACACCCGCGGCGGCCTGTGGCTGTTCATCATCACCGGCGGGCTCCTGCTGCTGGCCATGGCGCTCACGCTGCTCGTGCTGGCCCTCAACGACGACGTGACGATCACGGCCTCGGGCTTCGCCCAGATCATGACCATCCCGCTGTCGATCCTGCTGCCGGTGTTCGCGATCCTCACCGTGAGCAGCGAGTGGAGCCAGCGCACGCACCTGACCACCTTCAGCCTGCAGCCCCACCGCGGCCGCGTCATCGGTGCGAAGTTCGCCGCCGTCACGCTGCTCGCGCTCGGCACGCTCGTGCTGGCGGCCGTCTTCGGTGCTCTCGGCAACGTCCTCTACGGCATGCTCACCGACCACGAGGTCGTCTGGAACCTCACCGGCAAGGAGCTGTTCTGGACCGTCGTGCTGCAGCTGGCGTTCTTCTGGATGGCGTTCGCGTTCGCGTCGCTGCTGCTGAACACGCCGGCCGCGGTGGCCAGCTTCTACGTCGTCGCGCTGATCCTGCCGGTCGTCGCGTACCCGATCCTGATGGCCATCTTCGAGTGGGCGCGCGACCTGCTGCCGTGGCTGGACTTCAACTACGCGGCCACGCCGCTCATCTCCGGCGAGACCGTCATGGGCGAGTCGGTCGACGTGGGAGCGCTGGAGTACCTGCGCTTCGCGTTCACCTTCTGCCTCTGGGTGGTCCTGCCCGGCGTGCTCGGCTTCCTGAGGATCCAGCGCACCGAAGTGAAGTGAGGCCTCGCCGTCCGCGCGGTGGTCGCTCGCTAGGTTGGATCGCATGTCCGACCTGCTGACCACCGTGCGCGACGGCGACGTCGTCGTGCTGACCCTGCGCCGGCCCGACCGGCGCAACGCCCTCAACCTGGCGCTGTGCCGCGAGCTGCACGAGGCCGCGACCGGCGCGGTCGAGCAGGGCGCGCGTGTCCTCGTCGTGACGGGGGAGGGGTCGGCCTTCTGCGCCGGCGCCGACCTCGACGGCGTCTACGGTGACGAGTTCATCGAGGCGCTCTACCGGATGCTGCACCACCTCGCGAAGGTGCCGGTGCCGATCATCGCGGCCGTCAACGGCCCGGCGATCGGCGCGGGCACGCAGCTCGCCATCGCGTGCGACCTGCGTGTGGTCGACGAGCGGGCCAGGTTCGCCGTTCCCACCGCGCGCAATGGCATGGCGGTCGATGCCTGGACGATCCGCACGCTGGCCGACCTCGCCGGCACCGGGCGCGCCCGTCGCGTCATGCTCGCCGCCGACACGATCGACCGCGACGAGGCGCTCGACTGCGGCCTGGCTGACCGCGCGGGAACGCTCGACGACGCGATCGCGTGGGCGCACGAGATCGCCCGCCTCGCACCGCTGACGCTGGCCCACAACAAGCTCGTCCTGAACGGCTCGACCGACGACGACGAGCGCATCACCCAGAGCTTCGCCGACGTCTGGGCCAGCGAGGACGTCAAGGAGGCGGCCCTGGCCCGCACCGAGAAGCGCGACCCGATCTTCAGGGGGATCTGATGGCACGACCGCAGAGCATCGCCTTCCGCGCACTGGACTCCCACGTCGTCGCAGGACGCGCCGACGAGCTGGCGCTCGTCACCGCCACCGGCTCCCTCTCGTACGCCCAGCTGCTGCACGAGTCGGCGTCGCTCGCCGGCGGGCTCCGCGACCTCGGCCTGCGCGCCGGGGCGCCCGTGCGGCTCTCCGTCTCCGACCGGCACACCTGGGTCGTGAGCGTGCTCGCCGTCGTGCGACTGGGCGCCGAGCCCTCGAGCGACGCCTCGTTCGCGATCGAGGGCGATCCGGCCACGATCCACGACGGCGAGGAGGAGTACGAGCTGGACCTCGTCCTGCGCGCCGGCCGCGTCGACCCGGCCCCGGCCGCCGTGCACGACGAGGGCGACTACGGCGAGCGGATGGAGCGCGCGTACGGCGACGTGCTGGCCACCCTCCTGCACGGTGGCACGCTGACCTGACCGGTTCGCGGGGGACGGCCCCGCGTTCGGCCGCCGGTGCCACAATGGAGCCCATGAGTTCGCGGGTGGTCGTCCTGGGCTCCACCGGGTCGATCGGCACGCAGGCGCTCGACGTGGTGCGAGCCAATCCGGACCGGTTCGACGTGGTGGCGCTGGCCGCCGGAGGCGCCGATCCGGCGACCCTGGCGTCCCAAGCGCTGGAGTTCGGCGTCGAGGTGGTCGCGGTCGCCAACGCCACCTCCGCGCAGGACGTGCAGCTCGCCCTCTACGCCGAGGCGCAGCGGCGCGGCTGGTCGGCGGGGGAGTACCGCCTGCCCCGGCTCGTCACCGGCCCCGAGGCGGCCGTCCAGGCCGCGCGCGTGCCCGCCGACACGGTCCTCAACGGCATGACCGGAGCGGTCGGCCTGATGCCCACGCTGGCCGCGCTCGAGACCGGCGCCACGCTCGCGCTGGCCAACAAGGAGTCGCTCATCATCGGCGGCGACCTGGTGCTCGACGCCGCGAAGCCGGGCCAGCTGGTGCCGGTGGACTCCGAGCACTCCGCGCTCGCCCAGGCCCTGCGGGGCGAGGAGCCCGAGGACGTGCGGCGTCTCGTACTGACCGCCAGCGGCGGTCCGTTCCGCGGCCGCACCCGTGAGGAGCTGCGCGACGTCACGCCCGAGCAGGCGGCGGCGCACCCCACGTGGGACATGGGCCCGGTCATCACGATCAACTCGGCCACGCTCGTCAACAAGGGCCTCGAGGTCATCGAGGCGCACCTGCTCTTCGGGATCGGCTACGACCGGATCGAGGTCGTCGTGCACCCCACGTCGGTGGTCCACTCGATGGTGGAGTTCGTCGACGGCTCCACGATGGCGCAGGCGTCCCCGCCCGACATGCGCCTGCCGATCGCGCTCGGCCTGGCGTGGCCGCGCCGGGTTCCCGGTGCCGTTCCGCCCTGCGACTGGAGCGCGCCCACCGCGTGGGAGTTCTTCCCGCTCGACGACACGGCGTTCCCCGCCATCCGCGTCGCCCGGCGCGCCGGTGAGTTCGGTCGCACCGCCCCCGCCGTGTTCAACGCCGCCAACGAGGTCTGCGTCGACGCCTTCGTGGCCGGCGACCTCGACTTCCTCGGCATCGTCGACACCGTCGCCGAGATCGTCGACGACCACCTCGCCGACCCTGACGCCGCCACCGGCGACCTGTCGGTCGAGCGGGTCCTCGAGGCCGACGCCCGCGCCCGCGCTCGCGCTCGCGAGGTCGTCGCCGCACGGGCCGAGGTGACCAGCCGATGATGTACGCCCTGGGAGTCGTCCTCTTCCTCATCGGCGTGGCCGCCTCGATCGCGCTGCACGAGGTCGGGCACATGTGGCCCGCCAAGAAGTTCGGCATCAAGGTCACGCAGTACTTCGTCGGCTTCGGCCGCACCCTGTGGTCGGTCAAGCGCGGCGAGACCGAGTACGGCCTCAAGGCCATCCCGCTCGGCGGCTTCGTGAAGCTCGTCGGCATGCTCCCGCCCGAGCGCGAGGAGCGCGACCGCGATGGCCACCTCGTCGTGCGCTCCTCGAACACGGGCCTGTTCACGCAGATGGCCACCGACGCCCGTGCCGCGGAGTACGAGGACATCGACCCGGCCGACGAGGACCGCCTGTTCTACCGCAAGCCGTGGTGGCAGAAGGTCATCGTCATGGCCGGCGGGCCCACGGTGAACCTGTTCATCGCCACCGTGCTGTTCTCGATCTCCTTCATGGCGTTCGGGGTGCCCACGCCCACCACCACGGTCTCGGCGGTGTCCGACTGCGCGATCACCGACGCGGAGGCCGGCCGCGCGTGCACCGACGCCGACCCCGTCACCCCGGCGCGCCAGGCGGGCCTCGAGCCGGGCGACGTCCTGACGACCTTCAACGGCGAGCCGCTCGACGACTGGACCGAGGTCACCACGCTGATCCGCCGCAACGGCGACAGCGAGGCCACGATCGGGTTCGAGCGCGACGGCGCCGAGCGCGAGGTCACGGTGAACACCTCGGTGCTCGCGCGGGCCGCCGTCGACGACCCCGAGCGGACCGAGAACGTGGGCTTCCTCGGCGTCTCGCCGACCTTCGTCACCGAGCGCCAGGGCCCGGGCTTCGTCGTCGTCCAGATGGGGGACATGATCGGCGCCACCGCGAACGCGCTGGTCCACCTGCCGGTGCGCATGGTCGACGTCGCCAAGGCGGCCTTCGGCGCCGAGCGGGACGCCGAGGGACCGGTCAGCGTCGTCGGCGCCAGCCGGGTCGCCGGTGAGCTCGTCACGTACGACGACCCCACGTGGGCCGAGCGCACCCAGCGCCTCATCAGCCTGCTGGCCAGCCTCAACCTCTTCCTGTGGCTGTTCAACCTGATCCCGCTGCTGCCGCTCGACGGCGGGCACATCGCCGGCGCCCTGTGGGAGCAGATCCGACGCACGTTCGCGCGCCTGCGCGGACGGCCCGATCCGGGCTTCGTGGACGTCGCGAAGATGCTGCCGGTCGCCTATGGGGTTGGGCTCGTCCTTATAGTCATGGGTGTGGTCCTGATCTATGCCGACATCGTCAATCCGGTGAGGCTCTCGTGACCGGCATCGACCTCGGAATGCCCGAGGCCCCGCCGCCGGTGCTCGCCCCTCGCCGTCCCACCCGCAAGATCAAGGTGGGCTCGCTCGACGTGGGCGGTGACGCCCCGATCTCGGTCCAGTCGATGACCACCACGCTGACGTCGGACATCAACTCCACGCTGCAGCAGATCGCCGAGCTGACCGCCACCGGCTGCGACATCGTGCGCGTCGCGCGCCCCAGCCAGGACGATGCCGAGGCGCTGCCCGCGATCGCGAAGAAGTCGCAGATCCCGGTCATCGCGGACATCCACTTCCAGCCCAAGTACGTGTTCGCCGCGATCGACGCCGGCTGCGCCGCGGTCCGCGTCAACCCCGGCAACATCCGCAAGTTCGACGACCAGGTCGGCGCGATCGCCAAGGCCGCCAAGGACGCGGGCGTCTCGCTGCGCATCGGCGTCAACGCGGGCTCCCTCGACAAGCGCCTGCTGGAGAAGTACGGCAAGGCCACGCCCGAGGCGCTCGTCGAGTCGGCCGTCTGGGAGGCCTCGCTCTTCGAGGAGCACGACTTCCACGACTTCAAGATCTCGGTCAAGCACAACGACCCGGTCGTCATGGTCGCCGCCTACGAGATGCTCTCCGAGCGCGGCGACTGGCCGCTGCACCTGGGCGTCACCGAGGCGGGTCCGGCCTTCCAGGGCACGATCAAGAGCGCCACCGCCTTCGGTGCGCTGCTCAGCAAGGGCATCGGCGACACGATCCGCGTCTCCCTCTCGGCCCCGCCGGTCGAGGAGGTCAAGGTCGGCATCCAGATCCTCCAGTCGCTCAACCTGCGCCCGCGCAAGCTCGAGATCGTCTCGTGCCCGTCGTGCGGGCGCGCGCAGGTCGACGTCTACACGCTGGCCGAGCAGGTCACCGCCGGTCTAGACGGCCTCGAGGTGCCGCTGCGCGTCGCCGTCATGGGCTGCGTCGTCAACGGTCCCGGCGAGGCCCGTGAGGCCGACCTCGGCGTCGCGTCCGGCAACGGCAAGGGTCAGATCTTCGTCAAGGGCGAGGTCATCAAGACCGTGCCCGAGAGCCAGATCGTCGAGACGCTCATCGAAGAGGCGATGCGGATCGCCGAGACGATGGAGCCGGTCGACGGCGGCTCGGCGTCGGTCTCCGTCTCCTGAAGTCCTCGGTCCGTCGGCTGACGCCCGGGTAGGCTTTTGCCATGACCGAGGTCTGCGATCCGCCCGCAGCGACGTCCTCCTACGTGAGGCCGTTGGGACGAGCCGACCTCGATCTCATCCACGACGTGCTCGATCGTGAGCCGCTCGTCGACATGTTCGTGCGCCATCGCGTCGACTCGACCCGGCTCGACCGCCGCTGGTTCGGCGCCGAGCTGTGGGGCTACTTCGAGGACGGCGAGGCCGTCTCGCTGCTGCACGTCGGGGCCAACGTCGTCCCGGCCCAGGCCACGCCCGCGGCGATCGACGCGTTCAGCGACCGGCTGCTCACCCACGGCCACAAGCCCAGCTCGCTCGTCGGCCCGGCCAAGGCCGTCCTGCCCCTGTGGGACCGGGTCAAGCACGAGTGGGGCCCGGCGCGCTCACCGCGACCCAACCAGCCGTTCATGGTGCTCAAGCACGACAGCGACGTCCCGCTCGACCCGCGGGTGCGTCCGGTCGGGATCGACCAGGTCGACACGCTCTACCCGGCCTGCGTGGCCATGTTCACCGAGGAGGTCGGGATCCATCCCGAGTCGGTGGGTTCGCCGAGCGGCTACCGCGCCCGCGTCACCCAGCTGGTGACGATGGGCTGGTCCTACGCGATCATCGAGGACGGCACGGTGCTGTTCAAGACCGAGGTGGGCGCCGCGACCGACACCGGGTGCCAGCTCCAAGGGGTCTGGGTGCACCCCGACCTGCGGGGCACCGGAGTCGCCGCCCCGGCCCTCGCCTCGGTGATCCGCCAGGTGCGCCGCTCCGTCGCGCCGGCCGTCACTCTCTACGTCAACTCCCACAACACCCCGGCCCTCCGCACGTACCAGCGAGTCGGCTTCCGCCACGTCGAGACGTTCGCCTCGATCCTGCTCTGAGAGGTCCCATGACCCGCCGCACCGACCTGGCGCTCGTCGCCGTCCCCTTCGCCGTGTCCGGCGTCATCCACCTCGTGCGACCGGAGGTCTTCGAGCGGATCGTGCCGCGCTTCCTGCCGCGTCACCGCGAGCTCGTGCTGGCCTCCGGTGTGGCCGAGCTGGTCTGTGCGGCGGCCGTGATCGCGCCGCCCACCCGCCGCATCGGTGCGCTGGCGTCCGCGGGGCTGCTGGCCGCGGTGTTCCCGGCGAACGTGCAGATGGCGGTCGACGTGGTCGGCAGCCGCCGCGCCTCCCCGGCCTACAAGGCGGGCGTCGTCGCCCGGCTGCCGCTGCAGTGGCCGCTGATCCGCGCGGCGCTGAACCTCGCGCGCTCCGGCCGCTCCTGAACCCGTCGGGCGGCCACGGCGGCCGGTGCCCCAGCCGATAACCTCGTGCCATGCGCATGAGCCAGCTGTTCCTCCGTACCCTGCGCGACGATCCCGCCGATGCCGAGGTGCCGAGCCACAAGCTGCTCGTCCGCGCCGGCTACGTGCGTCGCGTCGCCCCCGGCATCTACTCGTGGCTGCCGCTGGGACTGCGGGTGCTGGCGAAGGTCGAGGCGATCGTCCGTGAGGAGATGGCCGCGATCGGCGGCCAGGAGGTGCGCTTCCCGGCGCTGCTGCCGCGCGACCCCTACGAGGCCACCGATCGCTGGACCGAGTACGGCGACAACCTCTTCCGGCTGAAGGACCGCCGCGGCAACGACATGCTGCTAGGTCCCACCCACGAGGAGATGTTCACCCTGCTGGTGAAGGACACGTTCTCGTCCTACAAGGACCTGCCCGCGATCCTCTACCAGATCCAGACGAAGTACCGCGACGAGGCGCGTCCTCGCGCGGGCATCCTGCGCGGCCGCGAGTTCATCATGAAGGACTCGTACTCGTTCGACGTCACCGACGAGGGGCTCGAGCAGGCCTACCAGGCCCACCGCGCCGCCTACATCCGCGTCTTCGACCGGCTCGGCTTCGACTACGTGATCGTCCAGGCCGACTCCGGCGCGATGGGCGGCTCGGCGAGCGAGGAGTTCCTCGTCGTCTCCGAGACCGGCGAGGACACGTTCGTCCGCTCGCCCGGCGGCTACGCGGCCAACGTCGAGGCGGTGACCACCGTGGTTCCCGACGCGATCGCGTTCGACGGCCTGCCCGCCGCGCACGCGGAGCTGACGCCCGACACGCCCACGATCGAGACCCTCGTCGACCACGCGAACGCCGCGTTCCCGCGCGACGACCGTCCGTGGACGGCCGCCGACACGCTCAAGAACGTCCTCGTGATGCTGCGCCACCCCGACGGCTCCACCGAGCCGCTGGCGATCGGCCTGCCCGGCGACCGCGAGGTCGACACGAAGCGGCTCGAGGCCCAGGTGTCGCCCGCCGAGATCGAGCCCTTCGACGACGCGGCGTTCGCGAAGTACCCGGCGCTGGCCAAGGGCTACATCGGCCCCGGCGTGCTCGGCACCGAGAACGCCACCGGCATCCGCTACCTCACCGACCCGCGCGTCGTGGACGGCTCCAGCTGGATCACCGGCGCCGACGTGCACGGCTCCCACGTCTTCGACCTCGTGGCCGGCCGCGACTTCACGTCCGACGGCACGATCGAGGCCGCCGAGGTCCGTGCCGGCGATCCCGCGCCCGACGGCTCCGGCCCGCTCGAGCTGGCCCGCGGCATGGAGATGGGCCACATCTTCCAGCTCGGCCGCAAGTACGCCGAGCGGCTCGGCCTGCAGGTGCTCGACGAGAACGGCAAGCTCGTCACCGTCACGATGGGCTCCTACGGCGTCGGCGTCTCGCGCGCCGTGGCCGCCGTGGTCGAGGGCTCGTACGACGAGTCGGGCATCGTCTGGCCCAAGGAGGTCGCGCCGTTCGACGTCCACCTGGTCGTGGCCGGCAAGGCGCCCGAGCTGTTCGAGGGCGCCGACGCCATCGTCGCCGACCTCGAGACGGCCGGCTTCGACGTGCTCTACGACGACCGTCCGAAGATGTCGCCGGGCGTGAAGTTCAAGGACGCCGAGCTGATCGGCTGCCGACGATCGTCGTGGTGGGCAAGGGCCTGGCCGACGGCGTCGTCGAGCTCAAGGACCGTGCCACCGGCGAGCGCACCGACGTGCCCGTGGGCGAGCTCGTCGCCACCCTCACCGCCCGCGCCTGACGACCCCGGGGGTCAGTCGAGGCCGGGGAAGGGCTGCGGCTCGCCGCCCCAGCGCACCTCGGCCACCGCGGCGGCGCGCAGGCCGCGGACGGCTCGGTCGCGGGCCTGGTCGGCGGTGGCGGCGACGAGTCGCACGCACGCCGCGGCGATGCGCGCCTCCACGTCGCGCACCAGGGCGCGCGCGGCCGCCGCGTTCGTGGGCTCGGCGACGTCGTAGGACGGCTGGGTCGCCACGGGGGAGTCGCCGAGCTTCCGGACCGCGTCACCGAGGCGGTCCCTGACGGTCGAGTGGGCCGCGATCGCGTCCTCCGCAGCCTCGGCCAGCGCGGGGACGCGGGCGCCCACGAGCCCCAGGGTCCAGATCGCCTCGTGCTCGAGGGCCAGCCAGCGCTGCGTGAGGCGCAGCTCGGTCGCCGTGCTCACGTCAGCGTCACCGCCTGGGCCAGGCCGGCGGACATCGCCGCGAGCACCTGGGCGAACTCCGGCGCGATGGCGGCGCGGGCGTCGATGGCCCGGTGGCGGGAGGCGGTGCGCAGGGCGGCGCCGAGATCACCGGCGCCCGTCCCGGTGCCGGGGGTCGCGCCCAGCTGCTCCAGCTGCGCGGAGAGCAGCGTGACCGCGGGCGCGTTCGCGGCACCGCGGGCGACGGCCAGCACACGCTGCTGGTCCTCGATGACGGCCCGCATGAGCGAGGTGTCCTCGGGCCGGGGGAGCGGCTTCGGTGTCGCGCCGACCGCGCGCAGGGCGTCGTCGAAGGTGTCGGTGACGAACAGTCCCGCCAGTCCCACGGCCGCTCCGCCCGCGGCGGCGATCACGACGCGTCGGCTGCTCACGACCGCAGACTACCGACCGCGACCTCTTCGCTAGGGTGGGGCAGTACGGAAGACAACTGAACAGGAGCACCCGATGACCACTTCCCCCACGGACCGGATATCGAGTCTCCTCGAACCCGTCGTCACCGCCCTCGGCCTCGACCTCGACGAGGTCGAGCTTCTCGGCAAGAACGAGAACCGCCGCCTGCTGGTCGCCGTCGACCGCGACGGTGGCGTCGACATCGACACGATCGCCCAGGTCACGCGCGCCGTCTCCGCCGCCCTCGACGAGTCCGACGTCATGGGCGAGAGCCGCTACACGCTCGAGGTCGCCTCGCGCGGCGTCGACCGCCCCCTCCTCGAGCCGCGCCACTGGCGCCGCAACGCCGGCCGCGTCGTCGCGGTCGAGCTGGTCGACGGCGAGCGCTTCGAGGCCCGCATCCGCGCCAGCGACGACACCGGGGTCGACCTGGCCGTCAAGGGCGACACCACCCGCTTCCCGTACGACGAGATCGTCAAGGCCGTCGTGCAGATCGAGCTGAACCGGAAGGACGTCTGATGGACATCGACATGTCGGCGCTGCGGATGCTGGAGCGCGAGAAGGGGATCGGCTTCGACCTCGTCGTCGACGCGATCGAGACCGCGCTGCTCTCGGCGTACCACAAGACCGCGGGTGCCCAGCAGCACGCGAGGGTCGAGCTCGACCGCAAGACCGGTCACGTCACGGTGTGGGCGCGCGAGCGCCTCGAGGCGCCCCCGTCCGAGGACGGCGAGACGCCCGCCGCCACGTTCACCGAGGAGTTCGACGACACCCCCGAGGACTTCGGCCGCTTCGCCGCGTCCGTCGCGCGCCAGCTGATCATGCAGCGGATCCGCGACGTCGAGGACGAGCGCAAGTTCGGCGAGTTCTCCGGCAAGGTCGGCGACATCGTCTCCGGCGTGATCCAGCAGGGCCGCTCGCCCGGCGACGTGTTCATCGACCTCGGCTCGATCGAGGCCGTGCTGCCGCTGAACGAGCGGGTCCCCGAGGAGCGGTACGCCCATGGCGAGCGCATCAAGGCCTACGTCTACGAGGTCGAGCGCGGCCTGCGCGGCCCTCGCGTGAAGGTGTCGCGCACGCACCCGAACCTGGTGAAGCTGCTGTTCGCTCTCGAGTCGCCCGAGATCGCCGACGGCTCGGTCGAGATCGCGGCGATCGCCCGCGAGGCCGGCCACCGCACGAAGATCGCCGTGCACGCCACCGCCGCCGGCGTGAACCCCAAGGGCGCCTGCATCGGCCCGATGGGCCAGCGCGTGCGCGCGGTCATGACCGAGCTGCACGGGGAGAAGATCGACATCGTCGACTTCAGCGAGAATCCGGCCGAGTTCATCGCCTACGCGCTGTCCCCGGCGCAGGTGAAGGGCGTCACGATCGTCGACGAAGCCACGCGATCGGCGCGCGTCGTCGTCCCCGACTTCCAGCTGTCGCTCGCGATCGGCAAGGAGGGCCAGAACGCCCGCCTCGCAGCGAAGCTGACCGGTTGGCGGATCGACATCCGGCCCGACACGGCACCCACGCCGGGTGGCGATTCGGCGTCCACTCGGTAGAGCCGCTAGACTGGACTGTGGTGATTCGTACGTGCGTCGGCTGTCGTCAGCGTGCGGAGAAGTCCACCCTGGTGAGAGTCGTCGCCGGCCGGAGCCCCGCGGGAAGCACCGTGGAGCCCGACCCAGACGGATCTCGGCCGGGCCGCGGTGCGCATCTGCACCCCGCGGAACGGTGCCTGCAACTCGCTCTTGACCGGCGAGCGTTCGTCAGGGCCCTTCGTCTCGAAGGTCCCCTAGACACCGACGCCGTCGCCGCTTGGGTGCGAGCCGAGGCCCACAGCAGAGCCTGACCACTGTGGCACCGACCGGTGCCGCTCGAAACGGAAATCGGAGCACACGCTCATGAGCACTCGATGAGTACTGCGCAATGAAGATGCACCGCGCAATGAGCCTGTACGTCAACAACTGATCCGTGCCTCCTTCGGGGCCGGATCCCTGAAGGAGAAGAGTGGCTGTCAGAGTCCACGAGCTCGCACGCGAGCTCGGTGTCGAGAGCAAGGTCGTCCTGTCCACCCTCAAGGAGATGGGCGAGTACGTGAAGTCGGCGTCCTCCACCGTCGAGGCGCCTGTCGTGCGCCGTCTGAAGGAGGAGCACGGCGACCGCCTGCGCGAGCAGGGCGCCAAGAAGGGTGCCAAGAAGGCCCCCGCCAAGCCGGCGGCGCCGAAGGCACCCCAGAAGACCCCCGAGTCCACGTCCGCCGAGGTCGCCGCATCGCCGGCCGCCCCGTCGGCCCCACCGCGCCGAGGCCGGGTCCGGCCCAGGCGCCCACCCCCGAGGCTCCGGCCCCGGCTCCCCAGGTCGTCGAGGCTCCCGCCCCGGCAGCGCCTGAGGCACCGGCGCCCGAGGCTCCCGCCGCGGCGGCTCCCGCGCCGACGCGTACCCCGGGCCCGCGCCCGGGTCCCGCTCCGGCGCCGGCTCCCCGTCCGGGCCAGGCCGGCGGCCTGCCCACCGGCGGCGGTCCCCGTCCCGGTCCGCGCACGCCTGCCGCGCGTCCGGGCAACAACCCGTTCTCGTCCAAGCAGGGCATGCAGCAGGACCGCGCACCGCGGCCGCCTGCCGCACGTGAGGGCGGTGCCCCGGCACGTCCGGGCATGCCTCGCCCCAACCCCGCGATGATGCCCAAGCAGTCGTCGGTCGGTCCCGCGCGCCCCGGTGCGCGTCCCGGTCCCGGCGGTCGCGCCGGCGGTCCCGGTCGTCCCGGCGGCGGTGGC
This sequence comes from Aeromicrobium phoceense, assembly GCF_013868155.1. Taxonomy (NCBI): domain Bacteria; kingdom Bacillati; phylum Actinomycetota; class Actinomycetes; order Propionibacteriales; family Nocardioidaceae; genus Aeromicrobium; species Aeromicrobium phoceense. The sequence continues at coordinate 1,908,200 of NZ_JACEOG010000001.1, forward strand.
CGTCCCGGTGGCGGCGGTGGCGCCGGTGGCGCTGCGCGTCCCGGTGGCTTCAGCGGCCCTCCCGGTGGCGGTCGCCCCGGTGGCGGCGGTCCCGGTCGCAACCAGCGCGGCGGCACCCAGGGTGCCTTCGGTCGCGCCGGTGGTCCGGTGCGCCGTGGTCGCAAGAGCAAGCGCGCGAAGCGTCAGGAATTCGACCAGATGCAGGCGCCGTCGATCGGCGGCGTGCGCGTCCGCAAGGGCGACGGCCAGATCGTGCGCCTGGCGCGCGGCGCCTCGCTGACCGACTTCGCCGACAAGGTCGGCGTCGACGCGGCATCGCTCGTCCAGGTGCTGTTCCACATGGGCGAGATGGTGACCGCGACGCAGTCGGTCAACGACGAGACGCTGCAGCTGCTCGGTGAGGAGCTGAACTACGACGTCCAGGTCGTCTCGCCCGAGGACGAGGACCGCGAGCTGCTCGAGTCCTTCTCGCTGGAGTTCGGCGAGGACGAGGGCGACGAGGAGGATCTCGCGGCCCGCCCGCCGGTCGTCACCGTCATGGGTCACGTCGACCACGGCAAGACGAAGCTGCTCGACGCCCTGCGCAAGGCCAACGTGGCGGCCAAGGAGGCCGGCGGCATCACGCAGTCGATCGGCGCCTACCAGGTCGCCACCGAGGTCGACGGCAACGAGCGTCGCATCACCTTCATCGACACCCCGGGCCACGAGGCGTTCACCGCCATGCGTGCCCGTGGTGCCCAGGCGACCGACATCGCGATCCTCGTGGTCGCGGCCGACGACGGCGTCATGCCCCAGACGGTCGAGGCGCTCAACCACGCCAAGGCCGCCGGTGTGCCGATCGTCGTCGCGGTCAACAAGATCGACAAGGAAGGCGCCGACTCGACCAAGGTCCGCGGTCAGCTGACCGAGTACGGCCTGGTGCCCGAGGAGTACGGCGGCGACACGATGTTCGTCGACGTCTCGGCCAAGGCCGAGCTGGGCCTCGACGCCCTGCTCGAGTCGATCGTGCTCACCGCGGACGCGGAGCTCGACCTGCGCGCCAACCCGAACCAGCGGGCCGAGGGCCTCGCGATCGAGGCTCACCTCGACCGCGGTCGTGGCCCCGTGGCCACCGTGCTGGTCCAGCGCGGCACGCTGCGCGTCGGCGACTCGCTCGTCGCCGGTCCGGCCTTCGGCCGTGTCCGCGCGATGCTCGACGAGTTCGGCGACAACATCGAGGAGGCGACCCCGTCGCGTCCGGCGCTGGTGCTCGGCCTGACGGCCGTGCCCGGTGCGGGTGACAACTTCATGGTGGTCGAGGACGACCGCATCGCCCGTCAGATCGCCGAGAAGCGCGAGGCGCGCGAGCGCAACGCCCTGCTGGCGAAGCGCTCGGGTCGTCGCACGCTCGAGGACTTCATGTCCTCGATGGAGAAGGGCGAGGCCGACGAGCTGCTGCTCATCCTCAAGGGCGACGGCGCTGGTTCGGTCGAGGCCCTCGAGGACTCGCTGGCCGGCATCGACATCGGCGACGAGGTCTCGCTGCGGGTCATCGACCGTGGTGTCGGTGCGATCACCGAGACCGACGTCAACCTGGCGGCGGCCTCCAACGCGGTCATCATCGGCTACAACGTCCGCCCGCAGGGCAAGGCGACGGAGCTGGCCGACCGCGAGGGTGTCGAGATCAAGTACTACTCGGTCATCTACCAGGCGATCGACGAGATCGAGGCGGCCCTCAAGGGCATGCTCAAGCCGATCTACGAGGAGCAGCAGCTCGGTACCGCCGAGATCCGCGACATCTTCCGCTCGAGCAAGGTCAAGGGCGGCAACATCGCGGGCTGCATGGTCACCAGCGGCTCCATCCGGCGCAATGCGAAGGTTCGCATCGTGCGGGACGGCTCGGTCGTGGCCGACAACCTCGACGTCCTGTCGCTGCGCCGTGAGAAGGACGACGCGTCCGAGGTCCGCGAGGGCTTCGAGTGCGGTGTCGTGGTCTCGTACTCCGACATCAAGGTCGGGGACACCATCGAGGCCTTCGAGCTGGTCGAGAAGAAGCGGGACTGACCGTGGCAAGCCCTCGTCAGGCCAAGAAGTCCGATCGCATCAAGGAGATCGTGGCGACGATGCTCGAGCGGCGGGTCAAGGACCCGCGGCTCGGCTTCGTCACCATCACGGACGTGCGACTGACCGGTGACGGTCAGCACGCGTCGATCTTCTACACCGTGATGGGCGACGACCGCTCCCGGGAGGACACCGCCGCGGCGCTGGTCAGCGCCACGGGCCTGATCCGCTCCGAGGTCGGCAAGCAGCTCGGGGCGCGACACACGCCGTCCCTGGAGTTCTTCCTGGACTCCGTCCCCGAGACGGCGCGCGAGATCGAGGACCTGCTGGCCAAGGCTCGCGAGTCCGATGCGCGCGTCGCCGAGGCGGCCCAGGGCGCCGCGTACGCCGGCGAGCCCGAGCCGTACAAGCAGCGCGAGGACGAGGACGAGTCCACTGAGCAGTGAGGTTCCGGGGTCGCGGCACGCCGACTCGCAGCAACGCGAGCGGCGAGCCGCGACCACGGCCTCGGGCCTGGTCGTCGTCGACAAGCCGATCGACTGGACCTCGCACGACGTGGTCGCGCGCACGCGCCGGCTCGCCGGCACGCGCAAGGTCGGCCACGCCGGCACCCTCGATCCCATGGCCACGGGCGTGCTCGTGCTCGGGGTCAATCGCGCCACCCGGCTGCTCGGCCACGTGGCGGGCGCCGACAAGGAGTACCTCGCCACCATCGCGCTGGGTGCCACGACCGTCACGGACGACGCCCAGGGCGACGAGACGTCGGTGGCCGATGCGTCGGCCGTCACCGCCGACGACGTCCTGCGCGAGATCGCGCCGCTGACCGGAGCGATCGAGCAGGTGCCCTCGGCCGTCTCGGCCATCAAGGTCGACGGCAAGCGTGCCTACGCGCGCGTGCGGTCGGGCGAGGAGGTCCAGCTCAAGGCACGCGCCGTGACGGTGGAGACCTTCGAGCTGACCGGGTTCGAGCCCGGCGAGCGCGCCGTCGCCCACGTGCGCGTGGTGTGCTCGAGCGGCACGTACGTGCGTGCCCTCGCGCGTGACCTCGGTCGCGCGCTGGGCGTCGGCGGACACCTCACCAGCCTGCGCCGCACGCGCGTGGGCGGCTTCGGCCTCGACCAGGCCCGCACCCTCGACCAGCTGGCCGAGTCGTTCGACATGGTCGGACTCGACGACGCCGCGCGGGCCGCGTTTCCCGGCCTGGACCTCGACGAGGACCAGGCCCGCGACGTGCGGTTCGGCCGCGCCCTCCCGGCGGTCGCCCTCCCGGCCGAGGGCCCGGTGGCGATGTTCGCCCCCGACGGATCCTTCCTCGCGCTGTACGAGGCGGCCGGCGCCGGCGCGCGCCCTGTCGCCGTCTTCGTCTGAGACCACCTAGGCTGAGCGCCATGCGCTTCCGGTCGTCACCCCCACGCGGCCTGTTCCGCCGCTTCCTGATCGGCAGCCTGTTGGTGCAGCTGGGTGCCGTCGTCTCGCTGATGACCGCCACCTCCATCCGCAAGCGGATGCGTGGCAAGGGCACCGAGCCGCTTCCGCGGATCGAGGCCGAGCACTTCACGATCGGCGGCGGCAACGAGGTGCAGGTGTACGTCTCGGGGGAGGCGCTGTACGACGACATGCTCGCCGCGATCGCCGGCGCGCACCGGCGGATCCTGCTGGAGTCCTACATCATCAAGGGCGACGAGATGGGCCGCCGGTTCCGTCGTGCCCTGCGCGACGCGGCCGACCGCGGCGTCGAGGTCTGCGTGATCTACGACGGCTTCGCCAACCTCGTGGTGCCGCCCGCGTTCTTCCGGTTCGGCCACGGCGTGCACATGATGCGCTACCCGATCCTGCCGCACCGGCTGGCGTTCTTCAGCCCGCGCGCCTGGGGCCGCAACCACCGCAAGATCCTCGTGGTCGACGACGCCATCGGGTTCGTCGGGGGCTACAACATCGGCAGCCTCTACGCCGACGAGTGGCGCGACACCCACGTCGCGGTCACCGGTCCGGCGGTGTGGGACCTGGAGAACGCGTTCATCGACTTCTGGAACGACGTGCGTCCGCACGAGTCGATGACGCCCCTCTCCGAGTCCACCTGGGACCCGCACGTGCGCGCTCACCGCAACGTGCCCCGGCAGCTGATCTACCCGATCCGCGGGATGTACCTCGAGGCGATCGACCGGGCGACGAAGTCCATCGAGATCACGCAGGCGTACTTCATCCCTGACAAGAACATCCTGCAAGGACTCGTCGACGCCAGCCGTCGTGGCGTGCAGGTGCGCATCCTCGTCCCGAAGGTCTCGAACCACGTCGTCGCCGACTTCGTCGCGCGCGGCTACTTCGGCCAGCTGCTCGACGCGGGGGTGGAGATCCTGCGCTACAGCGACCACATGGTGCACGCGAAGACGATGACGGTCGATGGCGAGTGGTCGACCATCGGCACTGCCAACATCGACCGTCTGAGCCTGACGGGGAACTACGAGATCAACCTCGAGATCCTCGACGACGGGCTCGCGGAGGGCATGAGCCGCATCTTCGAGCGCGACGCCCAGAGCGCCCAGGTCCTCGACGTCCAGGCCTGGCGCGACCGGCCCACGATCGCCCGGCTCTACGAGCGCCTCCTCAGCCCGTGGCGGCCGCTGGTCTGACGCCGGCGCCGGCGCAGTCGGCGTGCCGGGGGAGTGGGCGTGGCCGTTTTCGCCCGGAATCTCGGGTGTGACGCAGGGCACCCCCACCCCGGTTTGCCCTCGCTGGGATCGTATGGGTAGTGTTCTTCTTGTTGCGCCGAACAGCGCAGCGGAGCGCAGACCGAAGCGGTTAACGCCAGGAACTTCCTCTGGGAGGTCCGGAAACTGGCCGCGGGAAAACGTAGCGCGCATCGTGACCGACCCGGGTTTGACCTGGTGAAAACGGCGATGTAAATTGGAGCCTCCGCATGGATCCGGGAACGGTGATGTGTGTGATGTGCGTCTGATCCTTGAGAACTCAACAGTGTGCCAAAAGTCGACGAATTAATTAGTAGTACCCCGGCGGCGACGAAGGATGATGGGCCTTAGTTCGGTTCATGGTCGCGCGTTGCCGCAGGGACAATTCCGACAACAATGACTGTCCAGCAGTCAAAACTTGTCAGGAATCAGCTTTTCTAGATGTTGACCATGCCTTTGGGTGTGGGAGATTTTCAACGGAGAGTTTGATCCTGGCTCAGGACGAACGCTGGCGGCGTGCTTAACACATGCAAGTCGAGCGGTAAGGCTCCTTCGGGAGTACACGAGCGGCGAACGGGTGAGTAACACGTGAGTAACCTGCCCCATTCTTCGGAATAACCAGTGGAAACGCTGGCTAATGCCGAATACGACCACCGAAGGCATCTTCTGGTGGTGGAAAGCTCCGGCGGAATGGGATGGACTCGCGGCCTATCAGCTTGTTGGTGAGGTAATGGCTCACCAAGGCGACGACGGGTAGCCGGCCTGAGAGGGTGACCGGCCACACTGGGACTGAGACACGGCCCAGACTCCTACGGGAGGCAGCAGTGGGGAATATTGGACAATGGGCGAAAGCCTGATCCAGCAACGCCGCGTGAGGGATGACGGCCTTCGGGTTGTAAACCTCTTTCAGCAGGGACGAAGCGAAAGTGACGGTACCTGCAGAAGAAGGACCGGCCAACTACGTGCCAGCAGCCGCGGTAATACGTAGGGTCCGAGCGTTGTCCGGAATTATTGGGCGTAAAGGGCTCGTAGGCGGTTTGTCACGTCGGAAGTGAAAACTCAGGGCTCAACCCTGAGCGTGCTTACGATACGGGCAAACTAGAGGTATGCAGGGGAGAACGGAATTCCTGGTGTAGCGGTGGAATGCGCAGATATCAGGAGGAACACCGGTGGCGAAGGCGGTTCTCTGGGCATTACCTGACGCTGAGGAGCGAAAGCATGGGGAGCGAACAGGATTAGATACCCTGGTAGTCCATGCCGTAAACGTTGGGCGCTAGGTGTGGGGACCTTCCACGGTCTCCGTGCCGCAGCTAACGCATTAAGCGCCCCGCCTGGGGAGTACGGCCGCAAGGCTAAAACTCAAAGGAATTGACGGGGGCCCGCACAAGCGGCGGAGCATGCTGATTAATTCGATGCAACGCGAAGAACCTTACCTGGGTTTGACATATGCCGGAAAGCCGTAGAGATACGGCCCCCCTTGTGGTCGGTATACAGGTGGTGCATGGCTGTCGTCAGCTCGTGTCGTGAGATGTTGGGTTAAGTCCCGCAACGAGCGCAACCCTCGTCCTATGTTGCCAGCACGTCATGGTGGGGACTCATAGGAGACTGCCGGGGTCAACTCGGAGGAAGGTGGGGATGACGTCAAGTCTTCATGCCCCTTATGTCCAGGGCTTCAAGCATGCTACAATGGCCGGTACAAAGGGCTGCGAAACCGCGAGGTGGAGCGAATCCCAAAAAGCCGGTCTCAGTTCGGATTGGGGTCTGCAACTCGACCCCATGAAGTCGGAGTCGCTAGTAATCGCAGATCAGCAACGCTGCGGTGAATACGTTCCCGGGCCTTGTACACACCGCCCGTCACGTCATGAAAGTCGGCAACACCCGAAGCCGGTGGCCCAACCCTTGTGGAGGGAGCCGTCGAAGGTGGGGCTGGCGATTGGGACGAAGTCGTAACAAGGTAGCCGTACCGGAAGGTGCGGCTGGATCACCTCCTTTCTAAGGAGCACTCGATAAGAGACTGGGCCCTAGGGTCCAGGCGGATCGTTCGTCAGCACACGTCTGACGCGGTCCAGCTCACTAGTGGACGTCGACTATTTGGCTTGTCGCCGGCGGATGACCGTCAGTACTGCTCCTTCGGGAGCGTGGAAACTCGGTCGGACACGGTGACAACTCAGGCACACTGTTGGGTCCTGAGGGATCAGCATCTTGATGTTGGATTCCTCGGACCGTACACCCCCTCGAACCACTCGATCCCTTGGGATGGAGCAGGCGTGGATTTGAGTACGGGACCGATCGTATTTTGAGAACTTCACAGTGGACGCGAGCATCTTTGTAGTAACAACAAGCTACTAAGTGCACATGGTGGATGCCTTGGCATCGAGAGCCGATGAAGGACGTTGGAGTCTGCGAAAAGCCCCGGGGAGTTGACAACCGAGCTGTGATCCGGGGATGTCCGAATGGGGAAACCCACTCAGAGGAAAGTCTGAGTACCTGCGCCTGAACACATAGGGCGTTTGGAGGGAACGTGGGGAAGTGAAACATCTCAGTACCCACAGGAAGAGAAAACAACAGTGATTCCGGTAGTAGTGGCGAGCGAAACCGGAAGAGGCTAAACCTTGGATGTGTGATAGCCGGCAGGCGTTGCATCCAGGGGGTTGTGGGACCGCACCGATTGTTCTGCCGAGCAGTCAAAGAGTCATAAACCATGAGTGAAGGTGAAGCCGACTGGAAAGTCGCGACACAGAGGGTGAGATCCCCGTAACCGTAAGCTCATGGCTCTTGTGCGTCATCCCGAGTAACACCGAACCCCTGAAATTCGGTGTGAATCTGGCGGGACCACCCGCTAAGCCTAAATACTCCTCGATGACCGATAGCGGACAAGTACCGTGAGGGAAAGGTGAAAAGTACCCCGGGAGGGGAGTGAAATAGTACCTGAAACCATGTGCATACAATCCGTTGGAGCGGTTCTTCGGAACTGTGACAGCGTGCCTTTTGAAGAATGAGCCTGCGAGTTAGCGTTGTGTAGCAAGGTTAAGGCGAGTGCCGTAGCCGTAGCGAAAGCGAGTCCGAATAGGGCGCTTGAGTTGCACGATCTAGACCCGAAGCGGAGTGATCTATCCATGGCCAGGTTGAAGCGCGGGTAAGACCGCGTGGAGGACCGAACCCACCTAGGTTAAAAACTGGGGGGATGAGCTGTGGATAGGGGTGAAAGGCCAATCAAACTCCGTGATAGCTGGTTCTCCCCGAAATGCATTTAGGTGCAGCGTCACGCGTTTCTTACCGGAGGTAGAGCACTGGATGGGCTAGGGGGCCTACAAGCTTACTGAACTCAACCAAACTCCGAATGCCGGTAAGTGAGAGCGTGGCAGTGAGACTGCGGGGGATAAGCTCCGTAGTCGAGAGGGAAACAGCCCAGACCATCAGCTAAGGTCCCAAAGCGATTGCTAAGTGGAAAAGGATGTGGAGTCGCAGAGACAACCAGGAGGTTGGCTTAGAAGCAGCCACCCTTGAAAGAGTGCGTAATAGCTCACTGGTCAAGTAATTCCGCGCCGACAATTTAGCGGGGCTCAAGCAATCCACCGAAGCTATGGGATTCACACATGAGGTAGGCCTTCGTGGTCCAGCCGTGTGGATCGGTAGGGGAGCGTCGTGTCGCGAGCGAAGCGGCGGGGTAACCCAGCCGTGGATGCGACACGAGTGAGAATGCAGGCATGAGTAGCGAATGAGGAGTGAGAAACTCCTCCACCGAATGACCAAGGGTTCCAGGGTCAAGCTAATCTTCCCTGGGTAAGTCGGGACCTAAGGCGAGGCCGACAGGCGTAGTCGATGGACAACGGGTTGATATTCCCGTACCGGCGCTGAATCGCCCATGCTGAGTCCAGTGATGCTAAGTGCCCGAAACCTGACCTAACGTCTCTTCGGAGACAATGGTCAGGCGGAGCGCATGACCCGATCTGGTAGTAGGCAAGCGATGGTGTGACGCAGGAAGGTAGCTCATCCGTGGCGATGGTAGTCCACGGGTAAGGTCGTAGGACGAGTGATAGGCAAATCCGTCACTCATATGTCTGAGAGCCGATGCCACCCACTTAGTGGAGTGTGAGTGATCCTATGCTGCCGAGAAAAGCATCTAGCGAGATTCAGAGCCGCCCGTACCCCAAACCGACTCAGGTGGTCAAGTAGAGAATACTAAGGTGATCGAGAGAATCATGGTTAAGGAACTCGGCAAAATGCCCCCGTAACTTCGGGAGAAGGGGGGCCGGATGCGTTATCAGACTTGCTCTGAGAAGCGTTGAAGGCCGCAGAGACCAGGCCCAAGCGACTGTTTACTAAAAACACAGGTCCATGCTAAGTCGAAAGACGCCGTATATGGACTGACTCCTGCCCGGTGCTGGAAGGTTAAGGGGACGTGTTAGCGCAAGCGAAGCACAGAACTTAAGCCCCAGTAAACGGCGGTGGTAACTATAACCATCCTAAGGTAGCGAAATTCCTTGTCGGGTAAGTTCCGACCTGCACGAATGGAGTAACGACTTGGGCGCTGTCTCAACCATGAACTCGGCGAAATTGCACTACGAGTAAAGATGCTCGTTACGCGCGGCAGGACGGAAAGACCCCGGGACCTTTACTATAGTTTGGTATTGGTGTTTGGTTCGACTTGTGTAGGATAGGTGGGAGACTGTGAAGCTTGGACGCCAGTTCAGGTGGAGTCATCGTTGAAATACCACTCTGGTCGTACTAGATATCTAACCTAGGTCCGTTATCCGGATCAGGGACAGTGCCTGATGGGTAGTTTAACTGGGGCGGTTGCCTCCTAAAATGTAACGGAGGCGCTCAAAGGTTCCCTCAGCCTGGTTGGCAATCAGGTTTCGAGTGTAAGTGCACAAGGGAGCTTGACTGTGAGAGTGACAGCTCGAGCAGGGACGAAAGTCGGAACTAGTGATCCGGCGCTGGCATGTGGAAGCGGCGTCGCTCAACGGATAAAAGGTACCCCGGGGATAACAGGCTGATCTTCCCCAAGAGTCCATATCGACGGGATGGTTTGGCACCTCGATGTCGGCTCGTCGCATCCTGGGGCCGTAGCAGGTCCCAAGGGTTGGGCTGTTCGCCCATTAAAGCGGCACGCGAGCTGGGTTTAGAACGTCGTGAGACAGTTCGGTCCCTATCCGCCGCGCGCGTAGGAAACTTGAGAAAGGCTGCCCCTAGTACGAGAGGACCGGGGTGGACGAACCTCTGGTGTGCCAGTTGTTCTGCCAAGAGCACGGCTGGTTGGCTACGTTCGGAAGTGATAACCGCTGAAAGCATCTAAGCGGGAAGCATGTTTCAAGATGAGGTTTCCCACTGGTTAACCAGGTAAGGCCCCCAGCAGACCACTGGGTTGATAGGCCGGAAGTAGAAGTGTGGCAACACATGGAGCTGACCGGTACTAATAGGCCGAGGGCTTGTTTCTTACAAAGATCTACCGCGTCCACTGTGAGGTTCCCGAGATATGATCGGGAGCCAGGCAACACGAGATCGGCATGGCGCCGATGCTCGTCGCCACCAGGCTTGTTGATATCTCCATAGAGTTTCGGCGACCATGGCGAAGGGGAAACACCCGGTTACATTCCGAACCCGGAAGTTAAGCCCTTCAGCGCCGATGGTACTGCACTGGAGACGGTGTGGGAGAGTAGGACGTCGCCGGACAATCATTAGCGCGAGGCCGCTCCCTTTGGGAGCGGCCTTGCTGCATTTGTGCCCCCAACAGGGCATGCTCTCTTGTGGGAAGGGACCCATCATGGCCGATCATCGCAACTCCGGACCCCAGGGCCGCGGCAGCAACAACCGCGGCAACAGCAACCGCCCCAACAGCGGCAAGCCCACCAGCGGCGGCGGCAAGCCCAGCGGCAGTGGCGGCGGCAAGCCCGGACCCAAGTCCGGCCGGCCCACCAGCGCCGGCCGCGGCCGCCCAGACAGCGGCAGCCGCCCGAGCGGACGCTCCGGCGGCGCCCCGCGACGCGGCAACGACCGGCCCGACCGGCCCGACCGCGCCGGCCGCCCCCAGACCGGCGGCGACCGCACCGACGCCCAGAAGGTCTACGACGGCCCGCCGATCCCTGACGACGTCAGCGCCAAGGACCTGGACAAGTTCGCCCGCCAAGAGCTCCAGGGCCTGCCCGACAAGCTCGCCGAGAAGGTCGCCCGACACCTCGTGATGGCCGGCGTCCTGCTCCACGAGGACCCCGAGCTCGCCCACAAGCACGCCCTGGCCGCCCGAGCCCGCGCCATGCGCGTCGGCCTGGTCCGCGAAGCCACCGGCGAGACCGCCTACGCCTGCGGCAACTGGGCCGAAGCCCTCGCCGAGTTCCGCGCCGCCAAACGCATGACCGGCCGCCACAGCTACGCCCCCATGATGGCCGACGCCGAACGCGCCCTCAAACGCCCCGAAAAAGCCCTCGAATACGACCGACCCGACATCCGCGCCCACCTCGACGAAGCCGGCAACACCGAACTGTCCATCGTCATCGCCGGCGCCCGCCGCGACCTCGGACACCTCGACGCCGCCCTCCAAATCCTCGAATCCGAACCCCTCACCACCAAAGGCCGCGCCGACTGGGTCACCCGCCTGCGCTACGCCTACGCCGACACCCTCCTCGCCGCCGGCCGCACCGACGAAGCCATCACCTGGTTCCACCGCGTCGCCGGCACCGACGCCAACAACCTCACCGACGTCGAAGAACGACTCACCCAACTCGAAAGCTGAACATCCACAGAAGCACCCGCACAGGGCGGGCGCTTCATGAGAGTCCTCTCACGAACGCCTCACGGAGGCCTCACGAGCGGTCGCGAGAGTGAAGGCATCAACTCTCGAGGAGGACTCATGAAGAACAGTGTGCGTACGGGCATCGCGGCCCTGGCCGGAACCATCGCCCTCACCACCGGCGGTGTCGTCGTGGCCCAGGCGGCCGTCGGTGCTCCGTCCGACCCGGTGAAGCGCGAGGACACCAGCACCGGCGTCGTGACCACCGTGACCGACGACCCCACGCCGGATCCCGATCCGACCACGGGCCCCACGGACGACCCGACCCAGAACACCCTCAACACCCGGGTCTCGGCGCAGACCAAGGCCGGTGCCGCGGACGACCCGACGGCGAACACGGTGCAGTCGCGTCAGACGGTGCAGTCGCGGGCCAGCGCCCCGTCGCGCCAGACGGTGCAGACGCGCCCGAGCGCCCCGTCGCGTCAGACGGTCGCGTCGAAGCAGTCCGCCCAGACGCGCGGCACCAACTGATGTCGAACGACCTCGCGCCCGGCGCCCCGGCGGCAGAGCTGCCGCCGGGGCTGGTGGGTCTCTCCGAGCTCGGTGGGGGACTTCACCACGAGGTCTGGCTGGCCTACGACGAGTCGCGGCTGGCGCCGGTCGTGGTGAAGATCCTGCGCCCCGAGCTGGTCGGCGACGCCGACGCCGTGGGCGCGACACTGCGCGAGATCGACGTGCTGGCCCGGCTGGCGCACCCGTCGATCGTGCGCCTGTACGACTTCGATGACGCGGCCGAACGCCCTTACATGGTCCAGGAGCACCTCGACGGCCCCACGCTGTCGTCCCTCATCTTCCGCGACGGACCCGTGCAGCTCCACCAGCTGCTGCCGCTCGCCCTCGAGCTCGCCGGGAGCGTGCACTACCTGCACACGAACGGCCTGCTCCACCTGGACGTGAAGCCCAGCAACGTGATCATGGGCGCGCCGGCGAAGCTCATCGACCTCAGCCTCACGCTCGACCTCGACAGCGCCGCGGCGCTCGACTACCCGGTCGGCAGCGACGAGTACATGCCGCCGGAGCAGTGCGACCCGCTCGCCCACGGACCCATCGGCCCCGCCGCCGACGTGTGGTCGATCGGCGCGACCCTGTACCGCGCCGCGGTCGGCCACCGCGCCTGGCGCGCGAGTGACGAGGACCGCTGGCCCCAGCTGACGGCCCGCCCGAAGCCCATGCCCGACTTCGTGCCCGGGGCGATCCGCGACCTCGTGATGGACTGTCTCGCGTTCGACCCGGCCGCGCGGCCGACCACGCTCGACCTCGTCGAGCGGATCGAGCCGCTCATGGCGGCGCTGCCCACGGCGCGGCTCGCTGGCTTCAGCCTGCGTCGCTGACTCAGCCGGCCCGGTAGCCGACGCCACGCACCGTGGTGACGAGCTCCGGGCCGAGCTTCTTGCGCAGGTAGCCGACGTACACGTCGACGATGTTCGAGCCGGGGTCGAAGTCGTAGCCCCACACGTGCGACAGCAGCTGCTCGCGCGAGAGCGCCTGTCCGCGGTGGCGCAGCAGGACCTCGGCCAGCGCGAACTCGCGCGCCGACAGGTCCACCTCGCGGTCACCGACGAACGCGCGCCGGCTGCGCACGTCGAGCCGCACGTCGCCCGCGGCGAGGTCCTCGTTCACGACCGTCTGCCCCGTGGCGCGCAGCCGCAACCGCACCCGCGCGACGAGCTCGGCGAACCGGAAGGGCTTGCTCATGTAGTCGGCGGCGCCGCCCTCGAGCGCGGCGACCGTGTCGGTGACGGAGTCGCGGGCGGTCAGGACGATCACCGGCAGGGTGGAGCGCTCCGCGCGCAGCCGCTCGAGCACCGTGTAGCCGTCCATGCCGGGCAGGCCGATGTCGAGGACGATGAGGTCGAACTCGCCGCTGAGGGCGTAGTCGAGGCCCGTGATGCCGTCGGAGACGACGGTGGGCGTGAACCCCTCGGACCTCAGGCCCTTGGCGACGAACGAGGCGATGCGCTCCTCGTCCTCCACCACCAGGATCCGGCTCATGTCACCGATCCTCCTCCCTCGGCAGCCGGAGGCGGAACACGGCCCCCGAGCCGGCGGGGGAGTCGTCGAGGATCACGCGGCCGCCGTGCGCCTCCGCGATCGCGCTCACGATGGACAGTCCGAGGCCGAAGCCGTCGTGCGAGCTGGTCGTGGTGAAACGGTCGAAGATCTCCTCGCGCAGCTCGGGCGGCACACCGGGACCCGTGTCGGACACCCAGAACTCGACACTCGTGGGGGAGGACTTCGACCCGATGGTGATGAGGTCGCCCTCCTGCGTGTGACGCGCGGCGTTGTCGGCGAGCTGCAGGAGGGCCTGCGTGACCCGCTGCCCGTCGAGGAGCGCCTCACCCTGGGCGGACAGGTCGGTGCGCCAGTCGCGATCGGCCAGCGCCCGGCACCGTGCGGCGACCCCGTCGCCGAGGGTGGGCAGGTCGACCGGCTCGAGACGGATGAAGTCGGGGCGGCGCGCCTTGGCCAGCACCAGCAGCTCGTCGACGAGGCGGGACATGCGGTCGATCTCGTCGAGCAGCAGGGCCCGGGTCTCCTCGACGTCGGCCGGGTCGTCCGGCGCCATCACCTCGAGGTGCCCACGCAGGACGGTCAGGGGAGTGCGCAGCTCGTGGCCGGCGTCGTCGAGCATGCGGCGCTGCGTGGCGAAGGCCGCCTCCAGGCGGTCGAGCATCGCGTTGAACGTGATCTGCAGGTCGGTGAGGTCGTCGTGGCCGGTGACCTCCAGCCGCTCGTCGAGCGAGCCGGCACTGATGTCCCGGGCGGTGTCGCGCAGGAGGGTCAGCGGCCGGAGCAGGCGACCCGCGAGCCAGGACGACGCCGCCACGACGACGACCAGCGCGAGCAGGCCGACGAGCGCGTAGGTGATGAGCAGGTCGTTGAGCTGCTCCTGGGCCTGCGTGCGGTCGCGGCTCACCACGAGGGCCGCGGTGCGGTCGCCCTCCTGCACCGGGAGAACTCCCACGCGGTAGCGGGCGCCGGCAGCGTCGAAGGTGCGCAGGCCGCCTTTCACGCGGAGGTCCTCCACGAGCGCCGAGAAGCGCGGGGAGTCCAGCAGATTCCGGTCGGAGTCGCCGATGTACTTCGGCCCACCGGTGGTGGGGTACATCCAGACGATCTCGCCGTCGTCGGGCAGCGTGCGGGCGAGGAACGACTCGAGCTGCGCGTCGGCGCCCATGCCCGCGTCGGCCGCGGTGGCGGCGCGGAACTCGGCGAACTCCTGCGCGATCGCCGCGTCGATGCTCTGGTCGATGCGGCGGGATTCCACGACCCACATCGCGACGCCGGCGGCGAGCAGCGCGGCACCCACGAGCACCGCGATCGCGACGATCAGGCGGCTGCGGACGGAGAACGCGACGCGCGGCCGCCTCACCACGCCCGGCTCCGGCCGCGCGACTCAGTCGTCATCGCGGTCATCGCGGTCGTCGTCCTCACGGTCGTCGGGGGTGTCGTCGTCATCGTCATCGTCGTCGACGGACTTCGGGGTGGGCTTCACCTGGCTGGGCTCGGTGGGCGCCGGGGTGGTCGGCGGCGGCGCCGAGGGCTTCTCCGTGGCCGGGGTCTGCGTCGTGGCAGCGTCGGTCGGCGTGATGACGACCGGCACGACCGTTCCGTCGGTGCCCGACGCGGGCATCAGGCGCCCCGCCAGCACGGCGCCCAGCGCGAGGACCACCGCACCGAGCAGGCCGGCGAGCATGAGGGAGCGGGAGCGCATGGTCCCATTCTCCCGGTTCCGGGCCGGATCCGAATGAGCGCTCGATGAGAGTCCTGCTCAGCGGAACGCGGGCGCGCGCGGGGGAGGGTCGGCCGCGCCCTTGCGCAGCATCGGCAGCACCCGGGCCGGGACGAGCTCGGAGAGCACGATCACGCTGCTCGTGCGCGCGACCGACCCCGAGCCGCTGATGTGGAGCAGGGTGTCCTTCAGGTCCTCGTGCGAGGTCGCGGCGATCTTGCAGACGATGTCGGCGTCGCCGCTCGTGATGAACGCCTCCAGCACGTTCGGCAGCGACTCCAGCTCCTCGGTGACGTCGGCGATGGAGCCCTGAACGATCTGCAGCGTGACGAACGCCTGCACGGGGTGGCCGGCCGCGGCCAGGTCGATGTCGGGCGCGTAGCCCGTGATGACGCCGGCCTCCTCCATCTTGCGCAGCCGGGAGGCCACGGTGGCGCGGGCAACCCCCAGCAGGCGCGACAGCTCGAGGTCGCCGACGCGGGGATGGGTGTGCATCGCGTCGATGAGGGCGACGTCCAATCGGTCCAACATGTCCTGAGCGTAGCAATCTGCACAGCCAAGCACCCGGGTTCGCGCGGGAAATGGCAGGTCTGACCACCCCCGCGTGCACCGGTTGCCCAGTCGCCCAAATGAGTGTGTCCTGAGTCACATGAGCCTTGACCTCACCGATGCCGAGCGCCTCGCGCACCTCGACCTCGAGCAGCTCCAGCAGCTGGTCGGCCTGGTCGAGCACGACTCCTCCACCGACCCGTTCCCCGTGACGGGCTGGGACGCGATCGTGTGGAACGTCGGCAACGCGACGCAGTCCGCCCACTTCTTCATGTCGGCCTACGCGATGGACCTCGTCGCGTACTCCGGGCCCGAGACCGGCAACCGCGACCACCACGCGTACGTGCTCGCGAGCGGTGCCGTGCGGTTCGTGCTGAAGGGCGGCGTCGACCCCGACAGCCCCGTCATGGACCACCACCGCCGTCACGGCGACGGCATCGTCGACATCGCGCTCGAGGTGCCCGACGTGGACACCTGCGTGAACCAGGCGCGAGCCCAGGGCGCCACGATCCTCGAGGAGCCGCACGACGTCACCGACGAGCACGGGACGGTGCGGATGGCCGCCATCGCGACCTACGGCGAGACGAGGCACTCGCTCATCGACCGGAGCCGCTATTCCGGACCGTACCTGCCCGGCTACGTCGCGCGCTCGTCCACGATGAAGCGGCCCGAGGGCGCGCCGAAACGGATCTTCCAGGCGCTCGACCACGTCGTGGGCAACGTCGAGCTCGGTCGCATGGACGAGTGGGTCGACTTCTACCGCCGCGTCATGGGCTTCACGAACATGGCCGAGTTCGTCGGCGACGACATCGCCACCGAGTACAGCGCGCTCATGAGCAAGGTCGTGGCCAGCGGCAACCACCGGGTGAAGTTCCCGCTCAACGAGCCGGCGATCGCCAAGAAGAAGTCGCAGATCGACGAGTACCTGGAGTTCTACGGCGGCCCGGGCGCGCAGCACCTCGCGCTCGCCACGAACGACATCCTCGCCACCGTGGACTGGCTCCGCGACGCCGGCATCGAGTTCCTCGCGACGCCGGACTCCTACTACACCGACCCGGCCCTGCGCGAGCGCATCGGCGAGGTCCGGGTCCCGATCGAGGAACTGCAGCAGCGCGGCATCCTCGTCGACCGCGACGAGGACGGCTACCTGCTGCAGATCTTCACCAAGCCCATCGGCGACCGGCCGACCGTGTTCTTCGAGCTGATCGAGCGTCACGGGTCGCTGGGCTTCGGCAAGGGGAACTTCCAGGCGCTGTTCGAGGCGATCGAGCGCGAGCAGGCACGGCGAGGGAACTTCTAGGGAGTCCGCAGATGGCCCACTACCGCAGCGCCGGGCTCGTCCCGCCGAAGCGCCACACCCAGCACCGGGCTGCGGACGGCTCGCTGTACCGCGAGGAGCTGATGGGCGAGGAGGGCTTCAGCTCGGACTCGTCGCTGCTCTACCACGTGGGCGTGCCCTCGGCGATCGTCGAGGCGCGCACGTGGGACCTGCCCGACCAGGCCACGACGCCCAACGAGCCGCTGCTGCCGCGGCACCTCAGGCTGCACGACCTGTTCGCCGACGCCGATCGCGACCTGGTGCGGGGGCGACGGCTCGTGCTCGGCAACGGCGACGTGCGCATCTCCTACGCCGTCGGCGACCACGTCTCGCCGCTGTACCGCAACGCCACGGGCGACGAGTGCGTCTTCATCGAGTCCGGCAGCGGCGTGCTGGAGACGGTGTTCGGCCACCTGCCGTTCGGCCCGGGCGACTACCTGCTGGTGCCGCGCGCCACGACCCACCGCTGGGTCCCGGTCGGCGAGGTGAGGGCCTACTGCATCGAGGCGAACAGCCACATCGGCCCGCCGAAGCGGTACCTGTCGCGATTCGGGCAGCTGCTCGAGCACGCCCCGTACTGCGAGCGCGACCTGCGCGCACCGAGCAATCCGGAGGTGCGCGACGAGGGCGCGGTGGAGGTCTACGTGAAGCATCGGGGCTCCGGGCCGGCCGGTCTCTCCGGCACCGTGCACGTGGTGCCGCGCCACCCCTTCGACGTGGTCGGCTGGGACGGCTGCCTCTACCCCTACGCGTTCAACGTGCGCGACTTCGAGCCGATCACCGGGCGCGTGCACCAGCCGCCGCCCGTGCACCAGGTGTTCGAGGGGAACAACTTCGTCATCTGCAACTTCGTGCCGCGCAAGGTCGACTACCACCCGCTGGCCATCCCGGTGCCGTACTACCACTCGAACGTCGACTCCGACGAGATCATGTTCTACGTCGACGGCGACTACGAGGCGCGCAAGGGCTCGGGCATCGGCAAGGGCTCGATCTCGGTGCACCCGGGCGGTCACTCGCACGGTCCCCAGCCCTCGGCGATCGAGGCGAGCCTGGGCGCGGAGTCCTTCGACGAGCTCGCCGTCATGGTCGACACCTTCCGCCCGCTCGAGCTGGGCGAAGGCGGTCGGGCCGTCGACGACGGGGTCTACCACCTCTCGTGGGGGCGGGGATGACGGCGGCGGCCTTCGAGGCGCTGTTCGACGACGCGGCGATCTTCCCGCCGGGGAACGCGCCGGTGGACGTTGCGGTCAAGGACCACCTCGCCCGGGAGGTGACCCCGGACGCGGCGCACGTCGGGCCGCTCGTGTGCGACGTCTCGCGCCTGCCGGTGGTGCTCGACGCGGCGGTGCGGCCGGTGCGCGTCTCCGTCGTGGGCACCGTGGAGGAGCTGGCACCCGCCCTCCGAGGGCTGATGGGGTCGCCGGTCGAGCCCGTCGCCGCCGAGCTGCGCGGGCCGATCTCCCTGCTGCCCGACCTGCCGGTGCACTCGATCGCCGTCGAGATGCCGTGGGGAGCGGGGTTCCACGTGCCTCCGGGCGCCCTGCTGAAGCTGCGGTGCGGTGGTGGGTACGTGCCGACGGTGGAGGAGCTGGCCGGGGCGATCGTGCACTGCGTCGAGCACGGCAAGGCGTTCAAGCTGACAGCAGGACTGCACTCGGCGATCGCGCACGACGGCGCGCACGGCTTCGTCAACGTCATGGCCGCGGTCGTCGCGGCCACCCGGGGCCAGGACCCGGCGCCGGTGCTGACGTCCGCCGCGGAGGACCTCGACCTGGAGTCCCTCGGCGAGTCGCGACGCCTGTTCCGGTCGATCGGCACGTGCAGCATCGACGAGCCGCTGGCCGACCTGCGTGCGCTGGGGCTGCTGGGATGACCGAGTTCACCGCAGGCACGCTGCCGTACTGCAGCTTCACGGCGCCCGACCTCGACGGACCCCACGTGGGCGTCGGGGTGGGCACCCGCGTGCTCGACGTGACCGCGCTGGCCCCGCACGTGCTGCCGGACCACGCGCACCTGTTCACGTCCGGCACGCTCGACGAGCTCCTCGCAGCCGGACCGCAGGTGTGGGCGGCGGTGCGGTCGGCGCTGCTGGACCACGTCGCCCGATCGCCGGCGACCCGCCCCGCTGAGGAGGTGCGGCTGCTGCTGCCGTTCACCGTCGCCGACTACGTGGACTTCTACGCCTCGCGCCACCACGCGACGAACGTCGGCCGCATCTTCCGGCCCGACGGCGAGCCCCTCACGCCCACCTGGGACCCCCTGCCGATCGGCTACCACGGCAGGGCGGGGACCGTCGTCGTCTCCGGGACCCCCGTCCGGCGACCGTCCGGGCAGACGCGTACCGCCGACGGGACGATCGCCTTCGGCCCGAGCGCGAAGCTCGACATCGAGGCCGAGATCGGCTTCGTGGTCGGTGCCGGGTCCGAGCTCGGCGCGACGGTCGGCGTCGGCGCGTTCGAGCAGCACGTCTTCGGCGTCTGCGTCGTGAACGACTGGTCCGCCCGCGACATCCAGGCGTGGGAGTACGTGCCGCTCGGCCCGTTCCTGGGCAAGTCGTTCGCGACGTCGGTGTCGCCGTGGATCGTCCCCTGGGCCGCGCTGGCCGACGCCCGGATCGACCCGCCGGCCCCTCACGTCGACCTCCAGGAGTACCTGCGCCCCGCGGGCCACGGCCTCGACCTGGAGCTGACGGTGTCGATCAACGACACGGTCGTCTCGCGGCCGCCGTTCGCGACCATGGCCTGGACGCCGGCCCAGATGCTGGCCCACCTCACGGTCAACGGCGCCTCGCTGCGCCCCGGCGACCTGTTCGCGTCCGGCACGGTCAGCGGCCCGGAGCGCGACCAGGTCGGGTCGCTGCTGGAGCTGACCTGGAACGGCACCGAGCCACTGAAGCTGGAGGACGGGAGCGAGCGGTCGTTCCTGCTCGACGGGGACCGCGTCACCATCACGGCCGCGGCCCGCACCCACGACGGACGACTCGTGCCGCTGGGCGAGGTCGACGGAGTCGTGGCCTGACGGCCACGGGGAGGAGAGACATGTTCGAGGAAGGCCAGTACTTCGCGCCGATCGTCACCAAGGGCGACGGCAGCGTCTCGGTGCAGCTGGGGGAGGGGCATCCCGGGCTGGAGGATCCCGAGTACCGCGCGCGGCGCGACCGCATCGCGACGGCGGCGGCGCAGTGGGAGCCGGGCGACCCGGCCCCGCTCATCGACTACACGGACGACGAGCACGAGGTCTGGCGCGTCGTGTGCGCCGACCTGCACGAGAAGCACCGGGAGTACGCCTGCCAGGAGTACCTCGACGGCAAGGAGGCGTTCGGCCTGGCCGAGGACCATGTGCCCCAGCTCCACGAGCTGTCCGAGGCGCTCGCGCCCCTGACCGGCTTCGCCTACCAGCCGGCGGCGGGCCTGGTGCCGCTGCGCGAGTTCTACGGCGCGCTCGCCGACAAGAAATTCTGGGCGACGCAGTACGTGCGCCACCACTCGGTGCCGCTCTACACGCCGGAGCCGGACGTGCTGCACGAGGTCGTCGGGCACGGGAACACGCTCGCCGACCGCCGGTTCACCGACCTCTACGAGGCAGCGGGCGCGGCGGCCCGGCGCGTGGAGTCCGACGAGGCGCTGGAGTTCGTCAGCAAGGTCTTCTGGTTCACGCTGGAGTTCGGCGTGGTCCACGAGTCCGACGGGTTGAAGGCCTACGGCGCGGGGATCCTGTCGAGCCCGGGGGAGATCGAGGAGTTCCGCCACATGGCGATCCGGCCGCTCGACCTCGCCGACATGGGCACGACCGACTACGACATCACCCACTACCAGGAGGTGCTGTTCGCGGCCTCGTCGTTCAGCCAGGTCCAGGACGTCGTCGGCGGCTTCTGGGACACCTGCACCGACGACTCGATCGCCGCGTTGAAGGTCGCTGCCTGAGGACGGCCGGGGCTGATGTGGCACAGTGTCGCCGTGGCGATCTGGAAGGCGGTCGACGGGGCTCCCGACACTTCGGTGTCCGAGCCGACGGCCGTGACGATCGGGAACTTCGACGGCGTCCACCGAGGCCACCAGTCCCTGCTCGCCGCCACGCGCGCCGTGGCCGGCGACCTCTCCACGGTGGCGATCACCTTCGATCCGCACCCTGTCGCGATCTTCGCGCCCGACCGTGCGCCCGTCCGGCTGACGACGCTCGAGCGTCGCATCGAGCTGCTGCACCAGCACGGCGCCGACCACGTGCGCGTCCTGGACTTCACCAGGGAGATGGCCTCCTGGTCGCCCGTCGAGTTCGTGCAGGCCGTCGTGCTCGACCAGTGCCACGCGCGCGCCGTCGTGGTGGGGGAGGGCTTCCGCTACGGCAGTCGTGCCTCCGGCTCGATCGAGACCCTCGCGGCCTCGGGCGCCGAGCACGGCTTCGTCGCGCAGGAGTCCGCGCTCGCCGGGGACGAGGAGGCCTTCTCGTCCACCCGGGTGCGCGCCGCGGTCGCCGCGGGTAACGTCGAGCTCGCCGCCGAGCTGCTCGGCCGCTCCCACGAGGTCGAGGGCGTCGTTGTCGAGGGCGACCGCCGCGGCCGCGACCTCGGATTCCCGACGGCGAACGTGCCGGTCGACGCCACCTACGCGGTCCCGCCCGACGGCGTGTACGCCACCCGGCTGCTGCTGCCCGACGGCACGCGGCTTCCCGGAGCCACGTCGGTGGGCACCAATCCCACCTTCGAGGGTGTGGTGGGACGCCGCGTGGAGACCTACGTGCTCGACCGCGACGATCTCCAGCTGTACGGGCAGCGGGTGCGCGTGGAGTTCGTCGCGCGACTGCGCGAGATGGTCGCCTACGACTCGCTCGACGCGCTCGTCGAGCAGATGCACCGCGACGTGGCCCAGGCGCGCGCGGCACTGCTCGCCTGACCCCGCATGGCGATTGGCCCAGCGCGGGCCCGCGCTGATACCCTGATGGTTGCCGTAGATCGGCCACGGAACGAGAGTGCCCCG
This sequence comes from Aeromicrobium phoceense, assembly GCF_013868155.1. NCBI lineage: Bacteria > Bacillati > Actinomycetota > Actinomycetes > Propionibacteriales > Nocardioidaceae > Aeromicrobium > Aeromicrobium phoceense. The sequence continues at coordinate 1,930,290 of NZ_JACEOG010000001.1, forward strand.
GTGAACAGGCCCGGGCGCGCCGTGCAACGGACATCCCAAGGAGAAACGTGTCGAAGAAGACTGCTGCCCCCACGGTGGCGAACCTGTCGAAGAGCGAGATCATCGCCGAGTACGCCACCAGCGAGGGCGACACCGGATCCGCGGAGGTCCAGATCGCGCTGCTCACCGGCCGCATCTCGCACCTGACCGGACACCTGCAGGAGCACAAGCACGACCACCACAGCCGTCGCGGCCTGCTGCTGCTCGTCGGCCAGCGTCGCCGCCTGCTGAACTACCTGCAGAACGAGGACATCGAGCGCTACCGCTCGCTCATCGAGCGACTCGGCCTGCGCCGCTGACATCGCGGGCGGTCATCCCTTCGGGGGTGGCCGCCCGTTCCGCATCACCACGCTGTACCTGAAACAACTGCATCTGAATCACCCATGACGAGGTCGGCGATTGCTCGGTCCTCGGTAGTGGCCCTCGGAGCCCTTGGGGCGACCGCGGGCCTCGATCGAAGACCGGCCCGGCCCGGGTCCGAACGCGGACCGCGCCGGCGCAGCCACCTCGTCCCGACAGCGCAGGGGAGCATCCCCTGCAGAAGGGACATCAATGTCCGACATCACCTCCGTGGAGACCGTGATCGACAACGGTCGATTCGGCACCCGCACCATCCGCCTCGAGACCGGTCTGCTCGCCCAGCAGGCGGCCGGCTCCGTCTCGGCCTTCCTGGACGACGACACGATGCTGCTCTCGGCCACCACGGCCGGCAAGCAGCCGAAGGACCACTTCGACTTCTTCCCCCTCACGATCGACGTCGAGGAGCGCATGTACGCCGCGGGTCGCATCCCGGGCTCGTTCTTCCGTCGTGAGGGACGTCCGTCCGAGGACGCGATCCTCACGTGCCGCCTGATCGACCGCCCGCTGCGCCCGACCTTCAAGAAGGGTCTGCGCAACGAGGTCCAGGTCGTCATCACGGTCCTGGCGCTCAACCCCGACACCCCGTACGACGTGCTGGCGATCAACGCCGCCTCGGCGTCCACGCAGATCTCGGGCCTGCCCTTCAGCGGCCCGGTCGGCGCGACGCGCGTCGCCCTGATCGACGGCCAGTGGGTCGCCTTCCCGACGCACAGCCAGCTCGAGGACGCCGTGTTCGACATGGTCGTCGCGGGTCGCATCGCGGGCGACGACGTCGCGATCATGATGGTCGAGGCCGAGTCCACCGAGAAGACGTGGGAGCTCGTCCAGGGTGGCGTCCAGGCGCCCACCGAGTCGATCGTGGCCGGTGGCCTCGACGCGGCCAAGAAGTTCATCCGCCAGCTGTGCGAGGCGCAGGCCGAGCTGGCCTCCGCCGCCGCGAAGCCCGTCCAGGACTTCCCGGTCTTCCTCGACTACGAGGACGACGCGTACGAGGCCGTCCGCGAGATCGCGTCGGCCGACATGACCGAGGCCCTCACGATCGTCCGCAAGGCCGACCGCGAGGTCCGCGAGTCCGAGATCAAGGCCAACGTCATCGAGCAGCTCGGTGAGCGCTTCGAGGGCCGCGAGAAGGAGCTCGGCGCCGCGCTGCGCTCGCTCACCAAGTCGCTCGTGCGCGATCGCGTCCTGCGCGACAACGTCCGCATCGACGGCCGTGGCCTGGCCGACATCCGTGCCCTGTCCGCCGAGGTGGGCATCGTTCCTCGCGTGCACGGCTCGGCGCTGTTCCAGCGTGGCGAGACCCAGATCATGGGCATCACCACGCTGAACATGCTCGACCTGGAGCAGAAGCTCGACACGCTCTCGCCCGAGACCACGCGTCGCTACATGCACAACTACAACTTCCCGCCGTTCTCCACCGGTGAGACCGGACGCGTGGGCTCGCCCAAGCGTCGCGAGATCGGCCACGGCGCCCTGGCCGGCCGGGCCCTGCTGCCCGTCCTGCCCTCGCGCGAGGAGTTCCCCTACGCGATCCGTCAGGTGTCCGAGGCGCTCAGCTCCAACGGCTCCACCTCGATGGGCTCGGTCTGCGCGTCCACCCTGGGCCTGCTGAACGCCGGTGTGCCGCTGCGCGCGCCGGTCGCCGGCATCGCGATGGGCCTCATCTCCGGTGAGGTCGACGGCGAGCAGAAGTTCGTCACGCTGACCGACATCCTCGGAGCCGAGGACGCCTTCGGCGACATGGACTTCAAGGTCGCCGGCACGCGTGACTTCGTGACCGCGCTGCAGCTGGACACCAAGCTCGACGGCATCCCCGCCGACGTGCTCGCCGGCGCGCTGCAGCAAGCGCACGACGCCCGCCAGACGATCCTCGATGTGATGGCCGAGGCCATCAGCGAGCCCGACGAGATGAGCCCCTACGCTCCGCGGATCATCACGGTGAAGATCCCGGTCGACAAGATCGGCGAGGTCATCGGCCCGAAGGGCAAGATGATCAACCAGATCCAGGACGACACCGGCGCGAAGATCTCGATCGACGATGACGGCACCGTCTACGTGGGCGCCGACAACGGCGACTCGGCCGAGGCGGCCAAGCAGGCCATCAACGCGATCGCCAACCCGACGATGCCCGAGGTCGGCGAGCGCTACCTCGGCACCGTCGTCAAGACGGTCGACTTCGGCGCGTTCATCTCGCTCCTCCCGGGCAAGGACGGCCTGCTGCACATCAGCAAGCTGCGCGAGCTCAACGGCGGCCAGCGCGTGAACAACGTCGACGACGTCGTCAAGGTCGGCGACAAGATCCAGGTCGAGATCGCCGAGGTCGGCGACCGCGGCAAGCTCTCGCTGATCCCCGTCTCGGACAAGTCCGAGGAGACGCAGGAGTCGGCGCCGGAGTCCACCGACGCCTGATCACCCGTTCCGCACGAGGCCCCGCACCGGTTGGTGCGGGGCCTCGTCGCGTACGGATGCTTGACGCCCTCCCCGCCTCACAGCTCCTCGCGGGTCAGGTCGTACGTGATGGTGAACTCGTAGACGCTCGCGACCGACCCGCCCGGGTCCTGGGTCCACGTGGTGGTCCCGCTCAGGCGCAACGGACTGGGATCGGAATCGTTCAAGGGACGGTCCGAGCTCGCGTCCCATCTGCCGCCGAGGCCGAACGACAGCGGGGAGGCCGTGGCCTCGCTCTCCATCTCCCACCCCGGGCACAGGTACCGGTACCTCGTCGTGACCTGAGCCGGCATCGGCATGATGTAGGTCCCGTCCGGTTCATCGGCGAACGCGATCACCTCACCGCTCGGGTAGCCCAGCGCCTCCGACGAGCCGCCGCCCGACCATGTCGCCTCCGAGGTGGGGTCCAGGTGATAGTAGGGGCCTCCGACGTCGGGCGGCGCCATGCAGAACCCCTTGCTCCAGTCGGTGACGTCGAGGGACACCTGTGCGGTGTACGGGCGCCACGTGGCGGCAGAATCGGGATCGATCGGCCGGAGCTCGGTGTAGCTTCCGCTCGCCACCTGACGCAGGCCGGTCAGGCCGGAGCTCTCGGGGTACTCGGTCGCCCACTCGGACTGGATGGAGATCGTGCCCCGCCACGGGCCGTAGCATCCGTCGACGGGCATCGGCAGCTTGATCCGGGCGAACTCCTTGTCGTACACGCTCCCGGTGTGCGAGAGCTCCTTGTCGAAGGACATCACCTCCAACGAGGCCGACATGGAGTACCCGAGACTGCCGCTGATCCGTACCCGGCATTCCGGGTGGGCCCAGTCGGCGCTGAGGCTGACCGGCAGGCCGACGGCGAGCTCGCCGTGATCGTAGAACTCGAGCTCGGCCTCGGGACGGAGTCCGACCTCGGCGTGCAGGGCGGCGTCGGCTCTCGTCACGCTGACGGCCGGATCGGTGCTGTCGGTCCGGCTGACCAGACCGTCGTCGAGGTCGATGCCGATCGTGGCGGAGGCGGACTGGTGCGCCTCGACCGTGGCGGCACCGGAGACCGATCCGGAGGTCCACGCGTCGACCTCGAGGCCCGGCCTCACGACGACCGGCACGGGACCGATGCTGAAGACGATGGTCGCGAACGTGATCTCCGTGAGGTCGTCGATCGTCTCGTGCCAGGTCGCGAGGGCTTCGGCCTCGAAGGAAGCGTCGAGGGCCTCTGTGAGGGTGAGGGTGGCCCGACCGTCGATGCCCGTCCAGCCGATGTCGATGTCGATGTCGCCGTCGACGGTGAGGCTCGCGCTCCCGCTGACGGTCGCCGTCGCGGTGTCACCGCCGACCTGACGCTGCCAGTCGAAGGCGATCGTGTGGGGATCCAGGAGGGCGCGCGCACCCCGGGCAGCCGGGCGCGGCGCGAAGACCACCGCGCGGGAGGCGCTGCCCCGGCGCACCGCCTCGGTCAGGGCTGCGTCGCGGGTCGCCAGGGTGGTGGTGCCGTTCCCATTGTCCGTGCGTCCCAGCACGCGCAGGAGGAACCCCTGCGGGTTGGTCGCCGTGGGACCGGAGGCGAGCACCGCGCCGACAGGCGGCCGCGTCGCGGTCGGGACCACCAGCGTGCCGCTGGCGGGGTCACGTGTTCCGAAGGTGGCGCCCGCGGAGGTGACGACCCGCGCGTCGGGGTCGAGCAGGCTCGTGCCGGTCGTCCAGCCGGCGATAAGGAGGCCGACCGTGGCCGACGTGCCGCCGACATTGCGCACGGTGATCGTGCCGTTCGACGCGATCGGCACCCACCAGGTCGACTGGTCCGGGCGCCCCCGCAGGGGTCGCACGACCGCGAGCGTCGAGCCGACCCCGATCGCCGCACTCGACGTCCTCGTCGACGACTTCAAGGTGAGGAGGATCGCCGTCGGGGGAGTGGCGCTCGTGAGTGCGGGGATGCCGGCTCGACCGGCAACGGTGATCGTGGCGGTCGCCCGACCGCGCAGCGAGACGGTGCTGATGGATCGTGCCGCCTGGGTGGTGCTCCACTCCCCGGCAACGCCGGGATCGGCCTGGACGGCGTTCCTTGACGAGACCCAGCCCGTCACCGTCGCGCGGACCTTGGCCGGAGCTGATCCGTTGACGACACGGAACCTGCCCGCCGCGTCGATCGGGACGATCGTCGTGACCTGCGTGGTCCGTCTCGGCACCGTCGTGATCACCGGTGTTCCCGACCCCCTCGCCGAGGTGGTGAGCCCCACCGTGGACGCTTTCGACGACCCGGTCGCCGTCAGCGTCACGACCGCCGCACGGACGCCCGACGAGGGCACGGCGCCTCGGCGGGCGGAGACCCAAACCGACCGGCCCGCTCTCAGGCTTCCCGCAGAGCCGAGCAACGAGGCCGGCGTGATCGTCCTGATCGTCCCGGTCCGTCCAGCCGACGCGGGCGCGGACAGGGTCCAGGCGACGGCACGGATCCGCACGGACGCCGCGGCCCTGCCGGCCCGCAGGCGGACCGTGCCCGAGCGGACGTACAGCGTGCGGACCGACCGGGCGCGCCGCGCGAGGCTGATCGTCATCGTCGTGCCCGGAGCCGACAGCGCGACGCTGGTGCCGCTGCGCCTCGACGCCGTGGCATCGACCGTGATCCAGACTCCAGTGGCGCCCGTGCGGGGCACACCCCCGCGACCTGCGAGGGCGACCGACGCGGTGCGGCGCGCCTTCAGCGAGGCCGCGATGATCGTCTTCGGAGCCGACGCGACGGTCACCGTCCCGCCCGGGCTGTTCGCGCGCCGAAGGGCTGAGACGGTCGGAGCCGACTCCGTCGCGCCGACGACCGCGACGACCGAGACGCTGCGCGCCGTCGAGGTGTCGGGCAGACCGAGGAATACGTCCTGCGTGTCCGCCGGGATCGTCACCGCGGTGGCTGCCTCCGCGCCCGTCACCCAGGCGCGGTACGCGGTGGCGCCGTCGACAGCCGGCCAGCTCGCGCTCAGTCCCAGGACGTCCGACCTGACGGTCACCGACGAGGGGTAGGGAGTGTCCGCGGCGACGGCGGCGGGCGCGAGCGGGGTGAGCCCCCCGACGGCCAGCGCACCCGTGACGGTGACCCAGGTGACGAGGTGCTGGAACATGACGGCCTCCGGCGTTGCTGCTCCGTCCCCGATCCACCGAATCTAACAGCGTCGGGCGCCGACGATGACTGGAATTGCAAGATGAACGAGCATCGGAGGCACCCCCGTCCCACCAGCCTCAGGGGCGTCTCGCTCCATGGGTCGACCAATGTGGGAGCGTTCCCAAATTTCTCTTGACGTTCACGTGTGATGCAGGCCACACTGTATGGGAGCGCTCCCATGACCGGTGGGGGACCGACGGAAGGCACGACGTGAACACACGACGAATCGCCGCCTCACTTGCCGCAGTCATCGCCCTGGGCGGCCTCGCCGCGTGTGGTGGGAGCGACTCGGGCGAGGACGGGGACGACATCACCCTGCGGGTGAACCTGTTCGGCAAGTTCGGGTACACCGAGGCGTACAAGAAGTTCGAGGAGGCCCACCCGGGCGTCAAGATCGTCGAGACCGCCGAGGGCGACCTCGGCAAGTACAACACCAAGCTCACCCAGCAGATCGCCGCCGGGGGCGACGCCGGCGACGTCGTGGCGATCGAGGAGGGCCAGACGGTGGCGTTCCTCGCCGCCCCCGACAAGTTCGTCAACCTGCAGGACGAGGGCGGCAACGACGTCAAGGACCGTTGGCTCCCGTGGGTCTGGGACAAGGCCACCACCGCCGACGGCAAGACGACCATCGGCTATGGAACCGACGTCGGCGGTCTGGCGATGTGCTACCGCCGCGACCTGTTCGAGAAGGCGGGCCTGCCCACCGATCGCGAGGAGGTCGGCAAGCTCTGGCCCACGTGGGACGACTTCATCGCCACGGGCAAGAAGTTCCAGGCGGGCATCAAGGACGACAAGGTGGGCTTCATCGACTCGTCGACGAACACCTACAACTCGATCCTCATGCAGCAGGGCGACCACACGTACTTCGACCGCGACGACGAGCTCGTGTTCGACACCAACCCGGCCGTCAAGACGGCGTGGGACTACGCCGTCGAGATGACCGAGGCCGACCTGTCGGCGCAGCTGAAGGCCTTCAGCGACGAGTGGAACGCGGGCTTCAAGAACGGCTCGTTCGCCGCCGTGGCCTGCCCGGCCTGGATGACCGGCTACATCAAGGACCAGTCCGGTGAGGAGAACGCCGGCAAGTGGGACATCGCCACCGTGCCCGGTGGCGGCGGCAACTGGGGCGGCTCCTGGCTGGCGGTCCCGACCTCCAGCGAGCACCAGGACATGGCGCTGGAGCTGATCGAGTTCCTCAGCAACGAGGAGGGCCAGATGATGGCCTTCGACGCCGAGGGTCGCCTGCCGTCCCTGCCCGCGCTGTACGACCAGCCGGAGTTGAAGGAGGCCACGAACGCCTACTTCAACGAGGCGCCGATCGGCCAGCTCTTCGTGGCCGGTGCCTCGCAGCTCGAGCCGGTCTACCTCGGCACCAAGAACGTTCCCGTCCGTGACGCGGTGGAGAACGCACTGCGCAGTGTCGAGAACGGAGAGGTCCCGCCCGCCCAGGGCTGGGACGACGCCTCCGCGGCGGCCGAGAAGGCCGCACGCTGACGCACCCCTGACGCGGCCGGTGTCCGCGCGTTCCTCCAAGGCGCGGACACCGGCTGCCCACGTTCCGGACCACTGATCGGAGAGGATCTCGCCATGGCACGCAAGCGGCTCGCACGGCAGCAGGGCGCCGGGCTCTCGTTCGTCTCGCCGTACTTCATCGTCTTCGCGGTGTTCGGCCTGTTCCCGCTCGTCTACACGGCCTGGGTCTCGATGCACGAGTGGACCCTGCTGGCCGGCAAGGTCGAGTTCATCGGGTTCGACAACTACACCGAGCTGCTCGGCGACTCGGCGTTCTGGCGGGCCCTGGTCAACACCTTCGGGATCTTCGTCCTGGCCACGGTGCCCCAGCTGGTGCTCGCCACGGTGCTCGCGCAGATGCTCAACACGGCGCTGCGCGGCCGCACCGCCTGGCGGATGGGCGTCCTGCTGCCGAACGTCGCGTCGGTGGCGGCCGTCGGCATCATCTTCGGGCTCATCTTCGCCCGCGACTACGGCATCGCGAACTGGCTGCTGGGCTTCGTCGGCATCGAGAACGTCGACTGGCGCGCCCACCGCTGGTCCTCGTGGCTCGCGATCGCGACGATGGTGGACTGGCGCTGGACGGGCTACAACGCGCTCATCCTCCTCGCGGCACTGCAGTCGGTGCCCAAGGAGCTGTACGAGGCGGCCCGGATCGACGGCGCCTCGGCCTGGCGGCAGTTCTGGTCGGTCACCGTGCCGATGCTGCGCCCCACCCTGATCTTCGTGACGATCATCGCCACCATCGGCGGGATCCAGCTCTTCACCGAGCCGTTGCTGTTCAACACCGGCGCCAACGCGATCTCCGGCGGCAACCGCGGCCAGTTCCAGACGGTGGCGATGTACCTCGTGCAGCAGGCCTTCACGGGCCAGCGGTTCGGGTACGCCTCCACGATCGCGTGGGTCCTCTTCCTCATCATCGCCGTCGTGGCGGCGATCAACCTGCTGCTGATGCGGCGCATCCGATCGGCGGACTGACATGAGCACCACCGCGCGCTCCACCGGCGCCTCCCCGATGATGTACGTCACCCTGACCTTCGTGGTGCTGCTGTCCGCGGCGCCCCTGTACTTCATGCTCGTCATGGCCTCGCGCGCCAACAGCGACATCCTCGGCATCCCGCCGCCGCTGCTGCCCGGCGACCAGCTGGCCATCAACATCGAGCGGGTCTTCGCCAACGACGACGTCCAGTTCGCCAAGGCGCTGCTCAACACGCTCGTGGTCGCCACGGTGGCCACGGTCTCCGTGGTGGTCACGTCGGCGCTGGCCGGATTCGCCTTCGCGAAGCTGAGGTTCCGCGGCCGCGACGTGCTCCTGGTCGTCGTGGTGGCCACGATGATGGTGCCGGTGCAGCTGGGACTGATCCCGCTGTACATGCTGATGACGAAGCTCGGCCTCGCGGGCGGGCTGGCCTCGGTGACGCTGCCGTTCCTGGTCAGCGGGTTCGGGGTGTTCTTCATGCGCCAGTACGCCATCCAGGCCATCCCCGACGAGCTGATCGAGGCCGCACGCGTCGACGGCGCGTCGACCCTGCGCATCTTCTGGTCGATCGTCTTCCCGGCACTGCGACCGGCGGCCGCCGTCCTTGGGCTCCTGACCTTCATGGAGCGCTGGAACGACTTCCTGTGGCCGTACATCGCGCTCGACATCAACCACCCCACCGTGCAGGTCGCGCTCTCGCGCCTGTCCGGCGGGTACTACACCGACCAGGCGCTGGTGATGGCCGGGACCCTCATGGGAACCCTGCCGCTCGTCGTGGTCTTCATCGTGTTCGGCCGCCAGATCGTCGGCGGCATCATGGAAGGCGGCTTGAAGTCATGAACGGTCTGAACGAGCGATTCGACCCCGGCTTCGTCTGGGGCGTGGCCACCTCGGCCTACCAGATCGAGGGAGCCACGAACGAGGACGGCCGCGGCCCCTCCATCTGGGACACGTTCGCCGCGAGCCCCGGGCGCACCTTCGAGGGGCACACCGGTGAGGTGGCGGTGGACCACTACCACCGCTGGCCGGAGGACGTGGCGCTCGTCCGCGACCTCGGCCTGGGCGCCTACCGCTTCTCCGTGGCCTGGCCGCGGATCCAGCCCGACGGAAAGGGCCCCGCCGAGCCGCGCGGTCTGGCGTTCTACGACCGCCTCGTCGACGGACTGCTCGAGGCGGGCATCGAGCCCTGGCCGACGCTGTTCCACTGGGACCTGCCGCAGGCCCTCGAGGACGCGGGCGGCTGGCCCGAGCGTGACACCGCGGAGCGATTCGCCGACTTCGCCGAGATCGTCGTGGACTCCCTGGGCGACCGGGTGCGGAACTGGACCACGCTGAACGAGCCGTGGTGCGCCGCGTTCCTGGGCTACGGCGCCGGGATCCACGCCCCGGGCCGCACCGAGCCGGCCGCCGCCATCGCCGCCTCGCACCACCTGCACCTGGCCCACGGCCTGGCCGTGCCGCGGATCCGTGAGAGCCGCCCCGTGGCGCGCGTCGGCGTGACGCTCAACCTCTACGCGGTGTCGCCGGCCGACGACACGGGGCGCCACGACGACGCGGCCCGCCGCATCGACGGACTGATGAACCGCTGGTTCCTCGACCCCGTGCTGCTCGGCCGGTACCCGCAGGACGTGCTGCAGGATCTGGCCGGCTCGGCGGGACTCGACGCGATCCACGACGACGACCTCGCGGTCATCGCCGCGCCGCTGGACTTCCTGGGCATCAACTACTACTCGCGCCACGTCGTCGAGGCCGCGCCGTGGCCGGGAGCCTCGGAGGTAGGGTTCGTCGACCGCGTCTGGCCCAAGACCGCCTCCGGCTGGGACATCGACCCCGCCGGGCTCGGCGAGGTGCTGCGCCAGGTCGACGCGGACTACCCGTCGATCCCGATCTACATCACCGAGAACGGCGCCGCGTTCGACGATCCCGTGTCCGTGGATGGGACGGTGCAGGACCAGGACCGCATCGACTTCATCGCCGGGCACCTCGAGCAGGTGGCCGACGCGGTCGACGCAGGGATCGACGTGCGGGGATACTTCGCGTGGTCCCTGTTGGACAACTTCGAGTGGGCGGAGGGGTACGCGAAGCGCTTCGGGATCGTCCACGTCGACTTCGACACCTTGGTCCGCACCCCCAAGGCCAGCGCTCGGTGGTTCGCCGAGCTCGCCCGGACCAGCAGCACGAAGGAGAGGGCATGACTGACAGCCGCCAGCCGACGCTGGAGGAAGTGGCCCGGCTCGCCGGGGTGGGGCGTGGCACGGCGTCGCGAGTCGTGAACGGCTCGGAGCACGTGTCACCGCACACCCGCGACGCGGTCGAACGTGCCGTGCGCGAGCTGGGCTACGTGCCCAACCAGGCGGCGCGTGCACTCAGGACGCGCCGCACCGACACGGTGGCGCTCGTCATCGCCGAGGACGAGGAGCGCGTGTTCGCTGAGCCGTTCTTCGCCGGCCTCGTGCGGGGGATCTCGCGCGCCGTCGACGCGACGTCGCGGCGCCTCGTGCTCTCGATGGTGCCCGACGAGTCGCACCTCGACCGGCTCGGTCAGTTCCTCACGCCGCAGCACGTCGACGGCGTCATGGTCGTGTCGATGCACGACGCGCTCAGCCTGCCGGAGAGCCCCGACCTGCCGATCGTTCACGTCGGCCGGCCCCGCGACGCGCGCGCCTGCTACGTCGACGTGGACAACCTCGGGGGAGCGCGCCAGGCGGTGGACCACATCATCGGGCGAGGGCGTCAGCGCATCGCGTGCATCACCGGTCCGCAGGACCTGGCCTCCGGACGCGACCGCCTCGACGGCTACCGCGAGGCACTGGCAGCGGCCGGGCTGCCCTTCGAGGAGCGCCTCGTCGAGCCCGGGGACTTCAGCGACGCCAGCGGCGTCAGCGGAGCGGCGGCGCTCCTGGAGCGGTGCCCCGACCTCGACGCGATCTTCGCCGCGAACGACGTGATGGCGCTCGGCGCCCTGCGCGAGCTCTCTCGCCATGGACTCCGGGTGCCCGAGGACGTCGCGGTGGTGGGCTTCGACGGCTCGCCGGCGGCCGCTGCCTCCACACCCGTGCTGACCACGGTCCACCAGCCCCTCGCCGAGCTGGGCACCACGGCGGTGGAGGTGCTGGCGCACCGCATCGACGATCCCGGCGCCGAGGTCCGGTCGGTCGTCCTGCCGGCCGAGCTGCGAGCGGGGGAGTCCGCATGAGCCGCGTCGTGTTCGACGGGGCGACCCGCCTGTTCCCCGGCCAGGAGCGCCCGGCCGTCGACCACATCGACCTCGAGGTCGCCGACGGGGAGTTCCTCGTGCTGGTCGGCCCCTCCGGCTGTGGCAAGTCCACGACCCTGCGCATGCTCGCGGGTCTCGAGGACGTCGACGCCGGCCGCATCCTCATCGGCGACCGTGACGTGACGGGAGTTCCGCCGAAGGAGCGCGACATCGCGATGGTCTTCCAGAACTACGCGCTCTACCCGCACATGACCGTGGCCGAGAACATGGGCTTCGCGCTGCGGATCGCCAAGGTCTCGAAAGCCGACATCACCACGCGGGTGGCCGAGGCGGCCGACCTGCTCGGTCTGACCGACTACCTCGACCGCAAGCCCAAGGCACTCTCGGGCGGCCAGCGCCAGCGCGTTGCGATGGGCCGCGCGATCGTGAGGTCGCCACAGGTGTTCCTCATGGACGAGCCGCTGTCGAACCTCGACGCCAAGCTGCGCGTGCAGACCCGCACCCAGCTCGCCGCCCTCCAGCGCCGGCTCGGCACCACCACCGTCTACGTGACCCACGACCAGGTCGAGGCGATGACGATGGGCGACCGTGTCGCGGTGCTGAAGGACGGTGTCCTGCAGCAGGTCGCGGCCCCCCGCGAGCTGTACGACCGGCCCGTCAACCTCTTCGTCGCCGGCTTCATGGGATCGCCCGCGATGAACCTGCTGGAGCTGCCCGTCAGCGACGGGGGAGTGGCCTTCGGCTCGACCATCCTTCCGGTGCCGCGCGAGGCGCTGATCGGGGCCAGCGCGTCCACGATCGTGGTGGGGGTCCGTCCGGAGAACCTGGCGATCGCGCCCGAGGGTCTGCCCATCGTGGTCGACGTCGTCGAGGAGCTGGGTTCCGACGCGTACCTGTACGGACGCACCGACGGCGTGACCACGCCCGTGGTGGCGCGCACCGATTGGCGCAACCCTCCGGTGAAGGGGACGCCGACCCACCTGGCCGTCCTCGACCCCGAGGCGGTGCACCACTTCGACCCCCGGACGGGCCTGAGGCTCGGTCGATAGCATCGGGCGCATGACACGCGTGGCGGTACTGGGTGCGAAGGGCCGGATGGGATCGACGTCGGCGGCGGCGATCGAGGCGGCCGAGGGGCTCGAGCTCGTGGCGGGGATCGACGTCGGCGACGACCTCGAGTCGCTCGCGGGGGCCGGCGTGGAGGCGGTGCTGGTCTTCACGACCCCCGACGTCGCATTCGACCAGGCGCGTTGGTGCCTCGAGCACGGGATCTCCGTCGTCATCGGCACCTCGGGCTTCGGCGACGACAAGGTGGCCGAGCTCCGCGAGGTCGTCGGCGGGCACGACGGCGTGGGTGCGCTGGTCGTCCCCAACTTCTCCATCGGCGCGGTGCTGATGATGCGCTTCGCGGCCCAGGCCGCGCCGTTCTTCGAGTCCGTCGAGGTCATCGAGATGCACCACCCCGACAAGGTCGACGCGCCCTCGGGCACCGCCGTCCGCACGGCCGAGGTCATCGCCCAGGCCCGGCGCGACGCCGGCTCGGCCGAACTGCCCGACGCCACCACGACCGACCCCGACGGAGCGCGCGGCGCGAAGGTCGAGGGCATCCCGGTGCACGCCGTTCGCGCGCGCGGCTTCATCGCCTCGCAGGAGGTCGTCCTCGGCGATCCGGGCGAGATCTTCACGATCCGTCACGACTCGTCCACGCGGGAGTCGTTCATGCCCGGCGTCGTGGCGGCGCTGCGCTGGATCCCCGGGCGCACCGGGGTCACCGTCGGGCTCGACGAGGTGCTCGGACTCGAGTGAGGAGCCTCAGCCGGCGATGTGCCGCACGAGCGCCGTGGACGCGGCCGCGGCGATCAGCATCGGCAGGAACGACACGTTGCGCCACAGCAGCACGGCGGCCACCGCGAGCCCGACGACGCGGGCGTCCAGCACGACCTCCTGGCCGTCGGTGAAGCCCTGCACGGCCACCAGCGCCGCGAGCAGGCCCACCGGGATGAACCCGGCGGCGCGCTCGGTGAGCGGGTGCTCGAGGACCTTGTCGGGCACCGACAGGCCCAGCAGCTTCAGGGCGTAGCAACCCACCGCCACCGCCAGCACGCCCCACCAGAGGTCACTCATCGCGACCTCCCGCGGGAACGAACCTCAGCCCCACCAGGACCGCCGCGACGCCCCCGATGATGATCGGGGCGCCAGGCGGCGTGAACGGCACGAGACCGAGCGCGACCGCGGCCGCCAGCAGGGCCAGCAGGCGCGAGGACGTCGAGTCCAGGCGCGGCCACAGCAGGCCGAGGAAGGCCGCGGCGACCGCTGCGTCGAGCCCGATGGCGCGCGGGTCGCCGATGCGCTCGCCCGCCACCGCGCCGATCAGGGTCATCAGGTTCCAGATCGCGAAGATGGTCAGGCCGGTCCAGTAGAAGCCGAGGCGGCCCTGCCGTGGGTCCTCCCGCACCACGGACATGGCGGTCGACTCGTCGATCACGATGTGGGCGGTCGCGAGGCGGCGCAGGCCCTTCACGCGCAACACCGGGGCCAGCGTGATGCCGTAGAACGTGTTGCGGATGCCCAGCAGGACGGCGGTCAGCGCGCCGGTCATCGGCGCACCCCCGGAGGCGACGACACCCAGGAACGCGAACTGCGACGCCCCGGTGAAGGCCAGGAACGACAGGGCGCACGCCTGCCACACCGACATGCCGCCGGTCGTGGCGAGGGCGCCGAAGGTGATGCCGTAGAGACCCACCCCGATCCCCACTCCGAGGGAGTCGGCGATGATCTCGCGGTCGGTGGTGGGCTCGCTCACGTCAGCGTCGTGTGGAGGCGGATCTGCTTGAGCGGACCGGTCGCGCCGGCGAACTCGCGGTGCGCGCCGTCGGCGTCCCAGCCCGAGTCGACCAGCCAGGAGCGCAGCACGTCGTCGGTGGGCGAGACCCACCAGACCGCGCGCTCGAAGCCGTCGGCCCGGACGGTGTCCACGCAGGCGTGCAGCAGCCGGGAGCCGTGCCCCAGGCGCTGGTGGTCGGCGGCGACGACGAACTCGCCGATCTCGGCGTCGCGGACCTGGTCGGCGTCGGGGTCGTGGCACGGGTGCACGAGGGCGAAGCCGCGCACGGAGGCCCGCTCGAGCGCCACGAGGGTGCGCATGCGGGCGTCACGCGGCGCGCTGATGAGCTGGCTCCAGCGCTGCGCCATCACCGACTCGTCCAGGGCGTCCAGCTCGGCCGGGTCGACCGCGCCGGCGTACGTGCGCACCCAGTGGTCGTGCTGGACCGCGGCGATCGCGGTGCTGTCGTCGGGCCAGGCGAGCCGGACTGAGAGATCGGCGCTCATCGGACGAACGCCTCGCGCAGGCCCGAGCTCGCGCCGTCGCGCTCCAACGCGGTGGCGAACCGGTCGACGTTGCGTCGTGTCGGCCACGTGCCGAAGACGAGGGCGGCCAGGGCCGCGACGACGGTCACGAGCATCACGGCGCCGCCGATGAGGCCGGCCAGGCCGAGCACGGCGGAGAGCACGAGCGGGATCTCCAGGACGAGGAACGAGCGGGCGACGTGGGAGGAGAGGCGGCGCACCGAGGTCTCCTGCGGCGTGGGGTCGTCCACCGCCAGGGGACCGGGCCGCGACCAGGCGCGGGAGACGAACGCGCCCGCCGCCAGGACCAGCGCGAAGAGGGCCAGCGCGACCCACCAGCGCGCCGCGGGCTCGTCCCCACCGCCGAACACGACGACGACGAGCGCGGCGAACAGGACGGTGACCCCGAGTTGGAGGGCGACGAATCGCTTCACGTCAGCAGGAGTCGGAGTGGTGGGTTCCGGCACGCCGGTCAGTATCTCACGCCGGTCGGGCCCGTCTGTCGGGACGCGTTGCTAGTCTGCCGACATGCAGGCCTACCTCGATCTCGTCCGCCGGATCCTCGACGAGGGGGTGGCCAAGGGCGATCGCACCGGCACCGGCACGCGCAGCGTCTTCGGGCACCAGATGCGCTTCGACCTCGCCGACGGGTTCCCCGTGGTCACCACCAAGAAGGTGCACCTCAAGAGCGTCGTCGCCGAGCTGCTGTGGTTCATCGCCGGCGACACGAACACGCAGTACCTGCGCGACAACGGCGTCACGATCTGGGACGAGTGGGCCGACGACCAGGGCGACCTGGGGCCCATCTACGGCTACCAGTGGCGCTCGTGGCCGGCCCCCGACGGTCGGCACATCGACCAGCTCAAGGCCGTCATCGAGGCCATCAAGGCCGACCCGAACTCGCGCCGTCACATCGTCAGCGCCTGGAACGTCGCCGACCTCGACGCGATGGCGCTGGCGCCCTGCCACGCGTTCTTCCAGTTCTACGTCGCCGACGGCACGCTCAGCTGCCAGCTCTACCAGCGCTCGGCCGACGTCTTCCTCGGCGTCCCGTTCAACATCGCGTCCTACGCGCTGCTGACCCAGATGGTCGCCCAGGTCACCGGCCTCGAGCCCGGCGAGTTCGTGTGGACGGGCGGCGACTGCCACCTCTACGTCAACCACCTCGACCAGGCGCGCGAGCAGCTCACGCGCGACCCGCTGCCGCTGCCGACGCTGCGTCTCGACCCCTCGGTCACCGACATCGACGCGTTCACGCTCGACTCGATCACGATCGAGGACTACCGCTCGCACGCCGCCATCAAGGCCCCGATCGCGGTCTGAGGGATGACGGTCACGATCGCGGTGGCGGTGGGCGAGAACGGCGTCATCGGGTTCGACGGAGGGATGCCCTGGCCCCGCACGGGCGACATGCGCCAGTTCAAGGAGCTCACGTGGGGACACCCGATCGTGATGGGCCGTGCCACCTACGCCTCGATCGGCCGGCCGCTCCCGGGCCGCACCTCCGTCGTGCTCACCCGGCAGCCCGACTTCGACCCGGGCGATCCGAGCGTGCTCGTCGCGGGCGACCTCGACACGGCGCTGGCCCGCGCGCGCGAGTTGGACGACGAGGTCTTCCTGATCGGCGGCGCGGCGGTGTTCGACGAGGCCCTCGCGCGTGACCTCGTCGACACGATGGTCGTCACCCACGTCCCGCTGAGCCCGCCCGGCGACACGTTCTTCGCGCCCGTCGACCCGGCCCGCTGGATCGAGACCGACCGGCAGCGGCACACGGGCACGCCCGACTACGAGATCGCCACCTACGTGCGCCGCTGAACCCCTTGTCGTGTGCCCCTCCCCGTTCGACACTGACGGGAAGGACAGGAGACACCATGGCACACGGCGACATCACGCACATCGACATCCCCGCAGCGGACCACCAGCGCTCCCAGGAGTTCTACGGCTCGCTCTTCGGCTGGAAGTTCCAGGAGTATCCCGGCTACGAGGGCTACCCCATGTGGCAGGCCCCCAACCAGATCAGCGGCGGCGGCCTCGCGCCGCGCTCCGACGACTTCACCCAGCCCCGCTCGTACGTCGAGGTCGACTCGATCGAGGAGGTGCTGGAGAAGGCGCGCGCGCAGGGCGCCCGGGTGGTGATGGAGCGTCAGCCCATCTCCGAGACCAGCTGGTGGGCGATTTTCGAGGATCCCGACGGCAACGTGATCGGCCTCTACGAGGGCACGACCGACACGGGGGAGTGAGGCCTCAGAGCAGGATCGCGAGCTGACGCGACTGGGCCACGAGGCGGCCCTGGTCGTCCCACAGCTCGCCGTCCTCCTCGTGGAAGCCGTCGGCGAGGTGGCGGGTCGTGAAGTGCGACGCCACCCACGAGCCCGGCTCGGGCAGGCGGTGGAAGTGCACCGTGAGCTGCACCGTCATCGAGACCAGGTGGCCCAGCTCGAGCACCGGCGGGGGAGAGGCGTCGACCAGCAGGCCCACGGCGGGCCAGTCGATCTCGGTGCCCCCGTCGAGGCGCTGCCACAGCGTGGCCGTCGGGTCGCCCGACGGCTTGCCCTGGGACCAGCCCGGGGCCTGGGCCATCCGGTACTCGACGCGCCCGAACAGGCCGTCGGCCGGCATGTCGCCCTGGCGCGGGTCGGGCAGCGTGGCGGGGTCGGGCAGGACGGGGGCCACGCCCAGCTCCTGGGTCGGGCCGTGGTGGTCGCGGGCGAAGCTGGCGGTCATCCGCGCCAGCGGCTTGCCCTCGCACGCCAGGTCGACGTCGACCGTCTGCACGCGCCGGCCCAGCTTGACCGGTGTGACGGTCAGGCTCGCCGTGGTGCCGGGCTCGGGGGAGGCGAAGTAGGTGATCGCGGCCACCACCGGGCGGCCGACATCGGCATGGTCCATCGCCGTGCGCAGCATGGAGGCCAGCACCCAGCCGCCGTTGGGCTTGCCCAGCGGGGTGTTCCAGCGGTCGGTCACGGGGAGCGTCAGCGTTCCGTCGGCCGCGGGGGTCGCGACGGTGTCCTGCGGGTAGTGGTCGGTCACCGGTTCATCCTGCCCGAGGGCTCCGACGCGTTGACGGTAACCTCGGAACATGACGTCTCCGCTGGCGACCGAGGCCGCTCCGTTCGGCCGGCTCCTCATCGCGATGGCCACCCCGTTCACCCCGGACGGCGGCCTCGACCTGGATGCCGCTGCCGCACTCGCGACCCACCTCGTCGACTCCGGAGCCGACGGCATCGTCGTCAGCGGCACCACCGGCGAGTCGCCCACGACCACCGGCGAGGAGGACGGGCGGCTGCTGGCCGCCGTGCTCGAGGCGGTGGGCGACCGGGCCACGATCGTCGCCGGCATCGGCACGAACGACACCCGCCACACCGTCGAGCTGGCCGAGCAGGCCGTGCGCATCGGCTCCCACGGGCTGCTGCTCGTGTCGCCGTACTACAGCAAGCCGCCCCAGTCGGGCATCCTGGCCAACATCGATGCCGTCATCGACGCTGCCGGTGACACGCCGATCATGCTGTACGACATCCCCGGCCGCACCGGCGTCGAGATCTCCGAGGCGACCTACGCCGAGCTGGAGTCGCGACGCACGGTCCTGGCCGTCAAGGACGCCTCCGGCGACCTGGCCCGGGCGGCCCGTCTGCGCGCGAGCTCGCGGCTGGCGATCTACTCCGGTGACGACGTCGTGAACCTGCCGTTCTTCGCCATCGGCGCGGTCGGCACCGTCAGCGTCGTCGGCCACGTCGCCAGCGCTCACATCAAGCAGATGATCGAAGCGGTCGACGCCGGGGACCTGGCGCGCGCCCGCGAGATCGACAACGAGATCCTCCCGCTCACGGCCGCCATCATGGGCCAGACGCAGGGTGCCATCGCCGCGAAGGCGGCCATGGTCGAGCTCGGCATCATCCCCAGCGCGGCCGTCCGGCTGCCGCTCACCCCCGCCACGGACGACCAGGTCCAGGTCATCCGCACCGCCTTGAAGGACGCAGGTCTGCTCGCATGAGCCATATGCACACCGAACTTCCCACCCCGCCCCCGCTCGAGCCCGGCGCGATGCGGGTCGTCCCGCTCGGCGGCCTCGGCGAGATCGGTCGCAACATGACCGTCTTCGAGTTCGACGGCAAGCTGCTGATCGTCGACTGCGGCGTG
This sequence comes from Aeromicrobium phoceense, assembly GCF_013868155.1. Classification (NCBI taxonomy): domain Bacteria; kingdom Bacillati; phylum Actinomycetota; class Actinomycetes; order Propionibacteriales; family Nocardioidaceae; genus Aeromicrobium; species Aeromicrobium phoceense. The sequence continues at coordinate 1,949,466 of NZ_JACEOG010000001.1, forward strand.
CTCTTCCCCGAGGAGCACCACCCCGGCGTCGACCTCATCCTGCCCGACTTCGGCCCGATCCGCGATCGCCTCGACGACATCGTCGGCCTGGTCCTGACGCACGGCCACGAGGACCACATCGGTGGTGTGCCGTACCTGCTGCGCGAGCGTGGCAACATCCCCGTGATCGGCTCGAAGCTGACGCTGGCCCTGCTGGCGCCGAAGCTCAAGGAGCACCGCCTGAAGGACGTGCCGACGTACACCGTCTCGGAGAACGACGTCCAGTCGTTCGGCCCGTTCGAGTGCGAGTTCGTCGCGGTCAACCACTCCATCCCCGACGCCCTGGCGGTCGCCATCAAGACCGCGGCCGGCGTCGCGCTGCACACCGGCGACTTCAAGATGGACCAGCTGCCGCTCGACGGCCGCATCACCGACCTGCGCGCCTTCGCGCGGCTCGGCGAGGCCGGCGTCGACCTGTTCCTGACCGACTCCACCAACTCCGAGGTGCCCGGCTTCACCACGGCCGAGAAGCAGATCACGCCGGCGATCGACGCCGTCTTCGCGCGCAGCAAGAAGCGCATCATCGTCGCGTCGTTCGCCTCGCACATCCACCGCGTCCAGCAGGTCCTCGACGCCGCCGTGAAGCACAACCGCAAGGTGGCCTACGTGGGCCGCTCGATGGTGCGCAACATGCAGATCGCCCGCGAGCTGGGCTACCTGAACGTGCCCGACGGCGTGGTCGTCGACAAGATCGACGCCGCCCCGCCGGAGCAGATGGTGCTCATGTCCACCGGCTCGCAGGGTGAGCCGATGGCCGCCCTCTCGCGCATCGCGAACCGCACGCACCCCCAGGTGCACCTCGAGCCCGGCGACACCGTCCTGCTCGCGTCGTCGCTGATCCCGGGCAACGAGAACGCGATCTACCGCGTGATCGACGGGCTCACCAAGATCGGCGCCAACGTCGTGCACAAGGGCAACGCCCTCGTCCACGTCTCGGGCCACGCGTCGGCCGGCGAGCTGCTCTACTGCTACAACATCGTGCAGCCGTCCAACGTGATGCCGGTGCACGGCGAGATCCGCCACCTGCACGCCAACGCGGCGCTCGCGCAGCAGACGGGCGTGCCCAACACGATCATCGCCGAGGACGGCTACGCCGTGGACCTCGTCGACGGTCACGCCAGGATCGCCGGGGCGTACGACGTGGGCTACGTCTACGTCGACGGCTCCTCGATCGGCGACGTCACCGACTCCGACCTCAAGGACCGGCGCACGCTGGCAGCCGAGGGCTTCATCTCGGTCATCGCCGTGATCGACTCCACCACCGGCAAGATCGTCACGGGCCCCGAGATCCACGCCCGCGGCCTGGCCGAGGACGACTCGGTCTTCGACGCGATCCAGCCGAAGGTGGTCGCCGCCCTCGAGGAGGCGCTCGCCGACGGCGCGCGCGACACCGCAGCGCTCCAGCAGGTCATGCGCCGGGTCCTGGGCTCGTTCGCGGGCCGTCGCCTGCGTCGCCGCCCGCTCATCATCCCCATCGTCCTGGAGGCGTGAGAGGCGCCTGCGGCAGCCGTTACGCAACCTCGCCAGCGGCGTAACCCGGGTGAAACAGTCCGTCTCCACGCTGGGCGTGTGAGCACTCGGATCATCGTCTGCGGGCACGGGACGACGTCGCACCTCGGCCGTTCGGCCCTCGCGTCGCTCGTCAACGCGATCCGCCGCCATGCCCCGGGCTGCGAGGTGGTCGACGCCTTCGTCGACGTGCAGCAGCCCTTGCTCGCCGACGTGGTGGCCGAGACCTCCGGTCCGCGCGTCATCGTGCCGCTGCTGGTCAACCACGACTGCGCCACGGCGCAGCTGATGAACGAGGTGGCCGCGGACGATCCTCTCGTGCGCGTCGCCCCGGCCATGGGTCCGGACTGGGTGCTGGCCGAGATCGGCGTGCGCCGCCTGATCGAGGCGGGGGCGAAGCCGTCGGACACGATCGTGATGGTGGCGCCCCAGGCCGACGGGTCGAAGGCGCTCGCCGACGTCTCGAAGGCCGCCCGGCTGCTGAGCGCGGTGTGGGGAGGGCCGGTGCACGTGGGCGTCGTCGACGGCGTCGGCACCCCGGTGGAGGACGCGCTCGACGTGGCCCGGGCCCACAGTCACCGGGTCGTCGTCTCGATGTACGCGCTGGCGTCGGGGGAGGGCGCCTCGGCGATCGGACGGCTCGGCGCCGACGTCGTGACCGCCCCGCTGCTGGGCGCCGGAGCGCCGGATCCGCGGCTCGTCTCGCTGGCCCTGGAGCGCGCGCGAGTGCTGGAGGCACCCGGCCCGGTCGGCTCGGCCATCTGAGGACCGGGCCTGCGCCAGCGGCGTGGGTCCGTGAGAAGTCTCAGGTTCTGGTTTAGCCTTGCGATCATGGCGACCCGAACGTCTTCCCCGCCGCGCAAGCGGCCGTCCGGCAGCCAGGCCCGCAAGAAGCCCGCGGCGCGCAAGCCGACACCTGCGCGCAAGCCGGCCCCCCGCACGGGTCCTGGTCCACTCAGTGCTGCCCTGCACGGCATCATGCGCGCGTCCACCGCCTTCTGGCTGGGACTCGCCGGTGTCGTGGGCGCGATCGCCCGCAGCATCGGCCACGGTGCGAAGGAGCTCGACGCCGAGCAGCGTCGCGACGGGGTCGGCCTCGCGCTGGTCGCGCTCGCCCTGGTCACGGCCGCCGCGGTCTGGTGGGACGTCACCGGCGGCCTCGGTGCCGGCGTGCGCCGTGTCACCACGGGCTCGGTCGGCGTGCTGGCCTGGGCCGTCCCGATCCTGCTGGCCGTCGTCGCCTGGCGCACCCTGCGCCACCCCGACCGCAACGGTCCGGCCGGTCGCCAGGCGATCGGCTGGGGAGCCATCGTCGGCGGCGTCCTCGGCCTCGTGCACCTCGCCCACGGCACCCCGCGCCCCAGCGACCCCGACATGTCCGAGGCCGGGGGAGCGGTCGGCTTCCTGTTCTCGGCGATCCTCGTCGACCTGCTCAAGACCGGGTGGGTCGTCGCCCCGATCCTGGTGCTCGTCGTCGTCTTCGGCGTCCTCGTCGTCACCGCGACCCCGCTGTACGCCGTCCCCGACCGCGTGCGCTCCGTCGTGAACCGTGCCCTCGGCCGCGACAAGCAGCCCGAGCCCGAGGCCGCTCCCGAGCCGGTCAAGAAGCGCCACCCGCGCACGATGCCGCTGGCCGACGAGCCGTTCGAGACCCCGCTCGTGGCCGGCCCGGACGACGACCGGCAGGTGCCCGTCACCGTCCCGCCGCCCGTCCCGGTGCTCTCCGAGCCCGAGCCGCAGCCCGATCCGCGTCCGCTCGAGCCGCTGCCCGTCCGCGCCGAGCAGCTCGCGCTCTCGGGCGACATCGTCTACACGCTCCCCGAGCCGAGCGCCCTGAAGGAGGGCACCCCGCCCAAGGCGCGCTCCGCGGCTTCGGACGAGGTCGTCGGCCGCCTCACCGAGGTGCTCGAGCAGTTCCAGATCGACGCCACCGTCACCGGCTACACGCGTGGCCCGACGGTCACCCGCTACGAGGTCGAGCTCGGCCCCGCGGTGAAGGTGGAGAAGGTCACGGCACTGAGCAAGAACATCGCCTACGCCGTGGCCTCCAACGAGGTGCGCATCCTGTCGCCGATCCCGGGCAAGAGCGCGATCGGCGTCGAGATCCCCAACGTCGACAAGGAGATGGTCTCCCTCGGCGACGTCCTGCGGTCGAACAAGGCCCGCAGTGACCACCACCCGATGGTGATCGGCCTGGGCAAGGACGTCGAGGGCGGCTACGTCGTGGCCAACCTCGCGAAGATGCCCCACCTGCTCGTCGCCGGCGCCACCGGCTCGGGCAAGTCCAGCTTCGTGAACTCGATGATCTCCTCGATCCTCATGCGGTCCACGCCCGACGAGGTGCGCATGATCCTGGTCGACCCCAAGCGGGTCGAGCTGAACGCCTACGAGGGCATCCCGCACCTCATCACGCCGATCATCACCAACCCGAAGAAGGCCGCCGAGGCGCTGGCCTGGGTCGTGCGCGAGATGGACCTGCGCTACGACGACCTCGCCAACTTCGGCTACCGCCACATCGACGACTTCAACAAGGCCGTCGTCTCGGGCAAGGTGCAGGCGCCCCCCGGCAGCGAGCGGGTGCTCACGCCTTACCCGTACCTGCTCGTCGTCGTCGACGAGCTCGCCGACCTCATGATGGTCGCCCCGCGCGACGTCGAGGACTCGATCGTGCGCATCACGCAGCTGGCCCGCGCGGCGGGCATCCACCTGGTGCTCGCTACCCAGCGACCGAGCGTCGACGTCGTGACGGGCCTGATCAAGGCCAACGTGCCGAGCCGCCTGGCGTTCGCCACCAGCTCGCTGGCCGACAGCCGCGTCATCCTCGACCAGCCCGGCGCCGAGAAGCTCGTGGGCCAGGGCGACGGGCTGTTCCTGCCCATGGGCGCGAACAAGACGATGCGCATGCAGGGCGCCTGGATCACCGAGGCCGAGATCGAGACGATCGTCACCCACTGCAAGGAGCAGCTGCAGCCGTCGTACCGCGACGACGTCACCGCTCCCCAGCAGGCCAAGCGCGAGCTGGACGACGACATCGGCGACGACATGGACCTCGTGCTCCAGGCCGTCGAGCTCGTCGTGAACACGCAGTTCGGCTCGACCTCGATGCTGCAGCGCAAGCTGCGGGTCGGCTTCGCCAAGGCGGGCCGGCTCATGGACATCCTGGAGAGCCGCGGCGTGGTCGGTCCGAGCGAGGGCTCCAAGGCCCGCGACGTGCTGGTCAAGCCGGACGACCTGGCCGACGTGTTGGCCAGCATCCAGGTCGGCTGAGTCGAAAGCGCCCCTATACTCTTCAAGAAATCGTCGACGCTGGCGATGGAGAGTTCGGGGGACGTATGCGGCCTGCGGCCAGCAGCGAGGGCATGGAGGTGCCGGACGCGGACCTGGATCCGCAGGACGAGGCGACATTCAGGCTGGGTCAGCACGCCTTGGTGCGGCACCATCTCGCATCGATATTTCGCTCACGTCGTGGTCCTTTGACCCTTGCCCTCGCCCTCGGTGTCGCGGGCAGCGCGGTGAGTCTCGCGCAGCCGTACCTCCTGAAGCGAATCCTCGACTCCCTACACGAACCCGAGGCACTCCGGCTCGTGCTGGTGCTCGCGGGAGTGGCTCTCGTCGCGGCCTGCTTCGACGCCATCCAGCAGTTCGTGGTGTCGCGGGAGGCTGAGCGGCTCGTTGCCGACCTCAGATTGTCCCTGGTGCAGAAGTCCGTGCGCCTGCGCATGCCTGCCTACAGTGACGCGCGGATCGGTGACCTCGTCACCCGGCTCACCACGGACGCGAGCATGGTCCGCGGTGTGTTGGCGGGCGGAGTGCTCGATGTGCCCGGGAACGCGTTGGTGCTGGTGGGTGCTCTGACCATGATGGTCGTGCTGGACCCCGTCCTGTCACTGATCGTCTTGCTCGGAACCGTGGTCGCTCTGGTCTCCGCTACGCTCGCCTCCCGGCAGATCCGAAGTCAGGCGATTGTCGTCCAACAGTCAGTCGGGACCCTGGGCGCGGAGTACGAGCGGTCGGTGAGCGGTATCCAGACGGTGAGAGCCTGGGGCCAGGAGCAGCAGCTGGTTGCCCGCATGAGTGCCTTGATCGGGGATGCTCGAAAGCGTGGCACGAGGATCGCTGGCGTCGAGTCCGTTCTGTGGCCGGTGACGGGTCTCGTGATGCACGGTTGCATCATCGCCGTGGTCGCGGTCGGCGGCAGCCGGGTGGAGCTGGGAGAGATCTCCGTCTCCGACTTGGCTGCCTTCATGCTCCTGACCTTCATGGTCATCGCGCCCTTCAACCAGCTCGTTGGGACCGTGCTCGAGCTTCAGGTGGCTGGCGCGGCGTTGCTGCGTCTGGCCCAGATCGAGAGGTTGCCCGACGAGAGCGATCTCGACAGCCGATCGACGAGGAACGCGTCTCCTCGCGAGTCCATCACGCATCCCCCCCGGGCCTCCGATCGCGCGGTTGGTCCCCGCCTCGTCCTTGGCTCGGTCGATTTCACCTATGGGGATCAGCTGGCGCTCGACGGCATCAGCTTCGACGCCGGTCCCGGTGGCGTCACCGCACTGGTGGGTCCGTCGGGGTCCGGGAAGTCGACCATCCTCGCGTTGCTCATGAGATTCGTCGATCCCAGCCGCGGCAGGATCACCATGGACGGCGAGGACATCGCCGACCTCGATCCCGCCGCAGTTCGGTCCCAGATCGCGTTCGTCGGTCAGAACGCGGAGATCCTGGCGGGCACCGTGAGGCAGAATCTCACGCTCGGTCAGAGGACGGACAGCGTGGAGCGGGAGCGCACCTGGGAGGTCCTCACTCGCCTCGGACTCGGCGCACGCCTTCGATCTGCGAATGGACTGGACACTGCGGTGGGGGAGCACGGGTTGCAGTTGTCGGGGGGCGAGAAGCAGCGTCTGGTCGTTGCCCGCGCGCTCCTGTCCGACCGCCCGGTGGTACTGCTGGACGAGCCGACGAGCGGAGTGGATGCGACCAACGAGGCGGAGATACTGAGTGCCCTGGCCGAGGTGCCCGGGAAGACGTGCATTCTCGTCACGCATCGCCCCATGGCGATGTCCTCGGCCGAGAAGATCGTCCTCATCGACGCGGGCAGGGTGGTGTCCGTAGGGACGCACGAGGAGCTTCTCCGGAGCGACGACCTGTACGCCCGCTTGAACGAGCGTTCCTCAGGCCCGCGCGAACTCGCGCGAAGGATGGACGCGCCAAGGTCCTCCTTGTAATGTGCGGGTCAATTCAATCCGATCTGGGGGGCATGGAATGGACGCACTGGGATTCGACCTGGCCGTGAACGATGAAGGGACCGAGAGCGAGGACGACGCGTCATGGATTGCTGAGTCCGGAGCTGAAGCAGGGTGGGGCTGCACCAGATTCGGCGTGACTCGCTGGGGTGTCACCCTCTACTACCGGCGCCTTGCCTTCGATGTCGCGACCTTCTGCGGCGGCTGATGATGGAGTCCTGAGCGTTCGCGCATTGCGGCGACCGCGAGTTGCGCGTCAGCTCACGGTCGCCGCGTTGTCGATTCCCGCGACCCGACTCGCCGTTCGCTGCTGTCGACGTTGACGGCTCGCCGACGTGCCGGAGGGGATGGACGCCTCAATGACTTGCTTGTAGTGTGCGGGGCAATTCATACGGATTCGGGGGGACTTGAGATGGACGCATTGGGTTTCGATCTGGCTCGTGACGCCGATGAGATCGACGGCACGATGGACTCGTCGTGGATCGCGGAGTCGGGCGCGGAAGCTGGGTGGGGTTGCACCAAGGCTCAGGGAGTGCGCGTGGGCGGGGTGTTGATCCGGTACAAGCGCCTCGCTTGGGATGCCGCGACGATTTGCGGAGTATGACACCGTCCCCTCCCACGTTGCTCATTCTGGGCGACCGCGAGGATCCGCATGTCTGCGTGGTCGTGGACAAGCTTCGACGTTCGAGTTTCTGCGACTTCGCCGTCTTCGACCCGGCGGAAGCCCGAGACGCAGACCTGCGCGTGATGTTGTCCGGCACCCAAGGGGTCGCCGAACTAACGACGGATGAGGGCGTCGTCAAGTCCGAGCACGTGCGGGTGGTCTGGCGCCGACGGCCCCGAGGTGCGGACGCCGAAGACATCGAGGACCTGGTGCAGAGGGGCTTCGTGAAGAACGAGACGAATCACGCCGTGGCCGGCTTCCTGTCGTTGATCGAGAACGCCACCTGGTTCAACTCGCCCGAGGCTGAGCGAGTGGCTGGGAACAAGGTCAGCCACACGTTGGCAGCCGCGCGTGTGGGCCTGACGACAGCAGACTCGCTCGTGACCAATCAGCCGGAGATCGCTGGTCTGTTCCTCGAGGAGGGGTCGACCGTCTACAAGACGCTCGGCGGAGTGGTCGGAGCGTTCTCCGAATGCCCGGAATGCGTGGCCCGACAGCAGCCGAGCGGAGAGTCACGAAGCTTCGACTTCTCCACGAAATTGCTGTCACCCAGTCAGGATCTTTCGGGTCTGCAAGTGGCTCCCGGGATTCTCCAGCGCTTCGTTCCGAAGGAATATGACGTCCGGGTGACGGTGTTCGGGGGCCGCGCGGTGGCTACCGAATTCCACTCGCAGACCGACGCGAGGTCCATCGTTGATTTCCGAGTGAGGGGAGACGTCATTCCGAGAGCTCCGCATGACTTGCCCGACGAGATCGCCGCGAGGTGCGTGGCACTTCTTGATCACTTCGGTCTGCGAGTCGCCACGTTGGACTTCGCTGTGACCGGTTCGGAGTACGTCTTCCTCGACCTGAACCCGGATGGTCAGTTCCTCTTCATGGATGACGACGACCTCGAGCGGGTCGCTGGACCATTCGCCAGACACCTGATGGCCGAGGCGTCATGAGCGATCCGAGGACAACGAAACCGCTTGCCGTCGAGACCGGTCGGCATGCGCTCTACTTCTGGAGCGCTCAGCTGACGGCGAACGACGTCCCCGTGATCGACATGTTCCTCCCTCCCGGCCGTGAGACGGACGTGATCCTCGGGATCGACGGCGGGTCTGTCGACGCGGGACGACGGCTGGCTCGATATCTGGAAGGCAAACCCGAGCACATTCGAGCCCTGATTCCCACCGCGGCCACCTCTGCCGGCACGATCGCCGCGCTTGGTGCGGACGAGATTCAGCTGTCAGAGGTCGGATGCCTCAGCCCGGTCGACCCGAGTCTGTCCGCGACCCTTCCCAACGGTGTCAGCTACGACGTTGCTGCCGAGGACGTGCGTCGACTCCGTGAGGCGGAATGCACGTGGTTCCCCGGGTCGGAAGCAGCTGTTCAGGCGCTGTTCCAGCGCCTCAACCCGATCGTCCTGACCCAGCTCTACCGTTCGGAAGCCGAGGTCGTGGGGGCTGTCGAGAGCCTGCTCTCGCGTGGTCGCCACCTGCTGCCGTCGGCTGAGGCGAGCAAGGTGGCGAACGAGTTGGTCAACGCCTTCGGAAGTCACTTGCATGCGATCGATCGCCGGGAGGCGCGTGAGATCGGATTGGACGTGCTCAACATGAGCGTGGAAGTCGAGGCGATTTGCAAGACGATCGTGGCGCCCGAAGTCGTCTCCTCGTCTGAGAGCGAAGGCGTGGATCGCGGCCGAGTGCTCGCACGAATCGTGGGGGTGGATGGCCCGCTGGTCGAGAAGGTCGTCCTTCCCGACGGCGCGTTGGCCTGGGTCACGCCGAACGCGTCCGGTTCGTCCACGTGATCACGACCGAGGTGCCGGTTCTCATCTCCGCTGGCGTTCTGCTGTGCTCGGGCGTGGGAAAGGCTGCCAACTTCGCGCGGACCAGCGCGTCTCTCGAAGGTTCCTTCGCCCTGCGACCCCACGTAGCGACGAGATTGAACGCCGCGCTCATCGTCGTGGAGACGGCGATCGCCCTGATGCTGCTCTCTCCGCTTCGCGTCGCTGGACTGGTCTCGGCCTCCCTGCTCTTCGGGGCCTTCCTCGCCTACACGGCGTTCATCGTGATCTCGGGGCGCGAAAGGACCTGCATGTGCTTCGGTCAGAGTGCTCGCCGGATCGGCTGGCCAACCGTGGTCCGCAACGCGTTGCTCTTGGCGATTGCTGCATACGGTGCGTACTTGGTCGCGAACGGCGGGGTTCTGGATCTCCGACGCGAACTCGCCACCAAGGTCCTGATCGCCGCCTACTTCGTGCTTCTCTTCTGGGCATGGGCGCAGGTATTCGAGGACGAAAGCCAGAGGAAGGACGTGGTCGCATGAGTTACGACGCGTGGCTCGCGATGGCCTGTGTGATCAATCTCATTCTGTTCCTTCGCCTCCACTCCCGGCTCGGAGCGGTAGCGAAGGGACGGTCCAAGGATGAGGAATTCGTGCTCTGTCCGGCCGGTACGACACTCGGAGAGCAGGCATCGAGGGAGCTGGGTATCGACGGCCAAGAGTCTGTACTGCTCTATCTGTCCTTCGGCTGCCCGGTGTGCGGGTTGGCGATCCGGCAGCTCCCGCGGTGGGTGGAGTTGGCCGGTGATCAAGGGCTCAACGTGGCGGTGGTGGCAGAGGCGGAAGGGGAAGCGCAGTTGATCTCGCTCCGGAGTCAGATCCACGACATCGCTCCGAGCGTCTCGGTGCATGCTGTCGCTGATGGCCACCCCGTCTGGGCGCAGTTGAACTCACGACAGCTCACGCCGGCGTTCATACACGTCAGGGACGCCCGCGTCATCGTGAGCGGAGAGTACGGGGGACGGGCCTGGCAGCGGTTCGCGCGGGGAATCGTCGACAGGGCTCGGAACGGCGAAAGCGTCGCGCTGGACGAGATGGAGCGTCCGCGGTGAGCTCGCGGCATCGTCTCGCACGCTGCGTGAAGCCACGACCTGGCGATGAGTGATCCCTCATGCCACGGGGCTGCCTGAGGCCAACGGCGGTCCACGGCGGTTCGTCCGTGCATTCGCGTCGGTCAGCACTAGGCTCGACGGACCAACGCGTTCACCCTCGGGGGTGAACGGTGACGCGAAAGGGAACGCTGCATGACCTACAACGCACCTCCGCCGCCTCCGTCCTCGGGGCCCTACGGCGGAGCGACGCCGCCGCCGAACAACCTCGTGTGGGCCATCCTCACGACGATCTTCTGCTGCCTGCCGCTCGGCGTCGTCTCGATCGTCTACGCGGCGCAGGTCAACGGCAAGTTCGCCGCTGGTGACCTCGCCGGTGCGCAGGAGTCCTCGCGGAAGGCGAAGCAGTGGGCCATCTGGTCCGTCATCGCCTTCTTCGTGGCTCTCGTCATCTACTTGATCGTGATCTTCCTCGTGGTCGCCAACGGCGACACCACGTCGACGTCGAGCCTCTGATCTCGATCGACAGCCACCAGCGCCCCGCGCCCGCCGGATCCGTCCGGCGGCGCGGGGCTCTGACGTTCGCGGGGGTGACCGTCGCCGGGCTGGCCGCCACGGCCGTGCTCGCGGCCGTCTCGCCCGAGGAGCCCGGGCACTACCCGACGTGTCCATTCCTGGCCGTCTCGGGCCTCTACTGTCCCGGCTGCGGCAGTCTGCGCGCCGTCCACGCGCTCACCCGCGGGGACCTGATCACGGCGTGGGACCGCAACCCGCTGGCCGTGCTGCTGCTCCCGGCGGTGCTGGTCGCCTGGGTTGCGTGGGGCCTGCGCCTGCTGGGCCGCCGTGCGTGGCACCCCAGCCGCATCCCGGCCGCCTGGATCTGGGCGCTGCTGGGCGTCGTGCTGGCCTACTGGGTGGCGCGCAACGTGCCCGGCTGGACCTGGCTCTCACCTGCCTGAGCCATACTGAGCCCCATGGACTCGTCTCGCCCGGCCGACAAGCCGAGCAACCTGAACGTCCCGAACGTCCTCACGGTCATCCGCATCCTGGGTGTCCCGGTCTTCGGCTGGCTGCTGCTCCACGACGGGGGCGAGTCCATCGGCTACCGGATCGCCGCGTGGGCCGCGTTCGTCGTGCTCATGGCCACCGACAAGATCGACGGCGACATCGCCCGCAAGCACAACCTGATCACCGACTTCGGCAAGATGGCCGACCCGATCGCCGACAAGGCGCTGACAGGGATGGCGTTCATCGGACTGGCGATCATCTTCACCGACCAGCCGTGGGGCACGGTCTTCTGGATCGCGGTCGTCCTCATGCTCGTGCGCGAGTGGGGCATCACGGTGATGCGCGTGGTCATGGTCCGTCGCGGGTTCGTCATGCCGGCAGGACGCGGCGGCAAGCTCAAGACCGTCCTGCAGTCCGTGGCGATCGCGGGCTACTGCCTGCCGTTCGAGATCTGGGACGGCCCGGTTCCCACCGTGATGCTCGCGCTGACCCACGTCGTGATGGCCGCCGCGCTGGTCCTCGCCCTCGTGACAGGCGTGCAGTACGTCCTCGACGCCCGCCGGCTGGCGGCGCAGACTCCCGCAGGCGGCGCCTCGCGGTGAGCGAGCGGGTCGACGTCGCGGCACTCGTGGCCGACCTGCGCTCGGCAGGGCACACCGTGGCCACCGCCGAGTCGCTCACGGGGGGCCTGGTGTGCGCCACGCTCGTCGAGGTGCCGGGTGCGTCGTGGGTCGTCCGCGGCGGCGTCGTGGCCTACCAGCCCGACGTGAAGTCGGCCCTGCTCGGCGTGGCGCCCGACCTGATCGCCTCGCACGGCACCGTGAACGCGCCGGTCGCCGAGCAGCTGGCCGTCGGGGCCCGCACCCGCCTCGACGCGACGTGGGGTCTCGGCACCACGGGGGTCGCCGGCCCCGGCCCCGCCGAGGACCGGCCCGCGGGCACGGTCTTCGTCGCCGTCGCGGGCCCCGACGGCGTCACGTCGCGGCGACTCGACCTCTCCGGCGATCGTGACGATGTCCGACGTTCGGCGGTCCACGCCGTCCTGGCGGACCTGCACTATAGGCTGGGGAAGAACAACGGCTCCACGAACGTTGATGCAGGCAAGGGAAGGTGATGGCGATGACCGCGATGCGTGAACTCATCGGTGACGTGCTCCGGGCACGTCGTCTCGCCGAGGGCCTGACCCTGCGCGACGTCTCCGAGCGCGCCCGCATCAGCCTGGGCTACATCTCCGAGGTCGAGCGCGGCCAGAAGGAGGCCAGCTCCGAGCTGCTCGCCGCCCTGGCGCAGGCGCTCGAGGTCCCGCTGAGCAAGGTGCTGCTCGACGTCAGCTCGCTCCTCGAGCTCGAGGAGGCCGCCGACCTGGCCACGGTCTCGTCCATCGCACGCGACGAGGCCCGGGCCTCCGCGGCGTGAGGCACAGCGAGTTCTGGCAGCGCATGGAGGCTGCCCTGGGGGCGTCCTATGCCGCCTCGTGGGCGCGCCAGCAGGCCATCACGGCGCTCGACGGCCGCACCCCGGCCGAGGCGCTCGACGCCGGCGTGGATCCCCAGCGGGTCTGGCGCGCCGTGCACGCCACGCTCGAACTGCCGGCCCGCGAGCGTTGAGTTAGCGTCGTGGGATGAGCAATCTTCCCGACCTGACAGGCAAGCGTGTCGCGATCATTGCGACCGACCACTTCGAGGAATCGGAACTCACGACGCCGCGTGACGAGCTGGAGGCGGCCGGGGCGGACGTGCGGATCTTCGCGCCCCACGATGGCTCGCTGCAGGCGATGCAGGGGGACACCGAGCAGACGATCTCCGTGCGCGTGGACGGCACCCTCGACAGCTTCGACCAGCAGTGGCCCGACGTGATCGTGCTGCCCGGGGGCACGGTCAACGCCGACCACCTGCGCACCGACGAGAAGGCCCAGGGCATCGTCTCCGCGGCCCTGGAGTCCGGACTCCCGGTGGCGGCGATCTGTCACGCGCCGTGGCTGCTCGTGTCCGCCGGACTCGTCGAGGGCCGCCGGCTCACCAGCTTCCCGAGCCTCTCGGTCGACGTCAGCAACGCCGGCGGCGACTGGGTGGACGAGACGGTGGTGGTCGACCGGAACCTGATCACGAGTCGCAAGCCCGACGACCTGCCCGCCTTCGTCGACGCGATCGGCAAGGCGCTGACCGCGTAGGGATCCGCCCGCCCCGAGATGTGCTCCGCATCCCACCTTCGAGCCTTGTGCGAACGTGGAACGTGGAGCACATCTCGTTGGGGCCGGTCCGTGGGCGCTGTTCGGCGTGTCGTGCTTCCGTCGAACAGGTGTTCGGCCTAGGCTCGTTCCACAGGCCGACGGTCAGGTCGGGCGTTCATCCACAGGCGAGTCGACGAGGCTCACTAATGTCAGTGGGTCCGCCTACCGTCGAAGATGGCCCGCCACCCCGACCAGAGCGGTCGACGACACGAAGGACGCAGCATGGCTTCCAAGAGCAGCACCACCCCCTCGAACAGGGACATCGCCAAGGAGCGAGCCAACAAGGACAAGGCGATCGAGAACGCCTTGGCCCAGATCGACCGCTCGTACGGCAAGGGTGCCGTGATGCGCCTGGGCGACCAGGCCCGCGCCCCGATCGAGGTCATCCCCACCGGCGCCGTCTCGCTCGACGTCGCGCTGGGCATCGGCGGACTGCCGCGCGGCCGCGTGGTCGAGATCTACGGGCCGGAGTCCTCGGGCAAGACCACGGTCGCCCTGCACGCGGTGGCCAACGCACAGAAGGCCGGCGGAGTGGCGGCGTTCATCGACGCCGAGCACGCGCTGGACCCCGAGTACGCCCGCAAGCTGGGTGTCGACACCGACGCGCTGCTGGTGTCCCAGCCCGACTCCGGCGAGCAGGCCCTCGAGATCGCCGACATGCTGATCCGCTCCGGCGCGCTCGACATCATCGTGATCGACTCGGTCGCCGCCCTCGTGCCCCGCGCCGAGATCGACGGTGAGATGGGCGACAGCCACGTCGGCCTGCAGGCCCGCCTGATGAGCCAGGCCCTGCGCAAGATGACCGGTGCCATCAACGGCTCGGGCACGACGGCGATCTTCATCAACCAGCTGCGCGAGAAGATCGGCGTGATGTTCGGCAGCCCCGAGACCACCACGGGCGGCAAGGCGCTGAAGTTCTACGCCTCCGTGCGCCTCGACGTGCGGCGGATCGAGACGCTCAAGGACGGCACCGACATGGTCGGCAACCGCACCCGCGTCAAGGTCGTCAAGAACAAGGTCGCGCCGCCGTTCAAGCAGGCCGAGTTCGACATCATGTACGGCCAGGGGATCAGCCGCGAGGGCAGCCTGATCGATCTCGGCGTCGACGCGGGCTTCGTCCGCAAGGCCGGCGCCTGGTACACCTACGAGGGCGACCAGCTCGGCCAGGGCAAGGAGAACGCCCGCAACTTCCTGCGCGACAACCCCGACCTCGCCGACGAAATCGAGAAGCGCATCAAGGAGCACCTCGGTGTCGGGGCGAAGGTCGACGAGCCGGCCGCGGATCCGGCGGCCGTGGTCGACGATCTGGCGGGCGACCTCTCGGCCGCTGACTTCTGATGATCGACCCCACGGATCCGGACACGGATCCGCGGGCGGTCATCGTCGCGGGCCGGACGATCGCGATGGATCGTCTGGCCGCGCGCGACCGCAGCCGCGGTGAGTTGCTCGACGCGCTCGCGCGTCGCAGGTTCCCCGAGGACGTGGCCATCGTCGTGGTCGACCAGCTCGAGTCCGAGGGGCTGGTCGACGACGAGCGGTTCGCCCGCACGTGGGTCGAGCAGCGCAGTCGCGCCAAGGGGCTGGCCCGCTCCGTCCTGCGGATGGAGCTGCAGCGCAAGGGCGTGGCCTCCGAGGTCATCGACCTGGTCCTGGACGACGTCGACCCCGATGCCGAGCGCCGGGCCGCGCACCTGCTGGTCCAGCGCAAGCTGCGATCCGTGCAGGGGCTCGACCAGTCCGTCCAGGTCCGTCGTCTCACCGCGATGCTCGCCCGCAAGGGCTACGCGCCGCAGGTGGCCTTCGACGTGGTCCGCGCCGAGCTCGACGGCGATCACGTGGCGATCGAGTCCACGTAGTTCGGCCGCGCCCTAGTCTGTCAGCGTGTTCGCGTTCCGCCCCCTGGTCGAGGCCGATCTGGGGGCGGTCGTGTCATGGCGCAACGAGCCGCACGTCCTGACCTGGTTCCCCGAGGCGCTTGTCGACGTCGAGCACGCGCGTCGACGCCTCGTCCCTCGGCCGACCGGTGTGGACCCGGTACGGAGGTGGATCGCCGAGCTCGGGGGAGTGCCGGTCGGCTACCTGCAGAGCTTCGTGGTCGCGTCCGACGACGACCTCACGGTGCGCTGCCAGGACCCCGAGGCGGTCGCGTTCGACTACCTGATCGGAGATCCGGACCTCGTCGACCGAGGACTGGGCACCGAGATGATCCGGAGCTTCTGTCGCGACGTGCTGGTGCCCGAGTATCCCGACGCACCCCGCTTCCTCGCCGCTCCCGACGCTCGCAACCACCGCTCGATCCGGGTGCTGGCCAAGTGCGGCTTCGTGGCCGGGCTGTGGATCCAGCCCGAGGGCGCGCCGTGGGCCGACGTGGTGTGCACGGCCCAGCGACGTCTCTTCGAGCCTACTGTCGAGTAACATGGCCGCCATGCCCTCGACCTACGCGGTGTACCGCCAGCTCTCGGCCCTCCCGAAGGGTCGCGCCGTGTTCGGCGCCTTCTTCACCCGGGCCGCGCCATACTTCGCCAGCGCCCACCTGCGCGTCGTCGAGATGGCGCCCCACCACGGCGAGGTCGTGGTGCCGCTGCGCCGCTCCACGAAGAACCACATCGGCACGGTCCACGCGATCGCGGCGTGCAACGGCCTCGAGGCGGCGATGGGCCTGCTCGCCGAGGCGACCTGCCCGCCGGACCACCGGTGGCTGCCGAAGGGCATGGAGGTCCGGTACCTCGCCAAGTCCGACTCCGACCTCGTCTGCACCGCCGACAGCAACCCGGCCGACTGGTCGGGCGGTCCGGAGGTGCCCATCTCCGTCCGGGCCACGCGCGCGGACGGCACGGTGACGGTCGAGGGCACGATCCACCTGTGGGTGACACCCCGGAAGTGACTCAGGGCCTGAGGCTCGCCGAGGCGTGCGTGAACCGCCCCGCTCGCACGGTGGCCTCGACCTGCACGGCCCGCAGGTGGGCCGCGACGGCGGCCGAGTCGCCACGCGCCTCGAGCGGGTCGCGGTCAAGCAGCACGAGGTCGGCCCGCTGACCCACGGCCAGGGTGTCGGCGCCGTCCACGCTGGCAGCGAGCGCCTCGGCGGCGGTAATGGCCTCGGCCGGGTTCCACGGGGACCGTTCGTCCGCCGAGCGGTGCACGGCCGCTGCCATGGCGATCCAGGGGTCGAGGGGAGCGACGGGCGCGTCAGAGCCGAAGACGAGGTCCACGCCCGCGTCGAGCAGCCTCCGCCACGGGAAGCAGCGATCCGCGCGATCGGCCCAGAGCCGCTCGGTGACGTCGCGGTCGTCGAGGAGGTGGGCGGGCTGGACGCTCGCGCGGACGCCGAGCTCAGCCAGCTGCTCGATGTCGTGCCGGGTCAGCAGCTGGGCGTGCTCGATGCTGCCGCCGACCCCGGTCGCGCGGAACGCGGCCAGCGCCTCGTGGGCGGCGGCGTCACCGATCGCGTGCACCGCGGCGCGGAAGCCGGCCGACCGGGCGCGAGTGAGCAGCTCGATGAGGTCGGCCCGGTCGTGGTTCTGGACGCCGCGGTCGGATCCGCCCCCGTAGGGCTCGTGGCAGTACGCCGTGCGGGTGTTCAGGGACCCGTCGGAGATGATCTTCAGCGGCCCGACGGTGACGGGTCCGTCCGGCGCCACGGACGACCCGGTGCGCAGGCCCGCAGCGATCATGGCGTCGAGGTACTCGGGATAGACCGCCGAGCGCACCCAGAGGGCGTCGAGGCCCTGCGACAGCCGCTCGCGCCACGTGGACAGGGGCTCGGCCCACTCGAAGTCCACGACGCCCACGACGCCGCGCGCCGCCGCGGCCGCCATCGCGTCGGCGACGGACTGGCCGCCGTCCTGCACGGCGTTGCGCTGCACCACGTCGGCCATCAGCGCGAACCACGGCGCCTCCGTGAGCGGCTCGTCGGTGAGCGGCGCGCCGAGTGCCGTGAGCGCGGCCGAGTTCAGCCAGCCCGTGTGGGCGTCCCCGCTCGTGACGACAACGGGTCGGTCGCCCGTTACGGCGTCGAGCTCGGCGACGGTCGGCTCCCGCGTCCAGTCGGCCAGCCGGAACCCGAAGGCGAAGAGCCAGTCGCCGTCGGGCACCGAGGGCAGGTGCCTGCGGATGATCTTCACCGCCTCGGAGGGGTCCTCGGCCGAGGAGACGTCGAGGCGCGTCCGCGTCTGTGCCCATTGGGTGAAGTGCACGTGCTGGTCCCACAGCCCGGGAATCGCCCAGCGCCCGTCGGCCTCGACGACCCGGTCGCCGGGCTCGGGGCGCAGGTCGGGTCCCACGGCCACGATCGTGCCGTCGGCGATCCGCAGCGAGACTCGCCCGCTCGGGGCCGCCGAGCGCACCGGGACGAGGCGCACGTCGCGCCAGAAGACAGGTGTCACGGCAGCATTCTGACCCGCGGTCCCGGTGAGGTGAGCCCCGGGTCAGCGCGAAGCCAGCACGGCGCTGTCCTCGGCCGCGTGGGCGTCCACGGTGCGCGACTCGGTGAGACGTCGCTGGGCGAACCGACCGAGCTGCTCGAGGCCCAGGTTGAGCACGATGTAGATGGCGCCGAGCACCAGCGCGACCTGGAGGTGGTTGTCGAACTCACGCCAGATCTGGCGTCCGGCGTACGTCAGGCCGGGAGCGACGATGATGTAGCCGAGCGACGTGTCCTTCAGCGCCACGATGCACTGGCTGATGATCGCCGGCGTCATGATCTTGATCGCCTGGGGGAGCTGGACGATGCGCATCACGGCGTTCTTGCGCATGCCCAAGGCGTACGCGGCCTCGACCTGGCCCTTCGGCACGGCATTGATGCCGGCTCGGACCGTCTCGGCGAGGACCGAGCCGTTGTAGAGGATCAGGCCGATCACGAGTGGTGCGAGCAGCTCGATCTGGAACCGGTAGAGCGCCCACAGGTAGGTGATGAGGATGACCAAGGGGACCGCGCGGAAGAACTCCACCACGACCCAGCACGGCACCCGGACCCACGCATGGTCCGACAGCTTGCCGATGCCGAACAGTACGCCGAACAGGAGGGCGCCGGCGATCGCCATCACGGCTGCCAGGAGCGTGTAGTAGAGGCCCTCGAGGATGAACTCCACGTAGGCCGGGGTGACGAAGACCTCCCACAGATCGGCCGCGAACTGGCCCGTGGACGCGAAGCGCCACAGGACGAAGCCGAGGAAGGCCGCGACCACGACGACCGTCACCACCGAGAGGATCCGGTTGCGTCGACGGGCGCGGGGTCCGGGAACGTCGAACAGCAGGGTGCTCATCGGGCGACCACCTTCCAGCGTCGCTCGGCCCAGGAGGCGAGCAGGGAGATCGCCGCGACGATGCTGATGTACATCGCCGCGATCGTGAGGAACGCCGCGGTCCGCGAGCTCGGGTAGTCGCGCAGCAGACCCTGGAGGCGGAACGCGACGTCCGCCAGGCCGAGTGCGGCGACGAGCGAGGTGTTCTTGACCAGCGCGATGAAGACGCTGGCCATCGGCGGGACGACCAGTCGGAACGCCTGGGGGAGGATCACCTGGGTCATCGTCAAGGTGAAGGGCATGCCCACCGCACGCGCGGCCTCGGCCTGGCCCATCGGCACGCCGTTGATGCCCGACCGCAGCGCCTCACAGACGAACGCGGCGGTGTAGATCCCGGCCGCCAGCGAGACGTTCCAGAAGAAGCCGAAGTCGATCCCCATCGCCGGCAGGCCGTAGTAGGTGATGAACAGCAGCAGGAGCAGGGGAGTGTTCCGGAACAGCGTGACGTACGCGGTTCCGACGACGCGCATCGCCGGGACCGGGCTGACCCGGGCCACGGCGATGATCGTGCCGAGGACGAGGGCGATGAGACCGCTGGCCAGGAAGACCCGCAGCGTGACCCAGAAGCCCTTGAGGAGCAGCTCCCAGCTGTCCTGCAAGAACGAGAAGTCCACGTCTCACCACCCTCGTCGTCGGTCGGTCACGTCAGGCGCACTCGTCCAGCGCCGGCGGGTCACCCGCGTCGGCACCGCCCTTGCCGAGGGTCGCGTCGAACGCATCGGCCCACGTGCCGTCCTCGAAGGCGGACGTCAGGCTCTCGTTGATGAACTCGCACAGCTCGGGGCTGTCCTTGCTGTAGCCGATGCCGTAGCGCTCCTCGGAGAACGGCTCGCCGACGACCTTCAGCTTGTCGGGGTTCTCCGCGGCGTAGCCCAGCAGGATCGCGGCGTCGGTGGTGACGGCGTCGACCGAGCCGTTCTCCAGCTGCGTGACGCACTCGGAGTAGGTGTCGAAGCCGGCCGGCGTGGCGCCGTACTCCTCCTCGACCGTCTTGATCGACGTGGACCCGGTGACCGAGCAGACCTTCTTGCCCTTCAGGTCGTCCGGGCCGTTGATCGAGTCGTCGTCCTTGGCGACCAGCAGGCTCTGACCCGTGACGTAGTACGGGCCTGCCTGGCCGACGACCTTGCGGCGGTCGTCGGTGATCGAGTACGAGGCGATGACGAAGTCGACCGTGCCGTTCTGCAGGAACGGCTCGCGGTTGGCCGAGACGGACTCGACCCACTCGATGTCGTCGGCGTCGATGCCGAGCTTCGCCGCGAGGATCTTGCCGATCTCGGGGTCGAAGCCGCTCGGCGTGTCCGCGGTGGCCGTCTTGAATCCCACACCGGGCTGGTCGTACTTGACGCCGATCTTGACGGTGCCGGACTCCTGGAGCTCGGCCATGCGGGTGCCGGCCTCGAACTCCTGGTCCTCGACCTCGACGTCCGGGCCCGAGCCCTCGTCATCGCTGTTGCCGGCGTCGCCGCAGGCGCTCAGTGCCAACAGGCCGGCGGCCAGGACGGCCGCGAACCGTGTCCTTCGTGCTTTCATGTTTCGTCCTCCCCCTTCGGGATCATGCGTGGTGAAATCAGTGCTTGAGGATCTTGCCGAGGAAGTCCTTGGCGCGATCGCTCTGCGGGTTGGTGAAGAACTCGTCGGGAGTGTTCTCCTCGACGATGCGCCCGTCGGCCATGAAGACGACCCGGTCGGCGGCGGTGCGCGCGAACCCCATCTCGTGGGTGACTACGACCATCGTCATACCGCCCCTGGCGAGGTCGACCATGGTGTCGAGCACCTCCTTGATCATCTCCGGATCGAGTGCGGAGGTGGGCTCGTCGAACAGCATGACCTTGGGATCCATCGCCAGCGCCCGGGCGATCGCGACGCGCTGCTGCTGGCCGCCCGACAGCTGGGCCGGCAGCTTGCCGGCCTGCGAGCCGACCCCGACGCGGTCGAGGAGCTCACGGGCGCGCTGCTCGGCCTCGGCCTTGGGCTTGCGCAGCACCTTGATCGGGCCCAGCGTGACGTTCTCGAGCACGGTCTTGTGGCTGAACAGGTTGAACGACTGGAACACCATGCCGACCTCGGCACGCAGCCGGGCGAGCGCCTTGCCCTCCTCGGGCAGCGGGACGCCGTCGATCGAGATGTCGCCCTCGTTGATCGGCTCGAGGCGGTTGATGGCGCGGCACAGGGTCGACTTGCCCGAGCCTGACGGTCCGATCACCACGACGACCTCGCCCGGGGCGACGTCGAAGTCGATGTCCTGCAGCACGTGCAAGTCGCCGAACCACTTCTGGACGCCGGTCATGTGGACCATCGGCTCCGTGCTGACTCCCATGTCGCCTTACCCAACCGCAGCGCCACCTCGCGCGCAAGCGTTGAACTCGCGCCGTGGGTCACCGCAACCGGATCGCAACCGACGTCCCCTCCGGGTGATGAGGGCTCAGCGCCAATTTTCTCTGGAATCCGCTCTGAAATGAAGTTTGGCCGTCCCCCCGTAGCAACGGGGCAACAAAACTCTTCTAACATCAGCCCCAACGGGCGTACGAGACGTACGTCACGTTCGATCCCTGTCGTGAGGACTTCCCTTGAGATCCGTACACCTTCGCCGCACCCTCAGCGCGGCAGCCCTCGTCGCGCTGGGCCTCGGTGCCCTCGCGGCGCCGGCCGTCGCCGCCGACCCACTCGTTCCCGAAACGCGCGAGCAGGCTCGCATCCTCGGTGACGGCAGCGCCAGCGCCGACGTCACCGCCGAGGACGAGAGCAACGGCTCCATCGCTCCCGGCGGCGTGCCGTTCGTCCCGATGGACTTCTCCCGGGCCCCGCTCGCTTCCGGTGAGGAGGAGTCCACCGAGAACGTCGAGAAGGTCGCCTCCGTCCCGCTGCAGGAGGGCCAAGCGACGATGTCGAATCTGGCGTTCAAGGGCGACTACGTCTACCAGGGCAGCTACAACGGCTTCGTGGCGTACGACATCAGCGATCCCGAGTCCCCGCAGGTCGTGTCGAACACCATCTGCCCCGGCTACCAGGGCGACCTCTCGATCGCCGGCGACCTGCTGTTCTTCTCGGTCGACCAGCCGCGCAACGGCTCGGAGTGCGGCGCGGCCGTCGTCCCGTCCTCGAACGCCGCCGCGTGGGAGGGCATCCGCATCTTCGACATCAGCAACCCGGCCTCGCCCCAGTACGTGGGCAACGTGAAGACCCGCTGCGGCTCGCACACCCACACCCTCGTCCCCAAGCCGGGCGACGACGGCAGCGTGTACCTGTACAACGCCGCGTACGACGTCTCCGCCACGGCGTACTACTGCAAGCCTCCTCACCAGCAGCTCGAGATCATCGAGGTCGACCTCGACGATCCGGCCGGCGCGCACATCGCCAAGGAGGTCTCGCTGTGGGACGCGGAGAACCCCGCGTTCACCGCGGCCGACCGCGTCGACGGAGGCGCCAACACCTCGGTCACGAACGGCTGCCACGACCTGACCGCCTACCCGGCGAAGGATCTGCTGGCCGCGGCGTGCCTGGGTGACGGCGTCATGGTCGACATCTCTGACCCGCTGAACCCCGCGGTCACCGAGCGCGTCCGTGACGAGAACTACGCCTTCTGGCACACGGCCCAGTTCAGCGACAACGCGAGCAAGGTCGTCTTCCAGGACGAGCTCGGCGGCGGCTCCTCGGCCACCTGCGTGCCCGGCACCCCGCAGTACCGCGGCGCCAACGCGATCTACACCCGCGAGGGCGACGAGCTGACGCTGCGCAGCTACTTCAAGATCCCGCGCCGTCAGTCGGTCCGCGAGAACTGCGTGGGCCACGAGGGCAACCTCGTCCAGCTCCCGGACCGTGACGTCATGATCCAGGGCTGGTACCAGGGCGGCGCGTCGCTGATCGACTTCACCGAGGCCACCAAGCCCAAGGAGATCGGCTACTTCGATCGTGGCCAGCTCGGCGAGAGCGGCCCCATCTCCCTCAGCGGCTACTGGGCCGTCTACAGCCACAACGGCTACCTGTACGGCTCGGAGATCGGTCGTGGCTTCGACGTGCTGAAGCTCAAGGGCGACGAGTTCGCCGACGCCGTCCGTCACCGCCAGGACGTCCGCAACCCCGCGACGCAGGAGCCCATCACCTGGGACTGGAAGACCGCCCCGGTCGTCCCGTCGTTCGGTGACCTCCCGGCCGCGACGGTCACGCCGGAGAGCGCCCGCGCCGGCACCGACCGCGACTTCACGGTCTCGGTTCCCGCCGGCACGTTCGACGACGGCGAGTACGTGGACGTCTGGAGCACCGGTGCCGACGCGAAGGTCGTGGCCTCGGGCCGCGCCGACGCCGATGGCTCCATCTCGCTGACCGTGTCGGTCAAGGCCTCGGAGGCTCCAGGCACCAAGCGGTTCGTCGTCCGTGGTGACGCCGCGCTCGACGAGGCGCTGTACGCCGCATCGCTGGAGCTGACCGCCGTCGGCACCACGACGACGTTGTCCGTCAGCCCGGCCTCGCAGGTGTTCGGTTCGACCCCCGCCACGCTGACCGCCACGGTCACGGGTGAGGGTGCCGAGGGCACGGTGACGTTCACCCGCGGTGGCACGGTCATCGCGAAGGGCGTCAAGGTGTCCGGTGGCAAGGCCAGCGTGAGGCTGCCGCGCGACCTGCCGGTCGGCAGTCACGCGCTGCGGGCGACGTTCGTGCCGGCCTCGGCCGGCACCGAGGCCTCAACGTCCTCGGTCGTCACCTTCCGGGTGGCCAAGGCCACGGCGAAGGTCAAGGCGGCCTCGGTCACGAAGGTCAAGGCGCTCAAGGGCGGCAAGCTCACCGTGAAGGTCACCGCCACCGGCACTACGCCGACCGGCAAGATCACCGTCACCGTGGGTGGCAAGAAGGCCGGCGCGATGCTGAAGAACGGCAAGGCGACGGTCAAGCTGCCGCGGCTGAAGGCCGGCACCTACCGGGCCAACGTCGCCTACGGCGGCAGTGCCTCGGTGGCTCCCGAGAGCATCAAGGTGACGATCAAGGTCACCAGGTGACCTTGGTCCGTCGAGCTGTGGCCACGGTGGGCGTCGTCCTGACGCTCACCGTGGCCGCGGCGTGCTCGGGGGAGGAGAAGAAGGACGGTCCGGTCGTCAACGTGCCCGGCAAGGTGGGGGAGTCGAGCCGCACGGTCGACCCGGACGATCTCGAGGCCCCGCAGGACGAGTACAACGAGGTCGACCGCGAGTTCGTCGAGATGATGGTGCCGCACCACCAGCAGGCCGTGGAGATGGCGGCCCTGGCGGCGAAGCACGCGAAGGATCCCGCGGTCGCTGGGTTCGCGCAGCGGATCGGCGACACCCAGAAGGGCGAGATCGACGTCCTCCAGGGCTGGCTCGAGACCCGAGACCTGCCGAAGGCGTCGCTGACGGCGACGGGCGATCACGCCACCCACATGGAGGGCATGCTCACGCCCGAGCAGATGGACGAGCTGGCCGCCGCCCGCGGCGCCGCGTTCGACCGGCTCTTCGTCCGCCGCATGATCGCCCACCACGAGGGCGCGCTCGCGATGGCGGACCAGGCACTGAGCGACGGCATCGACACGACGAACCGGGGCTTCGCCGCGGACGTCGCCGCGTCGCAGTCCGCCGAGATCACCCGGCTCCAGCAGATCCAGCAGACGCTCTGACCCGGCCGGCCGCACGAGCGGCCGGCCCGGTCGGGCGCCGGGGCCCACGTACCATGGGACGGTCATGACGAAGACCTATGAAGTCCGTACGTACGGCTGCCAGATGAACGTGCACGACAGCGAGCGGCTGTCGGGCCTGCTCGAGACCGCCGGTTACGCCGCGGCGCCGTCGGGGGAGACCCCGGACCTCGTGGTCTTCAACACCTGCGCGGTGCGCGAGAACGCCGACAACAAGCTGTACGGCAACCTCGGCCACGTCGCGAGCCTCAAGGCGAAGAAGCCGGGCATGCAGGTGGCCGTGGGTGGCTGCCTGGCGCAGAAGGACAAGGACACCATCACCACGCGGGCGCCGTGGGTGGACGTCGTCTTCGGCACCCACAACATCGGCTCGCTGCCGGTGCTGCTGGAGCGCGCCCGCATCGCCGAGGAGTCCCAGGTCGAGATCCTCGAGTCGCTCGAGGTCTTCCCGTCGACCCTGCCCACGAAGCGTGACTCCGTGTTCGCGGCGTGGGTCTCGATCAGCGTGGGCTGCAACAACACGTGCACGTTCTGCATCGTCCCGGCCCTGCGCGGCAAGGAGCGCGACCGCCGCCCGGGCGACATCCTCGCCGAGATCGAGGCACTCGTGGCCGAGGGCGTCGTCGAGGTCACGCTGCTGGGCCAGAACGTCAACAGCTACGGCGTCGAGTTCGGCGACCGCGAGGCCTTCTCCAAGCTGCTGCGCGCCTGCGGGCAGATCGAGGGACTGGAGCGGGTGCGCTTCACCTCGCCGCACCCGGCCGCGTTCTCCGACGACGTGATCACGGCCATGGCCGAGACGCCCAACGTCATGCCGCAGCTGCACATGCCGCTGCAGTCGGGCTCCGACCGCATCCTCAAGGCGATGCGCCGCTCGTACCGCAAGGAGCGCTTCCTGGGCATCCTCGACCGTGTCCGCGCGGCGATGCCCGAGGCCTCCATCACCACCGACATCATCGTGGGCTTCCCGGGCGAGACCGAGGAGGACTTCCTCGAGACGATGGACGTCGTCCGCAAGGCGCGGTTCACGAGCGCCTTCACGTTCCAGTACTCGCAGCGTCCGGGGACGCCCGCGGCCGACCTGCCCGACCAGCTGCCGAAGGCGGTCGTCCAGGAGCGCTACGAGCGCCTCGCCGCACTCGTGTCGGAGGTCGCCTGGTCGGAGAACCAGCGCCTCGAGGGACGCGTCGTCGAGCTGCTGGTGTCCGACCAGTCCCAGGCGGGCGGTCGCAAGGACGCCGAGACCCACCGGATGAGCGGCCGGGCCCGCGACAACCGACTCGTGCACTTCGCCCCGGGCGGCCACGCCGTGCGCCCCGGCGACCTGGTCGTGACCACGGTGACGAAGGCGTCGCCGCACCACCTCGTCGCCGATGGCGAGCCGATCGAGGTGCGCCGCACCCGCGCGGGCGATGCCTGGGAGGCCCGCCAGGGCCGCACCTCCGTCACGCCCGGCTCGGTGGGCCTGGGGATGCCGTCGGTCGGGGTGCCCGCCCCGCTGCCGCCGGCGCCCGCCTGCGCTCCCGCCTGAGGCGCGGGGCCCGGTGTTCGGGTCGCGCGAAATCTTGAGGTAATCTGAATCCGCTGATGAGGCCAATGTCGTCCTCGCCCAGTTTCCTTCCGCATGGCATCGACGACAGGTTCTCTCCATGGATCGTCCTCTCTTCTCGGCCGCGCCCCCGGCGCAAGGCCTCTACGACCCCGCCAACGAGCACGACAACTGCGGCGTCGCCTTCGTGGCCACCCTCACCGGCGTCCCCAGCCACGAGATGGTCCAGCACGGCCTGACCGCGCTGCGCAACCTCGACCACCGTGGTGCCGTGGGCGGCGAGCCCAACACCGGTGACGGCGCCGGCATCCTCATGCAGGTCCCCGACCGGTTCCTGCGCGGTGTCGCCCCCGTCGAGCTCCCCGAGCTCGGCCGCTACGCCGCCGGCATGGCCTTCCTGCCGCGCGATCGCGTCACCGCGGCCAAGGCCGACGTCGAGGCCATCGCCGCGGAGGAGGGCCTCGAGGTCCTCGGCTGGCGCGACGTGCCGGTCGAGCCCTCGATCCTGGGCTCGATGGCCTACGCCGCGATGCCCGCGTTCCAGCTCTTCTTCATCACGACCCCCGACCGCTCGGCCGCGGGCATCGAGCTGGACCGCCTGACCTTCGCGGTCAACAAGCGCGCGCACCACGAGGTGGGCGTCTACTTCCCGTCGCTGTCGTCGCGCACCCTCGTCTACAAGGGCATGCTCACGACCGAGCAGCTCGACGTGTTCTTCCCCGACCTGCTCGACGAGCGGATGGAGTCGGCGCTGGCGATCGTCCACAGCCGCTTCTCCACCAACACGTTCCCGAGCTGGCCGCTGGCCCACCCGTTCCGCTACCTGGCGCACAACGGCGAGATCAACACCGCCCGCGGCAACCGCAACTGGATGCGGGCCCGCGAGGCGCTCCTCGAGAGCGACCTCATCCCCGGCGACCTGACGCGCCTGTTCCCGATCTGCAGCCCCGACGGCCCCGACACGGCCTCGCTCGACGAGGTGCTGGAGCTGCTGCACCTGGGCGGTCGCTCGCTGCCGCACGCGGTGATGATGATGATCCCCGAGGCGTGGGAGAACAACGCCGAGATGGATCCCGCGCGCCGCGCGTTCTACGAGTTCCACTCCACCGTCATGGAGGCCTGGGACGGCCCCGCGGCCGTCTGCTTCACCGACGGCACCCAGATCGGCGCGGTGCTGGACCGCAACGGCCTGCGCCCCGGCCGATACGTCATCACCGAGGACGGCCTCGTCGTGCTGGCCTCCGAGGCGGGCGTGCTGGACATCGACCCCAAGACGATCACCCGCAAGGGCCGTGTCGAGCCGGGCAAGATGTTCCTGCTCGACCTCGCCGAGCACCGCGTCGTCGAGGACCACGAGATCAAGGGCTCGCTCGCGAGCGAGGAGCCCTACGAGGAGTGGCTGTACTCGGGCCTCGTCCGCTTCGAGGACCTGCCCGACCTCGAGCACATCGTGCACACGCACGCCTCCGTCGCCCGCCGCCAGCAGGTGTTCGGCTACACCGAGGAGGAGGTGCGCAAGCTCGTCGCGCCCATCGCGCGCACGGGCGCCGAGACCATCGGCTCGATGGGCACCGACACGCCGATCGCGGCGCTGTCCGAGCGTCCTCGCCTGCTGTTCGACTACTTCAGCCAGCTGTTCGCGCAGGTGACCAACCCGCCGCTCGACGCGATCCGCGAGGAGGTCGTCACCTCGCTCGCAGGCACGATCGGCCCGGAGAAGAACCTGCTCGACCCGAGCCCGGCCTCGTGCCGCATGCTCCAGCTGCCGTTCCCCGTGATCGACAGCGACGAGCTGGCCAAGATCCGCCACATGAACCGCGACGGCGACATGCCCGGCTTCAGCGTGCACGTCGTCCGCGGCCTCTACGACGTCCTGGGCGGGGGAGAGGCGCTCGCGAAGCGTCTCGACGAGATCTGCGCCGAGGTGTCGGAGGCGATCGTCGAGCGTGGCGCGCGCATCATCGTGCTGTCGGACCGTCACTCCAACGTCGACCTGGCCCCGATCCCGTCGCTCCTGCTGACGGGCGCGGTGCACCACCACATGGTGCGCGAGCGGCTGCGCACGCAGGCCGGCCTGCTGATCGAGGCCGGCGACGTCCGCGAGGTCCACCACGTGGCCCTGCTCATCGGCTTCGGCGCCACCGCGGTCAACCCCTACCTCGCGCTGGAGACGGCGGAGGACCTCGCCCGTGAGGGCGTCTACGTCGAGGGCGTCGACCCCACCAAGGCGGCGCGCAACGTGGCCTACGGGCTCGGCAAGGGCGTCCTCAAGGTGATGAGCAAGATCGGCGTCTCGACCGTCTCGTCCTACACCGGCGCGCAGATCTTCGAGTGCGTCGGCCTGGCGAGCGACGTCATCGACCGGTACTTCACCGGCACGTCGAGCAAGCTCGGCGGCGTCGGCCTCGACGTCATCGCCGAGGAGGTGCACGCGCGCCACCTCAAGGCCTACCCCACCAAGGGCATCGCCGGGACGCGCCGCCAGCTCGAGATCGGCGGCGAGTACCAGTGGCGCCGTCAGGGTCCCGAGCACCTCTTCGA
The DNA here is from genome assembly GCF_013868155.1 of Aeromicrobium phoceense. Lineage (NCBI taxonomy): Bacteria > Bacillati > Actinomycetota > Actinomycetes > Propionibacteriales > Nocardioidaceae > Aeromicrobium > Aeromicrobium phoceense. The sequence continues at coordinate 1,978,063 of NZ_JACEOG010000001.1, forward strand.
CCCGGACACCGTCTTCCGCCTGCAGCACTCCACGCGCACGGGCCGGTACGACATCTTCAAGCAGTACACGGAGAAGATCGACGACCAGGCGAGCCGTCTCATGACGCTGGGCGGCCTGATGAAGTTCAAGGCCGAGCGCCAGCCCATCTCGATCGACGAGGTCGAGCCGATCTCCGAGATCGTGAAGCGGTTCTCCACCGGCGCGATGTCCTACGGCTCGATCAGCCAGGAGGCGCACGAGACCCTCGCCATCGCGATGAACCGCCTCGGCGGCAAGTCCAACACCGGTGAGGGCGGCGAGGACCCCGAGCGTCTCTACGACCCCGAGCGCCGCTCGGCGATCAAGCAGGTCGCCTCGGGCCGCTTCGGCGTCACGAGCGAATACCTCACGAACGCCGACGACATCCAGATCAAGATGGCCCAGGGCGCCAAGCCGGGCGAGGGCGGTCAGCTGCCCGGCCCGAAGGTGTACCCGTGGGTGGCCAAGACGCGTCACTCGACGCCGGGCGTGGGTCTCATCAGCCCGCCGCCGCACCACGACATCTACTCGATCGAGGATCTCAAGCAGCTGATCCACGACCTGAAGAACGCCAACCCGTCGGCCCGCGTCCACGTGAAGCTGGTCTCCGAGGTCGGCGTCGGCACGGTCGCGGCCGGTGTCTCGAAGGCCAAGGCCGACGTGGTGCTGATCTCGGGTCACGACGGTGGCACCGGCGCGTCGCCGCTGACGAGCCTCAAGCATGCCGGCGGACCGTGGGAGCTCGGCCTGGCCGAGACCCAGCAGACGCTGCTGCTCAACGGGCTGCGCGACCGCATCGTCGTGCAGGTCGACGGCCAGCTCAAGACCGGGCGCGACGTGGTCATCGCGGCGCTGCTCGGCGGCGAGGAGTTCGGCTTCGCGACCGCGCCGCTGGTCGTCTCGGGCTGCATCATGATGCGCGTCTGCCACCTCGACACCTGCCCCGTGGGCGTCGCCACGCAGAACCGCTCGCTGCGCGAGAAGTACTCCGGCAAGGCCGAGTACGTCGTGAACTTCTTCGAGTTCATCGCGCAGGAGGTCCGCGAGATCCTCGCCGAGCTCGGGTTCCGCAGCATCGACGAGGCCGTCGGCCATGCCGAGGTCCTCGACGTGCGCGAGGCGATCGACCACTGGAAGGCCAGCTCGCTGGACCTGTCGCCGGTGCTGTACGTGCCCGAGCTGCCCGAGGGCGCCTCGCTGCGGCGCACCACCTCGCAGGACCACGGGCTCGAGCGGGCGCTCGACAACGAGCTCATCGCGCTGGCCGGGGACGCGCTGGAGAAGGGCGAGCCCGTCCGCGCCCAGCTCGAGATCCGCAACGTCAACCGCACCGTCGGCACGATGCTCGGCCACGAGGTCACGAAGCGCTATCGCGGCGCCGGCCTGCCCGACGACACGATCGACATCACGTTCCTCGGGTCGGCGGGCCAGTCGTTCGGCGCGTTCGTGCCGCGCGGCATCACGCTGCGCCTCGAGGGCGACGGCAACGACTACGTCGGCAAGGGCCTGTCGGGCGGCCGCATCGTGGTCCGCCCGCCCCGTGAGTCCCAGTTCGCCGCCGAGGCCCAGATCCTCGCCGGCAACGTGATCGGCTTCGGTGCCACCGGCGGCGAGATCTTCCTGCGCGGCAAGGTGGGTGAGCGCTTCTGCGTCCGCAACTCCGGTGCCACGGCGGTCGTCGAGGGCGTGGGCGACCACGCGCTCGAGTACATGACCGGCGGCCGCGTCGTGATCCTCGGCCCCACGGGTCGCAACGTCGCCGCGGGCATGAGCGGCGGGTCGGCCTACGTGCTCGACCTCGACCCCGACGTGGTCAACCCCGAGATGGTCGAGCTGCGCCCGGTGCCGGAGGCCACCGGCGCCGAGGTGGAGGCCATCGTGCGCCGCCACTTCGAGGAGACGGGCTCGGTCGTGGCCGAGCAACTGCTCCGCGACTGGACGGCCAGCCTGGCCCGCATCACCGAGATCATGCCGGTCAACTACCGGCGGGTCCTGGAAGCAAAGGCCTCGGCGGAGTCCGAAGGACTCTCCGAGGACGAGACGACTGCACGCATGATGGAGGTGGCAGCCCGTGGCTGATCCCCGAGGTTTCATGACCACGCCCCGCCAGGTGGCCGAGCGCCGCCCGGTCGAGGAGCGGGTGAACGACTGGAACGAGGTGTACCCCGGCGGTGCGGGCCGAGCCCTGCTGCCGATCATCTCGGAGCAGGCCGGACGCTGCATGGACTGCGGCATCCCGTTCTGCCACCAGGGCTGCCCGCTGGGCAACCTGATCCCCGAGTGGAACGACCTGGTCTGGCGCGACGACTGGGAGGACGCGATCGATCGCCTGCATGCGACGAACAACTTCCCCGAGTTCACGGGGCGCCTGTGCCCGGCGCCGTGCGAGACCGCCTGCGTGGTGGGGATCAACCGCGATCCCGTCACCATCAAGAACGTCGAGGTCTCGATCATCGACAAGGCCTGGGACATGCACAACGTCAAGCCCGAGACGCCCGAGTGGCTGACCGGCAAGACGGTGGCCGTCGTCGGCTCCGGGCCCGCGGGCCTGGCGGTCGCGCAGCAGCTGACGCGCGCCGGCCACACCGTGGCGGTCTACGAACGCGACGACAAGGCCGGCGGCCTGCTGCGCTACGGCATCCCCGAGTTCAAGATGGAGAAGTCGCACGTCGACCGCCGCATCAACCAGATGCAGCGCGAGGGCACGGTCTTCCGCACGGGCGTCGCGGTGGGCGAGGCGATCACGGGACAGCAGCTGCGTGAGCGCTACGACGCCGTCGTGCTCGCGATCGGCTCCACCGTCCGTCGCGACCTGCCCGCTCCCGGCCGCGAGTTCGCCGGCATCCACCAGGCGATGGACTACCTGCCGCAGGCCAACCGCGTCGCGGTGGGCGAGACGGTCGAGGACCAGATCCTGGCCACCGGCAAGGACGTCGTCATCATCGGCGGCGGCGACACCGGCGCCGACTGCCTCGGCACCGCGATCCGCCAGCGCGCGCGCTCGGTCACCAGCCTGGAGATCATGCCGCGTCCCAGCGAGGAGCGCGCCGACGCCCACCCGTGGCCGACGTACCCGATGATCTACCGGGTCGCGTCCGCCCACGAGGAGGGTGGCGAGCGGGTCTACGCCGTCTCCACCAAGGAGTTCGAGGGCGACGAGGACGGCAACGTCAGCGGCCTGCGGATCACCGAGGTCGAGATGGTCGACGGCCGCTTCCAGGAGGTGCCGGGCAGCGAGAAGGTGCTTCCGGCCCAGCTCGTGCTCTTCGCCATGGGCTTCACAGGTCCCGAGACCGGCGGCGTCGTCGAGCAGCTCGGCGTCGACCTGGACGAGCGCGGCAACATCAAGCGCGACCTGGACTACATGTCCAGCGTCGAGGGCGTCTTCGTGGCCGGCGACGCCGGTCGCGGACAGTCGCTGATCGTGTGGGCCATCGCGGAAGGGCGCGGCGCGGCCGCCGGCGTGGACGCCTGGCTCACCGGTTCGACCACGCTTCCGACGCCGATTCCGCCCACGGCGCGACCGCTCATGGTCTGATCCCGACCGAACCGCGGGTCAGGTGACTCGCGGTTCGGTTCGGGACAGGACTAGGGTGGCTGTTGTGCGTAGAGCCAAGATCGTCTGCACCCTGGGACCCGCGACCGACACTGCTGAACGCATCCTCGAGCTGGCGATAGCCGGCATGGACGTGGCTCGGCTCAACATGAGCCACGGGGAGCAGAGCGAACAGCTCCGCCGGCTCGAACGCGTCCGCCAGGCGGCCGACGCCACCGGCAAGGCGATCGCCGTGCTGGCCGACCTCCAGGGCCCCAAGATCCGCCTCGGGCGCTTCTCCGACGGACCTCACGAGCTGAACTTCGGCGACCGCTTCACGATCACCACGCGCGACGTCGAGGGCGTCCGCGACGAGTGCTCGACGACGTACTCGGGTCTGCCCGGCGACGTCCAGGCCGGCGACGAGATCCTCATCGACGACGGCAAGGTGCGCCTGCGCGCCACCGAGGTCACCGAGACCGACGTCGTCACCACGGTCGAGGTGCCCGGCGAGGTCAGCAACAACAAGGGCATCAACCTGCCCGGCGTGAACGTCAGCGTGCCCGCGATGAGCGAGAAGGACATCGACGACCTGCGCTGGGCGCTTCGCGCGGGCGTGGACTTCATCGCGCTGTCCTTCGTGCGCAGCGCCGAGGACGCCGACGACGTGCGCGCGATCATGGACGAGGAGGGCATCCACCGCCCGATCATCGCCAAGATCGAGAAGCCGCAGGCCGTGGCGAACCTCGACGAGATCGTCGACGCGTTCGACGGCTTCATGGTCGCCCGCGGCGACCTGGGCGTCGAGCTGCCGCTTGAGGACGTGCCGATCGTGCAGAAGCTCATCATCGAGAAGGCGCGCCGCAACGCCAAGCCGGTCATCGTCGCCACCCAGATGCTCGAGTCGATGATCTCGGCACCGCGGCCCACCCGCGCCGAGGCCAGCGACGTCGCGAACGCGGTGCTCGACGGTGCCGACGCGGTGATGCTCTCGGGCGAGACCAGCGTGGGGCGCTTCCCGATCCAGACCGTGCGCATCATGGCGCGGATCATCGCGTCCACCGAGGACCACGGCCTGCCGCGCATGGCCGCCTTCACGTGGGAGCCCAAGACCACGACCGGCATCATCTGCCGGGCCGCCTCGCAGGTCGCGGCGTCGGTCGAGGCCGACCTGATGATCGCCTTCACCACCACGGGCGACTCCGCCCGCCGCATGGCGCGCTACCGCTCGTCGATCCCGGTCCTGGCCTTCACGCCGCACACGCTCGTGAGGAGCCAGTTGGCGCTCACGTGGGGCGTCGAGACGTTCCTGACGCCCGAGATCAGCCACACGGACCAGATCGCACTGCAGGTCGACCGCGAGCTGCTCGGCCAGCAGCGCTGCGAGCAGGGCCGGCGCGTCGTCATCGTGGCCGGTGCCCCTCCGGGAATCCCCGGGTCCACCAACGCGCTGCGCGTGCACAAGATGGGCGACGCGATCAACCGGGTCGTCGCGGCCTATGACCCCGACGAGGCCCCGCCCACCATCGGCTGACGGGACGGATCCTTCGGCCTTCGGCATGCCCGGAGGGACGGAGCTTTCTACCTTCGGGTCGTCACAGCGACATCTTGGTACCAAGTTCCGTCGTCACCGGCCGCTAGCACGCCGCAGCTGGTCGATGACGAGATCCCGTTGGTGCCGGATGGCGAACGACGAGAACACGAGCACGCGCCGGCCGTCGATCACCAGCTCGTTGGTGCGGTGCAGATCGTCGCTCCACTGCTCCACCGCCAGGTGTGGGATGCCGTGAATCTCCACGGCGAGGCGGAACTCCTCCCACCACACGTCCAGGTAGTACCTGCGGTGCCGTCCTTCGGTCCTGGTCTGACGGCTGGGCCGCGGGAGTCCCGCGAGGATGCGGATCGCCTCGAAGTCGCGTTCCGGCAGTGACTGGATGCCGCCGGCGGCGTCGAGGATCGACTGGACGATGACCGCCCGATGACGGCACGGGCCCCTTCGGCTCAGCGCGTCGCGCATGCGACGGACGTTGGTCAACCGCTGCTGGAATGCGGCGATGACCAGCATCCGCGCCGCCTGCTTCGTGGCGGCCCAGCTCGCCGCGTCGATGACACTGCGCTCGAGGCTCGTCGTGCGAGGAAGGCGGTGGTCGGGAACGTCCTCCCGGCCCAGCATGGTGCTCCAGTGCACCACCGCATCGGCGGACGGCCGCTTGGCTCCCGCGGGCAGGACCACATGGACCTCGGTCGGCTCGAAGCCCCGGAGTCCGAGGCGGGTGGCGGCGGTCAGCCCTGCGAGCGCCGAGCTCGTGGGACAGGCAGCCAGCACCGCCCGCTCGCGTTGTTCCGCCGTGAGCGGGCCGCTGTGGGTGACGACCACGCCGCGGATCGGACGTTGCCATCGTCCGGTCGCGATTCGGTGGCGGACGGCGGACCGTCCGTGGAGTGCGATGGCCTGTGCTGTCGTGAGGACGTCTTCCATGCCGACGACCGTGGCGTGCAGAGGTCGTCCGGGGGAGTGCTGCGGCCTAGCCTGTGGACGGCCGAGCCGGGCGAGGTCGCCCTGTGGACACGCATCTTGGTACCAAGATGTCGTTGGAGCGACCCGAAGGTCGAAGGATCCGTCACTACAGGGTGCGGAAAGCAGAAAGTTCAGTCTCAGGGTGCCGAGAGCGGGACTCGAACCCGCACGCCCTTTCGGACAATGGTTTTTGAGACCATCGCGTCTACCATTCCGCCATCTCGGCGCACCGTCGTGCCCGATAACCTTACGGGGTGACCGACCCAGAACGCTCGACCGCCCCCGCGCCCCGTGTGGTGATCGCCGAGGACGAAGCCCTCATCCGGATGGACCTCGCCGAGATGCTCGTCGAGCAGGGCTACGAGGTCGTCGGTGAGGCCGCCGACGGGCAGGTCGCCGTCGATCTCGCCCGCGAGCACCGCCCCGACCTGGTGATGATGGACGTCCAGATGCCCGGCGTCGACGGGATCACCGCCGCCTCGCAGATCGCGGCCGAGCGCATCGCGCCGGTCGTCATGCTCACCGCGTTCAGCCAGCGCGAGCTCGTCGACCGGGCGCGCGAGGCCGGCGCGATGGCGTACCTCGTGAAGCCGTTCACCGCGTCCGACCTGGTCCCGGCGATCGAGATGGCCCGCAGCCGCTACGCGGAGCTGCGCGCCCTCGAGGCCGAGGTCGGTGACCTCAACGAGCAGCTCGCCACGCGCAAGGTGGTCGAACGGGCCAAGTCCGTGCTCCAGGAAAGTCTCGGACTGACCGAGCCGGAGGCGTTCCGATGGATCCAGAAGACGGCCATGGACGTGAGGCTCTCGATGCGGCAGGTGGCCGAGGCCGTCATCGAGAACGGGCCGTCGTTGCAGGGTTGAGCATCCTCGCGAGGCAACGGTTACAAGTTGACTACGAAACCTCCCAATCACGCAGCATGCGAGATTTGGAAACTTCTGAGGACTAGGTTGTGGGTCACATCGTGCCGGGCGAACCGTCCCGTGCTCGGATTAACTCACACGGAGGATTGATGAAGCGCTCCACCACGACGCTCCGTCTGGCCGCACTGGCCAGTGCCAGCGCACTCGTCCTCGCTGCCTGTGGCGGCGGCGACGACAGCTCTGACGACAAAGACACGTCCGTAGCGAAGGGTGACGGCGAGTTCGTCGTCGGTTCGCTGCTCCCGCAGACCGGCAGCCTGGCCTTCCTCGGCCCGCCGGAGTTCGCGGGTGTGGACCTCGCCGTCCAGGAGATCAACGAGGCCGGTGGCGTCCTGGGCAAGGACGCGCGCCACGTCAAGGGCGACTCGGGCGACACCGACTCGGGCATCGCGCCGACCGAGACCGACAAGCTGATCAAGGCCAAGTCCGACGTCATCGTCGGTGCCGCCTCGTCGGGCGTCTCCATGACGGTCATCGACAAGATCCTCGCCGCCGGCGTGGTGCAGTACTCGCCCGCCAACACGTCGACCGACTTCGACAACGGCAAGTACGGCGAGCCCGACCTCTACTTCCGCACGGCTCCGTCCGACGTCCTGCAGGGTGCCGTCATGGCCAACCTGCTGGTCGAGGACGGCCGCCAGAACGTCGCGATCCTCGCGCGTCAGGACTCCTACGGTGAGACCCTGGCCGAGCAGGTCAAGAAGGGCCTCGAGGCCGCCGGCTCCAAGGTCGCCGTCACGTCGTTCTACGGCGAGAAGGCTCCTTCGTACGACTCGCAGGTCGACGATGTCGCCGCGGCCAAGCCCGACGCCGTCGTGCTGATCGCGTTCGACGAGACGAAGAAGATCGTCCCGCAGCTGGTCAGCAAGGGTGTCGGCCCGCAGGACGTCGCCACGTACTTCGTCGACGGCAACGTCGCGGACTACTCGGACCAGTCCTTCGCTCCGGAGCTCCAGGGCGTCAAGGGCACGGTCCCCGGCGCCGAGGCGGCGGACGACTTCAAGAAGCGTCTGCTGGGCGTCGACCCGAAGCTGAAGGACTACTCCTACTCGGCGGAGTCCTACGACGCCGTGATCACGTCGGCCCTCGCGGCCGTCGCGGCCGGCACCGAGTCGGGCGAGGCCATCGCCTCCGAGCTCGTCGAGATCACCAAGGGTGGCGAGAAGTGCACGACCTACAAGGACTGCGTCGCGCTGCTCGAGGATGACAAGGACATCGACTACGACGGTGTCTCCGGTCCCATCGAGTTCGGTGAGACGGGCAGCCCGACGTCCGCCTCGATCGGCATCTACGAGTACGACGCCAAGGGCGGCTACAAGGCCGTCAACTACATCGCGGGCGACATCTGAGTCGACTGACTCACTCTCCGCACACAGGAGGGCCCGGGGCGAACGCCCCGGGCCCTTCGCCTTTCCCCGGACCAGGGGAGTGGAGCACACACGAGAGCGCCGCCTCCCCGAGGGGAAGCGGCGCTCTCGTCGTGCGTGAGGCGTGCGGTGTCAGCCCGCCTGGCGCCCCAGGGTGCCGAGGTAGAGCTCGATCACCTTCGGGTCGTTCGCCAGCTCGCGGCCGGTGCCGCTGTAGGCCGTGGTGCCCTGGTCCAGGACGTAGCCGCGGTCGCAGATCTGCAGGCAGCGACGAGCGTTCTGCTCGACCATGATGATCGAGACGCCGGCCTGGTTGATCTTGCGGGTCTGCACAAAGACCTCGTCCTGCATGACGGGGGACAGGCCCGCGGAGGGCTCGTCCAGCAGCAGCACGGAGGGCTCCATCATGAGCGCGCGGCCCATGGCGACCATCTGGCGCTCACCACCGGACAGCGAGCCGGCCCGCTGCTTGGCCCGCTGGCCGAGCGTGGGGAACAGGTCGGTGACGAAGGCGAACCGGTCCTTGAACTTCGAGGGGGCCTGGTAACAGCCCATCTCGAGGTTCTCCTCGATCGTGAGGCTCGGGAACACGTTGTTCGTCTGCGGGACGAACCCGATGCCCTGGCTGACCAGGACGTCGGCGCGCTTGTTCGTGATCTCCTCGCCGCCGAGCAGGACGGTGCCGGAGTGGATCTTCACGAGCCCGAACAGGGCCTTGAGCAAGGTGGACTTGCCGGCGCCGTTCGGGCCGATGATGCCGACCAGCTCGCCGGGCTGGCAGTACAGGTCGGCACCGTTGAGGATGTTCACGCCCGGCAGGTAGCCGGCGATGAGGTTGTCCGCGCGCACGACGGCGCCGTCGGCGCCCTCGATGTGCTTGCGGCGCTCGGCCTCCGGCGTCTGGGGAGTGGGGATCGCGTCGCTCATTTGTCGGACTCCTCGGCTTCGATCTCGGCCTCGACCTGCTGTGCGAGCTGATCCTCGTCCAGCTCGGTGAGGTCCTCGTCGTGGTGGGCGCCCAGGTACGCGTCGATGACGCGCTGGTCGGCCATCACGGCTTCCGGCGTGCCCTCGGCGACGATCTGCCCCTGGGCCATGACGATGACCCAGTCGGAGATGTCGCGGACCATGTCCATGTCGTGCTCGACGAACAGGACCGTGCGGCCCTCGTCGCGCAGCGACTTCACGTGCCCCAGCAGGGACTGCTTGAGCGCCGGGTTCACGCCGGCCATCGGCTCGTCGAGCATGATCAGCTCGGGGTCGACCATCAGCGCGCGCGCCATCTCGAGCAGCTTGCGCTGGCCGCCGGACAGGGAGCCGGCGAAGTCCTCACGCTTGGCATCGAGCTTGAAGCGGGCGAGGAGGTCGTCCGCTCGAGCGGTGATCTCGTCCTCCTGGCCGCGCCACAGCGTCTTGAGGATCGACGGGAAGAACTTCTCGCCGCGCTGGCCGGTGGCGCCGAGGCGCATGTTCTCGATGACCGTGAGCTTCGAGAGCACCTTGGTCAGCTGGAACGTGCGCACCATGCCCAGGCGCGCCACCTTGTAGGCGGGAACCTTGGCCAGCGAGTTGTCGTTGAACGCCCACGAGCCGCTGTCGGGGATGTCGAACCCGGTGAGCAGGTTGAACAGCGTGGTCTTGCCGGCGCCGTTCGGTCCGATCAGCGCGGTGATGACACCACGCTGGATCTCGACGTGCTGGACGTCGACGGCCTTGAGTCCGCCGAACGTGCGGGTGATGTCGTCGCCCACCACGATCGGGTCGGGCTTGCGCACGCCCGGATCGTTGGGCAGGGCGGCGAGTGCCTCGCGGGCACCTGTGATGTCAACGGTCATCGAGCGCGATCTCCCTTCGGTCGCCGAAGATCCCCTGGGGTCGGAAGATCATCAGCAGCATGAGGCCGAGGCCCATGAGGATGTAGCGGATCAGGCTGGCCTGCGTGTCGGTCATGACCGAGGCCGGGATCAGCGGGTCGACGCCACTGGTGGCCTGGCTGAAGAACTCGCCGAGGCCACTGATGAGGAACCAGAAGATCATCGAGCCGACGACGGGGCCGAGCACACGGGCCGCGCCACCGATCAGCAGTGCCGTGTAGGCGAAGAACGTCAGGTTGGTGCTGTAGTCCGACGGGACGACCGAGGCCTGCTTGAGCGCGTAGAAGATGCCGCCCAGGCCGCCGATCATGCCGCCGAGCATGAGCGCCTGCATCTTGTAGAGGAAGACGTTCTTGCCCAGCGAGCGCACGGCGTCCTCGTCCTCGCGGATCGAGCGGAGCACGCGGCCCCACGGGCTGCGCATGAGCGCCCAGGTGAGGAGGCAGCACAGCGCGACGACGGCCCAGCCGACCGTCATGGCCCACAGGTCGTTGGGACCCCAGGACGCGAAGCCCACGTCGATGCCGCCCGAGTAGGGGTTGAGGCTGTTCCACGTGTCGGTGAAGCCGTTGAGGCCGTTCGAGCCGCCGAAGACGGCCTTGGTCTCGACGGCACCGAACACGAGGCGCAGGATCTCCGCCGCCGCGATGGTGACGATCGCCAGGTAGTCGGCCCGGAGTCTCAGCGTGGGTACACCGAGCACCAGGGCCAGCAGGAGCGACGCGAACAGGCCGGCCGCGATGCCGACGAACAGCGGCAGGTCGAGCCGGACCATCGTGACCGCGAGGCCGTAGGCGCCGACCGCCATGAAGCCGGCCTGGCCGAAGTTCAGCAGGCCGGTGTAGCCGAAGTGGATGTTGAGGCCGATCGCGGCGAGCGCGAACACGATCGCCTGCGGGCCGAAGGCGTTGGAGAACGCCGCATCGATGATGTTGCCGAGGTCCATGTCAGCCGATCCTCTCCGCGCGGCCCAGGATGCCCTGAGGCCTGATGAGCAGGATGAGGATGAGCACGATCAGCGCGCCCACCTCCTTGATGGAGCTCGGGACGCCCAGCAGCGGTCCGACCTCGGTGATGATGCCGATGATCAGCGAGCCGAGGACCGCGCCCCAGACGGTGCCGAGGCCACCGAGGACGGTGGCGGCGAACACCATGAGCAGCAGCTGGTAGCCCATCATGAAGTTGACCTGGCTGTTGAGGCCCAGCAGGACGCCCGAGAGCGCCGAGAGCGCCGCGCCCATGATCCAGACCGACGAGATCACGCCGTCGACGCGCATGCCGGACGAGGCCGAGAGGGCCGGGTTGTCCGAGACGGCGCGCATGGCCTTGCCCAGGCGGGTGCGGGTCATGATCGTGGCGACGATGCCGATGGCCACGATCGCGATGCCCATGATCGCGATCTCCTTGTTCGACAGGTCGAACAGGCCGTAGTCACGCGCCCGCTGCGACGTGTAGTCGGTGTAGGAGCGCGTCGCCGCGCCGAAGAAGAACTGGTACAGGTTGCGCAGCAGCAGTCCGAGGCCGATCGAGACGATCATCATCGCGATGATGCCGGTGCCCCGGCTGCGCAGTGGTCGCCACAGCACCCGGTCCTGGCCCCAGCCGAAGATGCCGCCGATCACGATGGTCAGCAGGCCCGCGACGATCACCGGCAACCCGAGCGTGGAGTTGAGGAAGTAGGCCGTGATCGCGCCGAAGGTGATCAGCTCGCCGTGCGAGAAGTTCGTCAGGCCGGTCGTGCCGAAGATCAGCGACAGCCCCATCGCGGCGAGCGCGATGATCAGGCCGTACTTGATGCCCGAGATCAGGCTGTCGACGAGGCGCTCGGTGAACGGCGTGGCCTCGACGACCTTGCCGTTCAGCGGGAACGCGACGTTCTGGCCCGAGGCGAGGTTCACGGTGACGTCGAGCGACTTCTTGCCGGTCAGCTTCACGCCGGCGGGAAGCGTGGACTCGTCGATGGAGACCTCGTACTTTCCCTTGCCGGGGATCGCCACAGCGGCGACGCCCATCTCGTTGGTGACGGCGCTGCCGATCTCGGTGCCGGAGTCGTCGGAGACGGTGACGGTGACGTCGGGCACGGGCGGCGGGTTGTCGCCGGCCTTGCCCTCCTTCTGGTCGAGCAGCCGCACGCGGATGGCCGGACCTGTCACGGGGGCATCGGAGGCCGGCGCCGAGGCGCTGGGTCCGGGGGTGGGGGACGTGGTCTCAGCCATCGCCGGGTTCGCGAGAAACACGAGCCCGGCGAAGATCACCGAGAGCAGCGCCGCTGTTCGCAGTCGCACACATTCTCCTGTCGATGGCTGCGCGCCGGGGTCAGGCGCGCCAGAAGTCGATCCTGAAGAGCATAGCCATCCCAGCGATTCCGCGCGTCGCTCTCGCGGGTCCCTTAGGTAACAGTTCGGTTTCGATTGGCGAGCGGTCACCAGCCATTCCCAGGCGACGACTCGGGGCGTAGGCTGTCGCCCGTCCCCGTCCGTCCCCCGCCCGGAGGTTCCACGTCGATGGCATTGCGCCAGCCGGTCGAGATCCGAGATGTCGAGGTCGACGACGCAGCGTCCCTCATCGATCTGTGGTCCGCGTGTGCCGAGGCCGTCAGCGACGAGGGGTCCGAGGCGTTCACGCAGCAGGGCCTGTGGAGGTGTCCCTCCGAGGCCGAGGCCCGCGAGGCGATCGAGTTCAACGCCCGCGAGCACCGCCGGCGCTTCCTGGTCGCGCTCGTCGGCGGCGAGGTGGTGGCGGCCGCGGCCGCCGACCTCGCCACGCTCAACCCCATCACGATGTCGCGGGTGATGATCGTGTCCGACCTGCAGGTCCGGCCCAGTCACCGGCGCCGCTCGATCGCCTCCGCCCTGCTGGCGGTCGTCGCCGCCCACGCCGAGGAGGAGGAGTGCGAGCTCGTGCTGGCGTCCTCCGCCGCCCACGCGCGCGAGCCCAACCGCTACCTCACGAAGCTGGGCTTCAACCAGATCGCGGTCCTGCGCGCGATCCCCGTCGGCAAGCTCAACGCGCGGCTCGCGGCCAAGGCCTCCGGCTCGCGCGAGACCGGCCGGCTGCTGGCGGTCCGGCGCTCGCTGCGCCGCCGCGCGGCCGTCCGCGGCTGACCTGTCGGAGGGGCCGACTAGGGTCGTCTCGTGGACCGACTCCTGCTGATCGACGGACATTCGGTGGCCTACCGCGCCTTCTTCGCCCTGCCCGTCGAGAACTTCTCGACGACGACCGGCCAGAGCACCAACGCGGTCTTCGGCTTCACCTCGATGCTGATCAACGTCCTGCGTGACGAGCAGCCGACGCACGTGTGCGTCGCGTTCGACCTCTCGCGCCAGTCGTTCCGCACCGAGGAGTACGCCGAGTACAAGGCCAACCGCTCGAAGTCGCCCGAGGAGTTCCGCGGCCAGGTCGAGCTGGTGAAGGAGGTCCTCGACGCGATGGACATCCGTCACGTCGACAAGGCCGGCTACGAGGCCGACGACATCATCGCCACCCTCGCCACGCGTGCCGAGGCGGCGGGCATGGAGGTGCTCGTCTGCTCGGGCGACCGCGACGCCCTCCAGCTCGTCACCGAGCAGGTCACGCTGCTCTACCCGCGCAAGGGCGTCTCGGACCTGGCGCGGATGACGCCCACGTCCGTGCAGGAGAAGTACGGGGTGCTGCCCGAGTTCTACCCCGACATCGCCGCCCTCGTCGGCGAGACCAGCGACAACCTGCCGGGGGTTCCCGGCGTGGGCCCGAAGACCGCCGCCAAGTGGATCAACTCCTACGGCACGCTCGAGGCCCTGATCGGCCGCGTCGACGAGGTGCCGGGCAAGGCCGGGCAGTCGCTGCGCGACCACCTCGACTCGGTGATCCGCAACCGCCGCCTCAACGCCCTCGTCCGCGACCTCGACCTCCCGCTCGGACCGACCGATCTCCACCTGGACACCGCGTTCGACCGCGAGAAGGTCCACACGGTCTTCGACTCGCTCGAGTTCACCGCGTTGCGCGAGCGGCTCTTCACCACGTTCCCCGGCACCACCGACGAGGTCGAGCCCGAGGCGGGCTTCGCCATCTCCGGCCGTGCCCTGGCGCCCGGCGAGGTCGCCGCGTGGCTCGAGCAGCACGCCACGGTCGACGTCGGCCTGCACGTCCAGGGATCGTGGGGCCGTGGCGGTGGCGACGTGATTGCCCTGGCCGTGGCCTCTCCCGAGGAGGCCGCCTGGATCGACGTCGAGCAGCTCTCGCCCGCGGACGACACCGCTCTCGCGGCCTGGTTGGCCGACCCCGAGCGCGGCAAGGTGCTGCACGATGCGAAGGGCCCGATGCTGGCCCTGGCCGAGCGGGGATGGAACCTGCGCGGACTGCGCGCCGACACGGCACTCTCGGCGTATCTCGTACGACCCGACCAGCGCTCCTACGACCTGGGCGACCTCTCGGTGCGCTACCTCAAGCGCGAGCTGCGCGACGACACCGCCGACACCGGCCAGCTGTCGCTGGACACCGACGACGACGCCGAGATCGCGATGCTGCGCGCGCGAGCCGCGCTCGACCTGTCCGCCGCCCTCGCCCAGGAGGTGGAGCAGGCAGGAGGCACACGGCTGCTGGCCGAGGTCGAGCTGCCGCTCGTGTCCACGCTCGCCCGGATGGAGCAGGCCGGGATCGCCGTCGACGACGACGCGCTCCTCGAGCTGGAGTCCGAGTTCGCCTCGCGGGCCCAGCAGGCGGCCGACGCCGCCTACGAGTCCATCGGCGGCAAGGAGATCAACCTCGGCTCGCCCAAGCAGCTGCAGGTCGTGCTCTTCGAGGACCTCGGCATGCCGAAGACCAAGCGCACCAAGACGGGCTACACGACCGACGCCGACTCGCTGCAGCAGCTCTACACCAAGACCGGGCACCCGTTCCTCGAGCACCTGCTCGCGCACCGCGACGTCACGAAGCTGCGCCAGACGGTGGAGACCCTGCGCCGCTCGATCTCCGACGACGGGCGGATCCACACCACCTACGCCCAGACCATCGCGGCCACCGGGCGGCTCAGCTCCAACGACCCGAACCTGCAGAACATCCCGATCCGCACCGCGTCGGGTCGCCGGATCCGCGAGGCGTTCGTGGTGGGGAAGGGGTACGAGACCCTCCTCACCGCCGACTACAGCCAGATCGAGATGCGGATCATGGCCGACCTCTCGGAGGACGCCGATCTGATCGAGGCGTTCAACTCCGGTGAGGACTTCCACACCGTGATGGCCGCGAAGGTCTTCGAGCGCGACCCCGACGACATCGGCACCGAGCTGCGCGCACGGATCAAGGCGATGAACTACGGCCTGGCCTACGGTCTCTCGGCCTACGGCCTGAGCCAGCAGCTCTCGATCTCCACCGGCGACGCCCAGGGCCTCATGGACGACTACTTCCAGCGGTTCGGCGGCGTGCGCGACTACCTGCGCAGCCTGGTGGACGAGGCTCGTCAGACCGGCTTCACCGAGACGATCATGGGACGCCGGCGCTACCTGCCCGACCTGCAGAGCGACAACCGCCAGCGGCGCGAGATGGCCGAGCGGATGGCGCTCAACGCCCCGATCCAGGGCTCGGCGGCCGACATCATCAAGGTCGCGATGCTCAAGGTGGAGCGCGCGATCGACGAAGCGGGCCTCGAGTCGCGGATGCTGCTCCAGGTGCACGACGAGCTCGTGCTCGAGACCACGTCGGCCGAGCTCGACGAGCTCACCGCACTCGTCCGCCGCGAGATGGCCGCGGCGGCCGACCTGTCAGTGCCGCTCGACGTCTCCGTCGGCGTCGGCCGCACCTGGCACGAAGCCGGTCACTGAGTCGTCGGGGAGAGCTGGGTCGTCGGCGACCGCCGGCTCGGCGGCGTCATGGCCCCGTTCAGGTCGCAGCAGGGGCCAGGCCAGCAGCAGGGCCGCGACCACGGCACCGACGCACGCCATCGTGACGACGAGTCCGACGATGCCGATCGACCAGAACCACGCCACGGAGAACACCGTCGCCGACGCCACCCACAGCAGCACGGCCACGCCGGTCGAGCGGCGCGCCAGGGCATCGAACACGAGCAGGTAGACGATTGCCAGGAAGGTCCCGGAGAGGGCGAACAGCCACAGGTCGTCGGCGACCTCGCCGTACTGGTCGCCTCCCACCAGGATCAGCGCCAGCTGGGGCAGCACGGCGCTCCCTGCGACCACGAGCAGGCCGAGCACGGCCACGAGGGACGCGGCCCGCAGCCGGGTGCGGTGCGACGAGTCGCGCGCGAGGCTCGGGAAGAACACCACGCTCACGAACTGCGGCAGGAACAGCGTGGACTTCGTCAGGATGAGCCCGGAGGCGTACAGACCGCTGTCGTGCGCCTCGAAGCCGCCGCGGGCGATCAGCGCGTCGACGTTGCTGAAGGCGAAGTAGGCCAGCAGGGTGGACGCCGAGGCCACGGTCTCGAAGACCAGCGGGCGACGGCTGTGGACGTCTCCCGTGCCGCTGGTCTTGAGCAGACCGGCGCCCAGCAGGACGGGCAGCCACGCGCCGATCGCCAGGCCCATCATGGCGCTCGTGGCCGATGGCTCGATCAACACGCCGGCGACGCCACCGAACAGCCGGCCCAGGCCGTTGCCGACGTAGAGGGCCGCCAGCTTGCCCCACCGTCCCGTGCCCTGCGCGACGCCGAGCTGGGCGCCGGCGAGCGTGAGCGGCACGAGCATCGCGCCGCACCAGATGACGGCCCACACCGAGTCGAAGGAGAAGGCGGGAGTGAGCACCGGACTGGACAGCGCCACCGCGAGCCCGACCGCGAGCGAGACCGCCAGGGCCACGCGGGACGCGGTGAGGACGATCTGCGCGGTGTGGTCCGGATGCACCGAGATGCGGCGGGCGATCGATGCCTGGAGTGCCAGCGCGACGACGTTGGCGATGAGGATGAGGCTGAGCAGGGCCGTGAGAGCGCCGAACTCGGCGGGCACCAGCAGCCGCGCGGCGGCCAGGTTGAAGCCGTAGGTGGCGACGTTCATCACCATCATGGCGACGGCGACGATCGAGCCGCTCGAGACGGTGGCGCGGGTGGATCGGTTCATGAGGCCTCCCCGTTGGCGGCATCGGCGAAGCGCAGCACCTGCGGCATCATCCAGGCCCACACGTGCGGCGCCGACTCGTTGGTGAAGTGCAGGCCGTCCTCGTAGAGCGGGTCGTTCCCCAGCAGCGGCTGGTACCCGTTCGGGCACAGGGCGGCGTAGGAGTCGATCACCGGGACGTCGTTCTCGGCGGCCCACGCGGTGGCGATGGCGTTGACGCGCTCGACCCGCTCGATGTCGTTCAGCTGTTGCATCTCGACCTTGTCGAACGCCGGGATGTCGTGGCAGGCGAGGGTCGACAGTGCGAGGGTGCCCGCGTCGCCGCCCTTGCGGTCGACCTCGTCGAGGGCCTCACGGATGAGGCGCTCGTGCTCGGGGGAGCCGAACTTCGCGACCTCGTCTCCCTTCACGAGGTCGGACAGGAAGGTCTGCGGCACGAAGAACAGGAGCACGTCGGGCTGCTGGGCGGAGACGAGGCCGGGCCATTCGTCGCGCCACTCCAGGCAGTTGCGGGTGGGCTCGGTGGTCTCGCCGCCGACCCGCTTCTGGAGCGTGAACGGATCGCACCCGAGGTGGGTGGACTGGCTCAGCGACAGCTGACGGAACTCGTGCGTGGCCACGTTGCGGTAGATGCTGTACGGGATGGAGTTGCCGAGCAGCATCGCCGAGCGACGCTCGGCGGCGGTGTACGGATCGGGCGTGAGCTCCAGGGGCTTCTGACCCGGCTTCAGCGCGTAGCCCGACAGCTCGCCCCGCGGCGGTTCGGAGTGGGCGACGACGAAGGCGCTCGCGACGACGAGCGGCGCGGCCACGACGGCGACCGCACGGGAGAAGCCGCGGGCCGAGCCGAAGAACGGCCGGCGCCCGCGGACGGGGCCCTCGATGAACCGGTAGGTGAGCCACGCCAGCAGCACCGAGAGACCGACGCGGACGGCGTCGAGTGCGAGTCCGTCGAGGCCGGTGACGCCCTCGTGGACGAACACGATGATCGGCCAGTGCCACAGGTAGAGGGGATAGGAGATGAGGCCGATCCAGCGGGGGACCGGACTGCCGAGGACCTTGGTGAAGGTGCCGCTCGTGCCGCTGGCTGCCGCGAGGATCGCCACGAGCGCGGCCAGGCAGACGACCACGAGCCCGCCGCGGAAGACGATGCCGGACTCGGAGTCGAGCCCCACCATGGCCGCGACGACCACCGCGAGGCCGGCCCACGCGGTGAGGTCGGTCAGGACGGGGGAGCGGCGCTCTCGGAACGCGGCGTGACCCAGGAACAGCGCCGCGCACACGCCGATCAGCAGCTCGAACGCTCGCGTCAGGGTGCTGTAGTAGAGCGTCGTGATCTCGGTGCCGTTGGCGTAGCCGCTCGCCATGGCGGCGGCCGACGCGAGCGCCAGGACGGCGAAGACCAGGGCCTGGCCGCGTCGCTTCCGCACCACGACGCCGACGGCGATCAGCAGCAGCGGGAAGACGATGTAGAACTGCTCCTCGATCGACAGCGACCACGTGTGCCGGACCGGCGAGGGGATCGAGAGCTGGTCGAAGTACTGCTCGTCGCCCAGCATGAAGCGCCAGTTCGAGACGTAGAACAACGACGAGACGATGTCCCACGCGACGGCGGTGCGACGGCCGGGGACCGTCCAGAGCCAGGCCGCCACGGACACGGCGAGCAGCACCGTGATCAGCGAGGGCAGCAGGCGCCGCATGCGGGCGCCCCAGAAGCGCACGACGCTGATCCGGCCCCACCGCTCGCGTTCGAAGACGAGCAGGTTGGTGATCAGGAAGCCCGAGAGGACGAAGAACAGGTCGACGCCGAGCCAGCCGCCGGGTAGGGCGCGCTCGTCGAGGTGGAAGACGAGCACACCGGCGATGGCGACGGCACGCAGGCCGTCGAGCGCGGGCCGATAGGGCAGCCGCGCGCGCGTCGAGGGGACAGGAGCGGACATGAGAGAAGAGGCAGCGGGCGGGGCCCGCGGGACTCAGCGGCCGTCTTCGAGGAGCCGGCGGCGGGCGCCGCCGTCTGCGAGGTCGTCACGGTCGGCGCGATCGTCACGGTCGGCGCGATCGTCGTAGCGGTCGTGGTCCGAGGCGGACTCGTAGCTGCCGCTGTACTCCGAGCGGCTGCCGCGGGCACGCTCCACCTGGTGGCTGAAGCCGAACAGCGCCGCACCGACGCCGGCGATGCCGACCGCGGCGACGATCGAGGCGATCGCCCGGTAGAGGTACTGCGTGTTGATCGGGCCGCAGACCCCTTCCTGGAACTTGTCCGAGGGCGGCTGCAGCGCGGATCCGCACTCGAAGATCGCGCCGGAGCTGGTCTGGATGTCGGTGATGGGCGTCAGCAGCAGGTAGATCCCGTAGGCCAGAAAGGGGATCGCCGCGAGGATCGCGACCTTCGTACCGAGGTTCGGCACGGGGCGAGAACGCACATCAGGGTCGTCGAGCATGTGACGCATACTACTATGACCAGCGCCGTGCGTACGCGCGGGTAACCAAGAGTTAGGGCAGTGTCTGTGCGCCGTGGGATCGTCCTCGCTGGGGGTCTCGGGACCCGTCTGCGAGCCGCGGTCGGCGACCTGCCCAAGCCGCTCGTCGAGGTCGCGGGCCAGCCCCTCGTCGCCCACCAGATCCACCGCCTCGTCGAGGCGGGCGTGCCCGATGTCGTCGTCGCCGTGGGCTTCGGCGCCCAGCAGGTGCAGGACGCCCTGGGCACCGGCGAGCGCTGGGGCGCCCGGCTGACGTACAGCCGCGAGGACCAGCCGCTCGGCACCGGTGGCGCACTCGCCCTGGCCGCGCGCACGGTGGGGGCCGACGACACGGTGGTCGTCGTCAACGGCGACCTGCTCTCGCGGCACGACCTCGCCGCGCAGATCGCCGCGTTCGAGGGCTCGGGCGCGGCCGGCTCGATCCACGTCCGCGAGGTGCCCGACGCCCGCGCGTACGGCGTCGTCTCGCTCGACGACACCGGAACGCGCATCACGGGCTTCCACGAGAAGCCGGTGGAGGCGGGCCCGGGCCTGGTCAACGCCGGCACGTACGTGATGCGTGGCGACGTCCTGCTGGGACTGCCCTCCACCGTGCCGCTGTCGCTCGAGGTCGACGTCTTCCCCGCGCTGGTCTCGAGCGCCGACGTCCGCGCCCATCGCGAGGACGCGGCCTTCCTCGACGTCGGCACGCCCGAGGCGCTCGAGCAGGCACGGCAGGCGTGGCGGTGACGGCTCGCACCACGAGCAGGATCTCGTCCCTGGACGGCCTGCGGGGGATCGCCATGGTGATCTTCCTGCTCTTCCACGTCGGGGTGCCCGGGCTCGACGGCGCCTGGACCGGACTGAGCCTGTTCTTCGTCATGTCCGCCTACCTGATCACCCTGCTGCTCCTGCGCGAGCGCGATCGGTTCGGCCGGATGGACGTGGTGGCGTTCTACCGCCGGCGCGCCCGGCGCCTCCTCCCGGCGCTCTTCGTCCTGCTGGCCGTGGTCGGCACGTGGGGCCTGCTGTTCGCCGACGACCTCGCGCGCCGCGGCCTGCGCGGCGACATGCTCGCCAGCCTCGGCTTCGTGATGAACTGGCGTCTGGTGGGGGAGGCCGACCAGTACTTCTCCACGTTCGGCCAGCCGTCCGTGCTCCGGCACCTGTGGACCCTGTCCGTCGAGGAGCAGTTCTACCTCTGCCTGCCGCTGCTGCTCGTGGTGCTCTTCCTGCTGCCGCCGCGGCTCGCGATCCCGCTGCTGGCTGCGGGAGCCGTCGCCTCGGCGTGGTGGACCGCCCAGATCGGGCTCGGCGACGCCTCGGCGGTGGCGCACTCCTACTACGGGACGGACACGCGCGCCCAGTCGCTGCTTGGGGGGATGATCGCCGCGTTCGTCCATCACGCGTGGCGCAGCGGACCTCCGTCGGCGCTGCGTCGTTCCGGTCCCGCCCTCGCCTGGGTCGGCGTGGTGGCCTGCGGTGCGTTCATGGTCCTCATCGAGCCGATGGACCCGTTCATGTTCGAGCAGGGAGGCCTGCTGCTGCAGGCGTTCGTCGTCGGGCTGCTGTTGCTGCTGCTGGCGCACGGGATCGCGGGGTCCGCGGGCCGCTTCCTCGGCTGGGCGCCGTTCGCCTACCTCGGGGTGCGGAGCTACGGGATCTACCTCTACCACTGGCCGATCACGCTGTGGCTCGAGCAGGCGTTCCCGGGAACCCCTCTCTGGGTCGCCGTTCCCGTCGTCCTGGGGCTGAGCGTGCTCATCGCCGCGGCCAGCTACCGGTGGCTGGAGGAGCCGGTCATTCGCGGCGGGCTCCGCGCGCTCGTCCCCGCGCGCCGTCGACCGCGACTCGTCGCCGTGGCCGCACCGGTCCTCGTGGTGGCGCTCGCGGTCCAGGTGGGCAACGTGGGCGCCTCCGCCTCGGAGATGGACGGGCGCGCCGTCGACGTGCCCGCGCTCAGCGACGACGACCCTGCGTACGAGCCGAAGGACCGCCCCACGCGGGTCGCGCTGTACGGCGACTCCGTGGCCCAGAACCTCGTCACGTACTTCCCGACGGCGAACCATCCGGACCTGCTGGTGGGCAGTGTCGCGGTGCCCGGCTGCGACCTCGTCGACCTCACCCCGGCGTGGAACCGTGAGCTGGGCGGCGCTCCCACCGCCGAGTGCCGCGACAGCCGGACGAACCTCGGCGAGCGCCTGCGCGACCTGGACGCCGACACGGTCGTCCTCGTCACCGGGAGCCTGCTGTCGATCCCGCACCACGTGGAGGGTGACGACGGGCCGGTGTGGTGGCTGCAGGACGCGCCCTACCGCGCGGCCGTCGAGTCCGCCCTGGACGGGCTGCTCGCCCAGGCGGACGACGCCGGGGTCTCGACGCAGATCGCGACCATCCCGTGCCGGATCGACGGTCGGGAGGGGCACGCCGAGGCGCTGCGCGCCTACCTCGAGGCCCATCCCGAGGTCGCGAAGGCGACCTCGGACCCCACCGAGGTGAACACCTGGATCCGCGAGTGGGCGCAGTCGCGCGGCGTGGCCGTTCTCGACCTCTACGACGCCCTCGGCTGCGAGGACGGGTTCCGCCCGGTGATCAAGGGCGTCACGCTCTACGCGGATCAGCTGCACTTCTCCGATGCGGGTGCCGCCATGGTCTGGACCTGGCTCGCGCCGCGCGTCCGTGCCCAAGCGGCCGGGAGCCCGGCCCGATGAAGATCGCGGAGATGCTCCGGACGAGCCAAGGAGCTCGAAGCGCCCCGCTCGACGGCGTGCGCGGACTCGCGGTGGTCGTGCTGCTGGCCTACCACTTCGGCGTGGAGGCGCTGCAGGGCGCGTGGATCGGGATCAGCCTGTTCTTCGTCTTCTCCGGTTACGTCATCACCACCATCCTGCTCAAGGAGCAGGCGCGGTTCGGCCGCGTGAGCTATCTGGAGTTCTTCCGCCGGCGGGCTCGCCGGCTGCTGCCCGCGCTCGCGCTGCTCATCGTGGTCGTCGGGACGTGGGCCCTCGTGGCGGCCGATCACGCGACCCGCCGCGAGATGAAGGGCGACATCCTGGCGACGCTCGGGTTCGTCCAGAACTGGAGGCTCGTCTCGCAGGCGGACCAGTACTTCGCCGAGCTCGGCGATCCCTCCTTCTTCCGGCACGTCTGGACCCTCTCGGTGGAGGAGCAGTTCTACCTCGTGGCGCCGTTCGCGGCCGTGCTCCTGGTCCGTCACGTGGCGTCACGGGCGACCCGGGTCGTGGTCGTCCTCGGCCTGGCCCTGTTGTCCGCGTGGTGGATGGCGCAGGTCGGGCTCGCCACGTCGGAGGCCGTCGCACACTCCTACTACGGCACCGACACCCGCGTGCAGGCGCTGCTGGCGGGCATGGCGGTTGCGTTCGCCGTGGGACCCGACCGCCACGGGCGTCGCCCGCGGCCCATGACCTCGTGGACGGCCGGCTTCTGGGCCTGGGCGGCCACGCTGACGTCGATCGTCGGTTTCTTCGTGGTGCCGCCGCTGGCCCCGGTGATGTTCGAGAAGGGCGGGATGCTCGTGCTGTCCCTCCTCACCGCGGTCGGCCTGGCCGGCGCGGTGCAGTCGGGATCCGGACTCTTCCGACGCGTCTTCAGCTGGGGACCTCTCGTGTACCTCGGCATCCTCACCTACGGCCTCTACCTGTGGCACTGGCCGGTCGCGCTGTGGATCGACCGCTACGCGCCCGACCTGTCGGGGCCGGCCGAGCTCCTCCTCGGCTCCGCGGCCACGTTCGCGATCGCGGCGGCCAGCTTCCACCTCATCGAGCTGCCCGTCATGCTGGGCGGCCTCTCCCAGCTCACCGGCACCGTGGGACGGGGCCGGGTCCTGGCCGTCGCCACGACCTGCGCCGTGGTGGTCCTCGCGTTCGCGGTCGGCCGCGTGCCCACCGTCGAGCAGGACATCGCCGCGGGCCGTGTCCCGCAGCTGGTGGAGGGCAGCGACCCCTACGTGCCCGGCGACGAGCAGATCCGCGTCGGGATCTACGGCGACTCCGTTCCCCACTACCTGTCGAAGCGCTTCCCCCGGTCGACCTACGGCGACATCGAGCTGGTGAATCTGGCGGTGGAGGGGTGCAGCCTGCTGCCCCTGACCACCTACTGGTCGCCCGGCTACCGCGAGCCCGTCAAGGCCTCCTGCCGCCAGAGTCGTGAGGAGATGGCGTCGGTCCTGGAGCGCGAGCGAGTCGACGTGCTCGTGCTCATGGTGGGCACCGACCTGGGCACGCTCCACGAACGCGAGGACGGATCGCTCGTGCAGCCGGGCAGCGACGAGCTGCGGACGATGGTGGACGAGCAGCTCGACGACCTGCGGGCCGCCGCTGACTCCGCAGGCGTCTCGCAGGTACAGCTCGTGACGCTGCCGTGCCGCGAGGTCTCGGTCGACCGGTTGCCGTCGCCGCCGTTCGACCAGGAGTGGATGGCCGACCACCCCGAGATCGCCGGGCACCTGGCCGACCCCGTGGCCGCCAACGGCTGGTTCGAGGAGTGGGCGGCGCGCTCGGACGCGCCGGTCCTGGACCTCTACGACGCCCTTCAGTGCAGTGAGGGGTTCCAGCGACGCGTCAACGGCGTCACCCTCTTCGAGGACGCACTGCACTTCTCCGACGAGGCCACCCCGATGGTCTGGACCTGGCTGGCGCCGGCGATCCGTGAACGTTGGCGGACCCGGGCGTGAACCCCCTTCTTTCCCTATAGGCTGATCGCCGCACGAAAGGCACCCATGGACACCTCCGCATTCTTCGACCGAGCTCCCACCCTCTTCCCCGGCGATCCCCAGGACACCGATCCGATCGATCCGTACTGGGACCAGGTCAAGGGCGACGTCACGGGCTTCACCTCCTCCAACGAGCTGGCGATGCTCAACCTGGCCGCCGCGATCATGCCGGCGGACGAGGCGTACCTCGAGGTCGGCACCTTCAAGGGCCGCTCGATGTGCGGCACGGTGCGCGACAACGCCGACAAGGTCTTCTACGCCATGGAGAACTTCCTCGAGTTCGGGATGGCCGGCCAGGAGGCCCGGACCGAGCTGATGGACAACCTGGCGAAGTACGGCGCCGGTGCCGACGTCCGCCTGCTCGAGGGCGACTGCTTCAAGCTGATGGCCGTCCCCGGCATCATCGACCGCCCGGTCGGCGTCTACTTCTACGACGGCGAGCACACGCTGCTGGCGCACTACCTCGCGCTGGCTGTGGTCGAGCCGCTGCTGGCCGACGAGGCGCTCGTCCTGATCGACGACGCCACGTGGCCCGTCGTGCAGCGCGCCCACCGGCTCTTCCTCGACCGTCACCCGGGCTGGACGATCGACGCCACGTGGGACGCAAAGTCCGACGACGACCCGCGGTGGGCCAACGGCCTGCACGCGCTCACGTTCCGACGCACGGCACCGACGGTGCTGAAGGGCCGCGACGAGTGGCTGCGCCGCTACCAGGTGCACGTCCAGAACCGGCTCAACCGGATCGCCTGGAAGGCCGCCACGAAGTTCCCCGGCGTCATGAAGCTCGGCGCCCGCATCATCATGGGTCGCTCGCGCGCGATCGAGCAGAAGCAGGACTGAGGTCCTCAGGGGCGGCGGTCGGGCGTACGCGCTCCGGTCGCCGCCTCAGGCGTGCTGCAGGCGCCGCGAGCGCACGAGCGCCGCACCCACGATCGCGGTCGCGCCCACGGCGCTGACCCCGACGATCTCGTACGGGGTGTCGTGGAACCACAGCACCACGAGCGCGCACTGCGCCGCCACCACGCACCAGGTGAACCGGCCCAGCCACGGGCTGTCGAGGCCCATCTCCGCGAACAGCGACACCTGCACCAGCGCCCACAGCACGCCGAGGGCGACGCACGCGACGGCGAGGGACCCGAACTCGGCGTACTCCGCGCCACCGGCCAGCTCGACCCAGAACTCCGGGGCCGCGGCGATGACCGCGATGCCGACGAGCCCGAGCAGCAGGATCAGCCCGAGCGACCGGCGGAACGAGCGCGCGGCGCGTGGGCCCTGCATGCGCGGGACGAGCAGGAGCGCGACGAACTGCGTGCCCCAGCCCATCGCGCGGCCGAACGTGGCGGCGAGGGCGTAGCCGCCGGAGTCGTGGTCGCCGAGGTACGCCCGGGCGAGTGTCACGTCGATGTTCGTCAGCGCGATGAAGGCACCCAACGACATGGTGGCGCGGATCAGCTCGCCGCCGAGCCTGCGGTCGTCGGCGAGCGTGAGGTCGTCGCGGCACAGCCAGGCGCCGAGCACGGCGACGGCGACCGCGACGAGGAGCAGCAGCGCGAAGACCTCGGCCACGCTGAGGCCCAGCGCCGCACCCCCGGCGCCGGCGGCCAGGCGGCCGGCCGCCGTGGCCACGTAGATCACGGACAGCGCGACGAGCCGGTCGCGCCCGAGCAGGATTCCCTGGAAGGCTCCCGTGAGCGTCATCGGCACGAGCGTCAGGCCGAGCCAGACCGCGGACCAGGCCGTGTCGAGCCGGAAGGCGCTGGACAGCAGGGGAGCGGCGACGATCGTGGCCGCGGCGAGGGCGACGCCGACGCCGAGCGCGGTGCGCACCCCGCGCGAGTCGTGGGTGGCGCCCGCGACATGGCGCGCGACGATGACCTGCAGCGCCCCGGCCGGGACCGACAGGACGATGCCGTAGGCCGAGAGCGCGGAGAAGCCGCCGAAGTCCGACGGGCCGAGGGCGCGCGAGAGGACGAGGACGAAGACGTAGCTGAGGAGATTGGCCAGCGCCATCGTGATGCCGAGGGCCGCTCCGGAGCCCGAACGCGTGCGTGAAGGGGATGACGGGCGGGGCATGGCGCCCTCAGGCTACCGGCTTCGTGACTCTCCGGTAACAGGATGTGTGATGCGGGCTATATTGGACGACGCTGTGCCCGCGGCCGCTGCGGCCGAACCCTGAGGGAGTCCCTGTGCGTCTGTTCACCCACTACCGATTCGTGGTGGGCTCGGCGATCCTCGCGCTGGCTCTCGTCATCGGCCTCAACGGCTGGGGCACCTTCTACACCGACATCAAGCCCGAGGTCTACGTCCGCCCCTGGCAGATGCTCGGCCAGTACCTCTCGTCGTGGACCTCCTCGCCCTACCTCGGCTCGCCGAACTTCAACGTCGGGCTGGCCCCGGTGCTGCTCGTCCTGTCCGGGCTGCGGGGGATCGGCCTGTCGCCGGAGATGACCTTCAAGGTCTTCCACTTCGTGCTGTGGCTGGTGGCCGCGTGGGGCGCGGCGCGCCTGACGCGCACGATCGCGCCGCAGGTCGGCCGCTGGGGCGGACTCCTGGCCGCCGTGCTCCTGCTGGCCAATCCCTACACGATCAGCGCCGGCGCCACCCTGGCCATCGCGCTGCCGCTGGCCCTGCTGCCGTGGCAGCTGCTGTGCCTCGTCCACGGCCTGCGGCGCCCGGCCAGCTGGGCGTGGCCGGCCCTGTTCGGCCTGACGTTCTTCGCGATGAGCGGCATGAACGTGGCGGTCGTGCCGCTGTTCCAGCTGCTGGCCGTCATCCCCGTCGTCCTGGCCATCCGCGCCAGCGACGGCCTCCGGTGGCTCGACGCGCTGATCGTGCTGGCGAAGTCGGCCCTGTTCGTCGTCCTGCTCTCCCTCTACTGGCTGGTCCCGGCGTTCGCCGCCCTCACGACCGGTGCGCAGATCGTCGAGGGCTCGGAGTCCCTCACCGGCATCGCCAAGGTCTCGTCGCTGACCGAGGTGCTGCGCGGCCTCGGCCTCTGGCCGCTCTACGGCTCCAGCTCCACCGGGCCGTGGGTCCCCGAGCACGCCGTCTACGTCGTCAGCCCGCTGATCATGCTGCTCACCGCGGCGTGGCCGGCGCTGGGCCTGACCGCCCTGGCGTGGGCGCGCACTCGCGCCCGGGTGTTCGTGTCGGTCGCCGTCTTCGGCGCCGCGATCGTCATGATCGGTGTCTTCCCGACCGAGGACGGGCCGGCGTCGCCGTTCGGCCGCCTCCTGGGCGAGATCCTCCAGGTCCCGGCGCTGTCGGCGTTCCGCACGACCAACAAGATCGGCGCGGTGCTGGCCGTTGCGATGACGATCGGCATCGTCATCACGGTGATGCACCTCGGGCCGCGCGTGTGGCGCTGGCACCCGGCGCGCACGGTGGTCGTGGTGGTGGCCGCGAGCATCTTCGCGGCGTGGTCCCTGCCGGCGCTGGCTGGTCGCCTCTACATCTCGCCGATCGACATCCCCGACTACTGGAGCGAGGCGGCCGCCTCGGTGGACGAGAGCAGCCAGCCGGGCTCCGTCCTCGTCCTGCCCGGTCAGGTCCGGCCCTTCTACCGGTGGACCGAGGAGCGTCCCGACGATGTCGTGAACGCGCTGTTCGACCGTCGCGCGGTGGTGCCCGAGACCACGCCGAACGCGTCCCCGCCCGGCGTGAACTTCCTCTCCGCCCTCGACGGGTCGGCGCAGTCCGGCACGTCCACCGGGGCCGCCGTGTCCACGATGGCGCGCTACCTCGGCGCCGGACAGGTGCTGCTGCGCAACGACGTCGTGTGGGAGAACACCGGCGGCGCCCGCCCCGCGGAGATGAACCAGCTCGTCGCGAACGACCCGGGCCTGTTCGGCCGCCAGAACTTCGGCGTCCCCGGCCAGAACACCCTGTCACCCGCGATGGAGGACCCCTTCTTCCACGGCGAGAACCTGCTGCCGCCCGTCCAGGTCTACGACGTCGGCGGGGCCCGCGAGTCCCTCCGCGCCGTGCCGCTGGACGGACAGGTCATCGTGGCCGGCGACGGCTTCGCGTTCCCCGCGCTGGCCGAGGCGAGACTGCTCGACTCGTCGCCCCTCGTGCGGTACGCCCAGGACCTTTCCACCGACGAGTTCTCCAGCGCCCTCGACACCGCCGGTCGGATGGTCCTGACCGACACGAACGCGCGGCGCAGCGTCATCTCCAACCGGCTGACGGTGGGACAGGGTCCGCTGCTGCGCGAGGACCAGGATCCGGGTGCCACCCGCACCCTCGGCACCGACACGGACGACCAGACCGTGCGCGTGGACTCGGTCGTGAAGGTGACCACCTCACGGTCGGGCGGCACGTTCTTCGACCTTCCCTACGGCACCGGCGACTTCGCGGTCGACGGTGATCTCACCACGGGCTGGCGCTTCGGCGACTTCGGCACCGCCGCCGGCCAGCGCCTCGTGGCCACGCTGGACGAGCCCGTCGAGCTGGACGAGGTGCCGATCGCGCAGCTGCCGATCGGCGACGTCCAGATCGACGAGGTCACCGTGTCGGCGGGGGGCCGCAGCGACACGATCACCCTGCCCGAGACCGGGCTGGCCACGGCGCGACTCGGGGGAGTGGAGGCGGACGAGGTCACCGTCACGGTCGAGTCCACCCGCGGCGAGGGCTTCAACTTCGTGGGCATCGCCGAGATCGGGTTGGGTGGCAAGCAGGCCCACGTGGCCGGTCGCACCCCGCTGACCCTGTCGAACACCTACGACGAGCTCGACTCCTCCGATCGCCTCCGCTTCTCGCGAACGCCCCTCGACGTGCTGCTGACGCGCGTCCAGAACACGCCGTCCACGAACGACGACTCCGAGCGCGCCCTGAACCGGGTGGTGACCCTGCCCGACCGGCGCGCCTTCGAGACCAGCGCCGAGGTCCGCGTCAGCGGACCGGTCGAGGTGATGTACGACCGGGTCGAGGGTCGCGGCAAGGACGTCGAAGCGGAGTCCAGCGGCTTCTACTTCGACAACCCGGCCAACCGCGCGTCGCGGGCCGCCGACGGCGACGCCGACACGGGCTGGGTGCCCGGCGGCACCACTCGCGGGTCCTGGTGGGAGATCCGCGGCGACGCGCGCCGGATCGACCAGGTGCGCCTCGTGCAGGAGGCCGCCACGATCAACGACGAGCAGACCCGGCACCACGCCACCCGCGTGACGGTCAGCGTCGACGGAGTCGACGTGGCACAGTCCGAGATCGGCCTCGGCGAGACCACGATCGACCTCGACCGGCCGGTCCGTGGCTCCGCGGTGCGGGTGACCATCGACGGGATCACGGGCGACCCGAGGGGCGTGCCCGCCACCTTCACCACGATCGACACCGGACTCGAGCTGCCCGAGGCCGACGGCGGCGAGCACTGCCTGCCGGTCGCCGTCCTCGACGGCGAGGGCCTGCTGATGAAGCCCCAGACCAGCCTGCTCGCGCGCAGCGACCAGCAGGGCACCCGCTGGGTCGGCTGCGAGCCCACCCGGCTGGAGGCCGGCGAGCACACCATCGACGGCAACCCCGCGTTCGTCCTCGACTCGCTCGAGCTGAGCGACACGCGGGAGTCGCTGGAGCGGTTCGGGTCGCCGATCATCTCCGAGATCACCCGCGAGGGCGATGCGCGCATGACGCTCGACGTCGAGGTCGCCGACGGTCCCTACGCGGTCGTCACCGGTCAGAGCCACAACCCGAACTGGGGTGCCACCGCCGACGGCAAGGACCTCGGCGCCCCGGTGGTCCTCGACGGCTTCTCGTCCGGCTGGATCGTCGAGGACGGTGCCGCCGCCACGATCGACATCCGCTACAAGCCCCAGCTGTGGTCTAACGTCGCGCTCGGTGCCAGCGGTCTCGGCCTGCTCGGGGCGCTCGCTCTCGTCGTTACGGCGCTGGTGCGCCGCCGCCTGTTCGCCCTCCCCGACGGGGTCGCCGGACCCACCGGACTGAGGCCGCGCTGGGCCACCGCGCCGGCCCTCACCGGGGTGGGCGTGGTCGGCGCCGGCCTGCTGCTCGGCTGGGGCGGACTCGCCGGCGCCCTCGTCGCGGCCGCGCTCCTCTGGCTGCGTCCGGTCGACCCGCGCCGCCTCGTGTACGCCGGATCGGCGCTGACGTTCCTGTCGGTCGTGGCCCTGCTGGTCGTCCAGGCGCGACACGACGGCATCGGCGAGCTGTCGGCCGACGTGATCTCGGCGAGCCTCGTCCCGCACCACGTGGCCGCCGCCGGGCTCGTGCTCGCGATCGCCGGCAGCCTCGTCCTGCTCGCGCGGAGGTCGGACGATGACTGAGCCGCTGGTGTCGGTGATCGTCCCGACGCGCAACAACCGCCGCACCATCGAGCGATGCCTGGCGTCGGTCCGCGCCCAGGACCACCCGTACGTCGAGCTGATCGTGGTGGACAACCACAGCTCCGACGGCACCGACGAGATCGCGCAGGGTCTGGCCGACGTCGTCATCACGGCCGGTCCCGAGCGCAGCGCCCAGCGCAACCGCGGGATCCGCGCGGCCGAGGGCGTCTGGATCCTGTGGCTCGACAGCGACATGTACCTGCCTCCCGACGCCGTGAGCGCCGCGGTGCGCACGGCGGCACGCACCGACGCCACCGGTGTGGCGCTGCCCGAGCGCACGATCGGCGACGGCTTCTGGACGGAGTGCCGGGCCCTCGAGCGCGAGTGCTACCTCGACGCCCCGTGGCTGCACAACCCGCGGCTGCTGCGGCGCGCCGACATGCTCGCCGACGGCTTCCACGAGTCGATGTCCGGACCCGAGGACGCCGACCTGCGCTTCCGGATCCGCGACGCGGGCGGCACCGTGGCGCTGGCGCCGGTCGTCGTCGACCACGACGAGGGTCGCCTCACCCTGCGCGACATCTGGCAGAAGCGCTACTACTACGGGCTGAGCCTGCCGACGCTCGTCGACCGGCACGACAGCGCGATGGCCGACCAGGGCAGCGGGGTGCTGCGGGCCTACGCGCAGAACTGGCGCCTTCTCGTGCGACGGCCCGTCCACGCCCTCGGCATGGCGGGCATGCGCGTCATGGAGGCGGCCGGGTACCTGTGGGGCGCCCGTGCGGGTCGCCGCCGGGCCGGGGTGTGAGGATCGTGGGGTGACGCGCGAACTGCTCTGGGTCTCCCTGCCCGACCAGCGGCCGCGTCGCGAGCTCTACTACATGTCGCTCATGGGCGACACGCACGTCACCGCGCTCGCCCGCGACGAGCCCGTCGGCGACCTCACGTGGGTGCCCAGCACCTACCGCCGCCCGATCAAGCGGTTCATCGAGGCCGGTGCGCTCGCGTGGGTGAACGAGCTCCGCGACCAGGACCCGGCCGACTTCGACTGGGTCGCCTCGCTGGAGCTGTGCTCGCTGG
Organism: Aeromicrobium phoceense; assembly: GCF_013868155.1. Taxonomy (NCBI): domain Bacteria; kingdom Bacillati; phylum Actinomycetota; class Actinomycetes; order Propionibacteriales; family Nocardioidaceae; genus Aeromicrobium; species Aeromicrobium phoceense. The sequence continues at coordinate 2,009,885 of NZ_JACEOG010000001.1, forward strand.
TGACCGGCCAGGCAGCGAAGTGGCGCACGAAGGGCACGGGCCGGCGTCCGTTGCAGGCCGTCGTCACGTGGGAGAACCTCGCGCGCCAGCCGCTCTACCGCGTCCCGCCCTACCGCCAGGCGCTGGAGTCGTGCCGTCGGGCCGAGCTGCTGCTGTGCATGGTCGACGCGGCGCGCGACCACCTGCTGGAGAACCGCTTCGACGACGCCGTGATCCGCGTCGTGAAGCCGGGCGTCGACACGTCGATCTTCACGCCGGCCGCCGAGATCGTCGAGCACCCGCGGGTCGTCTTCGTCAGCCCGCTCGCCGAGAACAAGGGCATCGACCGGATCCTCGCGGCGATGGAGCTGGTGCGCCGGCAGATCCCCGAGGCCGAGCTCGTCGTGGCGGGCCGAGGGCCGCTCGAGCCGCTCGTCCGCGCGGCGGCCGACGACCCGCGCAGCGGGGTCACCCTGGTCGGCGGCCTGGACGCGAAGGGCGTCGGCGACCTGCTGCGCAGCGCGGCGGTGTTCACCACCGCCCCACGCCCGACGTGGAAGTGGGAGGAGCAGTTCGGCCTGGCCTACGTGGAGGCGCAGGCCTGCGGCCTGCCCGTCGTCACCACGCGGTGCGGCAGCAACCACGAGGCGATCGCGCCGGGCAACGACTTGCTCGACGTCGAGGGTCCCGACCAGGTCGAGGCGCTGGCCGCCGCGCTGGTGGGCTGGCTCTCCGACCCCGTGCGCCGTCAGTTACAGGCTGAGGCGAACCGCGCGTGGGTCGCCGAGCACCACGACCTGCGCACGCAGTGCCGGCGGATGGGCGAGGCCTTCGCCGAGATGGAACACCTGCACGGGGCGCGTTGATGAGGCGCTTCACGACCCCCGCGTTCGTGGGGGCCGCCACCGGCCTCGTGGCCGCCGCCCTGATCCTCGGCCCGGCGTTGCTGCCGGGGCTGCAGCTCAACTACGACATGGTGTTCGTGCCGGAGCTGGGCTTCGGAGAGCGGACCCTGGGCGTCGACGGATCCGTTCCGCGCGCCGTGCCGAACGACCTCGTCGTCGCGGCCCTGTCCACCTTCCTGCCCGGCTGGCTGGTCCAGAAGCTGCTCCTCGTGACCGTGTTCGTGGCGGCCGGCGCCGGCGCCGGGTCGCTGCTGCCCGGGCGCAGCGCCGCCGTCGCGGGAGCCCTCGTGGCGTGCTGGAACCCGTGGGTCGCCGAGCGGCTCGCGATCGGGCACTGGGGCTACCTGCTCGGGTACGCGTCCCTGTTCTGGGTCGTGCGCACGGCCGGGCGGCTGCGGCGCGGCGAGTCGCCCACCGGCGCCCTCGGGGTCGTGATGGCCCTGGCCGGCCTCTCCGGGTCGACCGGTGCGGTGCTGGCCGTCGTCACCGCCACCGCCGTGCTGCTGGCGGGATCGCGCTGGCCCCGGGCGTGGCGCGCGTGGGGCTGGGCGATGGCGGTCTCGGTGCTGGTCGCCGCCTCGTGGTGGTTCCCGTTCCTGCGGTCGCAGGCGTCGTCCTCGGCCGACTCGGCGGGCGTCGAGGCCTTCGCCGCCCGCGGCGACACCCCGTGGGGCATGGTCGGCTCGGTCCTCACGGGCGGCGGCATCTGGAACCAGGCCTCCTGGTTCGCCGAGCGCCAGAGCCTCCTGCTGTCCGGCGTCGCCCTGCTGGGTGTGCTGGTCGCGGTCGCCGTCGCCTGGTCTAACGCCAGGGTCCGGTCGCGGCCCGAGTACCTCGGCGCCGCCGTGGCCGGGCTGGTCGGCCTCGTCGCAGCGATCGTCGCGGGCCTCCCGGGCGGACGTGAGCTCGTGTCGTTCGTCGTCCTGCAGCTGCCGGGCGGCGGACTGGTGCGCGACGGCCAGAAGTTCGCCGCGCTGTGGATGGTGGCGGTCTCCCTCGCGGTCGGACTCAGCGCCGCTCGCCTCGGCGCGGCCGCCACGCGACGCGGGGTGAGCCGCTGGGTCGCCGGCGGACTGGCCGCCGCCACGGGCCTGGTCGCCGTGGTCACGCTGCCGGGCCTGGCGTGGGCCGGGGGCGGACGCTGGAGCTCGGTCGACCTGCCCGTCGACTTCACGTTCGTGGCCGAGCGCCTGGAGCAGGCCGAGCCCGGAGCCGTCGCCGTGCTGCCGTGGACCCAGTACCGACGGTACGACTGGAACGACGACCGGGTCGTGCTAGACCCGTGGCCCCGCCTGCTCGAGCGGGACGTCCGGGTGAACGATGCGCTGCCGCTGCGCGACGGCGTGGTGGCGGGGGAGGACCCGCGGGCCGCGGAGGTGACACGAGCCCTCGCGGCGCCCGAGGGCGACGTTCTCGCCGCGCTGCGGGCGGCCGGCGTGCGTCACGTGCTGCTGCAGACCGACCAGCCCGGCCCCACGCTGAATGCCCTTCAGCTCGGTGGCGCCGAGCTGCGGATCCGCACCGACGCGCTGCAGTGGTGGGACCTCGGGGACGAGGGACTGGCCACCGTGCCGGGTGCGGAGCCGATCGACCACCTCGGTCTCGTGCTGGGCGCCCTGGGCCTCGCGCTGGCCGCGGCCGGGGTGGTCGCACGAGCCGTGAAACGCCGCGATCCGGCGGCCTGAGGACCTTGTCCCACCGGTGTGTCATCCACGGGACAAGCCGCCGGAGGGCTGCTAGGCTACCGATAAGTATTTCCTCGACTACGGAAAACAGGGGCACATGAGCGAGAACGCAGTCTGGACCATCGGCGGCAGCGCTGCCGGGATCATTCTCGGAATCCTTGCGGTCTTGGGCATCGTCGCGAGCCAGACCGCTGTCAAGCAGGATCAGACGCACTCGTCCGTCATCGCGTACGACGAGTCCTGATCGATCCGGGGTGATCCACCCCACCACCGACGAACCCCGCGCGACGCCCGACGTCGCCCAACGGGTCAGAATCGCCGCCAGCACTTTGCTGGTGGCGATTCTTCCGTGGGTCGTCGCGCCCGGCCGCACCCAGCCCGACACCAAGCTCGACCTCACGGTCGCCCCGTGGGACTACCTCGCGCGGTCCCTGTCCGCCTGGAACTCCCACGCCGGCCTCGGTGAGCTGCAGAACCAGGCCTACGGCTACCTCTTCCCGCTCGGTCCGGTCATGGGCCTCGCCGACGCGATCGGCCTCCCCGGCTGGGCCGCCCAGCGACTCTGGTGGAGCCTGCTGCTCGTCGTGGCCTTCACCGGCACCTACCTCCTCGCGCGTCGCCTCGTCGGCCTGCGCCCCGACGTCGCCCTCGTCGCCGCAGCGCTCTACGCCCTGGCGCCGCGCGTCGTGACCGTCCTGTCCGAGATCTCGGTCGAGGCCTGGCCCGGCGCCGTCGCGCCGTGGCTCGTCCTGTCGGCCTGGACCATGGTGCGCCCGTCCACCGACCGCAGGGTGCTCGTCCGCGCGGCCGCCGGGACTGGGCTGCTGACCTTCGCGCTCGGCGGCGTCAACGCCACGGCCTCGGCGGTCGTGCTCCTCCTGCCGCTGTTGGTGATCGTCACCGCCCCCCGCGCGGCGCGCCGCGGGCGCGCGCTCGTGGCGTGGTCGGTCGCCGTCCTGGTCGGTGCCGCGTGGTGGGTCGTGCCGCTGCTCGTGCTGGGCCGCTACGGCTACCCGTTCCTGGACTTCATCGAGACCGCCCGGATCACCACGGCGGTCACGTCGGTGCCCAACGTCCTGCGGGGCGCCGACCACTGGATCGCCTACATCCTCGACGCCGAGTCCCATCCGGTGTGGCAGTCGGGTTGGGTGCAGGCCCAGGACCTCGTCGCCATCGTGAGCGGGATGCTGGTCGCCGGCGCCGGCGTGGCGGGCCTCGTGGTCCTCTCGCGCGACGGCGAGCGGCGCGACGTCACCCGCTTCCTCATCGGGTCGGCCCTCCTCGGCACGCTGCTCATGACGATCGGCCACGCCGGCGTCGTGGGCTCCCCGGTGGCCGAGGGCGTCCGGGCCTTCCTCGACGGGCCCGGGGCGGCTCTGCGCAACGTCCACAAGGCCGACCCGCTCGTGCGGCTCCCGCTCACGCTCGGGGTCGCCGTGCTGGTGTCGCACGGCCTGGGCCGGCCTCGTCGAGTCCCGAGGGCAGCGGTCGTGGTCGTGCTGGCGGCGGCGCTGCTGTCCCCGACCGCGCTGTGGGCCGGGCGCGGTGGCGACGCCAACAGCTACGAGGACATCCCTGCCACGTGGCGTCAGGCCGCCGAGGAGATCGACGCCCTGCACGAGCAGGACGGTGGTTCCACCCTGGTGCTGCCGGCCGCCCGCACCGCCGAGTTCACGTGGGGCAAGACGTCCGACGAGCCGCTCGTCGCGCTCGCCGAGTCGCCCGTGGTGGTCCGCCCCGCGGCGCCCCTGGGCCACCCGGGAGCGACGCGCCTGCTCGACCGGATCGACGCCGTGGCCGCCACCGGCGTGGCCCAACCGGGCCTGGCCGACCTCCTCGCCCGGATGGGAGTGGCACGGGTCGTCGTCCGCGACGGGGTGCTGCCCCTCGTCCAGGCGCAGCCCGCCGACCTCGTGGAGCAGACGCTCGAGCGGTCGCCGGGCTTCGCCGAGCACGAGCGGTTCGGCGACCTCGCGGTGTGGACCGTCGGGTCGGAGGCGGCGCCGATCGTCGAGTCGATGGCGGCCGACGCCCAGGTCGTGGTGTCCGGCGGGCCCGAGTCGCTCGATGACCTCACGTCGCTGGGACTGCCGTCGCGGGCGTGGACGACGATCTCTCCTGCCGCGCCGGACGCTGACGTCGTCACCGACTCGTTGCGATGGCGTCAGTTCAACAGCGGTCGTCCGGCCCAGCTGGCGTTCGGCCCCACGCTCGACGCCGCGGACGACGCACCCGAGCCGATCGGTGCGCGCGACCTGCCGCCCGCGGGGGATCGCTCGGACCAGCCCGTGCGCGAGTGGATCGGCCTCACGTCGGTCGAGGCGTCCAGCTCGGGGGCCGACCCGTTCGCCGCGGCGTGGGCGGGGACCGACGCGGGTCCCGCCGCCGCGCTCGACGGCGACCTCTCCACGGCCTGGCTCACCGACGAGGAGACCGACGGCCGGCTCTCCCTCGTGCCGGCCGAGCCGTCTCGACTGGGTCGCGTCACCGTGGTCCCGGCCCCGACGACACCGTCGGTCGACAGCGTCACGCTGCGCGCCCGGCGCGCCGACGGGACCACGCGCGTCATGACCGTCGACCTCGCTGCCGGCCGCGGCACGGCCGACTTCGGCGCCGAGGAGTTCGAGCGACTCGAGCTCGTGCTGCCGACGGCACCGCGGGCGGTCGTACGGGGGATCGCCGAGATCAGCAGCGACATCCAGGACTGGGGCTCGCGGATCAGGCTGCCCGGCGAGGTCGACCCCCGGCGCACCAGCATCGTGCTGAGCCCGCTCGCCGAGGATGCCGCGACCCCGCGGTGGGCCTTCGAGTCCACGTCCTCGTCTCGCGTCCCGGTCGAGGTCACGGCGCGATCGCGGCCGGGCCCCGACCTGGAGGCGCTGCTCGACGCGCCCGCGCGCTTCACCTCGGAGGACCGGATCGGCGACGACGCGACGAGTCGCCCCGGGGCGGCCTTCGACGGCGACCCGTCCACCGCGTGGCGGGTGCCGGCCGGCCGGGACGCGGCCACCGTCGAGGTCGTCCTCCCGGACACCACGGCGATCGGCCGGGTCTCCAGCGGGGGCACCGGCCTCGCTGGGATCCGGGCGTCGGTCGGCGGGCGGGTCACGATGCTGCCCCGCACCGGCGGCGTCGTCGAGGGGGAGGGCGACCGGGTCACCCTGACGTTCGTGCGCACGGCAGGCGAGGGGGAGTGGACCGTTCCCGAGGTCGACCTCGGCGCCATCGGAGCGCCCGGGCCCGTCCGCGTCCCCTGCTCGCCCGTGTTCGTCGGCACGTCCACCGTGGCAGTGGGTGGAACGGTGGATCGGCAGCTCCTGGTGAACGGCGACCCCGTGACCCTCGAGCCGTGCGAGGGCTCGGCGGCGGTCGTCGCGCCGGGCACGGTCGACGTCCGCACCGGTCTCCCGGCCGCGCTCCAGGTCGAGCGGGTCGTCCTCGGTTCCACCGAGTTCGGCTCCGGCGCCGGACGCTCGGTGCTGGCGCGCGAGGAGTCGCCCGGTCGCATCGTCGCCTCGGTCAGCGGGGGAGGCGACGCGGTCCTGGCGCTCGTGCAGGGTGCCAACGAGGGCTGGCGCGCCACGACCTCCTCCGGTCGCGAGCTCGAGCCCGTCACGATCGACGGCTGGCGGCAGGGTTTCCGGCTGCCCGAGTCCCTCTCCGGCGAGGTCGTGATCGACTTCGCCCCGTCGGCCGCGCACCGCTGGGGCCTCGCGTCCGGTCCGGTCGCCCTGCTGCTGCTCCTCGGCGCGCTCGTCGCCACGCGGCGCACCCGTCTCCCGTGGGACCGGTGGCCGGCACCCGCGACCGCGATCGACCGCAGGATCGGCTGGGGCGTGACCGGTGCGGTGGGCTTCCTGTGCGGAGGCCTCGCCGGTCTCGTGCTCGCGGGGCTGGCATGGGTGCTGCCGCGCCGGCTCGTCGTGCCCGTCTCCATCGCGGCGATGGCCGGCGGCGCGGTGGCCATGGCGGCGCTCGGCGTCGTCGACCGCACCTCGGCCGGCACGGTGATGGGTCAGCTGGCGGGTCTGTTCACGCTCTCGCTGCTGGCGCGGGCGCTGTTCGACGGCGCGCCGCGGCCAGGATCGGGCGCTCCACCAGCCACCACGACAGCGACGCGAGCGCCACGCTGAACCCGGCCACCGCGTACAGCGTCCACCAGAAGCCGGTGGCGAAGAGCTCGGCGCCCGTGACCTCGAACAGCACCTGAAGCACGACGACGTGCCAGAGGAAGACGCCGTAGGAGATGTCGCCGAGCCAGCGCGTGACGCCCCAGCGCGCCACCGTGTCCGCCGGTGTCCCGGGCGGGGGATCCTGCACGCACGCCGCCAGCAGGAGCAGGGCGAACACCGCGTAGAGGGCCTCCTTCGCCACGGCCTGGCCGGCGGTCGGGAGGGTGAGGTCGCGCGGTCCGGCCAGCGGTGACGAGGCCACGACGAAGACCACCACGGCGAGCAGCACGAGCGTGGGGCGCGAGCGCCAGACGGCCAGCAGGGCCGGCCGGGTGGCGAGGGGCCCGACGCCCCGGTGATGGCCTTCCGCGAGCAGCGCCACCGCGGCTCCCGCGCCGAACCAGGCGAGGTGACCCACGACGCTCGTGGCCAGCACCCCGGCGCCGCCGTCGGAACCCGCTCGGCTCCACGCGGCGGCCACGGCCTGGGCGAGGAGTCCGCCGGTGGCGACCACGGCCGTGACGGCGACGAGCGCCCCGACGCCGCGGGAGCCCCCGCGCCGCCACAGTCCCCGCGTCAGCAGGCCCCCGAGGACGGGGACGAGGACGTAGAAGGTGACCTCGGTCGTGAGGCTCCAGCTCTGCGTGAACGACTGGTAGTAGTCGCCGGTGTAGCCCTGCAGGACGAGGACGTGCGCGGCGACCTTCGCCGGACCACCCGCCCCTCCGGTGAGCCAGACGGCCGCGGCCAGGACGCCCGCGAGCGCGAGCCAGTACGCCGGCAGGATGCGGGCGGCGCGGCGGACGGCGTAGCGCGCTGTCGCGCGGGCCTCGCGCCCCGTCCCGTCCAGGCCGCGGGCGATCGCGGGCCGCAGGAGCAGGAACGCGGAGATCGCGAAGAACACCGCCACACCGGCGTCACCCCGGGCCACGAACCCCCCGACGAGGTCGATCGAGGACGCCCCGGTCCAGAACCCGACGTGCGAGACGAGCACCAGGCCCGCGGCGACGGCACGCAGGCCGTCGACGAGACGCAGGTGGCCCATGTGCCCTCCGGGAGCGAGTCGGATCAGGTAGGTTGACGTGGCACTGCGCCCGGCAGGGCGATGCGTCACCTCTGGAGGCTAGTACGGATGACACAGCAGTCCCACCCCGTGTCGACCGATCCCGGCGCCGCCGACGTGCGCCGTCCGGTGCTCCGGGCGCGGGCCCCGCTGCGGATCTCGTTCGCCGGTGGTGGCACCGACGTGGCGCCGTTCCCCGAGCGTGAGGGTGGCGCCGTGCTGTCGGCCACGATCTCGGCGTACTCCTACTGCACCCTGCGACCGCGGGCCGACGGCCAGGTCACGATCAAGTCGCTCGACTACGGCTACTCCGTCGGGTTCAACGTCGACGACGACCTCGAGCTCGACGGCCAGCTCGACCTGCCGAAGGCCACCATCGCGCGCCTGCGCCAGTACCCCGGCGCCGTCTCGGCCACCGGCTTCGACCTCTTCATCCACACCAACGCCCCGCCCGGCTCGGGCCTGGGCTCCTCGAGTGCCGTGATGGTCGCCGTGATCGGCGTCGTCGCCCAGCACCTCGGCCTCGACCTGACCGAGTACGAGGTCGCCGAGCTGGCGTACCGGCTCGAGCGCGAGGACCTGCAGATCCCCGGTGGCGCCCAGGACCAGTACGCGGCCGCGTTCGGCGGGTTCAACTACATCGAGTTCACCGACCAGGTCGTCGTCAACCCGCTGCGCATCCGCGACTCGACGATCCACGAGCTCGAGCACAACATGCTGCTGGCCTACACCGGCAACACGCGCGTCAGCGACCACATCATCGACGACCAGGTGTCGCGCTACGAGCGTGGCGAGGAGACCGCACTGGAGGGCCTGCGGGCCCAGAAGGAGCTCGCCGCCGAGATGAAGCTGGCCCTCGTCCGCGGCGAGGTCGACACGCTGGGACGCCTGCTCGGCCGCGCCTGGGACGAGAAGCGCAAGATGTCCGACCGCATCGCGACTCCCCTCATCGACCAGGCCATCACCAAGGCCCTCGAGCTGGGCGCCCTGGGCGGCAAGGTCACCGGCGCCGGCGGCGGAGGCCACCTGGTCTTCATCTGCGAGTTCGAGCGTCGCCACGTGGTGGCCGAGGAGCTCACGCGGATGGGCCTGGGCGTCTCGGAGTTCACGTTCTCGAGGGAAGGTCTGGTCACGTGGAGGGGACAGAGTTGACGGTCCGGCACCAGTTGCACAGCGCGTCCGAGGACGCGATCACCCAGGTCGTGGCGCAGCGCCAGACGCTGGGCATCGAGGCGTGGGCCAGCCTGGCTCGCGCCCTCGAGGAGCCGGCCCTGGTCGAGCAGGTCGACGCCGCGGGCCGCGCCGTCGTCGAGACGCTGCGATCCGGCGGCACGGTCCTGGTGGCGGGCAACGGCGGCAGCGCCGCGATCGCCAGCCACGTCGCCGCGGAGTTCGTGGGCAAGTGCATCCTCGACCGCGCGCCGCTCCCGGCGGTCTGCCTCGCGGACTCGCTCACCTCGATCACCGCGGTCGGCAACGACTACGGCTTCGACGACGTGTTCGTCCGCGGCGTGCAGTCGCTCGGTCGTCCCGGCGACCTGCTCATCGCGATGTCCACCAGCGGGCGTAGCGCCAGCATCCTGCGCGCGCTCGACGCCGCCCGCGAGCGGGGCCTGGCCACCGTCGCGCTCACCGGCGAGTCGGGCGGCGACCTGCCGGGCCGCGCCGACCACGTGCTGCACGTGCCGTCGGACTTCACGCCCCGCATCCAGGAGGTCCACATGCTGTGGGCCCACGCCTGGTGCGAGGCGGTCGACGTGCTGTCGCAGCCGACGTCCTGACCATGTGGTCGGCCGAGGCGCTGCTCGGGCGTGACACCAGCGAGATCCCGCCGCCCGAGCGCGACGTCCCGTGGGACCTCGTGCTGCTCGACCGCGACGGCACGCTCAACGTGCACCGCCCGGGCTACATCGCGTCCCCGGCCGAGCTGAGGCTGCGGCCCGGCGCCGCCCACGCCGTCGGCCAGCTCACCCGCGCCGGCCTGCGCACCGTCCTGGTCACGAACCAGCGCGGGATCGCCACCGGACTGCTGACCGAGTCGCAGCTGGTCGAGGTCCACGCCGCCCTGGTGTCGCGGCTCGCCCGGGCCGGGGGGCGGCTCGACGCGATCGAGGTGTGCCCCCACCAGACCGGCACCTGCTCGTGCCGCAAGCCGCTCCCGGGCATGCTGCTGCGTGCCCTCGCGCGAGCGCCGTGGGCGCGACCCGAGCGGGTCGTGATGGTGGGGGACCAGCCCAGTGACGAGGCCGCCGCGCACGCCGCCGGAGTCGCGTGGCTCGACGCCGGACCCTCCGGCGTGGGGAGCGCCCGCATCGCCGACGTACTCATCAGTAGGGATCCGCACCGGAGCGGTTCCGTGGTGCTACGCTCTCGCGAGAGGTAACTCACAAATACTTGTTTTGCATGACCTATTCGGAGGCACTTGTGCGGAAGTTTTCTCGTGGCGCGGTGGCGTTCCTGACGCTCGGAGCGTTCCTTCTGACGCTGGGCGTCGCGATGAAGGTGTACGCGTACGACCGGCTCGCGGTGGTCCCCCTGGACCAGAACACGCAGCAGGTCCTCGGCGACGACAACGCGAACTTCTTCGACGCCGACAACGTGGCCCCCGGCTCGGGCGCGATCACCACCATCGCGACCGTCATCGGCGACCCTGACCTGGCCGAGGAGGCCGCCGACGAGAACGACGGCGCCAACGTCGGCGTGTTCACCAAGGGTCAGAGCACCGACAACAACGACCAGGCCCCGCCGATCGACTTCCTCGAGCAGACGTTCGCGATCGATCGCTTCACCGGCGAGGCCGTGCCGTGGTCCGGCAACTCCCAGAACGGTGAGCCCATCGACTACGAGGGCCAGATCATCAAGTTCCCGTTCAACACGCAGAAGAAGAGCTACGAGTATTGGGACGCGACCATCAAGGCGCCCATGACGATGGAGTACGAGGGCACCGAGAAGGTCGAGGGCACCGACGGCTCGATCGACACCTACCGCTTCACCGGCTCGGTTCCCGAGACCGAGTTCGGCATCCGTGAGGTCCCGCGCGGCATCTTCGGTCTCGAGGACACCAACTCGGTCGAGGCGACGCGCACCTACCAGAACGACCGCACCATCTGGGTCGAGCCCGAGACCGGCGTCATGGTCAAGGTCCAGGAGGCCCAGAAGCAGTGGCTCAAGCTCGACGAGCCCGGTGCCGAGGACGTCGTCGCCATGGACACGGTGAGCGCGTCCACGCCCGAGACGGTCCAGGCCACGATCGACGACTACGGCTCGAAGGTCGGCGTCCTGAAGGCCGTCCGCACCTGGCTCCCGCTGGCCATCGGTGGCCTCGGCGTGCTGTTCATCGTCGTGGGCATCGCGTTCGCGGTCCGGTTCCGCAACCAGCGCAACTCGGACGTCGACAGCGACGACGACGCGTACGCCACCGCCTGACGCATCGCAGCGCAGACAGACGGGCCGCCGTCCCCTTCGGGGGGCGGCGGCCCGTCTCGTCGTGTGGGGGCGTGGGAGGGGCTCAGGGACGCGCGACGCGCTCGACCAGGTCGGTCAGCTCGTGCCCCGTGCGGTCCCAGTCGAAGCGCAGCGCGAACTCGCGGGCCGCGGCGCCCAGCTTCGCGCGCTCGTCCGGATCGGCCAGCAGGCGACGTAGCCCGGCGATGAACTCCTCGTCGGTGTCCACGAGCAGTCCCGTGTGCCCGTCCTGGACCGACTCCTGCGTGCCACCCGCGTAGCGGAAGGCCACGGTGGGCACGGCGTGGTAGCCCGCCTCGAGGATCGTCAGGCCCCAGCCCTCCTTGATGGAGGGCATCGCGAGCGCGGCCGCTCCCGCCAGCAGGGCGTGCTTCTCGTCGTCGCTCACGTGGCCGTGGAAGACGACGCGGTCACTGACGCCAGCCTGTCGCGCGTGCTCGACGAGGGAGTCCATCCAGTCGCCGCCGCCGATGACGTCCAGCGCGATGTCGGGGTACTCGGCGGCCAGGGCGGCCACGGAGTCGATCGCCAGCTCCACGCGCTTGTGCGGGACGAGGCGGCCCAGGCACGCGAGGCGCGTGCCCCGCTCGGGCTCGGGCTCCTCCTGCAGCACGTGGTCGGGTGCCTCGTTGCCGCTGTAGACCACCGAGACACGGGCAGGATCCACGCCGACGGCGGCGAGCTCGCGGCGGGACGCCTCCGACACCGTGACGTACTGCTGGCGGCGGTAGACGAACGGCGCCACGTGGGACTCCAGGAACCAGCCGACCGAGGAGATGGGGCGGGGGAAGAAGGTGAACCACTGCTCGCGGTGGACGTGGTGGACCACGGCCAGCAGCGGCTTGCTGAAGACCAGGGGAGTCCAGAAGGGGACGCCGTTCTGGACGTCGATGACGATGTCGTAGTCGCGGCGGAGGCGCCACACGTGCCACAGGCCCCGCGGGTACACCGTGAACCGCCCGCCGGCCCGCACGATGCGGAAGCCGTGGCGCTCGGTCCGCGGCGTGCCACCGGGGAAGGAGGACGCGAACAGCACCACGTCGTGGCCGCGCTCGGCCATGGTGGCCGCCGTCCGCTCGGCGAACACCTCGGCGCCTCCGGCCTCGGGATGCTCCAGGTCACGCCAACTGAGGATGGCGATGCGCAATCCGCTGATAGCGTGCTCTCCTGTCCGTGCGAGGGGTGAGGTGGCCGATGTCCTGTGAGGTGTGTTCGACACCGACGACGTCCGTGACCCTGCGGGACGGTCGCTCAGTGCTGCAGACCTGTCCGAAATGCTCTCACATCGAACGCGATCCGAAGGCCGCTCCGGCGCATCCGCGAGACGTCGCGTACGGCGGGGACCCCGGTCTCGACCGGGTGCGCCTCGCACTGACGTCGCGCACGCTGCGCCGCGCCGCCCCTTTGGATCCCGGCGCGCGCGTGTTCGAGATCGGCTTCGGCGGAGGCGCGATGCTGCGGAGATACCTCGACGAGGGCCATCCGGTCGCCGGCTGCGACCCCGACCAGCTCCGTGTCGACGTCGATCCGCAGGTGCGGGCGCAAGCGGAGCTGTACCCGTGCGGGATCGAGGAGGTCCCGGCGTCGGCCGAGGCGGCCGACCTCGTCTACGGCGTCCACGTCGTGGAGCACGTGCAGGACGTCGGTGCCCTGGCCGCGGCCGCGCTGCGGCTGCTGCGCCCCGGCGGACGGGTGCTGTTCCTGACCCCCGCGGCCGACAGCGCCTCCCTGCGCGCGTTCTCCGATGCCTGGTGGCTGCTGGAGGATCCCACGCACGTGCGGTTCTTCTCGGCGGCCTCCATCACGCGGCTGCTCGCGGACGCGGGCTTCCGCGACGTCCGCGTCACCCGCTCGCTCACCGACAACCTCACGATGGAGGGCGCCAGCCTCGTGCGCCGGCTCCGTCCGAGCGACCGCCCGGCCGGGGTGCTGGCCTCGCGGGCCACGCGCTGGGTCGCGATGGCCCTGGCTCCCGCGGCGCTGCTGCTGCGGCTGGTGCACCCGCGCTGGCGGCCGACGCTGGTCGTCACGGCCACCCGGGCGGCCCGATGAGTCCCGACGGCCTGCGTCGCTCGGTCCGGCTGTTCCGCGCCTTCCTCGTGGAGCAGACCGAGCCCGACCACTTCTACGGCACGCTCGCGCGCGACTCGGCCGACCTCGTCGAGCAGCAGATGTCCCTGCGCGGCAAGCTCGTCGTCGACGTCGGGGCGGGGCCGATGGAGTTCGCCCAGGAGTTCCGCCGTCGCGGGGCCCGCTACATGGCGGTCGACCTCGACCCCGACGTCCCGGCGCTGGCCGACGGGGGGGTGGCGGCGGGCGCCGCTGCCCTTCCGTTCGCCTCCGGCTCGGCCGACCTGGTGTTCAGCTCGAACCTGCTGGAGCACGTGCGCTCCCCGCAGGTCGTGGCCGACGAGCTGCTGCGGATCGCCCGGCCCGACGGACTGGTCTTCCTCTCCTACACGAACTGGTGGTCGCCGTGGGGCGGTCACGAGACGTCGCCGTGGCACTGGCTCGGCGGCCGCCGCGCGATCGCCCGGTACACCCGCAAGCACGGCCATCCGCCGAAGAACCGTGTCGGCGAGACGCTGTTCAAGGTGTCGGTGGCGTGGGGGATGCGGTGGGCCCACCGGACCCCCGGCGTCCGCGTGGTCTCGGCGCGTCCGCGCTACCTGCCGCGCTGGGCCGCGTTCATCGTGCGCGTCCCGGTCGTGCGCGAGGTCCTGTCGTGGAACCTGTTGCTCCTGGTCAGACGAGAAGATCGCGAGAGCCCTCGTCAGGACTGAATCCCGGGGTACCCTGTGAACTGAGTCCTACTCGCCAGTAGAAACCTGGCGGGCTCCGACGAAGGGATGCACGGATGCGCGCGTTGGTTGCTGGCGGCGCCGGTTTCGTCGGGTCGCACCTCGTGGAGCGCCTCGTCGACGCAGGGCACGAGGTCGTCGTGGTCGACGACTTCAGCACGGGTCGGCGCGAGAACCTCGCCGCCGTGTCGCACCAGGTCACGATCGTCGACGCCGACATCTCCGACGCCGCCGCCGTCGACGCGATCGAGGGCCCGTTCGACCAGGTCTACAACCTCGCCTCCCCGGCCTCCCCGGTCGACTACCACCGGCTGCCGATCCACACGCTGATGACGGGGTCGATGGGCGTGAAGAACACGCTCGACCTCGCTCACGCGCACGGTGCGCGCTACCTGCTGGCCTCCACGTCCGAGGTGTACGGCGACCCGCAGGTGCACCCCCAGCCCGAGACGTACCTGGGCCACGTCAACCCGGTCGGCCCGCGCTCGGTCTACGACGAGGCCAAGCGCTTCGGCGAGGCCATGACCGCGGCCTACCGGCGCGAGTTCGGCGTCGACACCAAGATCGTCCGCATTTTCAACACCTTCGGTCCGCGCATGCGCGTCGAGGACGGTCGCGCCATCCCGAACTTCGTCCACCAGGCCCTCACCGGACGCGAGATCACGGTGGCCGGCGACGGTCACCAGACCCGCTCGATCTGCTACGTCGACGACCTGGTCGGCGGGCTCGTCGCGATGATGGAGTCCACCGCGACCGGGCCGGTCAACCTCGGCAACCCCGAGGAGATCTCGATGATCGACCTCGCCACGTGGATCTGCGACCTGGCCGAGTCCGGCTCGCAGATCGTGCATGTGCCCCGGCCGGTCGACGACCCCCAGATCCGTCGTCCCGACATCACGCTGGCGGGCGAGCTCCTGGGCTGGGCGCCGTCCACCACGGCCGAGATCGGCCTGAAGGCCACGATCGAGGACTTCCGCAACCGTCGTTAGGGTGGCGCCATGCACGCTGCGGACCGCCTGATCTCCTTCGTCGACGCCTCGCCGACGCCCTTCCACGCCTGCGAGACAACGGCCGTGCGGCTGCGCGAGGCCGGCTTCACCCAGGTGGACCCTCGCGACGCGTGGCCCACCGGCGCCGGGAGCCACTTCATCGTCACCGGCGGAACGCTCGTGGCGTGGTCGACCGGCGCCGAGGCCCCGGCCCATGCCGGCTTCCGCATCGTCGGGGCCCACACCGACAGTCCCAACCTGCGCCTGAAGCAGCACCACGACGGCTGGCGCGAGGGTCAGGCCACCGTCGCGCTCGAGCCCTACGGCGGCCCGCTGCTGGAGTCGTGGCTCGACCTCGACCTCGGCATCGCCGGCCGCGTCGCGCTGCGCGACGGCAGCACGCGCACGATCCGGGTCGACGAGCCGCTGCTGCGGGTGCCGCGGCTGGCGATCCACCTCGACCGCGACGGCTCCAAGGTGGACCGTCAGCGCCACCTCGACGCGCTCGCGGGGCTGACCCGCCGGCCGTTCCTCGAGGTCGTGGGGGAGCGGGCCGGCTTCGCCGCGAGTGACGTCACCGGGTTCGACCTCATGACCTTCGACCTCCGTCCGGCGGGCCGCACGGGTCCCGACCGCGAGCTGGTCGCCGCGCCGCGCCTGGACAACCAGGCCACGTGCGCCGCGGCCCTCGACGCCCTTCTCGGTGCCACGGAGGCGGCCGATCCCTCCGCCCGCCTCGTCATGGTGCTCTTCGACCACGAGGAGGTCGGCAGCACGTCCGAGCGCGGCGCCGACTCGCCGCTGCTGTCCTCGGTGCTCGAGCGCATCGTGCTCGCCGCTGGCGGCACCCGTGACGACGTCTTCCGCTCGTTCGCGGCGTCGGTCTGCGTCTCCGGCGACATGGCGCACGCCACGCACCCGAACCAGGCGGACAAGCACGAGCCGCTGCACCGGATCGAGCTCGGCGGCGGCCCGGTGCTGAAGGTCAACCAGAACCTCCGGTACGCCACCGACGGGGTCGGCGCGGGCATCTTCGCCGCCGCGTGCGAGGCCGCCGGCGTGCCGCTGCAGCGCTACGTGCACCGGGCCGACCTGCCGTGCGGCTCCACGATCGGGCCCATCAGCGCCGCCCGGACCGGTATCCTGACGATCGACGTCGGAGCCCCCCAGCTCGCGATGCACTCTGCGCGCGAGGTGATGGCGGCGGCCGACGTCGAGTCGTACGGACGGGCCCTTCGCGCGTTCCTGACCTCGGACTGAATCGGAGCGATCGCATGACCCGGGCCCTTCGCCCCCTGCTGTGTGGCCTGAGTGGTCTTCTGGTGCTGGCGGGGCTCGCTGTGGCGGCCCCGGCTCAGGCGGCTCCCGTTGCGTCGCTCACGGCGTCGCGCTCCACGGTGATGCCCGACGAGAACTTCTCCGTGGTGGTGAGGACGGGCACGCGCGTCAAGCGTCCGGTCGTGCTCAAGCACCGCCAGGGGAGAACGTGGCGGTCGGTCCGTACCACCACCGACGCCCGCGGAACCGCCCGCATCACCGTGGCGACGGCGCGTCGCATCGAGCTCCGCGCCACCGTCCCGAAGGTCACGGTGCGCGGGAAGAAGTACAAGGCACTCTCGACGAAGCGCGTCGTCGTGCGCACGGCGGCTCCGGCCGCGACGGTGTCCGTGGTGACCTCGTCGGAGCGGGTCGCCGTGACCGGCCGGGCGACACCGGCCCGGAAGGGTCGCAAGCTCAGCCTCCAGCGTCTCGACGGCGGGACCTGGCGCACGATCATCGCGGGCCGAGCGGGCAACGCAGCCGGTCGTGTGGACTTCGGAGCCGTGGGGACCCAGCGGGACCTCGGCGGACGGTCGTTCCGCGTCGTCGCCGGCGGGTGGAAGGGTGCGCCGCGGGTGACCGGCGCCGCGAAGGTCGTCCCCTCGCTGCCGGCCCCGCCGCGCGACCCCCAGCCGGAGGAGCCGCTCGACGAGCCCGATCCGGAGCCCACCGCCGAGCCGACCGTCGAGCCCACGCCCGAGCCGGCGCCCGCGGTGACGCAGCTGTCGGTGACGATCCGCGGCGTGGGCGACCTCGATCCCTGCACCGAGGTCATCACGACCAAGACCGACTACGTCAACGGCACGATGACGTTCCGCGACCGCGACGGAGGCGCGCCCCGGTCGGTCGCGGCCCGCCTGCGGGTGCGGGGCAACTCCACGGCGTCCATCGCCCGGAAGCGCCCCTACAAGGTCAAGCTCGACGCCTCGGCGTCGCTGCTCGGCATGCCCGCGAGCAAGGACTGGGTCCTGCTGGCCAACCACTTCGACCGGTCGATGCTGCGCAACGACCTCGCGATGAGGGCGGCCCGGATGCTCGGGGTCCCGTGGGCGCCGCGGCTCGAGTCCGTCGACCTGCGGATCAACGGCCGGCTCTGCGGGGTCTACCAGTTCGGCGAGGGCATCGAGGCCCAGGACGGCCGCGTCGAGCTCCAGGACGGTGACACGCTGCTCGAGGCCGACACGAACGACGACACGGATCCGCAGTTCCGCACCGAACGGGGCCTGCGCGTCTTCCTCAAGGCCGGTGAGACGAAGCACGTGAACCGCGTCGAGGACGCGTTCCAGGAGGTCGAGGACCTGCTGTACGACGAGAGCTTCCCGGACAACGGCTACCGCGACCGGATCGACGTCGACTCCTTCGTGACCATGTACCTCGTCAACGAGCTCACGAAGAACCTGGACGCGGGCTTCCGCAACAGTGTCTACCTGGTGATGCGCGCCGACGGCACCCTCGCCATGGGCCCGCCGTGGGACTACGACGTCTCGCAGGGCCTGGTCGACCTCGGGTACGCCGGCGACCTGCACCGGCCCACGGGGTGGTGGATCGGGCGCCTGTTCCACCCGCTCTTCCCCGATGACGCCTGGCGCCAGGCACTGCTGCCGTCGCAGCTGTGGAAGGAGCCGGGCGGCCACTACTACAACCGCCTGCTCACCGATCCGTGGTTCGTCGAGCAGGTCCGCGACCGCTGGCGCGAGGCCTCGCCGGCACTGGCGACGCTGGCGGGGCACGTCGACGCCGAGTCGGTGCGCCTGCTGGACAGCGCCGCCGCGAACTTCACGCCGCGCGAGGACGGCGGAGCGGGCCAGCTGGTGTGGGCGGCGCCCGAGGAGATCGGCTCGTGGACCCCGATGCTGCAGTTCGCGAGCGAGCCCGACTCCGGCGTCGCGCCCGGTGAGGGCTGGCTCAGGGAGACGGCACGGCTGCGCGACTGGATCGCCGGCCGGACCGCCTGGATCGACGAGCAGTTCGCATCGTCCGACGGCTGAGCCGCCGGTTTTACGTGGGCCCCCGCCGTGTCGTAGACTGACAGTTGCGCTGGTTCCGGCATGCCCGGAATCGGTGCGAACATCCTGTCCACACTCAATTCCATCCATTCGGAGCCCAACTACATGACTTCCGGCCTCGCAACTCCTTCTGCGGCCCCGCAGGTTGCGGTCAACGACATCGGCAGCGAAGAGGACTTCCTCGCCGCGATCGACAAGACCATCAAGTACTTCAATGACGGCGACATCGTCGACGGCACCATCGTCAAGGTGGACCGCGACGAGGTCCTGCTCGACATCGGCTACAAGACCGAGGGCGTCATCCCCTCGCGTGAGCTGTCGATCAAGCACGACGTCGACCCGAACGAGGTCGTCCAGGTGGGCGACTCGGTCGAGGCCCTCGTCCTCCAGAAGGAGGACAAGGAAGGCCGTCTGATCCTGAGCAAGAAGCGTGCTCAGTACGAGCGCGCCTGGGGCGACATCGAGAAGATCAAGGACGAGGACGGCGTCGTCGAGGGCACCGTCATCGAGGTCGTCAAGGGCGGCCTGATCATGGACATCGGCCTGCGTGGCTTCCTGCCCGCGTCGCTCGTCGAGATGCGTCGCGTCCGCGACCTGGACCCCTACATCGGCCAGAAGCTCGAGGCGAAGATCATCGAGCTCGACAAGAACCGCAACAACGTGGTCCTGTCGCGCCGTGCGTGGCTCGAGCAGACCCAGTCGGCCGTGCGCCAGAACTTCCTCAACGAGCTCAAGAAGGGCCAGGTCCGCAAGGGCGTCATCAGCTCGATCGTCAACTTCGGCGCCTTCGTCGATCTTGGCGGCGTCGACGGCCTGGTGCACGTCTCGGAGCTGTCCTGGAAGCACATCGACCACCCGAACGAGGTCGTTCAGGTCGGCGACGAGGTCACCGTCGAGGTGCTCGAGGTCGACCTGGAGCGCGAGCGCGTGTCGCTGTCGCTCAAGGCGACCCAGGAGGATCCGTGGCAGCACTTCGCCCGGACCCACCAGATCGGCCAGATCGTCCCGGGCAAGGTCACCAAGCTCGTCCCGTTCGGCGCGTTCGTGCGCGTCGAGGAGGGCATCGAGGGCCTGGTGCACATCTCCGAGCTCGCCGAGCGCCACGTCGAGATCCCCGAGCAGGTCGTCCAGATCGGCGACCAGGTCATGGTCAAGATCATCGACATCGACCTCGAGCGTCGCCGGATCTCGCTGTCGCTGAAGCAGGCCAACGAGACCGAGGTCGCGGCCGAGGCCGACAGCTTCGATCCCACCCTGTACGGCATGGCGTCGTCCTACGACGAGCAGGGCAACTACATCTACCCCGACGGGTTCGATCCCGAGACGGGCGAATGGCAGGAGGGCTTCGAAGAGGCCCGCGCCACGTGGGAGCGTCAGTACGCCGAGGCGCACGACCGCTGGGAAGCCCACAAGAAGCAGGTCGCCGAGGCCGAGAAGGCCAACCTCGAGGCCGGCGAGGTGGGCGAGTACACGTCCGCTCCCGCCGAGGAGGAGCAGACCGGCGGCTCGCTGGCTTCCGACGAGGCCCTGCAGGCCCTGCGTGAGAAGCTGACCGGCGGCGAGTGATCTCCCGCTGAGCACGACGAAGGCCCCCGACCTGATGGTCGGGGGCCTTCGCCGTTCCCGGGGTGACGCGGACAGTCAGGAGTCATACGAGGCGCCGAACGTGTCGCGGACGTGGCTGCGAGGGGCGGGGCGGACGCCGAGTCCGTCGTGGGTGATGGTCGTCCACAGCCCCGCCGTCATCAGCACGGCGGGCGTGGCCAGCAGGAGGAGCAGAATGATCATGTCTCCAATCCTGCGATCAATGGTATCCTGTCACCAGTGGCAGGAATGCCAGTTCCCGTCGATATCCCGCCAGGAGGCGCCATGACCAAGGTCGCGGTGATCGTGCCCGAGCAGGCCGAGCCGTTCGGCATGGGCGTGCTGGCCGAGGTCTGGGCCGAGCCGCACCACCCCGACGACGACAACCCCGTCTTCGAGTTCGTCGCGTGCACCCCGGTGCCGGGCATCGTCTCGGGCGCCTCCGGGTTCGACTTCGTCGTGCGCCACGACCTGTCCGCCGCGGCCAACGCCGACCTCGTGGCCGTGGCCGCCAAGCGCGACTACCTCGTGGAGGATCCCCGGATCAGCGAGGCCCTGCGCGCCGCCCACGCCCGCGGAGCCACGATCATGGCGTCCTGCACGGCCGCCTTCAGCCTCGGCTTCGCGGGGCTGCTCGAGGGGCGTCGCTGCACGACGCACTGGCGCTACGGACCTGAGCTGGCCGAGCGCTTCCCCGAGGCCGACCTCGACATCGACGTGCTCTACGTGGAGGACCGCGGCATCGTCACCGGAGCGGGCTCGGCGGGCGGGATCGACGCCAACCTGCACCTGATGCGCCAGTGGTACGGCGCCCGCGTCGCCGCCACGGCCGCGCGCCGCATCGTGGTGCCGCCGCACCGCGACGGTGGCCAGGCGCAGTTCGTGCGCGCGCCGATGCCCGCCATCGAGGCCGAGACGCTCGCCCCCGTCCTGGACTGGGCGCAGCAGCACCTCGCCGAGCCGCTCACCGTCGCGTCCCTGGCCCAGCGCGCCCACCTCTCCGAGCGCACCTTCGCCCGCCGGTTCCGCGACGAGACGGGAACCACGCCCTGGCAGTGGCTGCTCGGTCGCCGCGTGGCGATGGCGGAGGAGCTGCTGGAGACCTCCGAGCTCTCGATCGAGCAGATCGCCCACCGCGTGGGCTTCGGCAACGCCGCCACCCTGCGCCACCACTTCGGCGCCGTGCGGGGCACCAGCCCGCAGGCCTACCGCCGGTCGTTCACGTGCGTCGAGTCGGCCTGAGGCGGCTCACAGCTCGGTGCGCCTGACCTTGCCCGTGGCCGTGCGGGGGAGGGCGTCGACCCGCTCGTAGGACTTCGGGCGCTTCGGCGGCGCCAATCGCTCCTGCGCCGTGGTCCGGAGGTCGCCCTCGGCGGCGTCGCCCACGTAGGCCGCCACGACCCGCTGCCCCCAGCGCTCGTCCGGGCGGCCGAACACCGCGATCTCCACCACGCCGGGCACCTCCACGAGGGCGGCCTCGACCTCGGCGGGATAGACGTTGACGCCGCCGCTGATGATGAGGTCGGTGCGGCGCGAGTCGAGGTGGACGAAGCCGTCCTCGTCGACGCGGCCGAGGTCACCCACGGTGAACGCCGGTCCGTGCTCGGTGAATCGCCACGCCTGCTCCGTGCGGTCGGGGTCGTTCCAGTACGCGAAGCGCCCCCACGCAGGGACGGCGCACCACAGCTCGCCCTCGTCGTCCACGGTGACGACGCGGCCGGGTCGCGCGCGGCCCACGGTGCCGGGGTGCTGCTGCCACTGGGTGGCGGGACAGGCGGTGAACTGCCCCTCGGTGGAGCCGTAGAACTCCCAGACCACGTCGGTGCCGAACAGGGCGTGGGCCCCGCGGCGGATCGGGTCGGGACACGGTGCCCCGGCGTGCGCGACGAGGCGGAACGAGGAGACGTCGGTGCTGGCCCCGGACGCCAGGAGAGCGAGCAGCCGCTGCAGGTGGGCCGGCACGCAGAACATCGTCGTGGGGCGCACCGCCTCGACCGCCTCGCAGAACGCCTCCGGCGTGAACACCGGCAGGACCACGACCGAGCCACCGGCCAGTGCGGTGCCGAGCGCGAAGCGCAGGGGAGCGGAGTGGTAGAGCGGCGAGACCACGAGGTTGACGTCCGAGGCGGCGAAGCCCCAGAGGTCCCGCTCCTCCAGGACGGCGGCCTCGGCGTCCGCCGCGTCCCAGAACCCCGACCACACGCCCTTGGGGCGCCCGGTCGTGCCGGAGGTGAAGTGCATCGGCCGGCAGCGGGGGAACGTGTCGAGCTCGTCCGTTTCGTCCGCGAGCAGCTCGGTGAACCGCACGAGCGAGTCCAGCACGAGAGCGGGGGAGACGTCGGCCAGGATCGGCTCGCGCTCGTGGGGCGTCAGGCGCGGGTCCAGGGGCACCGGGATGCGTCCCGAGGCGACACAGCCCCACACGGCGGCCAGCAGCTCGACGCTGTTCGGCAGGCTGACGACCACGCGGTCGCCCTCGGCCACGCCGGCGTGCCGGACGCCCGCGGCGAAGCGTCCGGCAAGGCGCCGCAGCCGGTCGACGGGGACGGCCACGGGCTCGGCCGGGTGTGACATCGCTCATTCCTCTCGCGGCGGTTCGGCGGACTCGCTGGGATCCGCGTGCTCAGTATGGTTGACTGGCGAACGGCCGTTCCCCCGACTCCGTATTGGTATCGATGACCCAGACCCCCAAGCCCGGACACCGGCGCAAGCCCGTCGTCCGCGACCCTTGGTACGTCCGTGCCCGTCGGCACGGAGCCATCGCGACCGGTGTGGCCTCCGTCGGCGTGGCCGCGGTCGCCGCCCTCAGCACCTCCTCGGTCACCCTGGCCGACGCCGCCCCCACCGCTGACGCATCGCTCGCGGCCCAGGGCGACATCGTCACCGAGTCCCTCGGTGGCACGGCCCCGGCTCGCGCCTCGCGCAGCAGCGCCGAGCGCCCGCCCCTGCCGTCCGCGGCCGAGGCCGACGCCCTGGTCAAGGGCTCCCTGTACGCACAGAAGACCGTCCCGGTCCGTGCCGACGCCTCCGACGACTCGCCGGTGCTGGCCACGGTGGCCAAGGGCAAGACTCTCCAGGTCACGGGCGAGACCCGCGGCGGCTGGACCCAGGTCATGCACAACGACCTCCCACGCTGGGTCTCCAGCGAGCTCGTCGCCGAGGAGGAGCCCAAGCTCGGGCCCACCGAGGGCGCGATCTCCACGGCCGCCTGCCTGCGGGGCTCCGGCGTCGAGTCGGGCCTGCAGCCCGACACGGTGCGCGTCTACCGCGCCGTGTGCGCCCGCTTCCCCGAAGTCACCAGCTACGGCGGTCTGGCCGGCCGTGGTGAGCACGCCACCGGGCACTCGCTCGACATCATGATCGGGGGGGAGTACGGCTGGGATCTCGCCGCCTTCCTGCAAGCGAATCGGACCCAGCTCGGAGTCGACTACCTGATATACAAGCAGCGGATCTGGAGCGTGGATCGCGGCGGCGAGGGATGGCGCGGCATGAGCGACCGCGGTGGCGTTACGGCCAACCACTACGACCACGTCCACGTCACCACCGTCGGCAGCGCCGGCACCCTCTGAGCCTGCGCTGATGGCACCTCGGGTCGGGCTCACCGGCGGCATCGCCTCGGGCAAGAGCACCGTCAGCGGCCGCCTTGCCGAGCTCGGTGCCGTCATCATCGACTACGACCGGCTGGCCCGCGAGGTGGTCGAGCCCGGCAGTCCCGCGCTCGAGCTGATCGCGCAGCGGTTCGGCGCCGACGTGATCGCCGCCGATGGCACGCTCGACCGGCCGCGGCTGGGCTCGCTCGTGTTCGCCGACCCGGCGGCGCTGAAGGACCTCGAGGCGATCACGCATCCAGCGATCCGCGACCTGGCCGCGCTGCGCGAGCAGCAGGCGGGCGACGCGATCGTCGTGCACGACAACCCACTGCTCGTCGAGATGGGCGCGGCCGCGTCCTGCGACGTGGTGATCGTCGTCGACGCGCCCGAGGACGTGCAGATCGCCCGCATGGTCGCCGCCCGGGGCATGACCGATGACGCCGCCCGGGCCCGCATCGCGGCCCAGGCCTCCCGCGAGGAGCGCCGGGCGGCCGCCGACGTCGTCATCGAGAACACCGGCACCCGGGAACAGCTGAGCGCCCGGATCGACGAGGTCTGGAAGGACCTGGTCGAGCCGGGCGCTCGCTGGGCCTGACGCCGCTGCATAGCGTCGGGCCGGGGATGGCCGCTAGGCGGCCAGTTCGGGATCGGCGATCTCTCGCAGTCGCGCGATCGCCTGTCGCTCCACCTGACGCACGCGCTCGGCGGAGATGCCGTGGCGCTTGCCGATGTCGGCGAGCTTCTGCTGACGACCGTCGAGCAGGCCGTAGCGAGCCTTGACGATGTCGGCCTCGCGGGCGTCGAGGCGATCGACGAGCGCGAGCAGCTGGTCACGGGCGTCGTGGTCGAGCATCGCCAGGTCGGGGCCGGGCGTGCTGTCACGAGCGATCAGGTCGCCCAGGCTCGTGTCGCCGTCCTCGTCCACGGGGGAGTCGAGGCTGACGTGGTCACGGCCCCAGGCGAGCAGGTCGATGACGCGCTCGACGTCCATGCCGAGCTCGGCCGCGATCTCGGCGGGCTCGGGGTCGTGCCCCAGCTGACGCTCGAGGTTGCGACGCGCGCCGGAGACCTGGTTGAGCTCCTCGACGACGTGCACGGGGAGGCGCACGACGCGAGCCTGCTGGGCCACGCCGCGCGTGATCGCCTGGCGGACCCACCACGTGGCGTAGGTCGAGAACTTGAAGCCCTTCGCGTAGTCGAACTTCTCGACGGCGCGGATGAGGCCGGTGTTGCCCTCCTGGATGAGGTCGAGCATCGGCATCTGGGCACGCCCGTACTTGCGGGCGATCGACACGACGAGACGCAGGTTCGCCTGGACGAACTCCTGCACGGCGCGGTCGCCCTCCTCGGCGATGAACTCCAGCTCCTCGCGGGTGGCGCGCTTCGGGGCGCCGCCCTTCGCACGTCCGATCCGGCCGGTCTCGAGCAAGTGGCGGGCGTACAGCCCGGCCTCGATCGTGCGGCTCAGCTCGACCTCGCGCTCGGCGTCGAGCAGCGGGGTGCGCGCGATCTCGGACAGGTACATGCCGACGCTGTCCTTGCCCTCGAATTCACGGTCTTCCACGGTGATCCTCCTGACGGTGGCTTCACCCGGTACAACGACCGCGGGAGCGCTGGGATTCCGTTCTCAGGAGTTTCTTGGAATGCCGCGGGTGACCTGCGTCGCAGTGTCGATGATCCACGCCAGCTCCCACGCCCGCTGGCGCCACGCGGCGTACCGTCCGCTGACCCCGCCGTGACCCGCGGCCATCTCGGTGCGCAGCAGCACCGACCGCTCGGCACCGGTGACCTCGCGCAGGCGCGCGACCCACTTGGCGGGCTCGACGTAGAGAACGCGGGTGTCGTTGAGCGAGGTGCCCGCGAGGATCGACGGGTAGGCCACGTCGGCGACGTTCTCGTAGGGCGCGTACCGCTTCATGTAGGCGTAGACCTCGGGGTCGTGGAGCGGATCGCCCCACTCGTCCCACTCGATCACCGTGAGGGGCAGGGAGGGGTCGAGGATCGTGGTGAGCGGGTCGACGAACGGCACGTCGGCGAAGATGCCGGCGAAGGCGTCGGGAGCGAGGTTCGCCACCGCGCCCATCAGCAGGCCGCCCGCGCTGCCGCCCTCGGCCACGAGCCGGTCGGCCGACGTCCAGCCCTCGTCGGCCAGGTGACGGGCGCACGCGATGAAGTCGGTGAAGGTGTTCATCTTGGCCAGCTGCTTGCCCTGGTCGTACCAGGCACGTCCGAGCTCGCCGCCGCCGCGGACGTGCGCCACCGCGTACACGAACCCGCGGTCGAGCAGGCTGAGCCGCGAGATCGAGAAGTCGGGGTCGAGGCTGATCTCGTAGGAGCCGTAGCCGTAGATCACGCCGGGGGCGGAGCCGTCGCGCGGCGTGCCCTTGCGGCAGACGATCGAGAGCGGCACCAGCGCGCCGTCGTCGGCCCGGACCCAGGCGCGGTGCTGCTCGTAGTCCTGAGGGTCGAAGTCGCCCAGCACGGGCGCCCGGCGGCGCAGGATCCGCTCGCCCGTGGCGGGGTCGAGGTCCCAGATGGTCGCGGGCTCGACGTAGGAGGTGTAGCCGATGCGCAGGTAGCGCGGGTCCCACTCGGCGTTGCCGGCGAGGCCGCACGTGAAGAGCTCGGCCTCGAAGTCGAGCTCCTGCGCCTCGCCGATCCCGTCGTCGCCGATCGGCATGAGGGCCAGCCGGGTGGTGGCGTCGCGGCGGTACGACAGCACGAGGTGACGCGCGAAGGCGTCGGCGGCCTCGAGTCGGACATCGTCCGAGCCCGGTACGAGCACGGTGGTGGCCGTGGGGTCCTCGAGCGGCGCCAGCACGAGCTCGAAGTTGATCGCCCCGTCGTTGTGCAGGATCGCCAGCTGGTCGCGGCCGCCGACCACGAGGTGCTCGACGGAGTAGTCGACGCCCTCGCGGCGCGGCCACACGACGTCGAACTCGCCCGTGGGGTCGGTGGCGTCGAGGAGGCGCACCTCGGTGGTGACCTTCGAGCCCACCGCGATCACGAGGAAGCGCTCGGAGCTGGTCCGGCCGAGCCCGACGAAGTAGCGCTCGTCGGGCTCCTCGAAGACGAGCACGTCGTCCTCGGTGGAGCCGAGCTCGTGGCGCCACACCCGGTGCGGACGCCAGGCGTCGTCGACGGTGACGTAGAAGAGGTGGCGACCGTCGGCCGACCACGTGGCGCCCGGTGCGGCGCCCTCGATGTGGTCCTGGAGGACCTCGCCGGTGGAGAGGCGACGCACGCGGATCGCGTACCGCTCGTCGCCCTGGGTGTCGACGGACCACGCCAGCAGGTCGCCGTCGTCGGAGACGCTGAAGGCACCGAGGGAGAAGAACTCGTGGCCCTCGGCCTCGTCGTTGGAGTCGAGCAGGACCTCCTCGCCGGGCAGGGTGGCGCCGGGCTCGACCACCGGCGGGTCCCAGTCCTCGGGTCCGGCGATCGGGACGCGGCAGCGGATCGCGTACTGGCGGCCCTCGACGGTGCGTGAGTAGTACCACCAGCGGTCGTGCCGGACGGGCACCGACATGTCGGTCTCGAGCGTGCGGTCCTTGATCTCGGTGAAGATCTGCTCGCGCAGCTCGGCCAGGTGCGCCGTGGTGTCCTCGGCCCAGGCGTTCTCGGCCTCGAGGTAGGCGATCGTCTCGGGATCGTCCTTGTCGCGCAGCCACTCGTAGGCATCGACGACGGTGTCGTCGTGGTGCTTTCGCTCGCTGGGGCGGCGGGGGGTCGGACGGCGGGCCGCGGGTCGGTCATTCCTCGACCGTACCGGCCGGGTGCGACACGGGCTCCCGATGGCCGGGAGCGAGGTCGGGGTCGTCCGCGCGCAGGGTCCGGACGGGCCCGATCGGGGTGTGGCGCGTCTCGAAGCGCACGGTGACGAGCCCCATCCCGCGGCCCCACACCCAGCCGTCCCCGTGCTCGGCGTGGTGCACGTCCATCCCCGGGGACCACTCGCGCGGTCGCTGCGGTTCCGGGGACTCGTCCACCGCCTCCTCGAGCACGCCGTCCGCGTCCGGCTCGGCCTCCTGCGCGAACAGGTCGTCCTGCACCCAGTCGGCGAGTCCGCTGATGCCCACGCCGAGCAGGCGCAGGCCGCCGCCGACGTCGGTGGCGTCCAGCAGCCGGCGTGCCATGGCCACGATCGTCCGGGTCTGGTCGGTGGGCGCCGGGAGGCTGGTGGACCGCGTGTGGGTGCTGAAGTCGTGGTACCGCACCTTGAGGGTGACCGTGCGCCCCGAGAGGCCGGCGCGGCGGAGGCGCTCGGCGGTGCGGCGGGCCATCGCGTCGCAGATCAGCCCCAGCTCGGTCCGGTCGACGATGTCGGTCTCGAAGGTGTCCTCGGAGCTGACGGACTTGTTCTCGCGGTGCGAGCTGACCGCGCGGTCGTCGATGCCGCGGGACAGCCGGTGCAGCGAGGCTCCGGCGGAGGCCCCGAGCAGGTCGACGAGCTCGGCCTCGGTGTGACGCCACACGTCGCCGACCCGCGTGATCCCCACGTGGTGCAGCCGGGCCGCGGTGGCCGGCCCGACCCCGGCGATCACGGTGATCGGCATGGGCTCCAGGAGGTCCTTCTCGGTGCCCGGCGCGACGATGAAGGAGCCGTCGGGCTTCTCGATCTCGCTGGCGATCTTCGCCATGAGCTTCGACGGCGCGACGCCCACCGAGGCGGTGAGCCCCTCGGTGAGCCGGGTGACGTCGGCGCGCAGCTCGGCGACGAGCTCGGGCACGGCGTCTGGGTCGAACGCCTCGCCCGCCGCCAGGTCGACGAACGCCTCGTCGAGGGAGAGCGGCTCGACGGCGGGGGACAGGCGTCGCAGGCGCTCCATGACGATCGACGAGGCCGCGCGGTACGCGTCGAACCGGCCGGAGAGGAAGGCCGCGTGCGGGCACCGCGACCGGGCCTCGGCCATGCTCATCGCGGAGCGGACGCCGAAGCGCCGCGCCTCGTACGACGCGGTCGAGACCACGCCCCGCTGGCCGATCCCGCCGACGATCACCGGCTTGCCGCGCAGCGACGGCTTGTCCCGCTGCTCGACCGAGGCGAAGAACGCGTCCAGGTCCAGGTGCAGGATCGAGGCCGTCGGACGCATGTGCCCATTCTCCCCGGTGGCGCCCGGCGGCGACGGCTTTCGCGGGGTGACACGGAGGCGTAACAGGCAAGACACGCGTCGTCCCTAGCCTGACGCCATCATGAGGTTCCCCTCCGAGTCCCGCGCGCTCGCGCGCGCGATCGCCGACCCGCCGTCGGTCCCGGACGTGCGCCCCCAGTCCGACCTCGTGGGGCTCGACCGGCGCGCCGTGCGCCCCGAGGACCTGCTGGCCAACTCCGTGGCCGTGATCGCTCCGGCGGCGAGTGCCCTCAGCGTCCCGTTCGTCCTGATGCGGGTCGTGGGTCCCGGCGCGTGGCTGAGCGCGGTCCTGGGCTTCGGCCTGGCGCTGCTGCTGGCGGCGGTGTTCTCCCAGTTCGCGACCCGGATCGCTGCGGCCGGCTCGATGTACACGTGGGTGACGCGCTCACTGGGGCCGTTCGCCGGGCTGCTCGTCGGCACCTCGATGCTGCTCGGCTACGGGATCCTCGTGGCCTTCGGGATCTCGCAGGCGATCCGCCGGTCGAGCGAGGCCGTCACGACGGGCTCCCCGGACGGTGTGGCGGTGGACGCATGGTCGCAGTGGTGGATCGGGATCGCCGCGATCGCGGTGTGCCTGCTCGTGTCGGTGCGCGGCGTGCGCGTCGCGACCCGCCTCGCGCTCGTGGTCGAGTCCGCGCTCGTGGTGGGGCTGCTCCTGCTCGTCGCCCTCACGATCACGCGTGAGGGCCTGCCGTCCGCGTCCGTGCTCTCCCTCGAAGGAGCCGACCCCGGGCGGATCGTGCTCGGCGCGACGGTGGTCATGGGGATCACGGTGGGCTTCGAGTCCGCGGCCGCCCTCGCCGGGGAGGCCGAGCGACCGTTCTGGAGCGTCCCACGGGCGATGACGGGCGCCGTCCTCGTCGCGGCCGTCCTCTACGCGCTCGGGTTCCTGGCGGCGAACGCGCCGCTCGTGGCGGGCGACCACCGGCGTGGCCCGGCCCAGCGCTGGTTCCCCGACTCGGTCGACGTCCACGTGGCCGACGCGATCCTCAGCAGCCTGCTGGCGCTCTCGTTCCTCGCGCTCGCGCTGTGTGCCTGGAACGCGCTCGCCCGGGTGATCTTCTCCCTGGCGCGCGAGGGCGCGCTGCCCGCGTCACTCGGTCGGGCTCATGCCCGCTGGGGCTCTCCCGTCGCGGCGCTGGCCGTGGTCACGCCGTTCGCGATCGCCCCGGCCACCGTGACCCTGCTGCTGGGGCGCGAGGTCGGCGAGCTCTCGATGACGCTGCTCCGGTCGGCGGTGCTGGTCCTGATCGTGGCGTACGCCCTCGTCGCGCTGGCGCTGCCGGTCTTCCTCGTGCGGATCGACGAGGTCACGCCGGGCCCTGTCGCGGTCGCGGCGCTGGCGGTCGTCCTGACGATCACGCTCGCGACGCTCGACACGATCGAGGATGTCCGGCAGGGGGACCGGGGCGGCCTGGTGCTCACGGCCACCACCCTGGCCGGCGGCGTGCTGTGGTTCGTGTGGCTGCGCTCGCACCGGCGCCGTGCGCTGCGGCGGATGGGCATCCACGACGAGACGATCACGACGGACCTGCTGGGCCCATGAGCAGCGACTCGCCCTCGAAGGCGCCGCCCACGCCCTTTCGCGGGCGGGAGCCCGGAGCCGTGGACAACGCGTTCGCCATCCTCGAGCAGGTGGCCCGCTCGGGGGCCGGGGTGTCCGCGCGGGAGATCGCCGAGACCCTCGGCATGCCGCGCGCCACGGCCTACCGGATCCTCAAGCACCTCGTGCAGCAGGAGTACCTCGTGCGCAGTCCCGACCTCTCCGGCTTCGCCCTGGGGCAGCGGGTACGCAACCTCGCCGGGGCGGTGGCTCCGCTCGACCCGACCGACGAGTCCTAGGCGAACGGGGTCTCACGGCCAGCCGAGCAGGACCCGCGCCCTGACGCTCGAGAGCGGGAGGAACCCCGACTCGCCGGGGCGGGCCCGCATTGCGCGGGAGTCGAACGACCGGCGCCGGTTGTCGCCCAGCACCCACACGTGGCCGGGCGGCACCGTGACGTCGTACGTGCCGTTCGCGACGTCGGCCGGCGGCTCGGCCAGGTACGGCTCGTCGAGCACCCGACCGTTACGCATCAGGGTGCCGCCGGGCGCGCAGCACGTGACGCGGTCGCCCGGGAGGCCGATCACGCGCTTGACCATCGCCTCGGTGCCCGACGTGTCGCCCGGAGCGGCTCCGAGTCGCTGACGCTCGGCGTCGCTCCAGCTCCGCGGCATGTCGAACACGACGACGTCACCGCGGTCCAGCCGGCTCGTGCCGAGCGTGGTCGTGAGCAGGGTGCTGCCGGCGTCGTGCGCCGGTGCCATCGACGGCGAGGTGACCGTGGCGTGGCCGACGAGCCCTGTCGCGAGGGACAGGGTGACGATCCCCGCGGCCACCGCCCCGGCCCACCACCCGAGGTGGTGGGGCCGGCGCAGGCTCACGGCCGGGTGCACGTGGCCGGTCCGTCCTTCTCGCACCACTGCTTCAGCAGGTTCCGCATGTACGTGATCTCAGTGGTCTGCTCGCTGATGATGTGGGTCGCGGTGCTGTGGACGAAAGCGTTCGACTGCTCGGGCAGGTAGTCCTGCGACATCGTGACGGCACCCTCGTGGTGCTCGATCATCGCCCGCAGGAACGCGACCTCGGTCTCGGGGGGATCGAGCGCGGCGATCTCGTCGACCCGTGACTGCGGCAGCATGCCGGGCATCGCGTCCGCGTCGTGGCTGTGCTCGTCCGAGGACCCGGTGGTGTCCTGCCAGGCGCGGAGCCACGCCTTCATGGTCGTGATCTCGTTCTTCTGGTCCTGGATGATGAACCGCGCCGAGGAGCCGACCCGCTCGTCGAGACCCTCGTGGCGGCGCACGTTCTCGGCCAGCTCGATCGCCTGGCGGTGGTGCATGATCATCTCGCGCGTGAAGACGACGTCGGCCGCGCTCGGCGGCTCGGCCTTCTGCAGGCGGGGGAACGTCTTGACGGTGCCCCAGGGGCGCTCGACGGTCTCGCGCCGCTCGGCGGTGTCGGCTGCCTTCGTGCCGCCCAGCGCAACCTGCTGGGTCTCGGTGCCGCAGGCGGCGAGGGTCGTGGCCGCCAGCGTGAGGGCGGCGGTTCGCAGGAGTACCTGGATGCGCATGGGGAGCTCCGTCGTCGGGGAGTCGAGGGGGGGGACCGGGGCGCCGCCCGTGGGGTGACGCCCCGGTCCGTCGGATCAGCTCGTGGTCACTTCTTGACCGTGAGCCTGACCCAGGTGCTGCCTGCCTTGACGGTGGAGCTGCCCGAGTAGGACACCCTCACCGCGTAGCCCTTGGGCTTCTTCGGTGCCGTGAACGTCAGGTTGGCCTTGCCCTTCACCAGGGTCAGGGTCCTCACCTTGCCGTCCACCGTGATCGACACCCTGCCGGTGGCGGGCTTGCCACCGGCGGTCACCGTGACGGCGACCTTGTTCGTCCGGCCGGGCTTGACCGTCGTGGCCGCGAGGCGCACCGACAGCTTCGGCGTCGACTTCACGACGGGCCGCGGCGTCGGGGCCGTGGTGGGCCTCGTCGTCGGGGCCGTCGTCGGGGCCGTGGTGGGCTCCGTCGTCGGCTCGGGCGTCGGCTCCGTCGTGGGCGGGGTGCCCCAGACGAGCGCATCGGACTCCGCGACGTTCGTGGGGAAGCCGGTGGCGGACGCGCTCACCTTGACCGTGATCGACGCGTTCATGTCGGCCTCGGTCAGGGTGTAGTCCTGACCGGTCGACACGGCCTCGCCGTTGCGGAACCAGGTGTGCGCGTACGTCAGCCGCTGCGCGGCGCTGCGCCACGTACCCGTGCTGGACGTCAGGACCTTGCCGACCGCCGGCACGACCGCGGCGGCGCCGTCGGCCTTGTCGCTGATCTTCGGCTTGACCGTGTTCTCCGGGGTGCACGGCTTGGTCACCGCGTTGACCGAGGAGAACGGACCGTTGATGCACTTGCGCGAATCGGTGATGGTCGGCTTCTGCGCGAAGAAGTCACGCGGCACCAGCTGGAACTTCTGCCAGTGGATCGGCATCGGCGACTGGTCCTCGTCCTTGTCCGTGTGGTGGAACCCGACGTTGACCCACGCGACCGGGTCGGTCAGCTCGTGGGTGTCACCCGCCACGTAGTCGAGGATGCCCTTGCCCGGGCAGCCCGCGTTGAGGTTGTCCGACGCGTACTCCTCGCAGGAACGGTAGTTCGTGAACGTCACCGAGGGTGCCCAGTCAGGGATGAGCGCGTTCGACGTGTTGTTGTTCACGATCTCGTAGGAGCGGGCGTGGCCGTCCTTGTTCTTGCTGTTCGGGTTGAGGACGCGCCACCAGCTGAGCTCGTCGTGGTCGTCGTTCTCGATCGACGTGAACGCCGAGCTCTTGACCGTTCCGGTGCCCTCGACGATCGGGGCCCGCGTCCCGGCACCGGGACTGGCGAAGTCCCACTGCTCGACGGTCTGCTTCTCGCCCTTGTCGATGCCGAAGTCGACCTTGAACATCGCGTTGTGCCAGTGCGATCCGGCGTACGACTGGATCTCCTTCGTCGTGGTCTCGCCGCCGGTCGTGGTGGTCACCGACGACTTGCCCGAGAGCGGCCAGCCGGTCTTCGGGTTGTTGCCGAAGAACGCGTTGCCGCTGTCGGACGCCCAGCCGGGGGCGATGTCGCCCGTCGCGCCGAGGCCGACGTCGATCTGGCCGTGGTCGTCGAACGTCACCCGCTGCTGGTACTCGTACCAGCTGATCTTCGAGATGGACGAGACCGCGAGCGCCGTGCCCTGGTCGGCGTACAGCGTGCCGCCGCCGATCTGGGTCTCCTGGGCGTGCGTGACGAGGCCCATCGGGTCCTCCTGCACGCAGATGCCCGGGACGGTCCGCTCGACGAGCCGGCCGCTGTACGTGAACGACTGGTCCACGTCGAGCGCCTCGCCGCTGCAGACCTCGGGGCCCTGGGTCATCAGGTACTGCTTGCCGAACCCGTAGGAGGTGATGTCGTTGTACTGGACGTGACCGGTGTCGTACGGCACGTTCAGCTGGGCGATGTTGAGCTGGTCCAGGACCCGCTTGTACCCGGCGTACTCGTACTCGCCGGTCGCGGGCTTGAACTCGATCTGCTCGAGGATGAGGCCCTTGATCGGGTGGATGCGCGCACACATCCGCCACGCGGAGCCGTTCTCGAGCTCCTTCGTGATCGCGCTGTCCGCGCAGGCCAGGGGCGAGTCCTCGGCGGCGGCTGCCGACGGGGGCAGGGCCGACACGAGCCCCGCGGTGAGGAATGCGGTGGCGCCGGCGGCGACGATCCGCGTCAGTGTCTTCATTCGCATCGGACTTCTCTTCCTGCTCACTGGGTGCGGACGATCTTCTGGGTGGACAGGTTCACGACGAAGTCGAAGGTGTTGAGGTACACCCCGGACGCGGTCGAGACCATGAGCTGGGCGCAGCGGTCCTTGCCGCACTCCTGGCCCTTGGACGTGGTCTTGTTGAAGACCCAGGCGCCGGCGACGTAGTCGACCTGGTCGGGATCGATGAGCGGGACGCCCATGTTCTCCTCGAACTCGGTCGTGAAGCCCAGATCGGCGTCGGACTCGATGGCCAGCTTCATCGCCAGGTCCGCCTCGGTGGCGGAGGTCGGCGGCTGGGCCGTGCCGGACTTCTTCGTCTCGATGACCTTGCCGGCCTCCAGGTCGACGACCTGGTCGTACGTCACGTCGTGCGTGTAGTCGTAGAGCGCGACCACGGCGGTGCGGCCGGTGTGGCCCTCGCTGAGGTCGGGCAGGTCGGCGTAGAGGAACTCCGGCCCGTCCTTGCCGCGGACGTCGGTGGCGTCCGAGGGGACGCTCGAGTCGGTGGAGGCCACGTGGATCGCGTAGCCGGTCTCCTCGGCGGAGAGCCCGGCGCGGTCCTCGCCGAGCTTCGGCTTCTTGGTGGGCAGGTCTCCGTCGCCGACGACGTTGAACTTCGTGCTGTTGCCGGAGTCGGTGCCGCTGACGTCCTGCTGGGCCATGACGTAGGTCGTGGCGGCGGCAGTCAGTCCGAGTGCGAGGGCAGCGACGGCGACTTTGCGTGTCCTCCAGGGCACGCGCTGTGACGCATTCACATGGTCTCCTTGTGGGGCTGGAAGTGATCGACACCGGAAGGCACCGGGTCGTCGGGACCGGGTCGGGGAGCCGGTCCCTCGGTCCGCCGACGACGGGACGGCGGACCGAGGACTGGGGGGAGCCGCGCGGGCTGGGGGATCAGCGCACGGTGGCCTTCTTCTTGAGGGAGGCGCCGGAGGTCGAGGCGTCGCCGGCGTAGACCACGCGGACCGTGGCCCTGCCCTTGCGCAGGCCGGTGACCGTGATCGTGCGGGTGCCCCTGCTGAGCGTCGCCCGCTTGACCTTGGTCCGGCCGCCGACCTTGACCGTCACGGTGACCCGGCCCGTCCGCGCTCCGGCGGAGGAGACGATGGCCTTGACCTTCAGGCGGCCCTTGCGAGGCGACGAGGTGCCGACGCGGATCCGCGACGTGGCCCTGGCGACGACGCGCACGGGGCTCGTGACCGTCGCGGAGCCTCCGGCGTTGGTGGCCGTCACGGCGGCGGCGATCCTCCGGCCGGCATCGGCGGCGGTCAGTCGGTAGCTCCGGGCGGTGGCGCCGGGGATGGCCCGGCCGTCACGCGTCCAGCGGATCGCGAGGGAGGCCGACGTGCTCCACGAGCCCGTGCCCGCCGTGACCGAGCTGCCGACCCGGGCGGTCCCGGCGACGGTGGGCCGGACGCGGTTCTCGGGCGCCGTCAGCACCGGCGCGGGGGCGGTGACGGGACCGAACTCCGCCGACTCCGCGACCGCCTGCGTCCAGCCGGACCGGCTGGCGGTGGCGCGGACCCGCAGGCTCGACCCGATGTCCTCGGCCTTCGTCCGGTAGGTGGCCCCGGTGCCGACGACGGTGGCGCCACGCAGCCACTGCAGCGTCACGGTGGCGTCCGACGGCGTCCACGAGCCCGTCGTCGCGGTCAGGGTGGAGTCGACGACGGTGGATCCCGTGATGACCGGCTTCGCCGCGTTCGCGATCGGCTGGACCGGTGCGGTGCCACCGGTCACGGGCGCCGTCGCGGTGCTCGTGGCCTTCTCGGTGGCGCCCTGGACCATGGCGATGACCTCGACCGAGATGGTGCGGCCGGCATCGTCGTTGCGCAGGCGGTAGGTGGACGCCGTGGCGCCCTCGATCGGCGTGCCGTTGCGCAGCCACTGGTGGCTGAAGGTGACGTTCTGGGTGGGGTACCAGGTGCCGCGCGCGGCCGTCAGGACCGAGTCGACGGCCGGGGTGCCGCTGATCGTCGGCCGGACGAGGTTCTCGCTGATCTGGGTGAGGTACGCGTTCGCGACGAACGTCTGGGCGTCGGCCAGGCTGATGGGGGTCGCCTGCGGCTTGTCTGGCTGGTTGTCCCACCACTCGCTGACCGCTTCGTTCTGGTTCTCGAACCAGAGCGTGTACGACCCGGCCTCGAGGCCCCGGAACTCGTAGGCGCCGGCGGCGGAGTTCGCGACGGTGGCGCCGACGAACTCTCCGGTGGACCGGTAGAGCGACACGTCGATGCCCGGTGCGATGACGTGGCCCGTCTCCAGGACGGTGCCCCGGATCACGCCGGTGCCGTCCTGCGCCACCGCCGTCGCCGGGAGCGCCAGCGCGGACGAGGCGACGGCTGCCGCGGTGAGGTGGGACAGGACTCGTGTGACTGACATGCGGGGAAGTTCCTTCGGCTGGGGACGATTCGGCCCTCAATCTGTCCCCGACGCGTTTCGGGAGGCGGTCGTCGCGCGAACCGGCGCGTTACGAGAGGTCTCCGGATGTGAAGGTGTCGCGATGGTGAATGAGACACCGAATGGGAATCCCTCGCCGTTCCAGCGCAGGTGGACATCCCGGAACGGGCCGTCGCCACGGGGAACGGAGGCGCTCCGCAGGGCCCGCGGTGACGGCCGTGTAAACATCGCGTCACGGAGTGGGGCCACGAGTTCGCGGGCCCGTACGATGACGATCGTGTCAGCCCCCGGAGCCCCGATCGCGCGCCTCGTCCGCGCCGCGTCGGTGAGCCTGTGGGCGATCGTCATGGCAGTCGCCGCCCACGTGGCGGGCGGTGGTGGGGTCCCGCCGGCCGTCGCCGTCGTCCCGGTCGTGGTGGCCGGGGGAGCGCTGGCGTGGTGGGCCGCCGCGCGGCGGATCGGCTTCGCCTCGGCGCTTGGCCTGCTCGCGGTGCCGCAGGTTGCCGTCCACGTCCTGACTGGCTACGTGCACGGTCACCAGGTCGTGCCCGGTCCTTCGATGGCCGTCGCGCACGTGGTCGGCCTCGTCCTGGTCGCTGCCGGCATCGCCGCTGCCGAGCGCCTCTGGTGGGCCTGGTGGCAGCGCGTCACCTTCGTCCTTCGCCTCGGGCGCCCGCGTGCGGTTCCGGCGCGCGTGCCCCTCCCGTGCCCGACGACCGGACCCGTGTCCGGCGTCCGCCTCCTCGAGCACGTCGTGGTGCGGCGCGGTCCGCCCGCCTCCTGGGTCGTCATCGCCCCGGTCGCCCGCCCCTGCGGGTGACCTCGTGCCGCCTGTCCGCGGGCGGCTCCCCGAACTCAGGAGAAGAACCATGTCCCTTGCACGTCATGCTGCCCGCGCAGCAGCACTCACCCTCACCTCGTCGGCCCTCGTCGTCACGGCGGCCGCAGTGGCCTCGGGCCACGTCAGCGTGACCCCGTCCTCGACGGCGGCGGGCTCGTACAGTGTCATGACCTTCTCGGTCGGTCACGGCTGCGATGCGTCGCCCACGACGCGGCTGACGATCCAGCTGCCCGAGGAGATCATCGCCGTCACGCCCACGGTGAACCCGAACTGGACGATCGAGAAGAAGATCGAGAAGCTCGACTCCGCGGTCGACAACGGAGACGGCGGCGAGTACACCGAACGCGTGGCCGAGGTCGTGTACACGGCGAAGAGCCCGCTGGAGGACGGCCTGCGTGACACCGTCGCACTGCAGTTGCCGCTGCCGGAGGAAGAGGGCACCAAGCTCGTCTTCCCCGTGATCCAGACGTGTGAGAAGGGTGAGACCGCCTGGACCCAGACGTACGACGAGGACCAGGACGAGCCCGAGTACGCGGCGCCCTTCATCGAGACCACGGCCTCCGAGGGCGACGGTCACGGCAACGGCGCCACGGGCGACGACGAGGCGGCGGATCACGAGGAGGCCGGGACCGGTTCGAACACCCTCGGCTGGGTGGGCGTCGTGCTCGGCGCCCTCGGCCTCGCAGCGGGCGGTCTCGCGCTCGGCCGCACCCGGAGCCGCGGGTGACCTACGCCCCGGTGGCCCGGAGGGCACGGCTCGCCGCCGTGCTCTCCGGGCTGCTCCTGCTCCTGGTGTGGCCCGTCGCGGCCTTCGGCCACGCGTCGCCCATCGGGAGCAACCCCGCGGACGGTCAGGTGCTCACGCAGTCCCCGGCCGAGCTGACCGTCACGTTGACCGAGCCGGTCAGCCTCGCCGGCTCCGGCAACGCCGTGCTCGACGCCGCGGGGGAACCCGAGGCCGCCGAGTTCACCGTGCGCGACACCGTGCTGCGGATCCGGCCCGTGAAGCCCTTGCCCGACGGTACCCACGTCGTGACGTGGCGCGTCGTGTCGGCCGACTCCCATCCCGTGACCGGGGGATTCACCTTCGCCGTCGGCGCAGCCACCCCCGGTGCCATCGGGGTCCCGGTCACGCAGACCGAGCGCGAGCTCGTCGTCGCGCGAGCCGTCGTGGAGGCGCTCCGTTACGCCGGCGCCCTCGGAGTCGCCGGGCTGGTCGTCTTCTCCCTCTTCATCGCCCCCGGAGCGGCTCGTCGCGAGCCGGCCGTCGAGCGGCGCACCCGGCGCACGACGGCCGGCCTCGGTGCGCTCGCGGTGGTCGCCGCGGTCCTGCTCATGCCGCTCACCGCCGTCTGGGAGTCCGGTGGGCCACTGTCGTCGGTGATGACCGCCGAGGCCTGGCGCGACGGTGCCGCGTCCTCCGCCGGGATCGCCGCGCTCGTGTTGGCTGCCGGCGTCGCCGCGGCGCTGCTGGGCCGCGTGCGCGAGCCCGTCCTGGCCGCGGTGGGCGCCGCCCTGGTTGTCGCCTCGCTCCTCCCGGTCGGACACACCCGCAGCTACGGCCCGTGGTGGCTCGTCCTCACGGCCGACCTCGTCCACGTGAGCGCCGCCGCCCTGTGGTGGGGTGGTCTGCTGGGCCTGGGCCTCGTTCTCGCCGCCGGGCCCGCACTGCGGGTGCAGGACCGCGCCACCGCGGTCACCCGCTTCTCGGCCGCCGCCGGGGTCTCGCTCGTCGCGCTCACGGTCGCCGGAGTCGTCCTCTTCTGGCGGATCTCCGGGTCGTTCGCGGCGCTGTGGGAGACCGGCTACGGCCGAGCGGTGCTCGTGAAGGTGCTGCTGCTCGTGCCGGTCGTCGCGGTGGCCGCCTGGAACCGGCAGGTTCTGGTCGGCCGGCTCGCCGGACGCGATGCCGCGTCCGCCGCGGAGGTGCTCCGCCGCACCGTCTCCTTCGAGGCTGCCGTCGTCGCCGCGGTGCTCGTGGCCACCGGCGCGCTGGTCGGCCAGACGCCACCGGCCAGGTCCGACACCGTGGCTCAGGACGCGCCCACCGTGCAGCGCCTCGAGCTCGAGCTGGGGGAGTCCCACACGGTCGACGTGGTCGTGACTCCGGTGCGTCGGGGCACCAACGCGATCCAGGTGACGCTCACCGACGCGGCCGGCGACGTCGTCGACCTCGAGGAGGCGCCGCGCCTGCAGATCGCCCTCGAGGAGGCCGAGGTCGGGCCGATCAACCGGCCGCTGACCCGGACGAGGGCGGGCCACTGGGAGGCCAGTGCCGACCTGCCGCTGCCGGGCGCGTGGCGCCTGTCGGTGTCCGCGCGACTGAACCGCTTCGACGAGCCGGTGGTGTCCGGAGAGGTGGAGATCCCATGAGCCCGCGCAACGCGGCGGCACGAGCCCTCGTGCTGCTGGTCGCCCTGATCGCGGTGACGGCCGGCACGGTTGCGCCGGCCCTCGCGGACGTGGCGATCGACGAGGTGCTGCCCCAGGGGGACGGGACCTCCGTCCTCGTCGTCACGGTCCTGGGCGGCTGCGAAGGGTCGACCACGAGTCTGGTGCTCGAGCTGCCCGAGAGCACGGCGGCGATCGAGGCGACGGGGCCCGACGGATGGGACCGCGTCCTCGACGGTCGCCGCGTCGGGTTCACCGGGCCCGGCCTCCCGCCCGCCCAGGCGACCGAGTTCCTGGTGACCTCCCGCATCGGGGCCGAGCCGGGGGAGTCCGTCACCGTGGCCGCCGAGCAGCGGTGCGAGAGCGTGGCCGGCATGGTGCGCTCCGAGCCGACGTTCGAGGTGACCGCCGAAGCGGTCGACCCGCGGATGACCGTCCGGGTGCCCCCCGAGGTGTCCCCGGGAGCCGACAGTGCGCAGGTCGCCCTGGTGGTCGGCGTGTTCGTGCTCGCCGTGGCGTACGGAGCAGCGGTGGTCCGGAGGCGGAGCACGCGCCGCTAGGAGGCGCCGGCGCCCGTCGTCCACAGGGCCGGCCGCGCGCCGCCGTCCGTCCACAGGGACTCGGCAAGGGGTTCAGCCGGACCCGCCTCCGGCACGAGGGTCGTCCCATGCCTGACGACGTGTTCCGTGCCCACACCCATGAAGACCTCCTCAACGCGCTGCCGACGTTCTTCGGCTTCGTCCCGCGCGAGTGCGTGATCGGGCTCGCGGTCTCCGGCGCGAACTGCCGGTTCGGGTTCAGCCTCCGGCACGACCTGCCCGAGGCCGGGTCCGAGGACGAGCTCGCGGCCGACCTCGCGGGCCACCTCCTGCGCAACGGCGACGAGGGCTTCTTCCTCTTCGCGCTGTCCGACGACGTGGAGCGCGCCCGCACGATGGCCCTCGCCCTGCGCGACGCCCTGCCGCCGCGCCGGGACTGGCTGACCATCTGGGCGGACGGCGAGCGCTACTGGGCCGATCTGCCCGGGCACCCGCAGGACGGTCTGCGCTACACGCTCGACGACCACCACGAGGCCATCGTGCACGCCGTCGCGCAGGGGCAGGTCATCGCGCGCGACCGGTCCGACCTGGCCGCCGACGTCGCGCCCGCCCGGGGCCAGCGCCAGCGCTGGCTCGAGGCGGCCCACGAGGAGGTGCTCCAGCGCTTCATGGCCCGCGCGCTCACGACCGACCCGGACACCTTCCTGTTGCGCGAGCAGGAGACGGTCGCCCGGCTCACCGAGCGCTTCCTCGCCGAGGAGCGGCTCACGGACGGCGACCTCGTGGAGCTGGCCGTCCGGGTCTCGGGCCGCCAGGTGCGCGACTCGGCCTGGCTGCGCATCACGCGGCAGAACGCCATGCCGATGTACGCGCTGTGGGCCGCGGTCTCACGGGTCGCCGCCGCCGACTTCGCGCCGGCCTCCTTGTGCCTGGCCGGCTTCGCCGCGTGGCAGATGGGCGACGGGGTCCGGGCCCGGTTCGCGCTCGAGCGGGCCCTCGCGCTGGAGCCGCACTACCGCATGGGGGTGCTGCTGCACGGAGCGCTCGAGGCGGGCCTGCATCCTGACCGCTGGTCGGCGGCCGATGCGAGCGCCTGATCGGCCCTAGGCTGGCTGCATGGGACAAGACGTCGAAGCCCGTGAGTTCACCGGCGAGGACCGTGCGAGGTACCGCGCCAAGGTGCGCCGGAACCTCGACGTGCTGGCGGCGATGCTGGGGGAGCAGGACTTCTCCGTGCCCGACCCGCACGTGGGCATCGAGATCGAGTTCAACCTCGTCGACGAGACCGGCGACCCGGCGCTGCGCAACGCCGAGACGCTCGACGCCATCGCCGCCGAGGACTTCCAGACCGAACTGGGCCAGTTCAACGTCGAGATCAACGTGCCCCCGTCGCCCGTGGCGGGGCGGGGCCTGGCCGACATGGCCGACAGCATGCGCGACGACCTGAACGCCGCCCAGGAGAAGGCCCAGACCGTCGGCACCGGACTGATGATGATCGGCATCCTTCCCACGCTCGACACGCAGCACCTCACGCGCGAGGCGATCTCGTCCAATCCGCGGTACCACCTGCTGTCCGACCAGATCCTCACGGCGCGCGGCGAGGACATCCACCTGGTCATCAACGGGGTCGAGCGACTCCGCACCACCATCGACACGATCATCGCCGAGGCCGCCTGCACGAGCACCCAGCTGCACCTGCAGGTCGAGCCCGACGACTTCGCACCCACGTGGAACGCCGCGCAGGCGATCGCCGGGGTCCAGATCGCCGTGGGCGCCAACTCGCCGTTCTTCCTGGGTCGCCGACTGTGGCAGGAGACCCGCATCGCGCTGTTCGAGCAGGCCACCGACACGCGCACCGACGAGCTCAAGGCGCAGGGCGTGCGCCCCCGCGTGTGGTTCGGCGAGCGGTGGATCACGTCGGTCTTCGACCTCTTCGAGGAGAACTCGCGCTACTTCCCGGCGCTGCTGCCGATCGTCGACGACGAGGACCCCGTGGCCGAGATCGAGGCCGGCCGGATCCCCACGCTGCCCGAGCTGCGGCTGCACAACGGCACGATCTGGCGCTGGAACCGCCCGATCTACGACGTCGTCGACGGCAAGCCCCACCTGCGCGTGGAGAATCGGCTGCTGCCCTCGGGGCCCACGGTGAAGGACACCGTCGCGAATGCCGCCCTCTTCTACGGGCTGGTGACGGCGCTGACCGAGCAGGACCGCCCGGTGTGGAGCCAGCTGTCGTTCCGGGCGGCCGAGGAGGGCTTCCACGAGGCGGCCTCCGCCGGCATCGATGCCGAGGCCTACTGGCCCGGCATCGGCACGGTGCCCGTCCGCGAGCTGGTGCTGCGCCACCTGCTTCCGCTGGCCCACGTCGGGCTCGAGCGACGCGGCGTCGACGGCGCGGTGATCGACGAGTTCCTGCAGATCATCGAGCGCCGTTGCGTCACCGGACAGAACGGGTCCTCGTGGATGACGGCCCAGTTCGACCGCCTCCACACGCGCGGCTCCGACGTCTTCGACTCCATGCGCGCCCTCACCCGGCGCTACGCGGAGCACATGCACAGCGGCGAACCGGTGCATTCCTGGCCCGTGGGGTGAACCGGTACTTGGATGTTTCGGGCACCGTGGCAGACTTGACCCAGAGGTTGACCGCAGGCCTCATTGTCATGCCCGAAACGACGTTGTGAGGTTGATGTTCCGGTGACTCGAGCCGCCCAGACCGCGAAGGCAGCGCCCGCGAAGAAGGCGCCCGCGAAGAAGGCCGTCGCCAAGAAGGCCCCGGCGAAGAAGGCCCCGGCCAAGAAGGCGGCCGCGAACGGCGCCAAGGAGGTCGTGCTGGGGGACCAGGTCGATCTGGCCGACGTGCTCGAGACCAAGCCGGCCGTCGACGCCGACGGCAAGAAGGTCCTTCCCGACATCGCCGACGAGGTCTTCGAGAAGGACCTGGCCACCGATCCGACGCTGAAGGAGGACGAGGAGGCCAGCGCCAGCTTCACGATCTCCTCGGCCGACGACACCGACGAGCCCGCCGTCCAGGTCACCGTCGCCGGCGCCACCGCCGACCCGGTCAAGGACTACCTCAAGCAGATCGGCAAGGTCGCGCTGCTGACCGCCGCCGAGGAGGTCGAGCTCGCGAAGCGGATCGAGGCCGGCCTCTTCGCCGAGGAGAAGCTCGCGAAGTCCAAGCGCGTCACGGAGAAGACGCGCGAGGAGCTCGACTGGATCATCGTCGACGGTCGCCGCGCCAAGAACCACCTGCTCGAGGCCAACCTGCGACTCGTCGTCTCGCTGGCCAAGCGCTACACCGGTCGCGGCATGCTGTTCCTGGACCTGATCCAGGAGGGCAACCTCGGCCTCATCCGCGCCGTCGAGAAGTTCGACTACACCAAGGGCTTCAAGTTCTCGACCTACGCCACGTGGTGGATCCGCCAGGCGATCACCCGCGCGATGGCCGACCAGGCCCGCACGATCCGCATCCCCGTTCACATGGTCGAGGTCATCAACAAGCTGGCTCGCGTCCAGCGCCAGATGCTCCAGGACCTGGGCCGCGAGCCCACCCCCGAGGAGCTGGCGGTCGAGCTGGACATGACGCCCGAGAAGGTCGTCGAGGTCCAGAAGTACGGCCGCGAGCCGATCAGCCTCCACACGCCGCTGGGCGAGGACGGCGACAGCGAGTTCGGCGACCTCATCGAGGACTCCGAGGCCATCGTCCCGGCCGACGCCGTGTCGTTCACCCTCCTGCAGGAGCAGCTGCACGCCGTCCTGGACACGCTCAGCGAGCGTGAGTCCGGCGTCGTGTCGATGCGCTTCGGCCTCACCGACGGCCAGCCCAAGACGCTCGACGAGATCGGCAAGGTCTACGGCGTCACGCGCGAGCGCATCCGCCAGATCGAGTCCAAGACGATGAGCAAGCTGCGTCACCCGTCGCGCTCGCAGGTCCTGCGCGACTACCTCGACTGAGTCACCGCTTCACGCAGAACGGCCCGCGACCTCACGGTCGCGGGCCGTTCTGCGTCTCAGGGCCAGGAGCCCCAGTCCCGCAGGACTGCGAACGGCGCGACCGGAGCGGACCAGACGACGAGCGAGAGATGCTCGTCGCTGTTCCCGTGCTCATCCACGCCCTCGCGCTGGTCGGGGACGAGGCCGGCCCAGTGAACCCGCAGCCGGACGGGGCCCGGCGGAATCTCGTGCTTCGACCGCGGGCCATGGTCCCCGGGCCAGCTGAGGATCTCCAGGGGGCCGTCACCCACGAGGGACACCTCGGCGACGTGCTGCCAGTGTTCTGACGGCGGGTCGGGCTCGTCCGCCAGGACCTCCAGGCTCACTGGTGTCGTTCCGAACTTGCGGGCCGTGCTGATCACCACGAAGCCGCCGTCGGTCCACAGGTGGTTCCGGTAGGTCTCGTGATCGCCCAACACGCTCAGTGGCCAGTCCGCGTCTTCTCGCACCGCGTAGAACTGGAAGTAGTCCGGCTCGACGACCCCGTCCCATCTCATGCGTCGAGTGTCCCAAACGCGGAGGCGCGTCGTGCGGCTCTCGCCGGATCCGCGGGACGGGTCCTCTCGCTGTCAGGACAGCCGGCGGCGCACGGCACGAGCGAGGCGCCGGGCGGGCGAGACCGGGCCGGCGTCCGAGCGGACCACCGGCGGGTAGCCCGGGTCGGTGGCGACGGATGCCACGGAGGCGTCGAAGCGCTCGGTCCCGCCGTCCGGGCCGAACCCGTGGCG
The DNA here is from genome assembly GCF_013868155.1 of Aeromicrobium phoceense. Taxonomy (NCBI): domain Bacteria; kingdom Bacillati; phylum Actinomycetota; class Actinomycetes; order Propionibacteriales; family Nocardioidaceae; genus Aeromicrobium; species Aeromicrobium phoceense. The sequence continues at coordinate 2,054,776 of NZ_JACEOG010000001.1, forward strand.
CAGTCCGTGCCTCTCGAGGAACGCGGCGTAGGTGTCCCACCGCTCGCGGTGCCCGTCCACCAGTGCCGGCCAGTCGGCCTGCGCGAAGAGCTCGGGCACCGAGATCCCCGCCGGGTCGTGCTGGTCGAGCCGCACGAACGGGATCCGGTGGTACCGGGCCAGCTCGAGGGTGCGCGAGTCGTGCGCGAGCAGGACCGCCGGCGTGCCTGAGATCAGCGACACGATCGTGCCGTGGATGCGCGTGCCGTACGTGAAGCGCTGGCCACGGAGGAACTCCTGCCACGCCGGGATGTTGAGGGGGAACACGGTGCGACCGGGCGCGAACACCGGGTGCTCGGGCGACAGGGGCAGCCGGGCGTCGTCGCCGGAGAGGGGAGTGCCCCGCAGCAGCAGTCGCAGCGTGTGGATGTCCTGGCCGATGTAGGTGAGCCGTCGGTGCCGGCGCAGGCCCTGCTGCAGGATCGGGCCCATCTCGCGCACGTAGGGGGAGATGGTGATCGCGATGGGGTCGTCGTCGCCGACCGACCCCGGCAGGCGCAACGGCAGCTCGGGACCGTGGAGAAACATCGAGGGACAGCCGATGACGTCGACCTCGGCGTCGTCGAAGCCCAGGTCGAGCAGGTACTCCTTCGTGAAGTCGCCCCGGACGCCGATCGAGGGTCCGCGCTCGAGCACGGCCCGCACGAACCGGCGCGTGGCCGCCTCCACGGCCTCGCGCTCGTCGCGCGGCGCGTTCCCGTCGAGGTCGGCCTGCGCCCCGACGCCCAGGACGGTGAAGCGGGTGGTCAGCTGCTCGATCGCGGCGGCCTGGCGGTTCAGCGCCTTGAGGTTCGAGGCGCGGAAGTGGTTCGCAAGGGGGAAGACGACGTGGTCGAACTCGCGGTTCACCCGCGCGGGATCGGCGAACCAGGGACCGGTGGGCGCTGCAGTGACGTCGTCGCCGGGATGGGGGAGCAGCCGCTCGGAGGCGAAGCTGAAGGCCAGGTTCCCGACGTTGTTGCCGATCAGGTTGCGCTCGAGGACGCTGGTGGCGTCGGCCGGGTCCAGCGCCGCGTGGTGGACCTTCAGGAGAATGCGCGCCACCCGCCGGACTATACCGTCGGCGCCCCCGCCGCCGCGGTCCCACGACCCCGCATGACGATGGGTTAGTCTGTTCCGACCGCTTGTTTTCGTCTCGGGGGAGTTCCACCGTGTCCGTCAGTCATCGACTTCGACTCGCGAGTGTCGCCACCCTCGGTGCGCTCGTGCTGCCGCTCGTCGCCGCGTCCACCACCTTTGGTGCCGACGAGACCGAGGGCGCCGCAGCGGCTCCGGCCGCCGTCGAGCCGCAGGCGGACCCCACCCAGGCCCCGACCGCCGAGGTCCAGAAGGCGGCGCCGCAGGCCGCCGCGCCGGCCGCCGCCGCCGTTCGCAAGCGTCCTTACGGCGCCGCCTACCCGGTCGAGGTCGAGGGCAACTTCGCGCGTCCGTACTTCGACAAGGGCGGCCGCAACCGCGACTACACCCTCCTGAACGATCTCGAGCGCCTCATCCGCGGCTCCTACAAGACTCCGGCGGGCAAGCTCAAGTCCAAGGCGCAGCGCCGCGCCACCTCCGTCTACGCCGCGAACTCGCGCATGGAGGACTCGGTCCGCGTCGGCCGTGAGCTGGTCCGTGCGGCCAAGGCCGGCGTCAACGTGCGGTTCATCCACCCGAACGCCCACCAGTCCGGTGCGTCGAAGAAGCTGCGCAGCCAGCTCAACCGGACCAAGTACGGCAAGTTCAAGATCTGCTCCAACGGCAAGTCCATGGCCTGCCTCTCGCGCGTCAACGGCGCGATCATGCACTCCAAGATCGTCATGGTCAGCGACACGTACACCCGCAGCGGCCGTCGCGCCAAGGGCGTCGTGTGGACCGGCTCGTCGAACTTCGGCGGCCGCAGCGCCGAGCGCACCTACAACAACGGCAGCACCGTCTACAACGACAAGAAGCTGTGGTACGGGATGCGCGGCGTCTGGAAGGACATGTGGGCCGAGCGCCGCGTCGGCAGCGACTACGGCCGCTACATCGCCAAGCGCAGCTCGCGCTACGGCTACCGCACGGCCGCCCGCGACGGCTACTCCAGCCCGTACGCCAAGAAGGGCCTGCTGTACTCGAACCTGTCGAACTACACGATCCACGTGACGCCGCTGCGCGCGACGCCCACCAACGGTCGTGACCCGATCCTCAACATGCTCAACCGGATCGTCCCCGACGAGCAGTGCCGCATCCGCCTGATGGAGAACCGCTTCAAGTACCGCCGCATCGCGCTGGCGTACAAGCTCGCGGCCCTCAACAACGCCGGCTGCCGTGTCTCGGTCGTGGCCTTCAAGGACGACTGGAAGAAGAACTACCTCGAGCACTGCCGCCAGCTGCTGCGCGTCTGCAAGCCCGTGCTCGACGTCCTGAAGACGTCGCGCACCGAGGTCGACGCGGCCTACGCCCAGGTGCACGACAAGACGATCCTGGTCGACGCCAAGCTGAAGCGGAACCGGATGAACCCCGAGGAGCGCCTTCCCAGCGGCGGCATCTGGCCCAAGTCGGGCGCCCGCGTGAAGGTCGTCCTGGCCGGCTCGGCGAACCTCACGGGCTCGAACCTGGTGGCCAGTGACGAGATCACGACCATCACGACCGATCCCGACGTGTACGACTCCTACGTCGAGCACTGGCGCTCGGTCACCCAGACGAAGGCCTACGGGATCTTCAAGTACTGAGGACGACGAAACGGCGCCGAACCCCTCGGGGTTCGGCGCCGTTTCTCTGTCGGCTGGAGGGCGGACCCTCAGACGCTCAGGCTGTCGCTCTCGTCGCGGTAGGCGATGGCGATCTCGCGCAGGCGCGTCTCGTGCTGGCGGGCGTGGTGACCGCAGAAGACCAGGTCGGTGCCCGAGGGCAGTTCGACGCGGACCAGGGCCTGCGCGCCGCAACGATCGCAGCGGTCGGTAGCGGTGAGGGCGGGGAACTCGGCAGTGGCCGTCACGGTGTCCTCATTTCGTCGGTTGTCGTCGAACATCACCATGAATACTCCCTCACGACGCCAAACGTGCGTCGGACGCGCCGACGCCGCGTGTCACGTGCGATCCGGTGGGGCCGGCTCGATACCGTGGGGGCCGGGGGATCGATGAGGAGGAACCGGACATTTCGACCTACGACGCACGCAATCTGCTCGTCCTCGAGGGACTGGAAGCGGTACGCAAGCGACCGGGCATGTACATCGGCTCCACCGACACGCGTGGGCTCATGCACTGCCTCTGGGAGATCATCGACAACTCGGTCGACGAGGCGCTGACGGGGCACGGCTCCCACATCGCCGTCGTCCTGTACCCCGACGGCTCGGTCGAGGTCCGCGACGACGGCCGCGGTGTCCCGGTCGACATCGAGCCCAAGACCGGCCTGACCGGCGTCGAGGTCGTCTACACGAAGCTGCACGCGGGCGGGAAGTTCGGCGGCGGCTCCTACAACGCCACCGGCGGCCTGCACGGTGTCGGCGCGTCGGTCGTCAACGCGCTCTCCGCGCGCCTGGACGTCGAGGTCGACAAGGGCGGCGCCACGTGGGCGATGTCCTTCCGTCGCGGGGTCCCGGGCGTCTTCGCCGGCGACGGCGCCGACGCGGACTTCACCCCCGACAACACGCTGCGCAAGATCGGCAAGGTCGCGAAGTCCCGCACGGGCACCCGCGTCCGCTACTGGGCGGATCCCCAGATCTTCATCAAGGGCGCGAAGTTCGCCTACGACGAGCTGGTCGGCCGCGCCCGCCAGACCTCGTTCCTCGTGCCCGGCCTGCGCATCGCGATCCGCGACGAGCGCGAGGCGGAGGTGCGCGAGGAGGACTTCTTCCACGAGGGCGGCATCTCGGAGTTCTGCGAGTTCCTCGCGGCGGACACCGCCGTCAACGAGGTCCTGCGCGTCCAGGGCGAGGACACCTTCGTCGAGACCGTGCCGGTGCTCGACACGAAGGGCCACATGACGCCGCAGGACGTCGAGCGCACGCTCGGCGTCGACGTCGCGCTGCGGTGGGGCACCGACTACGACACGACCGTGAAGTCGTTCGTCAACATCATCGCCACGCCGAAGGGCGGCACGCACGTCTCCGGCTTCGAGCGCGGTGTCACCAAGACCTTCAACGAGGTCCTGCGCAACTCGCGGATGCTCAAGAACGGCGATCCCGACGTCATCAAGGACGACGTCCTCGAGGGCCTGACCGCCGTGGTCACGGTGAACCTGGCCGAGCCGCAGTTCGAGGGCCAGACGAAGGAGGTCCTCGGCACGCCGGCCGTCACGCGCATCGTGAACAAGATCGTCGCGCGCGAGCTGAAGGCCTTCCTGACCTCCACGAAGGCGGCGCAGAAGGCCCAGGCGCGCCTCGTGATGGAGAAGGTCGTCGGGGCGTCCCGCACGCGCCTGGCGGCCCGCCAGCACCGTGACACGCAGCGGCGCAAGAACGCGCTCGAGTCGAGCGCGCTGCCCGCGAAGCTGGCCGACTGCCGCAGCAACGACGTCGACCGCTCCGAGCTGTTCATCGTGGAGGGCGACTCCGCGCTCGGCACCGCCAAGTCGGCGCGCGACGCCGAGTTCCAGGCGCTGCTGCCGATCCGCGGCAAGATCCTCAACGTCCAGAAGGCCAGCATCGGCGACATGCTGAAGAATGCCGAGTGCTCGTCGATCATCCAGGTTGTGGGCGCCGGCTCGGGCCGCACGTTCGACCTCGACACGGCGCGCTACGGCCGGATCATCTTCATGGCCGACGCCGACTCCGACGGCGCGCACATCCGCTGCCTGCTGGCGACGCTGTTCTTCCGCTACATGCGGCCGATGGTGGAGGCGGGCCGGGTCTACACCGCCGTGCCGCCGCTGCACCGGATCGAGCTGGTCTCGCCCAAGAAGGGCCAGGACAAGTACATCTACACGTACTCCGACCCCGAGCTCCAGCGCACGCTGGCGCAGCTGAAGAAGCGCAACGTCCGCTGGAAGGACGCGCCCCAGCGCTACAAGGGCCTGGGCGAGATGGACGCCGACCAGCTGGCCGAGACCACGATGGACCCGCGGCACCGCACCCTGCGTCGCCTCACCGTCGACGACGCCGAGGCGTCGGCCGAGGTCTTCGAGCTGCTCATGGGCAACGAGGTCCCGCCGCGCAAGGAGTTCATCATCCAGGGCGCCTACGAGATCGACACCGAGCTCATCGACGCCTGAGGTGGCCGTGGACGGCGGAGCGTGATCTCGATACGCGTCTCGCTCCGCTCGCCCGCTACTCGATCACCGAGCCGACCGCCGGTGTCAGTCGACCTGGGTCATGAGGCCCGAGTCGACGTCGTAGATGAAGCCGGCGACCTCGACCGAGTCGGGGACGAGCGGGTGGCTGCGGACGCGGTTGACGTCGGCGCGCACGGTGGACTCCTGATCCTCGATCACGCCGATGGTCATCCAGGAGGCGTCCGTGCCGCTCTTGTCGCCGATCTTCGCCTTGACGTCAGCCTCGGTCGAGGACGCCATGGCGCAGCGGGTGTGCTCGACGACCAGGACGCGGTCGACCTTGAGCATGGACACGCCGAGCACGATCGCCACGAGCACCTGGTCGGTCACGCGGCCGCCGGGGTTGCGCAGGATCTTGGCGTCGCCGGGCTTGAGGCCGATCATCGCGAGGGGCTCGATGCGCGAGTCCATGCAGGTGACCATCAGGACACCCGCCTGCGCGATGCCGTCGAAACCTCCCTCGTGCGTCTGGGCGTACGTCCGGTTGGCCTCGAGGAGATCGTCGAATGCGGTCGTCATGAGGAAAAAGTAGCGCGCCGCCGCAGGAGCAGCAGAGCGAGGGCGGCGGCGATGAACGCGGCCACCGCGGCGCCGGTGAAGACGGCCTGCAATTGCGCGATCCCGGCGTCGCGCATCGCCCCGTTGTAGGCGCGGCAGGCGGTGGTGGCCCCGTTGCAGGGCTCCTCGATCGGCGGGATGTCCGCGACCGCCGACCGGAAGGCGCGCAGGCCCAGGGAGGTCAGCGCCGAGATGCCGATGAGCATGCCCACCATGCGCGCGACGACCAGCAGGGCGCTGGCGAGGCCGTGCACCTCGGCGGCCGTGTGCTCGAGCAGAGCGGCGTTGACGGGGGCGATGGCCAGGCCGAAGCCCAGGCCGCAGGCGGCCAGCACGACGGTGGCGCCGAAGGTCTCCAGGGACTTCGCGTCCCACGACGCCATGACGAGGAAGCAGGCTCCCGAGAGGGTGAGCGCCGCGGCCGTGAGCGGTCCGGCCGGCACGCGGCGCAGCAGCCAGCCACCGGCCACCGCGCCGACCGGCAGGGCGACGAGGAAGCGCAGCAGCACGAGGGCCGCCGCCAGCTGGTCGTCGGGCGCAATCGTCAGGCGGGCGAAGAAAGGGATGTCCACGAGGGCGGCGATCAGCGCCGAGCCGATGAAGAACGAGACGGCGATCGAGCCCCACGCGGGGGCGGACGAGAGCGATCCGCGGGGGATCAGCGGATGGGCGGCGTGCCGCCCGCGCCACACGAACAGTGCCAGCGCGATCGCGGCGACGGGCAGCAGGACGACCGCGTCGTCGGCCAGCACCGCCCGCTCGGGCTCCGCGCTGGCGAACGTGAGGATGACGGCGCCCAGCGCCACCGTGAGCGCGGCCGCGCCCCACAGATCCGTCTGACGGGCCACCTGGCCCCACTCGCGCCAGGCGAGCAGGGGCCGGGCCGCCGTCGCCTGTCGAACCACGAACGCCGCGCCGAGGCCGTACGCGACGAGCGCCACCGGCGTGAGCCATCGCGACTCGCCCACGACCGGGAGGAACGCCAGGCCGCTGGTGACGCCGGTCGTCAGGGACTCCGGCTCGAGCATCACGAGCAGGAGGCAGCCGCCGGTGAGCAGCGCCAGCACGAGTCCGGGCACGTCCCACCCACGGTCGGCGCGCGGGGGCCGGTGGCGCAGCAGGGCGGCCGCGATCACCAGCCCGACGGCGGCGTTGACCCAGAAGATGTCGTGCCACGTGCCGAAGGCCAGGATCGCGGCGCCCCACAGGGGCCCCACGACGCTGCCGAGCTCCTGCACGGCGCCGACGATGCCCAGCGGCAGGCCGCGGCGCTCAGCCGGCCACGTGTCGGCGATGAGGGCCAGCGTCGGGGGGATCAGCCCGCCGCCGCCGATGCCCTGGATGAACCGGCCCAGCACGATCGAGGTCAGGTCGTCCCCCGCCGCCGTGATGACCGAGCCGATCGCGAAGACGACGAGGCAGCCGATCAGCACGGGGACCCGACCGCGCAGGTCGGAGACCCGCCCGATCAACGGCAGCACCGCGACGTAGCCCAGCAGGAACCCCGAGATGATGGGCGCCGCGCGCTGGAGGTCGGCGACCGTCAGCCCGGCCGCGGTCATCATGTCGGGCAGGGCCAGCACGACGACGTAGGTGTCGGCCGCGGCGAAGCCGATCGCCACGGCGGCGAGCGCGAGCAACCCGCGCGACGCGAGCTCCCTCATCGGCACGGGATCAGGGCGCCTCGATGCCGGCGGGCTCGTCGCGCGGTGAGAGCCGCAGCGTGTAGGTCACGTCCTCGCCGCCGTAGAACGGGCCCGAGATCTTCGCGTCGTGGAGCTCGTCGTCGTCGGTGAGGCGGTAGACGACGTCGAAGTCCTCGGTGGCGTCGGCCGTGGGGATGAGCTGGGCGATGCGGTCGCCCGGGAGCTCGCCGCTGATCTCGGTGAGCACGAGGTCGCCGTCGCGCGACTTGTCCTCGACCTCGGGCTCGGTGGTGGCCTTCAGCAGTGCGCCCAGGCCAGAGTCGGCGTCCGTGCCCACGAGCGCCGCCGGATCGGGGGCGCCGAGCGTGGCAGGGTCGAGCGGGGCCCACACGGGCGAGAAGCCGGTCTTGGCGTAGGTCGTGCCGTCGACGGAGATGACCTCGGCGGCCAGCGTCGCGCCGCCCGCGACGACCTTCACGTCGCCCTCGAAGGCCGGGGAGTGGTCGCCGACACCTTCGGCCGAGAGCAGCCCGCGCGTGCCGCTGGGCAGCTCCTTGGTGCTCAGGGAGATGTCGAACGACTCGGCCTCGGTGAGGGCCTCCGAGGCGGCGTCGAGCCTCTGGGCGGCGTCGCCGGAGTCGGAGTCGTCACCGGTGCAGGCGGTCAGCAGCAGGGCGCCGCTCAGCACGGTCGCGGTCATCAGTCGAGAAAACACGCTGGTCAGTCTGGCACGTTTCGCGCGCCCGGCAGCGTGGCTGCGGCCGATGAGACTCCTGTGATCGGCTGGCCGACCGGAGTGCCCGACGCGTCGCGCCGCTCGACGACCTCGGGGAGGTCGACCGGCGAGCCGCTCGCGGCGGACGCGACGGGCATGCCGTCGCCGACCCACGCGAACACCAGGGCGTCCTCGCCGCTGAGCAGCCGCTGGCAGCGCACGCCGCCGGTACCGCGCCCCTTGCCGGGGTAGACGGCGAAGGGCGAGACCTTGACCGAGCCGGCCTGGGTCCCCGGAAGGGCGGAGGAGCTGCCGGCGACGGTGACCACGTGGGCCGACTCGACGTCGGAGACGGCGCCGAACGCGACGACGTGGGCGCCCGCGCCGAGCTTCACGCCCGCGACGCCACCGCCGCTGCGGCCCTGGGGACGCACGAGCGACGCGGGGAAGTGCAGCAGCTGCGCCTCGGACGTGACGAACGCGAGCTCCTCCTCGCCGGTGACCAGCGGGACGGCGCCCACGACCCGGTCGCCGTCGTCGAGCCGGATGAGCTCCCACGAGTCGCGGTTGGACAGGTGCTCGGGCTTGACCCTCTTGACGATGCCGTCACGGGTGCCGAGCGCGAGGCCGGGTACGTCCTCGGCGAAGGTCATCAGGGTCAGCGCGTCGCCGTCGAGGCTCAGCAGCTCACCCAGCGGGACACCGCCCTGCAGGCGCGGGGAGTCGGCCGTGGGCGGCAGCGCCGGGAGGTCGATGACGTCGAGGCGGTGGACGGAGCCGGCCGACGTGACCACGCCGACCTGGCCCCGCGCCGTGGCGCGGACGGCCGCCACGACGGTGTCGTGCTTGGCCCGGCGGCCGTGATCGCCGAGCGGCTCGGCGTCGGACGTGCGCGCGACGAGGCCGGTGGAGGACAGCAGCACCCAGCACGGGGCGTCGGGCACCTCGAGCGACCCGCCGGCCGCGGCCGGGGCGGGGACGCCGGCGGACTCGAGAAGGACGGTGCGTCGCGGGGTGCCGAACTGCTGCGCCATCTGGGCCAGCTCGTCGCCGACCAGGCCCCGCAGCACGCTCTCGTCGGCGAGGATCGCGTCGAGCGCCTCGATCTGGCGGCGCAGCTCGTCGGCCTCGCGCTCCAGCTCCAGGCGCGAGAACTTCGTGAGGCGACCCAGCTGCAGGTCGAGGATGTAGTCGGCCTGGAGCTCGGACAGGTCGAAGACGGAGATCAGTCGTCCACGGGCCTCGCCGCGGTTCTCCGACGAGCGGATCAGCTGGATGACCTCGTCGATGTCGAGGATCGCGACGAGCAGGCCGTCAACGAGGTGCAGCCGGTCGGCCGCCTTGCCCCGGCGGTAGGTGGTGCGCCGACGGACGACGTCGATGCGGTGGTCGAGGTAGACCGTGAGCATCTCGCGCAGGCCGAGGGTGCGCGGCTGGCCGTCGACCAGGGCGACCGCGTTGATGCCGAAGGAGGACTCCAGCGGCGTCTGGCGGTACAGCTGCTCCAGCAGCGCCTCGGGGACGATGCCGTTCTTGATCTCGATGACCAGGCGCAGGCCGTTCTTGCGGTCGGTGAGGTTCTTCAGGTCGGAGATGCCCTGGATCTTCTTGGCCTGGACGAGCTTCTTGATCGACTCGATGACCTTCTCGGGGCCCACGTTGTAGGGCAGCTCGGTGACGACGATGCCCTTCTTGCGCGCGGTGACGCTCTCGACGCGCGTCGTGGCGCGCATCTTGAACGAGCCGTTGCCGGTGGCGTACGCGTCGCGGATGCCGTCGAGCCCCACGATCTTGCCGCCGGTGGGCAGGTCGGGGCCCGGCACGAAGCGCATGAGCGCGTCGAGGTCGGCGTCGGGGTGCGCGATGAGGTGGCGCAGCGCCTGCACGACCTCGATGAGGTTGTGCGGCGCGATGTTCGTGGCCATGCCCACGGCGATGCCGGACGCGCCGTTGACCAGCAGGTGCGGGATCGCGGCCGGGAGCACGGTGGGCTCCTGGAGCCGGCCGTCGTAGTTCGGCTTGAAGTCGACCGTGTCCTCGTCGAGCGACTCGGTCATCGCCTCGGCGGCCCGGTCCATCCGGATCTCGGTGTACCGCATCGCGGCCGGCGGGTCGTCGGGCGAGCCGAAGTTGCCGTGACCGTCGAGCAGGGGCAGGCGCAGCGACCAGGGCTGGACGAGGCGCACGAGCGCGTCGTAGATGGCGCTGTCGCCGTGCGGGTGCAGCTTGCCCATGACCTCGCCCACGGGGCGGGCGCTCTTGACGTGGGGCCGGTCGGGCCGCAGGCCCATGTCGTCCATCGTGTAGAGGATGCGCCGCTGGACGGGCTTCATCCCGTCGCGCGCGTCGGGCAGGGCCCGCGCATAGATCACCGAGTAGGCGTACTCGAGGAAGCTCGAGCGCATCTCGTCGCCGACGTCGGTGTCGAGGATGTGCTCCTCGAAGTCCACGGTCTCGATGCCTGATCCACTCACGCGGGCCATTCTCCCGCGCCGCGTCGCCGGGGGTGCGCCCGACCCGCCGCTCGCGGGGTAGGTTTGTGCCCGTGAGTGGCAGCGAACCGGTCGAGATGGCGAGCCTGATGCCCCACCCGGTCCCCGCATGGGAGGCCGATGTCCTGCTGAAGGACGGGCGCGTCGCGCAGATCCGCCCCATCGTCCCCGAGGACGCCCCGCGGTTCGTGGAGTTCTACGACCGCGTCTCCGCCGAGTCCAAGTACTTCCGCTTCTTCGCGCCCTACCCGCGGCTCTCCGACCGCGACGTGGCGCGCTTCACCACCGTCGACCACGACCGGCGCGTGGCCTTCGTGGTCACGCAGCAGGACGACATCATCGCCGTCGGCCGCTATGACGCCGTCTCCGACGAGGAGGCCGAGGTCGCGTTCCTCGTCGAGGACGCCCACCAGGGCCGCGGCATCGGCCAGCTGCTGCTGGAGCACCTCGCCCAGGCAGGACGCGAGCGCGGCTTCACCGAGTTCATCGCCGAGGTCCTGCCCGAGAACGTCCGGATGCTGCAGGTCTTCCGGGAGATGGGCTACACGATCAGCGGCACGCTCGAGGACGGCGTGCAGCGGCTGACGTTCGAGATCAACCCCACCGACTCCGCGCTGGGCGTCATGCGCTCGCGCGAGCAGCGGGCCGAGGCCGCCTCGATCGCCCGGATCTTCGGGGCCCGCAGCGTGGCCGTGGTCGGTGCCAGCCGCCGCCAGGGGTCGATCGGCCAGGCAATGGTCCGCAACCTCGTGCTCGGCGACTACGGCGGCACCGTCTACGCCGTGAACTCCCAGGCCGAGGCCGTGTCGGGCCTGACGGCCTACCCGACCGTGCGCGACATCCCCGGCGACGTCGAGATCGCGATCGTCGCCGTCCCGGCCGAGCACGTGAACGACGTCGTCCTGGACTGCGCCGCGAAGGGCGTCCACGGTCTCGTGGTGATCTCCGCCGGCTTCGCCGAGGAGGGCCCCGAGGGCCGCGCACGCCAGCAGGAGCTGCTGCACTCGTGCCGCATCCACGGCCTGCGCCTGATCGGCCCCAACTGCCTGGGCATCATCAACACGGCGTCCGACGTGCAGCTCAACGCCTCGCTGTCGGCCACCATGCCCCCGCCCGGGCGCGCCGGCTTCTTCTGCCAGTCCGGTGCCCTCGGCTCGGCCATCCTCGAGACCGTCGCCGCGCGCGGGCTGGGGCTGTCCACCTTCGTCTCGGCCGGCAACCGCGCCGACGTCTCGGGCAACGACCTCCTGCAGTACTGGCAGCAGGACGACAGCACCGACGTGGTCCTGCTGTACCTCGAGTCCATCGGCAACCCGCGCAAGTTCTCGCGCCTCGCCCGCCGCGTCTCGGAGGTCAAGCCGATCGTCGCGGTGAAGTCGGGCCGGTCCACCCAGGGCGTGCCCGTCGGCCACACCGTGCGTCGCAGCTCGGCGCCGCAGCAGGCCGTCGACGCGATGTTCCGCCAGGCCGGCGTCATCCAGGTGGAGAACCTCGACGAGATGTTCGACGTCGCCCAGCTACTGGCCCACCAGCCGCTGCCGCGCGGCAACCGGATCGCGGTGGTCGGCAACTCCGACGCCGTCGGCCTGATCGTCACCGACGCCGCCAAGTCGCAGGGCCTGCAGGTCGCCCCGCCGATCGCGCTGGGCGCCACCGCCGGCGCCGAGGAGTTCGAGGTCGCCATCGAGGCCGCGCTCGCACGTCCCGACGTCGACGCCCTCGTCGTGGTCTACACGCCTCCGATCACCACCGACAGCGATGCCGTCGCCCAGGTGCTCGCCGCCATCGGCGAGCAGTCCGACAAGCCGATCGTCTCCACGTTCCTGGCCAGCAAGGGCATCCCGGTGCTGCTGCGGGTGCCCGACCTCGAGGGCGGCTCGGCCGGCCGCGGCTCGGTGCCGTCCTACGCCGCGCCCGAGGCGGCGGTCAAGGCGCTCGCCCGGGCCGTCAACTACGCCGAGTGGGCCGCGCGCGACCACGGTGAGTACCACGTGGCCGCCGAGCACCGCTCGGGCGACGCGAAGGCCCTCATCCGCGACGTGCTGACGATCGCCCCGCGCGGCGCCGTGCTGTCCACCGAGCAGGTCCACTACCTGCTGTCTTGCTACGGCATCGACCTGTGGACCTGGACGAACGTGCACAGCAAGGAGGAGGCCGTCGCGGCCGGCGAGAAGCTCGGCTGGGACGTCGTTCTCAAGGCCGGCAGCGAGCACCTGCGTGCCCGTCCCGACCTCGCCCACGTCTGGCGCGGCATCCACGACGCGCAGGACATGGCGGAGGCGTGGGACGAGATGACCACCTGGAGCGGCATCCGGGCCGACACCACCTTCTTCGTGCAGCGGTCCGCGCCCGCCGGCGTCCAGGTGGCCTTCCGCGCCACTGAGGACCGGCTCTTCGGCCCGCTCGTCTCCTTCGGCATCGCCGGCGCGCCGAGCGAGCTGCTCGAGGACCGCAGCTACGGCATCCCGCCCCTCACCGACGTCGACGCGCGCACCATGGTCAGCGGCATCCGCGCCGCGCCCCTGCTCTTCGGGCACCACGGCAGCGAGCCGGTCGACGTGGCCGCCCTCGAGGACATCGTGCTGCGTCTCGCTGCGCTGAAGGACGACCTGCCCGAGGTCGTCTCGCTCGACCTGGAGCCGGTGCTCGTCAACCCCGACGGGTACACCGCCCTGAGTGCGCGCGCCAAGGTGATCCCCTCGTCCGACAGCCGGGGCGACTGGTTCGTCCGGCGGCTGAGCCAGCCTGATGCAGCGGCGGATACGCTGGGTCGGTGACGCAGACCAGGGACCGGACGAAGGACCTCTATGAGTCGATCTCGCGCAGCGGGTACTACCCGGAGATCGTCGCGGGAGCGCTCGAGGACGCACTGGCGGCCGAGCCCGTGGAGTCGTTCGTCGTGCACCACGAGCCCACGTTCGACCGCGAGGAGATCCGCCGACACATGTCGGTCCTCGTCCTCACGCCCACGCGCCTGCTCCTGACGCACACCGACGAGCACCCCGGCGACACGCTGCTGCCGAAGCCCTACACGTCCACGTCCGTCGAGGCGGTGCCGCTGTCGCGCGTGTCCGGCGTCGTCGTCACGCGGATGGTGTCGGCACAGACGCAGCAGCTGGAGGAGGCCCTCCTCACGATCGGCTGGGGCGCCGTCGCGCGCGTCGAGCTCGAGCCCGCCCGCTGCGACGATCCCGAGTGCGAGGCCGACCACGGCTACACCGGATCGATCAGCGGCGACGACTTCTCGCTGCGGCTCAGCGCCGCGGCCGAGGGCGGCGCCGCGGTCGTGGGCCTGCTGGAGTTCGCCCGCGCGCTGACCGCGGCCACGACCGTTACCGAGGCTCGATGACCGCGCCGCACGCCGGCATCCACGAGGTGATGACCTCGGTGGGCGGCGCCCTCGGCGTGCCGGGCTTCACCGACGTCCTCGGGCTGCCCGAGTCCCGGCGCTACGTCGTGATGCTCGTCGACGGTCTCGGACTCGACCTGCTGCGCGAGCACGCCGACCTGGCGCCGTTCCTGTCGTCGTGCCTCAACGTGGAGAACGTGCTGGCGGGAATCCCCTCGACCACCTCGGTGAGCCTGACCTCGCTGGGCACGGGCCTGCTTCCCGGACAGCACGGCATGGCCGGCTACACGTGCCGCATCCCGGGCACGTCCCGCTTCCTCAACACGCTCAAGTGGGACGACCGCATCGTCCCCGAGCAGTGGCAGCCGCACCCCACGGTCCTGAGCCGGCTGGCCGACGAGGGGATCGCGGTCACCGTGGTCAACGACGACAGGTTCGAGCTGAGCGGCCTCACGCGCGTGAGCCAGCGCGGCGTGCCCTTCGTGGGCGTCCGCCACGCGTGGGACCGTCTCGCGGCCGTCGTGGAGGCAGTGGAGCGTGACGACCGCGCGCTGGTGTACGCCTACGAGTCCGCCGTCGACCACACGGGCCACGGCTCGGGCGTCGACTCCGACGAGTGGCGCAAGGCGCTCGTCGAGGTCGACCGCGACGTCGCCGACCTGCGCGCGGCCCTGCCGCCCGACGTGGTCCTGCTCGTCACCGCCGACCACGGCATGGTGGACGTGCCGATGGAGGGCCGATTCGACCTCGTCGACCACCCGAAGCTGCGCGACGACGTGGTGCTGGTCGCCGGCGAGGCCCGGTTCCGTCACGTGCACACGCGCTCGGGTGCCGAGGCGAAGGTCGCCGCCCGCTGGCGTTCCGCGCTCGGTGACCGGGTGGAGGTCCGGCTGCGCGACGAAGCCGAGGAGTGGTTCGGTCCGATCGACCCGGCCGTCCGCGCTCGCTTCGGCGACGTGGTGGTGGCTGCGCTCGACGACTTCGCCGTCTTCGCCTCCGACGCCTTCTCCGTGGAGCTGCTGCTGCGCGGCTTCCACGGCTCGATCACCCCCCGGGAGCGACGCATCCCGGTCCTCGTGGCGGGCTGACCCGTGGCGGAACTGGTCTTCTACTCGGGCACGATGGACTCGGGCAAGAGCACGCTGGCGCTCCAGCTCGACCACAACCACCGCGCCCGCGGCCGGGTGGGCCGCATCTACTCCTCGCACGACCGCGCGGGCGCCGCCACGCTCTCGAGCCGGCTCGGCCTCTCGACCCCGGCGATCGAGGTGGCCGAGGACCTCGACTTCTGGGCCGACGTCGTCGGCGAGCTGACCGGGGGAGCCCGGATCGACTACCTCGTGTGCGACGAGGCGCAGTTCTACACCAGCGCGCAGGTCGACCAGCTGGCCAAGGTGGCCGACGAGCTGGCGATCGACGTGTTCTGCTTCGGCATCCTCACCGACTTCCGCACCCACCTGTTCAGCGGGTCCCAGCGGCTCGTGGAGATCGCCGACCGGGTGCTGACGCTGCAGGTGGAGGCGCTGTGCTGGTGCGGCGCCCGTGCCACGCACAACGCCCGCACCGAGGACGGCGAGATGGTCACCGAGGGCGAGGTGATCGTCGTGGGCGACGTCGAGGATCCCGACCGACCGACACCCCAGGTCGGCTACGAGGTGCTGTGCCGCCGGCACCACCGCAAGCGGATGACCGCCGCGCGGGCCAAGGCCGGGGCGTTGTCGCCCGACGTCCTGCCGTTCGACTGATCTCGATACGCCCCCGCAAGCGGGAGGTGCCCCCACGACTCGCTGCGCTCGTCGGCACTCGATCACCGGAGTCGCACCCCGGTGGACCGGGTCGAGACGTGTGTTGGCACTCGATCACCGGAGGCGCCTCCGGGTGGGCCGGGTCGAGACGTGCGTTGGCACTCGATCACCGGAGGCCATCCCGGTGGTCGAG
Organism: Aeromicrobium phoceense; assembly: GCF_013868155.1. NCBI lineage: Bacteria > Bacillati > Actinomycetota > Actinomycetes > Propionibacteriales > Nocardioidaceae > Aeromicrobium > Aeromicrobium phoceense. The sequence goes on from NZ_JACEOG010000001.1 coordinate 2,070,745, forward strand.
TGCGCCGCGAGGAACGAGCGGCGTGTATCGAGACCCGGTCAGTCCGAGGAGCCGCCGAACATGATCTCGTCCCAGCTCGGGACGGAGCGGCGCGAGTGCTTCTTGCGGGGCTTGGGTGTGTCGGGGACCGCGATGCGCTCCTCGAGCGCCTGGTCCTCCACGTCCTCGACGACCTCCTCGGCCGGCTCCTCGAAGACGGCCTGCTCGAGCGCTCGGCGGTCGCGGGCCTCCTTGATGGAGCGCACCAGCGGAGCGTGGTCGGTCGGCTCGGCGATCGCGCCGCCGTAGCCCTCGGGGGCGTCCGTGACGAGGTCGGCCAGCGCCATGTCGTGCTGGTCCTGGGTGGCGAGGTCGCCCACGAGGCCACGGGCGGCGTCGTCGTCGGCGATGACGTAGCGGCTCTTGGGGTCGTAGAGGAACGACGCGGAGCCGTCCTCGAGGTCGACGCGCACGGTCCAGCGACCGTCCTCGCGGCGGAACGCGTCCCACGCGGCCTTCTCGGGCGCGATGCCGCGTTCGGCCAGTGCCGCGTCGGCCAGCTCGGCCAGGGCGACGGCGGCGCCGCCGACGTGCTTGCGGCGCACCGACGTGGCGCGGGCCGACTGGGCCATCCACTCGCGCTCGGCGATGACGGGCACGGCGAAGCCGTGCACCCGCTCGACCGTGATGCCGGCGGCCTCGGCGACCTCTTCGACCGACTCGCCGCGGCGGATGCGGGTCTGGATGTCTCGGGGGGTGAGCGAACTCTCCATCGGAATCTCCATCTGTCCTGAACGACTCGACCCTACGGGGGTGCGGTCAACCAGTGAGGTGAGCCGGCGGTCGATGCTGAGCCGGAAGCGTTCTCCGGTGGTCGCGTCCCGAGCGACGAGGAATCGCCCGTCGTCGCTGAGTCCCACGGTCGCGAGTTCCCGCATGTTTCGAGCCTCCCCGTGTCGCTTCTGCCACCGACCTCAAGGCTAGTGAATGCCCGTGGCGATCCCGGGAGACGCGCCGGGTCCGGATGGCTTTTCGGGCCGGGTCCGCGACGGTCCCGCGATCAGGCCTGCGAGTCGGCCGGGGCGGGCTCCGGCGCCCGGTAGAGCATGGCCACCGTGGTCGTCATGAGCGCCGCCACGATCGGCAGGACGAAGCCGGCCGAGGCCGACCAGCGGTCGACGATGAGGCCCGCGAGGGCCGCGCCGCCCGCGGTTCCAGCGGACATGCCCGTGGTCGTCCAGGTGAGCGCCTCGGTGAGCCGCGACTGCGGCACGGTGAGCTCGACGAGGTGCACCGCCGTGATGAGGGTCGGCGAGAGCATGAGGCCCGCCAGGCCGAATCCCACGGCGAGCAGGGCGATGTTGGGCGCGAACGGCAGGGGCGACAGGAAGACGAGCAACCCCAGCGTCGAGATCCTGAGCCTTCGGACGGGGTCGGCCGGCGGCGGCTGAGCCCCGATCACCAGGCCGGCGGCGAGGCTTCCGGCGGAGAAGATGGCCAGGACGACACCGGCCGCGCCGGGCCGTCCCTGCTCCTCCGTGAAGGCCACGACGAGGACCTCGGCCGCACCGAACAGCACGCCGAGTCCGCACGCCGCGACGACCAGCGGGCCGAGCAGGAACCAGGGGAGCGGCTCGCGGGGACCGTCCGCCTGGGGCCGGTGCCGCGGCTGCGTGGAGCGCTGCAGCGCCAGGCCCCATGCCCCGACGATCGCGGCGACGCCCGCCACGGCGAGCCCCGACCAGTCGAGCACGCTGAGGGTCAGGATCGTCACGAGCACGGGGCCGACGATGAAGACGACCTCGTCGAGCACCGCCTCCAGGGCGAACGCGGTCTGCAGGCGAGAGCGGTCGGGCAGGACGTGGGTCCAGCGCGCGCGCACCATGTTCCCGGTCTGCGGTGCCCCGAGCCCGGCGATCACCGCGCCCGCGGCAGCACCCCAGGGCGTGATGTCCCCCGCCGAGAGCGGGATCACGATCCCCGACGCGAACAGCGCACCCGCCGCGACGAGGACGGGGGCCTGCCCCAGTCGGTCGGCCAGCCTGCCCTGGACGGGGGCGAAGAACGCCGACGTGACGACGTAGACCGCCATGACCAGGCCGGCCGGCGCGTAGTCACCGGTGCGACCGGACACCAGCAGCACGATCCCGAGTCCCGTCATGGACAGCGGCAGACGCCCCAGGGCGCCGGCGGTCGTGAAGGCCGGGGCGCCGGGAGTGGCCAGGATCGTGCTGTAGGCGGAGAACATGTCGAGACTCATCTTGGACCACGGTGCGCGGGCGCCGGGGGAGGGCTGTCGACGGCCTGCGCCCGAGGGGTGTGCCGTGTGGCGCCGTGGAACACTGGCGGCATGGACGCTGCCCCCTACGACGCCCTCCTGCTGGTCTCCTTCGGTGGACCCGAGAAGCCCGAGGACGTGGTCCCGTTCCTCGAGAACGTGACACGGGGCCGGGGCATCCCGAAGGAGCGCCTCGTCGAGGTCGGCGAGCACTACTTCGGCTTCGGCGGGAAGTCGCCGATCAACGACATCAACCGCGATCTGCTGGCCGCGCTGCGCCAGGACCTCGCCGACCAGGGCATCGACCTGCCGGTCTACTGGGGCAACCGCAACTGGGACCCCTACCTGGCTGACGCGTTCGACCAGATGGAGGCCGACGGGGTCCAGCGGGTCGCCTGCTTCATGACCAGCGCCTACTCCTCCTACAGCAGCTGCCGCCAGTACCGCGAGAACCTCTTCGAGGTCTCGCACGACCGCCCGATCCGGGTGGACCGCCTGCGCCACCACTTCAACCACCCCGTGTTCGTGGACCTGTTCACCGAGTACACCCGCGCGGCGCTCGCCGAAGCGGGCGAGGACGCCCGCGTGGTCTTCGTGACCCACTCGGTGCCCGAGCAGATGAACGAGGCCAGCGGCGGGCCCGGCTGCGGGCTGTACGAGCGCCAGCACCTCTCGGTCGCGGGGCTCGTGGCCGATGCCCTCGACCTGCCGACCTGGTCCCTGGCGTACTGCTCCCGCTCCGGTCCGCCCAGCCAGCCGTGGCTGGAGCCCGACGTGAACGACCACCTCGAGGAGCTCGCCGAGCAGGGCGTCACCGGGGTCGTCCTGGTCCCGATCGGCTTCGTGGCCGACCACATGGAGGTCGTGTACGACCTCGACACCGAGGCGAAGGCCACGGCCGAGCGTCTGGGCCTGCGGTTCGCCCGGGCCGCCAGCCCGAACGCCGACCCGCGCTACGCGGCGATGGTGCGCGAGCTGCTCCTGGAGCGCGCCGCGGCCGAGCGCGGCGAGAAGCCGGAGCGGCCCGTGCGGGGGGAGCTCGGCCCCAAGGCCGACACCTGCCCCGGCGACTGCTGCGTCAACCCGCGCTCGCTGCGGCCGGTCCTGGCGTGACCGAGCTGCTCGACCTCGCCCGCCGGGTCGCGGCCGAGGCGGTCGAGCACGTCGCCTCCCTCCGCCCGCGGGGACGCGTCGGGATCGCGGGCACGAAGTCGAGCCCCACCGACCTGGTCACCCTGATCGACCGCTCGTGCGAGGAGCTGATCCGCGCGAGGATCCTGGCCGCACGCCCCGACGACGCCTTCGTGGGCGAGGAGGGCCAGGACGTCCCCGGCACCTCGGGTGTGGAGTGGATCGTCGATCCGATCGACGGCACGGTGAACTTCGTCTACGGCATCCCGCGCTACGCGGTGGCGATCGGAGCCCGGATCGACGGCGCCGACGAGGTCGGCGTCGTGGTGAACATCGCCACGGCGGAGTCCTACGAGGCGGTGGCGGGCGGGGGTGCCTGGCGCACCGACGAGGCGGAGCCGCGGCGGCTGACGGGGCCGCCCGTCCTGCCGTTGGACCAGATGCTCGTCGCCACGGGCTTCAACTACGTCCCTGAGGTCCGCGAGCACCAGGCCCGCGCCGTCGGCGCGATGCTGCCGCACGTGCGCGACATCCGCCGGATCGGCGCCGCGGCGCTCGACCTCACCGATCTCGCGGAGGGGCGGCTCGACGCCTACGTCGAGCAGGGACTGCACGTCTGGGACCACGCGGCGGCCGGCCTGATCGCCCGCGAGGCGGGTCTCGTGGTCACCGGACCGGACGGCTCGCCGAGCGAGCGGCTCCTCGTCGCGGCGCCCGCCGGCAGCATCGATCCGTTCCTCGATCTCGTCGCCCGCTGCGGGGTCTGAGAAAAGCCGTCCGCACGACTGGCGCGGGCGCCCCGGCAGTGGGAGCATCGGCGCCACGAGGGGGATTGCGTCCGGGTGCGGGCAGATTTGGTCCATGTGGTTGAATCTGCGCGTTCCACAAGAACACGACCACAGTTCCACGAGAACGAGCATGGAGAAGTGATGGCAACCGATTACGACGCGCCCCGCAAGACCGACGAGGAGCAGTCCGAGGACAGCATCGAGGAGCTGAAGGCGCGTCGCCACGAGAAGAACTCGGGCAAGGTCGACGAGGACGAGGTCGAGGCGGCAGAGTCGTTCGAGCTCCCCGGCGCCGACCTCTCGCACGAGGAGCTCGCGGTCAAGGTCGTGCCCAAGCAGTCCGACGAGTTCACCTGCATGTCCTGCTTCCTGGTGCACCACCGCAGTCAGCTGGCCACCGAGAAGAACGGCATGGCGATCTGCAAGGACTGCGCCGACTGAGGTCCGCGCACCGACTCACGACGTCCGGCGTCGCCGCTCACGCGGCGGGCCGGACGTCGTCGTCTCAGGGCGTGGTGTTCTTCGTGGACCTCATGCCCGGCGGCAGCCCGCCGGTGGACCTCACCCAGTAGGTGGCGGCACCGCGCCGCGCGACGGTGCGGACGACCTGCACCGTGGCGCCGCCGATGGCCGCCCACGCGATGGCCTCGGTCGTGCTCAGATCGGGGTGGCGGGTGTTGCGCGGCGGCTTGCGACCCGTGACGGCCCGCCAGGCCAGGTTCGAGATGTACGGGGCGAGCGACGCCGCGAGCAGGGCGGAACCGGCGTCGAGGGCCCGCCAGGCGCCTCGCCCCCGCCCCGTGGAGACCTCCGCCTCGGCAGGCGAGGTGGTTGCGGGGTCAGGCGTCGCCTTCGTCGCGCGCTTCCGGGCCATCGATGATCCTTTCGTCGGGAGCAGGACCAGTGTGGCCCACGGCACGCGTGAGCGCGTCGGGACGCCGGGTCGACACGAGCCAGTAGGGCGTCGGGTCGGCCGGGTCGGCCACCTCGACGCGCACGCCGCGGTCGATCCACGGGCGGGTCAGCAGGAAGGCGCGGTCGGTGCCGGCCCGCGAGAGCGCGGCTCGCCAGGCGGCCGGGTCGAGCGCGACGACCTCGCCGAGGTCGGGCGCCTCGAGGTGTGCGTCCCCCGCGCGGAGCCGGCCGGGCTCCGCGACGACCAGCAGCGAGCCGTAGCGCCACAGTCCCGCTCCCGCGACCACCAGGATGAGGAGCGCGAGACCGCCGGCGACCGCGGGGCTGGTGGCGACGAGCAGCAGCCAGCCGATGGTCGCGGCGACGAGGCCGACGGCGCCCCACCACAGGCCGGACGCCACGAGACGCTCACGATGGTGGGCATTGTTGGTCTTCACGAGTCCACTGTGCCCGATGGGGTCTCGCGCCAGTATCGTCGCCACCGTGACCGAGGTGCAGATCCGCCGGCTCGACGCCGGTGTTCCCCTTCCCACGTACGCCCACCCCGCCGACGCCGGCGCCGACCTCGTCTCGACGGTCGACCTCGAGCTCGCGCCGGGGGAGCGCACCCTCGTGCCCACGGGCATCGCGATCGCCCTGCCGGAGGGGTTCGCCGGCTTCATCCACCCCCGGTCGGGCCTCGCGCTGCGGCACGGGCTCTCGGTCGTGAACACGCCGGGCACGATCGACGCGGGTTACCGTGGGGAGGTCAAGGTTCTCCTGGTGAACCACGACCTGCGCGAGCCGGTCCGCATCGCACGCGGTGACCGGATCGCCCAGCTGGTCGTCCAGCGGGTCGAGCACGTGCGCTTCGTCGAGGTGGACGGTCTCGAGGACTCCGTGCGAGGCGAGGGCGGGTACGGTTCCTCGGGTGGTCACGCCTCGATCGAGGCATCGACGGAAGGAAGTCTGTGATGTGGGGTCGCAAGAACGCGGGGGCCGACGCGGCTCCCGCCCCCGCTGCTCCTGAGAACGTCGAGGTCACCGGCCCCCGGGCCGACGGACCGTTCGACGTCACGGAGCGCCCGAACGAGTCCCACGACGAGTACGTCGACCTGGGCAGCCTGCTGATCAAGATGCGCGGCGACATCGAGGTGCAGCTGCCCACGGAGGACGACGTGGTCACCGCGGTCCTCGTGACCTCCGGCGGCTCGGCCGTCGAGCTGCGCCCCTTCGCCGGCGCTCGCAGCGGCGGCACGTGGGACGGCGTGCGCGCCGAGCTGCGCGAGGAGGTCGACAAGCGCGGCGGCACGTTCACCGAGGTGGACGGCCCGTTCGGCACCGAGGTGCTGGCCCAGTTCCCCGCCACGGCTCCCGACGGCAGCGCGGGCGTCCAGCCCGCCCGCTTCATCGGCATCGAGGGGCCCCGCTGGGTCTTGCGCGCCACGATCCTGGGTGCGGCCGGCCTCGAGTCCATCGACAGCGGCGTCTTCATGGAGATCCTGCGCGACCTGCGCGTGCGTCGCGGCGACGAGCCGCGGATGCTGCGCGAGTCGCTGCCGATCGTCCTGCCGCCCGACGCCCAGCGCATCCCCGAGGAGTAGGCGGAGATGGCAGGCGTCGTCTCGCGCTGGCTCGACCGCTTCTCGGTCGAGAGCCAGGAGGACACCGAGCTGCGCGGCCGCGCCACGGCCGCGGGGTGCGCCGCGATCAAGGACGTGCCCGAGCGCGAGCGCGTCGACGTCCACGGCGTCCTGCAGGACGTGACGCTGCGGCCCGTCGGCGACGTCACGGCGCTGGAGGCCTCGCTCTACGACGGCACGGGAACGGTCACCCTGATCTGGCTCGGCCGGCGCCGCATCGAGGGGATCTCCGCGGGACGCTCCCTCATCGCCACGGGCCGGATCGGTCACCGCGGCACCGAGCGCGTCATCTACAACCCGGCCTACCGGCTCGACGCATGAGCACGTCCGAGCCGGCCCGCGCCGACGCCGCCACCGTCGAGCAGGTCGTGCGCCAGCGCCTGGCCGAGGCCTTCGGCGGCGTGCGCGGCATCGTCGAGGCCGCCGTCCCGACGATCACCTTCACCCTCTGCTACCTGACCACGCGCGACCTCCGGCTCAGCCTGATCATCGCCTCGGCGCTCACGGCTGTCCTGCTGATCGTGCGGGTCGTCCAGCGCTCGAACCCCCAGTTCGTCATCAACGCGCTCGTCGGCATCGGCATCGCTGCGCTGTTCGCGTCCCGCTCGGGCGAGGCCCGCGACGTGTTCCTGCCCGGGATCCTCTACAACGCCGGCTACGCGGTCGTCCTCGTGGCGACGGTGGTCATCGGCTGGCCGGCGATCGGCGTCATGATCGGCGCCCTGGTCGGCGATCCGAGCGGATGGCGTCGCGATCCCGGCATGCGCCGCCTGTGCAACCGGCTGACCCTGCTGTTCGCGCTGCCCTGCGTCCTGCGCGTCCTCGTGCAGTACCCGCTCTACGCGGCCGACCAGATCGGCTGGCTGGGCACCTCGAAGGTCGTCATGGGCTGGCCCCTGCAGATCGCCACGCTCGCCGCGATGGTGTGGCTGCTCAGCCGCAACAGCACGCCGGTGACCGACCTGCGAGACGAGCCCCGCGAGGTCTGAGCTCTGTCAGTCGTGCGACGACAGCTGGGCCGCGAGCTGCTCCTCCGCCTCGGCGGGGGTGACGAAGAGCAGCTCGTCACCGGCCTCGACCGTGCGGTCGGGCTCGGGCAGCAGCGACTGCTGGAGCCGCAGGATCGCCACCGGCGCGACGCCGTCGGGCCACGTGATGTCGCCGAGGCGACGGCCGACGTAGGCCGAGTCCTCCGGCACGGTGAGCTCGACGAGGTTCGTGTTGCTCTGGCGGAAGGTGAACAGCCGGACGAGGTCGCCGACGGACACGGCCTCCTCCACGAGCGCGGCCATGATGCGCGGCGTGGACACGGCCACGTCGACGCCCCACGACTCGCCGTAGAGCCACTCGTTGCTCGGGTTGTTGACGCGGGCCACCGTGCGGGGGACCGCGAACTCGGTCTTGGCCAGCAGCGACGTCACGAGGTTGGCCTTGTCGTCGCCCGTCGCGGCGATGACCACGTCGCAGGTCTGCAGTTGGGCTTCCTCCAGCGTGCTCATCTCGCAGGCGTCGGCCAGCAGCCACTGGGCTCCGGGCACGAGGTCGCTGCGGATGGAGGTGGCGGCCTTGTCGATGAGGAGCACGCGGTGACCGTGGTCGACGAGCTCCTGGGCCACGGAGCGGCCGACCGCACCGGCTCCGGCGATCGCGACGCGCATCAGTCCTCCTCCTTGGGCCCGTTGTCCAGTGCCTCGAGCACGCCGTCGGCCTCCTCCGAGACCAGGAACATGCTGAGGTAGTCGCCCTCCTGGATCACCGTGTCGCCGGCGATCTGCTGGCCCATGCCCAGGCGCGTGATGAACGCGACGCGGGCGCCGGTCTGCGCCTCGAGCGCCGCCACGGTGCGACCCACCCACGCGAACGGGGCGTAGGCGTTGTCGAGCCGGAGCCGGCCGGAGGGATCGCGCCAAGCCGGCTCGGAGCCGGCGGGCAGCAGCCGACGGAGCATCTGGTCGGCCGCCCACGGGACGGTGGCGACGGTGGGGATGCCGAGGCGCTCGTAGACCTCGGCGCGTCGAGGGTCGTAGATGCGCGCCACGACGTTGGGCACGCGGAACACCTCGCGGGCGACCCGCGCGGCGATGATGTTGGAGTTGTCGCCGCTGGACACCGCGGCGAAGGCGTCGGCCTGCTCGATCCCGGCCGAGACGAGCACGCCCCGGTCGAAGCCCATGCCGGTGACGGTGGACCCGGCGAACGAGGGTCCCAGGCGCCTGAACGCGTCGGGGTTCGAGTCGATGACGGAGGTCGAGTGGCCGCGTGACTCCAAGCTGCGGGCCAGCGACGCGCCGACGCGCCCGCACCCCATGATCACGATGTGCACACCGGCGACGGTACACCGGCCTGATCGGGTCTAGCATCGGTCGGGTGGGATTGACCGGGGCGCTCAAGCGCGCTCTCATCGGACAGAAGCTGCGCACCTCCCAGATGGGCGAGACCCTGCTCCCCAAGCGGATCGCGCTGCCGGTGTTCGCCAGCGATGCTCTGTCGTCCGTGGCCTATGCGCCGGACGAGATCTTCCTGACCCTGTCGATGGGCGGACTGACGGCATACGCGTTCAACTGGCAGGTCGGCCTGGCGGTCGTCGTGGTCATGCTCACGGTGGTCGCCTCGTACCGCCAGAACGTGCGCGCCTACCCCAGCGGCGGTGGCGACTACGAGGTCGCGACCGTCAACCTGGGCCGCAACGCCGGTCTCACCGTGGCCAGTGCGCTCATGGTCGACTACGTGCTCACGGTCGCGGTCTCGATCTCCTCGGGTGTCCAGAACGCCGCCGCGGCGCTGCCGTTCCTCAAGGGTCACGAGGCCGTCACCGCCGTGGGGCTCGTGGCACTGCTCACCGCCATGAACCTGCGGGGCACGAAGGAGTCGGGTCGCGCGTTCGCGATCCCCACCTACCTGTTCATGATCGCGATCGCGCTGATGGCCGGCTGGGGCTACATCGAGTACGCGCTCGGCACGCTGCCCGAGGTCGAGAGCGCCAAGTACGACATCGCGGCCGAGGAGCCGTTCACCGGGGCGATCTCCGGGATCGCGATGGCCTACCTGCTGGCGCGCGCCTTCTCGTCCGGCTGTGCGGCGCTGACGGGCGTCGAGGCGATCAGCAACGGCGTCCCGGCCTTCCGCAAGCCGAAGAGCCGCAACGCGGCCACGACCCTGCTGCTGCTCGGGACGATCTCCATCGCGATGCTGATGAGCATCATCGTGCTCGCCGACCTGATGAACCTGCGCTACGTCGAGGACCCGGCCCACCAGCTGCTCCTCAACGGTCAGCCGGTCGGGGACGGGTACGAGCAGGAGACGGTGATCGGCCAGCTCGCCGGGGCGCTCTTCCACGACGTCCCGCCGCTGTTCTACTTCGTCATCGCGTGCACGGGCATCATCCTCGTGCTCGCGGCGAACACCGCGTTCAACGGCTTCCCGGTCCTCGGCTCGATCCTCGCGCGCGACGGGTTCCTGCCGCGCCAGCTGCACACCCGCGGCGACCGGCTGGCCTTCAGCAACGGCATCCTGGCCCTCGCGGCGGCGGCCTCGGTGCTCATCGTGGCGTTCGACGCCGAGGTCACCAAGCTGATCCAGCTCTACATCGTCGGGGTCTTCGTCTCGTTCACGCTGAGCCAGCTCGGGATGATCCGGCACTGGACGCGCCACCTGCGGACCGAGTCCGACCCGGGGGAGCGGAACCGGATGCGGCGCTCGCGCGTCGTCAACGCGTTCGGCCTGGCGATGACGGCCACGGTCCTCGTGATCGTGCTCATCACCAAGTTCCTCGCCGGGGCGTGGATCGCGATCCTGGCGATGGTGATCGTGTTCGTGGTCATGCGCGCCATCGCCCGCCACTACGACCGCGTGGCGCTCGAGCTCGCGGTGGATGAAGCCGACGTCGCGCTGCCGGCCCGTGTCCACGGCGTCGTGCTCGTCAGCAAGCTGCACAAGCCGGCCATGCGAGCGATCGCCTACGCGCGGCTGGCCGGCTCCGGCACGCTCGAGGCGGTCACGGTCGACCTCGATCCCGACGAGACCGCCGAGCTGACGCGTCGCTGGGACGAGCTCCGGGTGCCGATCCCGCTGCGCGTGCTCGACTCGCCCTTCCGCGAGGTCGTGCGTCCGGTCATGCGGTACGTGAAGGCGCGGCGCTCGCAGAACCCGCGCGACCTCGTCACGGTCTACGTCCCCGAGTACGTCGTCGGCCGCTGGTGGGAGCAGTTGCTGCACAACCAGACCGCCCTGCGCCTCAAGGCCCGCCTGCTCTTCGTGCCGGGCGTGCTCGTCGTCAGCGTGCCGTTCCAGCTGGCCTCGGCGAAGCGGATGGCTGCGGTCGACTCGCGCCCGACGGCCGGCGACGTCCGGCGCGGCATAGGCAGGGAGGAGCGATGACCGACGATCCCGTGGTCACCGTCGGACCCGTCGCCCACGGCGGCCACTGCGTGGCCCGCCTGGACGGCCAGGTGGTCTTCGTGCGGCACGCGCTCCCCGGCGAGGTGGTGAGGATCCGCGTCACCGACCGCACGAAGCGCTTCCTGCGCGCCGACGCGATCGAGATCCTCGAGGCGTCGCCCGACCGCGTCACCCCTCCGTGCCCCCTCGCCCGGCCGGGCCTGTGCGGTGGCTGCGACTTCCAGCACGTCTCGGAGGAGGGCCAGCTGACACTGCTCACCGACGTCGTCCGCGAGCAGCTCCAGCGGCTCGCCGGACTCGACTGGGACGGTCGCGTCGAGTCGGTCGGCCCCCTGCTCGACTGGCGCACCCGTGTGATCTGGTCCGTCGCCGAGAACGGGATGGCCGGCCTGCGCCGGCACCGCAGCCACGACGTCATCCCCGTGGAGGACTGCCCGATCGCGCACCCCGGCCTGCCCGACGTCAGCCGCCAGCTGTGGGACGAGCCGCGCGTGGAGACGATCGTCTCGTCCACGGGGCAGCGGCTGCTCGTCACGGACGCGACGATCGGCGACGAGCTGGAGGCGCAGGCCGACGGCGTCGTCGCCTCCGACGGCTCGGTCCGCGCCGGCACCGGCACCCTCGTCGAGGAGGTCAAGGGGCGGCGCTTCGCCGTGAGCGGCTCGGGCTTCTGGCAGGTGCACCCGGCGTCCGCCACCACCCTGGTCGATGCGGTCCTCGCCGGCGCCGACGTCCGACCGGGCGACCGCGTGCTCGACCTCTACGCGGGGGCCGGCCTCTTCTCGGCGTTCCTCGCCGAGGCCTGCGCCCCGGGCGAGCTGGTGAGCGTCGAGGGCAATCGCCGCGCCTCGGCCGACGCGGGGGAAAACCTTGCCGACCGGCCGAACGCGGCCGTCGTCCACGCTCCCGTGGAGCGCGCGCTGCGACGCGGCATCCTCGGGGCCCGCGCCGACGTCGTCGTCCTCGACCCGCCGCGCACCGGCGCGAAGGAGGCGGTCGCGGCCATCGCCGCGCTGGAGCCCCGACGGATCGTCTACGTCGCGTGCGACCCGGCCGCGCTCGCCCGCGACCTGGCCACGTTCGGCCAGCTGGGCTACGGGCTCGAGTCGCTGCGTGGCTTCGCCCTGTTCCCCATGACGCACCACGTGGAGTGCGTCGCGGTGCTTGCGCGGGCGTGACCCGTCCGGTTGAGTCACCCCCGTGACGTACGCCGACCCCCATGCCTGCCCCGCCTGCCGAGGGATGATCAGCGCAGCGATGACCTGTCCTCGCTGCGGGTTCGACCTCGGCTCCGTGGAGGCGCAGCGCCTGTGGGGGCTGTTCGTCGAAGCCGACCGGCTCGTGGCCGAGGGACGCGCCCGCCAGCAGGTCGGCGCGACGACGCCCGCTGCCGCTGCGGCGACGACCCCCGCCGCGGGGACGACGTCGCTCCCGTCCGCCCCGACGCCGACGCCGGCGCCGGCTCCGGCTCGCACGTGGTCGACGGGCTCGATCCTGCTCGGCCTCGGTGCCGTGTGCCTGGTCGTCGCGGGCATCATCTTCGCGACCGTGGCCTGGGGCTCCCTCGGTGTGCTCGGCAGGGCGGCGATCCTGCTGGTGGTCACCGCCCTCGTCGGCCTCGCGGCCCGCTGGGCCACGCGCCGCGGGCTCGACAACACCGCCGAGGCGCTCTGGGCCGTCTTCCTCGGCTTCGTCACGGTGGACCTGCTGGCCGCCGTGGCCGAGGGTCTCTTCGGGCTCGAGTGGTCCGACTTCGCGCTCGTCTCGGTGGTCTGGACCGGCGTGCTCGTCGGCGCGGGAGTGGCGATCGTCCGGTCGTCCGAGGCGCCGCTGGGCCGTCGCCTCGTCAGCCCGCAGCTGGTGGCGGGCCTCGCCCCGTACGTCAGTGCCCCCGCCGTCATGGTGCGCCTGGGGGACCTCGGCGAGGGTGCCGATCTCTGGTTCTGGGCCGCGGCCGCGGCACTCGTGCTGCCGCTGGTGGTCGTCGCCGTCGGCCACCGGACGGGCCTGCGCTGGATGCTGTGGCCCAGCGCACTGCTCTCGCTGCTCCTCGCTGTCGTTCTCGTGGCTCTCGCGATCGACGCGTCGCAGGCCGGGTCGCCGGTCCTGGGTCCGACCGAGGCGCTGCCGACCATCGTGCTGGCTGCCCTCGCCGTGGGCGGGGCCGTCGTGGTGCCCCGCCTCCGCGTCTGGCTCACCGCCTTCGCGGTGTCCGCCGCGCTCTACCTGGTGGGCGTGGCGGCCCAGGGTGCGGCGTGGAGCGCCGACGTCGTCACGTCGGCGGCGGGTCTGACGGCCGTCGCGGTGCTCGTGGCCCTGCTCGCGTGGTTCGTGGTCCGTGAGGACGACTGGTCCCTCGGCACCCGGTGGGCCGCGGTCGCCGGTGGCACCGCCGCGCTGCTGTGGTGCGGGGCCGTGGCGCTCTCCAACGCCGAGCGCGCGGACGAGGCCGGCTGGTTCTCCTCGCCATCCGACGTGTGGGTGCGCCCCAACGAGCTCGACATCACGGAGGGGTGGTGGGTGCTGGCCGTCGCCGTGCCCGTGATCGCCGCGTGGCTCGCCACGACGCGCTGGCCGGCGCCGAGGCTCGCTCCGCCGGAGTGGCGGGTCCCGGTCGCGCTCGTCGCAGCCGGCGCCGCCGTGGTCACGGCGGTCGGCTCGTCGACGCTGCCCTTCCTCGTGCACGCCGTCGTGCTCGTCGTGGTCGGTGCCGCGCTCGCGGTCGCCCTGCGGAAGGCGCTGTGGGGGTTCGCGATCGTCCCGGTGGGCGTCGTGGCCCTCGCGATGGTCGTGGTGCCCCTCGGAGGACCCGTCACCGCGTGGGCGTGGGGGATCGCTGCCGCGGGCGCTCTCGTGTGTGCCGTCGTGGGTCTCGAGGAGCCTCCGGGTCCGCGTCGCGCGATCTCGGCTGCTGCCGCCGGGCTCACCGCGTTCGCGATCGTCGCCACGGTCGCGCAGGTCGCCGACCTCGCCGACGTCGCCCCCGGGGCGTGGGGACCGATCGTCGTGGGCGTGGCGGCTGGACTGCTGCTGCTGACCCTCGCGCTCGACGAGCTGCCCTGGCACCGCACGGCGGTGGAGGTCGTGGTCGCCGCGACCCTGCTCGTCACCGTGGTGCGCGAGGGCGACGACCTGGCCCTCGTCTCCCTGCTGCTCACGATCGGCGCGGTCGCCTCGGCCGTGGTGGGCCTGCTCGACGACGACCGCACGCACCTGCGCTGGGTCGCCGCCGGACTCACCGGCGCCGCCTGGGTCGCTCGACTGGCCGCCAGCGAGGTGGAGACCGTCGAGGCGTACACGGCGCCGTTCGCCGTGGCCGTCCTCCTGGCGGGCTGGTGGCACCTGCGCTCCCACCCGGAGAGCCGCACGTGGGTCGCCCTCACGCCCGGACTCCTGCTGGCCTTCCTGCCGTCGCTGCCCCAAGCGCTGGAGGACCCGACCAGTCTGCGCGCCCTGCTGCTCGGTCTGGTCGCCGCCGCATCCCTCGCCGCCGGGCTCGTGCTGCGGTGGGGCGCACCGGTCATCGCCGGCGCGGCGGTCCTGCTGGTGCTGGTCCTGGCGAACGTCGGCCCGACGGCGCTGGGACTGCAGCGCTGGATCCTCATCGCGATCGCCGGGCTGATCCTGCTCGTGGTGGGTACCACCTGGGAGAAGCGAGTCGCTGAGGGTCGCGCCCTGCTGGTGCGCATCGCCGCGCTGAGGTGAGGGTCACCTGAGCGGAGCGCTTCCGGACATCGTTTGATATCGTTTATCTTGACATCAAGATAACTGGTACTTAGGCCATCCTGAACGCCCCCGGGCGGCCCCACGGGGGGCAGGATGGGAACACCAGTGAAGGAGAAGCCCATGAGCGTCGACACTTTCCAGGCCAAGGACTCCTTGGCGGTCGGGGAGAAGTCCTACGACTACTACCGGCTCGATGCGGTCCAGGGCGAGGGACTCGACGTCGCCTCCCTGCCGTTCAGCCTCAAGATCCTGCTCGAGGCGCTCCTGCGCACCGAGGACGGCGCGGACATCACCGCCGAGGACATCAAGGCGATCGCCTCGTGGGACCCGAACGCGGATCCCAGCAAGGAGATCCAGTTCACGCCCGCCCGCGTGATCATGCAGGACTTCACCGGCGTCCCGTGCGTCGTCGACCTCGCCACGATGCGTGAGGCGATGGCCGACCTCGGTGGCGACCCCTCCAAGATCAACCCGCTCGCGCCCGCCGAGATGGTCATCGACCACTCCGTGATCGCCGACGTCTTCGGCACGCCCGAGGCGTTCGAGCGCAACGTCGAGATCGAGTACGAGCGCAACGGCGAGCGCTACAAGTTCCTCCGCTGGGGCCAGGGCGCGTTCAGCGACTTCCGCGTCGTCCCGCCGGGCACGGGCATCGTGCACCAGGTCAACATCGAGAAGCTCGCCCGCGTCGTGTTCACCCGCGACAGCGACGGCGGTGTCGTGGCCTACCCCGACTCCTGCGTCGGCACCGACTCGCACACCACGATGGTCAACGGCCTGGGCGTCGTCGGCTGGGGCGTGGGCGGCATCGAGGCCGAGGCCGCGATGCTCGGCCAGCCGATCAGCATGCTCATCCCGCGCGTCGTCGGCTTCAAGCTCTCCGGCGAGCTGCCGCAGGGCGCCACCGCCACCGACCTCGTGCTGACGATCACCGAGCAGCTGCGCGAGCACGGCGTCGTCGGCAAGTTCGTCGAGTTCTACGGCCCCGGCGTCAGCGCCGTCCCGCTGGCCAACCGCGCCACGATCGGCAACATGAGCCCCGAGTACGGCTCCACCATCGCGGTCTTCCCGATCGACGGCGAGACCACGAAGTACCTCGAGCTCACCGGCCGCTCGGCCGAGGAGATCGCGCTCGTCGAGGCGTACGCCAAGGCCCAGGGCCTGTGGCACGACACCGACCACGAGCCGCGCTACAGCGAGTACCTCGAGCTCGACCTCGCGGACGTCGTCCCGTCGATCGCCGGCCCGAAGCGCCCCCAGGACCGCATCGCGCTGACGAACAGCAAGACGGCCTTCCGTGCGTCGCTGCGTGACTACGTCGATCACAGCGAGCAGCAGCTCAACGGGTACGACGAGGCTGTCGACGACTCCTTCCCCGCGTCCGACACGCCCAAGACGTCCACGTACGCCAACGGCGGCGAGGGCCCGAGCGAGCATGCGACCGGTGCCCCCGGCGAGCGTGTCCGCAACCCGCAGAGCGTCACGCTCGAGGACGGCACCTCGTTCGAGGTCGACCACGGCGCGGTCACCATCGCGGCCATCACGTCGTGCACCAACACGTCGAACCCGTCGGTCATGATCGGCGCCGGACTGCTGGCCAAGAAGGCCGTCGAGAAGGGCCTGCAGCGCAAGCCGTGGGTCAAGACGACGCTGGCGCCGGGCTCGAAGGTCGTCACCGACTACTACGAGAAGTCGGGCCTGAACGTCTACCTCGACAAGCTCGGGTTCAACCTCGTCGGCTACGGCTGCACCACGTGCATCGGCAACTCCGGGCCGCTGATCCCCGAGGTCAGCGCGGCCGTCAACGAGGGCGACCTGGCCGTCTCCGCGGTGCTCTCGGGCAACCGCAACTTCGAGGGCCGCATCAACCCCGACATCAAGATGAACTACCTCGCGTCCCCGCCGCTGGTCATCGCGTACGCGCTCGCCGGCTCGATGGACGTCGACCTGTTCAACGACCCGCTGGGCCAGGACGCCGACGGCAACGACGTCTTCATGAAGGACATCTGGCCGTCGCCGGCCGAGGTCGAGGACGTCATCGCCAGCTCGATCGACGCCGACACCTTCAGCCGCGAGTACGCCGACGTGTTCGCCGGTGACGAGCGCTGGCAGAACCTGCCGACCCCCGAGGGCGACACGTTCGCGTGGGACGAGGACTCCACCTACGTCCGCAAGGCGCCGTACTTCGACGGGATGGGCCTGGAGCCCGACGCCGTCACCGATGTCGAGGGCGCGCGGGTCCTGCTGAAGCTGGGCGACTCGGTCACCACCGACCACATCAGCCCGGCCGGCGCGATCAAGAAGGACAGCCCCGCCGGCAAGTACCTCATGGAGAAGGGCGTGCAGCCGCGCGACTTCAACTCGCTCGGCTCGCGCCGCGGCAACCACGAGGTCATGATCCGCGGCACGTTCGCCAACATCCGGCTGCGCAACCAGATCGCACCCGGCACCGAGGGCGGCTTCACCCGCGACTTCACCGCCGACGGCGAGGTCACCTCGGTGTTCGACGCCTCGCAGCATTACCAGGAGGCCGGCATCCCGCTGGTCGTCCTGGCGGGCAAGGAGTACGGCTCGGGCTCGTCGCGCGACTGGGCGGCCAAGGGCACGGCGCTGCTGGGCGTCAAGGTCGTCATCGCCGAGTCGTACGAGCGGATCCACCGCTCGAACCTCATCGGCATGGGCGTCCTGCCCCTGCAGTTCCCCGAGGGCGAGACGGCCGAGTCGCTGGGCCTGACCGGCGAGGAGACCTTCACGGTCACCGGCATCACCGAGCTCAACGACGGCACCACGCCGCGCACGGTCAAGGTGAAGGCCGACGACATCGAGTTCGACGCCGTCGTCCGCATCGACACCCCCGGTGAGGCGAACTACTACCGCAACGGCGGCATCATGCCGTACGTGCTGCGCTCGCTGCTCGACTGAGTGAGACGTCCTGGACTGCCCGCCACCGTTCCGGTGGCGGGCAGTTCTGCGTCATGGGGTGTCCGGCGCGGCGGCGGATGATGGGATGGGGGAGTGACGATCCACTCGGAGCACCCGTTCGTGCCGGCTGACCGCGACAAGGACGCCTTCCGCCGGCTCCGGGGCCGCCTCCCTGCCCCGGTCACGAGCGTTGCCGCCGGGGCGGGCCGCGACCGCGTCGGACTCACCGTCTCCTCGGTGCTGCTCGCTGACGGGGAGCCGGCCCGGATCGAGCTGCTCGTCGATCCCGACTCCGACCTGGGGGAGTCGCTCGACGTGGGCTCCCGGGCCGCGGCCAGCGTGCTGCAGCCGGGCGACGACTACCTCGCCGAGGTGTTCGCGGGCCTGGCGCCGGCCCCGGGAGGCATGTTCACCGTGGGTCGCTGGACCGACTCCGCGTGGGGACCGCGGCTCGAGGACCGGTCGTGGTGCGGGTTCACCGTGGACGAGACGACCGAGATCGGCTGGTCGCTGCGCGTGACCGGAACGGTCCACGAGGTCGGCGTCGAGTCCTCCACCGGGACGGCCCACGCCCGCGGCCGCTTCCACGACCTCGGCTGACGGCCGGTCGTGGCGCCTCGCTGGCCGGGCGTCGTTACGATGGAGGAATGCCGTCAGTGCTCAGCTCCGTGTCCGGTCCCGCCGACCTGCGACGCCTGGACGACGAATCGCTGACGCGGCTCGCTGCCGAGGTCCGTGAGTTGCTGATCGAGTCGGTGGCCGCCAACGGCGGACACCTCGGTCCCAACCTCGGCGTGGTCGAGCTGACGATCGCGCTGCACCGCGTGTTCGACTCCCCGAACGACAAGATCGTCTGGGACACCGGACACCAGGCGTACGTCCACAAGATGCTCACCGGCCGCGCCGAGCAGTTCGGCGACCTGCGCAAGGAGGGCGGCCTCTCCGGCTACCCCAGCCACGCCGAGTCGCCCCACGACTGGGTCGAGAACTCGCACGCCTCCACCTCGCTGTCCTACGCCGACGGCCTGGCGCGCGCCAACGCCGTGCAGGGCAAGGACGACCACGTCGTCGCGGTCATCGGCGACGGCGCGCTCACCGGTGGCATGGCGTGGGAGGCCATCAACAACATCTGCGCCGACAACTGCCGGCGCGTGGTGATCGTCGTCAACGACAACGGGCGTTCGTACACGCCCACCGTCGGTGGCCTGGCGAACCGCCTCACGCAGATCCGCACCAACCCGCGGTACGAGCCGGCCCTGAGCGCCATCCGCGAGCGGATGACCGCCGGCCCGAAGTTCGCCGAGGTCGCGTACGAGGCGCTCCACGCCATCAAGAAGGGCTTCAAGGACGTCCTCGCCCCGCAGGGCATGTTCGAGGACCTCGGCATCAAGTACCTCGGTCCGGTCGACGGACACGACCGCCACGCGATGGAGCAGGCGCTCACGGCGGCCCGCAACTTCGGCGGTCCCGTGCTCGTCCACGCGATCACCACGAAGGGCCATGGCTACGACATCGCCGTCGCCAACGAGAACGACCAGATGCACCAGGCGACCCCGTTCGACCGGCTGACGGGCGAGGCCATCAGCATCGCGCCCGCGGGCTGGACCTCCGTCTTCCGTGACGAGATCGTGCGCATCGCCGACGACCGCCCCGACGTCGTGGGCATCACCGCGGCCATGCTGTACCCCACGGGGCTCGACGCCTTCGCCGACAAGTTCCCCGATCGCGTCCTCGACGTCGGCATCGCCGAGCAGCACGCCGTCACCAGCGCCGCAGGCATGGCGATGGGCGGCCTGCACCCGGTCGTCGCGGTGTACGCCACGTTCCTCAACCGCGCGTTCGACCAGGTCCTGATGGACGTGGCCCTGCACCGCCAGGGCGTCACGTTCGTGCTCGACCGCGCCGGCGTTACCGGTGACGACGGCGCCAGCCACAACGGCATGTGGGACCTCTCCCTCATGCAGCTCGTCCCCGGCCTGCACCTGGCCGCCCCGCGTGACGGCAGCCGACTGCGGGAGCTGCTGCGCGAGGCCGTCGAGATCGACGACGCGCCGAGCGTGGTGCGCTTCGCCAAGGGCCCCGTGGCCCCCGACCTCGAGGCCGTCGACCGCGTCGGCGGTGTCGATGTCATGCACCGGTCCGACGACGCCCAGGTCCTCGTCGTCGGCGTCGGCACGATGGCCGCGATGGCGGTCGACGTGGCCCAGCGCCTCGAGCAGGAGGGCGTGGCCGCGACGGCGATCGACCCCCGCTGGATCAAGCCGCTGGACCCGGCCGTGCTCGACCTGGCCGCCGACCACCGTCTCGTGGTGACGATCGAGGACAACGGCCGCCAGGGCGGGGTGGGGTCCACGATCCTGCACGCCGTCAGCGACCGCGGCCTCGACGTGCCGGTGCGGATCCACGCCGTCGCGCAGGAGTTCCTCGACCACGCGAAGCGCGACGTGATCCTGCGCCGCCTCGGCCTGACCCCGGAGTCGATCACGCAGGACGCGCTGGCCCGGCTCGGGGAATGTCCCGAGGGTGACCGGCGTTGACTCCGAAGTGGTTCTCACGACGACGTTCCGATGAATACGAGCGCGACCCGATCCCGCTGATCGTCGCCCTCGACGGCTTCCTGAGCGCGGGCTCCTCCTCGGTCCTCGCGGCCGAGCAGCTGCGCACCGACGGCGGCGAGGTGGTGCACGAGTTCGACCTCGACTCGATGTTCGACTACCGCGCCCGGCGGCCCCCGATCACGTTCCGGCGTGACCACTACGTCGACTACGTCGAGCCCGTCCTGCAGCTCACGCGTCACACCGACCGCGTCGGCACGCCGTACCTGCTGCTCGCCGGTCCCGAGCCCGACTTCGGCTGGGAGGCCTTCGCGGCCGAGACGATCGACGTCATCACCGAGCTGGGCGTCCCGCTCACGGTGGGCCTCGGTGGCGTGCCGATGGGCGTGCCGCACACGCGGCCGCCGCTGCTGACGATGCACGGCACCCGCCCCGAGCTGGTCGACCGGAAGAACTTCTGGAACGCCGAGGTCACGGTGCCGTCGTCCGCGCAGTCGCTGCTGGAGTTCCGGATGCGCGAGCACCGGCTCGACGCGATCGGCTACGTCGTGCACGTGCCGCACTACCTGGCGCAGATCGAGTACCCGACCGCCGCGATCGCCCTGCTGGAGGCCGTGGGCCTGCGCCTGGGCCTCGAGTTCGACCTCGAGGACCTCCGGGCCCGCCAGCCCGAGTCCATCACCGAGATCGAGCAGCAGATCGCCGAGCAGGACGGTGAGCAGGTGCTGGCCGGCCTGGAGGAGCAGTACGACATCTTCAGCCGCGGCGCGGCCGAGTCGCTGCTCGCCGACGACGCCAGCCTCCCGACCGGAGACGAGCTCGCGAGCCAGCTGGAGCAGTTCCTGGCCAGGCAGCGCAAGGACGATCAGGGCTGACCGAGCCTGGCGTGATCTCGATACACCGCCTCGCTTCGCTCGTCGGCACTCGATCACCGGAAGTTGTGACGACGGTTACGGCTGCGCCGTGCCGTCGTCGGCCCGGCGACGCCGGCCGACTTCGATAGGATCGCGATCGTGCCTGCCTCCGTGAACGAACTCGTCGACCTGCTGCAGATCGAACAGCTGGAGGTCAACCTCTTCCGCGGTGGTCAGCCCAAGGAGTCGCGCCTGCCGCGCGTCTTCGGCGGCCAGGTGGCCGGTCAGGCCGTGAGCGCAGCCCAGCACACCGTCACCGACGGGAAGCACCTGCACTCGCTGCACGCGTACTTCATCCTCGGCGGCGACCCGAGCATCCCGATCATCTACGACGTGGAGAGCGTGCGCGACGGCCGCTCCTTCGCCACGCGCCGGGTGTCGGCACGTCAGCACGGCGAGGTCATCTTCTACATGACCGCCTCGTTCCAGCGCGACGAGGAGGGCTGGGACCACCAGGACGTCCTGCCGCCCACGCCGGGCCCCGAGGAGGCCACCTCGATGCTCGACCTGGTGAAGTACATCAGCCCGGACGGCGCCGAGCAGTGGAAGCGCGAGTGGGGCGGGTTCGACATGCGCTACGTCGGGGACCCGCGGCCCGAGGACGACCCCTCCCGCCCGGACGTCCCCGTCGTGCAGCGCATGTGGTTCCGCGCGAGCGACGCTCTGCCGGACGATCCCGAGCTGCACCGCGCCGCGTTCACCTACTACAGCGACTTCAGCCTGCTGGGCGCCGCCCTGGTGCCGCACGGCCTCGTGATCAGCTCTCCGAAGGTGCAGCCGGCCTCCCTCGACCACGTGGTCTGGTTCCACCGGCCGTTCCGGGTGGACGAGTGGCTGCTCTACGACCAGACGTCGCCGTCGGCCTCCGGTGCCCGCGGCCTCAGCACGGCCCGCGTGTTCACCCAGGACGGCACGCTCGTCGCCACGGTCGCGCAGGAGGGCCTCATCCGCCCGGCCAAGCCCCGCGACGAGCGCTGACGAGACGAAAGGGCCCGCCACACAGCACGTGTGGCGGGCCCTTTCGTTCGCTCAGGCGGGCGTGATGCGCCCCACGAGGTGGGGAGCTGCCGAGCGGGCGTCGCGGACGCCGAACGTCGTCACGGCGCCCTCGGCCTCGGTGCCGAACACGACGGTGGCGGGCAGCAGGACCGGCTTCTTGAACTCGACGTCCACCGTGTAGGCGTCGGGCAGCCGGTTCTGCAGCGCGGCGAGGCTGTGGGCCTTCGTCCACATGCCGTGCGCGATCTGGCGCGGGAAGCCGAACGCCTTGGCCGTCCACGGGTAGAGGTGGATCGGGTTCCGGTCGCCCGACACGGCGCCGTAGCGACGTCCGAGGTCGCCACCGAGCTTCCAGTGGACGACTCCCTCGGGAGCGTCCACGCCCGCCAGCGGGGGCACTGCGGGCTCGTCGCCGCCCTTGCTGCTGCGGAACAGGACCGTCATGGTCTCGTCCCACACCAGCTCGCCCGCCACGTGGGCCTCGCTGACCAGCGAGATGAGGCGTCCCTTCGGGTGCGGGTCGTCCGCCGTGGCCCGCAGCGAGAGGTCGTAGATCTCCTCGCGACCGATCGGCCGGTGCTGGGTGATGCGGTTGCGCAGGTGCACCGCGCCCATGGGCGGGAACGGGAACGCCGTGTCCGTCATGAGGCTCAGGTGCAGCGTGTGCGCCGCGATGTGCGGGTACGTGGCCGGGAGGGTCTCGGCACGGGCGAACCCGCACACCTCGTTGTAGCGGTCGAGGTGCGCCAGGTCGGTGGCCACCCGTGTGCGCCGCAGGATGACGTCGGGCAGGCCGCCCCGATCGTGCTTGATGCCGGGCAGGCCGCCGACGACCGGGATCGCCGGCAGCGCCGCCTTGAGCATCAGCGGCAGGCCCGCGGGCGCCTTGTCGAAGGTGCGCGTGGTCACGTCAGGCACCGAGGAAGCCCTGGCCGCAGACCCGCACGACGTTGCCCGAGATCGCCGACGAGCCGGGGTGGCAGTACCAGGCGATCGCCTCGGCGACGTCGACCGGCTGGCCGCCCCGCGACAGCGAGCTGAGACGACGTCCGGCCTCGCGGATTCCCAGCGGCATCGTCTGGACCATGTCGGTCTCGATGAAGCCCGGGGCGATCGCGTTGACCGTGATGCCGTCGCCGGCGACCCGGGGCGCCAGGGCCTGGACGAAGCCGATGACGCCGGCCGTGGCCGTGCCGTAGTTCGTCTGGCCGTTGTTGCCGGCGATGCCCGCGATCGACGAGATGCCGATGACGCGGCCACCGGGGCGGATGAGCTTCTGCTCGAGCAGGTGGGCCGTGATGCGCTCCGGCGCGCCGACGCTGATGTCGACGACCTTCGCCCAGTTCTCGGCCTTCATGTTCCTGAGCCGCTTGTCGCGGGTGATGCCGGCGTTGTGGACCACGAAGTCGACGCCGTCGCCGAGGCCCGCGGCGATCGTCTCGGGAGCGTCGTCGGCGGTGATGTCGCAGACGATCGAGGCGCCGCCCAGCTCGGCCATGAGGGCGTCGAGGTCCTCCTGCAGCGGCGGGACGTCGAGGCCGATGATGGTGGCGCCGTCGCGGTGCAGCGTGCGCGCCATGGCTGCGCCGAGGCCGCGGGAGGCACCCGTGACGAGGGCGACCTTGCCGGCGAGCGGACGCGTCGGATCGGCGGGGGAGTCGGCCTCCGCGAGCTCGGTGGTGCCCAGGCGGACGACCTGGCCGTCGACGAACGCCGACTTGGCCGAGAGCAGGAACTGCAGGGTCGAGCCCACGGCGTCCTTGGACTCGGGCGTCACGTACACGAGGTTGGCGGTGCTGCCGTTCGCGCCGACCTCCTTGCCGAGCGAGCGGACGAAGCCCTCCAGGCCGCGCTGCGCGATGGCGGCGCCGACAGTCTCGGCGCGCTCGGGCAGCAGGCCGATCACGACGATCTTGGCGCTGCCGGCGAGGCTGCGCAGGACCGGCGTGAAGAACTCCTGGAGGGCCACGGTGCCGGCGGCCGAGTCGATCCCGGAGGCGTCGAGCACGAGGCCCTTGTAGCGGCGACCCTCGGCCCGCACGGTGGTGGTGTCGATGCCGGCGCCCTTGAGCAGCCCGGGCAGTGAACCCACGACGAGGCCCTCTCCGCCGATCAGGACGGGACCGTCGACCAGCGCACCGCCTCGGTAGCGCTCCAGCTCCGGAGGGTTCGGCAGGCCCAGGTTCTTCACCAGGAACTGACCGATCGGGTTCTGGATCATCGACTTGTAACGGTCGCTCATCGCAGGATGTGTCCTATCTCTCGGATCTCTCGGATACCATCGGTATCTGAACGCGTTAAGGTGACTCTAGCCTGCACGGCAGCGCCACGGCAAAGGAAAGCGACGTAGGTCGCAGACGAAAGGTTCCGCATGGCTGACAAGCCCTCCACGAAGGCCGCGAAGGCCACCAAGGCCGCCCCCCAGGACGCCGCCACCATCCGTCGCGTCGCCGTCATCGGCGGCAACCGCATCCCGTTCGCGCGCTCGAACTCGGTCTACTCGGGCGTCTCCAACCAAGAGATGCTCACCGCCGCGCTCGACGGGCTCGTCGACCGCTTCGGCCTCGAGGGCGAGCGGGCCGGCGAGGTCGTCGCCGGTGCCGTCCTGAAGCACGCGCGCGACTTCAACCTCACGCGTGAGGTCGTCCTCGGCTCCAAGCTCTCGCCCGCCACGCCCGCCACCGACATCCAGCAGGCCTGCGGCACCGGCCTGCAGGCGGCGTTCCAGGTCGCGAACAAGATCGCGCTCGGCAAGATCGAGTTCGGCATCGCCGGCGGCACCGACACCACGTCCGACGCCCCGCTGGCCGTCAACGACAAGCTGCGCAAGATCCTGCTGCAGGCCAACCAGGCCAACGCCAAGGGCGACAAGAAGGCGCTGGTCAAGCTGCTCACCAAGATCCGCCCGAGCTACCTGGCCCCAGACCAGCCGCGCAACGCCGAGCCGCGCACCGGCCTGTCGATGGGCGACCACCAGGCGCTCACCACGCACGAGTGGGGCATCACCCGCGAGGCGCAGGACGAGCTGGCCGCTCGCTCGCACCAGAACCTCGCCGCCGCGTGGGAGTCGGGCTGGCAGGACGACCTCGTCTCGCCGTTCAACGGCGTGGAGCGCGACAACCACCTGCGCCCCGACTCCACGGTCGAGAAGCTGGCCAAGCTCAAGCCGGTCTTCGGCAAGCAGCTCGGCGACGCCGCCACGATGACCGCCGGCAACTCCACGCCGCTGTCCGACGGCGCCTCGGTGGCGCTGCTGGCCTCGGAGGAGGAGGCCGCGCGTCGCGGCTGGGACGTGAAGGCGTTCCTCGTCGACTACGAGACGGCCGCGGTCGACTACGTCAACGGCGGCGAGGGCCTGCTGATGGCTCCGGCCTACGCGGTGCCGCGGATGCTCGAGCGCAACGGCCTGACCCTGCAGGACTTCGACTTCTACGAGATCCACGAGGCGTTCGCCGGCCAGGTGCTTTCCACGCTCGCGGCGTGGGAGGACGCGGACTTCTGCAAGCAGCGCCTCGGCCTCGACAGCCCGCTGGGCTCGATCGACCGCAGCAAGCTCAACGTGAAGGGCTCGTCGCTCGCCGCGGCGCACCCGTTCGCGGCCACGGGCGGGCGCATCATCGCCAACCTCGCCAAGCTGCTGGAGGAGAAGGGCTCGGGTCGCGGCCTGATCTCGATCTGCGCCGCCGGCGGCCAGGGCGTCGTGGCGATCCTCGAGCGCTGACGCGACGGACGAACGAAGCGGGGCCGGTGGCATCAGCCACCGGCCCCGCTTCGTGTGCGTCGTGGGGGAGCGTCAGTCCTGGATCTCGACGATGGCGCGCACCGAGCGCTTCGCGAGGTCGAGCACCTCGGTCGTGGGCAGGTGCTCCATCGTCGGCAGGCCCGAGTTCAGCTCGCGGATCGAGCGCTGGAACGTGACGAGGTTCAGGATGCCCAGGCCCTGCGTGTACATGATGTTCGCGACGAGCTCGGGGTCCTTGACGTCGAAGTCGCCGTTGGCGTTGCCGGCCAGGATGGCCGAGGTGATGTGGTCGAAGCAGCGGTTGATCGCGGCGCCCAGCTCGGTGAGGCGGTCGAGGCTGATCTGCTCGAGCAGCTCGGAGCCGCGGTGGCGCAGCAGCGACTGCGCGCAGTCGACGAACGCGGGGTACTCGCTGCCGTAGGAGAGGAACTCGACGGTGATCGTGTCGATCCGCTCGATGGGGCTCAACCGGGAGTCGTCGGACTTGGCCAGACGGGTCTCGAGCTGGTTGAGGTAGTCCACCAGCGTCATCGCGAAGAGCTCTTCCTTCGTGGTGAAGTGGCGGTAGATGATCGCGCGGTTGATGCCGACGGCCCGGGCGATGTCCTCGATCTGCGCGTCCCGCATCCGGCGTTCGTCGAACAGGGCGCGGGTCGCATCGAGGATCTCGCGCGTGCGTTGCGCCCTGCGCTCGACGATGGCCATACCGACGACCTTATCGGCTTCGTCCGCGAAAGTGACGTCCGGCACCGCGCGCGCGTCAAGGCGATGTGACGCACAGCACGTAGGGTGTGCAGCATGGCGAAGTTGGACATACGTACCAAGCAGTGTGTCGTGACCGGTGCGGCCGGCGGGATCGGAGCCGCCACGGCGCTCGCGCTGGCTCGCGCCGGTGCGCGTCTGGTGCTCACGGACCTGGACCCGGTCGGGCTCGAGCGCACGGTGGAGCAGGTCAGGGCATCTCGGGGCCAGGTCGTGCTCAGCCGTGCGGTCGACCTCACCGACGCCGACGCGGTCCGCCGCTTCGCCGCTGACGTGCGGGAGGAGGTGGGGTCGCCCGACGTGCTGCTGAACATCGCCGGCATCTCGATCTGGGGCACGATCGACCGGCTCCAGGAGGAGCACTGGCGCCGGCTCGTCGACGTGAACCTCATGGGGCCCGTCCACGTCATGTCGTCCTTCCTGCCCGGCATGATCGAGGCGGGCCGCGGCGGTCACGTGGTCAACGTCTCGAGCGCCGCGGGGATCTTCGGACTTCCGTGGCACGCGGCCTACAGCGCCAGCAAGTTCGGGCTCCGTGGCGTCTCGGAGGTGCTGCGGTTCGACCTGCGGCGGCACGGGATCGGCGTGAGCCTCGTCTGCCCCGGGGCGGTGGCGACACCGCTGGTGCGCGATCTCGAGGTCGTGGGCGTCGACCGCTCCGCGCCGTCGTTCCAGGCGATCGAGCGCCGGTTCCTCCGCCACGCCATCAGCCCCGAGGCCGCGGCGGACGCCATCGTCAAGGGCCTCGAGCGACGGCGCTACTGGGTCTACACGTCACGCGACATCCGGCTCGGCCACTACGCCCAGCGCTGGTTCCCGTGGGGGTACGGACTGGCGATGCGGTACCTCAACCGGATGCTGACGCGGGCCGAGGCCCGGGCGATGAGCGGAGGAAGGCGATGAGGGCGCCGCGCGTCACCCCCGGCGGGCGCCGGCAGCTCGGGCCGGTGAACCACCTGCTCGGCCGTCTGCTGTCCCGGGGTGCGGGCGTCAGGAACGCCCACCTGTTCACCACGCTCGGCCGCAACCGCGGGCTGTTCCGCGCGTGGCTGCTCTACTCCGGTGCGCTGATGCTGCGCGGACGGCTGCCGCGGCGGGAGACCGAGCTGGTGATCCTGCGGGTCGCCCACCGGTGCGACAGCGAGTACGAGCGGCAGCACCACGTGCGGCTCGGTGCCAGGGCGGGCCTCGGGCGCGACGAGATGGAGCGGGTATGTGACGACGGCCTCGCCGGGTGGAAGCCGTCGGACGAGGTGCTGCTCGCGGCCACCGACCGGCTGCTGGCCGAGGACGACGTCGACGACGCGACGTGGCGGCGGCTGCGCGCCTACTGGGACGAGGCGCAGGCGATCGAGCTGTGCCTGCTCGTGGGCCAGTACCGCGGCCTCGCCACCACGATCCGCACGCTCGGCATCGCTCCCGACCGCTCGACGGACTGACGACTCCCGTCGTACGGTCGGACCACCGAGACGGGGAGGCCAGATGCACGACGTGACGTACTCGATGGGCCTGTCGCTCGACGGCTACATCGTCGGGCCGGACGGGGGATTCGACTGGGGCGCCCCGGAGGAGCAGATCAGCGACGTCATGGAGATCTCGATGGACGAGATCCAAGGCGTCTCCACCCACCTCATGGGCCGGCGGATCTACGAGACGATGCTCTACTGGGAGACCGCCGCCGAGGACCCGGACCTGGGGGAGCAGGAGCGCCGCTGGACCGAGCTGTGGAACCCGTTGCCCAAGGTCGTGTTCTCGCGCACGCTCACCGAGGTGGAGGGCGCGGCGCGGCTGGCCAACGGCTCCCTGCAGGAGGAGATCGAGCGGCTCAAGGCCGAGCCCGGCGACGGCGACATCGCGATCGCCGGGGCCACGCTGGCGGCGCAGGCCGCCGACCTCGGCCTCATCGACGAGTACCGCCTGCGGGTCAGCCCGGTGCTGGTGGGCGGCGGCATCCCCTACTTCACACGCGGTCGCCAGCACGTCGACCTCGAGCTCGTCGAGAGCCGGGAGTGCGCCGCGGGGCTGATGTACCTGCGGTACCGCGTCCGGCGCTGATCGCCCTGCGGATCCTTCCGCGCGATTCTGTCGGTGTCCGCCCGTAGGCTCGAAGGCATGAGACCCGTCTCCGAACTCACGCGGCAGGTGGCACCGTTCGAGGTCGTCTCCGACTACCAGCCCGCCGGCGACCAGCCCGCCGCGATCGCCGAGATCACCAAACGCATCCAGGGTGGCACCGACGACGTCGTGCTGATGGGTGCCACCGGCACCGGCAAGACGGCCACCACCGCCTGGCTCGCCGAGCAGCTGCAGCGCCCGATGCTCGTGATGCTGCCGAACAAGACCCTCGCCGCGCAGTTCGCCAACGAGCTGCGCGAGCTGCTGCCGAACAACGCCGTCGAGTACTTCGTCTCGTACTACGACTACTACCAGCCCGAGGCGTACATCGCGCAGAGCGACACCTACATCGAGAAGGACTCCTCGATCAACGAGGAGGTCGAGCGGCTGCGCCACTCGGCCACGTGGTCGCTGCTCACGCGGCGCGACGTCATCGTGGTGGCCACCGTGTCGTGCATCTACGGCCTCGGCTCTGCGCAGGAGTACCTGAACCGGATGATCGGGTTCAAGGTCGGCGACGAGATGGGCCGCGACCACCTGCTGCGCACGCTCGTGCAGGCGCAGTACGTCCGCAACGACGTCAGCGCCACGCGCGGCACCTTCCGCGTCAAGGGCGACACCGTCGAGATCTTCCCCGTCTACCAGGAGATGGCGGTGCGGGTGGAGTTCTTCGGCGACGAGATCGAGCGGCTGATGACGCTGCACCCGCTCACCGGCGAGGTGCTCAGCGACGACCAGGAGCTCTTCGTCGGCGCGGCCACCCACTACGCGGCCGGCCCCGAGATCATGGTGCGCGCGATCGAGCGCATCAAGGCCGAGCTGGAGGAGCGGCTCGCGGTGCTCGAGCGCGAGAACAAGCTGCTCGAGGCCCAGCGACTGCGCATGCGCACCACGTACGACCTCGAGATGATGGAGCAGGTCGGCACCTGCTCGGGCATCGAGAACTACTCGCTGCACATGGACGGACGGCCGCCAGGATCGGCGCCGAACTGCCTGCTCGACTACTTCCCGAAGGACTTCGTCCTCGTCGTCGACGAGTCCCACGTCACGATCCCGCAGATCGGCGCGATGTACGAGGGCGACATGAGCCGCAAGCGCTCGCTCGTCGAGCACGGCTTCCGGCTGCCCAGCGCGATGGACAACCGGCCGCTCAAGTGGCCCGAGTTCCTCCAGCGGATCGGCCAGACCGTCTACCTCTCGGCCACGCCGGGCGACTACGAGATGAACAAGGTCGAGGGCGACGTCGTCGAGCAGGTCATCCGCCCCACCGGCCTGATCGACCCCGAGGTCGTCGTCAAGCCGACGAAGGGCCAGATCGACGACCTCATCGGCGAGATCAACGACCGCGTCGCCAAGAACGAGCGCGTCCTGGTCACCACGCTGACCAAGAAGATGTCCGAGGACCTCACCGACTACCTGCTGGAGGCAGGCATCCGCACCCGCTACCTGCACAGCGAGGTCGACACGCTGCGCCGCGTCGAGCTGCTGCGCGAGCTCCGGATGGGGGAGTACGACGTCCTCGTCGGCATCAACCTGCTGCGTGAGGGCCTCGACCTCCCCGAGGTCAGCCTCGTGGCGATCCTCGACGCCGACAAGGAGGGCTTCCTGCGCTCGGGTCGCTCGTTGATCCAGACGATCGGCCGCGCGGCGCGCAACGTCTCCGGTCAGGTGATCATGTACGCCGACCGCATCACCGACTCGATGGAGAAGGCGATCGACGAGACCAACCGTCGCCGGGCCAAGCAGGTCGCCTACAACACCGAGCGCGGCATCGATCCGCAGCCGCTGCGCAAGAAGATCGGCGACATCACCGACATGCTCGCCCGCGAGGACGAGGACACCCGCGCCCTGCTCGCCGCCACGGGCGACCACAAGCGCAAGGGCGCGGCCGTCCCGCTGGGCCAGCACACGAAGGGTCTCGCCGACCTGCCCTCGGGCGAGCTGGCGTCGCTCATCGACCAGCTCTCCCAGCAGATGCACCAGGCCGCGGCCGACCTGCAGTTCGAGGTCGCGGCGCGCCTGCGCGACGAGATCGGCGAGCTCAAGCGAGAGCTCCGCGGAATGATGAGCGCCGGCACCTGAGTTGGCGCCCGCTTCGCGGCGCTGTCAGACTGGTCCGCGGAGGGGAGTATTCCCATCACCGGCGTGTCGTCAGCACGGGGGTCATCGTCGACCACCCCGGGGCGCCGGACCGGCCACATCTGCATTCCGGTGGAAGAGACCTCCGAGTCCTTGATGACCCGGAGAGAGAAGCAGAGGAACGCCTGTGAACGTCAGCACGCTCGAGTGGGGTGTCACCATCGCGGTGACGATCGCCATCCTGCTGTTCGACATCGTCGTGATCGCCCGCAAGCCGCACGAGCCCACCACGAAGGAGTGCGCGCTCTACCTGTCGTTCTACATCGGCCTGGCCATCGCGTTCGGCGCGTGGGTCTGGGGCTTCCACGGCAGTCAGTACGGCGTGGAGTTCTACGCCGGCTGGCTCACCGAGTACAGCCTGTCGATCGACAACCTGTTCATCTTCATCATCATCATGAGCAGCTTCGCCGTCCCGCGGAAGTACCAGCAGGAGGCGCTGCTCGTCGGCATCATCCTGGCGCTGATCTTCCGCGGCATCTTCATCGCGCTCGGCGCGGTGGCGATCAACGAGTTCTCGTGGGTCTTCTACATCTTCGGCGCCTTCCTGCTCTACACGGCGGTCAAGCTGGCGAAGAACGACGACGAGGACGAGGACGTCGAGAACGCCGTCGTCCGGTTCGCCCGCAAGCGCTTCAACCTGAGCGACCAGTGGGACGGCCTGAAGCTGGTCGTCCGCGAGAACGGCCGGCGCGCGATCACGCCGATGGCGCTGGTCATCATCGCGCTCGGCACCACCGACATCCTGTTCGCGCTCGACTCGATCCCGGCCATCTTCGGCCTCACGCAGGAGCCGTACATCGTCTTCACCGCGAACGTCTTCGCGCTGATGGGCCTGCGCCAGCTGTACTTCCTGCTCGGCGACCTGCTGCAGCGTCTGGTGTTCCTGTCCTACGGCCTGGCGTTCCTGCTGTTCTACATCGGCATCAAGCTCGTCCTGCACGCACTGCACGAGAACGAGCTGCCGTTCATCAACGGCGGTGAGCCGGTGCACCACATCGGTCCGATCCCGGTCCCCGAGGTGCCCACCCTGCTGAGCCTGGGCGTCATCATCGCGACGCTCACGATCACGGCCGTGGCCAGCCTCTGGTACTCCAACAAGTACCCCGACCGGGTGGGCGGCGGCCACTGACCCCGAGCGGCTGGGGTCAGGGGATGTCGTGCGGCGGAAGGTCGTCCGGCGCCCCGACCTCCAGCCGCTCGCCCCGGCGGCGGCTGAGGAAGTACATCGGGACCGACAGCACGAGGCCGATCACCAGCAGGATCCCCGCGATCTCGTACTGCTCACCCGGCCGGCCCGACAGCGGCGTCACGAGGTAGACGCACGTCACGATGCCGAGCACCGCGATCGGCGCCCGGGTCGAGAAGTGGGAGTGCTCGACGGTGTCCTTGCGCAGCACCAGCACGGCGGTGTTCACGACCGCGAAGACGGCCAGCAGCAGCAGGCTCGTCGTGCCGCCGAGGATGGCGACCGCCTCGGTGCTGGCGTTCGAGACGTAGGCGATCAGGCCCAGCGCCAGGCCGGTGGTCAGCGCGATCGACGCCCAGGGCGTCTGGCGCTTGCTGATCTTCGACAGGCTCCGGGGGATGATGCCCTGCTTCGCCATGCCGTACAGGAGCCGGCTGGCCATCAGCATGTTGATCAGGGCCGAGTTCGCGACGGCGAACATCGAGATGAACGGCAGGATCTGGTCGATCGGGACGCCGGGCGCGCCCTGCTCGACCACGGTGACCAGCGGGGTGTCGTTCCCGGCGAGCTCCCCGATGGGCACGATCGCCACGGCGCAGATCGACACGAGGATGTAGATCACGCCGGTGACTCCCAGGCCGGTCAGCATGATCTTGGGGAAGATGCGGTTCGGCTCGTGGCACTCCTCGGCCATGTTGACGGCGTCCTCGAAGCCGACCATCGCGAAGAACGCCAGCGAGGTGGCGGTGGTCGCCGCGAGGAACACGTTCTTGTCGTCGGGTGTCTCGAACGCGACGACCGCGCCCCAGTCGGCGTTGCCGCCCGCGATCGCCCAGAGGCCCACCATGATCACCAGGAGCAGGCCCGAGAGCTCGATGAGCGTCAGCACGACGTTGGTCTTCACGCCCTCGCTCACGCCGCGCAGGTTGATGGCGGCGATCAGGAGCATGAATCCGAGCGCGATGAGCATGATCTCGAAGTTCGACGCCTCCCAGTCGAAGCCCACGGCGAGGTTGGCCGCGAACGCGCGTGCCGCGGTGGAGGCGGACGTGATGCCCGAGCACATCACGGTGAAGGCCACCATGAACGTGAACAGGTGGATGCCGAAGGCCTTGTGCACGTACAGCGCGGCGCCGGCGGCCTGCGGGTACTTCGTCACCAGCTCGAGGTACGAGAGCGCCGTCAGCAGCGCCACGCCGAAGGCGACGAGGAACGGCAGCCATGCCGCGCCGCCGACCTCCGCCGCGACCTGCCCCGTGAGCGCGTAGACGCCCGTGCCGAGGATGTCGCCGATGATGAACAGCAGTAGGAGCTTGGGTCCGAGGACCCGCCTGAGCTCGGTGGGCTGGTCGGTGCTGGTGGCCATGGCTCCCCCTACGTAGGTTGCCTACACCTTCGTCCCACGCGCCCGAAACGGCAACCGGGCACGGATCCGAACCCCGGACCGATATCGTGTGCGGGTGAGACTGATGCGGGGAATCCGCTCGAAGGTGGTGTCGTCGCTGGCCCGGCGGCACGTCGCCAAGCGCGGAATCGACCTCGCGAGCTTCTCCTTCATCCCCGAGCCCACGAAGGCCCCGCTCCAGCGGATCGGCCTCGACCCGGTGCCCAAGATGGCCCGACTCCGGCGTGAGGAGCCCCTGCACCGGCTCGACCTGCCGTTCGACTTCACCGCCTACCTGGTCACCGGGTACGAGGAGTCGCGTCAGGTGATGACGGCGCGCGACACGTACTCCACCGACATCCGCCACCTGTTCTCTGGTGACGGTCCCGCGACGTCGGACGACATCGGGGGACTGGGCTTCACCGACCCGCCCGTGCACACCCGGCTGCGGAAGATCATCACGCCGGAGTTCACAATGCGCCGGCTCGCGCGTCTGGAGCCGATGATCGAGCAGATCGTCGACCGTGCCCTCGACGACCTCGAGGCGGCCGGCCCCCACGTCGACCTCGCGAAGACCTTCGCGTTCCCGATCCCGTTCAACACGATCTGCGCGCTGCTGGGTCTGGACTACGAGGACACGCAGGCCTTCTCGAAGCTGGGCAGCGCCCGCTTCGACGCGACCAACGGGGGAGCGGCGGCCTTCGGCGCGGTCTCCGAGCAGCGCGAGTTCCTCTTCGACGCGGTCGCTCGCCAGCGCAAGGAGCCCGGACCCGGGCTCATCGGCCAGATCATCCGCGACGAGGGCGAGCTGATCAGCGACCGTGACCTCGCGGGACTCGCCGACGGCGTGTTCACCGGTGGTTACGAGACCACCGCAGGGATGATCGCGCTCAGCACCATCATGCTGTCGCGGGACCGGGCCTACGCCGATCTCGTGCGATCGGGCAACCGCGAGACCCTCGACCGGGTCATCGAGGAACTGCTGCGCTACTTCGCCGTCGTGCAGGTCGCGTTCCCGCGCTTCGCGAAGCAGGACATGGACCTGTTCGGGACGAAGGTGAAGGCCGGCGACGTCCTGCTGGTCTCCCTGAGCAGCGCCAACCGCGACGAGTCCAGCGCCGGCGCGGGCGCCGACGCCTTCGACCCGCTGCGGATCCCCACGAGCGGCCACCTGGCGTTCGGCCACGGCATCCACCGGTGCATCGGCGCCGAGCTGGCCCGCATGGAGCTGCGCATCGCGCTGCCGAAGCTGCTGCGCCGCTTCCCGGACCTGAGCCTGGCCGTCCCCGAGTCCGACCTGGAGTTCCGCCAGCTCAGCTTCGTCTTCGGCATCGAGTCGCTCCCCGTCACGCTTACCCGCTGAGACCGACTCGGCTACAGGAACTCAGCCATGGCGAAGCAGCCGCAGGCTACCACCCCCGGGCGCGCCAGTCCGACAGGTTCGGCCGCTCCGCGCCCAAAGTGGAGTCGTCGCCGTGGCCCGGGTAGAACCACGTGTCGTCGTCGAACCGGGCGAACAGCTTGGACTCGACCTCGCCGCACAGCCGCATGAAGTCGTCGGGCGACCACGTGCGGCCGACGCCGCCGGGGAACAGGGAGTCGCCGGTGAACAGGTGGGTGACGCCGTCGGGGTCGTCGTACACCAGCACGATCGAGCCGGGCGTGTGTCCGACGACCTCGATCACCTCGAGCTCGCACGAGCCGACCCGCACCCGAGCGCCCGTGCGGACCCGGACGTCGACCTCGACGGGCAGCTCGTCCGCGTCGTCCTCGCCCGCGACGGTCTCGGCCCCCGTGGCAGCCACGACCTCGGCGAGCGCCTGCCAGTGGTCGGCGTGCCGGTGGGTCGTGATGACCCTCGCCAGGCCGGCATCGCCGACCAGCTCCAGGAGCCGTCCGGCCTCGTCCGCGGCGTCGATCAGCACCTGCTCGCCGGTGAGCGCGCAGCGCAGCAGGTAGGCGTTGTTGGCCATCGGTCCCACGGCGATCTTCGTGATCACCAGGTCGCCGGCCTCGCGGGTGTCGGGCGCGCCGCCGACCGTGACCTCTCCCGTGTACGTCATGGCTTCGACGTTAGTGGATCAGTCGATCTCTGTGACCGGCTGTTCGGCGGTGGCCTGTCCGACGGTGTGGTAACGGAGGTTGACGATGTCGTGCACGGTCGTACCGCGCCTTGGAACGTGGATCCAGCCCTCCGTCTTGGCGAATGGCTCATAGTCCTTGCTGGGTGGATCGATGAGATCCGTCCCGACCGCGCGGGCGACGACTGCACAAACCACAGCGTCGAAAGCGTCGTCGGACCTCCCCGCCAGTTCCCGGAACTCGCCGAGATCGATTCCCGCGTCCTCCATCTGACTCAAGGACGTCGCCCTAACGGACTCACCGATCGGCTTCTTGTACCTGCGATGAGCCATGTCCCACACGCTCAAGGCAGCGGCGGGGTAGACCTCGGCTATTCGTCCGCTCCCGTCGAGTGGGAAGTCCTCCGCCGGCTCAAGGCGGGCGATCAGCGAGGACAAGCGGATGGCCACGTGCCCGAGCTTGTCTGCCGAGACGCTCAGAGGCTGCACTCCGAACTCCTCTCGCACCCAGTGGTCAGTAGCGCGGTGGGTGTATTTGCCCCGCCAGCGGAGCGCCGCGGTGTCCACCGGCGATCGGGGATGCCCGGCCACGAGGTCTTTGAAGTCCGAGGGCCACCCGAAAGGACAGTCGATGCCGACGCGCCCGTCCGAGTTCCGGATCTCCTCGAGGAGGGCCCCGTCGTCAACGCCGAGGTCGAGCCGGGTGACTGTTGCCTTTCCCTCTGACCACTTCACCTCGGCCAGCGCCGTCTTCTTCGCGTCCGCTGCCAGGTCGATTCCGACGGTCGTTGCCATGCCGAGCACCGTAGCGCTCAGGAGGTTTCTGTCAGGGCACCTCAGTACGCTGGACAGGTGAACGATCGTCTCGTGGTGAGGGGTGCGCGCGAGCACAACCTCAAGGATGTCTCCGTCGATCTACCCCGTGACTCACTCATCGTGTTCACGGGGCTGTCGGGCTCGGGCAAGTCGTCCCTGGCGTTCGACACCATCTTCGCCGAGGGCCAGCGCCGCTACGTCGAGTCGCTCTCGGCGTACGCCCGCCAGTTCCTGGGCCAGATGGACAAGCCGGACGTCGACTTCATCGAGGGCCTGTCGCCCGCGGTGTCGATCGACCAGAAGTCCACCTCGCGCAACCCGCGGTCCACCGTCGGCACGATCACCGAGGTCTACGACTACCTGCGCCTGCTCTACGCGCGCGCCGGCCGGCCCCACTGCCCCACGTGCGGCGAGCCCATCGCCCGCCAGACGCCGCAGCAGATCGTCGACCGCATCCAGGACGACGAGGAGGGCACCCGCTTCCAGGTCCTCGCCCCGGTGATCCGCGGCCGCAAGGGCGAGTACCTCGAGCTCTTCCGCCAGCTCCAGCAGTCCGGCTTCAGCCGCGCGATCGTCGACGGCGAGATGATCATGCTCGCCGACGAGCCGCCCAAGCTGGCGAAGCAGAAGAAGCACACGATCGAGGTCGTCGTCGACCGCCTCACGGTCAAGCCCTCGTCCAAGCAGCGCCTCACCGAGTCCGTCGAGACGGCCCTCGGCCTGGCCGACGGCATCGTGATCATCGACTACGTCAGCCTCGACGAGAAGGACCCGGCGCGCCGTCGCCGCTTCTCCGAGCGCCTCGCGTGCCCCAACGACCACCCACTGCAGGTCGACGAGCTCGAGCCGCGCTCGTTCTCCTTCAACGCTCCTTACGGCGCGTGCCCCGAGTGCCACGGCCTCGGCTCGCGCAAGGAGGTGGACGCCGAGCTCCTGGTCCCCGACCCCGAGAAGACCCTCGCCGAAGGCGCGATCACGGCGTGGACCTACACCCAGGTCTCCGACTACTTTCTGCGCCTCATGCGCTCGCTCGGCGACGAGCTCGGCTTCGACGTCGACACCAAGTGGGCCGACCTGAAGCCCGAGTTCCAGGACGCGCTGCTGAACGGGCACTCCACGAAGGTGCACGTCCAGTACAAGAACCGCTACGGCCGCCAGCGGTCGTACTGGGCCGAGTTCGAGGGCGCGAAGGCGTTCGTCGAGCGCCGCCACGCCGAGACCGACTCCGACACGAGCCGCGACCGGCTCGAAGGGTTCATGCGCGAGGTCCCGTGCCCCGCGTGCGGCGGCACCCGCCTCAAGCCCGTGATCCTGGCCGTCACGCTCGAGTCCGAGCGCTTCGGCGCCAAGAACATCGCCGAGCTCTGCCACCAGTCGATCGCCGAGGCGGCCGACTTCCTGCAGGACCTGGTGATGAGCGATCGCGAGCGCCAGATCGGCGAGCGCGTGCTCAAGGAGATCCACGAGCGCCTGCGGTTCCTTCTCGACGTCGGCCTCGACTACCTGGCGCTGGATCGCGCCGCCGGCTCGCTGTCGGGCGGCGAGGCCCAGCGCATCCGGCTCGCCACCCAGATCGGCGCCGGCCTCGTCGGCGTCCTGTACGTGCTCGACGAGCCGTCGATCGGCCTGCACCAGCGCGACAACCACCGCCTCATCGAGACGCTCGTGCGCCTCAAGAACCTCGGCAACACGCTGATCGTCGTCGAGCACGACGAGGACACCGTGCGCGCCGCGGACTGGGTCGTCGACATCGGCCCCGGTGCGGGCGAGCACGGCGGCCAGGTCATCGTGTCCGGCCCCGTCGAGGACCTGCTCAACAGTCCCGACTCGCTCACCGGCGCCTACCTGTCGGGTCGCCAGTCGATCCCCGTTCCCGAGGTCCGTCGTCCCCGCGACAAGGGCCGCCAGCTCGTCGTGAAGGGCGCCCGCGAGAACAACCTCAAGAACGTCGACGTGGCCTTCCCGCTCGGCCAGCTGGTCTCGGTCACGGGCGTCTCCGGCTCCGGCAAGTCCACGCTGGTGAACGACATCCTCTACACGTCGCTCGCCCGCCAGATCTACAAGGCGCGCACCATCCCGGGCCGCCACCGCACGATCGAGGGCACCGACCAGGTCGACAAGGTCATCCACGTCGACCAGTCGCCGATCGGCCGCACCCCGCGGTCCAACCCGGCCACCTACACCGGCGTCTTCGACCACGTCCGCAAGCTGTTCGCGCAGACGCCCGAGGCGAAGATGCGTGGCTACCAGCAGGGCCGCTTCTCGTTCAACATCAAGGGCGGTCGCTGCGAGGCCTGCCACGGCGACGGCACGATCAAGATCGAGATGAACTTCCTGCCCGACGTCTACGTGCCGTGCGAGGTCTGCCACGGCGCCCGGTACAACCGCGAGACGCTCGAGGTGCGCTACAAGGGCAAGACCATCGCCGAGGTGCTCGACATGCCCATCGAGGAGGGCGTCGAGTTCTTCGAGGCGATCCCCGCGATCGCTCGCCACCTGCGCACCCTCGTCGACGTCGGCCTGGGCTACGTGCGCCTGGGCCAGCCCGCGCCCACTCTGTCCGGCGGCGAGGCGCAGCGCGTGAAGCTGGCCTCCGAGCTGCAGAAGCGCTCCACCGGCCGCACCGTCTACGTGCTCGACGAGCCGACGACGGGCCTGCACTTCGAGGACATCCGCAAGCTCCTCATCGTGCTCCAGCGCCTCGTCGACACCGGGAACTCGGTCATCGTCATCGAGCACAACCTCGACGTCATCAAGGCCTCGGACTGGCTCATCGACATGGGCCCCGAGGGCGGCAGCGGCGGCGGCACGGTCGTCGCGCAGGGCACCCCCGAGGACGTGGCGGCACATCCCGACTCGCACACCGGCCGGTTCCTCAAGCCCCTCCTGTCATGAGCGGGCGGGGGAGCGACCGTGGCTGATCCGTCCACCTACCGGCCGCGGCCGGGAGAGATCCCGACCAGTCCGGGCGTCTACAAGTTCCGCGACGAGCAGGGGCGGGTCATCTACGTCGGCAAGGCCAAGAGCCTGCGGCCGCGCCTGAGCTCGTACTTCCAGGACCTCGGCAACCTGCACCCGCGCACGCACCAGATGGTCACCACCGCCGCGTCGGTGGAGTGGACCGTCGTCAACACCGAGGTTGAGGCGCTGGCGCTGGAGTACTCCTGGATCAAGGAGTACGACCCGCGGTTCAACGTCAAGTACCGCGACGACAAGTCCTACCCGTGGCTCGCGGTCACGGTGGGCGAGGAGATCCCGCGCGTCCTGGTGATGCGCGGAGCCCAGCGCAAGGGAGTCCGGTACTTCGGCCCCTACGGGCACGCCTGGGCGATCCGCGACACGGTCGACACCCTGCTCCGCGTGTTCCCGATGCGCTCGTGCAGCGCCGGAGTGTTCAAGCGAGCCAGGGCGGCGGGTCGGCCGTGCCTGCTCGGCGACATCGGCAAGTGCTCGGCGCCGTGCGTCGGGCGCGTCTCCCCGGAGGAGCACCGCGACATCGTCGACGACTTCCTCTCGTTCATGGGCGGCCAGACCGCCGGCTTCGAGCGGGGGATCGAGCAGCGCATGCGCGACGCCGCGGCGTCGCAGGAGGACGAGCTGGCCGCGAAGTACCGCGACGACCTGATGGCGATGCGCCGTGTCCTGGAGAAGCAGTCGGTCGTCCTGGGCGACGGCACCGACGCCGACGTCCTGGGCTTCGTCGACGATCCGCTCGAGGTCGCCGTCCAGATCTTCAACGTCCGCGGTGGTCGCATCCGGGGCCAGCGCGGGTGGGTCGCCGACAAGGGCGACGACGCCGGGCTGCCCGAGCTCGTGCAGAACGCCCTGATGACGCTGTACGCCGACGTCGTACCCTCGGCGATCCCGCGTGAGGTGCTCGTCCCGGCGCTGCCCGCCGACCACGAGGCGGTCGCCGAGCTGCTCACCGAGCGCCGCGGGGCGAAGGTCACGATCCGCGTCCCGCGCCGGGGCGACAAGCGGGCACTGCTCGACACCGTCGAGCAGAACGCGAAGCAGGCGATCGCCCGCCACAAGCTCAAGCGCTCGGGCGACCTCACCACCCGCAGCCGGGCCCTGGAGGAGATCCAGATGGCCCTCGATCTCCCGTCGCCGCCGCTGCGGATCGAGTGCTTCGACGTCTCGAACCTCCAGGGCACCGAGATCGTGGCGTCGATGGTGGTCTTCGAGGACGGCCTGCCGCGCAAGTCCGAGTACCGTCGCTTCACCGTGCGCCACGAGGGCCAGAGCGACGTCGCCGCGATGCACGAGGTCATCACGCGCCGGTTCGCCCACCACCTGCGCGCCCTGGAGCGCCAGGGCGACGCCGAGCCGGGCATCGATCCCGAGACGGGCAAGCCGCGCCGGTTCGCCTACGCGCCGTCGCTCGTCGTGGTCGACGGCGGTCCGCCGCAGGTCGCCGCCGCGAAGCAGGCGATGGACGCGCTCGGCATCAAGGACGTCGCACTCTGCGGCCTGGCCAAGCGGCTCGAGGAGGTGTGGCTGCCCGACGACGAGGATCCCGTGATCCTGCCGCGCACCAGCGAGGGGCTCTACCTGCTGCAGCGCGTGCGCGACGAGGCCCACCGCTTCGCGATCACCCACCACCGCCAGCGGCGCAGCAAGTCGATGGTCGAGAGCCTGCTCGATCCGGTGCCCGGGCTCGGCGACAGCCGGCGTCGTGCGCTGATGAAGCACTTCGGCTCGCTCAAGAAGCTGCGCGCCGCGACCGTGGAGGAAATCACGGTCGTGCCCGGGATCGGCCCCGCTACGGCAGAATCCATCGTGGCGGCGCTCCACGAGGGAGAACCGCCGGCGCCGGCCGTGAACATGGCCACCGGCGAGATCCTGGAGGACTGAGACCGACCATGACCAAGCTCACCGAGTTCGTCCTCGTCACCGGGATGACCGGCGCGGGCCGCAGCACCGCGGCCAAGGCGCTGGAGAAGCTGGGCTACTACGTGGTCGACAACCTGCCGCCGGGCATGCTCGACGAGCTGGTGTCCTCCGTCGACGCGGCCGAGGACATCGACCGGCTCGCGGTCGTGGTCGACTCCCGCTCCCGCACGTTCTTCTTCGGCCTGGTCGACGCGATCGAGTCGGTCCTGGACCTCGGCGTGAGGGTCCGCACGCTGTACCTCGAGGCCTCCGACGAGGTCCTCGTGCGGCGCCAGGAGGCGGCACGTCGGCCGCACCCGCTGAGCCGCCAGGGTCGCCTCATGGACGGCTTCGTGCGCGAGCGCGAGCTGCTGCGCACCATCCGTGGCCGCGCCGACATCGTCATCGACACCAGTCGTCTCAACGTCCACCAGCTGGCCCACCGGGTCCGGCAGGCCTTCGAGGTCGAGGACGAGCGCGGGCTCCACGTCACGATCGTGTCCTTCGGCTTCAAGTACGGCATCCCGATCGACGCCGACATGGTGGCCGACATGCGCTTCCTGCCCAACCCGTTCTGGGTCGACGAGCTCCGTCCACTCAGCGGCCAGGACGCCGCGGTGGCCGAGTACGTCCACCGGCAGGAGCGCTCGCAGGAGTTCCTCGACCGGTACGTCGAGCTGCTCTCGATGATCACGAACGGGTTCCTGCAGGAGGACAAGCTGTTCCTCACCGTCGGGATCGGCTGCACCGGCGGCCGCCACCGCAGCGTGGCGATGGCCGAGGCCCTCGCGGACCGGCTGCGGGCCCGCGCCGTCCGCACACTCGTCGTCCACCGCGCCCTGGGCCGCGAATGACGCAGGCGCGGTCCGGGGGCCCCGCCGTCGTCGCCCTCGGCGGAGGGCACGGCCTGGCCGCCACGCTGTCGGCCTTGCGCCAGGTCACCAGCCGGCTCACGGGCATCGTCACGGTCGCCGACAACGGCGGCTCGTCCGGCCGTCTGCGCACCGAGCTCGGCATCCTGCCTCCGGGCGACCTGAGGATGGCGCTGGCCGCGCTGTGCGGAGACGACGACTGGGGCCGCGCGTGGGCCGAGGTCCTGCAGCACCGGTTCGGGGGAGACGGTCCGCTGGCGGGCCACCCCGTCGGCAACCTGCTCCTGGCCGCGCTGTGGGACATGGAGCGCGACCAGGTGGCGGGGCTCGACCTCGTCGCGGAGCTGCTGGGCGCGCAGGGACGCGTGCTGCCGATGGCCAACGTGCCGCTCGACATCGAGGCCGACGTCGACTTCGGCCCGCCCGAGCGGATCGAGCTGGTGCGCGGCCAGGCCGAGGTCGCCACCACGCCCGGCCGGATCCTGGGGGTTCGGCTCGACCCGGGCGACCCGCCGGCCTGCCCCCAGGCCGTCGCCGCGCTCGAGACCGCAGACTGGGTCACGATCGGACCCGGCTCGTGGTTCACCAGCGTCATGCCCACCCTGCTGGTGCCCCAGCTGCGCCAAGCCTTGCTGCGCACGCCGGCCCGCCGCTGCCTGGTCCTCAACCTCGTGGCCCAACCCGGCGAGACTGAGCACCTCACGCCGGAGGAGCACCTCGACGTCCTCGCGGCCCACGCTCCCGACCTACGCCTCGACGTCGTCGTGGCCGACACGTCGGCGGCCCGCGACGTCGACGCTCTCGCCCGCGGGGCCGCCCGGCTCGGCGCTCGGCTGGTGACGGCCGACGTGCGCGCCGCCGGGCAGTCGGGCCAGCACGATCCGGCCGCGCTGGCCGAGGTCTTTGCCACCACGTTCGCCCCCGCGTCACCAGCACAGGCATAGAGTGGCCCGAGCGGACATCTCGGGACGCTGGAACTGGAGGCTGATGAAGCGATGGCGATGACGGCACAGGTCAAGGCGGAAGTGGCCCGGATCCCGGTGACGAAGGCGTGCTGCCGCAAGGCCGAGGTCTCCACGATCCTGCGCTTCTCCGGAGGCCTGCACATCGTCTCGGGCCGGATCGTGATCGAGGCCGAGCTCGACACCGCCGCCGCCGCCCGCCGGCTGCGCCAGGAGATCGCCGAGGTCTACGGGCACGAGAGCGAGATCATCGTCCAGCAGGGTGCCGGGGTCCGCAAGACCACGCTCTACGTCGTGCGCATCGCCCGGGGCGGCGAGCTCCTCGCCCGCCAGACCGGCCTCGTCGACGGCGGCGGCCGCCCCGTCCGTGGCCTCCCGCCGCAGGTCGTCTCGGGTCCGTCGTGCGATGCCGTCGCCGCGTGGCGCGGTGCGTTCCTGGCCCGCGGCTCCCTCACCGAGCCGGGCCGCTCGTCGGCACTGGAGATCGGCTGCCCCGGCCCCGAGGCCGCGCTCGCGATGGTCGGTGCCGCGCGTCGCGTCGGCGTCTCGGCCAAGGCTCGCGAGGTGCGTGGTGGCGACCGCGTCGTCATCCGCGACGGCGAGGCCATCGGTGCGCTGCTGACCCGCCTCGGCGCCCACGAGACGCTGCTGGCCTGGGAGGAGCGCCGGATGCGCCGCGAGGTGCGCGCCACCGCCAACCGGCTCGCCAACTTCGACGACGCCAACCAGCGTCGCTCCGCCCGCGCCGCGGTCGCGGCCGGGGCTCGCGCCCAGCGCGCGCTCGACATCCTCGCCGACGAGGTCCCCGACCACCTGCGCATGGCCGGCGAGCTGCGCGTGCAGCACCGCGAGGCCAGCCTCGAGGAGCTCGGCCAGCTGCACGATCCGCCGCTGACGAAGGACGCGATCGCCGGCCGCATCCGCCGCCTGCTCGCGATGGCGGACAAGCGCGCCCACGATCTGGGGATCGACGACACCGAGGCGGGGCTCAACCCCGATCAGTACGCGGACGGCTGACCGATCCCGAGGGGCGACGCCCGGTGCATTCGACCGGGGGACGTCGGTAGGGTGAGGACGTAATCGAGTCTTCACCCGGCAACTCAGGAGCAACCGTGACTGTTCGCGTAGGTATCAACGGATTCGGCCGCATCGGCCGTAACTTCTTCCGCGCGGTGCGTGCCGCCGGCGTCGACGTCGAGATCGTGGCCGTCAACGACCTGACCGACAACAAGACGCTGGCCACCCTGCTCAAGTACGACTCGATCCTGGGTCGCCTCGACGTCGACGTGAACTTCGACGACACCGCGATCTACGTGGGCGACCAGAAGATCGTCGCCTTCGAGGACCGCGACCCGGCCAACCTCGACTGGGCCTCGGTCGGCGCCGACATCGTCGTGGAGTCCACCGGCTTCTTCACCGACGCCACCGCGGCCAAGGCCCACATCGACGGCGGCGCCAAGAAGGTCATCATCTCGGCCCCGGCCAAGAACGAGGACATCACG
Source organism: Aeromicrobium phoceense (assembly GCF_013868155.1). NCBI lineage: Bacteria > Bacillati > Actinomycetota > Actinomycetes > Propionibacteriales > Nocardioidaceae > Aeromicrobium > Aeromicrobium phoceense. The sequence continues at coordinate 2,115,408 of NZ_JACEOG010000001.1, forward strand.
ATCGTCATGGGCGTCAACGACGACCTGTACGACCCGGCCTCGCACACGATCATCTCGAACGCCTCGTGCACCACGAACTGCCTCGCGCCGATGGCCAAGGCCCTCAACGACGGCATCGGCATCGAGCGTGGCCTGATGACCACGATCCACGCCTACACGCAGGACCAGAACCTCCAGGACGCGCCGCACAAGGACCTGCGCCGTGCCCGCGCCGCCGCGCTGAACATCGTCCCCACGTCCACCGGTGCCGCCAAGGCCGTCAGCCTCGTGCTGCCCGAGCTGAAGGGCAAGCTCGACGGCTACGCGCTCCGCGTGCCCACGCCCACCGGCTCGGCCACCGACCTGACCTTCACGGCCAGCCGTGAGACGTCGGTCGAGGAGATCAACGAGATTGTCCGCAAGGCCGCCGAGGGCTCGACGTACCTCAAGTACAACGAGGACCCGATCGTCTCCACCGACATCGTCACCGACCCGCACTCGTGCATCTTCGACGCGCCGCTGACCAAGGTCACCGGCGACCTCGTGAAGGTCGTCGGCTGGTACGACAACGAGTGGGGCTACTCGAACCGCCTCGTCGACCTCGCCTCGCTCGTCGGCAAGTCGCTCTGAGCTCGCTCGTGAAGACGATCGACGACCTCGGCGACCTGAAGGGCAAGCGCGTCCTGGTCCGCAGCGATTTGAACGTGCCCCTCGACGGTGCCACCATCACCGACGACGGCCGCGTGCGGGCCAGCGTCCCGACGATCCAGAAGCTGGTGAAGAAGGGCGCCCGCGTCCTCGTCGCCGCGCACCTGGGTCGGCCCAAGGGCGCGCCCGACCCGCAGTACTCGCTGTCGCCCGTCGCGATCCGGCTGAGCGAGCTGCTGGGGGAGAGCGTGCGCTTCGCGTCCGACACCGTCGGCGTGGACGCCCAGCGGACCGTGCAGGAGCTCAAGGACGGCGAGGTCGCCCTGCTGGAGAACGTCCGGTTCAACGCCGGCGAGACCAGCAAGGACGACGCCGAGCGCGGCGCCTTCGCCGACGAGCTGGCGGCCCTGGCCGACGTCTTCGTCTCCGACGGCTTCGGCGTGGTGCACCGCAAGCAGGCCAGCGTCTACGACGTGGCGCAGCGCCTGCCCGCCGCCGTGGGCGGCCTCGTGCAGGCCGAGGTCGACGTCCTGCAGCGGCTCACGGCGTCTCCCGAGCGGCCCTACGCGGTCGTCCTGGGCGGCTCGAAGGTCTCCGACAAGCTCGGTGTCATCGACCACCTCCTCACGAAGGCCGACACGCTCGTGATCGGCGGCGGCATGGTGTTCACGTTCCTCGCGGCCCAGGGCCACGGGGTCGGGAAGTCGCTGCTGGAGCAGGACCAGATCGACGTCGCCAAGGGCTACCTGGATCGCGCCGAGCAACTCGGCGTGTCCATCGTGCTGCCCACCGACGTCGTCGTGGCGCCGGAGTTCGCGGCCGACGCCCCGGCCACCACGGTCTCGATCGACGCGATTCCGGACGACCAGATGGGTCTGGACATCGGGCCCGAGTCGGCGAGCGCGTTCGCCGAGGTCATCCGAAGCGCGAAGACGGTGTTCTGGAATGGCCCGATGGGCGTGTTCGAGATGGCGGCCTTCGCGGCCGGCACCCGCACCGTCGCGCAGGCCCTCACCGAGGTCGACGGCCTGTCGGTCGTCGGTGGTGGCGACTCCGCCGCCGCCGTGCGCCAGCTCGGCTTCGAGGACTCCCAGTTCGGCCACATCTCGACCGGTGGCGGCGCGAGCCTGGAGTACCTCGAGGGCAAGACCCTGCCCGGACTGGCCGTACTGGAGGAGTCAGCATGACGCGTACGCCGCTGATGGCGGGCAACTGGAAGTCCAACCTGAACCACCAGGAGGCGGTGGTCCTCGTCCAGAAGCTGGCGTGGACCCTGTCGGACAAGAAGCACGACCACGCCAGGAGCGAGGTCGTGGTGATCCCGCCCTTCACCGACCTGCGCAGCGTCCAGACGCTCATCGACGGCGACAAGCTGCCGATCGGCTACGGCGCGCAGGACGTCTCCGCGCACGACGGTGGCGCGTACACCGGCGAGATCTCCGCGGCGATGCTGGCGAAGCTCGGCTGCTCGTACGTCGTCGTCGGCCACTCCGAGCGCCGTGAGTACCACGCCGAGTCCGACCAGCTCGTGAACGAGAAGGCCGCCAAGACGCTCGCCGCGGGCATGACGCCGATCGTGTGCGTCGGCGAGGGCCTCGAGGTCCGCCAGGCCGGTGAGCACGTCGCGTACACGCTCGCCCAGGTCGACGGCTCGCTGGCCGGCTTCACGGCCGAGCAGGTCGCCGGACTCGTCATCGCGTACGAGCCCGTGTGGGCCATCGGCACCGGCGAGGTCGCCACCCCCGAGGACGCCCAGGAGGTCTGCGCGGCCATCCGTGGACGCCTGGGGGAGACCTGGGGTACCGAGGCGGCCGACCAGACCCGTATCCTTTACGGCGGATCGGTCAAGGCGGCGAACGTGGCCGCGATCATGGCGAAACCCGATGTCGACGGAGCGTTGGTCGGCGGGGCGAGCCTGGTCGCGGAGGAGTTCGCCGGGATCGCCCGGTTCTACGACATGCCAGACCTCCAGGGGTCCTGACCGAAGGGAGAGACGTGGTCATCGCGTTCTCCGTGCTGCTCGCCCTGAGCAGCGTGCTCATGATCGTCCTCGTGCTGATGCACAAGGGCCGAGGCGGCGGTCTGTCCGACATGTTCGGCGGTGGTGTCTCCAGCTCGCTGAGTGGCTCGTCCGTCGCCGAGCGCAACCTCGATCGCATCACCGTCGGCACCGCCGTGGTGTGGGTCGTGTGCGTCTTCGCCCTCGGCCTGCTGCTGAAGGTGAGCAACTGATGGCCGCCGGAGCAATTCGCGGCAGCCGCATCGGCGCCGGCCCCATGGGCGAGGCCGAGCGTGGCGAGGCCGCACCGCGCCAGGCGATCTCGTACTTCTGCGTGAACGACCACTCGGTCACGCTGAACTTCGCGATCGAGGCCGAGGTGCCCGCCGAGTGGGACTGCCCGAAGTGCGGCATGCCCGCCAGCATGGACTCGGACAACCGGCCCGACGCGCCCAAGACCGAGCCGTACAAGACCCACCTGGCCTACGTGAAGGAGCGCCGCTCCGAGACCGAGGCCGCCGACATCCTCAAGGAAGCCCTCGACACCCTGCGCAGCAAGCGCAAGACCGGCGAGATCATTTTCTGAGGACACCCGTCTGAGACGACGAACGCGGCCACCCTGCTCCGGCAGGGTGGCCGCGTTCTCTCTGTCATTCGGCGTGATCTCGATACACCGTCTCGCTGCGCTCGCCGGCACTCGATCACCGGTTGATCAGCGCGGCAGGCGCGAGGCGGCGGCGGTGTCGAGGAACCAGACGGTCTCCTCGAGCCCGCGCGCGCCGGCGGCGGGCGCCTGGTCGATCGGCGTGCCGGTCATGGCCTTCGCGACCGCCTCGGCCTTGTCGGCGCCCGAGACCACGAACCAGGTGGCGCGGGTGTGGTTCAGCGCCGGGTAGGTCAGCGAGATGCGCTCCGGGGGCGGCTTGGGGGAGTCGAAGACCTCGACGGCGAGGCGCTCGGTCTCGTGCACCTGCGGGTGACCGGGGAACAGGGACGCGATGTGCGCATCGGGCCCCACGCCGAGCAGCACCACGTCGAACGGGTCCTCCGGGAGGGTCTTCGCGTAGGCGTCGGCCGCCTCGGCCATCGAGAGCTCGCAGCCGTGCGCCGGCATGGCGTGGACGTGCTCGTCGGGGATGCCCAGGCGGTCGAGGAAGCCCTCGCGGGCCTGGCGGTCGTTGCGGTCCTCGTGGCCCTCGGGCACGAAGCGCTCGTCGCCCCACCAGTACTCGGCCACGCGCCAGTCGGCGTTCTCGCTCGACACGCGACCGTAGATCTTCGTTGCGATGGACCCACCGGTGAGCACGATCCGCGGGGTGCGTCCCGCGGTGGCGACGGCGTGCACGCGAGCCGCGAGCTGGCGCGACACCGCCAGCGCCAGGTCGTCGGCGCTGTCGAAGATCTCGATCATCCTCAGTCCTTTCCGGTGTGCAGGTGCTGCAGGGTCTCGCCGTAGATCTCGTCCGCGTCGAGGCGGCGCAGGTCCTCGGCCAGCAGCTCGGGGATCGTGCGGCGGCGGATCGGCACCACGCGGGGCGACGAGCCGGGCACGCTGAACTCACAGCTCATCTCGCTCGTGCGCTTGATGTCGATGTCGCCCACGTCGGTGAACAGGGTGACGCGCTGGATCTGCGAGCCGGAGTCGTCGTCGACGAACTCGATCGGCACGCCGAGGCGGCACTCGAGCCACGCCTGAAGCAGGACGGCGACCGGGTTGATGTCGTCGGCCAGGATGCGGCCGCCGGTCGCCGAGCCCGAGGTCTGGTCGAGCGCCGCGGCGAGCAGGGCGCGCCACAGCGTGAGCCGGGTCCAGGCCAGGTCGGTGTCGCCCGGGTCGTAGCCGGGCGCGAGCTTGTGCAGCCACTGCACCGGCGCCGGCGTGCGCTCGGAGTCGGTCAGTCGACGGCGGGCGAGGCGACCGATGGGATCGAGGGAGGGCTCCAGCGGGCCCACCCCGGGCCACCAGACCACGACGGGGGAGTCGGGCAGCAGCAGGGGCAGCACGGCCGACTCGGCGTGCTTCACGAGCGGGCCGGACATGCGCAGCAGCACGGATTCGCCCGGAGAGCCCGCGCCGACCCGCACGCGGGCGTTGAGGCGCGGCTTGCCCCGTCCGTCGCCCAGGATGACGCCCAGGACGCGGGAGGGGTGCTCGTGCTGCAGGACGTTGGCGGACTTCATCGCCTCGGCCACGTTCTCGTCGTCGGTGACGATGAGGAAGGTCAGCACCATGTCCATCGCAGGGCTGCCCGCGAGCGAGCGGCCCCGGGTCAGCGCCTTGGCCACCGCTGCGGCGTTCGTGTCCTCGAGTAGCAGGTCCATCAGGGTCGCCTCCAGACGCGGCCGTCGCGCGCCAGCATGTCGACCGCGGACTGCGGGCCCCACGTGCCGGCCTGGTACGTGTCGATCGAGCGCTTGCGGGACCAGTGATCCATCACCGGGTCGAGGATCTGCCAGGACAGCTCGACCTCCTGGTGCTGCGGGAACAGCGGCGGGTCGCCCAGCAGGACGTCGAGGATGAGTCGCTCGTACGCCTCGGGGCTGCTCTCGACGAACGAGCCGCCGTAGACGAAGTCCATGTTGACGTCGCGGATCTCCATCGTGGTGCCGGGCACCTTGGCGCCGAACCGCATCGTGACGCCCTCGTCGGGCTGGATGCGCATCACGAGGGCGTTGTGCCCCAGCTCGGTGACGTCGTTGCTCTCGAACGGCAGGTGTGGCGCCTTCTTGAACACGACCGCGACCTCGGTGACGCGCCGGCCGAGTCGCTTGCCGGTGCGCAGGTAGAACGGGACCCCGGCCCAGCGACGCGTCTCGATGTCGAGGCGCAGCGCCGCGAAGGTCTCGGTGAGGGACTTGGAGTCGATGCCCTCCTCCTCGAGATACCCGACGACGGGCTGGCCACCCGCCCAGCCCTCGACGTACTGGGCGTGGGCGGTGTGCTTGTCGAGGTCGTCGGGGAGCCGCACGCTGCGCAGGACCTTCTGCTTCTCGACGCGCAGGCTCGCGGCGTCGAAGGCGACGGGCTCCTCCATCGCCACGAGGGCCAGCAGCTGGAGCAGGTGGTTCTGGATCACGTCGCGGGCGGCGCCGATGCCGTCGTAGTAGCCCGCGCGCGAGCCGATGCCGATGTCCTCGGCCATCGTGATCTGCACGTGGTCGACGTACTGCGCGTTCCACACGGGCTCGAACATCTGGTTCGCGAAGCGCAGGGCCAGGATGTTCTGGACCGTCTCCTTGCCCAGGTAGTGGTCGATGCGGAACACGGACTCGGCCTCGAAGACGTTGCCGATGAGCTGGTTGAGCTCCTTGGCCGACTCGAGGTCGTGGCCGAAGGGCTTCTCGATGACCACGCGGCGCCAGCCCGTGCCGGGCTTGGCCAGGCCGTGCTCGTCGATCTTGGACACGACCGTGGGGAACAGGCCCGGCGGGATCGACAGGTAGAAGGCGTGGTTGCCGCCGGTGCCCTGCCGCTCGTCGAGCTTCGTGAGGGTCTTGGCGAGCTCCTCCCACGCGTCGTCGTCGTCGAACTGGCCCGGCACGAACTTGATGCCGGCGGCCAGCTGCTTCCAGACCGTCTCGCTCCACTCGGTGCGGGCGCCGGCCTTGGCGGCCTTCTTGAGCAGGGCGGCGAACGTGCCGTCGCCCCAGTCGCGCCGGGCGAAGCCGACGAGGCCGAAGCCCGGGGGCAGCAGGCCGCGGTTGGCCAGGTCGTAGATCGCGGGGATGAGCTTCTTGCGCGCCAGGTCGCCGGTGACGCCGAACATCACGACGGTGCAGGGTCCCGCGATGCGCGGCAGACGGCGGTCGCGCGGATCGCGCAGGGGATTGGGGCTCATGCCAGGGCGTCCTTGATCGCTCGCAGTCCGGCGTCGACGTCATGCAGGTGCAGCCTCAGGACCGGGCGTCCCTTGTCGCGCAGGACCTGGGCGTCACCGGCGGCCTGCGACACGATGAACTGGCCGAGGGTGAAGTCCCGCCCGGGCACGGCGAGGTCCTCCGCCGGGTCGCACGTGACCTGCAGGAAGACTCCGACCGGTGTCCCACCCTTGTGGTACTGGCCGGTGGAGTGCAGGAAGCGTGGACCCCAGCCGAACGTGACCGGTCGGCCGAGTCGTCCCGCGAGCTGCGGTGCCAGCGACTCCAGCCCCTTCAACGACCAGCGGTCGAGGTAGAACTGCAGCGCGAGGTACTCCCGCTCGCCGACCCGGTCGAGCAGCTGGCTGATCGCGTCTTCGATGCTCTTCGCCGAGGACCCGTAGATGTCGGCGACCTCGCCGGCATGGTCGGGCTCGGGGAGCGAGGCGTCGCCGCCCAGCAGCTCGCGGGCCGCCGCCTTGGCGCTCTCGACGTCGGGCTGGTCGAACGGGTCGATCGACAGCAGGCGTCCGGCGACGGCCGTGGCGACCTCCCAGATCAGGAACTGTCCACCGAGCGAGCCGTGGACCGCTGCGGCCCAGGGAGCGTCGGGAACGTCCTCTGTCCCGAGGTGGACGACGAACTCGTCGGCCGTGGTGGGGTCGGTCGCCGACTGGGCGACGACCGGGAGGATGCCGGTGGCGTCCTTGCCCGTCGACTCCGCCACGAGCTGCTCGATCCAGTCGCCGAGGCCGTGACCGTCGTGGTCGAACAGGACGACCTTGTCGACTCCCTCGCGGGCGGCGACGCCGAGTGCGGCGCCGAGCTCGAGGCCGTCGTTCTCGGGGCTGTCGTCACTCAGCGAGGGCACGACCTCACCGGCCTGGTCGAGCAGCGCCCCGATGTCGGCGCCAGCCAGACCGCTGGGGACCAGCCCGAACGCCGTCAGCGCCGAGTAGCGGCCACCGACGTGGGGATCGGCCCGGAAGACGCGGTAGCCCGCGGCGGTGGCCTCCTCGTCGAGGGGCGAGCCCGGGTCGGTCACGATCACGAGGTGGCCGGCCGGATCGAGGCCGGCGTCGCGGAACGCCTGCTCGAAGATCCGGCGCTGGCTGTCGGTCTCGACGGTGCCGCCGGACTTGCTCGACACCACCACGACGGTGCTCTCGAGGTCGTGGACCGCCGACCTGACCATGTCGGGCTGCGAGGAGTCCAGCACGTCGAGCGACACGCCGGCGGCGGCGCAGATGACCTCGGGCGCGAGCGACGAGCCGCCCATCCCGCACAGCACCACACGCGTGATGCCGCGGGAGGCCAGCTCGTCGCGCAGGGCCTCGATGTCGGGGACGAGCGCGCGCGAGGACTCGTGCAGGGTCACCCAGGAGAGCCGGATGGACGCCTCGGACTCCGCCTCGGGACCCCAGAGGGTGCCGTCCTCGGCGAACAGCCGAGAGGCGAACCGTTCCGCGACGAGCGCCTGGACGGCGCCGTCGACCGACTCGTGCTGGGGCGGGTGGACGCGGAGCCGGTTCGTCATGCTCAGGCCTTGTCGAGCTCGGCCCGGACGGTCTCGAGGAGCTCGGCCCAGGAGTCGTCGAACTTCTGGAGCCCCTCGTCCTCGAGCTTCTCGACGACCTCGTCGTAGGAGATGCCCTGCGCCTCGAGGTCGTCGATCACCTGCTGGGCCTCGGCGGCGCGGCCGGTGACCGTGTCGCCGGTGACCTCTCCGTGGTCGGCGAAGGCCTCCAGCGTCTTCTCGGGCATCGTGTTGACGGTGCCCCGCACGACCAGCTCGGTGACGTAGAGGGTGTCGGAGTAGGCCGGGTCCTTGACGCCCGTGGAGGCCCACAGGGGCCGCTGCGGGTGCGCGCCCTTCGCGAGCAGCTCCTTGGCCCGGTCGGACCCGAAGACCTCCTCGTAGGCCGCATACGCCAGCCAGGCGTTCGCCAGCGCCGCCTTGCCGCGCAGGGGGCTGTCCTGGGGGAGCCGGCCGTCGACCTCGGCGTCGACGCGGCTGACGAAGAACGACGCGACCGAGTGGATCTTCGAGAGGTCGCGACCCTCTGCCGCGGCCTGCTCGAGGCCGTAGAGGTACGCGTCCATCACGCCGCGGTAGCGCTCGAGGGAGAAGATCAGCGTGACGTTGACGCTGATGCCCTTCGCGATCGACGCGGCGATCGCCGGCAGGCCCTCACGGGTGGCCGGGATCTTGATCAGCAGGTTCGGGCGGTCGATCTCGTTCCACAGCCGCTCGGCCATCTCGACCGTGCCGTCGGTGTCGCGGGCGAGGCCCGGCTCGACCTCGATCGACACGCGGCCGTCGAAGCCGTCGGTGGCGTCGTAGACCGGACGCAGGATGTCGCAGGCGTCGCGCACGTCCGTGGTCGTGATCGCGAAGACCGTGGCGTCGACGTCGGCGCCGGAGGCCTTGAGCTCGGCGACCTGCTTCTCGTACTTCTCACCCTTGGCGAGAGCGGACGCGAAGATCGTCGGGTTGGTGGTGACGCCCACGACGTGACGCTCGGTCACCAGCTGGGCGAGGTTGCCGGTCTCGATGCGCTCGCGGGAGAGGTCGTCGAGCCAGATCGACACCCCCGCGTCGCTGAGAGCCTTCAGTCGTTCGGTCATGTCGATCACTCCTGAGATGGTGGTCAGTGGGTCGTGTCGGGGAGCACCGGGCCGGTCGGTCGGGCGAAGACCGGCACGCCCCCCTCGTGCTGGGCGGCCTGGATGGACTCCATCGCCGCGTCGGCCGTGGAGGCGGCCGTGATGCCGAAGCGCTCGTACAGCTCGCTGTAGTTGGCCGAGGCGCCGAAGTGCTCGAGGGAGACGATCCGTCCGGCGTCGCCGACGATGTCACGCCAGCCGAACGCGACACCGGCCTCGACGACCACCCGCGCCCGCACGTGGGGCGGGATGACGCTGTCGCGGTAGGCCTGGTCCTGCTCCTCGAACCACTCGCGGCACGGCATCGAGACGACGCGCGCGCCGATGCCCTGCTCGGCCAGCGTGCTGCGCGCCTGGACGGCGAGCTGCACCTCCGAGCCGGTGGCCACGATGACCACGTCGGGCGTGGCGTGGTGCAGCTCGGCGGGGGAGTCCAGCAGCACGTAGGCGCCCTTGGCGGCCTCCGACGCGGCGGCGTACTCGCCGTCGCGCGGGAAGACGGGCAGGTTCTGGCGGCTGAGCGCCAGCGCCGCGGGCCGGTGGTGGCGCTGCAGGATCGTGGACCAGACGGCCACCGTCTCGTTGGCGTCGGCCGGGCGGACCACGTCGAGGCCGGGGATCGTCCGCAGCGCGGCGAGGTGCTCGACCGGCTGGTGCGTCGGTCCGTCCTCACCGAGGCCGATGGAGTCGTGCGTCCACACGTAGGTGACGGGCAGCTCCTGCAGCGCGGCCAGGCGCACCGCGGGGCGCATGTAGTCGCTGAAGACCAGGAACGTGCCGCCGTACGGCCGCGTGGGGCCGTGCAGCGCGATGCCGTTCATGATCGAGCCCATCGCGTGCTCGCGGATGCCGAAGTGCAGCACGCGGCCGTACCAGTCGCCGGAGAACTTCTTGGTGGAGTTCTGCGGCGGCAGGAAGGACGGCTGGTCCTTGGGGGTCGTGTTGTTCGAGCCGGCGAGGTCGGCCGAGCCGCCCCACAGCTCGGGCAGGTGCGGCGCGGCGGCCGACAGGAAGTCGCCCGAGGCCACGCGGGTCGCGACGCCCTTCTCGTTCGGCTCGTAGACCGGGAGGTCGGCGTCCCAGCCGTCGGGCAGCTCGCGCGACGTCAGGCGGTCGAGCAGCGTCTTGCGCTCGCCGTTGGCCGTGACCCAGAGGTCGAAGCGGGTCTGCCACTCCTCGCGGGCGTCGGCGCCGCGCTGGATCGCGCCCCGCGTGTGCTCGAGCACGTCGTCGTCGACGGCGAACTCGACCTCGGGATCGAAGCCGAGCAGCTCCTTGGTGGCCTTGATCTCGTCGGCCCCGAGCGCGGAGCCGTGCGCCGCGCCGGTGTTCTGCGCGTTCGGTGCGGGCCAGGCGATGATCGTGCGCAGCACGATGAGGCTGGGGCGGTCGGTGACGAGCTTCGCCGAGGCGAACGCGTCGGCGAGGGCGTGCACGTCCTCGCGGTACTCGCCGCCGCCGTGGGTCCAGTCGACGGTCTGCACGTGCCAGCCGTAGGCCTCGTAGCGCAGCGCGACGTCCTCGGTGAACGCCACGTCGGTGTCGTCCTCGATGGAGATCTTGTTGTCGTCGTACAGCAGCGTCAGGTTGCCCAGCTCCTGCAGGCCGGCCAGGGAGGAGGCCTCGCCCGAGACGCCCTCCTGCAGGTCGCCGTCGGAGCAGATCGCGTAGATGTCGTGGTCGAACGGGCTCTCACCCGGACCGGCGAAGGGATCGAAGAGGCCGCGCTCGCGGCGGGCGGCCATCGCCATGCCCACGGCGTTGGCGACGCCCTGGCCCAGCGGGCCGGTGGTCACCTCCACGCCGGGGGTGTGGCCGTACTCGGGGTGACCCGGCGTCTGGCTGCCCCACGTGCGCAGGCTCTTGAGGTCGTCGAGCGACATCGGGTAGCCCGACAGGAAGAGCTGGATGTACTGGGTCAGGCTCGAGTGGCCGCACGACAGCACGAACCGGTCGCGGCCGATCCACGACGGATCGGCGGGATCGTGCCGCATCAGCTTCTGGTAGATCAGGTACGCGGCGGGCGCCAGGCTCATCGCGGTTCCGGGGTGGCCGTGGCCGGCCTTCTGGACGGCGTCGGCCGCCAGCAGTCGCGCCGTGTTGACGGCGCGGTCGTCCACGTCCGACCAGTCGATCGTCGGTTCAGTGGCATGAGGGGCGTTGGTCACCGCGGCACTCCTGGGTCGTCACGTGGTTGGTCGAACGAGGTCTGCGTCTTGAGCCTATCCGTCGGGCATTAGACTCTGCCATGTGACCGTCACTCCGCATGCCTCCGACGAGCACACCCGAATCGATCGGCCCAGTCGCCGCGATGTGGTGCTCGCCTACGTGGCCCTGACCAAGCCCCGCATCATCGAGCTGCTGCTGCTCACCACCGTGCCGGTGATGTTCCTGGCGCAGCAGGGCGTTCCCGACCTGTGGCTCGTGGTGGCGACCCTGATCGGCGGCACGCTCTCGGCCGGGTCGGCCAACGCGCTGAACTGCGTCGTCGACGCCGACATCGACCAGAAGATGCGTCGCACGGCGCGCCGTCCGCTGCCCCGTCACCAGGTGGGCACGCAGGCCGCGCTGAAGTTCGGCCTCATCCTGGGCGTGCTCTCGACCGCCTGGCTCGGCCTGACGGTCAACTGGCTCTCGTCGGCGCTCTCGCTCGCCGCTAACGTCTTCTACGTCGTGGGCTACACGATGATCCTCAAGCGGCGCACCACGCAGAACATCGTGTGGGGCGGCGCCGCGGGCTGCTTCCCGCCGCTGATCGGCTGGACCGCCGTCACGAACGAGCTGGCGTGGACCCCGATCCTGCTGTTCCTGGTCGTCTTCTTCTGGACGCCGCCGCACTTCTGGGCGCTCGCGATGCGCTACCGCGAGGACTACGCCGCCGCCGACGTGCCGATGCTGCCGTCGGTCGCCCCGTCGGCAGAGGTCGGCCGTCAGATCGTCCGCTACACGTGGGCCACGGTCCTGACTTCGGTGCTGGTGTGGCCGGTCGCCGACACGGGCTGGTTCTTCCCGTCGATGGCGATCCTGCTCGGCATCGTCTTCCTGCTGGAGGCCTACGACCTGCGGGCCCGCGCCCGCGAGACGGAGGAGCTGTCGATCATCAAGCCGATGCGGCTGTTCCACTTCTCGAACGCGTACCTGGCGCTGCTGTTCGTGGCCGCCGCGATCGATCCCTTCATCGGGTGAGCGCCTGACGCGCCGTAGGCTCGAGCCATGCGCGCCTTCCTCTCCTGGATCCTCCCGGCCGTCGCCACGTTCGCCGCGTGGTGGCTCTTCCTCGGGATGGACGAGAACGACACCTACTCCGTGCTGCAGGTGGCCGGCCTCGTCGTCGTCCTGATCGTGATCGGCATCGCGGCAGGCTGGCTCGCACGCAGCAGTGAGCTGCTCGGCGTCATCGTCTCCGCCGTGGTCGGCGTGGCCGCCGCCTGCTGGACGAGCTGGTCCGACGACGAATCGGGTCTGTTCGTCGTGGGCTGGGGGATGGTCGTGTTCGGCATGGTGGTCAGCACCGTCCTGGTCGTCATGATCACCTCCGCGTACCGCCAGTCCCGGCTGCGCCGCGACGCCCAGCCGTGACGACCCCGATCCGGCCCGTCGAGCCCGATGACTGGGACCGCTGGCGCGCGATCCGGTTGCGCGCCCTCGAGGAGGACGCGCCCGCCTTCGCCTGCAGCGCGCACCGCTGGATCGAGGGTGGCGACAGCGAGCAGCGCTGGCGCGAGCGGATCGCCGCGCCGGGTCGCCTCTTCCTGGCGACCCAGGACGGCCGGGACGTCGCGATGATCGGACTCGCCCCCGGTGACGAGCTCGAGCTCATCTCGATGTGGGTCGCGCCGGAGGCCCGGCGCAGCGGGATCGGCGTGGCGCTCGTCGAGACCGTGGTGCGCGCGGCGGGAGCGCGGCCGCTCCGGCTGCGCGTCATGGCGCAGAACGCCGGAGCGATCGCCTTCTACGAGAGGTGCGGCTTCGTGCTGACCGGCGAGCCGGTCGACGAGGAGGGCACGCTCACGATGCGGCGGGCCGGGCCGCCAGCCACCACCACGTGGTCACCGCCAGCAGAACGGCCGCGCCGACCAGGTGCGTCGCCACCAGCACGATCGGCAGATCAGTGAAGTACTGCACGTAGCCGACCAGTCCCTGCGCCATCCCGGCGACCAGCACGAGCAGGCCGATGCGGCGCGCACGGTCGCGCAGCAGCACGATGGCGACGACGGTCAGGATGAGGAACAGCCACACGGAGACCGCGTGGGTCCGGCTCCACCACGCCGGGTCGAGGTCGTTGCGCGGCGCGTCGGCGTCGCCCGCGTGGGGGCCGCTGCCCGTCACGATCGTGCCGAGGTAGATCGCCGCCAGCAGCACGACGTACGCCGCCCGCACCACCCAGGCCGCCCGGGGCTCCACCGTGCCCTCCGCCTCGCGCAGCGAGACCAGGAACACCGTGGACGCGACCACCAGCGCCATGGACAGGATCAGGTGCAGCGACACGATCCACGGGTTGAGGTCCGTCAGCACGGTGATGCCGCCGATGACGCCCTGGAACGGGATGCCGATCGCGATGCCCAGCACGAGGCGCAGCTGCGTGCGCGTGGCGCCGGTCCAGCGCCACGTGGCGACGACGGCACCGATGGCGACGACGACCAGGACGTACGTCAGCATGCGGTTGCCGAACTCGATCGCGCCGTGCCAGCCGAGGGCGCCGTGGGGGACGAACGACTCGTCGGTGCACCGGGGCCACGTGGGGCAGCCCAGACCTGAGGCCGTCAGCCGCACCAGCCCACCCGTCAGGATGATCAGGGTGTTGGCGACGAGGTTGGCCCACGCCCACTTCTCGACCGTCGACTTCGACACGGTGCGTCGAGAGACCGCACTCACTCCCATCGGAACCACCTTCCGGCGGCTGCCGCGGCACCCACGGCCCACGCGGCGATCACCGCCACGGAGAACGTACCGGGCGAGCCGGTCATGAACGCGTCGCGCAGCCCCTCGCCGAGAGCGCCCGAGGGCAGCAGCGCCAGCAGGCCGCGGACGGCCTCGGGATACTGGTCGAGCGGGAGCAGCAGCCCTCCGCCGACCAGGAGCAGCACGTAGACGAGGTTGGCCAGCGCGAGCGTGGCCTCGGCCCGCAGGGTGCCGGCCAGGAGCAGGCCGAGCCCGCCGAACGCCACGGTGCCGAGCAGGCCCAGCACGAGGAGCCAGCAGGTGCCGGCCACGGGTGCGTCGGGCCGCCAGCCGAGCGCGACGGCCAGCCCGCCGAGGACCGCGAACTGCGCGAGCTGCAGGATCGCGACGGCGCCGACCTTGCCGGCCAGCAGTCCGCCGCGGGACAGGGGAGTGGCGCCGAGGCGCTTGAGCACGCCGTAACGGCGCTCGAACGCCGTCGCGATCGCGAGCGACGTGAACGACGTGGAGACGATGGCGAGCGCGAGCACACCGGGCGCCAGCACGTCGAGGGGCTGATCGCTGTCGATGAACCGGTCGGATCGCGAGCCCACGACGAGCAGCAGGATCGGGATCACGAAGGTGACCACCATCTGCTCGCCGTTGCGGACGGTGAGCTTCAGCTCCATCGCGGTCTGAGCCCACGTGCGGCGCAGGCGCGAGGCCGCGCCCGGCGCGGGGGAGAGGTCGAGGGACGTCATCGCAGCTCCCGCCCGGTCAGCTCGAGGAACCGGTCCTCGAGGGTCTGGTGCTCGACCAGGACGGATTCGATCAGGACGTCGTGCGCCGCGCACCAGCCGGTGATGCGGTGCAGGACGGCCGGGTCGACCTCCGTGGTGAGCACGTACTGGCCGGGGTCGGGCTCGGCCACGGCGGCGCCCTCGGGCAACTCCTTGACCAACGAGTCGCGGTCGAGGCCCGCGCGCGTGCGCAGGCGGATCGTGTTCTGGGCGCCCGCGGCCACGAGCTCGGAGGGCGTCCCCGAGGCGATCACGCGGCCGGCGTCGACGATGTGGACGTGGTCGGAGAGCTCCTGGGCCTCGTCCATGTAGTGCGTCGTCAGGACGGTCGTGACGCCGTGGTGGCGCAGCTCGTCGACGAGGTCCCACGTGGCCCGGCGCGACTGCGGGTCGAGCCCGGCGGTGGGCTCGTCGAGGAACACCAGCTCCGGGCGGCCCACGATCGCCATCGCGAGGGACAGGCGCTGCTTCTGGCCGCCCGAGAGGCGCCGGTACGAGGTGCGGCCGAACGACGCCATCCCGAGCCGCTCGACGAGGGGCTCGACGGGCAGCGGGTCGGCGTACAGCGAGGCCATGTGGCGCAGCATCTCGCCGGCGCGGACGCCCAGCCAGGCGCCGCCGGACTGCAGCATCACGCCGACACGGGGGCGCAGCTCGGTGGCGTCGGCCACCGGGTCCAGGCCCAGGACGCGCACGCGGCCCGACTGCGGGCGTCGGAAACCCTCACAGGTCTCGATCGTGGTGGTCTTCCCCGCGCCGTTGGGCCCGAGGATCGACGTGACGGTGCCCGGCTCGACCGTCAGGGTGAGTCCGTCGACCGCGCGGACCTCCGCGCCGCCGCGGCCGTATCGCATGACGAGGTCGCGAACCTCCACGGCGGGAGTCGTCGTCGTCGAGGGCACCAGAACATTCTAGGTGTGGCAGGTTGAAGCCATGGACCTGCCCGTGATGCCACCGCTGGCACCGATGCTCGCCAAGTCCGCGAAGCAGGTGCCGCACGCCGACGGCCACCTGTACGAGCCCAAGTGGGACGGCTTCCGCGCCATCGTCTTCCGTGACGGCGATGAGATCGAGATCGCCAGCCGCTCGACCAAGTCGCTCACCCGCTACTTCCCCGACGTCGTGGAGTCGATCCGGCAGAACGTGCCCGAGCGCTGCGTCCTCGACGGCGAGATCGTGATCGCCAGCGACGGCCGGCTGAGCTTCGACCTGCTCTCGAACCGCATCCACCCTGCGGAGTCGCGCGTCACCATGCTCGCCCGCGAGACGCCCGCCTCGTTCGTGGCCTTCGATCTCCTCGCCCTGGACGACCGCTCGTTCCTCGACGAGCCGCTGTCGGTCCGGCGCGAGGCGCTCGTGGAGGCGCTGTCGGGCGCACGGCCGCCCGTGCACGTCACCCGGGTCACCGCCGACCCCGAGGAGGCCGAGCGCTGGTTCACGACGTTCGAGGGTGCGGGACTCGACGGCGTGATCGCGAAGCAGCTCGACGGGGCCTATGTCCCGAACGGCCGGGCGATGCTCAAGGTGAAGCACGCGCGCACGGCCGACGTCGTGCTCGCCGGCTACCGGCTCCACAAGAACTCGACCACCGAGCGGCCGCTGCTGGGCTCGATGCTCCTCGGCATCTACGCGGACGACGGGCGGCTCCAGCACGTGGGCGTCGCGGCCTCGTTCACCGAGGCGCGTCGCGCGGAGCTCATCGACGAGCTCGCGCCGCTGGAGCTGGCCGAGGGGGAGTCCCACCCGTGGGACCTCTGGCGTGACGAGCAGGCCCAGGCCTCGGGTCGCCTGCCCGGCGGGCAGAGCCGGTGGACGGGCACGAAGGACCTGTCGTTCGTGCCGCTGCGCCCCGAGCGGGTGCTGGAGGTCGCCTACGAGCACATGGAGGGGGAGGGCGACCAGGCCCGCTTCCGCCACATGGGCCGGTTCCAGCGCTGGCGCCCCGACCGTGAGCCGGAGTCCTGCACCTACGACCAGCTCGAGGAGGTCGCGCGCTACGACCTCGGCGACGTGCTGATCTGACTCACCAGGGCTCGAACTCCTCGAAGTCCTCGACCTGGAACGTCTCCACCTCGGTGGGAACCTGCTCGGACGAGGAGTCGCGGGCGACCGTGCTCATGAGGAAGAGCAGGGCGACGGCCACGGCGGCGATCAGTCCCGCGATGACGAATCCGCTGATCCCGGCCCGTGCCTGGTGCGGCAGCGAGCCACGAATCGGCACCTCCTGGCCGTTGAGCAGCATGTACCCGTCGCGAATGCGTTGCCGCGAGCCCGTGGCGCGAGGGGCCGTCGCAGCGGAGCGACCTCCCTCGACGCGTTCGGTCCACGCGGATCCGTTCCAGTAGCGGCGTCCGCCGCCGCCGGCCGGATCGTCGTACCAGCCCGCGGGCGCCTGCTTCTGGGTCACCTGCTGACAGTAGCGAACCGCCCCGCCGGAGGGAGCCCGACGGGACGGCCCGTGACCGTGGAACGGACGTCGGGAATGAACATGACGTAACCCTCAGTTGCGTTGTCAGTCCGTCTCGTCGGCCTTCTTGCGCGACGGCTGCACGCGGCGCGGCTCGCCCGGCATCTTGGGGTAGTCCGGCGGGTACGGCATCTCGCCGAGTCCGTTCTCCTCGTCTCGGTCGTACCAGTCGAGCAGCGTCTGCAGCGAGTGGTGGACGTCGTCGATCTCCGACCACGGGTCGGGTCGTCGCTCCAGCAGTGTTGGAACGGTCGTGAGGTTCAGTTCGCGCGGGTCCTCGACGTCGAACAGCTCGTCCCACGTCAGGGGTGTGGAGACGGGCGCACCCGGCTTCGGGCGCAGGCTGTAGGCGCTGGCGATGGTGCGGTCGCGGGCGTTCTGGTTGAAGTCGACGAAGATCGCGGCGCCCCGCTCCTCCTTCCACCAGGCCGTGGTGACGGCGTCGTCGCGGCGCTCCAGCTCACGGCCGAACGCCAGGGCCGCGTGACGGACGTCGGTGAACGTCCAGCGCGGCTCGATCCGCGCGAAGATGTGCACGCCGCGGTTGCCGCTGGTCTTGGCGAAGCCGCGGATCCCGATCTCCTCGAGCAGCTCCTTCGCCACCTTCGCGACCCGCTGCGCGTCGTGGAAGTCGGTGCCCGGCTGGGGGTCGAGATCGATGCGGATCTCGTCGGGGTGGTCGACGTCGGCGCGGCGCACGGGCCACGGGTGGAACGTGATCGTCCCCATGTGGGCGGCCCAGGCGGCGACGGCGATCTCGGTGGGGCAGATCTCGTCGGCACGACGGCCCGAGGGGAAGTGGATGCGCACCGTCTCGAGGTACGGGGGAGCGCCCTTGGGGACGCGCTTCTGGTAGAACGCGTCGCCGTGGCCGTCGGCGCGGGTGGCCATCACCATGTCCTCGCGGACGCCCTTGGGCCAGCGCTCCAGCGTGGTGGGGCGCTCGCGCAGCGCGCGCATCAACCCGTCCTCGACGGCCACGTAGTACTGGACCACCTCGAGCTTGGTGATGTCCGGCGTGCGGTCGGTCTTCTCGTAGATCACGCGGTCGGGGCTGGAGACGCGCACGGCGCGCCCCCCGGCCTCGACCTCGGCTGCGGCTGCCCCCATGGGGCGACCCTACTGTCAGTCGACCTCGGTGACGATGGATTGGACTTCGAGGACCGGCACGGCGGTCGTGGCCGTCGTGCTGATCGTGAGCAGGTCCTGGGCGCCGGCCGGGACGTCGATGACCTGGCCGCCCATCTCGAAGCGGATGTCGTACGTGATCGTCATGGTGGCCTGGTAGTCCCCGGCTCGCCGGAACGTCATCGAGCACTCGTCCGACTTGGCGGTGACCAGCGGGCAGTCGATCGTCTGGCCGCCGGCGCTGACGGTCATGCCGCGCGGCGAGGCGATCGCTCGCATGCCGAGGGCGGGGGAGCCCACGACCTCGCCGGCGGGGGCGCCCTCGGCCCACCACCAGGTGTCGAGGTTCACCAGCGTGCGCGTCGGCGGGTTGAACACCGCGGTCACGGTGGGCAGCTGCAGGGCGCCGCGGGCCGCCTCGATGCGGTCGAGGATCGTGACCATCTCGAACTCGGTGTCCCAGTAGTAGGTGCGGATCTCCTCGGCGTCGGCGTTCTCCTTGCACGACGTGAAGATGAGCTTCTCCGCATCCTCGGGCTTGTCCTTCAGGCTCGGGTCGTCCTCGCGAGCCTTCTCAATGTCCTGGATCGCGGCCGGGTCGTTCATGTAGCAGGCGCGGTTGCCCTGGCAGAACTCGTTCCACAGATCGAAGAAGGTGCACTCGGGCGTGGCGGGGGTGCCGCCCCCGCCACCGTCGCCGCCGCCTCCATCGTCGCTGCCGCCCGACCACGTGATGCAGCCGTACTGCAGGCCGTCGGCCGCGGGATCGGTGTCGCCCCAGGCGGTGCAGACGGGGTCGGCGTGGGCCGGGACCATGAGCACGAAGAGCGTGACCATGACGGTGGCCAGCAGGGCGCCCGTGCGCCGGGCGAGGGTCAGCACGAGATCCCGCTCGGGGTGTCGGCCTCGCCCACGATGAGCCAGGTGCCGTCGGTCTGCTCGAGCCGGTGGCTGCTGGCGTACCAGCCGGCGGCCTCGGGCTCGACGACCTCGCCGTCGGCCTCGGCGCCCCACTTGTCCTCATTGACGCAGACCGTGGCGATCGCGGAGGTCCCGTCGACGGTGGCGGTGTAGTCCCGCAGTTCCGGCTCGCCGGTGCGGCGGAAGTTCCCGGCCTCGAACTGCGCGTAGCGCGCGAGCATCGGCTCGGTCTCCGAGGGGGCCAGGGTGCGGCTGAAGTCGGCCGTGTCGTAGGCGCCCGAGGTCTCGACCCGGACGCGCTCGTCCCAGTAGGCCTCGAGGACAGCGACGGCCTCGTCCTGCGCGGAGGCGGTCGGCGTGGGCGTCGTGGTGGTGGGCGTGTCGGAGCCGTCGTCGCCACCACAACCGCCCAGCAGCAGCGCCCCGGCCAGTGCCATCGCGCACGTCGTCATGCGCATCCCCCTTGCAAGCATGGGCACGATTGTAGTGAAGATCCGCCCTCAGGTCTCCTCGCCCGTGGGTGAGGTGCGGCTCACTGAGGCGAGCCTTCGTTGAATGCGGGGAATCAATAACGCAACAATGGTGTTGTGAAATACGTGAGCGTGGATCATGAGGTGTCGTCGGTCGACGACCTCTCCACGCGCGATCGCGTCGCCGAGAGCATCCTGGAGAACGGTCCCAGCACCGCCACGAGCCTGGCCACCCGCCTCGGACTCACCCCCGCCGCCGTGCGTCGCCACCTCGAGCACCTCGTCGAGCACGGCCTCGTGGAGTCGCGCGAGGAGCGCGTCCGCGGCCAGCGCCGCCGGGGCCGTCCCGCTCGGGTCTTCGTCCTCACCGCCGCCGGCCGCGACACGTTCGCCCACACGTACGACGACCTGGCCGCCGACGCGCTGCGCTTCCTGCGCGCCACGGGCGGCGACTCCGCCGTCATGGACTTCGCGCGCCACCGGCTGACCGAGTTCCGCAACCGGTACGAGCGGCTGCTGGCCGACGTCCCGGTCGAGGACCAGGCCTCGGTGCTCGCGCGGGCGCTGACCGACGACGGCTTCGCGGCCTCGGCCAGCTCCACCCCGCTCGGCGAGCAGATCTGCCAGCACCACTGCCCGGTGGCCCACGTCGCCGAGGAGTTCCCCCAGCTGTGCGAGGCCGAGACCGAGGTCTTCGCCGAGCTGCTGGGCTCCCACGTCCAGCGCCTGGCGACCATCGCCCACGGCGATGGCATCTGCACCACGCACCTGCCCCGCACCACCCAGTCCACCCATGTCACCGCTGTGTCTCCAACTGAAGGGGAGTCGTCATGACGACCACGAACGACACGACCTCGATCGAGGACCTGAACCCGGGTCTGAAGGATGTCGGAAACTACGAGTTCGGCTGGCACGACGCCGACGTCGCCGGAGCCAGCGCGCAGCGCGGTCTCAGCGAGGCCGTCGTGCGCGACATCTCGGCCAAGAAGAGCGAGCCCCAGTGGATGCTCGACCTGCGCCTGAAGGGCCTCAAGCTCTTCAATCGCAAGCCGATGCCCACGTGGGGTGCCGACCTCGACGCGATCGACTTCGACAACATCAAGTACTTCGTCCGGTCGACCGAGAAGCAGGCGACCACGTGGGAGGAGCTCCCCGAGGACATCAAGAACACGTACGACCGCCTGGGCATCCCCGAGGCCGAGAAGCAGCGCCTCGTCTCCGGCGTCGCCGCGCAGTACGAGTCCGAGGTCGTCTACCACCAGATCCGCGAGGACCTGGAGCAGCAGGGCGTCATCTTCCTCGACACCGACACCGCGCTGAAGGAGCACCCCGAGCTCTTCGAGGAGTACTTCGGCACCGTGATCCCGGTCGGCGACAACAAGTTCGCCGCGCTGAACACGTCGGTCTGGTCGGGTGGCTCGTTCATCTACGTGCCCAAGGGCGTCCACGTCGACATCCCGCTGCAGGCCTACTTCCGGATCAACACCGAGAACATGGGCCAGTTCGAGCGCACGCTGATCATCGCCGACGAGGACTCCTACATCCACTACGTCGAGGGCTGCACCGCGCCGATCTACAAGACCGACTCGCTGCACTCGGCCGTCGTGGAGATCATCGTGAAGAAGGGCGCCCGCGTCCGCTACACGACGATCCAGAACTGGTCGAACAACGTCTACAACCTCGTCACCAAGCGCGCCACCTGCGAGGCCGGCGCCACGATGGAGTGGGTCGACGGCAACATCGGCTCCAAGGTCACGATGAAGTACCCGGCCGTCTACCTCATGGGTGAGCAGGCCAAGGGCGAGACGCTGTCGATCGCGTTCGCCGGCGAGGGCCAGTACCAGGACACCGGCGCCAAGATGGTGCACGTCGCGCCGAACACGTCCAGCTCGATCCTGAGCAAGTCCGTCGCCCGTGGCGGCGGCCGCACGTCCTACCGCGGCCTGCTCCAGGTCAACGAGGGCGCCTACGGCTCCGCCAGCACCGTCAAGTGCGACGCGCTGCTGGTCGACCAGATCAGCCGCTCGGACACCTACCCGTACGTCGACGTCCGTGAGGACGACGTGACCCTCGGCCACGAGGCGACCGTCTCCAAGGTCAGCGACGACCAGCTCTTCTACTTCATGCAGCGCGGCATGGAGGAGGACGAGGCCATGGCGATGATCGTCCGCGGCTTCGTCGAGCCCATCGCTCGCGAGCTGCCCATGGAGTACGCGCTGGAACTGAACCGACTCATCGAGCTGCAAATGGAGGGTGCTGTCGGATGACGACCGCAACTGTCGAGGGAACCGACAACGGCATGGCGGCCGCGCTGGAGCTGGACCACGTCCAGAGCCACCTGCACCCCGAGCCGTCGTACGACGTCGAGGCCCACCCCAAGCCCACCGGCCTGGAGGAGATCTGGCGCTTCACGCCGCTCAAGCGGCTGCGTGGACTGCTCGACGGCACGCCGTCGGACGCCAGCCTGGAGTGGAAGGACGAGCTCCCCACCGGCGCCACGCTGACCACGATCACCACCGACGAGGCCAAGGCGATCGGCGGCATCGCGCCGCTCGACCGCCTCGCGGCCCTCGCCGTGCAGAACGCCGGCGGCGCCACGCTGCTGTCGATCGACGGCGAGCTCGACGCCCCGGCGCGCATCCGCCTGAGCGGCACCTCGGTCGAGCAGACCGTGTGGGGCCACGTCGTCGTGAAGGTCGCGCCGTTCTCCAAGGCCACGATCGCGTTCGACCACGTCGGCTCGGCCACCTACGCCACGAACGTCACGTACGTCGTCGGTGACGGTGCCCAGCTCGACGTCGTGAACCTGGTCGACTGGGAGGACGACGCCGTCCACGCCGTGCAGAACGGCATCAGCGTCGGCCGCGACGCGGCGGTCCGCTTCTTCGAGTTCACCCTCGGTGGCGACCTCGTCCGCTCGTCGACCAACGTCGACTACCGCGGCCCCGGCGGCAGCGTCGACCTGCTCGGCATCTACTTCGCCGACGCGGGCCAGCACCTCGAGCACCGCCAGTTCGTCGACCACACGGCGCCCCGCACCCGCAGCAACGTCGAGTACAAGGGCGCGCTGCAGGGCCAGGACGCGCACACCGTGTGGATCGGCAACGTCCTGATCCGCAAGGTCGCCGAGGGCATCGACACGTTCGAGCAGAACGACAACCTCGTCCTCACCGACGGCGCGCGCGCCGACTCGGTGCCGAACCTCGAGATCGAGACCGGCGACATCGCCGGCGCAGGCCACGCGTCCACGACCGGTCGATTCGACGACGAGCACCTGTTCTACCTGCAGAGCCGCGGCATCGACCCCACGGAGGCCAAGCGCCTCGTCGTGCACGGCTTCTTCAACGACATCATCCGCCGGATCGGCGTCGAGGACCTGCAGGAGCGCCTCCTGTCGGCGATCGAGGACGAGCTGGCCGCGGTGGTCGGCAACCCCGCGGCGGTGACCGAATGACCTTCAAGGAGGTCGCGAAGCTCGCCGACGTCCCCGAGGGCGCGGCGCTTGGCATCGAGTTCGAGGGGCACGACCTGGCCCTGGTGCGCGACGGCGACACCGTCTACGCCATCCAGGACTGGTGCTCGCACGCCGAGATCCCGCTGTCCGACGGCGACGTCGAGGGCTGCGAGATCGAGTGCTTCCTGCACGGGTCGCGCTTCGACCTGCGCACCGGCAAGGCCCTCGGCCTGCCGGCCACCGAACCCGTCCCCGTCTACCAGACCAAGATCGAGGGAGAGACCGTCTGGGTCGACCTCCCGAACCAAGGAGAAACAGCATGAGCACCCTGGAGATCAAGAACCTCCACGTGTCCGTCGACACCGAGGACGGTGCCAAGGAGATCCTCCGCGGCGTCGACCTGACCATCAACTCCGGCGAGGTCCACGCCATCATGGGCCCCAACGGCTCGGGCAAGTCCACGCTGGCGTACTCGATCGCCGGACACCCCAAGTACACCGTCACCGAGGGCGAGGTGCTCCTCGACGGCCAGAACATCCTCGAGCTGAGCGTCGACGAGCGCGCGCGTGCGGGCCTGTTCCTCGCGATGCAGTACCCGGTCGAGATCCCGGGCGTCTCCGTCGCCAACTTCCTGCGCACGGCCAAGACCGCCATCGACGGCGAGGCCCCCAAGCTGCGCACGTGGGTCAAGGACGTCAACGCGGCGCTCGAGCGGATGACGCTCGACCCGTCGTTCTCCTCGCGCTCGGTCAACGAGGGCTTCTCCGGCGGCGAGAAGAAGCGCCACGAGATCGCCCAGCTCGAGCTGCTGAACCCGAAGTTCGCGGTGCTCGACGAGACCGACTCCGGCCTGGACATCGACGCCCTGCGCGTCGTCTCGGACGGCGTCAACCGCTACTCGGCGCAGGGTGACCGCGGCGTGCTGCTGATCACGCACTACACGCGCATCCTGAACTACATCGAGCCCGACTTCGTCCACGTCTTCGTGGCCGGCAAGCTGGCCGAGACCGGTGGGCGCGAGCTCGCCGAGCTGCTCGAGGCCGAGGGCTACGACAAGTTCACCAAGGCGGCCGTCTGATCATGACCGGCTACGACGTCGAGGCGATCCGCAAGGACTTCCCCATCCTGTCCAGGACGATGGCGGGGGACCGCCCTCTCGTGTACCTGGACAGTGCCAACACGTCGCAGAAGCCGCGTCAGGTCGTCGAGGCGATCGAGCGTCACTACCTCGAGCACAACGCGAACGTCGCGCGGGCGATGCACCAGCTCGGTGCGGAGGCCAGCGAGGCGTTCGAGCTCGGGCGCGACAAGGTGGCGGGGTTCATCAACGCGCCGCGTCGCGAGGAGGTCGTGTTCACCAAGAACGCCTCCGAGGCGCTCAACCTGGTGGCACGCGTCCTCGGCGACGCCGGCCGCGTGGGTGCCGGTGACGAGGTCGTGGTGACCCAGATGGAGCACCACTCCAACCTCGTGCCGTGGCAGCTGCTCACGCAGCGCACGGGCGCCGACCTGCGCTGGTACGGCGTCACGCCCGAGGGCCGGCTCGACCTCGACTCCCTCACCCTCACCGAGCGCACCAAGGTCGTCTCGGTCACGTGGGTCTCGAACATGCTCGGAACGATCAACCCGGTCGCCGAGATCGTCCGGCGCGCCCATGAGGTGGGTGCGCTGGTCGTCATCGACGCGTCGCAGGCCGTGCCGCAGCTGCCGGTCGACGTGGCTGCGCTGGGCGCCGACTTCGTCGCCTTCACGGGCCACAAGATGGTCGGTCCCACGGGCATCGGCGTGCTGTGGGGTCGCTACGACCTCCTCGCCGAGCTGCCGCCGTTCCTCGGTGGCGGCGAGATGATCGAGACCGTGTCGATGGAGCGCACCACGTTCGCCGCGCCGCCGCACCGCTTCGAGGCCGGCACACCGCCGATCGCGCAGTCGGTCGGCCTCGGCGCGGCGGTGGACTACCTCAGCGCCCTCGGCATGGAGAACGTGGCCGCGCACGAGCAGCGGATCACCGCCTACGCGCTGGACGCGATGAAGGAGCTGACCGGCGTCACGATCGTCGGCCCCAAGGAGCCGGTCGACCGCGGGGGAGCGATCAGCTTCACGATCGACGGGGTGCACCCGCACGACGTGGCGCAGCTGCTCGACTCGCAGGGCGTCGCCGTGCGCGCCGGTCACCACTGCGCGAAGCCGCTGCACGCGCACTTCGGCGTGCAGTCCACCACGCGCGCCTCGTTCTACCTGTACACGACCGAGGCCGAGATCGACGCGCTCGTCGCGGGGATCCGCCACACCCAGTCGTACTTCGGAGCCTGAGATGAACGCAGCGAACGTCGATGCGATGTACCAGGAGATCATCCTGGACCACTACAAGCACCCCCACGGTGCGGGGCTGCGCGACCCGTACGAGGCCGAGGTCCACCACGTCAACCCGACCTGCGGCGACGAGATCACGCTCCGTGTGCACCTCGAGGGCAACACGGTGGCCGACGTCTCGTACGACTCCGTGGGCTGCTCCATCAGCCAGGCCTCGGCCTCGGTGCTGAACGACCTCGTGGTCGGCAAGGACGTCGACCACGCACTGACCACACTCAACGCGTTCCAGGAGCTCATGCAGGGCCGCGGCCACGTCGAACCCGACGAGGACGTGCTCGAGGACGGGATCGCCTTCGCGGGCGTCGCCCAGTTCCCCGCGCGCGTCAAGTGCGCGCTGCTGTCCTGGATGGCCTGGAAGGACGCCGTCGCCCAGGCTTCGGCCAAGGAGGAAGCATGACCACCGACCACAGCGATCTGCCCGACGTGACCGTTCAGCCCGGCGCCACCACCCAGGAGGACGTCGAGGAGGCGATGAAGGACGTCGTCGACCCCGAGCTCGGGATCAACGTCGTCGACCTCGGCCTCGTCTACGGCGTGCACGTCGACGAGCACAGCAACGCCATCCTGCAGATGACGCTCACGTCCGCGGCCTGCCCGCTGACCGACGTCATCGAGGACCAGACCCGCGCCGCCCTCGACGGCCTGGTCAACGACTTCCGCATCGAGTGGGTCTGGATGCCGCCGTGGGGCCCGGACAAGATCACCGACGACGGCCGCGAGATGCTGCGCGCCCTCGGCTTCAACATCGGCTGACCGCCCGCCACCCCACACCACTTCTGGAACGGGATGCACGTCTCTGAGCGATCAGAACGTGCATCCCGTTGCAAAAGTGCGCAGGAGCGCGGACGGCGGCGACGATTTCGCGCCCGGGGGATCGCTCCGTAGACTGGCTCGGTGGACATGATCCGGCTGGAGTGACGCGCGAGCACCTGCTCGACCCCTGCGTCCTCGCCCCGTCCATCCCTCACGAAGGCTCTTCCATGATCACCGCCTCCTCCGTGGAGCTGCGCTTCGGCGCGCGCGTCCTGATGTCCGACGTCTCCTTCCAGGTCGCCAAGGGCGACAAGATCGGCCTCGTCGGCCGCAACGGCGCCGGCAAGACCACCCTGACGAAGATGCTGGCCGGTGCCGGCGGCGAGCCCGCCGAGGGCACCATCACCCGTACGGGCACGGTCGGCTACCTGCCGCAGGACCCGCGCGTCGGCGACCCCAACGTCACCGCCCGCGACCGCATCCTGTCGGCGCGTGGCCTCGACGAGGCGCTGCGCAAGATGCGCAAGGCCGAGAAGGAGATGGCCTCGGAGGACTCGGCGCTCGCCGAGGACGCGATGCGCCGCTACTCCCGCGCCGACGCCGAGTTCGGCGCCGGGGGCGGGTACGCGGCCGAGTCCGAGGCGGCGACGATCGCGGTCGCGCTGGGTCTGCCCGAGCGCGTCCTCGAGCAGCCGTTGAGCACCCTGTCCGGCGGTCAGCGCCGCCGTATCGAGCTGGCGCGGATCCTGTTCTCCGACGCCGACATCCTGCTGCTCGACGAGCCCACCAACCACCTCGACGCCGACTCGATCGTGTGGCTGCGTGGCTTCCTGAAGAGCTTCTCGGGAGGCCTCGTGATCATCAGCCACGACGTCGACCTCGTCGAGGAGACCGTCAACAAGGTCTTCTACCTCGACGCCAACCGCGGCGTCATCGACATCTACAACATGGGCTGGCGGCCCTACCTCAAGCAGCGCGAGGCCGACGAGGCCCGCCGCAAGCGCGAGCGCGCCAACGCCGTGAAGCAGGCCGAGCGACTCATCGACCAGGGCAACCGGATGCGCGCGAAGGCCTCGAAGGCGACCGCTGCGCAGCAGATGCTCAAGCGGGCCGAGAAGATGATGGCCGGCCTCGAGGACGAGCGCGCCGTGGACAAGGTCGCCAAGATCGCCTTCCCCAAGCCCGCTCCGTGCGGCAAGACGCCGCTCATGGCCACGGGACTGTCGAAGTCGTACGGGTCGCTGGAGATCTTCACCGACGTCGATCTGGCGATCGACCGGGGGAGCCGCGTCGTCGTGCTCGGACTCAACGGTGCGGGCAAGACCACGCTGCTGCGTCTGCTCGGCGGCGCCGACCGGGCCGACACCGGCGAGATCATCGCGGGCCACGGCCTCAAGATCGGCTACTACGCCCAGGAGCACGAGACGCTCGACACCTCCCGCTCGGTGCTGGAGAACATGCAGAGCGCCGCGCCGCACCTCACCGACACCGAGGCGCGCAGCGTGCTGGGCTCGTTCCTGTTCACCGGCGACGACACCGCCAAGCCGGCGGCCGTGCTCTCCGGTGGGGAGAAGACCCGTCTGGCGCTGGCGAGCCTCATCGTCTCGAGCGCCAACGTGCTGCTGCTCGACGAGCCGACCAACAACCTCGACCCCGCTTCGCGCGAGGAGGTGCTGGCGGCGATTCGCTCCTACGAGGGCGCGATCGTGCTGGTCACCCACGACGAGGGCGCCGTGCAGGCGCTCGAGCCCGACCGCGTGCTGCTGCTGCCCGACGGCGACGAGGACCTCTGGTCCGACACCTACGCCGACCTGGTCAGCCTGGCGTGACCGAGGCCGTCGCCTTCGGGCCGGCGGCGCTCGATCAGCTCGGCCCGCACGAACCAGAAGTAGCCGAACGCGGCCAGGCCGGCGAAGAAGTACCACTGGATCGAGTAGAACAGGTGCGGTCCGGTGCCCAGGTCGGGCTCGGCCGGGCCCTCGAGGCCGTCCTGCTCCGGCGAGGTCATCGCGACGAAGCCCGGCAGCGGCTCCGTGCCGAGGAAGTCGGCCCAGCGCTCGCCGTTGACGGCGCGCACCTGGCCGTCGCGCGGCGTGGTGGCGGCCTTGTCGGCGGTGCTGGCGGGCTGGAGCCATCCCGTGACGGTCACCGGACCCGTCGGGGCCGCGGGGACGTCCTCGGGTGCCTCGCCGTTGCGCGGACCCTCGATCCAGCCGCGGTCGACGAGCACGACCGTGCCGTCGTCGAGCCGCAGCGGGGTGACGACCTGCACGCCGGGCCGGCTGTCGCGATGGGCGAACCGCACGGTGACCTCGTGCGCGGAGTCGAACGTGCCGGTGGCCGTGACGGTGCGGTACTCGAGGTCGGGGTCCCAGCCGTCGGCGACGACGTCGGCGACGGGCGCCGGGTCGGCCTTCAGGTTCGTCTTGACGACGGCGTTGTCGGCCTTGCGCTGCTCCCAGCGGTCGTACTGCCAGCCGCCGAGCATGAAGCACGTGACCGCCATGACGACGACGAAGACCGCCAGCCCGATCCAGCGCGGGCTTGCCAGGAAGCGCAGCACCTACTGGTCCAGCTGCTTGCGGTCGACCCCGAACGGGGACGGCCCGTCGCCCGAGCTGCGGATCGCCGAGTTGCCGATGACGACGGCCACGTAGGGCAGGAACACCGCGCCCACGAGGAGCACCCAGCGGATCCAGTGGTCGACGGCGACGAACCCGATGAAGCAGGCCACACGGACGGCCATGGAGATGAGGTAGTTGCGCTCGCGATGGTCCACCTGGGCGCTGAAGGGCTCGCGCGCACTGGTGATCGAGTGCACCTCTTCGGGGTCGCGCCGGGCCATGTCCCCAGTCTACGCCGTGGGTCCCGCGCGCGGCCTGCGGCCGGGTGGGACGATGGCCCCATGAGCAACCGCACCTACCGTGTCACCGAGATCGTCGGAACGTCCCCGGTCGGGGTCAGCGAGGCCATCGACAGCGGCATCGCCCGCGCCTCCCAGACCCTGCGCCACCTCGACTGGTTCGAGGTCGTGGGAATCCGGGGCCAGGTCGAGGACGACAAGGTCTCGCACTACCAGGTCACGCTGAAGCTGGGCTTCCGCCTCGAGGACGACGAGTAACAGCCGGTCAGGTCGCCGGCGGCGCGTCGGCGGCGTCGGCCGCCTCGACCTCCTCGCGCGTGATGCCCATGAGGTACACGATCGCGTCGAGGTACGGCACGTTCACCGAGGTCTGCGCCTGGTCGCGCACGAGCGGCTTCGCGTTGAACGCGATGCCCAGCCCCGCGGCCGCCAGCATGTCGAGGTCGTTGGCGCCGTCGCCGATGGCCACGGTGTTGCGCACGTTGATGCCCGCCTGCTCGGCGAAGAGGCGCAGCGCCTCGGCCTTGCCGGCGCGGTCGACCACGCGCCCGAGGACCCGGCCGGTCAGCGCTCCGTCCTGCACCTCGAGGTCGTTGGCGGCGAAGTAGTCGATGCCGAGGTCGTCCGCGAGCCGCTCGATGATCTGCGTGAAGCCGCCGCTGACCAGAGCGAACCGGTAGCCGAGTCGCTTGAGCGTGCGGATCATGGTGCGCGCGCCGGGCGTGAACTCCAGGTTCCGGTAGACCTCGTCGAGGGCCGACGCCGGCACGCCGCGCAGCTGGGCCACGCGCTCGTGCAGCGACTCGGCGAAGTCGAGCTCGCCGCGCATGGCCCGCTCGGTGACGTGGGCCACCGCCTCCTCGCAGCCGGCGTGGGCCGCGAGCATCTCGATCACCTCGCCCTGGATCAGCGTGGAGTCGACGTCCATGACGACGAGGCGCTGCGCGTGGCGCAGGATGCCGTGCTCCTGCACCGCCACGTCGGTGCCGAACCGGTGACCGATCGCGGCCAGCTCGGACTGGAGGGCGTCGGGCGCGGCGCCCGAGACCTCCATCCGGATCGCCGTGACGGGGTAGCGCGCCATGCGGACGATGCGGTCGATGTTGCCGCCGAGGTCGTTGATGCCTTCGGTCAGGGCCGCGAGCGCGTCGGGCATCAGCGGTGCGCCGAGGATGACCACCTGGGCGCGGCCGATCCTGCGGGGCCGGTTGTCGCCGTTGCCGTGGACGACCTCGACCTCCAGGCCCAGGTCGGCACCGACCGAGGCCAGGTCGGTCTCGAAGCCGGGCACCTCGTCGGGGACGGTCACCAGGACGCTCAGCACGAGCCGGCCGCGCACGACCAGCTGCTCGACGTCGATCACCTCGACGTCGTGCGCGTCCAGCGCGGAGAACACCCGCGTGGAGACGCCGGAACGGTCGGGACCGCTGAAGGTGACCAGCACCGTGGGCTCGGTCAGGTGCAACGTGGGGACGTGGCCCGGGGCTGGCGTGCTCATCGTGTCGAGGGTATCGGCAGGACGTTGCGGCGAACCGATAGGTTGGACGTGTGACCGCCGTGTTCGACCTGACCGACGTCACGATCGTGCGCTCGGGCAAGACTCTCCTGGACCGCGTCTCGTGGCGCGCCGAACCGGGGGAGCACTGGGTCATCGTGGGCCCCAACGGAGCCGGCAAGACCACGCTGCTCCAGGTCGCGTCCGCGAACATGCACCCCACGTCCGGCACCGCCGAGATCCTGGGCGAGCGACTCGGCTCCGTCGACGTCTTCGAGCTGCGGCCCCGCATCGGCCACACCAGCGCCGCGATCGCCGAGCGCGTGCCGGCCGACGAGACGGTGCGCAACCTCATCCTGTCGGCCGCGTACGCCGTGCTCGGCCGCTGGAACGAGGAGTACGACGACGAGGACCACCGCCGCGCGATGGCGATGCTGGCCGAGCTGGGCATTGCGCCGCTGGCCGACCGCACCTTCGGCACCCTGTCCGAGGGCGAGAAGAAGCGCGTCCTGCTGGCGCGCTCGCTCATGACCGATCCCGAGGTCGTGCTGCTCGACGAGCCCGCCGCCGGCATGGACGTCGGCGCCCGCGAGGACCTGGTCGAGAGCCTCGAGGCCCTCGCGTCCGACGAGTTCGGCCCCTCGCTCGTGATGGTGTCGCACCACCTCGAGGAGATCGCCCCCGGCTTCACGCACGCGCTCCTGCTGTCGGGCGGCTCCGTGGTGGCGTCCGGGCCCATCGACCAGGTGCTCACGTCGCAGAACCTCTCCCTGGCGTTCCGCCAGCGGCTCGAGGTCACGCACGACGCGGGACGATTCTCGGCTCGGCGTCCGCCCTCGCGGCGCCGCGCGAACTAGGAGGCGACATGGACTGGTTCGGCGACGACATCTGGGTCACGTGGGCGGCGCTCGGCGTCCTCATGTGCCTCATCGAGCTGGCCAGCGGCGAGCTGATCTTCCTGATGTTCGGCATCGCGGCCTTCTCGGCTGCGGTGGCCGCCGCGGCCGGTGCGCCGATGGCGCTGCCGCTGGCGATCTTCGGCGTCGTCTCGGTGGCGCTGCTCGCCCTCGTCCGCCCGCGGATCGCCGCGCGGGTCCACGACGGGCCGTCGCTGCCCGTCGGCCAGCAGGGCCTGGTGGGCCAGCTGGCGATCGTCGAGGAGGTCGTGAACCGCCATGCCGGTCGTGTCCTGATCGGTGACGTCCACTGGACCGCCCGCCCGGTGGATCCCGAGGCGACCTACGAACCGGGCGACGAGCTGCTCGTCGCCGCCATCGACGGTGCGATCGCCCGCGTCGTCCGTAAGGAGAGCTGAATGTTCGCATCCGCAATGCTGGTCTTCTTCATCCTGCTGGTGGTCCTGCTGATCGTGACCGCAGCGATGAGCCTGAAGATCATCCCGCAGAACTTCGCCGGGATCGTGGAGCGCCTGGGGAAGTACCGCACCACCCTGACGCCCGGGCCGCACCTGATCGTGCCGTTCCTCGACCGCGTGAAGTACCGGGTCGACCAGCGTGAGCAGGTCGTCTCGTTCCCGCCGCAGGGCGTCATCACCGAGGACAACCTGACCGTCGAGATCGACACCGTCATCCTCTACACGGTGAACAACCCGGTCGCCGCGACGTACGAGATCGTCAACTACATCGAGGGCATCCACCAGCTCACGACCACGACGCTGCGCAACATCATCGGCGGCATGACCCTCGAGCACGCGCTCACCAGCCGCGACCAGATCAACCGCACGCTGAGCGCCGAGCTCGACGCGGCCACGGGCCGCTGGGGCATCAAGGTCAGCCGGGTGGAGCTCAAGAGCATCGATCCGCCGCCCACCATCATCGACGCGATGGAGAAGCAGATGCGCGCCGAGCGGGACAAGCGCGCCGCGATCCTCACGGCGGAGGGTGAGCGTCAGTCGGCCATCCTGAGCGCGGAGGGCCAGAAGCAGGCCGCGATCCTCACGGCCGAGGGCCAGAAGCAGTCGGCGATCCTGACCGCCGAGGGCGAGAAGACCGCCGCGATCCTGACCGCGCAGGGCGAGGGCCGCGCCATCGAGACCGTCTTCCAGGCGATCCACGACGGCAACCCCGACCAGAAGCTGCTGTCCTACCAGTACCTGCAGACGCTCCCGAAGATCGCGCAGGGCCACAACGCCTCGACCTGGATCATCCCGGCCGAGGTCACCGCGGCCCTGAGCACCATCGGCAACGTCGTCGGCTCCATCCCCGTGGACGGCGGTGGCTCGCACAAGCGCGTCGACCTGGACGAGCCCGTCGAGACCGCCAGCACGGCCCCGGCCGAGACCAGCAGCGCCGTCGAGGAGGCCATCCGGGCCGCCAAGCAGGCCGAGTCGCCGATCTCCACCCAGGACGATCCGCCGACCGGTCAGCCCCCCACGGCCTGAGCCGGATGGACCGAACCAGGATCCTCGTCCTCGGCGCCGCCGTGCTGGCCACGATGGCGATCGTCGTGGCCTGGCTGGTCGTCGGGCGATCGGACGACGCCGATCCGATCAGCGGGCCCCCGGCCGAGCAGGCCGAGGAGGTCCCGCTGGCCGACGGCTCCACGACCGAGCCCGACGAGGACTGGGTCACCCGGACCGCCGCCGACCGCCAGATCCCGGTGCGGGCGATGCAGGCCTACGCCCGCACCGAGATCAGCGAGCGTGAGAGCGCGCCCGCGTGCAACCTCCGCTGGAACACGCTCGCGGGCGTCGGGTCGGTCGAGTCGGCCCACGGCACGCTGGGCGGTGCCGGCCTCGACGCGGCGGGCGTGCCGAGCCGCAGGATCATCGGCCCGCCCCTCAACGGCGAGAACGGCACCCGGGCCATCGAGGCCACCAAGGCGTCCACGGCCCTGCACGGCGACGAGCAGTGGGACCGCGCCGTCGGCCCGTTCCAGTTCCTGACGTCGTCATGGGAGCTGTACGGCGCCGACGCCGACGGTGACGGCCGGGCCGACCCGCACGACATCGACGACGCAGCCCTGGGCGCCGCGCGACACCTGTGCGCGAAGGAGCGCGACCTGGCCGGCGACGGCTGGGTCAAGGCGGTCTTCGCCTACAACAACTCGATGGCCTACGTCGAGAAGGTCCGCGGCATCGCCGACAGCTACGCGAAGTAGCGTCAGGCCTGCGCCCTCACCACTGCCAGGTGCCGTGGATGATCGCGCGGCCGAGCGTCTTGAACGCGAGGTTGAACCCGACGACGGCGGGGGAGGCCGACGCGTCGACGCCCAGCGTCTCCTCGCCGACGGCGTGCACCACGAAGAAGTAGCGGTGCGGCTGGTCGCCCTCCGGGGGAGCGGCGCCCATGAAGTTCAGGCCGCCGCCGTCGTTGCGCACGTGGAAGGCGTTGCCGGGCAGGGAGTCGTCGCTCGCGCCGGCGCCCGTGGGCAGCTCGGTGACGTCGGCCGGGATGTCGACGGCCACCCAGTGCCAGAAGCCCGACACGATCGGTGCATCGGGGTCGAAGCAGGTGACGACGAACGACTTCGTTCCCTCGGGTGCGCCGCTCCACGCCAGGTGGGGCGACGTGTCGCCGTGGGCGTTGACCTGGTCCTCCTTGAGCGAGGCTCCGTCGGTGACGTCGTCGCTGACGACGGTGAACGAGGCCGCGGAGGGGAGCAGCGGGTACGGATCGGGAGTCACGGGTCGGTCGAGGCTCATGCCACCTAACCTAGTGCGGTGGCCGACCTCATCGCACTCGACAACCCCCGCGACGAGCGGCTCCGCGACTACACCGACCTGCGCGACGTGCAGCTGCGCCAGAGCGTGGAGCATGAGCGCGGCATCTACATCGCCGAGGGCACGAAGGTCATCGAGCGGGCGGTGGCGGCCGGGCACGAGCCCAAGTCCCTCCTGCTCGCGCCGCGTTGGCTCGGCACGCTGTCGGACATCCTCGAGTCGACCTCCGCGCCCGCCTACGTGCTGGACGAGAAGTCGATCGAGCGGGTGACCGGCTTCCACGTCCACCGCGGCGCGCTCGCGGCCATGCACCGCCCGGCCGAGCGCAGCGTCCACGACGTGCTGGCCACGGCGCGTCGCGTCCTCGTGGCCGAGGACCTGGTCGACCACACCAACATCGGCGCGATCATGCGCAACGTGGCGGCGCTCGGCTTCGACGCGGTGCTGCTGTCGCCGCGCTGCGCCGACCCGCTCTACCGACGCTCCATCAAGGTGGCGATGGGCGCGGTGTTCTCCCTGCCCTGGGCGCGGATCGACGACTGGTACGCGGCTCCGGCGCTGCTGCGCGAGCACGGCTTCACGACCTACGCGATGACCCTGTCCGACGACGCCGTGCCGATCGACGCGATCGAGCCCGCGGAGCGCTCGGCCGTCATCGTCGGCTCCGAGGGCCCGGGCCTCAGCGAGCACTGGCAGCGCGAGTCGGACCACCGCGTGATCATCCCGATGGCGGCCGGCATCGACTCGCTCAACGTCGCGGCGTCCACCGCGATCGCCTGCTGGCAGTTCCGGCCCTGAGGCCCGCGTCGCCGGGTCAGTCCTCCTCGGGCGCCTCGCCGACCGGCCAGTCGTCCTCGTACTCGTCGGCCAGCTGCTGGTGCTGCTTGTAGAGCTTCTTGCGTGCCTTCTCCGGGACGCGGTCGCCGAAGACCGTGCCGAAGAGGTGGTCCGTCTCGTGCTGGAGGCAGCGGGCCAGCAGGCCGGTGCCCTCGAACTCGACCGGCTCGCCGTGGTGGTCGAAGCCGGTGACCCAGGCGTGGTCGGGCCGGCCGCACTCGGTGAACGCACCCGGCAGCGAGAGGCACCCCTCGTCGGCGACGTCGAGCTTGCGCTCGGTACCGTCGGGGAGGCGGAGCACGGGGTTGCAGACGACCCCGGTGATGCGCTGGTGGTCGGCGTCGGGGCAGTCGAAGACGAAGACCTTGAGGTCCTCGCCGACCTGGTTCGCGGCCAGGCCGACGCCCTCGGCGGCGTACATCGTGGCCACCATGTCGGCCACGAGGACGGCGAGGTCGTCGTCGAACGCGGGGACGTCCTTCAGCTCCCGGTGCATCACGGGCGTGCCCCATCGGGTGATGGGTCGCACGGAGCCTCCGGCGGGCAGGGGGCGGGACTGGTCGGCAGAGGGCGTTTCGGTCACGCTTCAGCCTATCGAGAGGCCGACACGCGCAGTCGCTGGCAACCGGGTCCCAATTCAGATACCATCGGTATGCGAAACTGTAAACGACAGTTTCTGCAATCACTGAGGGAGTGAACGTGGCGGGTAAAGACCCCATGGCCTACGGACTGCGCGCGTTGAACAAGCTGGCGGCCTCCGAGACGCTCGACCGCATCGGCCTGCGCAAGTTCGCCGAGCGAGCCGTGCATGGCTCGACGAAGGCCGGATTCCAGGCGATCGGTGCGGCCCAGCGCACGTTCACGAAGGTGGCGGGCAGCTCGCAGGGCAGCCGCGTGGCCGCGACCCAGCCGTCCGGCGTGTTCGACCTGACGCCCACCGAGGACCAGCAGATGATGGTCGACGTCATCGGCGAGTTCGCCGCCGAGGTGCTGCGCCCCGGTGCCGAGCAGGCCGAGGCCGCCGACGACACGCCCAAGGAGGTGCTGGCGCAGACCTCCGAGTTCGGCCTGAGCCTGCTCAACATCCCCGAGTCCCTCGGCGGCCTGGCCGAGCAGCGTTCGGCCGTCACCGGCGTGCTCGTCGCCGAGGCGCTGGCGAAGGGCGACATGGGACAGGCCGTGGCCTGCCTCGCGCCGTCGGCCGTGGCCACCGCGATCTCGCTGTGGGGCACCGAGGGCCAGCAGCAGACCTACCTGCCGTCGTTCACCGACGGTGACGTGCCGGCCGCCGCGCTCGTCGTGGCCGAGCCGGTGCCCATGTTCGACCCGCTGTCGCTGACCACGGTCGCGAAGCGCGCCGAGGGCGGCTACGTCCTCAACGGCCTCAAGTCCGGTGCTGTGCGCGGTGCCGAGGCCGAGCTGCTCGTCGTGGCCGCCGACGTCGAGGGCCGCGGCCCGTCGATGGTGATCGTCGAGGCCAACACCGACGGCGTCGCCGTGGCGGCCGACCCCGGCATGGGCCTGCGCGCGGCCGGCCTGTCGCGGATCCAGCTGACCGACGTCCACGTCAATGAGGACGCGATCCTCGGCTCGGCACAGGACTACCGCGAGATGATCCGCCTGTCCCGGCTCGCGTGGGCCGGGCTCGCGCTCGGCACGGCGCAGTCGGTGCTGGACTACGTCAAGGAGTACGTCACCACCCGCGAGGCGTTCGGCGAGCCGATCGCCCACCGCCAGGCCGTGGCCTTCACCGTCGCCGACATGGCGATCGAGCTCGAGGGCATGCGGCTGGTCACGCTGAAGGCCGCGTCGCGCGCCGAGCGCGGCGCCGAGTTCGCCCGGGAGACCGCGCTGGCCCGCCGCCTGAGCACCGAGTACGGCATGAAGATCGGCACCGACGGCGTGCAGATGCTGGGCGGCCACGGCTTCGTGAAGGAGCACCCGGTCGAACGGTGGTACCGCGACCTGCGTGCCGTCGGCGTGATGGAAGGAGCAGTCCTCATCTGAGGACGGCAGAGATCATGATCTACCTCGAGACCCCCAAGAAGTTCCGTGGCTTCGTCCAGCAGGCCCACGACGTCGCCAACGAGTTCCTGCGCGCCAACTCGCGCAAGTACGACCTCGCCGAGCACAGTTACCCCAAGGAGCTCGACCTCCTGGCCTCGCTGATCGACGGCCTGAACGAGTCGGGCAACAGCACGGGCGCCGGCGCTGCGGGCGTCCGCGTCAAGGACGAGAAGAAGAAGGACCAGGGAGTCCGCAACGCCACCAACATGGCATCGGTGCTCTCGGTGATCGAGATGTGCTGGGGCGACGTCGGCCTGCTGCTGTCGATGCCGCGTCAGGGCCTGGGCAACTCGGCGATCGCCTCGGTCGCCACCGACGAGCAGGCCGAGCGCTTCAAGGGCACGTGGGCCTCCATGGCGATCACCGAGCCCAGCTTCGGCTCGGACTCGGCCGCCATCAGGACCACCGCCACGAAGGACGGCGACCACTACGTCCTGAACGGCGAGAAGATCTTCGTCACCTCGGGCGACCGGTCGGACTCCGTCGTCGTCTGGGCCACCCTCGACAAGACGCTGGGGCGCGCGGCGGTGAAGTCGTTCGTCGTGCCGAAGTCGCTGCCCGGCATCCGGGTGGAGCGCCTCGAGCACAAGCTCGGCATCCGGGCGTCGGACACCGCGGTCATCGTGCTCGACAACTGCCGCGTGCCGGCCGAGAACCTGCTGGGCGACCCGGAGATCGACACGTCCAAGGGCTTCGCCGGCGCGATGGCCACGTTCGACAACACGCGTCCGCTCGTCGCGGGCATGGCCGTCGGCTGCGCCCGGGCCTCGCTCGAGGTCATGCGCGACCTCATCGAGCAGGCCGGCCTGACGATCGACTACGACCGCTCGCCGGCGCTCCAGCCGCACGTGGTGGCCGAGTTCCTGCGGATGGAGGCCGACTGGGAGGCAGCACTGCTGCTCACCCTCGAGGCGGCGTGGATGGCCGACAACCGCCAGGCCAACTCGCTGCAGGCCTCGATGGCCAAGGCGAAGGCCGGCCGCTCGGGCAACGACATCACGCTCAAGTGCGTCGAGCTGGCCGGGTCGCTGGGCTACAGCGAGACCGAGTTCCTGGAGAAGTGGGCCCGCGACTCCAAGATCCTCGACATCTTCGAGGGCACGCAGCAGATCCAGCAGCTCATCGTCGCCCGACGGCTGCTGGGGCTCACCAGCTCCGAGCTGAAGTGAGCCCCCAGGGCTGAGCGCGGCGGGCCGCGATCAGGGACGCAGCAGCGCCTTGATCGCGGTCCGCTCGTCCATGGCCCGGTAGGCGTCGGACACCTGGTCGAGCGTGAACGTCTGGTCGAAGACGGCTCCGGGCTGCAGCGCGCCCGACAGCACCTCGGGGACCAGCTCGTCGAGGTAGCGGCGCACGGGCGCCACGCCACCGGCGAGGGCCTGGTTGCGACCGAACATCGCCGGGACGTTCAGCTCGACGCCGTGCGGCACGCCGACGTAGCCGACGGTGCCGCCGGGACGCAGGGACAGGAACGCCTGCTTCATCGACTCACCGGTGCCCACGCACTCGAGCACGGCGTCGGCGCCGATGCCGTCGAGGATCTCGCGGACCTCGGCGGCGCCCTCCTTGCCGCGGGTCTCGACGATGTGGTCGGCGCCGAAGCGGCGAGCCAGCTCCTGGCGGTCGGCGTGGCGCGACATCGCCACGACGGTGGAGGCGCCGAGCCGCTTGGCGGCCAGCACACCCGACAGGCCGACCGCGCCGTCGCCGACGACCGCGACCGTGGAGCCCGCCGTCACGCCGGCGCTGAAGGCCGCGTGGTGACCCGTGGGGAACACGTCGGTGAGCGCGAGCAGGTGCGGGAGGAGCTCGTCGTCCACGTCACCCGGAACGGCCACCAGCGTGCCGTCGGCCTGCGGGACGCGCACGAGCTCGGCCTGGCAGCCCTCGTAGCCGCCGCCGTTGACGCACGACGTCTGCACGCCGTTGCGGCAGTGCGCGCAGGTGTTGTCGCTGTACATGAACGGCGCGATCACGAAGTCGCCGACGGAGATGCCGGAGACGTCCGTGCCGACACGCTCGACGATGCCGACCTGCTCGTGGCCGATCTGGTGCGCCTCGGTCTGCGGCTTGTTGAGGCCGCGGTAGGGCCACAGGTCGCTGCCGCAGACGCAGGCGGCCACGACGCGGACGATCGCGTCGGTGTCGGCCTCGATCTCGGGATCGGGCAGGGTGTCGAGTCGGATGTCGCCGGGGGAGTGAAGGACTGTCGCGCGCATGCGTGCAAGGATGGCAGACATGAGTGAAAAGCCTGAAGTCGATTTCACCCCCGGCCCCGCTCCGACGGACCTCGTCATCGAGGACGTCACCATCGGTGAGGGCGAAGAGGCCGTCAACGGCGGCGTCGTCGACGTCCACTACGTGGGCGTGGACTTCGAGACCGGCGAGCAGTTCGACTCCTCCTGGGACCGCGGCCAGTCGGCCAAGTTCCCGCTGCCGCAGCTGATCGGCGCCTGGCAGCAGGGCATTCCGGGCATGAAGGTCGGCGGCCGCCGCAAGCTCATCGCCCCGCCGGAGCTGGCCTACGGTCCCGCCGGCGGCGGACACCGTCTGTCGGGTCGCACGCTGGTCTTCGTCATCGACCTGCTCGGCGTCGGCTGAGCCGACACCCCCTTCAGAGCTGTGACGCGAGGGCGTCCAGCGCCTTCGCGACCCGTTGGGCCGAGATCGGCCCGACGGCGCGAAGCTCCTGCGCGAAGATGCTGACGCGCAGCTCCTCGAGCATCCACCGCACCCGCTGCACGGGCGGCGCCAGCCGCTGCCACGGGCGCAGGTCCCGCGTCTGCTCGTGGAACCGGGCCTCGAGCTCCCAGACGGGAGCCGGGTCCTTGGTCGAGGTCAGCCGCTTCGCTGCCGCCCGCAGGTAGACCGCGAGGCGCCCGACCTGCTCGGCACCCATGTCGCGGATGAATCCCGGGTGCACGAGCCACGAGATCTGCACGCGCACGTCCTCGCCGGCCTCGTCCTTCCCGGGATCGAGGTCGCCGAGCGCCTGCAGCGCGCCGATGACCTGGCGCACGATGCGCTCCGTGAGCGGCACCGCGTCGGCGCGGACTAGATCGCGCAGCCGTCGGTAGGCCTCCTCGTCGCGCACGGGACCCCCGTGCTGCACCACGAGGTGGTCGAGGGCGGCGAGCCACGACTCCTCGATGACCGCCGCGGCGTCGCCCTGGGGCGAGGTGGCCAGCAGCAGCTTGTCCTGCAGCGACAGCGTGCGCCCGACCGTGCCGACCGGGGAACCGGTGGACAGCGCGATGAGCCGCGCGATGCCC
This sequence comes from Aeromicrobium phoceense, assembly GCF_013868155.1. NCBI lineage: Bacteria > Bacillati > Actinomycetota > Actinomycetes > Propionibacteriales > Nocardioidaceae > Aeromicrobium > Aeromicrobium phoceense. The sequence continues at coordinate 2,156,022 of NZ_JACEOG010000001.1, forward strand.
CGGATCGTGGCGACACGCTGCTCGGTCTTCGTGCGGAGCACGCGCAGCGCCACGCTGGAGCCCTCGTCGACGATGGCCGGGAAGCCCGTGACCTGGCCGGCGGTGATGCTGGGCTCGAGCGTGCCGAAGTCCCAGTCCTTGATCCCGGTGCGCTCCTCCTGGCGGGCGCGCTGCTGCAGGTCGCGACGCAGCCGCGGCTCGAGGTCGCGACGGAGCGCGTCGAGGTCCTTGCCCGCGGCCAGCTCCTTCGTGCCGTCGACGACGCGGAACGTGGGGCGCAGGTGCGCCGGCAGCGCCGTCAGGTCGATGAGCGACGGCTCGACCTCGAGGGCCCGCCCGAGCTCGGTACGCAGGTCGCGTGACGTGTCGAGCGTGGGGAGCACCCGCTCCGCCGACTGTGCGGCCGGCGCGAACCGGCGCCGTTCGGACTTGGGCAGCCCGCGGATCAGCTCGGTGACCAGCTCGAGCCGGCGGCCGGGGACGCCCCAGTCGAACTCCGCTCCGTCGACCGTCAGCAGGTCGTCGACGGGCACCGTGATCGTGATGCCGTCGTCCGCGGCCTGCGGGTCGAACCGGTACGAGACGTCCAGGACGGCGTCGAAGTCCTCGCTCTGCGAGGTCCACGAGGTGGGGAAGGCGTCGGCGTCGACGTCGGCACGGAAGAGCTCGTCGGTGAAGTCCAGGATCCGCTTGTCGGGCTGCTTCTTCCACCAGGCGTCGAAGTGCCGCACCGAGACGATGTCGGCGGGGATCCGCTCGGCGTAGAAGTCGACGAGCGTCTCGTCCTCCACCCGGATGCCGCGGGTGCGGACGCGCTCCTCGAGCTCCTCGATCTTCGCGAGGCGGTCCTGGTTGCGCTGCCAGAAGCGGTGGTGGGTGCGCCACTCGCCGCCCACCAGCGCGTGCCGGATGAACAGCTCACGGGCGAGCGGCGCGTCGTGCTGGGCGAGCATGACCGTGCGGTCGACGACGACCGGCAGGCCGTACAGCGTCGATCGCTGGGTGGCCACGGCGGCGCCACGGCGCGCCGACCAGCGGGGCTCGGAGTACTGGTGCTTCAGCAGGTGCCCGGCCGCCTGCTCGACCCACACCGGATCGATGCGGGCGTTGTCGCGCGCGAACAGCCGCGAGGTCTCGACCAGTTCGCCGGCCATCAGCCACCTCGGGGGCTTCCTGGCCAGGCCGGAGCCCGGGAAGATCGAGAAGCGGGCGCCACGGGCGCCCAGGTAGTCGCGGGTCTCGGCGTCGCGCAGGCCGACGTGGGACAGCAGGCCGTGCAGCAGGGCGCGGTGGATGGCGTCGGCGTCGGGCTCCTTACGGACCTTGCCGGGCTTGAGTCCGAGCTCGCGCGCCGTGCGGCGCAGCTGGGAGTTGACGTCCGCCCACTCCCGCACGCGCAGGTAGTGCAGGAACTCGTCGTGGCACATGCGCCGGAACTTGCTGTGCGACAGCTCGTCGCGGCGCTCCTGCAGGTAGTCCCAGAGCTTCAGCAGGCTGAGGAAGTCCGAGTCGGGCTGGGTGAAGCGGGCGTGCTGCGTGTCGGCCGCCTGCTGCTTGTCCAGCGGGCGCTCGCGGACGTCCTGGATGGAGAGGCCGGCCACGATCACCAGGACCTCGGGCAGGACTCCGAGCCGGTCGGCGGCCAGCACCATGCGGGCGTGGCGTGGGTCCAGCGGCAGCCGCGACATCGTGCGGCCGATCTTCGTCAGCCGGTCGGTGCCGTCGAGGCGCGGCGCCAGCGCGTCGAGCTCGCGCAGGAGCGCCAGGCCGTCGGCCACGGCGCGGTGGTCGGGGGAGTCGAGGAAGCCGAAGTCGCGGATGTCGCCCAGATCGAGCGCGGCCATCTGCAGGATGACGCTGGCGAGGTTGGTGCGCTGGATCTCGGGGTCGGTGAACTCCGGGCGGGACTCGAAGTCCTCCTCGTCGTAGAGCCGGATGCAGATGCCGTCGGCGACACGGCCGCACCGGCCGGCGCGCTGCGCGGCGCTGGCCTGCGAGATGCGCTCGATGGGAAGGCGCTGGACCTTGAGCCGGGCACTGAACCGCGAGATGCGGGCGAGGCCGGGGTCGACGACGTAGCGGATTCCGGGCACGGTGATCGAGGTCTCCGCGACGTTCGTGGCGAGCACGATGCGGCGGCGCGGTCCGGTCTGGAAGACGCGCTGCTGCTCGTGCGCGGCGAGGCGGCCGTAGAGCGGCACGACGTCGCCCAGCGACTGGCCCTCGAGCACCTCGGCGGTGTCGCGGATGTCGCGCTCGCCGGGGAGGAACACCAGCACGTCGCCGTCGCGGGGCAGCTCGCGGACGGCGCTGACGATCCCGTCGATCACGTCGTCGTCGCGGTCGAGCGGGCGGTAGCGGACCTCCACGGGGTAGGTGCGCCCGCTGACCTCGATGATCGGCACAGGGCGCTCGGGCGTGGCGAAGAGATCGGCGAAGCGGTCCACGTCGATCGTCGCGGAGGTGACGATGACCTTCAGCTCGGGGCGGCGCGGCAGCAGCTCGCGCAGGTAGCCCAGCAGGAAGTCGATCGACAGCGACCGCTCGTGGGCCTCGTCGATGATGATCGTGTCGTAGCGCTCGAGCCGCCGGTCGTGCTGGAGCTCGGTCAGCAGCAGCCCGTCGGTGACGAGCCGGATCACGGTGTCGGCGCCCGACCTGTCGTCGAAGCGCACGGCGTAGCCGACCTCGGCGCCCAGCTCGACGTCGCACTCCTGCGCGATGCGCGCGGCGACCGACCGTGCGGCGATCCGGCGCGGCTGGGTGTGGGCGATCTTCGTCCGGCCGAGCTCGGCGGCGATCTTCGGCAGCTGCGTCGTCTTGCCCGATCCGGTCTCGCCGGCGATCACGACCACCTGGTGGTCGCGCAGGGCGTTGCGGATCTCGTCGTGCCGTGCGGCGATCGGGAGGGCAGGATCGAACTCGAGCTTCATCGCTCCCATTCTCACCGCAGGCCGATGGCGTCGGCGAAGAGGGCGTACCCGACGAAGGCGACGACGTCGAGGATCGTGTGCGCGATGACGAGCGGCATGACGCGGCCGGTGCGCTGGAACCACCAGGCGAACACGACGCCCATCGCGACGTTGCCGACGAACTGCCCGAAGCCCTGGTAGAGGTGGTAGCTACCGCGCAGCAGTGCCGAGGTGGCGATGATCGCGGGCAGGCCCCAGCCGAACTGCTTCAGGCGGGTCATCAGGTAGCCGACGACGATGACCTCCTCGAGCAGCGCGTTCTGCAGCGCCGAGAGGACCAGGATCGTGACCGACCACCAGTAGAGGTCTTCGGGACTCGTGACGATGTTGGCCGTGACCCCCAGCGCGCGACCGCCGAAGTAGACGCCGAGACCGGGGATGCCGATCACCGCCGCGAGGGCCGCGCCGAACCCCAGATCGCGCCAGGGTCGGCTGCCGTCGAGGCCGAGGCGTCGCAGCACCGGGGGAGCGTCGTCCAGGCTCAGCAGGTACAGCGCGAGCGCCACCGGGACGAGCGCGAAGCCGATCGACAGCAGCTGGTAGGTCAGGTCGAGCCACGGGACGGTGTCGCGCGACGGGTTGAGGGTGGCCGTGGAGTCGCGCAGCGGGCCCTCGCTGAGCTTCCGCGCGAGGCTCACGACCGAGTAGACGGCCGACTGGCCCAGGGAGAGGCCGAGGACGATCCAGACCTCGGCGCGCAGGCGCCGGGTCACGGGGTCACAGGTCGTTCGTGGAGAAGGTGTCACACGAGTTCAGGTTGCCGGACTCGTAGCCCGTCTGGAACCAGCGCTGGCGCGACTCGCTCGAGCCGTGGGTCCACGTGTCCTGGTTGACCCGGCCTCCGCCGAGCTCCTCCTGGATGTGGTCGTCGCCGACGGCGGAGGCCGCCGACAGCGCCGAGTCGATGTCGGCCTGCGTGAGCGGCTTGATGAGCGTGTTGCCCTCGGCGTCCTGGGTGGAGGCGGCGTGGTTCGCCCAGACGCCGGCGAAGCAGTCGGCCATGAGCTCGATCCGCACGCCGCCGCTGAGCGGGCCGGTCTTTCCGTCCTGGCCCTTGGCGAGGATGCCGAGGATGTTCTGCACGTGGTGGCCGTACTCGTGCGCGACGACGTACATCTGCGCGAGGTTGCCGCCGTCGGCGCCGAACTGGCTGCTGAGCTGGTCGAAGAACGAGGCGTCGATGTAGACGCGCTCGTCGGAGGGGCAGTAGAACGGGCCGGTCTGGTTGGACGCGGTGCCGCACGGCGACTGGGTGGCGCCGGAGTAGATCACCGTCTGCGCCTCGCGGTACTGGCGGTTGATGTCGGCCGGGAGCGCGTCGGTCCAGTAGTCCTGCGCGCTGTTGACCGTGCCGATGATGCGGCAGACGTCGTTCTCGTTCGCGTCGGCGCCGGTCTTGCACTCGCTCACGTCGATCGAGGCCGACTCGCTGCCACCGGTGAGGACCTGGTTGACGTCGAACCCGGACGACGTGCCGCCGTCGAGCGGGTTGCCGCCGAGGAACGCCACCAGGAGCATCAGCAGAAGGCCGCCGATGCCGCCTCCGACGATGGCGCCGCCCTTGCCGCCGCCGGTGACCTGGCTGGTGTCGAGGTTCGCGCCCTCGTTGAACGTCATGGCCAGATTCTAGGGACCCTCAGCGCTTGCCGCCGCCGAGCAGCCCACCGAGGAGGCCACCGAGGGCACCCTCGAGGCCACCGGAGGATCCGGAGCCGCCGCCGAGGAGGCCTCCGAGCAGGTCTTCGATGCCACCGCCGGCCGAGCCCCTCTGGTCGCCTCCGGTGACCCGCTTGGCCAGGTAGGCCATGACGATGGGCGCGAGGATCGGCAGCAGCTTCTTCACGAGGCCGGCGTCCTGGGCCCCACTCGTCGACCCGAGCGCCTGGGCGACGTCGTCGGTCTTCTCGCCGAAGACGTTCTTGACGATCTTCTCGCCGTCGTCCGTGTCGATGGCGCCCACGTCGACGCCGCCGTCGATGAGGGAGGTGTCCTTCGTGGCGATCGCACCGCCGAGCGAGGCGGCTCCGGCGGGGTCCTTGGCGTTCGCGTCGAGTCCGCCGAGCAGTGCCGGGAGCGCCGCGTCGATGCCCTGCTGGGCGGTGGCCCTGTCGACACCGAGGCGCTCGGCGATCTGGTCCACGGGGATGAGGGTGCGCAGCTCGTCGATACCGGCCATGGCGACTCCTTCGTCGTGCGGCCCGCCGTCGGACCGGCGCTTCGATCGTATCGCCGGGCGCGATCCTGCCTAGGGTGGCGACATGACGGATCTGATGAGCCCCGTGCTGCCGATCTCGGGCGACGACGAAGCGCGGCGCGCCGGGCTGCGGCGGATGCGGACGCTCGCCACGTCGCTGCTCGTGCTCGCGGCGATCGTGTTCGTGCTGACGCACGGCCGCGACGGAGCGTGGGGCTACGTGAACGCCGCTTCCGAGGCGGCCATGGTGGGCGCGATCGCCGACTGGTTCGCCGTCACGGCGCTCTTCCGTCATCCACTCGGCCTGCCGATCCCTCACACGGCGCTGATCCCGAAGAAGAAGGACCAGCTGGCCGCGAGCCTCCAGGACTTCGTCGCCGACAACTTCCTGCGCGAGGACGTGATCCGCGACCGCATCGCCGCAGCAGGGCCGGCCGAGCGCGTGGGGCACTGGATCGCGGTGCCCGGGCGTGCGCACCGGCTTGTGGACGAGGGCGCTCGCGTGGCGTCCGACCTGCTCGGCCGCGTCAAGGAGGAGGACGTGCAGGCGGTCGTGACCGAGCTGATCGTGCCGCGCATGCTCGAGGAGCCGCTGAGCCCGGCCGTGGGCCAGCTGCTGGGGGAGATCCTCGACGAGGGCGCCCACACCGGCCTCGTCGACCTCGGCCTGGACGAGCTGCACGGCTGGCTGGAGCGGCACCCCCACCGCATCACCGACCTGATCGTCGCCCGCGCCCCGGACTGGGCGCCCAAGTGGGCCAACACGATGATCGCCGAGCGCCTGTTCCGTGAGGTGCTGACCTGGGTGGCGGACATCCGCGACGACCCGCAGCACGACGCCCGGGCGGCGCTGGACCACTGGCTCGTCGAGCTGGCGCACGACCTGCAGCACGACCCCGAGGCCATGGAGCGCGCCGAGCGACTGAAGGAGCGCATCCTCACGCAGACGAAGGCAGCGACGACGGCCGTGAAGCTGTGGGACTCGTTCCGCCGTGGGCTGCTCGACGCCCTCGCGGCCGAGGACGGGGTGCTGCGCCGCCGGATCGTCGAGGAGATCGAGCGGCTGGGGGAGCGGCTCCAGTCCGACCCGGTGCTCGCCGCCCGGATCGACGGCTGGGCCGGCGACGCCGCCGCCTACGTGGTGGAGCACTACGGCGGCGAGATCGCCACGGTCATCTCCGCGACGGTCGAGCGCTGGGACGGACAGGAGACCGCGGAGCGCATCGAGCTGCACGTGGGCCGCGACCTGCAGTTCATCCGCATCAACGGCACGGTCGTCGGCGGCCTCGCCGGCCTCGTGATCCACGCCGTGGCACAGGTCCTGTGATCCACAGCTGTGGATGACGCCTGTGGACGGCTTGTGGACCGGAGCGCGGCGGCGTGTGGAGAACCTGTGGACGCGAAAATACTTGGAATCTCTTGCTGAAAAGCACTTGTGGCGCGGGTCACAGTGGCCTAGAAATGACCTACGCACTCCTCCGGGAGAGCGGGAAGGAAGCTCCGATTCCCTCCACGCGGACGGTGCAAACCGAACGTAGACGCCTGGTGATGCAGGCGTGGGAGAGAACCTCACGGGCGACCGGACACGAAGGCAGCCATCACGCACCATCGATACCGAAGGCCCCGGGAACTCATACTTCCCGGGGCCTTCTTCATGGCCCCGAGAGGGGTTTGCTAGAGTTCAGTGCTGCATGAAGTTCACACCTGTCCGGGTGGCGGAATTGGTAGACGCGCTAGCTTGAGGTGCTAGTGCCCTGTTAGGGGCATGGGGGTTCAAGTCCCCCCTCGGACACTGCAGGACCCTCTCACTCTCGCCGGTGAGGGGGTTTTGTGCTTTCGGGCCGCGGACCGCATGGTGGACTCCTTCGTCCCACCACCCAGGCACCACAGGCCTCGGATCTTGACAGCATTTTCAGACCGCGCGCATGCTGGCGAATGACGGTGAGCGAGCTTCTGGAACAGCCACCCCCGCGCCGGTTCTCGAATCGACCGGCACACCGTAGGTGATCCGATTCGCACCACTGCAGGCCCGGCCGGACGCCCGGCGTTCCTGTACCCGGGGACCGTCCAGCCTGGGCCGTGACGCACCCCTTCAGAGGCACCCCCGCGGGGTGTCTTGAGAACTTCGGGGGGGTCCGGATGTACCACGCACCTTTGAAGAACACGCTGTCGCGCCTGTCGATCGGCCTCGTCACCACTGCCTTGCTCGCATCAGGAGCGACAGCGGCCGTGACCGCCGAGGCTGCTGGGACGACCACGTCCGCAGCGCTTCCGAACGCCGCACCGACCGACGCCCGCTGGTCCGACTCGCGCGGCGCCGAATGGCGAGCGCGGGCGCTGCTGCGCCGCATGACCCTGGCCGAGAAGATCGACATGCTCCACGGCGAGGTCAACTTCTTCTACGGCTTCTACAACGCGCCGATCGAACGACTCGGCATTCCGGCCCTCACGATGGCCGATGGTCCCGCCGGAGTCCGCATCGCCAACCCCGACGTCAACGATCAGCAGGCGACCGAGCTGCCCTCGCCCTTGGCGCTGGCAGCGACCTGGAACGCGGGACTCGCGCAGGAGTACGGCGAGCGCGCAGGCGATGAGGCGCACCGGACCGGGCACAACGTGCTGCTGGCACCGGCGCTGGACATCGCTCGGGTCGCCCAGGCCGGCCGCGCCTTCGAGGCGTTCGGCGAGGACCCGCTGATCTCGGGTCGCATGGGAGGCGCCGTGATCCGCGGCATCCAGGAGAATCCCGTCGCGGCGGACCTGAAGCACTACAACCTGTACACCCAGGAGCAAAACCGACTGATCGGCGGCAACGCGGTGGTCGACGAGCGAACGCTCCAGGAGATCTACACGCGCCCGTTCGACATCGCGATCAAGCAGGGTGATCCCGCGTCGGCAATGTGCGCGTTCAACAAGGTCAACGGCACGTACGCGTGCGAGAACGACTACCTCCTGAACGAGATCCTCAAGGTCCAGCTCGAGTTCGAGGGCTGGGTGATGAGCGACTACGGGGCCACGCACAGCACCGTCGCGTCGATCCTCGGTGGCATGGACCAGGAGATGCCCGGTGACTTCGGAGGCGGTGACTGCTTCTTCTGCGCTCCGCTCGTCGAGGCGGTCAACGAGGGAGACGTCCCGGTGTCGCGCATCAACGACGCGGTCATGAGGATCCTGAGGCCGATGTTCGGCCTGGGGCTCTTCGACGAGCCGGCGAGGGTCCGTCCGCTGCCCGAGGGCGAGAACGGGGCCTTCGCGAGGGAGGTGTCCGAGCAGGCCACGGTCCTCCTGCAGAACCGCCGCCGCACCCTCCCTCTGGACGACGATCTCGACTCGATCGCCGTGATCGGCGCGGACGCAGACCACGCCGTGCAGGGCGGAGGAAGCAGCCAGGTGCTGCCGACGTACACCGTCAGTCCGCTCGAGGGGATCACGGAGCGCGCCGATGGAGCGACCGTGACCCACGCTCGGGGCAACGAGCCCGTCACCTCGGCGGCGCTCCTGCCCGGACCGGATCCGATCCCTTCGGACTTCCTGCGGTCCGCCCTGGATGGCGGTCCGGGCCTGCGCGTCGAGTACTTCGACAATCCGGCGAGATCGGGCAGTCCCGCCCTCGACCGCACGGAGCCGTACGCCGGGATCTACGGAGGCTTCTTCCTGTTCGAGGGCTTCAACGCGGCCTCGCCGCACTTCCCGGTGCAGTCGAACGAGAACACGTCGGGCATGCGCTGGACGGGGACCCTCACCGCGCCCGTGACGGGGACCTACGAGCTGGCCGTCACCACCAACGGCGTGACGACGCTGTTCCTGGACGACGCCCCGGTCATCACCACCGAGACCGCGACCGAGCCGACGAGTCCGGGCGTGCATCGGTACGAGGTGGATCTCGTCGCGGGCCAGGAGTACGACCTGCGAGCCGAGTTCTCCGTCGGCCCCAGCGCGAGCGCGGACTTCGGCTCGGCGTTCAAGCTGGGCTGGGTTCCTCCGCGCTCGGTGGTCGAGCCGAGCATCGCGGAAGCAGCCGAGGTGGCTGCCGATGCCGACGTCGCCGTGGTCTTCGCCCGCGACTACGGGAGCGAGGGCGGAGATCGTCCGAACCTCGACCTTCCCAACGCCCAGGACGACCTGATTCGCGAGGTGGCGGCCGCCAACCGGCGGACCATCGTGGTCCTCACCGCGAGCGCCGCCGTCCAGACCTCGGACTGGGAGGACGACGTGCGCGCCGTCCTGCACAACTGGTACGGCGGTCAGGAACAGGGCAGTGCCATCGCGCGGATCCTCTTCGGAGACGTGAACCCGTCAGGCAAGCTGCCGCTGACGATTCCGGTGGACGAGGAGAGCACTCCGGTCAGTGACGAGGACCAGTACCCGGGTGACGGGCTCGACCAGCAGTTCTCGGAGGGGATCTTCGTGGGCTACCGCGGCTACGAGGAGCGCGGCATCGAGCCGAGCTACCCCTTCGGCCACGGTCTGTCCTACACGAGGTTCGACTACAGGCGACTCCTGCTCTCGTCGAACACCCGAGGGCGTGGGTCCGCCCGCGCGACCAAGTCCGTGAAGGTCTCCGTGGACGTCCGGAATGTCGGGCGGCGCCGTGGCAGCGAGACGGTGCAGGTCTACGTGGGCAACCTGCCCACCCGTCGCGTCGACACGGCGGAGAAGGCGCTGGCCGGCTGGGCCAAGGTCGACCTCCGCCCGGGGCAGCGGCGACGGGTGACGGTGAACCTCGATCCGCAGTCGTTCTCGTACTGGGACACGGCGCGTGACCGGTGGCGCACCCCCGACGGGCGCGTGCCGATCTACGTGGGCTCGTCCTCCGAGGACCTGCGGCTGGCTGGCTCCGTCCGGATCTCGGGAGGTCGCGCCCGGTAGGACGCGTCGATCGCCGACACAGTTCGCGGCGGGGGGCCCGAGTCTCCCCAGGCCACCCGCCGCGATGGTGGTGATGCGTCGATGAGGTCAGGCGCGCGTGTGGTTGCGCTTTCCGGCCAGGCCCTCGGCGACGCCGATGAGCAGGACGGCAGCGATCACCGCGAGGACGAAGCCCAGGACGTTGAGCTCCCAGATGTCTCCCGTTCCGAAGAACTGGGCGATCAGGCCGCCGATGAGGGACCCGACCAACCCCAGCGCCAGCGTGGCGAGGATGCCGAGGTTCTGCTTGCCGGGCTTGATGAGTCGAGCGAGCGCTCCGATGATGAGGCCAGCGACGAGGAATCCGATCATGGTTCATGTCTACCGGGATTGGGCGGAACGGCACCTCGAGGAGCCTCGGTGTGAGAAAGCCGACGTGGGCTGCGAGATAGGCTCGGCCTCATGGCCAGTCGCACCGCCCCCGCGGTTTCCAACGAAGCGGGACGCAGGAACAGCCGGCCCCGGCGCCTCGTGCGCGAGTACATGGAGGACTGCGCGACGTTCAGCAGCGCGCAGCAGGTCCACGACGCCCTGCGCGACCAGGGGGACAAGGTCGGGCTGGCGACCGTCTACCGCAATCTGCAGGTCATGGCCGAGGCCGGTGAGCTCGACGTCCTCCGCCACGGCGACGGCGAGATGCTGTTCCGCAAGTGCGGCGAGGTCCACCACCATCACCTCGTGTGCCGCAGCTGTGGCCTGACGATCGAGATCGCCGGACCCGCCGTGGAGCGCTGGGCGGCGAAGGCCGCCGAGGACCACCGGTTCGCCGACGTGACGCACTCGGTCGAGCTGTTCGGCCTGTGCGCGACCTGCGCGCGCTGACCAGCTGTGTGGCTCACCAGCTCGACTTGGTGATCCCGGGCAGCTCGCCGCGGTGCGCGGCATTGCGGAAGTTGATCCGCGAGAGCCCGGCCTTGCCGATGTGTCCACGCGGCCTGCCGTCGGTCTGGTCACGCTTGCGGACGCGCACCGGACTGGCGTCGCGGGGGAGTCTCGTCAGCGACCGCACTGCGGCGCGAATCTCGGCCGGATCCGACGCGGTGCGGATCGCCTCCTTGAGCTCGGCGCGACGCGCGGCGTGGCGAGCGACGACCTCCTTGCGGCGTTCGTTGGCGACGATCTTGGACGTCTTGGCCATCAGCGTTCCTCTCGGAAGTCGACGTGCTGACGCACGACGGGGTCGAACTTGCGCAGCGTGATCCGGTCGGGATCGTTGCGGCGGTTCTTGCGGGTGACGTAGGTGTAGCCCGTGCCCGCCGTCGAGCGGAGCTTGACGAGCGGGCGGATGTCGTTGCCTCGCTTGACCATCAGATCCGCACCCCTCGCGCCAGCAGATCGGTGACGACCGCGTCGATGCCGCGGCGGTCGATCGTCTTGATCCCGCGGGCGCTCAGCGTCAGCGTGACGCGGCGGCTCAGGCTCGGCACCCAGTAGTGCTTCGCCTTGATGTTGACGTCGAAGCGCCGCTTCGTCCGGCGGTGCGAGTGGGAGACATGGTGACCGAAGCCTGGCTGGGCTCCGGTGACCTGACAGACGCGCGACATGGTGACCTCCTATGTTGTAGAATGAGAATCGTTATCAATAACTGAGGTTAGCAGGAGCCAGTGAAGAAGGACATCCACCCCGGCTACGAGCCGGTGGTCTTCCGGGACAAGTCGTCGGACACGACGTACCTGACCCGATCGACCCTCACCAGCGATGAGCGCATCGAGCTCGACGGCGTGACCTACCCGGTCGTCGACGTGAACATCTCCAGCGCGAGTCACCCGTTCTGGACGGGCCGTGGTCGCGTGGTCGACACCGAGGGCCGGGTCGAGCGGTTCCGCCGCCGCTACGGCATGAACACCGAAGGAGGAGAGGGTCGATGAAGGTACGCAACTCGCTGAGGTCGCTGAAGAACCAGCCGGGCTCGCAGGTCGTGCGGCGACGTGGTCGCACCTACGTGATCAACAAGCAGAATCCTCGACTGAAGGCGCGGCAGGGATGACGTCGCTCCACCGCGTGCCGGTGATCCTGATCAGTGGCATCGAGGAGGAGCCCATGGCGGCCGCGGCGATCGCACTGCAGTGGGACCTGCCTCGTGCCGTCTCGGTGCGGCACGTCGTCGATCCGGAGCGCGAGGTCCTGTGGCGGATCGTCAGTGACGTGACCGGCATCGTCGAACGGATCGAGATCGACGTCGAGCACGCCTGCGTGAGCTGCGCGATCCGTGAGGACGTCGTCCCCACGCTCGAGCGCCTGGGCGCGGACGGGCGCTGGGAGACGATCATCGCCCAGCTGCCCGTGACGGCCGAGGCGGTGCAGGTCTGCCGCGTGATCGGCTGGGCATCCGAGGACGTGCCCCACGTCCGCATCGCCGCGTCGTTGGTGGCGCTGTCCAGTGACGGACTCCTCGACGACCTCCTGGGTGGCGACATCATGAGCGAGCGCGACTTGCCCGTGCGTGCCGACGACAACCGCGGGGTCGCCGAGGTGGCCTGCGCCATGGTCGAGTACGCCGACGTCATCGCGGTGGGGGACGGGCTCGACGACGACGAGTGCGACGTCCTCGTGGCCCTCGCCCGCCCCGGTGTCCCCGTCGCCGAGTCGTTCAGCCAGGTCGACGCCCGTCCGCTCGAGGTGGGCGTGCACGACCACCGCCGCAACGAGTCGTGGGTGACGGAGGTCCGTCGTGACGCCCTGCCCACCCGTGAGCTGCACGCGGCCTGGGTGCTGGACTTCGCGTCCGACCGCCCGTTCCACCCCGATCGGCTCCGGGAGGCGATCGCCCTGCTCGGCGGCGGTCCCCGGCGGTCCCGCGGGTGCTTCTGGCTGCCGAGCCGGCCCGGACAGGTCTGCGCGTGGGACGGCGCCGGCGGCCAGCTCAGCGTGGGATCCACCGAGACCTGGGGCAGTCAGCGGCCGTTGACCCGCATCACCGTCGTCGGCATCGACGACGGTCGTGACGAGCTCGAGCGTGCCTTCGCCTCGTGCGTGCTGACCGATGCCGAGATGCACGAGCGCGGCCCGTACTGGGAGGTGGCACGGGACGGCTTCGAGTCCTGGCTCGGCCCCATTCGCCGCGCAGCCTGAGCAGACCCCGACCACTTACCTGAGGAGCCACCCATGGCCGTACCCAAGCGCCGCACGTCCCGTAGCAACACCCGTCACCGCCGCTCGGCGTGGAAGGCCACCCCGGCCGACCTCGTGCCCATCGAGGTCGAGGGCCGGATCCACCGCGTCCCGCGTCGGCTCGTTCGCGCCGCCCACCTCGGCCTGCTCCGCCTCGACGACCGCCTCTGAGCGTCGCGCAAGCTCTCGGAGGCTCACCGCGTGCCCGCGCGGGATGTGGACGCCCACCGGGGTAAACTGCCACTGTCAGGGCGTCTTCCATGCCCAGCCGGTCTGCGCTGGGTCGAAGGCACAACGGACACCAGTGGGTGTCGGCCGACCGCGGCGCGGCGGCTCTCGCTCCTCATCTGGTTCCCAGATCTGCGGCTGCTCGGGTGGCCGCTCCCTCGGTTCGTCAGCCGCGTGGCGACCGAGCAGTGACCTCGTGAGAGGTCCCGTGGTGCTGCCGCCGAGAAGTGGTCAGCACGTCACTCAGAGGAGAGAAGTTTGGCCAGACGAGGCCGGAGTCGGTCAAGCTCCACCGGGGCCGCACCCCGAAGCCAGCGCGGTGGACGTGGCGTCGAGAACGAGGGCATCATCCCGGTGCTCGCCCGCGCCGTGCGCGAGGTCGAGGCGGGCGTCCAGCGCAGTCGCGCCAACTCCTCGATCCGGACGAAGTTCCAGACCGTCGCACTGCTGGCGCGCGAGGAGCGTACGCGCGTCAAGACCGCCACGACCCTGACCGAGTCCCAGCGCGCCGAACAGCTCAAGCGACTCGACGGCATCGGGACGATCCTGGCGAAGACCGCGGCCCTGGACTCCACGTTGCTGTCGCTGCTCGCCGAGGACGCCGAGGTGTCCGATGCGGCCAAGGAGCTCAGGCGCGACATGCTGATCGCGGCAGGCGTCGAGCTCCCCGACGAGCCGGAGCCGCCGGTCGAGGAGGACCTCGCGCCTGCGGCCGGCCGACAGGTGGTTCCCCAGTCGGTCATCTCCCGCCGGCTGGCCGACCCCTTCCTCGCGCCACAGTTCGAGACCGTCGAGCGCCGCACGCCGCCGCCCCGTCGCCTGGCCAGCTGGGAGCTGATCGGGCCGCTGCTCTCGTCGTTCGAGCGCGCCTCCAGCGGCTCGGCCGCCTGCATGGACCTGCCCGACCCGATTCCGGTTCCCGTGCCGGACGGCAAGGAGCTGATGCGCCACCAGGCCGAGCTCGTCGCCGCCGCAGCCGAGGGGCACCGGACCTTCCTGCTGGCCGACGAGCCCGGACTGGGCAAGACGGCCCAGGCGCTCCTGGCGGCGCAGGCCGCGAACGCCTACCCGCTGCTCGTGGTGGTCCCGAGCGTCGTGAAGTCCAACTGGGCCCGCGAGGCGGCCATGTGGACCCCGCAGCACAAGTCCACGGTCATCCAGGGCGACGGCGACACGATCGACGGATTCGCCGACATCGTCATCGTCAACTACGAGGTGCTGGACCGGCACGTCGGCTGGCTCGGCGACCTGGGGTTCCGCGGGATGGTCCTCGACGAGGCGCACTTCATCAAGAACAAGTCGTCACAGCGCTCTCAGCACGTCCTGCAGCTGTCCGAGCGCATCCGTTCCCGCACCACCCGCCCGTTGCTGATGGCCCTGACCGGCACCCCGCTGATCAACGACATCGAGGACTTCCGCGCCATCTGGCAGTACCTGGGCTGGATCGACGAGAAGAAGCCCCGTCCCGAGCTGCTGCACGCGCTCGAGGACACGGGACTGACACCGCTCGACCCGGGCTTCTTCCCCGCGGCCCGATCCCGGGTCATCGACATGGGCATCGTCCGCCGCCGCAAGGTCGAGGTCGCCGCCGACATCCCGGCCCGGCGCATCGCCGACCTCCGGGTGGAGCTCGACGACGAGGCCGGACGCTCGATCCGCGCTGCCGAGCGTGAGCTCGTCCAACGCTTGGTCTCGCGGTACGAGCAGGCGCTCGAGACCCGTGGTTCCGTCGGGTCGTCCGAGGACGTCGATCACGACCTCGTGCGCCGGATCGCCGCCCGGGAGCGGGAGGAGTCGGCGAAGACCGAGGAGAACGTCTTCGCGATGATGCGGCGCATCGGCCAGGCGAAGGCCGGCCTCGCCGCCGACTACACCGCGCAGCTGGCCCACAGCGTCGGCAAGGTCGTCTTCTTCGCCAAGCACGTCGACGTGATGGACGTGGCCGAGAAGACCTTCGAGAAGCGGGGCATCCGGTACTCGTCGATCCGCGGCAACCAGACGCCGTCGGCGCGGCAGAAGAGCATCGACGCCTTCGTCAACGATCCCGACGTGGCCGTCGTGGTCTGCTCGCTGTCGGCCGCCGGCGTGGGCGTGAACCTCCAGGTCGCGTCGGACATGGTGCTCGCCGAGCTGTCCTGGACCGACGCGGAGCAGACCCAGGCCATTGACCGGGTGCACCGCATCGGCCAGGACGAGCCCGTCACCGCGTGGCGGATCATCGCCTCGCGGACGATCGACACCAAGATCGTCGAGCTCATCGACAGCAAGGCGGGCCTCGCCGCCCGGGCACTCGACGGCTCCGACGAGGAAGTCGTCGACTCGGCCGACGTTCAGCTGGAGACCCTCGTCGCCCTGCTGACCGACGCACTCACCTCCTGACGACCCTCACGCCGGCGGTGCGGCGCTCGTGATGCCTCGCACGGCCTCGCGCAGCGCGTGGTGTGCGAGCGTGCTGTCGAGTCGGTCCGCACTGAGCAGCAGCTTCGCGGGCAGGTCGACGACGCAGATCCTGACCAGGGCGACGGCTCGGCGGTCGGTGCGCTGCCAGAGCTGCTCGGCGAGACGCGTGATCAGCTCACCGAGCTCGAGCCGGAGCCGCTCGACCTCGTTCCGCTCGTCCGGCCCCACGTTGCCGGTGAGGAGGTCCGTGGCGTCGACGGCGAGCAGGAGGCGGGAGGCCTCGGGGTTGGTCCGGGCGTAGGTCGCCAGCGACAGGGCGGCGACGGCGATCCCCTCCTGAGGTCCGTCCGCGCGCACGGCGGCTTCCACGAGGTCGCGCTGGTAGCGCAGGAACGCCACCGCCTCGCGCACCCAGACCCGCGCCAGCAGGTTGTCGCGTGAGCCGAAGGCGTTGTAGATGACCCCGTTGGCCGCACCGGCACGGGCGCTCAGGGCGCGCATCGTCACACCCGTCGCGCCGTGCTCGACCCAGAGCGCACGCGCGTGGTCGAGCAGGACGTCGGGCTGGTGCTCCCTGGGGCGGCCGCGTGCCATCCTCAGCTCGCCCGCGGCTTCAGCGCTTCGATGGCCGCGGCGTACATGACCTGCTTGATCTTGCCCAGCGTGGCGCGGTCCTTGCCGGCCAGCGGTGCGACGCGCGCTGCCGCTGTCTCGACGAGCGTGTCCTGCGGGGCGACCGCGTCCACGAGGCCCGAGGCCTGTGCCGCAGGGCCGTCGTAGCGACGTCCGGTGGTCATGGACTCGACGGCGGCCGACGGTGTGAGCTTCGCCTGGATGAGGGCCGCCATGCCCTCCGTGAACGGGATGTGGATGTCGACCTCGGGGAAGCAGAAGTAGCCCCGATCCTCACGCATGACCCGGAAGTCGTGCGCCATCGCCAGCATCGATCCGGCACCGAAGGCGTGGCCGTTGATGGCGGCGATCGTGGGGACGGGCAGCGTGAGCACTGCGGCGAAGAGTCCGTGCACCCGGTCGACGTAGGCGTTCAGCTCGTCGGGGTGCTGCGAGAGCCACTCGAGGTCGAGACCGTTCGAGAAGAACTTGCCCGTGCCCGTCGTGACCAGCACGGCCGGCTCGGTGCCCTCCGCGAGGCCTCGAAGGTCCTCCACGGCTTGGGCGAGCAGGTCCGGCGAAAACCGGTTCTCGTCGTCGCCGAGGTCGAGCGTCCATACGGATCCGTCGTGGTTCGTGAGCATCGTCATGTCGCCCAGAATAAAGGAGCGTGCACTCCAAAAATAGTTGCGGGGCCTCTGGGGCCGTGGGAGCGATTGCCTCATCTATCGAGTTGCGATAGGTTTCGATCAAGAGGCGGCGCAAAGGAGTCGAGAATGAGCAAGTGGGCTATCGCAACGTTGCGCGTGGTGATCGCGATCGCGCTGCTGGGATCCGTGGTGGTTCAGGCGGGCATGGTGGCCCTGCTGTGGTGGGACACCGACGAGGAGCCGACGGCCTCCGGCGTCGCGCTCGTGATCATCGGGGTGCTCGGTGTGGTGACGCTCCAGGTCGTCGCGGTCTGCATCTGGCGGTTGCTGACGATGGTGCGACGTGGCACGGTCTTCTCGCGTGCGGCGTTCCGGTACGTCGACGGGGTCATCTGCGCCATCAGCGCCACGGCGGTGCTGATCTTCGCCGTCGCCGTGTGGGCGCGCTTCGCCAATCACGCCACGCCCGGGGACGAGGTGGCGCCCGGACTGGTCGGCCTGATCTGCGGGTTCGCCCTCGTCGCGGCCGGAGTGGCCCTGGTCGTCTACGTGATGAGGGCCCTGCTGGCGCAGGCCGTCGCACTGGACTCCGAGACCAAGCACCTCAAGTCCGAGCTGGACGAGGTGATCTGATGCCGATCATCGTCGACATCGACGTGATGCTGGCCCGGCGCAAGATGGCGGTCGGCACGCTCGCGGACCGCATCGGCATCACTCCGGCGAACCTGGCGGTGCTCAAGAACGGGCGGGCCAAGGCGGTGCGGCTCACCACGCTCGCTGCACTGTGCGAGGCGCTCGACTGTCAGCCCGGTGACCTGCTGCGGTGGGAGCCCGAGGACGGCGCGGAGGACACCGACGCCAACTGGTGAGCGAGGGCGCGTCACGACAGCTCGTGGCCGGAGCTCCCGAGCCACGAGCGTGGTGTCGCGGGTGACCCGAGCGGTCCTGACGGGATCAGTCGCCCGCCTTGGTGACCCCGAACATCAACACGCGACGGTCGATGTCGTAGAACACCTTGCTCGTGTTCGTCAGCACGTCCTGGAGGTTGTCGGCGTCCTCGGCACTCACCGTGAGGACCTCCTCCCACGCGCCTTCGTCGAGCACCAGCTGGAGTGTCCAGATGCCGTCCTCGCCGCCGTCCCTGGCCATCCAACTGAACTGGTAGTGGGTGACCTGCCGCACCTTCAGGCTGTCGTCCGTCATCCGGACGCCGTCACCTGCGTTTCCGGTCTTCTTCGTCGCCATGGCTGCTCCTCTGGGTTGCGTCCCGGCGCCCCGCGCACCGCGACTGAGGACTAGTCGGTACCCCTCCGCGACTGGTTCAGTCAGCCGGTGCGGCGGGGGACGACAATGTCGAGCTCGATGAGGAACGGCGGAGCGCGCAGGTAGTTTTCGATGTGTCGGGTGGGCGCGCCGAGGTGGCGGTCGTCGAGGTGACCGTGGGACTTCATGTTGTGGTGTTTCCTGCACAGGCAGCGGAGGTTGGATCCGCTGGTGGTGCCGCCGCTGTCGTAGGCCTTGGCGTGGTCGAGGTCGGTCTCGTGCGCGGGGGCGCGGCATCCGGCGACCCGGCAGGTTCCGTCGCGCCATCTCAGTGCCTGCCGGAGTGATTCCGGTGGCCGGTAGGCCATGACCGTGGTGTCGAGAACCTCACCGATCGAGTCGAGGACCAGTCGGCGGAAGACCGTGTGCTCGGACTGGGCGAGCTCACGAACCCATGCGGCCTCCACGGGCTCGCCGTCGAGGGTGAAGCCCGGGCCGCCAGTGAGGCCGACGACGTCCGTGACCGGATGCCCATGTCGGGGGCGAGGTCAAGGCAGGAGGTGAGCCACTCGACGAGCTGGTCGGCCTGCTTCTGATCGCGGGTGCGGCGTTCCTTCTCACCCGTCTCCGCTTCGACCGCCGGCACGGCCCGGGCGGCGCGCCCCAAGCGGTCGCCGATGACGATGGCGACGCCGGTGGGCAGCAGGGCGTTGAGCCATGACGTGCCGTCGTCGTTGTGCGTGATTGAGACGCGACGTTCCTCGGTGGCGCGCGCGGCCTCGGCACTCACCTGCTCCGGCTCGAGCCGCGCACGGAACCGGCGCAGCCAGGCCCTCAGTTCGGCGATCGTGTGGGAGGCCGCGTAGTCCGGAGCGGAACGCTCCAGCACCGAAAGCGCCTCCGAGGTCTGCAGCTTCTCCGCCGTCGACGCGATCGCCGAGACGCGCACGGCGTCGATGTCGCCCTCGCGAAACGACTCCCACACGAGCGGCGCCCTGTCGCGGAGCGTGGACGCCTCGTGGACCAGGGCCCACACGTGCTGCTCGCTGACATGCAGCGCCTGGGCGATGTCCAGGGTGACCGCGCGCCGGGCCAGGTCCTTCGACAGGAGGATCTCGTCGGTGCGGTCGATCTCGGCGGTGCGCTTGGCGTGGAAGTGGACGGCGAACTCCCATTCCTCGAACTCGGCGATCGCCCGCGCACGACGCACCGCATCGCCTGCGGTGATCGCCCGGTTGAGGTCCATGCACCCAACCTAGTGGGCGCCACCGACAGAATCGGTGCGGTCGACCAGCCCCAGGATGGCCGCGCCCACGGCGCCCGGATCGACCAGCTGGTGGAGGTGCCCGCCATCGAGGGTCGCCGTCGGCCAGCCGGCTTCCTGGGCCAACCGGAGTTCCGCCGCGTACGTGTCGCCGAACGCGAGGTACGCCGCCGGGCGCTCGGCCCACCCTCGGGGGACCGGCACGCTGCTCGTGAAGTAGGAGAGGGGCAGCCGCTGCTGCTCGGCCGCGACCGTCTCGAAGGTGATGTCGTCGGGGAAGCGCTCTGCGATGTCGAGCCACCAGTCGGTCCACCGGGGCAGGCGCCCGTCCGGCTCGACCAGGTCGCGCAGGAAGCCGAGAAACTCCTCTAGCGCGAGCCGCGTCTCAGGGCCGTCATCGGCAGGCAGGGCGGCGTCGACGTGGACGGTGCGCTCCACCTCCAGCAGGGTGGCGAGTTGAGGGGCGTAGAGGCCGGCGTTGCTGTGCGGGACGAGCGTCACCGGACCGGAGGGAGCCGCGCGGGCGATCGCGTCGAGTACCTGCTCGGGCGCGCGGAGCTCGGAACCGAAGTCCACGGTCGTCGCCGCATGGCCCTGCTCGTGCAGCCAGGCCTCCACCGGCCGCCAGGTGGCGGGCCCGAGGAGAGGACTCGGCACGAGGAGGAACGCGGTCATCGCGCTCGCGCCGGAGTCCTCGGTGGCAGCTCGTGCAGCTCGACGTCGCTCAGGACACCTGCATCGGCGACCGCTGTCATGTAAGTGCAGAACGGCTGGCGGCGGCGGTCGGTCGGGGAGCCGGGGTTCAGCAGGCGGAGTCCGGTCGGGGTGGTCGTGTCCCACGGGATGTGGCTGTGCCCGAACACGAGGACGTCCACGTCGGGGTACTCGGCGCTGCACCGGGTGTCGCGGCCCTGCGACGCACCCGTCTCGTGCACGACGGCGAACCGGACTCCGTCGATCTCGGCCCGGGCGACGAGCGGCAGGCGCTCCCGCAGCTCGCCGTGGTCGTTGTTCCCGTAGACCGCCACGAGCCGCTTCGCGCGCGCCTCGAGGTCGTCGAGCGTGGCGACGTCCACCCAGTCGCCGGCGTGGAACACGACGTCGGCTTCGTCGACGGCCTCCCAGACCTGAGCGGGGAGCTGCTTCGCCCGCTTGGGCAGGTGGGTGTCCGCGATCAGCAGGAGTCGGGTCGCCATGGGATCAATCAACTCGGTTCGCCGGCGGCCGCGAGCGCCGCCTCGATCTCCCGCTGGGCCGCCGCGTCGTACCCCACCAGGATCACGTGCTCCACCTCCGTGGAGGTCGTGCGGACCGCGCGCACGGCCGCCGCCACCGACTCCGCCTTCGACCAGCCGTAGACGCCGGCGCTCACCAGCGGGAACGCGACCTCGCGCGCACCCAGGTCGGCGGCGACCTCGAGGGACCTGCGGTAGCAGGACTCCAGGAGGGCGGGCTCGGTCTGACCCGCGTGCCGGTTCGGGCCGACGGTGTGGATGATCCAGCGGGCGGGGAGGTCGCCGGCCGTGGTCCAGCCGGCGTCGCCCGTGGGCAGTCCGTCGGGGAACCGCGCGATGCAGTCGGCGAGCACCGCCGGACCGCCCGCGGCGTGGATCGCGCCGTCCACCCCGCCCCCGCCGCGCATGGCGGAGTTGGCGGCGTTCACGACGGCGTCGACCTCGAGGGTCGTGATGTCGGCGTGGATCGCGGACAGCCGGGTCATTCCGCGCGCTCGACCCACGCCTGCTGGCCGGGCTCGATCGCGTCGAGGACCACGGTGCCGAACGCGCCGAGGACGAAGGTCACGGGGTCCTCCGTGTCGACGCCCTCGGGGAGCTCGAACGTCGAGGTGGTGGGGACGTAGTCCATCGTCGCGGGGCGGCCCTCCTCCGGGCTCACCTGCACGACGACCTTCTGGCCCTCGGCGTTGACCTGGTTGACCACGGCCGGGTTCGTGCTGCTGCCGTAGGTGATCACGTGGATCTGACCCTCCTCGCCGACGGCCACGCCGGCGGGGGAGTCGAGCGTCTCCTCGACGCCGGCCGGGACGCCGCGGCTGGGCGCCGGAGTGGCCGACGTGGGCGAGCCGCTGCCGGGGGAGTCGTCCCCGGACGAGCCGCAGGCAGCCAAGGCGAGCGCCAGGACGGGCAGCACCGCAAGACGGGTCAGCGAGCGCATGGGCCCCCTCCTTCGCTCAGACAGGAAGCAATCGTGTCACGAAGTGCGTCAGCTGATCCACGTTGGCGCACTCGTGCATCGGGACGATCTCCGCGTATGCGAGCGCCTCGGAGTCGCCGAGGCCCCACCGAGTGTGGTGCTCGGGGTTCAGCCAGTAGGTCCGGCGCGAGCGCATCGCGATCTCGTGGAGCGCGTCGAACCGCGGATTCTGGTTGTTGTTCCGGGCATCGCCGAGGATCAGCACGGCCGTGCGGGGGCCGACCGCGTCGAGGAAGAACTCCTGGAAGTCCAGGAAGGCCTCGCCGTAGTCGCTGCTCGTGTGCCACTTCGTGATGCGCGCCTCGGCGCGGATCCGCGTCTCGATGTCGCCACCGCCGGAGACCGCGCCGTCGCGCACGATCTCGGTGACCTCGGCCATCGCGTTGACGAAGGCGAAGACGCGGATCTTGCTGAACTGCGCGCTGAGCGCCTGCGTGAGCAGCATCGTGAAGTTCGAGAATCCCGACACCGAGCCGGAGACGTCGCACAGCAGCACGAGCTCGGGGCGCGTCGGACGAGGCTTCTCGAAGACGGGCTTCATCGGCACGCCACCGGTGCCCATCGCGCGGCGCAGGGTGCGGCGCATGTCGATCTTGCCGCGACGGCGGCGGCGGCGACGCGCGGACAGCCGCGTCGCGAGGATGCGCGCGAGCGGCTTCACCGAGCGGCGCAGCTCCTCCAGCTGCTGGCGGTTGGCGCTGAGGAAGTCGACGCGGTCGCGCGAGGAGCGCACCGCGTGGCGGGCCACGAGCTCGCGCCCGCGGAGCTCGGCCGACCGTCGTCGCGCCTCGGCCTGCACCATCTCGCGGAAGGCCTCCACGCCCTGGCGGACCTCGTCGCGGGCGAGACGGTCGGTGAACTGGGTGCCCAGGCCCTGGCCGCCGCTGCCGCTGCCTCCACCGGGGCGCATGGCCATCGCGGCGGCGATCAGCGTCTGGGGCTGGAGCCGGTCGATCGTCTGGTAGGCCGACCAGCCCGCCGTGTCGGTGCCGGGCTGACCCACCTCGCCCAGCACGTCGACGGCGATCTCGGCGATCTGGGCCAGGGTGCGGGGGTCGCGGTCGAGCAGCGCCATGAGGAGGAGCTCGCGGATCTGCTGGACGTCGAGGTTCTCGTCGGCGTCGCGCGCGGCCTCGGGCCGGCCAACGCCGACCGGGAAGAACAGGTCGAAGGTCTGATCGAAGACGTCGCGCTGCCCGCCACGTCGCACCAGTGCGGCGGCGAGCCCCTCACGCAGGAGGTCGCGGTCGTCGAGCCCCAGCACGCGCATGACGTCGGCGGCGTCGATCGACTCGCTGGGGCCGGCGTTCGCGCCCTTGGCGCGCAGCGCCTCGACGAACTCGACCAGCCGGGTCGCGAGCTGGGTGCTCATGCCACTGCGCCCGAGGCGAAACGACTGTACGGACGCATCGACCTGAGGAGTCGCATGTTCGCTCGCTGGCGCTCGCTCATGAGAGCACGGCGTCCAGGTCCAGCTTGGCGCGGGCCTTGTCGATGTCGTCCTGGTGCTTCAGGACAACGCCCAGGCTCTCGGAGACGACCTCGGTGGTGAGCGTGTCGGCACCGAGGGCGACGAGCGTGCGCGCCCAGTCGAGCGTCTCCGAGACGGAGGGGGCCTTGCGCAACGGCATGGCGCGCAGCGCGTTCACGACGCGGACGAGCGAGTCGGTGAGCGCGTCGTCGAGGTCCGGCACCTTGAGGGCCACGATGTCCCGCTCGAGGTCGGCGTCGGGGAACTCGATGTGCAGGAAGAGGCAGCGGCGACGCAGGGCCTCGGACAGCTCGCGGGTCGCGTTGGACGTCAGCACCACGAACGGGCGCTGCGTGGCGGTGACCGTGCCGAGCTCGGGGATCGTGATCTGGAAGTCGCCGAGCACCTCGAGCAGCAGGCCCTCGATCTCGACGTCGGCCTTGTCGGTCTCGTCGATCAGCAGCACGGTCGGGCCGTCGTTGCGGATGGCCGAGAGCAGCGGGCGAGGGAGCAGGAACTCCTCGGAGAAGATGTCCGACTTGGCCTCGCTCCAGGACTCGTCGTGGCCGGCCGAGATGCGCAGCAGCTGCTTCGCGTGGTTCCACTCGTAGATCGCGCGGGACTCGTCGACGCCCTCGTAGCACTGGAGGCGGACGAGCTCGGCGCCGCAGGCCTGCGCGACGGCGCGCGAGAGCTCGGTCTTGCCGACACCGGCCGGCCCCTCGACGAGCAGCGGCTTGCCCAGCTCGCTGGCCAGGAAGACGGTGGTGGCGACGGCGTCGGAGGCGAGGTAGCCCGCAGTTGCGAGCCGGGCCTTGACGTCGGCGACCGAGGTGAACGGCATGGTGCCCTTGTTGAACATGGATTCAACTCTACGCTGTTCCCATGCCCAGAACGGTAGTGAGGTACACGTCACACCTCGATGCGGTCGACGCGTTCGCCCGCGTGACCGACTGGGAGCGCCATCGCGTGCCCCTCACCACGATCACGATCACGCCCGAGGGATTCACCGCCAGGACCGCGGTCGGCCCGGTCGGATTCGACGATCCGATGCACGTCACGCGGTGGGAGCCGCCCCACCGGGCAGACCTGCAGAAGCAGGGCCGGGTGGTCCGGGGGAGTGCGTCGATCACGGTCGAGCCGAGCGGCTCCGGCTCGGTGGTCACGTGGGACGAGGACGTCACGGTGATCGGTGTCCCGCGGCTGCTGGACCCGGTCGTCCGCCGGCTGCTGCGGCTCATGGTCTCGACGGTGCTCCGCCGCCTCATGTCCTGACTAGGCTGGGGGCATGACCGCCGCCGAGAACGAGGTCGTCGACCTCTGCCGTGACCTGATCCGGATCGACACGTCCAACTTCGGCGACTCGTCCGGGCCGGGGGAGCGGGTGGCGGCCGAGTACGTCGCCGCGAGCCTCGCCGAGGTCGGCATCGAGTCCACCATCCTCGAGTCCGAGGCCGGCCGGGCGTCGGTGCTGGCCCGCTGGGGCAGCCAGGACTCGCCGCGCCCCGGGCTCGTCATCCACGGTCACCTCGACGTCGTGCCGGCGCAGGCCGCCGACTGGTCGGTCGACCCGTTCGCCGCCGAGATCGTCGACGACTACGTCGTGGGCCGTGGCGCGGTCGACATGAAGGACTTCGACGCGATCCTGCTGGCGGTGGTGCGCGAGCGCCAGCGCGCCGGCCGGATCCCCGACCGCCCGATCCTGCTGGTCTTCACGGCCGACGAGGAGGCCGGCGGCCAGCTCGGCGCGCACTGGCTCGTCGCCGAGCACCCCGAGTGGTTCGAGGGCTGCACCGAGGCCATCGGCGAGGTCGGCGGCTTCTCCACCGAGGTGAACGGCAAGCGCCTCTACCTGCTGGAGTCCGGCGAGAAGGGGATCGCGTGGCTGCGGCTCACGGCCACGGGCACGGCGGGTCACGGCTCCATGCGCAACCACGACAACGCGATCACGCACCTCGCCCGCGCGCTCGTGCGCATCGGGGAGCACGAGTGGCCGGTCGAGCCCGGCCCGTCGATGCAGCTGCTGCTGGAGAAGGTGCGGGAGCTGACCGGACTCGAGGGCACCCCCGACGAGCTGTTGGAGCACTTCGGCCCCGCGGTGCGGATGATCGGGTCGGGGCTGAGGAACTCGACGAACGCGACGATGGCGCAGGCCGGGTACAAGCACAACGTCGTGCCGGGGGAGGCGGTCGCCTACGTCGACGGCCGCCCACTGCCCGGCCACCACGAGACCTTCGTCTCGCGGGTGCAGGACATCGTCGGCGAAGGCGTCCGGGTGGAGCCGTACCACGAGGACATCCCGCTGGAGTACGGCTTCGAGGGCGATCTCGTCGACGCGATGACGGTGTCGCTGCTCAAGCACGACCCCGAGGCGCACGTGGCGCCCTTCCTCATGTCGGGCGGCACCGATGCGAAGGCCTGGCACAAGCTCGGGATGACCTCCTACGGCTTCACGCCGCTGCGGCTGCCCGGCGACCTCGACTTCACGGCGCTGTTCCACGGAGTCGACGAGCGGGTGCCGATCGACGCGCTCCAGTTCGGCACGCGCGTCTTCGACGAGTTCCTCGATCTGGCCTAGCCCGCATAGCCCCGCGTCGGCTGGGTACACCCCCGTGGCAAGCAGTCACACAGACGAAAGTGGGGTGGCCACCATGGCCGGAAAGTTGACGTTCCTCGTGGGTGCGGCGGCCGGATACGTCCTGGGGACGCGTTCGGGACGAGAGCGCTACGACCAGATCGTGGGCCAGGCGCAGCGACTGTGGAAGGACCCGCGGGTCAAGGACGCCACGGAGAAGGTGCAGAACGTGGCCCAGGAGCACATGCCAGGGTCCAGCAGCGGCTCCGGGTCCAGCGGCTCCGGCTCGAGCGGCTCCGGCTCGAGCGGCGGTTCGGGCTCGACGAGCGGTTCCGGGTCGAGCAGTGGATCGACGAGCAGCACCAGCGGATCCGCCGGCGGCAGCACCCCCGGGGGCACGGGCTTCGACAGCGGAGTCGGCGGGCGATGAGCCAGTACGAGTCCGGTCGCGACTCGTCGGCCTCGACCTCGGAGCTGATCTCCAGACTCAGCGATGAGCTGAAGACGCTGGTGCGCGACGAGATGCGACTCGCGCAGATCGAGGTCGGCAGCAAGGCCAAGCGGGCAGGCGTCGGCGCCGGGATCATCGGCGCCGGCGGCCTGCTGGCGCTGTACGGCCTCGGCGTGCTGATCGCCGCAGCCATCCTGGCGCTGGCGCTCGTCGTCGACGCCTGGCTGGCCGCCCTGATCGTCGCCGTCGTGATCTTCGTGATCGCCGGCATCGCGGCACTCCTGGGCAAGAAGCGCGTCCAGGAGGCCGGCGCACCGGTTCCGCAGGCGACCGTCGAGAGCGTCAAGGCCGACGTGGACGCCGTCCGTCACGCCCGAGACCACTAACCGGAGGACCCCATGACCGAACCACACGAATCCGAAGTCCTCCGCGACGAGGTCGAGAAGACCCGCGAGAACCTCGCGGAGACGGTCGACGAGCTGGCGGCGAAGTTCGACGTCAAGAGCAGGGCCAAGGAGTCGGCGCACGAGTTCACGTCATCCGCCAAGGAGACCGTGATCGACCCCGACGGCAAGCCGCGGCCGGGGGTGCTGTCGCTCGCGGCCGGGGTCACCTGCCTCGTGCTGGCCTTCGCCGTGCTGCGATCGCTGCGCCGGAGCAGCTGATGGCGGCCGAGCCCGGGGGCGAGCACGCGCCGAGTTCGCCCAAGGACCTCAAGAAGCGACCGTGGCTCTACGTGGTGCGCAAGACCGCGCGGGAGTTCTCCGAGGACCAGGGGACCGACCTCGCGGCGGCGCTGACCTACTACTCGGTGCTGGCGCTGTTCCCGGCCCTGCTCGCCATGCTGTCGCTCGTCGGTCTCGTCGGCAGCAGTGAGAAGACGGTCGACGCGATCCTGCAGGTACTGCGCGACGTGGGCGCCACGGGGGCCGCCGACACCCTCGAGCCCACGCTGATGCAGCTGGGGCAGAGTCAGAGCTCCGGGCTCGGCTTCATCATCGGCCTCGCGGCCGCGCTGTGGTCGGCCTCGGCGTACGTCAACGCGTTCTCGCGGGGCATGAACCGCATCTACGAGATCGACGAGGGCCGGCCCTTCTGGAAGCTGCGTCCGATCATGCTGGTGCTGACGCTCGTCACGGTGATCCTCGCCGGACTCGTCGGCCTGAGCCTCGTGCTCACCGGCCCGGCCGCCGAGGCGGTGGGCAAGGCGATCGGCATCGGCGAGACGGCCGTGACGGTCTGGAACATCGCGAAGTGGCCGGTCATGCTGCTCGTGGTCGTGCTGATCGTGGCGCTGCTGTACTACGTCACGCCCAACGTGAAGCAGCCGCGCTTCCGCTGGATCAGCGTGGGCGCGGTCGTGGCGATCGTCACGTGGATCATCGCCTCGGCGCTGTTCGGGCTCTACGTGGCGAGCTTCTCGAACTACGACAAGACCTACGGCTCGCTGGCCGGTGTCATCGTGTTCCTGCTGTGGCTGTGGATCACGAACCTGGCGCTGGTCTTCGGCGCCGAGCTCGACGCCGAGCTGGAGCGTGGGCGCGAGCTGCAGGCGGGCCTGCCCGCCGAGGAGGAGATCCAGCTGCCTCCTCGGGACACGACCGTGATCGAGAAGAACCGCAAGAAGTACGAGGCCGACGTCAAGCGGGGCCGCGAGCTGCGGCGCACCCGCGGGGAGTCGGACGACCCGAGCTGATCAGGTCGTCAGACCGTGGCGCGCATCCTGATGATCTTGCGCCGCAGTCGCACCGTGCGGTGACCCGTCGGGTCCTTGCGCAGGCGGTCGAGTTCCCAACCCTGGAACTCGGCCGCCTGGGTCAGCCACTGGCACACGGCGTTGCGGGACTTGGTCCGGGAGATGGAGACGTCCCAGAACTCGTACTCGATCATCGAACTCCTTCGGACACGTCACTGAGGGCGGCGACGATCTCGGAGGGGAGCTCCAGCAGCTCCGATCCGAGGGACTCCTGCAGCTGGGCGGTGGTGCGGGCACCGACGATGGCCGACGCCACGAGCGGCTGGTCGCGCAGCCAGGCCAGCGCGACGTGCGAGATCGGCACGCCGAGGCCGTCGGCCGCGGCAGCCAGGGCGTCGACGACGCGGGCCTTCGACGGAGTCAGGTGCGGGGCGACGAACGCCTCCCAGCGGGCGTCCGCGGCCCGGGAGTCGGCGGGGACCCCGCCGCGGTACTTGCCCGTGAGGACGCCGCGGCCGAGCGGCGACCACGCCAGGATGCTGAGGCCGGCGTGCTGCGCGGCCGGGATGACCTCGATCTCGGGCTCGCGCCGCACGAGGGAGTACTCGACCTGCGTGCTGACCAGCGGCACCCCGCCGCCGAGACGCGCGAAGGCGTGCTGGGCGGCCACGGTCTGCCATCCGGTGAAGTTGCTGATGCCCGCGTAGCGCACCTTGCCCGAGCGCATGGCCTGGTCGAGGGCGGCCATCGTCTCGTCGACGGGCACGGACTCGTCGAAGCGGTGGACCTGCCACAGGTCGAGGTGGTCGGTGCCGAGGTCGGCGAGGGTCTGGTCGAGCTGTCGCAGCAGCGAGCGCAGGGAGCCGTCGGTGACGACCCTGCCGTCGCGACGGACGACGCCGGCCTTGCCCGCCAGCACGAGCTCGTCGCGCACGCCGTGCTTGTCGAGCAGGGCGCCGATGACCCGCTCGCACGCGCCGTCACCGTAGATGGGGGCCGTGTCGAGCAGGGTGCCGCCGGAATCGAGGAAGAGCCGCAGCTGCTCCTCGGCCGCATACTCGTCGACCGCCGCGCCCCAGGACATCGTCCCGAGCGCGAGCCGCGACACCTGGAGACCCGAGCTCCCGAGCCGACGCACGTGCATGCGACGAGATTAGTCGGTGCCCTGAAGGTTCGTGTGTAGGCTCGCACGGTGGATCTGCTGCGCTCCGTGATCCTGGGCATCGTCCAGGGCCTGACCGAATTCCTTCCGATCTCGAGCAGTGCGCACCTGGCGATCGTGCCGCAGCTGCTCGGCTGGGAGGACCCCGGCGCCGCCTACACGGCGGTGGTCCAGATCGGCACCGAGCTGGCGGTGATCCTCTACTTCTGGCGCGACATCTGGACCATCGGGTCGGGGTGGGTGCGCGGCGTCTTCAGCGCGCAGGCCCGGCAGCAGCCCGAGTGGCGCATGGGCTGGTTCATCATCATCGGGTCGCTGCCGATCGTGATCCTCGGACTGCTGCTGGAGGACCTGATCGACCGCGAGTTCCGGAACCTGTGGTTCATCGGCAGCATGCTGATCATCCTCGGCCTCGTGCTCGGGCTGGCCGAGAGGATCGGGCGCAAGACCAAGCCCATCGGCGACCTCAGGACCCGCGACGCGATCCTGCTCGGCCTGGCGCAGGCCTGCGCGCTGGTGCCGGGCGTCTCCCGCTCCGGAGCGACCATCTCGATGGGCCTGTTCCTGGGTTACGAGCGCCAGGCGGCCACCCGCTACGCGTTCCTGCTGGCGATCCCCGCCGTCGTGGGCGCCGGCGTCTACAAGCTCAAGGACATCCCCGGCGGCGAGAACGCCTACGGCATCGGTCCCACGATCGTCGGCACGGTCGTCTCGTTCGTCGTGGGCCTCGCGGTCATCCACTGGCTGCTCCAGTACGTCAGCAACCACTCGTACAAGCCGTTCGTGATCTACCGCGTCGCGCTGGGCTCGCTCGTGCTGATCCTGCTGTGGGCCGGCGTCATCACCGCCACCGTCGCCGCCTGACCGACGGATCTTGTGGCTGTTCAGCCCAGATATGGGCCGAACCGGCACAAGATCGGGCCGCGAGCCGCTCAGCGACGAACGATGATGCATTTGGGTACCCCAGCGGGGCGCAAAGCATCATCGTTCGTCCTCAGAGCCAGCTGACGACGTGGTGGTCAGCGATGCCGGTGTGTCGGGGTCAGCCGGCGAGACCTGAGGCGACCATCCAGTACAGGACGACCGGAGCAACGACGAGCAGCAACGTGATGAACCGACTGCGACGGCCCACGGCCACGGAGAAGGCTTCCTGTGCATCGGCTGCTCGGGACGGCCGGGTGACGGGTACGGGACGACGCCAAAAGGGTCTCCCGCGGGCCACTCATCTGCCGAGCTACTCACGACCGCATCTTCGCACGGGAGAGTCAGAGCCAGCCGGACTTCTTGAAGCGCCGGTAGACGTACAGGCAGGCGCCGCCCATGGCGGCGAGGCAGGCGGGGTAGCCGTAGGTCCAGGTCAGCTCGGGCATGTGCTCGAAGTTCATGCCGTAGATCCCGGCGACGGCGGTGGGGATGGCGAACAGCGTGGCGCCGGCGGTGAGCTTCCGCATGTCCTCGTTCTGTTGCACGCTGAGCTGCGCGAGGTGGGCGTTCAGCGCGTTCGACAGCAGGCTGTCGATCGAGTCGATGGCGTCGAGGGCGCGCTGGAGATGGTCGCCGATGTCGCGGAAGTAGGGGCGCAGGTCCTCGGGATCGGCCACCTGGGCGAAGCGCAGGATCGGGTCGCGCAGGGGAGCCACGGCGTGACGGAACTCGAGGGTCTCGCGCTTGAGGCGGTAGATGCGCGCGGAGTCGCGGGTGCGGTCGGCCGAGAAGACCGAGGACTCGACCTCCTCGACGTCGGTCACCAGCTCGGCGGCGACGTCCTCATAGCGGTCCACGATCGCGTCGACCACGGCGTGCACGGCGGCGATCGGCCCCTGCCTGAGGCGGTCGGGGACCAACTCGGCCCGTCGGCGCGCGACCGAGAGCTGGGGCCCGCCGTGGCGGACGGTGAGCACGTAGTGGTGCCCGAGGCAGATGTTGACCTCGCTGGTGGTGATGTCGTCGTCGCTGTACGACACGATCCGCAGCGACAGGAAGAGGTGGTCGCTGAACCGGTCCACGCGGGGCCGCTGGTGCGGTGACAGCGTGTCCTCGATCGCGAGAGGGTGCAGCCCGAGGGCCCCGCCGAGGCGCTCCATCTCCTCGTGCGTGGGGTCGCTGACGCCGATCCAGAGGAAGTCCTGGCCCGACAGGTCGGCCAGCGTGTCGTCCAGGGTCTCGGGGTCGCGGTCGGTCTCCTCGCGCACTCCGTCGAGATACACCGCGCAATCCATGATCACCTGCTCATTGTGGACTTCACGGTCCCGATAGGCTCGACGACATGCAGAGTTGGTCCCGCCCGCCGATCCCTCGACTCTCCGACTCCGGGCTCGGATCGGGACCAGGGCTCCACGTCCACGACACCGCCCGCCGCGAGGTCGTCCCCTCCACGCCCGAGGGTGCCGCGCGGCTCTACGTCTGCGGCATCACGCCCTACGACGCCACGCACCTGGGTCACGCCAACACGTACCTGGCGTTCGACCTGCTGCAGCGGGTGTGGCTCGACCAGGGGCTCGACGTGCACTACACGCAGAACGTCACCGACGTCGACGACCCGCTGCTCGAGCGCGCCACCGCAACCGGCATCGACTGGGTCCAGCTGGCCGAGCGCGAGACGCAGCTCTTCCGCGAGGACATGACCGCGCTGCGCATCCTGCCGCCCGAGCACTACGTCGGCGCGGTCGAGTCGATCCCGCTCGTGGTCGACCTCGTGAAGCGCCTGGAGAAGACGGGCGCCGTCTACAAGGTCGACGACGACCTGTACTTCGAGGTGCGCTCCGCGGCCGGCTTCGGCTCGGTCTCGGGCTTCGACACCGAGACGATGCTCAAGATCTTCCCCGAGCGCGGCGGCGACCCCGACCGGCCGGGCAAACGCGACCCGCTCGACTGCCTGCTGTGGCAGGCCGAGCGACCCGGCGAGCCGGCGTGGGACACCGAGCTGGGTCGCGGCCGACCGGGCTGGCACATCGAGTGCTCGGCGATCGCGTTGCACCACCTCGGCACGGCATTCGACGTGCAGGGCGGTGGATCCGACCTGGTGTTCCCGCACCACGAGATGTCGGCCGCCGAGGCCGAGTCGGCCACAGGCGAGGCGTTCGCGCGCGCCTACGTCCACGCCGGCATGGTCGGCTACGAGGGCGAGAAGATGAGCAAGTCCAAGGGCAACCTGGTGCTCGTCTCGAAGCTGCGCGCCGAGGGTCGCGACCCGATGGCGATCCGCCTCGCGCTGCTGGCGCACCACTACCGCGAGGACTGGGAGTGGTTCGGCGACGCGATCGAGACGGCCGAGTCGCGACTGGCCACGTGGCGCGCCGCGGCCGACCGCTCGACCGGCCCGTCGGCCGCCGAGCTCGTGGGGCAGCTGCGTGCCGCGCTGTCGAACGACCTGGACGCGCCTGCCGCGCTGGCTGCCGTGGACTCCTGGGCCTCGAACCGCGGCGACGACGTCGACGGCCCGCGGGTCATGCGTACCGCGGTGGACGCGCTGCTGGGCATCGCGCTCTGACGCAGCGACGGTCTCGATACGCCGGCTCGTTCCTCGCCGTGCTACTCGACCACCGGCGATCGAGTCGCCGACGCGCGTGTCGAGATCGGCTCCGCGAGGGGCGTCAGGCGTCGTCGCTGCCGCGGCGGCGCAGGTAGCGCTCGAACTCGCGGGCGATCGCGTCGCCGGACGCCTCGGGCGTGTCGCCGGCGTCGCGCTCGTTCTCCAACGTGCGGACGTAGTCGAGCAGGTCCTCGTCCTGGTCCATGAGCTCGTCGGCACCGCGCTGCCACGCCTCGGACATCTCACGCAGGACGCCCTGCGGCAGACCGACGCCGATCGCGTCCTCGAGGGCGCCCAGGAGGCCGAGCGTGGCCTTGTAGCAGGGCGGCTCGGCCACGTAGTGCGGCACGGCGGCCCAGATCCCCGCGGTGGCCATGCCCGCGCGTGCGGCGACGTCGCTCAGCACCGAGGTGATGCCGATCGGCCCGGTGTAGCGGGACTGGTCGAGCGACAGGCGCTCCATCAGCACGGGGTCGTTCGTCGAGCCCGTGACGGGCACCGGCCGGGTGTGCGGCGTGTCGGCCAGCAGTGCGCCGAGGGTGATGAGCTCCTGGACTCCGGCGGCCTGGGCCAGCTCGACCACGGAGGCGCAGAACGCCTGCCAGCGGTAGTTCGGCTCGACGGCGCGCAGCAGCAGCACGTCGCGGTCATGACCCGGAGGATGGGCGAGGTAGAGCGTCGGCGTGGGCCACACGATGTCGCGGCTGCCGTTCTCCGACGGGGCGATCACCGGGCGGACGGCCTGGAAGTCGTAGAACTCCTCGGGGTCGAGCTCGGCGAAGATCTCGGCGTCCCACTCCTCGAGCAGGTGGTCGACCGTGCTCGTCGCGGCGTCGGCCGCATCGTTCCAGCCCTCGAAGGCGGCCACCATCCACGGATTCCTCAGGACGGGGATGTCGGCGTCGGTCACGCCTTCAGCCTACTCATCCTCGGTTCGGTAGCCGAGGTTCGGCGACAGCCACCGCTCAGCCTCGGCGATGGTCCAGCCCTTGCGCTCGGCGTAGTCCTGCACCTGGTCGCGCCCGATCCGCCCCAGCACGAAGTACTGCGACTGCGGGTGCGAGAGGTACAGGCCGCTCACGGAGGCGCCCGGCCACATGGCCATGCTCTCCGTCAGCTCGATGCCCGTGCGCGCCTCGACGTCGAGCAGCGACCAGATGGTGCTCTTCTCGGTGTGCTCGGGGCACGCGGGGTAGCCTGGCGCGGGCCGGATGCCGTCGTACTTCTCCTTGATGAGCTCGGTGTTGCTGAGCTTCTCGTCGGGGGAGTAGCCCCAGATCTCGGTGCGCACCCGCTCGTGCAGCCGTTCGGCGAACGCCTCGGCCAGCCGGTCTGCGAGGGCCTCGACCATGATCGCGGAGTAGTCGTCGAGGTCGGCCTTGAACTCCTTGACCTTCTCGGTGCTGCCCAGGCCGGCGGTGACCGCGAACGCGCCCACGTAGTCGGGCACGCCCGCGTCGACCGGGGCCACGAAGTCGGCCAGCGAGCGGTGCGGGACGCCGGGACGGTGCTCGGTCTGCTGGCGCAGGTGGTGGAAGCGCGTGAGCTCGGTGGTCCGGGACTCGTCGGCGTAGACGATCGTGCTGTCACCGTCGCGCGCCGCCGGGAAGAGTCCGGCGATGCCGCGGGCGGTGAGCCAGTCCTCCTCGATCATCCGGTCGAGCATCTCGTTGGCGTCCTCGTAGAGCTTGCGCGCCGCCTCGCCGTGGGTGGGGGAGTTGAGGATGTCGGGGAACGAGCCCTTCATCTCCCACGCGTTGAAGAACGGCTGCCAGTCGATGTACTCGCGCAGCTCGCCGAGCGGGTAGGGGCCGAACTCCTGGACGCCCAGCTGGGCCGGGACCGGCGGCGTGTAGTCGGTCCAGTCGAGCGGGGTCTGGCCCGCGCGGGCGGCGTCGAGCGGCAGGATCGTGCGGGCGTCGCCGCGCGAGGCGTGACGCTCGCGGAGCGCGTCGTAGTCGGTCTTGATGTCGGCCATCAGCTTCGGTCGCTGCTCGTCCGACAGCAGCGCGGCCACGACGGGCACGGAGCGCGACGCGTCCTTCACCCACACGACCGGCCCGGGGTACTTGCGGTCGACCTTGACGGCCGTGTGGGCGCGCGACGTGGTGGCACCGCCGATGAGCAGCGGGATGTCGAACTCCTGGCGGGCCATCTCGGCGGCGAAGTTCTCCATCTCGTCCAGCGAGGGCGTGATGAGGCCGGACAGGCCGATGACGTCGGCGTTGTGCTCGCGCGCGGCGTCGAGGATCTTCTGCGCCGGCACCATGACGCCGAGGTCGATGACGTCGTAGTTGTTGCACTGCAGGACCACGCCGACGATGTTCTTGCCGATGTCGTGGACGTCGCCCTTGACGGTGGCCATGATCACGGTGCCGTTGCTGTTGCTGACGTCGTCGGGCGACTTCTCGGCCTCGATGTAGGGGATCAGGTAGGCGACGGCCTTCTTCATGACGCGCGCGGACTTCACGACCTGGGGCAGGAACATCTTGCCGGCGCCGAACAGGTCGCCGACCACGTTCATGCCGTCCATGAGCGGGCCCTCGATGACCTCGATCGGGCGGCCGCCGCGGTCGGAGATCAGCTGGCGCAGCTCCTCGGTGTCGGACTCGACGTGGGCGTCGATGCCCTTGACGAGGGCGTGCGTGATGCGCTCGCCGACGGGCAGGTCGCGCCACTCCTCGGTGGCGGCCTCGGCCTTCTCGCCGGTGCCGGCGTAGTCGGAGGCGATCTCCAGCAGTCGCTCGGCAGCGTCCTCGCGACGGTTGAGGATGACGTCCTCGATGCGGTCGCGCAGCTCGGTGGGCACGGTGTCGTAGGGCACCAGCGCGCCGGCGTTGACGATGCCCATGTCCATGCCGGCCTCGATGGCGTGGAAGAGGAAGACCGCGTGGATCGCCTCACGCACCGCGTTGTTGCCGCGGAACGAGAACGACACGTTGGAGACGCCGCCCGAGATGAGGGCGCCCGGCAGGTTCTGCTTGATCCAGCGGGTGGCCTCGATGAAGTCCAGGCCGTACGCGGCGTGCTCCTCGATGCCGGTGGCGACCGCGAACACGTTCGGGTCGAAGATGATGTCCTCGGCCGGGAAGCCGACCTCCTCGGTCAGGATCCGGTACGCGCGCTGGCTGATCTCCTTGCGGCGCTCGAGGTTGTCGGCCTGGCCGTCCTCGTCGAAGCCCATCACCACGATCGCGGCGCCGTACTTGCGGCACAGGCGGGCGTGCGCGACGAAGGGCTCCTCGCCCTCCTTGAGGGAGATCGAGTTGACGATGCACTTGCCCTGGATGGCCTTCAGGCCGGTCTCGATGACCTCGAACTTCGACGAGTCGACCATGACCGGGACGCGGCTGATGTCGGGCTCGCCCGCGATCAGCTTGCAGAAGCGGTCCATCGCGGCGACGCCGTCGATCATGCCCTCGTCCATGTTGATGTCGATGACCTGCGCGCCGTTCTCGACCTGCTGCAGTGCCACCGCGAGGGCCGCGGGGTAGTCCTCGGCCTTGATGAGGTTGCGGAACTTCGCCGAGCCGGTGATGTTCGTGCGCTCGCCGACGTTGACGAAGAGGGAGTCCTCGGTGACGGTGAGGGGCTCGAGGCCCGACAGGCGCAGTGCCGGGGCGATCTCGGGCAACTCGCGCGGGGCCAGGCCGTCGACGGTGGCGGCGATCGAGCCGATGTGCGCGGGCGTGGTGCCGCAGCAGCCGCCGACCACGTTGAAGAAGCCGCTCTCGGCGAACTCGCGCAGGATGGCCGCGGTCTGGTCGGGCGACTCGTCGTACTCGCCGAACGCGTTGGGCAGGCCGGCGTTCGGGTAGCAGGAGATGTGACAGTCGGCGATGCGCGAGAGCTCGGCGATGTAGGGGCGCATCTCGTCGGCGCCGAGCGCGCAGTTCAGGCCCACGAGCAGCGGGTTCACGTGACGGATCGAGTGCCAGAACGCCTCGACGGTCTGGCCCGACAGGGTGCGGCCGGACGCGTCGGTGATGGTGCCCGAGATGACGACGGGCCAGCGGCGACCGGTCTCCTCGAAGAGCGTCTCGACCGCGAAGATCGCGGCCTTCGCGTTGAGGGTGTCGAAGATCGTCTCGATCATCAGCAGGTCGGAGCCGCCGTCGACCAGGCCGCGCGCGGCCGTGAGGTAGGCGTCGACGAGCTCGTCCCACGTGACGTTGCGGGCGCCGGGGTCGTTGACGTCGGGGGAGATCGACCCGGTGCGCGTGGTGGGGCCGAGCGCGCCCGCCACGTAGCGCGGGTGGTCGGGCGTCCCGACGGCGTCCGCGGCGGCGCGCGCGAGCCGCGCCGAGGCGTAGTTCAGCTCGTACGCGAGGTCGACCATGTCGTAGTCGCGCAGGGAGATCGCGTTCGCGTTGAACGTGTTGGTCTCGATGATGTCCGCGCCGGCCTCGAGGTACTCGCGGTGGATGCTCTCGATGATGTCGGGCTGGGTCAGCGTGAGGAGGTCATTGTTGCCCTGGACGTCGCACGACCACTGGGCGAAGCGATCACCGCGGTAGCCGGCCTCGTCGGGGCGGTCGCGCTGGATCGCGGTTCCCATCGCGCCGTCGAGCACGAGGATCCGTCGCGCCATCGCCTCGGTGAGGGCGTCGGTGGCGTCGGGGCGGAACTGCGGAACGAACTCGGTCATGGGTGGAAATCCTCAGCGGGGCATCGGCGATGGATGCTGGGAACCTTCAGCCGGCGGCGGGCTCGCCTGGGCCTCGGGAAGGTTCCGAACGATGACGTCCACTCTACGGTAGTTCCCACCCGGTAACCGGGACCCGCCGCAGAGTGGAACGTGACGCCCGGCTCAGGCTGTCGGAGCCTCCGTTGCCGCGCCGACCTTCGGACCGCGGACGAACAGTGCGACCACGACGGCCAGCGCGGAGATCGCACCGCCGTAGAAGAGCGCGGCGTGGACACCGGCGGCCGTCGCGTCCACCACCGAGGCGCCAGACTCCATCTCGGCGACGGACCGGCGCGTCATCACGGTCACGAAGAGCGCGGTGCCCGCGGCGCCGGCGACCTGCTGCAGCGTGGAGACGGTCGCGCTGCCGTGCGAGTACAGGTGGTGCGGCAGCGAGCCGAGCGCCGAGGTCATCAGCGGCGTGAACATGAGCGCCAGGCCGACGCTCATCAGCATGTGGACGGCGACGACCGTGCCCTGCGACGTGCCGGTGTCGAACATCGCCATGGACCAGAGGGCGACCGAGGTGACCGCCGCTCCCGGCGCCACGAGCGGGCGCGGACCGTACTGGTCGAAGAGACGACCGACGAACGGCGCCAGCAGACCCATCGTCAGGCCGCCCGGCAGCAGCACGAGGCCGGTCTCCAGCGTGCTCAGACCGAGCACCGACTGCAGGTAGATCGGCAGCAGGATCAGGGTGCCGAAGAGCGCCATCATGCTGACCGCGACCAGACCGGCCGCGATCGTGAAGGTGCGGTGGGCGAAGGTGCGCAGGTCCAGCAGGGCCCGCTCGCGCAGCGAGAGCTGACGCGCCACGAAGAAGACCAGGGCGACGGCGCCGATGACGATCGGGACCCACGGCTCCACCGGGACCTCGCCCGCGGCGGCCTCGCCGATGCTGCTGAGGCCGTAGATCAGGCCGCCGAACGCCAGCGCGGACAGGACGACCGAGAGGGCGTCGATCGGCACGTCGACGGGCTCGGTGACGTTGCGCACCCACGCCGCGCCCAGCCCGAGGGCGATGAGCGCGATCGGGAGCACGAGCCAGAACATCCAGCGCCAGTCGAGCTGGTCCAGCACGATGCCCGAGATCGTGGGGCCGACGGCGGGCGCCACCGAGATGACGATGGAGACGGTGCCCATCATCCGACCGCGGCGGTCGGCCGGGACCAGGGTGAGGATCGTCGTGATCAGCAGCGGCATCATCAGCGCCGTGCCGACCGCCTGGACCGAGCGCGCCGCGACCAGGACCCCGAAGGTGGGCGCCAGTGCCGCGAGCGGGGTGCCGGCGGTGAAGGAGATCATCGCCGCCATGAAGATCCGGCGCAGGGGGTAGCGCGTCAGCAAAAAGCCCGTGACCGGGATGACCACGGCCATGGTCAGCAGGAACGCGGTCGTGAGCCACTGGGCCGTCGAGGCCGGCACGTCGAACTCCCGCATCAGCTCGGGCAGGGCGACACTCATGATCGTCTCGTTGAGGATGACGACGAACGCCGAGCCGACGAGCAGGGCGATGAGGCGGCCGGCGCGGTCGGTGCTCGGAGCCGGGGGTGCCTGGGTGGCGGTGGTGGTCACGAAACTCCTGGTGAAGACGTCTGCGGGTGGTCGACCGAGCGCGGGCGACAGCGACGTGCAACGTTCGGCGAGCCCCGCTTCTTCCCCAGGTGCCACAGCCGTGACATCTCTCACACGCCCGCCTAGGCTCGGGACCGAGAGCACGAGAGTCGGGCTCGGGGGGATGGTTCCATGCGTTGGATGGCGTCGGCCGTTGCGGCCTCGATGACGGTGGTGTTGGTGGGAGCAGGGGTCCAGCCTGCCGTGGCGGAGGCTCCGGACTCCGTCGTGACCGGGCGGATCGTCGATGACCTCGGCCGGCCGGTGAAGGGCATGGAGGTCCGGCTCGACCCGGACGGCTCCGCCCCTCCGATCGACCTCGTCACCTCGGCGACCGGCGAGTTCCGGACCACGGCAGCAACGCCCGGCCAGTACACCCTGGCCGCGGAGGAGTTCTTCGACGACACGTTCTACTGGGAGCCGAACCCGGTGAAGTACACGTGGGTCGACGCCCGCCCCGTGACCGTGCAGGAGGGCACGACGTCGCTCGGCACGTTCGAGGTCGCCCGCGGCGGCACCGTGCGCGCCACGGTGATGACCCCCACGGGCCACCGCCTACCGCGCTACCTCGTCGAGGCAAAGGGCGCGGCCGGGCCGGTGTACGGCGAGCGCTACTCGTTCACCGACAGTCGCGGCATCCTGACCCTGCGAGGCCTGCCGGTCGGGACCTGGCCGCTCACCGGACGAATGGACTACTCGGACAACATCCCGAAGGTGACGTTCCCGTCCGTGAAGATCTCCGAGCCGGGACAGGTCGTCCGTGGGGTCAAGCTCGTCACGAAGGTGCACTGGTCGACGTTCCTGCGCGACCGTGGCTACGTGAAGGACGGCGTGCCGCTGGCCGGACCCGGCGAGGCGCGCTTCGGTGTCCGGATCGGCAACACCTACGGCAAGGACGCGGAATTCGACCTCTGGCGCGACAAGCCGCTGCGGCTCTCGCTCTACCGCGACGGGAAGCGGATCAAGAACCTGTACGTGAAGGTCGGAAAGTCCAAGATCTACACGCTCGACAAGCAGCCCAAGGGCGAGCACACGTACAAGTGGATCTGGGGCGGTGACGCCGACACCTTCCGGATCGCGTCGAAGCCGCTGAAGATCACGGTGCGCTGAGGACGCCGTACGCCTCTGGAACGTGCGCCGGGACGGGCGTACGTTGCAGACATGGACGGTGCCGAGGCGGAACACGACGCGCAGTTCCGTGGCGGAATTCCGGAGGTCTACCAGCGGCTCCTCGTGCCGATGATCTTCGAGGAGCCGGCCGAGAGCCTCGCTCGCGTGGTCGCGGATCTCGCGCCGGGGGACGTCCTGGAGACCGCGGCCGGCACCGGGGCGCTCACCGCCGCTCTGCTGCGGAGCTGTCCCGGCGCGAGGATCACGGCCACGGACCTCAACCAGCCGATGCTGGACGCCGCCGCGGCCGCCGTCCCGGACCCGGCGGTGAGGTGGCAGCAGGCCGATGCGCTGGAGCTGCCCTTCGACGACCAGCCGTTCGACGTGGTCGCGTGCCAGTTCGGCGCGATGTTCTTCCCCGACCGTGTCCGCGGGTACCGGGAGGCGGCCCGCGTCCTGAGGCCGGGCGGGTCGTTCGTCTTCACCGTCTGGGACCGGATCGAGACCAGCGAGGTGCCGTGGGTCATCCACGCCGCGCTCGTCACCGCCACGCCGGGCCACCCGGTGGACTTCCTGAGCCGGACGCCGCACGGCTACTTCCACCTCCCGCGCATCCGGGACGACCTCGAGGAGGCTGGCATGCCGGGCGCCACCATCCGGGCCGTGGAAGGAACGAGCCGCACCACCCCGGCGGAGGCCGCACGCGCGTTCTGCCAGGGCACTCCGCTGAGGGTGGCGATCGAGCACCACGAGTCCCTGAAGGTCGAGGATGCGACGGCGATCGCCGAGGACGCGCTGACGCGACACTTCGGTCCGGGGCCGATCGAGGCGCCGACCCGCTGGATCGAAGTGGTCGCCCGGCCCTCAACCGCTGTGCGGCGCTGACGCGCGGAGCGGCCGGAAGAAGTCACGGAGGTCGCGGACGAGGCGCTCGGGCTGCTCGAGGGCGATAAAGTGCCCGCCGCGCTGGGGCCCTCGCCACAGCCGGATGTCGGCGTAGGTCCTGGCCGCGAACTCACGTGGATATCCGGCGTCCTCCGGGGTGAGGATCAGTCCCGCAGGGACGGTGACTGGAGGAAGCGGCGGTGTCGCGTCGTCATCGCGATAGGGCAGGAACGAGGTGCCGATCGTGTTGGTGACCCAGTACAGGGTCGCAATGCTCATCAGGGTGTCACGGTCGATGGACGACTCCAGGTCGCCGTCGCAGTCGCTCCATTCGCGGTACTTCTCGATCAGCCACGCAGCGAGGCCGGCAGGGGAGTCGGAGAGTCCCGCCGCGAGCGAGTTCGGTCGGGTGGCCTGGATCGCCGCGTAGCCGTCGTCGTGGCCACCGAGGTCGCTGGAGCGCTCCTCGAGGTATCGCTGCTCGTCAGGCGACAGGGGCTGGGCCGGGTCGAGGTCGGGGTGGAGGTTCGGGTGGTGGGTGAACACGCCGACCACGCGCTCGGGATGGTGCGCGCCGAGGAAGTTCGTCACGTGGGAGCCGATGTCGCCGCCGTACGCGCCGAAGGACCGGTACCCCAGCTGTTCCATGACCTCGACCCAGAGGTCGGCGATGCGTGACGGCTCGGTCGGCCCGTGAGGCAGCTGCTCGGAGAATCCGAACCCGGGGAGCGACGGGATGATCACCTCGAAGGCGTCCGCGGGGTCGCCACCGTGGCTCGTGGGATCGGTCAACGGACCGATCAGGGGGAGGAACTCGAGGAACGAGCTCGGCCAGCCGTGTGTCAGGACGAGCGGAATCGGCGCATCCGTCACTTGCGCGGGCACGTGCAGCACGTGGACGTCGGTGCCCGACGCCCGCACGATCCTCTGGGGGAACCGGTTCACCGCTCGTTCGGTGAGTCGCCAGTCGAAGTCGTGCGCCCAGGAGGAGACGAACTCCGCGAGATACGCCGGGTCGGTGCCCGCCTCCCAGCCAGCACCGGCGCGTCGCGGGAGCCGTGTCCGCTCGAGGCGCTCGCGCAGGTCGGTGAGCGTCGCCGCAGGGACCTCGATCGTGAACTCGCGCACGTTCGTCATCCCGCCGACGCTACTGCCGGTTCCGCGGGAGGGCGAGAGTGCGGCACGCTTGCCCGGGCGATGGTGGAACCGAAGCGGACGGGATACTGGTCCGGTGGACTCCCAGGCCCGCCGCACCGCCCGGCTGATGGTGGCGGGAACGACCTCCGACGCCGGCAAGAGCCTGGTGACCAGCGCCCTGTGCCGCGCCTTCGCCCGTCGGGGCGTCCGCGTGGCGCCCTTCAAGGCGCAGAACATGTCGAACAACTCGATGGTGTGCGCCGATGGTGCCGAGATCGGCCGGGCGCAGTGGGTGCAGGCGCTGGCCGCCCGCGCCGAGCCCGAGGCGGCGATGAACCCCGTGCTGCTGAAGCCGGGCGGCGATCGTCGCAGCCACGTGGTCGTGATGGGCGAGCCCGCCGGGGAGATCAGCAGCCGCGAGTTCATCGGGGGCCGGGAGCACCTGGCCGAGGCCGCCTATTCCGCGTACGACGACCTCGCGTCGCGGTACGACCTCGTCGTCGCCGAGGGGGCGGGCAGCCCCACCGAGATCAACCTGAGGGCCGGCGACTACGTGAACATGGGGCTGGCGCGGCACGCCGACATGCCCGTCGTGGTGGTCGGCGACATCGACCGCGGGGGCGTTTTCGCGGCGTTCTACGGCACGGTCGCGCTGCTCGAGCCCGAGGACCAGGCGCTCGTGGCCGGCTTCGTCGTGAACAAGTTCCGGGGGGACGAGTCGCTCCTCGCGCCGGGGCTGCGCCAGCTGGAGCAGCTGGCGGGACGCCCCGTCCTCGGCACCCTGCCGTGGAGCCCCGACGTGTGGCTCGACTCCGAGGACGCCCTCGACCTGCAGGGCCGTCGCGCCGGGAGCGACGCGGCACTGCGGGTCGTCGTCGTGCGGCTGCCGCGTATCAGCAACTTCACCGACGTCGACGCGCTCGGCCTGGAGCCCGGCGTGGACGTCGTGTTCACCGCCGATCCCCACGACCTCGCCGACGCGGACCTGGTCGTCCTGCCCGGCACGCGGGCGACGATCTCCGACCTGGCCTGGCTGCGCTCGCGCGGCCTCGACCGGGCGATCCTCCGCCATGCGGAGTCCGGGCGCGCGGTCCTGGGGATCTGCGGCGGGTTTCAGATGCTGGGGCGCCACGTGCACGACCCCGAGGGGATCGAGGCCGGTGATCCGGCCAGCGTCGCCGGCCTGGCGCTGCTGCCCGTCGAGACGACCTTCGCCGCGGAGAAGACGCTGCGGCTGCCGCACGGGGAGGCGTTGGGTGCGTCCGCCCCGGGCTACGAGATCCACCACGGCCGGATCAGCCGCGACGCGGGCGCCACGGACTTCCTCGGCGGGGTGCAGGACGGTGCCGTCCTCGGCACGATGTGGCACGGCAGCCTGGAGTCCGACGAGCTGCGCACGGCCGTCCTCGATCTCGCGGCCCGGGCCCGCGGCGGCTCGTTCGTCGCCTCGGGCGTCGACTTCGCCGCGGCGCGCGACGCGCGCCTCGACCTGCTGGGGGACCTCGCCGAGAAGCACCTCGACGTCGACGCCCTGCTCACCCTCGCCGAGCAGGGTGCGCCGTCCGTCCCGGTCATCGGGCCGCACGCATGAAGGTCCTCGTGCTCGGTGGCACGCGGGAGGCACGCGACCTCGCCGGCCGGCTCGTGGAGGACGGCGACTCCGTCGTGACGTCGCTCGCGGGACGTGTCGCCCGGCCTCGGCTGCCGGTGGGTGACGTCCGGGTCGGTGGCTTCGGTGGCGTCCAGGGTCTGACGGAGCACCTGCGCGCCGAGCGGGTGCAGGTCGTCGTCGACGCGACCCATCCGTTCGCGGAGGGCATCAGCGCGAACGCGGCCGCCGCGTGCCGCGCCGCGGGCGTGCCGCTGCTGCGGCTCGAGCGCCCGGGCTGGTCCGGCCGTCCCGAGGCGGCGGACTGGCACTGGGTCGACGACCACGACGAGGCGGCCCGCGTGACCGCGACGCTCGGCCGGCGCCCCTTCCTGACCATCGGACGGCAGTCCCTCCACCGGTTCGTCGGTCCGTTGCGCGACCACGCCTGCGTCGTGCGCGTGGTCGACCCGCCGGAGATCGAGCTGCCTGGCGCCTGGACCCTGCTGCAGAGCCGCGGTCCCTACACGCTCGAGCACGAGCGGGAGGTCATGGCCGATGTCGACGTGCTGGTGACGAAGGACTCGGGCGGCGACCACACCGAGGCCAAGCTCGACGTGGCGCGCGCGCTCGGTGTTCCGGTGGTCATCGTGCGTCGTGCGGCCGGACCCGAGGGGGTCACGGCCGTGGGTGACGCCGGTGACGCCAGGGCCTGGGTGCGAGCGCAAGCCCCACGCTGAGGGCCGCGGCGGCCCAGGCGACCGCCGTGGCGAGTCGCGTGGCGCGCGGCAGGTCGGTCACGGTCGGAGTGGGTCCGTCGCCCATCTCGGCCCGGTGCTCCAGGCGACCGCCGTAGTCATTGATCCCGCCGAGCGTCACGCCCATCGCGCCGGCGAAGGCCGCCTCGACCGGACCGGCATTGGGACTGGGATGGTGACGCGCGTCCCGGACCCACGCGTGGAGCGCGTCCACCGGGCGTCCGCCCACATGCGGCGCAAGCCCCACCGCAAGGGCCGCCGACACCCGTGACGGGACGAGGTTGGCCACGT
Source organism: Aeromicrobium phoceense (assembly GCF_013868155.1). Classification (NCBI taxonomy): domain Bacteria; kingdom Bacillati; phylum Actinomycetota; class Actinomycetes; order Propionibacteriales; family Nocardioidaceae; genus Aeromicrobium; species Aeromicrobium phoceense. The sequence continues at coordinate 2,200,795 of NZ_JACEOG010000001.1, forward strand.
CGTCGATCCGCGCGCTGGCCCAGCCGAAGCGCTCGTAGCGCGCCGAGCGGTGGCCGACCATCGCGTCCAGCGTGTTAACCGCGCGGTACCCGACGAGGCCGGGGACGCCGAGGACCGCTCCCCACAGCAGGGGCGCGACCACGGCGTCCGACGTGTTCTCGGCGAGCGACTCGGTGGCCGCGCGGGCGACCCCGTCGGCGTCGAGTCGGCTGGGATCGCGGCCCACGAGGTGGGTCACCTGCACCCGAGCAGCGGGCAGGTCGTCGCGTCCGAGCTGCTCCGCGATGATCGAGCCCTCACGGACCAGGGATCGTCCGCCGACGACCGCCCAGGTCGCCGCGGCGGTCAGCAGGGTGCGCTGCCACGGGCGGCGGCACCCCCGCTCGGCCAGCACTGCCGCACCGACGAGCGGTGCGGTGACGGCGACGTGGTGGAGAGCGCCGGCCCCTCGGTGGTCCCGGTAGGTGTGACGCTCGACGGCGGCAGCCCAGCGGCCCAGCCCGGCGACGGGATGGAAGCGGGCGGGATCGCCCAGGGCACGGTCGAGGACGAAGCCGAGCGCCAGACCGGCGGCGAGGGAGCGGCTCACGGAGTGCCCGTCACGTGGATCTGGCCGTTCGCGGGGACGGAGCACGGGTCGCCGGTCAGCAGCTCCACCGCCACGGCGATCGTGTCCCCGTGGCTCACCGCGAGCAGCTCGCCGGGGTGCTCGCCGACGAGGGACAGCACCCGCTGCCTCACCTGCGCGACGGTCTCGGCGTGATCCATCTCGACGAGCCGGTCGTCGACCACGACGTCGAGCCCGAGGACGTCCGCGACGACGCTCGCCGTCTGCCGTGCCCGCAGCGCGGGAGAGCTGAGCACGACGTCGACGGTCGTGCCGCGCAGCTCCTCAGCGGCCTGGCGAGCCTGTCTTCGGCCGAGCTCGGTCAGCGGGGGAGTCGGGTTGCGGTGCTGGAGGCGTCCTTCGGCGTTCCAGGTGGACTCGCCGTGCCGCATCCACCGGATCACGGCTCGAGCGCGGCGACGTGGCCCACGACGGCGACCGCGGGGGCACCGATCCCGGAGGCGGCGGCGTCGGCCGCGGCGTCACGCAGGGTGCTGCGGACGACCCGCTGGCTGGGCAGGCTGGCGTCGGCCACGAGGGCGCAGGGCGTCTCCTCGTCGAGCCCACCCTCGATCAGCGCCTCGACGATGGCGGGCAGGGTCCGCACCCCCATCAGGACGACGAGCGTCGTGCCGGAGCGGGCGAGCGCGGCGTAGTCCAGTGTCGAGTCGGGGTGACCAGGCGGCACATGACCCGAGACGACGGTGAAGCCCTGGACGAGACCGCGATGGGTCACCGGGATCCCGCCGAGGCCCGGGCCGGCGACGCTGGAGGTCACCCCCGGCACGACCGTGGTCGGGACGCCTGCCGCGGCGCACGCCTGGACCTCCTCGAAGCCCCGCCCGAACACGAACGAGTCACCGCCCTTGAGCCGGACGACATGGCGACCGGCGCGGGCGTGCTCGATGAGGACGCGGTTGATCTCGTCCTGGCTCGTGGAACGGCCGTAGGGGATCTTGGAGACGTCGATGACCTCGACACCGGGCTTTGCCCACCCGATCGCCTCCCAGGGGGCGAGCCGGTCGGCGACGACGACGTCGGCCGACTCGATCGCCGCGCGGCCGGCAACGGTGATCAGGCCGGGGTCACCCGGGCCGGCGCCCACGAGCGTGACCCGTCCGGCCGACGCCGGCCGGGACGGCGGGGCCTCGCGCGGCACGCTGCGCAGCACCATCTCGTGGGCCGACTCGTCGGCATGTTCCGGGACCCAGTCGACGAGCCCGCGACGGGCGAGGTCCTCGATGGCGGCGCACACGGTGGGGGCGCCGACGGTGACCTTCGCGTTCTCGCGCAGCAGTCCGGCGATGGTGGGGACGACCGTCTCGTTGCCATCGAGGACGAGGACGGAGCGCCCGGCGACGTTCAGTTCCATGCGGCGTGGACTCCCAACGTGGTGAGCAGGTGACGGGTGGCCTCGGGCTCGCGCACGGCGAGGCGCGCCCACGAGTCGTCGAGGCCGGGGAAGGTGTCGGCGCGTCGGACCGCGATGCCCGCACCGCGCAGCCGTGCGTGCGTTCCCCGCCCGAGGCGTGCCAGCACGAAAGGAGCGTCCGAGGGCACCACGTCGACGCTCAGCTCGGCGAGTCCGTCGACGAGGACGCGGCGGTGCTGGACGGCCAGCCGGGCGCGGCGCTCCGCCTCGGCCGCAGCGTCGGGACCTGCCGTGGCGACCACGGCATGGAGCGCCGGCGTGCCGACGGACCAGGGCGCCTGCTGGCCGCGCAGGTCGGCGACGACGGCCGGGTCGCCCACCACGTAGCCGGCGCGGATCCCCGGCATCGACCACAGCTTCGTCAGGCTCCGGACGACCACCAGGCCGGGCAGGGCCCGCGAGGAGAGCGTCTGCGGCTCGCCCGGCACGAAGTCCATGAACGCCTCGTCGATAACGACGACGCGGCCTGGCCGGCACAGGGACGCCAGCGTCGACGCCGCATGCAGGCGCCCGGTCGGGTTCGTCGGATTGCCCACGACCACGAGGTCGGCGTCGTCGGGCACGGCGCCCGGGTCGAGAGCGAAGTCGTCCTCGGCGCGGCACAGGACGTGACCCGGCACGTGACCGGCGGCCCGCAGGGCGACGTCCGGCTCGGTGAACTGCGGATGCACGACGACGGGTCGCCGCCAGCGGCGCGCACGGGCGATGAGGGAGAACGCCTCGGCAGCACCCGCCGTGACCAGCACCTCGTCGACCTCACGACCGTGACGTCGAGCCACCGCGACGTGCGCCGCGGAGGACTCGGGATAGGAAGCCGATCCGGCCACGCCGTCGCGGAGCGCCTGCTCGAGCCACGCGGGACGGGGCAGCCGGCTGACGTTGACGGCCAGGTCCAGCAGCCCGTCGGACGCCTCGACGTCGCCGTGATGACGGAGGGGGTCGGTGACGGGCGGCAGCGATGCTCCGGTGGCCGTTGCGGGTGGAGTCGGCGCAGGGGCCGAGGCGACCGGAGCGGCGGAGTGCACGGCGTCCGCGAACGACTGGGCCAGGCCGGGGTGGCCGGCCCAGTGCACGTGGAGGTACGACGCGCTCAACGTCGGACCGGAGAAGCCGACGGCGTGGTCGTCCACCGTCCAGGCGGGACGGTCGCCGTGGACCGGAGTGACGGTGGTGCGGTGGAACTCGTGGGTGGTCACCGTCGTGCCGGCCGGGCCGAGCAGCTGGTCGGCTGCCAGGGCGGGACGCCGGTAGGAGAGCGTGAGGCGGGGCGTCATCACGGCGTCGGCGTCGAGCGCGCCGACCATCGGGTGGCCGTCGACGCTGCGGCAGAGGTAGAGCAGGCCCGCGCACTCGGCCACGGTGGGCACGCCGTCGAGCACGGCCTCACGCAGGTGGGCCCGCAGGCTGGCGTTCGCGCTCAGGGCGGCGGCGTGGACCTCGGGGAAGCCGCCGCCGAGGTAGAGGCCGCGGGTACCGGCCGGGAGGTGGGCGTCACGCGCCGGGTCGAACGGCACCACGGTGCAGCCGGCGGCCTCGAGCAGCTCGGTGGTCTCGGCGTAGCGGAAGGTGAAGGCACGGCCCGCGGCCACCGCGACGACGGGGGAGTCGGCGCCACTCGGCCGGACGTGCGCGGCCGGGTCCCACGGCTGCGCGTCGAGCGTGGGCGCCTGCCGTGCCAGCTCGAGGACGGCGTCGAGGTCGACGTGCGCCGCGACCTGGCCGGCCAGGCGCTCCAGCGCCCCGGCGGCCTCGTCGCGCTCCTCGGCAGGGACGAGCCCCAGGTGGCGGGACGGCGCGCTCACGCCGTCGTCACGGTGCAGGACTCCGAGGACCGGGATGCCGGTCGACTCCACGGCGCGGGCGGCCTCGGCGGCATGCCGCGGGGATCCGGCCTTGTTGAGGATGACGCCCGCGATGGTCACCGTCGGATCGAAGCCCGCCATCCCGTGCACCACCGCGCCGATGCTGCGCGAGGCGTGCGAGACGTCGACCACGAGAACCACGGGGGAGTCCGTGAGGGTCGCGACGTGGGCGGTCGAGGCGAACCCGTCGCCGCCGATCCGCCCGTCGAACAGGCCCATCACGCCCTCGACCACCGCCACGTCGGCACCCCGGGCGCCGTGCAGGAGCAGCGGCACCATGAGCGACGGATCCGTCAGGTGCGGGTCGAGGTTGCGACCGGGACGACCCGTGGCCAGCGCGTGGTAGCCGGGATCGATGTAGTCTGGTCCGACCTTGTGCCCGGAGACGGCGAGGCCTCGTCCGGCCAGCGCCGCCATGAGCCCGGTGGCCACCGTGGTCTTGCCGTGCCCGGAGGCCGGAGCCGCCACGACGAGGCGCGGGAGGCTCACCACTCGATGCCTCGCTGGCCCTTCTGCCCGACGTCCATCGGGTGCTTCACGTGCTGCATCTCGGTGACCAGGTCGGCCACCTCGACCAGCCGGGGGTCGGCGCGGCGGCCCGTCACGACGACGTGCTGGGTGCCCGGCCGGTTGCCGAGGGTCTCGACGACGTCGTCGACGTCCACCCAACCCCACTGCATCGGGTACGTGAACTCGTCGAGGACGTAGAACCGGTGGCGCTCGGCGTGGATCCGCCGCTTGACCTCGGCCCAGCCCTCGGCCGCGTCGGCCGCATGGTCGGCCTCGGTGCCGCCCTTGCGGCTCCACGACCAGCCCGAGCCCATCTTGTGCCACTCGATCGGCCCGCCCTCGCCGGTCTCCTCGTGCAGCCGGGCGAGGCGCTCGAGCACGGTCTGCTCGCCGATGCGCCACTTTGCCGACTTCACGAACTGGAAGACCCCGACGTCCCAGCCCTGGTTCCACGCCCGCATCGCCATTCCGAACGCCGCGGTGGACTTCCCCTTGCCATTGCCGGTGTGCACCATCAGCAGGGGTCGGTTGCGTCGCTGCCGCGTCGTGAGGCCGTCGTCCGGCACGGTCAGCGGCTTGCCCTGCGGCATCAGGCTGCTCCCTCGCGCGAGGAGGTGGCGGCGTGGACCACATCCGTCAGGCCGTCGGCCGTCACCTCGCCGAGCGGGACGTGCTCGGCGCGCAGGTGACCGGCCAGCTGCGCGGCCAGGCCGAGCCGGAAGCGGCCGGTCTCGCAGTCGACCACGACGCTGTCGAGGCCGGTGGCGGCCAGGTGCGCGGCGGACCGGTGGGCCCGGCCGAGCGCATCGGCGCCGGAGGTGGCGCGACCGTCGGTGACCACGACCAGCAGCGGGCGCCGGGACGGGTCGCGCAGCGCCTCGCGCCGCAGGATCTCCGCCGAGCGTTCGAGGCCCTCCGCCAGCGGGGTGCGACCGCCGGCCGGCAGCTCGGCCAGGCGACGCGACGCCACGTCGACCGAGCCGGTGGGCGGCAGGACGACCTCGGCGGTGTGCTGACGGAACGTCACGAGGGCGACCTTGTCGCGGCGCCGGTAGGCGTCCAGCAGCAGCGAGAGCACGGCGGTCTTGACCTGCTCCATGCGGCGCCGGGCGGCCATCGAGCCCGAGGCGTCGACGCACAGCAGCACGAGGTTGGACTCCTGACCGACCGTCTCGGCGCGGCGGAGGTCCGACGGCGAGAGCGCGAGGCCACGCCCGTCGACCAGTCCACCGCGGCTCCGCTGGTGCGGGGCGGCCGCGGCGATGGTGCCGGGAAGGTGGAGGCGACCGGACGCCGCATCGGGCCGCTGGCCCACGACGCGGCCCTGCGGCGTGCGGGCCCGGGAGCGTCGCCCGGACTGTCCCTCGCCGGTGCCGCGGACCACGAGCAGTCGCGCCCGGGTGGGGTCCCCGGCCGCGGCGACCGAGCCGGCGCCGGCCGGCTGCGGCTGCTGCTCGTCCTGGTTCGGGGAGGCGTCGGGGGCGTCTGCCGGGCGCTGGTCCTCGGGACCGTCCTGGGGGGAATCCGAGCCCGAACCGTCCGGACCACCCGGGCCGTCGTCGTCGGGTCCCGGGTCGGGCTCGTCGTCGCCGAGCAGGTCGTCGAGGCGGTCCTCGTCGAGGCCGGGCTCGTCGAACGGGTTGCGACGGCGGCGGTGCGGCAGGGCGAGCCGCGCGGCGACGCGGACGTCCTCGCGGGTGATGTGGGTGCGCCCCTGCCACGCCGCGTGAGCCGCGGCGGTCCGCGCGGTGACGAGGTCGGCGCGCAGCCCGTCGACGTCGAACGCGGCACAGATCTCGGCGATCGTGATGAGCGCGTCGTCGTCGAGGAAGACGTCGCCCATGAGCTCCTGGGCGGACTCGAGGCGTGCGCGCAGCGCGTCCTGCTCGTCGGCCCACGCGGCCGCGAAGGCGGCTGGGTCCGCGTCGAACGCGAGTCGGCGTCGCACGACCTCGACGCGCAGCTCGGGCTCGCGCGGCGCCGAGACCTCGACCGTCAGGCCGAACCGGTCGAGCAGCTGCGGGCGCAGCTCGCCCTCCTCGGGGTTCATCGTGCCGATGAGCACGAACCGCGACGCGTGCTCGACCGAGACGCCGTCGCGCTCGACGCTCACCCGGCCGGTCGCGGCGGCGTCCAGCAGGAGGTCGACGAGGTGGTCGTGCAGCAGGTTGACCTCGTCGACGTAGAGGAGGCCGCGGTGGGCGCGGGCCAGCAGACCGGGCTCGAACTCGACCACGCCGTCGCGCAGTGCCGAGTCGAGCTTCAGCGAGCCCGTGACGCGGTCGTCGCTCGCACCGACGGGCAGTTCGACGAGCCGCACGGGGCGCTCGTCGACGGGCGTCCCGGCGTCGAACGGTCCGTCGGGGGAGACGGCGGAGGGGTCCGCCGGATCGATGGAGAACCGATCACCCCGGTAGGCGCGGACCGGCGGCAGCACGTCGGCGAGTCCGCGCACGGTGGTGGTCTTGGCGGTGCCCTTCTCGCCACGCACGAGGACGCCGCCGATGAGCGGGTCGATCGCGACGAGGGTGAGGGCGAGGGTCATGTCGTCGGAGCCGACGACGGCACAAAAGGGGTACTGCGTTGGCATGTAGGGCTCCCGCTCGATCTGCCATGACGGTCCGCGACGCGGGCAGCGTCGCGGGTCGGATCGAGGCCGGTCTTCGGACTTCCCAGGTCTGTGCCTGAGTCACCGCAGCGGGCCCTGTGCCGGATTCTCACCGGCTTCCCAGATTCTCCCCGTGGCCATCGGCCGTGGGGCACCTCGAACCTTCGACCACACCCTAGACGCCGCCGGCAGGCCTCGGGCAGGGGGCCCGACCTGCGGACCCGGCGGGTTAGGGTGCTCGACCATGGATGCGCACGTGACCGTCGTCGGAGTCGGGGCCGACGGCTGGGAGGGCCTGCCGGAGTCCTCACGGTCGCTCGTGAGGGCCGCCGCCACCCTGCTCGGCGGGCGGCGCCACCTCGACGCGATCCCTGCGGTTGCAGGGCAGGACCGGGTCGCGTGGCCCTCGCCGTTGCGCGAGCGGCTCCCCGCCCTGCTGGACGAGGCGCGCGAGCCGGTCGTCGTCCTCGCGTCGGGCGATCCGCTCGTGTCCGGCATCGGCACCACCTTGCTCGAGCTGCTCGGTCCGGACCGCGTCACCGTCGTCCCGGCGGTGTCGTCGGTCGCGCTGGCCCGGGCGCGGATGGGCTGGCCGGCCGAGTCGGTGACTGTCGTCAGCGTCGTCGGGCGCGATGTCCGGCTCGTCGTCCCGGCCCTCTCCGCCGGGCGGCGGCTGCTGGTGCTGTCGAGTGACGAGACCACCCCCGCGGCCGTGGCGACGCTGCTCACCGACCTGGGCTGGGGCGACTCCGAGCTGGTCGTGCTGGGCCACCTCGGCTCCACCGACGAGTCGCGGGCCACGTCGACGGCGCAAGGCTGGGACATCACCGACGTGCCCCGCCTCAACCTGCTGGCCGTGGAGGTTCGCGGCTCCGGCCCGGGCTGGGCGGCCGGGGGAGTCCTGCCCGACGACGCGTTCGAGCACGCCGGCCAGATCACCAAGCGCGACCTGCGCGCCAGTGCACTCGCCCGGCTGGCGCCGGCTCCGGGCCAGCTGCTGTGGGACGTGGGCGCGGGCAGCGGCTCGATCGGCGTCGAGTGGATGCGCGCGTGGCCCAGTGCCCGGGCGATCGCCGTCGAGCCACGACCCGACCGCGTCGCGCTCGTCCGCGGCAACGCCGACGCCCTGGGAGTCCCCGGGCTCCGGGTCGTCGAGGGCTCGGCTCCCGAGGCGCTCGAGGGTCTCGACCGGCCGGACGCGGTGTTCGTCGGCGGGGGAGCGACGGTCGACGGGGTCCTCGACAGCTGCTGGGACGCCCTGCGGCCCGGCGGCCGCCTCGTCGTCCACGGCGTCACCGCCGAGACCGAGGCCGTGCTGCTCGAGCGGTACGGTCGCCACGGCGGCGAGCTCGTCCGCCTGCACGTCGAGCGCGCCGAGCCGCTCGGATCCTTCACCGGCTGGACGCCCGCGCGCGCCGTCAGCCAGTGGTCCGTCACCAAGGGAGACTCATGACCGTCCACTTCGTCGGGGCCGGCCCCGGTGCCGCCGACCTCCTCACCCTGCGCGCCGTGCGCCTGCTGGAAACCGCCGATGTGTGCCTCTACGCGGGCACCTATCTCGACGCCGAGGTCCTGGGGCACTGCCGTGAGGGCGCCCGCCTGATCGACACGCAGCACCTCGACCTCGACGAGATCACGGAGCACCTCGTGAGTGCACACGGGGAGGGCCTCGAGGTCGTCCGGCTCTGCTCGGGCGACCCGTCGCTGTACTCCGCCGTGCACGAGCAGGCACGCCGGCTCGACGCCGCGCAGGTGCCGTGGGACGTGCCGCCCGGGGTGCCCGCCTACGCGGCCGCGGCCGCGATCGTGGGCGCCGAGCTGACGGTTCCCGAGGTCGCTCAGTCCGTCGTGCTGACCCGCACCCAGGCGCGCTCGACCGCCATGCCCGAGGGCGAGCGGCTCGCCGCCTTCGCCGCGACCGGTGCCACGCTGGCGCTGCACCTGGGGATCACCCGCACGCGCGAGCTCGCCGCCGAGCTGGCCGAGCACTACGGCCAGGACTGCCCCGTGGTGGTGGTGTCGAAGGCGACCCAGCCCGACCAGCTCGTGCTGCGCGGCACGCTGGGCGACATCGGCGACCAGGTGGAGCAGGCCGGTCTGCGTCAGGCGGCCGTCATCCTCGTCGGGCCGGCGCTGGCACCCGACGTGCGCGGCGGCGAGTCGTTCCTCTACGCGGCCAGCCGGGATCGCCGCGCTCGCGGCTGATCACTCGACGTAGCGAGGGCTCCAGACGCGTCCGGACGGCGTGACCCGGGTCGACGAGGCGCCGATCAGCAGCAGGCACTTCATGTCGACGGTCTCGGGATCGAGGTCGCCGAGCGTCGTGACCGTGAGGCTCTCCTCGGCGCGGCCCACGTCGCGACCGACGACCACGACGGTGTCGGGCGACTTGTGCTCCAGCAGCACGGCCTTCGCCTGCGCCACCTGCTCGGTGCGCGACCGCGACCGCGGGTTGTAGAGCGCCAGGACGAGGTCGGCCGCGGCGACCGCCCGCAGGCGGCGTACCACGACGTCCCAGGGCTTCAGCCGGTCCGAGAGGCTCATCACGGCGAAGTCGGCGCCGATCGGCGCGCCGGCGCGCGCCGCGACGGCCTGCACGGCCGAGATGCCGGGCACGACACGGACCGAGACGTCGGCGTAGCGCGGGTCCTCGGCGGCCTCGAAGACGGCCGAGGCCATCCCGAAGATCCCGGCGTCGCCGCCCGACACCACCGCGACCCGCTCGCCGGCCAGGGCGAGGTCGAGCGCCTCGCGGGCCCGGTCGACCTCGACCGTGTTGCCGGAGGCGTGGCGGACGAGCCCGGGTCGCTGCGGGACGCGCTGCACGTAGGGCCCGTACCCGATCACGTGACCGACCTCGGCCAGCACCTGCGACGCCTCGGGCGAGATCCAGTGGTCCGGTCCCGGGCCCAGTCCCACGACGACGACCTCGGCCTCCGCGGCCGGGGCGACGGCCTCCGCGACAGGGTTGTCGTACCGCGCCACGCCGGGCCGGGTGTCGCCGGGCACCAGCACGATCGAGAAGTACGGGACCGTCTCGGGATCGACGTCCGCCACGGGCAGGACGCGCTCGGCGTCCATCGAGGCGCGCTCGACGTACCAGGAGCCCTCGACGCGTCCGGCCTGCTCCAGCGCGGAGCGCACCTTCGCGAAGGTCCGGCCGAGCTTCATGATCACGGCCCCGTCGGTGTCGGCGAGGCGGCGGGCGAGCTCGGGCTCGGGCAGGGTGCCGGGCAGCACGGTCAGCACGTCGGTCTGGCGCACGAGCGGCAGCGCGGTGGTGGCCGTGGCCGCGGCGAACGCGGGGACGCCGGCGACCACCTGGGTCTCGAAGTCGGGCGAGAGCCGGTCGTGCAGGTACATGAACGAGCCGTAGAGCATCGGATCGCCCTCGGCCAGGACGACGACGTCGCGGCCGGCCGCCAGGTGCGCGCGCACCCGTTCGGCGCACTCGGCGTAGAAGTCGGCCATCGCCCCGGCGTAGCCACCGGGGTGCTCGGTCGTCTGCGTCGTCACGGGGTAGACGAGGGCCTCCTCGACCACCCCTGACGGGATCAGCTCGGCCGCGATCCGTCGCGCGTTCGACTGCTTGCCCACGCCCTGGTGGAAGACGATCACGTCGGCCGCGCCGATGAGCCGGGCGGCCTTGAGGGTGATCAGCTCGGGGTCGCCGGGGCCGACGCCGACGCCGTACAGCCGCCCGCTCACTCCGCCTCCTGGGCCAGGGCGTTGAGCGCCGACGCGGCCATCGCGGATCCGCCCCGGCGTCCGGTGACGGCGAGGAACGGCACGTCGAGGCCCGGATCGTCGGTCGCGAGGTCGATCAGGGCCTGCTTCGACTCGGCGGCGCCGATGAAGCCCACCGGGGTGCCGATGATCGCGGCCGGCCGCGGGCCTCCGTCGCGGAGCGTCTCGAGGAGGTGGAACAGCGCCGTGGGCGCGTTGCCGAACGCGACGACCGCACCGTCCAGCCGCTCGGTCCAGAGCGACACCGCGGCGGCCGACCGCGTGGTGCCCCACTCCTTCGCGAGCGTCGGGACGGCGGGGTCGCGCAGGAAGCACAGGACGTCGTTCTCGCGCGGCAGCCGGGCCCGCGTCACGCCGGCGGCGACCATGTGCGCGTCGGTGATGATCGGGGCCCCCGACTCGAGCGCGGAGCGGGCCGCGGACACCAGACCGGGATGGATCACGAGGTCCCGGGTCAGGTCGGTCTGACCGCACGCGTGGATCATCCGGACCGCCACCTTCTCGGCGTCCGCGGGGATGCGCGACAGGTCGGCCTCGGCGCGGATCGTGGCGAAGGAGTCGACGTAGATCGCGGCGCCGTCGGTGACGTAGTCGTAGCGGCGCGACGGTGGGGCGAGAGTCATGCGTTCTCCAGGTCGGGGACGATCAGGGTGCGCCACGGCGTCACCACGAGGCGGTGCGCTCCGTGCGCGCGGACCTCGTCGAACAGGCGGGCGTCGAGCCGGCCGTCGGGCACCGGCAGGTGCCACGCAATGCGGCCGTCGACCTGCTCGATCCTGCCAAGGTCCGGGGGAGCGCTGCTCACCCGGGTGCCGGGGTGGGGCTGCGACGGCGAGGTGAGCAGCGCCGCGCCGCCGCCGAGGAGCTCGTCGACGTGCCAGGGCGACTTCGCCCGGGCTCCCGCGAGCTCGACGAACCGCGAGGCGAGTGCCGCAAGGGTCTCCGCGGAGGCGGGCAGGGGGACCACGGGGCCCCACGATTCGGTGCCGACACGGACCTGGGCGGTGTCCGCGTCGAGGGCGACGAGGCCCAGGTCGAGGTCCCGGTCGAGCACGTCACCACGCCCGTCGTCGAGGACGAACAGGAAGCGCCCGGCCAGGGCCGCGAGGCTCGGCTCGGCGCACAGCCGGCGGTCGAGCTCCTCGACGACGGGTCGCAGGTCCGCTCGCCCGCCGGACCGGCCGGTGAGCGGCGACGCCATGACGTTGCGGATGCGCTCGTGCGACGTCGAGGGCATCAGGCCCGTGGCCATGACCGCGTCCACGACGGCGTCGGACAGGCAGCCGTCGTCGTGCGGGATCGCCCGCACCTGCAGGTTGGCACGGCTGGTCAGGTGCACCGTGCCGTCGCCGTGGTCCCGGGCGACGTCGAGGAGCCCTCCGAGGGCGTCGACTGACACGGCACCGCCCGGGATGCGGACCCGGATCAGGGCGCCGTCGTCGGCGATCCACGGGCGCAGCAGGCCGGGGCACAGGTCGCGTCGAGTCCGTCCGGTCACCCGGTCATGGTGTCAGGCACCCTCCTGGCGACGCATCGGCGGACGGGCTGCTACGTTCGTGGCGCCAGTCAAACTCAGCGATGAGCCAGGGAACCCGGTGAGAGTCCGGGACTGACGCGCAGCGGTGAGGGTGACGGGCGGGGCACGAAGCCACTGGACCGAGAGGTCTGGGAAGGCGCTCCGTCCGGTCGATCCCGAGTCCGAAGACCTGCTGGCCCTCACGGCGACCGCCGTTTGGTCCACCGGGCTTCGCGAAAGAGCCCCAGACCTCGAAGGACCGCGTCCGTGCGTACTCCATCCCGTCGTCCCCTCGTCCTGCTCGTCGGTGCCGCGCTCGCGCTGAGCGCCTGCTCGAGCAGCGATGCCACCCCCGATGCCGAGACCGCCGCGGGCTACCCGCGCGAGGTCGAGAACTGCGGTCGCACGACCGCCGTCACGGCCCCTCCCGAGCGCATCGTGTCGCTCAACCAAGGTTCGACCGAGATCCTGCTGTCCCTCGGGCTCGCCGACCGCATGGCCGGCACGTCCACCTGGACGGATCCCGTCATGGAGGGCCTCGAGGAGGACAACGCGAAGGTCGAGCGACTCGCGGACAGCACGCCCTCGATGGAGCGGGTGCTCCAGACCGAGCCCGACCTCGTCACCGCCTCGTTCGCGAGCGTGCTCGGCCAGGGCGGCGTCGGCTCGGCGGACGCCTTCGAGAAGCTCGGCGTCCCGACGTACCTGTCGCCCGCCGAGTGCGAGGGCAAGGAGAACGAGGGCGACGGCGACGGCGCGCGCACCGGCGTCCTCGAGATCGACACGATCTACCGGGAGGTCACCGAGCTCGCCGAGCTGCTCGACGTCGAGGCGCAGGGCGAGGAGCTCGTCGCCAGCCTGCAGGACCGAGTGGCCGCAGCGTCCGCGAAGGCGCCGGAGGACGAGGTCACCGTCCTCTACTGGTTCGCCAACAGCGAGGCGCCCTACATGGCCGGCTGCTGCGGCGGGCCCGGCATCATCACCCGGGCCCTGGGCCTGAAGAACGTCTTCGACGACACGAAGTCCGAGTGGCCCCAGATCGGCTGGGAGACGGTCGCGGAGCGTGACCCCGACGTCCTCGTGATCGGCGACCTCACCCGCAAGAGCCAGACGGCCGAGACGGCGAAGGCCAAGATCGAGTTCCTCGAGACCAACCCGGTCACCCGCGAGATGACGGCGGTGAGGAACCGCCGCTACGTCGCCCTCACCGGCGCCGCCCTGAACCCCTCGATCCGCACCGTCGAAGGACTGGAGCAGGTCGCCGACGCACTGGCCGACTTCGGCCTCTCACGGTGACGACGACCCGGCGCGCCTGGTTCCTGGGCTCCGCAGGGCTGGCCCTGCTGGTGGCCTCGGCCTGCATCGCGGTCACGATCGGACCCTCCGACGTGGGTCCGCGGTCGGTCGTGTCCCTGGCGTGGTCGCGACTGGCCGGGGGCGAGTCCGGGCTGAGCCGGATCCAGGAGGGCATCGTCTGGGACCTGCGGCTGCCGCGGACGCTGCTTGCGGCGGCCTGCGGTGCCGGGCTGGCCGTGTGCGGCGTCATCCTGCAGTCCCTGCTGCGGAACCCGCTGGCCGACCCATTCGTGCTGGGTGTCTCCTCCGGTGCCTCGACCGGAGCCGTGTCGATCGTCGTCCTCGGGGTCGGTGCGGGCGCGGTGGGCCTGGCCGCCGGAGCGTTCGTCGGCGCCATCGGGGCCTTCCTGCTCGTGCTCGTCCTGGCCGCGGCGGCCGGCGGGACCACCGACCGCGTCGTCCTCGCCGGGGTCGCGGCCACCCAGCTGTTCTCGGCGCTGACGTCGTTCATCGTCTTCACCTCCGCCGACGCGGAGCAGACGCGCGGCGTCCTCTTCTGGCTGCTCGGGTCGCTGGGCAGCGCCTCCTGGTCCGACGTCGCGGTCGTCGGCGTGACGGTGGTCGGGGCCGTGATCGCGTGCCTGCTGCTGGCGTCGACGCTCGACGCGTTCGCCTTCGGCCAGGACAGCGCGGCCACGCTCGGCATCGACGTGGCCCGTGCGCGACTGATCCTGCTCGTCGTGACCGCCCTGACCACCGCGGTCATCGTCAGCACCTCGGGGGCGATCGGGTTCGTCGGACTCGTGCTGCCGCACGTCGCGCGGGCGATGGTGGGCGTCAACCACCGGCGGATGCTGCCGCTCGCGGCGATCAGCGGGGCCGTGTTCCTGGTCTGGGTCGACACCGCGGCCCGCACCGTCATCGCGCCGCAGGAGCTCCCGGTCGGTGTCGCCACCGCCCTGCTGGGCGTCCCCGCCTTCGCCCTCATCCTGCTGCGGCGGAAGGGTGCGCGGGCATGAACCTCACCGCTCACACCGTCTCGTGGTCGGTTCGCGACCGGCTGATCGTCGACGGCGTCAGCATCACGGCCGCACCCGGCTCGATGGTCGGGCTGCTCGGCCCCAACGGGTCGGGCAAGTCGAGCCTGCTCCGCCTCCTCGCGGGCCTGCGCGCGCCCACGACCGGCGTCGTCCGCCTCGGCGACGACGACCTCGCGTCCCTGCGGCGCCGCGAGATCGCCCAGCGGGTCGGCGTGGTCGAGCAGGAGTCGGCCACCGACACCGACCCGCTGGTCCGTGACGTCATCGAGCTCGGTCGCATCCCGCACCGGCGCTCGTGGCAGCCCGTGGGGGAGCGGGACGTCGAGGCCATCCGTCGCGCCGCCGCGGCGACCGGAGTCCTGGACCGGCTCGAGCAGCCCTACGCGACGCTGTCCGGCGGCGAGCGGCAGCGCGTGCAGATCGCCCGCGCGCTGGCCCAGGACCCCGAGGTCCTGCTGCTCGACGAGCCGACCAACCACCTCGACGTCCGACACCAGCTGGACGTGCTGCGGCTCGTCCGCGACGCGGAGGTCACCGCCGTCGCCGCGCTGCACGACCTCAACCTCGCGGCGGCGTACTGCGACGAGATCGTCGTCCTCGCCGACGGCCGCGTCGTGGCCGCCGGGACGCCCGTCCAGGTGATCACCGAGGAGCTCGTCGCCGACGTCTACGGCGTGAAGGCCTTCGTCGAGCGCCATCGCATCACCGGCGCGCTGACCGTGGTGTGGCAGCCATGACCCTCCTCGACCCGCGTCCCGCCTCCCCGACCACCTCCACCCAAGGAGCCCCATGACCCGCATCGCCCTCATGTCCACGTCGGACACCGACCTGCTCTCGGCCCGTGCCAGCGGCGCGGACTACACCTGGGCCAACCCGGCCCGCGTCACGGACGAAAGGCGGGACGAGCTCACCGCCGACGCCGATCTCGTGGTCCTGCGCGTGCTCGGATCGCCCGAGGACGTGCGCGACGTCGCAGCGGTCATCCGGCAGTCCGGCCGGCCGCTCGTCGTGCTCGGCGGCGAGCGCACGCCCAACGCCGCGCTGATGGAGCTGTCGACGGTGCCGATCGGCATCTGCGCCGAGGCCCACCGCTACCTCGCCGAGGGCGGCACCGAGAACCTGCGCCAGCTGCACGCGTTCCTGTCCGACACGGTGCTGCTGACCGGTGAGGGATTCGAGCCGCCGGCGCTGCTGCCGGAGTGGGGTGTGAGCCGCCAGCCCGCGCCGAGCGACCTGCCACGGGTCGGCATCCTCTACTACCGGGCCCACGAGGTCAGCGGGAACCACGCCTTCGCCCACGAGCTGGCCGATGCCATCGATGCCACCGGCCGGGCCTGCGGCGTGCCGGTCTACGTCTCGTCGCTGCGCGCGGCGGCCGACGACCTCTTCGCCGAGCTCGGCACGCTCGACGCGATCGTCGTCACGGTCCTGGCCGCCGGCGGCTCGAAGCCTGCGGCGGTGAGCGCCGGCGGGGACGACGAGTCGTGGGACGTCGAGCGGCTGCGGGCGCTGGACGTGCCCGTCCTCCAGGCGCTCGCACTCACCTCCAGCCGCGCGGAGTGGGAGGCGTCCGACGACGGCGTGACCCCGCTCGACTCCGCCACCCAGATCGCCATCCCGGAGTTCGACGGGCGCCTCATCACGGTGCCGTTCTCCTTCAAGGAGGTCGATGCCGACGGCCTGCCGCGCTACGTCACCGACGCCGAGCGCTGCGCCCGCGTGGCCGGCATCGCGGTGAACCACGCGCGCCTGCGCCACGTGCCGCCGGCCGAGCGCAAGGTCGCCCTCGTGCTGTCGGCCTACCCCACCAAGCACAGCCGCATCGGCAACGCAGTCGGGCTGGACACTCCCGTGTCGGCCATCCGGCTGCTCCGCCAGCTGCGCGACGCCGGCTACGACCTCGGTGAGCCCGGCGCGATCCCGGGTCTCGACCCGCTGCCGCCGGTCGAGGGGGAGGAGCCGGACACGACGTCGGGCAACGCCCTGATCCACGCGCTCATCGAGGCCGGCGGCCAGGACGAGGAGTGGCTGACCCAGGCCCAGCTGAGCGAGTCGCACGTGCGGATCAGCCGCGACGACTACCTCCGGTGGACCGCCCACCTGCCCGCTGCGCTGCGCGAGGAGATGGTGGAGACCTGGGGCGAGGCGCCCGGCTCGCTGTTCGTCGATGACGCCGGCGACATCGTCCTGGCGACCCTGCGGGCGGGCAACGTCGTGATCCTCATCCAGCCGCCGCGCGGCTTCGGCGAGAACCCGGTCGCGATCTACCACGACCCGGACATGCCCCCGTCGCACCACTACCTCGCGGCCTACCGATGGCTCGAGCAGGGCTTCGGTGCCGACGCGGTCGTCCACCTGGGCAAGCACGGCTCGATGGAGTGGCTGCCGGGCAAGAACGCCGCGCTGTCGGCGGCGTGCGCCACCGACGCAGCGATCGGCAGCATGCCGCTGATCTACCCGTTCCTCGTCAACGACCCGGGCGAGGGCGCCCAGGCCAAGCGCCGGGCCCACGCCACGATCGTCGACCACCTCGTCCCGCCGATGGCACGGGCCGAGGGCTACGGCGACATCGCGAAGCTGGAGCAGCTGCTCGACGAGTACGCCAACGTCGCCGCGATGGACCCGCCCAAGCTGCCCGCGATCCGCCAGCAGATCTGGACCCTCATGCAGTCCGCCCAGATGCACCGCGACCTCGGCCTCGAGGAACGACCCGGCGACGAGGAGTTCGACGACTTCCTGCTGCACGTCGACGGCTGGCTGTGCGAGATCAAGGACGTCCAGATCCGCGACGGCCTGCACGTCCTGGGCCAGGCACCGGCAGGGGAGGGGCGCGTGAACCTCGTCCTCGCGGTGCTGCGCGCCACGCAGGTCTGGGGCGGCCAGAACCGCGCCCTGCCGGGGCTGCGCGCCGCGCTCGGCCTCGCCGACGACGCCCCGACGGCCGAGGTCGACGCCGTCGAGGCTCAGGCCCGTGGCCTCGTCGAGGCGATGGAGAAGGCCGGCTGGGATCCGCAGGCGATCGACACGCTCCACGACGACCCGGTGGTCCGCGACGTCCTGCGCTTCGCGGCCGAGCAGGTCGTGCCGCGCCTCGCGGCCACGACCGACGAGCTGACGAACATCCTGCACGCGCTCGACGGCGGCTTCGTCCAGGCGGGCCCCTCCGGCTCGCCGCTGCGCGGACTCGTGAACGTCCTGCCGACGGGCCGGAACTTCTACACCGTCGACCCGCGCGCCGTGCCGTCGCGACTGGCCTGGGACACCGGCCAGGCGATGGCCGAGTCGCTCGTCACCCGTCACCTCGAGGACACCGGCGAGCACCCGCGCTCGGTGGGCCTCTCCGTCTGGGGCACGTCCGCGATGCGCACGTCGGGCGACGACATCGCCGAGGTGCTCGCGCTGATGGGCGTGCGGCCGACGTGGGACCCGGCGTCGCGCCGGGTCAACGGGCTCGAGGTCATCGGGCTCGAGGAGCTCGGTCGCCCGCGCATCGACGTCACCGTGCGCATCTCGGGGTTCTTCCGGGACGCGTTCCCGCACGTCATCGAGATCCTCGACGACGCGGTCCAGCTCGTGGCCGGCCTCGACGAGCCGGACGAGCTGAACTTCGTCCGAGCGCACACGCGGCAGGACCTCGCGGAGCATGGCGACGAGCGCCGCGCGACGACGCGCATCTTCGGCTCCAAGCCCGGCTCGTACGGCGCGGGCATCCTCCAGGTGGTGGAGTCCGGCTCGTGGCGCGACGACGCCGACCTCGCCGAGGTCTACACCGCGTGGGGCGGCTTCGCCTACGGTCGCGGGCTCGACGGCGTGGCGGCGAGTGACGACATGCGGACGAGCTACCGCAGGATCGCGGTCGCGGCGAAGAACATCGACTCGCGCGAGCACGACATCGCCGACTCGGACGACTACTTCCAGTACCACGGCGGCATGATCGCCACGGTCCGCGCGCTGACCGGCACCGAGCCCAAGGCGTACGTCGGCGACTCGACCACCCCCGACGCGGTGCGCACGCGGTCACTGCAGGAGGAGACGAACCGCGTCTTCCGCTCGCGCGTCGTGAACCCGCGCTGGATCTCGGCGATGCAGCGCCACGGCTACAAGGGCGCGTTCGAGCTCGCCGCCACGGTCGACTACCTGTTCGGCTTCGACGCGACGGCCGGAGTCGTCCACGACTGGATGTACGAGTCGCTCGCGAAGGAGTACGTCCTGGACGAGACGAACCAGGAGTTCATGCGCCGGTCGAACCCGTGGGCCCTGCGCGGAATCGTCGAGCGGCTCAACGAGGCGGCCGACCGTGGCCTGTGGGACGAGCCGGATCCGGAGGTCATGGCCGAGATGGCGCGCGTCTACCTGGAGGTCGAGGGCGACCTCGAGGACGACGCGTGACACGCCGGCTCGCGCTCGTCGGCCTCGGTCCGGGGGACCCCGAGCTCGTCACCGCCCAGGCGGCGCGCGTACTGAACGAGGTCGACTTCTTCCTCGTCGCCGACAAGACCGAGCAGCACCCGGGCACGGCCGACCTCATCGCCATGCGCGAGACGATCTGCGACCGGCACGTGACGGGGGAGTGGCGCATCGTCCACGTGCCGGATCCGGAGCGCGACCGTGCCGACCCGGCCGACTACGGCGCCGCCGTGCGTGACTGGCACGAGGCGCGGGCCGTGGCCTTCGAGGAGGCGCTGCTGGAGCACCCCGGTGACGCCGCGATCCTCGTGTGGGGCGACCCCGCCCTCTACGACTCGGCGATCCGGCTGGCCGACCGCATCGTCGAGCGCGGGAACGCCGACGTCGCGGTCGAGGTGATCCCGGGGTTGAGCAGCGTCCAGCTGCTTGCCGCCCGGCACGGCCTCGTGCTCAACACCATCGGCGGGCCGATCACCATCACCACCGGACGTCGCCTGCTGGACGACGCCGCCGAGGGCGACAACCTCGTCGTCATGCTCGACGGCTCCCTGACCTGCCGAAGCCTGCCCGACCCGTCGGCCTGGCGGATCTGGTGGGGCGCGAACCTCGGCTCGTCCGACGAGCAGCTGGTCTCCGGGCGGCTCGACGAGGTCGCCGACGAGATCGAAGCCCGGCGGGCGCAGGCCCGGGCCGCACGCGGCTGGGTGATGGACACCTATCTGTTGCGTCGACGGGTGAGCGGCGCTCAGGAGGCCTGAACCAGCACCGCGGCTCTGCGTTCGTCCCTCTCGCGGCGCCAAGCCTTGACGGCCACCGTGCCGGTGACGCCGACCGCGAACAGGATCAGCAGGGCGTCGAGCCAGCTCGGCAGCCCGCCCAACGCATCGAAGATCGTGACGCAGTTGACCAGGATCACCAGGCCGCCGACCATCGTGCCCATCGCGGCATGCGGGAGCCGACCGGCCAGGCGCGCCGCGATCGGGGCCATGACGATGCCGCCGAGCGCGAGGCCGATCACGGGCAGCCACGGGATCCCGTGCTGTGCGGCACCGGTGAGGAATCCGAACGAGACGGAGACGGCCACCAGGAACTCGGCGGCATTCGCGGTTCCCACGATCTTGCGCGGTTCGTGACGCGTGACGGTCATCAGGCTGGGCGTCACGACCGGGCCCCAGCCGCCGCCACCGGTGGCGTCGACGAAGCCGCCGAGCAGGCCGATCGGTGAGAGCCAGCGTGCCGTGTGGCCGTTCCTGGGGGTGGGGATCAGCCGCACCCCGAGCCCGAACCTGGCGAAGATCACCAGGCCGAAGAAGACCAGCAGGCCCGACATCCAGCCCTTCGCCGAGGCGAGGCTGATGTTGGTGAGGACGACGGCGCCCAGGAAGCCGCCCACCGCGCCCGGCAGCGCGACGCGGACCAGGACCGCGGTGTCGACGTTGCCCTCACGCCAGTGCGACAGGCCGCTGATCAGTGTCGTCGGCAGCTTCGCCGCGTGGGTGGCGGCACTCGCCGTGACCGGAGCGACGCCCATGAACAGCAGCACGGTGGCCGACGTGACGCCGAAGCCCATCCCGAGGGTGCCGTCGACGAGCTGAGCGAGTCCGCCCGCCAACGCGAAGGCGACCACGATCCCCATGCCCACCTGCCTTCGACGTCCGTTGTGTCCAAACACGAGTAGGTTACGAGAGTTTGACGGCAATGGGACGGGTGTCCGAAACGTGGACCACGCGTCCGAGGCTCGGTGAAGAACCGCGTGCGTCGCTCGGGACGCCGGCGTGTCCGGTCTGGCAAGGTGGGCCGCGTGACCATTGCTCCCCGCGGACGGCCTGCCAAGGTGAGGTCGAAGCCGAGCATCTACGACGTCGCCAAGCTCGCCGGCGTGTCGCACATGACCGTGTCGCGGGTCCTCAATGACCACCCGAACATCAAGCCCGCGACGCGCGAGAAGGTGCTCGCGGCGATCGAGCAGGTCAACTTCACCCGTAGCTCGCACGCTCGGGCGCTGGCCACGAACCGGACCATGCGGATCGGGGTCCTGGTCGACTCGCCGGTCGAGTACGGGCCGAACAGCACCCTGCGCGCTTTCGAGGCGGCCGCGCGCTCGAAGGGCTACGCCGTCAGCGCCTACTCGATGTCGGAGAACCCCGAGCTCGCGATCGACTCGGGAGTCATGCACCTGGTGACCCAGGGCATCGACGCGCTATGCGTGATCGCCCCGCGGACGTCCTCGCTCGAGCTCCTGCACCAGCAGGCGACGGAGCTGCCCCGGCTCGCCATCACGGCGGAGCCCGAAGAGCACCTCTTCACCGCAGCGGTCGACCAGCGTGCGGGCGCGCTCGCGGCCCTGGACCACCTGATCGGCCTGGGGCACCGCCGGATCGCGCACGTCGCGGGGCCGTTGGACTGGGTCGACGCGCAGGCGCGCGAGAGGGCGTGGCTGGATCGGATCGCGTCGGCGGGTTTGGAGCCGATGGGGGTCGTCGAAGGCGACTGGACCTCGAACTTCGGTCACTGGGTCGCGACCCACGACGACACGATCACGTCGGCGACGGCGATCTTCGCGGCGAACGACCAGATGGCACTCGGCCTGCTGCACGGACTCCACGCGCGAGGCGTGCGGGTTCCCGAGGACATCAGCGTCGTCGGCTTCGACGACGTTCCCGACTCGGCGCACTTCCTGCCTCCGCTGACGACCGTCAAGCAGGACTTCCAGGCGTTGGGGGAACTGAGCCTGAGCCTGCTGCTGGAGGCGATCGAGGGCGAGGTGCCGGCGCACGGCGCGATGATCGAGCCGGTTCTGGTCGTGCGCGAGTCGACGGCGCCCCCGCGGACCTGACCCCCGCGAACACCCTGCGGACGCCTCCTCCGCGCACCTGAGCAAGTTCTGTCCGAAAAGGGCTTGCGCGAGAGTGTGTTAGCGGTAACAATCGTGATCCAGGACACACTGGCGTCGCCGTGACGCCGGACGTGACGGCCGGGATCCGGTGTCGCGATCTCAAGGAGGACACAGATGTCGAAGAACAAGCGAGGCCTTCGGGGGCTTGCGGCGACTGCCGCGTTCGGTGTCATGGCGCTCGGACTGAGTGCCTGCGGCGGCGGTGACGCCGGCGACGGCGGTGACGACACCACGACGGTCGGTTTCGTCGCGGTGGGTCCCGAGGGCGCGTGGCGCGAGGCCAACGAGCAGAACATCCAGGACACCTTCACCGAGGAGGCCGGATACGACCTCAAGTACGCGCCGGCCACCAACCTGGACCAGAAGTCGCAGATCGACGCGTTCACGTCGTTCGTCGACGAGGGGGTCGACGTGATCCTGCTGTCGGCCACCGAGAGCACCGGATGGGAGGACTCGCTCAAGCGGGCCCAGGAGGCCGAGATCCCCGTGATCCTGCTGGACCGCGGCATCGAGCCCGACGACACCGATCTCTACGTGACCCGCATCGCGCCGGACAACCTTGAGGTCTCCGAGTCGGTCGCGAACTGGGCGGTCGGCGCGTTCGCCGACGGGGCGAAGTACTTCGTCCTCGAAGGACCGGCCGGCGTCTCGGTCGTCAACGAGCGCAACGAGGGCTGGGACAAGGTGATGGGCGGCAACGCGGCCTTCACGAAGGTCGGCGCGCAGACCGCGAACTGGTCGACCGACGAGGCCAAGTCGGTCATGGAGACGGCCCTGAAGGCGAACAAGAACGACATCCAGCTCGTGTTCGCCCAGAACGACGAGATGGGTCTCGGAGCGGTGCAGGCGGTCGAGGACGCCGGCCTCAAGCCCGGCGAGGACGTCAGGATCGCCACGATCGACGGCACCAAGGGCGCGCTCGAGGCGCTCGCCGCGGCCCAGCTCAGCTTCGTCGCCGAGTACAACCCGCTGTTCGGCGAAACGGCCATGGAGGTCGTCGAGAAGGTGCTCGACGGCGAGGACGTCGAGCCGTACATCATCGTGCCGAGCGAGACGTTCGACTCGCCCGAGGCCGCCGAGGCGGCGCTGCCGGAGCGCAAGTTCTGACCCGGCACGACTGACGCACCGTGGTGCGGGGCGGCAGAAGCCTCTCCCTTCCCGTCCCGCACCCGCGGTGTCACGCTCACACCACCCACCACCACCCTCGGGATCGAGCGCAGCATGACCGAACGCACCCCCATCGTCGAGATGAGCGGGATCTCCATCGAATTCCCCGGCGTCAAGGCCCTCGACGACGTGTCCCTCAGGCTCTTCCCCGGCGAGGTCCACGCCCTCATGGGCGAGAACGGCGCCGGCAAGTCCACCCTCATCAAGGCCCTCACGGGCGTCTACCGGATCGACGCGGGATCGATCCGAGTGGACGGCCGCGAGCGCTCCTTCCACGGTCCCGGTGACGCCCAGTCCGCCGGCGTCTCGACCGTCTACCAGGAGGTCAACCTCTGCACGAACCTCACGATCGGCGAGAACGTGATGCTCGGCCACGAGGTGCGTGGCGCCTTCGGCATCAACTGGCGCGCGACGCACCGGGCAGCCGCTGCGGCCCTGGACCGGCTGGGGCTGGGCCACCTCGACCCGCGCCAGCCGCTGTCCTCGATCTCGATCGCGATGCAGCAGCTGGTGGCGATCAGTCGGGCGATGGTCATCGAGTCGAGGGTGCTGATCCTCGACGAGCCGACCTCGAGTCTCGACGCGGCGGAGGTCGAAGGGCTGTTCGGGGTCATCCGTTCCCTGCGGGACCAGGGTGTCGCGATCCTGTTCGTCTCCCACTTCCTCGACCAGGTCTACGCGATCAGCGACCGCATGACGGTGCTGCGCAACGGCACCTGGGTCGACGAGCGGCCGACCCGCGAGCTCGACCGCTCGACCCTGATCTCGCTCATGATCGGTCGCGACATGGCGGCCCTGGCCCAGGTCGAGTCCGGGCGTGAGCGGCACCAGGTCGACCTGGCCGCCGTGCCGATCCTGAAGGCGACGGGGATCCGGCGCACCGGGTCGATCGAGAGCGCCGACGTCGAGGTGCACCGCGGTGAGGTCGTCGGATTCGCGGGACTGCTCGGCTCGGGTCGCACCGAGCTGGCCCGCCTGCTCTACGGCGCCGACCGTCCCGACGACGGCAGCATCGAGGTGGACGGTGAGCAGGTGTCGCTGTCGTCACCCGTCGCGGGGCTCAAGCACCGGATCGCGTACTCGCCCGAGAACCGCCGTGACGAGGGCATCGTCGGCGACCTGACCGTTCGCGAGAACCTGATCCTGGCCGTGCAGGCCAAGCGCGGCTGGATGCGCCCGCTGTCGCGCGTGGAGCAGGACCGGATCGTCGACACGTACGTGACGGCGATGGGCGTTCGCCCGGCCGATCCGGAGCGGCCGATCAAGAACCTCTCGGGCGGCAACCAGCAGAAGGTGCTCCTCGGTCGTTGGCTGGCGACGCAGCCCGACCTGCTGATCCTCGACGAGCCGACGCGGGGCATCGACATCGGCGCGAAGGCCGAGATCCAGGAGTACGTCACCGGCCTGGCCGAGGACGGCGTGGCCGTCGTCTTCGTCTCGTCCGAGCTCGAGGAGGTCGTGCGGCTCAGCGACCGGATCGTCGTGCTCAGGGACCGCCGCGTGGTCGGCGAGCTGGTCAACGGCCCCGACGTAACCGCCCAGGACATCGTCGACGTGATCGTGCGGCCGTCGCCGGACGCGACGGACGTGGTGGTGACGGCATGAGCGCCGTCGTCCGCACCGTTCGCGCCCGCCTCGCCGAGCTCATGCGACAGCCCTACGTCTGGGGCCTGGTCGCGATCGTCGTCCTGCTGCTGGTCAACCTCGCCAAGGACCCCGGCTACCTCGCCCTGAGCGTCAACGACCAGAACGGTCACGTCGCCGGCAACCTCATCGACATCATGCGCGCCGCGGCGCCCATCCTGCTGATCGCGACCGGGATGACGCTGGTGATCGCGACCGGCGGCATCGACCTGTCGGTCGGGTCGATCATGGTCGTCTCGGGCGCGGTGTCCATGGAGTTCCTGCAGTCCGCGGGCGCGGACGCCGGCACGCAGGCCGCGTTCACGGCCGTCCTGCTCTCGCTGGCGATCGGCACGGCGCTCGGGTTGGTCAACGGCGTGCTGGTCGCCTTCGTGGGCCTGCAGCCGTTCATCAGCACCCTCGTGATGATGCTGGCCGGGCGCGGCCTGGCCAAGGTCATCACCGAGGGTCAGAACACGGCTTCGGTGAACCCGTCCTTCCGGTGGATCTCCAACGGCTACGTCCTGGGCCTGCCCGTCGTCTTCTTCCTCGCCGTCGCGATCGTGCTCGTGGTCGGCCTCGTGGTCCGCCGGTCGGCGCTCGGCCTGCTGATCGAGGCGATCGGGGTGAACCTGCGCGCCGCCCGGATGGCCGGCGTGAAGCCGCGCAACCTGCTGCTCGCGGTGTACGTGCTCAGTGCCTTCCTGGCCTCGATCGCCGGACTGTTCGCCACGGCCACGGTGATGCGCGTCGACGTCTCGCGCACCGGGTACCAGCTCGAGCTGGACGCGATCCTGGCCGTCGTCATCGGCGGCACGTCCCTGGCCGGCGGCAGGTTCTCGATCCGCGGCGCCGCGGTCGGCGCGCTGCTGATCGCCACCCTCAACAAGACGGTCGTGTTCCTGGGCATCCCGTCGTCGGCGACGCCCGCGTTCAAGGCCATCGTCATCATCGTCCTCTGCCTGATGCAGTCCCAGCAGGTTCTCCGCTGGCTGGAACGGCGCCAGCCGCGGCCCGGACCCGACGTCGGCCCGCCGCGCCCCGACGGCACGTCCGAGAACGCCTCGACGCAGGGAGCGAGGGTCTCCGCATGAGCACTGATCTGGCGACCGCCGACCCCACTCGCGCCACCCTCGCCGACCGAGCCGTCGCGCTCTGGAAGCGCAGTGCGGCGACGCTGCCGACCCTCGCGGCCGTGGTCATCTTCGTGGGCATGCTCGTGTACGGCGAGGTGACCTACGGGCGGATCCTGCAGGCGAACACGATGTCGAACCTGCTGATCAACAATGCCCACCTGATCATCCTCGCCGTCGGGATGACCTTCGTGATCCTCTCCGGTGGCATCGACCTTTCGGTCGGAGCCGTCATCGCGTTCTCCAGCGTCGTCGGCGTGATGCTCACCCACACCGGCATGAACGACTGGCTCGTGGTCATGCTGATGATCGGGATCGGCACGCTGTTCGGGCTGGCCTCAGGGGTGCTGATCCACTACTTCGACGTCCAGCCGTTCATCGCGACGCTCGCCATGATGTTCCTGGCCCGAGGTCTGGCCTCGAGCCTCAGCACCGAGCCCGAGCGCCTGGACGACGACTCGGCGATCCGGTCGCTCGCCACGCCGTGGAAGCTCGTCGACGGCGAGCGGGTCAACGATCTCGTCCTGACGCCTGGTGTCGTCATCGCGTTCGCGGTGGTGGTCGTCGCGGTCTTCGTCCTGCACCGCACCCGGACGGGTCGCACCGTCTACGCGATCGGTAACTCCGAGCCGTCGGCACGGCTGATGGGCCTGCCCGTCACCGCGACGAAGATCCGCGTCTACGTCATCAGCGGCACGCTCGCCGGGGTCGCCGCCGTCGTCTACACCGCCCGGCTGGGCAGCGCTCAGAACATCACCGGCATCGGCTGGGAGCTCGACGCGATCGCCGCGGTGGTGATCGGTGGCACGTTGCTCACCGGCGGCGCGGGGTTCGTCCTCGGATCGGTCGTCGGCGCCCTCGTGCTCGGGCTGATGAACGTGCTGATCACGCGCGACGGCACGATCCCGCCCGAGGCCACGACCATCATCACCGGCGGCATCCTGCTCATCTTCGTTCTGCTGCAGCGGGTGGTGACGTTGCGCCGACGCGAGTAGCGGCCCTCCGGCTGCGCGCCCCCGCCCGTCACCACCCGCCCCATCTCCAGAGGAGAACCATTCCATGCCCGACCCCGCCGCGAAGTCCGTCATCGGCATCGACTTCGGCACGCTCTCGGGCCGCGCGCCCGTCGTGCGGGTCGAGGACGGAGCCGAGCTCGGCTCGGCCGTGCACGAGTATGAGCCCGGCGTCATGGACCGGACGCTCACCGCCGCACCGGCCGATGCCGGGATCGTGACGCTGCCCCCGGACTGGGCGCTGCAGTCACCCGGGGACTACGTGGCGGTGCTGCGGAAGGCGGTTCCGGCCGCGCTCGCCGACGCGGGCATCGATTCGGCGGACGTCGTGGGCGTGGGAACGGACTTCACCGCCTGCACGATGGTGCCGACCCTGGCCGACGGCACGCCGCTGTCGGAGGTGCCCCGGTTCGCCGACCGCCCCCACGCCTACGTGAAGCTGTGGAAGCACCACGCCGCCCAGCCCCACGCCGACCGGATCAACGCGTTGGCGCACGAGCGCAAGGCGTCGTGGATCGGCCGGTACGGCGGGCTGATCTCCAGCGAGTGGGAGTTCGCCAAGGGCCTGCAGCTCTTCGAGGAGGACCGCGAGCTCTACGACGCGATGGCCCACTGGGTGGAGGCCGCGGACTGGATCGTCTGGCAGCTGACCGGCCGATACGTCCGCAACGCCTGCACGGCCGGGTACAAGGGAATCCTCCAGGACGGCGAGTACCCGTCCGCAGACTTCCTGGCGGCCCTGGCACCGGGATTCGGCGACTTCGCCGAGACCAAGGTCGCGCACGAGATCGGCCGGCTGGGCGACGCGGCGGGCGGACTGACGGCGCAGGCAGCCGCGTGGACCGGCCTGCCGGAGGGCATCCCCGTCGCCGTGGGCAACGTCGACGCCCACGTGAGCGCCCCGGCGGCGCAGGCCGTCGAGTCCGGTCAGATGGTCGCGATCATGGGCACCTCGACGTGCCACGTGATGAGCCACGACCGGCTCGTCGAGGCCGAGGGGATCTGCGGCGTCGTCCACGGCGGGATCATCGATGGGCTCTGGGGCTACGAGGCGGGCCAGTCCGGCGTGGGCGACATCTTCGCCTGGTACGTGGAGCACCAGGTCCCCGGGCGGCTCCACGCCGAGGCCGCGGACCGGGGCATCTCGGTCCACCAGCACCTCACCGAGCTGGCGTACGCCGAACCCGTCGGCGCCCACGGGCTGGTCGCGCTCGACTGGCACTCGGGCAACCGCTCCGTGCTCGTCGACCACGAGCTGTCGGGACTGGTGGTCGGCCAGACCCTCGCGACCCGGCCCGAGCAGGGGTACCGCGCCCTGCTCGAGGCGACGGCGTTCGGCACCCGCGTGATCGTCGAGACGTTCGTGGACGCGGGCATCCCGGTCACCGAGTTCATCGTCGCCGGCGGGCTGCTCAAGAACCCCCAGCTGATGCAGACGTACGCCGATGTCCTGCGCCTTCCGGTGTCGATCATCGCGAGTGCGCAGGGCCCCGCTCTCGGATCGGCGATCCACGCCGCCGTCGCGGCGGGGGAGTACGCCGACGTCCGCGCCGCGGCCGCCGCGATGGGAGCGGTCGACCGGGACGTCTACACGCCCCACGAGCCGGATGCGCGCACCTACGACCGGCTGTACGACGAGTACACCCTCCTGCACGACCAGTTCGGTCGGGGCGCCAACGACGTCATGAGGCGGCTGCGCTCGCTGCGCCGGACGGTGCTGGCATGAGCTTCGACGAGGCGACCCAGCGGGCGATCGACGCCGTGCGCGCCGACGTGGCGGCGCTGCACGCCGAACTCGTCCGGTACGGCCTCGTCGTGTGGACCGGAGGAAACGTCTCCGGCCGCGTGCCCGGCGCCGACCTGTTCGTCATCAAGCCTTCGGGGGTGTCCTACGACGACCTGACACCCGAGTCGATGATCCTGTGCGAGCTCGACGGCACGGTGGTCCCCGGCTCGCCGGGCAGTGAGCGGTCGCCGTCCAGCGACACCGCCGCGCACGCCTACGTCTACCGGCACCTGCCGGACATCGGGGGAGTCGTGCACACCCACTCGACGTACGCGGTGGCGTGGGCGGCCCGCGCCGAGGAGATCCCGTGCGTCATCACGGGAATGGCCGACGAGTTCGGCGGTCCTATCCCCGTCGGGCCGTTCGCGGTCATCGGTGACGACTCGATCGGCCGCGGCATCGTCGAGACGCTGCGAGGCCACCGGTCGCGTGCGGTGCTGATGGCGAACCACGGCCCGTTCACGATCGGGGTCACCGCACAGGACGCCGTGAAGGCGGCCGTCATGTGCGAGGACGCCGCGCGCACCGTCCATCTGGCCCGACAGGCCGGCGAGCCGGTCCCGATCGACCAGGCGAACATCGACGCCCTCTACGCGCGCTACCAGCACGTGTACGGGCAGTCCGGCGACGA
This sequence comes from Aeromicrobium phoceense, assembly GCF_013868155.1. Classification (NCBI taxonomy): domain Bacteria; kingdom Bacillati; phylum Actinomycetota; class Actinomycetes; order Propionibacteriales; family Nocardioidaceae; genus Aeromicrobium; species Aeromicrobium phoceense. The sequence goes on from NZ_JACEOG010000001.1 coordinate 2,230,069, forward strand.
CCGTCGCCCCGACACCGAGGAGCTGCGATGACCCGCACCCCCCTGACCACATCCTTCGACGGCCGCGAGGTCTGGTTCGTCACCGGCAGCCAGCTGCTGTACGGGGAGGAGACCCTGCGGCAGGTCGCCGAGCAGTCCCGGCAGGTCGCCGAGGGGCTGGGCGGGTCCCCCGTGAGGGTGGTCTGGAAGCCGGTGCTGAAGGACGCCGAGGAGATCCGGCGGCTCGTACTCGAGGCCAACGCGCGCGACGAGGTCGTCGGACTGATCGCGTGGATGCACACGTTCAGCCCCGCCAAGATGTGGATCTCGGGCCTGGACGTCCTGGCCAAGCCACTGCTGCACCTGCACACCCAGGCGAACGTCGCGCTGCCGTGGGACGAGATCGACTTCGACTTCATGAACCTCAACCAGGCCGCCCACGGCGACCGGGAGTTCGCCTACGTCCAGACCCGACTGGGCATCGCCCGCAAGACCGTGGCGGGGCACGTCTCCGATCCTCGCGTGCTCCAGCAGGTCGAGGACTGGGAGCGAGCGGCTGCGGGCTGGGCATCGCTGCGCTCGCTGAGGCTGGCTCGCTTCGGCGACAACATGCGGTACGTCGCGGTCACCGAGGGCGACAAGACCGAGGCCGAGCTGCAGTTCGGCGTCCAGGTGAACACGTGGGGTGTCACCGAGCTGGCCGCCGCGGTCGACGCCGCCGAGACGGTCGAGGTGGACCAGCTCGTGGCCGAGTACGCCGACCTGTACGACGTCGCCCCCGAGCTGCTGCCCGGAGGCGATCGCCACGACGCGCTGCGCGACGGCGCCGCGATCGAGGCGGGCCTGCGCCGCTTCCTCGAGGACGGCCGATTCGGGGCCTTCACGACGAACTTCGAGGACCTCGGGACCCTGAGGCAGCTGCCCGGGCTGGCCGTGCAGCGGCTCATGGCGGAGGGCTACGGGTTCGGCGCCGAGGGCGACTGGAAGACCGCGATCCTGGTCCGCCTCGCCAACGTCATGGGCGCCGGGCTGCCCGGCGGCGCGAGCCTCATGGAGGACTACACGTACGACCTGACGCCGGGGAACGAGCGGATCCTCGGCGCCCACATGCTCGAGGTCGCGCCGTCGCTGACCTCGACCCCACCTCGCCTCGAGGTCCACCCGCTCGGCATCGGCGGGAAGGACGATCCCGTTCGCCTGGTCTTCACGGCCGATCCGGGACCGGCGCTGGTGGTGGCGCTGTCGGACATGCGGGATCGCTTCCGCATGGTGGCGAACGTGGTCGACACCGTGGAGGCTCCCGACCTCCCGCGCCTTCCCGTCGGCCGGGCGGTGTGGAGGCCCCAGCCGGACTTCGCGACCAGCACCACGTGCTGGCTCACCGCCGGTGCGGCCCACCACACGGTGATGACGACCGCCGTGGGGATCGAGGTCTTCCGTGACTTCGCCGAGATGTCCGGTACCGAGCTGCTGGTCATCGATGAGTCGACCGACGTGCGCGGGTTCGCCGACCAGGTCCGGTGGAACCAAGCCTACTACCGGCTGGCGCGAGGACTCTGACGTGGGCCGGGCCGTGCGACCGCGCCGACCGCTCTCGGGCACGCAGTTCAGCCTCCGGCGGGGGCGGTACGAGGCCGACGTCGCGAGTGTCGGCGCATCGCTGCGCACCCTGCCCTTCGACGGGCGTGACCTCGTGGTTCCCTTCGAGGCCGACGAGCTCCGCCCATCGTTCCGGGGACTGACGCTGGCGCCGTGGCCCAACCGGGTCGTCGGCGGCGCGTACCGCCTCGCCGGCGTCGACCACCAGCTGCCGATCACCGAACCGGACCGCGGACACGCCCTGCACGGCCTCGCGATCTGGACCGACTACGAGCCCCGGGAGGCCTCGTCGGACCGGGTCGTCCTCGCGGCCACGATCGAGCCGCAGGCCGGCTACCCGTGGCGGGTCGAGGTGAGCACCCCCTTCAGCCTCGACGACCACGGACTGGTGCAGACGGTCACGGGGCGCAACGTCGGATCCGGAAATGCTCCGTGGGGCACCGGCCCGCATCCGTACCTCGTCGGGGGACGCGGTCGCGTCGACGACTGGGAGCTGGAGCTGCCGGCCGCCGACGTCCTCTCGGTGAGTGGGGACCTCCTGGTGCCGACCGGGCTCGTCGCGGTCGACGCCGAGGATCCCGCCCGGTTCGACTTCAGGAGGCCGCGGCGCCTCGGGAACGCCCGGATCGACCACGCGTTCACCACGCTGGCTCGTGAGGAGGACGGCACCGTCCGCGTCAGGCTGCGAGCGGATCGAACGGGGGTCGAGATCACCTTCGACGCGACCTGTCCGTGGGTGCAGGTCCACACCGCCGACGCCGACGACCGCATCGGCCTCGCAGTCGAGCCGATGACCTGCGCACCCGATGCCTTCAACTCCGGCACGGGACTCGTCCTGCTCGAGCCGGGGGAGGCGCACACCGCCGGCTGGCGCATCGCGGCGATCGACTGAAGACCGCAGGGGTCGGCGGAGACTACGTTGGAGGCGGCCCGCCCCTGCGGAGGAGCACCTCGGACGAGAGGAACGACCATGTCCCACGCGCCTTCCCGACGTCTGCCCGCGCCTCTCGACCGGAGCAGGCCCGTCTGGGTCGCGCCGATGGCGGGCGGACCGTCGACGCCCCGCCTCGTCGTCGCGGCGGCTCGCGCGGGCCACTTCGCCCAGCTGGCAGCGGGGTACAAGAGCGCCGAGGCGATGACGCGCGAGGTGCGGGAGGTGCGCGACGCCGGGACGGAGCTGTTCGGCGTCAACCTCTTCGTCCCGAACGTGCACCCGATCACGGCAGCCGCCTATGAGGGCTACGCGCGCTCGCTGCAGCCCACCGCGGAACGGCTCCACCAGGACGCCGAGCCCGTGGCCCTGCGCGAGGACGACGACGCGTGGGACGCGAAGATCGCCGCGCTGGTCGCCGAGCCCGTTCCGGTCGTGAGCTTCACCTTCGGGCTCCCGTCGGCGGACGTGCTCGACGCCCTCCACCGCGCCGGGTCTGTCCTCGTGCAGACCGTGACGTCGCCGCAGGAGGCGCGTCGTGCGGAGGCGGCCGGCGTCGACGTTCTCGTCGTGCAGGGCTTCGCCGCGGGCGGGCACTCGGGCGTCTGGGACGCCGATCACTGGCCGGCCGACATCCCGTTGTCCCAGCTCGTCGAGGAGGTGGCCGGCGGGGTGTCCGTCCCGCTCGTGGCCGCCGGCGGCATCGCGTCTCCCGGGGACGTCGAGGCGGCCATGGCAGCGGGAGCGTCCGCCGTTGCGGTGGGAACCGCGGTACTCCGCGCCCCCGAGAGCGGCGCCTCGGACCTCCACAAGGACGCGCTCGCCGACCCGCAGTACACCTCGACCGCCCTCACCCGTGCTTTCACCGGCCGACCGGCGAGAGCCCTGGTGAACCGCTTCGTGCTCGACCACGACGAGGCGGCCCCCAGCGGGTATCCGGCGCTTCACCACCTCACCCGGCCGCTTCGTGCCGCCGCGGTCGCGGCGAACGACCCTTCGGCGCTCAACCTCTGGGCGGGGCAGCAGTGGCGAGGTACCCGCGAAGCGCCGGTGGCAGAGATCCTCGAGGGCTTGATGCCCGCCAGCGGGACAATGGGGTCATGAGCCTCACTGTTCCGACACCCGTGCCGTACGACGCAGCGCTCCGTGAACGGGTCGCGGCCCACCTCGCGGACCATGACCGTCGAGTGGCCGACGCCGAGGGCAGGCGCCACGCGGCGGTGGCCGTCGTCCTCGTCGACTCCGCACCGGGCGAGGTTCGGGTCGATCCTCCCCGGGACGCCGCGGACGAGGCGGCACCCGGTGTTCACGAGCTCGACGGGCGCATGGAGAACGTCTCCGGTGGCGCGGCCTTCCTGCTGAGCCGGCGCTCCGGGCGCCTCCGCACGCACTCGGGTCAGTGGGCGCTGCCCGGCGGTCGGATCGACGAGGGCGAGGACGCCGTCGACGCGGCGCTGCGGGAAACGGACGAGGAGCTCGGCGTGAGGCTGAGCCGCGACGACGTGCTCGGACTGCTGGACGACTACCCGACGCGCTCGGGCTACGTCATCACCCCGGTCGTGGTCTGGGGTGGGGGACCGCTGGACCTGCGGCCGTCGCCCGACGAGGTGCTCGCGGTCTACCGCGTCGGACTCCACCAGCTGCTGCGGAGCGACTCGCCGCGCTTCCTGGACATCCCGGAGAGCGATCGCCCCGTGGTCCAGATCCCGCTGGGGGACACCGACCGCGTCCATGCGCCCACCGCAGCCGTCCTGCTCCAGTTCCGCCGCCTGGGACTCGACGGGGACCCGACCCGGGTCGACGATCTCGAGCAGCCGACCTTCGCGTGGCGCTGAGCGTCACGAAGGCGAAGAGGTCGATGACCTCTGTACCGGTGTGTGAGCATGATCGACGTGTGCCTCGCAAGACACACAGGTGCGCGGTCAGAACCATCCAGCTGGGTGCTTCGCGGCCGTGACCGGGATTGAACCTCGATGAGTCGGTACGAGCTGCGTCTCCTGCTCGACAGCTGGGGATTGATGGTCGACCTCGATCTTTCAGTTCATCCCGCGGATCGGAAGCCGACAGTTGGCATCCCCGTCGCCACCAGCGCGTGGTTGGTGATCAGCGAGTCGGTGAACCTGACGGCGAGCGAGCTCCCGCATGTGCTCAGCGCGCTGCGTCGCGTCGCTCCACGGCTGCAGGAGCGCTACGCGGCTGACTCCGGCGAGCTGATCTTCACACTCGACCACCTCTGGTACCCGTTGACCGACTCGCAGGACGACGCCATCGAGTTGGCCGTGGCGGGCTGGGCTGTTGAACAGCTCGGCATCGACGCCGACCCAGCCCGCGTGACGTTCGATCGCGCTGCGAACGCCTACGTCATCACGTTCGACAAGGACATGTGGAAGTCCGGGCGGGGATGAGAGGCCTCCGCAGGCACTGGAAGAATGGGCGCCATGCCGATATCTGGTGACGAGGCACAGCTCCCCGCCGCCGTCCTGTGGGACATGGACGGCACGATCGTCGACACCGAGCCGCTGTGGATCAACGGCGAGTACGAGCTCGCCGCGCAGCACGATGCCGTCTGGACCGAGGAGGACGCGCTCACGCTCGTGGGCAGCGACCTGCGCGAGGCGGCCGTCTACATCAAGCGGCGCATCGGGTCCGACATGGCGCCCGAGGAGATCACCGACTGGCTCGGCGGGCGGGTCGCGGCCGGCCTGCGCGAGAAGCAGGACTGGCGGCCCGGCGCCGTCGAGCTGATCACCGCGCTGCGCGAGGCCGGCGTGCCCCAGGCGCTCGTCACCATGTCGTACGCCTACATCGCCGAGCCGGTCGTCGAGGCCCTCGGGTTCGACGCCGTCGTCACGGGGGACAGCGTCACCCACGGCAAGCCGCACCCCGAGCCCTACCTGACGGCCGCGCGGCTGCTCGGCGTGGAGGCCGCCGACTGCGTCGCGATCGAGGACTCGCGCACGGGTGCCGCATCCGCGAACGCGGCCGGCTGCCACGTCGTGGCCGTGCCGCACGCCGGGAACGTGCCGGAGGCGCCCCGCCGCACGATCGTCACCAGCCTCACCCACCTCAGCGTGGCCGACCTGGCCCGGCTCGCCGACCGCGGACCGGAGTGAACACGACGTCCGCGACCGCGGGCGAAGTACCGGCTGCCCGCCACGGCGCCAGTAGGTTGTACCCATGAGTGGCGGTTGGCGCATCGCGCGCATCGCGGGCGCGGACATCGTCGTGCGCCCCTCCTTGCTGGTGATGGGCGTCATCCTGGTGATCGTCTTCGCGCCGCAGTTCGACTCCCTCGGCGCGGGACCCAACCCCTACCTGACCGCCGTCGTCTTCGTCCTGAGCCTCTACGTGTCGGTGCTCCTGCACGAGCTGGCGCACCTCGCGGCGGCCCTGTGGTTCGGCATGAGCGTCTCCTCGGTGGAGCTGCACCTGCTCGGCGGCGAGACCCGCATCGAGGGCGACTCGCGCCACCCGTGGCAGGAGCTGGTCACCTCGATCGTCGGCCCGCTGGCCTCCTTCGTCCTCGGTCTCGCGGCACTGTGGGGCGCGCAGATCACCTCCGGCGCCACGTACTCGGTGCTGTGGTCCGTCGGCTTCATCAACCTGCTGATCGCGGTCTTCAACATGCTGCCGGGCCTGCCGCTCGACGGTGGTCGCGTGCTGCGCGCCCTGATCTGGGCCACCACGGGCAGCGAGGCGAAGGGTGTCCGCGTGGCCGGTTGGATCGGTCGCGCCGCCGCCCTGGTGCTCATGGCCATCGCGGTCTCGATGCTGTTCGGCGAGGACACCTTCGCCATCGGCCGCGCGCTGCTGCTGCTGGCCGTCGCGCTCTTCCTCTGGCAGGGCGCCTCCTACGCCCTGCGCCAAGGTGTCGCGCTCGCGCGAATCGGCGCTCTGAGAGCCGAGCAGCTGATGCGTCCGGAGCCTCCGCCGACCGGCGCCGTGCCGATCTCGGTCGACCTCAAGGGCCGCGACCTGCTGGTCGCGATGGCCGAGAACCCCGCCAACGCCTACGCGCTGGTGGACGGCCGGGGGACCGTGGTGGGAACCCTCTTCGCGTCCTCGGTGGACCGCGCCTATCGTGAAGCCGGATGAACCACCAACGCACCGGACCCTTCGTCGAGGGCGAATGGATCCGCCTCTCCGATCCCAAGGGCCGCAAACACAACATCCAGCTCGTCGCCGGCAAGGAGTTCAGCACCAAGAAGGGCCAGGTCCGGCACGACGACATCATCGGCCGCCCCGAGGGCATCGTCGTCGAGACGTCGCTGGAGTTCCCCTACCAGGTGTTCCGCCCGCTGCTGTTCGAGTACGTCGTCTCGATGCCGCGCGGCGCCGCGATCATCTACCCCAAGGACGCGGCGCAGATCCTCGTCCAGGCCGACATCTTTCCCGGTGCGCGCGTCATCGAGGCCGGCGCCGGCTCGGGCAGCCTCACGTCCTACCTGCTGCGCGCCATCGGCCCCGAGGGACACCTCGAGTCGCACGAGCTGCGTGAGGACTTCGCCGAGAAGGCCCGCGCCAACGTCGAGCAGGCGCTCCACGGCGTGCCCGACACCTGGACCCTCACCGTCGGCGACCTGCGCGACGCCGTCGACGGACCCGAGGTCGACCGCATCATCCTCGACATGGTCGACCCCTGGACCTGCATCCCGCTCGCGCTCGAGCGGCTGGTGCCCGGCGGCATCGTCTGCGGCTACGTCGCCACCACCACGCAGCTGTCCCGGTTCGTCGAGTCCCTGCGTGAGTCCGCGGGCTTCACCGAGCCCCACGCGTGGGAGACGCTCGTGCGCGACTGGCACCTCGAGGGCCTCGCGGTCCGGCCCAACCACAAGATGAACGGGCACACCGCCTTTTTGGTCACCGCCCGTCGTCTCGCCCCCGGGCAGCGGCCGATGCCGAAGACGCGACGACCCGCTCCCGGCGCCTACGGACCCGACTACGTGGGCCCGCGGCCGGCCGACCTGGACTGACGCAACCGGATCGCAACACGATCGTTCCGAGATGGACTGGTGAGGACGTCGTCGCCGGGTAGGGTCATAGCAACCCCTCCAGGAGGTGTCACATGACCGGTAGCGAGTACACCGACAGGTACGCCGAGGCCCGCCTCGCCGACGTCGAGGCGCGCCTGGCCAGCACGGCCGCCCAGAACGAGCGCCTCACGTCCACACTGCGTGAGGCACGCGACCAGATCGTGGCGCTCAAGGAGGAGGTCGACCGCCTCGCCCAGCCGCCCACGGGCTTCGGCACCTTCCTCAAGCTGAACGAGGACGACTCGGTCGACGTGATGACCGGCGGCCGCAAGCTGCGGGTCAACGTGAGCCCCGCGGTCGACAAGGCCGGCCTGCGCAAGGGCCAGGAGGTCATCCTCAACGAGGCCATGAACGTGGTCGCCGCCCTGGAGTTCGAGCAGGTCGGCGAGGTGGTGATGCTCAAGGAGCTCATGGCCGACGGCGAGCGCGCCCTCGTCCTGGGCAACGCCGACGAGGAGAAGGTCGTGCGCCTCGCCGACGTCCTCGCGGGCCAGCGCCTGCGCGCGGGCGACTCGCTGCTGCTCGACAGCCGCGCCGGCTACGTCTACGAGCGCATCCCGAAGTCCGAGGTCGAGGAGCTGGTCCTCGAGGAAGTCCCGGACATCGACTACACGAGCATCGGCGGACTGGGCAACCAGGTCGAGATCATCAAGGACGCCGTCGAACTGCCGTATCTCTACCCCGAGGTCTTCGTCGAGCACGAGCTGAAGCCGCCGAAGGGCATCCTGCTCTACGGCCCTCCCGGCTGCGGCAAGACGATGATCGCGAAGGCGGTCGCGGCGAGCCTGGCCAAGAAGGTCAGCGAGCGCACGGGGGAGGAGGGACGCTCCTACTTCCTCAACATCAAGGGCCCCGAGCTGCTCAACAAGTACGTCGGCGAGACCGAGCGGCACATCCGCCTCGTGTTCCAGCGGGCGCGCGAGAAGGCCAGCGAGGGCACCCCGGTCATCGTCTTCTTCGACGAGATGGACTCCCTGTTCCGCACCCGCGGCTCGGGTGTCTCCTCCGACGTCGAGAACACGATCGTGCCGCAGCTGCTGAGCGAGATCGACGGCGTCGAGGGCCTGGAGAACGTCCTGGTGATCGGTGCCTCGAACCGCGAGGACATGATCGACCCGGCGATCCTGCGCCCGGGCCGCCTCGACGTGAAGATCAAGATCGAGCGCCCCGATGCCGAGGCCGCCCGCGACATCTTCAGCAAGTACCTCACCACGACGCTGCCGCTGCACGAGGACGACCTGCGCGAGTGGGGCGGCGACCGCACGGCGTGCGTCCACGGGATGATCCAGCGCACCGTCGAGCGGATGTACACCGAGAGCGAGGAGAACCAGTTCCTCGAGGTCACCTACGCCGGTGGCGACAAGGAGGTCCTGTACTTCAAGGACTTCAACTCCGGCGCGATGATCCAGAACATCGTCGATCGCGCGAAGAAGATGGCGATCAAGGACTTCCTCGACCACCAGAGCAAGGGCCTGCGGGTCCAGCACATGCTCCAGGCGTGCGTCGACGAGTTCAAGGAGAACGAGGACCTGCCCAACACGACCAACCCCGACGACTGGGCGCGGATCTCGGGCAAGAAGGGTGAGCGGATCGTCTTCATCCGCACGCTCATCACGGGCAAGGGCGGCAATGAGCCGGGTCGATCGATCGACACGGTCGCGAACACGGGACAGTACCTCTGACACTCGAATTGCGCGTGGTCCGCTACGACCACCCGGACGCCGTGAAGCTGACCGAGCTGGTCCAGGCCGAGTACGTCCGGCGATACGCCAGCGAGGTGGGCGACTCCTCGCCGATGGCCCCTGAGGAGTTCGACCACCCCAACGGGATCTTCTTCATCGGCTACGTGGACGAGATCCCCGTGGCGATGGGCGGCTGGCGCCGCGGTGGCCCGAATGGCGACACCGACGGCGAGATCAAGCGCATGTTCGTGCTCGACTCGCACCGTGGACAGGGCCTCTCGCGCCAGGTGCTCGACGAGCTGGAGCGCAGCGCCGCCCGCCAGGGCATCACGCGCCTCGTCCTGGAGACCGGCACCGAGCAGCCCGAGGCCATCGCGCTGTACCGCTCGGCGGGCTACGTGGACGTGCCCGCCTTCGGCTTCTACGCGGAGTACGACGACTCGGTGCACCTCGGCAAGATCCTCTGACGCGCTGAGCGGCCGTCGAGCGCCTCGCGTCGCATACTGGGCGGAAGCGCGAGACACGACGGAGGTCGGCATGGCCATCAACACGTACCTGTTCTTCAGCGGAGGCACCTGCGCGGAGGCGTTCGAGCGCTACCGCGACATCCTCGGCGGCGATCTCTCGATCACCCGCATGAGCGAGGTGCCGCAGGACAGCCGCATGCCCGGGTCGGACCCCGACTCCGTGATGCACGCGGCGCTGGTGTTCGGCGACCGGATGCTCATGGGCTCGGACGACCCGACCGGCGACGGCGGACCCCGGCTGGGCTTCAGCGTGGCCTACACGGCCCCCGACACCGAGACGGCCCAGCGGGTCTTCGGCGCGCTCGCCGAGGGCGGAGAGACGACGATGCCGCTGGAGCCGACGTTCTGGTCGGCCGCGTTCGGCACGTGCACCGACCGCTACGGCGTGCCGTGGATGGTCGACGTCGCGTCGGGCGCCGCGTAGACGGCCGCGTCCGCCGCGTTCGGAGACCCGCGATCACGGGGCCGTGCCGCGTAGGGTGAAGGCGTGAGCGTCCGACGAGTGCAAGGGTCCGAGGTCGAGTACGGCATCGCCGTGCAGGGACAGCCCCTGGCCAACCCCATGGTGGCGGCCACCCACGTCGTCAACTCCTACGCCGCGGCCAACGGGCTCACACGCCGGGCCCGCTGGGACTACGAGGAGGAGAGCCCACTGCGCGACGCGCGCGGGTTCGACCTCGGTCGCGACGTGGCCGACCCCTCGCAGCTCACCGACGAGGACATGGGCCTGGCCAACATCATCCTCACGAACGGGGCGCGGCTCTACGTCGACCACGCGCACCCCGAGTACTCCAGCCCCGAGGTCACCAGCCCGCTCGACGTGGTGCGCTGGGAGAAGGCCGGCGAGCTGGTCATGCTGCGCGGTGCGCAGCTGGCGGCCCGGGTGCCCGGCGTGGCGCCGATCATGCTCTACAAGAACAACGTCGACAACAAGGGCGCGGCCTACGGCTCGCACGAGAACTACCTCATGCGCCGCGACGTCCCGTTCCTGTCGATCGTGCGCCAGCTGACGCCCTTCTTCGTCGGCCGCCAGATCATCACCGGCGCGGGCCGGGTCGGCCAGCACCAGGACGGCAGCGTCCACGCCTTCCAGATCAGCCAGCGCTCGGACTACTTCGAGGTCGAGGTCGGCCTCGAGACGACGCTCAAGCGGCCGATCATCAACACGCGCGACGAGCCGCACGCCGACCCGAAGAAGTACCGCCGCCTGCACGTGATCATCGGCGACGCGAACCTGTCGGAGACCTCCATCTACCTCAAGCACGGCACCGCCTCGCTCGTGCTGGCGATGATCGAGGCCGACGCGCTGCCGGAGCCGCTCGAGCTGGCCGATCCGGTGCGAGCCCTTCACCAGATCTCCTACGACCCCACGCTGCGCACGGCCGTGAAGCTGGCCGACGGTCGCACCATCACCGGGCTCGACCTGCAGGGCCACTACCTCGAGCACGCCAAGAAGTTCGTCGAGAGCCAGGGCGACGACGACCCTCAGACCCTCGACGTGCTGGAGAAGTGGGGGTCGGTCCTCACGCGCCTGGCCGACGACCCCATGAACCTCGTCCGCGAGCTCGACTGGGTGGCCAAGCTGGCGCTGCTGGAGCAGTACCGCGAGCGCGACGGCCTCGACTGGGACCACGCGAAGCTGCACCTGATCGACCTGCAGTACCACGACATCCGGCCCGAGCGGGGGCTCTACCACCGGCTGGTGGCCGGTGGCCGCATGGAGCGACTCCTCGACGACGCCACGATCGAGGAGGCCGTCACCGAGCCGCCGCACGACACGCGCGCCTACTTCCGGGGCCGCTGCCTGCAGCGCTTCTCGTCCGACATCGCCGCCGCGTCGTGGGACTCGGTGATCTTCGACCTGCCGGGGCACGACTCGCTGCAGCGGGTGCCGACGATGGAACCCCTCAAGGGCACCGCCGAACACGTCGACGGACTCTTCGGACGCGTCGAGTCCGCCGCAGAGCTCTTCAGGGCCATCACGGGCCGCTAGTGGATAGGGTGGAGACATGGCCGAGCAACAGCACAAGACGACCCGCAAGAGCGACGTCGACGAGGAGCAGGTCGAGACCCCCGCAGTCGACACCGAGCACAAGGAGAAGCTCGACGACGACGTCGACTCCATCCTCGACGAGATCGACGACGTCCTCGAGGAGAATGCCGAGGAGTTCGTGCGCAGCTTCGTCCAGAAGGGCGGACAGTGATGCTCGATGGAGGCTTCCGCGCCGTCGGATCCTCCTCGTTCACCGAGTTCCTCGCCACGCAGGCTCCTGACCTGCTCCCGAACGCCGCCGTGGGCTCGGTCTCCGGGCTCGACGTGACGCACGGGACCACGATCGTCGCCGCCACGTTCGACGGGGGAGTCGTCATGGGCGGCGACCGCCGCGCCACGATGGGCAACGTCATCGCCCAGCGCGACATCCAGAAGGTCTTCCCGACCGACGAGTTCAGCTGCGTCGGCATCGCGGGCACCGCCGGCATCGCGGTGGAGATGACGCGGCTGTTCCAGGTCGAGCTCGAGCACTACGAGAAGATCGAGGGCACGACGCTCTCCACCGACGGCAAGGCCAACCGGCTCGCCACGCTCATCCGCGGCAACCTCGGCATGGCCATGCAGGGGCTCGCGGTCGTGCCGCTGTTCGCGGCCTACGACCTCCAGGCGCAGTGCGGCCGCATCTTTGCGTTCGACGTCACGGGCAACAAGAACGAGGAGCGCACCTTCCACTCGGTCGGCTCGGGCTCCACGTTCGCCCGCGGCTCGCTCAAGAAGCTCTACCGCAGGGACATGTCCGAGACCGACGCCGTCACCGCCGTGATCCAGGCGCTCTACGACGCGGCCGACGACGACACCGCCACCGGCGGACCCGACCTCACCCGACGGATCTTCCCGCTGGTCTCGGTCATCACCGCCGACGGCTACCGCGCGTGGGACGAGTCCAAGACCGCTGCCATCGCCGACGTCGTGATCGGCGGGCGCATGCAGTCGCCCGACGGCCCGTCCGCCCCGCTGACCTAGGAGCGCCATGACCACCCCCTTCTACGTCTCGCCCGAGCAGCTGATGAAGGACCGGGCGGACTTCGCCCGCAAGGGCATCGCCCGGGGCCGCAGCGTCGCGGTCGTCCGCTACGCCGACGGCATCGTCTTCGTCGCCGAGAACCCCTCGCGCGCGCTGCACAAGATCAGCGAGATCTACGACCGCATCGGCTTCGCCGCCGTGGGCCGCTACAACGAGTTCGAGAACCTGCGCATCGCCGGCGTGCGACTGGCCGACATGCGCGGTTACTCCTACGACCGCAGCGACGTCACGGGCCGCGGACTGGCGAACGCGTACGCGCAGACGCTGGGCACCATCTTCTCCAGCGGGGGAGAGAAGCCCTACGAGGTGGAGATCTTCGTCGCCGAGGTGGGTGCCACGCCCGCCGGCGACCAGATCTACCGGCTCACCTACGACGGCTCCGTGGCCGACGTGCCCGCCTACGGCGTGATGGGCGGCCAGAGCGACAAGGTCGAGGAGCACCTCGGCGCGCACTACCAGCCCGACCTGCCGCTCGCGGAGGCGCTGCGGCTCGCGCTCACGGCCCTCGGCAACGACACCGAGCCCGCCCGCACGATCGCCCCGGACGACCTCGAGGTCGCGGTCCTCGACCGCACCCGCAGCCAGCCCCGCAAGTTCAAGCGGCTCGGCCAGGCGCAGGTCGCCGAGCTCCTCGGCTGACGCTTCCCCGGCTCCAGCCTGATCTCGATACTCCCCCGCAAGCGGGAGGTACCCCCACCGTCTCGCTCCGCTCGCCGGGCACTCGATCACCGGGACCGCCGGCGAGGAACGAGCGTGTGTATCGAGACCGTTCGTCGCCTTGCCGGCACGACCCCGGGCACTCGATCACCGGGACTGCCGGTGGTCGAGTGCCCGCGAGGAACGAGCGGGTGTATCGAGACCCGCTCGCCTCTCGGCTACGGCGCCGTGGGCGGCGTGATCCTCAGCAGGGCCTCCATGTTGCCGCGGAACGACTTCTGCACGCTGACGCCGGTGCCGTAGCCGACGCCGTCGTCCTCGGGGTTGCCCGAGCCGAGCGGCGTCGCCAGTCCGACGTCCGTGCCGTACAGGTCCGTCCGCGGCGCGCCGTTCTCGTCGACGACCCTCGTGCTGTACGGGGCGTTGCCCACCGACGGCACGACCGTGGAGGCGTCAGCGTCGCGGTAGAAGAGGCTGCTGCCCCGCACCTCGATGCCCGGGTACCAGCCCCGGTCGTCGGTGAACGACCGGACCGCACGCTGCGAGCCGAACCGGTTGCACGCCTCGTTCGTGAAGTCCGGCTGCGTCGTGCACTCACGGAAGGCGTAGCTGCCGAACAGGTTGAACGCCGCGTTCGACGACTGCGGACGCGAGGGCAGGTTCTTCAGCGTGCTCGTGTCGTTGGCCGCGTTCGCCCCGGTCCGGCGGAGCGGATCGAAGTGGCTGTCGACGATGAGCAGTCCGCCCTTGGCGCCCGTGCTGGGCAGGTCCGTGAGGTTGTTCAGCACGTGGTTGGCGTCGCCGTACGACGTGTCGCGGTACCAGACGAGGGCACCGGGCGCGTTGTACCGGATCTTCTCGACCTTCCAGGCGCCGTCCTCGCCGAGCTTCTGGTACGTCGTGTCGTAGGCGTACTTCAGGCCCTTGTCGAAGCCGTCGAGGTTGCGCCACTCCACCATGTAGTACTGCGCGTTGGACGTGGTGCCGCTGTCGATGACCCAGCCGGCCCCGCGTGCCTCACCGGCCACCCACGAGTCGATCGTGGCGGTCCAGCCGTTCAGGCCGCTCTCGACGTCGTCGGTGAAGGTGGTGGCCCCGCCGCCGGTGACCGAGAAGTCGTCGGCGAACCAGCCGCGCTCGGTGAACGCCGCGTCGGTCGACTGCATCAGCCGGACCTGGATGGTGTCGCCCGCCCAGGCACTGAGGTCGATGTAGTCGTGACGCCAGCCGTCGCTCGTGCCGGTGAGGCCGTACCTGCGGTTGCCGAAGGTGGCCAGGTTCCCGTTGGGGTCCGGGTAGTCGTCGGGCGTGGTGACCTCCTCGCCGGCCTCGTCGTAGACCTTCTGCGGGGTCCACGTCGCGCCGCCGTCGGTGGAGACCTCGACGAAGCCGAAGTCCCAGTCCTGCTCGATGACGTAGTTGTTCCACATCCAGAAGCGGGCGTCCGCGGCGTCGGGCACGTCGATCGTGCGCGACAGCGAGTTCATCGCCCAGTTCTGGTCGTTGTTGCCCCACCACATGTTCTCGCCGCTGTGGGGAGTCGCACGGGTGACGATCTTGTCCGGCAGGTTGATCTTGATGCCGTCCTCGGAGCCCTTGGGCGTCCGGCTCGTCTGTCCGACCTTCACCGTCCGGGCGCGGTCGCCGGGGTCGATCTCGAGGGGATCGGCCCAGCCGAGGATCCACTTGTCCCAGATGCCCATGTGGGTGGGCATCGACTGGAAGATCGGCCCGGAGTGCGAGCCGGAGGACATCAGGTCCCAGAAGTCCACGTCGGAGTCGCCGCCGCTGGCGGTGTCGTAGAGGTCGGGCAGACCGAGGTCGTGACCGTACTCGTGCGCGAACACGCCGACACCGGAGTCCTCGGGCTGGACGATGTAGTTCGACAGCCGCAGGTTGGTGCCGGGCACCGGCGCTCCGCCGGCCACGGCCGACGAGTGCGCCCAGATCGCGTACGGGCCCTCGGCTCCGCCGCCACCGGACTTGTCCTCACCGGCGTGCACCAGGACCACGTGGTCGATGACGCCGTCGGGTTCCAGCAGGTTCCCGTCGCCGTCGGTGTCGCCCTGGTCCTCGAGGTCGTAGTCGGCCCACGGGAAGTTCGGCTGCGCCTCGGCCAGTGCCGCGACCGCGTCGATGGGCAGCTGGCCCGCGCCGAGCGGGTTGTCGGGGTGGCCCTGCATGTCCTGGACCGCGCCGTAGACCCAGTCGCCGTTCTCGTCCTGGTGGCAGACCGTGGCGCCGTAGTACGCCTCGGAGTGCTCGACCGTGACCCACGGCGTCGCGGCGCCGCCGACGGTGTAGGCGCCCTTCGACATCTCCTCGTACATGTTCTTCATCGTGTAGCCGGAGATGTCGATGCCCCGGCGTCCGTCAGGGCCGCGCAGGTCGGTGCGCACGCGCTGGGTGATGCCCTTCTTCGTGTAGAGCATCGCGTTGTAGTGCGCGGGCGAGAAGTCCTTCACCCACATGGAGTTGTTGTCCTCGAGGTCGCTGTTCGCGGGGTTCGGGATCTGGTTGTGGGTGGGGCCGTTCTGCACGTTGCCCGGCACGCAGGTGTCCGAGCCGTAGCCGTCGGGCACGTAGCTGCCGGTGAAGTCGTCGTTCGCCTGCTCGTTGAACTCGACGAGGATCGTGAGGAGCTTCGCCTGCTGCGTGCTCTTGGCCTGCTTGAAGCGCCGGTCCCGGACCTGCTTGGGACTGCGACCCGTGCGCAGCGACTCCGCCTCGACGCGGGCCAGCTGACGCGCCGCCACCGGGTTGCCCTGGCTGTGCTTGCGGTCGACCTGCTTGGCCTTGATGAGGGCCTTCTGCTGCTTCTGGACCGACTGCTTCGACACCCGCTTGCCCTTGAGCTCCACCGCCCTGTCGGGGGTGGACGAGATCTCGGCACGCGGCGCGACGTAGTTGATGTAGCCCGGTGCCACGGCCGCCGCGCCACCGGACGGCGCCGGTGGGGGAGCGGCCGACACGGAGCTCGAGCTGAACGCCAGCCCGGACGCGGTCAACGCCAACGTGGTCGCGCCCACCAGCCAGAGGCCGGTCCTGCGCGGAGATCGATGAGTGGTCATGGTGCTCCTCAGGGAACCGGGCCGAAGTCCGGTGGTCCGTGCCCCCGTGGACGGACTCCTGACATCGTGCGCCTCACATCACCCGTTTGGGAAGAGCCAATGTGACGAGCACCACACCGCGGCCGTCGCGATCGCGTGCGCGTGCGGCGTGCGGGACTAGGCTGTCGGCATGGACCGGCGGATCTTCGGGATCGAGAACGAGTACGGCGTCACCTGCTCGTTCCACGGCCAGCGCCGCCTGTCTCCCGACGAGGTCGCGCGCTACCTGTTCCGGCGGGTCGTCTCGTGGGGGCGCAGCAGCAACGTGTTCCTGCGCAACGGCGCCCGGCTCTACCTCGACGTCGGCAGCCACCCCGAGTACGCGACGCCCGAGTGCGACGACATCGTCGACCTCGTCACGCACGACCGGGCGGGGGAGCGGATCCTCGAGGGCCTCATGCTCGACGCGCAGCAGCGCCTCGCCGAGGACGGCGTCGAGGGCGACATCTACCTGTTCAAGAACAACACCGACTCGGCCGGCAACTCCTACGGCTGCCACGAGAACTACCTCGTCAGCCGCGGTGGCGAGTTCAGTCGCCTGGCCGACGTCCTGATCCCGTTCCTCGTCTCGCGCCAGATCATCTGTGGCGCGGGCAAGGTCCAGCAGACGCCGCGCGGCACGGTCTTCAGCGTCAGCCAACGCGCCGAGCACATCTGGGAGGGCGTCTCCAGCGCCACCACGCGGTCGCGGCCGATCATCAACACCCGCGACGAGCCCCACGCCGATGCCGAGCGGTTCCGCCGGCTGCACGTGATCGTGGGCGACTCGAACATGAGCGAGACCACCACGATGCTCAAGGTCGCCACGACCGACCTCGTGCTGCGGATGATCGAGGGCGGCGTCACGATGCGCGACCTCACGCTGGAGAACCCGATCCGGGCGATCCGCGAGATCTCGCACGACATGACCGGGCGACGCAAGGTGCAGCTGGCCAACGGCCGCGAGCTCTCGGCCCTGGAGATCCAGGCCGAGTACTTCGCGAAGGCCGCCGACTTCATCGACCGCAACGGCCTGCGCACCCCCACGATCGATCGCACGATGGACCTGTGGGAGCGCACGCTGAAGGCGGTCGAGAGCGAGGACCTCAGCCTCATCGAGCGCGAGATCGACTGGGTCATCAAGTACCGGCTGCTCGACCGCTACCGCACGCAGCGCGGCCTTTCGTGGGCGGATCCGCGCATCGCCCAGCTCGATCTGGCGTACCACGACATCCGCCGCGACCGCGGGCTGTTCTACCTGCTCGAGAGCAAGGGTTCGGTCGCGCGCGTCACGAAGGACCTCGACGTCTTCACCGCCAAGTCGGTCCCGCCGCAGACCACGCGGGCCCGGCTGCGCGGTGACTTCATCGCGCGGGCGCAGGAACGGCGCCGCGACTTCACCGTGGACTGGGTGCACCTGAAGCTCAACGACCAGGCCCAGCGCACCGTGCTGTGCAAGGACCCGTTCCGCTCCGAGGACGACCGCGTCCAGCGCCTCATCGACTCCATGTGACTCTCAGACGTTCCTTGGGATCGGCCGTTAGTGTGGCCACGGCATCGATCCCCAGGAGGAACCTCACCGTGCGTCGTACCGCTCTCGTGACCGCCATGGCCACCGCATCCTTCGTTCTCGCCGGCTGTGGCGGCGGCACCGACCTCGACGGGATCGAGGTCTCCAAGGGCAGCACGCCGAAGGTCACGGTCGAGCAGGACTACACCACCGAGAAGACCGAGTCCCGCGTCGTCTCCGAGGGTGGCGGCGACGAGGTGGCCGACGGCGACACGATCAAGATCAACTACGTCGCGGTCAACGGCCGCACGGGCAAGGAGTTCGACAACTCCTTCGAGAACGAGACGCCGATGACGCTCACCCTGAACGAGAAGACGGCGCTGCCGGGCTTCTACAAGGGCCTCGTGGGCCAGGACATCGGCTCGCGCGTCCTCGTCTCGGTGCCGGCCAAGGACGGCGTGTCCCTCCTGCAGAGCGCCGATTCGCTCGGCCTGGAGAAGGACGACACCATGGTGTTCCTCTTCGACCTCGTCTCCAAGGTGCCCACCGAGGCCAGCGGCAAGGCCATGAAGGCGCCCGCCTCGCTGCCGAAGCTGACGTACGACAAGGACAAGCACCCGGCGAAGTTCGCCAAGACCAAGAAGACGCCCGCCGAGGTGAAGAAGTCCGACTCGGCCGTCCTGATCAAGGGCAGCGGCGAGAAGGTCGCCAAGGGCGCCACGCTCAGCGTGCAGTACGTCGGCCAGCAGTACCCCGACGGCAAGGTCTTCGATCAGTCCTGGGCCACGGGCCCGCGCCAGATCTCGATCGCCGAGGGTTCGGCCATCCCGTGCTGGAGCGACCAGATCCCCGGTCACACGCTCGGCAGCCGTGTCGTGGTCACGTGCTCGACCGATGACGCGTACGGCAAGGACGCGAAGAAGAACGGGCAGCCCGACGGGCCGCTGATCTTTGTCGTGGACCTGCTCGACGCCAGCTAGTCTTTCGCTCATGGCCCAGCGGAAGACCGAACGGTTGATGAACCTCGTCTTCACCCTCTTGGCCACCAGCCAGTACCTGACGAAGGAACAGATCCGTTCCTCCATCGCGGAGTACCGCGAGGACAACGACGTGGCGTTCGAGCGCAAGTTCGAGCGCGACAAGCAGGAGCTGCGCGACCTCGGCCTCGAGATCGAGACGGGCACGTTCGACGCGCTCGGCGGCGTCACCGGCTACCGGCTGCTGCGTGCCGAGGTGGAGCTGCCCCAGATCGACCTCACCGTCGAGGAGGCCGCCGTCATCGGCCTGGCCGGCCAGCTGTGGGACCACGCCGGCATGGCCGCCGAGACCACCACGGCGCTGGCCAAGCTCAAGGCGATCGGCCACGACTTCGACCCGTCGGTCCTGCGGATGACCGAGGCGCGGCTGCGCGCCGAGGAGCCCGCGTTCGATGCCGTCTTCGACGCCACGGGCCGCCGGATGCCGATCGCGTTCGAGTACCGCCGCCCCGGCGGCGAGACCACGGTGCGCCACCTCGAGCCGTGGAGCATGACCTCGTTCCGTGAGCACTGGTACGTGGGCGGCTACGACCGCGACCGCCAGCGGCCGCGCCTGTTCCGCCTGTCGCGGATCGTCGGCGCGGTGCTGCCCGACGGCGAGCCGGGGGAGTACGAGGTGCCCGACGACGTCGACCTCAAGAAGGTCGCCCGCGCCCTCCACCCGCCCGAGCCCGACGCCACCGCCGTACTGAGGGTCACCGCCGGCCGTGCCCAGTCGCTGCGCCGTCACGCCGTGCGCGTCGACCGGGTGGACGACGCCACCGACCAGGTCGAGGTCGCCTACGCGGTGGTCGGCGACCTCGCCGACGAGATCGCCTCGTACGGCGCCGACGCGATCGTCGTGGCGCCGTCCGAGCTGCGCGACGCCGTCGTCACGAGACTGCGCACCGTCGCGGAGGTGCACGCGTGAACCCGTCGCTGAAGCAGGTCGTCCGGATGCTGGCGATGGTGCCGTACCTGCAGAGCAACCAGGGCATCCCGCTGGCCGACCTCGCCCGCGAGTTCAAGATCAAGCCCGCCCAGGCCCAGCGCGAGCTCGAGATCATGATGCTCACGGGCTGGGGCGAGTACCACGGGGAGCTGATCGACTTCGACGTCACGGCGCTGCAGGACGAGGGCGTCGTCTACATCCGCGACGCCGAGTTCATGGCCCGCCCGCTGCGGATCTCGCGCAGCGAGGCGGCCGCGCTGATGGTGGCCCTGCGCACGCTGCGCCAGTCCGCCGCGGGCGACCAGGCGGCCTTGATCGACTCGGCGCTGGCCAAGCTCGCCGAGGCCGCCGGCACCGAGCTGGACACCCCGGTCGACGTCCTCCTGCCCGAGGTCGATCCCGCCGTCCAGGCCGCGGTGGCCGAGGCCCTGGCGGGCAAGCGGCAGCTGCACATGGTCTACGCCAACGAGACGCGCGACGAGCAGACCGAGCGCGTGGTCGACCCGCACCGCGCCTTCACGCAGGACGGGCACCGCTACCTCTCCGCGTGGTGCCACAAGGTGGAGGCCGACCGGCTGTTCCGCGTGGACCGCATCGTCGCTGCCGCGGTGCTCGACGCGCCGGTCACCACCGACGCGGACCAGCGCACGCGGCTCGAGGACCTCTTCCCGCAGGGACCCCACACCCCGTCGGTGCTCGTCGAGATCGAGCCCGGCGCGGACTGGCTGCTCGGCCAGTACCGGATGGACGTCGTCGAGCAGCGGCCCGATGGCGCCGTCCGGGCTCGGCTGTTCGGCAGCGATCCGGCGTGGCTGCGCCGTGTGGTGATGCGCGCGGGCGGCCGGATGCGCGTCGTGGAGCCGGGGGAGTTCTCCTCCGAGGTACGGGACGCCGCCCGCTCAGCACTGGCCGCGTACGATGGAGTCACTTCCGATCAAGGAGCCTGACATGCCCAATCTCGGTGCCACGGAGATCCTCATCATCCTGGGGATCGTGATTCTGCTGTTCGGCGGTCGCAAGCTTCCCGAACTGGCTCGCGGCTCAGGCCGCGCCCTGCGCATCTTCAAGTCCGAGATCCGCGAGAGCGAGCAGGAGGAGAAGCAGGCCGAGACTCCTCGTACGATCGACCCGGCCGCCACCGAACGCCGCGACGACCCCACCCGCTGACCCGGGTGGCCCTGGGATTCGGTCGGGCCGGACGTCAGTCCGCCCCCGGCGGCGAGATGCCGCTGTTCGACCACCTCGCCGAGCTGCGCTCCCGCCTGATGAAGGCGCTGGCCGCCGTCGTCGTCGGCGTCGTCATCGCCTGGTACTTCTATCCCGAGATCCTCGACTGGCTCACCGCGCCGTACGAGCAGGTCCGTCCCACCCTCGAGGACGAGGGGATCGACACCGAGCTCGTGATCAGCGGGATCGGCGGCGCGTTCCAGTTCCAACTCAAGACCAGCGTCATCGCCGGTCTCGTGCTCTCCAGCCCCGTGTGGCTGTGGCAGCTCTGGGCCTTCGTCCTGCCGGCGCTGCATCGCCACGAGAAGCGTGCCGCGCTGCTGCTCACCGCCACGTGCCTGCCGCTCTTCCTCGGCGGCGCGTGGATCGGCTACTGGACCTTCCCGAAGGCGATCGAGCTGCTCGTCGGCTTCGCCCCCGAGGGCTGGACCAACCTGCTGAACGGCGCCGACTACCTCAGCTTCGCGACGCGCATGATCCTGCTGTTCGGCGTGGGTGCGCAGATCCCCGTGGTGGTGGTGATCCTCAACCGGATCGGCGCGGTGAGCGGTGAACAGCTGATCCGCGCCCGACCCTGGATCATCGTCGGCATCTTCGTGTTCGCGGCGATCGCCACGCCCACCGTGGATCCCGTGACGTTCCTGTTCCTCGCCATCCCGATGAGCGTCCTGTACTTCGTCTCCGAGATCATCGCGCGGGTCACCGACCGCCGGCGCGGTCGTTCCGGCGAGCGGGTCGACGACGAAGAGGCGTCGACACTCGACGCTCCCCGAGGCCTCGACGACTGATCCTCCGTAGGCTGGGGACATGTCCACCCCGGCCGAGCAGTACGCCCGATTCCGCAAGGACCAGAAGCACCCGCACGTTGCAGCCTTCCGGGACCTCTACCCGTTCGGGCTCGACGACTTCCAGGTGCGCGCCTGCGAGGCTCTCGAGGACGGCCACGGCGTGCTCGTGGCGGCGCCCACGGGCTCGGGCAAGACGCTCGTCGGCGAGTTCGCCGTCCACCTGTCGCTGGCCACGGGGCGCAAGTGCTTCTACACCACCCCGATCAAGGCCCTCTCGAACCAGAAGTTCAGCGACTTCGCCGACCGGTACGGCGCCGAGAACGTGGGCCTGCTGACCGGCGACAACACGATCAACGGTGAGGCGCCCATCGTCGTCATGACGACCGAGGTGCTGCGCAACATGATCTACGCCGGCTCCTCGACGCTGACCAACCTCGGCCACGTCGTCATGGACGAGGTCCACTACCTCGCCGACCGGTTCCGCGGCGCGGTGTGGGAGGAGGTCATCATCGGCCTGCCCCCGTCGGTCTCGATCGTGTCGCTGTCGGCCACCGTCTCCAACGTCGAGGAGTTCGGCGCCTGGCTGCACGAGGTGCGCGGCGAGACGGTGACGATCGTGGAGGAGAAGCGGCCCGTGCCCCTGCACCAGCACGTGCTGGTGGGCCGCAAGATGTTCGACCTGTTCGAGCCGAACTCCACCGAGGTCAACCACACCCTCGAGCAGATGGCCCGCGACGACGCGCAGTGGAACCGCGCGTTCGCCAAGAACCGCTCGCGCCGCCCGCAGAAGGGCGGTCGCCGCCCGCGCAGCCGCCACCGCACGCCCGACCGCATCGACATCGTCCTCAAGCTGGAGTCCGAGGGCCTGCTGCCGGCGATCGTCTTCATCTTCAGCCGTGCCGGCTGCGCCACGGCGGTCGAGCAGTGCCTGGCCGCGCGCCTCATCCTCACGTCCCAGGAGGAGCGCGAGGCGATCCACGAGCACGTCGACGCGGCCTGCGCGCACCTGCCCGAGGACGACCTCGCCGTCCTGGGGTTCCACGAGTTCCGCGAGGGCATCGGACGCGGCATCGCCGCGCACCACGCCGGCATGCTGCCGACGTTCAAGGAGTGCGTGGAGGACCTGTTCAGCGCCGGCCTCGTGAAGGTCGTGTTCGCCACCGAGACGCTCGCGCTGGGCATCAACATGCCCGCACGCTCCGTGGTGATCGACCGGCTCACGAAGTGGAACGGCGAGAACCACGTCGACGTCACGCCGGGGGAGTACACCCAGCTCACCGGACGGGCCGGACGCCGCGGCATCGACGTCGAGGGCCACGGCGTGGTGCTGTGGCAGCCCGGCCTGGACGCGCGCCACGTGGCCGGCCTCGCCTCGACGCGCACGTATCCGCTCAATTCCTCGTTCCGCCCGTCGTACAACATGGCGGTCAACCTCGTGCACCAGGTCGGTCGCGGCCGGGCCCGTGAGCTGCTCGAGATGTCGTTCGCCCAGTTCCAGGCCGACCGCGCCGTCGTCGGTCTCGCCCGCAAGGTGCGCAAGGCCGACGAGGCGATCGAGGGCTACCGCGAGTCCGTCAGCTGCGAGCGCGGCGACTTCATGGAGTACATGGGCATCCGTCGCCGCATCGGCGAGCTGGAGTCCGCCGGGTCGAAGTCGCGCCGCGCCGCCAAGCGCGAGGAGGCGATGGAGTCCCTCACGCGGCTCAAGCGGGGCGACGTCATCAACGTCCCGGCCGGCAAGTTCTCCGGGCTGGCCGTGGTGCTCGATCCCGACACCGGCAACCGCGAGGGCCCGCGCCCGATGGTGCTGACCGCCAACCGCCACGCGCGCCGACTGGCGGTCGTGGACTTCCCCACTCCGGTCGACCCGCTCATGCAGATGCGGATCCCGAAGTCGTTCAACCCGCGCGACGCCCAGTCGCGGCGCGACCTCGCGTCGTCCCTGCGCAACCGCGCGGGGCACCTGGCCGAGTACCCCGTGGCGTACCGCGAGGGACCGACCGCGGAGGACCCGCGGATCGCCGAGCTGCGGCGCGAGCTGCGCGACCACCCCTGTCACGCGTGCCCCGACCGCGAGGCACACGCCCGCTGGGCGGAGCGCGCGCTCAAGCTCGATCGCGAGACCGACAGCATGCGCCGCCGCGTGGAGCAGCGGACGAACAGCGTCGCGCGCCAGTTCGACCGCGTGTGCGAGGTGCTGGACTCGCTCGGCTACCTGAACGGCGACGATGTCACGCCCGAGGGCCGGCGCCTGCAGCGCATCTACGGCGAGTCCGACCTCGTGGTCAGCGAGTCGCTGCGCCACGACGTGTGGGGCGCCCTGTCGCCCGCCGAGTTCGCCGCGGTCGCGAGCGGGCTCACGTACGCGGCGCGCAACTCCGACGAGGCACCGCCGCCGCGCTTCCCGACGAAGGCCGTGGCCCAGGCCGCCGAGTCGATGGGGCTGCTGTGGCTCCAGCTCGACCAGCTCGAGCGCGAGCACCGGCTGTCGTTCCTGCGCCGGCCCGACTTCGGGTTCGCGTACGCGGTCTGGATGTGGTGCGAGGGCACCAGCCTCGATCTCGTGCTGGGCTCGGCCGAGATGGCCGCGGGCGACTTCGTGCGCGCGATGAAGCAGCTCATCGACACCGTGGCCCAGATCGCCGACGCGGCCGGCCCGGGACCGCTGCGCGACACCGCGCGGTCGGCGCTCGACGAGCTCCGTACCGGCGTGGTGGCCTACTCGAGCGTCACGTCCTGACGGACGCGAGCAGCCGGTCGACGGGGCCGGCCACGTTCCACTGCTCGCCGAAGGCACGCAGGGCGGCCTCGTCGATCACGCCGGTCACGGGATCGTCCAGGTCGAGGTCGGGGCGCACCGTGACCACCCGGACCGCCGCGTCGATGTAGTCCGAGCTGTCCAGGAGCGACTGGCGGATCCGTGGGCGCAGGGAGGACGACGGATCC
Source organism: Aeromicrobium phoceense (assembly GCF_013868155.1). Classification (NCBI taxonomy): domain Bacteria; kingdom Bacillati; phylum Actinomycetota; class Actinomycetes; order Propionibacteriales; family Nocardioidaceae; genus Aeromicrobium; species Aeromicrobium phoceense. The sequence continues at coordinate 2,255,082 of NZ_JACEOG010000001.1, forward strand.
GCGGCGGCGGCCCGGATGCCGTCGAGGTCCGCGTACTCGTTCAGCAGCGCCGCGGCGGTCTTGTCGCCGATGCCCTTGACGCCGGGCAGCCCGTCGGAGGCGTCACCGCGCATCACCGCGAAGTCGACGTACTGCTGGGGCTCGACGCCGTACTTCTCGCGGACCCACGCGGCGTTCACGACGTCGTGCTTGCCGACACCTCGCGCCGTGTAGAGGACGCGGACGTCGCGGGCGTCGTCGACGAGCTGGAACAGGTCGCGGTCGCCGGTGACCACGTCGATCCCGGTCTCCCAGCGGTTCACGAGGGTGCCGATCACGTCGTCGGCCTCGGCCTCTGGCGCACCGACCACCGTGGCGCCGGCCAGCGTGAGCGCCTCGGCGATGAGCGGGACCTGGTGCGCCAACAGGTCGGGCGTCTCCTCGATGCCAGCCTCCGGGTCGGCGACGCGGTGGGTCTTGTACGTGTCGAGCAGCTCGACGCGCCACGCCGGCCGCCAGTCGTCGTCCCACGCGGCCACGACGGCCTCCGGCTCGTACCGGTCCTGCAGCGTGGCGAGAAAGTCGAGCATCCCGCGCACGGCGTTCACGGGCCGCCCGTCGGCGGCCCTGATCGAATCGGGCACGCCGTAGAAGGCGCGGAAGTAGAGGCTGGCCGTGTCGAGGAGGAGCAGTCGCGAGGACATGGCGTCATGATGGCACGCCCGACGGACACCGCTGCGAACGTGCGTCGTCCCCGCCACCGGGACCGGTGACGGGGACGACACGTGGTGATCAGCGCTGAGCGAGGGTGCCGGGCACCTTTCCGCGGACCTTGGCCTGACCCTGCTTGGCCGCCTTGCGGCTGCCGTCGGGGTAGAGACCGGCCTTGGAGAGTCCGAGCGTCGCCACCGCGAAGGCCGCGGCGTCGCCCATCTCGTTCAACGCGTTGACGTTGACGTTCGTCATGTCGTCACACGCCTGGTGGTAGCACTTGTCGTACGCCACGCCGGCGGTGCCGCCGTAGAGCGCGACCTGCTCGGGCGTCTTGACCCCTTCAGCACCGGTGAACAGGCCACCGGCCGGGATGCCGACCGCGATGAACGGGCCGTAGTCCGACCGTCCGTCGAAGGCCGTGGGCTCGCTGGCCAGACCCTTGCTGTCGAAGTAGTCCGTGAAGACCTTCTCGATCTCACCGGACCCGGCCGGGCCGGGATCCGAGTCGGACCCATCGCCGTCGTACACGAACCGCGCGTAGTTCGGCGAGCCGATCATGTCGAAGTTCAGGTTGGCGTAGATCCGCGACAGCTCGTCCTCGGGGAGGTTGGCGACGTAGTGCTCCGCGCCGAGCAGGCTCAGTTCTTCCGCACCCCAGAAGGCGAAGCGAACAGGACGCTGGAGTCCCTTGTAGACGCCGGTGCTGCTCAGCTGCTTGGCGATCTCGAGGGTCGTGGCTGAGCCGGAGCCGTTGTCGTTGATGCCCGGCCCCTCGGCCACGCTGTCGATGTGTGCACCGACGACGACGACCTGGTCCGGGTTCTTGATCTTCTTCAGCACCGACTGCGGCACGTCCGCGATCACGTTGTAGGTGCTCCGCTCGAGGTCGGACTCGACGTCGGTGGTCAGCGTGCCCGTGGGGGTGCCGGCCGCGACGAACTCCGCGCCCTGCTCGAAGCTGAGGCCCGACACGGGGACGGTCTTCGGCGTGCCGAGGGTGCCGGCGACCACGTCGGTCCGGCCCGGCTGGCCCTCGTTGAAGACGAGCACCGCGTCGTAGCCCGCGGCCACGGCGTTGTCGACCTTCACGGCGAAGTCGCACGTGCCGCGCTGGACGAGCGCGATCGCGTCCTCGGCCGGAGCCGGATCGAAGTCGGCCGCCTCACAGCCCGAGTTGCTGCTCCCCGCCTCGGGGCCCGGTGGGATCTGGACGTCGTTGGTCGGGATGATCGGTCCGGTCACGCTGCCGCTCGAGGAGTACGTGAACACGGAGGTCTCGATCGACTCCCCGCCCACGGTGAGCGTCGCGGGAGTGAGCTCCTGGAAGAACGGGAACGTGAACTCCTGGACCGTGACGTCGTAGCCGGCCTTCTTCAGCTCGCGCGCCACGTGGGCGGCCGAGGCGTCGTAGCCGGGGAGGCCGGACGCCCGGTTCCCGCCGTTCGCGTTCGCGATGGCCTGGAACTGGCGGAGGTGCTTCAGAATGCCGTTGACGGTGACCGCCTTGGTCAGCTTGGTGGCCTGACCTTGGGGTGCCGTCGGGCCGGACTTGGCCACTGCGGGTGACGCGGTGACGAGTCCTGCCGTGAGGATGGCCGCGGATGCGGCGATGACTGCCTTCTTCATGGATCCCCCGATCCTTAAGGGTGTGGAGCAGATAGGCCCTACGTTCACACAGGATCGTCGGGAGCGCTAGGTAACCTCGTGCTGTGACTGAACGCCTCGACCGCGCCCGCCTGCTCGCCGGACACCAGGGCATCGACGCCCTCCTCGTGACCCCGGGGGCCGACCTGCGTTACCTGACCGGCTATGCCGCCAAGCCCCTGGAACGTCTGACCTGCCTCGTGGTGACCCAGCTGGGCTCCCACCTCGTGGTGCCCGGCCTCGAGCGTGCGGCCGCCGAGGCCGCGGGCGTGAGCATGCCGATCGTCACCTGGTCCGAGACCGACGACCCGTACGCGCTCGTGGCCGAGCTGCTCGGGTCGCCCGACGTGGTGGCGGTCGACGACCAGATGTGGGCCTCGCGCGTGTTCGCCCTCCAGGAGGCGCTGCCCGAGTCCGGGTTCGTGCTCGGCGGCGAGCTGGTGTCCGCGCTGCGCACCGTCAAGGAGCCCGCGGAGGTCGACGCGCTGCGCGAGGCCGGTGCCGCGATCGACCGCGTCCATTCCCGCATGGGGGAGTGGCTGCGTCCCGGCCGCACCGAGCGCGAGGTCGGGGCCGACATCGCGCGCGCCATCGTCGAGGAGGGTCACGAGCAGGTCGACTTCGTGATCGTCGGCTCGGGCCCGAACGGCGCGTCGCCCCACCACGAGGTCCCCGACCGGGTCATCGGGGCGGGCGAGCCGGTGGTGGTCGACATCGGTGGCACCACCGCCGCCGGCTACTGCTCGGACTCCACCCGCAACTACGTCGCCGGCGGCGAGCCCGACCCGGGCTACATCGCGATGCTCGCGGTGCTCCAGCGCGCCCAGCAGGTCCAGCGCGAGTACGCGCGTCCGGGCGTCACCGCCGAGTCCGTCGACGCCGTCGGTCGCCAGGTCATCGCGGACGCGGGCTACGGCCACCTGTTCATCCACCGCACCGGCCACGGCATCGGCCAGGAGACCCACGAGGAGCCCTACATCGTCGAGGGGAACACCCTCGAGCTCGAGCCCGGGATGGCGTTCTCCATCGAGCCGGGGATCTACGTCGAGGGCCAGTGGGGTGCCCGCATCGAGGACATCGTGGTCTGCACCGAGGACGGCATCGAGGTCCTCAACGACACTTCGCGCGATCTCGTCCGGCTGTGAGACGGCTCCTCGCGGCCGCCCTCCTCGGCGTCGCGTCGGCGGCGGCCTTCGAGCCGCTCGCGCTCCCGGGCCTGATGGTGGTCACCGTCGCCGGGTACCTGTACCTCGTGCGCACGCTGCGCGACGACTCGGTGGGCCGGGTGCTGGCGGTCGGGTTCGTGTTCGGCCTGGCGTTCATGGGGCCGCTGATCTGGTGGATGAACGCCGTGGACCCGTGGGCCTGGGTGACCCTCGTGGCGATCGAGGCGCTCTTCCTGGCCCTGATCACGTGGGTCTTGCGTGTGGCCGTCTGGGCGCCGTACTGGCCCGTCTGGGCGGCGGCGGTGTGGACCGCGGGCGAGCAGGTCCGCGGCGCGTTCCCGCTGAGCGGGTTCCCGTGGGGGCGCCTCGCGCACACCGCCATCGACACGCCGCTCGAGGGCTGGGTGCGGCTCGTCGCCCTGCCCGCCACGTCGTGGCTGATGGCCCTGCTGGCCGGACTGCTCGTGGTCGCTGTCACCGAGCGACGCGCCCTCGTGCTGGTGGCCGCGATCGCGATCCCGGCCATCGGCGCGGTGCTGCCCATCGGCATCGCCGACGGGGGAGAGACCAAGACCTTGGCGGTCGTCCAGGGCAACACCCCGGGGCCCTTCCTGCAGTGGCCCCGCGCGGCGATCTTCCGCCTCCAGGTGGCCGAGACCGAGCGGATCGACCAGCCGGTCGACGTGGTCATCTGGCCGGAGAACGGGTCCGACCTCGACGTCCGCTCCAACGAGTACGCCCGCGAGGAGGTCATCGCGCTGTCGCGGCGGCTCGGCGCGCCGATCCTGGTGGGCGCGATCCTCGACGGGCCCACCGACGACACCGCCTACAACGCGTCGGTCCTGGTCGACGAGAACGGCCCGAGGGACGACCTGTACCTGAAGCAGTACCCGGTGCCGTACGGCGAGTACGTGCCGTTCCGCGCCCAGCTGGGCTCGCTCGTGCCGCGGTTCGACCGCGACATCCCGCGCGACATCGTGGCCGGCGACGAGGCGGGCGCGATGACGCTCGACGGCCTCACGATCGGGCTGACGATCTGCTGGGACATCGCCTACGACGGCGCGGTGCACGGCGCCGTCGACCTCGGCGCCGAGGTGCTGGCCGTGCAGACCAGCAACGCCAGCTTCATGGACTTCGGGCGCGGCGTGCAGCCGCAGCAGCAGTGGGCGATCTCCCGCCTGCGCGCGATCGAGACGGGACGCTGGGTGACCGTCGCGTCCACCAACGGCATCTCGGGGATCGTCGATCCTCACGGCCGCGTGGAGGGCAGGGCGCCGGTCAAGGAGCCCGCCACCGTGGTCGCCGAGGTGCAGGCCGCGCACGGCACGACGCCCGCCACGCGCCGGGGATCTGGATGGACCATGGTGATCTACGTCATGTCCGTGGCAGGATGGGCCCTCGGTAAATGGAAGTTACGAACGGAGCGGCCGTGAAGACGCTGGTCATCATCCCGACCTACAACGAGGCGGACAACGTCGGCTGGATCACCGACCGGGTCCTGGAGCAGCAGCCCGAGGTCGAGATCCTGGTCGCCGACGACAACTCGCCCGACGGCACCGGTGAGATCGCCGACAAGCTGGCCGAGGCCGACCCCCGCGTGCACGTCCTGCACCGGCAGGGCAAGGAGGGCCTCGGCGCCGCCTACCGTGCCGGGTTCGCGTGGGGCCTCGAGCGTGACTACGACGTCCTCGTGGAGATGGACGCCGACGGCTCCCACCGTCCCGAGGACCTCGGCAAGCTGCTCGACTCGGCGCGCGCCGGTGCGCCGCTCACGCTCGGCTCGCGCTGGGTGCCCGGCGGCTCGGTGGTGAACTGGCCCAAGCGTCGCGAGGCCCTCTCGCGCGGGGCGTCGCTGTACGCCCGACTGATGCTCGACCTCGGCGTCAGGGACGCCACCGCCGGCTTCCGGGCCTTCCGCCGCGAGACGCTCGAAGCGATCGACCTCGACGCCGTGGAGTCGCAGGGCTACTGCTTCCAGATCGACATGACCCGTCAGACCCGTCTAGCCGGGCTCGAGGTCGCCGAGGTGCCCATCACCTTCGTCGAGCGGGTGCACGGTCAGTCGAAGATGAGCCTCGACATCGTGAAAGAGGCCCTCACACGGGTCACCGTGTGGGGCCTCCAGCGGATGAATCCGTTCAGGCGCTGACGGACTTCTTCCGCGACTTGCTCTTGCGGTGCAGGTGCGGCGGGCCGATCTCGCCACCGCGCAGCATCTCCAGCCGCTCGGTGAGGATCTCCTCCAGCTCTTCTTCCGAACGCCGCTCGAGGAGCATGTCCCAGTGCGTGCGCACGGGCTTCTCCTCCTTGCGGTCCGGCTCGGCGCCGCCGACGCGACGTCCCATCTGGCCGGTCTTCGGGTCTTCCCACTCGGCCGGAACCTCGGCCTCTTCCGACATCGTCACCGTGAACGTGTGGCCGTCGGCGCACACGTATTCGATCTGCTGCCGCGGTGCCATCTCGACTCCGCGCTCGTCCTCGAAGCTCTGGGCTCCCAGCCGCGCTCCGCGCAGGGCTCGTTCTGCCATGGTCGGTCCCCCTTCAGGTGGTGTCCGTCCATTCCAACGTACGCCAGATCCGTGAGATTCCCCTGAGAGCGAGGTTTCGACCCGTCAGCGCGTGAGGCTCCTCGCACGGTCCTCGATGTGTGCGGGCACCCGCAGCAGCAGGGCCAGACCCACGGCCAGGATGATCATGATGCCGAAGATCCCCCAGCGGTCGGTGGTGGTGCCCAGCAGGAGGTTGCCGGCCCAGATCGTCAGCGCGAACGCCAGCGGAGCCATGAACGACACGGCACGGCCGGTCATCGCGTACAGCCCGAAGTTCTGGCCTTCGCGGCCCGGCACGGTGATGCGGGTCAGGTAGGTGCGCGAGGCCGACTGGGCGGGGCCGACGAACAGGCACAGGCCGAGACCGAAGATCCAGAACATCCGGGGACCCTCGACGAACAGCAGGATGACGCCGCACACGAGCATCGAGGCGAGCGAGAACACGATCACCGCGCGCGGCCCGATGCGGTCGTCGTAGCGTCCCGCGAGCAGGGCGCCGGCCGCGGAGATGACGTTGGCGGCGACGCCGAACAGGATCACGTCGTCCTTCGTGATGCCGTACACGGACACCGCGAGCACGGCGCCGTACGCGAACACCCCGGCCAGGCCGTCGCGGAAGAAGGCGCTGGCGATGAGGAACTTCAGGGTGTCGCGGTCGTCGCGCCACATGGTGGTCACGTCGTTCCAGATTCCGCGGTAGGAGTCGAGGATGCCGACCTTGGGGGAGTCCTCGTTCGCGGTGGCGGGCAGCTCGGGGACCTTCAGGAACAGCGGGATGGCGAAGACCAGGAACCACACGGCAGCGACGAGGGCGATGACGCGGATGTTCAGCCCGTTCTCCGACGAGACGCCGAAGATCCCGCGGGTGTCGCCGTCGCCGGTGACGAAGCCGAAGTAGCAGATGAGCAGCAGGACGATGCCGCCGAAGTACCCCAAGGCCCAGCCGAATCCGGAGACCCGCCCGACGTCGTCCGGCGTGGACACCTGGCGCATCATCGCGAAGTACGGGACCTGGGTGAGCTCGAAGATCACCGAGCCCGCGGCCATGAGCGTGAGGCCGAGCCACAGGAAGTGCCAGTCGTTCTCGACGAAGAACAGCGACGCGGTGATGACGACGACCGCGAGGGTGAGCCAGAAGAGGCTCTTCTTGCGCGCGCCGCCGGCATCGGTCCGGCGGCCGAGCGCGGGCGCGATCACGGCGATCAGCACGGCCCCGGCCGCGCTCGACAGTCCGAGCCAGGTGGCCGCCCGGAAGGGACCGGGGACGTCGTCGCCGACGCCGTCGACCAGGTAGACCGAGAAGATGAAGGTGACGATCACCGCGTTGAACGCCGCCGAGCCCCAGTCCCAGAGCCCCCAGGCGACGACACGACCCCGGTCGCGCCGGGTGGCCACGATCTCGTCGCTCATGCGGGCTCCTTCCACTGGCCGCGCTCCTGGAGCACCTGCCTGAGCAGGTCGGTGCGGTCGGTCATGATCCCGTCGACGCCGAGGTCGGCGAGTCGGTGCATCTCGGCGGGCTCGTCGACCGTCCACACGTGCACGAACTTGCCGGCGCGGTGGGCCCGGCGCAGGAATCGCGGTGTCATTACGCGGGCACGGCCGTGGCGGACCGGCACCTGGAAGATCAGCGGGGCCGCCGGGACGCGCCCCGTGAGCACCATCTGGGCGACCTCCCGCGAGGACGCCGACGTGACGACGTGGGGGAGCCGCGCCCGCATCCGCACGAGACGGGCGTGCGAGAAGGACGCGAGGCAGATGCGGTCGAGGATGCCGAGCCGCTCGACGAGGTCCGTGGTGGCGTCCACCGCGTCGTCGGCCTTGACGTCGATGTTCCAGCGCGCCTCGGGGAGCGCCTCGACGAGGGTCTGCAGCCGCACGATCGGCTCACGGTCGCCGAGCAGGGCCTCGTCGATCTCGGCCGACGTCAGGTCGGCGAGCGCGGTGTCCCGGCCGAGCAGCCGGTCGAGCTTCGCGTCGTGGCACGCGTACACGACACCGTCGCGGCTGCAGCGCACGTCGGTCTCCATGTAGCGGTAGCCGAGGTCGTAGGCGTGGGTGAACGCGGCGAGCGAGTTCTCGATCCCGAGGTTCTCCTCGACGGTGGCGCCCCCGCGGTGCGCGAAGGCGATCGGCGGGGCCGGCTCGAGGTACGGCGGTGTCCTCACGCGACCAACCTAGGGCACCTGTGACGGTGGAGGAGGCAGGTGCGCGCAACCCGTCAGATGTCGCGGAAGGTCTCGATCTCGGCGCCGAGGGCGTTGAGTCGCAGCGCCAGGTCCTCGTAGCCGCGGTTGATGACGTAGACGCTCCGCAGCACCGACGTGCCCTTGGCGGCGAGCATCGCGATGAGGATGACCACCGCGGGTCGCAGCGCGGGCGGGCACACCAGCTCGGCACCGCTCCAGTGGGTGGGTCCGTCGATCAGCACGCGGTGCGGGTCGAGCAGCTTGACCTTGCCGCCGAGCTTGTTCAGCTCGGTCAGGTAGATCGCGCGGTTCTCGTAGACCCAGTCGTGCAGCATCGTCTGGCCCTCGGCGGTCGCCGCGATGACGGCGAAGAAGGGCAGGTTGTCGATGTTGAGGCCGGGGAACGGCATCGGGTGGATCTTGTCGATCGGGGCCCGCAGCGTGGACGGGTAGGTCGTGATGTCGACGAGCCGCGTCTGGCCGTTCTCGGCGAGGTACTCGGCGGAGCGGTCGTAGGCGAAGCCCATCTCCTCGAGCAGGGCGAGTTCGATCTCCATGAACTCGATCGGCACGCGCCGCACGGTGATCTCCGAGCCGGTGACGATTGCCGCGGTGATCAGGCTCATCGCCTCGATCGGGTCCTCGCTGGGCGCGTACTCGACGTCGCCGCGGATGTCGCGCTTGCCGGTGACGCGCAGCGTGGTGGTGCCGATGCCCTCGATCTGGACGCCGAGCCGCTCCAGGAAGAAGCACAGGTCCTGGACCATGTAGTTCGGGCTGGCGTTGCGGATGACGGTGGTGCCCTCGTAGCGCGCCGCGGCCAGCAAAGCGTTCTCGGTGACGGTGTCACCGCGCTCGGTGAGCACGATCGGCCGCTCCGGGGAGACGCCACGTGCGGCGGAGGCGTGGTAGCTGCCCTCGGTGGCCAGGACCTTGAGACCGAACGGCCGTAGGGCGGTCATGTGCGGCTCGACGGTGCGGGTACCGAGGTCGCAGCCGCCCGCGTAGGGGAGCTCGAACTCGTCGACCCGGTGCATCAGCGGGCCGAGGAACATGATGATGCTGCGGGTGCGACGGGCCGCGTCGGCGTCCATCCGGGCGAGGTCGAGGCGCTCGGGGACGACGAGCTGGAGGTCGTTCTGCTCGTTGAGCCAGGTGGTGCGGACGCCGATCGACTCCAGCACCTCGAGCAGGCGGTTGACCTCCTCGATGCGGGCGACCTTGCGCAGCACGGTGGTGCCGGTGTTCAGCAGGGCCGCGCACAGCAGCGCGACGCCGGCGTTCTTGCTCGACTTCACGTCGATGCTGCCCGAGAGGGTGGTGCCGCCCTTGACGCGCAGGTGGCTCGGGCCGGCGACCGGCGCGACGCTCACGAGCTCGGAGTCGAGGGCCGACCCGATGCGGGCCAAGGTGTCCAGCGTGAGGTTCTGCTGGCCCTTCTCGATGCGGTTGATGGCACTCTGGCTGGTCTTCAGCTCGGTGGCCAGCTGTGCCTGGGTGAGGCCGGAGTGCTGGCGCGCGTCGCGGATCAGGGTGCCGATCCGGGCGAGGTAGGAGTCGCTCTGGGTCATATGCTCCAGCGTATATCAGTTGTGAGATAAAGCCAGTCTGGCCAAGGTGAGTGTCGACACGGTGTGAGTGTCGACACCGCGCCGATCAGCGCGTCAGGGCGCCGTCCTGGGGGAGCCGCTGGAGGTCGGCGACGCCTCCGTGGCCCTCCACGTGGGTCCAGTAGATCCCGTACGCGACCTCGGAGATCGTGCAGTCGTGGATGGGGAAGGCGGTGCGTGGCGCCACCGCGCGCAGGAACTCCACGGTCTCACTGACCTTCGCCCACGGCGCCGACAGCGGGAGCGCGAGGATGTCGACGCCGCTCGGTCGGTACTCGTACGTGTCGCCGGGATGGAACAGCGTCGGCTCGCCCTCGGCCGCGACGAGGACGCCGACGTTCCCGACCCGGGGGAGCGCGGGCAGGATCTCGGCGTGACGCGAGCCCACGCCGGTGAGGGTGAGCCCGCCGACCTCGAAGGGCACATCGGCGCCCGTGGGCTCGAAGCCGTCCAGCTCGGCGGCCGTCTCCGGCTCGGCCAGCAGCCTCGCCCGCGGGTTCGCCGCGACGAGATCGCCGATCCGGTCGCGGTCGACGTGGTCGGCGTGCTGGTGCGTGACGACGACGGCGTCGAGGTCCGTCAGCGCGAAGGTGGCCGGGACGCTGAAGGCGCCCGGGTCGATGAGGATGCGGGTCCCGGCGGCCTCGACGAGGACGGCGGCGTGCCCGAAACGGGTGACGTCCATGTCCGTCATCGTGCCACGATGGGCGCATGGACGACCGCGAGATCCTGACCTGGCACACCTACGGCACGGCGGTCCGCGAGCTGGCGCAGTCGGTGGCCGACTCCGGCTTCGCGCCCGACATCGTCCTGGGCATCGCCCGCGGCGGGCTGATCCCGGCCGGCTCCGTGGCCTACGCGCTGGACTGCAAGAACCTGTTCACGATGAACGTCGAGTTCTACACCGGGGTCGGCACCACGCGCGACGAGCCCACGCTGCTGCCGCCCTTCCTCGACCTCGCCGAGCTGAACGACCTGTCCGTGCTGGTGGTCGACGACGTGGCGGACAGCGGGAAGACCCTCGAGCTCGTGGCGCGCGTCTGCTCGGAGCATGCAGGGGAGGTGCGCTCGGCGGTCATCTACGAGAAGCCGCGCACGATCCTCGCGCCCGACTACGCCTGGAGACGCACCGACAAGTGGATCAACTTCCCGTGGTCGAGCGAGCCCGTCATCACGTCGCGCACCGGCGTGCTGGACGCCTGAGGCGCTGGTGAGCCTCGACCGCGTCGCCGGGACCATGCGCGACGTCGCCACGCGGATGGCCGTGCCCGGCCTCGTCTGGGCCACGATCTCCGGCCCGCGCCAGACCGTCCAGATCGGGTCCGCGGGACCGCTCGGCCACGACACGATCTTCCGCATCGCCTCGATCACGAAGCCGATCGTCGGCGTGCTGGCCCTGCGGCTCGTGGACGAGGGCGTCTTCGCCCTCGACGACGCGATCGACGCCTGGCTGCCGGAGTTCGCGGACCGTCGCGTCCTGCGGGAGCGCGGAGGGGCCCTCACCGACACCGTGCCGGCCGCTCGGCCGACCACCGTGCGAGACGTCCTGGCGATGGGATCCGGGCTCGGCTGGGACATGAAGGCGGCGCCGGACGACCCCCTCGCGCGGGAGTTCGACGCGCGCGAGCTCGGTTCGGGCTGGGAGCCTCCCGTGGTGCGCCCGGACCGCTGGGCCGAGCTGGCGGGCGCGCTGCCGATGGCGCACCAGCCGGGGGAGGGCTGGATGTACCAGTACTCCTACGACGTCCTCACGGTGCTCATCGAGAGGGCCACCCGGCGGCGGCTCGATCTCCTGCTGCGGGACAAGGTCTTCGCGCCCCTCGACATGGACCACACGGGCTACGCGGTGCCGATGAACGACGTCGACCGGGTGCCGTCGGCCTGGTTCCCGAACCGGCGGGGCGACTTCGTGGAGGTGGCTCCCACCGGCGACCCGAGGCTCATGAACGTCCCGGTGTTCCGGTCGGGCGCCACCGGGCTGCTCTCGAGCGCCGGCGACCTGGCGAAGTTCGCGCAGATGCTCCTGCGCGAGGGCCGCGGGCCTCGGGGACGGGTCATCTCGCGGGCGTCGTTCGCGGCGCTCACCACCGACTCCGTGGTCGAGCCGGCTCGCGCCATGGCCCGGGAGTTCCTCGAGCCGAACCTCACCTGGGGGCTCGGGGTGGGTGTGGACCTCGGCTCGCGGTACCCCGGCCCGCACGCGGGCCGCTTCGGCTGGGACGGCGGCACCGGCACCAGCCTGTGGGTCGATCCGGTGTCGGGCGTCGGAGGCGTCCTGCTCACGAGGCAGGGCCTGGGCACGCCGGAGCCTCCGGAGTACCTCGAGGCGTTCTGGGGCGCCGTGCACGCGTGACACGCTGCCGAGTGGAACACGTGTTCGGGAAAACCGCGTAATGTGGAGGCATGTGGTTCCAAGGATCCCTGCTCGACGGTGACGCGGGCGTGCGTGTCGGCCCGCCCGATCGCGTGCAGCGCCACCCACTGTCCGACGGTGCCTGGGTCGACACGCTGCCCGGATGGGTGAGCGGCTCGGACGAGCTGTTCGAGACGCTGCGCACGGAGGTGCCCTGGCGCGAGGAGCGGCGTGAGATGTACGAGCGCGTCGTCGACGTTCCCCGGCTGCTCTGCTTCTACGGCCCCCGGCGCCCGCTGCCCCATCCCGCGCTGGAGGAGGCGCGCGACGCACTGTCCGCGCACTACGCGGACGAGCTCGGCGAGCCCTTCGTGACGGCCGGCCTGTGCTTCTACCGCGACGGGAACGACTCGGTCGCCTGGCACGGCGACCGCATCGGCCGCAGCCGCACCGAGGACACGATGGTGGCCATCCTGTCCCTCGGTGCCGAGCGCAAGCTCAGCCTCCGGCCCGCCGGGGGAGGCCCGCAGACCGGTTTCAGCCTCGGCCACGGCGACCTCTCGGTCATGGGCGGCAGCTGTCAGCGCACGTGGGAGCACGCGATCCTCAAGACCGCGCGTGCCGTGGGACCCAGGATCAGCGTGCAGTTCCGCGTCGCCGGCGTTCTCTGACCAGCTCGAGCGCGTCGGTCGACCACAGCGCCCACACCACGAGCACCGGCTGGAAGAACAGCCGGGCCAGACGGGCCCGGTCGCTGTCGAGACCGAAGGCGTCCACGCCGTTCAGGTACTGCGAGACGTTGCCCGGGAAGACGGCGACGAAGAACGCGGCGGCCACCAGCCCGATCACCCGGCGGTGCCGGGGGACCGCCATCAGCGCGGCGCCCAGGGCGATCTCCACGACGCCGGACACCACGACCACGAACTCCTCGTCGAGGGGGATGCTGTTCGGCACCTGCGCGTCGAACTCGTCGCGGGCGAAGGTCAGGTGGCCGATGCCGGCGAACGCCAGCATGCCGCCGAGCAGGATCCGGCCGATCGTCTTCATGCCCCGACGCTAGGTCAGTCGCCGAAGATGCGCTCGTAGAGGACGTGGTCGTGCCACGTCCCCGCCAGGCGCAGGTAGTCGCGCGCCACACCGAAGCGCACGAAGCCATTCTTCTCCAGGACGCGCTGGCTGGAGTGGTTGTCCAGGCGCGTGCCGGCCTCGATCCGGTGCAGGCCGAGCCGCACGAACGCCAGCTGCACGATCTCGTCGACGGCGGCGCTGGCCAGCCCCTGGCCCTGGTGCGCCTCGTCGACGTAGTAGCCCAGCACGCCCTTCATCGAGGGGCCGCGGACGATCTCGTTGAGGTTGACCCGGCCCACCACGGAGTCGTCGGGGCCGAGGATCACCCGGGGGAACGACACGCCCTCCTCGTACCGGCGGAGCGCGTCCTGGATGATCGCGCGCTGTCCCTTCTCGGTGAAGTAGACCTCGGGACGCTTCGGCTCCAGCGCGGCCATGGCGCGGCGATTGCGGCGCAGGACGTCGGCGAGCGCCTCGGCGTCGGTCGTGGCGACGAGTCGGGTGACGGCCATGGCGAAATCATGGCAGGCACGGGCCGGGGGGCGTCGGAGGTTTGACGCGACTCCCATATCGTGTTTCGATAACATCGACAAACGATATGAAGCGAGGTCTTCCATGAAAGCGCCCTTCGGCACCGCCACCCGTTCGGACCTGTGGCTCGCCGTGGCCCTCGCGGCCGCGGTCATCGTGGGCACGGCGATCGACGCGGCGCGCCGGGTCGTGGAGATCCTGCCGAATCGCGACGTCCCGGTCGAGGTCTACTTCGAGAGCCAGCAGCAGGCGATCGCGATCACCGGGTTGTCGGAGCCCGTGCGCGTCGACCTGGACCATGCCACGATCCGCGTCTCGGACCTGGCACCGGCCAGCTACGTCTCGGCGATCGCCGCCGTGGTCGTCCCGGCCCTGGCCGTCATCGGCGTCATGGTGTGCATCTCCTGGCTGTGCCGCAACCTCGCCGGGAGCGTGTTCTTCAGCCGGACCAACACCCGACTGGTCACCGCGACGTCATTGCTGATCGTCGGTGGCTGGATGCTGAGCTCCCTGGCCAGGACCATGGCCAGCAACGGAGCGCTGGCCACGGTCTCGCCCGAGGCGGCCGACGTCTCCGTGACGATGCAGTTCTCCCTGATGTACCTCTTCATCGCGATCATCGTGGGCAGCCTGGCCGCGGCGTTCCACGCGGGGGAGCGGATGCAGCGGGACGCGGAGGGTCTGGTCTGATGCCACCGGAGGACGACGAGCACCGGGTGCACTGCCGGCTCGACGAGCTGCTGGCGGACCGGGGGATGACCCTCACGCGGCTGGCCGAGATCGTCGGCGTCACGGTGGTCAATCTGTCGGTGCTGAAGAACGACCGCGCCCGCGCGATCCGGTTCACCACCCTCACCGCGATCTGTGAGGCTCTCGACTGCGAGATCGGGGACCTGCTCGTCATCGCGGAATGATTGGCGCCGCGCAGCGTTGACCCCGACATGAAGAACATCGGCTTCCTGTCGTTCGGACACTGGTCAGACTCGCCCCAGTCGGCGACCCGCTCGGCCCGGGACACGCTCCTGCAGTCGATCGACCTCGCCGTCGCAGCCGAGGAGCTGGGCGCCGACGGTGCCTACTTCCGCGTGCACCACTTCGCCCGCCAGCTGGCCTCGCCCTTCCCGCTGCTCGCCGCCGCGGCCGCGCGCACGAGCCGCATCGAGCTGGGCACCGGCGTCATCGACATGCGGTACGAGAACCCGCTGTACTTCGCCGAGAACGCCGCCGCCGCCGACCTCATCTCCGGCGGCAGGCTCCAGCTGGGCATCAGCCGGGGATCACCGGAGCAGGTCGTCGCCGGCTACCGGTACTTCGGCTTCGAGCCGCCCGAGGGCATGAGCGACGCCGACATGGCCCGCGGCCACACGCAGGTGCTCATGGAGGTGCTCAAGGGGGAAGGCTTCGCCGAGCCGAACCCGCGGCCGATGTTCCCGAACCCTCCGGGCCCGCTCCCGTTGGAGCCGCACTCGCCGGGGCTGCGCGACCGCATCTGGTGGGGCGCCGGCTCGCGCGCGACCGCCGAGTGGACCGCCGAGCAGGGCATGAACCTGATGAGCTCGACGCTGCTCACCGAGGACACGGGCGTGCCGTTCCACCAGCTCCAGGCCGAGCAGATCCAGCGCTTCCGCGACGCGTGGAAGGCGGCCGGTCACGAGCGCGAGCCCCGCGTCTCGGTCAGCCGCAGCATCTTCCCGCTGGTGTCCGACCGCGACCGGGCCTACTTCGGGCACGAGTCGCGCAGCACCGACCAGGTCGGCTTCCTCGACGGCGGCTCGGCGCGCTTCGGGCGCTCCTACGCGGCCGAGCCCGACGTGCTGGTGAAGGAGCTCGCCGAGGACGAGGCGATCGCGGCCGCCGACACGCTGCTGCTCACCGTCCCGAACCAGCTCGGGGTGGACTACAACGCCCACGTGATCGAGAGCCTGCTGACGCACGTGGCTCCCGCACTGGGCTGGCGCTGATCGCGACCCGGGTCGATGCTGTCCTCATGAGCACGCTCGACGTCCCGACGATCATCGCCGCCGGCCTGGATGACTGGCGCCCCCTCGTCCACAGCCTGCACGCCCGGTTCCGCACCGGCGACTTCGCGCAGGGCCTGGAGTTCGTCGTGGACATCGGTGCCGCGGCCGAGGCGGCGAACCACCACCCGGACGTGAAGCTCACCTACACGCACGTCGACATCACGCTGATCAGTCACGACTCCGGCGGGATCACCGACCGCGACCTCGACCTCGCGCGCACGATCAGCGACCTGGCGGGGGAGCGGGGGTTCGAGTCCGATCCGGCGCGCCTGACCACCGTCGAGATCGCGCTCAACGCCCAGGACAAGGACGCGATCGGCCCGTTCTGGGCCGCGATGCTGACCGGCGACGCGAACGCCTACGACGGCGAGCAGGTCACCGACGACACGGGCCAGGTGCCGCTGCTGTGGTTCCAGCCCACCGAGGAGCGCACCGAGGTCCCGCCGATGTGCTTCCACCTCGACGTCTGGATCCCGGTGGGCCAGCTGCCGTCCCGGATCGAGGCCGGCGTGGCCGCGGGCGGGCGCGTCTTCGACGACTCCGAGTCGCCGTCCTTCGTCGTGCTGGAGGACGTCGAGGGCAACAAGGCCTGCCTCTGCACCGTGATGGACCGTGGTTGACGGGACCTGATCAGGAGGAGCCGAACTCCAGCGACGCCGCGCGCGCCTGCAGCCAGGCCCGCTCGAGGTCGTTGCCCGCGAGCTCGGCCGCCGCGATGAACTGGCCGCGTGCCTCGGCGGTGCGGCCGAGCCTCAGCAGCAGATCGGCGCGCGTGCTGGCGACGAGGTGGCTGCGCGCGAGCGTGCCCTCGGCGTCGATCCGGTCGATCTCGGCCAGCGCGGGCTCCAGGCCGCCCTCGGTCATCGAGAGCGCCGCGGCGCGGTTGAGCCGGACGACGGGTCCAGGGACGAGCGCGGCGAGCGCGTCGTAGAGCACCAGGATCCGCTCCCAGTCCGTGGCGGCGAACGACGGCGCCGTGGCGTGGCACGCGGCGATGGCGGCCTGCAGCGCGTAGGGGCCCCGGCCGCGACCCAGGCCGTCGACCCGCTCGAGCGCCTCGACGCCGCGGGCGATCTGCGACCGGTCCCAGAGCCGGCGGTCCTGGTGGGCCAGCGTCACCGGGTCCCCGTGGCGGTCCGTGCGAGCTGCAAAGCGCGACGACTGCAGCTCCATCAGCGCGACCAGCCCGTGGATCTCGGGCTCGCGGGGCAGCAGACGGCTGACGACGCGGCCGAGGCGCAGCGCCTCCTGGGCGAGGTCGCGGCGGACCCAGCGGTCGCCGGCGCTCGCGGCGTAGCCCTCGGTGTAGAGCAGGTAGATCACGGTGAGCACCGCCGAGAGCCGGGTGGACCACTCGGTGTGGTCGGGCACCTCGAACGGCACGCGGGCCTCGCTGAGGGTCCGCTTGGCGCGGACGATGCGCTGCTGGACCGCCGGGACGGTGGACAGCAGCAGGCGCGCGATCTCCGTGGTGGAGAGTCCGGCCACGACGCGCAGGGTCAGCGCGACCTGGGCCTCCCGGGCGAGCACGGGGTGACAGGCGGTGAAGACGAGGCGCAGCAGGTCGTCCTCGATCGGCTCCCACGCCGCGTCGTCCTCCTGGTCGAGCTGGTGGGCCATCGTCCGATGACGCTCGTCGAGCGCCGCCCTGCGCCGCCAGCCGTCGACTGCCCGGCGCCGGGCCACCGTGGTGAGCCACGCGCCGGGGTTGCGGGGCACGCCCGACTCGGGCCAGACGCGCAGCGCCTCGGCGACGGCGTCCTGGGCCAGGTCCTCGGCCTCGGAGAGATCGCCGGTCACGCGAGCCAGGGTGGCGACGACCCGCGGGCCCTCGATGCGCCAGACGGCATCGAGGGTCGCGGCGAGATCGTCCATGTCAGGCGTTGCCGAGCTGCTCGCGCCAGCCGGCCTCCTTCTGCACGTACTCGTTGTCGGCGAAGTCCTCGAAGTCGGACTCGTCGGTGATGCGACGCACCTCCAGCTTCGACCCGGGGCCCAGCGGGCAGCGCTTGGCCCACTCGACGGCCTCCTCGCGCGAGGCGACCTGCAGGACCCAGAAGCCGTTGAACAGCTCGTGCGTCTCGCCGTAGGGACCGTCCGTGACGATCGGCTCCTCGGCGGAGAAGTCCACCACGAAGCCCTCCGACGGGTCGGAGAGGCCGTCGCCCCCGGCCATCACGCCCGCGTTCATGAGCGCCTCGTTGTACGCGCCCATCGCGTTGATGATCTCCTCGAAGTCCATCTCCTTCGACGCCGCGAGGGCCTCGTCGTTGGTGCGCATGATCAGCATGTACTTCTTCATGATTCCGGTCCTCTCGTCGGACGCACCTTGCGTCCTCTCACCGTGACGTCGAACGGCGTCGGCCGAGATCGACAGCCTCCACGAAGAAAGTTCGTCGAATCTCGTCCGGGCCACGGTATAGGTTCTGCGAGGGAACAGGAGAGGACCTTTCGCATGAGTCATCCGGCCGACACGCACGACCTGATCCGCGTCCACGGCGCCAGGGTCAACAACCTCAAGGACGTCAGCGTCGAGCTGCCGAAACGGCGCCTCACGGTGTTCACCGGCGTCTCGGGCTCGGGCAAGAGCTCCTTGGTGTTCGGCACCATCGCCGCGGAGTCCCAGCGCCTCATCAACGAGACCTACAGCTCGTTCGTGCAGGGCTTCATGCCCACGATGGCCCGTCCCGACGTCGACGTCCTCGACGGTCTCACCACCGCGATCCTCGTCGACCAGGAGCGCATGGGCTCCGATCCGCGCTCCACGGTCGGCACGGCCACCGACGCGAACGCGATGCTCCGGATCCTGTTCAGCCGCCTCGGTGAGCCCCACGTCGGCTCGCCCCAGGCGTTCTCCTTCAACGTGGCGTCCGTCAGCGGCGCGGGCGCCGTCTCGTTCGAGACCGGCGGCCGCACGGTGAAGGAGCGTCGTGAGTTCTCGATCACCGGCGGCATGTGCCCGCGGTGCGAGGGCAGGGGAGCGGTGTCGGACTTCGACCTCACCGCCCTCTACGACGAGACGAAGTCGCTCGCCGAGGGCGCGCTGACGATCCCGGGCTACTCGATGGAGGGCTGGTACGGCCGGATCTACCGCAACGGCGACTTCTTCCCCGGAGACAAGCCGATCAAGGACTTCACGAAGAAACAGCTCGACGCCCTGCTCTACAAGGAGCCGACCAAGATCAAGGTCGAGGGCGTCAACATCACGTTCGAGGGGCTCATCCCGAAGATCCAGAAGTCGATGCTGTCGAAGGACCGTGAGGCGATGCAGCCGCACATCCGCGCGTTCGTCGACCGGGCGATCACGTTCCAGACGTGTCCCGAGTGCGACGGCACGCGCCTGAACGAGGGCGCGCGGTCCTCCAAGATCAAGGGCCTCAGCATCGCCGACGCCTGCGCCATGCAGATCACCGACCTCGCGGCCTGGGTGCGCGAGCTCGGCGAGCCGTCGGTGGCGCCGCTGCTGTCGGTGCTGGGCGACACGCTCGACTCGTTCGTCCAGATCGGCCTGGGCTACCTGTCGCTCGACCGGCCGGCGGGCACGTTGTCCGGCGGCGAGGCCCAGCGCACCAAGATGATCCGACACCTCGGATCGTCGCTCACCGACGTGACGTACGTGTTCGACGAGCCCACGGTGGGGCTGCACCCGCACGACATCGACCGGATGAACGAGCTGCTGCTGCAGCTGCGCGACAAGGGCAACACCGTCCTGGTGGTCGAGCACAAGCCCGAGGCCATCGCGATCGCCGACCACGTCGTCGACCTCGGTCCCGCGGCCGGCAGCGGCGGCGGGCAGATCATGTTCGAGGGCACCTTCGACGGCCTGCGCGCGAGCGACACCGTCACGGGGCGCCACATCGACGACCGGGCCTCCCTCAAGGACTCGGTGCGCACCCCCACGGGCCAGCTCGAGGTGCGCGGCGCGAACTCGCACAACCTGCAGGACGTCGACGTCGACATCCCGCTCGGCGTCCTCGTGGTCGTCACGGGCGTCGCCGGATCGGGCAAGAGCTCGCTCATCCACGGCTCGGTCGCCAGGAACGACGACGTCGTCGCGATCGACCAGGGCGCGATCCGTGGCTCGCGACGCAGCAATCCCGCCACCTACACCGGCCTGCTCGACCCGATCCGCAAGGCGTTCGCGAAGGAGAACGGGGTCAAGCCGGCGCTCTTCTCGGCCAACTCCGAGGGAGCCTGCCCGAACTGCAACGGCGTCGGAGTCGTCTTCACCGATCTGGGCATCCTGGCCACCGTCGAGTCGCCGTGCGAGGTGTGCGAGGGCCGTCGCTTCGACGCCGCCGTGCTCGAGTACAAGCTGGGCGGGCGCGACATCAGCGAGGTGCTGGCGATGCCGGTGGCCGAGGCGCACGCGTTCTTCGCCAAGGACGGCGTCAACGTCGCCGCCGCCGCGAGGATCCTCGCCCGCCTCGAGGACGTGGGCCTGGGCTACCTCACACTGGGCCAGCCGCTGTCGACCCTGTCCGGTGGCGAGCGCCAGCGGATCAAGCTGGCCACGCACATGGGGGAGAAGGGCGGCACCTACGTCCTCGACGAGCCCACCTCCGGCCTGCACCTCGCCGATGTCCAGCAGCTGCTCGGCCTGCTCGACCGCCTCGTCGAGGCGGGCAAGTCGGTCATCGTGATCGAGCACCACCAGGCCGTGATGGCGCACGCCGACTGGATCATCGATCTGGGTCCGGGCGCCGGTCACGACGGTGGCCGGGTCGTCTTCGAGGGCACGCCGGCCGACCTCGTGGCCCAGCGCCCCACGCTCACCGGCGAGCACCTGGCGGCCTACGTCGGCTCCTGATCGTCCGGAGGTGGGGCTGCTGGGGCCAGGTGTGACCTGTCCTACACTCGGCCTCATCATGCGAGCGCTTCCCACCGAACGGACCCGCGTCCGCCGCCAGGTGGGCTTCGTCGTCGTCCTGGTGGCGCTGACGGTCTTCCTGATCGGCGCGAGCGCTCCCTCGCCGTTCTACCCGGTGCTGCAGGAGCGCATCGGCTTCTCCTCGGTGACGATGACGCTGATCTTCGCGGTCTACGCCGTGTCGATGCTGGTGACGCTCCTGCTCACCGGATCCCTGTCCGACCACCTCGGCCGGCGGCCGGTCATGACCGCCGGACTTCTCGTCCTGGCGGTCAGCATGACCGCATTCTGGCAGGCCGAGACCGTCGGCCTGCTCATCACCGCCCGCGTCGTGCAGGGATTCGGCGCCGGCCTCCTGATGTCCTCGATGTCCGCGGCGGTCGTCGACCTCGAGCCCGTCAGCCGGCCCGGCTGGGGTGCGATCGCGAACTCGGTCACGCCGCTGGCCGGACTGGCCGCGGGAGGCCTGATCGCCGGTCTCGTCCTCGAGTACGTGGACGAGGACCCGTTCACCGCGATCTTCGGCGTGCTCACCGGCGTGTTCGTGCTGATGGCGCTCCTGGTGTGGGTGGCGCCCGAGACGTCGGCCCGGCGAACGGGTGTCTGGGCCTCGCTCCGACCCAACGTCGGCGTGCCTCCCGAGGCCCGCGCCGCCTTCCTCCGTGCGCTTCCCGCCCTCATCGCGGGGTGGGCCACGAGCGGCTTCTACCTCTCGCTCGGAGCCCCCTTGGTCGCCCAGGAGCTCGGCGGCGACAGCCACGTCATGCAGGGTCTGGCCATCACCGCGATCAACGGCGCGGGCGCCGCGATGTGCTTCGTCGCCCGTGGGTGGACCGGCCGCCGCATCACGCTCTACGGCACCACCACCCTGGCGGTCGGCACGGCCCTCACCCTCGTGGCCCTGGCTGCCGGCAGCCTGCCCTGGTTCCTCGCGGCCGCCGTGTTCGCGGGCACGGGCTTCGGGGCCTCCTTCATGGGCATCATGCGCTCGGTCACGCCGTTGGCGCCGCCTGAGCGCCGGGGCGAGCTGTTCGCCGCCGTCTTCGTGGCGAGCTACGTCGCCTTCGGCGTCCCGGCGGTCATCGCCGGGTTCGCGGTCGGCGAGTTCGGCCTCACGCCCACCGCGATGGTCTACGGCGGGGTCGTCGTGACGCTCTCGGCGCTGGCCGCGGTGCTGCGCAAGTTCGGCTCGACCGACTGACGAGCGGTACGTTGAGGAGGGAGGGCGAACGCCTACCCCTCGTCATGTTTCCGGCAGACAGGACCCGACGCCCGTGGCCGTGATCCTGCTGTGCGGCGCGGCCGGGTCGGGCAAGTCCACGTACGCCCGCCGCCTCGAGACCGACGGCTGGGTTCGGCTGTGCTTCGACGTCGAAACGTGGCGTCGCGGCGTGAGGACGCTGCCGGCGCCGCCGGATCTGTTGCCCGGGATCGAGGACGAGCTGGAGGCCCGCCTCGCCGAGGCAGTGCGCGCCGGCCGTGACGTCGTGGTCGACCTCTCATTCGCGACGCGCGAGCTGCGGGACGCCTACCGCGGGCTCGCCGCGGACCTCGGTGCCGTGGCCGAGACCGTCCACCTGCCGGTCGACATGTCGACAGCGCTGGACCGCGTCCGTCAGCGGCGGGACACCGGTCCGGACGACTACCGGCTCACCGACGAGGTCGTGCGAGCTCAACTGGAGGGTTTCGACGCCCCGACGTTCGCCGAGCACCCGCTGACGATCGTCGACGGCGACCTCGTGCTGCGTCACGCACGACCTGCCGACGTGGGGGAGCTGCTGGAGTTCTGGTCCGGATCGGCGGAGAACGCGTCGCGGCCGCAGGACTCCGAGGTCGCGGTGGAACGGCTGCTCGCGCGCGATCCCGCGGCGGTGATCGTGGCCGATGTCGATGACCGGATCGTCGGCACCGTGATCGCGGGCTGGGACGGCTGGCGGGCGCATCTCTACCGACTCGCGGTCGGAAGGGACGTGAGGGGACGGGGCATCGCGCGGCAGCTGCTGCGGCACGCCGAGGAGCGACTTCTCGATCTCGGCGCGACCCGACTCGACGCGATGGTCCTGGACGGGAACGAGGCAGGGGCCGCGGTCTGGCGCGCGGCAGGCTATGCGCCGCAGGGGGAGTGGAGCCGGTGGGTCAAGCCGGTCGGGCCGCGGCAGACCCCCGGCGGGGCTACCGTGGAGTAACACCCGACCAGGATCAGGAGGCTGCCCGTGTCCACCTCAGCGCGGACGATGGTCCTGCACGGCCACGAGCTGTCGTACCTCGACCGGGGCGACGGACCCGTGGTCCTGTTCATCCACGGCATCCTGGGCTCCCAGCACAACTGGGTGCACCTCGTGAACCGGATGGACGACACCCAGCGGGTGATCGTCCCGGATCTCTTCGGGCACGGCGCCTCGGCGAAGCCGATGGGGGACTACTCGCTGAGCTCGCACGCCGCGACGCTGCGTGACCTGCTCGACCGGCTCGGTGTCGACACCGTCACGGTGGTGGGTCACTCGCTCGGCGGCGGCATCGCGATGCAGTTCTACTACCTGTTCCCCGAGCGGGTCGAGCGCCTCGTCCTCGTGGCCAGTGGCGGACTGGGCCGCGAGGTGAGCCCGCTGCTGCGCGCCGCGACCCTGCCGGGCGCCGAGCACGTGCTGAGCGTCGTCGCCTCCGGCTGGGTGCTCGGCCGCGTGGAGTCCGCCGGGCGCACGGCGGCCAGGATCGGCTGGAAGCCCGGCGCCGACGTCGGCGCGATCTGGCGCGGCTTCACCTCGCTCGGCGACAAGGAGAGCCGCAAGGCGTTCCTCGCGACCACCCGCGCGGTGGTCGACCCCGGCGGCCAGACGGTCAGCGCGCACGACCACCTCGGGGACGTGGGCCCGATCCCGGTGCTGCTGGTCTGGGGGAGCAGGGACCGGATGATTCCCGCCTGGCACGCGATCAAGGCCCAGGAGTCGGTGCCGGGCTGTCAGGTCGAGCTGTTCGAGGGCGCCGGGCACTTCCCGCACCTGGACGATCCCGACCGCTTCGCCGACGTCCTGGCCCGGTTCATCGCCACGACCTCACCTGCGGCTGGCTGAGGCCAGGACGCAGAACTCGTTGTCGTCGGGGTCGCGCATGACGACCCAGTCCACCGTGCCCTGACCGATGTCGGTGCGGGTCGCGCCGAGTCGCTCCAGTCGCTCGACCTCGGCCTGCTGGTCGCCCGTCGGGCGCAGGTCGAAGTGCCAGCGGTTCTTGGGCGGCTTCTCCAGCAGCGGGGGACCGCCCCACGAGATCTTGGTGCCGCCGTGGGGGGACTGGATCGCGGTCTCCTCGTCCTCGTCCCACACGAGCAGCCAGTCGAGGGCCGCCTGCCAGAACAGGCCGACCTCGCGGGTGCCGTCGCACGACAGGGCGCCGATCGTGCCGCAGCCGGCGAGGAACTTGTTGCCCGGCTCGATGACGCAGAACTCGTTGCCCTCCGGATCCTCCAGGACGACGTGCTCGGCGTCCGCGCCCTGGCCGATGTCGAGGTGACGGGCGCCGAGCTCCACGGCGCGCGCGACCATCGCCTCCTGGTCGTCGAACGACGCGCTCGTGAGGTCGAAGTGCATCCGGTTGGGGAGGGTCTTGGGATGCCGCGTGGGCTGGATGTCGATGGCGAACCCGAGGGCGTCGGGGGAGGGCAGCGTGAGCACCCTCTCGTCGTGGGTGTCGACGACCTCACGGCCGAGGACCTGGCCCCAGAAGGTGGCGAGTCGCGCCGGCTCGTTGGCGTCGATGACGAGGGCTTCCAGTCGACTGCTCATGAGTGCCACGCTAGACCTCATGACTCCGCACAGCATCGTCATCGGGCTGCCGATCGCCGACCGTCCCACGTCGCGCGACTTCTACCGCGACGTCCTGGGATTCGAGGCGCCGGGCGAGCTGGCCGACGACGGCGTCCCGGAGCCGCTGCAGCTCGCACTGTCGGAGACGGTGAGCGTGATGCTGGTGCCGACCGGGGGATTCGGGTGGGCGATCGGCGGCCGTCCCGTGGCGCCCGCGGGGCAGCACGAGTGCGTGTTCACGCTGTCGGTGCAATCGGAGTCCGACGTCGACGCGCTGCTGGAGCGGGCGCGATCCGCGGGCGCCGAGATCGTCACCGAGGCCGCCCGGCAGCCCTGGGGCTACACCGGTACGTTCGCCGATCCCGACGGCCACCTGTGGTCGGCCCTGGTCGACCACGGATGACCGGAGACCTGACGTCGGTCGAGGCGACGTGGGCTGACCCCGGCTCGTCACCGCGGGAGGTGGGCCTCGTACGGATCCCGTTGCGCGTGCTGGACGCGCTCGCGCGCGGCGACGGTGAGTCGGCCGAGCGGCTCGCCGAGCTGGAGCTCGGTCCGTACGTCACGGGACCCGACTGCCTCTGGCTCTGGGAGATACGCAGTGCGCAACTCCTCGCGAGTCCCGACGACCACGCGTGGGTGACCCGCCTGATCGTCGATGGTCGCTCCGGCGACGTCGTCGGCGTGGCCGGCTTCCACGGAGCGCCGGACCAGCGCGGCATGGTCGAGATCGGTTACCGGATCGATCCGGCGCGGCGCCGGCGTGGCTACGCACGGTCGGCCCTGCAGGTGATGCTGACGATCGCGAACGCCCATCCAGGGGTACACGTCGTCCGCGCGACGGTCACTCCGGACAACCTCGCATCCCGGGCTCTGCTCGACCAGTACGGCTTCCGCGAGGTCGGCGAGCAGTGGGACGACGTGGACGGGCTGGAGACGATCTTCGAGCGGCCGGCAGGCTAGGCAGGGTCGGGCCCGTCGGTCAGCCCCAGGGCGCGGGCGGCGCGGGAACGATCGTCGACGACGAGGACCTTGCGTCCGTCGTGATCGGTGTACTGGACGTCGAGCCGGACGCCGGCGACGTCGAGCTGTCGCATGAGTCGTCCGAGCGCGCCGGGGACGTCGGCCTCGAGGGGGACCAGCAGCACCTCGCTGACCGCGATCACGTCGATGTCAGCTTCCGCCAGGGCACGGGCGGCCGCGTCAGCATCCGCGACGAGGTAGTGCGCCGTCCGCTCCCACATTCCTCCGCCGAGGAGGTCGACGCCGGCGGCCCCCAGGACCGCACCGATGCGCTCCAGCGACGCCGCACCGTCACGGGCCACGACGGCGATGTCGCGCATCACGCGACCAGCTCGATCGTGGGCTCGATGCGGACAGTGGCGTTCAGGGTGTTGGCGATGAAGCACTGCCGGTGCGCCGCCTCGACCAGCCGCTCCACGGTGGCCTCGTCCGTGTCGCGGGCCGTGATCCGGGGTCGCAGCACGACCTCGGTGATGCGCATGGACTCTGCGGCCTGCGGCATCACGGCGGTCGCGTCGTCCTCGTAGGCCAGGACCTCGACCTCGGCCAGCGCGGCGACCGCCAGGAACGACAGCAGCTGGCACGAGCTGGCAGCGGCGAGCAGCAGCTGCTCGGGGTTCGTCATGCTGGCGTCGCCGCGGAACGAGGCATCGGCGCTCACCGGCAGCGTTCCGCCGGCGAGCTCGACGTCGTGCGTCCGGTCGTACGCCCGGTAGCCGTCGCCCGTGGACCCATTCCACGCCAGGCGCGTGGAGTACTCGTGAGTGGACATGGAACGACCGTAGGATCACGCTCCGACAGATCCGTCGTCGCTCTGCGCGGTTGTCCGATAATGCACATTATGTCAGTTATACAGGAGATGGGTCACGGATGGGGCTCCCCTCACGTGGACCGCACGTACTCCTCGATCACCAGGCCGGACTCGAACCGTCGCGTGCTGACGAGGTCGAACGGTGCGACCGTCGGGTCGGCGCCGCCGAACAGGCGGATGCCGTCGCCGAGGACGATCGGATACCGCTTGAGCACCAGTCGATCGATCTCGGGCAGCAGCGAGCCGCCGAGCTCGCCGCCACCGCACAGGTAGATGCCCAGGCCGTCCTCCTGCTTCAGCTCACGAATCGTGGCCAGCGGGTCGGCCGTGTAGGTGACGCCGTCCGGCGGCGTGGCCCCCGAGCGGGTCGCCACGTACTCGCGCAGGTGGGCGTACGGGTTCTGGATGCCCTCGTCGAGGGCGATCTGGTAGCTCCTGCTCCCCTGGATCACCGTGTCGAACCGGGTGCGCGGCGGCGCGATCCCGAGCGCCTCGAGGAAGCCCGACGGTACGGCGTCCGCGAAGTCGCTCGTGAGGACGGCGGCGTGATCGCCGGTCACCGGGAAGGCGTCGAAGGCGCCGTCGGGCTCGGCGATGAAGCCGTCGATCGAGACGGCGACGTAATAGACGAGCTCGCGCATCATCTCTCCATTCACTACGGATGTTGTGGTTGGAACGTACCACGACACCCGTCGTGGTAGCGATACGCTGAGGCCATGGTCCGCAATGTCGAACGCCGCACGCTCCTGGCCGACGCCGCCGTGAGCGTCCTTGCGCAGCAGGGCTCCCGGGGGCTGACGCACCGGGCGATCGACCTCGAGGCCGGCGTGCCGAAGGGCACGGCGTCGAACTACTTCGCCTCGCGCGACGACATCATCGACACGATCCTCGTGCGCATCGGCGAGCGCCTCTCCCCCGATCCCGAGATCCACGCGGAGCTCGCGCGGCGCACTCCGGGGATCGACCTGTTCACGGACTACCTGAAGGACATCGTCCACCGGCTCACGGCGGAGTCCGACGTCATGATCGCGCTGTTCGAGCTGCGCCTGGAGGCCACGCGCCGCCCCCACGTCGCCGAGGCGCTGACGAGCTGGCGCCGCGACGGCCTGGTCGCCGACGTCGAGTTCAACACGTCCATGGGCCTGCCCGGTGACGCCTCGGACATCGCGCTGTTCCACTACGCGATCGACGGGCTGGTGTTCGACCGTCTGACCGTCCCGCTCGACGAGACCGCGGACGTCGACGCGCTCGTCGAGACCCTCGCGCGTCGGATCCTCGGCACCTGAACGTGCGCGGCCGTCGTGAACGGGCCGCGCCGTCCCGGACGCCCTAGGCTCGGGCCATGTCCCCCCGATCAGCAAGATCCACCGCGCGCGCGGTGGACGACCATCCCGCGCTGGACTACGTGGCACGTGCCGGACTGGTGGCGTTCGGCATCGTCCACCTGATGATGGGCTGGCTCACCCTCCAGCTCGCGTTCGGCGACCGCGAGAACAAGGCCGACAGCACCGGCGCCGTCCGTGAGCTCGCCCAGCAGCCCTTCGGCGAGCCGATCGTGTGGGCCGTGGGCCTCGGCATGGTGCTGCTCGCGGTGTGGCAGGCGATCGAGGCCGCGGTGGGACACCGCCAGGAGGACGACCCGAAGCGACTGCGCAAGCGGGTGACGAGCCTGGGCAAGGCGGTCCTGTACGCCGTCATCGCGTTCAGCGCCTTCAAGGTCGTCACCGGGTCGAGCTCCTCGAAGAAGGACGGCACCGCGTCGTTCAGCGCCAAGCTGATGGACCTTCCCCTCGGCCAGGCGCTCGTGGGGCTCGTGGCCCTCGGGATCGCCGCCGTCGGTGTCTACCTCATCTACAAGGGTCTGACCGAGCGCTTCCTCAAGGACATCGAGGCCGGCGGCGCCAGCGGCCGCGTCGGCTCGGCCTACGTCTGGCTGGGCAAGATCGGCTACGTCGCCAAGGGTGCCGCGGTCCTGGGCGTCGCCGCGCTCTTCGGCTACGCCGCGATCACCCACGAGCCGGACAAGTCCGGCGGCATCGACGAGGCGCTGCTCACCGTGCTGGACCAGCCGTTCGGGCCTGTCGTGATCGCCCTCGTCGGCGCCGGTTTCGCGGCGTTCGGCCTGTTCTGCTTCGCATGGGCACGCCACATCGACCGCTGATACAGCCCAAACGGGCCGTACGTCGAACACCCGTTCTACAGTGGTCCCATGGGTCACAACCGGAGGTACGGCGACCGCTTGTCGGCGCTGGACCCTCCGGCCGTGACTCCCCCGCCTCGCATCCGGCCCCAGCACGTCTGGGTCAACCTGTCGACCGTCCAGCACGCGCCCGCGGTGTATCCCGGGGTGCTCGTGGAGTGGCGACCCGTGGTGAAGGGCTGGGAGGCGCTGTGCACGTGGGCCTCGCCGGACGGTGTCGTCCACACCGGGTGGCTGCCCGCCGCACGGCTCAAGCCGGCCTCCGGGTGAGTGACCCTCCCGAGACGCGGACGGCCCCCGGAGCGGGTGCTCCAGGGGCCGTTCCGGGCTTAGGTCGGTCAGCGGCGCACGAGGCGACCAGCGCCACCCTCGCTGAGCGAGCCCTCGACGTCCGCGCCACGCCAGATCAGCAGGTGGCCGGCGCCGCGCTCACGGACGCTGCCGTCGATCTCCGCCGCGCGGTAGATGCGGACGTGGCCGCTGTGGAACTCGGTGACCGTGCCGTCCACGTCGCCCGCGACGGTCAGGTTGCCGCTGTCGCGCTCGGTGATGTTGCCGTCGACGGAGCCGGAGGGCGTGACCGTGACGGAGCCGCGACCGAGCTGGCGGACGTTGCCGTCCACGTCACCGCGGATGATGATGTTGCCGTGGCGCACCGTGAGGTTCCCGTCGACGTCGCCGTTGACCACGAGGTTGCCCTTGCGGATGCTGATGTTGCCGTCGATGTCGCGGTTCTTCTTCACCGTGAAGCTGCCCTTGCGGCTGATGTTGCGGTTGTCGTCGTCATCCGCGGAAGCCATCGCGGGCAGTCCGGCCAGCAGGACGCCGCCGGTCAGGGCGAGGGCGAGGGTCTTGGTCTTCATCGTGCGCTCCTTCGTTCGGTACGTGATGACCCCATCGTGCAGAGCCGAAGTGAGCCGGAGGTGAACGAAACATGAGAGTGCTCTCATGTTCGGGTCCCATCCGTTCGGCGCTCCGCAACGAACCCCTTCCATGAATCGCCACGAAGCCGTCTCGGGAGTCACCTCGGGGCTGACCGCAGCCCTGGCGGGGCTCGCCGCCGGGCACCTCGCCGCCGCACTGATCGCGCCGGCCGCCTCCCCCGTGCTCTCCGTCGGGAGCGCGGTGATCGACCGGACACCGACAGCCCTCAAGCAGTTCGCCATCGAGCGGTTCGGCACCGCCGACAAGCCGATCCTGCTCGGAACGGTGCTCGTCGTGACACTGCTGCTCGCGGCGCTCGGCGGCCTGCTGGCCCGCCGGTCGTTCATCGCCGGCGCCGCCGTCGTGCTCGGGCTCGTGGCCGCTGCGGGCTGGGCCGCGCTGGCCCGCCCCGCGGCTCGCCCCGTCGACGTGCTGCCAGCCGCCGTGACCGCGATCGTCGCCATCGTCGTCCTGCGCTGGCTCTCCCCTGGGCCCGACGAGCCCGACGAGGTCGCGGACGGCCCCGGCCGACGACGCCTCCTGATCGGGACCGGAGCGATCGTGGGTGCCGCGGTGGTCGTCGGATCGGTGGGCCAGTGGCTCACGGTGCGCGCCCGCGACGTCACCAACATCGTGTTCCCTCGCGCTCGCAAGCCCCTGCCGCCCCTCCCCCGTGGACTCGAGGCGCAGTACCGCGGCATCTCGTCGTTCCGCACGGACCGCGACGACTTCTACCGGGTCGACATCAACCTGACGGTCCCCGTGGTCGACCACGAGACCTGGACCCTGCGGATCGACGGCATGGTCGACCGACCCTACGAGCTGACCTTCGACGAGCTGCTCGAGCTCCCGCTCGTCGAGTGCGACATCACCCTGACCTGCGTCTCCAACGAGGTCGGCGGCCCGTACGTCGGTGCGGCCCGCTGGTTGGGGGTCCGGGTGTCCGATCTGCTCGAGCGGGCGGGGGTGCGGGCCGGTGCCGACCAGATCCTGAGCACGGCCGTCGACGGCTTCACGATCAGCACTCCCCTGGCGGCCGCCCAGGACGGCCGGGACATGATCGTGGCGGTCGCCATGAACGGTGAGGCGCTCCCCCGCGACCACGGCTTCCCGGCCCGCCTGGTGACTCCGGGGCTCTACGGGTACGTCGGCGCCACGAAGTGGCTCACACGGCTCACCGTCACGACCTACGAGAAGAAGTCGGCCTACTGGACCGACCGCGACTGGGCCATCGACGGGCCGATCAAGATCTCGTCGCGCATCGACACGCCCGCCGCGCTGAAACCCGTCGGCGCGGGTCGCGTCGTCGTCGGCGGCGTCGCGTGGGCTCAGGGTCGCGGCGTGGGCGCCGTCGAGGTCAAGGTGGACGACGGCGACTGGGAGCCCGCGGAGTTCGGCCCCGATGCCGGTGTGGACTACTGGCGCCAGTGGTACATGCTCTGGGACGCCGAGCCCGGCCGCCACACGCTCACCGTGCGTGCCAAGAGCCTCGACGGGGAGGTCCAGACCGAGAAGCGAGCGGCGCCTTTTCCCGATGGTTCCAGCGGATACCAGCAGATCGTGGTCCAGGTCACATGAATCGACCCATCCGGATGCGCCCCGGCACCGAATGACTGACAACTTCGTCACCCAATGAGAGGCACGATCATGAACCGCTTGCTCCCCCGCCGTACCGCAGCCGCCGCTGCCGCCGCCTTCATGTGCGTCGGTCTGGCCGCCTGCAGCAGCAGTGGCGACGACTCCAGCAGCAGCGAGTCGACGACGCCCTCCGCGTCCGAGTCGATGGCCGCCGAGGCGATGACCGGTCCGTTCGGCCCCGGCTGCTCCGCCGTCCCCACCGAGGGTGAGGGCTCCGTCGACGGCATGGCCGACGACCCGGTCGCGACCGCCGCGTCCAACAACCCCCTGCTCACCACGCTGGTCAAGGCCGTCACCGCCGCCGACCTCGTGGACACGCTGAACAGCGCCGAGGCCCTGACGGTGTTCGCTCCGACCGACGACGCGTTCGCCAAGATCCCCGCCGCCGACCTGGACGCCCTGCTGGCCGACAAGGACGCGCTGACCAAGGTGCTGACGCACCACGTCGTCGAGGGCCAGCTGGCGCCCGAGGACGTGGCCGGCGAGCACGAGACCCTCGCGGGTGACACGATCACCGTGGAGGGTTCCGGCGAGGAGTTCACCGTGGGCGAGGCTGCAGTGATCTGCGGCAACGTCGAGACGGCGAACGCCAAGGTCTACGTCGTCGACTCCGTCCTGATGCCCTGACCTGCGACTGACGGGACAACTCCGGTGAACCACCTGCGAGCAGTGCCCTCGGGCGGCGAAGAGTCGCCGCCCGAGGCGCTGGCCGACACCCTGAGGCGGTGCGGACGCGGCGACGAAGCCGCCTTCGCCACGCTGTACGACGAGACCTCCGCGCGCATCCACGGACTCGTCCGGCGGATCGTGCGGGACCGCGCCCAGAGCGAGGAGGTCACGCAGGAGGTCTACCTCGAGGTGTGGCGGCAGGCAGCACGGTTCGACCCCGCTCGCGGGTCCGCCCTGAGTTGGCTCATGACGATCGCGCACCGCCGGGCGGTGGATCGGGTCCGCAGCGCGGAGGCCGCCACGGCACGCGACACGCAGCACGTCCTGCGGGACGTCGCGGTGGCGCATGATTCGACGAGTGAGATGGTCGAGGCCCGGCTGGACGCCCAGCGCGTCCGCCGGGCCCTGGCCGGCCTCACCGAGACGCAGAGGGAGGCCATCGACCTGGCCTACTTCAGAGGTTGTACACACACCGAGGTCGCCACGATGCTGGACGTGCCCGTGGGCACGGCGAAGTCCCGCATCCGGGACGGCCTGATCAGACTTCGTGACGCGATGGGAGCAGAAAGATGAGCGACGTGCACGCGCTGTCCGGCGCCTACGCTCTCGACGCCGTCACCGACGCCGAGCGTGAGAGCTTCGAACGGCACATGGCCGGCTGCGAGGCCTGCCAGGCCGAGGTGGCCAGCCTCCGCGAGACGGCGGCCGTGCTGACCGAGCTCAGCCTGGAGGAGCCGCCCCCGGCGCTGCGCCAGTCCGTGCTCGCCGCCATCACCGAGGTGCGTCAGCTCCCGCCCGAGCCGGCCCGGCGTTCCCGCCGGCACCGCTTCGATCCTCGCCTGCTGCTCGTGGCCGCCGCGTCCGCCGTGGTCCTGGCCGCCGGCGTCGGCGTCGCGATCACCGAGCCGTGGAACGACGGGACCTCGCAGGTCCTCTCCGCGACCGACCGCGTCCTGGAGGACCCGCAGGCACAGCGGGTGACCCAGACGTTCGACGACGGCGCGAGCGCCACCGTGGTGCGCTCGGCCGCCGAGAAGCGCGCCGTGCTCGTCACTCACGACATGCCCGCGGCCCCGGAGGGTCACTCCTACGTGGTGTGGCTCCAGCAGGGCGACGAGATGGTCAAGGCCGCGACGATGCCCCAGGGCCCGGACAACACCGTCCTGCTCGAGGGCGATGCGCTCACGGCGTCCGCGGCGGGCGTGACGGTCGAGGAGGACCCGGACACGTCCGAGCCGACCAGCGACCCGATCGCCCTGTTCGCCTTCTGACACCGTCATCGGGCAGGCTCGTGCCGTGTACGAGTTCGAGGCGACGCTGTGGCGCTGGCGTGAGGACGGGGCGTGGCACTTCGTCACGCTGCCGGAGGACGTGGCCGACGACATCGACGACCGGACGCCCGTGCGTGCCGGGTTCGGCTCGGTCAAGGTCGAGGTGACCGTGGGGTCCCAGACGTGGAGCACCTCGGTCTTCCCGAGCAAGGAGCTGCGCTCGTTCATCCTGCCGATCAAGAAGTCGGTCCGGGAGGCCGCCGGGTGCTCGGAGGGCGATCGAATCCTCGTGGCACTGGCCGTTCAGTCGTAGGCTGGGACCGTGAACGACCTGATCACCGACCAGCGCGGCCGACCGTTCCAGACGGTGTTCGGCTGGATCATCGCCATCGCCACGGCCGGGTACATGCTGCCGTGGGCGATCGCCGCCACGCGCGGCAAGTCCAACACCGGCGCCATCTTCTGGCTCAACCTGCTGTTGGGATGGACGGTCGTGGGCTGGATCATCGCGCTCGTCATGGCCTGCACGTCGCACCAGGTGCTGGGGATCAGGAACCCCCGCTGAGCCGATGAACGACGACGCCCGCCGCCGCGCCGCCCGGTACCGCCTGGAACCGGACGCTGACACGGCGGGTACGGACGAGTCCGAGGACGACTCCCCTCCCCCGCCCCGACGGCGTCCGGAGGACCAGACCCTCTGGGTCGACCAGCAGATCCGTGCCGCGATGGCGCGCGGCGAGTTCGACGACCTGCCGCTCGCCGGGAAGCCTCTCCCCCACATCGACACCGCGGCCGAGCCTGACTGGTGGCTGAAGCGGTTCATCGAGCGCGAGAACATCACGGGCGTGCTGCCCGAGGCGCTGCAGTTGCGCAAGGACGACGAGGTGCTGCGCGACGAGCTCGACGGGCTCAGGTCGGAGCGCGCGGTGCGCGAGGCCGTGGAGGAGTTCAACCGCCGGATCGTCGCCGCACGACGCCAGCTGCAGGGCGGCCCGCCTGTGGTCACCGCGCTGCGCGACATCGAGGTCGAGGCGGCCGCCTGGCACGAGCGGCGCGCGGCCCGGGCCCGCGAGCGCCTCGCACAGCCCCCGGAGGACCCGGCCGGGCCGGGACCTATTCGAAGGGCGTGGGATCGCCTGCGCCGACGCGGATGACCTCGGCGTAGCCCTCGGAGAGGTCGACGACCGTGGTGGGCTGCGGGAGGATCTCCTCGCCGGAGTCGACGATCGCGTCCACGCGGTCGCCCAGCTCCTCGCCGATCTGCCAGGCCTGCGTCATCGCCTCGGTCTCGCCCGGGAGGATCAGCGTGGAGCTCAGGATCGGCTCGCCGAGCTCCTCGACGAGCGCGCGGGTGATCCGGTGGTCGGAGATGCGGACGCCGACGGTCTTCTTCTTCGCCTGCAGCAGGCGCTTGGGCACCTCGAGGGTGCCCGGGAGGATGAAGGTGTAGGGGCCGGGGGTCGCGGCCTTGACGGCGCGGAACACGGCGTTGTCCACGTGGACGAACTGGCCCAGCTGGGCGAAGTCGCGGCAGACCAGGGTGAAGTGGTGCTTGTCGTCGAGGTCACGGATGGACCGGATGCGCTGCAGGGCCTCGGCGTTGCCGACCTGCGCGCCGAGGGCGTAGCCCGAATCGGTGGGATAAGCGATCATCCCGCCTCCCCGCAGCAACGCGACCGCTTGTTGGACGGTGCGTTGCTGCGGGTCGACGGGATGAATGTCGAGATAGCGAACCATGTCGCCACCTTAGGCGTCTGTTACGTGAAGAGGCTCACGCCGCCCGGCCCGACCAGCAGAGCGATGACGATGAGCACTGCGCCCATCACGAAGTCGCGCTGGACGAGACGGATGATGCCGAAGATCGCGATGATCACCGCAGCAATCCACAAAATGGTGTCCCACATGGGGGTGACTCCCTTCGTTAGGTTCGACTCCACCTTGCCGTGAGTTGGCGATGTTCGCATGTTGGACGAGTGGGAGTCGTGCACGGCGGCGAACTAGGTTGGAGGGGTGAGCAGCCCGACCCTGGCCGAACGGCGCGAGCGCCAGCTGGCCCACGACCGCGAACGCAGCGAGCACCTGGCAGCCCGGGCGGAGCGCCCGCGGCGCTCCCCTGACGAGCTGCGTGCCCTCGCGTTGCAGGCCTCGACGCGGTTCGCCGACGGAGAGACCGATGCCCTGCTGGCGTGGGTCGCCGAGGAGTTCGGGCACCTGACCGCCGTGGCCTGCTCGATGGCCGACGCCGTGCTGCCGCATGTTCTCGCACGTCACATCCCTTGGGTCGACACGCTCTTCCTCGAGACGGGCTATCACTTCGCCGAGACCGTCGGAACCCGTGACGCGGTCGAGTCGTCGATGCAGCTCACGATCGTCGACGTCATGCCGCGCCAGAGCGTCGCCGAGCAGGACGCCCAGTACGGCGAGCGCCTCTTCGAGCGTGACCCGGCGCTGTGCTGCCAGCTGCGCAAGGTCGAGCCGCTCACCGAGACGCTCGGCGGCTACGAGGCCTGGATCACCGGCGTCCGCCGCGACGACAGCCCGCTGCGCGCCGACACGCCGTTCGTCACGTGGGACGAGAAGAACGGCCTGGTGAAGATCAACCCGCTGGCCGACTGGTCCTTCGACCAGGTCCTCGACTACGCGAACGAGCACGACGTGATCCTCAACCCGCTGCTGAACGACGGCTACCCGTCGATCGGCTGCGCGCCCTGCACGCGCCGTGTGGCGCCCGGTGAGGACCCCCGGGCCGGCCGCTGGGCCGGCCTGGACAAGTCGGAGTGCGGCCTGCACACGTGAGCACCTGCCCCCTCGGCCTGAGGATCGCCGGTCGCCGCGTGGTCGTGGTCGGCGGAGGTCACGTCGCGACCCGCCGCGCCTTCTCCCTCCTCGAGGCCGGCGCCGACGTCCACGTGGTCTCCCCCGCCGTGTCGGACTCCCTTGCCTCGGCGATCGGCCGCGGCACGATCACGTGGCACGAGCGGGCCTACCGCACGGGCGACCTCGACGGTGCCTGGCTGGTGCAGACCGCCACCGACGTCCCGCCGGTCGACGACCTCGTCGCCGACGACGCCGAGGCGGCGCGCATCTTCTGCCTCAAGGGCGGCGACCCGGAGCGCGCCACGGCCTGGACCCCCGCGGTGGCCCGTGTCGACGACATCACGATCGCCGTCAGCGGCGGTGGCGACGCAGGCCGTGCCGCGGCCCTGCGCGACGCGGTGGCCACGGCACTGCAGACCGGCGACCTCCCGCTGCGCCACCGCACCCACGCGAAGGGGCTCGTCGCGCTCGTCGGCGCCGGCCCCGGTGATCCCGGCCTGCTCACCACGCGGGGCCGGCGCCTGCTCGCGGAGGCCGACGTCGTCGTGTTCGACCGCCTCGCCCCGCAGTCCGTCCTGGCCGAGCTCGCCCCCGACGTCGAGGTGATCGACGTCGGCAAGCAGCCCGACCACCACCCCATCCCGCAGGAGCGGATCAACGAGCTCCTCGTCGACCGCGCGCAGCAGGGCAAGGTCGTCGTGCGGCTCAAGGGCGGCGACCCCTACGTCTTCGGCCGCGGTGGCGAGGAGCTTCTCGCGTGCCGCGCGGCCGGGGTCGAGGTCGAGGTGGTCCCCGGGGTCACGTCGGCGATCGCCGTGGCCGCGGCGGCGGGCATCCCCGTCACGCATCGCGGGGTCGCGCGCGGCTTCTCGGTGCTCACCGGGCACGAGGCCGTCGGCGAGCTGCCGCGCCGCGGCGACCACACCCTGGTGCTCCTGATGGGCGTCAAGCGGCTGCGTAGCACGGCCGAGGAGCTCATTGCGGCGGGGCACGACCCGCACACGCCCGCTGCCGTCGTCGAGCGCGGCTTCGCCCCCGACCAGCGCACCACGATCGCCACCCTCGGCACGATCGCCGACCGCGCCGCCCACGCGCAGGCCCCGGCCATCACCGTGATCGGCGACGTCGTCAGCCTCGCTGCCGCAACCACCGGTTCAGTCGCCGCTCTCCCGACCTCATGACCAGACCGTGCGCCAGCACGAACGCCGGGCGCAGCACCCGCTCCGAGCGCAGCATCCACGGCGCGGTGGTGTCCACGTGCCAGTCGATGGTCAGCAGGGTCCGCCCGGCGCGGCCCGGCGCGAAGTCGAGGTGGGCCGACCCGTCGAGGTCGCCGCGCGAGCGGAACCGCATCGTGGTGGTGGGCTGCAGGTCGAGGTCGTGCACCGTGAAGCGCAGCCGGTAGCCGAAGGCGCTGCGCGCGACGAGATCGATCTCCTCGCCGCGGTGGGCGGTCACGCTCACCGCGTCCCACCACGGCAGCGGGTCGTCCTGCTCCAGGAACTGCTCCAGGGTGCGCCAGAGCCGCTCGGGCGGCTCCGCGACGTCCCAGACCGACCGGAACTCGTATGCACGATCGCTCATCAGACCGTGTCGCTGCCGGGATTCGGGCACGAGGCGGGTTTCAATGGGATCAGCCCCGCGCGGTATGAGCGCACGGGGCTCTCACCTTCCCCGGGTGCGGCGCAGCCACCACAGGCCGACGAAGGGCAGCACGAGCGGGATGAAGCCGTAGCCGGCACCGAAGCCCGACCACACCGTCTGGTCGGGGAACAGCTCGGAGTCCAGAATGCTCAGCAGGCCGACACCGAGCACGCCGACCAGCTCGAAGCCGATCGCCGCGGTGGCGACCCGGCGGTTGCCGGTGGCCAGCGCCCACGTCGCGATCCCGTAGACCACACCCGCGACGGCCGACAGCGCGTAGGCGACCGGGGCCTCGTCGGCCTTCGTCACGAGCTGGTAGACCGACCGCGCCGTGGCGGCCACGGCGAAGACGGCGTAGACCGCCACGAGGGCGCGTCCGAACCCGTGTTGTGTGTCGGTGTCGTGCTCAGCCATGTCCCACCCAGATCTGGTGCGTACGGATCAGCATGACCGACACCGTGAACATCGCCACCGCGACCACGCCGGTGCCCCAGCGGGTCTTGTCGCCGATCCCCCACAGCACCGAGGCGGGCGGGATGAGCACGGTGGTCGCCAGGTACGACACGTACAGCGCCTTCTCGACGTCGCGGTCGGTGCCGGTGACGGCCACGATCCCCCAGACGAGGCAGGCCAGGAGCAGGACCTCGACCACCGCGACGGAGTAGAACAGCGGGTTGCTGAAGCGGTACGACCTCGCCGTGTGCCAGCCCGCGAACACGGCGGCGGCGAGGGCGGCGGCGGAGGTCACGTAGACCAGGGCGTCAGGCATGTCAGACGTGAGTCTTTCACGCTGGCAGGATGGTCGGGTGAGCACCCCGGTCGTCCTGATCTCGCCCGCGATGGCGGTCCCCTCGTCCTTCTACGGCCCCCTCGAGGCGGCATTCCGCGAACGCGGCTGGGAGGCGCGCACCCTGCCCCGGCGCGGCTTCGAGCGCGACCTTCCGCGCGCGTCGCGTCGCCACGACTGGTCGTACGCCGACGAGATCGCCGACACCCAGGCCGCCATCGATGCGGCCCGGATCGAGCATCCCGACCGGCCGGTCGTGCTGTTCGGACACAGCCTGGGCGGCCAGCTCGGCGGCGCGGTCCAGATCGGCCCCCGTCCGGCCGACGCGATGGTGCTCGTGGGCGTGTCCCTCCCCCACTTCCGCCACTACCCCCGGATCGGGCTGCCGCTCGCGGCGATGGCGCTCACGGTGCCGGTGGTCGGCCTCGTCCGGGGATACGTGCCGAAGCCGTGGTTCGGCGGTCCCGGTGCGCGCACGCTAATGCGCGAGTGGGCACGCGTCGTCCGCACCGGTCGCCCGCCCTACCCGGTGCAGCGCCGCATCACGCTGCCGACGCTGGCCGTGCACCTGGCCGGCGACGGCTTCTCCATCGAGGCGGCCGCCCACCGGTTCGAGCGGACACTTGTCGACAAGTCGGCCCTGACGAGCTGGGAGTACACCCGCGACCTCGTGCCCGAGGGCGGCTCCACCCACCACGTGCTGTGGGCGAAGCACCCCGGACCCGTCGTCGACCGCGTGGTGCGATGGTGGACCGATCAGGCGAACGCCTCGATCGGCGGGCAGGAGCAGACCAGGTTCCGGTCGCCGTAGGCGTTGTCGATCCGACCCACCGGCGGCCAGTACTTGTCCTGCGTCGTGCCAGCCGGGAACACGCCCTCGGCGACGGGGTACGGGTGCGTCCAGTCCACCAGCTCGTGAGCGGCGTGCGGGGCGCTGACCAGCGGGTTGTCCGTGGCGTCGTACTCCCCCGCCGCGACCCGGTCGATCTCGGAGCGGATCGCCAGCATCGCCTCGCAGAAGCGGTCGAGCTCGGCCAGGTCCTCGGACTCGGTCGGCTCCACCATGAGCGTGCCGGCCACCGGGAAGCTCATGGTCGGCGCATGGAACCCGTAGTCGATGAGCCGCTTGGCGACGTCGTCGATGCTCAGTCCCGCGTTCTTCGTGATCTCGCGCAGGTCGAGGATGCACTCGTGGGCCACGAGGCCGTGGTCGCCCGAGTAGAGCACCGGGAACGCCTCGCCGAGCCGCGCAGCCACGTAGTTGGCCGCGAGCACGGCCACCGACGTGGCGTCGGTGAGGCCGTCGGCGCCCATCATCGCCACGTACGCGAACGGGATCGGCAGGATGCCAGCCGAGCCGTACGGAGCGGCGCTGATGGTGCCCGCGGCCTGCCGGCGGTCGGCGTCGGGGTGGAAGGGGTGCTTGGGCAGGAACGGCACGAGGTGCTCGCCCACGGCCACCGGGCCGACACCCGGTCCACCGCCACCGTGCGGGATGCAGAAGGTCTTGTGCAGGTTCAGGTGTGACACGTCGCCGCCGAAGTCGCCGGGGCGGGCGTGGCCCAGCAGCGCGTTGAGGTTGGCGCCGTCGACGTACACCTGGCCGCCGTGCTCGTGGACGATGTCGCACAGCTCGCTGATGCCGTGCTCGTACACGCCGTGCGTCGAGGGGTAGGTCACCATGATGGCGGCGAGGTCGTCGGCGTGGGTCTCGCACTGCGCACGGAGGTCGTCGAGGTCGACCTCCCCCGCGTCGGTGGCCTTGACGATCACGACGCGCATGCCCGCCATCACGGCCGAGGCTGCGTTGGTGCCGTGCGCCGAGCTGGGGATGAGGCAGACGTCGCGCGCCTCCTCGCCGCGGCTGCGGTGGTACTCGCGAATGGCCAGCAGGCCGGCGAACTCGCCCTGCGAGCCGGCGTTGGGCTGCACCGAGACGGCGGCGTAGCCCGTGACGGTGGCCAGCCACGACTCCAAGGTCTCGACCAGCTCGATCATGCCCGCGGCGTCCTGCGCCGGGACGAACGGGTGCAGGTCGGCGAAGCCGGGCCAGCTGATCGGCTCCATCTCGGTGGTGGAGTTGAGCTTCATCGTGCAGCTGCCCAGCGGGATCATGCCGCGGTCGAGTGCGTAGTCACGGTCGCTGAGCCGGCGCAGGTAGCGCAGCATCTGGGTCTCGCTGCGGTGCTCCACGAACACCGGGTGGGTCAGGATCTCGTCGTCGCGCAGCCAGGCCGGCTCGAGCGAGGCGTCGGCCTCGTCGGGCAGGCTCCCGGCGCCGAACGCCGCGAGCACGGCCTCGAGGTGCGCGTCGGTCGAGGGCTCGGAGACGGCGATGCCGACGCGGTCGTCGTCGAAGCGCCACAGGTGGATCTCGGACTCGCGCGCCGCGGCGACGACCTCGGCGGCCCGCCCCGGCACGACGGCCGTGACGGTGTCGAAGAAGCGGTCGGATGCGACCTCGACGCCCGCGGCACGCAGGCCGGCGGCCAGGTGCGACGCGCGGCCGTTCACCTGCGTCGCGATCTCGCGGAGGCCCTCGGCGCCGTGGTAGACCGCGTACATCGCAGCCGTGACCGCCAGCAGCACCTGGGCGGTGCAGATGTTGGACGTGGCCTTCTCGCGGCGGATGTGCTGCTCCCGCGTCTGCAGCGCGAGGCGGTAGGCCGGACGTCCGGCCGAGTCCACCGAGACGCCCACGAGGCGGCCGGGCAGGTGGCGCTCGAGCCCAGAGCGCACCGCCATGAAGCCGGCGTGTGGGCCGCCGTAGAACATCGGGACGCCGAAGCGCTGGGTCGAGCCCACCACCACGTCGGCGCCGAGGCTGCCCGGCGAGCGCAGCAGGACCTGGGCCAGCGGGTCGGTGACGACCACGGCGAGCGCCCCGGCCGCCTTGACCGCGTCGATCACGGGCGCCAGGTCGATGACCGTGCCGTCGGCACGCTGGTAGGCGATGATGACGCCACTGAAGTCGCCCTCGGGCAGGCCCTCGCGCAGGTCGGCCTCCACGAGCGGCAGCCCGACCGCCTCGGCCCGCGTGTGCAGGACGGCGAGGGTCTGGGGCAGGAGTCCGTCGTCGACCACGACCGGCAGGTCGGTGCGCTTGCGATCGGCACGGCGCACGAGGGTGAGCGCCTCGGCCGCGGCGGTGCCCTCGTCGAGCAGCGACGCGTTCGCGGTGGGCAGACCGGCGAGGTCCTCCACCATCGTCTGGAACGCGAGCAGCGCCTCGAGGCGGCCCTGGGAGATCTCGGGCTGGTAGGGCGTGTATGCGGTGTACCAGGCGGGGTCCTCCAGCACGTTGCGGCGAATGACCGCCGGGGTCGTGGTGGGGTGGTAGCCCAGGCCGATCATCGAGACGCCCGGGGTGTTGCGGTCGGCCAGCTCACGCAGGCGAGCGGTGGCCTCGGTCTCGCTGGCGGCCGCCGGCAGTCCGTCGAGGACCGAGCGGATGCCCGACGGCACCGCGGCCTGCATCAGGGCGTCGAGGCTGTCGTAGCCCAGCCGCTGCAGCATCGCGGCCTGGTCGGACGCGCGCGGACCGATGTGACGGTCGACGAAGCGGGTGGCGGGCTGGCGGGCGGACTGGGGCGTGGGGACCGACTGCGACATGGGCGGGGCTCCGAGGGCTCGACGACAAGGCCCTCCCCCTCTGTCGTCGTGCCGGTGGCACGCCTTCAGAGTCGCCTGTGACGTACGGTCCTGTGGCCTGAGAGGTTCCGGGGAGGAATTGCCCCTTCGGCGCCCTGGGACGGGACTCTCCCGTACGGGTCGAACGGCGTGACCAGCCTACCCCGAGCGATGTCGGGGCGGGGCGGAGCGTCCGTCAGTTGGCCTTGCGGGCGCGGCGCTGCGACAGCTCGTCGCCGGCGACCGGGACGTCGGCCTCGGCGCGCTCGGTGGGCAGCTCGTGGAGCGAGCCCTCGATCTCCTTCCACACACCGCCGATGGCGATGCCGAAGACGCCCTGACCGCCCTGGAGCAGGTCGACGATCTCGGTGGCGGAGCGGCACTCGTAGACGCTGGCGCCGTCGCTCATGAGGGTGACCTGCGTGAGGTCTTCGGTGCCGCGCTCGCGGAGGTGGTCGATCGCGGTGCGGATCTGCTGGAGCGAGACACCGGCGTCGAGGAGACGCTTGATGATCTTGAGCAGCAGGATGTCCTTGAAGGAGTACAGGCGCGCGGTGCCCGAGCCGGTGGCCGAGCGGACCGTGGGCTCGACCAGGCCGGTGCGGGCCCAGTAGTCGAGCTGGCGGTAGGTGATGCCGGCGGCGTTGCACGCGGTCGGACCGCGGAACCCCGTGTCCTGGGGCATGGGCGCGAGGTCGTCGTCGAACAGCAGGCCCTGGGCGCTGGCGTGTGCCTGCGCCTCCGCTGCCTCGTCACGAGGTTCGATCATGTTCACGCCTTCCTGGCGGCCGGTGGACCGGCCTCCCACAACAAGAGAACCACACCACTGTGGTCTTGCGTACCCTCAAGTTAGACGTGAGAGTCTCTCGACGCACGCACCGCCGCGCGTGTCGGCGGGTAAAAAGTCTCAACCCTCACTTGAAGGCTTCTCGAAGTCCTCGGGATCGACGTGGTCGAGGAACTCACGGAACTGCTCGACCTGCTCGTCCTCGTCGGGCGTCTGCGCGAAGCCGGCGACGTCGAGGACGTCCTCGGCACACACCACCCGGACTCCCGTGCGCAGGGCCAGCGCGATCGAGTCGGACGGGCGGGCGTCGACCACCGCTCCCCCGGCGAAGGCCAGCTCGGCGTAGAAGACGCCGTCGCGCACGTCGACGATCCGCACCTCGGTCAGCTCGTCGCCGAGGCCCTCGATGATCGAGGCCATCAGGGCGTGCGTCGGAGGCCGCGGGGCCACGGTGCCCTGCTGGGCGAACGCGATGGCCGAGGCCTCGATCGCGCCGACCCAGATCGGCAGGTAGCGCGTGCCCTCGCGTTCGCGCAGCAGGACCAGCGGCTGGTTGGTGGGCATCTCCACCCGGACTCCGACGATGTCGAGTTCGCGCACGGCGACCTCCCCGTCAGGAACGCA
This sequence comes from Aeromicrobium phoceense, assembly GCF_013868155.1. NCBI lineage: Bacteria > Bacillati > Actinomycetota > Actinomycetes > Propionibacteriales > Nocardioidaceae > Aeromicrobium > Aeromicrobium phoceense. The sequence goes on from NZ_JACEOG010000001.1 coordinate 2,298,404, forward strand.
GGCCGGCGCGCACGAGCACCGTGTGCAGGCGCACGGTGAGCGCGGCCAGCTCGGCGAGGGTGGCGGCGGCACCGGACTGCTGGCGGGTGGCCGGCGGGACGACCTGGTCGAGCAGGCCCAGCTCGCGGTCGGCGGCGCTGCGGAAGCCGCGCAGGTGCCGCGGCTCGAGACCCAGCTCGGCCAGCTGGCCCACGAGGGACGCGACGACGAGGTCGTCGGTGTCGTAGTACCGCTGGTTGGGGCGGCGACGGATCAGCTCGAACTCCTCGACCTGGTCGAGGGTCTGCGCGTCGATCCCGGCGGCGTCCATCAGCTCCTCGCGGGTCATGCGGGTGGCCCCGCCGCCCTCGGTGACCGACTGCGGCGTGGGCGTGCCGTCGGCGGCGAGCGTCACCTGCGGCACGCGCAGGGTGGCGCGCAGCTCGGTGTCGGGCACCTCGCCGGAGTCCATCTGGTCGAGGACCTGCCGGATGTGGCTCAGCGGCCAGTACCGGTCCTTCTGCATGCGCAGCACGAATCGCAGCCGCTCGACGTCGCCGTAGCTGAACTTGCGGTAGCCCGAGGGCGTGCGGCGCGGCTCGACGAGACCCTGCTCGTCGTAGTAGCGGATGCGGCTCTGCGAGATGTCGGGGAACTCGCCGGAGAGCTCGGCGATCACCTGGGAGATGCCGAGCAGCGGTTCGCGCCCGGCCTCACTCGTGGTCACTGACCACCTTCGGAGGCCACGGTGCCGGGAAAGTAGATGAGGCGGTACTTGCCGAGCTGGACCTCGTCGCCGCCCGCGAGCGGGATGTCCCCGTCGATCCGGTCGCGGTTGACGTAGGTGCCGTTCAGGCTGCCCAGGTCGGTGACGACGTACCCGCTCCCGCGGCGCGAGAAGGTCGCGTGACGGCGGGAGACGCTGATGTCGTCGAGGAAGATGTCGCTCGAGGGGTGGCGGCCGGCCGAGACGACGTCCTGGTCGAGCAGGAAGCGCGAGCCGGCGTCGGGGCCGCGCTGCACGAGGAGCATCGCGTTGCCGACCTGCAGGTTCTCGACCGCGAACACGTCGCCGGCCGACATCTCCTCGGTGTCGGCGTCGATGACCGGGATGAAGTTCGTCTCATCGAAACCGTCCGGCGTCGTCACCGCGATCAACTCCGTCTCAAGTAGAGCTTGAAGGTTTGCTCAAGTGGGGGTTCAAAGTTCCTTCGACCCCAAACCTAACACCCGCGACCCGACCGGTCAGCCGGTCACCAGAGCCGAGTACGCCTCGGCCGTGAGCAGGCCCGACGTGACGTCGTCCTCGCTCGTGCGGACCTTCAGGAGCCACCCCTCGCCGTAGGGATCGGAGTTGATCACCTCGGGGGTCGCCTCGAGCGCGTCGTTGCGGGCGATGACCTCGCCGGAGACCGGCGTGAAGACGTCGGAGACCGACTTGGTGGACTCCAGCTCGCCGACGACGGTGCCGCCGTCCACGGACTCGCCCTCGGCGGGCAGGTCGACGTACACGATGTCGCCGAGCTGGTCCTGCGCGAAGTCGGTGATGCCGATGATGGCGACGTCGCCCTCGACGCGCACCCACTCGTGCTCGGCGCTGTAGAACAGGTCCTCAGGAATCATGCTCGTCCTCCATCTTCAGGCGATCAGTCGTTCGCGGGTCGAGCGTACTGGGGCTCGGGGGCGTCAGCCACAGCGGTCACACGCAGGCGCTGGCGCTTCTCGACCGAGACGTCTCCCCCGCGGCTCTCGACGCGATCGGCGAGCCCGCCGCGGAAGGTGACGGCGTCGGCGAGCGTCTCGGGGTCGCCGATCACCTCCATCACGTACGGGGGCTTGAGCACGCGGCCGCTGACGCGGCCCCCGGCGTCGTCGTCGAGGAACCAGGTCTGGGCCACCACGCGGGCCACGCCGTTCAGGGCGATGACCTCGGCGCCGGCGTCACGCATCTCCTGCACCGCGTCGAGCAGGACCGAGGCCGTGACCGCGCCCGCCGGGGCGGTGATCGAGATCTCGATGCCCGATCCCTCGGCACCGACGGTGCCGGCGAGAATCGCCAGGGAGTTGGCGCGCTCGACCGCGGCCTTGCGGGCCTCGGCGGAGCTCTCGCTGGAGTCGCGCAGGTCGTCGCGGGACCCACGCAGGGTCTCGATCTGCTGCGACAGCCGCGTGTTGGTCGCGTCGAGCGACTTGAGCAGCTCGGCCAGCTCGACGCCACGCACCCCGCTGAAGTCGTCGGTCTCGTCGTCCTGGCTCCACTGCACCGTCATGGTGAAGGCCAGCAGGCCCACGAGGAGCGCCACGATCCAGGCCGAGCGGCTGCGGAGGTCACGCATGGAAGATCAGCCTGCGGATGGCGGCGGAGTTGGCGAAGATCCGGATGCCCAGGACGACGATGACGCCGGTGGACAGCTGCGAGCCCACGCCCAGCTGGTCGCCCAGGAACACCATGAGCGACGCGATGGCCACGTTCGACACGAAGGAGACCACGAAGACGCGGTCGTCGAAGCGACCCTCGAGGAACGCGCGCGCGGCTCCGAGCACGGCGTCGAGCGCGGCGATGATGGCGATCGGCACGTACGGCTGGAGCGCGGTGGGCACCGTGGGCTGCAGCACGAGGCCGATCGTGACACCCACCACGAGACCGATGACCGGGATCACGAAGCGCTCCTCCTCAGGGGTTCGGCCGAGACCCTCAGCCGCGACTCAGGCGCAGCGGGCAGCTCGACATCGTCTGATCCTCGCACGGCGAACCTGATGCCATCGGCTTCGGCACGCGCGGCCAGGTAGCGGCCCGACGGCCCCTGCTCCCACTGGTTCTCGAGGGTCTCCTGGTCGCCGATCGCCTCGATCACGACGGGTTCGGTGACCGATCGGTAGTTCACGGTGATCGCCTCGCCCGCCGAGCGGATCGCCGACGTCGACGTGAGCCGGTGCCCGCCGACGGCCACCGCCTCGGCGCCGGCCAGCCACAGGCCGTTCACGATGAGCTGGACGTCGCTGTCGGAGAGCTCGCCGCCGGGCCGGTCCTCGTTGGCGGACGACTCCACCGTGAGCTCGATGCCCGGGCCGACGACCGCCGTGGACCCGGCCGCGACGCGCAGCGCCTCCGTGCCGGGACCGTCGACGACGGACTCGGCCTGGAGGTCGGCGATCTCGCCCTGCAGCCCCTCGACGGTCTCCTGCTTGCTCGCGACGAGGTCCTCGCGCACGCGGATGTTCTCGATCAGGGCGTTGCGCTCGACCTCGGTGGCCGGCCGGTCGATGCGGGTCTGGACGGCAGCCACGGTGATCATGAGTGCGAAGACCGCCACGGCGACTCCGGCGAGCAGCTTCGAGACCTGGCCGGGCGCGGTGTCGTGGGCGGCGTAGTAGTCGTCGTCGAGCGCCGTGGCCGCGAGCCGGTCGAGGATCGACTCGGCCTCCCGGACGGAGGAGGCCTCGTCGGTCCGCTCGCTCATCGCGACCGGGGGGTCGAGGCCAGCAGCCGCCGCACCTGCACGGCGTACAGGATGCCCGCCCACCAGTAGAGGCTGACGCCCCAGATGGTGAACGCCCAACCGAAGACGCGCGCGAGGTTGGCCACCGCGCCGTCACCGTCGCCGAGCAGCAGCAGCGGGAAGGCGTAGAGCAGTCCGGCGGTGGCGGCCTTGCCCAGGAAGTGCACCGGCAGGGCGCTGAAGCCGCGCGTGCGCAGGAACGGCACGAGGGAGAACAGCACCACGTCGCGCAGCGGCAGGATCACGGCGAGCCACCACGGGATGATGTCGCGCAGACCCAGGCCGACGACGACCGCGAGGATGTAGAGCCGGTCGGCCACGGGGTCCAGGACCGCGCCGAGCCGGGTGGTCTTGCCGGTGGCGCGGGCGATCTTGCCGTCGAGGTAGTCGGTGATGCCCGAGACGACGAGCACGCCGATGGCGAGCAGGTCCGCCTCGGGGACCAGCACGAGCCACAGGAAGACGGGAACCAGCAGGATCCTGATGGCGCTCAGCAGGTTGGGCACCGTGAACAGCTCGCCGCTGAGCGAGGGCTTCTCGGGCGTGGGCTCCTGCGCGGCCTTCGGCAGCGACTCGGGTCGCGCCTCGGGCGACGGTTCCACCGGGGCGGGGGCGGGATCGGCTCGCTCGGAGCGCGAGTCGGCCTCGGAGGTCGCAGCGACCTCGATCTCCTCCTCGCCCTCGATCCGGCGAACGCGCTTGCCTGCCACGGCCACAGCCTACCGGCGGGGGTCCCGCGATCCGGGCCGACCTTGCCTCGGGGAACACAACTGACAGACTGAGACTTGTACCCAACGAGGACTTCACTCACAACGACCAGGAGGACGCGTGGCCGACTACACCCTGCCCGATCTGCCCTACGACTACGGGGCACTGGATCCCCACATCTCCGGCAAGATCATGGAGCTGCACCACAGCAAGCACCACCAGAACTACGTCAACGGCCTCAACACCGCCCTCGAGAAGCTCGAGGAAGCGCGTTCGGTCCAGGAGTTCGGCACGATCAACCTGCTCGAGAAGAACCTCGCGTTCAACCTCGGCGGCCACATCAACCACTCCATCTTCTGGAAGAACCTCTCGCCGGACGGTGGCGACAAGCCGACCGGTGAGCTGTCTGCTGCCATCGAGGACAACTTCGGCTCGTTCGACGCCTACCGGGCGCAGTTCGAGCAGGTCGCCCTCGGCATCCAGGGCTCGGGTTGGGCCATCACCGCGTGGGACACGCTGGGTCAGCGGCTGGTCATCGTCCAGCTCTACGACCAGCAGTCCAACATCCCGGCGACGCTGATCCCGATCTCCCAGCTCGACATGTGGGAGCACGCGTTCTACCTCGACTACCTCAACGTCAAGGGCGACTACGTCAAGGCGTTCTGGAACATCGCGAACTGGGCCGACGCCCAGGAGCGCTTCACCGCGGCCACCAGCGGCGGCCAGATCCTCTTCTGACCCGCTGCCCCGGTCGGGGCGAACCACACGACTGCCCGGTCACCGCGAGGTGACCGGGCAGTGGTGTGTCCGGGGTGCGTCAGCGACGCGAGGCGTCGTCGCGCAGGCCGGCCAGGTAGGCGTTGTACTGCTCGAGGGCCGCGTCGTCGTCGCGGTCGGCGGCACGGTCCGACCGGGTGGCCTCGCGCGAGTCCGACCGGAACCACTGCACGAAGATCGCGCCGATCACCAGCAGGAGCGGGATCTCCCCCATCGCCCAGGCGATGCCGCCGCCGAGGTACTGGTCCTGGGCCAGATCGGTGAGGTAGGGACGCTCGAGCGCCTGGTAGTACGACTCGGCGATGACGACGTTCGAGGACATCAGCGCCACGGAGAAGAAGGCGTGGAACGGCACCGAGAGCATCAGCACTCCGAACCGGGCCAGCGGGCTGAGTCTCACCGGCGAGGGGTCCACGCCGATGATCACGTAGTAGAACAGGAAGCCCGAGAGCAGGAAGTGCAGCTCCATGAAGGCGTGACCCGTGTGCGAGCGCATCATCGACTCGAACAGGCCGGTGTAGTAGACGGCGTAGAGCGTGCCCAGGAAGATCACGGCCGCCACGATCGGGTTCGTGTAGAAGCGGGAGACCCGCGAGTGGAGGGCGTCGCGCAGCAGCGACCGGGGCGAGTGCTCGCCGGGGCGGCGGGGGCCGGGCAGCGTGCGCAGGGCGAGGGTCATCGGGGCGCCGAGCACCAGGAAGATCGGCGCCACCATCGACAGCATCATGTGCGACACCATGTGCAGGCTGAAGGCGACGCTCGAGTACTGGCCCAGCCCGCCGAACGTCGCCCACGCGACGATGGTCAGGCCGAGGAACCAGCTGATCGTGCGGCCGACGGGCCAGGAGTCGTTGCGACGGCGCATCACCAGCAGGCCGGCGACGTAGAGCGCCGTGCCGAAGCCGACCACGGCCAGGCCGATGCCGTCGGGGTAGAAGCCGAACAGGATCCGTGTCACCGTCGGCTCGGGCGGCAGGGAGCGGCCCAGCAGGAGCTCGGCCGGGGTGGTGAGCACGTCCTCCCCCACCGGGGTGGCGGTGCGGCCGAGGACTACCGCCAGCGCGAACGTCACGGTCATCAGGGCGACCTCGAGGATCGCGAAGCGCGCGAAGCCCGCGCCTCGCGAGCGCAGCCGCCGCCGCTGGGCCACGCCGATGGCCCCGAGCCCGATGAGCGCGACGGCCTTCAGGATCACCAGGACCCCGTACGTGGAGTCCAGTCCCCCGAGCGAGCCGAGGTTGACCGAGGCGCTCACCACGCCCGAGACCGCGACCACGACGAAGCACCATGCGGCGAGGGTCGAGTAGCGGGCCACGGCGTCCTCGAGGCGTCGGCTGCGGCGCAGCGCCACCCAGCCCAGGGCGATCAGGCCGCCCACCCACAGCACGACGCCGACCAGGTGCAGCACGAGGGTGGCGGTCGCGAGCATGTGCGAGCCGGACGAGGCCGAGTGCCCGGTGAGCCCGACCGCGGAGATGCCCAGCAGCGCCACGCCCACGCAGATGGCGAGCTGGCGCACCGAGAAGGTCCAGGAGGTCCACAGCGCCACGACGAGCGCTGCGAGCGCCTGCGCGAGCAGACCGCGGCCGGTGGCGAAGACCGAGGCGAAGTCCCACAGCTGGCCGATGCCCACGTCGTGCATCGGGCGGGCGTAGAGATCGGCGACGTTGGCCCAGTAGAAGACCAGCGACGCGACGAGCCAGCCCCACGCGGTGCGCGACGCGATCCGCACCGCCTGCACCGAGAGACCCTCGAGCCGGTCGCCCGAGGGCAGCAGCACCACGGCCACCAGCAGGAAGCCGACCGTGGCGGTGGCGAGCAGGTTCGACAGGAAGCGGGAGATCGGGATGGCCCATCCGACGACCGGCCCGGGGTCGGGCAGGCCCACGGGCACGGGCTGCGGGCTGGCGCCGCTCAGGACGACGACAGCGACGAGCGCGACCAGGCCCAGGCCGCCGACCGCAGCGGCGAACGGGAGACCCGGGCGGTCAGGGACGGTCATCGTCGGACGACGTCGAGCGGCGGCGGAGCACGGTGGCGCCGCCGATGGCGAGCACCACGACGACCACGAGGGCGCCGAGCACCAGCGGCGAGGACCACACCGAGTCGTCCTTCGCGTCGGCCGAGGTCTCGGCGGGATCGGCGGGATCGGCCGAGATCTCCTCGGAGGGAACGGTCGTGGGGGTTCCCTCGTCGGCCGGCGCCTCGTTGGCGACGGCGTCGGGATCGGTGACCGTGAAGCGGGTGGTTCCGATGATGGGGTGGCCATCTACCGAGACGACGCGATAATTGACCTCGTACGCGCCATCGGGTGCTTCACTCGACGGCGTGACGACGACTCGCGGACCGTCGACCTGCACCTCGGCATCGACGGCCTTCCCGTCGACGCTCACGCCCACCTCCGACGGCTCCCGCAGGTTCTCGGTGAAGGTCAGCACGACTCGCTCGGGGACGGCCTCCAGGCGAGCTCCGTCCGTGGGGTCCGAGGAGATCAGGGACGTGTGCGCTCGGGCAGGCACCGACCATCCGAGGATGACCGCAGTGACGAGGAGCACAAGAGAAGTCAGACGCACTCCTTCAGCCTATCCGGCGGTTGTTCGGAGGCTTTCTGGCCCTTCGGGACCAGAGCCGATGGCACGACCAGAGTGACTGAGGGGGATTGTGTGAACAGGAGGTTGGAGCACGTGGTTCACTCACCCGTGGAGGTGTCACACGTGCGTCTGACTCGGGTCATCGCGACAGTGACGGTCACGCTCGCCGCTCTGGCGGTGCCGACCGCCGCTCAGGCCGTCGACCCCACGCCGCCCCCGACCACCGGGCCGAGCGCCTCCACGCCCTCGCTGGACGTCCCCGATCCGCTCGCGATCGCGCCGAGCGCCGTCACCGAGCTGACCACCCTCGCCCTGCGCTACGAGGCCAACCTCAGCGTGGCCGAGGACCGCCGCAAGGAGGCCGTCGAGCGCCAGCGCGACGCCGACCGGCAGCGCACCATCGCCCGGGCCTACGTGGCCCAGGTGGTCGAGTACGCGATGTCGCCGAACGGCGACCCCTTCGCCCAGAAGCTCACGGCGCTCGCGGCGGCGGAGAACCCCGAGGACCTCATCACCGGGATCTTCAGCACCGAGCAGGTCACCGAGGCCCAGGAGGGACACCTCGGGGACGCGAAGCGGGCGTTCGACGCCGCCCAGGTGCTCCAGGCCCGCGCCGACCGCGCCACCAAGATCGCCGAGAAGGCCGAGGCCAGCGCGGCCCGTCAGCTCAAGCAGGTCGGCAAGATCGCGAAGCAGCTCGGCCTCGGCGCCTCGTCCACGCCCGCGGGCCTGCCCCAGACCCGCGTCGAGCAGGAGTCCTGGAACGCCGCCTCCACCACGGCGTGGAAGCGCTACACCCGGCAGCTGACCCGGCTCGGCGTCAAGGCCCCGCCGGCGGGACGCCTCAAGGCCACGCGCGGCGTCGGCAGGGCCACGGTCGGCTCCACCACCGTCGAGGTGCTGCCCGCCCAGACCATCCGCATGATCAACGCGCTGGTCGGCCGGATCGGCGACGACTACGCGGCCAGGAACGCCTCGGGCGCCTGGAGCTGCGGCGGCCTGCTGCAGGTCAAGGGCGGCTACGACCTGAGCGGCACCCCGGCTCAGCTGTACGCCCGCACGGTCAAGGTCCGGAAGGCGCAGATGCTCCGGGGCGACCTCGTCTTCTCGGCGAACAAGGCCTCCGGCGTGCACCACGTGGGCGTCTACATCGGCGGCGGCCGGATGATCGACGCTCCGGCCACCCGCGCCCAGGTGGGCGTCTCGAGCGTTCCGGAGAAGCCCTACGCCATCACCCGCCCCTCGCTCGGCACGGGCCGCAACACGCCGCCGAAGGGCACCGCCTCCTCCCCCACCACCGTCTGCAACGCCACGAAGGCCACCGCGGCCACGCGCCAGGGCTGGACCTTCCCGCTCAAGCAGGGCACGTACTCGATCTCGGCGGGCTTCGGCATGGGCGGCAGCATGTGGCAGTCCACCCACACCGGCCAGGACCTCGCCGCACCCGCCGGCACCCCGATCTACGCCTCCCGCGGCGGCGTCGTGAAGTTGGAGGAGATCGGCTGGGCCGGCACCCTCGTCACGGTGTCGCACCCCGACGGCACGGCCGAGCGCTACGCGCACTCCTCCAAGGTGCTCGTGCAGGACGGTCAGACCGTCAACGCCGGCGACGAGATCGCCCTGGTCGGCTCCCGTGGCAACTCCACGGGCCCGCACCTGCACTTCGAGATCCAGGTCGACGGCAAGTTCATCGACCCGATGCCGGTGCTCGTGCAGTACCTGACCAACAGCGGCGCCGGCAAGGGCTGGGGCGGCTACAGCAACGGCCAGGTTCCCCGCGGCGTCCTGTGCGCCACCGGCGACACGATGCTGCGCTGCGACGTCGCCAAGCGGGCCAAGCGGCTCGCGGCCGACTTCCGGGGCAAGTTCGACGAGCCGCTGGAGTTCCGTGCCGGGTACCGCGACATCGTGGGCCAGATCCAGCGCGGTCCCGAGGGCACGCTCGTCGACATCCCCGGCACCTCGCCCTTCGGCTGGGGCACGCGCTTCGAGCTCGGCTCGCTGAAGAAGGCTGAGCAGGCCTGGGTCGCCAAGCGCGCCCGCGCCCTGGGGCTCAAGGCCGAGGGCGGCAACGCCTGGTCGCTGCCCACCGCCTGACCGACGCGGAGGTTTGGCCGGATCCCTGCGGGTGATGGCGGTGAACCGCTGGAGATCTGTCGGAGCGTCGCGGTTGGATGGATGTCAGGACCACGAGGACAGGACGGTCATGACAACGCAGCCGACCACCACCCAGCGAGCCGACGTCTCCCCCGCCGCCCTGTGGTGCGCGCTCGGGGTGGTCTACGTCGCGTGGGGATCGACGTACCTGGGGATTCGGGTCGTCGTCGAGGACATGCCCCCGCTGATCTCGGCCGGAGCCCGCTTCCTGACCGCCGCCGTGCTGATGGGGACGTTCCTCGCCCTCCGGTCGGGTCCGCGAGTGCTGAGAATCCGCCCGCGCGAGCTGCGGGGAGCGGCGATCGTGGGCGTCCTCCTGCTCGGCGGCGGCAACGGTGGCGTGGTGCTCGGCGAGCGGACGGTGCCCTCGGGGATCGCGGCGCTGCTCGTCGCCATGGTTCCCCTCTGGCTGATCCTGCTCCGCTTCGCCAGTGGCGCGCGCCCGCGGCTGCTCACGTGGGCCGGGGTCCTGGTCGGCTTCGTCGGTCTCGCCGTGCTCGTGCTCCCCGGTGGCGGCGCCGGTGGCCCCACCGCCGGCATCCTGATCATCGTCGGCGCCTCGCTGAGCTGGTCGGTCGGCTCGTTCATGTCCCAGCGGATGCCGATGCCGGCGAACCCGTTCGTCGCCACGGTGTGGGAGATGCTGGCCGCCGCGATCGCGCTCCTGGTGATCGGCACGGTGAGCGGAGAGCGTCTGGGTGACTTCGGCGATGCCTCCACCTCGTCGTGGATCGCGCTGGGGTACCTCGTGGTGTTCGGGTCGATCGTCGCCTACTCGGCATACGTGTGGCTGCTGCAGAACGCGCCGCTCTCGCTGGTGTCGACCTACGCCTACGTGAACCCCGTGGTAGCCGTGCTCCTGGGTGCCCTCATCCTCGCCGAGCCGCTCACCGGCGCGATCGTCACCGGCGGCGCGATCGTCGTGGTCGGGGTCGCGCTGGTGGTCCGGGCCGAGCGGCCGCGACCGGCATGACGAAGGGGCCCCACCGCGATGCGGTGGGGCCCCTCCGTTCGGTGCGTCAGGCCTCGTCGAGGTCCTGGGCGACGCGACGGTGCGCCTCCCAGATGCGCTCGGGCAGTCCGCCGAACTGCTTGAGGTGCTCCTCGCGCAGGCCGATCTCCTGCTTCCAGCGGTCGACGTCGATCGACAGGAGCTGGTCGAGGGTGGCGTCGTCGATCTCCAGGCCCTCGAGGTTCAGCTCGTCCTTCGTGGGGACGACGCCGACGGGGGTCTTCGTGCCGGTGACACGACCCTCGCGGAAGTCCATCATCCACAGCAGGGCGCGCAGGTTCTCGCTGTAGCCGGGCCACAGGTAGCCGCCGTCGGCGTCACGCTGGAACCAGTTCACGTGGGCGAACAGCGGCTTGTCGGTGACCTGGTCGAGGATGTCGAGCCAGTGCTGGGCGTAGCGGCCCTCGGGCAGCGCCAGGAACGGACGCATCGACATCGGGTCGTAGCGCAGCTGGCCGGCCACGCCCTCGGCCGCGGCAGTGGCCTCGGCACCCAGGGTCAGGCCGTCGTAGACGCCCTCGGCCGGGTCCTCGATCGCGCGGATCAGCGGCTCGCGGTCGCGCGTGCGGCCGCCGTAGATGATGCCGTCGATCGGCACGCCCGCCGGGTCGTTGTAGTCGGGCGACTCGTTCGGGACGTTCGTCATCGTCGACGTGAAGCGGCAGTTCGGGTGGGCCCACACGTGGGCCTTCGAGCGCTGCTCGTCGGCCGGACGCTCGGAGATGAGGTGGCCCTTCCAGTCGCGCCAGCCCTCGACGTCCTCGGGGTAGTCGGGCGACTTGCCCTCCCACCAGGTCTCGTGGGTGTTCACGTTGTACGCCGTGTTGGTGAAGATGGCGCCGGTGCCCTCGCGGACCGCGGCGAGCGCGTTCGGGTTGGTAATGGCGTTGGTGTCGATCGCCACGCCGAACACACCGAACTCGGGGTTCATGCCGTAGAGCTTGCCGTCGTCGCCGACCCACAGCCAGGCGATGTCGTCGCCGAAGAACTCGACGTAGTAGCGGTCGCCGAGCACGCCCGGGGCCACCATCATGGCGAGGTTCGTCTTGCCCGAGGCGCTCGGGAAGCCGCCGGCGATGTGGTACTTCTTGCCGGTCTCCTTGTCCTGGATCGCGATGAGCATGTACTGCTCGGCGAGGAACTTGCGGGAGGCCCAGCCGTCCCAGTTCGCCTGGCGCAGGCCGTGGGCGATCTTGCCCAGCAGCGCGTTGCCGCCGTAGGACGAGCCGAAGTGCAGGATCGTGCGCTCGTCGGCGACGGTCACGAAGTAGCGCTTGTCGTCGGGGGTGCCCTGACCGAGGTTCTCCAGGTCGCCCGTGACGTGCACGGCGCGCACGAAGCTCTCGGGGTCGTTCAGGTTCTCGAACAGGTCGACGCCCACGCGAGCCATGCGGATCATCTGGAGCACGACGTTGCGGTTGTCCGTCAGCTCGATGCCGGCGGCGTAGGCCTCCAGCGGCGAGCCGGGTGCGGCCATCAGGTAGGGGATGACGTACATCGTCTTGCCCTGCGAGGCACCCGTCATGTTGCCGATGACCACGGGCTTGATCTCGTCGGCGTGACGCCAGTTGTTGTAGACGCCCTTGTCGGCCGGGTCGCTCGTGGCGACGATCGTCCGCTCCTCGGAGCGCGCCGTGTCCTTGTGGTAGCTCTGCGAGTAGTAGAGACCTTCACCGGCCGGCTCGAGCTCGCCTGCCTCGAGCGCCTCCTGCAGGAGCCGTGCGTCATCGCTGGCGCTGACGACCTCGATGCGATCGGGCTGGGTGACCCCCGCCCAGTGCTTCACGAACTCATGGACGTGGGGGTTCTTCAACCCCGCCTCGTCCAGGACCTTGTCCACGTCGACCATCGGTCTGCCTGTTCCTCTCCTGGACCAGCCCGCCGGCCGGTCCGGTCCCGTCGATGTTCCGTCCCGCGCCGACGGACATTTCCGACGGCACGATCCCGGAGATTACCGCGACCCTACCGCGCCTTCGGTGCCATCCTCCGGCGGGCCCTGTGGGGAATGCCACACCACGAAAGGGTCACAGTCGCGTGACCACGCGGTCCCGGTCGAAGCGACGGACGGCGAGGTGGAAGACCACGAGATCGCCCACCAGGGAGAGCAAGCCGACCACCACGACGACCCTCCCGTCGAAGGCCAGGGCCCCCGCCGCCTGCGACATGATCAGGATGATCACGGGCAGCACGAGCAGTCCGGCGACGGCCTGGGCGCCCTGCAGCGTCGAGGCGCGGTGCGAGATCAGGACGATACAGCCGATGGCGAAGAACGACACCAGCGGGGCGATCACGCCGACGAGCGCGAGCCACGTTCCGGTCGGGAAGGACCAGCCGTGCTGCCAGGGGCGGGCGAACGCGGAGACGACCACGGTGAACAGCGCGGTGGACAGCCAGGTCACCAGCACCGCGGGCACCCACGAGACGAGGATCTTGCCGATCACGAGCTCGCGGTCGGTGAGCGGCGTGAAGAGCAGGCCCTCGAGCGTGTCGCGCTCCTTCTCCCCCACGAACGCCGCGGTGGCCAGCACCGTCGCGATCACGACGGGGATCATCAGGAAGATCGGCGCCATGAAGTACTCGACGACCGCACGGGTCGGGTCGGCGGCCACGTGGGGCGGCAGGCCGTCGAGGTAGGAGGTGAGGAAGTCGAGCCGCGCCAGCGCGTCGGGTCGGCTCGTGGCCGCGATGAGCGTGGCGGGCAGCACCAGCGCGAAGACGATCGGCAGCATCACGATGGGCAGCAGGGTCTGGCGGTTGCGGCGCAGCTCGATCCAGTCCTTCGTCATGAGCGCGCGGACCCGGCCGGCGTTCACGCCTCCTCCCCTGCCAGCAGCGCGAAGTAGAGGTCGTGCAGCGAGGGCGCCGTGCTCTCGGGATCGGGCACGGCGACTCCCTCCGCCCTGAGCCCGGCGACGACCCGCTCGGCGACCTCGCGCTCCGACACGCGGATGACGTACTCGCGGTCGGGCCAGTGCGAAGCCACGAGCTCGGTGACCTCGCCGGCCGCCACGACGCGTCCTCGATCGAGCATGACCACGTCGTCGCACAGCTGCTCCAGGCCGTGCAGCTGATGGGTGCACAGGACGATCGTCGTGTCCCCGTCGGCGCGGAGCTTCGCGAGGTGACCCAGCACGTCGAGGGCCGCCTCGGGGTCGAGGCCCGCGGTCGGCTCGTCGAGGAAGATCAGCTCCGGCCCCGGCAGCAGGGCCCGCGCGATCTTGGCCTTCTGACGCAGGCCCTTGCTGAGCGAGCCGACGGGACTGTCACGGCGGTCGGACAGGCCGACGACCTCGAGCACCTCGGACAGACGCCGCTCGGTGGCGGCAGGACTGAGTCCGTGCAGCGCACCCCACGTGCGCAGGTTCTCCGCGACGGTCAGCCGGTGGTAGAGGTTGGCCTCGGTCTGGACGCCGATCCGCGCACGCAGTCGCGGCGCCGACTCGGGAGTCACGGCCTCGCCGAAGAGCTCCACGGTGCCCGAGGTCGGCCGGAGCAGGCCGGTCAGCATCCGCACGGTCGTCGACTTGCCCGAGCCGTTGGGCCCGAGGACGCCGAGCACCCGCCCCCTCCCCACGACGAGGTCGAGATCGGAGACGGCGACGCGGTCGTCGAAGACCCTCGTCAGGGCTGTCGCGCGGACCACGGGTTCGGACGTCACCTGAACATCATCGGGCGTCCGTCCCGGATCGTCATGCGGTTGCACGCATCCCGGAGGCACGACTTCCCCGGCGCTTTGCCAGACTCGGGCCGAAGCATGAGCATCGACGGTCCACTCGGCCTCGGCGCCGCAGACCGAGAGCGAGGGACCCCCGGTGGACGCAACGCGATCCGCACGATCCGTCGCGCTGCCGCGCGCCTGGCACGGACTGACCGCCGCGACCGCACTCGTGGCCCTGCTCCTCCAGCTGGGGCTGGTCCTCAGCGGCGCCTCCGTCCTGGTCGAGACCGAGCGCCCGGACCTGCCCATCCGACTCGCGCGGTTCGTCGCCTACTTCACGATCCAGAGCAACCTGCTGGTCCTCGTGTCGGTGATCGTCCTCGTGCGCGATCCTCGGGCCGACGGTCGGTGGTGGCGTGCGCTGCGCCTCGCCGGAGTCATGGGCATCACGGTCACGGGACTCGTGCACTTCTTCCTGCTGCGTCCGCTGCTGGAGCTGGACGGCGCGAGCCTCGTGGCCGACCGCCTGCTGCACCTGGCGGTGCCGGCCCTGGCGGTCGTCGGCTGGGTGGTGTTCGGCCCACGCGGCCGCATCGATGGTCGCGCGACGCTCGTGGCCTTCGCCTGGCCCGTCGTTTGGCTCGTGGCCACTCTGCTGGTCGGGTGGACGACCGGTTGGTACCCCTACCCGTTCCTGGACGTCGGGACCTCGGGAGTGACGAACGTGGCGATCGCCTGCGCCGGCATCGCCCTGCTGGTCGCGGTGTGCCTGGCCGCCCTGACGTGGCTGGACCGACGCCTCGACACGTGACTCGCGTCAGCGCAGCACGGTGGGCGGCTCGCAGCGGACGTCGTCCGGCACGGTCGGTGTGACCCGCTGGACGTCGCGGCGCAGCAGCACGTCGAGTCCGCAGACGCCGGTGAGGCGGCGGTACCGTCGGTCGACGATCCGATCCGCGGCACCGCTGGTGATCCCCCAACCCTTCAGCGACCCGTTCATCACGAGCCACGTCGGTGCGTCGTCGCCGGAGACGACGCGGGAGAACTCCTCGAGCGCGGAGTCGTCGGTGCGCACCGGCAGGCTCCACAGGTGTGCGTAGGGCGAGTCGAGTCCTGAGGCCAGGACGAGGTCCGGGCGGCCCCACGCGCTGACGACCGTGTCGCCGACCTCGGCGGACGCGGCGATCATCCGGCCGGCCCCGACGCGTCCGTCCACCGTGTCGACGGCCGGCAGCACGACGATCGCGCCGATCACCGCGGCCACCGCGGAGTACCCGAGGACGGCGGGGACGACGATCCGGGTGCGAGCCGCGATCAGGCCGGTTCCGACGGCGACGGGTGCGGCCAGCTCGACGAGGTAGTGGTTCCACCAGCTCCCACCGGCGAGCACCGAGAGGCAGCCGAACGCGGGGGCCGCCGCGGCGGCGAGGGCCGCGGGTGACCGGAAGCGGTCGGCGAGCGGACCCAGGAGGACGCCGAGCACGAGGATCAGCTGACCGCCGAGCGCGGCGCGGCCCAGCATCTCGGCCTGCCGGCCGCCCTTGGCACCCGGAGGGTCGTTGGCCATCACGTCGGCGGCTCGGAGGCGGAACGCGAAGAGCGCGTCGAAGAGCTGGACCGGGTCCGTGCCACGGGCCCACGCGGCCAGGACCGCCGCCACGGCCAGCAGGACGGCACCGGCGAGGGCCCAGGCGGCCAGTCGCACGGCCTCGCGGGCTCGGAGACCTCCCGCCGTGACGGTCAGGACCAGCAGGACCAGCGCGAAGACAGCGCCGTCCGCGTGGTTCTGCTTCGTGAGGACGGCACCCGCGAGTGCCGCTCCCGTGGCGAGGGCCCATCGCGGTCTGGGGTCCTCGACGGCGCGCACCGCCGCGTAGATCCCCGCAGCGATCCACGGGGCGGCGAGCAGCTCGCCGTTGACCCGCTCGGCACCGAGCCAGGGGCTCACCGTGAGGATCGCCGCCGTGACCGCGGCCCAGCGGGCGGCGCGGGGGCCGGCCAGGCGACCCGCGGCAGCGGCGCACGCCACGACCGTCAGGACGACCGCCACCAGGCCCACGAGGCGCAGGGCCACGACTCCCCCGGTGCGTGCCGCGAGCTCGGCCCACGCGATCAGCAGCGGAGGCCGGTCGACCCAGAAGTCGCCGTACAGCGAGTCCCCGGGGTCCCACTGCCCACCGACCAGGAGCAGACCCGCCTCGTCCGGTCCGGGCAGGACCGCGAGGAACGGCAGTCGCACCAGCACGGCGGCCAGGACGACCAGCATCACGGCGCGCGGCGTCGTCATGGTGTGGGTCCCGTTCAGTCCTCGACGCGGGTGGCGGGATCCCCGTCGAACAGGCGCCCGTCGGGACGGCCCAGCGCCGTCAGCCGCTCCACCGCAGCCCTGTCGAGCTCGAGCTCCACGGCGGCCAGGTTCTGCCGCTGTCGTTCGACCGACGAGGCCTTCGGCAACGGCACCGTGCCCACCGCGGCGTGCCAGGCGAGCACGGCCTCCGCCGGGGTGATCCCGTGCTGGCGGGCGACGTCGACGACCTCCGGGTTCTCGAGAAGGTCGCTCTTGCGGCCGAGAGGGCTCCACGCCTGGGTGACGATCCCTCGCTCCCGGTGGTGCGCCAAAGCGTCGACCTGGGGGAAGTAGGGGTGCAGCTCGATCTGGTTCACCGCGGGAAGGACCCCCGTCTCCCGCTCGAGCCGGTCGAGGTGCTCGGGCAGGAAGTTGCAGACGCCGATGTGGAACACGAGACCGCGCTGCTGCGCGTCGACCAGCGCCTGCCACGCCTCGACGTAGAGGTCGCGCGACGGGTTGGGCCAGTGGATGAGGTGGAGGTCGAGGTGGTCCAGGCCCGTGCGCAGGACGCTCTCCTCGATGGACGTCACCGCGAGGTCGTACGCGTGGTGCCGACCGGGGAGCTTCGAGGTGACGACGACCTCGTCACGGTCGACGCCGGAGCGGCGGACGGCGGTGCCGACTGCGCCCTCGTTCTCGTAGTTCATTGCCGAGTCCAGCAGGCGGTAGCCCGTGTGCAGCGCGGAGACGACCGCGTCCACGCCGCTCAGGCCGTTGAGCTTGTACGTTCCGAAACCGACGGGAGGCAGTGCGAGGCTCACGGCTCGACTCTAGGGCGACTCGGGCCCCTCGGCGCGGCTGGCACAGCGGAAGCCCAGGTTGCCGGACGCCGAGTCCGGGGTGTTGCGAGAGCGTGCGGCCACGCGGTAGCGATTGCAGTAGGAGTCGTGGCAGAGGAAGGACCCGCCACGCATGACCCGGGCCGTCCCGGACACGGGTCCCGTCGGTGAGGTCGGGGGCGACTCCTCGTAGTAACGCGCGTCGAACCAGTCGGCGCACCACTCCCAGACGTTGCCCACCATCTGGTGCAGTCCGTACCCGTTCGGCTCGAAGGCCGCTGCCGACGCCGTGGCCAGGTGGCCGTCGTCACCGTGGTTGATCGACGGGAAGACGCCCTGCCAGATGTTGCACCTCCACTCGCCGCTCGGCTTCAGCTCGTCACCCCACGGGTACCGCCGGCCCTCCGTCCCACCGCGCGCCGCGTACTCCCACTCGGCCTCGCTCGGCAGTCGCTTTCCGGCCCAGGCGGCATAGGCGCGCGCGTCGTTCCACGAGACCTGGACGACGGGGTGGTCCCCACGGTCGGAGAGGTCGGAGCCGGGACCCTCCGGTGCACGCCAGGTGGCTCCCTCCACGACCAGCCACCACGGTGTGCGGGCCGCGCGTCCGAGCACGTCGCGCGGGTCGCCCGCGAACGACGCCTCGAACACCGCGGACAGCCCCAGGTCCTCGGCGTCGGTGACATGGCCGGTGGCGTCGACGAACTCCGCGAAGGCGTCGTTGGTCACGGCGGTGGCGTCCATCGAGAAGTCGTGCAGCCGCACCGGGTGGACGGGCGTCTCGCCGTCGTTCGGGTCCCCGTCGCCGAACGGGTCACCCATCGAGGTCACGCCGCCCGGGACGCTGACCTGCCGCACGCCCCGAGGACCCCCGACGGGTGGGAGCAGCTCGACGTCGCGGTGCTTCGAGGACGCCCCCGGAAGCCCCGGGACGCAGCAGGGTGCGAGGCCTTCGTGGCTCATGTGTGCCATCCTCGGACGCCCGACCGCGGCGTCGAATCATCCCAGGTGGATGACGAGACCCCGGTCCTGCGGGGACACGATGGCAGTCATCGACCGCCGCACGCGGGTGGTCCCCGACGGAACGGGTCTGCCCATGCAACCGAACGAGGACGCCATGCGACGCGATGTGCTCCCGGTGCCGGATCGGGCACCCGTCGGGCTGGTCACCTACGACGCCAAGGACCCGGACACGCGCCACGAGCCCATCAGGCCCATCCGCCCGCCCAGCACCGCGCCGAACGTACTGGTCGTGCTGCTCGACGACGTCGGGTTCGGTGCCTCGAGTGCCTTCGGGGGCGTCATCGCGACGCCTCACGCCGAACGCCTCGCCTCGGCCGGGCTGAAGTACAACCGGTTCCACACGACGGCGCTGTGCTCACCGACGAGGGCCGCCCTCCTGAGCGGCCGCAACCATCACACGGTGGGCATGGGCGGCATCACCGAGATCGCGACCTCCGCACCCGGCTATGACTCGCGACGTCCCAACACCTGTGCGCCGCTGGCGGAGATCCTCAAGCTCAACGGCTACTCCACGGCCCAGTTCGGGAAGTGCCACGAGGTCCCGGTGTGGGAGACGAGCCCGCTCGGCCCGTTCGACAACTGGCCCACGGGAAGCGGCTTCGAGTACTTCTACGGGTTCATCGGCGGCGAGGCGCACCAGTTCTACCCGGCGCTCTACGAAGGCACGACCCCCGTGGAGCCCGACCGCACTCCTGAGGACGGCTACCACCTCATGGGCGACATGACCGACAAGGCGATCGGGTGGATGCGGCGGCAGAAGTCGCTCATGCCCGACAAGCCGTTCTTCGCCTACTTCGCCCCGGGCGCCACGCATGCTCCTCACCACGTGCCCGCCGAGTGGATCGACAAGTACGCCGGGCGCTTCGACGCGGGCTGGGACGTCCTGCGCGAGGAGATCTTCGCGCAGCAGAAGCAGATCGGCGTCATCCCCGCCGACGCGCAGCTCACGCCCCGCCCGGCCGAGATCCCCGCGTGGGACGAGATGCCCGACGAGCTCAAGCCGGTGCTGCGCCGCCAGATGGAGGTCTACGCCGCCTTCCTCGAGTTCACCGATCACCACGTCGGCCGGCTCCTGGACGCGCTCGAGGACCTCGAGGTGTTCGAGGACACGCTGATCTACTACATCATCGGAGACAACGGCGCCTCGGCCGAGGGAACCATGAACGGCACCTACAACGAGATGATCAACTTCAACGGTGCGGCCGCGCTGGAGACACCGGAGTTCCTCATGTCGAAGCTGGCGGACTTCGGCGGCCCCGACTCCTACAGCCACTACTCGGTGGGGTGGGCCCACGCGATGGACACCCCGTACCAGTGGACCAAGCAGGTCGCCTCGCACTTCGGCGGCACGCGCAACGGAGCGATCGTGCACTGGCCGCGCGGGTTCACGGCCGCCGGAGCCGTGCGCTCCCAGTTCGCCCACGTCATCGACGTCGCCCCGACCATCCTCGAGGCGGCCGGGCTGGCCGAGCCCACCTTCGTCCACGGCGTGCAGCAGACGCCGATGGAGGGGGTCTCCATGCGGTACTCGTTCGACGACGGGACCGCCGCGGACCGGCACGAGACCCAGTACTTCGAGATGTTCGGCAACCGCGGGGTCTACCACCGCGGGTGGACCGCCGTCACGCGGCACAAGACCCCGTGGCTGCTGATCGGCGAGGACGTGCCCGCCTTCGACGACGACGTCTGGGAGCTCTACGACACGAACACCGACTGGACCCAGAGCGAGGATTTGGCACAGACGCACCCCGAGAAGCTGCACGAGCTGCAACGACTCTTCCTCATCGAGGCGGTGCGCCACCAGGTGCTGCCGCTGGACGATCGAGCAGCGGAGCGCCTGTCGCCGGAGGTGAGCGGCCGGCCCCAACTCGTCCGCGGCAACCGTCAGCGGCTCTACGCCGGGATGGGACGTCTCTCCGAGCACTCGGTGGTCAGCATCAAGAACGCGTCCCACGCCGTCACGGCCGAGGTCACGGTGGAGGACGACGCCCACGGCGTGATCATCGCCCAGGGTGGCAGCATCGGCGGCTGGACCCTGTACGTGAAGGACGGCTGCCTGCGGTACTGCTACAACCTGTTCGGCATCCATCGCTTCTACGTCGGCAGCGAGACGAGGTTGTCCGCCGGGCGTCACCAGGTGCGGATGGAGTTCGACTACGAGGGTCCGGGCCTGGGCAAGGGCGGCACCGTTCGCCTGTACGTGAACGGGGAGGAGGTCGGCGAGGGCAGGGTCGACGCCACCGCCGCGATGATCTTCTCCGCGGACGACACGTGCGATGTCGGACGCGAGGACGGTGCGCTGGTGGCCGACGACTATCCCGTGCCGAACCACTTCAGCGGCGAGGTGCACTGGGTGGAGATCGCGGTCGGCGAGGACGCCCAGGACGCGGACCATCACCTCTCCCCCGAGGAGATGCTGCGCATCGTGCTGGCGCGGCAGTGAGCAGGTGACCTCGAGGGAGGATCGGAGTCAGCGCGGGAGCAGCTCGAGCTCGCGAGCGATGCGGACCGCGGCGTTGCGGCGGGAGACGCCGAGCTTGCGCAGGATGTTCCGGACGTGGGTCCGCACGGTGTTCACCGAGATGTACATCTCCGCGGCGATCTCCTCGGTCGTGAGGAGCGCGGCGAGGTGGCCCAGGACCTCCGTCTCCTTCTCGGTCAGCTGCTCCACCGGCGCGGTCCGCTCGACCGGTTCCGACGGCCGTCGGGTCGTTGGACGGTTCATCGGCGCGCCGGACCGATCGAACAGCCAGGCGTGCGCCGCAGCGAGCTGTCGGTCCTGGAGCACGAGCTGGCGCACCGGCGCCGGGGCCTCGTGGAAGGGCCGCCGGAGGGTGATCGGGCGGGCGAGGACCAACGCCTCCGTCACCGCCCGCTGGGCCTGCGCTCCGGCTCCGCCACGCAGCAGCCGTGCGCACTCCGCGAGTGACGCGGCGACGCGAACGGCGACGGGGGCTGCGGGGTCGCGCGCCTCCGCCATCGCGACGGCCGCGCACACGTCGTGGCCCGCGGCGAGGTCCACCTGCGCCCGCAGAAGCGCGAGGGCAGCGGAGACCGAGGGCTCGTCCACGCCCTCCACCGCGTCCCGGGCGGACTGCTCGTCGCCCCGGGCGACGAGCCACGCAGCGAGCTCGACGCGCAGGCGCGCGGCGAGCCAGCGATCGGCATCCGGGAGTCCGTCGAGGGCGGCGGTGACGCCACTGATGGCGGCACCTCGGTCGCCCTGAGCGGCGCGGAGCCTCGACCTCACGAGCGCGAGGAGCGTGCGCGAGGCGGGATCGGAAAGGACGGAGCGCGAGGACTCGGCCGCCTGGAGGTGATCGGTGGCCGCGCGCAGGTCGAAGTGCTCGACGGCGACCCAGGCCAGCGCGATCTCCGCGGCCCCGGACCGGTCCTCGACGGTGAGCCCGGCCTCGCGGGCCGCACGGACCGCGTGCGCCGCGGCGGACGTGGCAGGTGTCAGGTCTCCCTCGCAGCACGAGACGAGCGCCAGCAGCCCGAGGCACTCGACCATCAGCGGAGCCGAGCCACTGCGATCGGCGGCCACGGCGCCCGCGCGAAGACTGAACCGCGCGTCCGCCGTGAGCCCCTGACGCACCTGGGCGATGCCCTTGGTCGCGAGCGCGAGCGGCACCAGCGCCGAGTCGCGACGTGTGTGGTCCCGCTTCGCCTCCTCCGCGGTGTCGGCCAGGGCACGTGCCCGGACCGGGTCGGGCACCTCGCGACCGCGGAGTGCGAGCAGCAGTGCCCGTGCTCGCTCCAGGTCGGGGTCGAGACTCCCCTCGCCATCGACGGCGAATCGGGCCATCTCGGCGTCGAACCGCTCCTCGTCGCGCTCGGCCAGTGCGAGCGTCGCACGGACCAGGACGGCCGCGGGTGCCTCGACGTCGGCCGGCACGGTGAGCACGACCTGGACGAGCGGGTGGGTCGGGTCGGCCAGGAGCAGCTCCGCCCACGCATCGTGATCGGCCACGAGCCGGGCGACGTCCTCCCACGCCTCGATCGACGCGTGGTGGCGAGCTGCCGTCGCGAGCGTCCCCCGTGCGGCGTACCACCGCGCGGCCCTGCCCTGGAGCAGCCTCCAGGTCTCCGGCGACCGGTAGCCCAGCTCGGCCCGCAGCAGGTCTCGGAGGAACGGGTGGAAGCGGTAGTGCTCGGGATGGTCGGGCACGGATTCGAGGAAGACGTTCACGTGCGCGAGCGACGACAGCGCCCGGTCGGCGCCGTCGCCGGCCAGGGTGGGTGCCAGTCCCGGCTCGATGACGTCGGGCACGCTCAGCGCCATCAGCAGGTCCAGGTCACGGGGCGACAGATCGGCCAGGACCTCGCCCATGAGGTACTCCGCGATGCTGCCGCTCTCCCCCATCACCTGGCCGATGTCGGCGTCCGGGTCGTCGTGGTCGAGCAGCAGCCTTCCCGCGAAGCGCATGCCGGTGACCCAACCGCGTGTACGGGCGTTGAGCTCGTGCACCGACTCGCTCGTGAGGGTCACGCCCATCTGGCTCAGGAGCCCGGCCGCCTCGTGGTCGTCCAGGGCGAGATCGGCCATCCTGATCTCGGTCATCGACTCCTCCAGCCGGTACCGGTACAGCGGCAGGACGGGATCGGACCGGGTCAGCAGCACCAGGCGCAGGCGACGCCCGGAGTGTCGGAGCAGGAAGTCGAGGTCGGTGGCGACGCTCGACGAGCTCACCTCGTAGCCGTCGATCACGAGGGTGACGGCATCGGACGTGGAGGCGATCGCGAGGGCCAGGTCGCGGCGCAGCTGTGGATCCAGACCCGCTTCGTCGGAGGGCGGTGATGACGGTGGAACCGCGATCCCCAGCCGCTCGAGGGCCTCGGTGAAGGACGGCCACAGCACGTCACCAGGATCGAAGGTGATCCATTCCAGCCGTCCGGGCACGCGGGTGGAGGCCCAGTCGGCGACGAGGGCGGTCTTGCCCGTCCCCGCGGGAGCACTGACGAGGGTCAGCGCTGCGGTCGGCTCGCTGTCGAACCGGTCGAGCAGTCGTGGCCGGGAGACGAACTGGCGCGGGCGTTCGGGAATTCCGGGCCATCCCCCGTAGGAGGGCGGATAGCGAGGCGGATCATGATCGGACGGGTCGTTCGAAGCGCGTGTCACCATAACTTTCGCCTCCCCTGCCAGCACGCTAGTGACCGCGAATCGGCGTCAGATCACACGAATCGTATGAAGCCCGTGTGATGCCTGGGATTGATGAGGTCCGTCACTCGCTGAGCAGGCCCAGGACGGTCGCCCTCGTGACGGCGTCGCCACGACTCGACACCCCGAGCTTGCGGTAGATCGAGGCGATCTCGGAGTTCACCGTGTTGCGGGACACGAACAGCCGCTCACCGATCTGGGCGATGGTCAGGTGCGTCTGCAGGTACGGCAGCACGCGCAGCTCCGCCGGCGTCAACGGTGCGGTGACGGTGTCGCGACCCGGCTCGGGTCCGCCCTGCATCATCTCGATGAACCCGTCGAACTCGCCACGCAGCACACCCAGGTCGGGGCGCTCCCGGAAGATGTCGTGGAGCTCGCGCACCAGGGCGCGAGCGCCCGCGTGGTCCCCCGTGGCCCAGAGCAGCTTCGCGGCCTCCAGGCGGCCCTTCACCGCGGGGAAGGGCCGGGCGTAGGTGCTCACCCCTCGCGCGGCGACCGCCGACTCGAGGTCCCGGAGGGCGGACGCGGAGTCGCCGCGGCGCAGGTGCCCCCGCGCCGACGCGGCGTGGGCGAGCAGTGCCCAGGGATGCAGCGCCGACCGCATCGCCGCGAGTGCCGCGAGACAGCCGCGCACGTCATCGGCCCCCTCGTCCCAGGCGCCGCGGTCCATCGCGATCCAGGCGAGGGTCGCCCGCGTGCCCATGACGACGTCGTGGCGGCCCTCCTCCTGCGCTTCGAGCGCCGCCCGCTCGAGGCACTCCACGGCCTCGTCGGACTCGCCGAGCAGCAGGTGGGCCTCGCCGCGCAGCGCGAGTGCCACCGTGCGCCGGCCGCTCCATCGTTCGAAGCCCTGCACGGCGAGTCGGGCGTCCTTCAGGGCGCGGTCCGGGCCGTCGGGGCACATCGCCGAACGCAGGATCGCGACCTCCGGGGCCCGTTCGGCCTCGAGGGTCTGCCCTTCGAGGTGGGCCAGCCAGCGTTCGGCGGCGGCGGGACGTCCCGTCAGGGTCGCGACCCAGCCCTGGACGACGGCGAGACGCGGATGGGCGGCGATCTGCTCGTCCCCGAGCGCGGTGAGCCAGTGCTGGACGGTGGCGATCTCGCCCGCACCCAGCGATGCGGGTGCTGTCGATGCCACGAGCTCGGCGGTGCGGTCGTGCTCGTGAGTGGTCAGCAGGTGCTCCACGGCGACCTCGGGAGCTCCGGACTGCTCGAACCAGCCGGCCGCGCGACCGTGCAGGTCCCTGACGACCTCGGTGTCCTCGCGCTGCAGCTCGGCGACGAGGAACTGCTGGAAGAGCCGGTGATGGCGGTACCAGCTCCGGCCGGGCCCGACGGGCGTGACGAACAGGACGGTGGACTCGACCTCGCGCAGCCGCGCGGCCGAGTCCCGGCGCCCGAGAACGGCATCGCAGACGCCCCCGCCCAGGCGGTCGAGGATCGCGGACTGTCGCAGGAACTCGCGGAGCGCCGGAGTCAGCGGGGCCAGGACCTCGGCATCGAAGTAGTCCGCGATGGCCCGGTGGTCGCCGCGGACG
The DNA here is from genome assembly GCF_013868155.1 of Aeromicrobium phoceense. NCBI lineage: Bacteria > Bacillati > Actinomycetota > Actinomycetes > Propionibacteriales > Nocardioidaceae > Aeromicrobium > Aeromicrobium phoceense. The sequence continues at coordinate 2,323,637 of NZ_JACEOG010000001.1, forward strand.
GAGGAGGGAGAAGGCAGACCCCCGTGCGCGGCGAGGGCGATGCCCGCCGGCCACCCCTCGGTGGTGGTGACGAGACGCTCGGCCTCCTCCCGGTCGAGCTCGACGCCCGCGTGCGCGAAGAGGGCGCGTGCCTCCCGGGGGCCGAACGCCAACTGGCGGCTCGTGAGCTCCGCGGCGTCTCCGCCGGCCCGCAGCCGCGACAGGTGGGGCTGGGAGTGCCGGCTCGCCGTGACGACCTGCGAGCCCGAGGGCACCGCCGCGACCACCATGCGCAGGACCTCCTGGCACGAGGGCGACCGCAGCACCTGGACGTCGTCGACGAAGAGCACGAAGGGTCGCCGGCAGGCGCTCATCGCCGCGGCGAGCCGGTGGGCCCCGACCACCCAGGCACCGGGGGCCGTGGTCGTCCGGGACGACTCGGGCGTGCGCACCGCATCGAAGAACGCGGTCGCCAGGACGCTCAGCAGCTGCTCCACGTCGTCGTCGGAGCGGTCGAGCCTCACGGTCGCGACGACGCGGCGCTCGGCTGCGGCCCACTGGGACAGCAGGATGGACTTGCCGTAGCCGGCCGGGGCGGTCACGCCGACGACCCGGTAGGACCCGGCACGCGCGGCCTCGATGATCGTGCTGCGGCTGACTCCCGCCCCGGACGCTGCCGGGTCTCCAGTCATGCTCAGAGACTAGCGGCGGGCGGTCCCACGACGAAGACGGACTCGATCCGCAGACCGTGCTCGTGCAGCGCTGCCAGCAGGGTTCCGAGGTCGGTGGTCGATTCAGCAAGGAGCGTCGTGTAGGTGCGGGTGCGTGTCTCGCACTCGGGCCCGAGCGCGTTCTGCAGGACGGGCCCGAGTCCTCCGTCGATCGTCAGCTCGAACTCCATGGCAGGCGTGTCGCGGTCGGTCACGGCTGTTCTCCCTCCGTCTGGTCTTCGCCGGAGCCCTGCTCGGGGACGACGATCCGCCGCACCTCGACGACCTCCAGCCCGTACGTGCGCAGGAGGGCGAGGAAGCCGTGCAGCTCGGCCTGGTCGCGGATGCTGGCCCGCACCGAGGTGCGCAGCTCGCGGGTGACGACCTGGATGTCCGTCAGCTCGAGCAGGACGTCGTCGGGAACGCTGCCCTCGATCCGGACCTCGAACACCTGCTTCTGCGGGCGTTCCTTCGTCATGAGCCGACCTCCAGACCGGTGCTCTCCTGGATGCAGTGTGGCTCGTCTCACCACTGCTTCTCATCGTCACGACCAGATGAGTTCGTGGCGGGCACGGCGCTGCGTGAGGGTCCCGGTTCGTCCCCGCAGGATGAGGCCCCGGTGGGGGCGCGGCTCCTACCGTGAGCGGGACGCGCACCACCGCGCGTCCTTCAGTCACAAGGGAAGGCGGCATCGTCATGGACGAGGTCGAATGGGGACCGGTCGGCTACCTGGTCGTGGAGTATCCCGGCGCGAAGATGACCGGTGAGGGCCTGCGCGAGCTGGTCGCGCTCACCGAACGCGGGACCGTCCGGGTCCTGGACCTGGCCTTCGTGATGAAGGCGGAGGACGGCACGATCAGCGCCTTGGCGATCGCCGACCTCGACGGTGACGGCGAGCTCGACCTGGCCATCTTCGAGGGAGCGTCCTCGGACCTGCTGGGCGAGGACGACCTCCGCGAGGCGGGCAACGTCCTCACCCCGGGCAGCGCCGCCGCGGTGCTGCTCTACGAGAACCGCTGGGCCGCACCGTTCGTGAGTGCCCTGCGGCGCAGTGGTGCCGAACTGGTCGCGGCGGGGTTCATCCCGCTGGACGACCTCGCCGAGGCGCTGGACGCCGCCGAAGCAGCCAGCTGAGATCCACCGAACCCCACCCATCCGAACGGAGCAGGACCATGCCAGGACTCATCAGGGGCGTCGCCCGAACGGCGGCCATCGCCGGGACGGCCACCGCCGTCTCGAACCGCGTGTCGCGCCGGCAGGCGTCGCGCTGGGCGGCAGGCGCCGCCCGCCTACGAGGCCGCCCTCCCTCCCCGCAAGCTGCTCCCGCCGCCCCCGCGGGAGATCCGATCGCCCTGCTGAGCGACCTGGGCCGTCTCCACGAGGCCGGCACGCTGACGGACGAGGAGTTCGCCGCACAGAAGGCACGGATCCTCGCTCAGATGTGAGCCATGATCCGCCCGCGGCCTGACCCCGCCCGACGCGAGGCCTGGGCCCTCGTCCGGCGCGCCACCGCGCGCGTCGTCGTGGCCGTGACGGTGCTCGTCACGGCCTACTACCTGGTGCCCGCCCAGGAGGCCGGGACCGATCTGCCGTGGTTCTTCGTCTCGCTGGGCGTCTTCGCCGGCGTGGTGGCGATCCAGGTGCCGATCATCGTGCGGTCCGACTTCCCGGTGATCCGCGCCGTGGAGGCTCTGGCCCTGGCGATCCCGGTCTTCCTGCTGATCTTCGCGCGCGGGTACCTCTCGGCGTCGCTGGGCGACCCTGACGCGTTCAGCCAGCAGCTCGACCGCACCGATGCCCTCTACTTCACCGTCTCGACCTTCGTCACGGTCGGCTTCGGCGACATCGTGGCGCACTCCGAGGCGATGCGCATCGCGGTCACCGTGCAGATGATCCTCGACCTGGTGGTCCTCGGCGCCGTGGTGAGGATCTTCGCCTCGGCGGCTAAGCGGGGACTGTCGGCCCGGGACGAGCGGCCGGATCCTGCGGCCTGACCACGCGCCCGGCACCCGCCAGCACCTGCAGCACGGCCAGCAGCACGAGGGCCAGCGCGAGGGACCACCACCACCGCTCGGGTGAGATGTCGTTGCCCCAGGCGAGCACGACCACGGCGAGGCCGACGGCCACGATCCGCAGCCACGCGACGTTCTCCGTGACCCACCGCCAGCCGAGGCCGAGCCGCTCCCCCAGGACGGTGGCCCCGGCCTGCTCCAGGCCTCCACCGACCGCTCGGCGCACGGCGATCCCGGAGCGGGTCGTCCCGGCGAACCAGCCGGCGACCACCAGGGTCAGGCCGAGCAGCAGGACGACCTGGCGTCCCTGCTCGAGGTAGGCCAGCAGGGTCTCGTAGAACGCGGTGCTCGCCGGCCCGAACGACGTCTCCGCGAGTGCGTCGGCGAACAGCTGCTTGCCGATGGCGAGCGCGATGGCCAGCACGAACGCGTTCACCGCGATGGCGACACCGACGGCGACGGTCATGCGCGGCCGGCGCCTGGCCAGGACGATGGCTCCGAGGTACAGGGCACCGACGACCGGCAGCGCCCAGCGCGCCACCGGGTCACTGAAGGCGTAGATCGTCCGCAGCTGCTGCACGCGAGGCGCCTCCATCAGCACGATCTGCCGGTCGGTCTCGGGGATCGGCGCGTTCTCGACGAAGGTGATCCCCCGGTCGACGAGTCGGGCTTTGACCTCGTCGATCACCTCGGAGACGTCCAGAACGACGTCGTCACCCTGCAACGACACCGCTCCCTCGTCGCGACCCTCGAGAATCCGCTGGAACGCCTGTTGCGCGCGGATGTTCAGGCGCAGCCAGATGTCCTCGAACGCGTCGGACGCCAGGAACGCCCGCACCTGCCGCTCGATGGCCCCGTTGACGGCGGCGGACAGGGGCGCGGCCAGAAGCTCGAGCCGCGGTGCCTCGTCAGCGAGGCCCGCGAAGGCCTGTTCGAGCAGGCTCTCGACGTCGACCTGGTCGGTGATGGCGGTCGTCACCCGGGTGGCGAGCACCTCCTGGACCTCGGGCGACTGGACGAGCGGGCCCACGGTCTCCACGTACCGTTCGCCGTCGTTGAGCGTGCGCTGGCCCCAGTAGGCGATCGCCGCGGGCGTGGTGAGCACTGCGGCCAGCACGAGGCACAGCACGGCGGCCACCGAGCGGCCGCGCGACGTGTCGTCGGGCCTTCGGGGATCGAGGGGCGCATGGGGTTCCTGCACGGTGTCCTGGGTCATCGGGATCTTCCTTCCGCTCCAGCGAGTCTTGCGGTGTCCGCGGTGGCGGGCATCATGCCTCCTGGGTGAGTCCGTGGTCACCGCGCAGCCAGATCCCGGCTCGGCCGCGGTCGCTCACCACCACTTGGCCGATCACCGCGGTCCCGATGAAGACGAAGGCCACGATGTAGAGCCACGCCAGGTACGTGAACGCCATGCCGATCGGCCCGTACCGCTCGGCGCTGACGTCGAGGGCCCACGGCAGCCACACGTCGGCGGCGGGCCGGACCACCATCATCACGACGCCGAAGACCACGGCTCCCGGGACCATCCACCGCGCGGCCACCCGCCCGGCCAGCAGCACCCAGGGCACGAAGACCGCGACGAGCACGTCGGTGGCCAGCGAGAGCGCCGCGGGCCACAGGAACCGCGGCGGGAACACCCCGGCGCGCTGGGTCAGGTTCTGCACGACGACCACGGCCATGAGCAGAACCACGACCACGGCGAACCACCGCCAGGTCGAACGCAGGGTCATCCGCGGCCGGTCGACCTGCCAGACCACGGCGAAGGCGCGGGTCAGCGCACGCGACAGGCTGGTCGCCGAGACCAGGACGAGCAGTGCCCCGGCCACCCCGAAGGCCGCCTCGCTCGAGCCGCGCACGGCCTCGTCGATCAGCTCCTCGGACGATCCCGTCGCCCCGACGACGTCGGAGATCTGGTCGGAGCCGGCTCCCAGAAACGTCACCGCGACGATGAGCAGCGGCAGGATCGAGCTGAAGAACTGCGCCGCGATCGTCATGGCCCGGTCGAAGATCTCCACACGCACGCACGCGCCGGCCACCCGCAGGAGCGTCCGCCCGATCCACGACGAGAGGAACCAGTCCACCGGCCCCTTGGCCCACGCGGGCAGACGGGTGACGACCGCGTCGACGCGGCGCTCCAGCACGCCCGCGAGCGGCGACCCGTCCTCGTCAACCCCGTGGCTCATCATCGCCGTCGTCCCGAGGAGACGGATGCCCCGAGATCAGCGGCAGCGCCCACGACAGCCGGGGATCGGCCTCGACCAGCAGGGCCTTCATCAGCAGGCTGAGCGGCACCGCCAGCAGCGCCCCGACCGGCCCCAGCAGCCAGGCCCAGAAGACGAGGGACAGGAAGGTCAGCGTCGGCGAAAGTCCGACGCTCTCCCCCACGATCCGCGGCTGGATGATCGACTGGATCACGAAGTTCACGACGCAATAGATGGCGATCACGGCGAGCATGAGGCCCGGCCCGTCCTCCAGCAGCGCGATGACCGCGGGCGGGACGAGGCCGATGACGAAGCCGATGTTCGGGATGAAGTTCGTGACGAAGGCCAGGACGGCCCACACGAACGCGCCGGGCACCCCGATGGCGTAGAGCGCGGCACCGTCGATGACGGCCACGATGAGCCCGAAGATCGCCGCCACGGCCATGTAGGTGCGCGTGCCGCGTGCGAAGTGCGCCAGCGCCTCGACGAGATCGCCGAAGCGCGACCCGAGGATCCTCAGGTTCTCCCGGGCGCCGTTGGTGTCGAACGCCATGAACAGCAGGACCGTGAAGAGGAAGAACACGTCGGTCAGGGCACCGAGCGCCCCGGCGAGAAGGGAGCCGACGAGTCCGACGAGCTGCGAGGGATCCAGCGCCTGCACGACCTTGTCGATCTGCGCCTGGTCGACGCCGAGCTGCTCGAGGCCCGTGAGGGTCTCCTCGATGGTGGAGGTGATGTCGGCCGTGTACTTCGGGAGCAGGGCGGCCAGCTGCGCGACCGACACGATCAGCGCCAGCGTCATCAGGACGATCAGCAGGTAGGCCGACAGGAGCATCGTGAGCGAGACCGCCCACTCGGGCAGCCGGGTCTTCTCCAGGCGCCGGCGGATCGGGTGCACGGTGACCGTGAGCACCAACGCCAGGAAGACGGGTCCGATCAGGCCGGAGACGGCGTGCACGCCGCCGAGCACGATCGTGAGCGCAGCCATACCGACGACCAGCGTGAGGACGCCGGAGACGGTCCGGCCGGACACCCGGGAGCCCGGGTCGCCATCGATGCTCATGCGGGCCTCCGTGCGGTCGTGGTTCTGCCGTCCCTCACATCAGGCCGCGGGAGGAGTCGTTCCGTGGCCCGAACTCGGTCCCCCGGTCCACGAGCGCCCAGATGATGCACACGTCGATCGCGATCACGAGGAGCGACCAGATCGGGTAGTACGGGATGAACGCGAAGTTCACGATCATGCTGACCGCCGCCAGGGCGATGCCGACCCCGCGGGCCCAGCCCTTCCCGGAGAAGATCCCGAATCCGGCGAGGACGATGATCACGCCGGCGACGAGGTGGATCCAGCCCCATGTCGACGCGTCGATCTCGAGGAGGTAGTCCGGCGCCTTGACGTAGAACTCGCTCTTCGCGATGGCCACGACTCCCATGTAGACGTGGAAGATGCCCATGATGATCATCATCACCGCGGCGAATGCGATGAGGCCGAAGGCTGCTCCCCCGGAGCTGCGTGGGGTCGTGCGCGCTGTGGTCATGTCGCTGCGTCCTTGTCACGTCGGTGGCGACCTTTCGGCCGGGGCCGTGTGGTCCTTCCTGACATGCAAGCGCCCATGGGCCGGTGAGCGGATCATCCGTGAGGGGTGAGGCAGGCGGCTCGCGGAGGCTCCAAGACTGGAGGAAGCCTCACCAGAAAGGCACCATCATGTCCCGCACCGCAGAGCCCGCCGGGCCCGCCACCACCCCCTCCTCCGACTACCAGACCGTCCAGCCGTCGTCCGTCTCCGGCTGGGCCGGCTGGGTCTACTTCGCCGCGTTCATGCTCCTGCTCCTGGGCGTCCTGCACGCGATCACCGGCCTCGTGGCCCTGTTCAAGGACGAGTACTTCGTCGTCGCCAGCAGCGGCCTGGTCGTCAACGCCGACTACACCGCCTGGGGCTGGGCCCACCTGATCGGCGGCATCATCGTCGCGCTCGCCGGCCTCTCGCTGATGTCGGGCGCCACCTGGGCCCGCATCGTGGCGGTCCTGGTGGCCATGCTGAGCGTCATCGTGAACTTCGCCTTCATGGCCGCCTACCCGTTCTGGTCGGTCCTGATGGTCACGATCAGCCTCCTGGTGATCTGGGCCGTCATCGTGCACGGTGACGAGCTGCGCAACGCGTAGCCGGTCCTGCCGCGGCGCCCTCACCCGTCGCGGGTGAGGCGCCGGGCAGGCGCCGCGCCCATGCTCGGGCGAACGGTGCAGCCCCGCGACCTCGTTCGCGGCGACGGGAGGACCCCATGACCACGGATCAGCGCACGACGACCGACCTGCTGCCCACCGACCTCGATCCGGTCGGAGCCGAGGCCTCCCGCGTGGCGCTGGCGCTGGGCGTCGTCCCGGCGACGGGACTGAGCGAGCAGGAGGCCGCGGCCCGGCTCGACCGCGTCGGTCCGAACCGGTTGGACGAGGGAACGGCCGAGCCGGGATGGCGGGCCTTCCTGCGGCAGTACCAGGACTTCATGCAGGTCATCCTGCTCGCCGCGGCGCTCATCAACCAGGTCGTCACCCAGGAGACCGGCACCACGGTGGTGCTCGCGGGTCTCACGGTCTTCAACGCCGTGATCGGGCTGCGCCAGGAGGCCAAGGCCGAGGCAAGCGTCAAGGCCCTGTCGCAGATGATGAAGACGATCGCCCGGGTCCGCCGTGACGATCGCGCGATCGAGGTCGACGCGGAGCAGCTGGTCCCGGGCGACATCGTCCTGGTCGAGGCCGGCGACCGCATCCCCGCGGACGGCCGGGTGTCCCTGGCCGCGACGCTGGAGATCGAGGAGGCCGCCCTCACGGGCGAGAGCCTCCCCGTCGGCAAGTCCGACCGCCCGGTCGAGGGCACCGACGTGCCCCTCGGCGATCGGACCTGCATGGTCTACATGAACACGGCCGTCACCCGGGGCCGCGGCGAGTTCATCGTCACCTCCACCGGGATGGCCACCGAGATCGGCCACATCGCCAACCTGCTGGCGGGCACCTCGATCGGCAAGACGCCGCTGCAGAAGCAGCTCGACTCGCTGTCGAAGATCATCGCGGGCATCGCCGGCATCGCTCTCCTGCTCGTCCTGCTGCTGGGCCTGGCCCGCGGGGAGTCGTTCGACACCCTGTTCATCACCGGCGTGGCGCTGGCGGTGGCCGCGATTCCGACGGGCCTGCCCGCCGTCGTGACGGCCCTGCTCTCGATGGGCACGCGCGAGATCGCCAACCGTCACGCCATCGTCAAGCGCCTCCCCGCCGTGGAGACGCTGGGCTCGACCTCGGCGATCTGCTCGGACAAGACCGGGACGCTGACGCTCAACAAGATGACGGCGCGCGAGCTCGTCATCCCCGGCCACCACCGGTTCACCGTGTCGGGCGAGGGCTACGCGACCACCGGCGAGATCAGCCACGTCGGCAGCGGCGCCTTCGACCTCGCCCCCTATCTGCTGCCGATGGTGCTGTGCGCCGATGCCGTGCTCGACGGGGAGGGCCTCATCGGCGATCCCACCGAGGGCGCACTGATCGTGCTGGGCGCGAAGGGCGGCCTCGACATCACCGAGACCCGGGCGGCCCACCCGCGCGTCGCCGAGGTCCCGTTCGACTCCGAGTACAAGTTCATGGCGACCTTCCACGAGATGACCGCCGACGACGGCTCGGCGGTGGTGCGCTGCTACGTCAAGGGCGCCCCGGACGTGCTGATCGACCGGGCCACCACCCTGCGCCGTCCGGACGGATCCGTCGTGCCGATCACCGACGACAACCGTCACCTCGCGCTCGAGGCGAACGACCGGATCGCCGCTGCCGGCGAGCGGGTCATGGTCGTCGCCCAGCGCGATCTCGATCCGGGCGTCGTGCGCGCCGGTGGCGACCTCATCCAGCACGTGCACGACCTGACGCTGCTCGCGATGGTCGGCATCGTCGACCCGCCGCGGGCCGAGGCGAGGGCCGCGATCGCCGAGTGCCGCGACGCCGGGATCCGCGTGCGGATGATCACCGGTGACCACGCCTCCACCGCCGCGGCGATCGCGAAGGAGCTCGGCATCACCGGGCAGGCCGTGACCGGCGCGGAGTTCGCGGCGATGTCGGACGAGGAGCTGATGGGCCGCCTGGACGACATCGGCGTCGTCGCCCGCGTGGCGCCCGAGGACAAGGTGCGACTCGTCCGCATGCTGCAGCAGAAAGGGGAGGTCGTCGCCATGACCGGCGATGGCGTCAACGACGCGCCCGCGCTGAAGACGGCCGACATCGGCGTCGCCATGGGGATCACCGGCACGGAGGTCTCCAAGGAGGCCGCCGTCATGATCCTGACCGACGACAACTTCGCCACAATCGTCGAGGCGGTCTCGTACGGCCGCACGCTGTACGACAACCTGCTCAAGTACCTGCGCTTCCAGATGTCGACGCTCGTGGCCTACATCGCGGTGTTCCTCGTCGCCGGGGTCATCGGCATCGCCGACGGCGCTCCCCTGAACCCGCTGCAGATCCTGTGGCTGAACATGGTCGTGGACATCCCGCTGGCGATCGCGCTCGGCTTCGACCAGCCGGCGCGCGGGCTGATGGCCCGCCCGCCGCGCCCCGTCGGTGCGCCCGTGCTGTCGCGGGCGAACTGGATCCGGCTGTGCATCCAGGGCGCCGTGATGACGGCCGGATCGCTCGCCGCCTACCAGATCGGCGCCGACTGGGAGGACGCCCTACTGGGCGCGACGATGCTGCTGACGACGCTCTCGCTGTTCCACCTGGCCGGTGCGCTGCTGAGCCGCGACCAGGAGAACACGATCTTCGACCGGGACGCCGTGCCCGCGGTGACCCAGCTGCGCCGGTACGGCATCGCGCTGCTCGCGATCGTCCTCATCACCTCGCTGGACTTCCTCCAGCGCATCTTCGGCACCACCGCGATGACGTTCGAGCAGTGGTGCACGTGCATCGGTCTCGCCGCCTCGCTCGTGGTCGTGGAGGAGATCGTGAAGCTCGTGCTCCGCAGCCGTCGCACCGCGAAGGCGTGACCCGTCACCGCTCGGTCAGTGCAGCAGCGTGTTGAGAGCCACCATGAACAGGCCCAGCAGAGCGGCGAACGCCGTCTCGGCGCCGGCCCGCCAGCCCGACACCCCGGCCTGGTGGGCGGCGAGGTAGCCGTAGCCCGCCATCAGCACCACGGTGACCCACAGGCCGGCCAGCATCGCGGTCGCGACCTGGCCACCCGCGGCCAGCACCACCGCGCAGACCACCAGCGGGGGCAGCCCGCCCCAGAACACCGGCCCCTCGTGGCGCATGCTGCGACCGAGGCGCAGCGCCAGGTGGTCGGGGTCGCCGTCCATCCCCGTGCCCAGCGCGTGGGTGTAGGCGTGGGACAGCCAGTAGATCGTGAGGACGCCGCCGGCGCCGAGCAGGCTCACCTCGGCCGCGGTCTTGTGACTCAGCAGCGCGAGGGTCGCGCCCATGACGAGCGCGCCGTGGATCATCCCGGAGGGATGCAGGGCAGCGAGGCGTCGGGCCAGCCGCATGCGGCTTCCGTGACTCCTGTGCTCCTCGTTCATCGTGTCGCTCCGTCCTCGATCGTGGCCGCCACCACGGCGCCGACGAAGCCACCGAGATCCGGCGACGTCGCCAGGAGCCGCCGCTGGCGCTCGGCACCCGTACCGTACCGGTGGATGCGCTCGAGACCGGCCAGCACCAGGTCGATCTCCGCGGAGTCGCTCAGGCCGGACAGGATCGTTCGGATCAGACCGGTGACGAGGACCGCCCGGGTCACCTCCTCGGGTCCGGTGGTGGGCAGTTGGCCGTCCACCGCGACGGACAGCAGCGCCGACCGCAGCGCGGTGTCCGAGACCGGCAGGTCGGGGCGTCCGGCCTCGATGTCGGAGGCCAGGACCGTCACGAGGGCTCGGCAGATCCCCGCGAGCATCGCGGCGTCGGCCGCGTCGAGGCAGGTGTCCGCGACGCGGATCTCGATCGTCGGGTACCGCGGCGACAGGCGAGCGAGGCGATAGACACTGCGCGCGTCGACCGCATCACCTCGGTCGACGAGCTGCGCGACCGCCACGTCGTAGGCCTCGGCGCTGCTCCACGGCTCGGGTGGGGCGAAGGTCGGCCAGGACAGCTGCCGGACGTACCGGGTGCTGCTCCACCCGGTGTCGCGACCGCCCAGGACCGGGGAGTTCGTGCCGAGGGAGAACAGGGTCGGCAGCCATCGCCGCAGGCGCCCCAGGACCCGCACGGCCAGGTCGCGGTCGGGAACGCCCACGTGAATCTGGCAGGCGCAGGTGCCCCCGCCCGCGACGGCGTCCGGGAACCGCGCAGCCAGGGCGCGGTAGCGCGGCGAGTCCGTCACGAACTCGAGGCCCGGCTTCCCCACCGGCGGCGTGCCCACCGCCGCCAGGCGGACCCCGCTCCCGTCACACGCCGAGGCGACGCGACGGCGGAGCTCCAGCAGCTGGCTCTCGAGCGTCGTGAGGTCGGTGCAGACGTCGGTGGCCGTCTCGACCTGGTAGGTCATCAGCTCGGGCTTCACCCGGTCGTCGGCGACCCGCCGCACGACGTCGGCGGCCGCAGCGACGACCTCCCCGGCGGGATCGAGGAGCAGGAACTCCTCCTCCACGCCGACGGTGAGCATGAACTCATGGTGGATACCGCCCCTGGAGGCCGCCTCATCCTCGTGGGATGAGGCGGCACGCCGTCACCGTGGGACACGCTGCCGAGGAGACCGAGGCGTTCCCCAAGGAGGCTGCCATGTGTCGATGGTTGGCGTACTCGGGCAGTCCCATCCTGTTGGAGGAGCTGCTCTACAAGCCCGTGCACTCGCTGATCGACCAGAGCCAGCACTCGCGCATGGGCGTGGAGACCACGAACGGCGACGGCTTCGGGATCGGCTGGTACGGCATCGACGACTCGTCCTCGTTGCCGGGCGCCCGACGCAGCGACGTGCCCGTCCTCTTCCGTGGCGTCGGGCCGGCCTGGGGTGACCTGAACCTGCGCGAGCTCGCGCGCTCCACGTCGTCGGGGCTCTTCCTGGCCCACATCCGGGCCAGCACCGGCACCCCCGTCCAGCAGTCCAACTGCCATCCGTTCCGGTACGACCGCTGGCTCTGGGTGCACAACGGGGCCATCCGGGACTTCCACACCCTCAAGCGCGACCTCGTCCTCGCCGTCGACCCGGAGCTGTACCCGGCGATGGCCGGGTCGACCGACTCCGAGGTCATGTTCTTCCTGGCGCTCACCTTCGGCCTGCGTGACGATCCCGTCGCGGCCGTGGAGCGCATGGTCGGGTTCGTCGAGGCCGTCGCCCGCCGGCACGGTGTGCCCGACGCGATGCAGATGACCGTCGCGACCACCGACGGCGAACGGCTCTGGGGCTTCCGCTACTCGACGGTGGGCCAGAGCCGCACCCTCTACGTCAGCTCGGCGCTCTCGGCCCTGCGAGAGCTGTACCCCGAGAATCCCGTCTTCGCCGGTCTCGACGACGAGACGCGCGTGGTCGTCTCTGAGCCGCTCGGCGATCTCGCCGGGGCGTGGAACGCGATCCCCGAGTCGAGCTACGGCGTGGTGGAGGCCGGGGACGACACCCTGGGGCACTTCGAGCCCCGCGAACCCTGACGGAAGAGAGCCCGATGGACAACCGAGCTGCCGTGAGCACCCGCGCGGGCGGCGTGCTCGCCGCCACCTGCATCTCGACGCTCGTGGTGAACGCGAACACGTCCGCGGTCAGCATCCTGCTGCCCGCCATCTCCGAGGACACCGGCATGTCGGTCACCGACCTGCAATGGGCGGTCACCGGCTACTCGCTCGTGGGCGCCGCCGTGATCGTCACCTCCGGCTCGCTGGGCGACGTCTTCGGTCGCAAGCGGGTCTTCCAGCTGGGCCTGCTGCTGTTCGTGGTCTCCTGCGTCATCATCGCGCTCGCCCAGTCCGGCGGCATGGTCATCGCGGGCCGGGTCATCCAGGGCGCGGCGGGCGCGACGATCCTCGCGTGCGGCCTGAGCCTGCTGTCGGTCGCCAACGACGGAGAGGAACAGCTGAGAGCCGTGTCCCTGTGGGGCGCGGCCGCCGCCGTGGGCGCGGCGGCCGGGCCGCTGCTCGGCGGGCTCCTCGTCGACTTCACGGGGTGGCAGGGGCTGTTCTGGATCGATGCCGTCGTCGCCGTGGTCTGCATGGTGCTGACCTTCCTGACGGTGGGCGAGTCGCGGGACCCCGACCGGCCACGGTCGATCGACTACGCCGGCACGGTGCTGATCGCCGCCACCCTGACACCGCTCATCTTCGCGTTCACCAAGAGCGGCGACTGGGGTTGGCTGTCCGCGGCCACGCTGGGCTGCTTCGCCGTCTCGATCGCAGCCGGCTACGCGTTCATCGTCGTCGAGGGCCGCGTCGCCGTCCCGCTGCTCGACCTCGCGCTGCTGCGCAACCGGGTCCTCGTCGGCTCGACCATCGCGATCCTCATCGGCGCCGGCACGATCAACGGCCTGATGTACCTGCTGAGCCTGTACTTCCAGGACCCCGCCACGTTGAACTTCAGCCCGCTCGAGGCCGGCCTGGCCACGCTGCCCGCCACGATCGGCCTCGTGGTCGTCGCTCCGCTCGTGCCCAAGCTGGCCGCGAAGTTCGGGGGCCGGCAGACCATCGGCGTCGGGTTCCTCCTCACCACGATCGGCTTCGTCATCGTGGGCTTCACGGACGCCGACTGGAAGTACATGGCGTTCCTGCTGCCCCTGGTGCTCATCGCAGTCGGCATGGGCCTGTCGAACGGCCCGGCCTCGTCGGCAGCGACGGCCGCGGTGCCCCAGAGCCAGGTGGGTGGGGCCTCCGGCGTCTCCAACATGGCCCGTTACGTCGGAGCTGCCGTGGCCACCGCGCTTGCGGCCACCATCTACGGCACGGTGATCGCGAACCGCACCGCCGACGGCGCCGCCCAGGCCGATGCGCTGGCGGCCGGCCTGGCGGGCGCGGCGTGGCTGATGGCGATCTTCAGCTTCCTCGGCGTCCTCATGGCCCTGGTGATGAAGCGGCACCGTCCCCCGGCCGGCACGCTGGACGACGCCGCCGCCTCGGCCGCCGCCGCCCTCCACACGCTGCCGACCTCGGCGACGGCGGGCGTGGGGACCGGACGATGACCGTCCCGGCCGCCCCGGAGCCCTTCACCGCCGACGTCTACGCCGCACGGATGCGCCACGCCGTCGACGAGGCCGACCGGGCGGGACTCGATGGGATGCTCGTGATGCCGGGCCCCGAGCTCGTCTGGCTGACGGGGTACCGGCCCACGGCGATCACCGAGCGACTCACCACGCTGGTGCTGATCGCGGACCGCGAGCCGACGCTCATGGTCCCGATGCTCGAGCGTCCCGACGCCGAGGGCGCCGACGGGGCGGGTGCCCTGCGCTTCGTCGACTGGGCCGACGGGGACGACCCGTTCGCGCAGGCCGGGGCGCTGATCGGCGGGTCGAGCCTCCTGGGCATCTCCGACTCGGCGTGGGCGCTGCACCTGCTCGGGCTCCAGGACGCGGTCCCCCGCGTCGCGTTCCGCTCCCTCACGCAGGCACTGCCGATGCTGCGCGCGGTGAAGGACGAGGCCGAGCTCGCCCGGCTGGAGGCCGCTGGCGCCGCCGCGGACGCGACGTACGGGGAGATCCTGAGCGTGCGTTTCGCCGGACGCAAGGAGACCGAGGTGGCCGCCGACCTGGCCCGGCTGCTGCGCGACTTCGGCCACGAACAGGTCGACTTCACGGTCGTCGGATCCGGTCCGAACGGCGCCAACCCGCACCACGAGGCGGGCGACCGGACGATCGAGGAGGGTGACGCCGTCGTCCTGGACTTCGGGGGCCTCATGCACGGCTACGGCTCGGACACGAGCCGCACCGTGTCCGTCGGGGAGCCCTCGGACCTGGTGCGGGAGGTCCACGAGGTCGTCCGTCAGGCCCAGCAGGCGGGCTTCGAGGCGGTGGCCCCCGGGGTCGCGTGCCAGGACGTCGACCGTGCTGCGCGCCGCGTGATCACCGATGCCGGGTACGGCGAGCAGTTCATCCACCGCACCGGTCACGGCATCGGCACCACGACCCACGAGCCGCCCTACATGATCGAGGGCGAGGCGCAGCCTCTCGTCGAGGGCATGTGCTTCTCGGTGGAGCCGGGCGTCTACCTGGCCGGACGGTTCGGCGTGCGGATCGAGGACATCGTCACCGTGACCCCCTCCGGCGGCCGTCGGCTCAACACCACGGACCGCTCCCTGGCCGTCGTGGAGTGACCTCACGTCACCCGCCAGGGGTGAGGAACGCTCGCTCCCGCGTCGCGAGACTCGGAACATGACGACCACAGCAGTGCCCCGGGGTGAGCCGTGAGTACCGCCGACATCCCCGCCGACCGTGCTCCCGTGAAGGCAGCACGCGCCAAGGCCACCACGACCCAGTGGATCTCCTGGATCGCCCTGGCGATGATGACGACCAGCTCGGTGGCCAGCCTCCGTGCGGCGCCCACGATGGCCGTCTACGGCCTGGCCTGCGTCTTCCTCTACCTGCTGCCCGCGATCGTCTTCCTGCTCCCCACGTCGCTGGTCTCGGCCGAGCTGGCGTCGGGCTGGGAGGGCGGCATCTACAAGTGGGTGTCCGAGGGAATCTCCAAGCCCATGGGCTTCCTCGCCGTGTGGTGCCAGTTCGCGATGACGATCTTCTACTATCCGAGCCTGTTGGGATTCGTGGCCAGCACCCTGGCCTACGTGTTCAACCCGGCGCTCGCGAGCAGCGGCGTCTGGACCGCGGCCGTCATCATCGTCGTCTACTGGTCGGGCGTGTGGGTCTCCGCGCGCGGCACGAAGGGCGTCGCCGGGTTGGCCAGCGGTGGCCTCATCATCGGCACGCTCGTGCCCGGTGTGGTGCTGGTGCTGCTGGGCGTCGTCTTCCTCGGCCAGGGCAACGAGTCGGCCGCGCCGATGTCGGCGGACAACCTGCTGCCGGCCTGGGCGGGGCTCTCGAGCCTCGTGCTCATCGTGAACAACTTCCTGTCCTACTCGGGCATGGAGATGAACGCGGTGCACGTCAGCTCGCTGAAGAACCCGGGCAAGGAGTTCCCGAAGTCGATGTTCCTGGCCATGGGCCTGGTGCTGACGATCTTCATCCTCCCGGCCCTGGCGATCGCCTGGATCGTGCCCGCGGAGGAGCTGTCGCTCACCGCCGGCGTCATGCAGGCGTTCGACGCGGTGTTCGCGAACTTCGGCTGGTCGTGGCTGACCCCGATCGTCGGCATCATGCTCGTCACGGCGTCGCTCGGCGGCATGCTCACCTGGCTCGCCGGCCCCTCGAAGGGCCTGCTGCTGATCTCGCGTCAGGAGGGCTACCTCCCGCCGTTCCTGCAGAAGCTGAACAAGAACGGCGTGCAGCAGAACATCCTGGTCGTGCAGGGCCTGGTCACCACGGTGATCGGCCTGGCCTACGCGCTGATCCCCGACGTCTCCAGTGCCTACTGGATCTTCTCGGTCATCACCACGCAGGTCTACCTGATCATGTACCTGCTGATGTTCGTGGCGGCGATCCAGCTGCGACGCAAGCATCCTGACCACCCACGCGGCTACCGCGCCCCGATGCTGGTCGGCATGTGCGGCGTCGGCTTCGCGGCCTCGCTGGCGGCACTGCTCGTCGGCTTCATCCCGCCGTCGCAGTTCGCGTCCGGCAACTCCGGCGTCTACTTCGCGGTCGTCGGCGGCGGCGCGCTGGGCCTCGGCCTGCTCGTGCCGTTCCTCTTCTACCGCTTCCGCAAGCCCTCCTGGAAGCAGCCCGAGCCCGACGAGGTGATCGCGTCATGAGCACCCACACCGAGAACCAGAGCTCACGGGAGAGGTCGTGGATCTACATCACGGCCTGCGTGCTCCTCGCCGGCGCCGCCATCGTCGCCGTGTTGCTGTTCGAGGACGTCCGCGAGAGCAACCGCGCCCAGGACAGGGCCGACGAGCTGATCACGGCGCTGGAGGAGGCCGGGGTCACGCAGACTCCGGACCGGGACCGGATCGTGCGCGTTCTCGGTGACGACGGGGGCTCCGTGTGCGACGACCCGAACGGCGCCCTGCGCCGGGCGACGTTCTACTCGATGCTGACGAACGGCGCGACGGGACCGGGCACGCGCCCGGTGATCGCCGACAGCCGGGCCGTGCAGGGACAGCTGCTCATCATGGAGGTCTACTGCCCCGACGAGTTGGACGAGTTCCGCGAGTTCGTGGAGGACCTGAAGACCGACGACCACGTGGGCGACTGAGACATGGACCTCAAGCAGCGCATCACCGATCTCATGGCCGACGTGCACGACGAGCTGGCCGAGCTCGTCGCCATCCCGTCCGTCGCCGACCCGCGTCAGTTCCCGCCCGAGGAGTGCGAACGGGCGGCGGCCTGGGTGCGCGACAGGTTCGCCGGCGTGGGGTTCGACGTACGTCTGGAGGAGACGGCGGACGGCAGCCAGGCGGTGGTCGGGTCTCGCGCCGGGTCCCGGCCGGACGCGCCGACGGTCCTGCTCTACGCCCACTACGACGTGCAGCCGCCCGTCGACGAGCAGGCGTGGCGCACTCCCCCGTTCGAGATGACGGAGGTGGACGGCCGCTGGTACGGCCGAGGCACCGCCGACTGCAAGGGCAACATCCTCATGCACCTGACCGCGCTGCGCGCCCTCGGCGACGACCTCGCCGTCAACCTCAAGCTGGTGGTCGAGGGGTCGGAGGAGCAGGGCACCGGCGGGCTCGAGGAGTTCGTGCAGGCCAATCCCGAGCTCTTCCGGGCCGACGCGATCTTGGTCTGCGACACGGGGAACGCCGCCGTGGGCCGGCCCGCGGCGACGGTGAGCCTGCGCGGCATGGTGAACGTCGTGGTGACGATGGAGTCGGCGACCACCGAGCTGCACTCCGGCATGTTCGGCGGTGCCGCCCCCGACGCGCTGGCCGCGCTGGTGCAGGCTCTCTCGACCATGCGCGACGAGGACGGGGACACCGTCGTCGACGGGATGGAGAACACCCAGGAGTGGACGGGCGCGCCCTACCCGGACGACCAGTTCCGCTCCGACGCGGGGGTCCTCGACGGTGTCTCGCTGCTCGGCAGCGGGAGCGTGTCCGACATGCTGTGGGCGCGGCCCGCGCTGACCATCCTCGGCATCGACTGCCCGCCGGTGGTCGGCTCGGCGGCGGCGATCGTGCCGAAGGCGTCGGCACGGCTGAATCTGCGGATCCCGCCGGGCATCACGCCCGAGGAGGCCGAGTCGCGGCTCGTCGCACACCTGGGCGCGGCCACCCCGTGGGGCGTGCACTGCAGCGTCGAGACCGAGGCCACGGGATCACCCTTCCAGGCCGCGACGGACGGTCCGGCCTACCGGGCGCTGGCCGGCGCCATGCAGGAGGCCTACGGCGTGGAGATGACCCACCTCGGACAGGGCGGCTCGATCCCGTTGTGCAACGTCTTCGCCGAGCTGTACCCCGACGCGGAGATCGTCCTGATGGGCGTGGAGGAGCCCCAGGCCCTCATCCACGCCCCCAACGAGAGCGTCGACCCCACCGAGATCGCGTCCATGGCACTGTCGGAGGCCCTCTTCCTCCAGCGCTTCGCATGACCGAACGGCGCGAGGTCTACAAGACGCTGGACCTCGCGTTGCGGATCGGCGAGGTCCTGCTGTCCTCGGGGGCGGGGGCCGCGGACGTGACCGCCACGATGCTGGACGTCACCCACGCCTGTGGGGTGCGGAACGTCTCGGCGGACGTGACGTTCGTCGAGCTCACGCTGCGTCACCAACCGCGCCGCGACGAGCCGGCCGCCCTCCAGGTCCGTCGGCTGAACCGCCGCCCCGTCGACTACGCCGACCTCACCGACGTCGACCACACCGTGTCCGCTCTGATCGCGGGCGAGATCACCCGGGACGAGGCGCACGAGCGCGTGGCCCGCATCGTGTCGACGGGCCACGGGCGGAAGCGGTGGTCGGTGACGGTCGGCTGGGGTGTCATGGGCGTCGGCATCGCGCTCACCCTCGGCGGCGATGCGCTGGTCTGCCTGCTCGCGTTCATCGCCGCGTGCGGCATCGATGCGACCCAGCGGCTGCTGCCGCCGCAGCGGATCCCGGCCTTCTACCAGCACGCGGCGGGCGGCTTCGTCGCCACGCTGGTCGCCGTGGTCGCGTCCGCCACGGCGCTCGACGTGAATCCGTCACGCGTCGTCACGTCGGGCATCGTGATGCTCCTGGCGGGCGTCGGCATCCTGGGTGCCACCCAGGACGCGCTCACCGGCTTCCCCGTGACGGCGGCGGCGCGCGTCATCGACGCCTTCCTCAACACCTTGGGCATCATCGCGGGGGTGGGGGCGGGCCTGACCCTCGGTGACCTGCTCGGGGTCAAGCTCGTGAACGTCGCCGTGGGATCGGTCGGCCTGGCCGAGGCCGGCATCACGGTGGTGGGCGCGGCCCTGGCCGCGTCGGCGTACGCCTACTCCTCGTACGCGCCGCTGCGGGCGCTCCTGGCCGTGGCGATCGTGGGCGGCCTGGGCCAGGCCGTCCTGCTGGCGGTCGACAGCACGGCGGTCGGCCGGACCTGGGGAGCCGCGGCCGCAGCCGTCACGATCGGGGCCGTGTGCCACCTCGCGGCGGGCCGGTTCCGGGTGCCGCCCCTGGTCGTCGTCGTGCCGGCCCTCGTGCCCCTGCTGCCGGGCCTGGACATCTACCGTGGGCTGGCGCAGCTCGCGCAGGACCAGGACGGGGTGCTGGAGCTGGCGTCCGCGCTGGCCACGGCGCTCGCGCTGGCGTCGGGCGTGATCCTGGGCCAGTACATCGCTCAGCCGCTCAAGCGCGAGACGGACCGGCTGGAGCGCCGGCTCACCGGACCGCGCATGGTGGGCCGGGGCCACGGCGAGTAGTCACTCCCCCGCGTCGAGGTGCCCGGCCAGCCGGCCGTGGCGCTCGCGGCTTGCCTCGTTCAGGCCGCGGATCGTCACCGTCTTGCCCTTGGCCGCGTACTTCGTCTCGATCGCGTCGAGGGCCGCGACGCTCGAGGCGTCCCAGATGTGCGACTCGGAGAGGTCGATGACGACGTTCGGCGGATCGCCCGCGTAGTCGAACTGGTAGACGAGGTCCTTGCTGGAGGCGAAGAACAGCTCCCCCACGACCTTGTAGACGCGGGTCTCCGGATCGGGTTGGGCGACGTCGACGACCTCGGTGAAGTGGGCCACCCGCCGGGCGAACAGCACCGAGGCGACCACGACACCGGCGACCACGCCGATCGCGAGGTTCTCCGTCGCCACGACCACCGCGACGGTCACCACCATCACGAGCGTCTCGCTGCGCGGCATCCGGCGCAGCGTGGCCGGGGCGACGCTGTGCCAGTCGAACGTGCCGACCGAGACCATGATCATCACCGCCACGAGCGCGGCCATCGGGATCGTCGCGACGGCGTCGCCGAAGCCGACCACGAGGACGAGCAGGAAGACGCCCGCGAGGAACGTGGAGATCCGTGTGTGTGCACCCGACGCCTTCACGTTGATCATCGTCTGGCCGATCATGGCGCAGCCGCCCATGCCACCGAAGAGGCCGGTGACCACGTTGGCGACGCCCTGGCCCCACGACTCGCGCGTCTTGTCCGAGTGGGTGTCGGTGATGTCGTCGACGAGCTTGGCCGTCATGAGCGACTCCATCAGGCCGACAAGAGCCATCCCCACCGCGTAGGGAGCGATGATCCGCAGGGTCTCGAGCGTCCAGGGCACGTCGGGGGTGAAGAGCGCGGGCAGGCTGCTGGGCAGTTCGCCCTCGTCACCGACGTTCGGCACGTTGAGCGCGGCCACGACGGTGATGGCGGTGAGGACCACGATCGCGACGAGCGGCGCCGGAACCACGTTCGTGATCCGCGGGAGCAGGACGATCACGACCAGTCCCGCGGCGACCATCGGATAGACCAGCCACGGGACGTCGACCAGGTGCGGGATCTGCGCAAGAAAGATGAGGATCGCCAGGGAGTTGACGAAGCCGACCATCACCGAGCGAGGGATGAAGCGCATGAGTCGCGCGACGCCGGCCACCGCCAGCACGATCTGGATGAGCCCGCCGAGGATGACGGTGGCGATGAGGTAGTCGAATCCGTGGTCGCGCATGACGGGCGCCACCACGAGAGCGACCGCGCCGGTGGCCGCCGAGATCATCGCTGGGCGGCCGCCCAGGATCGCCACCGTCACGGCCATCGTGAACGACGCGAACAGGCCGACCTGCGGGTCGACGCCGGCGATGATCGAGAAGGAGATCGCCTCGGGGATGAGGGCCAGCGCGACCACGAGACCGGCCAGGACCTCGGTGCGCAGCAGGCGGGGGGACTTCAGCGCGGCACGGACCGAGTGCACCTGACCGGACTCGGGGACGCGACCGACCGGAGCGCTCAGGACCGCCCCTGCGCGTCCGCGATGATCGCGCCGGCCCACTCGGTGAGCGGGCGGCCGGCCTCGGCTGCGCCGTCGAGGAGCCGCTCGTACGCGTCCTCCATCGAGAGTCCCTGACGCTCGGCGAGCACTCCCTTGGCCTGCTCGATCGAGATCCTGCTCGCGAGCGTCTCGTCCAGGCGGGCCCGGAGATCGGCCCCGGACACCTCGTCGAGACTGACGATCATGACGGCCGCGAGATCTGCGAAGGCCTGCGAGAAGACCTGCTCGTCGTCCCCGAAGGCACGGTCGGAGCGACGGAACGCCCCCATCGCGCCGATGACGGAGCCCTGCCAGCGAACGGGCGAGGCGTGGACCGACCCGTAGCCGCCCTTCTCCAGCGCCTGACCGAACGCCGGCCAGCGGCGCTGGCACTCCTCGAGGCCCGCGGCCTGGACCGCCTCGCCGCTCGCGTGGGCGTCGATGCAGGGACCCTCGTCCAGCTGGGCCTGCAGGACCTCGAGCTCGGCGGCCCCGTGGGTGGAGGACGACAGGAGCTCGAGCTCACCTCGGGCGTTCTCGATCAGCAGGCCCGTGGCCTGCGTGTCCAGGAACGTGCCGCAGCTGCGCAGCAGGACCACGAGGCCCCCCGCCACGTTGTGGACGTCGGTGAGCTCTGCTGATACTCGCGCCAATGCGTGAGCGGCGCCGCTGGTGTCCATGTCAGTCACCCTCCACCGTGAAGTTCCGAAAGTTGATCTGGCGTTCGAGGACGTGCTCAGCCACCTCGAGCAACGTGGTTCCTGCCGAGAACGCCTGCGCCCGAAGCAGCGCGATGGCGTCCGTGGGTCGTACCCCCACTTGGGCGATGACCATGCCCGTGGCCTGGTGGACCTTCGCCTGCGAGGACCACGCGTCTTCCTGGGAGGTACCGCCGAGAGCGTTGGCCGGATCCTCCAGCAGCGCCGCGCCGAGCGCCGCGCCGAGGAAGCGGTAGACCGCGGCGTCGGTCTTGTCATGAGCCTTCCGGTGCACGCTGAGGACGCCCACCGTGTGGTGCTCGAAGATCAGGGGGACGGCCGTGAGCACGCCCACGAACCCCAGTTGCCGGACCCGCTCGTGGAACAGCGGCCACACCCCGTCGCCGCTCCTCGAGACCTCGGCGCTGATGACGTCGCCCGAGTCCAGGGCGGAAGGGGTGGGGCCCTGCCCGACCACGCTCTGGACGTCCTCGAGCGTCGCGGCCAGCTCGTCGGTGGCGCACGCCGTGACGCGCAGGTCGGACTCGGCCGGAAGGACGATGGCGGCACCGTCGGCGTTGAGCATCCGACGCCCGGCCTCGCAGAGCCGCTCGATCATGGGCTCGACGTCCTGAAGGGCGGCGAGGATCGCCGCGAGCCGGGAGATCACGTGATCGTAGGTCTCGGTCATCTGGGAGCCCCCCGTCCCGATCGCGGCCGCCGGAATCGACCTGCGACCCGTCGGACGATGTGGTTCCACGACCTCAGGATAGTTCAGCGAGCGGCTGATGATGCTGGCGCGGCGCTGCTGGTGTCTCAACAGAGCCGCTGTCCATCACGTACCCACCGGAGCGGGAGCGCATGCGACCTCAGTCGCTGGGCAGACCCCGCTGCTCGACGACCTGGCGGGCGACGTCGCGCAGCTTGATGTTCTCGGACTGGGAGAGCCGGCGCAGCACGTCGAAGGCGCGGTCGGCGTCGACGCCGTAGCGCTCCATGATCATGCCCATCGCGATGCCGATGAGCTTGCGGGCGTCGACCGCCCGGCGCAGTCCCTCGATGTCGAGGTTGGCCGCCAGTGACGTCGAGGCGTGACGCGCGAGGATCGTCATGACTGCCATGTCGTCGTGGTCGAAGGCCCTCGGCTCGAACGCGTAGACGTTGAGGGAGCCGTAACGGCGGCTCTTGGTGGCCAGCGGGACGCTCAGCACGCTGCGGTAGCCGAGCTCGGCGACGGCCGCACTCCACCGGGGCCACTGGGTGTCCGACAGGGTGTCCTCGACGCGGTAGATCGTCTCGCTGTGCTCGAGGGCGGCCAGGCACGGCCCCTCGTCCAGCTTGATCTGGAGCTCGTGGGCCCTGGCCACGGTGTCACTCGTGGCGCCGGCCGTGTCGACTTGGTGCCGGCCGAGCAGCAGCATCACGCCGGCGTCGTCGCAGCCGATCGCAGAGCGGGAGTAGTGGGCGACGCGCTCGAGCGTCTCCTCGCTGTCGGCGGCCTCGTGGAGCGCGAGGACGGTGTGCGCGAGGTTGAGCGGGTCGTGCTCGGGCCGTTCGGATCGTTCGGGAGGCACGGATGATCCCGGGGAAGATTCCGTGGTCATGCGTCCTGCCTCTCCGTCGGAACCCACCTCCAGGTCCCTTCCAGCATCTACGTCCTCACCCTACTGGACTTCGCGCATGCGGGCGGTCCTGCGCCGACCTAGGGTTCAGACATGGACGTGCGACTCAATCAGCGGTACACGCTGGGCGCGGTCGTCGGCTCCGGCGGGATGGGAGCGGTCCACCGCGCCACGGACACCGTGCTGGGGCGGACCGTGGCGGTCAAGGTGTTGCGCGGCGACCAGAGCGGCGACGACGTCGGCCGCGCGCGCATGCGGAGCGAGGCCCATCTCGCCGCGTCGATCCACCATCCCGGCGTCGCCCAGGTCTTCGACTACGTCGAGGACGACTCCACGCCGGCCGGGTCCACGTTCATCGTCATGCAGTACGTCGAGGGGCACTCCCTGAGCCAGCTGCTGAGGGAGCGCGGCCCGATGCCGCCCGAGCAGGTGATGTCCGTCGTGGAGCAGGTCGCCGACGGACTGCAGGCGGCTCACGACGCCGGCATCGTCCATCGCGACCTGAAGCCGGCCAACATCATGCTGACCCCGGCCGGGCGGACGGTCCTCGTCGACTTCGGGATCGCGCAGGCCGACACGAGCGAGCCGCTGACGGACACCGGCTCCCTCGTCGGCACCACCGACTACATCAGCCCCGAGCAGGTGCGCGGCAGGAGCGCGACGCCACAGTCCGACGTCTACGCCCTCGGCGTGGTCGCGTTCCACTGCCTCACCGGCCGGTCGCCCTTCCGTCGCGACACCCACATCGCCACGGCGATGGCGCAGCTGCACGACGAGCTGCCCCCCTTTGATCACTCCGTGCCCACGGAGGTCCAGCAGCTCATCACCGCCATGACCGCGAAGGACCCCGCGGACCGCCCGGCGTCGGCGGGCGACGTGGCTCGCCGCGCCGCCGCCATCGGAGCTGCTTCCTCGATCGACCTCCCCGCGACCTTCGAGGTGCCACGGCCCGCGCGCGCGGCCGTCGGGACGAGCGTCCCCCTCGCGACCGCCACGCAGAAGGCTGTCGTCGCCCCGCGCCGGCGACGCCCGGTGGGTGCCTACGCCGCAGTGGGCGCGGTCGTGCTCGTCGCGGCGCTGCTGCTGGGCGGCCGCGAGCTGCTGTTCGGCGGCGCGCCGGAGGTTCCGGACGTCGTCGGCCTCCAGGCGGCCGCCGCCGCCGACCGCATCGAGGACGAAGGACTGACGTCGCGGACCGAGATCGTCGACGTGGCCGGCACGCCGAAGGGCGAGGTGGTCGAGCAGTCCCCCTCCCCCGGCACCGAGAGCACCGACGGCGCGCCCGTCACGCTGTCGGTCGCCTCGGGCAAGGTGCGGATCTCCGCGAAGAGCCTCATCGGCAAGCCGTTCCCCGAGGCGGCCGCGGTGCTGGAGCGTCGCGGCTTCGTCGTGGCGCGCGACGACGTCACACGTGCCGGTGACACCGGCGACGTGGTGGCGGTGGACAAGTCCGGGCGACTGCCCGACGGCTCCACCGTGACGTTGTCGGTCGCCGTGGCCCCCGTGGCGGCCCCCGCCCCGACCGGCTCCGGTTCCGGTTCCGGGGACGCAGGCTCGTCCTCGGGAAGTGGCAACGGCAACACCGGCAACCAGGGCAACGGGAACTCGGGCAACAACGGCAAGGCGAAGGGCAAGAACAAGGGGAAGGGCAAGGGGAACTGACGCCGCTCAGTCGGCCTCGGTGACGCGCATCCCGAGCGGGAAGTGGTCGGAGAACCCGTTCTCGTCCACCGGGTGGCCCATCCCCCCGAACGGCACGGGGCGCGGGTACGGTCCGTCGTCCGACGTCCCCGGGAACCTCAGGATCTCCACCGAGGCCTCGTCCACCCGCAGGGGTGCGTCACCCGTCATCGCGCGGTTCACCAGCACCTGGTCGAGCATGTTGGGCTGGTTCTGCCAGTAGAAGGTGCCGTCCGGCTGCCCCGACCTGCCGCCGGCCAGCGGCCACGCGAGGTTCCACAGCAGCGGGATCTCCGCACCGGTCACGCGGTTGCGCTGACGCGTGCTGAGCGCGTGCTGCACGAGTGAGGTGTCGAAGGGCTCGTCGTTGAAGTCGCCGAGGACGATCACGGGCGTCTCGGGACCGTGCACCTCGAGGACCCGCTCGTGGAAGTAGGCGAGGGTCTCTCCCGCGATGTGGCGGTAGCCGGCGGACTCGAACTGACCCCCGCTGCGCGACGGCCAGTGGTTGCCGAAGACGGCCCAGGTCCTGGCGCCGTGGGTGGTGCGGAAGTTCACCTGCACCAGCTCGCGCGTGGCGTTGCGGCGCATGACGACGTGGAAGAACGTCTCGTTCGGGGGGACCTCGAGCACCGACGTCTCGTACAGGAACGCGACGTCGATGCCGCGGGCGTCGTCGGTGTCGGCGTGGGCGATCCCGTAGTGGCGTCCCGGCAGCCGCTTCTCCAGGTTGGCCACGAGGAGGTTCAGCACGAACCGGTTCTCCACCTCGCACACGCCGAGGAGATCGGGTCCGGCGCCGTCGTTCATCTGGGCGATCACGGAGGCGAGCTGGTCGATCTTGCGGTTGCGCAGGGTGCGGGTCCACCCCACGAGGTCGTTCCCGATCGTCCGGCGGAGCTTCTCGGTGCGACGCGTCGCGGGTGCCTTCTCCTCGTCGAAGAGGTTCTCCAGGTTCCACCAGGCGACGTAGTAGTCGACGGACATGACGTCCACCTCCTCGCTCACCGATGACGAGCGCCCGGCGTTGCAGGCTGATACGGCACCGATTCCGGTTTCTGCGTTTCATCATGCGCCCGGAACGGCTCACCCGGGCGCCCTGGCTGACATCATCGGGGCATGGACGTGCCGCTCTGGGTCGAGGCGGGCCTGTGGGGCCTGCTGGCCGGCGGTGCCCTGGTGATCGGCGCGGCCGTCGCGTGGCTCGTGGATGTGCCGCGCCGGGTGGTGGCCTCGATCATGGCGTTCGGCGCCGGCGTGCTGATCTCGGCCCTGGCCTTCGACCTGGTCGACGAGGCCGAGGAGCTGGGCGGACTCACGCCCACGGTGCTCGGGTTCCTCGTGGGCGCGCTCGTCTACGTCGCGGCGAACCTCGTGCTGGCGCGGTACGGCGCCCGCCACCGCAAGCGCTCCGGCGATGAGCAGGCGTCCGAGGAGGAGCAGGCGGGCAGCGGGACGGCCATCGCGATCGGCGCCCTGCTCGACGGCGTGCCCGAGTCGGTGGTGCTCGGTCTCTCGCTCGTGAGCGGTGGCGGCGTGGGAGTGCCCGTGCTGGCAGCCATCTTCGTCTCGAACCTCCCCGAGGGACTGTCCAGCGCCGCGGGCATGAAGCGCAGCGGCCGATCGGCCCGGTACGTGTTCGGCGTCTGGGGCTCGATCGCGCTCGCCAGCGGCCTGGCCGCGATGGCCGGCTGCCTCCTGCTCGACGACGCCTCGCCCACCACGATCGCCGCCATCACCGCGAGCGCCGCCGGCGCGATCCTGGCGATGGTGGCCGACACGATGATCCCCGAGGCTTTCGAGCGCACGCATCTCTACGTGGGCCTGCTGGCGACGATCGGCTTCCTGTGCGCCTTCACGATCTCCCGGGCGGGCTGACTCAGCGGCGCCAGAACAGGTGGTGCGCCACGCCGCTCGGGCTGGGCACCTGCTCCAGGTGGAAGCGGTCGAGCAGGTCCTCGGGCGCGTTCCACAGGCGCTCGCCGCGACCGAGCTCGGTGGGCACCACGACGACGTGCAGCGTGTCGATCAGGTCGGCCGCGAGGAACTCGAGCACCGTGGCGACGCCTCCACCGATGCGCACGTCCTTGCCGTCCGCGGCCTCCATCGCGCGGGCCAGCGCCTCCTCGGGCGTGGCCTCCAGGAAGTGGAACGTGGTGTCGCCCAGCGTGAACGACGGGCGCTCGTGATGGGTCAGGACGAACACCGGGGTGTGGAACGGCGGCTCGTCGCCCCACCAGCCCTGCCAGTCGTGGTTCTCCCACGGCCCACGCTGCGGCCCGAACTTGTTGCGCCCCATGATCTCCGCGCCGATGTTGTTGCCGAAGTCGCGGGTGAAGTAGTCGTCGAGCCCGCGGCTGCCGCCCGGCTCGGTCCGGCCCGGCCAGTGTGCCGTGGCCAGCATCCAGCCGGCGAGGACTGCGGGATCGGCATGCCCGAACGGCCGCTCGAGACTCTGGCCCTCTCCACTGCCGTACCCGTCGCGGGAGAGCATGAAGTTCTGGACTCGGACGATCGGGGCCACGGGCCACCTCCGGTGATGATGTCGAGCGGGTTGTCACGACCCTAGGCCCGCACGGCGCAGGTGGTCGAGGAGCGAGTCGACGAGCGGCAGGGTGCCCAGCTCCCCCAAGGGGAACCACGCCGCCTCGTCCGCGTCGTCACCGGCCAGCAGGGCTCCGCCCGTCACCGTGGCGGCGAAGTCGTGGATCTCGAACTCGCGACCGTCGCCGGTGGGCAGCCGGACGACCCAGAGCTCGGGGCCGACCGTCACCGTCAGGCCGGTCTCCTCCAGCACCTCGCGGGCGCAGGCGGCCTCGAGGGACTCCCCCGGCTCGACCCTGCCGCCAGGCACCGACCACAGCCCGCGGCCCGGCTCACGGCCACGGCGGACCAGCAGGATGCGGCCGTCGTCCACCACGACGGCCCCTGCGGCCGGGACTATCGGTGCACCTCCGGTCGGGCCAGCTGCTTGGCCAGGTCGCCCGACGGGCTCCCGCGCAACGCTGCCGCCTCGGGGAGGCCTGCGGGCTTCTCCGGAGTGAACAGCCACGCGGTGAAGAAGGCGTCGAGGTCCTCGCCCGACACCCGCTCGGCCAGCGAGGTGAACTCGTCCGTCCGCACGTTGCCCCCCGCCTGCATGGCCGTCCAGCGCCTGAGCAGGCGGAAGAAGTCGCCGTCGCCGATCTCCAGGCGCAGCGCGTGCAGGGCCATCGCGCCTCGGTCGTAGACCGGCCCGTCGAAGATGTGCTCAGGGCCCGGATCGCCGATCACCGTCGCCCAGAACGGGTCGTCGGCGGGGATGGCGGCGTAGAAGTCGAAGATCTCCTGGGCCGAGGCCCCGCCACCGTCCTGCGACCAGAGCCACTCCATGTAGCTGGCGAAGCCCTCGTTGAGCCAGATGTGCTGCCAGGCCTCGAGCGCCAGGTCGTCACCAGTCCACTGGTGCGCGAGCTCGTGGACGACCACCGACGTGTTGTCGCCGGGCGAGGTGAACCAGCCCTGCGCATAGATCGGCCGGGTCTGGTTCTCCAGCGCGAATCCCAGCCCCGGGTCGTCGTCGACGATCCCCCCGGACTCGCCGAACGGGTACGGACCGAGGATGTCGTCGAGGAAGTCGATGATCTCGGGCTCGCGGGCCAGCGCCTCCTCGGCGTTCTCGCCCGTGGACGGACCCGCCGACTCCGTGGCGGTGCGCCAGTCGCTGGCGTTGCCGGGACTGCCGGCAGGTGCACCGGTCGCCGCCCAGCCGTCCAGCGGATCGGCGTCGGCCTCGAACGAGGTCGAGCCCGCGCCACCCGGCGCGACCACGTCGTCGACGTACACACCGTTGTAGGCCACCGACTCGTCGCCCACGACGGACAGGGCGACCTCGACCGACCGACCGGCGTAGGCGGACAGGTCCAGCCTCCACTGCTCGTAGCCGTCGCTGGCACCGCTCACCGCGTGCCACTCCCCCGTGGTGCCCTCGGCCGTGCAGCCACCCGCACCGTCATCGGTCTGGTAGTGCGTGAGGAACGGGTGCAGGGTGAGCCAGCCCGGGCAGGCGTTGCCCACCTCCCGCGTGGTGTGGCCGTTCGCATCGGGGAGCGTCGTCCAGTCCTCGGTGCCCACCGGGCGCGCCTCGACGAAGAAGTGGTCCCATCCCGGCTCGGTGTCGCGGGCGACGTGGAACGAGAGCTCACCGCCCGCCGCCGGGACGTCGATGACCCGGCTCAGCCGCTGGTAGGCCGAGTTCTCGCCGCCGTTGATCGCGTAGCGCTCCCCCGTGCGCGGCTCGGGCTGCTCGTAGAGGACCGGATCGATCGCGTCCCAGTAGTCGATGCCGGCGACGCGCCGGTGGTCGAGGTTGAACTGGCCGACCGTCGCGGTCGCCAGGTACGAGGCCATCGGGTCCCGGGCGACCCACGTCCAGGTCTGCGTGCGGCCGTGCCGCCTCACTCCGGCCAGACGGCCGTTGGCGACCGCCTCGAGCCCCCGGGGCACCGTCACCCGGAACCGGTAGCTCGCCTTGTCCAGCGGGTGGTCGTTGACCGGGAACCAGGTGTCGGCCACGTGGGGCTGGCCGACGATCAGGGCTCCGTCGTCGGTCGGGAACACGCCGGCCCGCCCGAGTGCGGGCTCGTCCAGCACGAGCGGGACGCCGCCGTACGTCACGACGACGTGGAAGCGGGCCCGCTTCGCGAGGGCACGACGCGGGATGACCGTCAGCTCGTCCCCCACGTGGCGCCAGCGGGCCGGACGGCCGTCGACCCTGACGCTCGTGACCGTCAGGCCGTTGAGGTCGAGATTGAACGCTGAAAGCGCGTGCGTGGTGCGTGCGGAGATGGTGGCGCGGCCCCGTAAGCGGTCCGTGGGGGGATCGTAGGCGATGTCGAGGTCGTAGTGACCGACGTCGTACCCGCCGTTCCCGTCCGTCGGGAAGTACAGGTCGCCGATGCCGGGGGCGCCGGGACGAGGAGAGGGCCTCGGGTGCGCGCCGGCCGCGCCGGGAATGCCGATCGTCAGGATCAGGACGGCGGTGAAAACCAGGGCGAGGACTCTGCGCATGATGTCTCCTAGTGCCTCATTTCAACGTGACACCGGAGGGTGGATCCGTCAACCCTGCCCGTCGTGCCGGGCGTAGCGTGATCCCATGCCCTCCATCGCCACCACCACCCGGGTCGACCTCGACGAGCTGCTCGAGTTCGTCCGTCCCCGGCACCGGTTCATCCTCATCACGCATCGCTCCGACGGGAGTCCCCAGGCCTCCCCCGTCACCGGAGGCGTGGACGACGCGGGGCGACTCGTGATCTCGACCTACCCCGAGCGCGCGAAGACCCGCAATGCCCGCCGGGACGAGCGGGTCAGCGTGGTCGTCCTGTCCGACGAGTGGAACGACGCCTGGGTCCAGGTCGACGGGACGGCCGAGGTCCTCGACGTGCCCGAGGCGCTCGACGCCTTCGTGGAGTACTTCAGGAACATCTCCGGCGAGCACCCCGACTGGGACGAGTACCGCCGGGCGATGGTCGACCAGGGCAAGAGCCTCATCCGGATCACGCCGACGTCATGGGGTCCGATCGCGACGGGCGGGTTCCCCGCCCGGCTCGTGCAGGACTAGTCAGACCGGGGCGAGTGGTGCGTGCGGCTCGGCCGGAAGGGTGACGGTGATCGGACGGCCCGGGACGACGTCGCCGCCGGACTCCACCACCGCCATGACGCCGGCCTTCCTGATCACCGTGGGCACCGAGGTGCCGACCGGGCGTCCGGCCGGTGTGCCGTCGTCCTTCGCCAGCACGACCTTGACCAGCCCGGGCTTGAACCGGTTGATCTGGACGCACGGGTTGCGCAGCCCGGTGAGCCGCACCACGGGCCCGCCGAAGTCCAGCCGCGTCCCGGTGGGCAGTCCCAGCAGGTCGACGCCCTCGGTGAGGACGTTCTCGCCGAGGTCCCCGGGACCGAGCTCGTAGCCCTGGGCGAGGGCCTCGTCGAAGAGCTCGGCGTGGATCAGGTGGACCTGGCGCAGGTTCGGCTGCTGCGGGTCGCGCTTGACCCGGGAGCGGTGCTTCACGAAGGCGCCGGCATGGGCATCGCCCTCGACCCCGTGGCCGGCCACGAGGGTGATCGAGTCGACAGGCACCTTGCTGAAGCGGTGCTGGTCATCGCGGCTGACGGCGACGACGCGGGGCTGGGGCACGTGACCATGCTGCCAGAGGCGGGGCTGGCCGTGACGGTGCGCCGGGCGCACACTCGGAGGCAGGAACGCACCACCGGAGGCACCATGACCGCGACCTACACCTTCGACGTCTTCGCCAGCGTCGACGGCTACGGCTCCTACCGACCGCCGGGCGACTGGGGCGGCTACTGGGGCAAGCAGGGGCCCGAGTTCGTCCAGCACCGCGATCGCCTCTACTCCGACGAGGCGCGCATGGTCTTCGGCGGCACCACCTTCCGGGAGTTCGTGGAGATGTTCGCCGCGTCGCAGGAGTGGCCCGATATCGAGGACTCGTGGGTGGGACGGATGCGCCGGATGCCCGCGACGGTGGTCTCGTCCTCCGTCGATCCCCAAGCCGACTGGGTCGAGGCGACCATGGCCCGGGGCGACGCCGTCGACGTCGTGACGCGGCTCAAGGAGGAGTCCGACGTACCGCTGCGCTCGCACGGCAGTCTGTCGCTGAACTCGGCGCTGCTGGCTGCCGGACTCGTGGACGTCGTGCAGCTGACGGTCTTTCCCGTGATCACCAGGTCAGACCGGTGAGCGGCCGGTCCTCGGCGGAGCCGCCGACTTCGACCTTGAGCTGGTCGGCACCCGCACCTTCGACGGCCGGACCGTCGAGCTGACGTACCGGCCCTCGCTCCGCACCTGGGACTCCAGCACGCCTACGCTGTCGACGTGACGAGCTCGACCACGCCGGCGAGGCCCCTCCTCGCCGTGCTGCACCTGCGCACCCGGCGACCCCACGACCCCGCCTTCCAGGTCGCCCTCGACGCGCTGAACGCGCCCACCCTCCGGGTGGCCGCGGAGCTCGGGTGGGACGTCGTGCCGGTCGCCTCGGCCGAGCTCCCTCCCGAGGTCACGGTGGAGCTCGTCGACCGGGCCGACGCGGTCGTCCTCATGGGCGGCGAGGACGTCGATCCGTCGTTCTACGGCGGACCCTCCACGTACCCGGGCTCGGGACACCACGAGCCGAACGCGGACCGGGCCCACGTCGACGCCGTGCACCGGTGCCTCGCCGCGGGAACGCCACTGCTCGGGATCTGCCGCGGGCTCCAGGTGCTGAACGTCGCACTGGGCGGCACCCTCGTGCAGCACCTCGCCTCGTCGCACCGGCACCGCGCGGAGGGCGACGACCACTTCGTCCGGAACCGCGTCACCGTGACGCACGACGGTCTCGGCGCCGCGGTGGACGCATCGCAGGACGTGCGCTGTGCCCACCACCAGGCGGTCGACCGTGTCGCGGACGGCCTGGTCGTCGCGGCACGCGCGGCGGACGGCGTCGTCGAGGCGGTGGTGCACGAGTCCGCCCCGATCACCGGCGTGCAGTGGCACCCGGAGCACGCCGAGACCGCCGACCTCCAGCTCGGAGCCCTGCTGCGGCGACTCACGGAGCAGGCTCCCGTGGCCCACTCCGCCTCCTGACCGCGGCGCTCAGAAGCCGGTTCCGATCTTCGTCTGCGCCCGTTCCCGGTGGTGCGCTCCGCCCTTCGCGTCGAGTGTCGTGCACGCCTCGGCGATGTCGAGGGTGAGCCGCTCGACCTGCTCGCGGCTCATCGTCTCCTTCACCAGGGCTCGCATGATCTTCACCTTCTCCGCGTTGGGGGGAAGCGTGTACGCCGGCACCATCCAGCCGCGCTCCGCCGAGAGCTGCCACGAGACGTCGGACTCGTCGTATCCCTCGTGGTCACCGTGCAGCCGGAACGCCACGAGCGGCAGCTGCTCCAGGTCGGCACCGATCACCTCGAAGCGACCGCCGGCCTGCAGGTTCTCGGCCAGGGCGGTGGCGTTCTGCTTCATCTGCTGCATGACGTAGGTGTAGCCGTCACGACCGAGGCGGACGAAGTTGTAGTACTGCGCCAGCACCATGGACGCGCCGGTCGAGAAGTTCAGCGTGAAGGTCGCGTCGGTCTTGCCGAGGTAGTTCTCGTAGAAGACGAGGTCCTCGGCCAGGTCGGAGGTCTCACGGAAGACGAGCCACCCGATGCCGGGGTACACCAGGCCGTACTTGTGCCCGGAGACGTTGATCGACCTGACCTGCTCCAGCCGGAAGTCCCAGGCGGTGTCGGGGTAGAGGAACGGCCACACGAACCCGCCGCTGGCCCCGTCCACGTGGATCGGGATGTCGAGGCCACGCTCCGACTTGAGGTCCAGGAGCAGCTGGTTCATCCCGGCGATGTCGTCCATGTGCCCGGTGAACGTCGTGCCCAGCACGCCGACGACGCCGATCGTGTTCTCGTCGAGGTGCGGCGCCACGTCGTCGGGGCCGATCGTGTACTTGTTCTCGGCGAGCGGGACGATCCGGGGCTCGACGTCGAAGTACCGGCAGAACTTCTCCCAGACGACGTGGACGTCCGCGCCGAAGACGAGGTTCGGGCGATCGGTCGACGCGTTCTCGGCTTCCCGGCGCTGCTTCCACTTCCACTTGAGCGACAGGGCGCCGAGCATGATCGCCTCCGACGACCCCTGGGTCCGGCAGCCGGTGGTCTCACCGGGCGCGTTGAAGAGATCGGCGAGCATGCGCACGCACCGCTGCTCGATCTCGGCCGAGACGGGGTACTCGGCGTGGTCGATGAAGTTGCGGTGGAGGTTCTCGGCGATGATCCGCTGCGCCTCGGGCTCCATCCAGGTGGTGACGAAGGTGGCGAGGTTGCGCTGGGGATCGCCCTCGAGGTTCAGGTCCTCCTCGAGCAGCCGAAACGCGTCGGGCGGACGCATCCCGCTCGCCGGGAAGACGGTGGCGGGGGCCCGCTCCGTCAGGAAGCGATTGCCGTAGAGCGACTCTGCCTGCTTCTCGTCGAGTGTCATGTGACCAGACCGTCCGTTCGTTTCGAGGTGGGTGTGTCGAGGGCCTGGAGGATCGCGCCGCCCACGAAGCAGACGGCGCCGGCGAAGGTCCCCCAGTTGACGAGCCCCACGTTGACCAGCTGGTCGGTCGCGGGGCGGGTGAAGGCGGCGAGTCCGGCGAGGAAGAAGAACGCCGAGCCGAGCTGGTTCACGGCCGCGACCCACCACGTCAGGACACCGGGGCGCACGACCCACCGTCCGTCGCCGACGTCGACCAGGGCCAGGTGCCCCGATGCGAGGAAGCAGAGGCAGCCGATGATGTCGGGGATCCAGATCCAGCCGTTCGACTGACGCGGGGTCAGTCCGTCCGCGAAGGCGGCCACGAGGCTGACGGCGAAGAACAGGGTCCCGACGAACAGGACCACCGCGCTGAGCCGGGCCCGGGAGCGGGCTCGGCCGGCGAGCAGCACCGACAGGTAGCCGCCGAGGCTGAAGAAGACCCCGCCGACGAGGTACGTCACCGTGGCGACGGTCGGATCCTCGGGACCCAGCTGTGCCAGGGCCGCACCGGCGGCGAAGAGCGAGCCGCCACAGACGAAGGAGCCAGCGCACAGGAGGTTCAGCCGGACGGGACCGCGCGTCGACAGCACACCGTCCATGGGTCTGCTCCCCTCGCTCCGCAGTCCATCGTCCGCGCCGCAGCGGGGACGGCCATCACCCAGAAGGGATGAGTGGCTTCCGCCTCTCACAGCGCCCGGCCGCGCCTGTCGCAGGGAGGTGTCACCTCGACGTCCGCCACCTCGAACTCGGTGTCGAGCAGGCGCAGGGTGCGTTCCATCGCGGTGGGCTGGAGGCGCCCGACGCCGCTTCCGTGCGGGTGGTCGAAGAAGATCAGCAGCAGCACCAGCGCTCCCATGACCACGGTGACGCTGCCGATCAGGGCCACCTGGGTTCCCACCCCCTCGGCCGGGTCGGCGAACAGCAGCATGAATCCCAGGAGGACCAGCGAGAGCACGCCCAGCGCGATCCACAGGGGCAGCGGGACGATCCCCTCGGCGCCGTGCACCCGTGCCAAGCGAGCATCCTCGCGGGCGGCCGTCTGGTCCATCCACCGGTCGTAGGCCGACTGCTGGGTCTCGGTCCCTGGCGTGACGTCGACCATGGTCAGGAAGAGCTCGGCACCCCAGGGGTTCACCCGCTCACCGAGGCGGCCCTCGTCCAGGGTGTCCCACTCCGTGGTGGCCACCGATCGGGCGTAGCAGACGAGCTCGCCCGAGAGGTCCGCCGCGACGGCGGGTGCCATGAACTGCGCGGTCTGCGCCTGCTGCAGCACGAGGACGGCCTCGGTCTCGGCACCCTGGCGGGAGGCGTCGTACGAGCTGAAGCCCAGGAAGATCAGGAAGCCCAGCAGCACGGAGAAGCCCGTGGCGACGGCGCCGAAGACACCTGAGGCCCTGTCGCCGTCGGAGAAGTGGCTGCCCTCGGGCGCCCGGGTGCGCGCGAAGAGCATGAGCGCCGCCGCAGCCGCCGTGAGGAGAGTCAGCGCCCCGACTGCCGCGAGCACGTTCACCGTGGCCTCCCGTACGTCCGGACGATCCCCGACGCTAGGCCGCGGGCCGGCCCCCGTCCTCATCCCACGAAGGTGAGGTGGGCGCCGGCCCTCGTCGTACGGTCAGGCTCACCTGGGCCGAGGTCTTCACCTAGCCCTCATCCGCCGCCTTGCGCCGCGCGCGGTCGACCGCGAACCCCGCGACATCCCGGACGGCGGCCTCCTGCGGCCCCGGCAGCCACTGACGGAAGATCACGTCGCCGCCGTGGATGAGCCCGAGGTTGACGCGGGCCGCGACGTCGACGCCCGCGCGCGCGAGCTTTCGCGCGAAGGCGACGCCCTCGTCGCGCAGCGGGTCGAGCTCGTTGACCGAGACCACGAAGGGCGGCAGCCCGCGGAGGTCGTCCTCGGTCGCGAAGTACGGCCAGGCGAGCGGGTCCTCGGCGTGCTCACCCGTCGGGTCGTACGCACGGACGAGCAGCGCCATCCCCGCGGTCTCGATGAAGTAGCCGTCGTTCTCGACGAGCGACGGCAGCTCGGCGAGACGCCGGTCGCGGTCCCAGGAGTAGCCGCCACTGATGTACGGGATGCAGGCGTAGACGCCGTCGATCGCGTCGACCCGGCCGCGACTCTTCGCGAGGAGCGTGGTGGCGATGGCCAGGTTGCCGCCGCCGGACTCCCCCTGCACCACGAGGCAGCTCAGACCGAGCGCCTCGCGGTTCTCGTCGGCCCACAGCACCCCCGCGAGGCAGTCCTCGACGCCCGCGGGGAACGGGTGGTGGCCCTCGGAGGTCCACGCGTTGCGGAAGTCGACCATGACGACGACGCACCCGGAGGCGGCGACGTCGGTGCACCACCGACGGTGGAGCCGGTTGTCGGTCCTGATGATCGTCATCCCGCCGCCGTGGGTGTAGACGACACCGGGCAGCGGTCCGTCGACGCCTGCGGGCCGGAAGATGTGCAGCACGATCTCGTTGCCGTCGACACCGATGATCGTCTCGGTGGACGTCTCGACATCGTCCCGGTCCCCCGGGAGGTCGATCGGGATCGAGTCGTAGACGGCCTGGAATCCCTCGTGGGCGGCACCGACCGCTGCCAGGACGGTCTCGAGGTCGTCGTCGGCGGACACCGGCGGTGGGACGGCCACGGCATCGAGGCCGAAGGCCGCCATGGCTTCGACCATCGCGGGCGGGAACCGGTCGTCGGTCCGGGG
Source organism: Aeromicrobium phoceense (assembly GCF_013868155.1). NCBI lineage: Bacteria > Bacillati > Actinomycetota > Actinomycetes > Propionibacteriales > Nocardioidaceae > Aeromicrobium > Aeromicrobium phoceense. Next base: position 2,360,667 of record NZ_JACEOG010000001.1, read on the forward strand.
CCCGCGCGTCTCGTCGCCGAGTCGGCCGGGCAGGGCGTAGGTGGATCGTTCGGGGGTCACGGTCATGGGAGCACCTCTGTGGCGTAGGTCACGTTTGCCAGGAGCATAGGACCACGAATGCAACATGACAATAGTTCTGTTGCATCCCTGGTGTTCAGGCTCGCGCTCAGGGCCGCAGCAGCGCCTCGAGCACGCGCTGGGCTGCCTCCGGCGCGGGAGGCGCGCCGGTGATGCTCGGCAGGTAGACGTAGGACTCCACGAGGCGCACGCACGCGTACGCCAGGTCCTGCGCGGGAACCGTGTCCGTCGTGCGTCCCTCGGCCACGTCACGCTCGACGTACCCGCGGACCGCGCCCACGAGCCGTGCGTGGAACCCGTACTCCGCCGTCGTCATCACCCGCATCAGGAACGCGTTGTTCTCCTCGTTGAACCGGCGTACCTCGGGCCAGGAGAACATCGCTCGCAGGAACCCTCCGATCACGGCGGGAACCCGCGGGCCGGGCGAGTCCTTCGCCTTCTCCCACTCCTGGCGCAGGGTCAGGTCCGTCAGCTGCCACGTGACGTCGACCAGCATCTGCTCCTTGGTGCCGACCCAGCGGTAGAGGGTCACCCGGTTCACGCCGAGCTCGTCGGCCATCCGCCCGAGGTCGAACCGCTCGCCGTTGAGGTAGGTCCGGCGGCCGAGCCGGTAGGCGTCATCCTTCGTCGGGCGCCCCATGGACCCTCCTCGATCCCACGGTGTCGTCCAGCGCGGGCCGCAGGTCGGGCCAGCGGAACGTGAAGCCGGCCGACTGGAGTCGCTCCGGCAGCACCCAGCGGCTCTTGAGCAGCAGCTCGGACTCGTTCCGCAGCACCCACATCGCGGGCTCCAGCATCCACCGCGTCGCGGGCAGGCCGACCGGCATGCCGACGGTCCGGCGCAGCTCGGCCATGAGGGTGCGGTTGTCGCTCGGGTTCGGCGACGAGAGGTTCACCGGGCCCTCGATGCCGGCGTGCTCCTCGATGAACCGGATCGACGCGAGGACGTCGTCGATGTGGATCCACGAGAACCTCTGCCGGCCGCGCGAGTGGTGCATCGGCACCGGTCCGCCGGTCGGGTTCGTCCCGATCCCCCGGTAGCGCCGGTGCTGGAACCAGCGCCCGTCGTACTGCGGCCCGCCGATGCCCAGCCGCGCGACGCGTCCGAGCAGGTCGGACGCCGGACCGCCCAGCACGATCGCCATCCGCAGTGCCACGCGGCGGGTTCCCGGCAGCTCGCCGGCGAAGAGCTCGTCCTCCCAGCTGCGCGCGACGTCGACCGAGAACCCCGAGCCGAGCTCACCGTCGGACTCGGTCTGAGGACGGTCCATCGCGTACCGGTAGATCGTCGCGGTGCTGGCGTTGAGCCAGAGCCGTGGCGGCTCGTGGGCAGCCGCGATCGCCTCCCGCAGCTGTCGGGTGGTCTCCACCCGCGACCGGAGGATCTCGTCGCGGTTCGCGTCGGTGTAGCGGCAGCCGACGCTCTTGCCGGCCAGGTTCACCACCAGCGCCGCACCGTCGACCAGTCGCGCGAGCCCGGCGGGGTCCGACCACGTGGCGTCCGGGCCGCTGCGGCCCACGCGTGCGACGTCGTACCCGCGCTCCGTGAGGTCCTCGACGAGCCGGTGCCCGATGAACCCGTTCCAGCCGGCGACGACGGCTCGCTCTCGCACAGTCATGCCCGCACGCTAGCGGCTCGGCGACACGCGTGCCCTGAGGAACACCGGAGTCGGCCCCCGGGGGTGCTCAGGGTCACGTCAGGGCGATCTTCGGGGTCGCGCCCGATGTGCCGGAGGGGTCCGGACCGCGACGCTTCTCGACATGATCACCGTCGAATCCCTCTCCAAGTCCTACGGCTCGCACGCCGCCGTGGACGATGTCTCCTTCATCGCCGCGCCGGGCCGGGTCACCGGCTTCCTCGGGCCGAACGGCGCCGGCAAGTCCACCACCATGCGCGTCATGGTCGGACTCACGCCGCCCAGCAGCGGCGACGTCCACGTCCTCGGTCGCCGCTTCGAGGACCTCCCCGATCCCGGCCGTGAGGTCGGCGTCCTCCTGGACGCCTCGGCCCAGCACGCCGGCCGCACCGGCCGCGAGATCCTGACCGTAGCCGCCCTCACGATGGGCCTGCCGCGCTCCCGCGTCGACGCGATGCTCGAGCGAGTCAGCCTCACCCCGGACGAGGCCGGTCGCCGCGTCCGCAACTACTCCCTGGGCATGCGCCAGCGGCTCGGCATCGCGACCGCCCTGCTGGGCGATCCGGAGGTGCTGATCCTCGACGAGCCCGCCAACGGCCTCGACCCGGCCGGCATCCGCTGGATGCGCGACCTGCTCCGGGGCTTCGCGGACGACGGCGGCACGGTGCTGCTCTCGTCGCACCTGCTCCACGAGATCGAGGTCATCGCCGACGACCTGGTCGTCATCGGCAACGGCCGCATCGTCGCGCAGGGCACGAAGGACGAGCTGCTGGCCAGCGCCGGCACCCTCGCCCGGGCCGCGGACGGAGCCGCCCTGGCGACGGCCCTGCAGACCGCCGGCATCACCGCCACCCCGAGCTCGGGCGGCGCCGTGCTCGCGGAGGCCGACCTGACCACCGTCGGCACCGTCGCGTTCGACGCGGGCATCCCCCTCCTGGAGCTGCGTGCCGCGGACGGCGCCCGCCTCGAGGAGATGTTCCTGTCCCTCACCGCCGACACCCAGCGCGACGACGTCCAGCACCGCACCGAAGGAGCAGCAGCATGAGCACCACGATCGTTCCCGGCACCACCGGGATCGCGCCCCGCGAGCCGCGCACCGTGCCCGCACGGATCCCGTTCACACGGATCCTGCGCGTCGAGCTGCGCAAGATGTTCGACACGAGGTCGGGCTTCTGGCTGATGGCCAGCGTCGTCCTGCTCTCGGTGATCGCCACCGTGGCGACGCTGATCTTCGTCGACGCCGAGGACCTGACGTACGAGCACTTCGCCAGTGCGGTCGGAGCCCCGATGTCGGTCATCCTGCCGATGATCGCGATCCTCGCGGTCTCGAGCGAGTGGAGCCAGCGGACGGCTCTGACGACGTTCACGCTGGTCCCCCACCGTGGTCGCGTGCTGGCGGCGAAGGCCGTCATCACGGTGGTCATCGGCGCCGTCTCGATGCTGATCGCCGGCGCCGTGGGCGCGGTCGGCAACGTCGTCGGCACGACGATCGCCGGCGTCGACCCCACGTGGACGATCACGGTGGGCGAGTTCGCCCAGATCATCCTCGCCAACGAGATCGGGATGCTGATGGGCCTGATGCTGGGCATCGTCCTGCGCAACTCCCCCGGCGCGATCGTCGCGTACTTCGTCTACTCCCTCGTCCTGCCCGGCGCGTCCAGCGCCCTGGCCAGCACGAACCAGTGGTGGGCGGACAACGGCGCGTGGTTCGACCTGAACTGGGCCACGATGCGGCTCTTCGACGAGAGCCTCACCGGTGAGATGTGGGCGCAGCTCGGCGTCTCGGCGGTCGTCTGGCTGGTCGTCCCGCTACTGATCGGCACCCGGGCGCTCCTGCGGTCCGAGGTGAAGTGACACGAGGCATCACGAGGGCCCCGGGGCGACCCGGGGCCCTCGTCATGCGTTCAGGAGTGCGGCGACCTCCTCGTCGGTGACGGGCTCGAAGCGGCGGTACCAGCGGCCGACGGCCCCGAAGGGCTCGGGCGACTCGACCACCACCAGGGCGTCGGCGGCATCGAGCTCCTCGGCAGCCGAGGCCGGCGCGACGGGCGCTGCGACCACGACGCGCGCCGCACCCTGGAGTCGCGCCACCCGACAAGCCACCTGGGCCGTCGCCCCGGTCGCGATGCCGTCATCGACGATCAGCGCCGTACGAGCGGTGAGGTCGATCCGCTGGCGATCGCCCCGCAGTCGCCGGACCCGGGCCTCGAGCTCCTCGCGCTCCCGGCGTTCGACCGCCCGGACCTGCTCGTCGGTGACCCCGTGGAGTGCGACCTCCGCTCGGTCGAGCACCTCGCAGCCGTCCTCGCCGATCGCGCCCATCGCCAGCTCCGGCCGGAAGGGGTAGCCGAGCTTGCGCACGACGATGACGTCGAGCGGCGCGCCGAGCTCCCGCGCGACCTCGAAGGCGACCGGCACTCCCCCGCGTGGCAGGCCGAGCACGACGACGTCCGGCGCGGCGAGGTGGCGCACACGCCGCGCCAGCTGCCGGCCCGCGTCGACGCGGTCGGCGAACGGCAGGACGGAGCGGAACTTCATGGCAGGAAGCGGGTGACCCAGCCGAGCCGGCCGTCGAGCCAGCCGAGCAGGCCGAGCGTGCTGGTGATCGACGCGGGCGGATCGGACACGAGCGTGTCCTCGCGCAGGAGCCGGTCGAAGTCGATCTCGATCGGATCCGCGCGGCGCTTGCCGTGACGGTCGAAGAACTCCACGCCCGCGAGGCGGAGCACCCGGATCACCTCCTGGGCGAGGATCCCGTAGCCGATCGTCGTCGGGTGGACGCCGTCGAGCGAGAACAGCCCTCCGTCGGTGCGGCCCTCGGGTCCGGCGCGGAAGAACCGCGTGGTGGGCACGGGGTCCAGCCGCTGGAGTGCCGCGGGCAGCTCGTACTGCTCCCACCAGGCCGGCCGCGCCCAGGGACTCTCCACGTAGCGGCGGGTGGCGAGCCGGTCGAGGAGGCCACCCATGTCGAAGAGGTACCAGTCGAGTCCGTCCTCGCGCGCCGCACGCACCGACGCGATGATCGTCTCGTTGTACGCGTCGATGGCCGAGTCGATGGCGCGGACGTCGTCCTCCGTCAGGTGCGGGTCGTGCCGAGGGTCGAAGTCCTCGTCGGTGATCCAGGGACGCGTGTAGTACGGGAAGTAGCGGGAGTCAGGGCGCACCTTCTCGTGGGTGCCGCGGGCGAGCGGCGCGATCGTGACCGACGGGATGGTCGTCACGACGACGTGCTGCGCCTCGATCGTCCGGAGTCGTGCGACGAGGTCCGCCCAGTCGGCGCGGAACGCGCTGGGACGCCATAGGTTCGAGCCGGCCCGGGTGTCACGACGCTGCTCGAGGGTCATCTCGGCGTAGGAGTCGGGGGTCCACGCGATGTCCAGCGAGACCACCGTTCCGAGAGCGTTGTTGGAGCCCAGCGCGACGACGAGCGTCTCGACACCCTCGCCGGCAGCGAGGTCGGCCACCGAGTCGAGCACCGTCCGGCCGGAGTCACCACCCGAAGCACGGTGCAGGATCGGCCACGCGGCACGCGCGGGGTGGTGCTCCACGAGCTGGGCGAGGAAGTCGTCAGACGGCTTCGTCGCGAGCAGCCTCTCGACCCTCGCCTCGGTGGTCACGACGGGGTCGAGCACGTCCCAGCTGTGGACGCCGGTGTTGTGGAACGGGCTCCCGTCCTCCGGCTCCCGCGACCCCGCGCCGCGCTCCCAGTGGTCCTCCATGTCGTCCATCCGGTCACGGAGCCAAGGAGCCGCCCGGACGGCCTCCAGGAGGTCCAGGCCGCTGCCGAACCGCCGGTCGAACTCGCGCGCGAGCCGCTCCAGGTCGACCGGTAGCCCGCCCGGACCCGTGGGCCACTCGTACGTCGGGAAGGTGAACTCCTCGGCGCTCAGTCCGAGCTCGAAGGCGATGATCGCCGGCCAGCTGAGATCGGTGCGGTGGATCGCACCGCTCATGAATCCCTGGACCAGCGAGTCGCCCACCGTGACGAGACGGTGGCGGGCGGGCCGCTCCGGGGCGACGCTCGTCAGGGTGACGCCGAGCGTCGGATCGTCCTCGGGACGGCGCGGCTCGTCGCGGATCCGCACCTCACGTGGAATCGGCTCCCGTGCCGGCATCACGCCTCACCCTCCCCGGCCTCTCCACCGCACGCTACGCCCGCGGGAACGGGCCGTCCACGTCGTACGTGACCAGCCCGCTGTCGGTCGTCAGCTCGACGTTCGCCCACACCTCCCAGGGCAGGGAGGCGAGCCGATCGATGATGGCATGCCGGTCGGTAGGCTTCAGGCCCTCGGGTCAGAGTCCCTTTTGACGAGCAACGAGATGAACGAGAACCCGTAGACCGCGCCGACCACCGCGAACCAGCGCAGGACGGCAAAGGGGTACACGAACTCCTCATCGCCTCGTGGCCCGAGCGCCAGCCACGCCAGATATCCCGTGAGCAACGCCGCCACGCCAAAGCACAGGCGAGCGGCCGTCCGCTTCACGGTCACGGCCGTAGCGAGGGCCGTGACGGCAGCGGCGACCCACGCCCATCCCAGAACGTCCTGCGGCGCCATGGTGAAGAGGCCGAGAACGGACGCGGCGGCGAACAATGGCGACAGGACAGCCACTGCAGGGACACGAACGTCGGCTTCACTCACGAAGATCACCAGCCACCAGAACAGCGACAGTCACTGCCGATCATCCTCTCGCCTTCCCCCGGTCCGACTGCGCGCCAGCGTAGGCGACGAACGCGGCGGGTGTTCTCACTCTGGAGGCGTGGAGGTCGTGAAAAATGACGAAAGCCCCGGTCTCCCGGGGCTTTCCGTTGTCGGGCTGACAGGATTTGAACCTGCGACCCCCTGTCGAAGCCACGCTCCATACGAGACGCGACGATGGATACCGAGAAACGCGGAACTCCCTCCAATGGTAGGGATTATCCCTCTAGGTCACCTCCGCCGATACCCGACTACCCACAACGAACGCTGGGCCGATCAGGCCACAAAGCGGCCACAGTCGGGATGAGTCCGGGCTCATCCAGGCGGTACCGGTGAACCCTCTACCCGAACACTCATTCGCTTGCCACGACGTTCCTTACCCCGGGCTCCTCGAACGGATCCTACCGGGGTTCCAGGCCGAGCGTTACTCACAATGCACGCTCAAGTCGAACCGGCGCGAAAACCTGCGATCCGGAAGTGTCGCGGCCTCCGTTGTCGTGGCTGTCCATCTCCGAGTTCCGGGGGTATCGACATCTGGACCGCCGACGTCGTCGCATGACGCAGTCACAGTCGATGTGCAGCTCGGCGAGGGCCAGTACGGCGCACGGTCGCGGCGGCCCTCCTCAAGCAGGCTTCGGGGTCACCAGCCCGCCCGGGGCGGTCCCGGCGTCCGAGTGCTCGTACGCGATAACACCGGCGACGAGGCGGAGATCGAGCGAATCATCGCCCACCACGCGTTGGACCCTGAGCAATGAGCACCTACTAAGCCGCTAGACTCCGGCGATGGTCACGGAGTTCCTCGGCGCTCAGCCTCCACCCTGCGGCGGCAGAGCGCAGGACGCTGCCATGGCGCTGGCGCGGCGCCGTGCTCAACTCCAGCACCGACGACAATGCCCCCTCAACGGCCGCAGAGGCATTTTCCAGCCGGTAGACGTGAATCGGGCGCGCCACGCCGGCCCGCAACGCCGGATGTCCGGGCGGTCGACGTCGACGCCCCAGCGCTCCTGCAGCTGACGGCGCAGCTCTCGCTCGTCGTCGACGAACTCCGGATCGACCTGTGCCCAGCCGTCGGCCGTCTTCCACGCCTCGACGGTCAGCCGCAGGTCCTCATCCGTGACGCCGGAGATCTCGCGCGCCACCTCAACTTGAGCCCCCGCAGCCGCCCGATCGGCGTCCCAGATCGCACCGAGCCGCTGAGCCTCCTCGAGCTTCGCCCCCCGGATCGCCTCTAGGCGCTCGCGCAGTCGGTCCGCCAGGACACGGGCTCCCTGGGCAGCAACCGCGCTCGTGGTCCGACCGATTCCGCCGGCGACGTCGACGGCGGAATCCTCACCGCTGAGATCGTTCATGGCCTGCTCCTATCCGCTACTCGTTGACAGTCGCCGGCGCCGGGAGAACAATGGCTCTAATTGGCACATTCTTCCCGATTCCAGCCGCGGGAGCGCATGATGTCCCACCGTCGCTCATTGTCGCCGCGATCGCCGTTCTTACTGGGCTTGATCGCTCCTCCCGCGTACGCGGTGAGCGCCAAGAGAGGGTGGAAGACGGTCGCCGGTCACTCGGGTTCGTGCGCGTTGGTCCGTTCCTCGCTCAACGACGACATGAGGCGCGGCGGGGTTCAGACCGCGAACTTCCAAGGCTGTTCAGGGTCCAACCCGGCTAAGACCGTGCCCTCCGGGTACGTCACGGCGGCGGCCTACCTGTATTCGGGCGGAACGTGGTGCGGGAACGCGGCGAGCGTGTACGAATACAACACCTCCACCACCACCAGCATCTCGACGAGCCAAGGCCGCACGGCCTCAGGCGTGGCGGCCTGCGCTCTCGGCAATGCCTTCCACGGCGAGGACTACGGCCGTCGATACTTGGAGAGCACCGGCAGCTATGTGACCGTCGCCGCTCTGCGTTCTCCGAATCTGGTCTTCTAAGGAAGTTGGGAAAGGAGTCAGCATCATGCGTATTTCGAAACGCCGAGCAGGCGTGATCATCGGGTCAGCGGCACTGTGCGGTCTGGTCGCGGGCGGGTCAGTCGTCGCCTCCGCTGCATCCGGCTCGGACAGCCCTGCCGAGTCGGCAGCGTCGCCGACGACGCCGGCGCCCCCGATGCCGACAACCCAGTCCTGGCCTGTGAACGAGTACGGGCTCACGGTCGGGGTCCCCAACGATGCTGACCGCGTGGCCCAGAACCTTCCCGACCTCACCCCGGGCGAGACGGACGAGGGCGAGAAGGGATTCATCAGGGCCAGTGAGATCTTCCTGCCCGACCCCAAGACTCCCCAGGAAGCGGCCCATCAGACTGCATCACAACTCAATGACAAGGGCGAGTGGATCGAAACGGTGTACGAAGCGGACGGGAAGACGCCCATCGGACATAGCCTGATCGTTACCGTGACCCAGGGCGAGTCGGTGGACTAACCAGTCAGTACTGGACATACGCCGGCGTTTGGACGGTCGCTCGAAGTCCGGCCCTTCTCGGAACGCAGCGCCGACGCCGTGTCGCGTGCCGTTGCGGGCTTTCGCGAGCCTCTTGGCCAGCACTCATAGTCAGTTAGGCATCTAGCTCGGCGGCTGCGGTCGCTACGACGGGTGCCCAGGCACGGACGGTGCCTTGCTCGTCGACGTTCCATCGGCGGACTTGCAGGAACCTCTCCCCCATCGCTCGGGTCTCGTTGGTGAGCCGGTCGACCAGCTGCTCGTCCTTGAGGGCAGCTTTGGCCAGGACAACGCCGGCGAGGTCACGGCGGTGTTGGTCGATCAGGGCGGCGCGTTCGGCGCGGAGCATGGAGATCCGCTCGAGGAGGTCGGCGGGCGCGAATCTAGCCTTCGAGATGTCCCTCGATGGACTTTAGGAAGGTCGCTGAAAAGTGAACACGTCGTGGTGACCGTGACAGTGCGGGTTCGTGTCATGTTCGGCGGAGTGGGCGTCCACGACGGGGGGGGGAAGTTGAACGCCCACTCCTAGGAATACAAACTACTAAAATCCATAGTAGTTCGTCCGCATGCTCACCGCGTCGCGCCTTATTTACCATCCGCCGCCGTGGGCCACGGGTTCGCGAGACATCCATCGAGGCCCTTCGTCTGCTGGGACATGACGGGTGAGGTCTCACCGACGCCCGGGCAGGAATCATGGCCGTTTCCGAGGGCGTGACCGAATTCGTGATTGACGAGGTAGGTGCGGTAGCGAACGAGGTCGGATCCGTAGGCCTCTGCGCCATGGGCCCATCGCCACGCGTTCAGGACAACCATCTCGCCGTTGCGACATGACAACCGTCCGCCCGTGTCCAGCGGTCTGCAAAGCTGATCGGTCGTTGTGGGAGTGGCGAGTCGAATCCGGAGCATCGAGCCCTTGGCGACTCTCCGGAACTTCTCGGTGGTCACCGACGTCCATCCACGACCGTCGGACAGCACATCATCGACGAACCGGGCCACGTCGTTCGCCGAGTACGGGACACCTTCTTCGACCTCGACCGAATAGGTGAGCTCCCCACCGGAACCATCTGGCGTAGCGGGCTCAACGCCAGCGACGGAGAACCTCCCGCTTCCAGACTCGGGAATCGGCGGGGCCGCGCCCGGGGTCCTGTCGCCGTCGCGGGAGGTGCGGCTCGCCGGCGCGTCGGTCTCAGCTGAACCACGGCCCGGCGTTGGGGTTGTCGCCGCCGGGCGCGGTTGAGCCGCTCCGGCCGTTTCGCTAGCACGGGTCGCATCCTTCGCACCCAACCCATCGACCGCGTTACCGAGGACGATCGCACCGGCCAGGAACAAGACGGTCGACAGAGAAAGCCACCGCCCACTGCGCCTTCGCACTTTTCGCCGCGCGCCGGGGCGTGGTCGCCGCCGACGTGCTGCGTCCCGCCGGCCAGGGAGGAGGAGAGACGCTTGCGTGCGATGCGTGGCGCGCCACGCCGAGACCGCGGCCCCAGAGAGCAGGAGAAGACCGACGACCTCGGACATCACGTTCCTGGCACCTGCAATCGAGCTGACGGCACACTGAGGCGATCCCCGCCTGAGTTGCCGTGTGGGACGACTTACTATTGGCGATAGTAATGCGCCCAGTCCAAGGAGCGAGCAGTTGACCAGACAGACCAAGATCGCCGCAGTCATCGCCGGCGTCGTCATCGCCGCACTGGCTGGCGTGTTCATGACCTCGGCGGGCGACGATTCCAGCGATCCGACCGCGGATGACGCACAGGTGCAAGAGGCTCTGAGCCGGACCGACGCCCATGTGCTCGGGAAGAAGGGCTCCAGCGATGTGACGTTCGTCGAGTTTCTCGACTTCGAATGCGAGGCGTGTGGTGCCGCGTACCCGATCGTGGAGGACCTCCGAGAGAAGTACGCGGGTGAGGTGACCTTCGTTGCTCGGTACTTCCCGTTGCCGGGTCACTTCAATGCGGAGCGCGCCGCATGGGCCGTCGAGTCGGCGGCTCGTCAAGGCAAGTTCGAGCAGATGTACCGAAAGATGTACGAGACGCAGTCAACCTGGGGCGAGGCCCAGGAACCGCACGACAAGCTCTTCCGCGGCTTTGCTGAAGACATCGGTCTGGACATGAGCCAGTTCGATACGGACTACGGATCTGACGCGGTCAAGGCTCGAGTGCAGCGCGACATCAATGACGGTATCGAGCTCGGCGTTCGCGGCACTCCGACGTTCTACGTCGACGGAGAGCTCTTTGAGCCGCAACGCGTCGAGGACTTTACCCAGGTGATCGACGAGGCACTGGCGAGGTGAACGGCGCCGAGCACGGGTCGTCAACGCGCGAGACGGCGATGGCATGGCTGTTGTTGGTCGGCGGGTCCATCGGCCTGCTCGCCTCAGCGGTCCTTCTCGTCGAACGGTTCGAGCTCGCCGAGAATCCCGCCTACACCCCGTCGTGCAGCTTGAATCCGGTGTTGAGCTGCGGCTCGATCATGGAGTCAGCTCAGGCCGCGGTGTTCGGCTTCCCCAACCCGATCCTGGGCGTCGCGGCATTTCCAGTTCTGATGACCACCGGCGCGGCGATGCTCGCGGGCGCTGAGTTCCGGCGCTGGTTCTGGGTGGGACTACAGGTTGGCGTCACGGCGGGCATGGGTTTCGTCTTGTGGCTGGTGTTCCAGAGCCTCTACCGGATCGGCGCGCTCTGCCCGTACTGCATGGCAGTGTGGGCCGTCATCATTCCTACGTTCTGGTACCTCACGCTTCGAAATGCCCGAGCACGAATCTTCGGGGAACGAGTGGCTGTGGCTCGAGTCACGCGCTGGGCCGAGGTGTGGCACGCGCCCGCCCTGCTGGTCGCGTTCCTGTTCGTGTTGGGACTGATCGGCGCCCGCTTCTGGTCTTACTGGTCGACGCTCATCTGAGTTGACTCGAGTTCCCCTCACGCGTTCGCCTTCGGCGGAACGCGCAGGCCAGCCTCTCGGCCGCACGATCACAGGGGCGTCTGCCACGTCCCGATCCAGCCACGCATGTCCACCAAGAAATCTCCCCACAGGCCGGTGACCTGCAAGAGGCCCAGACCGATCAGCATCACGCCCCCGAAGCGGGTGATCGCCACGGTGTGCTTCCGGGCGAATTGGAACACCCGCATCGCCCGGCTCACACCCACGGCTGCAAGGACGAATGGCAAGCCAAGGCCGACGCTGTAGGCAAATGACAGGAGTGCTCCCCGGCCGGCCGTCCCCGACGTCGTCGCCATCGTCAGCACCGCGGCGAGCGTCGGTCCGATGCAGGGCGTCCATCCGATCCCGAACATGACGCCGAGGAGAGGCGCACCAGCGAGTCCGATCCGAGGCTGGAACTTCGGACGAAAGGTCCTGGAGAGAGACGGGACCGAGTCAAGCGCGCCGACGAACAGCAGGCCCAGGATGAGTGTGAAGATCCCGAGCACGCGAACCAGCGCATCCTGGTAGTCCAGCAGGCTGCTTCCGAGCGCCCCTACGAGGGCCCCGTAGGAGGTGAAGACTGCGGCGAACCCGAGTACGAAGAGAGTCGTTCCCATCACGACGACTGATCGGCGGCGCGCGTCTGGACCCACCACTTCGGCCCCAGCGGCGCCGCTGACGTAGGCGAGGTAGCCCGGCACGAGAGGCAGACTGCACGGACTGAGGAACGAGACCAAACCCGCCAACAGGGCGATGGGAATCGCGATCAGAAGAGGACCGAATGCAACGGTCTCACCGACCGAGTGCGCCACCATGGCAAGTTCCTTCACGTCTAGGGCAGCGGCGCCGCGGAGTGGCGCCGATCTACTAGGCATCTTAGTTGGCTGGTGTCTGCCCACCCGCGCGGCCCGGACCAGGTGACGCGGCACGGGAACCTGGCCGCTTCACACGTCGCTGGCCGCCACTACGATGGGAGTTCGTACTGGAGGAGATCGGATGCACGGACTGGGTCCACTCGAGGGAACGATCATGCAGGTGATGTGGTCGAGCGGTGAACCGCGATCGGTTCGTTCGATTCACAGCTCCTTGGCCGCCGACAGAAAGATCGCCTACACCACGGTGATGACGGTCATGGACAACCTCTTCACCAAGGGGTTGCTTCGACGCGAGCGCCAGGGCCGGGCGTATCTGTACACGGCCTCCGCCAGCCGCGAGGACCATACGGCCGCCCTTCTGGGCAACGTCCTTGCCGACGGGGGCGACCGAACGGGCGTCCTGATGCGATTCATCGAGCAGCTCGACGATTCCGAACTCGACGCCCTGCGGGATGCGGTCACGAACCCCGAACGAACCAGGCCGGACGGCACGAAGTGATCGGCGCGGCCCTGTTGCTGACTTTCTTCGCCACGATGCTGATGGCGTGCCAGTATGCGCTGCCCTCGGCGACTTGGTTGCATCGCGCGCCCCGCTTAGGCATCGCCGTGTGGCAGGTCGCCATCGCGGCCGTGACCGTCTCATTCGTGCTGGGCATGATGGCCCTCACCATGCCGGGCCTCTCAGCTGCCGCCGCTCTCGCCGAGTTCGCGAGGGCATGCGTGATCGAACTGCAACGCCAGTCCGCGCACCCGGGGCGGGCGACTCTCACCACCGTGAGCTTGGCGATCTTGGGCCTCCTCGCCTGGCGCATGACGTCGACGCTCTGGTCTCAGCGGCGGGCCGACCTGCGCGCCCACCGCGATCACCTGGCAGACCTTGCGTTGGTGGCAGAGCCCGGACACCAAGGAGTCCTCAGCGTCGACCACGAGGCCGCCGCCGTCTACTGCCTCCCGGGCAATCGCCGCGCCGGAACGCACGACACCGTCGTGGTGACCACAGGTGCACGCGCAGCGCTCACCGTTGCCCAGCTGGACCTCGTGCTTCGGCACGAGCACGCCCACCTGAACTCGCGGCATGCTCGACTCGTGGCACGTGCTCGGGCACTGAACCGGGCGTTTCCGCGCGTCGGCTTCTTCCGGGTGGCACACGAACAGCTCGCGCTACTCGCCGAACTACAGGCCGACGATGCTGTCAGGGCCGACGAGCGTAGATCGTTGGCCGATGCCCTCTATCAGCTGGCCATCACGAACCAACGAGTGCCCACGGCGAACGGACTCTCAGCGACCGGCTCCGATGTCATCCTGCGAGCCCGACGGCTGATGCGCCCCCATGAGCCGCTCGGACGGACCGCTCAGACGATTCTTGCCACATCCATTCTGCTTCTCGGCACGACGCCGGTCGTCCTGTCGCTCATTCCTGGAGGCCTCAGCGAATCGCACGACTGCTGTTCCAGCACAGGCGTCGTTGCTGCGCCGGAGGCGTCTGATTCCGGGGCGACGATCAGTCCCTCGCCCTCCGGCCGCTGAGGAACGGCTCCTCCCCGGGTGGGGTCACGCCCTTACCGATGAACTATGGTTCTTAGTAGATCATCTGCAAGCCCGCGACATCGATGCCCACCTGGCCCCGATGGCTGCGTGGCGCGCCTGGACTCAAGGAAGAACCGTGACCACCCAACACAGGGCCCCGCTCTCCGCCCGATCTCGCAAGGCTCTCCCCGGCACTCGGCGGGGTACGTGGCTGGTCCGTACAGTGACCGCAGCCTTCGTTACGCTCCTCGTGCTCGCTCCTGCCCCGTCAGCGCAGGCGCACACGGGCCTCACCTCGTCCGATCCGGCGGACGACTCCACCGTGCAGACGACTCCCGACCGCATTCAGTTGCAGTTCACCGACCCGATGTCCAAGGAGTTCTCCAAGGTGAGCCTCACGATCGGCACGTCACCGCAGCAAGTCTTGGTGTTGGATCCGTCGACGAGCGGGCCGACGGTCTCGGTTGACCTTTCGGACGCAAGATTGCCGACCGCTCCCCCGGGCTCGGGCGATGTGGCGTGGGATGTGGCGTACCGAGTGATCTCGGCCGACGGGCACCCCGTGGACGGCAACGTCCGTTTCAGGGCGCCGCTTCCCCCGACCCCGAGCTCACGTGATGCGAGCTCCCCTGCGAGTGAGACTCCGAAGGGCGAATCCTCCTCGACCGTGGACGAGGACGGGGACGACTTCCGAACCACGGCGATTCTGATCGGCGTGGGTGTCAGCCTGTTCTTCCTTCTCCCGCTGTCGGTCTTGCTCTGGGCGATCGGGCGCGACCGGCGTCGCCAGCGGGCGACCAGCGAATGAACCCCCTCGCCTCCCCCATCAGCCCCCGCACTGAGTGACGTTGATGTGCGGTGACCTGGTCGCCGATCGCGGCGTGTGGTTCCGCAGCACGACGGCGTGAGCCGTGACTTCAGCCTTGATCGACGGTCTGCCCAGGGTCGGTCGCACGTTCGCCGAGCCACGGCTGCTGGGCTCGCCGCATCGTCCTCACGAACGACCAGAGAAGCAAGCCCACCAGTATGAACAGCCCCAGGGTGTAGATACCGGCCAGCCAGCCGATGGGTTCGCTCCCGTCCGCATTGATCCCCTGCTTCATCATGATCTCGAGTGGGATCCTCACCAGCTCACTTCCTCGCACTGCTGAGTGGGGGCCAGCTCCGTCTGCAGCGTGGCGTGCTCGATCCCATAGGTGGTGGCCAGGACTCCCTGGGCCTTGGTCAGGACCAACTGCCCGTCAGAGCCCTTCTCCACCACGAGATGCGCGGTCGCGACGTTCATGCCGGACGTGAGGGTCCAGAGGTGAAGATCGTGCACGCCTGCGACGCCTGGTAGTGCTTCGAGCGTCTCGACTACCTCGTCTACGACGATGCCTTCGGGGACATGCTGGCCGAGGACGGCCAGCACCTGTCGGCCAAGCACCACCGCTCGTACGGCAACGAAGATGCCGATCGCCACGGCGACGAGCGTGTCCCAGATGGGCTGTCCACTGACGGCCACCAGGATGCCCGCGGCGATCACACCGACGCTTCCCGCAGCGTCGGCAACCACCTCGTAGTACGCACCCTTGACGTTCAGGGACTCGCGCGATCCCTCGCGCAGAAGCAGCATCGAGACGATGTTGACGACCAAACCGAGGGCTCCCACCACGAGCATCGTCCCGGTGGCAACCTCAGGAGCGTCGCCAATTCGACTGATGGCCTCGATGACGACATACGCCGCCACGCCGAGCATGATCAGCACGGTGAAGCCTGAGGCGAAGACCTCGGCCCGGTAGGAGCCGTAGGTCTTGCGGCCCGTGGTGTCCAGCCGCGTCGCGATCCGCGTCGCTACGAGCGCGGCCCCCAAGGCCACCACGTCGGCGGACATGTGCCCGGCATCGGAGATCAGGGCCAACGAGTTCGACATGAGACCGAAGACCAACTCGACGAGGAAGAACGCGAACACCAGCACGAAGGCGACCGCCAAGCGCCACCGGTGGCGACCGCCGGCGTGACCTGCAGCACCGTGGCCGTGACCCGCGCCCATCACCGACCACTCTCCACGCCGGCATCGCCGCTGACACCGTGGCCGGGATCGACTGCCAGGACGAGCTCGTGCAAGTCGCCCAACGCGTGACCCAGCCGCTGATCGGCCAATTCGTACCGGGTGCGGCGCCCCTGAGGTACCGCGACCACCAGCCCACAACCCCGCAAGCACGCCAAGTGGTTCGAGATCGACTGTCGACTCACGTCCAACGCATCGGCCAGATCCGTAGGGAACGCCGATGATTCACGCAGAGACATGAGGATCTTGGCGCGCGTGGGATCGGACAGGGCGTGACCGAATCGAGCGAGCGCATCCAGAGCGGTCGAGGTTGCAACGTTCATGAGCTGATAGTACATAGAATTATGAATTCACTCAAGCGTGTAGTTTCTGACCGGCGCGACGTGGCGCCTACTATGTTGAATAGTAGCTGCGCCCGGTATCGCCAGTCCAGGAGGAGTCGTAGTGTCACCAACGTCCCCGTCGGAGTCGCTTCCCGTCGCCATCGTGGGGGCAGGGCAGGCGGGACTCGCGATGTCACATGCGTTGCTCGAGCGGGGTCTCCGACCAGCCGAGGACTTCGTAATCCTGGACGCAGGATCCGCCCAGACGCTTTCCTGGCGTCGCCGCTGGGATTCACTCACCCTGTTCACGCCGGCTTGGCACTCTCACCTTCCTGGGCTTCGGATGCCAGGGGCTCAGGGGCGCTACCCGTCATCGAAAGATGTCGCCGACTACCTCGACCTCTACCGCGCGAGCCTGGGCGTGGAGCCAAAGTGGGATACGCGCGCCGTTTCCGTCCACCCGCAGCGGGACGACTCCCTGGTCCTTCAAACGTCGACGGGATCGTTGCGCGCTCGCGCAGTCGTGGCGGCGACCGGGCCCTTCGCGATCCCCCAGTACCCCGACTTCGCTAACGACACAGTCGTAGACGGAGCCAACCTCCACAGCGACGCCTACCGGAACCCTGACCAACTCTCCGACGGTCCGGTCCTCGTCGTCGGCTCCGGAAATACCGGGATCCAGATCGCCAGGGAGCTCTCGGCTCATCGATGTGTGTCGATCGCCCAAGGCTCTCCACGACCGCGCCTTCCGCACCGGCTGCTCGGAGTCGACCTTTTCAGATGGCTGCAACTGACGGGGGTGCTCTCGGTGCCGTCCAACGGTCGCATCGGACGCCGCATCTCGGGGCGCGAGTTGGTGGTGGGCCCAGGCCTGGTCGACCTGGCCTCGAGAGGCGTCCACCTTCTGCCTCGTGCGGTGGATGGGAACCGCGACAGGATCGCGTTCGCCGACGGCGTCGAGCGCAGATTCGAATCGGTGATTTGGGCTACTGGCTATCGCAACGGGTTCGGGTGGTTGCCCGAAGCGGTCGTCGGCGAGGACGGCACTCTTGATCAGCAGGACGGACGAACTCCGATCAGGGGGTTGTACGTCCTCGGAGACTCATGGCTTCGCAACAGGGGCTCAGCTCTGCTCGGAGGCGTGGGCACGGACGCTCGACTGATTGCCCGGCACATCGTCCCGTGACTCGCGCGGACCTTCGCCAATGGTCAGCGCTCAGTGTATAGTTCAGCGAGTGCTGACCATTGCTACGCGACTCGACGTCATGAACCGGCTTGGCCGTGCCATGGCCGACCCTACGCGCTCCCGCATCCTCATGACTCTCCTCGAGGGACCGAGCTATCCCGCCGTGCTGTCGCGCGACTTGGAGCTGACTCGATCCAACGTCTCGAACCATCTGACGTGTCTGCGCGACTGCGGCATCGTGGTGGCTGAGGCCGAGGGGCGTCAGACACGCTATGAGATTGCCGATCCCCATCTCACCGCCGCCCTCGTCGCCCTGGTGGACGTGACGTTGGCTGTGGACGTTCACGCGCCGTGCGTCGACTCGACGTGCACCGTGGTGGGCTGCTGCGAGTCGGGATCGGGCGCATGAGCGCGGCGTGTGGATGCGAGCACGATTCCGTCGCCATGACGGGCGAGGACTTCGAGGAGTCGGAGCGACCGTGGTGGAAGGACAGCGGAGTCATGGTGCCGGTCTTCTCGGGTCTGGCATTCCTCCTCGGCCTGGTCGCCGAGCGGTCCGGGGCCGAGACACCCGCCCTGGCGCTCTTCTGGGTCGGCCTACTGCTGGGCGCCTCGACCTTCACCCCTGCCGCGATCCGAAACCTGTTCAAGGGCAAGCTCGGGATCGGGCTGTTGATGACGATCAGCGCGATCGGCGCTGTCATTCTCGGCTACGTCGAGGAGGCCGCGGCGCTGGCGTTCTTGTACTCGATCGCGGAGGCCTTGGAGGACAAGGCGATGGACCGGGCGCGCGGAGGGTTGCGGGCGTTGCTCAAGCTCGTGCCCGAGACGGCGACGGTGCTCCGTGACGGTGTCGCGGAGCAGGTCCAAGCCAAGGATCTGGTCGTCGGCGACGTGATGATGGTCCGACCTGGCGAGCGGATCGCGACGGACGGACTCGTCCGCTCAGGACGGTCGAGCTTGGACACCTCGGCCATCACCGGTGAGTCGATCCCGGTCGAGGTCGAGCCGGGTGACCCGGTGTCAGCCGGGGCGATCAACAGTGCTGGCGCGCTGGAGATCGAGACCACTGCGGCCGGTACTGACAACTCGCTCACCACGATCGTGGAGCTGGTCGAGCAGGCTCAGGCAGAAAAGGGCGATCGCGCCCGGCTCGCCGACCGGATCGCGCGGCCCCTCGTCCCGGGGGTCCTGATCCTTGCTGTGCTCGTCGCGCTCCTCGGATCGATCCTGGGCGACCCAGACGTGTGGATCACTCGCGCCCTCGTCGTGCTGGTGGCGGCGTCGCCCTGTGCGCTGGCGATCTCCGTCCCTCTGACCGTCGTCGCCGCCATCGGTGCGGCCAGCAAGTTCGGCGTGATCGTCAAATCCGGTGCGGCCTTCGAACGTTTCGGCACCGTCCGCCACGTCGCCGTCGACAAGACCGGCACTCTCACCCGCAATGAGCCTGCCGTCACCGCGGTCCTGGTGGTCGAAGGCATCACCGAGGCTCAGGGACTGGCGTGGGCTGCCGCGTTGGAGCAGCACAGCACACACCCGCTCGCTGCGGCGATCACCGCGGCCGCCCAGGACGTTCCCCTGGCCGCGGAGGTGACCGAGCAGGCGGGACACGGCATCGATGGCACCGTCGACGGGATGAAGATCACTGTCGGCAGCCCGCGCTGGCTCGACGCCGGAGAGCTCGGCGCGCGTGTCGAGGATCTGGAAATGCAGGGCATGACGGTCGTGATCGTGCACCGCGACGGCGTCCCGGTCGCGGCGATCGGCGTCCGCGACGAGCTGCGCCCCGAAGTCCCTGACGTCGTGCGCACCCTCACCGATCACCGAGTGGGCGTGACCATGCTCACCGGCGACAACGCTCGAACCGCTCGAGCTCTCGCCGCGCAGGCCGGGATCGACGATGTCCGCGCCGAGCTCCGACCCGAGGACAAGGCCGCTGCGATCACCGAGCTGTCCGAAGCGGGATCGGTCGCCATGATCGGCGACGGCATCAACGACGCCCCGGCTCTCGCCGCCGCGGACATCGGCATCGCCATGGGAGCGACAGGCTCCGACGCGGCGATCGAGTCCGCCGACGTTGCCTTCACTGGCCATGATCTGCGCCTCATCCCGCGGGCATTCGAACACGCGCGGCGTGGACGGCGCATCATCAACCAGAACATCATCCTGTCGCTGTTGATCATCGCCGCGCTGCTTCCACTCGCGCTGTTCGGTGTCTTGGGGCTGGCCGCCGTTGTGCTGGTCCACGAGATCGCGGAGGTCATCGTGATTCTCAACGGGCTGCGCGCCGCCCGCACTCCCGCGCCGCGAGTGGAGGGCTGATGCTGACGACTGTCGGTTCGGCCATTGGCCTGTTCGCGGCTACCAACATCGATGACATCGTGGTGCTCACCGTGCTGTTCCTCGCCTCCCGCAATGGGAGTCCGCGCCCGTGGCAGATCGTCGGGGGGCAATACGTCGGATTCATCACGCTTGTCGCGATCAGTGTGGTCGCCGCGCTCGGCTTGACGATCGTGCCGGATCAATGGGTCGGACTGCTCGGACTGATCCCTCTCAGCATCGGCATCTGGACGCTCATCCGCGGTTTGCTTCGCAAGCGCAACGGCGAGGACAGCGATTTGACCCTCGCAGCCGGGCTCTGGAGTGTCGCCGGGATAACAATCGCCAATGGGGCTGACAACATCTCGCTCTACACGCCGATTTTTCGCACCAGCGCCCCGGCCGACGTCGCGGTCATGATTGCGGTCTTCCTCGTCCTCGTCGCCGTTTGGTGCGCCGCTGGACGACTGATCGGAACCCGCGAGGTCGTCACTGAGGCACTGGAGCGCATCGAGCACTGGCTCGTGCCCACGGTCTTCATTGGTTTGGGCCTGTTCATCCTGATCGAGTCCGAGGTCATCACCCGGTTCTTCGAGGTCATCGGATGACTCGTCGACCGAGGGCGAGGGCGAATCAGGATTCGGCCGAAGGGGTGCGCCGTGGGGGTCGCTGGCGGTTCGCGGTGACGGCCCTCCTGCTTGGCGGGCTCGTCGTTCTTGTCGATCAGTGGACCAAGAGCTGGGCCGAGAGCACCCTCATCGAGGGTGAGCGGACGCCGTTGGTTGGAAGCCTGTTCGGCCTTCAACTGGCGTACAACCCGGGCGCGGCGTTCTCCTTTGGCGAAGGGTTCACGTGGGTGTTCGCCTTGGTCTCTGTCGCCGCTGTGGTCGTCGCGACGGTTTTCGCGTTTCGCGTTCGGCAGCTCGGGTGGACGCTCGTGGTCGGTGCGCTGGGCGGAGCTGCAGCCTCTCACGCCAGCGACCGGCTGTTCCGCGAACCAGGATTCGGCCGTGGACACGTCGTGGACTTCCTTGCCTACGGCAATCTGTTCATCGGGAACTTCGCCGACTTCGTGATCGTCACGGGGGCGGTGGCCGGAGCCCTCCTGATGTGGCGGGAGGAGCGTGCCCGCGGGCAGGCTTCGACTACGACGATCCTCCGCCGGCGAATTGCCGAGAACCTTCCACCCGAGGACGACACGCGCTAAGAGATTCACCGGAGCAAACCCTCGTCTCTGGTTGAGATCGGCTCAGCTCGAGAGTCACTTCCCGGGCTCGTCGTGGGCGTGCTGGCGGCCGGGCGAGCCGGCGACGAACGACCACGCCGCCGGCCGAGCGTGCGACGGGACCTTCGGCAACGCCATCGGCACGCGAGCCGTCGGCGCTGCCCTCGAGAACGGCTGGAACGCGACGAACGGGCTCAAGGCGAATGCCGAGCGTATCGGGGTCGAGTACCATCGAACGCTCGGTCAAGTCGAATTCGGCGGAGGCACCGAGATGACCGGGACAGCGGGTACGGCCAAGCCTTCCGCTGCGCGAGCGCAAGAACCGTCCGCATCGGCGGCATCGCCCTCGCCTGTGAGTACCAGTGCCGACCGCGTTCACGCGCAGCACGACAGCTGTGAGACGTCGGTGGTGAAGGCTCTTGCGGCGAGCCGGAGTCCTTCGGTCATGGTGAGATAGGGGGCCCACGCGTCGACGACTTCGGCGATGGTCTTGCCGAGCAGGTGGACTCCGGTGGCGGCGAGCTCGCCGGCGTCCTTGGCGACGGCAGTGATGCCGAGAATCTCGCTTGTGTCGGCGTTCACGACGATCTTGATGAACCCACGGGTATCGCGGTTGACCAGTGCTCGGGGCACGTGGTGCAGCGGCAGGACGCGGCAGTCGCAGCGGATTCCCGCGCTTTTCGCCTCCTTCTCGGTCATCCCGACCGCGCCGATCGCGGGGCCGGTGAACGTCACCCGCGGCAGACGAGAGTAGTCGACGGTCCGGTCGACGTGGAGGAACGCGTTCTCGGCCACAAGGGTGCCGTGGTGGGCGGCCACGTAGACGAACTCGGGGTGCCCGGTCACGTCGCCCGCGGCCCAGATCCGCCGATTCGAGGATTGCATCCTGTCGGAGACGACCACCTCGCCGGACTCCCCTGTCTTGACTCCGACAGAGTCGAGGTTGAGTCCGTCGGTGACGGGGCGGCGTCCGAGGGCTACCAGGACTTGGTCGGCGCGGAAGTCCTGCGAGACGCCGGATACGTCCGCGGTCACCACGACCAGCCCGGTCCCTGCGGCCCGGGTCACCCGGGTGGGCACCGCGCGGCGAACGACGCGGATGCCATTATCGGCGAAGACGTCCTCAAGCGCCCAGGAGACTTCAGGCTCCTCCTTCGATGCGAGTCGGGAGCGGGCCAGCAGCGTGACCTCGGAGCCGAGTCGGGCGAACAGTTGGGCCTGCTCCAAGGCGACGTAGCCACCGCCGAGGACGAGGAGAGACCTGGGGACCTCGAGCAGCTCCATGGCCGTGGTCGAGGTCAGGTACCCCGCGCTATCCAGGCCGTCGATCGGCGGGACCCACGGTCGAGCGCCGGTTGCGACCATGTAGTGCTCGGCCTCGACGGTCGCGGCCATCCCATCGGCGGCGGTGATGTTCAGCGCCGGCGCATCAGGCGAGCCCGCGAGCGCGGCGACTCCCTGACGCACTGGCCAGCCGTAGGATTCAGCAACGTCGGCGTATTTCTCGCCCCGCAGCGACTCGACCAGCGCCACTTTTCCGGCGACCAGCGCGGGCATGTCGATTGGGCCCGCTGTCGTTGAGATCCCCGGGAAACGGTCCGGGGCGTCGGCGGCGGAGTACCGCGCGCCAGCCGCGGCAATGAGCGCCTGCGACGGCACGCACCCAGTGTTCACGCAGGTCCCGCCGAGCGTGCCGCGCTCGACCATCACCACCGACTTTCCCAGCGCGGTCGCGCGGATCGCCGCGGCGAACGCCCCGCCGCCCGATCCGATGATGGCAAGGTCGTACTTCGTAGGCATCGCTGCTGTCTCCTTCAACCCTTCGGTCTTCTTCTGATCTGTTCAGCCATACTTGACGTTCCAGTGCAGGGGAAGGTCAAGCGTGCTCCTGCCGAACGAGAGGTGACCGCGATGCGCATCGGGGAACTGGCCGCTGCGGCTGGGACCACTCCGAAGACTCTCCGCTTCTATGAGGAGTCGGGACTGCTGCCCCCAGCCGATCGGACGCCGTCGGGTTATCGGGACTACCCGCCCGTCGCTGTCGCCCGGATCGACTTTGTCCACCGCGGCCAGGCGGCGGGACTCACCCTCGCTCAGATCCGCCAGATCCTCGACATCCGCGATGACGGCGCCGCGCCGTGTGAGCACGTGCGCGATCTGCTCGACGAGCGCCTAGCCGAGATCGAGCAGCAGATCGCTCGGCTCACCGCCCTGCATGACACTATTGCCGAACTCAGGCACGACGCCGCGCAGCCGGACCCCGACACGTGCAGTCCCGAGCAGGTCTGCCGCTACCTATAGTTCTCCGCATCGAGAAGGAGACAGACCGCGGCCGGCCACGCGGTCGCGATCCCAGCACGCCCAGCGTCGTTGCCCGCCCGATGCACGCGTGAACACCTGCATCGCCGGAAAACTCCCCCACATCGGCATCGGCCGAACCCACACCCGAACCCACGTCACCCTGCTCATCGACGACCACCACGTCAGAGTCGTCAACGCCACCACCGGAGAACTGCTCCGCGACCTGATCATCAACCCCGACCGCGACGACCAACCCCGACACAAAACCACATGAAAAAACTCCCGAACCTGCAAAATGCAGGTCCGGGAGTTTCCGATGTCCTGAGACATCACACGGTCGGGCTGACAGGATTTGAACCTGCGACCCCCTGTCGAAGCCGAGCTCCGTACGAGTCGCGACGCTGGGTACCGAGAACCGCGGAACACCCTCAAACGGTGGGGATGGCCCCTCTGGGTCCCCCCCGACGATCCCCGAGGACCGGCGACAACCGCCGGCCCAATCCGGCCACCAAATGGCCACTTTCGGAGAAGGAACGCAACATCAACCCAGCACCGCTTGCCGGTTCGGCTCAAGGGTGCTACTCGACACTGTTCACGTGGGCGCCCTGGTCTGCACTCCTCCTCGAGGAACGAGCCGCGACCCCGCGCTCAAGAAGGGCACAGGGTCGCGGGTTGAGGCCGTTACCGATTACCTGTTGCGTCCTCCCGAGATCCGGACGGAGCCAGCCAGCCGCAGGTCGTCGGACGACGAGCCCACGTAGATCGGCACGCGCCCGTCGGGGGTGCGCCACCGGTCGCGAGCCGTGTCCCAGTACGAGAACGACTGCGGATCGAGGTTCACCGTCACCCGTCGACGCTGCCCCGGACGGAGGTCGACCTTGGCCCAGCCGGCCAGCGCCTTCTCCGCCGTGTCGACGCGACGGGTGGGCAGGTTGCCCACGTAGACCTGCACCGTCTCGCTGCCACGGCGCCGTCCGACGTTCCGGACGTCCACGGAGACCTTCACCGACTTGGTCGCGCGGGCGGACCCACGCCCCCGGGTGTTCGACGAGAGCACGAGTCGCCGGTAGTCGAACTTCGTGTAGGACAGACCGTGGCCGAAGGGGTAGCTCGGCTCGATGCCGCGCTCCTCGTACCCGCGGTAGCCCACGAAGATCCCCTCCGAGAACTGCTGGTCGAGCCCGTCACCCGGGTACTGGTCCTCGTCACTGACCGGAGTGCTTTCCTCGTCCACGGGAATCGTCAGCGGCAGCTTGCCCGACGGGTTCACGTCTCCGAAGAGGATCCGCGCGATGGCACTGCCCTGCTCCTGACCGCCGTACCAGTTGTGCAGGACGGCGCGCACGTCGTCCTCCCAGTCCGAGGTCTGGACAGCGGCGCTGGCGGTGAGGACCACGATGGTCCGCCGGTTGGCGGCTGCCACCTCCCGGATCAGGTCGTCCTGGGCGTTGGGCAGGTCGAGGTTGGGACGATCCCCACCCTCGCTCGCGTAGTCGCGGGCGAAGACCACAGCGACGTCGGCGTCGGCGGCGACCTCTGCTGCCTCGGCGATGCTCGGTTCCACCACCTCGTCCGGCGGCACCCAGCCCAGCTTGAACGCGGACCCGAAGTCCGTGCTCGCACTGGCCCCGATCGAAAACTCCGCACGGAGGTCGTACTCCTGCCCTTCGACCAGGTCCACCTCGTAGGTGTGGACCCCGGGGTCGGTGGGTTCTGGAGCGGTCTCCGTGGTGATGACGGGTGCGTCGTCCAGGTAGAGCGTCGTCGCCCCGTTCGTGGTGACGGTCAGCTCGTACGTTCCCGTGACCGGTGCCGTGAGGGTTCCCGTCCAGCGGATTCCCGACGTGTTCTCGTTCGACTGCCTCGGGAAGTGCGGTGACGCCGCGTTGAAGCCCTCGAACAGGTAGAACCCTCCGAAGATGCCGGCGTAGGGCTCGGTGCGGTCGAGCTCGGGCGTGCCCGTCCGGCCGGGGTTGTCGAAGTACTCCACGCGCACACCGGGTTCGTCGTCCAGCGCGGACCGGAGGAACTCCGACGGGATCGGATCCGGACCGGGGAGCAACGCCGTGGACGTGACCGGTTCGTTGCCGGGCGCGTGAGTCACGGTCGCCCCGTCCGCGCGCTCGGTGATCCCCTCGAGCGGGCTGACGGTGTAGGTCGGTAGCACTTGACTGCTACCGCCACCTTGGACGGCGTGGTCTGCGTCCGCGCCGATCACGGCGATCGAGTCCAGGTCGTCGTCCAGAGGCAGCGTGCCGCGGCGGTTCTTCAGCAGGACGGTCGCCTGCTCCGACACCTCTCGGGCGAAGTCACCGTTCTCCTCCTCGGGCAGCGGACGGACCGTCGCCGGCTCGTCGAACAGGCCGAGGGCAAACATGGGCTTGAGGATCCTCATCACCGCGTCGTTGATGCGGGAGACGGGGACGTCGCCGGCATCCACGGCCTCGGCCAGTGGGGCACAGAAGAAGCAGTCGTCGCCGCCGAAGTCGCCGGGCATCTCCTGGTCCATGCCGTTGAGGATCGACGCGACGGTGCTGTGAGTGGCCCCGTAGTCGCTCATGACCCAGCCCTCGAACTCGAGCTGCACCTTGAGGATCTCGTTGAGGAGGTAGTCGTTCTCACACGCGTAGGTCCCGTTGACCTTGTTGAACGCGCACATCGCGGTCGCTGGATCGCCCTCCTGGATGGCGATGTCGAAGGGGCGGGTGTAGATCTCCTGGAGGGTCCGCTCGTCGACCACCGCATTGCCGCCGATCAGGCGGTTCTGCTCCTGGGTGTAGACGTTGTAGTGCTTCAGGTCCGCCAGCACGGGGTTCTCCTGGATGCCGCGAATGACGGCGCCACCGATGCGGCCCGAGATCAGCGGATCTTCGCCGAATGCCTCGAACGCGCGGCCGGCCTGGGAGACCCGGGCGATGTCCAGGGCCGGCGCCAGCAGCACATTGTGCCCGGTGCGGTGGGCCTCGTCGCCTGCGCGCTCGCCGTATTCCTGCGCGAGTCCGGCGTTCCAGGTCGCTGCCAACGCAAGCGGTGAGGGCAGCTCGGTCGCCTGCTGGTCGTTGACGTCGGGGTTGGCGATGCGGACTCCGGCCGGGCCGTCAGCCATCGTGAGGGCCGGGATGCCCAAGCGCTCGATCGGTGCGTTGTAGAAGCCGTAGTAGAAGTTGACCTCGCCGTGGAGCATGTCGATCTTCTCGTCCAAGGTCATACGGCGCAGCAGCGCTCGCGCTCGCCGTTCGGCGGAGCGTGAGTCTGCCCACCGGGCGTCGATCGGTCCGGCATTCGGCAATGCCGCGGAAGCGGTGTTGCCTGCTGCCTCGGCCGTCACGGCCGCCGTCGCTCCTGATGCGAGCAAGGCGGTGGCGACGAGACCGATCGAGAGGCGCGACAGGGTGTTCTTCAAAGGTGCGTGGTACATCGGGACCCCCCCCGAAGTTCTCAAGACACCCCGTTGGGGTGCCTCTGAAGGGGTGCGTCACGGTCCAGGCTGGACGGCCCCCGGGTACAGGGACGCCGGGCGTCCGGCCGGGCCTGCAGTGGTGCGAATCTCCTGACCGGCGGTGGGCCGGTCGATTCGGGAACCGGCGCGAGGTGGCTGTTCCAGAAGCTCGCTCACCGTCATTCGCCAGCATGCGCGCGGCCTGAAAAAAGTGTCAAGATCTGAGGCCGGTGGTGCTCCCGAGGTGGGACGAATGAGTCCACCATTCGGTCAGTCAGATGCGCACGACGAGCTTCCCGGTGGCTGCACCGTCTTCCATCCGCTGGTGCGCCTCGCGGATGTCGCCGAGTTCGTACACGCGGTCGACGGGCACCTGGGCACGGCCAGCGGCGACGTCCTCGAGGAACCCCCGGAGGACGTCAGCGGGCAGGTCGTCCGCCTCACCGGCATAGGAGGTCAGGCGCACCCCGCGGGGGATGTAGTCGATCGGGTAGAAGTCCTTAACGGACCACTCGTTCGAGAGCATGCCGGTGAAGCACACCGTGCCGTGGACCCTGGTGGCCCGCAAGGTGTCGGGCAGTGTGGGCGTGCCGACCAGCTCCACGGCTGCGTCGACGCCGTCGGGCAGCAGCGCATGAACCTGGGTCGCGACGTTGCCGTCGTCGACCAGCACATCATCGACACCGATCGCGCGCAGTGACTCGGCCTTCGCCGGATTGCGCGTGGTGGCGAGCACCCTGACGCCCTTGCGCTTCGCCAGCACGGCAGCGGCCATGCCCACCGAAGAGGTTCCGCCACGGATCAGCAGCGTCTGGCCGGGCTGGATGTCCAATCCCACGCTCAGGGATCCGAACGCCGTCTGGAGCATCTCCGGCACCGCTCCGAGGACGGCCCAGTCGAGCTCGGAGTGGAACGCGATGACCTGGCCTTCCGGGACGCAGGCGTACTCGGCGTAGCCGCCGTCGAAGACCCGGCCCATCCCGCCCATCATCGTCATGACCTGCTGGCCCTCCTCGAACTCGCCGCCGGGCGCGAGGTCGACGATGCCGGTGGCCTCGATGCCCAGGACCCGCGGGAGGGTGACACCCTCGGCGAGCCCGAGCCGGGTGTGCAGCTCAGAACGGTTGAGGCCGAACGCCTTGACCCTGATGCGGACCCAACCCCGGGCTGGGAGGGGCAGTGGCAGCTCGCGCAGGTGCAGGTTCGTGACGGGGCCGGGTGCGTCCAGCACGACGGCACGCATGGTCGGCTCACCCATGATGTTCTCCGAGCAACTCACGGATCCAGCGTCGCTGGGCGCGGCTGGTCTCGCGCGCCGACACCAGCATGCCGCGGCGGTACGGGTCATCGACGTCCCCCGCGGCCAGCGGCTGGTCGGATTCGTAGAAGAAGCTCACTCCCGGCTGGTCGAGGAAGTCGAGCCGGCGGCGGAGCACGGCATGCTGGTCGGCGACGTCGGGGAGCTGCGACAGGAAGGCCAGGACGACGAAGAAGCGGTCCCCATCGGTGATGTCGTAGCCGTTGGCGTCGCGCAGTCGGGCGTGCAGCTCCGCCAGGCCGGGCGCGGTGAGCCGGAAGGTCTGGCGCTGCGCTGATCCCGCTCCCGGTGCCGGTTCCTCGCGGGCGATGAAGCCCGCCGATTGCAACCGCTTCAGCGCGGGATAGATGGTGCCGTCGCTGATGGCGCGCGCGTATCCGTGCAGGCGTTCCATGCGCCGTCGCAGCTCGTAGGCGTGGAGCGGGCCCTCCGCGAGGAAACCCAGGATCATCATCTCGATCACGGTGTCAGGATACACGAAAACCCTCGATTCGAGTTATCTCGTTTCGAGGGGTAGAATGGTCGAGGCCCATCGGCACGACTCAGGGGGAAGCGTGGGAATCGAGTTCAAGCACGTCGGAAAGACCTACGCCGACGGCACCGTCGCCGTCGCGGACTTCTCCCATCACGTGCCCTCGCACGGCACGGTCGCGTTCGTCGGGTCGTCCGGCTCGGGCAAGACGACGCTGCTGCGCATGGTCAACCGGATGGTCGATCCCAGCCGGGGCGCGGTCCTGATCGACGACGAGGACGTGCGTGAGCTCGACAAGGTCCGACTGCGTCGGCGGATCGGCTACGTCCCACAGGCCGGCGGGCTGCTCCCCCACCGCACCGTGGTCGACAACGTCGCCACCGTGCCGGTCCTGAACGGCATGTCGCGGCGTGCCGCCCGTTCCGACGCTGCGGAGCTGCTGGCGCTGGTCGGCCTCGATCAGTCCCTGGCGCAGCGCTACCCCGCCCAGCTCTCCGGTGGTCAGCAGCAGCGCGTCGCCGTCGCCCGCGCACTGGCGTCCGACCCCAACATCCTGCTCATGGACGAGCCCTTCGGCGCGGTCGACCCGATCGTGCGACGCGACCTGCAGGACCAGATGCTCCGGATCCAGGCCGAGCTGGCCAAGACGATCGTGATCGTCACCCACGACATCGACGAGGCGTTCAGGCTCGCCGACGACGTCGTGGTGCTGCGGGCCGGCGGCGTCGTCGCTCAGGCCGGCTCGCCACAGAGCATTCTCGCCTCCCCGGCCGATGACTTCGTCCGCGACTTCGTGGGCGCGGACCGGCCCGGCCGCAACCTGCGCACGGTCGACGTCGACGGCCGACGACTCGTCGTCGATGGTGAGGGCCGTCCCGTGGGTGTCCTGCGATGACCTGGCTGCAGAACAACTGGTCCTGGGTGGTGGAACTGACGCTCCAGCACCTGGCGCTCGCGGTCCCGGCGATCGTGGCGAGCGTGGCGCTCGCGGTCCCCTTGGGCCGGCTGGCGCACCGCCGACCTCGACTGCGACAGTCCGTGCTGGGCCTAGCCAGCGTCCTTTACGCGATTCCCGCCCTGCCCCTGCTGATCGTGATACCGGTGGTCTTCGGGATTCCGCTGAGATCGCCGCTCACGCTGGTCATCGCCCTGACGCTCTACGGGACCGCCCTCCTGGTCGGAACGGCCACGGACGCCTTCGTCGCGGTGGACGAGGGCGTGCGCGAATCCGCCAGGGCCATGGGCTACAGCCGGCGTGCCATGTTCTGGCGGGTCGACCTCCCACTGTCCGTACCTGTGCTGCTATCCGGCATCCGGGTGGTGACCGTGAGCACCGTCAGTCTCGTGACCATCGGCGCCCTCGTCGGAATCTCCAGTCTCGGCACGCTCCTGACCGACGGATTCCAGCGCGGCATCACCAGCGAGGTCGTCACCGGCGTCGTGGTGACGATGGCTCTGGCTCTCCTGCTCGACGGGACACTTCTGGCGGTCGGCCGTGCCCTCACGCCGTGGCAGGGCCGCCGCCGATCCCACACCGTCACGGAGGAGGTGGCGCTGTGAACATCCTCCTCGACGCACTCGCCTGGATCTTCGACCCGTCGAGCTGGACCGGATCGAACGGTGTCGGCGTCCGGCTGGCCCAGCACCTCGCGGTGACCGTGGCCGCTGTCCTGATCGCTGCCGTCCCGGCAGTTCCGCTCGGCGTGCTCGTCGGCCACACGCGCCGCGGGCGCGGGGCCGTGACCGCACTGGCCGGTGCGGTCCGAGCCGTGCCGACACTGGGGCTGCTGACCCTCCTCGCCCTGCTGATGGGGGTCGGTGTCGGCGCGCCGCTGCTCGCGCTCGTCGCCCTCGCCGTGCCTTCGCTGCTTGCCGGCGCCTACGCCGGGATCGAGGCCGCCGATCCGGTCGCGGTCGACGCCGCCCGCGCCATGGGCATGAGCGAGTGGCAGATCGTCCGAGACGTCGAGCTCCCCCTCGGGGCCGGCGTGCTCATGGGAGGAGTGCGCGCCGCGACACTGCAGGTCGTCGCGACCGCGACGCTCGCCGCGTACACCTCCGACACGGGACTGGGCCGGTACCTGTTCACCGGTCTCAAGTCGCGCGACTACCCGCAGATGCTCGCGGGAGCCCTCCTCGTGGCGGCACTTGCGCTCCTGCTCGACCGACTCCTGGCCACGCTCCAGCAACGCATGACTCTCCTTGCCCACCGCCCCGCCGTTGACGCCCGTCCGGGCGCCTGACCGAAAGAAGACCATGAACTCCACTCGCTTGAACCTCGGCCTCGCCACGGGCCTGGCTGCCCTCCTCACCGTGAGTGCGTGCGGCGGATCGGATCCGCTCGCGAACGACGGAGGCAGCTCCGACACCATCGTCGTCGGCTCCCAGGACTACTACTCGAACGAGATCGTCGCTGAGATCTATGCCCAGGCGCTGGAGGCCGAGGGCCTCGACGTCGATCGGCAGTTCCGCATCGGTCAGCGTGAGGCCTACGTCCCCGAGCTCGAGTCCGGGAGCATCGACCTGTTCCCGGAGTACTCCGGTCCGCTCCTGCAGTACTGGGAGTCAAAGACCCCGGCGCGGCTGAGCGACGACGTCTACGCGGCGTTGCAGAAGGCCACGCCTGACGGCCTGCGCGCCCTGGAGCAGTCGCCGGCAACGGACCAGGACTCCTATGTCGTCACCCGCGAGTTCGCCGAGAAGTGGGACCTGAGCACGATCGCCGATCTGGCGAAGGTCACCGATCCGCTCACCCTGGGTGGCAACTCCGAGGGCGAGAGCCGTCCGAACGGGCCGAAGGGATTGAAGTCCGCCTACGGCGTCTCCGTGGACTTCACCCCGATCGAGGACGGTGGAGGCCCCCTCACCGTCAAGGCTCTCGCGGACGACGACATCCAGCTCGCGATCCTCTACACCGCCGATCCGTCGATCCGCGAGAACGACCTGGTGACCCTCGAGGACACCAAGGGCTTGTTCCTGGCATCGCACGTCGTCCCGATCGCCAGCGACGACGTGGACAAGGACGCCGCGGCCGTCATCGACAAGATCAGCGCTGCCATGAGCGCCGACGATCTCGTGCGACTCAATCAGCTGAGCGTCGAGGAAGAGCGCCCCGCCAAGTCGATCGCGGCCGACTGGCTCGAGGCCGAAGACCTCGCCTGACCCCTCCCCCAGCTTCCCGGCCGCAACGGCTCGGGCAGACCGACAACACCACCAGGAGCAAACCATGATCACTCACGTCTGGAGCATGACCTTCACCGACGCGTCCACCCCCGAGCAGCGCGAGGCACTCGTCGCGGCGATGGCCGACCTGCCGAACCAGATCGACGGCGTCGCCTCGTTCCGGTCGGGACAGGACCTGGGGCTCAACCCCGGGAACGCCGAGGTCGGCATCGTCGCGGAGTTCGCGGACGAGCAGGCGTGGCGCTCCTACCTCGAGGCCCCCGCACACGTCGCGTTCGTGGATGACCACGTGACCCCACTGTGCGCGTCCTGGGGTGCGTTCCAGCTGCACACCGCCTGACCGGCTCGGAAGGTGCGCCTCGGCGAGTGTCGCCGGGGTGCACCATCCTCACCACGAGAAGAATCCGCGCCCTGACTTGCGGCCGAGCTCACCGGCAGCCACCTTGTCGCGGAGGATCTGCGGAGGCGTGAACCGCTCCCCCACCTCGGCAGCGAGGTGCTCGGCGATCGCGAGACGGACATCCAGTCCGACGATGTCCGTGGTCCGGAGTGGACCGACAGGATGGCGATAGCCCAGGGTCATCGCCGTGTCGATGTCACCGGCGGAGGCCACACCCTCCTCGAGCATCCGGATCGCCTCCAGGGCAATGGCGACGCCGAGTCGAGACGACGCGAACCCGGGCGTGTCCGAGACAGTGATCGCCGTCTTCCCGAGAGCGCTCACCCAGGTCTCGGCGGCGGCGACGAGGTTGCAGTCGGTCTTCGCACCCACGACGATCTCCACGAGGTCGCTTGCGGGGACGGGATTGAAGAAGTGCAGGCCGATGAGCCGGTTCGGCGCGCCGAGCGCCGCCCCGATCGCATCGACCGAGAGGCTCGACGTGTTCGTCGCGAGCCAGGCGGCTGGGGCGACCTCCGCGACTGATCGAAGGACCCGCTGCTTGAGCGCCACGTCCTCGGGAACCGCCTCGACCACGAGCTCAGCGGCCTCGAGGTCACTTGCGTCGACGGTGGTGCTGAGCCTGGCGCGGACGTCTGCAGCCGGCGCGGACAGCACGCCGCGCTCCTGCGCCTTCTCCAGCGACGCAGCCACCCGTTCCTTCGCGGCATCCGCGGCGCCCGAATTCGCCTCGACGACGATCACGCGGGCGCCGGCGAGCAGGAAGGCGTGTGCGATGCCGGCACCCATCCGTCCACCGCCGTAGACGCCGACTGTGGTGGGGACGCTCATGATGTCTTCTTCCTCTCGAGGAACGCGGTCATCCGCTCGAACTTCTCGTCGGTCTCAAACAGCACGGCCTGGGCGACGTCGTCGACGAACGGGTGCGCCTCGCGGGGCGAGTGGAACACCGCCTTCGTCAACCGGACAGCCAACGGGACCTGCCGGGTGATCCGGTCGGCCCAGCGGTGCCCTGCCGGCACCAGCTCGTCACGTTCCACCACCTCGTTGAGCAGACCCGCACGACGCGCCTCGTCCGCGTCGAGGACACGGCCGGCGAGCAGGATCTCCTTCGCGACGGGCTCGGCCACGATCTCGCGCAACCGCCACGTGCCGCCGGCGGAGGCGATGATGCCGAGGCCGGGCTCCGGGTTGCCGAATCGGGCCGACGTCGTCCCGATGCGGAAGTCGCAGGCATAGGCGAGCTCCGCGCCTCCACCCAGTGCGTAGCCGTCGACGAGCGCGATCGTCGGCATGGGCAGCCGCTGCAGGCGGCTGAAGGCGCGCGAGTTGATGCCGCGCAGGGCGTCGTCGCGGCGCCGCTCGCGCATCTGGTTGATGTCGGCCCCGGCGGCGAAGATCCCACCGGCGCCGGTGAGGAGCAGCACCTTCGGGTCGCTCTCGAGGCAGGCGCAGAGCTCATGGAGCTCCTCCGACGTCTGCAGGTCGATGGCGTTGCGGACCTCGGGTCGGTTCAGGGTCGCCACGACCCGGTCGGCGTGATGCTCGACGGCGATCGCCGCGCTCACGGCCGCTCCAGCAGGATGGCGACGCCCTGTCCGACGCCCACGCACATGGTGGCCAGGCCTCGCCGCCCGCCGGTGCGCTGGAGGCGTCCGAGCAGAGTCGTGACGATGCGCGCTCCGGAGGCGCCGAGGGGGTGGCCCAGCGCAATGGCGCCACCGTCGGCGTTGACGATCTCGGGGTCGAGGTCCAGGTCGCGGATGCACGCGATGGACTGTGAGGCGAAGGCCTCGTTGAGCTCGACCGCGTCGAGGTCGTCGATGGTCCAACCGGCTCGGTCCAGAGCCTTGCGGGTGGCCGGCACGGGACCGATCCCCATGATCTCCGGCGGGACGCCGGCGTTGGCGACGGCCGCGATCCGCGCCAGCGGAGTGATGCCGTGGCGCTCGACGTATGCCTCGCTGGCCACGACGACGCCGGCCGCACCGTCGTTGAGCGAGCTGGAGTTGCCGGCCGTGACCAGACCTCCGGGTCCGTGTAGGGGGCGCAGTGCGGAGAGTCGTTCGAGCGTGGTGTCCGGGCGCGGGCCCTCGTCCAGGTCGACGCCGTCCACGGCCACGATCTCGTCGGCGAAGTGACCCGCCTTGATGGCGGCGACCGAACGCTCGTGGGAACGCAGCGCGAACTCGTCGAGCTCCGCTCGTTCGAGACCCCATTGCTCGGCCACCCTCTCGGCCGTCTGAGGCATCGACGATGTCGTCTCAGCGCTGAAGCGTGGGTTCGGGAACCGCCAGCCGATCGCCGTGTCGAACGTCGCCCCCGGCCCGCCCCAGGCCTTCTGCGGCTTCTCCATGACCCATGGGGCCCGCGTCATCGACTCCACGCCGCCAGCGATCACGAGGTCGGCGTCCCGAGCGGCCACGGCCTGTCGGGCGGTGCCGATCGCGGAGAGGCTCGAGGCGCACAGGCGGTTCACCGTCAGGCCCGGCACGGTGTCCGGCAGCCCGGCGAGCAGCAGGGCCATCCGTGCCACGTTGCGGTTGTCCTCCCCCGCCTGATTCACCGCGCCCAGGATGACCTCGTCGACCTGCTCGGGGTCGAGGGAGGCCCGCTTGACGAGTTCGGCGATGACCGTGGCGGCCAGGTCGTCCGGGCGGATGCGCGCGAGGGTTCCGCCGTACCGTCCGATCGGCGTCCGAGCGGCCGCGATGATGAATGACTGCATGAAGAACCTTCCTTAGGAGCTGGTCAGCGCGGGGAGGCGCGGATCCGATGTGACGATCTCGTGCTTCACGAGCTCGTCGATCTGCTGGTCGCGAAGTCCGAGGCCCTGGAGCACGGTCCGCGTGTGCTCACCGAGAGCAGGGACGGCCCCCATCGCCGCCTCGACGTCACTGAACGTCGCGGGCGGCAGGAGCGCCGGAACGACGCTGTGCTCGGTCGCGACCTCGCGCCAGCGTCCGCGCGCCCGCAGTTGCGGGTGGGACACCACGTCGGACATCTGCTTCACCTGTGCCGCAGGCACGCCTGCAGCCTCCAGGCTCGTGATGAGGTCGTCGGTCGCCCAGCGCCGGGTGTGGGACGCGACGGCAGCATCGCATGCGGCTCGATGAGCCACCCGGTCGACGTTCGTCACGAAACGTGGGTCGTCCGCGAGCTCGGGCGCGTCCAGCACGTCACGGACCAGACTCCGCCAGCCGCGGTCGTTCTGCACCCCGATGAGGACCTCACCGTCCCGCGTCGGGAAGGCGTCGTAGGGAGCGATGGACGTGTGGCCCAGTCCCATCCGCGGCGGCGCCGACTCGGTGAACATCTGTGTGTAGAGCGCGTGCCCGAGCCACTCGACGGTCGCCTCCAGCATCGACACCTCGATGCTGGCTCCCTCACCGAACCGCCACCGCCGCAGGAGCGCGGCAAGGACGGCTTGGGCGCAGTACAGCCCGGAGGCGATGTCCGCGGTGGGGATGCCGGTCTTCACGGCGGTCTCAGGAGTGCCCGTGATGGAGATCAGCCCCGCCTCGGCCTGGATGAGCATGTCGTACGCCTTGCGCTGCTCGTGCGGGCCTCCGGTGCCGAATCCCGACAGGTCGACAGTGATCAGCTCGGGGTGGTTCGAGCGCAGCTCGTCGGTACCCAGGCCCAGTCGCTTCGCGGCGCCCGGGGCGAGGTTCTGCACGAACACGTCGGCGCTGTCGACGAGACGACGGACGATGTCGCGGCCCTCGGCCGTCTTGAGGTCGACGGCGACGGACTCCTTGCCGCGGTTGAGCCAGACGAAGTGCGCCCCGGTGCCGTCCACCACGTGGTCGTAGCCACGGCTCAGATCGCCACCGTCGCGGCGTTCGACCTTGATCACACGGGCACCCAGGTCGGCGAGCTGACGCGTCGCCAACGGAGCCGCGACCGCCTGCTCGACCGCCACGACCGTGACGCCCTCCAGAGGCAACCTCATGACAGGTCTCGCTTCGCCTGACGGACCAGTCCGCCGCCGACGATCAGGCGCTGGATCTCGCTCGTCCCCTCGTAGAGACGCAGGAGTCGGACGTCGCGGTAGATCCGCTCGACCGCGACCTCGCGCATGTAGCCCGATCCGCCGTGCACCTGGACGGCGAGGTCGGCGACCCGGCCCACCATCTCGGTGCAGAACAGTTTCGCCGCCGAGGGCGAGATCCGCCGGTCCTCCCCCGTCACCCAGGCCAGCGCGGTCTGGCGCACGAGAGCACGACCGGCGAGCACGCCCGTCTGCTGATCCGCGATCATCGCCTGGACCAGCTGGAAGTCGCCGATGCACTCGCCTCCCTGCGTCGCTGTCGCCGCGTAGGCCAGCGACTCGTCCAATGCACGCTGCGCCGTACCGACCGACAAGGCGGCGATGTGCACGCGGCCTCGCGCCAGTGACGTCATGGCGGCCTTGTAGCCCACGTCGCCGGCACCGCCGACGAGCGCGTCGGCACCGACTTTCACGCCCGTGAAGCTGACGTCGGCCGTCCGCGAACCCTCCTGGCCCATCTTCGCGTCCTTCGCTCCGACCTCGATGCCCGCAGCATCGGCGGGGACCAGGAAGACCGAGATGCCCGGGGACACGTCGCTGGCCGGCGCCGTTCGTGCGAAGACGACGAACAGGTCCGCGTCCGTCGCATTCGTGATGAAGCACTTCGCGCCATCGATGACCCACGCGTCGCCATCCGGTCGAGCCGTGGTGCGCAGGCCCGCCGGGTTCGATCCGGCGCCCGGCTCGGTGAGAGCAAACGACGCGACGACCTCACCGGAAGCCATCGCCGGAAGCCACCGCGCCTTCTGCTCGTCGGTGCCGAAGTTGACGAGCACCTGGCCCGCGATCCCGTTGTTCGTCCCGAACATCGAGCGCAGCGACAAGGACGTGTAGCCCAGCTCCATCGCCAGCTCGACGTCCTGCACGAGGTCCAGACCGAGACCGCCCCACTCCTGGGGAATGGCATAGCCGAACAGTCCCATCTCGGCGGCGCGCCTCCTGAGATCCTCGGGGATGGCGTCCGTGGCCATGATCTCGAGCTCACGCGGCATGACGTGGTGCTTGACGAAGTCGCCGACCTGCTTCAGGACGTCGGCGAAGACGTCGCTGGGAACGTCGGGGTTTCCGGAGTACATGTCTCCACGATCACCCGAACATTTGGTTCAGTCCAATACTTAATCGTCTACTCTGTGATACCTGGACAAGAATAGATCGGAGGGATCATGGACTTCCAACAGATCCGGGCGTTCCTAGCCGTCGCCGAGGAGCTGCACTTCGGGCGCGCCGCTGAACGACTGCACATGGCGCAGCCGCCGCTCAGCCGGACCATCAAGCAGCTCGAGCGAGAGCTGTCCACCCAGCTCTTCGATCGAAACACGCGCTCGGTGAGCCTCACCTCCAGCGGACAGGCGCTGGTCAGCCCGGCCCGCGAGGCACTGGAGGCGTTGCGTCAGGCGGAGGCCGCGGTGCGGTTCGCCGACGAGGGCGAGATCGGCCTGGTGCGGGTCTCCTTCGCCGGGGTCTCCACGCACCGGATCGTCGCCCAGCTGGCGAGGGTCGTCAGGTCCAAGAGACCGGGGATCCAGCTGGAGCTCTCGAGCCAGAACTTCGCCCAGCCCGCCATGCGCAAGCTCGTCCAGGGCGACAGCGACATCGCCCTCGGCCGGTGGGACGTCATCCCGCCCGACATCCTGGCCGAGGTGGTCATGGCCGATGCGCTCGTGGTCGCCGTCCCGGACACCCATGCGCTCGCGGGCATGCGCTCGGTGTCGAGCCGCGATCTGGCTCGCGAGCCGTTCGTGTCGCTGCCGCCCCACGAGGGAGCAGTCCTGCCGGACCGCCTGCGTCGGCTGGCGCGAGAGAACGGGTTCGTGGCCGACGTCGTCCAGCTCGCGCCCGACACGCAGACCGCGTTGGCTCTGGTGAGCGCGGAGGTGGGCTGCCACCTCACCCTGCGCTCGGTGGCGCAGAACTCGGCCGATCCGCACGTCGCGTTCGTCCCCCTCGAGGACGAGACCCTTGACGTCGATCTCCGGGTCGCGTGGCGGCGCGACGATCGCGGGGCGGCGCTGCGGGCGGTGCTGGACGAGGTCCTCCAGCTGACGACGTCAGAGTGAGGCCTCGCCGGACTCGATGCCCAGCTGACGCACCTTGCGGTAGAGCGTGGTGCGCCCGATCCCGAGTCGGCTGGCCGCCGCGGAGCGGTTGCCGTGCGATGCCTCCAGCGCTCGCACGATCGCGTCCCGCTCCGCCTCCTCCATGGGTGTGAGCCGGCGGCCGGTCGGCGCCTGCTGCAGCCGCGCCGGCAGATCCTTGCGTTCGATCACCGACGTGCGCACGTCACGCACCACGCCCCCCAGCACCTCGACCAGCTCGCTGACGTTCCCCGGCCACCGCCAGGCCATCAGCGATTGCATCGCGGCGGGCGAGAGCGTGTGTCGGCGGTCCTTGTCCACTCGTTCGAGGATGTCGGTGACCAGCGCCGGGATGCGCTCACGGTTCTCGGACAACGGCCGGGTCCGCTCCACGGCGTCGACCTGGGCGACGGCGTCCCTCACGGCGCCCGCGGCATCGCTGGCGTGGATCGTCGCGAACAGCACGGACGAGCGCTCGCCCTCCATGACTGCCGCGCGGTGCTCGCGCACGACCGTCCCGAGTCGTCCGGCCTCCACGTCACTCAGTTCCTCGACCCGGCGCAACAGGACGTCGTCGCCAGCGTCGAGCCGGCGACGCAACTGGTCCCACGCCACCCCGGGGAGAGCCGAGATCTCGTGGAGTGCACGTCCGGGGCGAAGGACACCGTGGCGGTCGCGAGCGACCATCGCCCGTCCGGAGCCCCGAGGACCGTCGACCACCACCACCGCCGTGCCGACGGGGCGGTGTCCCTTGGACTCGACGGGCTCGAACACCGAGACCTCCTCCGGCGCCAGGTCGGCGAAGTGCGCGACGAAGTGCGTGTGGGCTCCCTCGACGACCCGGCGCGCCACGACCTCCACCCCCGCCTCCGGCAGCTGGAGCCGCACCGGATGCCCGTCGATCCAGGCTCGGCTGTTCAACAGCTCCCACAGCATCACGTGCGAGCTCACGCTCACGTAGGGAAGCCCGGGCGTGTTCGCGAGCAGGGAGTCCTTGTCCAGGACGATGGTGGGACGACGGGCGTTGGTGTACCGCATGAAGGACATCGCCAGAGCGAGGTCCTGCGGGCGCGACGAGGCCCTGAGCCGCTCCTCGATCTGCTGGCCGATCTCGCGCGTGACCGACATCAGCAGCGGATTGGTGACCCGGGTCAGACCTCCGAGCGAGACCGCGCCGATGACCGAGCCGGTGGGCGTGAAGAGAGGCGCGGCCGCACAGGTGATGTCGGACAGCAGCTCGTTGTAGTGATGAGCGCCCTGGATCAGGACGGGCCCCTTCTCCACGATGGCCGTCCCCAGCCCGTTGGTACCGACGACCTCCTCGGAGTAGTCGAAGCCCTCGGCGGCGTTCGCTCGGTCCAGGCTCTTCTCCGCGCTGCGGTCACTGGCGCGGCGCGCCACGATGCTGCCGGCGCGGTCGCTGACGAACAAGGTCGTCCCCGTGTCGGTCAGCTGGTGCTGCCAGCGGTCGAGCACCGGCTCGGCGGCGCGCAGCAGGATCGACTCGGGGTCGATCTCGCGGGTCTGCTGAGCCGGCCCGTCCTCGGAGACGCGGCTGCTGATGGACCTGCGCCAGCTGCGTGTGATGACGTCCGGGACGAGGTCGGCGTCCGGGTCGGCTCCGGTGAGGCCGGACCGCTTCAGCTGGTCTCGCGCATCACGCACGGGGTCGCTCACGGGCATCCTCCTGTTCTCTTCACCACCATGCTCCTGATTCGCAGTGATTTCCAATGCCGGGTCGAGATCACATCTTTACCCGCCCGGTATCAATCCTCGCAGTGGACAGCGAATTCCGGTGTTCCAGATTGGAACACCGTCCGGAGTGACGGACGTCTCACGATGGAGTGGAACGTGAACCACGCCACACCGGCGGTCACCGACATGAAGGAGAACACGTCATGGCTGACGCAAACAGCGACCCGGTCCAGAGCCTCGATGCGCTCGTCGTGGGACTCGGCTTCGGAGGGATCTACTCCCTGCACAAGCTCCGTAACGAACTCGGCCTCGACGCCGTGGCGATCGACAAGGCCGGCGGCGTCGGCGGCACCTGGTACTGGAACCGGTACCCCGGAGCCCTCTCCGACTCCGAGAGCTTCGTCTACCAGTACTCGTTCGACCGCGATCTCTACGCCCAGACGCCCTGGAAGACCAAGTTCGTCACCCAGCCGGAGATCCTGGAGTACCTCGACGGCGTGGTCGACCGCTACGACCTGCGGCCGCACACGCGCCTCGAGACAGCGATGACCCGCGCTGCCTTCGATGACACGACCGGCCGATGGACGGTCGAGACCGACCGCGGCGTCACCTACTCGGTCCGGTTCCTGGTTACCGGCCTGGGCCTGTTGTCCGCCACGAACGTCCCGGACATCGCCGGCATCGACACCTTCGCGGGCCGACTGGCCCACACCGGTGCCTGGCCCGAGGACCTCGATCTGACCGGGAAGCGAGTCGCGGTGATCGGCAACGGATCGACCGGCGGCCAGGTCATCCCGGCGATCGCGCCCGTCGTCAAGCACCTCACCTCGTTCATGCGCACCCCGCAGTACAGCGTTCCTGCGGGCAACCGCGAGCACACGCCGCAGGAGCTGCAGGAACTGGTGGACAACTTCGAGGCGAACTGGAACCAGGTCCGCGAGTCGAGCCTGGCCATGGGCTTCGTGGAGAGCACCGCCGAGACCTTCGCCGTCTCCGACGAGGAGCGTGAGGCTGTCTTCGAGGCGGCATGGAACCACGGTGGCGGCTTCCGGTTCATGTTCGAGACCTTCGGGGACATCGCCACCGATCCCGAGGCGAACGAGGCTGCCGCCTCGTTCATCCGCCGCAAGATCGCGCAGATCGTCAAGGATCCCGAGACGGCACGTCGCCTCACGCCGACCGACCTGTACGCGAAGCGTCCGCTCTGCGACTCGGGCCTGTACGAGACGTTCAACCGGGACAACGTCTCGATCGAACGGATCGACGAGAACCCCATCGAGCGCATCGTCCCCGAGGGGATCCTCACCGCCGACGGCGTGCTCCACGAGCTCGACGTCATCATCCTGGCCACCGGGTTCGACGCCGTGGACGGCAACTACCGGCGCACCGAGATCCGTGGCCGCGATGACGTGCTGCTGGCCGACCACTGGGCCGACGGCCCGACGAGCTACCTCGGCATGGCCACCACCGGCTTCCCGAACATGTTCATGATCCTCGGACCGAACGGACCGTTCACGAACCTGCCGCCGTCGATCGAAGTCCAGGTCGAGTGGATCAGTGACACGATCGGCCGGCTGGCTGCTCAGCCCGGCGCCTGGCTCGAGGTCCGCAAGGACATCGAGCACGACTGGACCGAGACGTGCGCCGACATCGCCGACGCCACGCTGTTCCCCAAGGCGGCGTCGTGGATCTTCGGCGCGAACATCCCGGGCAAGCGCCGGACCGTCATGTTCTACCTCGGCGGGCTCAAGGAGTACCGCGGGATCCTGGCCGCAGAGGCCGCGCAGGACTTCCCCGGCTTCGCCCTGCACGCGCCTGCGTTCGTCACAGCCTGACCCACCAGCGGCCGGCCGGACCCACGTCCGGCCGGCCGCCTTCCACGGAGGACCTCATGACCCAGTACGCGACCGTCGATCCGACCACCGGAGAGGTCGTCCGCGAGTTCGACACCATGACCGACGAACAGGCACGGGACGCACTCGAACGAGCCCACGCCGCGTTCGCGACCTGGCGCCGGGCGCCGGGGAAGGACCGCACCGCCGTCATCCAGCGCGTTGCCGACCTCCACCGCACCCACGCAGATGAACTGGCGAATCTCATGACACTGGAGATGGGCAAGCCCGTCGCCCAAGCCCGAGCCGAGGTGGAGTTGGCTGCGTCCATCTACGAGTACTACGCCACCCAGGGCCCCGATCTGATGGCCGACGAGGAACTCGACATCGCCGGAGCGGGCCGCGCCGTCGTGCGAACGGCGCCGATCGGCGCCCTGTTGGGCGTCATGCCGTGGAACTTCCCCTATTACCAGGTGGCGCGCTTCGTGGCGCCGAACCTCCTCCTGGGCAACACCATCTTGCTGAAGCACGCGGGCAGTTGTCCGCAACAGGCGCTCCGACTCGAAGAGCTCATCGGCGAGGCCGGTACACCCCACGGCGTCTACCAGAACATCTTCGCCTCCAATGAGCAGGTGGCGAGCCTCATCGCCAGTGACGAGCTGCAGGGCGTGTCCCTCACCGGATCCGAACGTGCCGGTCGGATCATCGGCGGGCTGGCGGGTCAACACCTCAAGAAGTGCGTCCTCGAGCTGGGCGGATCGGACCCGTTCATCGTGCTGCCCGGCGCGGACCTGGAGACGGCGGTCCCCGCCGCCGTGGCGGGACGCTTCGGCAACGCCGGCCAGGCCTGCACGTCCTCGAAGCGCATCATCGTCGAGCAGACGCTGTGGACCGACTTCGTCGACCAGTTCGTCGCCCAGGCGTCTCAATGGGTCGGCGGCGACCCGACCGACGAGTCGACCCGCTTGGGTCCCATGGCCTCGGTCGCCGCGCGCGACGACCTCGCCGCGCAGGTGGAGGATGCGGTCTCCAAGGGCGCCACCGTCCACGTGGGCGCGATGGTGCCCGACGGTTCAGGCGCCTACTACCCCGCCACGGTGATCAGCGACGTCGTCCCGGGGATGCGCGCTTACCACGAGGAGCTCTTCGGACCCGTGGCCGTGCTGTACCGCGTCCCCTCCGTCGAGGCGGCCATCGAGCTGGCGAACGACACGCCCTTCGGCCTCGGGGGCGCCGTCTTCACCCGGGACGAGGGTGCGGCACAGCACGTCGTGGACCGGCTGGACGTCGGCATGGTCGGCGTCAACACCACAATCAAGAGCGCCCCCGACATGCCGTTCGGCGGCGTGAAGGCCTCAGGCATCGGGCGCGAGCTCGGACGTTTCGGCCTAGATGAGTTCGCGAACAAGAAGCTCGTGCGGCTGGTGTGATCCGCCATCGCCGACCTCAGGTTTCGAGGTCGGCGAGGGCGGACTCGATGGCGCGATGGAATGTGGGGTAGGCGTAGATCATCGTCCGCAGGGTCGACGTCGGCACCGCGGCGTGGACAGCCAGGGTCACCATGGCGAGGATCTCGCCGGCGGCAGGACCCACCACGGTGCCGCCCACCAGCACACCCCTGTCGGCGTCCTCGACCAGCTTGATCAGGCCTGCCCCGCCCGGGCCGTGGGTGAAACCGCGCGATGAGGCGCCGAGGTCGGCTTGACCCACCCGGACGCTCAGGCCCGCCTCACGGGCGGCCGCTTCGGTGAGGCCCACGCCGGCCACCTCCGGGTCGGTGAACGTCGTGTGTGGCACGGCCTCGTAGGTGGCTGGCGGACCATCCTCGCCGAGGACGTCACGCAGGGCGATCGCCGACTGGTACATCGAAACGTGCGTGAACGCCCCATGGCCGGTGACGTCACCGAGGACCCAGAGCCCGTCCTTGGCGCGCAGCCGTTCGTCCACCTGCAGATCGGAGGGGTCGAGCCCGACGGAGTCCAGCCCGATCCCCTCGAGGTTGGAACGGCGTCCGGCAGCCACGAGCAGCTGACCCGCACGGAGCGGCTCCCCCTCGGACAGCTCGACGGAGAAGCGTCCGTCGACGTACTGGACGCGCCCGGCCTCGGTGTCGGTGAGCACACGAATGCCCTCGTGCTCGAAGATCTCCCGCAGTGCGGCAGACGCCTCCGGCTCGTCCGCCGGCAGGAGTCGCCCGCCGTGCTGCACCACGGTCACGTCGGCGCCGAACCGCGCGAAGACCTGCGCGAGCTCGCAGCCGATGGGCCCGCCTCCGATGATCACGAGCGAGTCGGGCACGGAGGTCGTCCGGACCGCGTCCCGGTTCGTCCAGTA
This sequence comes from Aeromicrobium phoceense, assembly GCF_013868155.1. NCBI lineage: Bacteria > Bacillati > Actinomycetota > Actinomycetes > Propionibacteriales > Nocardioidaceae > Aeromicrobium > Aeromicrobium phoceense. The sequence continues at coordinate 2,405,039 of NZ_JACEOG010000001.1, forward strand.
GGGCGTTCCCTCCAATCCCGGCACGGGAGGCTCGGCCGGCGCGGTGCCCGGGTTGAGGACGACGCCACGGGCAGCCAGGAGTTCGAGCGTGCCACCGGTGCCGTCCGCGAGGTCGACGACGACGCGCTCACCGGCAAGCCGGGCGGTACCGTGCAGCACGGTCGCCCCAGCACCTTCGAGCCGTTCGACGGCCACCCGGTCGTCCCAGTCGTCGGTGGCGTCATTCGACACGCGGTCGGCCACCGGCGTCCAGGACGGATGGACGGTCACCGCCCCCGCCAGGGAGTCGGCGCGACGGGCCTCGGCGAGCGCGTCGGCGGCGCGCACCATCATCTTGGTGGGGATGCAGCCGTAGTACGGACATTCCCCGCCGACGAGGTGCTTGTCGACGGCCACCACCGTCAGTCCCGCCTTCGCCGCTCCGGTGGCCAACGCCTCTCCGCCCGGGCCCAGACCCACGACGACCAGGTCGACTTCTCGCGACTCGTTCATGTCCGGTACTCCCTCGCTGGGTCTGGCCTCACGGCCGATCGATCCATTGTGGCCCGATCAGCCCGGTCCGGCGTCCCGACGGACGCCCGACGCGTGGACGCGAGCCAGGGCCGCTGCGGTCTGGGCGATTGTGGTCCGTCGTTGCGCCGCATCGACAGCGTCGCTCGTGATCGTCTCGTTGAGGTGGGGTTCGACGACCCACCCGTAGCAGAGCGTCACGACGGTCAGGAGCAACTCCTCGACCTGGACTCTGGTCATCTCCGGCACCGCGGTACGCAGCTCCTCGACCTTGCGGCGCGCCCGCTCGCGGCGTCGACCGAGGTCGACGGGCTCGAGGAGCTCCAGTCCCTCCCACGCCACGAGTCGCGCCAGGTCGGGAGCGGTCACGCAGGCGTCGAAGAAGTCGGATGCGAACGCGGCGACGGCTTCCGGCCCCGAGCCACGGACGGGCGCCGCGTCCAGTGCCGTGGCGAGCCGTTCGACGAGGACGGCCTCGAGCAGGCCTCGCTTGTTCCCGAAATAGGAGTAGAGGCGCTCCCGGTTAACCCCGGCCACGTCGCTGATCCTCTCGATCCGGGCGCCGGCATAGCCGTGGGCGCTGAACTCATCCACCGCCGCGGAGAGGAGACGTTCGCGTGTACGTGCCGGATCGTGCGCCATCGGGCCAGCCTATCCAACAGAACAGTTGGAAGTGCGCGTAGAGTGACTTCATCCAGTAACCAACCGACTTGTTGGAGTCTCGCGTGAAGCACCCCCACGAGGGTCAGGCCCTCGCAGCCGACGAGGTAGACCATGATCACCACCGCCCGCCGGGCGTGGCATCGGTCCACACCAGGGCCGTGGTCACGTGGGTCGCGATCTACCCCCTCGTCGCAGCGGGCATGGTCGTGCTCGGCCGGGTCGCCCCGGACTGGCCGGCCCCGTTGCGAGCCCTGGTTCTGACGGCGATCGTGGTTCCCGTGACGGTCTACGCGACGGTGCCCCAGCTGCTCCGCCTCGAACTGACGCTCTTCGGCCGGTTCGGGCGGGCGCGAGCCACGGCGATCACTCCCCACTCGCTTCCCGCGCAGGATGCGGGACTTTCCACCGAAGGAGCACACACATGAAGGTCACAGCCGCAGTTGCCCGCAGCCAGGGCGCGCCCCTCACCATCGAGGAGCTCGAGCTCGACGAACTGCGGCACGGTGAGGTTCGGGTCCGCATGGTCGGCGTGGGCATCTGCCACACGGACGCGATCGTCCGGGACGGCGTCTATCCGACACCCCTCCCGGCGGTCCTGGGCCACGAAGGCTCCGGAATCGTCGAAGCGATCGGTGACGGCGTCACCAGCGTCGCGCCGGGCGACCATGTCGTCCTCGCCGCCGCATACTGCGGGCACTGCACGCGCTGCCGGCGCGGCGAGATGGCGTACTGCGAGAACCTCATGGCGGCCGACTTCGGCGGCCGGCGCCTGGACGGCAGCACTGCCCTGAGCGCCGACGGAGAGGCGATCTCCTCCCACTTCTTCGGGCAGTCCTCCTTCTCCACCCATGCGAACGTCGTCGAGGAGTCGGTCGTCAAGATTCCCGCGGACGTCCCCCTGGAGCATCTCGGCCCGCTCGGGTGCGGCTTCAACACCGGTGCGGGCACCGTCCTGAACGAGCTCCAGCCGGAGATCGGGTCAACGCTCGCGGTGTTCGGTGCGGGTGCCGTCGGAGCGGCGGCCATCATGGCCGCGAAGGTCCGGGACTGCGCGACCATCATCGCGGTCGACATCCACGACAGCCGTCTCGAGCTGGCCCGTGAGCTGGGCGCCACGCACGTCATCAATTCCCGCACCGAAGACCTGGGCCAGACACTGGCCTCGATCACGAACGGCGCTGGCGTCGACTACGTCGTGGACACGACGGGGCGGCCGGAACTGCTTCGCGCCGCGGCCGACGGCATCGCCGTCCGAGGCACCGTCGCCCTCGTCGCGGCCACCCGACCCGGCACGGAAGTCAGCTTCGAGATCGGCGCGTCACTCGTGAAGGGCTGGACCTTCAAGACCGTGGTTCAGGGCAGCTCCGTACCGCAGTCCTTCCTGCCCCAGTTGATCCAGCTGTGGCGCGAGGGCCGCTTCCCGATCGACGCCTTGATCACGGAGTACTCGCTCGACGACATCAACCAGGGCTTTGCCGACTCGGCCGATGGCACCACCATCAAGCCGGTCGTCATCTTCTGACCATGGACGACAGCGTTCGGCTCGAAGCCAACAAGCGGAACGTGCGGGCGTTCTACGACCTCATGTTCAACCAGTGCAAGCCGGCCGAGGCACTCGAGACCTACGCCGGCGACGTCTACATCCAGCACAATCCGCACGTCGGGGACGGCAAGGAGGCGTTCGTCGAGTACTTCGAGCGCATGGCCAGGGAGTACCCCGGCAAGCACGTCAAGTTCGTTCGCGCGATCGCCGAGGGCGATTACGTGGTCCTGCACTGCCACCAGACCTGGCCGAACAGTGACGACTACGCGGGGATCGACATCTTTCGCCTCGACGAGGCTGGCAGAATCGTGGAGCACTGGGACGTTCTGCAGGTGATCTCGACACACTCGGCCAACGAGAACGGTCTGTTCTGAAATTGGTCGCCCCCGCAGCTGGCGAACTTCAATTTGTACGGGCTCGATTCGTTACGGCCCGTGTGTGTCGGCTCTCGACTCGCTCTTCGGGCGGCGGTGTCGTGGCCTGCTGGGCCTGCTGCTGAGTCATCACCACCGGCAGCTACCCAGCGTGCTCGCCTGATGGAGCGTTCGGCGGTTCCGAAGTCAGAGGCTTGGGAGTCGGTTGAACATCACCCAGGCGCACTCGACCGCGGCACTCCGTCAGGCACGACGAAAGACCGTGCGGAATGTGGAAGCGGCGGGGAGGGCGGTCTTGGCATCCAATGTGGACACAAGAGTGGACACTTGGCGATCTAGGATCAAATCCGGTACCGGGAATTCCGCTGGAATTCCCGGTACCTCACGGTCGGGCTGACAGGATTTGAACCTGCGACCCCCTGTCGAGTCCGCGGTCCATACGAGCCGACACGGTGGGTACCGAGAACTGCGGAATTCCCTCCAATGGTAGGGATGATCCCCTCAGGTCAGTTCCGACAATACCCGACAGCCTGCAACGAGAGTTGAGGCAATCAGGCCACAAAGCGGCCACAGGCGGACATGTATCGGTCGAGTGCGCCGGCGCGTGTGTTTCAGATCGACCGTGAAATCCGACCTCGGATGGCCTTCGCCCTCGTCTAGCTGTCAACGGGTGCGCTTGGGTCTGCACGTGCTCCCATGGTGCCGCCTCGGCCGAAAACGCAAAGTGACCCCGTGGTGCGTTTTCGCTGATCACGACCAACCCGTAGTCGTGTCCGAGGGGCGACTTGAACCGGAGGACCGCACGTTGGGCATTGCAGGGAAATCCGCATCCTGACTGCAATTTTGCACGGACGTTGTCTTCGGTTAAGTACCGTTACACCCGAGGTGTGCCCCCCTCGGGGTGCACCGATCTGAAGTCTCGTATGGCACACCGAAAAGGGGCGCGGTGCCCACATGTCGCCAGGCACATGTGGTCAAGGATGTGGGACGGCCAGCAGAGTCACCATGACGAGGGCATCGATGACATCTTCCAGATGGCTGGCGGCGGTTCCCTGAAAGCTTGGGACGGGACGCCGATCGGCCTCCTCTTGAGTGGTGACTTTGCCGTTCGCCTCGATGTCCTCGATCAGCCAGTCCATCTCCTTGATCTCCTTGCGCTGGGCCTTGATGATCCCATCGGCGAGTTCTCGAACGCGAACGTCATCGATGTCGGCCCGCTCACTGGTCAAGATGGCGATCGAATGGTGCGGGATCATGCCCTTCATGTACGCCCGGTCGTCAACCAACGCCTGCGAGCGCGAGAGGTACAGCCCACCTGCACAGAGCAGCACCGCCACCGCAACGAGCACGAGGTTGTAGGCGCGGTTCTTGTACATCATGCTGCGCATGAACGCGAACATCACCAACGCCATGGCGCCGCCCATCAATAGCGCCATATAGAAGCGCTCCTCGCTCCACCGCACGTGGTCAAAGGCGAAGACGTTGGAGTACATCAGGACGAACATCACGACCGCGGAAGTGGCGATCATCAGCCCGAAACGGAGGTACATTCGCCGCTCGTGCGCCTGGTCCTTCTTCGGCTCGTCAGGCTTCCTATCCCGCCCGCTGCGCTCGCTGGGGTCGGACGACTTCTGCGTGTGATGCGATGACATGGAGATGGTCCTTTCTGATGGTGTGATGGTCGTCATTTACGTCACTCAGATTTGCGTCAGCTTTCGTCGTGCTCCCAATGGAAGAGCTCGCCAAGGCGAAGTTGCTGTACGACGCGGCCGCACCGAAATGGTCTGCCACGCTCGGTTTCTTCGGTCTGCCGGTGCGCGTCTCCGAGGACGTGATGCTGCCCGAACGACTCACTACGCGACGCCTGCCTCACAGCGAGAAGCTCCAGGCTGCTGAACGTTTCGCGTCTGGCTTTGGGGGCTTTTGGTTACGTGGACCGGCGCGAGGAGTGCTACTTTCCGGCGGACCCGGAGTCGTTTGCGGAGGCCGCGCAGCAGCGGAACTTGGACAACAAACCGGTCTTTGCGTCGGCCGCGAAGTGGGATCGATTCTGTCGCATTTGGATATTCCTAGGGCGTCGCTAAATTCCTCGTCGAGGCAGCCCAGTGCATCGAGATGCATCTCCATCGATGACCCACGGCAGCAGGACGCGCCCGACGCGGCGGCTATCGACTCAGTCCAAGATCTCCGTTGGTCCGTTCTTCCGTACCCCCACCCCACCGAGTTCGCCCAGTTCGTCATCCCTCGTGACGACGATGAGATCCTTGATTGAGACCGAACCACCGCAGATCGACCCACCGCAGACTAAGCGCTGACCGCGTCGCGGGTTCCCGTGCCTGACGTCGCCAGGACAATCGGCTGCACCTCGATGAGTACGTACAAAGATCGATTTCCGGCTCTGCACGACGTATCCCGTGCCAGTTCGGTCGGTAGAAGGCCGTCAGTGGAACGGCGCTCTCGACCCGATCAGCAGCGGGGAAGTCAGTACAGCTTCATTGCCTGATTGGACCGGCTGACACCCCGGTTTTCGTGCCACCCACAAGGTCAGAGGCTCGCGATCAGCTCTCGGCATGCCTCCTCGCATCGCTTGCAAGCCTCAGCGCAGATGCGGCAGTGCTCGTGCATGTGCGCGTGCTTGGCGCACTCGGTTCCGCAAGCCTGGCAGGCCGTCGCGCAGACTTCCAGCACCGCTTTGATCACCGTCTTGTCAGACCCGGTCTGCCGCGAGAGGACCTTGCCGGTGGTGACGCAGACGTCGGCGCAATCAAGGTTGGTGCGAATGCACGTGGCCAGTTCAGCGACCATGCCCTCGCTCAGGCACGCGTCGGCACACGCCGTACACGCTTGGGCACACTCGAAGCAGGCGGCAATGCAATCCGCCAACTTCTCCAGGTCGAATCCGCTCAGCTCCTTGGGGTGGGCCTTGAGCATCTCTTCGTGAGTCATGACTTCCTTTCCGGCGGGATCGTCCCTCTCTCCGATCGGCGCCCGCATCGTTGCGTTATGGGTACCCGGGTACGCCGAGAGCATGCACGCCCTTCATGCCGTCTACCAAGCTTGTCGAACTCACCGCAGTGCCGAGAGTCTTCAGAGAATCTTGAGCAGACGGGCCCGGCCATCTTCATGCCCGTGAAGGAAACTCACTCATGTACCCACGACGGCCCAGGAATGGAGAACCCGATGAAGAGGAAGCTGGCGGCATTCGCCCTGCTCACGACTGTCAGTCTTTCGCTGAGCGCGTGCAGCGATGACTCCGGGAGCGGCAAGGCGAACGGCGAGGGCACGTCGTCGAGCCAGAGCACCGCCGAGTTCAACGATGCTGATGTCACCTTCGCTCAACAGATGATCCCCCACCACGAGCAGGCGATCGAGATGGCCCAGATGGCTGAGACGCGTGCCTCGAGCGCCGAGGTGAAGACGATCGCGCAGGAGATCGAGGCCGCGCAGGGCCCGGAGATCCAGACCCTTGAGGGCTGGCTCGAGGAGTGGGGCGAGGATGCTCCAAGCGGTGAGATGGATCACGGGGACATGAATCATGGATCCGGTGATGACACCGGAATGTCCGGAATGATGAACGAGACGCAGATGGAAGATCTCATGAGCGAGTCTGCAGCCGACTTCGACCGGATGTTCCTGCAGATGATGATCGAGCACCACGAGGGTGCTGTGGAGATGGCCGAGACCGAGGTGCAGGACGGCGAGAACGCAGACGCGATCGCCATGGCGGAGAAGGTCATCAGCGATCAGCAGTCCGAGATCGATCAGATGAAGAAGCTCCTCGGTTCTTGAGGCGCCGTTCCACAACTGGCCCTGCAGTTCAGCCGCCCGTGACCGACGGCGACGGCAGTTGACTGGCGTGCCGCTGGGTCATCCATCCCTCTCAGCCCGGCGGCACGCCGCCGTTCCAGATCGAGCGAGGCCGTGACAGGTTCCAGAATCAAGAATCGTCGTAGAGGACCGTCCTCACTTCACCTCCCGAAGCTGGCCGTTGCGGCGCTCACGTCCGCTGCTGCGGTCCTTGTTCTGGACGCGGGTGTTCCGAAGACCCCGCTCGCGTCGGACCCTGCTCGACTGGAATCGACCGCTTTGCCTCGGCTCCCAACCACCGAACGCGCTTCTGATACACCGCTCGAACGACCCTCGGCCAGCCGACGTACGGCCGCGGCCGATCGCGTCCAGGTCCCAGAGCATGCCTCTGGCCGCTTCACGATCGTCCCCACCCTGGCGGCTGCGAGACCTCTCTCGGCCACGAGGACCACCTACCGGGTGGAGGTCGAACAGGGCCTGCCCTTCGAGCCAGAGTCCGTCGCGCGCATCGTGGACGACACGCTCGGCGACCCCCGCAGCTGGGCCTCGGTGGGGCATGAGCTGAAGCGGGTGGACGGCCCGGCCGAGGTGAGAATCCTGCTCGCGTCCCCGAGGACGACCGATGACCTGTGTGCCCCGCTCGGCACCGGTGGTCGGCTCTCCTGCCGCAACAAGGACAAGGTCGTTCTCAACGCATGGCGCTGGGTCAATGGAGCGCAAACCTACGAGAAGGATCTTCGTGGCTACCGCCGCTACCTGATCAACCACGAAGTGGGGCATGCGTTCGGGCTTCCGCATGCGGCCTGCTCCAAGGCAGGCGCGCCGGCTCCTGTCATGCTCCAACAGACCAAGTCGCTCGACGGGTGCAGGCCGAACCCGTGGCCCGCCACCGCTGGCCGGCGTTGACGATCGTCAAACAACCTGACGGGTCAGCGGCGCCACGCCGGGTAGCGCTGCTGCCCCGATTCACGCACCCGCCTTCACGGCGCCCTTTCGCACCGGCTCCTCCGAAGCCGGCTGGGTCGGCAGCCGCAGCTTCTTGAGGAGCAACGCGTTGACTGCGACCAGGAAGCTCGATCCGGACATGGACAGCGCTGCGATCTCGGGACGAAGTACCAAGCCGAACGCAGGCTCGAACACTCCCGCTGCGATGGGTAGCGCGACCGTGTTGTATCCGACGGCCCAGCCCAGATTCTGACGCATCTTCCGCAGCGTTCCGCGTCCGATCGTGAGGGCTACTGGCACGTCGAGCGGATCGGACCTCATCAGCACGACATCGGCGGCTTCGATGGCCACGTCGGTACCTGCACCCACGGCGATGCCCACGTCTGCCTGCACGAGCGATGGTGAGTCGTTGACGCCGTCTCCGACCATGGCGACGGTGCGCCCCTGGGCCTGGAGCTTCTTGATCTCCATCGCCTTGTCCTCGGGCAACACCTCGGCGATGACCGTGTCGATCTCGAGCTCGGCGGCGATTCTCTCGGCCGTGGCACGGTTGTCGCCGGTCAGCATCACCACCTCCACCCCGGACTCGTGCAGGGCCCTGATCGCCGCCTCGGAGGTCTCTCGGACGGCGTCGGCGATGCCGAGCACGGCGACGACTCGACCGTCGACCGCCACGAAGACGGCAGTCCGGCCTCCGGACGCGATCTGGTCGCGGCGCTGTCCGAGCTCGCCGACCTCGATGTTCTCCGATTCCATGAGTCGCCGATTCCCGATGGCCACGTGGTGGCCGTCCACCTCGGCGAGTGCACCGATCCCGGTGACATTGCGGAACGCGGTCGCCCGCAGTCGGGGGACATCTGCCGCGTCGACGTAGTTCACCACAGCGCGAGCCAACGGGTGTTCAGATTCGCGTTCGGCTGCGCCTGCGAGAGCCAATGCCCTGTCTCGGTCCATTCCGTCGACGACGACGTCGGTGATCTCGGGCTCCCCCTTGGTCAGGGTGCCTGTCTTGTCGAAGACCACGGTGTCGATACGCGCGGCGGTCTCGATTGCCGTGGCGTTCTTGAAGAGGATTCCTCGCTTGGCTCCAAGTCCCGAGCCGACCATGATCGCGGTCGGGGTGGCCAGACCCAGTGCATCGGGGCAGGTGATCACCACGACGGTGATGGCGAACAGGAGAGCTGTCTGGACGGATGCGCCGACCGCCAGCCACACAACGAATGTCCCGACGCCGCCAATGAGGGCGACCAGAACGAGCCAGAAAGCTGCCTTGTCGGCCAGACGCTGTCCGGGCGCTTTGGAGTTCTGGGCCTGCTGAACCAGAGCGACGATCTGGGCGAGTGCTGTGTCAGCTCCGATTTTGGTGGCCCGCACCCGGAGCGTTCCACTGGCATTGACCGTGGCGCCGATGACCGCATCACCGGGACCCTTCTCGACTGGCAAGCTCTCGCCCGTGACCATCGACTCGTCGATCTGTGAGTTGCCCTCCTCGACGACGCCATCGGTCGCGATCTTTGCTCCGGGACGAACAAGGAGGAGGTCGTTGACCTGGACTTCCGACGTGGCAATCTCGATCGGTTCCCCATCCCGAATCACCAGAGCCATGGGTGGGGCCAGGTCGAGAAGGGTCCTGATGGCGTCGTTGGCGCCACCTCGCGCTCGCATCTCGAACCAGTGGCCGAGCAGGACGAACACGGTGAGCATGGCAGCGGCCTCGTAGAACACGTCGCCGCCACCACCGGTAAGTGTGACTCCCAGCGAGTACAACCACCCCGCGCCGACTGCGACCGCAACCAGGACCATCATGTCGAGGGTCCGTGCGCGCAAGGCCCGCCAAGCTCCGTCAAAGAAGATCCACGCCGAGTAGAACATGACGGGAAGCGACAGGATCAGGGTGAAGACGTCGTCGCGCATGCCAAAGGGTGCCGGGACATCGAACCCGAGCATGTCACGGCCCATGGGCGAGAACAGCACGATCGGCACGGTGAACAGCACGGCGACGAGGAATCGATTCCTCATGTCGCGCACCATGTCCGCCATGGACATGGAGCCATGCCCGCCGTGCCCCATGGCGTCATGCGGGGATGCCTTGGGCGAGCCCATGCCCGCGTGCTCACCGTGCCGGTCGTGCCGGTCGTGCCCGTCGTGGCCGTCGTGGCCGTCGTGGCCGTCGTGCCCGTTGGCGTGGTCATGCGACGGAAGTCCCCCGGCCCCGTGGACGGCACCGTGGGGATGTTCCGCTTCGGTCATCGGCTCACAGATGTGGTGAGGCACCGACTGACCCGTGCAGTGATAACCACACTCTCGAATCCAGTCGCGCAACTCCCTGAGCGTGGTCCGGGTGGGGTCGTAGCGGACGGTCACCGTCTGCGCGGCGGGATTGGCATCGACAGCCAAAACGCCGGGCTGACGCAGCAGCGTGGCCTCGGCCACGCTCTTGCTGCTGGCCCACCGGACGCCGGCCATCTGCAGGACCACGCTGGTGCTGCGGCGATCGTCGCCGCGCGCCGGTGGGCGGCGCCCCTCGTGCGCGGAATGGGTGTGCATCGTCATCGTCCTGCTTTCCTTGGGGAGGATTCGAATCGCCACGGTTCGCCTTCGGGATGTGAACCACGGGCGCCACCAAGACGGTGTCAGGACAGTCCCTCCTTCGTCGGAACCCGCCTTCCAGCATCTGCTGACCATCCCATCCTTTACCCCCGGGGGGTATCTGACAAGGGTGTTCGAAGACCCTTCATCAAACCTTCAGGACATCGCAGGGCCGAGCTCGGTCCCGGCGTCCCGGCACTTCTTGAGCGAACCTTCATCTGATCGACTCCGATATCGATGGATGGGCCAGAAACACTGGAATGGCAAGAGTGACAAGGAGATGAGCTCCATGATGGACTGGTATGGCCACGCGGGTTCCGGGTGGGACGTCTGGCTTTCGATGCTCGTCGTCATGGCTGTGTTCTGGACGCTCCCGGTCCTCGGGATCATGGCGATCTTTCACGGCAGCCACCGGCAGGATGCAGCGGCCGGCTGCGATCCCGTCCTGGGTGCCCGCCACGGAGAGACCGACATGATGGTCCGGGAGGTCAAAGAAGGACGATCACCGGTCGAATCCCGTGATACGCGATTCAGCAGTTCTCGGGGGCGCGCTGGTTAGGCCCTTCAGTCGCCCCAGGTGTCATCACTCGCGACCATACTTGCCGTGCTTCGGCGGGTCCTTCTCTGCACCGTGCGAATCATCGCGCCCGTGGATACCCGGCATCATGAACATCATCATCAGAGGGCAGGCGAGCAGCAGGATCAGCAGGAATCCCTGGGGCGGCGCGCCCATCAGGAATGCCACGACCACGACTGCCGCGCCCGCAGCAAGGAACCACGCGGACTTGCCGTTGAACCCGATCATCATGAACTCCGCTCTTGAAAGCCAACACCAGCCTCCGCTCCCTGCCCCACTTCCACGGTGCCGATCTGATGAAGGTTCCCTGAAGTTCTCTCCGCGGCAGAACGAGAACCGCGGGGACGTCGCCTTGGCTGAGACGATGTGTGTATGAATGAGCACGGGTTGGTGGGCAGCCGGTCGCATCTTGCAGACGCCAACCCCAGTCGACCCATGTCCGGTCGTCGGGCGATGGTCGTCGAGGACGAGGTCGAGTTGGCGAACATCGTGTGCGGTTACCTGCAACGAGACGGCTTCGAGGTCGTCGTGGTTCACGATGGGGTGGAAGCAGTCCAGACTGCGCGTGAAGTCGACCCTGACGTCATCGTCCTCGATCTCGGCCTGCCCTCGCTCGACGGCGTGGAGGTCTGCCGACAGGTGCGGACGTTCTCCGATGCTTACCTCGTCATGCTCACTGCTCGTACCGACGAGGTCGACACACTTGTCGGCCTCTCGGTGGGAGCCGACGACTACGTCACCAAACCGTTCAGTCCTCGAGAGCTGTCGGCGCGCATCCAAGCCATGCTGCGCCGTCCGAGAGGCTTCGGAGGACAGCAGACATCCGAGGGTGCACGCACCTTTGGGGCCCTTCGCGTGGATCCGGTTGGTCGTGACGTCTGGCTCGAAGGAGAACTCGTGGCGTTGACCAGGACAGAGTTCGACGTGCTCGCCGCCCTCTCGGGACGTCCCAAGATGGCCTTCAGTCGACGGCAGCTCATTGAGGAGGTGTGGGGAGAGACGTGGGTCGGAGACGAACACCTGGTCGACGTCCACATCGGGCACCTGCGCCGGAAACTGCGCGACGACCCGGGCGAGGGAAAGTACGTCCGGACCGTCCGCGGGGTGGGCTACCGCATGGGGACCGGCTAATGGTCCTCACACGTCGGTTGAAGCGAAGCAGGCGCGCGTCTCGCGGTGCCGGTGCCGGTTTCGCCGGAAGGCTCATGGCGGCGCAAGCACTCGTCCTCATCGCCAGCGCACTCACGACCTGGCTGGTTGCCGCGGCGATCGCCCCCAGCATCTTCCACGACCATCTCCAACAGGCCGGTGTGAGTCACGCGAGCGAAGAGACAGACCATGTCGAGCAAGCCTTCGCTTCCGCGTTGCTGATCTCCCTGGTGGTGGCTCTGATGGCAGCGTTCATCGCTGCCCTGGCCGTTTCTTGGTACCTCAGCCGTCGGGTCCGACGGTCAATCTCTCCTGTGGCGGCATCGGCTGCAGACCTTGCCGGAGGAAAGTACGACTCACGAGTGCCCGACCCAGGCCTGGGTGGAGAGTTCGCGATGTTGAGTGCAACCTTCAATGCTCTGGCGGAACGACTCGACGCAGTCGAGTCAGCGCGCCGCCGCATGCTGTCTGATTTGGCCCATGAGATGCGCACTCCTCTGGCTACGATCGACGCCCACCTCGAAGCGGTGGAGGACGGCGTCCGCGCACTGGACGCGCCCACTCTCGACACCCTCCGTCGCAGCACCCGCCGACTTCACCGTCTTGCCGAAGACATCGGAACGATCTCCAGCGCGCAGGAAGGGCACCTGAAGATCAGAGCTCGCCTTCTCGACGGGGCGGTACTGGCTCGGGACGCCATCGAGCTGGTTGCCGACCAGTACGCCGCCAAGTCCGTTGGGCTGCGTTCCCAGACGGACCCATACGTGACGGTCCGAGCGGACGCAGAGCGTATCGGCCAGGTCCTAGGAAATCTCCTCGACAACGCGCTTCGTCACACCCCCACGGGTGGGGAGGTCACCCTCACCTGCACCCGCCAAGGCCACTGGGTTGAGTACGCGGTCTCTGACAACGGTGTGGGAATCGAAGCGGAACACTTGGCGCACCTCTTCGATCGGTTCTACCGGGTCGACACGGCGCGCGACAGGCAGCACGGGGGCAGCGGAATTGGTCTGAGCATCGCGCGGGCGCTGGCGGAGGCACACGGCGGCAGCATCGCCGTGCACAGCGACGGAGTCGGCCGTGGCGCGACGTTCGCGGTGCGGCTTCCGCTTGCAGACGAAATCAAGCGTCGAACGGACCAAAAAGCTTGAGCGAAACTTCATCGCACCTCAGGTGGACCATTACTTGCCTCGTATTGACTTCCAAGTATTGGCCCAGGAACCGAGGAGATGACTTGAATGACGCCCCAAGCTGGCAGCGCCCGAGGCGCACTCTCTGATGTCGTCGACCATCGCGGTGGGAGCAAGTGACGCATCCCCGCCACATAGTGGGCACAGTCGCGACAAGCGCTCTTCTCCTGATGGCTGTTGCCGCCTGTAGTCAGGAGTCACCGCAAATCGAGTCCAAGTCGGGATCCGCGATGGGGCACATTCACGGGCTCGGCGTCGATCCCTCCGACGGGACCCTGTATGCAGCGTCTCACTTGGGCCTGTTTCGTGTGGAGAACGGCGCTCCGCGGCGGGTCGGCGAGGCGTGGCACGACCTGATGGGTTTCCTCGTGATTGGACCGAGCCACTTCGTTGCAAGTGGCCATCCCGATCTCGCAAGCGATCTTCCCAAGCACCTCGGCCTGATTGAGTCCATTGACGCGGGAGTGACCTGGACACCCGCCTCTCTTGCAGGACAAGCCGATTTCCATGCGCTCGATGGCACCGAGACGTTCCTCGTCGGCTACAACGGAGTGAGCAGTCGACTGCTGGTGACACGCGACCGGAAGAGCTGGTCGACCGTAGATCAGCGCCCGATTATCGACGTTGCGTCGGCGCCAGGTTCGCGCGATTACCTCGCGACGACACCCACTGGCGAACTCCTCCGGTACACGGGAGCCAGAGAGTCTCGCGCCAGAACCGTCGTCGCGCCACCACTGGCGTACATCGAGTGGGCTCCTGAGGACCTCGTCGTGGGACTCTCAGCCGCCGGGGAGGTTCATGTGAGCCGGGATGCTGGCCAGTCGTGGACGAAGAAGGGTTCGCTCCCGGGTGCCCCCGAAGCGCTCACGGTGACATCGGCTGGATGGTACGCGGCGGCGGAAGGTGTCATCTTCGAATCGACGGACGCTGGTGACACCTGGTCCCGACTCGCGTAGCAGCGCGCCGCCGGGTTCTCCCGTGTAGCGCGGTCATGTGGTGCACCGGCTTCCGACCGGAGCTCCGTCACCTGCGACCGTTGGGCCTGCGCCTCGAGGGTGGACGCATCGCTGTCGGAGGCACCTCCGGGACGCAGGCGATCGGCGAGCCGCAACTGTTCGTGGTGGGGTACGGCGACTGGACCGGACCAGCCTCGGCAACTGCCGGCGTCGGCCCCACGGCTCGGTCGGCAGCGGCCGCCATCACCGGCACCGCGCGAACGACCGTCGGCCGGCCTGACCGTCGCTCAGTCGATGCCCGCGACCTGACTCCGGCGCTCGACCAGGACGGTGTCCCGCCACCTGCCTGCGGCGGGACCGACGACGGCCTTCGCGACGCGGGTCCGGGTGCCGATGGTCCGGAAGCCGTGGCGTTCGTGGAGGCGAAGGCTCGCCGTGTTCTCGGGGAAGATGCTCGACTGGATGGTCCAGATGCCGGCGTCCTCCGTGGACTCGATGAGCGCTTCGAGGAGCAGACCGCCGATCCCGCCGCCGTGCGCTTGCGGCGCGACGTAGATCGAGTGCTCAACCACACCCGCGTACACGGGTCGGCTGGACACCGGCGAGCAGGCGGCCCATCCGGCCACCGCCCCGGAGGCGTGCACCGCCACGAGACGGTGGTCGGGAAGCCGCGAGGAGTCGAACGACTCCCAGATCGGGACCACTGACTCGAAGGTCGCGTGTCCGGCGTCGATGCCGGCTGCGTAGATGGCCTCCACCTGTGGCCAGTCCTCGGGAGTCATCCCGAGGATCGCGATGTCGTCTCTCACTCCCCCATGGTGACCCGCGGCCCGAGACCGGCCGCTGACAGGCTCCCCTCGGCTCTCAGACGGCGAGGTCACGGAGCAGATCCGTGACGCGACGCTGGATGTCGTCCCGGATGTCTCGTGCCTCTTCGAGCGTGGCGCCCTCGGGGTCCGAGACGCCCCAGTCCTCGTACCGCTTGCCGGGGAAGTAGGGGCACTCGTCGCCGCAGCCCATGGTGACGATGACGTCCGCAGCGTGCAGCACGTCGTCGGAGAGGGGCTTCGGGTACGCCTCGGCCAGCTCGATGCCGCGCTCGGCGAGCACCTGGACCGCGAGAGGGTTGACCTCGCCCGTAGGCCGGGACCCGGCCGAACGCACGTGCACCTTGCCCGGCGCCAGGTGCGCGGCGATGGCGGCGGCGATCTGTGAGCGTCCAGCGTTCTGCACGCAGACGAACAGGAGCTCGGGAACCTTCTTCGCAATCAGTCCCTTCGTCTGGGCCGAGGCCGCCAAGAGCTCGCGCGCGTAGCGGCTGACGAGCAGCGGGACGTGCCGTGCGATCTTCGCGTCGGTCAACAGCGACTCGGCTGCGCGGTCGACGAATTCCCTGACTTCGTCGAGTGAGAACGTGCCCTGGTGCTCGTAGGCGATCTCCGCCGCAATCGCCTCTCGGTTCAACTCGTGCGACGGGTCCACTGTCCTGTCTCCTTGGCTCATGAGGTGGTCGCGCTGCCGAGCTGGATGAGCTCAGGCGCAGCCGGGGCGGCGCAGCAGCTCCCGCCCTCGGCGCTCTCCTCGTCGAACAGTCCGGCACCACCGCAGACGCCGGTGTCGGGAAGGGTCAGCTCCACCCGCTCCGCGGCTTCGTGGTCGCCGGCGATGGCCGCGACGACCGAACGCGTCTGCTCGAAGCCCGTCAGCGCGAGGAAGGACGTCGCACGACCATAGGACTTCATGCCGACCAGGTAGAACCCGCTCTCGGGCTGGGCGAGCTCCTTGGCGCCGTGAGGGTAGACGGTGCCGCAGGAGTGCTCGTTCGGGTCGATCAGCGGCGCCAGCTCGCGAGGTGCCTGCAGCACCGGATCGAGGTCCAGTCGCATCTCCGACAGCATCTGCAGGTCGGGGCGGAACCCGGTCAGGACGACCACTTCGTCCACGTCGGTGACGATCTGTCCGTCGAAGGACTCGATGGTGAGCCTGTCGTCGTCCTGCCGAGAGACGCGCGATGTCCGGAAGCCGTTCATCGTCGTCACGGGTCCGGATTCGACTGCCGCCTGGGCCTGCTGACCGAGCTCACCCCGCGCCGGCAGCTCGTCCTGGCCGCTGCCGGCGAACGCCTCCCCCACGCTCGCGCGCCGGACGAGCCAGGTGATGCGTGTCTCGGGCGCCGTCCTAGCCAGGGCGGTGAGCCCGATCAGCGCACCCTTCGCCGAAGCGCCCGTCCCGGCGACGACGACATGCTTTCCGGCGTAGCGGTCGAGCTCTCCAGCGTTGCCGAGGTTCGGGATCCGGTAGGAGATGCGGTCCGCTGTCTCGTGCTCACCGATGGCCGGGACGCCGTCCCCGCCGAGCGGGTTGGGACCGCTCCAGGTGCCGGAGGCGTCGATCACCGCACGGGCGGTGAGGTGCTCGGCCCCGAGGGGCGTGGTGACGTGGACGGTGAACGGGGCCTCGTCGCGACCCGAGCTCACCAAGCGGTCGCGCGACTGCTTGGCCACGGCCGTCACCGTCGTGTTGAAGCGGACCGAGCCACCGAGCGCATCGGCCAGAGGCTGGAGGTAGCCGGCCACCCAGTCGGCGCCCGTGGGGTAGCGCTTCGGGTCAGGCGGGGTCCAGCCGGCGTCGGCCAGGACCTTCTCGGCCGCGGGGTCGATCAGCTCGGACCACGCGGAGAAGAGCCGCACGTGGCCCCACTCCCGGACGGCCGCACCTGCGGCGTCGCCCGCTTCCAGGACGATGAAGTCCACTCCACGGCCACGCAGGTGGGCGGCGGCCGCAAGGCCGGCGGGGCCTGCACCGATCACGACGACGGGTAGGTCGGAAAGCTCAGACATCAGAAAGCTCCTCGCGTACATTGACGATTGTCGATGCCTCGACTGTAGCGCCTCATTGAAGAATGTCAATGAACGATCTAGGGTAGTGGCATGGCCACCGAACTCACCGTGCTCGAACCGGTCTCGACGAGCTGCTGCTCCCCCGTCACCGGCGGCGTCCTGAGCGATGCGGAGGCCACGAGCCTCGCCGCCCGGTTCAAGGCGATGGGCGACCCCAGCCGCCTGCGGCTGCTGTCCCTCATCGCCGCCACCGAGACGGGTGAAGCGTGTGTCTGCGACCTGAACGAGTCGCTCGACCTGAGCCAGGGGACGGTCAGCCACCACCTGGGGATCCTCGTCAAGGCCGGACTGCTGACCCGGACGAAGCGCGGGCAGTGGTCCTTCTACGCCCTCGTCCCCGGCGCGATGGCGACTCTCGCCCGCGCGCTGGACGCCTGACGCCTAGGCGTTCACCAATCCCGCCTCGATGTCGGCGAGGAAGCGCTCGGCGTCCAGGGCGGCCTGGCAGCCGGTGCCCGCGGCCGTGATGGCCTGGCGGTAGGTGTGGTCGACGAGGTCGCCCGCGGCGAAGACACCACGCAGGTTGGTGGCGGTGGAACCGGGCTGGACGAGGACGTAGCCCTCGTCGTCGAGGTCGACCTGTCCGGTCAGCAGCTCCGAGCGCGGGTCGTGGCCGATCGCGATGAACAGGCCGCTGACGTCGAGCCGGCGGGTCTCCCCGGTGACGGTGTCGCGCAGCGTGACGCCCTCGAGGATGCCGTCGCCGTGGATCTGGTCGACGGCGCTGTTCCACGCGAACTCGAGCTTGCCGTTGGCGTAGGCGCGGTCGGCCATGATCTTGCTGGCCCGCAGCTCGTCGCGACGGTGGATCAGCGTGACCTTGTCCGCGAAGCGGGTGAGGAACAGCGCCTCCTCGACGGCGGAGTCGCCGCCACCGACGACCGCGATGTCCTTGCCGCGGAAGAAGAAGCCGTCGCACGTGGCACACCAGCTGACGCCGTGGCCCGAGAGCGCGTCCTCGCCCTGGATGCCGAGCTTGCGGTAGCCCGAGCCCATCGCGAGGATCACCGCGTGGGCACGGTAGGTGTTGCCGTTGGCCAGCGCCACGGTCTTGATGTCGCCGGTGAGGTCGACCGAGGTGACGTCGTCGGACACCAGCTCGGCGCCGAAGCGGTCGGCCTGGGCGCGCAGGTTGTCCATCAGGGCCGGGCCCATGATGCCGTCGGGGAAGCCGGGGAAGTTCTCCACGTCGGTGGTGTTCATCAGGGCGCCACCAGCGGTGACGGAGCCCTCGAACACGAGCGGCTTGAGGTTGGCACGCGCGGCGTAGATGGCAGCGGTGTACCCCGAGGGGCCGGAGCCGATGATGATGAGACTGCGGACGTCAGACACGGTTCGACTCCTCGGGCGCGAGGGAGGCGATGAGCTCCTCGATGCGGCCGCGGATCTCGTCACGGATCGGGCGCACCGCGTCGATGCCCTGACCGGCCGGATCCTCCAGGACCCAGTCCTCGTAGCGCTTGCCCGGGAAGTACGGGCACTCGTCGCCGCAGCCCATCGTGATGACGACGTCGGAGGCCTTCACGGCGTCCTCGGTGAGCTTTTTGGGCTGCTCGCCGGCGATGTCGATGCCGACTTCGCGCATCGCCTCGACGGCGACCGGGTTGATCTGGTCTCCGGGCATGGAGCCCGCGGAGCGGACGTCAATGCGATCGCCGGCCAGCGCGGTCAGGAAGCCGGCGGCCATCTGCGAGCGGCCGGCGTTGTGGACGCAGACGAACAGGACGGAGGGACGATCAGACATGCGGTGCTCCTTGGTCGGAGGTGGTGGAGGGAGTGAAGAACTTGCGGGCCCACAGGGCGACATAGACGAGCCCGACGAGAACGGGGACCTCGATCAGCGGCCCGACCACACCGGCCAGGGCCTGGCCGGAGGTGACGCCGAACGTGCCGATCGCGACCGCGATGGCGAGCTCGAAGTTGTTCCCGGAGGCGGTGAACGCCAAGGTGGCCGTCTTGGCGTAGCCGAGGTCGAGCACCTTGCCGAGCACCATCCCCAGACCGAACGTGATCGTGAAGTAGGCCAGCAGCGGGAGTGAGATGCGCACGACGTCGAACGGCTGGCTCGTGATCGCGTCCCCCTGCAGGGCGAACAGGACCACGATGGTGAAAAGCAGGCCGTAGAGCGCCCAAGGACCCAGCCGAGGCAGGAACGTGTCCTCGTACCACTCACGCCCCTTCGCCTTCTCACCGATCGTGCGCGTCAGGAACCCGGCGACGAGCGGGATGCCCAGGAAGACCAGCACGCTCCCGGTGATGGACCAGAACGAGAACTCGGCCGACGTCGTCTCCAGACCCAGCCATCCCGGCAGCGTCTGCAGGTAGAACCAGCCGAGCGCCCCGAAGGCAAACACCTGGAAGACGGAGTTGACGGCGACGAGCACCGCTGCGGCCTCGCGATCACCGCACGCCAGGTCGTTCCAGATCAGCACCATCGCGATGCAGCGCGCGAGGCCGACGATGATCAGGCCGGTGCGGAACTCCGGCAGGTCCGGCAGCATCAACCAGGCGAGCGCGAACATCAGCGCCGGCCCCAGGATCCAGTTCATGAACAACGAGGCACCGAGCAGCTTGTGGTCGCCCGTGACGCGCTGGGTCTCGTCGTAGCGGACCTTCGCCAGCACCGGGTACATCATCACGAGCAGGCCGATCGCGATCGGCAACGACACCGAGCCGATCTTCACCGAGTCCAGCGCCTCGTCCAGTCCATCGACCGTGCGACCGAGAATCAGTCCCAGCGCCATCGCCAGGATGATCCACACCGGCAGGAAGCGGTCCAGCCTCGACAGGTGGGCGACGACTTCGGTTTCGGATCTACTGTCTGCGGCGGGTGCGGACGTCACGTGCGGCTCCTCGAGGACCTCAGTCCTCCATCGACGATTGTCTATCTAGGTCGAGCCTACCCCGCCTTTCCGGTCGACCTTGCCACGCCGGATGAACGCCCGGTGAACTGTTCCGCCGCGCCCCTCGGCGCACTCGCCTTCGCCGTTTCCCCTTGCTGAAGGGGCCCATACTGGGCCCATGGCCACCCCCACCGGACAGGATGCCAGCTGCTGCATCCCGCTGACCGCCGCTCCGATCACTCCGGACGACGCGACTGAGCTGTCACGCAAGTTCAAGGCTCTCGCAGACCCCACCCGCGTGCGGCTGCTCTCCCTCGTGGCGGCGCACGAGGGCGGCGAGGCGTGCGTCTGCGACATCACCGAGCCCGTGGGGCTGAGCCAGCCGACGGTGTCCCACCACCTCAAGATCCTCGTCGAGGCCGGACTGCTCGCGCGCGAACAGCGAGGCACGTGGGCGTTCTACTCCGTCGTCCCCGGAGCGCTTGGCCATCTGTCCGACGTGCTGCGGGACCCCACCGCGCGAGAGACGCAGAGCCTCGCCATCAGCTGAGACCTCCACGGAGTGCCCCGTTGAAGTCACAGTGTTCCACCGAACGCGGGCGCCGTCCCAATTTGGGTTACTGGCTATCGCAACGGGTTCGAGTGGTTGCCCCAAGCGGTCGTCGGCGCGGACGGCACTGTCGATTTGGAGGACGGACGAACTCCGATCAGGGGGTTGTACGTCCTCGGAGACTCATGGCTTCGCAACAGGGGCTCAGCGCTTCTCGGAAGCGTGGGCACGGACGCTCGACTGATCGCCCGACACATCGTCCCGTAATCCGACAGACTCTCCCGAGCGCATGGGGACATGGCCCGTTGCAGAGCGGGCAGTCACGGAGATCCCACGCGGACCTCCGTTCCAATGGTCAGCGCTCAGTGTATAGTTCAGCGCATGCTGACCATTGCTTCGCGTCTCGACGTCATGAACCGGCTTGGCCGTGCCATGGCCGACCCTACGCGCTCCCGCATCCTCATGACTCTCCTCGAGGGACCGAGCTATCCCGCCGTGCTGTCGCGCGACTTGGAGCTGACTCGATCCAACGTCTCGAACCATCTGACGTGTCTGCGCGACTGCGGCATCGTGGTGGCTGAGGCCGAGGGGCGTCAGACACGCTATGAGATTGCCGATCCCCATCTCACCGCCGCCCTCGTCGCCCTGGTGGACGTGACGTTGGCTGTGGACGTTCACGCGCCGTGCGTCGACTCGACGTGCACCGTGGTGGGCTGCTGCGAGTCGGGAGCGGGCGCATGAGCGCGGCGTGTGGATGCGAGCACGATTCCGTCGCCATGACGGGCGAGGACTTCGACGAGTCGGGGCGACCGTGGTGGAGGGACAGAGGGGTCATGGTGCCGGTCTTCTCGGGTCTGGCATTCCTCCTCGGTCTGGTCGCCGAGCGGTCCGGGGCCGAGACGCCCGCCCTGGTGCTCTTCTGGGTCGGCTTACTGCTGGGCGCCTCGACCTTCACCCCTGCCGCGATCCGAAACCTGTTCAAGGGCAAGCTCGGGATCGGGCTGTTGATGACGATCAGCGCGATCGGCGCTGTCATTCTCGGCTACGTCGAGGAGGCCGCGGCGCTGGCGTTCTTGTACTCGATCGCGGAGGCCTTGGAGGACAAGGCGATGGACCGGGCGCGCGGAGGGTTGCGGGCGTTGCTCAAGCTCGTGCCCGAGACGGCGACGGTGCTCCGTGACGGTGTCGCGGAGCAGGTCCAGGCCAAGGATCTGGTCGTCGGCGACGTGATGATGGTCCGACCTGGCGAGCGGATCGCCACGGACGGAATCGTCCGCTCAGGGCGGTCGAGCTTGGACACCTCGGCCATCACCGGTGAGTCGATCCCGGTCGAGGTCGAGCCGGGTGACCCGGTGTCAGCCGGGGCGATCAACAGTGCTGGCGCGCTGGAGATCGAGACCACTGCGGCCGGTACTGACAACTCGCTCACCACGATCGTGGAACTGGTCGAGCAGGCTCAGGCCGAGAAGGGCGATCGCGCCCGGCTCGCCGACCGGATCGCGCGCCCCCTCGTGCCGGGGGTGCTGATCCTTGCTGTGCTCGTCGCGCTCCTCGGATCGATCTTGGGCGACCCAGACGTGTGGATCACTCGGGCCCTCGTCGTGCTGGTGGCGGCGTCGCCCTGTGCGCTGGCGATCTCCGTCCCTCTGACCGTCGTCGCCGCCATCGGTGCGGCCAGCAAGTTCGGCGTGATCGTCAAATCTGGTGCGGCCTTCGAACGTTTCGGCACCGTCCGCCACGTCGCCGTCGACAAGACCGGCACTCTCACCCGCAATGAGCCTGCCGTCACCGCGGTCCTGGTGGTCGAAGGCATCACCGAGGCTCAGGGACTGGCGTGGGCTGCCGCGTTGGAGCAGCACAGCACACACCCGCTCGCTGCGGCGATCACCGCGGCCGCCCAGGACGTTCCCCTGGCCGCGGAGGTGACCGAGCAGGCGGGACACGGCATCGATGGCACCGTCGACGGGATGAAGATCACTGTCGGCAGCCCGCGCTGGCTCGACGCCGGAGAGCTCGGCGCGCGTGTCGAGGATCTGGAAATGCAGGGCATGACGGTCGTGATCGTGCACCGCGACGGCGTCCCGGTCGCGGCGATCGGCGTCCGCGACGAGCTGCGCCCCGAAGTCCCTGACGTCGTGCGCACCCTCACCGATCACCGAGTGGGCGTGACCATGCTCACCGGCGACAACGCTCGAACCGCTCGAGCTCTCGCCGCGCAGGCCGGGATCGACGATGTCCGCGCCGAGCTCCGACCCGAGGACAAGGCCGCTGCGATCACCGAGCTGTCCGAAGCGGGATCGGTCGCCATGATCGGCGACGGCATCAACGACGCCCCGGCTCTCGCCGCCGCGGACATCGGCATCGCCATGGGAGCGACAGGCTCCGACGCGGCGATCGAGTCCGCCGACGTTGCCTTCACTGGCCATGATCTGCGCCTCATCCCGCGGGCATTCGAACACGCGCGGCGTGGACGGCGCATCATCAACCAGAACATCATCCTGTCGCTGTTGATCATCGCCGCGCTGCTTCCACTCGCACTGTTCGGTGTCTTGGGGCTGGCCGCCGTTGTGCTGGTCCACGAGATCGCGGAGGTCATCGTGATTCTCAACGGGCTGCGCGCCGCCCGCACTCCCGCGCCGCGATTGGAGGGCTGATGCTGACGACTGTCGGTTCGGCCATTGGCCTGTTCGCGGCTACCAACATCGATGACATCGTGGTGCTCACCGTGCTGTTCCTCGCCTCCCGCAATGGGAGTCCGCGCCCGTGGCAGATCGTCGGGGGGCAATACGTCGGATTCATCACGCTTGTCGCGATCAGTGTGGTCGCCGCGCTCGGCTTGACGATCGTGCCGGATCAATGGGTCGGACTGCTCGGACTGATCCCTCTCAGCATCGGCATCTGGACGCTCATCCGCGGTTTGCTTCGCAAGCGCAACGGCGAGGACAGCGATTTGACCCTCGCAGCCGGGCTCTGGAGTGTCGCCGGGATAACAATCGCCAATGGGGCTGACAACATCTCGCTCTACACGCCGATTTTTCGCACCAGCGCCCCGGCCGACGTCGCGGTCATGATTGCGGTCTTCCTCGTCCTCGTCGCCGTTTGGTGCGCCGCTGGACGACTGATCGGAACCCGCGAGGTCGTCACTGAGGCACTGGAGCGCATCGAGCACTGGCTCGTGCCCACGGTCTTCATTGGTTTGGGCCTGTTCATCCTGATCGAGTCCGAGGTCATCACCCGGTTCTTCGAGGTCATCGGATGACTCGTCGACCGAGGGCGAGGGCGAATCAGGATTCGGCCGAAGGGGTGCGCCGTGGGGGTCGCTGGCGGTTCGCGGTGACGGCCCTCCTGCTTGGCGGGCTCGTCGTTCTTGTCGATCAGTGGACCAAGAGCTGGGCCGAGAGCACCCTCATCGAGGGTGAGCGGACGCCGTTGGTTGGAAGCCTGTTCGGCCTTCAACTGGCGTACAACCCGGGCGCGGCGTTCTCCTTTGGCGAAGGGTTCACGTGGGTGTTCGCCTTGGTCTCTGTCGCCGCTGTGGTCGTCGCGACGGTTTTCGCGTTTCGCGTTCGGCAGCTCGGGTGGACGCTCGTGGTCGGTGCGCTGGGCGGAGCTGCAGCCTCTCACGCCAGCGACCGGCTGTTCCGCGAACCAGGATTCGGCCGTGGACACGTCGTGGACTTCCTTGCCTACGGCAATCTGTTCATCGGGAACTTCGCCGACTTCGTGATCGTCACGGGGGCGGTGGCCGGAGCCCTCCTGATGTGGCGGGAGGAGCGTGCCCGCGAGCAGGCTTCGACTACGACGATCCTCCGCCGGCGAATTGCCGAGAACCTTCCACCCGAGGACGACACGCGCTAAGAGATTCACCGGAGCAAACCCTCGTCTCTGGTTGAGATCGGCTCAGCTCGAGAGTCACTTCCCGGGCTCGTCGTGGGCGTGCTGGCGGCCGGGCGAGCCGGCGACGAACGACCACGCCGCCGGCCGAGCGTGCGACGGGACCTTCGGCAACGCCATCGGCACGCGAGCCGTCGGCGCTGCCCTCGAGAACGGCTGGAACGCGACGAACGGGCTCAAGGCGAATGCCGAGCGTATCGGGGTCGAGTACCATCGAACGCTCGGTCAAGTCGAATTCGGCGGAGGCACCGAGATGACCGGGACAGCGGGTACGGCCAGGCCTTCCGCTGCGCGAGCGCAAGAACCGTCCGCATCGGCGGCATCGCCCTCGCCTGTGAGTACCAGTGCCGACCGCGTTCACGCGCAGCACGACAGCTGTGAGACGTCGGTGGTGAAGGCTCTTGCGGCGAGCCGGAGTCCTTCGGTCATGGTGAGATAGGGGGCCCACGCGTCGACGACTTCGGCGATGGTCTTGCCGAGCAGGTGGACTCCGGTGGCGGCGAGCTCGCCGGCGTCCTTGGCGACGGCAGTGATGCCGAGAATCTCGCTTGTGTCGGCGTTCACGACGATCTTGATGAA